>CAVOQC010000005.1:0-263758 GCA_963698265.1 uncultured beta proteobacterium | reverse complement strand
ATGGCCGCGCGAGACGCGGCCCGCGTTGATCCACCGCCCGCTCGAACGCGATGTTAGGTCTCATGCTTCTCCAGTTCTGCGAACGGTCCGTCTTCACCAACGCCTGATGACACTTCCCTCCAGCCTTGGCTGAAGTAGAAGGAAAGCGCTCCGTCATTTGCGCGCAGGCACTTCAACCTCCACGGCATGGGCATCTTTGTGCGAAGTGCATTGAGCAGCACCTTCCCAATGCCCCTTTGCCGTGATCCATTGCGGACATAGAGGTGGTGAATGAAAGCGTCCGGCTCCCAAACGGAAACAAAACCCATTGGTTCATCGTCGTTTCCGACAGCAACATGTACCGCCTCGCCCTTGGTGTCTCGCGCAAAGTCTGACGCTTCCCTTACCGCGGATGGCAGCCAAGTGGCTTCGGCGCGGCTGTCGCGATAGATGGCCTCCAGAGCCAATCGGTCCTTTTCCGCGAATGGTCGCACTCGGAACATGAGACCTAACGATCGAGTTGAGCGGCCGTCCACGATGACCGTGCCGCGGCCAGACGCGGCCCACGTTGTTTCACGGACAGCTCGAACGCGTTGTTAGACGTCATGCTCCCTGCCATAGCTTCACAAGCGCCAGTACATAGGATGCGTTGTACGTCAGGTGCTGGTATTGGACTGGCTGGAATGTCCCGGTCTTTCCCAATTTTTCCAACACCGCTGCGACTCGAACGCGAGTGGTGCCACGGCGCTTGCGGCTTCCAGGCGTGATGTGCAGTTTGGCGCCGTCGACCGATACCGTGAATGGCCTGGTCCGGTGCAGCGTTTCGAGAGGCTCACCTTCGACCGAGCGAGCAAATGCAAATAATTCGTCAACGGTTGGAACTCGCGATGTGGTTGGCATGACGTCTAACGACCTAGTTGAGCGGCCGCACACCGACCGCCTTGCCGCGCGAGACGCGGCCCACGATGGCCCACGGCCCGCTCGAACGCGGTGTTAGGCATCTCCTCGCAAGTCCTTTTCGTCTTTGATCTGACTAGTGTGCTCCCGCTCGTTTGATGATCGCGTCCTGCTGGTCGTATCGACGGCGCTCTTCGACCGTCTTTCAGATGCGCCCTGCCTTGAACGTGCGCTTCCGAACGCTGCGATTGCGCAACCCGATGCCCATGATTTGTCGGCAGCGAGTTGGCGCCGTCGGCCGACTGAGCGACAACGTAGTCCCGTATGCGTCCGTCTCGAACGACTGAAATCGCAAGCCACAGAGCTGCCAGCCCTCTCTTTGCTACGATAGGTGCGCACTGGCGCTCGCCGTTGTCAAATGTCTTGTTCCAGTTCTCTCAGTGCTCACGTTGCGCCTCCTTGTGATGCTCTAACGACCTAGTTGAGCGGCCGGCCACGATGCCAATGCTGCGGCCAGACGCAGCCCACATTTTTCCACGGCCCGCTCGAACGCTGTGTTAGCTGTCATAGCCTTTCGGGACCTTTTCCATGAAGTAGTGAATATCACTCTCGCCGGTGACTACGAAGCCGTGGCGCATGTAAAAAGTAAGGGCTGGGTTCCACTTTAGGCATTCCAGGCGCACCGGTAGATTTCGGCTGGCCGCGCTATCAAGAACTGGCCGCATCACCTCGGCGCCTATGCCTTGGTTCTGATGCGCTGGCGCTAAATAGAACTCTCCAACTCGAACGTGGTCCGCCGCCTCGTCAATCGCGATGGTTCCGACTGTGAGATTGCCCTTCATAATTCGAAAGAATCGCTTTGAGGCCCATCGATCTGCATGAACTTCACGTTGATATGGCTCATCCCACCCCCACTTTGCGGCAATGTGTGGGCCAAGAGCGTCCTTCTTTAGGGCAAACGCGACATTCGAGTCGTTCTCTGTCTTCGACATTGGCACTAGTACGACGGCGCTCATATGACAGCTAACGATCGAGTTGAGCGCCGGGCAGCGATGCCGTTCCGCGGCCAGATCCGCGAGCCACGTCGTTTCACGACCGTGCTTCGAACGCCTGTTGCGCACGTGTGACCCTAACGATTCAGTTGAGCGGCCAGGCACGATTCTCTTGCCGCACTGGGGCGCATCATTTCTTGGGCGTTCCAGTGCGGCCCACGACCTTTCCCGGTCCGCTCGAACGCGTTGTTAGAGGTCGCGCATGTGCATCCACATACGCATCGAGTAGTTGCCTGATCATTCGTTGGTACTGGGTCTGGTTCTTCGCGGCATGCGACTTGAAGAACTCGACGCTTCGGCGGCTCAGCGCAATGGTGACCTTCACGCCCTCGTCTCGGAAAGCGAGCTGGTCAGGAGCGGGCAGGAAGTCGCGCACTACGCGAACCTCTCCGATGGGTTCACTCGTGTACTTTGTTTTCGCGGTCATAGATGTCTTTCCCTTTGCGCCAGAACCCGGCGCCAAAGATCCGAATGACTCCGCCCCGGTATGTGAAGCGGACTGTCAACACTCCTCGATCGACGCGCCCGAAGCAGAAGTACCGCCCCTCCTTCGCGCTGTGACCTAGGTCCTCGGCAATGACACGCAAGACGTCGGCAAACGCAAACTGCGCCTCCGCGAATGACACTCCGTGCTTCCGTTGATTCTCAACGTCCTTCGCAGAGTCCCATTCAAAGGGCGTCATAGCCATACGTCAGGATAGCAGGTATATGGCTATGCCGCCATACTACAGTATGGCACATCGCTTGCCCTGCGCGACCTCTAACGCTTCGGTTCAGCGGCGGCGCGATAGCGCCGTCCGCTGCAACCGGTTGTTAGCCGGCACATGAGCAAGCTACTGAGCACGAACATATCGGCAGACTTGCGCGCCTGTGCTGGCTTTTACGGTCGACTTCAGCGTAAAGGGGGTCACCTTCCCATTGTCGGCGTAAATCGTTTTACCCCCGCCAAGAATGATCGGCTCGATCGTGAGCAGCAACTCATCGACGAGGTCTGCGGCGAGCAACGATCTGACCATCGTCGCGCTGCCATAAACGTAGATGTAGCCGCCCGGGCGTGCGCGTAGCTCGGACACAGTATTCAGGAAGTCGGCGCCACGAATGATCGTGGTTGGATTCCACGTCGCATCTTTCTCCGCGAGGGAATCAGACACCACATATTTCGGGACGCGATTGATCCAATCGCTAAATGGATCTCCTGAGCGGCTCGGCCATGCAGCGGCCGAAACTTGATAGGTACGGCGCCCTTGCAAAAGCGCATCGCTCTGTGCAGCAAGTTCGGCATACATGCCGCCCATCACTTCCGGGTCGAAATACTTCATCGACCACCCGCCGTGACTGAAGCCTCCGTCGGTGTCTTCGTCTGCCCCCCCTGGTGCTTGTACGACACCGTCGAGGCTGATGAATTCTGTTATGAGTGTTTTCATGGAGTCTTCAAGCTCTGGTGGGTGATTGAGATGGGTTAGCGACGCTAGTGCCGGCTAACGACCCAGTTGAGCGGCCGCACCGACGCTTCGCGCGAGAGCGGCCACCATGTTTCACGGCCCGCTCGAACGCGTTGTTAGCGTGAGCTGCCAAAAGCCGCACAATGTTCCAGGAACCTACTTCCTATTGGGTTGACAGACATTAGCGGCGCTAACGTCCGGTAATGCGCGCATTCTGTTCCTGGGACAAATCGCGGTCAACGGCAAGTCTTTGAACCCCGTTGAATCGTCCGGGCAACTGTCCGGTAAGCGATCGATGGTAAGCACCCCTCCTCCCCCCCGCCTCCTTGATGCGTTGCGCGAACGCATCCGGCTCCTCCACTACAGCCTGAGGACAGAGCGCGCCTACGTGCAGTGGGCGCGCCGCTACATCCGCCACCACGGCATGCGCCATCCCCGCGAGCTCGGGGAGGCGCAGGTGACCGCCTTCCTCGGCTCGCTCGCCACCGTCGGCAACGTCTCGGCTTCCACGCAGAACCAGGCGCTGGCCGCGATCCTCTTCCTCTACAAGGAAGTGCTGGGGGTCGAGCTCGCGTGGCTGGAGAACATCCCTCGGGCCAAGCGTCGCCGCCGCCTTCCCTCGGTGCTCACGGCGGCGGAGGCCCGGAGCGTGCTCGAGCTGATGACGGGCACGCACGCCCTGATGGCGCGGCTGCTCTACGGCACCGGCATGCGGCTCATGGAGTGCCTCCGGTTGCGCGTGAAGGATCTCGAACTCGAGCGGCGCGAGATTCTGATCCGGGAGGGCAAGGGCGGGAAGGACCGCGTCACGATGCTCCCGGCCGCGCTCGCCGGGCCGCTTCAGGAGCACCTGGTCCGCGTTCGCGCGCTCTTCGATCGCGATCGCGCTTCCGGTGTGCCCGGTGTCGAGTTGCCGGGGGCGCTTTCACGCAAGTACCCGAACGCCGGCCGTCTCTGGGCCTGGCAGTGGGTCTTTCCGCAGCGGTCCCTTTCCATCGATCCGCGTTCCCGCATACGGCGCCGTCACCACGCCTTCGGGCAGACCCTGCAGCGGGCGATCAAGCGGGCGGTGCACGAGGCCGGCATCGTGAAGCCCGTCTCGACGCACACGTTTCGCCACTCCTTCGCCACCCACCTCATGGAGGCCGGCTACGACATCCGGACGGTGCAGGAGCTCCTCGGCCACAAGGATGTGAGCACCACCATGATCTACACGCACGTGCTCAACCGCGGCGGGCGCGGCGTCGTGAGCCCCCTCGATCGCTGAGCGGCGCCCTACGCCGCGCGGTCGTAGGTGAGGATCCTGCCCCCCGTCCCCGGCGGCCAGCCGTCGCCGAACTGCACGCGCCTTTCGACGCGCGTGTAGCCCTGCGCCTGCATCTGCGTGTTGAAGCGCCCGCAATGCCCGCGGCCCGCGTCCGCCATGACGAATTGCACGACGGGGTTCGCGTGCAGCGCGAGAAAGCCTGCCAGCAGCTTCGGGTGCTCGTGCTCGTAGAGCACGTCCGCGCCGATCACGAGGTCGAAGCGCCCGATCCCCGGGTCCGGCCCGCCCCACGGCGCGAGGCTGAAGGGGATCGGCGCCATGTGGTTCAAGTTCGTGTTGTGGCGCAGGAACTCCCCGGCGAGCGGATGGTGGTCGCTCGCGGTGATGTCTGCTCCGCGCCGCGCGAGCACCAGGCTCGCGAGCCCGAGCCCGCAGCCCACCTCGAGGATGCGCCGGCCCGCGATCGCGATCACCGCCATCGCCTCGGCAAGTGCCACGCCCGCCGGCCAGACCACGCCGAACATCGGCCACGAGGAGGGCGTCACGCCCGCGCGCTCCGCCTCGCCTTCGGGGTCGGAAAACTGCCTGCGGTCTGCCAGCGCGCGCACCTGGTAGTCGAGCGATCTGATGCGGTGGGTGCTGGTTTCGACCTGGTAGCCCAGCAAGCGGCGCTCCGGTGGTGTCGGGTGGCCGTTCCCTCGATGGAAGGAAGGCCCTGGCCCATGGTACGCGGTTCGCGCGGGCGTTCCCGTCAGCCTCGCGCGAAGGCTGCGACGATGCGCCGCGCCGCGGCCTCGGCCCACGCCCGGTACACCGCCGGGCCGGGGTGGAAGCCGTCCGCGGCCATGTGCGGGGCGTCGAGCCCGCCCTCGAAAGGGAGGAACTCCGCGCCCTGCCCGTCGGGCAGCACGGCGGCGAGCGCGCGGTCGAGTTCGCGGGCCCGCGCCCCCAGGTACCAGCGCAGCGGCTGCGGCAGCGCCGGGAAGAGGTGCATCGGCGGCAGGCCGGAAACCAGGACGAGCCGCGCGCCGAAGCGCTCGCGCAGCAAGGCGCGCAGCCGCGCCTGTTGTGCGAGGAATCGCGAAACACCCACCTCGCCCGTCACGTCGTTCACGCCGAGCGAGGTCACCACCGTGTCTGCGGCGAAGGGCTCGAGGCGCTCGAGCTCGCGCAGGGTCCAAGCCGTCGTCGCGCCGGTGCTGGCCGCGACGCGCCACTGCACGCGATAGCGCGTGCCGAGGATCGCCACGAGCCGCCCGGCGAGCGCCTCGTCTTGCGTCGCCGCTCCCACGCCCGCGCCGGCCGAATCTCCCACGATCAGCAGTCGAAGCGCCCGGCCCTCCCCAGCCTCGCCTTCGCGCGGGCCCGTGGGTTCGGGCAGCACCGGTGTCTCGCGCCGCACGCGCCGGCCCTGGGCGAGAAGCCACGGGCCCAGCGTCCACTTCGCCAGCGCGAGCCGCATCGCTACCGGATCTCGGCGATCAGCCGCTCGACGAGCCTCGCCGATTGCTCCACGTAGCCGCCGGAGAAAAGGTTCGCGTGGTTGAGCACGTGGTAGAGGTTGTAGAAGTCGCGGCGCACGGGGTAGCCGTCGTCCAGCGGCCAGGCGTCGCGGTAGGCCGCGAGAAAATCCTTCGGGAAGCCGCCGAAGAGTTCCGTCATCGCGAGGTCCGCCTCGCGGTCGCCGCAGTAGACAGCCGGGTCGAAGACCACCGGCGTGCCGTCGGCGAGTGCGGCCGCGTTGCCGCCCCAGAGATCGCCGTGCAGCAGCGAGGGCACCGGCGTGTGCGTGCGGAAGAAGGCGTCGCAGTCGGTAAGGAGCCGCTCGCCCCGGTCGATCAGCTTCGACGGGTAGCGCTTGGCCATCGCCATCCTGAGCTGCGCGTGGATGCGCTTGTCGCGCCAGAATGCGAGCCAGTCGCCGCTCCAGCCGTTCGCCTGGGGCGAGGCGCCGATGAAGTTGTCCTGCTTCCACCCGAACTTCTCCTGCGGCGCGCGGTGCTGCGCGGCGAGCGCGCGGCCGAGCGCGGCACCCGCAGCGGGCGAGAGCGGTACCAGGTCCAGCCATTCGAGGATGAGCCACGCCGTCTCGCCGTCGTCGCCGCGCGCAATCTGCGCCGGCACGCGAATCGCGCCCGCCGCGCGAATTGCGGCAAGCCCCTCGGCTTCCGCGGCCAGCAGGGGCTCGTGTGACATGTCGGCGAGCTTCGCGAAGTGTTTCGTCTTTCCATCCGCGTCCTCGCCGCGCAGGCACAGCGCCGTGTGGATGCAGCCGCCGGAGACGGGCTCGGCCGCGAGAAGCGACCAGTCCGCGCGCGTGGCCTCCATCACCGCGCCTTCGAGCGCGGCGCGCAGTTCCGGCGTCATGGCGATCAGGCCGCGGCGGCGAGCCGCGCGAAGGCGGCGTCGAGATCCGCCAGCAGGTCCGCGGGATCTTCCAGCCCGATGTGCAGGCGGATGAGCGGGCCGCCGGTCCAGGGGCGCACCTTGCGCCCGTGGCGCAGGTTCGCGGGGATGACGAGGCTCTCGAATCCGCCCCAGCTGTAGCCGATGCCGAAGAGTTCGCAGTGGTCCACGAAGGCCGCCACCTGGGCGGGCGTGCAGGGCGCAAGCTCCACGCCGAAGAGCCCGGAGGAACCGGTGAAGTCGCGCTTCCACAACGCGTGGCCGGGGTCGCTCGCGAGCGCCGGGTGCAGCACGCGCTTCACCTCGGGGCGGCCTTCGAGACGGCGCGCGATGTCCAGCGCGGCAGCACCCTGTTTTTCCAGCCGCAGCGCGAGCGTGCGCATGCCGCGCACCATGAGGTAGATGTCGTCCGGGCTCGCAGTCTGGCCCAGGTCGCGGGAGGTGGCGTGCAGCAGCGGCCAGGCGCGTTCGTTCGCGACCACCGCGCCGAGCAGCACGTCGGAATGTCCGCCGAGGTACTTGGTCGCGGGCTGCACGACGAGATCGGCGCCGTGTTCCATCACCGGGTAGAAGAACCCCGTCGCCCAGGCGTTGTCCGCGATCACGAAGGCGCCCTTCGCGTGCGCGGCCTTGGCGATGGCCGGGATGTCCTGCACCTCGAAGGTGAGGGATCCCGGGCTCTCCACGTAGACCACGGTGGTGTTGGGCTGCATGAGGGCCGTGACCGCCTCGCCGCTCGCGAGCGGGTCGTAGTACGTGGTCGCCACGCCGAACTTCGCGAGCGTGTGGTCGCAGAAGTGGCGCGTGGGGCCGTAGACGGAATCGACCATCAGCACGTGGTCGCCCGCCTTCACCGCGGCCATGATCGCGACCGCGACGGCGGCGAGACCCGAGGGAACCGTCACCGCGCGGTGGCCGCCCTCGAGCGCGCACACGAGTTCCTCGAAGGCGTTGCGCTGCGGCATGTTGACGATGCCGTAGGTGGCGACCGGCTCGCCCGCGTCGAAGCGCTTCTGCGTCTGCGCCAGGTGTTCGAGGCTCTCGAAGAGCACGGTGGAGGCGCGCGCCACCGGCAGGTTCACCGTCCCCGGCGGGTTCTCCGCGCGGCGCCCCGCGTGGACGAGCTTCGTGGCCTTCTTCATGCGTCGGCGCCTTCGCGTTCCATTTCCCGGCGGATCTTCACGGCTTCCGCGGTCTCGTCGATGGCGACGTCGGCCCACGACACCGCCTTGCCCGCGGGCACGTCGCGCACGAGCTTCACCTGGTGCGCGAGCCCGATGGGCAGCGCCCCGGCCTTCAGCGAGTCCGCCGCCGGCATGAGCTTGCCGTACACCGTGTAGCCGCCCTCGCCGTCGAGCGTCTCGCCCGACTTGAGATCGCGCTTTGCGGTGGCCACGCAGTCGCCTCTCCAGCCCGTGGCGGCACCCGTGGCCTCGCCCCGCACCGCCACGCTTGCCACGCTGATGCCGAGCTCCAGCCCGATCAGGTGGCTCGGCTTGTACATCGAGGCGTATTCGCCCGAGGGGTCGGTCACGATCCCGTACTCCTGGAAGCAGCGGCGCACGTACGGGTGGCCGGCAGCGAAAGTGACGTAGACGCCCCAGCGCAGGTCGCGGAAGACGGGGCGGCCGTCGCGCTCCACGCTCGAGATCACTTCCACCTGGCCCCGATGATGGAGGTGGCCGCCGTCGGCCTTGGGGCGCAGCACGCGCGCGAGGTCGTCCACGCCGCAGGGCGGGAACTCCAGCCCGCCGGGCGCGGCGCGCAAGCCCGTCGCGTTCGCCACCGCCGCCATCTCGATGGCGCTCTTCGTGCCGTCGAGGAAGGAATTGAACATCTGCGCGTTGAAGTCGCCCTTGGCGACAGTCTCGGGCGTGAATCCGTAGTGGCCCCACACCGTCTCCGGCGTGGAGGCGTGGTAGGCCGGCAGGTACTTGGTGCCCTTGCCGGCGGCGACGACCTCGAAGCCCGCGGCTCTCGCCCAGTCCACCTGCTCGCAGATGAGCGCGGGCTGGTCGCCGTAGGCGAGCGAATAGACGATGCCCGCCTGCTTCGCCATGCGCGCGAGGATCGGGCCGGCGAGCGCGTCGGCCTCCACGTTCACCATCACGATGTGCTTGCCCGCCGCGCAGCACGCGAGGACGTGGCGGATGCCCGCCGCGGGGCTGCCGGTCGCGTCGATCACCACTTCGGTGGCCGGGTGGGCAATGGCGGCGGCGGCATCGTCGGTGAGGTGGGTGCTTCCTTGCTTCAAGGCTTCTTCGAATGACTTCGCGCCGAGCGCAGCCGCCTCCCACCCCACCCGCTGCAGCGAGGCGTTCGCGCGTGCCGGGTCGAGGTCGGCCACCGCCAGCAGGTGGATGCCCGTGGTGCGCCGTGCCTGCGACAGGTACATGGAGCCGAACTTGCCGGCGCCGATGAGCACGACGCGCACGGGGCGCGATTCGGCCGCGCGTTCGGCAAGGAGTCGATGAAGGTTCATGGCGGGATACCGGGATTTTACCGCCCCGCCTTGGGACCGGGCGGCCGAACGCTTACACTGCCCGAAACCAGAGCCCGCAATGCCCGCTTTCACTCTCCGCCCCCAGGACGCGCTCGACTCGGCCCTCGCAGACATGCAACCGGGCTTCGACCTGCTCGGCCTGCCCTGCTGCGTGATCGACCGCGAGCTTCGCTACCGCTATGTGAACGGCGCCTACCTCGACTTCGCCGGCAGGAAGGAAGCGGAACTCCTGGGCCGCGCGTTGAGCGAGGCGGCCCTCAAGGAGCCGCCGGACGAGCGGCGCCAGGTGCTCGCGCGCGCGCTCGCCGGCGAGGAACAGGTCCTGGACCGCCTGACGGTGGAGGGTCCCGACGAAGGCCGCTGGGTCCGCGCCCACTACCACCCGGTCCGCGTGGCGGGGGAGGTGCTCGGGGTGGCCGTGGTGATCGTGGACCTCCAGCACCTGAAGGAGGCGGAGGCGGCCATCGCGGCGCGCGAGCGCCAGCTGGCGCTCATCACCGACACCATCGGCTTTCCCGTCACCTACATCGACCGCGAAGGCATCCTGCGCTTCGCCAATGCGCAGAGCGTCGCCTGGTCGGGATTGCCGCGCGAGGCCATGATCGGGCGCCACTTTCGCGACCTCGCGCCGCCGCCGGTGCTCGCCCAGAGCCAGCCGCTGATCGAGCGCGCCCTGGCCGGAGAGTCGGTCACCTACGAGCGCGAGGCCCTGTGGCCGGGCCGCGAAAAACGCCGCATCCGCGGCTACATGATTCCCGACAAGGACGAGACCGGCACGGTGCGCGGCGCGCTCGTGGTGCTGGTCGACATCGAGGAGGACCATCGCCTCAAGGAGTCGCTCCTCGCCCGCACCCGGGAGCTGCAGCTCGTCACCGAGACCGTGGGCGTGCCCATGGCCTACATCGGGGCGGACCGGCGCCTGCGTTTCGCGAACACGCCGGGCCTCGACTGGCCGCGCGGCGTCACCGTGGAATCCGCCGTCGGCCGCCGGCTGGAGGAGCTCTATCCGCCCGAGATCCTCGAGGTCGTGCGCGCGCCGCTCGAGCGGGCCTTCGCCGGCGAGAAGGTCGTCTACGAGCGCCAGGGTGCGGCGCCCGACGGCACCCAGCGCTGGGTGCGGGTGAACCTGATTCCCGACAAGGTCGACGGCGAGACCCGCGGCGTCTTCTCGGTCGTGATCGACATAGACGACGACCGGCGGCTGCGCGAAGCCCTCGAGCGCCAGGAGCGCCAGTTGCGCTTCTACGCGGAGAACATCCCCGAGGCCATCGCCTTCGTGGGTCCGGACTTCCGCTACCAGTTCATGAACAAGACTTTCGAGCACATCCGCGGCATGGCGGCTTCCGAGATCGTTGGCCGCACGGTCGCCGAGATCATGGGCGAGGAGGCGGCGGCGCAGTACCACGCGCCGTTCGTGGCCCGCCTGGAGCGCGGCGAACCCTGCGCCTACGAGCGCCTCGTGGGCCCGGACGGCAATGACAAGCGCTGGTTCCAGGTGCGGCTGGAGCCCCACCGCGGCGAGGACGGCGCCTTCGCCGGCTACTACATCGTCGGCACCGACATCCACGAGCTGAAGACCGCCCAGGAGCGCCTGGCCGAGCAGGAGGCGAAGCTTCGCCTCTTCACCGACAACATCCCGGTGGCGGTGGCCTACCTGGACATGCAGCGGCGCTACATCTTCGTGAACCGCGCCTTCTGCGAGGGCCGCGGCGTGGCGCGCGACGCCGTCATCGGCCGGACCGCCGCGGAGGTCCTGGGCGCGAAGGCCGCTGCCGAGCTGGAGCCCATGGTGCGCCGCGTGCTCGCGGGCGAGACGGCCACCTACGAGCGGGAGCTGGTGCTGCCCTCCGGCGAGCGGCGCTGGATCCTCGGCCGCTCCGTTCCCGACCTGGGGCCCGACGGCGAGGTGCGCGGGATGTACGTGGTCGGCAACGACGTGCAGGACCTGAAGATGGCGCAGGCGGAACTTCGCGCCCGCGAGGAGGAGTTGCGCTTCTTCGCCGAGAACATCCCCGAGGCGATCGTCTACATCGACCTCGAGCGCGGCTGCACGTTCGTGAACAACATCTTCCTCGCCTCGCGCGGCTTCACGCGCGAGTACACCCTCGGCAAGTTCCCGAAGGACGTCTACCCGGCCGAGCTCGTGCAGTCCCTGCAGCCCCAAATCGACCGCGCCATTGCGGGCGAAACCGTTTATTACGAGCGCCGGCTGCGCGTGCCGGGGACAAACGAGGAGCGCTGGGTGCGCGTGAAGCTCTCCCCGCGCAAGGATGAAGCGGGGCGCGTCCTCGGCTACTACGTGGTGTCCACGGACATCCACGACCTGAAGGCCGCCCAGGCCTCCATCGAGGAAAAGGAGCGCGAGCTGCGCCAGGTGATCGACTCGATCCCCACGCCGATGGTGTACGTGGACGCGCAGCGCCGCTACCGCTACGTGAACGACGCCTTCCTCGCTTACGTCGGCCGCCCGCTCGGGGAGGTGATCGGCGCGAGCGTCCTGGAGGTGCTGGGTGCGGCCCGCGCGGAACTGCTCGACCCGATCCTGCGCCGCGTGGAATCCGGCGAGCACGTGAGCGTGGAGCGCCTGGTCGCGTTCGCCGACGGCCGCAACCGCTGGATGAACGTGGACTTCACCCCGCGCCGCGATTCCCGCGGACACTACCTCGGCTACTACGCGGCCACCAGCGACATCCACGACCAGAAGCTCGTCGAGGAGGAACTGCGCCGCGCCAACTCGATCCTGTCCGCGCACTTCGACAACACGCCGCTTGCGGTGATCGAGTGGGACCCGGGCCTCAAGGTGGTGCGCTGGTCCGGCAACGCCGAGACGATCTTCGGCTTCGGCCCCGCCGAGGTCCTCGGCCGGCCCCTGGATACGCTGCGCCTGGTCTACGAGGAGGATTCCGAAGCGGTCGGCACCATGGTGCGCCGCCTGATGGAGGGGCCGGAGCCGAGCGCGACGATCCTCAACCGCAACTACCGCAAGGACGGCTCGGTGATCTGGGTGGAGTGGCACAACTCGGCGCTGCGTGACGCCGAGGGTCGCCTCGTCTCGATCCTGTCGCTCGCGCAGGACGTCTCCTCGCGCATCCAGGCCGAGGAGCGCCTGCAGTTCATGGCCACCCACGACGGCCTCACGGGGCTGCCCAACCGGCTGCTGCTGCCCGACCGGCTCTCCGCGGCGCTGGCGCGCGCGCAGCGCCACGGGCACGGCGTCGCGGTGCTCTTCCTGGATCTCGACCACTTCAAGGACGTGAACGACACGCTCGGCCACCGCGTGGGCGACGAGCTGCTGAGGGACCTCGCGCGCAGGATCCGCGGCTCGCTCCGGCAGAGCGACCTGCTCGTGCGCCTCTCGGGCGACGAGTTCGTGGTCGTCCTCGAGGACCTGGAGGGCGACAGCGGCCCCGACCGGGTGGCGCAGAAGATCCTGGACGACGTGATGCGCCCCTTCCCGATCGACGGCCACGAGGTGCTGGTGAGTGCGAGCCTCGGCTACGCGGTGTACCCCGAGGACGGCGACGATCCGGAGACGCTCCTGAAGAACGCCGACGCCGCGATGTACCACGCGAAGGAGCTGGGCCGGAACAGCTACCGCGCCTTCTCCCGCTCGCTCGCGCAGCGCCGCGACCAGCGCTTGGGGCTGGAGGCCGCGTTGCGGCGCGCGATCCGCCTGGGGGAGTTCGAGCTGCACTACCAGCCGATCCTCGATGTCGCCACGGGCCGCGTCTGCCACGCGGAGGCGCTGGTGCGCTGGCACGACCCGTCGCGCGGCCTGGTGCTGCCGTCGACCTTCATCCCGGTCGCCGAGGAGGCCGGTCTCATGCGCGACCTCGGGCGCTGGATCACCGAGGCCGCTGCCCGGCAGTCCGCCGCCTGGCACGCCGCCGGCATGGGCCCGTTCACGGTGTGCGTGAACCTCTCGGCGAGCCAGCTGCGCGACGCCACCATCGTCTCCGAGCTCGAGACGATCCTCGCGGCCACGGGCTGCGCGCCCACCTGGCTCACCCTCGAGATCACGGAGACCAGCATGGTGCGCGACGTCGAGGGCGTGAGCCTCACGCTGCTCAAGCTGCGCCGCATGGGCTTCCGGGTGGCGATCGACGACTTCGGCACCGGGTTCTCCAGCCTGTCGCACCTGCGCCACCTGCCCGTGGACACGCTGAAGATCGACAAGTCCTTCGTCGCCGACATAGACGGCGGAACGCGCCGCTCCACCGAGAGCGGCGGCGCGGCGATCGTCGCCGCGGTGACGGGGCTCGCCCGCGGGCTGGGGCTGGAAGTGGTCGCCGAGGGCGTCGAGAAGGCCACGCAGCTCGCCTTCCTGCGCGAGCACGGTTGCGCCCTCTACCAGGGCTACCTCGTCTGCCCGCCCTTGCCGGCGGCGCAGTTCGAGCGCTGGATCGCGAAGGAAAGCGGGAAGTTCGCGGTCCGCGAGCCGGTCGAGGAGAAAACCGCGCTTCCCCGGCGCGCACCGAAACGCGCGCCGAAACGCCCGCCCGCGAAGAAGCCCCGCACCACCCGGAAATAGGCGCCCACGCGAGAATGGGGACGCTCCCCTATTTCGAATGAGAAGGGCGACGCAAGCGAAATAGGGGAGCGTCCCCGTTTTCGTGAACCGCGTGCCGGGGGCGTTAAGGCGGCGTTAAGGTGGCCCCGGCAGGATTCGCGCATCGACATCTACCCACCCAGGAGATCGCCATGCGCATTCCCCCGCTCGCCCTCGCCGCCTTCGCCCTGGCGGCCGCCCTGCCAACCGCCGCCGGAACCCCGGCGCAGTTCCTCGACGCCTTCGCGCGCGAGGCAAGGCAGGCCGATACCGCCTTCGCCGCCTCCGCCGCGCGCGGGCGCGCCTTCTTCTCCGCCTCCCACGGCGGGGAGTGGAGCTGCGCGTCCTGCCACACCGAGAAGCCCGGCACCCCGGGTCGACACGCCGCCACGGGCAAGGCGATTTCCCCCCTCGCGCCCGCGGCCAATCCGGAGCGCTTCACGAGCGCGGGCAAGGTCGAGAAGTGGTTCCGCCGCAACTGCAACGACGTCGCCGGCCGGGCCTGCACCGCGGGCGAGAAGGCCGACGTCCTCGCCTGGCTGCTCGCGGCGAAATAGGAGAACGCCATGAACCCGCTTCGCAACACCATTCGCCTCGCCGCGATGTACGCCATCGCCGCGGCCTCCCTTGCCCACGCCTTTTCCGCCCACGCGGACGGCGGCAAGCGCATCCCGGACCACCCCGCGTGGAAACAGGAATGCGGCGCCTGCCACGTCGCCTACCCGCCGCGCCTCCTGTCGGCGGATTCGTGGCGGGCCGTGATGGCGGGCCTCGACCGGCACTTCGGCGCCGACGCAAGCCTCGAGCCCGCCGCGCGCGACGACATCCTCGCCTTCCTCGAAAGGAATGCCGGGCGCCGCGACACCTCTGCCGGCGGCAGGCCGCTGCTGCGCGTGACGCAGACGCGGTGGTTCGTCAAGGAGCATCGCGACGAAGTGCCGGCAGAGGTGCTGCGCCGCCCCGACGTGAAGTCCTTCGCGAACTGCGGCGCCTGCCACCCCGGCGCGGATCGCGGCGTCTACGCCGAGCGCGACATCCGCATTCCCGGCGGGAGGCCGCGATGAGCGCGATCCTGCACGAACGGGCCGGCGCCGTGGAGCCGCGCACCGTGAAGGTATGGGACATCGCGATTCGCGCCTTTCACTGGTCCATCGCGCTCTGCTTCGCCGGGGCCTGGCTCACCGCCGAAAGCGAACGCTACCGCGACATCCACGTGCTCCTCGGCTACACCGTGCTGGGCCTCGTGGCCTTCCGCCTACTCTGGGGCGTGGTGGGGACGCGGCACGCGCGCTTCGCGAACTTCGTGCGCGGGCCGGCGGCGGTTGCGCACTACCTGCGCACGCTGCTCTCGGGGCGACCCGAGCGCCACCTCGGCCACAATCCGGCCGGCGCCGTCGCGATCGTGGCGATGCTCACGCTCGCCGCGCTGGCGGGGCTTTCCGGCTGGGCTCTCTACGAGGACCTGGGCGGCGAATGGCTCGAGGAAACCCATGAGTTCCTGGCGGGCGCGATGCTCGCCGCGGTCGGGGTGCATCTCGCCGGGGTGGCGGTGGCGAGCTGGCTGCACCGCGAGAACCTGGTTCGCGCCATGCTGACCGGGCGCAAGGACGACCCGGCGGCGGCGCCCTAGACTGGGAGGGGCGAACGGGAGAAGCCGGGTGAGAGTGCTGGTCGTCGAGGACGATGCCCTGCTGGGAGATGCGATCCAGGCGGGGTTGCGGCAGCAGGACTTCGTGGCGGACTGGGTCCGCGACGGCGTCGCGGCGGACCTCGCACTCGAGACGGCCACGCATGCGGCGGTCGTTCTCGACCTGGGACTTCCGCGCCGCAGCGGCCTGGAGGTCCTCGCGAGGCTGCGCGCGCGCAAGAATCCCGTGCCCGTCCTCATCCTCACCGCGCGCGACACCGTCGAGGACCGCATCGGCGGCCTCGATGCCGGCGCCGACGACTACCTCGTGAAGCCCTTCGACATGGGCGAGCTCGCGGCCCGGCTGCGCGCCCTCGTGCGCCGCAGGACCGGCAGCGCCACGTCGGCCCTCGCGGTGGGCGCGCTATGCCTCGACCCGGCCACGCGAGAGGTCACCTGGCGCGGCGAGGCGAAGGCTCTCTCACGCCGGGAGTTCACGCTCCTGCACGCCTTCATGGGGGAAGCCGGGCGCGTGTTCACGCGCGAGCAGCTCGAGGAGAAGCTCTACGGCTGGGGCGAGGAGATCGACTCGAACGCGCTCGAGGTGCACCTGCACCACCTGCGCCGCAAGATCTTCCCGGGGGTCGTGCAGACCCTGCGCGGAGTGGGCTACGTGATGCCGAAGGAGCTCCCGTGACATCCCGGCGGTCGAGCATGCGCGCCACGCTCCTCGCGCTCCTGCTCGCCGGGCTCGCGGTCGTATGGATCGCGGCCGCAGTGGCAACCGTCGTCGAGGCCGACGACGAGCTCGAGGAGGTCTTCGACGCGCACCTCGCGCAGACCGCTTCCCTCCTGCTCATGCGCGTCGGCGGGCGCGAGGGCGACGACGAGATCGATACCGGGCACGCGCCCAGGCTCCACAAGTACGCCAAGCGGCTTTCCTTCCAGGTGTGGGAGCGCGGGACGCGGCTTCGGCTGCATTCCAAGGACGCGCCCGACACGCGCTTCTCCGAGAAGGAGCGCGGCTTCTCCACCGTGACCGAGAGCGGCCGCGCGTGGCGCGTCTTCAGCCAGTGGGACCCGGAGGGCAGGGTTCTCGTCCAGGTGCGCGACGCCATGGGGGACAGGCGCCACGTGATCGTGGACATCGCCAAGGCGCTCGCGAAACCGCTCCTGTTCGCGGTTCCGCTCCTCGCGCTCTTCGTCTGGCTCGCGGCGGGACGCGCCTTCCGGCCGCTCGCTCGGGTGACGGACGAGATCGCGCGGCGCGACCCCACCCGCCTCGCCCCGATCGAGGGGGAGGTGCCGGTCGAGGTCGCCCCGCTCGTCGAGCGGCTGAACGCGCTCCTCGCCCGCGTGCGCGTTTCCCTTGAGGGCGAGCGCCGTTTCGCGAGCGACGCGGCCCACGAGCTGCGCACCCCGCTCGCGGCGCTGCGCGCGCAGCTCCAGGTGGCGCAGGGCGCCGGGGATGAGGCCGGGCGCGAGCGCGCCCTCGGCCAGGCGCTCGCCGCGGCCGAGCGGACCACGCGCGTGGTAGAGCAACTCCTCACGCTGGCTCGCCTCGAGCACCACGCCTGGCGCGAGTCGGCGGCCGCCTTCGACCTGCACGAAGTCGCGCGGGAGGCGATCGCCGGGCGCGCCGATCAGGCCGGCGCGAAACGCATCGCGCTCTCCCTGGAGGGAGAGGCGAAAACCTTCGCTACCGGGCACGAGGGGCTCGCGGCCATCGCGCTGGGCAACCTCCTCGACAACGCCATCCGCTACTCCCCGCCCGACTCCGCCGTGATGGTGGCCGTCTCGCGCGAGGGCAAGCACGCCTGCGTCCGCGTCCGTGACGAAGGTCCCGGCATCCCGAAGGGTCGGCGCGAAGCCGTGCTGCGCCGATTCACCCGCCTGGACGACTCGGGCGAGGAGGGGAGCGGGTTGGGGCTGTCGATCGTCTCGCGCATCGCGGAGCTGCACGGCACGCCGCTCGCGCTCGCCGACGCCCCCGCCGGCCGCGGCCTCGAAGCGACGCTATGCTTCCCCGTCACCTGAACTGAGGACGCTCCCTTGTAGCGGTTCGGCGTCCTCTGCCGCCTCGAGGAAGTGGGGACGCCCCCCGGTTTCGGTTTGCCGCAACAAGGCGAAACCGGGGAGCGTCCCCATTTCCGATAAAATGGCGCCCCGCCGCGAAATCCCCCGCCAGAAGCGCCCCCGCATGACGATCGCCCAGGAAGTAGCCCGCCGCCGCACGTTCGCGATCATCTCGCACCCCGACGCCGGCAAGACCACGCTCACCGAGAAGCTGCTGCTCTTCGCGGGCGCGATCCAGATCGCCGGCAGCGTCAAGGCGAGGAAGGCGTCGCGCCACGCGACCAGCGACTGGATGGAGATCGAGAAGCAGCGCGGCATCTCGGTGGCGAGCTCCGTCATGCAGATCGAGTACCGCGACTGCGTGGTGAACCTCCTGGACACCCCGGGCCACCAGGACTTCAGCGAGGACACCTACCGCGTGCTCACGGCGGTGGACGCCGCGCTCATGGTGATCGACGCGGCCAACGGCGTGGAGGCGCAGACGCTTCGCCTGCTGCAGGTCTGCCGCGCGAGGAACACGCCGATCCTCACCTTCATCAACAAGATGGACCGCGAGGTGCGCGACCCCGTGGACTTGATCGACGAGATCGAGCGCAGCCTCGGCATGGCGACCGTGCCCTTCACCTGGCCCGTGGGCATGGGCAAGCGCTTCCACGGCGTCTACGACCTCGCCAACCGGCGCATGCGCGTCTTCCGCCCGGGCGAGGACCGCCTGCACGACGGCGGCGACGAGATCGTCTCCGACATCGATGCGCCCGCCGCAATCGAGCGATTCGGCTCCGAACTCTCCCAGGCGAAGCAGGAGATCGAGCTCGTGCGCGGCGCCTCCCCCGAGTTCGACCACGCGGCCTTCCTCGCCGGGAAGCAGACCCCCGTCTTCTTCGGTTCGGCCATCAACAACTTCGGCGTGCAGGAGATCCTCGATGCGCTGGTCGCGCTGGCACCCGCGCCCCATGCGCGCGCCGCGATCCAGCGCGAGGTGCGTCCCGAGGAGGGGAAGTTCACCGGCGTCGTCTTCAAGATCCAGGCCAACATGGACCCCGCGCACCGCGACCGCATCGCCTTCGTGCGCGTGTGCTCCGGGCAGTTCGAGCGCGGCATGCGCCTCACCGTCGCGCGCAACGGCAAGCTGATCCGCCCGGGGAGCGTCGTGTCCTTCCTGTCGCAGCGCCGGGAGCTCCTGGAATTCGCCTTTCCCGGCGACATCATCGGCATCCCCAACCACGGCACGCTGCAGCTGGGCGACACGCTGACCGAGGGCGAGGACCTGCAGTTCACGGGCCTGCCCTTCTTCGCCCCGGAGATCTTCCAGCAGGTGGAGATCGGCGACCCGATGAAGAGCAAGCAGCTGAAGCTCGGGCTCGCGCAGCTGGGCGAGGAAGGCGCGATCCAGGTCTTCCGCCCGCACCACGGCGGTGCGCTGCTGCTGGGCGCCGTGGGGCAGCTCCAGTTCGAGGTGGTGGCGCACCGGCTGCAGCACGAGTACGGCGTGCCCGCGCGCATGGCGCCGTCGAAGTTCCGCATCGCGCGGTGGGTGACCTGCAACGACCCGAAGGAGCTCTCGCGCTTCATCGAGGCCAACGGCCACCGCGTGGCCTACGACGCCGTGGACGCGCCCACCTTCCTCGCCACCGCCGCGGCGGAGCTCTCCGTCACCCAGGACATCTGGAAGGCGATCCGCTTCCACGCACTGCGCGAGCACGCGGGGCTCGTCTTCCAGTCCCGGCTGGAAGGGTGAAGAAGCCCTCAAGCCAGCCTGCGCCATGTCAAGCAACGATTGTAGAATGAGCGCAAACCGCCAACAGGTGTTGGCTTACCCGCCGATTCAAGGGCTTGCAGTCGCCCCAGCCCGGCTGGACTTCACGAATGCAAGAGTGCACTGATGAGCGCGGCCTGAAAGCAGGTATTGACTTCCCCGCCGGGGAGGTCGGAGCCTGCCGGATGGCCGAAGCGGGTTCCGCGCAGGGCACGCGATGAGCCACTCGCCCCTCTTCGCCCTGGCCTACAACGCCTCCCTTCTGTTGGTCGTGGCGCTGGTGTATGACGTTTTCATCACCCGTGCCTTGCCGCGGGGGCGCACCCACCCCGGGCAGCTCTTCGTGGGGCTCCTGGTCGGCGCCGTCGGCGTGGCCCTGATGATTTCGCCGTGGCAGTTCGAGCCGGGCATCGCTTTCGACTCCCGCTCGGTCCTGCTGGGCATCGCGGGCCTGCTGATCGGCCCCATCGTCGCCGCGGTCGCGATGGCGATGACCGCGGCGTTTCGCCTGTACCAGGGGGGCGCCGGCGCCTGGACCGGAATCGCCGTGATCGTCGCCTCCGGCTGCCTCGGTCTCGCCTGGCGCGGGGCGCGCCCGCCCCGACCCGAGGGCTATTCCTTCGGCGAGCTGTTCGTGTTCGGCGTCGTCGTGCACGCCGTCATGCTCGCCTTGATGTTCTCCCTCCCCGATGGCATTGGCGCTTCCGTACTGGCAGTGGTCGGTCTGCCCGTGCTCGCCATCTATCCCCTGGCGACGGCGCTCGTCGGCTCCCTGATCGTGAACCAGGCGCGTCGCGACGCAATGGCAAGCCGGCTGGTCGAAAGCGAGGAGCGGCTGCGGCTCGCCCTGTCGGCGGCCAACCAGGGCCTCTGGGACCTCGACCTGCGCACGGGCAATGCAACGGTGAGCGCGGAGTATGCCTCCATGCTCGGCTACGATCCCGCAAGCTTTCGCGAGTCGAACGACGCCTGGAGGGAGCGCCTGCATCCCGACGACCGCGAGTCCATGGCCGCGACCTATCGTGACTATGTCGCGGGCCGGCTGCCGGAGTATCGCGTCGAGTTCCGCCAGCGAACCGCCGCGGGAGAATGGCTCTGGCTGCTTTCCCGGGGCAGCATCGTGAGTCGCGATGCCTCGGGCGTGCCGCTGCGCATGGTCGGAACCCATACCGACATCACGGCGCTTCGGCACGCGGAGGAACGCCTGCGCGCCTCCGAGGCCGAGACCTCGCGCCTGCTGGCGGAATCCGACCAGTCGAGATCCGCCCTGCTGAGCGTCGTGGAAGACCTCCAGTCGGCCGACCGGAAGCTGCGTTCGAGCGAGGCCTTCTTCCAGGGCCTCTTCAGGAACATGAGCGACGGGCTCGCCTATTGCCGCCTGGTCCGCGAAGACGGCGTGCCGCGCGACGTTGTCTACCTGCAGGTGAACCGCGCCTTCGAACGCATCCGGGACGTTTCCGACGTGGTGGGCAGGAAGGCGACCGAGGTGGTTCCCGGCGTCTACGAGTCGAATCCTGAATTGCTCGCCGCCTTCGGGCGCGTCGCCACCTCCGGCGTGGCGGAGGTGATCGAAAGCCATATCCAGCAGCTCGACAAGTGGCTTCTCGTGTCGATCTTCTCTCCGGAACCCGATCACTTCGTTTCGGTGTTCACCGACGTGACCGAGCTCAAGCAATCCGAAGTCGAGAACCGTCGGCAGCTCGCGGAGCTGAAGACGTGGCACGAGGCGACGCTCGGCCGCGAGGATCGCGTCCTGGGGCTCAAGACGGAAGTGAACGACCTGCGACGCAGGCTCGGAGAGCCGTCACGCTACGCGTCGGTGGAACGGGAGGAGGCCTCGTGACGGAAGTCCGGATCGTCGCCGCAGCCGTGGCCGTCGTGGCAGCCCTCGCCGGCACCGGTTCCTCGTGCGGCTCGACCAGGGCCTTCTCCTCATGATCGAGGACCAGGCCCGTTGGGCGATCGCCAGCGGACTCGTCGATCGCAAGGCGGTTCCGAACCTGCTCGACGTGGTCGATGCCCGGTCCCTCGACGCGGTCAGCCCGCAAGCCGTTTCCATCGTGCGCTGACGATCATGCGTATCCGGACCCAGGCCATTTTCGGCGCGATCGCCTCCGTGGCCGCCGTTGGACTGGCGATCGTCGTCCTGTCCGCGCTCGACCGGCGAACACAGGCGGCGATTGAGCAACACGACCTTTCGGGACAGATCGTTTCGAATGGCGTGAGCGGGCTGCCCCTGATCGCCATCGATTATTTCCGGTTCCGCACACCCCGGTTGAGAGAGCAGTGGCAATTGCGCCAGGCGACGCTCGGCAGGTTGCTCGCGGACGAATCGATGGTGGGTGCCGCGGAGCTGGCGCTGTTCGCGTCGATGCGACTGCGCAATGCAAACCTTTCAGAGGCATTCGCGAGGCTCGTCGAGATGTACGACAAACTGCCGGAGGGGGAGGCGTTGCCGATCCGGTGGCATGCGCAGGAGGACCGGCTGGTGACGCAGGTCATGCTCGCCACGCAGGACATCGTTACCGACGCGATCCAGTTCGAACAGCGAAGCACCGAACTCCTCCTGGAGGCCCGGCGGACGGAGGGCTATGTCGCCCTGGGGCTCGTCCTGATGCTGGGCGCACTCACCCTCGCCTACTCCGTGGTGGCGTTTCGAAGCGTGGTCGTGCCGATCCGTCGCCTGGCCCAGGGGGCCCAGGCCGTGAGCGCAGGAAGGCTCGGCTTCCGCACGCGCTTGTCATCGGACGACGAGATCGGGGCGCTTTCTCGCTCGTTCGATGCAATGGTCGATTCGCTGGAACGGACGCGGCAGGAAGTCGCGATCCGCACGGCACAGCTCGAGGCCGTGAACCACGAGCTGGAGAGCTTCAGCTACTCGGTATCGCACGACCTGCGCGCCCCCTTGAGAGGCATCGACGGCTGGAGCCAGGCGCTCGTCGAGGACTTCGGTTCCGGCCTCGACCCGAAGGCCCACGAGTACCTCCAGCGGGTGCGCACGGAGGCGCAGCACATGGGGCGCCTGATCGACGACTTGCTGAAGCTCTCGCGGGTGAATCGCGCCAGCCTGGAGATCGTTCCGGTCGACCTGAGCACGCTCGCGCGAACGGTCGCGGATCGGCTCTCGAAGGCGATGCCCGGGCGCTCGATCGAGTTCGAGATCGAGCCGGGCCTCGCGACAAGGGCGGACGCCCGACTTCTCGAGATAGCGCTCACGAACCTGCTCGAGAACGCCTGCAAGTTCACGGCGCCCCGGGCCGTCGGGCGCATCGCGGTCGGCTCGGTGCTCGAGGTGGAAACCGGGGCGGAGAAGCCGCAAAGCTTCTTTTTCGTCCGCGACAACGGCGTGGGCTTCGACATGGCGAACGCGAGGGACCTCTTCGGCGCGTTCCAGCGACTGCACCGCGCCGAGGAATTCCCGGGCACGGGAATCGGCCTGGCCACGGTGAAGCGGATAATCTCCCGGCATGGTGGCCGCCTTCTGGCCGAGGCGCGCGTGGACGAGGGCGCCACCTTCAAGTTCACCCTGGGAGCAACGCCGTGATGGCCCGTCCCGTCCTGCTGGTCGAGGACAACCCGAGCGACATCGCGCTCGCCCGCCGGGCATTCGAGAAGCACGGCATCGACGGGTTCGAGCTTCCGCGCCGGATTCGTGCCGATCCGGAAATGCGCCGGATTCCCGTGGTCGTCCTCTTCTCGTCGACGGAGGAGGTCGACGTAGCCGCCGCCTACGACCTGGGTGCCGACAGCTACCTGCGCAAGCCGATCGATTTCACGGGCTTCATCGACCAGGTGAATCGGATCAGACTGTACTGGCTGTTCGTGAACGTGCCTCCCCATGGGTGAGTCCGCCATGAAGATTCCGCTTTCCGCGCTGCTCGTCGAGGACAATGCGAGCGATGCCGCGCTGGTCGTCCGAAGGCTCGAGCAGGACGGCTTCGCCGTCGCGCACGAACTCGTCGACGGCGAGGCCGGTTTCCGGGCGGCGCTGGAACGGGGCCCGTGGGACGTGATCCTGTGCGACTTCAACCTGCCCGGCTTCGGCGCCATGTCGGCCCTGGGGGCGCTTTCCGGCACGGAACTGGACGTTCCCTTGATCGTCGTCTCCGGCGTCATCGTCGAGGAGGCTGCCATCGACCTCATGCGATCGGGCGCGAGCGACTACGTGATGAAGGACAATCTCGCAAGGCTCGCCCCGGCCGTGCGGCGAGAAGTCGCGGAAGCCGGAAGACGGGCGGAGACGCGGCGCGCCAGGGCCGATCTCGCCGAGTTCCAGCGGCGCCACGTCGTCGCCATCGAATCCGCCATGGACGGCTATGCCGCGCTCGACGAAGACAGGCGGATCGTCGATGTCAACGAAGCCCTGTGCACGCTGACGGCCCGCAGCCGCGACGAGCTTCGGGCAATGGGGCTCGCCGACCTGCTGGCCGAGGAGAACGGGTTGATCCGCGATGCATTCCCCTCCAGCGCGGATTGCCCCGGCAGCGCGCGTTTCGAGGGCCGCCTGAAGCGCAAGGACGGTACGCTTCTCGAGGTCGACCTGTCGTTCAACTGCAACCGGGGCGATCGCCTCCAGGTGTTCCTGTTCATCCACGACATCTCGGAGCGCAAGCGCCGGGAGGCCGAACTCGGCGAGTCCGCGAAGCAGAACGAGCGGGCGCGGGTGGCGCTGCTGAGCATCCTGGAAGACCAGCGCGAGATCGAAAGGGCGCTCCGGGACAGCGAGGAAAACTTCCGCGGCATCCTGGACTACAACGTGGCGGCCATGTTCATGATCGACGGCGGGACGATCACCTACTGCAATCGCCGCATCGCATCGATCTTCGGCATCAAGCCCGAGGACATGCTCGGCAAGCGCGTGGAGAAATTCGTCGTGCCGGAGGACTGGCCGAGGGTCGCCCTCGCCCTCGATGCCCTCGAGAAGGGCGAGCGCAGGACGCTGGATGTGGAGTTCGTCGTGGCCGGCGAGGGTGGCGCGCGCATCGAGATCGGCGCAAGCGCGACCCGCGCCATCGTGCGAGGGCGGCCGGTGATCCTCGGCGCCGCGCAGGACATCGGCGAGCGAAAAAAGGCGAAACGCGACATCGAGAGCCACGTCGCACGCCTGGAACATTCCGTCGAGGGCACGCTCGAGGCGGTTTCCAACATGCTCGAGCTGCGCGACCCCTACACGTCCGGGCACCAGCGCAGCGTGGGCAACCTGGCCGCCGCCATCGGCGTCGAAATGGGGTTGTCCGAGGGGACCGTGAAGGGGCTTCGCCTCATCGGGTACGTGCACGACATCGGCAAGATCAGCACGCCGGCCGAGGTGCTGGTCAAGCCCAAGCGGCTCACGCACACCGAGTTCGAGCTGATCAAGGAGCACAGCCAGGCGGGCTACGACGTGCTGAAGAACGTGTCCTTCCCCTGGCCGGTGGCGGAAACGATCCTGCAGCACCACGAGCGCCTCGACGGCAGCGGCTATCCGCGCGGCCTCAAGGATGCGCAGATCCTCCTCGAGGCGCGCATCATTTCCGTGGCCGACGTCGTGGAAGCCATGTCCTCGCACCGCCCGTACCGCCCCTCGCTCGGAATCGATGCCGCACTCCAGGAGATCGAGAAGAACTCGGGCCGGCTGTACGACGCGAAAGCCGTGGCGGCATGCCTGTGCCTCTTCCGGGAGAAGCAGTACGCCCTGCCGCACTGAGGTCCCGGATCCCCTCCTGCCGGGCGATTGACCCACCGCAAGTTGCCGCACCCGGCGGCGCCTAGAATGGGGCGCCGAGTTTCCCTCGAGGAGATCCCATCATGAAGCAGGTCGTCATCCTGGGCGCCGGCACCGGCGGCGCCCTCATCGCGAACCTCCTCAGCCACAAGCTCGATCTCAGGAAGTGGATCATCACGGTCGTCGACCGCTCCGAGCTGCACGTCTACCAGCCCGGGCTTCTCTTCCTGCCTTTCGGCCTCTACGGCTACGACAAGCCCGAGGGACTCGTCCGGCCGATCGGCGATCCGCTTCCGCGAAACATCAACTTCCTCGCGGCGGACATCCTGCGCATCGACGCGGAAAAGAAGACGGTCGAGACGAGCGTCACGACCCTGCACTACGATTTCCTCGTCTCCGCGCTCGGCTGCCGCGTGGCGCCCGAGGAGGTCGAGGGCATGGCCGAGCCCATGGGCAGGGACAGCGTGCACACTTTCTACACGCACGAAGGCGCGATCGCGATGCGCGGCGCCCTGGAGTCGATGAAACAGGGCCGGCTCGTGATCGACGTGTGCGACATGCCGATCAAGTGCCCGGTGGCGCCCATCGAATTCGCCTTTCTCGCCGATTACTACTTTACCCAGAAGGGCGTGCGCGAGGCGATCGACATCACGCTGGTAACGCCCTACTCCGGGGCGTTCACCAAGCCCAATGCCAACCGGGTCCTCACCGACATGGCCCGGGAGAAGGGCGTGAACGTGGTCGCCGATTTCGCCGCGGAATCGATCAACGCGGGCGCGAAGACGCTCAAGTCCTTCGACGGGCGCACGCTCGACTACGACCTGCTGTGCGCCATTGCGCCCCACCTGGGCCCGCAGGTGATCGACGATTCGGGGCTGGGCGACGGCACCGGGTTCGCGCTCACGGACCCGCGAACGCTCAAGAGCCGCAACGCCGACTTCATCTACTTCCTCGGCGACAACACCAACGTATCCACCTCGAAGGCGGGCTCGGTCGCCCACTTCGAGGCGGAGACCGTGGTGGAGAACCTCCTTCGCGAAATCGACGGCAAGCCCGCCCTGCCCTCCTTCGACGGCCACGCCAACTGCTTCATCGAGACGGGCTACCACAAGGCCATGTTGCTCGACTTCAACTACGACATCGAGCCCCTGGAAGGCTCCTTCCCGATGGCGCACGTGGGGCCCTTCTCGCTCCTGAAGGAAAGCTACATGAACCACGTGGGCAAGCTCGCCTTCCAGTGGGTGTACTGGAACCTGCTGGTCAAGGGGCGCCTGCCCAACGTGCCGCTGCTGCCCTCGCACATGAACTTCATCGGCAAGGACCTGGAGACCACGCCGCACGCACGCCACGCGCGCGAGATGAAGGTGCGCGACGTGATGACGAAGGAAGTCATCACCGTGCGCACCGGAAGCGCCCTCACGGTGGCCGCGACGCTCATGGTCCAGAAGAAGGTGAGCGGGGTCCCGGTGCTCGACGTCCACGACCAGCTGCTGGGAGTCCTCACCGAGGCCGACTTCCTCTCGGCGATGAACCTCGAGCAGAGCGCCGTCACCGACACGCTGGAGACCGTGATCCGAAAGCGCCGCGCGAGGAAGGGCATGGGCACGATCGTCGACGACATCATGACGAAGCCGCCCATCACGATCCGCGAGGACGAGTCGCTTCGCACGGCGGTGATGCTCATGGACACCAATCGCATCAAGCGCCTCGTCGTCACCGACGACGAGCGCAAGGTCCGCGGCGTGGTGTCGCGCGGGGACCTGATCAAGCTCTACGCGATGAAGTAGCGCCCGCAGCGGGCGGGCGGCCCTCGAGGACGGCCCGCTGCTCTCAGGCCGCGTGCGCGAAGACCGCGAAGGGCCAGGGGTAGGTGCCGGGCTCCACGCCCGAAGCCAGTTCGACCCGGTAACTCAGGTCGAACAGGGTCTTCTGCTTCATGGGGCGAAGCCCGCCGAGCGCGCCACCCTCGGGGCCGACCACGACATCGCCCGAAAACCCGCTCACCCTTGCGGAGCGCGCGAGCCCGCTACTGGGCACGAAGGTGACCCCCCAGGCCGTGTTGGCCGTCACTTCCAGGAGCGACCCGGAAGCGATCTCGACGAAGCCGCGTTCCACGTCCCGGCGGGTGATCTCGATCGTCTCGGGGTGGCGCAGCACCTGCATGCGGATCACCGGCGGGATGACGATCCGGAAGTCGATGGATTGTGTCGCGAACTTCGCGGCCATCGCCGGCGATACGGCGCCCGGGCTCACCATCGTCAACGCAGCCACGAGGGCCGCGACGACGAGCCGGCGCTGCGTGCGCAGGGCTATTCCGAGCGCTTCCTGGGTGATTCGGCCCTGGGCGACGAGTTCCTCGCCGAGCGCGCGCGCGGTCCGCCGCTGGAGCACGAGCGCTTCGCCCAGTTGCGATTCCGTGATCTGGCCGGAGGAGACGAGGATGCGGCCCAGGCGCAGGCGATCATCGGCGGGAGTGTCCTGGCGTTGGTGGTGCTGGAACTCAAGCAGCACATCGAGCTGGGCCTTCGAGATCACGCCCCGTTCCACGAGCGCCTCGCCGACCCTGCGCCCCGACTTTCGCGCGTCCTCGAGCGCCTTCGCCACGAATGCCTCGTGATCCGGGTTTGCGTCGGTGACGAGCTCGCCCAGCCGCTGCGGAGGACCCGCCGCCAGCCGGAGCAGCGCGGCGGGATCGTCGCCGTAGGCTTCGGGCAACCAGGTCGCTACGACATCCTTTGTGCCCGCGTTGAGGCCGGGCGTTTCGGGAAGCGGAGAACAATCAGTCTTCAATGGCGGGCCACGAATGTTAACAATAGGCAATAGGGGCGAGTAACTCCATTGTACGCCTCGGACCAGCCGACGCGCGTCTGCCCTGTTACCGATGGAACCGAACGGGGCGAGGCGCCCGTGCGGCCGCGAGGTTCCGAACAGGCGGGACAAGGCCCCGCAATTCCCGCCCGGCGGCGCTTGCTCAGGCGAAAAGGAAGGCGGCCGCGACCAGGGCCGCGGCCATGACGCCGAAGCCGCCCAGGCAGCGCCGGCCCAGGGATGCGCCCCCGGCCACGAAGACGATCGTCGCCTTCACCACGATGTTCGCGCACAGCGCGACCACGATCGCCATCACCGCGCCCGCGGCCGTCACGTGCGCGTCGCCGAAGAGGCGAAACGAAGAGAGCGAGATCGCGTCGACGTCGGTGAGGCCCGAGACCAGCGCGACCGCGTACACGCCGCGCACCCCCGCGAGGTCGTTCAGCCACGCCGCGGCCATCAGCACCGCCGCATAGGCCACGCCGAAGCCCAGGGCCACCGGCAGGTCGGTCGGGTTGGTGAGCTCCGGGTTCTCGATCCGCTCGCTGTCGGCATGGCGCCGCCACGTGATCCAGGCCACCGGCAGCGCGGCCACGAGGCCCGCTGCCATCACCGGCAGCATCGTCGGCAGGATGCGCGGCGACACGGCCACGGCGAGCACCGAGAGGCGGATGAGCACCACCAGGTTCGCGAGCAGGATCACGGTCGCGGCAGTCCCTTCCAGCGCGGGTTTGCCCCGGGCGCCGCGGGAGTAGACGAGCGTGGTCGCCGTGCTCGAGACGAGCCCGCCCAGCGCGCCGAGCAGGAGCACCGGCCCCCTCCCGCCCAGCAGGCGCCACGCCACGTAGCCGGCGAGGCTCACCGCGGAGATGAGCACGACCATCAGCCACAGGTGGTAGGGGTTCAACGCGCCGTAGGGGCCGAAGCCCTGGTTGGGCACCACCGGCAGGATCACGAGGGAGAGCACCGCGAACTGCAGCACGCTGCCCATGTCCGTGGGCGTGAGCCGCGCGGAGAAGCCCTCGAGCTGCGACTTGTAGTGCAGGAGCGCCGTCGTGACGATCGCGAGCGCGATGACGATCTCGCGGTTGCCGTGCCAGAGCGCGGCGCCGAGGCAGAAGGTGAGCGCCGCGGCCATCACCGTCGTCGCACCCGCATCGGGCGCCGGGGAGGTCGCCGGTGCGCGGTGGTAGGCCGCGATCAGCGCACCGGAGGTCGCGAGGAGCCCGGCCACGAGGAGCCAACTGCCGCCGATGCGCTCGTCGAGCATCGCGCACAGCGTGCCGAGCATCGCGATCAGCGCGAAGGTGCGCACGCCCGCCTTCGCCTCCTTGTGGCGCTCGCGCTCGAGCCCGATCAGCAGGCCTATGGCGAGGCTCGTGAGGAAGGAGAGCGACAGGGCGTAGTTGTCAGGCATGGACGGATAACTCCAGTTCCATTCTGCGGTGCGTGTCCGCCCGGCCCTTGACTCCGGTCAACGGCCCTTCGCGGGGCAGACCCAGCGCCGCAACCAGTCGCGGGTGCGCTCGCGGGCGTGTCGCGCGGCGATTTTCTCCTCCGGCGTGGCGTCGGCCCGGAAATCGAAGGCGCGCCGCGCCAGGGGATAGGCCTGCAGCTCCGCGGGCACGCCGCGCTCGTAGAGGGCGTAGAACGCGCGGCCGATGTTGGAACGGCGAAGCTCGAAGTCCTGCTCGCCCACGAGGAAGAGCACGGGCGCGGTGATCTTGAACACTTCCGGCGCCACACCGAAGAGCTGGTCCGGCTCGGGGGCGTTGGGGTCCTGCATGTGCCCGGCATAGGCGGCGATCGCGGCCACGTCGCGCGGGCGCTTCGCGGCGAGGCGGATGGCGTAGTAGCCTCCGCGCGAGTAACCCACGATCCCCGCGGGGCCCTTGCAAGCGTCGGGCCGCGCGAGGAGGGCGTCGAGCGCGGCCTCCACGTCGCGCTCCGTCTGCGGATCGTGCGCGCGCGGCCAGCGCTCGATGAAGCGCCCCGCCTGCCAGTCCGGCGCCACGACGAGGAAACCCTGTTCGGCGAGCGCGCGGATGTGCGCGCGGTCCGGGTCCTCGAAGCCGCGCCGGGCGTGCACGTAGAGGACCGCCGGATGCGGCGGCTTCCCGGCGGGAATGGCGATCTCGACGGGCACCTCGACGTCGCCGGACCGCAGGGAATCCTTCCGCACTTCGACCTGTGCCTGGACCGCCGTGACCGAGGCGGCGAAGCAGGATGGCCAGCCAGCGTGCTCCGCCCATGAAATGCCTCCCTTTTCACGCCAGGGGCGAGGCGTGGCAAAATGCGCCCCTCGTCCATGGAATGCCCCATGGAGATTACATCGAGCCGAGGAAAATCATGAAGAAGACCTTTGCTTTCGCTTTCGCCGTCCTTTCCGCCGCCTTCGGGCTTTCCGGATGCGCCGCCACGGATCCCAAGGCCGACTCCACCGCCGCGGGCGCCACCAACGACGAAGTCATGACCGGGAGCCGCATTCCCCGCAAGGCCTCCGCCGAGCCCCAGAAAGGCATGAGCAAGGAAGACTGGCGGCTCGAGTCGGGCCGCGGCATCGGCAACGCGCCCAGGGGCAACTAGCCGGGCCGGCCGCGGGCCGCGCCGCATCGGCGCGCCCGCGATTCGCCCTTGCTCCTGCATTCCGGAAGCCCCTTCCTGCGCCTCGCCCTTGCCCGCCCCGGGGTGGCCGGTCCACCCTGCGGCACGCTTCCCCGATCCCGGGCGACTCGCGCGTAGCATGGCAGCCGGCAATCTCGCCGCCTGATCCCCCCGAAACACCCCGGCATCCCCCATGGCCTATTCCGCAATCCTCATCGCCTCGATATTCCTCATCCTTGCGTTCGCCATCGAACGGCTGAGCCGCGTCATCCGGCTGCCGTCGGTGATCGTGATGATCGTGGTCGGCCTCGTGGCGAAGCCGCTGCTGGGCTCCCGGGGATTCACGCTCGAGGGGCTGGAGGTCGCGGTCCCCATCCTCGGGGCCATCGGCCTGATCCTCATCGTGCTCGAGGGCGCGCTCGACATCGAGCTGCGCAAGGACCGGATCCGCACCGCGGCCGGCGCCCTCACGATGGCCATCGCGGGGTTCTTCTTCCTCACGCTCTTCTTCGCCTCGATCGCGGTGCTCGCCTTCGGGCTCAAGCCGATCAACGCCGCGCTCCTCGCGGTGCCCTTCGCCGTGATCAGCAGCGCGGTCGCGATTCCCAGCAGCGACTTCCTGCCGGAGCGGGCCCGCGAGTTCGTGATCTACGAAAGCTCGGTGTCCGACATCCTCGGCGTGCTCGTGTTCTTCGCCCTGCTCAACTCGACGGGCACGCTCACGAGCGTCATGGCGGGCCTCGTCGGCGGCGGCGTCCTCTCGCTGCTGCTGTCCACGATCTGCGCGGTGGGACTGATGCTGATCCTCGTGCGCATCGACGGGCACATCCGCTTCATCCCGCTGCTCGCCGGTCTCTTCGGGCTCTATGCCGTGGGCGAGCTGCTGCACCTCTCGCCCCTGATCATGGTCCTCATGTTCGGCCTCGCCCTGAACAACCCGAAGCTCATCACGCGCTTCCGGCCGCTGCGCACCTGGGTGGACGCGAGTTACGACCAGACCCTCGAGGACTTCAAGCAGCTCGTGCTCGAGCTCACCTTCGCCGTGCGCGGGTTCTTCTTCCTGCTCCTGGGCTACTGGACGGAGCTCTCCGACCTGGCGAGCCTGGATGCCTGGCTCGCCGCGGGCGTCGTGCTGCTCGCGATCTACGTGAGCCGCCATTTCATGCTGGTCGCGAGCGGGCACAAGCGCGCGGCCGCGCTCACCTGGTTCGCCCCGCGCGGCCTGATCACCGTACTGCTGTACCTCTCCACGAAGGAAGTGCTGGAGCTTCCGCGCTACGTGGACGGCACCGTCGTCCTGGTGCTGCTCGCCTCGTCGGGCCTGATCGCGGTGGCGCGCTTCCGGCTGTCGAAGGAGGACGCGGCGGCGGCACGCGCCGAGGCCGAAGCCGAGGCCGCGAAAGCGGCGGCCGATAAGGCCGCTGCCGCGAAAGCCGCCAAGGAGCGGGCGGCGATAGAGGAGGCCGAAGCGGCGAAGGCCGCCGAGCGCGAGGCCGGGACCGGGCCCGGGGCCGCGAAGGCCGGGGACGCAGCGGAACCGGACGCCGGCGACGCGCCGGACGGCAAGCCCGGCGCCGCCTGAGTTTCCGCGCCGCGGCTCTCCGCGACGCGTGCCGCGGCCCCATCGGCCGGCGCAATGCGACCTGCAGGACGCCGTGAGACACTCGGGCTGACCGATGTCACTCCTCGACAAATTGCCGGGCAGGCTGCAACTCGCGGCCGTGTGGGCCGTCGCCGCGGGGCTCTCCCTGCTCCTCGGATGGCTTCGCCAGCACACGGAGGCCGAGTACGCCTTCGCATCGGCAATCATCGTCCCGGTCTTTCTCGTGGCCTGGTTCGGGGGCCTTGCCCAGGGAATCGCCGTCTCCGTGCTGGCTGCGTGCATGTGGGTCGCGGGCGACCTTCTTTCCGGCCGGGAATGGACGAAGGGCTGGATTCCGTACGTGAACGGCATGGTGCGCCTGGCGTCCTATTGCTTCATCGCCTTCCTCGCCGCGCGCATCCGCACGCTGCTGCGGCACCAGGCGGAGATGGCGACGAAAGATTCCCTCACGGGGCTCATGAACCAGCGCGCCTTCTTCGAGGCGGGGCAGGCCGAGGCATCTCGTGCCTCGCGCTACGGCCACCCGATGGCCGTCGTGTTCCTCGATCTCGACGACTTCAAGGTCCTGAACGACACCCTGGGGCATGACGCCGGCAACGAGGCGCTCGTCGCGGTGGGGGACGCGCTCACGAAGGCGCTGCGTTCGACGGACTCGGTGGCGCGGTTGGGCGGCGACGAGTTCGCGGTGCTGCTCCACGAGATCGGCGAGAAATCTGCGGTCGCCGCGGCGCGCAAGATGTCGGAGAAGGTGGAGGCCGCGCTGGAGGCCTACCCCCCGGTTACGGCGAGCATCGGCGTCGTGTGGTACGAGTGGCCCCGGGGCGAGTTCAAGGCGATGCTGAAGGCCGCCGACGCGCAGATGTACGAGGTGAAGCACGGCGGCAAGGGGCGCTTTCGCGTGCGCAAGTTCGCGAACAAGGGCAAGGACGCGAAGGCGCACGCCCGCGCCGGCGAAGGGCAGGCGTAAGAAGAGGCCGGGCTCCCGGTCGCGGCCTTGGCGACCGATCCCATGCGCTCGTCCGCCGAAAGCGGCGTGACCCTTCGGGCCCGGCAAGCGAAAAAAAGCCCGCTGACGGATCAGCGGGCTCGCGTGGATTTGGTGGAGAGGAAGGGGATCGAACCCTCGACCTCCGCATTGCGAACGCGGCGCTCTCCCAGCTGAGCTACCCCCCCACACGAAGGGCGAAATTATAGCGCAGTCACCGCCCTAGAGCGAGAACTGCAGCTTCACCCAGAGGGTCCGCCCCGGCTCGTTCACCCGCGTGGTCTGGAGATACCCCGGAACCATGGCCCCGCTGCGGCTCAGGTGCTCCGCGTACGTCCGGTCGAACACGTTGTCCACGCCGGCCGTCACCTGCACCGTCTTCGAGAAGCGGTAGCCCGCGTTCAGCGAGAAGACCGCGAACCCGCCCGTGGGGCCGATGTCCTGCCCGGCGATGTTGCCCTTGCCCGGGTCGACGCGGTCCTGGCGGGAGACGGCGCGCAGCAGCGCCCCCAGGGACCACACCGGATCTTCGCGTGTCAGCGAGAAACGCGCCTCGAGGGGCGGCTGCTGGGCGAGCGGCGTGCCGTCGGTGTCGTTTTCCCCGCGCACCCAGGCGAGGGTGGCGTCCGCCTTCCAGTGTTTCGCGAACGCGCGCCCGACCCCCGCCTCCAGACCGAGGGTCTTGGCATCCACGTTGCGCGCGATCGTCGCGGCCCGGGTGGGCATCGTGCGCGCGACACCCGACTGGATGAGGATGTAGTCGTCGATGCGCGCCGCGAAGGCCGACGCCGTCGCGTGCCAGTCGCCGGCCCGGTGCAGGACGCCGATGTCCAGTTGCGTCGTGCGTTCCGGCCGCGTGCCGAAGCCGCTGATCGACTCGGGCCCCTCGCGGTCGGAGAAGAGCTCCCAGTAATCGGGAAAGCGTTCCACCCGACCGAGGCCGGCGTAGAGCGTCGTCGCCTTCCCGCCCAGCTCGCGCTCGACGCGGGCGAAGCCGCTCGCGAGCGTGTCCGAGCGCGTTTCCCCGGCGGTCGGGTTGGGCACCGTCGCCGCCATGGAGCCCTTGCCAAGCCGGATCGTCGCGCGCTGGTCCTCGGTGCGCCAGCGGTCCAGGCGCAGCCCGGCCACGAGCCTGCCCGTGCCAGGATGCTCGTGGGTCCACTCGCCGAAGACGCCGCGGTTGGAGAAAGTGGCGTCCTCGCCGCGCGGCATCGCCTCGTAGGGCATCGCCGCCTCGTTCATCGTCGAGCGCACGGTGTGGTCGTTCGCCTGCCAGTCCACGCCGAGCGCCACGCGGTTGGTGTCGTTGGGTTTCAGGTGCGCGAGGAACTTCGCGCCGCGCGTCTCGCGGTCGGGATTGCTCACCGCGGGCATCGACCCCGGCGCGAGGGGCCGCAGGCTGAAGTTGTCCATCACGTGGTCGACGTAGTTGTGGAACGCGTGGGCCTCGATCCGTTCGACGAAGGGCGAGAGGCCGTCCTTGCGGAAACGCAGCCCCGCGTTCGTGCGCTTGAATTTCGTGCCGTCCATCATGCGGTCCGCGTACGCGGCCTCGCCGTCGCTCGTCGCACCCGTCAGCTCCAGGCGCGTGCGCTCGTCCGGCGTCCAGGCGAGGGCCCCGTTGGCGCTCCAGCGCGTGTAGCGCGAATGGACCCGCTTGCCGTCGCCGTCGGCGTAGTCGTTCGCGTGCGAGCGCGTGGCCACGCCCTGCACCTGGAACGCGGGCGTGCCGGCCTGCGCGTCGACGACCTCGTCGTGGCGGCCGAAGGATCCGCCGAGCAGGCTCCCGTAGGCACGCGCGCCCGGCTCGGCGAAGCGCTTCGGGTCGCGCTCGAAGAGGACCACCCCGGCGGATTGCCCGGGCCCGTGCAGCACGCTCTGCGGCCCCTTCACGACGGTGACGCGGTCGAAGGCTTCGGGAAAGACATAGGCCGTGGGCGGGTCCATGCGCCCGCCGCAGCCGCCGAGGATGTGCTCGCCGTCGATGAGAATCCCCAGGCGCGAGCCGGCCATGCCGCGCAGCACCGGGTCGCCGTCGGTGCCGCCCTTGCGGATCACGGAAAAGCCCGGGATGGTCTTCAGGAAATCGGCGCCGTCGTGCGCCGGCAGCGGCTGCCGGGGCTTGCGGGGATCGGTCGTGACGGTGAGCGGCGCGTCGTCGCGCTCCGCAGTGACGACCATGGAATCGAGCGGCGCGACCTGCGCGTGCGCGGCGGAAAGGCTGAGGCAGGCTCCGCCCAGCAGGGCGTAGAGGGGCTTGCGGCGAAACGGGACCATCGGGATATCTCCTGGCGAATGGGAATCGCGGCGCGCAAAGGGCGCCACGGCCCGGACGCGTCCGGGCGCGTTACGGCGTTCGGCTCAGGAGGCGGAGGGAGGCGCGCGGGGTTGCGCCGCGATCCGGTGCAGCGACGGGCGCGGTGCGACGAGGAGATGCGGGACGGCCGGGTCGGCACCGGCGGAAGCGGGAACGCAGGGTGCGGCGGCCGGCGGCAGCGCGGAGGAGGCCGCGGCAGGCGCGCAGAACGGGCAGTGCTCGACGTGGCGCGACTTCGGCGCGACGGGAACGCCTTGGGCATCGGTGGGCACCGGGACCAGCCGCGCCCCATCGGCCGTGCACACCGCCGTCCAGCGCACGTGCTGGTCGTTGGCCGCGGCGAACGCGCTCGTGACCGCGGGCGCGAGCGAGGCCAGCAGCATTGCGAAGATCGCAGCCGTGGCGCCGATGTGACGGGTGAGGCGGTGATGGCCCATGGAGACCGATCCTATCGGCCGGGCGCGCGGCGGAAAAGGGCCGATTCGCCTTTTCCTGAACCAGTTCAAGTTCCGGCCGTGTTCAGCTCCCGTCGGTCTGCACGCCCCGGATGCTGACCGCCTGCGAGGTGTAGGTTTCGTCGAGGAGCTTTGCGGCCTGGAAGATCGCCTTGATCGTGGGCACCGGCACCTGCGCGATCTCGCCCATCTCCACGACGGAGCCCACGAGCGCGTCGATCTCGATGGGCCGGCCCGCTTCCACGTCCTGGAGCATCGAGGTCTTGTGCTTGCCCACCTTCCTCGCGCCCTCGATGCGCTTGTCCAGCGGCACGCGGAAGGTGATGCCGAGCTTCTCGGCGACCGCCTGCGCCTCCATCATCATCTGCGCGGCGAGTGCTCTGCCGTGCGGGTGCTCGCAGATGTCCTGGAGTGTGGCGTGCGTGAGCGCGCTGATGGGGTTGAAGGTGAGGTTGCCCCAGAGCTTCAACCACATCTCCGCGCGCACGTTCTCGAGGATCGGGCACTTGAGGCCGGCCTTCGTGAACGCCTCGGAGATGCGCGTGGCGCGCTCCGTCGTCGAACCGTCGAGCTCCCCGATGGGGAAGCGGTCGCCCTCGATGTGCACGACCCTGCCGGGCTCCACCAGCTCCGCGGCCGGGTAGACCACGCAGCCGACGATCCGCTCCCTGGGGATCGCGTCCTTCACCACGCCGCCCGGATCCACCGTCTCCACGGTGCGTCCCTCGAGTTCTCCGCCGTGCCCGTGGAAGTACCAGAAGGGGATCCCGTTCTGCATCGGGATCACCACGGTGTCCTTGTCGTAGAGCGCCGCGAGCTTGCCCGCCAGCGTGCCCACCTGGTGGGCCTTGATCGCGAGGATCACGACGTCGAAGGTGCCCGCGGCCGCGTAGTCCTCCACGGCCTTCACGGTGCTCGCGTGCTCCTCGCGCCCGTCGCGGTAGAAGACCTTCATGCCACCGGCGTTGATGGCCGCGAGGTTCTTGCCGCGCGCGATGAACGTGACATCCTCGCCGCCCAGCGCGAGCTTCGCGCCGACGAAGCCGCCGATGGCGCCGGCGCCCACGATGCAGAAACGCATTATTCCCCCACTGGTCGGGCCGCCATCCCGGCCACGAAGGCAGGGAGAGGGCCGGGCTTCAAGTTCGTATCCATGGCGTCGGGCGGGATGGTTTCCGCCGGTGTCGTTCACCGCGAGGGTCGGGCGGTGCCGGAGGGCGGGGCGGGTAGCCCGGGGCCGCGGCAGGACTGCGAACGCTTTACCGGAAACTTATGGTGCAGCGCACAAACTGTCAAGCGGATGCATCAACGCCCGCGATGGGCCCACGCCATCATCGCAAGCCCGGCGGCGATCATCGGAAGCGACAGCCACTGCCCCATGGACAAGCCGAGTGCCAGGAGCCCGAGGAAGTCGTCGGGCTGGCGGGCGAATTCCGCGATGAAGCGGAAGCACCCGTAGCCCGTGAGGAAGGCGCCCGAGACCGCCCCGGCCGGCCGCGGCTTCGCCGAGTACCACCACAGGATCGCGAAGAGCGCGAGGCCCTCGAGCGCGAACTGGTAGAGCTGCGAAGGATGCCGCGCGAGCGGCGTGCGGTCCACCTGCGGGAACCACATGCCCCACGCGAGCTCGGTCGCCCGGCCCGGCAGCTCGCCGTTGATGAAGTTTCCCAGGCGCCCGGCCGCGAGCCCCAGCGGCACGAGGGGGGCCACGAAGTCCATGGTGGTGATCCAGCGCAGCTTCCTGCGCGCGCAGAAGATCCACACCGCCACGAGCACGCCGAGGAAGCCGCCGTGGAAGCTCATGCCGCCGGCCCAGATCTGGACGATCTCCAGCGGGTGCGCGAAGTAGTACTCCGGCTTGTAGAAGAGCACGTAGCCCAGGCGCCCGCCGAGGATCACGCCGAGCACGCCGTAGAGCAGCATGTCGTCCACGCCCGCCTCCGTGACGCCATGGGAGAGGCCCCGGCGCGCGCGCAGCTTTCCCAGCACCACGAAGGCGACGAAGGCCAGCACGTACATGAGGCCGTACCAGCGCACGGCCACGGGCCCGAGGCTGAAGAGGACGGGATCGAACTGCGGGTGGGTGAGCACGGGTATCGATGCCTTGCGAGGGTTTCGCGCGATGCGGGCGAGGCGCTATTCTACCGATCCGGCCCGCGCCGGCCCCGCCGTCCCTCCCCAAGAAGACCGCCATGACCGACAAGTTCCGCTCCACCGCCATCACCGAGGGCGACTCGCGCTCGCCCAACCGCTCGATGCTCCGCGCCATCGGCTACCAGGACGACGACTTCAAGAAGCCGTTCATCGGGCTCGCCAGCGGGCACTCGACGCTGAACCCCTGCAACGCGGGACTGCAGCCGCTGGCCGATGCCGCGGACGCGGCCATCCGCGCCGCCGGCGCCATGCCGCAGATGTTCGGCACGATCACCGTGACCGACGGCATCTCCATGGGCACCGAGGGCATGAAGTACTCGCTGGTCTCGCGCGAGGTGATCGCGGATTCCATCGAAACCGCCGTGCAGAGCCAGTTCATGGACGGGGTGCTCGCCGTCGGCGGCTGCGACAAGAACATGCCGGGCGCCATGATCGCGATGTGCCGCCTGAACCTGCCGGCGATCTTTGTCTACGGCGGCACCATCAAGCCCGGCCACCACAAGGGCCAGGACCTGCAGATCGTCTCGGTCTTCGAGGCCGTGGGCGCGCTGAACGCGGGCAAGATGAGCCGCGAGGACTTCGAGAGCATCGAGCGCTGCGCGCTTCCCGGCACCGGCGCCTGCGGCGGCATGTACACCGCCAACACCATGAGCTCGGCCTTCGAGGCGCTGGGCATGTCGCTTCCTTTCTCGTCGACGATGGCCAACGAGGACGCGGAGAAGGTCACGAGCGCCGAGGAAAGCGCGCGCGTGCTGGTGGCGGCGGTGAAAAAGGGGCTCAAGGCCCGAGACATCGTCACCCGGCGCGCGATCGAGAACGCGGTCTCGGTGATCATGGCCGTGGGCGGCTCCACCAACGCGGTGCTGCACTTTCTCGCCATCGCGCACGCGGCCGACGTCGACTGGTCGATCGACGACTTCGAGCGCATCCGCCGCAAGGTGCCGGTGCTGTGCGATCTGAAGCCCAGCGGGCGCTACGTGGCCACCGATTTCCACCGCGCCGGCGGCGTGCCGCAGGTGATGAAGATGCTGCTCGAGCACGGCCTGCTGCACGGCGACTGCATGACCATCACCGGCCAGACGGTCGCCGAGTCGCTGGCGAAGGTCCCCGCCGAGCCGAGAAGCGACCAGGACGTGATCCGCCCGTGGTCGAACCCGATGTACGCGCAGGGCCACCTCGCGATCCTCAAGGGCAACTTGGCCCCCGAGGGCTGCGTGGCCAAGATCACGGGACTCAAGAACCCGGTCATCACGGGCCCGGCGCGCGTGTTCGACTCCGAGCCCGACGCCATGGACGCGATCCTCGCCGACCGCATCCAGGCGGGCGACGTGCTGGTGATCCGCTACGAGGGCCCGAAGGGCGGCCCCGGCATGCGCGAGATGCTCGCGCCTACCGCGGCCCTCATCGGCAAGGGGCTGGGCGAATCCGTGGGGCTCATCACCGACGGGCGCTTCTCCGGCGGCACCTGGGGGATGGTCGTGGGCCACGTGGCGCCGGAAGCCTTCGAGGGCGGCGTCATCGCCCTCATCCGCGAGGGCGACTCCGTCACCATCGACGCGCACAAGCTCCTCATCCAGCTGAACATCCCCGAGGGCGAGATCGCGATGCGCAAGGCCGCGTGGACGCAGCCGGCGCCGCGCTACACCCGCGGCGTGCTCGCGAAGTACGCGAAGCTGGTCAGTACCGCATCCCGGGGCGCGGTGACGGACTAGGGCTTCGGCGGTGCCGGCGCCCGGATCCGCGGCCGTGACGTTTCGCGTCCGCTACACGAAGGACCACTGCCTCGCCTCCGCGTGGCGCTACTGGCAGCGGCGGCTGGGCCTGCGCTACGCGATCGAACTCGCGATCGGCTCGGGGCTCCTGGTCCTTGCCACCCAGGGTCCCTACCGGTGGCTGGAGATCGCGCTCATGGTGGCCGTGGGCATCTTCGCCGTCCTGGGCGCGGCGATCTTCTTCGTCCACTGGAGGCGCGCGGTAACGGGCCTTCGCGCGCTCGACCCGCCCGAGAGCACCTGGACCCTCACCGAGGAGGCCGTCGCGCAGAAGAGCAGCCTCGGCGAAAGCGCGATCGCCTGGCGGGCGCTGCGCGAGGTATGGCGCTTCGACAATGTCTGGCTGCTGGTCTGGGGCAAGGACGTCTACAGCAGCATTCCCCTCGGCCAGCTCCCCCCGGCGGCGCGAGCGATGATCGAGCGGCGCGTGCAGGAATCCGGCGGGCGCGTGCGCTAGGGGCCTCAAGCTTCCGCCCGACCGTTCGGCGATCCCCACGGCGCAGGTCGACGACCCGGGCCTCAAGGTCGGCCCGGCGCCGCTATTCGAACCGGTTGGCGAGCTCCCCGATCCCCTCGATCGACACCACGACGTCGCTGCCGGGCTTCATGGAGCCCACGCCCACCGAGGTTCCGCAGGCGATCACGTCGCCGGGCTCGAGGGTCAGGTCCTGGGAGATGAGCGAAACCAGCCTCGCGGGCGGGAAGAACATGTCCGCGCAGGGGTAGTCCTGCCGCTCCTGGCCGTTCAACACGGTGCGAACGACGAGCTTCGCAGGGTCGAGCCCCGTGGCGATCACCGGCCCGAAGACGCCGAAGGTGTCGAAGCTCTTCGAGCGCGACCACTGGTCGAAGCTCGCGTCCTTCTTGAGCAGCTCCACGGCCGTCACGTCGTTGATGCACGTGTAGCCGAAGATGTGCGCGGGCGCATCCGCCTCGGAGACGCCCGCCGTGCGCTTGCCGATCACGATGCCCAGCTCGCCTTCGTAGATCACCTTGCCCGCGTAGGACGCCGGCACGCGGATCGGCTGCCCGCCCGGATGGAAGGAGCTCGGCGCCTTCATGAACCACAGCGGCTCCGGCGGGACGGCCTGGCCGAGCTTCTCGGCAAGCGCGCGGTAGTTGTTCCAGAGCGCCACCATCTTCGTGGGCGCGCAGGGCGTGAGGAGCTTCACCGTGGCGAGCGGCACGCTCGCGCCCGTGGCGCGCGGCGATGCGAAGAGATCGCCCTCGTGCACGGCGATGGTGTCGCCCTCCAGCGCGCCGAACTGCGCGCGCCCCTCGTGTTCGAAGCGGATCCAGCGGGTCATGGCGTGTTTCTCCGGGAGTGCGCGCGGCGTCTGGGGTGGCAGCCTCCGCCCGAGGGCGGGGGCTGCGCGGTTGCTAGTCGCAGTTGCCCGCGACTATCTGCTCGACCCGGTCGAGCATCGGCGGGGTGATCTTCGCGATGAACTCGCTCGCCCGCAGGTTCTCCTTCACCTGCTCCACGCGCGAGGCGCCGGTGATGACCGAGGACACGTGCGGGTTGCGGGCGCACCAGGCGATCGCGAACTGCGCGAGCGTGCACCCCAGCTCCTTCGCGACGAAGGCGAGCTCCTGCACCGCGGCGTTTCGCTTCGCGTCGGTGAGTTCCGGGACGAGGAAGGCCATGCGGGCGATGGCGCCGCGGCTGTCCTGCGGCACGCCTTCGCGGTACTTGCCGGTGAGCAGCCCGGAGGCGAGCGGGCTCCAGGTGGTGAGCCCGATCCCGGCGTCGGTGTAGAGGTGGCGGTACTCCGCCTCCACGCGCTTCCTGTGGAAGAGGTTGTATTGCGGCTGTTCCACGACCGGCTTGGCGAGGTGGTGGCGCTCGGCGATCTGCCAGGCGGCCATGATTTCCGAGGCGCTCCACTCGGAGGTTCCCCAGTAGAGCGCCTTGCCCTGGCGGATCATGTCGTGCATCGCCCACACCGTCTCCTCGATGGGTGTCTCGGGGTCGGGGCGGTGGCAGTAGACGAGATCCACGTGGTCGAGCTGCAGACGCTTGAGCGACCCGTCGATCGCCTGCATCAGGTACTTGCGGTTCAACGTGTTCTTCGCGTTCGGGCCGTCGGCGATGCCCCAGAAGAACTTGGTGGACACGATGTACTTCAGGCGCGGCCAGGCGAGCTTCTTCAGCACCTCGCCCATGATGCGTTCGCTCTCGCCCGCCGCGTAGATCTCGGCGTTGTCGAAGAAGTTGACGCCCAGGTCCCAGGCCGCGGCCATGCACTCGCCCGCGGATTTCGCGTCGAGCTGGTTGCCGTAGGTCACCCACGAGCCGAAGGAAAGCTCGCTTACCTTGAGGCCGGATCGGCCGAGTCGTCTGTAGTTCATCGTGGTTCGCGCGGGGAAGTCGAGGGGAAGCCGTCATTATCGCGTAAACCCGCGACGGCTTCCGGAGCCGGCCATGCGCCGCGGATTCGCCGTTGCCGCCGCAGGCCCGCGGCACGACGGTGCATTAGAATGCGCTGATGGAACACGCCCGCCGCAACATCTTCCTGCTCGCCTGCTGCCAGGCGCTGCTCTTCACCAACAACGTCACGCTGATCGCGCTCAACGGGCTGGCGGGATTCGCGCTCGCCGACAACAAGGTGCTCGCCACGCTTCCGGTGACCGGCTACGTGGTGGGCGCGGCGCTGGCGACCTTCCCCGCGTCGCTGTGGATGAAGAGGGTCGGCCGGCGCAACGGCTTCCTCACCGGCACCGCCTTCGGCATCGCGGGCGGGGCGATCGCCACCCTGGGCATCTACCTGTCGAGCTTCTGGACGCTCGTCGCCGGCACGCTGGTGCTGGGCGCCTACAACGCCTTTGGTCAGTACTACCGGTTCGCGGCCGCCGACGCCTCACCGCTCCCGTGGAAGGCGAGGGCCATCTCGCTGGTGATGGCCGGCGGCCTCGTGGGCGGCATCATCGGCCCGGAGATGAGCAAGCTGACGAGGGACCTCGTGCAGCCGACCTTCCTCGCCTCCTACGCCTCACTCATCGGCTTCTGCCTCGTGACCATGGCGATCCTTTCCGGCCTGCGCATCCCCGACCCGAAGGGCGACGAAGCCCACGGCGCCTCCCGGCCCCTGAAGGAGATCATGGCGCAGCCCGTCTTCGTCGTCGCCGTCGTCGTGGGCGCGCTGGGCTACGGCGTGATGAATCTCCTCATGACCTCGACGCCGCTCGCCATGGGCTTCTGCGGGCATCCCTACGCGGCCGCGGCGAGCGTGATCTCCGCGCACGTGATCGCGATGTTCGGCCCGAGCTTCTTCACGGGCTCGCTCATCCACCGCTTCGGCGTGCTGAACGTGATGATGGCGGGCGTGGCGGCGATGTTCGCCTGCGTGGCGATCGCGCTCTCGGGCCAGCTCGTCACCCACTTCTGGTGGTCGCTGGTGCTCCTCGGCGTGGGCTGGAACTTCATGTACGTGGGCGGCACGACGCTGCTCACGGAAGCCTACCGCCCGGCCGAGAAGGCGAAAACCCAGGGCGCGAACGAGATCCTCGTCTTCTGCACCACGGCCACTTCGTCCTTCACCTCCGGGGTGCTGGTGAACGCCGCCGGGTGGAACACGCTGAACTACGTGGCGCTTCCGTTTCTCGTGATCGCGGGATCGGCGGCGCTTTGGCTGGCCCTGCGCCGGCGCGCGACCCCCGCACTTTCCTGAAGGAGACTTCCCGTGAGCGACACCCACACGTTCGAGGCGACCGTCCGCTGGCCCGCCGATCCCGCGCAGAAGCTGCCGCCCGACCCGGCGTTCTCGCGCAATGCCGAACTCGGCAGTCCCGGCCATCCGCCGGTGCCCGGGTCGTCGCCGACCGTCTTCGGCGGCGACGCCTCGCGCTACAACCCCGAGGAGCTGGTCACGCTCGCGCTCGCGCACTGCCACATGCTCACCTACCTCGCGGTCGCCGCGAAGAAAAAGATGGCCGTGCTCGCCTACGAGGACCGCGCCACCGCCACGCTGGCGAAGGACCCGGCCACGGGGAAGATGAAGATCGTCTCGGCAGAACTCCGGCCCCGGGTGACGGTGGCCCGCGGAACGGATCTCGCCGACGCGCGCGCGATGCACGCGAAGGCGCACGAGCACTGCTTCGTGGCGAACTCGGTGAACTTCCCCGTCACGAACGCGCCGGAGATCGTCGAAGCCTAGCGGGCCGGTTTCGTTCCCGGCTTCGATTTCGCTTTCGGCTTGGCTTTCGTTTTCGACCTGGCTTTCGGAGCCTTCGCCACCGCGGTCTTCGGTCCCCCCGCATTCCCGGCCTTCGGGCGCTTCTGCTTCGCGGCGGCCGCGCGCAACGCCGCCCCGTAGCCGAGGCGCGCCCATTCGGCCATCACCGCCGGGTTCTCGAGCGCCTCGTCGGGCGCCTGCCGGTAGGACATCGCCGTCTTCTTTCCGTCCTTCGCCTCGAACACGAAGGGCTCCAGCCCCTCGGCCTCGAAGCGCGCGCGGTTGCCCGGATCGACTTTCAGGTAGAGCATGTCGTAGGCCACGAGCGCGAAGAAGGCGCCGCGGTGGTAGAGCCCCCAGCCGCCGAACATGGCCTTCGCCTCGACCGCACCGAAGGCGCGCATCGTCTCGACGACGTGTTCCACGAACTCGCTCTTTTTCGCCATCAGGCCATTATGGCGGCCGGATACGATGTCCGAAAACGGCGAGCGGGCCCGGGGGAGGCGGCGGATAATGCGCCCATGCATCTCGACCCAGACCAGTGCTACCGGGCCCTGCGCACCCACGACTCCCGCTTCGACGGGCGCTTCTTCGTGGGCGTGGGCACCACCGGCATCTACTGCCGCCCGGTGTGCACGGCGAAGACGCCGCTCGCGCGCAACTGCCGCTACTTTCCGAGTGCGGCGGCCGCCGAGGCCGGCGGCTTCCGCCCTTGCCTGCGCTGCCGGCCCGAACTCGCGCCCGGCTATGCCGCGGTCGATGCGAACCGGCGCCTCGCGCAATCGGCCGCGGGGATGATCGAGGACGGGGGGCTGGAGGACGCGAGCCTCGCGGGTGTCGCCGCCGCCCTGGGCGTCACCGACCGCCACCTGCGCCGCGTCTTCCAGCAGGAGTTCGGCGTCTCGCCCGTGGACTACGCGCAGACGCAGCGCCTTCTGCTCGCCAAGCGGCTCCTCACCGACACCGCGCTGCCCGTCCTCGAAGTGGCGATGGCGAGCGGTTTCTCAAGCCTGCGCCGCTTCAACGATCTCTTCCGCACGCGTTACCGCATGACGCCGGGCGGGTTGCGTCGGTCCGCGCCGGCCCGCGCCGACGCCGACCGCATGGCCTTCGACCTCGCCTACCGCCCGCCCTACGACTGGCCCGCGATGCTCGCCTTCCTCGGCCGCCGCGCGGTGGCCGGCGTCGAGGCGGTCGACGCGCGCCGCTACCGGCGGACGATCCGGCTGGAACGCGCAGGCAAGACTCACGCCGGATGGATCGAGGTGGCGGCCTCGCCCCGCAAGGCGGCGCTGCGCGTGACGGCGAGCGCGTCCCTCGCGGGCGCGGTGCCGACTCTGCTCGCGCGCGTGAAGCCGCTCCTGGATCTCGCCTGCCGTCCCGACGAGATCGCGGGCGCGCTGGGCCCGCTCGCCGCGGCCCACCCGGGTCTTCGCCTTCCCGGCGCCGTCGACGGCTTCGAGATCGCGGTGCGCGCGATCCTCGGGCAGCAGGTGACGGTGGCGGCCGCGACCACGATCGCGGGCCGCTTCGCCCGCGCCTTCGGAGAACCGATCGAGACGCCGCACGCGGGCCTCGACCGCCTGTTCCCGCCGGCCGCGCGGATCGCCGCGGCGGCGCCCGGTGACATCGCCGCGCTCGGGATCATCGCTACGCGCGCCCGCGCCATCGTGGCGCTCGCCGGTGCCATCGACGCCGGGGTGCTTCGCCTGGACCCCGACGCGCCGGTCGACGCGACGCTCGCCGCGCTCGAGGCCATCCCCGGCGTCGGCCCGTGGACCGCGCACTACATCGCCATGCGCGCGCTCGCGTGGCCCGACGCCTTTCCGCACCCCGACGTCGCGGTCCTCAAGGCGCTGGGCGAGACGAACGGGCGGCGAGCGCTCGCCACGGCCGAGGCCTGGCGCCCGTGGCGCTCCTATGCCGTGCTGCACCTGTGGAAATCCCTAGAATCCGCTAGCCAAGGAAAATGACATGACCCGCTACGCCCGCCTCTCGACACCCCTGGGCGCCATGATCGCCATCGCCATCGACGGCCAACTCGCCGGCCTCGACTTCGAGGACGCGAAGTACGCGCCCGCGATCGGCGCGGACTGGATCGAGGATCCCGCGGGGCAGCCGCTTCGCGATTGCGCTGCGCAGGTCGCCGAGTATTTTGCCGGCGAGCGCGGGCGCTTCGACCTGCCGCTCGCGCCGCGCGGGACACCCTTCCAGCTGCGCGTGTGGCGGGAGATCGCCCGCGTCCCCTTCGGTGAGACGCTCACGTACGCGGAGCTCGCCGCGCGCGCCGGGTCCCCGGGTTCGGCGCGTGCCGCGGGTGCGGCCACGGGGCGCAATCCCCTCGCCCTCGTCGTCCCGTGCCACCGCATCGTGGGCGCGGACGGCGCGCTCACCGGCTACGCGGGCGGCCTGTGCCGCAAGGAGCGGCTGCTCGTCCTCGAGGGTGCCATCGAGGAATCGCCCGCTTGAGGCCTGCCGACCTCGCGCGGCTCGCGGCCCTCGGCGCACTCTGGGGCGCTTCGTACCTCTTCATGCGCCTGGCCGTCCCCCACGTCGGCGCGGAGTGGGTCGTGGAGGGCAGGACGCTCGCGGGGGGACTCGTGCTCGCCGCCTTCATCGTCCTCACCCGGCGCAGCTTCGCGCTGCGCCGGCACTGGCGCGGCTACCTCGTGATCGGGCTGGTTGGCGTCGCCGCGCCCTTCTGGCTCATCGGCACGGCGGTAAAGACGATTGACGCCTCGACCGCCGCGATCCTGAACACCACCTCGCCCATCTTCTCGGCGATCGTCGCCTCGATCTGGATCCGCGACCGGCTCACGGTGGAGAAGCTCTCCGGCATCGCGCTCTCGATCGCCGGCATCGCGATCCTCCTGGGGTGGACGCCGAGGCCGATGAGCGCGGGCGAACTCCTTGCCTGCATGCTGACCCTCCTCGCGTGCGCGTGCTACGGCTGGGTGAGCGTGTTTACGAAAGTCCACCTGAAGGACGCGCCCTCGAGCGCGCTCTCCGCGGTGAGTTGCCTCATCGCCGCGGCGGCGCTTGCGCCCTTCACGCCATGGTCCGCGCTCGCCGCGCCGGTTCCGGTGCACGCATGGGCGAGCATTGCCGCCCTTGGCGTGTTCAGCACCGGCGCGGCCTTCATCCTCTACTACCGGCTGATCGCGGACCTGGGGCCCGTGAAGGCGCTGATGGTCACGCTCCTCATCCCGGTGTTCGGCATCTTCTGGGGCGTGCTGCTGCTGGGCGAGCCCGTGACGCCGGGGCGCCTCGCGGGATGCGCGATCGTGCTGGCCGGATGCGCGCTCGCCCTGGGGCTGGTGCGGCTGCCGTTTCGCCGGCCGGCCGCGTAGCGCAGTCGCCCCCCGGGCCGTGCATCGCGGCGAACGCGGTAGCATCCCTGCATGGCCAACCGCCTCGCGCAGGAAACCAGCCCCTACCTCCAGCAGCACGCGGAAAACCCCGTCGACTGGTATCCGTGGGGCGAGGAGGCGCTTGCGCTCGCGCGCGAATCGGGCAGGCCCATCCTGCTGTCCGTGGGCTACTCCGCCTGCCACTGGTGCCACGTGATGGCCCACGAGTCTTTCGAGGACCCCGAAGTGGCGGCGGTGATGAACGATCTCTTCGTGAACGTGAAGGTCGACCGCGAGGAGCGCCCCGACATCGACCAGATCTACCAGCTCGCCCAGCAGATGCTCACCCAGCGCAGCGGCGGCTGGCCGCTCACGATGTTTCTTTCGCCCGACCAGGTGCCCTTCTTCGGCGGGACCTACTTCCCGAGGCAGACGAAGTACGGCCTGCCGGGATTCGTGGATCTCATGCGGCGCGTGCGCGGCTTCTACGACGAGAAGCGCGACGCGATCGAGGCGCAGGGAGGCGAGATCGTCGCCGCCCTCTCGCGCACGCAGCCGCGCGGCGCCGCGCACGCTTCCGATTTCTCCGGCGAGCCGCTGCGCGCGGCGATCGCCTTCCACGAGGGCAACTTCGACCGCGAGCGCGGCGGCTTCGGCCGGGCGCCCAAGTTTCCGCACCCCGACACGATCGAGACCTGCCTGCGCGATTTCGCGAGGACGGGCGACGGGCGATCGCTCGCCATGGCCACGCTCACGCTCGCGAAGATGGCGCAGGGCGGCCTCTTCGACCAGCTGGGCGGCGGCTTCGCGCGCTACAGCGTCGACGACGACTGGGCGATCCCGCACTTCGAGAAGATGCTCTACGACAATGGCCAGCTCCTGCGCCTCTACGCCGGTGCCTGGGCGATCACCGGCGAGGCGCTCTTCGCGCGCACGGCGGAGGAGACGGCCGCCTGGGTGATGCGCGAGATGCAGTCGCCCGAGGGCGGCTACTACTCCTCGCTCGACGCCGACTCCGAGGGCGAGGAGGGCCGGTTCTACGTCTGGAGCCGCGAGGAGGTGCGCGCGGCTCTCTCGAAGGAGGAAGGCGAAGTCGCGATCCCGCACTACGGCTTCGACCGCGCCCCGAACTTCGAGGGCCATGCCTGGAACCCGGTTGTCGCCGTGCCGCTCGATGCCGTGGCCGCGTCGCTCGGCATCGACCCGGATGCCGCGCGATCGCGCCTCGCCTCGGCCCGCACGAAGCTCCTCGCGGCGCGCGAAAAGCGCGTGCGGCCGGGCCGCGACGACAAGATCCTCACCTCGTGGAACGCTCTCATGATCGGCGGGATGGCCCATGCCGCGCGCGTCTTCGACCGCCCCGACTGGCTCGCCTCGGCCCGCCGCGCGCTCGACTTCATCCGCGAGACGCTGTGGAAGGACGACCGGCTGCTCGCCACCCACAAGGACGGCAAGTCGCACCTGAACGCCTATCTCGACGACTACGCCTTCCTGTTGGCCGCCCTCCTCGAGGTGCTGCAGGCCGATTTCCGCCCGGCCGACCTCGCCTGGGCCGAGGCCCTCGGGGACGCCCTCCTCGAATCCTTCCAGGACGCGAACGGCGGCGGGTTCTTCTTCACCTCCCACGACCATGAGCGCCTCATCCACCGGCCCAAGCCCGGGCATGACAACGCCACGCCCTCGGGCAACGGGGTCGCGGCCTGGGCGCTGAACCGCCTCGCGTTCCTGTCAGGCGAAACGCGCTTCCAGCAGGCCGCCGAGGCGGCGCTCGCGATCTTCTGGCCGGCCATGGCAAAGAGCCCGGCGGGATTCGGAAGCCTGCTGGCCACCCTCGAGGAAACCCTTCGCCCGCCGACCACGGTCCTCGTGAACGGCCCGGAAGCGGGCCTCGGCGCGTGGCGCGAGGCGCTGCGCCGGGACTACCGGCCCGAGGCCCTCGTGCTCTTCGTTCCCGGCGCGCCGGCGGGGCTGCCGCCGCCGCTCGCGAAACCGGCCGGGCCGGCTGTCAACGCCTGGGTATGCGAGGGCGTTACTTGTATGGCTCCGCTCAACGAGCCGGGGCGATTGCGCGAAACCCTGAAAGCCCTGAAAATTACAGGTTCCGCGCCAACCCCCAACCGTTCCGCATAAGGAGATGTTGCTCATGAAGAAGTCTGGTCTCGTCATCGCCGCGCTCGGCCTCGCTTTCGCCGCCGCGCCGGCCCTCGCCAGCATGGAGCTCGCGACGAAGAACGCCTGCACCGCCTGCCACGCCGTCGACAAGAAGCTCGTCGGCCCGTCCTACAAGGACGTCGCCAAGAAGTACGCGGGCAACGCGAAGGCCGAAGCCATGCTCGCCGAGAAGGTCAAGAAGGGTGGCGTGGGCACCTGGGGACAGGTCCCGATGCCCCCCAACGCCAACGTGAAGGACGAGGACGTGAAGACCCTCGTGCACTGGATCCTCATGACCAAGTAATGTAAGCGATCGCTTACGTTGAAAAGCCGGCCTCGTGCCGGCTTTTTTCTGGCCCGCTGCGGGGCGTTTCGGCGCCCGATATCGGCCACGCCGTGCCCGTGCAGCCGCTATAATCGCGCGCTTCACCCCCATTTCCGGGCCCGAAGCCGGGCCTACCACCCCATTCCACCAGGAGACACCTCGATGAACCGTTCCACGAAGCTCGCCCTCGCGGTCGCCCTCGCCCTTGGCGTCGCGGCCTGCGGCAAGGAAGAGCCGAAGCCCGCCCCCAAGGCTGCAGCCCCCGCCGGCGTCACCGTCACCATCGCCCACGCGGGCCCCCTCACCGGCTCGATCGCGCACCTCGGCAAGGACGATGAGAACGGCACCGCGCTTGCCGTGGCCCAGGCGAACGACAAGAAGCTGGTGATCGGCGGCATGCCGGTCACGTTCAAGATGATGAGCGAGGACGACCAGGCCGACCCGAAGACGGGCACGACGGTCGCGCAGAAGCTCGTCGACGCCAAGGTCGCCGCCGTGATCGGGCACCTGAACTCCGGCGTCACCATCCCGGCCTCCGAGATCTACACGAAGGCGGGCATTCCGGTCGTCTCCGGTGCGGCCACCAACCCGACGCTCACCGAGCGCGGCCTGAAGGGCGTGTTCCGCACCGTCGGCCGCGACGACCAGCAGGGCCCGGCCATCGCCGCCTACATCGCCTCCGACCTCAAGGCCAAGAAGGTCGCCATCCTGGACGACAAGACCGCGTACGGCGAAGGCCTCGCCAACGAGGTCGAGAAGTACCTCAAGGGCGCCAAGGTTTCCGTCGTGACGCGCGAGCGCGTGACGGACAAGGAAACCGACTTCAAGGCGGTGCTCACCAAGGTGAAGTCGCGGGGTCCGGACGTAATCTTCCACGGCGGCATGGACGCCACCGGCGGCCCGATGCTCAAGCAGGCCCGTGAACTCGGCATCAAGAGCACTTTCGCATTCGGCGACGGCGCCTGCACGAGCGAGATGTCCAAGCTCGCCGGTGCCGCGGCCGAGGGCCTCATCTGCTCGCAGGCGGGACTGCCCGCCGAGGCGGCGAGCAAGGAGTTCCTGGAGGCGTTCAAGGCGAAGTACGGCGACGTGAAGCAGTACGCGCCCTACTTCTACGACGCCACGCTCGCGGTGATCGAGGCCATGAAGAAGGCCGACTCCACCGACCCGGCGAAATTCGGCCCGGAGATCTACAACGTCTCCTTCACCGGCGCCACCGGCAAGGTCGAGTTCGATGCCAAGGGCGACCGCAAGGACGCGGAGATCACGATCTTCCGGCTGAAGGATGGCAACATCAAGCCGCTCGCGGTCGTGAAGAACGGGGTGTCCACCCCGTTCGCCCAGGCCGCCGAGGCCGCCAAGCCCGCGGAAGCCGCCAAGCCCGCCGCGCCCAAGAAGTAATACCGCGTCGCAGTCGAAGAAGCGGCACCGGGAACGGTGCCGTTTTTTTTGGAGGCGTTTTCCGTAGAATCCCCTGATCGACGAGGAGCCGCGCCCTGGACATCTTCCTCCAGCAGATAGTGAACGGCCTCACGCTCGGCTGCGTGTACGCCGTCGTGGCGCTGGGCTATACGATGGTCTACGGCATCGTGCAGCTCATCAACTTCGCCCACGGCGAGGTGGTGATGATCGGCTGCATGGTGGCCTTCTCGGTGATCGTGGCACTCGCCCCGACGGGGCTTCCACCGCTCCTCATCGTGGGCGCGGGGATCTTCATCGCCGTGCCGACCTGCATGGCGGTGGGCTACGCGGTGGAGCGCGCGGCTTACCGGCCGCTTCGCCAGGCGCCCCGGCTCGCGGCACTCATCACCGCGATCGGCATGTCGATCGTCCTGCAGCACCTGGCGCTCCTCGTCTGGAGCCGCAACATCATCGCCTTCCCGCAGATCGTGGAGCTGAAGCTCTTCTACCTCGGGTCCTCGCCGGCGACGAGTGCCGCGATTTCCAACGTCCAGATCACGATCATCGTCACTTCCATCGCCATGATGGCGGGGCTGCTCCTGCTGGTGCACCGCACGAAGCTCGGCATCGCCATGCGCGCCACGTCGCAGAATCCGCAGGTGGCAGGCCTGATGGGAATCGACATCAACCGCGTGATCTCGGCCACCTTCGTGATCGGCGCGGGGCTCGGCGCCGTCGCGGGCGTGATGGTCGGCAGCTACTACGGTGTCGCGCACTACCAGATGGGGTTCCTGCTGGGGCTCAAGGCCTTCAGCGCGGCGGTGCTGGGCGGCATCGGCAACCTCGCCGGCGCCGTGCTCGGCGGCATCCTCATGGGCCTCATCGAGTCCCTGGGCGCGGGCTACGTGGGCGACTTCACCAACGTGTGCCTGCTGGACAAGTTCCTGCCGGGTTTCACGGAAGTTTGCGAGCGCAGCCCGACCTCGAGCCTCTTCGGCAGCAACTACAAGGACGTCTACGCGTTCATCGTCCTGATCCTCGTGCTGGTCTTCCGGCCTTCGGGGCTGCTCGGCGAGCGCGTCGGCGACCGGGCGTGACCATGGGGAACCTGGCGGCCCTGCGCGCGGACCCGCGGTTGAAGTGGGTCGGGTTCGCGCTGATCGCCATCGCCCTCGTGGCGCTGCCCTTCGCGCTGGCCGCGGCCGGCACGGCGTGGGTGCGGATCACCAACCTCGCCATCCTCTTCGTGCTGCTCTCGCTGGGGCTCAACATCGTGGTGGGCTTCGCGGGGCTGCTCGACCTGGGCTACATCGCGTTCTACGCCGTGGGGGCTTACGTCTACGCGCTGCTCGCCTCGCCGCACTTTGGCCTCCACCTGCCCTGGTGGGCCATCCTTCCCGTCTGCGCCGCCGTCGCGTGCTTCTTCGGCGTGATCCTGGGCGCTCCCACGCTGAAGCTGCGCGGCGACTACCTCGCCATCGTGACCCTCGGCTTCGGCGAGATCATCCGCATCTTCCTGAACAACCTCTCCGAGCCCTTCAACCTCACCAACGGGCCCAAGGGGATCGCCACGATCGATCCCGTGCGATTCCTCGGAATGGATTTCGGCACCGTCACGCGCGTCGGCGATATCGCGCTTTCCGGAACCATCAAGTACTACTACTTCCTCCTCGCGGTGCTGCTCGTGGTGATCGTGGTGAACCTGAGGCTCCAGGACTCGCGCATCGGCCGCGCCTGGGAGGCGATCCGCGAGGACGAGATGGCCGCGCGCTCCATGGGCATCAACACCGTGCACATGAAACTGCTCGCCTTCGCGATGGGCGCCTCCTTCGGCGGCATCGCCGGCGGGATGTTTTCCTCGATCCAGGGCTTCATCAGCCCGGAGAGCTTCATCCTCACCGAGAGCATCATGGTCCTGTCCATGGTGGTGCTGGGCGGCATGGGCAACATCTGGGGCGTGATCCTGGGCGCGGTGCTGCTCTCGTTCGTGCCCGAGATCCTGCGCTACACGGTGGAGCCGGTGCAGCGCATGCTCTTCGGCCGCTCGCTCATCGACCCCGAGGTGATCCGCATGCTTCTCTTCGGGCTCGCGATGGTCCTGATGATGCTCTTCCGTCCCGCGGGGCTCCTGCCCTCGGCGGTCCGGAAGCGGGAGCTCAGGACCGGCCGCGACGGCGACGATGACGATGACGATGACGACAAGTGAGGCCGCGGCCGGCCGGCCGCTCCTGGAGATCGAGGGGGTCACCAAGCGCTTCGGCGGGCTCGTCGCGCTCTCCGGGGTGAGCTTTTCCATCCGCAAGGGCGAGATCTACGGCCTCATCGGCCCCAACGGCGCCGGCAAGACCACGCTCTTCAACGTGCTCACGGGGCTCTACGGCCACGACGAGGGCCAGTTCCGGTTCGAGGGCCGCCCGCTCGGCGCCACCACGCCCGACCGCATCGCCGCGCTCGGCATCGCGCGCACCTTCCAGAACATCCGGCTCTTCGCGAACCTCTCGGCGCTCGAGAACGTGATGATCGGCCGCCACGTCCGGACGAAGGCGGGTGTCGTGGGCGCCATCCTGCGCGGGCGGTCCACGCGCGCCGAGGAGGAGGCGATCGCCCGCCGCGCCCGGGAGTTGCTCGAGTACGTCGGCATCGCCGCCCACGGAAACGAGCTCGCGAGACACCTGCCCTACGGCGACCAGCGCCGCCTCGAGATCGCCCGCGCGCTCGCGACCGATCCGCGGCTCCTCGCGCTGGACGAGCCCGCGGCCGGCATGAACGCTTCCGAGAAGCGAGAGCTTCGCAAGCTTCTCGAGGCGATCCGCCACGACGGCACGACCATCCTCATCATCGAGCACGACATGCGCCTGGTCATGGGCCTGTGCGACCGCGTGCTCGTGCTGGACTACGGCAAGCGCATCGCCGAGGGAAAGCCGACCGACGTGAGGCGCGATCCGAAGGTGATCGAGGCCTACCTCGGCGCCGCCCACGGGACGCCCGCGTGAGCCTGCTGGCGCTCGAGAAGGTCGAGGTCCACTACGGCGGCATCCGCGCCGTGAAGGGCATCGACCTCGTCGTCGAGCAGGGCGAGCTCGTCTGCCTCATCGGCGCGAATGGCGCGGGAAAGACCACGACCCTTCGCGCCATCACCGGCATCGCCCACGCCGGCGGGCGCATCGTCTACGACGGCGAGGACATCGCGGGCCGGAAACCCCACGAGATCGCGAGGCGCGGCATCGCCCTCGTCCCCGAGGGGCGCGGCGTCTTTCCGCAGCTCACGATCGACGAAAACCTCGCGATGGGCGCCTACACGCGCAACGACCGCGTCGCCGTGGCGCAAGACGCCGAGCGCGTCTATTCGCTCTTCCCGCGCCTGAAGGAGCGCCGCCGGCAGACGGCGGGCACGCTCTCCGGCGGCGAGCAGCAGATGCTCGCCATCGGGCGCGCGCTCATGAGCCGCCCCCGGCTGCTGCTCCTGGACGAGCCGAGCATGGGGCTCGCGCCGCTCATGGTGGAGCGCATCTTCGAGGTGATCCGCCTCATCGCCTCCGAGGGGGTGACGATGCTGCTCGTCGAGCAGAACGCGCGGCTGGCGCTGGAGGCGAGCCGGCGCGCCTACGTGCTGGAGAGCGGGCTGGTCACGCTCTCGGGCGAGGCGTCCCGGCTCCTCGACGACCCGCAGGTGCGCCAGGCCTACCTCGGCGAATGAACGGGGCCGCGTAGCGAAGGCGCATTTGCAGCTACACTTGCAATCGCCGCGTGATGGGATTCACAGACTCGGCCAGCCCTTCGGCCCAGAATCGGTGACAGAAGGGTGCGCACGATGCGACCCACGCAGTACCGGAAACCTGGCCACTCCATGACAAGAAAACCGGCCGCACGCGGCATCCTCCTCGGCATCCTTGCGATCCTGCTGCTCGGCCTGCTCGCGTTCCTCTACTCGCGCACCGAGGCGATCGACTTCAAGCGCGATGCCGAGACGCTTTCGCTGCTGGGGGAGCTCAAGGACCTCGACACGCGCTGGGACGCGGACGCGGCCCGGTACGCCGATTCCCTCGCGCCCTCCGCGCCCGTTCCCGATCGCAGTTCCAGCCTGGCCCGCATCCTGCGCGAGCTCGAGCACGCCCCCGGCCGCCCCGAGGTCGCCCAGGCCCTGCCGGCGATCAAGACCGGCATGGCGGCGAAGAGCGCGGCGTGGGACGCGCTCCGGGCCCGGCACGCGAGCTCCACGCAGGCCCTTGCTGCCGCGCAATCGGCCTCCCAGGCGCTCGCGAGCCAGGCCGGGTTGATGCGCATCCGGGATTCCCGCCGCGCCGAGCGCTACACCGCGCTCGCGGCCGAAGCGCTCGCCCTCGTCGCCACCGCGCCCACGCAGCAGCAGGTCGAGGGCGCCTTCGCGGCGCGCCTCGCCACGCTCCGGGAAGCGGCCATCGCCGCCGATCCTTCGCTCGCCGCGCCGGCGGGTGCGGCCGAGCAGGCGCTGCGCGCCTTCCTCGCGGCCCGCGCCGAGGAAGGCGAAGCCGCCCGCAAGTTCGGCTTCCTCACCGCCGGCGGCCGGGTCGAGCTGCTCTCGCGCACGATTTCGCGCTCCGTGCAGGCCTCCCTCGACGACAAGGAGCGCTGGCGCGTCTACCTCTTCTTCTACGCCGCGGCGCTGCTGATCGGCGTGGGCTACCTCGCCGCTCGCGTCTTCGCCGCCCAGGCTGCGCTCCGGGAGGCCAACGAGAGCCTGGAGAAGCGGGTCGTGATACGGACGAAGGAGCTCTCCGAGACGCTCGTGCGGCTGAAGGAAAGCGAGGCGCAGCTCGTGCAGAGCGAGAAGATGTCCTCGCTCGGCCAGATGGTGGCCGGCGTCGCGCACGAGATCAACACGCCGCTCGCCTACGTGAAGAACAGCGTGGCCACCGTGCGCGACCGCCTGCCGGAGCTGCGCGACGCCGTGGCCCAGTCCGAGCGCCTGATGGGGCTGCTGCAGTCCGAGTCGGCCAACCCCGCGGACCTCCAGGAGACTTTCGGCGCCGTGGGCGCGCGCCTTGCGCAGCTTCGCGAGCACCACGTCCTGGGCGACATCGAGTCCCTCTCGAAGGACGGAATGCACGGCATCGAGCAGATTTCCGAGCTGGTCGGGAACCTGAAGAACTTCTCGCGGCTGGACCGCAGCAAGGTGGCGAGCTTCAACGTGAACGAGGGCGCGGCCGCAACCCTCCTCATCGCCAAGCCGCAGCTTCGCAACGTGACGATCGAGCGGCGCTTCGGCGAGATCCCGTCCATCACCTGCTCGCCTTCGCAGGTGAACCAGGTGCTGCTGAACCTCGTGACCAACGCGGCCCAGGCGCTCGACAAGCCCGAGAAGATGATCGTCATCACGACGCGCCGCGAGGGCACCGAGGCGATCGCGATCGAGGTGGCGGACAACGGCAAGGGCATCCCCCCCGATGTGCTGCCGAAGATCTTCGATCCCTTCTACACTACGAAGGAAATCGGCAAGGGCACGGGCCTGGGCCTGTCGATCGCCTACAAGATCGTCAACCAGCACGGCGGACGGATAGAAGTGAAGTCGCAGCCCGGCAAGGGAACCGCGTTCCTCGTGGTGCTGCCCATCAAGCCGCCGGCGGAGTTCGTCATGAAGGAAGGCTGAGCAGTGCAGATTCCGGAGAAGATCGGCAAGTACGTCGTCCAGTCGATCCTCGGCAAGGGAGCGACGGGGCTCGTCTATCGCGGCTACGACCCCGGCATCAAGCGGCCGGTGGCACTCAAGGCGATCACCAAGAACCTGCTCGACCCCGCGGACCTGGACTACGTGATCAGCCGCTTCCGCCACGAGGCCGAGGCGGTCGGGCGCCTCACCCACCCGCGGATCGCCGCGATCTACGACTTCATCGAGACCGAGGATCTCGCCTGCATCGTGATGGAGCTGGTGAACGGCAAGTCGCTCGCGCACCACCTGAAGGAGGTGACGCAGTACGGCTTCAAGGACACCTGGGAAATCGTGCGCCAGATCCTCGACGGGCTCGCCTACTCCCACGGCCAGGGCGTGATCCACCGCGATCTCAAGCCCGGCAACATCCTCATCAATGACGACGGGCGCATCAAGATCACCGATTTCGGCGTGGCGCGGATCGACACCTCGACCCTCACGGTGATGGGCGACATCGTGGGCACGCCGCACTACATGGCACCGGAGCAGTTCGGCGGCCAGGAGGCCACGCCGCGCACCGACATCTACCAGGTCGGCGTGATGGTCTACGAGCTCCTCACCGGCTCGCGCCCCTTCACGGGAAACAACGTGGAGATCCTGCGCCGCGTGACCAACGAGCGGCCCGCCAACCCCTCGACGGTGAACCCCAAGGTCACCTGGCAGCTCGACTGGGTCGTGCAGAAGGCGCTCGCCAAGGACCCCCAGGAGCGCTTCAGTTCGGCGCGCGAGTTTGCCGATGCGCTCATGGGCGCGCTCGAGGAGAGCCTCGGAGGCCCGCTCGCCGCGGCGGCAGCTTCCGTCTCCCCGGCCTCCGTGCCCGGCGGCATGGCGAGCCTCATGGACAAGGCCCGCCTCATCGCCGGCGCCAGGGACGCGGGCGTCATGGGCGAGGCGGCGGCACCCGAGGCCGCGTCCTCGACCTTCGCGATCGGAGGAGACACGAAGAAGGCGCGAGTGCTCTTCGTGGACGACGAGGAGAGGATCCTCAACGCCCTTCGCACGATCTTCCGCGGCCAGTACCACGTCTTCACCGCCGAGAACGGCTCGCTCGCCCTCGAGTTCGTCAAGCGCTTCGGCATCCACGTGGTCGTGAGCGACCAGCGCATGCCCAGCATGACGGGCGTGGAGCTCCTGCGGCAGGTGAAGGACCTGTCGCCGAACTCCGTGCGCATGCTCCTCACCGGCTATTCCGATCTCGCCGCCATCGTGGGCTCCATCAACGAGGGCGAGGTCTTCCGCTTCGTGAGGAAGCCCTGGGACAACCTGGACATCCAGAAGACCATCGCCGACGCGGTGGCCATCGCGATGGAGCTGGCCGCGGCACCCCCGGCGCCGGCGAAACCGCTCGAGAAGGTGGACGCCTCGATCCTCGTGGTCGACTCCTCCGACACGCTCTCCGAAGGGCTCAAGTCCGTGCTGGGCGGGGTGGCGCCCGTGCGGCTGGTGGGCACCGCCGAGGACGCCGTGAAGGCCCTCGAGGAAGAGGAGATCGCGCTCATCGTCGCCGACCTCGCGGTCGGCCAGGAGGGGCTCACCACGCTCTTCAAGCTGCTCAAGGCACAGCACCCGGAGATCCTCTCCATCCTGGTCACCGAGACCTCGGACTCCGAGCTGGTGATAGACCTCATCAACCAGGCGCAGATATTCCGGTTCCTGAACAAGCCCATCAACGTGCGCCAGTTGCGCGGCCACGTCGAAGCCGCGTTGCAGAAGTACCGCGACTTCAAGCAGCGCCCCGACCTCGTGCGCGGCCAGAAGGTGGCCGACAGCGTGCAGGCCAAGACCTCGCTCTGGGGCGCCAAGCTCTTCGAGCGCATCCGTTCGCTGCCCGACCGGCTCTTCTCGCGCGCCTAGGAAACTGGGGGCGCTCCCCGGTTTCCCGTAACATCGCCGCCATGACGACGCTCACGAAGGACGACCTCGCGGACCTCAGGCGCGCCAAGGCGCTCCTCGAGAACCCCGGCCTCGCGGCCAAGCTCTCCTCGATGCTCGGCGCGCCGGTGGAAAAGGGCGTGAAGATGCTGCCGTCCTCCTGGCAGAAGAAAGTGCACAAGGCAACCGAGGCCGCGCTCATGAAGGCGCTCGAGGTGGCGGTGACTTCGCTCGGCGAGCGCCCGCGCCTGGCGTCCCAGGACCGCTTCCATCGCATGGCCGCGGCGGCCTCCGGTGCGGCGGGCGGCGCCTTCGGGCTGGCCGCGCTCAGCTGGGAGCTGCCGCTGTCCACCACGCTCATGCTGCGCTCCATAGCCGACATCGCCGCGAGCGAGGGCGAGAACCCGCGCCACATCGACACGAAGCTCGCCTGCCTCACGGTCTTCGCGCTCGGCTCCACGCGCGACGAGCGCGACAACGCGACCGAGTCGGGCTACTTGGCGGCGCGCGCGGCCCTCGCCTCGGCGGTCACGGAGGCTTCCGCGCACCTTGCGAAGAAGGGGCTCGCGAAATCCGGCTCCCCGGCGCTGGTCCGGCTGGTCGCGGCCATCGGCTCGCGATTCGGCGTGGTGGTCTCGGAGAAGGCCGCCGCGCAGGCGATCCCGATCATCGGCGCGGCCGGCGGCGCCGTCGTGAACACCGTCTTCATCGGGCACTACCAGGACATGGCGCGCGGGCACTTCATCGTCCGGCGCCTCGAGAAGATCCACGGCGCCGAGCCCGTCCGCGCCGCCTACACGAAAGTCTCGCCATGACCGCTTACGTGATCGCCGAGATCGAGGTCACCAACCCCGACGGCTACAAGCCCTATACCCAGCTCGTCCCCGCCTCGATCGCGCTCTATGGCGGGCGCTTCCTCGTGCGCGGGGGCGCGGCCGAAGTGCTCGAGGGCGACTGGCCGCAGCTTCGCCGGGTGATTCTCGAGTTCCCGTCCATGGAAGCCGCCCGCGCCTGGTGGGATTCACCCGAGTACGCGAAGCCGAAGGAGCTGCGGCGCGCGAACTCCAAGGGCCGCCTGATTCTCCTCGAGGGATTCGACGGCTGAAAACGGAGAACGGGGACGCTCCCCGGTTTCGCGCAAGTGAACTGCGTGAAACCGGGGAACGTCCCCGTTTCCCGTTCTGGGGGAGCGTCCCCCTTTCCTGCTAGCGGCCCTGGCGGAACGACCTTCCGGCGGGCTTGCCGCGCGGCTTGCCCGCGGGACGACGCGCCGCGGGCCCGGCGGGCCTCGAGAAGGCGCGCACCTTGGGCTCCAGCCCCTCGATCACGCCCACCGGGATCGACTGCGAGGTGAAGCGCTCGATGGTGCGCACCTGTGCGTGCTCGCGCGAGTTGACCAGGCTGATCGCGGTGCCGTTGCGCCCCGCGCGGCCCGTGCGGCCGATGCGGTGCACGTAGTCCTCGGCCTGGCGCGGCAGGTCGTAGTTGATGACGTGCGAGATGCCGTGGACATCGATGCCGCGCGCGGCGACGTCGGTGGCCACCAGCACGCGAAGCCGGCCGCGGTGCAGCGCCTGCAGCGTGCGCGTGCGCGCCCCCTGGTTCATGTCGCCGTGCAGCGCCGCCACGGCGAAGCCCTTGGAATGCAGGTCGAGGGCCAGTTCGTCGGCCGAGCGCTTGGTCGCGGTGAACACGATCGCCTGGTTCATCTCGACGTCGCGCAGCAGGTGGTTCAGGAGCCGGTTCTTGTGGCCCATGTCGTCGGCGAAGTGCATGCGCTGCACGATGTTCTCGTGGCGCGCGTTCTGGCTGTCGATCTCGATGCGCACGGGATCCTGGAGCATCGCGCGGGCCAGGCGCGCGATGTTGCCGTCGAGCGTGGCCGAGAAGAGCAGCGTCTGGCGCTTCGCGGGCATGCGCGCGACGATCGCCTCGAGGTCGTCCTTGAAGCCCATGTCGAGCATGCGGTCGGCTTCGTCGAGCACCAGCACCTGCAGGCGCGAGAGGTCGACGCGGCCCGACTGCATCTGGTCGAGGAGCCGCCCGGGGGTGGCCACGAGGATGTCGACGCCGGCCTGGAGGAGCCGGTTCTGCGCCGGGTAGGGCATGCCGCCCACGATGGAGACGACCTTCACGCGACCAAGGTTGCGGCCATAGGTCTCGGCGGCCTTGGTGACCTGCATCGAGAGCTCGCGCGTGGGCACGAGGACCAGCACGCGCGGCCCACGGCCGTGCGCGGGGTGCGCCTCGGTGAGGAGCTGCAGCGCCGGGAGCATGAAGGCGGCGGTCTTGCCGCTGCCCGTCTGCGACGAGACCATCAGGTCGCGGCCGGCCATCGCTTCGGGAATCACGCGCGCCTGCACCGGCGTGGGGTCGGTGTAGCCTGCCGCGGCGACGGCCTGGCAGAGGGGGGCCACAAGGCCCAGGGAATCGAATTTCATGGTGAGCTGTTTTCCTGCACGACCCTTCCGGAGGACGCGCTGCGAACGGCGATTGCGAAAAAAGACACGCCGCCCGTCGTCGGAAACGGGGCACTCACGAGCCGCGGATGGAAAGGGCGCGAGAAGTCGGCAGGCCAAGACACCGGCACCAACCGATTTCGCAATCCTTGGGGAGGAAACCCTTGGGGAACTGCTGCGGGAAGAGAGACTTTCCTCTTCCGGGGAGGTCAGGGACGATGAACGATTGCGGTGCGACTTGCCTTCATGCTGCACCGCAGCAGGCGGCACTATACGCGAAGAATGGCGGATCACCAAGGCCTTTCGGCCGCCTGGCTCCAGCGGCGGAGACGCGCCGGCGACCGGGGCCCTCGAATTGCCGGCGTAGGCCATTCGGAGTAGCGTGAGCGGCGCCTCGCGCTCGCCCCCCTTCGCAAGCCCCTTCGCCCCGGATCGAGATGCCCGCAACCGCAACCTCCCGCGTGCTGGGTGCCGTGATCCTGGGCGTGCCCGGCGCGTTGCTGGCGTACTGGGTATGGACGGCGTGGAACGAAACCGACAGGGCATTTGCCTGGGTGCTGTGGGCGGCCGGGCATTCGCGGTTGCCCCTCACGGTCACGCCGATGCAGCTCGCCCGGGACCTGGTCTCGCCCAACGGGCTGATTGCCGCCGGCGTGGTGGCGGCCTTCCTGTGCATCGCCTCGCTCAGGTACCTGAGCCATTGGGTCGCGCCTCCACGCCGCCAGCTCCCCGACGAAACCGGCGACGGCAAGGCGAGGCTGGAGCTGAAGTCCTCGCCCCTGCGGGTCGGGCGCCCCGTGGAGGGCAGGCTGTGGCTCGCTGCGGAAGCCGCGGCGGGAGACATGTTCACCGTCACCCTTCACTGCTATCGCCCTTACCGCCGCGACGGCAAGGATCAGAAGGAAACGGCTTACTTCGAGGAGAGGAAAGTCAGGGTGGTCCCCGATGGCCGCGGCTGGAACCTGCCGTTCCGGTTCGACGTTCCGGCCTCGGCGCCTCAGAACTTCGTCGATGCTTCCGGCCCGCCGCCGCTGATCTTGTTCGGCGACCCGCTCCAGGCGTACCACTGGCGCCTTTCCGCCTGGCCGGCGGACAAGTTGTTCGCCTCACCGTCCGCCATCGAACTCTATCTCGGACCCGCACCGCGGGATGAGTTGCTCGCCCTCAAGGACGGCGAATCGCCGGAGCAAACGGAAGCGCTCGACGCCATCAGCCGGGGGCTCGCCTTTCCCGCGGGAAAGCTGCTGCCCCACCAGCGCGAGCAGCTGAAGGCGCTCTCCCCCGAGGACCTGGCGATGGCCCGAAGGCTGACGTCATGGGGTGGCGGCAGGACGCTCAAGCTGGCCCTGCTGGTCCTGGCGGCCTTCTTCGCGCTCTTCCTGGTCCTGCCCGTCATCGCGATAGCCCTCCTCGGGCTGTTCGGTCGTTGAGCGGGACGGGCCGTAAGAGCGCTCAGGCCCAGTCCCTCGGGACGAGGAAGTCCGTGTAGAGCTTCGCCTCGGGCGTCCCCGGCGCGGGCTTCCAGTCGTAGCGCCACTTCACCACCGGCGGCAGCGACATGAGGATCGATTCCGTGCGCCCGCCCGACTGCAGCCCGAAGTGCGTGCCGCGGTCCCACACGAGGTTGAACTCCACGTAGCGGCCGCGCCGGTACGCCTGGAAGTCGCGCTCGCGCTCGCCGAAAGGCAGGTCGCGGCGGCGCTCGACGATCGGCACGTATGCGGGCAGGAAGGCCTCGCCCACGGCGCGCTGGATCGCGAAGCTCTTCTCGAAGCCCGGCTCGTTGAAATCGTCGAAGAAGGTGCCGCCGATGCCCCGCGGCTCGCCGCGATGCTTGTTGAAGAAGTACTCGTCGCACCACTTCTTGAAGCGCGGATGCAGCGCCGGGTCGATGGCGTCGAGCGCCTCGCGGTTGACGCGGTGGAAATGCGCGCAGTCCTCCTCGACGCCGTAGTAGGGCGTGAGGTCCATGCCGCCGCCGAACCACCACACGGCCTTCGCGGGGTCCCCGTCGGGCGACTTCGCCCCGAAGAAGCGCACGTTCATGTGCACGGTGGGCACGTGGGGATTGCGCGGGTGGAAGACGAGCGACACCCCCATCGCCTCCCAGGGCCGGCCCGCGAGGTCGGGGCGGTGCTCGGTGGCCGAGGGCGGCAGCTTCGTGCCGAGCACGTGCGAGAAACCCACGCCGCCGCGCTCCAGGAGATTGCCTTCCTCGATGAGGCGCGAGACGCCGCCGCCGCCCTCGGGCCGCTCCCATGCGTCGCGCAGGAAGGGCTTCCCGTCGAGCTCGGCGAACCGGCCGACGATGCGCTCCTGCAGGCCCGTGAGGTAGTTCCTGACCGCTTCGATGTCCATGGCGGGCGAGTTTACCCTCACCCCCGACCCCTCTCCCGGAGGGAGAGGGGAGAAGGCGCGCCACGGAGCGCGAGAGATTTCCCGTTCCCGGAGGGAGAAGGGAGCAGGGTCATCGCGGAGCGCCGGAAATCTCCCTCTCCCTCCGGGAGAGGGCCGGGGTGAGGGCTACTTCCGGTGGATGGCGCGGTGGCCGATGTCGCGCCGGTACTGCATGCCCTCGAAGTGGATGCCCGCCACCACCTCGTAGGCGCGCTCCGCGGCGAGGCTCACCTTGTCGCCGAGCGCGGTGACGCAGAGCACGCGCCCGCCCGCCGTGACGACCTTGCCGTCGTCCTGCGCCGTGCCGGCATGGAAGACGTGGCAGTCGTCCTGCGCCGGCGGCAGACCCGTGATCTCGTCGCCCTTGCGGGGCGCCTGCGGATAGCCGGCGGCGGCGAGCACCACGCCGAGGGCCGCGCGGCGATCCCACTCGGCCTCCACGCGGTCGAGCGTGCCGGCGACGGCGTGGTCGAGCAGGTCGAGGAAGTCGCTCTTCAGCCGCATCAGGATGGGCTGCGTCTCGGGGTCGCCCAGCCGGCAGTTGAACTCCACCACGCGCAGGGCGCCGCGGCCGTCGATCATGAGGCCGGCGTAGAGAAAGCCGGTGTAGGGCATGCCCTCCTGCGCCATGCCCCTGAGCGCGGGCGCGATCACCTCGCGCATCGCGCGCGCGTGCACCTCCGGCGTGACCACGGGCGCGGGCGAGTAGGCGCCCATGCCGCCGGTGTTGGGGCCGCGGTCGCCGTCGTGGATGCGCTTGTGGTCCTGGGTGGAGGCGAAGGCGAGCGCGTTCGCGCCGTCGGCCATGACGATGAAGCTCGCTTCCTCGCCGGCCATGAACTCCTCGATCACCACACGGTGGCCCGCCTCGCCCATGCCGCTGCCGGCGAGCATGGCGTCGATCGCCTCGTGGGCCTCCTCGGGCGTCATGGCGACGACCACGCCCTTGCCGGCGGCCAGCCCGTCGGCCTTGATGACGATGGGCGCGCCCTTCGCGTCGACGTGCGCGTGGGCGGCCTTCGCCTCCGTGAAGGTGGCGTGGTGCGCGGTGGGAATGCCGTGGCGCGCCATGAAGCGCTTGGCGAAGTCCTTGGACGACTCGAGCTGCGCGGCGGCCTTCGTCGGCCCGAAGATCGCGAGCCCCTCGGCGCGGAAGGCGTCCACCACGCCCGCGGCGAGCGGCGCCTCCGGCCCCACGACCGTGAGCCCGACCTGCTCGTCCTTCGCGAGCGCCACGAGCTCGGCGTTGGTGGTCGCGCCCACGTTCACGACCCCCTCCTCGCGCGCCGTGCCGGCGTTGCCCGGCGCCACGAGCACCCGGGAGACGCGCGGGGATTTCGCGAGCTTCCACGCGAGCGCGTGCTCGCGACCGCCCGAGCCGATGACGAGGAGCTTCACGGCGCGGGCCTCAGTGGCGGAAGTGGCGCATGCCGGTGACGACCATGGCGATGCCGTGCCCGTCGGCCGCGGCGATGACTTCCTCGTCGCGCAGGCTCCCCCCGGGCTGGATCACCGCCCGGGCGCCCGCCTTCGCGATCACGTCGAGGCCGTCGCGGAAGGGAAAGAACGCGTCGGAAGCCGCGACCGACCCGGCGAGCGAGAGCCCGGCATGCTTCGCCTTGATCGCGGCGATGCGCGTCGAGTCGACGCGGCTCATCTGCCCCGCGCCCACGCCGAGCGTCATGCCGTCGCCGCAGAAGACGATGGCGTTCGACTTCACGAACCGGGCCACGCGGAACGCGAAGATGAGGTCGTTCATCTCGGCCTCGGTGGGCCTGCGCCGGGTGACGACGCGAAGCCCGGCGACGTCGAACGCGTCCGGGCCCTGCACGAGGAGCCCGCCGCCCACCCGCTTCATGTCGAGGCGGTTGAAGTCGCGGGCGAGACCGATCTCGAGCAGCCGCAGGTTCTGCCTGGCCGCGAAGACCTTCCTCGCCTCCCCGTCGTAGCCGGGCGCGATGACGACCTCCGCGAACTGCTTCGAGACCGCCTCCGCCGCCGGCCCGTCCACCGGCCGGTTGAAGGCGATGATGCCGCCGAAGGCGGACGTGGGATCCGTGAGGAAGGCTCGCCGGTAGGCCTCCAGCGGCGTCGGCGCGATGGCCACGCCGCAGGGGTTCGCGTGCTTCACGATCACGCACACCGGCACGTCGAACGTTCGGCAGCATTCCCAGGCCGCGTCCGCGTCCGCGATGTTGTTGTAGGAAAGCTCCTTGCCCTGCAGCTGGCGGAAGCGCGAGAGCGTCCCCTCGGCGGGGTCGCGCTCGGTGTAGAACGCGGCCGACTGGTGCGGGTTCTCGCCGTAGCGCAGCGTCTGCGCGAGCCCGTACTGGAGGTTCAGCCGGTCCGGGAACTCGCGTGCGACGCCCTTCTCGTTCCTCGCCGAGAGCCAGGAGGAGATCATCCCGTCGTACTCGGCGGTGTGGCCGTAGGCCTTCGCGGCGAGCGCGTAGCGGTCGGCGAACGCGAGCTTGCCGCCGCTCGCCTTCAGCTTCCCCGCAAGGTCCGCGTAGTCGCCCGGGTCGGTCACGATCGCGACGAAGGCGTGGTTCTTGGCCGCGGCGCGCACCATCGCGGGGCCGCCGATGTCGATGTTCTCGATCGCGTCGTCCATCGTGCAGCCGGGCGCGGCCACGGTCCGCGCGAACGGGTAGAGGTTCACCACCACCAGGTCGATGGGCGCGATGCCGTGGCTCTTCATGGCCGCCACGTGATCGGGAAGGTCGCGCCGGGCGAGGATGCCGCCGTGCACCTTCGGGTGCAGCGTCTTCACGCGGCCGTCCATCATCTCGGGGAAGCCCGTGTAGTCGCCCACCTCGATGACGGGGAGCCCGCTCGCGGCGAGGAGTTTCGCCGTGCCGCCGGTGGAGAGGATCTCGACGCCGTGCGCGGCAAGCGCCTTCGCGAACTCGACGACGCCGGTCTTGTCGGAGACGCTCAGCAGCGCGCGCCGGATTCGGATCTGGTCTTCTTGCATCGCCCGTCCTCGGGTGCGCAGGACGAACGGCTCAGTCGATGCCGTGTTCCTGCAGTTTCTTGCGGAGCGTGTTGCGGTTGATGCCGAGCAGCTCGGCGGCGCGCGTCTGGTTGCCCCGCGCGTGGTTCATCACCACCTCCAGCAGCGGCCGCTCGACGCAGTTGACGACCATGTTGTAGATGCCGCAGGTCTTCTCGCCGTCGAGATCCTTGAAGTACTGCTTCATCATCTTGCGCACGGTCGTGGACAGTTCGTTCTCGCGCTCGACGGCTTCCGCCCTGGCGGCGGCTCGGGCATGGGTTCTAGGCTGCAAGGGCCACCTCATCGTCGTATTCGAGGCGCTCGGAGCGCTCGGCAAGGCCGTCGAAGAAGAGGCGGACGGCGTCGAGCTGTTCTCCGGCGCTCTGGAGCTGGTTCATGCGGGCGCGGAAGAGGGCGGAGTTCTTCAATCCCTTCGTGTACCAGGCGATGTGCTTGCGCGCCACCTTCGCGCCGCGCTCGAGACCGTAAAAGGCGTAGAGATCGTCGAGATGGCCCAGGAGGACTTCGCGGATCTCCGCGGTCTCGGGCGGCGGCAGGTGCTCGCCGGTGGCCAGGAAATGCGCGATCTCCCGGAAGATCCACGGCCGCCCCTGGGCGGCCCGGCCGATCATCACGGCGTCCGCCCCGGTGTACTCGAGCACGTGCTTCGCCTTCTCCGGCGAATCGATGTCGCCGTTGGCCATGACCGGGATCGACACCGCGGCCTTCACCGCGCGGATGGTGTCGTACTCGGCCTCGCCCGTGTACATGCAGGCGCGCGTGCGCCCGTGGAGCGCGATGGCGGCGATGCCGCTTTGCTCCGCGATGCGGGCGATCGCGAGGGCGTTGCGGTTCTCCAGGTTCCAGCCGGTGCGGAACTTGAGGGTGACCGGCACGGCCACCGCCCGGACCACGGCCTCCACGATGCGCGCGACGAGGGGCTCGTCCTTCAGGAGCGCCGAGCCCGCGGCCACGTTGCAGATCTTCTTGGCCGGGCAGCCCATGTTGATGTCGATGATCTGGGCGCCGCTGTCGACGTTGTATTTCGCTGCCTCGGCGAGCATCGCCGGGTCGGAGCCCGCGATCTGGATGACCTTCGGCTCGACCTCGCCCTCGTGGTTGCCGCGACGGATCGTCTTTTCCGAGCCCCACAGGAGGGAATTGGACGCGACCATCTCGGAGACGGCCATCCCCGCGCCCATCTTCTTGCAAAGCTGGCGGAAAGGCCTGTCCGTCACGCCAGCCATGGGCGCGACCACGAGGTTGTTCCGGAGGGAAATGGATCCGATCTTCACGGCGTTTGTAGTCGGTTTGTGAGCCGCGGAAAAGGCGCCTATTTTATACGCGGCGCGTTGCGCGACAAAGCGATATTTCGCACAAGTTGCGTCGCTGCGCGGCTACAACGGCAATCGCGGCGCAATTCACGCGCCTGCAGCCACTCAACAAGAAATGTGCCACGCGCCTGCGAGCGATCCTTGCGCTGGATCAGGCAGGCGCGGGATGCCCGTCTATTCCGCCGGCGGCCCGAATCCGCCGCCGCCCGGCGTCTCGATCACGAAGACATCGCCGGCTCCGACCTCGGTCTCGTCGGCGAAGCCCAATTCGGTGCGCGTGCCGTTTGCGCGCTCGACCCAGTTGCGCCCGACCTGGCCGGCGAGGCCGCCGGCCATGCCGTAGGGCGGAACGCGGCGGTGGCCCGCGAGGATCGCGGCGGTCATGGGCTCGAGGAAGCGGATCCTGCGGGTGGCGCCGTTGCCGCCGTTCCATTGCCCGCGCCCGCCGCTGCCCGCGCGGATCGCGTGGGAGTCCACCCGCACCGGATAGCGCCACTCGAGGACCTCGGGATCCGTCAGGCGCGAGTTGGTCATGTGCGCCTGCACCGTATCGGTGCCGGGAAACCCCGGCCCCGCGCCGGTGCCGCCCGAGATCGTCTCGTAGTACTGGTAGCGCTCGTTGCCGAAGGTGAAGTTGTTCATGGTTCCGTAGGAGGCGGCCATGACCCCGAGCGCGCCGTAGAGCGCGTCGGTGATGCACTGGGAGGTCTCGACGTTGCCGGCCACCGTCGCCGCGGGCGGGCGCGGATTGAGCATCGAGCCTTCGGGGATCCTCACCTCCAGGGGCTTCAGGCACCCGGCGTTGAGCGGTATGTCGTCGTCCACCAGGGTGCGGAAGACGTAGAGCACGGCGGCGTAGACCACCGCGGAGGGGGCGTTGAAGTTGCTCTCCAGTTGCGCGCTCGTGCCGGCGAAGTCGATGACGGCGCTGCGGCGGTCGCCTCCGATCGCGATCTTCACGCGGATCACGGCGCCGTTGTCCATCTCGCACGCGAACTCGCCGTCCTTCAGCACGCCGATCACGCGCCGCACGCACTCCTCGGCGTTGTCCTGCACGTGGCGCATGTAGGCCTTCACGACGTCCAGGCCGAAGTGGGCCACCATGCGGCGCAGCTCCTGCACGCCCTTCTCGTTGGCGGCCACCTGCGCGCGCAGGTCCGCGATGTTCTGGTCGGGGTTTCGCGCGGGATAGCGCGCCGACGCGAGCAGGCGGCGCATCTCGGCCTCGAGCATCCTGCCGTCCTCCACGAGCTTCACGTTGTCCAGCAGCACGCCCTCCTCCTCGATGGTGCGCGAGAAGGGCGGCATCGAGCCCGGCGTGATGCCGCCGATGTCGGCGTGGTGGCCGCGGGAGCCGACGTAGAAGAGGATCTCGCGCCCGGGTTCGTCGAACACCGGCGTGATCACGGTCACGTCCGGCAGGTGCGTGCCGCCGTTGTAGGGGTCGTTCAGCACGTAGACGTCGCCCGCGCGCATCCTCCCCGCGTTCTTCGCGATCACGGTCCTGATCGATTCGCCCATGGACCCCAGGTGCACGGGCATGTGCGGCGCGTTGGCGATCAGGTTCCCCTCGGCGTCGAAGAGCGCGCAGGAGAAGTCGAGCCGCTCCTTGATGTTGACGGAGTAGGCGGTCTGGGCGAGCCGTACCCCCATCTGCTCGGCCACCGACATGAAAAGGTTGTTGAAGACCTCCAGCATGACCGGGTCGGCCTGCGTGCCCGCGGCGTAGCGCACGCGCCGCGCGGCGACGCGGCGCAGCACCAGGTGGTCGAGCGCCGTGACCTCGGCTTCCCATCCCGGCTCGACGACCGTGGTGGCGTTCTGCTCGGCGATGATCGCCGGGCCCGGAACGCGCGCGCCCGGCCCGAGCGCGTCGCGGTCGAAGACCGGCGTGCGGTGGAGCTCGCCGCCGCTCGTCATCTCCACGTGCTCGAGCGGCGTCGCGGGCGGCAGCCCCGCCTTGCCGTCGTCCACGCGCTCCTCGGGGGCGTCGGAGCGGCCGACGGCCTCGGCCGACACCGCTTCGGCGATGAGCGCGCGGTCCGGCATGAGAAAGCTGAAGCGCGCGCGGTAGAGGCGCTCGAATTCCGCGCGCATGGCCTGCCCCGCGCCGAGTGCCACGGCGAGCGCCGTGTCGGTGCCCTCGTACTTCAAGTGGACGCGCCTGTCGACGCGCTCGACCGCGGCTCCCTGGGCACCGAGCTCCGCGGCGCAAGCCTCTCCGAGGCGCGCCGTCCTCTCCTCGAGCTCGGCCTGCGCCTCCTCGAGGCGGCGCTCCACCGCCTCCTCGCGCAGCGCGCGAACCTGCGCGAGCCCCATGCCGTAGGCGGAGAGCACGCCCGCCAGCGGATGGATGTAGACCTGCGTCATCCCCAGCTCGTCGGCCACGAGGCAGGCGTGCTGGCCGCCGGCGCCGCCGAAGCAGGCGAGCGTGTACTCGGTCACGTCGTGGCCGCGCTGGACGCTGATGAACTTGATGGCGTTCGCCATGTTCGCCACGGCGATCTTCAGGAACCCCTCGGCGACTTCCTCCGGCGACTGCGCGCGGCCCGTGGCCCGCGCGATCTCGCCGGCGAGCCCGGCGAATTTCTCCCGCACCACGGCGGCGTCGAGGGGTTCGTCGCCCGACGGCCCGAACACCTTCGGGAAGAAGGCCGGCTGGATCTTGCCGAGCATCACGTTGCAGTCGGTGACGGCGAGCGGCCCGCCGCGGCGATAGCAGGCCGGGCCCGGATTCGCGCCCGCCGAGTCGGGCCCCACTCGCTGGCGTTGCCCGTCGAACTGCAGCACCGAGCCGCCGCCGGCCGCGATGGTGTGGATCGCCATCATCGGCGCGCGCATGCGCACGCCCGCGACCAGCGTGTCGAACTCGCGCTCGAGCTCCCCGGCGTAGTGGGACACGTCGGTGGAGGTTCCCCCCATGTCGAAGCCGATCACCTTGCCGAAACCCGCGCTCTCCGCCGTCTTCACCATGCCCACGATGCCACCCGCCGGTCCCGAGAGGATCGAGTCCTTGCCCTGGAAGCGGTGCGCGTCGGTCAAGCCGCCGGAGGACTGCATGAACATGAGCCGCGCACCGGGCAGCTCTCCCGCCACCTGCTCCACGTAGCGTCGCAGGATCGGCGACAGGTACGCGTCCACCACCGTCGTGTCCCCGCGCGAGACGATCTTCATGAGCGGGCTCGCTTCGTGGGAGGCCGACACCTGCGTGAATCCCGCCTCGCGCGCGAGCGCGGCCACGCGCGCTTCGTGGACCGGGAAGCGGTAGCCGTGCAGGAAGACGATGGCGACCGACCGGTAGCCCTCGGCGAAGGCCGCGGCGAGGTCGCGCCGCGCGAGCGCCTCGTCAAGCGGCGCCACGGCCTCGCCGCGGGCGCCCACGCGCTCGTCGACCTCCACCACCTTGCGGTAGAGGAGCTCGGGCAGCCGGATGTGGCGGTCGAAGATCCGCGGCCGGTTCTGGTAGGCGATGCGCAGCTGGTCGCGGAAGCCGCGCGTGATGAAGAGCACCGTCGCCTCGCCCTTGCGCTCGAGCAGCGCGTTGGTGGCGACCGTGGTGCCCATCTTCACGGCCTCGATGCGCTCTACGGGAATCGCCTCGCCCGCGCCCACGCCGAGGAAGTGGCGGATGGCGGCGAGCGCCGCGTCGCGGTAACGCTCCGGGTTCTCCGAAAGCAGCTTGTGGGTGGAGATGCCGCCGTCCGGGCGGCGGGCGACGACGTCCGTGAACGTGCCGCCGCGGTCGATCCAGAACTGCCAGCGTCCGGGAGTGGTCTTGCTCATGGGGGGGAATTGCGTCGAGGCGCCAATGTGGCCCCGCGGCCATGCGGTGTCAATGAATTGACAAGGGCGCCGCCCGGTAGCTACCGTGGAGAGGCCACGACCCCCCTTCCCGGAGAACCCCTATGCGATCGATCCACGCCCTGTCGGGCGCCCTTGCGCTGGCCGTCTCGCTCGGCGCCGCGGCACAGACCAAGTGGGACATGCCCACACCCTATCCCGCGACCAACTTCCACACCGAGAACATCGTCCAGTTCGCGGCCGACGTGGAGAAGGCGAGCGGCGGGAAGCTGAAGATCACCGTGCACCCCGGCGCCTCCCTCTTCAAGGCGCCCGAGATCAAGCGCGCCGTCCAGGGCGGGCAGGCCCAGGCGGGCGAGATCCTCATCTCCGGCTACTCCAACGAGGACCCGATCTTCGGCGTCGATTCCGTGCCTTTCCTGGCCACGAGCTTCATCGCGGCCGCCAAGCTCTGGAAGGCCTCCCGCACGGCGATCGAGGACCGATTCGCCAAGCAGGGCATGGTCGTGCTCTACGCGGTCCCGTGGCCGCCGCAGGGCATCTATTCCACCAAGCCCCTGGACTCCATCGCCGACATGAAGGGCCTGAAGATGCGCGCCTACAACCCGGCGACCTCGCGGATCGCGGAGCTCGCGGGCGCCCAGCCGGTCACGATCCAGGCCGCGGAGCTCGCGCAGGCCATGGCCACGGGCGCGGTGAACGCCAACATCACCTCGGGCGCCACGGGCTACGACACCAAGGCGTGGGAAGTGGTGAAGAACTACTACGACACGCAGGCCTGGCTCCCGAAGAACATCGTGTTCGTCAATCGCAAGGCCTTCGAGGCGCTCGACAAGGCCACGCGCGACGCGGTCACCGGTGCGGCCCTGGACGCCGAGACGCGGGGCTGGAAGGCATCGGAAGCGAAGACCATGTTCTACCTGGGCGAGTTGAAGAAGAACGGCATGAACGTCTCGCTTCCCTCGGCGCAACTGAAGGCCGATTTCCAGAAGATCGGCGCGACCATGACCGAGGAGTGGCTGAAGAACGCCGGCCCGGACGGCAAGGCGATCATCGAAGCCTTCCGCAAGTGACGCGGGCCGAGGCCGGGCGCCACGAACCCTTCCCCCGGCCCGTTCCCGCCGGGGGCGGGGCTTCCTGATGCGCAAGGGCCTCGACCTGCTCTACGACGCCGCGGCCTGGGCCGCGGCGTTTTTCATGGTGGGCGTGCTCGCGATGGTGCTCGCGAGCGTGCTCGGCCGGCTCCTGGGATTCAACCTGCGCGGCTCCGACGCCTACGCGGGCTACTGCATGGCGGCGGCGGCCTTCCTCGCGCTCGCCCACACCCTGAAGCGCGGCGAGCACATCCGCGTGACCCTCTTCCTGCAGCGTTCCGGCACGCGCGTGACCCGCGCCCTCGAGCTGTGGTCCCACGCCGCGGGCATCTTCTTCTGCACCGTGGTGGCGTACTACAGCGTGCGCCTGGCGTGGCAGTCGCACGTGTTCAACGACATCTCGCAGGGCAACGACGCGACTCCGCTGTGGGTTCCCCAGATCGCGATGGCGGCGGGCGCGATCATCCTCGCGGTGGCGATGGTGGACGAGCTCGTGCTGCACCTTCGCGGGCGCCACCCGTCCGCCGCGGCAGGCTCCGGAACGGGGCTCCGGGAGTAGCGCGCCATGGATCTCGCCATCACCGCCCTCCTCGTCGCACTCCTCTTCGTGCTGCTCGCGAGCGGGCTCTGGATCGGGATCGCGCTCCTGGGCGTGGCCTGGATCGGCATGGAGCTCTTCACCATCCGGCCCGTGGGCGACGCCATGGCGGTCACGGTCTGGGGGTCGATGTCGTCGTGGACCCTCACCGCCCTGCCGCTCTTCCTGTGGATGGGCGAGATCCTCTTCCGCACCAAGCTCTCCGAGGACATGTTCCGCGGCCTCTCGCCGTGGCTGCAGCGCCTGCCGGGCAGGCTCCTGCACACGAACATCATCGGCTGCACGCTTTTCGCGGCGGTTTCGGGCTCGAGTGCGGCCACCTGCGCGACCATCGGCAAGATGACGCTGCCGGAGCTGAAGAAGCGCGGCTATCCCGAGGACATGACCGTCGGCACCCTGGCCGGCGCCGGCACGCTGGGGCTGCTCATCCCGCCCTCCATCATCATGATCGTCTACGGGGTCACGGCCGAGGTCTCGATCACCAAGCTCTTCATCGCGGGCGTGCTGCCGGGGCTGCTCATCGCGGGGCTCTTCATGGGCTACACCGTCGCGTGGTCGCTCGTCTTCCCGCACCGCATCCCGCCCCCGACGCGCCGCTCTCCTTCGGCGCGAAGCTGCGCGCCTCCCGCCACCTCATTCCCGGCGCTCACCCTCATCCTGCTGGTGCTGGGCTCCATCTACGTCGGCATCGCCACGGCCACGGAGGCCGCGGCGCTGGGCGTGGTCGGCGCGCTGGCCCTTTCCTGGGCGCAGGGCTCGATGAGCCTGAAGGTCTTCGCGGAGAGCCTCATGGGGGCCACGCGCCTGTACTGCATGATCGCGCTCATCCTCGCGGGCGCGGCCTTTCTCACGCTCTCCATGGGCTACATCGGGCTGCCGCGCCACCTCGCGGAGTACATCACCGGCCTCGGGCTCACGCCCTTCTGGCTCCTCTTCGCCCTGGCGCTCTTCTACATCGTGCTGGGCTGCTTCCTCGACGGCATCTCGATGGTGGTGCTCACGATGGGCGTGATCCTGCCCACCATCCAGGCCGCCGGCATCGACCTCATCTGGTTCGGGATATTCACCGTGATCGTGGTGGAGATGGCGCAGATCACCCCGCCCGTGGGCTTCAACCTCTTCGTGCTGCAGGGCATGACGGGCAGGCAGATCCCGTGGATCGCGCGCGTGACGCTGCCGCTCTTCGCGTTGCTGGTCGCCGCCGTGGCGCTGATCTACTTCTTCCCCGCGATCGTCACCTGGCTTCCCGACCGGATGTGAGTCACGCCTCGCCTCTCTCGCCGAGCACGCGGGCGAGCTCCACCGCGCTCTTCACGCCCATCTTCTCGAAGACGCGCGCGCGGTAGACCTCCACCGTGCGCATGGCGATGCCCAGCCGGTCGGCGATCACCTTGTTGTAGTGCCCTTCGACGATCAAGTCGAGGACCTCGCGCTCGCGGGCCGTGAGGGCGGCGAGTCGCCCGTCGAGCAGCCCCTTCTCGCGCATCTCCCCGATGCGCCGGCGCGACTCCTCGAGCGCGGCGATGAGCCGGTCGGCGAGGGAATTGTCGTTGAAGGGCTTCTCGACGAAATCGAACGCGCCGCGCTTCAACGCCTCGACCGCCATCGGCACGTCGCCGTGGCCGGTGAGGAAGACGACCGGCCACGCGGCGAGCCGCCCCTCCTCGCCCAGGCGCTCGAAGAGCTCGAGCCCGCCCAGGCCGCTCATGCGCACGTCCAGGAGCAGCGCCCCGGGCTTGGACCCGTCGGCGCTTCCCGCCTCGACGAAGGCGAGGAACTCCTCGGCCGAGGCGAAGGTGCGGCAGGCGAGGTCGCGCGAGCGCAGCAGCCACGCGAGCGCGTCCCGGATCGGCTCCTCGTCGTCGACGACGTGGATCACGGCGGCGGGAACTGCATGTGGAACTCCGTGCCGAGGTCGTGCCGCTCGAAGGCGAGCTTGCCGCCGTGGGCCTCCACGATCGAGCGGCAGATGGAAAGCCCCATGCCCATGCCCTCGGCCTTGGTCGTGAAGAAGGGCGAGAAGAGCTGCTCGGCCACCGAGTCGGGGATGCCCGTGCCGCGGTCGCGCACGCTGATGCGCGCACCGCCCGCCTCGCCGCGGCGCGCGGCGATCGCGAGGACGCGCCGGCCGGGGTCCACCTCCGCCATCGCCTCGATCGCGTTTCGCGTGAGGTTCAGGATCACCTGCTCGAGCATGACCGAATCGCCCACGATGGGCGCGAGGCCGGGCTCGACCTCCACGCTGATGTGGGCGCCGGTGCGCCGCGCCTGCAGCTCGACCAACGCGCGGCATTCCTCGAGGAGCCGCCCGGCGTCGAGCGCCACGCGCTGCGGTTCGCGTTTGCGCACGAACTCGTGCACGCGGCGGATCACCTGGCCCGCGCGCTGCGCCTGCTGGCTCGCCTTGGCGAGCGCCGGGCCGAGATCGTCGGCGCTGGCGCCCCCGCGCTCGATCAGGTTGATCGATCCCGCGAGGTAGCTCGCGATGGCGCCCAGGGGCTGGTTCAGCTCGTGGGCGAGCGAGGAGGCCATCTCGCCCATGGTGGTGAGGCGCGCGGCCGTCTGCAGGCGCTCGTGCTGCAGGCGCTCGCGTTCCTCGGCGTTCTTCTCCTCCGTCGCGTCGAGGATGGAGCTCATCCAGCCGGTCTGGCGCCCGTCGGCGTCGCGCAGCGGCGCGTCGTAGATCACCACCGGGAAGCGCTCGCCGTCGGCGCGCCGGAACTCCGTCTCGAAGGGCGCCGCGCTCGCCTGGCCGGAGAGCACCTGGTCGACGCGACGCTGGTACTCGTCGGCGCGCTCGGGGATCCAGTAGGGCATCGGTGGCCCGTGCCCCACCAGCGCTTCCTCCGGCAGCCCCACCATGCGGCAGAACGCCGGGTTCACGAAGGTCACGCGCCCGTCCAGGTCGCGCGCGCGCAGCCCGATCACCGCGGAGTCTCCCATCGCGCGCCGGAACGCCACTTCCTCGCGCAGCCGGTGCTCCGCCGCAACGCGGCGCTGCACGTCCCGCCACAGCGCCCACAGGCTCCAGACGAGCAGGATCGCGAGCGCCACCGTCCCGCCCCGGATCACGTTCGTGATCCAGTCCGGCGGCCCGCGCAGGCTGTCGGTTCCCAGGACCAGCGTCGTGCCGGGAATCTCGAGCGGCGTCTGGTGCGTGTAGACGCCCCGTCCGCGGCCCGCGGAAGCCCGGCGCGCGTGCACCGTGCCGGTCACGTCCGAGAGCGTCACCTCGTGCGACTGCGCGAAGGACCACGGCACCATCCCGTCGAGCGCGCGCTCGAGCCAGTAGACGGCCACGAGGAAGGACTGCGTCGCGCCCTTCACGGGAGCCACCAGCACCAGCCCCGCGCCCCACGGCGCCGCGAAGGGCGGGCCGAAGACCGCTTCGCCGCTGCGCAGCGCCTTGGCCATCGCGGCCTCGATCGCGGCCGACGGCGTGGCCCCCAGCGGGTCCATGCCCGAGATCGAGGCGTCCCGGGCGAGGATCTCCGAGGACTGCGCGCCCTGCGTCATGAGCGCGACCACGAGCGACTCGCGACCGCGGCGCAGGAAGACCTGCAGCTGCGCCTCGAGCGCGCCGCGCGTCAGGTTCCCGGCGGCCAAGTCGGAGGCGATGAGCTGCAGCGCTTCGGCCTCGCGCTCGAGCTGGAACGTGAGCGACTGCCGGACCCACAGCGTGTCGGCCACGAGCTGGTTGCCCGCCTCGGCGCGCTCGTGCAGGTCGGAGAGCGTCAGGAGAAACGAGGTCGCGCCGAGCAGCAGCACGACGATGACGCCCGGGATCCACCAGCGCAGCCGCCGCCACATCCTGGACGCCGGGCGGGCGGGCGGGGCGGCGGTCGCGGGACCGGCCGGGGGCGGTAGCGTGGCGAGGGACACCCGGCTATCGTCTCGCCCCGGCGACGCCCTGTAAACGGGAATGTGGAAATCCACCATCCCCGGCTGCGGCGAACCGGTACACGATGGCCTCATCGTGGCCCCTTTCCGCAGGGGCCCTTCGCCTTGATTCGCCTCGCGCGAGGTCTAGCACCGTGATTCGCAGGACTTTCATCGCCGCGGCCGCCGCGGCCACCCTCCTCGCCGGCGCCGCGTCCGCGCAGCGCCCCATCGTCATCAAGTTCAGCCACGTGGTCGCCACCGAAACGCCGAAGGGCAAGGCCGCGGACTACTTCAAGCGGCTCGCCGAGGAGCGCACCCGCGGGCGCGTGAAAGTCGAGGTCTACCCCAACAGCCAGCTCTACAAGGACAAGGAGGAAATGGAGGCCCTGAGCCTGGGCGCGGTGCAGATGCTCGCGCCCTCGCTCGCGAAGTTCGGTCCCCTGGGCGTGCCCGCCTTCGAGGTCTTCGACCTGCCCTACATCTTCGACAACTACCGGGAGCTGCAGAAAGTGACCCAGGGCCCGGTCGGCCAGGCGCTGCTGAAGACCCTGGAGACCAAGGGCATGCTCGGGCTCGCCTACTGGGACAACGGCTTCAAGGTGATGAGCGCCGACCGGGAGCTGCGCCTGCCGGCCGACTTCCGGGGCCTCAGGATGCGCATCCAGTCCTCCAAGGTGCTCGACGCCCAGATGCGCGCCCTCGGCGCGAACCCGCAGGTGATGGCCTTCTCCGAGGTCCACGAGGCGCTGCGCACCGGTGTCGTGAACGGCACGGAAAACCCGCCCTCGAACCTCTACACGCAGCGCATGCACGAGGTCCAGAAGCACGTGACCCTCTCCAACCACGGCTACCTCGGCTACGCCGTCATCGTGAACCGCAAGTTCTGGGAGAGCCTTCCGGCCGACATCCGCGCCACACTCGAGGGCGCCATGCGGGAGGCGACCCGCTTCGCCAACGACATCGCCAAGAGCGAAAACGACCTGGCCCTGGCGGCGGTGCGGCGAAGCGGCCTCTCGAAGGTGATCGAGCTCACGCCCGAGGAAAAGAAGGCGTGGAAGAAGGCGCTGCTGAGCGTCCACCAGGAAAGCGAGGCGCGGATCGGGCGCGATCTCCTCCGGTCCATCTACCGCGAAACGGGGTTCGATCCGGCAAGGCTCTGAGCGCGCCCCGCATTGCCCGCCGCGTTTGCCGCAAAATGGGGTCCTCGCCCCAGCACGCGCGCGCCATGTGCCTCATCGCCATCGCCTGGCAGGCTCACCCGGACTACCCGCTGGTCGTCGCGGCCAACCGCGACGAGTGGCGCGACCGGCCGGCCAGCGCAGCCCACTGGTGGGAGGACCATCCGCGGATCCTCGCTGGGCGCGACCTCCAGGCCGGCGGCACCTGGATGGGCGTCACCCGCGGCGGGCGCTTCGCGGCAGTGACCAATTTTCGCGATGCGTCGGACCGGCGGGCGACGGCGCTCTCCCGCGGAGCGCTGGTCGCGGACTTCCTGCTGGGGTCCGGCGCGCCCGCCGACTATCTCGCGGATCTCGCCGGCCGCGCGGCGCAGTACAACGCTTTCAGCCTCCTCGCGGGCGACGGCCGCTCGCTCTGCTTTCTCGGCAGTCGAGAAGGCGTCGTGCGCGCCGTGGAGCCGGGCGTGCACGCGCTCTCGAACCACCTGCTCGACGAGCCCTGGCCCAAGGTGGCCCGGGCGCGCGTGGCGATGCGGGGCGCGGTGGCCGACGGCGACGAGCCGCTCTTCGCGATGCTCTCCGACGGCGCCGTCGCGCCCGATGGCGCGCTTCCGGACACGGGAGTGGGGATCGAGCGCGAGCGCTGGCTTTCCTCGATCCTCATCACCGGCGCGACCTACGGGACGCGCGCCTCCACCGTCCTTCGCGTGGGCGCCGGCGCAAGCGTGCGCTTCGAGGAGCGCACGCGCGGCGCGGCCGGCGAGGTCACGGCCACTTCGGCTTTCGACTTTCGCATCGCCGATTGACGGCTGGCGTTCCCCGGTCCGCGACCCCCGTCGCGCGACCATTCCCATGCTGCAGTGCCATTGACTTCAGTCAAGGGTGGTCAGGCTTCGCCTGCTAGGGTGGAAAGTCGTCATTCCGCCACCGGGTATACAGGACAAAGACCATGACATTCCATTACTTCCAATCTTTTCCGGCGCTCGTAACCGCGACCGTCGCCGCGACGCTCGCGCTCGCCTTTGCGCCGGTTGCGACGGCGGCGGACAAGCCCGCCCCGGCCGCCCCGGCGAAGACCGCCGCGGCGCCCGCCAAGCCGGCGCAAACGGCCAAGGCGCCCGCCGGAAACAAGCAGTGCATCGAGTGCCACGAGGAACTCAAGGAGTTCCACGATCCCGGCAAGCACAAGACGGTTGCCTGCACCGAGTGCCACACGGGGACGGAGGCGCACCTGAAGAAGAAGAGCATGCGGCCGGTGACGATCACCGACCCGGCCAAGTGCGGCTCGTGCCACAAGAACCAGTACGAGACGATGTACCGGATGAACTTCGCGAAGACGGCGCGAAACGAGAAGAGCCAGTTGACCGGCGTCTCGCCCAACCCGGCGTGGGAGAAGCTCATGGGCCCGCACGGGTTCACGAAGGAGCACAACATGCCGCGCTCGCACGCCTTCGCGCTCTACGACCAGCTCGTGGTCGATCGCGCCTTCGGCGGGAGATTCGAGAACAAGTACGGCTGGGGCGACCTCGCGCGCGCCGGCGGCAACTTCCGGATCTGGGACGTCCTCGTCGACAAGTTCCCGGGTGAGCCGCACAAGGCCTTCAAGCCCGGCACGGCCGCCGCCGCGAACCCGGTGTGCATGTCCTGCAAGACCGCGGACCACATCCTCGACTGGGCCTACATGGGCGACCCGGAGCCGAAGGCGAAGTGGAGCCGGCTCTCCAAGGTGAACGAGTTCGTGAAGGACGTGAACCACTCGCTCAATTGCATCTTCTGCCACGACCCGCACGGTGCGCAGCCGCGCATCATCCGCGACGGCCTGATCCAGGCGCTCACCCGCCCCGAGAAGGACACGCTCTGGCACAAGGACCCGAAGGCCGGGAAGGTGGACGTGAAGGACCTCGGCCAGCGCGGCTTCACCCGCAAGATCGCGATCCTCGACAAGTACGACACGAAGCTGCAGTGCGGCCAGTGCCACGTCGAGTACAACTGCAACCCGGGCACCGACCCCGTCGCCGGCAAGCCCGTGACCATGGCCGATGCGCGCACCAACCACTTCCCGTTCAAGGAAGTGAACGACCTTGCGCAGCACTACCGTGACCTCAAGTTCCGCGACTTCAAGCACGCCATCACGGGCGCGCTCTTGTGGAAGGCGCAGCACCCGGACGTCGAGGTGTACTACGGCTCCGTGCATGACCGCGAGGGCGTCATGTGCCACACCTGCCACATGCCCAAGGAGAAGGATGCGAAGACCGGGAAGACCTTCACCTCGCACTGGCAGACGAGCCCGAAGGAGTACGTGAAGGAGGCCTGCCTCGGTTGCCACAAGACGTGGAACAGGGAACAGGCGGTGTACACGGTCGACTCCCTCAGGAACCGCTACATGGGCAAGCTGCGCAAGGCCGAGTACTGGCTCACGCGCATGATCGACAAGTTCGAGGAAGCGAAGAACCTGGGCGTGGACGAATCCGTCCTCGCAGCGGTGCGCGAGATGCACTACGAGTCGCACGTGCACTGGGAATTCTGGACCGCCTCCAACGGGTCCTACTTCCACAACCCGCAGCTCGCCGACCAGTCGATCAACAAGGGCATGGTGATCTCGCAGGAGGCCATCAAGACCCTGGACGAAGCCATGGCGAAGAAGCGCACCGTGGCGGTCGCCCCGGCGGCAACGGCGCCCACCGCGGCCGCGAAGTAGGTCCGCGCGCGTGATCGCGTTCTGGGCGATCGCCGGGGCGATGACGCTCGCCGCCGTGGCTTTCGTGGCCGCGAGGCTCGTCTTCCCCCGCCGGTCCGCCGCCCACGTCGAGCCGCGCGAGGCGAATCTCGCAGCGCTGCGCGCGTCGTGGGCGGAGCTCGACCGCGATCTCGCCACGGGCCTGCTGCCCGCCGACCAGCACGAGGCGGCCCGCAGGGAACTCGCCGGCCGGGCCGAGGAAGAACTCACCGACGCGACGCCGGCCGCGTCCGCGCGCCACCCCGCATGGGCCGTCGCCTCGGCAACTGCCATCCTGATCCCGCTCGCCGCCTTCGCGTTCTACGGCCAGGTGGGCAGTCCCGCGGCCATCGGCACGGCGCTCGCCTTCGAGAGCATCGACGGGCCGCTCACGCCGGATCGCCTGCCCGCCTTCCGCGAACGGCTCGCGAAGCACGTCGCCGACAGCCCGTCCGACGGACGGGCCTGGGCGCTCCTCGGGCGCGTCGATCTCGCGCTCGAGCGCTACCTCGAGGCCGCAACCGCCTTCGGGCGCGCGATCGAGTCCTCGCGAAAGGTCGCCGCCGATGCCGACATCTGGATCGACTACGCGGAAGCCACCGGAATGGCCGAAGGACGGACCCTCGTGGGACGCCCCGAAGGACTCCTCGCCAGGGCGCTCGCGATCGATCCGGCGCACCCCCGCGCGCTGGAGCTCGCGGGAAGCCTCGCCACCGAGAAGGGCGATCACGCCGCCGCCGCGCTCCACTGGAAGGCGCTGCACGCGCTGCTCGATGCAGCGGACCCGCGGCGGGCCGAACTCGCCCTCGCCATCACCCGCGCCGAAAGGCTCGCTTCCTCCGGGGGCATGACGCCGCGCTGATCCGGGTGCAGAATGGCGCCGTCAGGAACTGGGGGAGAAGCTCGTGAACGACAGAACCGTCAAGGACGCCTACATGGAGGTCGTCCAGAGCCAGCTCGAGACGGGAGACCCGCCGGAGACGAAGGCCACACTCGACCGGCTGGTGGCCGCGGGTAACTCCGAGGGCGAGGCGATGCAGTTGATCGCCGCCGTCGCGCGAAACGAGATGCAGGCCATGCTCGCGGCGTCGCGGCAGTTCGACAACGTGCGCTACGCGAAGCTGCTGGCGAAGCTGCCCGCGCTGGACTGACGGCACCGGCCGGACGGCCGGACCCGGGCGTCCGCAGGCGCTAGGGCTCGTCGTCGAACGAAGTTGCACCGGCCGCTGCGCGCGACAGGCGGTCGTTCACCGCTTCCCATTCGGGTGCTGCCGGGGGCGCTTCCACGAGGATCTCGCGTGCGCGCGCCGCATCGAGCGCGCGCAGGCTCGCGTAGAGATCGTGGCCGTAGCGCGCGGGGTCCCGAGGAGCTGCGATCCACGCGACCGCCCCAGCCGTTGCGTCCCGCATCGCGAGCACGGCCGCGCAGCCGGCGTTCGCCACCGCCTGCAACAGCTCGCCGGAGGCGACCAATCGAACCGGCGTGGCCGGCGCGTAGTGCGCGGCGAGCGTGCCGGAGGCTCTCGGCGCGCAGGCGTCGCGTTCGCGAAGCGGTACGCCCAGCGCGGCCTCCAGCTGCGAGCGCGTGATCGCCCCCGGGCGCAGCAATACCGCGGCGCCGCGCGAGAGATCGACGATAGTGGACTCCAGCCCCACCTCGCACGCGCCGCCGTCGATCACCCGCAGGTCCTCTCCGAACTCGTCGCGCACGTGCTGCGCGGTCGTCGGGCTCACGTGGCCGAAGCGGTTGGCGGAGGGCGCGGCCACCGCACCGCTGCCCACTTTGCCGAATGCGCGCAGCAACGCCTGTGCCACCGGGTGCGAAGGGCAGCGCAGGCCCACGGAGTCCTGCCCGCCGGTGACGATGGCGGGCACGCGCGCGGACTTCTTCAGGATCAGCGTGAGCGGGCCGGGCCAGAACGCCGTGGCGAGCTTTCTCGCGCCCTCGGGAATCTCCGCGGCCCACTCCTCCAGCCGTGCCTCCGGCGCGAGGTGCACGATGAGCGGGTGGTCCGCGGGGCGGCCCTTCAGCGCGAAGATCTTGGCCACCGCCGCCGGGTTGGTCGCATCGGCGCCGAGGCCGTAGACGGTTTCCGTGGGCAGCGCGACGAGCTCGCCCGCGCAGAGCGCCTCGGCCGCCTGGTCGATCGCGTTCAATGGGCCTTTTCCCAGTTCTCGCCCACGCCCGCCTCGACCACCAGCGGCACGTCGAGCGCGGCCACGCCGGTCATCAGCCGCTCGACCTGCGGCTTCACGCGCTCGAGCTCGCCTTCGGGCACCTCCAGCACCAGCTCGTCGTGCACCTGCATCACGAGCTTGGTCGCGAGCTTCTCGCCCTCGATCCAGCCCTGCACCGCGAGCATCGCGAGCTTGATGAGGTCCGCCGCCGTTCCCTGCATCGGCGCGTTGATCGCCTGGCGTTCCGCGCCCTGGCGCCGCGCCTGGTTCGCGGACGCGATGTCGGGAAGCCAGAGGCGGCGGCCGAAGACGGTCTCCACCCAGCCGCGCTCCCGCGCATCGTTCCTCGTGCGCTCCATGTAGGCCGCCACGCCCGGATAGCGCTGGAAATACTTGTCCATGTAGCTCTGCGCCGCGGCGCGCTCGATGCCGAGATTCCCCGCGAGACCGAAGGCGCTCATGCCGTAGATCAAGCCGAAGTTGATCACCTTGGCGTAGCGGCGCTGCTCGCTCGTCACGTCGCCGGCCGCTGCGCCAAAGACTTCGGAGGCGGTGTGGCGGTGGATGTCCTCGCCCGCGGCGAAGGCGTCGATGAGGCCCTGGTCCCCGGACAGGTGCGCCATGATGCGCAGCTCGATCTGCGAGTAGTCCGCCGAAACGATCTTCGATCCGGGCGGGGCGACGAAGGCCTCGCGGATGCGGCGGCCTTCGGCGGTGCGCACCGGGATGTTCTGCAGGTTCGGGTCCGTGGAGGACAGGCGCCCGGTGACCGCGACCGCCTGCGCGTAGTTGGTGTGCACGCGGCCGGTGCGCGCATTCACCATGCGCGGCAGCTTGTCGGCGTAGGTGCTCTTCAGCTTCGACATCGCGCGGTGCTCGAGCAGCGCCTTGGGCAGCGGGTGGTCGAGTGCGAGCTTCTCGAGCACCTCCTCGTCGGTCGAGGGCGCGCCCGAAGGAGTCTTCTTCACCACCGGGAGCTTCAGCTGCCCGAAGAGGATTTCGCCCAGCTGCTTCGGGCTCGCGAGGTTGAAGGGCTGCCCGGCGAGCTCGTGCACCTTCGCCTCGAGGGCCAGCATCTTTGTGCCCAGCTCGCCGCCCTGGGTGGCGAGGAGGGCCGCGTCGATGAGGACGCCGTTGCGCTCCATCGCGAGGAGCACGCCGGCGACCGGGATCTCGATGTCCGCGTAGATGTGCCGCAAGCCCGACTCGGCCTCTATGCGCGGCCAAAGCGCGCGGTGCAGCTGGAAGGTGACGTCGGCGTCCTCGGCGGAGTAGCCGGTCGCGGTCTCCACGCTCACCTGGTCGAAGGGGATGGAGGACGCGCCCTTGCCCGCCACCTCCTCGTAGGCGATCGTCTTCACGCCGAGGTGGCGCATGGCGAGCGAATCCATGTCGTGGCGCTGGTGGCTCTCCAGCACGTAGGAGGCGAGCAGCGTGTCGTGCACGACGCCGCCGACCGCGATGCCGTGGTTGGCGAGGACGTGCCGGTCGTACTTGGCGTTCTGGCCGACCTTGCGGTGGCGCGCGTTCTCGAACCAGGGCTTGAGCCGCGCGAGCGTGGCTTCGCGATCGAGCTGGTCGGGTGCGCCGGGGTAGCGGTGGGAGAGCGGCACGTAGCAGGCTTCGCCCGCTTCCACGCAAAAGGAGAGGCCCACGAGCTCGGCCGCCAGGGGGTCGAGGCTCGTGGTCTCGGTGTCGAAGCAGGTGAGTTCCGCCGTCTCGATCTTCGCGATCCATCCTTCGAGCGCGGCTTCGTCCATCACCATTTCGTACTGGCGGGTGTCGACGAACGCAGTCGCGGGCGAACCGGGTGAGGCCGGTTGCGGCGCGCTGGCGACAGGGGAAGGTTTCGCGGCACGCGGCGCGGCGGTCTCGGCGCCATCGCCCTTGTCCAGGCCTTCCCGCAGGCTGCGAAACCCGAACCGCTCGTAGAGCACCGCGAGTGCGGCCTTGTCCGGCTCGCCCTGCACGAGTGCGTCGATCGCGAACGGAAGCGCCACGTCGGTCTTCACCGTGACCAGCGTGCGGCCGGTGGGAAGCCAGTCGAGCGCCTTCCGCAGGTTCTCGCCCACCACGCCCTTCACCTCGTCCGCGTGCGCCATCACCTCGTCGAGGCCGCCGTACTGCTGCACGAGCTTCGCCGCGGTCTTCGGGCCCACCTTGTCCACGCCGGGGACGTTGTCGACCGTGTCTCCCATGAGTGCCAGGTAGTCGACGATGCGCTCCGGCGGGACGCCGAACTTGGCCTCGACGCCCGCGGGGTCGAGGGTCTCGTTGGACATGGTGTTCATCCACGTCACGCGGCCGGTGACGAGTTGCGTGAGGTCCTTGTCGCCCGTGGAGATGAGCGTGTGCCAGCCGTGCTCGGCTTCCGCCCGGCGCGCGAGCGTGCCGATCACGTCGTCGGCCTCCACGCCGTCGACCACCACGAGGGGCCAGCCGAGCGCGCGGATCACCTCGAAGAGCGGCGCGATCTGGGCCGCGAGGTCCTCGGGCATCGCCTGGCGCGTGGCCTTGTAGTCGGGATAGATGTCGTCCCGGAAGGTCTTTCCCTTGGGATCGAAGACCGCGGCGATATAATCCGAGGGACAGTCGGCTGCGAGCTTCCTCAGCATGTGCACCACGCCCATGATCGCGCCCGTCGGCTCCCCCGCGGGGCTTCGCAGTTCCGGCATCGCGTGGAACGCGCGATAGAGGTAGCTCGAGGCGTCGACCAGCAGCAGACGCTTCTTCGATTCGTTCATGTCACCGCCCAGGGCCCGCCATGCACAGCAAGATTCCGAAACAGTTCGATCCGCGACCGGCGAACAGCACGCAGTCCTCGGCGCGCGAGGCGTGGCGGATGTTCGAAATTATCGCAGAGTTCGTCACCGCCACCGAGCGCCTGCGGGCGATCCACCCGGCGGTGTCCATCTTCGGCAGCGCCCGCGTGAAGCCCGGCGAGCCCTACTACGGGCTTGCCGAGGACATCGCGCGGCGCCTCTCCGACGCGGGCTTCGCGGTCATCTCGGGCGGCGGCCCCGGCATCATGGAGGCGGCCAACAAGGGCGCCTTCGCGGGGTCGAGCCCCAGCGTGGGACTCAACATCCAGCTCCCGCACGAGCAGCACGCCAACCACTACCAGGACATCTCGCACACCTTCCAGCACTTCTTCGCGCGCAAGGTGATGTTCGTGAAGCTCTCCTCGGCTTTCGTGATGCTGCCCGGCGGCTTCGGCACCCTGGACGAGCTCTTCGAGGTGCTCACCCTCGTGCAGACGGGCAAGGTGCGCCGCGTGCCGCTGATCCTGGTGGGCTCGACCTTCTGGAAGGGGATGGGCGAGTGGATCCGCGAGCGCCTCGCCGTCGACGGCATGGTGGGGCCGGACGACGCGGACCTGCTGCAGGTCATCGACGATCCGCAGGCGGTCGTCGACGCGATCTTCGACCACTACCACGCCCGCGGATTCGAGCTCTCGCCCTCGGAGCGCGAAGCGGAGTTCGCGCTCTGAGCGCCCGTGCGGATGCTAGACTGGCGCACAACCCCGTTCGCGTGATTCGATGCGCCCCTTCCTCGCCCTTCTCGCATTCCCCCTCGCCCTCGCCCTCGCCACCGGCGCCTTCGCGCAGTCCACGGAACGCCCGCGCCCGCCGGGGACCAAGCCCCTGGAGGAAGCCCCGCCGCCGCCCGCGGTCGTGGAGGGCGACCCCGCGCTCGAGCCGAAGGTCACCGTGCGCACGGAGGGCGACCGCACGATCACCGAGTACCGGATCAAGGGCCGGCTCTACATGATGAAGGTCACTCCCGCCCACGGCAGGCCTTACGTGCTGATCGACCACAAGGGAGACGGCCAGTTCGCCCGCCAGGACAACCTCGACTCGGGCCTGCGCGTCCCGCAGTGGGTGCTCCTCGAGTTCTAGCCTTCGGCAACGGCTCCCCGCGATGTCAGTCTTCACGCCAGTCTCGCACGACGAGGCGCGCGCCTTCCTCGCGCGCTACACCCTCGGGGAACTCGAGGGCCTCGAGGGCATCGCCCAGGGCGTCGAGAACACCAACTACTTCCTCGACGCCACCACGGGGCATTACGTGCTCACGCTCTTCGAGAAGATCGCGCGCGAGGACCTGCCCTTCTACGTGGGTCTCATGCACCACCTCGCCGAGCGCGGCATCCGCTGCCCTGCGCCCATGGAGCTCCAGGGCGGGGGCTATCTCGCGGACCTGAACGGCAAGCCCGCCGCGATCGTCACGCGCCTGGCAGGCGCGCCGCGCATGTCGCCCACGGCGGGCGACTGCCGCAAGGCCGGCCGCATCCTCGCCGACATCCACGAAGCGGGCCTCGACTACGACGCGGGACTGGCCAACTGGCGGGGCCTCGCGTGGTGCGAGCGCTTCGCCGCCCGCGTGCGCCCGAAGCTCTCCGCCGACGAGGCGGCGCTCGTCGAGGGCGAGATCCGCTACCAGTCGCTGCATGACGACACGGTGCTGCCGCGAGGCGTGATCCACGGCGACCTCTTCCGCGACAACGTGCTCTGGGACGAGGACGGCGAGGGCGGCGTGATCGATTTCTACTTCGCCTGCGACGACGCGCTCCTCTACGACATCGCCATCACCGCGAACGACTGGTGCGCGAACGCCCCGGGCGTGCTGGACGCCGAGCGCACCGACGCCTTGCTCGCGGGATACGACGCCCACCGACCCCTGACGGATCTCGAGCGCGAGCTCTGGCCGGTGATGCTGCGCCGCGCGGCGCTGCGCACCTGGCTCGGGCGGCTCGAGTACAACCACTTTCCGCAGGCCGCGGAGATGACGATCCCGAAGGACCACGCCTTCTCCCGGCGCCTGCTCGAGCACCACCTCGTCCACGCCCGCGCGCTCGAAGCGGTGGGGGACTAGGGTTGCACGCCATGGAAACCTCCCTTCGCAGCCGCGACGTGCGCCCCTCCCGCGGGCCGGCGTGGATCGCCGGCGGATGGCGCCTGTTCCGCGGCAACCCCATGGTGTGGACGGGGCTCTCCGCGGGCTGGATGCTCATCACCTTCGGGCTGGTGCTGGTGCCGGTGGTCGGCGGCATCGCCGCGAACCTGCTGCAGCCCGTGTTCTTCGCGAGCTTCGCCCTCGCCGCGCACCGCCAGCTCGCCGGCGAGGTTCCCGAGATGGGGGATCTCTTCACGGGTTTCCGCCGGCCCCTGCGGCCGCTCCTGAACCTCGGCGCGATCCTCCTGATCGCCGAGATCGCGATCTTCTTCCTGATGTCGCTCCTGGGGCTTCCGGGGGCGGCTGGCGAAGGCGACGAGATTCCCACGATCGCCGACTACGTGCAGCGGCTGCAGGGAAAGGAATGGATCCTGCTCGTGGGGCTCGCGCTGACGGCGGTCGTGAAGGGCGCCCTGTGGTTCGCGCCCGCGATACTCGCCTTCCACACGCTCTCCACCGCCCATGCGGTGCGCTGGAGCGTCTACGCGGCGCTCTCCAACCTGGGCGCGATGCTTGCCTACGGCCTCGTGCTCACCGTCGTCTTCGTGCTCGGCGCCCTGCCCTGGGGACTGGGGCTGCTCGTCGTCATACCGGTGATGGTCGCGAGCACCTACGCGGGCTACGCGGAAGTCTTCGGGGAATCGGGCGCGGCGCCGGCCGCCACCTGATTCGCCATGGCCGTGCCGCCCCCCGGGCAGGAGCCGGCCCCCGCACCGAATCGCGGCGACGAGTTGCCGCGGCACGTCTATCCCGTGCGTTCGCTCGGCGTCGCCGCGGGCTTCCTCGCCGTGGCCACGGTGTTCCTCGAGAACGGCACGAGCCTCGCCCTGCTGGCGCTGGCCGCCTTCCACGGCTTCGTCTGGCCTCACCTCGCGTACCTCGCGGCACGCAGGAACACCGATCCCTGGCGGGCCGAACGCCGCTTCCTCGTTGCCGATGCCGCCTTCGCCGGCGTCTGGCTGCCGCTCATGGGATTCAACCTCCTGCCGAGCGTGCTGATCGCGTCGATGACCGGCCTGGGCATGGTGAGCGTGGGCGGGCCGCGCCTCTTCGCCACCGCGGCGGCGGCGATGCTCGGCACCGGCACGGCGACGATGCTGCTGGCTTCACCCGAGGTGCGCATCGAGACGAGCTTTGCGGTCATGGTGGCCTGCCTCCCCCTGGTCCTGCTCTATCCGCTTTCGATCGGCGTGGCGAACTACCTGCTCCGCCAGCGCATCCGCGGGCAGAAGCAGCAGCTCGACCTGGCGATGCGCACGGAGCGGCTCTCCGGGCTCGCCACGCGGCAGCACTGGGAGGAGGCGCTCGAGCGCGAATTCGAGCGGCTGCGCAATGCGGGCGGGACCGCGGGCTTGATCCTCATCGACGTGGACGACTTCAAGTCGGTGAACGACCGCTTCGGGCACCTGGTCGGCGATGAGGTGATTCGCCGCATGGGCGAGGCCCTGCGCGGCGTGCTGCGGCCCGGAGACGTGGCGTGCCGCTACGGCGGCGACGAATTCGGCGTGCTCCTGCCCTCCTCGAACGCCGCGGGGGCCGCGATCGCCGCCGCGCGCCTGCTCGAATCCGTATCGAAGTTCCGCCTCGCCTCGACGCCGGAGCTGCGCTGCACCGCGAGCCTCGGTGTCGCGGAAGTGCGGCCGGGCATGCGGGACAGCATCGAGGCCGTGGCCCTCGCCGATCGCGCGCTCTACCTCGCCAAGGCCGCGGGACGCAACCGCGTCCACGTGCTCGAGTCCTAGCGCCGCCGCCTCAGCCGGGTGAGAGCTTCGCGTACTGGAGCGCGAGCCACTTGGTGCCCTCGGTGCGGAAGCGCACCTGCACCCGGGCTTCGAGCCCGCGGCCCTCGACGTTGATCACCACGCCCTCGCCGAACTTCGCGTGGCGCACGTTCGCGCCGATGGCGAAGGGGTGCTCGTCGGGGCGCGAGGTCTCGAACCCGGCGCGCGGCGCGCTCGCGTAGCGGCCGGCCTCGGCCCCCGGCGCCCGGCCACCTCCCGAAGCCACCCCGTCGCCGCGGCCACCCCAGGCCGGCTTGTCCCACCGCGTCGCCTGCGGCGACGCCCAGGCCGGCTTGTCGGGCAGCACGATCCACTTGCAAAGTTCCGCCGGGATCTCCTCGACGAAGCGCGAGACGATGCCGTAGCGCGGCTGGCCGTGCAGCATGCGGCTGCCGGCGTAGGAGAGGTAGAGCCGCTTCCTCGCCCGGGTGATCGCCACGTACATGAGGCGGCGCTCCTCCTCGATGCCGCCGTCCTCGTTCAGGCTGTTGTCGTGGGGAAAAAGGCCCTCCTCGAGCCCGCCCACGAACACCGCGTCGAACTCCAGGCCCTTGGACGAATGCACCGTCATAAGCTGCAGCGCGTCCTCGCCCGCGCCCGCCTCGTGCTCGCCCGCCTCCAGGCTCGCGTGCGAGAGGAAGGCGGCGAGCACCTGCTGCTGGTGCGTGCCGGGCACCGGGGCCACGTCCTCCTGGGACTCTCCCGCGGGCTCGACGCCAATCTCGAACTCCTCGTTGAAGAGCGCCGCGGCGTTCGCGAGCTCGTTCAAATTCTCGACGCGGTCCTGGCCGTCGCGCTCGGCTGCGTAGTGGTCCTTCAGCGCCGAGACCGCGAGCACCTCCTCGATCAGCTCGGGGAGCGTGAGGGACTCGCTCGCCTGGCGCAGGCGCTCGACGAGCACGAGGAACTGCGCGATCGCCGCGCCGCCGCGCCCGGACACCGCACCCGCCTTCGCCGCGCGGGCGAGGCTGCCCAGCCCGGACTGCGCCGCCTCCTGCAGCTGCTCGACCGAGCGCGCCCCGATGCCCCGCGGCGGGAAGTTCACCACGCGCGAGAAGGCGGTGTCGTCGTCGAGATTCGCCGCGAGGCGCAGGTAGGCGAGCGCGTGCTTCACCTCCTGGCGCTCGAAGAAGCGCAGCCCGCCGTAGACCTTGTAGGAGATCCCGGCGCGGAAGAGCGCATGTTCGAGGATTCTCGACTGGGCGTTCGACCGGTAGAGCAGCGCCATGTCGGCGAGCGCCGTACCCTCGCGGTTGAGCTGCTTCGCCTCGTCCACGATGAAGCGCGCCTCCTCCTCGTCGTTGACGGCGGCGTAGATGCGAAGCGGCTCGCCTCGCCCCTCGGCGGTCCACAGGTTCTTGCCCAGGCGCGCGCGGTTCTGCGCGATGACGGCGTTGGCCGCGTCGAGGATCGCGCCCTGGGAACGGTAGTTCTGCTCGAGCTTCACGACTTCGCGCACGCCGAAGTCGCGCAGGAACTCGTTCATGTTGCCCACGTCGGCGCCTCGGAAGCGGTAAATCGATTGATCGTCATCGCCCACGGCGAAGACGCACCCCTCCGGGCCGGCCATGAGGCGCACCCACTTGTACTGCAGCTTGTTGGTGTCCTGGAACTCGTCGACCAGCACGTAGCGGAAACGCCCCTGGTAGTGGGCGAGCAGGTTCGCGTCGCGCACGAGCAGCTCGTAGGTGCGCAGCAGCAGCTCGGCGAAATCCACCACGCCCTCGCGGTTGCACTGCGCGTCGTAATCAGCGTAGAAGGCGGCCAGGCGGCGCGTGAAGTCGTCTCCCGCCTCCACCGCGTTGGCGCGCAGCCCCGCCTCCTTGCAGCGGTTGATGAACGCCTGCAGCTGGCGCGGCGCGAACTTCTCCTCGTCGAGCGACTGCGCGCGGGCCAGGCGCTTGACCACCGAGAGCTGGTCGCCGGAATCGAGGATCTGGAAGAGCTGCGGCAGGCCGACCTCGCGGTGGTGTGCGCGCAGCAGCCGGTTGCACAGGCCGTGGAAGGTGCCCACCCACATGCCGCGCGTGTTGATGGGCAGCATCGCCGACAGGCGCGTGAGCATCTCGCGCGCGGCCTTGTTGGTGAAGGTGACGGCGAGGACTCCCGCCGGGCTCGCCTGGCCCGACTGGATGAGGTGCGCGATGCGGGTGGTGAGCACGCGCGTCTTGCCGCTGCCGGCGCCGGCCAGGATCAGGGCGGATTCGCGTGGAAGGGTGACGGCCCGCAGTTGTTCGGGATTCAGGCCGGCGAGGAGGTCGGGCATGCGGCGGGCTGCGGAAGCGGAGCCGAATTATACCGCCGCCGCCCGCGCCCTCCTTCGGTGGAGCGGGCACGATTCCGCGACGGCGTGCCGCGGCCGCACCCGCCGTCGGCCGCGATAGCGCATGGCAAATCAAGGGCTTGGGCGACCTCGCTGCTATAATTTGCGCATCGCACCAAGCGCCTTCCGAGCCCCCGATCGCCATGGACCCCCATTACCACCCGAAGAGCCTCGAACCCGCGGTCCAGCGCGAATGGACCGAGACGAAGGCCTTCGTGGCGCCCGACGCCTCGGCGAAGCCCAAGTACTTCGACGTGGGCATGCTGCCGTACCCGTCGGGCAAGCTGCACATGGGGCACGTGCGCAACTACTCGATCAACGACGCGCTCTGCCACTTCCTGCGCATGAAGGGCTACAACGTCCTGCAGCCCATGGGCTGGGACGCCTTCGGGCTGCCCGCGGAGAACGCCGCCATGGCGCACGGCGTGCCGCCCGCGAAGTGGACGTGGGAGAACATCGCCTATATGAAGCGCCAGCTCCAATCGCTCGGATTCGCGATCGACTGGACGAGGGAGGTCGCGACCTGCTCGCCCGACTACTACCGGTGGAACCAGTGGTTCTTCCTGCGCATGCGCGAGAAGGGCATCGCCTACAAGAAGACGGGCACGGTGAACTGGGATCCCGTGGACCAGACCGTGCTCGCCAACGAGCAGGTGATCGACGGCAAGGGTTGGCGCACGGGCGCGACGGTGGAGAAGCGCGAGATCCCGATGTGGTACCTCAGGATCTCGCAGTACGCCGACGAGCTGGTCGACGCCCTCGACGGCCTCGCCTGGCCCGAGCAGGTGAAGCAGATGCAGCGAAACTGGATCGGGCGCTCCTACGGCGTCGAGTTCACGCTGCCCTATGCGCCGGAGACGGCCGCGCGCATGGCCGATGGAAAGGCGGGGCTGAAGGTCTTCACCACGCGCGCCGACACGATCATGGGCATCACCTTCGCCGCGGTCGCCGCGGAGCACGCGCTCGCGACAGAAGCCGCGAAGGGCCAGGCGAAGCTCGCCGCCTTCATCGAGGAGTGCAAGCGCGGCGGCGTGATGGAGGCCGAGCTCGCCACGATGGAGAAGAAGGGAATGCCCACGGGCCTCTTCGTGCTCCACCCCTTCACGCAGGAGCCCATCGAGGTCTGGGTCGGCAACTACGTGCTCATGGGCTACGGAGAGGGCGCCGTCATGGCGGTCCCCGGCCACGACGAGCGCGACTTCGCCTTCGCGAAGCAATACGGCCTGCCCATCGCGCAGGTGATCGACGTGGACGGGCAGGCGTACTCCACCGATGCCTGGCAGCCGTGGTACGAGGCGCCTGGCGTGAACGTGCATTCCGGCAAGTACGACGGGCTCGCGCAGGGCGCGGCCATCGACGCGGTCGCCGCCGACCTCGAGGCCGCGGGCCTGGGGGCGAAGCGCGTGCAGTTTCGGCTGCGCGACTGGGGCATCTCCCGCCAGCGCTACTGGGGCACGCCGATTCCCATCGTCCACTGCCCGAAGTGCGGCGACGTCGCCGTCCCCGACGAGGAGCTTCCGGTCGTGCTGCCCGAGGACCTCGTGCCCGACGGCTCCGGCAGCCCGCTCGCGAAGTCGCCCGCGTTCTACGAGTGCAAGTGCCCGTCCTGCGGCGGCGCCGCGAAGCGCGAGACGGACACGATGGACACCTTCGTCGATTCGTCCTGGTACTTCTTCCGCTACACCTGCCCGGACGCCACCGCGATGGTGGACGAGCGCGCCGACTACTGGATGCCGATGGACCAGTACATCGGCGGCATCGAGCACGCGATCCTGCACCTGCTCTACGCGCGCTTCTGGACCAAGGTCATGCGCGACATGGGCCTCGTGAAGGTGGACGAGCCCTTCCGGAACCTCCTCACGCAGGGCATGGTGCTCAACCACATCTTCAGCCGGCGCACCGACAAGGGCGGCATCGCCTACTTCGCGCCGGAGGAGGTGGAGGTGAAGTCCGACGCCGAGGGCCGGATCACGGGTGCGGCGCTCCGGGCCGACGGCAGCGCCGTGGACTACGGCGGCATCGGCACGATGTCGAAGTCCAAGCGAAACGGCGTCGATCCCCAGGACCTGATAGACCGCTACGGAGCCGACACGGCGCGCCTCTACGTGATGTTCGCGAGCCCGCCCACGGACACGATGCTGTGGTCCGACTCCTCGGTAGAGGGCTCCTTCCGGTTCCTGCGGCGCGTGTGGAAACTCGTGCACGACCACCTGGCCGCCGGCGGCCCCGTCGCCGGCCCCGCGCCGGCGGGGCTCTCCCCCGAACTGAAGGACCTGCGCTTCAAGCTGCACAGGACCATCGACAAGGTGGGCGACGACTATGGCCGCAGGCTCCAGTTCAACACCGCCATCGCCGCGGTGATGGAGATGCTGAACGCGCTCACCGACGTGAAGGACGGTTCCCCGTCCGCCCGCGCCGTCGCGCAGGAGGTGCTCGAGGCCGCCGTGCTGCTGCTCTCCCCCATCGTCCCGCACATCACGACGGCGCTGTGGGCCGAGCTTCGCCCCGGCACGCGACTCGTGGACCGGGCCTGGCCGGAAACGGACAGGTCGGCGCTCGTGCAGGACACGGTGGAGCTCGTCGTGCAGGTGAACGGAAAGCTGCGCGGCCACATCAGCGTCGCGGCCGACGCGTCGCGGGAGGAGATCGAGCGGCTCGCGCTCGCATCGGAGGCGGCGGTGAAGTTCATGGAGGGCCGGCCCGCGAAGAAGGTCGTCGTGGTGCCCGGGCGCCTGGTGAACCTCGTTGTCTAGACTCCTCGCCGCGGGGCTCCTCGCTCTTGCCGTCTCGGCCTGCGGCTTCCAGTTGCGCGGCGAGGCGCCGTCGGGATTGAAGTCCCTGCACGTCTCCACGGAAGCGCCCTCGCAGGTGGCCGTGGAGATCCGCCGCCATCTCTCCGGCGGGCCCACGCGGCTCACGGCCGATCTCAAGGACGCCGAGGCGCAGCTGCGCATCCTCTCGGAGAGCGCCGAGAAGACGATCCAGACCCTCACCAGCGCGGGCCGCGTGTTCGACTACCAGCTTCGGCTTCGCGTGAGCTACAGGGTGATGAACGGCGCCGGGCAGGTCCTGATCGCGCCCGCGGAGATCGAGGTCCGCCGCATCATCTCGTACTCCGAGACCGCGCCGCTCGCCAAGGAAGTCGAGGAGCGCCAGCTCTTCGAGGACATGCGCGCGGAGGCCGCCTCGCAGATCCTTCGCCGCATCGCCATCGCGCACGCCGGGGCCGCCGCGCCATGAAGATCGCCACCCGCAGCCTCGCCCAGCACCTGAAGAAGGGGCTCTCCCCCCTGTACGCGGTGCACGGCCCGGAGACGCTCCTCGCGCTCGAGGCGGGCGACGCCATCCGCGCGGCCGCGCGCCGCGACGGCGCGAGCGAGCGCGAGGTCTTCACCGCCGAGCCGGGCGCGGACTGGGCGGCGCTCGGCGCCTCCGCCGCGAACCTCTCGCTTTTCGCGACCAAGCGCCTGCTCGAAGTGCACGTCCCCACGGGCAAGCCCGGCGCCGAGGGCGGCAAGGCGATCGAGGCGCTCTGCGCACGCCTGCCCGCGGACACGGTCGTCCTCGTGATGCTGCCGGCGATCGACTGGCAGGGACTCAAGACCGCCTGGTTCGGCGCGCTCGAGGCCGCGGGCGTGGCGGTCGAGGCCAGGGCCGTCTCGCGCGAGGAGCTGCCGCAATGGCTCGCCGAGCGCCTCGCCCTGCAGCAGCAGCGCGCCGGCGTGGAGACGCTCGAGTGGATGGCCGAGCGCGTGGAAGGCAACCTCCTTGCCGCGCGGCAGGAAGTCGAGAAGCTCGCCCTGCTCCTGCCGGCCGGGGAGATTTCCGCCGACGCGATCCGCGAGGCGGTGACCGACGTCTCGCGCTTCGAGCGCGACGGCCTCATCGAGGCGATCCACGACGGCGAGCCCGGCCGGATCGCGCGCGCGGTCGATTCCCTCGAGGCCGAGGCGGAGCCCCTGCCGCTGCTGCTCTGGGCCCTGACCGAGGAGCTGCGCCTGATGATGCAGCTCTCCGGCGGCGAGCGCCCCCGCCGCTTCCTCGACCCGGAGCGCACGCAACGCGCGGGACGCACCGCGCGCAAGCACGACGCGGCCTCCTTCGACCGCCAACTCTTGCGGGCCCACCGTATTGACCGCATGATCAAAGGCGTGGAAACGGGCGATGCGTGGGAGGAGATCCTCGAACTCTGCCTCGCCCTCGCCGGAAGACCGGCCCTTCGACCTGCGGCCTGACCCGTGAACGACATGAACGACCTGAACGCCTCCCACGACGCGCGCGCCCTGATCGCCGCGCTCGGCCGATCGGCACGCGATGCGAGCCGCGAACTCGCGCGCGCCGGCACCGACGCCAAGAATCACGCACTCGAGGTCGCCGCCGAGGCCCTCGCGGACCGCGAGAAGACGATCCTCGCGGCCAACGCACGCGACGTGAAGGCGGCGCGGCGCGGGCCCGAAGGCGCGGGAAGCCGTTCCGCGGGCGCCGACGACGCCTTCATCGACCGCCTGAAGCTCACCGCCAGGGCGGTCGAGGAGATGGCCGAGGGACTGCGCCAGGTCGCGAAGCTCGCCGACCCGGTGGGCGAGATCACCGAGCTGCGCTTTCGGCCCACCGGCATCCAGGTGGGGCGCATGCGCGTGCCCCTGGGCGTGGTGGGCATCATCTACGAGTCCCGCCCCGACGTGACCGCGGACGCGGGCGGGCTGTGCCTGAAGAGCGGCAACGCGGCGATACTGCGCGGCGGCAGCGAGTCGCTCAACTCCAACGAGGCCATCGTCGCCTGCCTGCACGAGGGCCTGAAGGCCGCGGGCCTGCCGGAGGCGGCGGTGCAGCTCGTGGGCACGACCGATCGCGCCGCCGTGGGCGAGCTGATCGCGGCCGAGGAATACGTCGACGTGATCGTGCCGCGCGGCGGCAAGAGCCTGATCGAGCGCATCTCCCGCGAGGCGCGCGTTCCGGTGATCCGGCACCTGGACGGCGTGTGCCACGTCTACGTCGACGCGGGTGCGGATCCCGCGAAGGCGCTCGCCATCGCCGACAACGCGAAGACCCAGCGCTGCGGGACGTGCAACGCGATGGAAACACTCCTCGTCGCGCGGGCGGCGGCGCCCGCGGTGCTGCCGGCCATCGGCAAGCTCTTCGCGAAGAAGGGCGTGGAGATGCGCGCCTGCGCCGAATCGAAGGCCGTCCTCGAGAAGGCGGGCGTAAAGGGCGTGAAGGCGGCCGTCGAGGACGACTGGTCCGCGGAGTACCTCGCCCCCATCGTCGCCATTGCCATCGTGCCCGGCCTGGACGAGGCCATGGCGCACATCGCGCGTTACGGCTCGCACCACACGGACGCCATCGTCACCGAGGACTGGGGGCGGGCCCGGCGCTTCCTGCGCGAAGTGGACTCCGCCTCGGTGATGGTGAACGCCTCGACCCGCTTCGCCGACGGCTTCGAGTACGGCCTGGGCGCCGAAGTGGGCATCTCCACCAACAAGCTCCACGCCCGCGGTCCCGTCGGGCTCGAGGGGCTCACCTCGCAGAAGTGGGTCGTGCTCGGCGACGGGCACGTTCGCGGCTGAGCATTTGACCTCCCCCCTCGGCCTTTTCGGCGGCACCTTCGACCCGGTCCATTTCGGCCACCTGCGGCTCGCGACGGAGCTGCGCGAGGCCTTCCGCCTCGAGCGCGTCGTGTTCCTGCCGGCGGGCCGCCCCTGGCAGCGCCGCGCCGACACGGGGGCGGACGGCGCCCAGCGCGCACGGATGCTGGCACTTGCCATCGCAGGCGAGCCGGCCTTCGCGGTGGACGAGCGCGAGCTGCACCGCGCCGGGCCCACGTACACCGTGGACACGCTCGAGGAGTACCGCCGCGAATGCGGGCCCGACCGGCCGATCGTGTTCCTGTGCGGCACCGACGCCTTTGCCCGCGTGGAGACCTGGCATCGCTGGGAGGCGCTTTTCGCGCTCGCGCACTTCGCCGTGGCGGTCCGGGCCGGCGACGACGGATGGCAGGCGACGGGGCCCGGGGTGATCCCCCGGGCGCTCTGGCCGCGCGTGACGACGGGCCTCGAGGACGTCCTTTCCGCGCCGGGCGGGCGCATCATGACCTTCGCCATGACCCCGCTTGCGATATCCTCCACGGCCATTCGCGGCCTCGGGCAGTCCCGGGCGTCGCTGCGCTTCCTCACTCCCGACCCCGTGGTCGACTACATCCACCAGCACCAGCTCTACGGAACCCGCGCGTGACACGACAACTCACCACCCTTGCCAAGAAGAAGCTCGTCATCTCCGCCCTCGAGGACATCAAGGCCCGCGACATCCTCGCCATCGACGTGCGCAAGCTCACCTCGATGTTCGACTGGATCGTCGTCGCGAGCGCAGACTCCGCCCGCCAGACGAAGGCGCTCGCGCGCCACGTGCGCGACACGCTCAAGGAGGCCGGCTGCGCCATCATCGGCACCGAAGGCGAGGAGGGCGCCGAATGGGTGCTGGTCGACTCCGGCGACATCGTCGCGCACGTCATGCAGCCCGCGATCAGGGCCTACTACAACCTGGAGGAGCTGTGGGGCGAGGGCAAGTTCGACCGGCCCGCCAACCCCACCTCGCATGGCACCGCACGGCTCGCGCGCGCCAGCGAGGAGGCCGAACCGCAATTGCCGCACGGCAAGCCGAAGCCGTCGCGGGGCAAGCCGAAGCCGCGCCGCGAGGCGCGGGAAGGCACGCCCTTGACGGCGGCCCGAACCGGTGCCGCGGCGCGCAAGCGCAAGACGACGTCCGGCGCCCCCACGGCGCCGCCGCGAACCCGCAAGGGCTCGACAGGCGCCTCCGGCGCCCCGCGCGCCCGGCGTCGCAAGCCCGCCGCCTGAATGCGCGTCTCGATCGTCTCGGTCGGCCACAAGATGCCCGCCTGGATCCAGTCGGGCTACCGCGAATACGTGAAGCGCCTGCCCCCCGAGATCAAGGTGGAGCTCTCGGAGTTGAAGCCCGAGGACCGCTCCGGCAAGACGGTGGAGAAGGCGCTCGCCCTCGAAGGCGAGCGCATCCTCGCCGCCATCCCCGGGGGCGCGACCGTCTACGCGCTCGACGAGAAGGGCCGATCGGTCACCACGCAGGGCCTCGCCGTCCTGCTCGCCGGCTGGATGCGCGACGCGACGCACCCGCTCTTCGTGATCGGCGGCGCGGACGGGCTCCCGGAGGCGGTGCGCACCCGCGCCGACAAGCTCATCTCGCTCTCGGCGCTCACGCTTCCCCACGGACTCGTGCGCGTGGTGCTCGCCGAGCAGCTCTACCGCGCCTGGTCCATCCTCGCGAACCACCCCTACCACCGCGAGTAGGCCGATGGCCGCCATCTACCTCGCCTCCCGCAGCCCCCGCCGCCGGGAGCTGCTCGCCCAGATCGGCGTGCGCTTCGAGATGCTCCTCTTCCGCGAGGGCTCCCGGCAGGACTCGGAAACGAACGAGGACCCGCTCCCGGGAGAGCCTCCCGACGACTACGTGCGGCGCGTGACCCAGCTCAAGGTCGACGCGGCGTGGCAGCGCGTGGTGACCCGCAAGGGGCTGCGGCGCATGCCGGTGCTCGCCGCGGACACGACCGTGGCGCTCGCCAACGAGATGCTCGCCAAGCCCGCCGACGCCGACGACGCGGCGCGCATGCTGCGGCTGCTCGCCGGGACCCGCCACCGCGTCCTCACCGCCGTGGCGCTCGCTTTCGGCGGGCGGGTGGAGATGCGCGTGAGCGAGTCGCTGGTCACCTTCTGCCCGCTCGACGAGGCGCGCATCGAGGCCTACGTCGCCTCCGGGGAGCCCTTCGACAAGGCGGGCGGCTACGGCATCCAGGGCCGCGCGGCGGCGTTCGTGAGCCGCCTGGAGGGCAGCTACACGGGCGTCATGGGGCTGCCCCTGTTCGAGACGGCCGAACTCCTGCGAGAATTCCGGGTGACAGTCCCGTAAGATGGGGCCAATGGATCCGGAACCGCGAACCAACGCAGATGAACGCAGATGACCCTTTCGTGACGGAGAGGCCGCCGCAAGCCCCCCGCTGAGACATCGTCGTCGACGGCCCGCCCGCGGCCGTCCGCCTCATTCCGCGTTCCTGCGCGGCTCCACGATTCGCCAACGAGGTCGTGAGCCACGATGAACGAGCAGATCCTCATCAACGTCACCCCGCAGGAAACGCGGGTGGCGATCACCGAGCAGGGCGCGGTGCAGGAGCTGCACGTCGAGCGCGACTCCTCGCGCGGCATCGTGGGCAACATCTACCTCGGCCGCGTCTGCCGCGTGCTCCCCGGCATGCAGTCGGCGTTCGTGGAGATCGGGCTCGCCCGCGCGGCTTTCCTGCACGTGGCCGACATCTGGACTGCCCGCAGCGGCGACGAGCCCGTGAAGCCCATCGAGAAGATCCTCTCCGAGGGGCAGTCCCTGCTGGTGCAGGTCGTGAAGGACCCCATCGGCTCGAAGGGCGCGCGCCTGTCCACGCAGGTCTCCATCGCCGGCCGGCTCCTGGTCTACCTGCCGCAGGATCCGCACATCGGCATCTCGCAGCGGATCGAGGACGTCGCCGAGCGCGAGATCCTGCGCGAGAAGGTCCACTCCCTCATCCCCGAGGGCGAGTCCGGCGGCTTCATCGTGCGCACCGTCGCCGAGACCGCCGCGGACGCGGAGCTGAAGTCCGACATCGACTACCTGGTCACGCTCTGGAAGCAGATCCAGGGCTCGGCCCTGACGGCCGCCCCGCAGGCCCTGCTCTACCAGGACCTGGCGCTTGCCGCGCGCGTGCTGCGCGACCTCGTGACCGACACCACCGAGCGCGTGATCGTCGACTCCCGCGAGACCTTCCACCGCCTGAAGGACTTCGCCGAGAAGTACACGAGGAAGGCGCTTCCGATCCTCGAGCACTACTCCGGGGAGCGCCCGATCTTCGACCTCTTCGCGGTGGAGGAGGAGATCGAGCGCGCGCTCGCGCGGCGCGTGGATCTCAAGAGCGGCGGCTACCTCATCATCGACCAGACCGAGGCCCTCACCACGGTGGATGTCAACACCGGCGGCTTCGTCTCCGGCCGCTCCTTCGACGACACGATCTTCAAGACCAACCTGGAGGCGTCGCTGTCTATCGCGCGCCAGCTGCGGCTGCGCAACCTGGGCGGCATCATCATCGTCGACTTCATAGACATGGACACCCAGGAGCACCGCGACGCCGTGCTCGCCGAGTTCCGGAAGGCCCTCGCCCGGGACCGCACGCGCGTGACCGTGAACGGCTTCTCGCAGCTGGGCCTGGTCGAGATGACGCGCAAGCGCACCCGCGAGTCCCTCGCCCACATCCTGTGCGAGCCCTGCCCGGTGTGCGCGGGGCGCGGGGAGATGAAGACCGCGCAGACGATCTGCTACGAGATCCTGCGGGAGATCCTGCGCACCGAGCGCCAGTTCGGCGCAAAGGAATACCGCATCCTCGCCTCGCAGATGGTGATCGACATGTTCCTGGACGAGGAGGCAGCCGCGCTCACGATGCTCGGGGACTTCATCCAGAAGCCCATCGCGATGCAGGTGGAGACCGCGTATTCCCAGGAGCAGTACGACGTGATCCTGGTCTGAGGCGCCGCGGGCGCGCCTCAGCTCTTCTGCGGGGAACCCTGGAGCAGGCGCTTGGCCTGCTGGAGCCGCTCGATCGAGACTTCCAGGCGCTGGGTGCGCGTGAGGTCGAGCTGTTGCGTGGTTTCCGCGCCCTCGGGCATCTTCCCGTCGGACTTCCGGGAGCCGTCGGGGTTGTAGAGGCGCGGGTCGAACTTCGGCAGGCGCTGCGTCTTCTCGCCGTCGGAGACGGGGCTTGCGGCGCGCTCCGCGGGTGCGGCATCCGCGTCGCCGGCCGGGACTTGCAGCTTCATCGTGTCCTCGGGAGAGCCGGTCTCGGGGCGCTGGGTCAGCGTGTCCCGCGCCGAGTCGACCGGGACGCGCAGTTTCACCGTGTCCTCGGGAGAGCCGGTCGCAGGGTGCTGGGTCAGCGTGTCGCGCGCGGAGCCGGCCGGTGGGCGCTGGTTCAGCGTGTCCCGCGCAGACCCGGCGGAGGGACGCTGGTTGTGCGTGACTTCCGTCGAACCGGAAGGCGCGCGCTGGTTCACCGTGTCATTCGAAGTGGCCGCGGGAGCGCGCTGGTTCACCGTGTCGTCCGAAGTGGCCGCGGGCGCGCGCTGGTTCACCGTGTCGTCCGAAGTGGCCGCGGGAGCGGGAGCGCGTTCATTGACGGTCGTGTCCACCGGCCGGCGCGAGAGCGCGGCGAGCATGTCGTTGGAGATCATCGGGGCCGCGGCCGGCGCGACCACGCGCTTCGGCGCCGCGGTCTTCGGCGCCTCCTCCTTCACGTGCGCGACTTCCCGGAACACCTCCTGGGCCCTGGCCGCGCGGCGCGTAATGGTGAGCGGCGCCTCGAAGACCGAGAGCTTGGTGGTTTCCATGAGCTCCGGCGGCATGATCATCGGCTCGGCCGGTGCGGCGCGCTCGGGGGCGGCGGGTTCGGCGATGGCGCCTTCGCGCGTGACGCGCGCAAGCAGGCCCTCGATCATGTCGTGCTGCTGCTTCAGGGTCCCGGCAGCGGCCTTCAACTCCGCCAGGCGCTCGTTGATCCCGGAGGACTTCTCGTTGATCTTCGAGAGGTTGTCCAGGCGCGACTGCAGCAGCTGCTTGTGGTCCTTGATCTGCGTCTCCAGGGGCAGGGTCACCGCCTGCACCCAGCGCTCGCTCTGCGAGCGGGCGTCGCCGAAGAGCGTGCGCGCCTGGGCCACGAGGGACGCGTAGAACTTCTTCACGAAGAAGCTCTTGTAGTTCGCGACGTTGATCGGGTCGCGGCTGAAGGCGTCCGTTTCGGCCACCAGGAGCTTCAGCTTCGTCGCGTGCAGCTCCAGGTCCAGCGACGGGATCGTCATCTTCTGGAAGCCGAACTTCTGCACGAAGGTGTTGTAGACCCCTTGCATCAGCTTCTTGATGTCCTCGCTCGCGCCGAACACGCGCTCGAAGTCGGCGTTCATGAGCTTGGCGAGCTCGCGCATGCCGCGCTGCAGCCCCACCGTAGTCCACGAGTCGTCTAGGGCCTTGGCGCTCTGCGCTAGCATCGCGTCGAGCTTCGCCGGGTTGAGCATGTCCATGAGTGCGGAGCGCTTGGCCGAGAACTTGGCGAGGTTCACCTTGTACTCGGCGAGCGCGGCGTTGTAGGCGCCCTTCTCCGCGGTGATCTTCTGCCAGAGCTTGGTGACCACCTCGCGGCTCTTGCCCACGAGCCCCTGGAGTTCCGCCATGGAGACCTCGTTGGCCCGCTGCCGCGTCGCCACGGAGGCGCGCGACGACACCATCATGGCGCCGATCTCGTTCATCACCGCCTTGCACAGGATCTGCCGGCGCATCGGCACGATCTCCTGCGCGAGGTAGGCCTCCAGGGCCTCGATGCCGCTCTTCCTCACCAGGCCCGCGTCCCCGCGGATCTTGCCCAGCAGCGCCTTCTGCGCCGAGAGCGGGAAGATGCGCGAGGCATCGAGCGTGAGCGCCTTCGCGGTCGTCTCCACCATGCGCTGCACCGCGCGCTGGATCTCCTCGGGGGTCTTCAGCTCGTCCCACATGAGGTCGATCTTGTTGAGCACCGCGATCTTCTGCGGCAGCCCCGGCTTCACGTAGCGATCCCAGATCTCCAGGTCGCTCTTGGTCACGCCCGTGTCGATGGACAGGAGGAAGAGGATCGCGTGGGCGTTGGGCACCGTGGAGACGGTGAGCTCCGGCTCCATGCCCAGGGCGTTCAGGCCCGGCGTGTCCAGGATCGACAGCCCGTTGGACAGGAGCGGATGCGGGTAGTTGATCATGGCGTAGCGCCACGCGGGCACCTCGACCAGCTCCTCCTCGCCGGGCATCTCGCCGTTCTCGTTCAGCATCGGCGCGAGCCCGAGCATGCGCGCCTCGAGCGCGTAGACGCGCTTCGTGTCGGCCAGGGCGGAGAGGGTCTTCCTCATGTCGTCGGCCGAACCCGTGTTCAGGCGGATCTTGCTCCACTCGACGGGGTTGTTCTTCAGCTGCGAGATCGACTCGTCGCGGTAGCGCGTCTCGACCGACAGGAGCTTCAGGTACGGCTCCTCGCCCGGGTCGTGGAAGATCTCCGTGGGGCACATGGTCGTGCGCCCCACGTCGGAGGGCAGGAGCCGCTCCTTGAAGCTGGAGAAGAAGAGCGCGTTGATCAGCTCCGACTTCCCGCGCGAGAACTCCGCGAGGAAGGCGAGCATGAGGCGGCCCTTGTTCAGGTTCTCGAGCAGGTCGTAGAACCGGATCGACTGCTGCACGTCCAGCTGCCCGTTGGCCTCCAGCCAGTCGTGGTAGGCCGTGACGGAGCGCGTGAGGTCCTCCCGCCAGCGGTTGTAGCGGGAGATCTCGCCCTCGAATCGGGCGTCGACGGGGATGGCTGGGCTCACGGGCGGGCTCACGATTGCGGCCCAGTGTACCCGAGACCTCCGCGCGCCTTAAGTGCGCGCCGTCACAATCCGCCCCGGAACCGTCGCCCCCGGCGCCGTGGAGCCCAAAAAAGAGGCCGGACGCGAGGTCCGGCCAGGAGGAGGCTGGTGGGCCCGGCAACCGGGCCAGTCGGGTCCCGCCCGACGCGGGCCTCAGGCGGCGTAGCGGTAATCCGGCTCGTTCGCCGGGGCCTGCTGCGCAGCGCGGACGGCGCGCGCCGGCAAGCGGTTCACGCCGCGGGCCACGATCTCGAGGGGGCCGGCGCTCGGCAGGAGCAGCGTGCCGCGCTCGCCGCCCAGGGCGAGCAGCAGGTTCATGCCGGCGAGGGTGAGGACGGGCACGGCGATGGCGACGAGTTGCGCGTAGTTCTCGAGGAAGAGGTTCATGTTCGGTCTCCTGGGCTGATCGGTTTTTGGGGTCGGTCGCGGCCCCGGTGCTTCGGGGGCCTCGCGGGTTTGTCGCCGCGTTGGATGCCACTGTGGTCCTGACGCCCCCGGGTTCGCCAGCCCCATGCGACGAACTGGCGAAAACCGGGTCCGAAATGCGGCTCCGGAGGGAGTTTGCGGGCCTTCAAACCCCGCCGGGGCTGCAGCGGAAGACCACTTCGGCCAGGGTCCGTCCGTGCCGGTCCACGATCCGGACACGGCTCGCCTGGCGTTCGACGAGCCACGCAGCGAGGGCGAGCAAGCCCACCACCGGAAGGGCTACCACGACGAGCGTGAACGCAAAGGACGCGATGTCCATGTCGGGCCGGTCCGCGTCTCAGGCCGCGAGCCGCTCGACCGCGTCGTTGGCGGCGAGCGTGGGCGCGTCGGGCTTGAGCGGGTGCGCGATCAGGTAGTCGCGGGCGGCGTTCTCGGCGCTCGAGGCGAAGCGAATGCGGGAGATTCCGGGGTGCGGCGTGGCCACTTCGAGCGCGAGAAAGACCGGCACGACGATGGCGAGGACGACGATGGCGGCGGCGATGAGTTCCATGGCGAGTTCCCTTTTGCGATCCTGCGTGCCCCCCGGCAGGTCCCTGCCGGTCTCGGGCGGCGCGAAACATTTCCTTCGCGTTGATGCCCAGACTACGCACCCGCGGCCGGGAACTCGCCGGAGGATTGCGGCGGTTACGCTTGAAATATTCGACGGTGGAAGGTGCGAATATTCACATTCCCGCCGGGGGCGGGAGGGCACCGCTAGAGGGATAAGCGGGCGATCGCGCGCAGGGCCTCACCCTCGAGCCAGGCCACCGGCAGCATGAGAACGAGCTGGCAGGCGATGAGCACCAGGATGGGCGTGATGTCGACGCCGCCGATGGGCGGGATCGCCTTCTGGAACGGCTTGAGGAAGGGCCGGGTGAGCGCGTCGAAGAACGGCCGCAGGGGATGGTAGGGGCTCACCCACGACAGCAGCGCCTGCAGCAGCACCGCCCCCATGACGATGTAGACGGTCAAACGCAGGAGCCGCACCAGCGCGAGGAAGAAGAGCACCGAGATCGCCGACCCGCTGACCAGCTCCACGCCCTGCAGGAGTGTCACGATCGCGAGCAGCACCACCTCGGCGAGCCACGCCACCAGGAGCGAGGCGACGTCCAGCCCCCACAGGCCCGGAACGAGGCGGCGCATCGGCTTCACCGCGAAATCGGTGAGCGCCATGGTGAACTGGGCCAGGGGGTTGCGGGCGGGCGCGCGCAGCGCCTGCATCCAGAAGCGCACGAGCACCGACAGGATGAAGATGTTGAAGACCGTCTCGACGACGAAGGCAAGCGCCTGGTTGAGCATCTGTCAGTCCCGTCCGGATTCCTCGCCCAGCTCCCGCGAGCGGGCGCAGGCGGCCTTCACCGCTTCGATGAAGCGCGCTTTCAGGGCCGCGCCCTCCATGTATTCGAGCGCCCGCTCGGTGGTGCCTCCCTTCGAGGTGACCTTCGCGCGCAGCACCGCCGGATCCTCCCCGCGCGCCTGCGCGAGCTTCGCCGCGCCCGCGAAGGTCCCGAGCGCGAGCTTGCGCGCCGCCTCGGGCGCGAGCCCCATCTCGATCCCTGCCCGCTCGAGCGCCTCGATGAAGTAGAACACGTAGGCCGGCCCGCTTCCCGAGACGGCGGTCACCGCGTCGAGATCCTCCTCCCGCGGCAGCCACACCGTCTCGCCCACCGCCCCCAGGAGCGTCTGCGCGCGGTCCCTGCCTTCGGCGTCGACCGCCGGCGGCGCATAGAGGCCGGCTACCCCCGCGTGCACCAGCGCGGGCGTGTTCGGCATCGCGCGCACGATCGCCGCGTGCCCCCCCAGCCAGCGCGAAAGGTCCGCGATGCGGATGCCGGCGGCGATCGTCACGACGACGGTGGCGGGGTCCAGGGGCAGGAGCGGGCGCACGGCCTCGCGCATGTGCTGGGGCTTCACGGCGAGGACGAGGGCGTCGGCGCGGGGGAGGTCTCGGCCCGCGGCCTCGCGCACCGCGATGCCGAACTCGCCGGCGAGCGCCTCGCGCGCCGCGGCCGCCGGCTCGATCACGACGATGTCCGAGGCAGGGAAGCCGCGCGCGACGAGCCCGCCGACGATGGCCGCGCCCATGTTCCCGCCCCCGAGGAAGGTGACCTTCATGCCGCGTCCTGCCGCGCGGGCCGCGGTTCGCGCACACCGAAGATCGCGGTGCCGATCCGCAGCATCGTCGCGCCCTCGGCGAGCGCGGCCTCGAAATCCTGCGTCATGCCCATGGAGAGCGTGTCGGCCTCCAGGCCCGCGGCGCGGATCGCTTCCAGCTCGCGGCGCAGGAGCGCGAACTCGGCCCGGATCGCGGCCCCGTCGCCCGAGGGGCTCGCCATGCCCATGAGCCCGCGAAAGGAAAGGCCCGGCAGCGACGCCACGTGCCTTGCCAGCGCGAGCGCCTCGCCCGGTTTCACGCCGCCCTTGGTGGCCTCCTCGCTCACGTTCACCTGCACGCACACCGAGAGCGGCGCCTTGCCCGCCGGGCGGTGGCGCGAGAGGAGCTCGGCGGTGCGTGCGCGGTCCACGCCGTGCACCCAGTCGAAGTGCCCGGAGACCTCCCGCGCCTTGTTGCCCTGGAGCGTGCCGATGAAGTGCCAGGTGGCGTCGAGGTCCGCGAGCTCCCGGATCTTCGCCACCGCCTCCTGCACGTAGTTCTCGCCGAAATCGCGCTGCCCGGCGGCGTGGGCCTCGCGCACCATCGCCGCCGGGTGCGTCTTCGTGACCGCCACCAGCGTGACCGCGCGCCTATCCCCTTGTAACGCCTCGGAAATGCGCCGTTTCACTTCTTGCAGGTTTTCCGCGATTGGAGACATAATCGGCTCGGGTATTCAGAGGCGCATTTTACGCCGGCGTTGGCCGGCCCCTCCCGCGCCGCCTCCTTCCACCGCATCGAGAACGAAAATGGACATCGCCGAACTCCTCGCCTTCTCGGTCAAGAACAAGGCCTCCGACCTGCACCTGTCCGCGGGCCTGCCGCCGATGATCCGCGTGCACGGCGACGTGCGGCGCATCAACGTGCCAGCGCTCGAGCACAAGGACGTGCACGGGATGGTCTACGACATCATGAACGACTCCCAGCGCAAGGTGTACGAGGAGACGCTGGAGGTCGACTTCTCCTTCGAGATCCCGAACCTCGCGCGCTTCCGCGTGAACGCCTTCAACCAGCAGCGCGGCGCGGGCGCGGTGTTCCGGACCATTCCCTCGAAGGTGCTCTCCCTGGAGGATCTCCACGCGCCCAAGATCTTCGCCGAGATCGCGAAGTACCCGCGCGGCCTCGTGCTCGTGACGGGCCCGACGGGCTCGGGCAAATCCACCACGCTCGCGGCGATGGTGAACGACGTGAACGAGAACGAGTACGGCCACATCCTCACGGTGGAGGACCCGATCGAATTCGTGCATGAGGCGAAGAAGTGCCTCATCAACCAGCGCGAGGTGGGGCCGCACACGCTTTCCTTCTCCAACGCCCTGAGGAGCGCGCTGCGCGAGGACCCGGACATCATCCTCGTGGGCGAGATGCGCGACCTGGAGACCATCCGCCTCGCCATGACGGCGGCCGAGACGGGGCACCTCGTGTTCGGCACGCTGCACACCTCGTCCGCCGCAAAGACGGTGGACCGCGTGATCGACGTCTTTCCCGCGGCCGAGAAGGAGATGATCCGCGCCATGCTCTCGGAGTCGCTGCGCGCCGTGATCTCGCAGACGCTCTGCAAGACCAAGGACGGCACGGGGCGGATCGCCGCCCACGAGATCATGATCGGCACCCCCGCGATCCGCAACCTCATCCGCGAGGCGAAGGTGGCGCAGATGTACTCCGCGATCCAGACGGGCCAGTCGATCGGCATGCAGACCCTCGACCAGAACCTGCATGACCTCGTGAAGCGAAACCTCATCTCGGTCCCCGAGGCGCGCATGAAAGCCGCCAACAAGGACGCATTCGTCGGCTGAGAAGCCGGGAGGCCCCATGGAACGCGAACAGTCACTGAAATTCATGCACGACCTGCTGCGCGCCCTCGTGGCGCGCAAGGGCTCCGACCTCTTCATCACCGCGGGCTTCCCCCCGGCCATGAAGGTCGACGGCAAGGTGACGCCGGTGTCCCAGCAGAGCCTCACGCCCATCCACACGCAGGAACTCGCCCGGTCGATCATGACCGACAAGCAGGCCGCGGAATTCGAGGCCACCAGCGAGTGCAACTTCGCGATCTCTCCCTCGGGCATCGGGCGCTTCCGCGTGAACGCCTTCGTGCAGCAGGGGCGCTCGGGGCTGGTGCTGCGCACCATCACCACGACGATCCCGAAGTTCGACGAGCTGGGGCTCCCGGGCGTGTTGAAGGACGTGGCCATGACCAAGCGCGGCCTCGTGATCTTCGTGGGCGGCACGGGCTCCGGCAAATCCACCTCGCTCGCCGCGATGGTCGGGCACCGGAACGAAAACAGCTACGGCCACATCATCACCATCGAGGACCCGGTCGAGTACGTCCACGAACACAGGAACTGCATCATCACCCAGCGCGAGGTCGGCGTGGACACCGAAAGCTGGTTCGCGGCGCTGAAGAACACGCTGCGCCAGGCCCCGGACGTGATCCTGATCGGCGAGATCCGCGAGCGCGAGACCATGGAGTACGGCATCGCCTTCGCGGAGACCGGCCACCTGTGCATGTCCACGCTGCACGCGAACTCCACCAACCAGGCCCTCGACCGGATCATCAACTTCTTCCCCGAGGAACGGCGCGCGCAGCTCCTCATGGACCTGTCGCTGAACTTGAAGGCCATCATCTCCCAGCGCCTGATCCCCATGAAGGGCACCAAGGGACGAGTCGCCGCGATCGAGATCATGCTCAACTCCCCGCTCATGTCGGACTTGATCTTCAAGGGCGAGGTGCACGAGATGAAGGCGCTCATGAGCCGCTCGCGCGAGCTCGGCATGCAGACCTTCGACCAGGCGCTTTTCGACCTCTTCGAGCAGGACCTGATCAGCTACGAGGATGCGCTGCGAAACGCCGACTCGGTGAACGACCTGCGTCTCAAGATCAAGCTCGAGAGCAAGAACGCGAAGAACCGCGACCTGGGCAGCGGCCTCGACCACCTCGAGATCGTCAAGTAGGGCCGCGCTGGGCGTGCGGCCGCGCGCTCAGCGCGGCAGCCCGAGGGAGCGGCGCTTCATCTCGCTGACGAGCTTTCCCACGATCGGGTCCACCCCGAGGCCGTCGAGCGGGGCGCCGAGGAAGTAGCCCTGGAGGAAGTCCGCCCCCGCCTCGATCGCGTAGTGCGCCTCGAACGCTTCCTCGACCCCCTCGATGACCACCGCGATGCCGGCGTCCTGCAGGCGCCGGATCATGGCGGACAGGCGGGAGAGCGGCGGCTCGCCCCTCGCCACGCCCGCGAGGAGAGACCGGTGCGGCTCGCCCCTCGCCACGCCCACGAGGAGCGAACGGTCGAGCTTCACGAAATCCACCCCAATCCGCGTCACGCGCTCGGTGTTCGAATGAAAGGCGCCGAAATCGTCCACCGCCACCTTGAATCCCAGGTCGCGCCAGGCCCTGACCGTCAGCGCAAGCGCCTCGTGGTCGGTGGCCTCCTCATCGAGGATTTCGAGGCACAGGCGGGAAGCCGGGAAGCCCCGCTCGGCGAGCGCCTCCAGCAGGTCCTGCGCGACCCCCTCGTCGAACTTTGCGGCGGTCGGGTGGACGTTCAGGCAGAGCATCCCTTTCCCCTCGTCCAGGGCCGTGAAGCGCGCGAGGTGCTTGCGGCGAATGCAGCGATCCATGCGCGCGAGATCCCCGTTCGCGAGGGCCGACAGGAAATCCATGGGCCGCACGGGCTTGCCCGAAGCGTCCGTGGGACGCACGAGCGCCTCGTGCCCCGCGAGATCACATTCCAGGACCGAGAAGATGGGCTGGAACCTTGTCTCCAGCCGGTGCCCCGCGCTGTCGACCTTGCCTTCCGGACTACCCTTTCCGATCTTGTTCAGGACCATGACACGCGCGCCTTGCATCGCTCTCAATGCCTGCATTTTCGCCCGGAGCCGCACCTCGACCGTATGACTTCCGTCACTCCCCGGGAAAAACTTCGCCGGGCCCGGAAGCGCCGTCGAAACTCAGGATGGCCCGAAGAATCCGCGCAGGGCCTCGGCGATCTGCTGCATGCGGTAGGGCTTGCGCAGGACGCGGTTCACGCCGGCGGCGTGGACGCGGGTCTCGAAGCCCGCGCCTCCATACCCGGTCGCTATTACGATTGGAATGGTGGGGTTCAGGGCGCGCAGCTGCACGGCGAGCTGCGTGCCGGCAAGGCCCGGCATCACCTCGTCGCTGATGACCGCTTCGAACCGCTGCGGCTCCGCCCGGAAGGCTTCCAGCGCGGCGCGGCTGTCGGTGAAGCCGGTCGGCTCGTAGCCCAGGGCCGCGAGCATGTCCTCGAGCGCGGCGAGCACCTCGGGCTCGTCGTCCACGGCAAGGACCGCCTGGCCGCGCCCCGGAACCGCCGCCGCCTCCTCGGCGGAGGCGACATGCTCGACCTCGATCCTCGGGAGCCACACGGTGAACGTGGTTCCCCGCCCCGGCTCGCTCTCCACGTCGATCGCCCCGCCGTGCTCGCGCACGATCGAGTGCACGAGCGCCAGCCCCAGCCCCGTTCCGCGGCCCGCGGGCTTGGTGGTGAAGAAGGGCTCGAAGATGCGGTCGATCACCTCCGCGGGGATGCCGGAACCGTTGTCCTTCACCGAAAGCACCGCCCATTCGCCGGACGCGACCTCCGCGAGCCGCGTGCGCTCGGGCGTGGCCAGCGTGCGCCGCTCGAGCGCGATCTCGAGCACGCCCCCGCCGGCCATCGCCTGCCCCGCGTTGGAGGCGAGGTTCATGAGCAACTGGTGCAGGCGCGTGGGGTCGCCCATCACCACCGTCTCCTCCGCGGGCGCGGCGATGCGCACCTCCACGTTTGCCGTGGCCGAGCCCTGCAGCAGCTCGCCCACCTCGGCCAGCACGGGCCCGAGGATCACCGGCTCGAGCATCCCGCTCTCGGCGCGGCTGTAGGCGAGTATCTGCGCCACCAGCGCCTTGGCGCGGTTGCCGGCGCTCACGATGGTATCGACGTAGCGCTTCAGCTGCGGGTCCGCCTCGGCGCGCGCCTGCGCGAGTTCGCCGTAGCCCAGGATCGCGCCGAGGATGTTGTTGAAGTCGTGCGCGATGCCCCCGGCCAGGCGCCCGACCGCCTCCATCTTCTCGGCCTGCCGCAACTGCGCGGCGAGCGCCTGGCGCTCGGCCTCGGCGCGCACGCGCTCCGAGACGTCGCTCACGAAGCCGATGATCCGGCGCCGGCCCGCCTTGCGGCGCGTGGGATCCTCGATCGCGTAGCCGTTCACGCCGACGGTGATCCACTCGTCCTCGGCGCGCTGCATGCGGTACTCGAGGTCGATGTGCGAGATCTCCCCGGAGCGCAGTTGCCCGAGGATGCCGCGGATGCGCTCCCCGTCGTCGGGGTGCGCACGCGCCATCCACGACTCCACCGTCCCTATCTCGTCGGCGGGCACGCCCAGCACCGCCCGGGCATCGCCGTCCCAGAGGATCACGCCCGAGGCGGGGTCCAGGTCGAAGAGGAGGTTGCCGCTCGCGCGGATCGCGGCCTCGTAACGGCGCCGCCAGGCTTCCGTCGTCTGCGCCGCCGCCTCGCGCTCGGCGAGAAGTGCCGCCGCGAAGAGCGTGGTCACCACCGAGGTCGCGAGGAACCCCTGCAGGTACAGGAGCGAGGTCCAGTCGTTGGCGCCCAGGATCGCGAAGGGCCCCAGTCCGCTCGCGGTGTGCCAGTAGCAGATGAGGCCGAAGACGGCGAGCCCGAGCGTGGCCGCGCGCAGCCCGAAGCGCAGCGCCGCCCAGATGAGGAAGGGCGAGCACAGGTAGGCGAGCGGTGCGAGGTAGGCGGCGGCCGCGGGCGGCGTGCGGAAGACCGCGTGCGCGGCGATGACGAGCCCCGCGTAGAGCACGACCACCTCGGCTATGCGCCCGCGCAGCGGCTCGACCACCTCGACCCAGCTGCCGCGACTCCAGGCGAGCACCAGGGGCGCCACCACGATCATGCCGAGGAAGTCGGAGACGAAGCTCACCGTCCAGTACGCGCGGAAGTCCACGCCGTGCCACCACCAGGCCAGCGCCGCATCCGCGAGCGAGACGACGCCCGTGAGCGGCACGAGGTTCACGAGAAACCCGGTGAGCCCCACGAGCGTGCCGATGTGCACGCGCCCGCCCGCCAGCCGCTGCAGCCCGAATGCGACGATGGCCGGGGTCGCCGCGCTCAGGAGCGCCGTGAGCACGGCCACCTCGACGGGGCCCCCGGCCGGAAGCGCCACGGCGAGCGTAAGCGCGAAGGCAATGACCGAGAGCGCCACCCACCGCGAGCGCGGCGACACGAGAAACACGCCGAGCGCCAGGCCGTCGGCGGGCCAGATGAGCAGCGGAAACGGCGTCTGCGCGGGCAGCGCCGCTGCGTAGCCCGCAAGCGCGAAATAGAAGACCGCGAACGCCGCGAGAAAGGCGGCCTCCTGCCGCGGCGCGGCGGGCCGGGGCGGGTCTGCGGCTGGCGGATCGAGGGCGGTCGTCACGGAAAATATCCTGAAGCGAGCGATTCTACGGGCTCCCGGCGTAAAATGGCCCCCATTCCTCCAGAGCCGACCCGACCGAAACGCCCGTGGAAGCCCATATCCTCGTCGTCGATGACGACCCCACCATCCGGGAGCTGGTGCGCGACTACCTCGTCGAGCACGACCTGAAGGTTTCCACGGCCGACTCCGGCGCCGAGATGGACCGGGTGCTCGGCACCGAGGTGGTCGACCTCGTGATCCTCGATCTCAAGCTCCCCGACGAGGACGGGCTCGCCATCGCGCGGCGCCTGCGCGAGAAGCTCGACATCCCGATCATCATCCTCACCGGCAGCCGCAAGGAAGAGGTGGACCGCGTGATGGGCCTGGAGCTGGGCGCCGACGACTACGTGACCAAGCCCTTCAGCCAGCGCGAGCTCCTCGCCCGCATCAAGGCGGTGCTGCGCCGCACGGAGACCAAGCGCGCCGCCCGCCGCGTCGAGGACGCGCGCGCCTACCGCTTCGCCGGGTGGGAGCTGAACACGGGCCTCAGGCGCCTGAAGTCCCCCGAGGGGGAGAGCGTCGAGCTCACCAACAGCGAGTACGCCCTCCTCGTGGCCTTCCTGCGCGCGCCCCAGCGCGTGCTCTCGCGCGACCAGCTCCTGGAATCGAGCCGGCTGCACGACGACATCTACGACCGCTCGATCGACGTCCAGATCCTGCGCCTTCGACGCAAGATCGAGGTGAAGGCGAACGAGCCGAAGCTCATCCGCACCGAACGGGGCGCGGGCTACTTCCTCGACACCTCCGTGGAGACGGTGTGAGCGCGGCGGCTGCACGGCGCTAGCGTTCGCGATGGACCCGCTGCCAGAGCTTCTCGCGATCGACGGCGTCATGCTGGTCGTGGTCGCCTGGTTCGCGATCGGGCTCGCCGGGATCGCGGCGCTGCACAACTTCCGCCTGGTCGGGCGCGTGCTCTTCCCCCTGTCCGCGGCGCTGAGCATCACCCTCGCCGGCTTCGCCCTCCTCGCGCTGCCGGGTGCGCCCCAGTCGACCGTGCTCGCGATCGGGCTCCCGGACCTGCCCTTCCACCTGCGCCTGGACGCGCTCTCCGCGTTCTTCCTCGCGATCCTGGGCCTCGCGAGCGCCGGCATCTCGGTGTTCGCCGGCGGCTACTTCCGCCAGGGCGAGGGCACGCCCCCGGGGCTCCTGTGCCTGCACTACCACCTCTTCCTCGCGAGCATGGCGATGGTGCTCCTCGCCGACGATGCCTACGCCTTCATGGTGACCTGGGAGGTGATGGCGCTCTCCTCCTACTTCCTGGTCACCACCAACCACCGCATCCCGGAAATCCGCCGCGCGGGTTTCCTCTATCTTCTCGTCGCGCACGTGGGCGCCATCGCGATCCTGCTCTGCTTCGGGGTGCTGCAGGCCAACACCGGCGACTACACCTTCGCCAACATGCGCGCGCAGGATCTCTCGCCCTTCTGGGCCTCCTGCGCCTTCCTGCTGGCGCTCTTCGGCTTCGGCGCGAAGGCGGGGATCCTGCCGCTGCACGTATGGCTTCCCGAGGCGCACCCGGCCGCGCCCTCGCCGGTCTCCGCCCTCATGAGCGGCGTGATGCTGAAGACCGCGATCTACGGGATGGTGCGCGTGAACTTCGACCTCCTCGGCTCGCCCCTGTGGTGGTGGGGCGTGGTGGCGCTCGTCCTGGGCCTCGCCACGGCGCTCTTCGGGGTGGTGTTCGCCGCGGCGCAGGTGGACATGAAGCGGCTCCTCGCCTACTCCTCCATCGAGAACATCGGGCTCATCGTCGTGGGCCTCGGGCTCGCGATGATCTTCGCGGCCTATCGCATGGAGTCGCTGGCCGCCCTGGCCCTCGTGGCCTCGCTCTACCACTGCCTGAACCACGCGATCTTCAAGAGCCTGCTTTTCCTCGGCACGGGCTCGGTGCTGCACGCCACGAAGGAGAGGAGCCTCGGCAAGCTCGGCGGCCTCATGCGCTTCATGCCCTGGGTCGCGTGGACCACGCTCGCGGGCGTGATCGCGAGCGCCGGCCTGCCGCCTTCCAACGGCTTCGTCTCCGAGTGGCTCCTGCTGCAGGGCTTCCTCTTCACCGGCGAACTCCCGAACCCGTACCTGCGCATGCTGGTGCCGGTCTTCGCCGCGGGCGTGGTGCTCGTGGCCGCACTCGCGGGCTACGTGATGGTGAAGTTCTTCGGCGTGATCTTCCTGGGCCGGCCGCGCGAGGAGAAGCTCGCCCAGGCCCGCGACGCGGGCGGGCTCGAGCGCCTGGGCCTTCTCTGGCTCACCGCAGGCTGCGTGCTGCTGGGGCTCTTCCCCGTGGCCGTCCTCGAGACGATCGACCCCGTCACCGTCGCCCTCGTCGGGCGCGGGCTCGCCGCGAGCGGGAGCGCGGGCGACTGGCTGCTGCTCGCACCCGTGTCGGCCGAGCGCGCCTCCTACAGCCCGATCCTCTTCCTGCTCGTCACCGCGGCGGTCGTGTTGCTCGCCTTCGTCCTCGTGCGGCGCTTCTACCATGGCCGCGTGCGCCGGGCCGCGCCCTGGGACTGCGGCTTCCCGCTGCAGACGGCGCGCATGCAGGACACCGCCGAGGGCTTCGGCCAGCCCATCCGGCAGATCTTCGAGCCTTTCTACCGGATGCACCGGGAGCTGCCCACGCCCTTCGACGCGGCGCCGCGCTACAAGGTCACCGTCGAGGACCCGCTCTGGGCCTGGGTGTACCTGAGGATCGCCGCCGCGACGGAAGCCGCGTCACGCTGGGTGGGGATGCTGCAGCGCGGCCGGATCTCCATCTATCTCCTCTACAGCTTCCTCACCCTCGTGGCGCTGCTCTTCCTCACCCAGGCATGAACCTCGAAGGCCTTCTCGCCCAGCTCCTCGCGATGTTCGTCGCCCTGGCCGGCGCGCCGCTGCTCGCGGGATGGGTGAACCAGTGCCGCGCGTGGCTGCAGGGCCGGCGCGCACCCCCCCTCCTCATGCCCTTCCGGATGCTGCACAAGCTCTTCTGGAAGGAGTCCGTCGTCGCCCACGACGCTTCTCCCATCTTCCGCATCACGCCCTACATCGTGTTCGGCTGCATGCTGCTCGCTTCCCTCATCATCCCGACGCTGTCCACGGACCTGCCGATGGCCCCGGCGGCCGACGCGATCGCGCTGGTGGGCCTCTTCGGCATCGCGCGGCTCTTCATCTCGCTCGCGGCCATGGACATCGGGACCGCCTTCGGAACGATGGGCGCGCGGCGCGAGATGCTGGTGGGATTCCTCGCCGAGCCCGCCTTCCTGATGGTGCTCTTCACGGCGTCCCTCATCTCGAGCTCCACCTCGCTTGCGACCACGGTCTCCACGCTCGCGCACCGCGAGTTCGCGATCCTGCCCAGCCTCGCCTTCGCGGGCATCGCCTTCACCATGGTGTCGCTTGCCGAGAACGCGCGCGTGCCCGTGGACAATCCCGCCACCCACCTCGAGCTCACGATGATCCACGAGGCGCTGGTGCTCGAGTATTCCGGGCGCCACCTCGCGCTGATCGAGTGGGCGGCGACGTTGAAGCTCTTCGCGTACTCCTGCGCGGGGCTCGCGATCTTCTTTCCCTGGGGGATCGCCGAGGCGCGCGACCACGCGGCCCTCCTCTGGGCGCTGCCCGTCCTCGCCGTGAAGCTCGCCATCGGCGGCTTCACCCTCGCCCTGATCGAGACGATCCTCGCGAAGATGCGCATCTTCCGCGTGCCGGAGTTCCTCGCGACCGCCTTCCTGCTGGGAGTGCTCGCGCTCCTGGTCCACCTGCTGCTGGGGGCCTAGGCGCCGTGACCTCCCTCACCAGCCAGGTCATCAACCTCTTCGCCTCGGTGCTGCTGCTCATCGCCTTCGCGATGCTCTCGCAGCGGCGCATCGTCACGCTCATCAACCTCTTCGCGCTCCAGGGCCTCGCCCTCGTGGGCTCCACGGTCACGGTCGCCTGGGCGACGGGCCAGCACCACCTCTACTGGTCGGCCGGGATCACCTTCGTGCTGAAGGTGGTGGCGCTGCCGCTTATCCTGCACCGGCTCATCCGGCGCCTGAACGTGAAGTGGGACATCGAGACCCTCATCAACATCCCGACGATGATGCTGGTGGGGATCGTGCTGGTGGTCTTCGCCTTCAACCTCGCGCTGCCGATCTCGGAGTTCTCGAACTCCATCGCCCGCGGCACGCTCGGCATCGCGCTCGCTTGCGTGCTCATGGCCTTCCTCATGATGATCACGCGCTCCAAGGCCGTGCCGCAGGTGATCGGGTTCCTGGCGATGGAGAACGGCCTCTTCTTCGCCGCGACCAGCGCCACCTACGGCATGCCGATGGTGGTGGAGCTGGGCATCGCCCTCGACGTGCTGGTGGGCATGATCATCCTGGGCGTGTTCATGTTCCAGATCCGCGAGCAGTTCGATTCGCTCGACATCCATCACCTCGAGAAGCTCAAGGAGGACTGAGTGATCGAGGCACGAGCCGTCAGGCAGGCATAAATGGAGGCCTTCTTCGTCCTCCTCGCCATCCCGCTCCTGGGCGGGCCCTTCCTGTGGCTGCTGGGCGACCGCGACTTCGCGCCGGAGGTGAACGCCGCCTTCAGCCTCGCGACCTTCGCGGCCGCCGCCTGGCTCACCGCCGTGGTCATCTCGGGGGGGCCCGTCACCGCCTGGGACGAGCAGTTCTTCGTCGACGCGCTGAACGTCTTCCTCGTGACCCTCACCGCCTTCGTGGGGTTCACGACCTCGCTCTTCTCGCGCCCCTACATGCGCATCGAGCGCGAGAAGGGAAAGATGACCGGGCCGCGGCTGCGCCTGTACCACAGCATGTACCAGGCGTTCATGTTCACCATGCTGCTCGCCCTCACCACGAACAACATGGGCATTCTCTGGGTCGCAATGGAGGCGGCCACGCTCGCGACGGTGCTGCTGGTGTCCGTCTACCGCACGGCCGCGAGCCTGGAAGCCGCGTGGAAGTACTTCATCCTCTGCGGCGTGGGCATCGCCCAGGCGCTCTTCGGCACGATCCTCCTCTACTTCGCCGCCGAGCGCGTGCTGGGCGCGGAGGGCAACGCGCTCCTCTGGACGCACCTGAACCTCGTGAAGGGCGACCTCGAGCCCGCGATCATGTCGCTCGCGTTCGTGTTCCTCCTCGTGGGCTACGGCACCAAGGTCGGCCTCGTGCCGCTGCACAACTGGCTGCCGGATGCGCACGCCGAGGGGCCGACGCCGATCTCCGCGGTGCTCTCGGGGCTGCTCCTGAACGTTGCGCTCTACTCGGTCCTGCGCTGCAAGGTGCTGGCCGACGGCGCGCTGGATTCGCGCTTCGCGAGCAACATGATGATGGGCTTCGGGCTGCTCTCGGTGGTGGTGGCGGCCTTCTTCCTCTCCCGCCAGCGCGACGTGAAGCGCATGTTCGCCTACTCGTCGATCGAGCACATGGGGCTCATCACCTTCGCCTTCGGCATGGGCGGGCCCATCGCCAGCTTCGCGGGCCTGCTGCACATGACGGTGCACTCGCTCGTGAAGAGCGCGATCTTCTTCGCCGTGGGCCACGCCGCGCAGAAGGCCGGCACGCAGGTGATGGAGGACATCCGCGGCCTCATGAAGGTGAGCCCCACAGTGGGCTGGGGGCTCATGATCGGCACGCTCGCGATCCTGGGCATGCCGCCCTTCGGCGTCTTCGCGAGCGAGTTCCTGATCCTCACCACGGCGATGCGCGAGCACCCCTGGGCCACGCCCTTCCTGCTGCTCGCCCTCGGCGTGGCCTTCGCCGCCATCTTCAGCCGCGTGCAGCCCATGGTCTTCGGCGACACGCACATGCAGCCCCTCGCGCACCAGCCGGCGCTGGTTCCGGTGTTCGTGCACCTGGGCCTGGGGCTGCTCCTGGGCCTCTACATCCCGCCCTACCTCGCGGCCTGGTACGCCGAGGCGGCGAAGTTGCTGGGCTAGCGGCCATGCGCATTCCGGGCCTCAACCTCACCTGGACCGCGCTCCCCGGCGACGCGCCAGTGGCGATTGCCGCCGTGGGCGAGTGGCAGTGGACCGAGGCCGCGCGGCTTGCGCGCGAAGGCGGCGGGCGCCTCGTGTCGCTGTGGGGCGCGGACCACCGCGACCTCTCCGAGGACGAAGATGAGTTCTCGGTGTACGCCGCCTACGCGGTGCAGGCGGGGCTCGCGATCGTGCGCCTCGTCGTGGCGGACCCCGCGCCCTCGTACCCGGACCTCTCGGGGCTCTTCCCGGCGGCGGGGCGCATGCAGCGCGCGCTCCACGACCTGCTGGGCATCGCCGCATCGGGCGCGGCGGACACCCGCCCGTGGCTTCGCCACGGCGCGTGGGCCGAGGACGCCTTTCCACTTCGCCGCGACTTCGACGCGGCGAAGCTGCCGCCCAACGCGCTCGCCGACTACGCATTCGTGCGCGTCGAGGGCGACGGCGTGCACGAGATCCCCGTGGGCCCGATCCACGCCGGGATCATCGAGCCGGGGCATTTCCGCTTTTCCGTCGTGGGCGAGAAGGTGCTGCGACTCGAGGCGCGGCTGGGCTACGTGCACAAGGGGATCGAGAAGCGCTTCGAGGACTTCACCGTCGCCGAGGGCCATCGCCTCGCGGGCCGTGTCTCCGGCGATTCGACGGTCGCCTATGCCTGGGCCTACGCGCAGGCCGCGGAATCGCTGCTGGGCGTGGTGCCGCCGCCGCGCGCGCGCTGGATCCGCGCCCTCGCCCTGGAGCGCGAGCGCGTGGCGAACCACCTGGGCGACCTGGGCGCGCTGGGCAACGACGCCGCGCTCGCCTTCGCGCTTTCGCAGTTCATGCGCCTGAAGGAAGACTGGCTGCGCACGAGCGGCGAGGTCTTCGGCCACCGCCTGCTCATGGACCTCATCGTGCCGGGCGGGGTTGCGGGCGGCTTCGACGCCGCGGGCGCCGAGCGCATGGTGGCCGAGTCCAAGGCGATCGAAGCGGAGGTTCGCGACCTGCGCGACATCTTCGACGAGCACGCGGGGCTGCAGGATCGCTTCCTCACGACGGGGCGCGTGACGCCGGAGCTCGCGAGGAAGCTCGGCCTCACGGGGCTCGCGGGAAGGGCGAGCGGGCAGGCCAACGACCTGCGCGCGGATTTCCCGGCGGCGCCCTACGGCGAGCTTGGCGTTCGCAAGGCCGGCTACGCCGCGGGCGACGTGGCCGCGCGCGTGCACCTGCGCTTCGACGAGGCGCTCGAATCCCTGCGGCTGGTGCGCGCGATCGCGATGGGCGCCCCGGACGGCGAGTTGCGCGTGGAGCTTCCGCAGCCAAAGGCGCAGGCGTTCGGCGTGGGCTGGGTCGAAGGATGGCGCGGCGAGGTGCTCGTCGCACTCGAGGCGGGCGAGGACGGCAGGATCCGCCGCTGCCACGCCCACGACCCCTCGTGGCAGAACTGGCCGGTGATCGAGCACGCGGTGATGGGCAACATCGTTCCCGACTTCCCGCTCATCAACAAGAGCTTCAACCTGAGCTACTCGGGGCAGGACGGCTGATGATCCACATCCTCAAGCGGATCGTGCGCACCGGCATCGTGAGCGAGAACGCCCCTTCGCCCCTCGAGGCGCTGCGCACCCGCGCCCCGGAGATCCAGGCCGAAGTGCTTCGCCTTCTCGGCCGCGCGCTCGCCATCCGCCAGGTGGACGCGGGCTCCTGCAACGGCTGCGAGCTGGAGATCCAGGCGGTGAACAACCCCTACTACAACCTCGAGGGGCTGGGCATCAAGTTCGTCGCGAGTCCGCGCCACGCGGACATGCTGCTGGTCACCGGGCCGGTCGCGAAGCACATGGAGCACGCCTTGCGCATCGCCTGGGAGGCCACGCCTGCGCCGAAGCTCGTCGTCGCCGTGGGCGACTGCGGCTGCACGGGCGGCATCTTCGGCGAGAGCTATGCGAGCTGCGGGAAGGTCGTCGAACGTGATCCCCGTGGACGTCGCGGTACCGGGCTGCCCGCCGACGCCAGTCGCGATCCTGCAGGCGATCCTCACGGCGGTCGCCTCGCGCGGCTGAAACAGGGGACGCAATCCTTCAAGGGCTTGCATCCCCCTTGCTCGGGCCCCACAGCAACGCCAACCGCTCACCCACCTGGCGCCCGTGGGTCAGCGTCACTTCCTTCAAGGTGAGCCGTTCACGAAGTCGGCGCGCCACCGCCAGCGCGGCGCGAGCCTCGTCCTCACGCCCCAAGCGGTCGAGCGCCGCAGCCTCCAGGACGCGCGTGAGATAAAGCATTGAATCACGCCGGCTCGCGGTGCGCGCCTCCTCCAGGGCCTCTTCGACGCGATTGGCCCTGAGCAGGAAGATGCCCAGCGCCCAGCCCCAGAAGCCAAGACGCCTGTCCCGCGGGCTTATCTTCATCCCGAGGCGCATGGTCTCGATACCTTCCTTGAATTGCCCCATCAAGGTCAGTGCCGTGCCCAGGGAGACGTGGGCCTGGGCATTGCTGGGGTCGATCTCCAGCGCCTGGCGAAGTATTTCAACGCCCCGGTCGAGGTGTCCCAGGTCGCACAATGCGCAACCGGCATAGCCCAGCACCTCGGAGCTGCCTTCATCCAGTGCGATCGCGCGATTGGCGGCATCCAGCGCATCGCCTTTCATGCCCGAAGGATCGGCAAGCAAGCCGATGTTTCCGGCCAGGGCGGTCAACAGCGCGTAGTGGGCGTGCCCCAGGCCGAAGGACGGGTCGAGCGTCACGCTCTGCTGGAGGTGGGAGCGCGCCTCGGCCATGGAATCCTCGCCCCAACCCTTCAGGGCGATCGCACCGACGGCCTGGTGGTAATGCGCCCACGCATCCTGGTTCTCGGGACGCTGGCGGCGAACATGCGCGATCTCCGCGCGCCGGAGTTCCGGTTCGAGTTCCGTGATGATTCCGCGCGCGATGTCCTCCTGCAGGTCGACGGCCTCATCAGGGTGGCTGTCGAAGCGCCCGCTCCACAGGACGCGCCCCGATGCCGCCTCCGTGAGCTGGGTGGAGATCCGAAGCACCTCACCCACCGGGCGCACGCTGCCTTCGACCACGAAACGCACACCGAGCTGAAGGGCCACTTCCGGCAGGCTGGCATTGCGCTCGCGAAATGCGAAGGACGATGCGTGGGAGATCAGCAGGAAGCCGGGCACGCGCGCGAGGAGCGCGATGACGTCTTCGGCCAGTCCGTCCGCCAGAAGCGTCACGTGAGGGTCATCCGACAGCACGTTGAACGGCAGGACGGCGATCGTGGGCCTGTCCGTCGAGGCTGCGGGGGCCACTTGTGTCGCGCCCGGAGGCGACACGCCTTCCTGCCGCACTTCTAGGGAGAAGCGATAGCCGCGCCCGGGAATCGTGGCGATCGCCTCCCGGCCCAGGACCTTGCGCAGCGCCGAGACCTGCACCGAAAGATTGTTCTCCTCGACCACCAGGCCGGGCCAGGCGATCTCGAGCAGCTCGCTTTTCGTGACGACCCGATCGCGGTGCGCCAGCAGGCACAGCAGCACGTCGAAGGCCCGGGCGCCGATGACCGCCGGCGCGCCCTCGACGAGCAACAGGCGCTCTGCCGGCCTGACTTCGAAGCGATCGAAGCGATAGGCGTTCTGCAAGTGCCCCCCTCAAAACCGCATTTTAGGGACATTTGGGAAACGTTTAGGGATTTCAAAGGACTGGGCGGGTGCGCCGTGACGACACTGCAGTCGTAGATCAGCGGCACGCATGAGCAGGCATCAAACCGGAGCGGGCATCACGAAAGCGCCACATTGCTCCGGCCGCCCACCCAACCCAGCGAGGCAATCCATGAACCATTCCCTACCCGTTCGAAAGATGGACTTCGAAGTGCCCGCAGCGGAGAAACCCGGCGACTCCCGCAAACGCCAATCACCCGGCCGATCCGTTACCGGCTCCGTTGCCGTGAACCGACGAGCAGGAGCGACCGTGACGAACCGTGACGATTACGCAGATGCGCGAATCACCGTTGCGCTTGCCATTGGCCTGTGGGCCGGCTTTGTCGTACTGGCCACGCGAGCGCAGGTCTTCACCCGGCTGCCGGTGGAAGTCTTCATGGCGCTGGCCCTCTTCGCGGTCGGCTTTGCCGTGGCATCGGTCACGGTGGACGCGCGCATTCGTGGCTGGCTCGACAGGCAAGGTGCCGCAACACCGTGGACCGTCGTCCTGGCGATCGACGTCCTGCTCGCGGCTATCGGTGCTGCGCTTGCCGAAGGACAGGCGGGCGGCAGCTTCGCGGCGGCGCCCTGGGCGCCGATCGTGCTCGTCGGCATGCCGATCACCGTCGCGCTCGGCTGCTCGGGCTTGCTGGGCCTCGCAATGCGGGTTCGCGCGTCGGCATCAACCCGGCGCGCGCATCAGGAACGCGCCGCCTGACGCAGAACGCTCACGCAACCAGCGCAGGTGCGCGAAACCGGGGCGCTCTCCACCTCTGATCTCGGAGATGGGGAGCGTCCCCTGTTTTTCCTAGCGCGAGACAGTCACCGGCAGCGCATTCAATGCCGCATTGCCGGAAAGGGGATCGATCGCGCTCTCGTCCGTGACGTCGTTGTAGCTGGCGCCCGCAATTCCGGATGCGACCGACAGGCGCACGCCTTCGCGCCCTTGCCCGAAGCCGTGGGGCAGGCATACCGCGCCCGGCATCACGCGGTCCGTGACGTGGGCCGTGACGCGAACTTCGCCCGTGCGCGAGGCGAGGCACACCTCGCACCCCTCCACGATGCCGTGCGCGCTTGCGTCGTCGGGGTGGATCCAGAGCTGGTCGCGGCGCGGGCCCTTCACGAGGCGATGCGCGTTGTGCATCCAGGAATTGTTGCTGCGCACGTGGCGGCGGCCGAAGAGGCGAAGTTGTCCCGCATCGGGCTTGTCGATGAGTTCGGATTCCACGCGCGCAAGATCCGCCACGAACGCGGGGGGCGCGCACGCGATTCTTCCATCGGGCGTCTCCAGGCGGGCGAGCAGCGAAGGTTCCAGGGCGCCGAGGTCGATGCCGTGCTCGGCCGCCTTGAGCGAGGCCATCGTGACCTTGTCCTTGTGAGGACCCGCGGCAAGGGCTGCACCCAGCACGGCGGTGGGCGGCGGCAGGGGTTTGAAGGGCGTGCCGGTAGCCTTTCCATAGGCGAGCCCCAGGCCGTTCAGCACCTCCCAGTCGAATAGCTCCCCCGGCGGCTTGGCGACGGCGGGCGGACTCAGGCGCGCGACGTTTCGGATCGCGAGCGCGTTGAACACGATGTCGTAGTTCTCGTGCGCGAGGGATGTCGTCGGCGGCAGGATCACTTGCGCGTGTCGCGTGGTCTCGTTCACGTAAATGTCGATCGCGGCCATGAAGTCGAGGCCGGCCAAAGCGCGGTCCACGCGGCGGCCGTTGGGCGTCGACGACACGGGGTTGCCCGCGATGGTGAGCATCGCGCGGATCTGACCTTCGCCGGGTGTCTCCATCTCCTCGACCATCGCCGCTACCGGAAACTCGCCGCCGAAGGAGGGACGGGACGAAACGCGGCTTGCGTAGCGGCCGAGCCCGCCGGGACGCGTGCCGGGGCCGGTCATGGGCACGGCCGGGAATGTCGGCAGTGCGCCGCCGGGCGCGTCGAGGTTGCCGGTGAGGATATTCACGAGCTGCACGAGCCACTGGCAGACGGTGCCGAAGGGCTGCGTCGAGAGGCCCATGCGTCCGTAGGCCACTGCCGTCGGCGCGCCGCGAAGCTCCGTGGCGATCTCGCGGATGGCACTTGCGGCAATGCCGGTGGGCGCCGCGGCGCGTTCGACGCCGAAGGGACGGATGGCCTCGAGCGCCGTGTCCGTCCCCGCGAGCTTGTCGCCGTAGCGATCGAGGCGAGGCGGCCCCAGATCGAGAAGCGCGTTCACGAGTGCCAGGAGGAACGCCGCGTCCGTGCCGGGACGGATGAAGTGGTGGCGCGTGGCCGCCTCCGCCGTCTCCGTGCGGCGCGGATCGACCACGACGACCTTGCCGCCGCGGCTGCGGATCGCCTTCAGTCGCGTGGCGACATCCGGCGCCGTCATCATGCTGCCGTTGGAGGCGACGGGATTGCCGCCCAACACCAGCCAGTACGCCGTGCGGTCGATGTCGGGAATGGGCAGCAGGAACATGTGCCCGAACATCGCGTGCGCGACGACGTGGTGCGGAAGCTGGTCCACGCTGGTGGCGGAGAAGCGGTTCTTCGTGCGCAGCGCCCGCACGAGGTTCGGCGCGTGGAGCATGTGGCCCAGGTGATGCGCGTTCGGGTTGCCGAGGTAGATCGCGAGCGCGTTCGGCGCCGTGCTCGCGCTGGATGGCGGCGACGCGCGTCGCGACGAGATCGAAGGCCTCCTCCCAGGCGATCGGGCTCCCAGCGATCGCCGACCCTTCGCACCGGGCCGCGCAGGCGGTCGGGATCGTGGTGCACGTCGATGAGCGCCACCGCCTTCGGGCAGACGTGGCCGCGGCTGAAGAGTGTCGCGGTCGTCGCCCCGGACCCCCGTCACTTCGTCGCCGCGCGTGCGGAGTTCCAGGCCGCAGATGGCCTCGCAGAGGGGGCAGGCGCGGTAGGTGAGTTTCTCGTCGATGTGAGGGGCGGGCATCGGGGAATTGTCACCGGTTCGGGCGACAGATGCTATCCGGGCGAACCCAAAGGCGCCTTGTCTCGACAGAGGCCCGCCACAAGCCTATGCGGCAGCCCTGGCGATGTTATACCGGCCGACGACCGGCATTCGCCGGGTTTGCCGATGCCGGTAATGCGGGCGGCCTCGATATCGAGCGTCGGATCAGACACTTGCCGTTGACCACCTCCCTGCCCAGGAAGAGAATGCCTTCATTACCGGACGTTAGCGCCGCTAATGTCTGTCAACCCAATAAGAAGTTAGAGGGCCCGAGAGCACCGCCTATGGAGCCGTGGCTGGCAACTTTGATCGCCGGAGTGTTTGCCGCCATTGTTCTTCTCGGCGTTCATCGCCACAACGCATTTCGGGCAGCTTCAACCAAATTTCGTACGACGCTCTTGGAATCGTTGCGTGAGGTCTATCCGCATCCTGTGCAATGGCCCAAGAACATCGACCAATTCCTCCGCAATGTATTCCCAACGCTGCAAGCCGCCGTAGCGGAGTTTCGGTCATTTGTGCCTTGGTACCGTCGGCGTTCCTATGATGAAGCGTGGTTCGCCTACCGCTGCTCTACCGGGCGCGAAGTTGATCTCCAGTGCTATCACCACTATATGGGCTTCGGCGGAGAGCCAGACCCAAAGCAAACGTTCAAATCAAATGTCGACCGTCTGCTGTCATATGCGCGGCCCCTCTAACAACGTCGTTCGAGCGGACCGTGAGGCATCGTGGGCCGCGTCTGGCCGCGGCAACGGCATCGCAGCCGGCCGCTCAACTAGGTCGTTAGGCGGCTCGCTCAAGACCATGCTCCGCGACACCGTGCAGATGTTCCGCGACTTCCTCCGGCACGAGACCACCGCCGGTCTGATCCTGATGGTCGTGGCGGCTGCTGGTCTGCTGGTAGCGAACTCGCCGCTGGCGCCGCACTATTTCGAGATCCAGAAGGTCTCTGTCGCCGGACTGACCGTCCGTTACTGGATCAACGACGCCATGATGGCGGCGTTCTTCCTGCTCATAGGGCTGGAGATCAAGCGCGAAAGTCTGGAAGGGCAGTTGGCGAACTGGAAGGATCGGGCACTACCCGGCGTCGCCGCCCTCGGCGGCATTGTCGTACCTGCCGTGATCTATCTGTTGCTGAGCCAGGGCGACCCGCAGGTCCAGCGTGGCTGGGCGGTGCCGATGGCCACCGACATCGCTTTTGCGCTGGGGGTGCTGACCCTGCTGGGCGCGCGGGTGCCGCTGTCGCTCAAGGTGCTGCTGACAGCCATTGCAATCATCGATGACCTGGGTGCGGTGCTGGTGATCGCACTGTTCTATACGGAGCAGCTGGCGCTGCCTGCACTGGCAGGCGCTGCCGTTGTTCTCGGCACACTGGTTCTAATGAACCACGGCGGTGTTCGCGCGCTGCCGCCGTATCTCCTCGGCGGGCTGCTGTTGTGGTTCTGCGTGCTCCAGTCGGGAATTCACGCGACACTCGCGGGCGTTGCACTGGCGTTGACCATTCCCTTGCGCGGCCGCGGGGAAGCAGAGGGCGCGGATGTGCCGCTGCATCGCCTGGAGCACGGGCTGCATCCCTGGGTCGCATTTCTGGTCCTGCCGGTGTTCGGCTTTGCCAACGCAGGGGTTTCCCTGACCGGTGTGGGTCTCGATGACTTGACTGGTCCGGTTCCTCTGGGCATCGCGATCGGCCTGCTGCTCGGAAAGCCGCTCGGAGTCTTCGGATTTTCCTGGATTGCGGCGCGTCTCGGGTTCGTGCAATTACCGCCGGACGTGTGCTGGCCGCAGCTTCTGGGCCTGTCCTGCATCTGCGGCATAGGCTTCACCATGAGCCTGTTCGTCGCGGCGCTGGCATTCGCCGGGGCGCCGTTTCTGGCTGACCAGGCAAAGATGGGCGTGCTGCTGGGCTCCGCGCTGTCCGGTCTCGCCGGCGTAGCCTTGTTGCTGGCGTTTTCGCCGCGTCGCTGAGAAGGAATTCATGGAATTGACGGTCTGGCTGCTACTGGTGGCGGGTCTTGCGGTACTGGTGCTGGGCGCCGAACTGCTGGTGCGCGGCGCCTTGCGGCTGGCCCTGCGTTTCGGGGTCTCCCCGCTGGTGATCGGCCTCACGGTGGTTGCCTTCGGCACGAGTTCGCCGGAACTGGCGGTGAGCGTGCAATCCGGACTCGAGGGGCAGTCCGACATCGCCTTGGGCAATGTCGTCGGCAGCAACATCTTCAACGTGCTCGCCGTGCTGGGACTGTCGGCACTGATCGCGCCACTGGTCGTGCAACAGCAACTGGTGCGCTTCGAAGTGCCGCTGTTGATCGGCCTTTCCGCGCTGACCCTGCTGCTCGCGCTGGACGGCCGGATCGGCCTGTTCGATGGCTTGCTGCTGGTGGGGGGACTGATTGCCTATACCTTGCTGGTGATCCGGCAAAGCCAGCGCGAGTCGCTGGCCGTGAAGGCCGAGTATGAACAGGAATTCGGGACGCCCGTCGCGGGCTGGCTCGGGCGCCTGCCGGTCCAGATCGTCTGCGTGCTCGGCGGCCTGGGCCTGCTGGTACTCGGCGCGACCTGGCTGGTGGACAGCGCGGTGTCCATCGCCCGCGCGTTCGACATCAGCGAAGCGGTGATCGGCCTGACCATCGTGGCCGCCGGCACCAGTTTCCCGGAACTCGCCACGTCCGTGGTGGCCGCACTGCGCGGCGAACGCGACATCGCGGTGGGCAACGTCGTCGGGAGCAGCGTGTTCAACCTGCTTGGCATCCTCGGCATCGCTGCGCTGGTCACCCCGGGCGGACTTGCCGTGGCGCCGGCGCTGGTGAACTTCGATATCCCGGTGATGGTCGCAGTCGCCTTCGCCTGTCTGCCGATCTTCGCGACCGGGCAATGCATCGCGCGTTGGGAGGGCGCGCTGTTTCTCGGTTATTACGCGGTTTACATCGTTTACCTGATCCTCGCCGCAACCCAGCACGACGCCCTGCAAGCCCTTTCGGCCACCATGCTGGGGTTCGCGCTGCCTATGACTGGCGTCACGCTATTGGTGCTCTGGGCGCGGCAGAGCTCAACGAAGCAAGGAGGCGCCTAACAGCAGCATGCAGCGGACGGCGCTTTGCGCCGCCGCTGATGCTGGGCGTTAGGCCTCAGAACCCGCCATGCCTTCCTACGGCCCACTGTGTACAGAGTTCTACGACCGCGATAAACCGCATGCTCCGAGCGATGCGGTCGAGTACTACCGACAGAGAGCGCTGGATGCGAACGGTCCGATCCTCGAGCCGATGTGCGGGTCCGGAAGGTTCTTGCTGCCTCTCCTTGGCTCGGGCATCGATATAGATGGAGTTGATGCCGCGCCCACAATGCTTCAAGCGTGCGCGCGGCACGCCGCTCGACAGGGATTGGCTCCTGCGCTTTACCTGCAGCCTATCGAAGCACTCGCACTGCCGAGGCTCTATCGGATGGCTTTCGTCCCATCAGGTTCAATTGGCTTGCTTCACCCAGAGGCGCTCCAACGGGCACTCATCTCGTTGCGCAGCAGTCTGAGTCGGGGCTCGGTTCTTCTCCTTGAGCTGGTGCAATGCAACGAAACAGAGGAGTACGAGCGAGAGGAAGAAGCACGCACCGTTCGGATCGACGAGGAGACAACACTCCTCTATAGCTGTCACAGACGACTGTCCGGCGATCACAAGTCGATCGAGTACGAAGGCCGCTACGAGAAACGCCACAACTCAGAGGTAGTCGCAACCGAAACGGAGTTCCTGCGTCTCTGGAGACATGAGCGCCAAGAGTTCCTGCGGCTGCTGGGTACTTCCGGCTACGCAGGGGCACGCGTTGTGAATGACGGGGCCGCCTATGCATCACTTGGCGCCAACGGCTGCTTCCTGGTGGAGGCTCACACTGAGGCCTAACCCTTCGGTCAAGCGGACTTGCCTTCGGCAAGCCGCTCACCTCAAACGTTAGGCGTCTCCAAGGACCACGATGCGCGATCTCGACACGTTTGATCACCCGGGTAGTGACGCATCCCATTGGCGCCCGCGGGTCATTGCTGCTCTCTTGGCTGCATGTGCATCGATTTGCTCTGCTCAGGATACGGTCGGATCCGGACCGCTCTTCGATGAGCTTGCTCGCATGGACAAGGAACTATTCGAGGCAGCCTTCGTGACCTGCGATGCCAGGAAGTTCCGGGAGCTCTTCACAGATGACGCAGAGTTCTATCATGACCGCACCGGCGCAGCCGTCGGTGAAGCGGCTCGGACAATGAAGTCATGTCCGCGCGACAACGGCGTTACTCGCACCTTGGTACCCGGCAGCCTTGAGGTCTACCCGATGCAGGGGTACGGCGCCATACAGATTGGTCGGCACGTCTTTGCGCGCAAGGGGGAATCCGGCTCGGAAGTCGCCAAGTTCGTACATCTCTGGAGGCTTGAGAACGGCATCTGGCGGCTTGCCAGGGTTCTGAGCTTCGATCATCGCCCATCGTCTCAGGGCCAGGCTGGGGCGAAGTGACGCCTAACAACGCGTTCGAGCGGACCGTGAACCGTCGTGACGCGCTGTGTCATTGCGAATGGGCGTCGTGCCCGGCCGCTCAACTCAATCGTTAGCTGTCTTCGGGAGACGCGCGAATGGCGAGCAAAGCCGAACAAACATTCGACGAGAGCGCCGAGGACGTCGAACGGCTGATGGAAATCCATACGACCCTCGGCGGAGGAAAGGTTGGCCGTCGCTACCGGCTTGAGGTGCTGAACAAGTCGGCCATAGTCCTGATCACGGCAATTTGGGAAGCGTTCTGCGAAGACCTCGCTGCCGAGGCGCTTGACTCATTGGTGCAGCACGCGCCAAACGCCGGCGCGGTGCCGCCAGAGCTCAAGAAGCTAATTGCCACCGAGTTGAAGCAACACGCCAATCAACTCGCCGTCTGGGACATCGCAGACGGCGGCTGGCGCCAAGTGTTGCAGGCTAGACTGGCCACCTTGCAGGCGGCCCGTAATCGGAAGCTCAACACGCCCAAGTCAGACAACATCGATCAGTTGTTTGAGACGGCCCTAGGCATTCCTGACATGTCGGCCTCGTGGAAGTGGCACAAGATGACTGTCGCAAAGGCTCGCGCCAAACTAGACAGATTCGTCACCCTTCGGGGCGAGATCGCGCACCGTGGCCAGGCTGGGGCTAGCTGCACGAAGAAGCAAGTTACCTCGTACCTGTCGCACATCGAGAGCCTCGTCCCACTGACCGGCGCGAAGGTCGGTGGGTTCACGCAGGCCATCACTGGGCTGCCATTGGGATGAAGACAGCTAACAACACGTTGGAGTCGGACCGTGATGCACCGTGCCCCCACCGTGCTCGCAATGGATTGCGTGCTCGCCGGTGCGGAAACGCATCGTGGCCGGCCGCTCAACTGGGTCGTTAGAGCTCTCATGGAGGAAATGGCGCCAATGCTAGCAGCGGTAGAAGCAATATGGCGGTGGATAGAGGCCAATCTGAGTACGGCTATATCCGCTGGCGCCGGTACCTTTGCCGGTGCATTCCTAGCATTTCGTTTTGAACGCAACTACAAAGAGCACAAAGATCAGACCGCGAGTCTCCTTGCCGGAAAGAAGGCTCAGTTCGCACTGGCGTCACAGATCAGCCTACTTAAAAATCTTCGCAAGAACTACCTCGTGACGCATAAGTCGGATCCTGATCGCGCCCTGATGATGACGCCAATAACGATTCATTCACGACCTGGCTCGATTGACTTAGATAGTCTCGCCTTCTTCCTAGACGACGAGGGCGCCGAGGTACTAGGCAATCTCGTTACTGCCGATCAACGATTCGGGTCCGCGCTTGGGACTCTCGAGCAACGGAATAGAGTTCATGAGCAGGCGCAACGCGTATTGGCCTCGACAAGTCCGCCGGTGCTGGATAAGGCGACCTTCGCAATTCTGACTAATCTAACTGATGCCCTGTATGCAGGAGTCGACGACGCCATTTCGACTCATGAGCAAGAACAAGAACGACTCACGAAGTATCTTCAGAGGCGATTCCCGAAGGGGAAGGTCCTAAGTGTTGAGTACAAGTACTGAGAGCTCTAACACCGCGTTCGAGCGGGCCGTGAAACAACGTGGCGCGCCTCTCGGGCGCGAAGCGGCGGCGTGTGCGGCCGCTCAACTGGGTCGTTAGGCGTCGTTGGAACCAGCGAGGCGCCGGAACATTGCACCTGACTGCGGGGCAGGTATTCCCCGCATAACCAACGCGAGAGGGAGGAGTCATGTTACTGAAAAGCGTTCCGCGGGTGTTCGCGCTAGTGGCGGCAGGGCTAATGTTTACTCTTTCTACGGCGAAAGCGGCGGGGGAAGCCACCATCGAAGTTTCTGAAGCGAGTTACGGGCTGAACCGCGGCAATAATCAGGCCGGCAATGCCACCGACTACGTGAAGAAGGCATGCGATGGAAAGCGCAGTTGCAGCTTCCCAGTGCAAAATGCCGCGGGAAAAATTGGAGATCACTTTCCAGGAAAGACGAAAGATTTCGACGTCACATACATTTGCGGTGACGAACAGAAGACGGTCAACGTACCAGGCGAGGCCGTGGGAAAGAGCGCGTTCTTAACATGCGCCAAGAGCGCAAACCAGTAGCATGGTCGAGCTACGGCGCCTAACAACGCGTTCGAGCCGACCCTGCAGTATCGCGGCGTGCACGCAAGGCGTCCGGAATACGGTGCGCATTGACTGCACGAGAGCGGTCACTGCTCGGCCGCTCAACTCGATCGTTAGGTCGCACAAATGAAGCGCCCTGCCTGTGCCATCTTCCTGAGAAACAACGTGGGCCGCGTCTGGCCGCGGCAACGGCACCGTGGCCGGCCGCTCAACTCGATCGTTAGGTCTCAATGCAAATGAGCAACATAGAAGCTCTCATGAAACTCGCGCAAGTCATTTTCTGGCTTTCGGCTGTTCCCGTCGGGGCGTTTGGCGCCTGGAAGTACTTCCACGAGAGTAAAGAGAAACGCATATGGGAGAAGGCCAAACTTGCAAAGGAGTTCTATCGATGATTTGGACAAGAATGCCCGTGCCCTGAACGCAACGTACATGCTTGGTGCGTGGCTCGGGCGATGGTACGAGCGCCAGGAAAACGGCCTAGTCGACAGATTCCAAGTTACCCATCTCCAGCTTTCTCCAGTCCTTGACCCGAGACGCACTCCGATGCTCCGAATGAGACCTATGTCCGCGAGTGTTTTGACAACTTCCTGTTCCACCTAGAACTCTGCTTCTCCGCGGTTGAGCGAAAGCTCATTGACCGGAATGCTTTGGAGCCGATGCTCATTCCGCTATTTGCGGGCGTCGACCGTACATTGGTAATGCCGTCACTGATGGCCTATGCGACCTTCAATGGATACCATCGCACGAACAGTAGGCTGCCCGAGTTGTTCGAGGCAGCTTTGACGAAGCTAGCACGATGAGACCTAACACCGCGTTCGAGCGGGCCGTGAAACGTCGTGGGCCGCGTCTCGCGCGGCAAAGCGGTCAGTGTGCGGCCGCTCAACTAGATCGTTAGCTGTCACGGAGACGCAGTGTCGATTGAGACGATCTTTGGGTGGCTATTTCGCAAGGCGGCGTCCTTGGCTCGAGTGGTGAAGGTTGAGTCTCATCCCGGCTCGTTTCCCGACCGTGGCCAAAATGCCCAATTCCTCCGTGTGACGAATCGCTCCATCAACCGAAAGGTTGTCGTGCTCGAAGCATGGTTTGAATTCGACGGTTTGAAGATTCCCGTCCTAAACGAGGAGCGGCCCCTTCCCCGAACGATTCCGCCGGAAGAGGTGTGGGAAACGTGGTTCCCGTTCAAGGCAATTCCTCAGCCACACCGGGAACGCGCATCGACGTGCGGTCGAATTCGCCTCAGCGACAAGACGGTCATCGCCTCTACGCCAACAGTCGACGTCGCAGAGGCGGGTGCTGTGGCTGGCGGAGATGTAAAGTGACAGCTAACAACGCGTTCGAGCGGGCCGTGAAACATCGTGGGCCGCGTCTCGCGCGGCAATGCGGTCGGTGTGCGGCCGCTCAACTGGGTCGTTAGATCGCATCACGACCCGGGACGCCGAGCAGCGGTTAACGGATAAAGCGAGGTCGCCCATGTGTTTCATACGATTTGCCGTCAGTACGCTTCTTCTCACAGCCTGCGCGGTGAGCCCTGCCGATCCAGGCGAGCGGGTCCGTAAGGCTCTGGCTCCGACGGGCACCCTCCGAGTGGGACTCATCAGCGTTCCCGTCCATTCCATCAAGGACCCGTACTCTGGCGAACTGAGGGGCGTATCTCACGACTTGGGACGCGAGTTCGCGAGGCGACTGGGTGTGCCGTTCGAGCCGATCGTCTATCCGAACCCGGCGGCGTATGTGATGGCCGGGCAGGCAGGGGCATGGGACATCGGCTCCGTGGGCGTCACTCCGGAACGCCAAGCCCTTTTCGACCTCGCACAGGCTCACCTCAGTGTCGACTACGGCTATCTCGTGCCTGCCGACACACGCATCGCATCAGTCAACGAGGCCGATCGTCCCGGCGTGCGTGTGGCCGTTGTCGAGCGCAGCGCCTCCGACTTGACCCTGACCAAGGACCTAAAGCAGGCTGCCATCGTGCGCGGACGGGATTTGTCAGCCCTAATCGATCTCGTCGTAATGGGCGAAGCGGACGTTATCGGCGCACAGAAGACGAACCTGTACAACATCGCCTTTCGCATCCCTGGATCCCGCGTCCTCGACGGGCGACCCGGAGGCGAGGAACAGGCGCTGGCGATTCCGAAGGGTCGCGATCCTTTGGCTTTGGCATACGTCCGGGAGTTTGTTGAGGACGCCAAGAGCCGAGGCCTGGTTCAACGGGCGATCGACCGCGCGGGAATTCGCGGCGTAGCTGTGCCCCCCTGAAACCGGTGGAACAAGGAGGATGCGATCTAACAACACGTTGGAGCGGACCGTGATTCATCGTGGGCGCCGTGTCCTCGCAATGGATTGTGTGCTCGGCACGGCACAATTGCGGTCGTTGCCGGCCGCTCAACTAGGTCGTTAGGCCTCACAGGCCCGCTCTCAAAGGAGTGTTCGTTTATGAGGACCGAGACCATGCCACGTACTCAGAGCCGGCCCGCAACGATCCAAGCAAAGCCGCAGGCCGTTGCGGTCGACATCTCGACGTGCGCGGTAATCGTCGTTGACATGCAGAACGACTTTGGAACCGAAGGCGGAATGTTTCATCGCGCCGGCATCGATATCTCGATGATCCAACGCGCTGTGGCGCCAACTCGCAAGGTGATTGCCGCTGCGCGGCATCATCGCATCCCTGTCATTTACTTGAAGATGGCGTTCAAGCGTGATCTATCAGACGCGGGGCCAGTGGACAGTCCCAACTACGTTAGGCATCGGATGCTTGGTATCGGTACGGTAGTGCAGGCACCTGATGGCCGCGAGAGCCGCATCTTGGTACGTGACACCTGGAACACGGACATCCTCACTGCGCTGGCACCGGAAGCCTCGGATGTCGTGCTCTACAAGCATCGATTCAGCGGATTCTTCGAAACCGAGTTGGACGCCATCCTGCGGCGATTGGGAACCAGGCATCTGATCGTCACCGGCTGCACGACAAGCATCTGCGTGGAGGCAACGATCCGCGACGCCATGTTCAGGGACTATTCCTGCGTACTCTTGGAAGACTGCACGGGAGAACCCATCGGTCACGATCTGCAGCGGAGCAACCACGACGCTTCGTTGCTGACCATTCAGGTACTGCTCGGCTGGACGTCTTCGTCCGAGGAATTCATACGCGCCATTGATGCCCACGAGCAGGCGAGAACTGCGCGTGAGGCCTAACCATTCGTTCCAGCCGACCCGCTCCGGCCTGCGGCCTCCGCGGGCGGCTGAACTCAAACGTTAGATGTCATTGGAGACACCGTGGAAGTGACATTGCACTCCGTCATTACCTGCCCTGAGTGTGGAGCCACCGCACAGGAAGTAATGCCCACAGACGCGTGCATCGCTTTCTACGAGTGCAAAGGGTGTCACAAGGTTCTAAGGCCACTGGCAGGCGATTGCTGTGTCTTCTGTTCCTTTGGCAGTGCTAAATGTCCGCCGATTCAACTCGAAAAGGGTTGCTGCGCATGAAAGGGTGGCCAAATGACATCTAACCCCGCATTCGAGCGGGTTGTGAAATGTCGTGGGCCGCGTCTCGCGCGGCAAGGCGGTTCGTATGCGGCCGCTCAACTAGGTCGTTAGGCTTCACAAACACCCACACGGCAATGCCCACGCTCTACACAGTGGCCTACCCTGAGGTCTCAACCCAGGCATCTGCTTTCATGGAGCAGTTTCGTCGCGACCACGATCTCCCGTACCGAGACGTAGTCCCTGCGCACTTCACCATGGTGTTCGGGTGCAAGACGGTTCCACTTCCGGAGTACACGCAGCACATAGCTGCTGTAGCCAGTCGGTCGAAGCCCATCCAGTTCTCGTGCAGATACGCGATGCTTGGAGCAGACGACTTTGCTGACTCAGCGTATGTATTTCTCGTTCCTGACGAGGGATACGCTGGCATCTCGTTGCTTCATGACGGCCTGTACACAGGGCTATTGCAGCCGTTCTTGAGGCTCGAAGTCCCATTCATTCCACACATCACGATTGGAACGCTCAAGGACAGGGCGGCGACGAAGGCGCTGTGCGATGAGCTGAATCGGGAGGGCGTTCTGGTCGAGGGCACCGTCCGCACACTGACGGTCGGTGCACTTGAGGAAGAGAAGATCAAGAACCTTTCCGCACATGTGCTGGGTGAAGCCTAACCCCTCGCTCAAGCGGAGCGCCAACGGCAGGCCACCAGGCCCGGTCTAGCGGTACACGGTACATTCCTGCCAGCCTGGGCCTGGCGTCCTGCCGTCGTCGCCCGCTTAGCTTGAACGTTGGGCCTCACATTGTCGGAGACGAGCATGTCACTGAAACAGTGCACTGGTAGCTGCCACTGCGGCGCGGTTCGCTACGAGGCCGCAATTGATCTTGCCAAGGGAACAATTCGCTGTAACTGTTCAATCTGCAAGAAGGCCAGAGCGTGGTTCACGTTCGCCGCTGGCACGGATTTCCGCCTAGTGAAAGGAGAGGAGTCCCTTTCCAGCTACGAGTGGATACCCCAGGGCCGGGAGAGCCCGGGCCTCACATATCGCTTCTGCAAGAACTGCGGCATCCGCATCTACGCGACCGGCGATGCCGAGTTCATGGGAGGTCGGTTCTATGCGGTGGCCGTTTCTACGTTCGACAACGTCAGCATCGAAGAACTGGCTGCCGCGCCTCTGAAGTTCATTGACAACCTTCACGACAGGTTCGACCGCGCTCCTGAAGACACGAGGCTAATGTGAGCAACGTGAGGCCCAACCATGCGTTCCACTCGGACGCCCCAGCGCTGCGCGCTGGGGTTCCCTCGCTGGCGCTCGACGCCGGTGAACGCGGGCGTTAGGCGTCCAGGAAGCGACGGCGTAAAATGACCGCTCGTCCCATAGGAGTTGCCGCCATGAAGTTTGAGCTTGAGTGCGAACGTGAGGAAGACGGCCGTTGGCTTGCGGAGGTTCCGCAACTGCCGGGCGTCCTTGCCTATGGAGCGACTGCCGACGAGGCCATGTCCAAGGCTGAAATTCTGGCATTGCGTGTACTTGCCGACCGTCTCGAGCACGGCGAGAGCCGCCCCCACTCCATTTCGTTCAACGTTGCCGCTGCGTGAGCCAGTGGCCCTCGACGAAAGCCCGCCGCCTGCTCGCGGCGTTGCTCGACATCGGGTGGCAGCTCAAGAGGCAGTCCGGGTCACATCGCACGCTGAGTCGCGAAGGTTGGCCTGATTTCGTCTTCGCATTTCATGACGGAGAAGAAATTGGTCCCAAGATGCTTGCCCGTGTCGCCAAGCACACCGGGCTCCGGCCTGAGGATCTCTAGGCAGCGGACGCCTAACCACGCGTTCGAGCGGTCCGTGATGCGTGGTGGGCCGCGTCTTGCCGCGGCACGTTCATCGTGGCCGGCCGCTCAACTCGATCGTTAGGCGTCACACGCATCCAGATCATGCGCCGAGTTTTCGTCGATACGGAGTGGACAGCGGTTCCCTGGTCCAGTGCATCGGACCTGCTCTGGATCGGGCTTGCCGACGAGGACGGGCAAAGCTGGTGTGGCCTCTCTTCCGAGGCGCGAGTTGATCCGGCCAACGAGAAGTACGTTTCAAACCTTCTCCAACTCATCACACCAGAAGTTCCACGACTCGCGCGAACCGAACTCTCAACAGCCGTTCGGAACTTCTGTGGAGACGTACCCGAGTTCTGGGCCTGGATTCCAACGCCCGAGAGCTTCGCAGCGTGGTCTCGGCTGGGCGATGCCGCGTTGGATGTTTACCAAAGCTGCCGAGACATCGATCTCCAGATGCTCCGGGCTTTGGTCACGCCTTGGCCCAAAACCTGGCCCAATAGCCTGCAAGACCTCAACGCCGCCGCCATTGCGGCGGGCGTTCCAACTCCCCCAAGGGCTGCGAATCATCTCCACCCTCGTGTCCACTCCGAATGGAACAGGCAACTCTTCAGCCTCGTCCGTGCCGCAAGCCGCTCCAGTGACGCTTGAATTCAACGACCAAGTGCCACGCGCATGAAAGCGATGCCTAACCACTCGGTGGAGCCGACTTGCTTTCAGCAAGCGGCTCACCTCGGACGTTAGCGCCCTTCAATCCAAAGGAGCATCGCTATGGAACTATCGGCAGCAATCTTGAGTATCGCGGTTGCCCTCACCCTCGGCGCCATGAGCCCTGGCCCCAGCTTCCTTATGGTTGCCCGTACCTCCCTTGCCGTGTCCCGGAAAGACGGTCTTGCTGCCGCTGTCGGCATGGGCGTCGGTGGTGCCTTCTTTTCGGTTGTTGCGCTTCTTGGCCTGCTTGCCCTTCTTGCCGCTGTTCCGTTACTGCATCTCGCACTGAAAGTGTTGGGCGGTACATACCTTGCCTACCTTGGCTATTGCATCTGGCGCAGTGCTCAACAACCGCTGGTTGTGGCGAACGACCCTATGCCGGGGCCCCCCGCCCAGGCTTGGCGCTCTTTCCTGCTTGGCCTAGTCACTCAGGTGAGCAACCCCAAGACCGCCATCGTTTATGCAAGCGTCTTTGTCTCGTTGTTGCCAAGCGATGTGCCGCTGGCCGTCTTGGTCGCACTGCCACTAATGATCTTTGCTATCGAGACCATCTGGTATTCGGTGGTGGCGCTTGCACTATCCGCCCCTTTGCCGCGTACCCGCTATCTGGCGTCGAAGGCTTGGCTCGATCGCGCAGCTGGAGCCATCATGACAGTGCTTGGCTTCAAGCTCATTTTCGACGCGCGGCAACCGTGAGTCTGTGCGCTAACCCATCATTCCACCGGACCTGCGCGAAAAGCCGCGCAGTCCGGTGAATTCAGACGTTAGGCATCGGAGGAGGCACCGTGGCAGACGAGAAGCTAAACCACAGAAACGCCATGTCCTTTTCCGAACTGCTTGCGTGGGCTTGGTCGGAGACGCCGCCCGTGCACAAGCGCACTGCGAGCCTGCTGATCCACATCTTCGCGGTTCCGCTCTTCGTCGTCGGGCACGTTCTCTTCGTCGCAGGCATGTTCTCGAACAAGTGGTTGCTTGTCGCGGCTCTCGGTTGCGTCGTGGTATCTCTCGCTCTCCAAACGTTCGGCCACTCCCTCGAGAAGGACAAGCCGCCACCCTTCGAGGGCGCACGCGATTTCGTGCGGAGGCTGTACGCCGAGCAGTTCTGCAATTTCTGGCGGTTCTTGTTCTCCGGTCAGTGGTACACGAGCCTAAGAGGTCGCAACGATGCCTAACAACGCGTTGATGCGGACCGGCAAACATCGCGGACCGCAACCTGGTTGCCAACCGGCAGTTGGCTGGCTCTGCATGCGGCAAGCGGCATCGTGGCCGGCCGCTCAACTCGGTCGTTAGGCCGCAGATCGGAGCGTGCGCGGTGGTCAACGAGTGTCGGGCAGCCAAGCCGGAAGACTTCCCCGCTGTGAGCCGAATGCTTGAGCTCTACCAGTACGAACTGTCGGACATCTGGGACCAGGAGCTGGACGCCAGCGGGCAGTACGGCTACGACCTCGCCCGCCACATGGCGGGAAACCAATCTTTCGCTCACGTCATACTCTCAGGTCAGCGGTTCGCTGGCTTCGCGCTCGTCGCGCCGGCGGTCGTCACGCAGACCGAGGGGTTCTGGATGGAACAGTTCTTCATCCTCAAGAAGTATCGGCATGTAGGCCTCGGCACTGAGCTTGCTCACCATGTCTTTCAAAGCCACCCGGGGCCCTGGGAGGTAGGTCAAATGCCCCGAAACCTATCTGCCCAAGCCTTCTGGCGAAAGATCATTGCAGCGCTTACAGGCGGCAACTTCACCGAGGTCCAAGTCACTGAAGGCTGGTGGCATGGTGTCGTACAGCGCTTCCACTATGAAACTGCGGCCTAACCCTTCGCTCAAGCTGACATGCAACAGCGGGCCGTACCAGGCGCCCAGGTCAAGGTACGCTTTGCGCGGCCCGCTGTTGCATGCAGCTTTGCTCAATCGTTAGGCATCAGGAGCACAGAAGATGACACGAGTGCGCGTAGACAGCTTCAGCATCTCACTCGATGGATATGGAGCCGGCCCACATCAAGACCTCCAGAATCCGCTCGGTCGGGGTGGGACGGAGTTGGCTCAGTGGTTCTACCCGACTCGCACCTTCCAGCACAACGTCCTCAGCAAAGAGGGTGGCACGACGGGGATCGATGACGAGTTCGCCGCACGCGGTTTCAGGAATGTCGGTGCGTGGATCCTGGGTCGCAACATGTTCGGCCCGATTCGGGGCCCTTGGCCGGACCTGGAGTGGAAAGGCTGGTGGGGCGATGACCCTCCGTACCATGTACCGGTTTTCGTGTTGACGCACCACGCGCGGCCGCCCCTGCGGATGAAGGGCGACACGACGTTTCACTTTGTCACCGACGGAATCCACTCGGCCCTCGAGCAGGCACGCCAGGCAGCCAATGGCAAGGATGTGCGAATCGGCGGCGGTCCCCACACCATCCAAGAGTTCTTGCGAGCCGGCCTCATCGATCAGCTCCACATCGCCATCGCGCCGGTTCTGCTTGGGGCGGGCGAACGCCTGTTTGGTGACATCAACTTGCGGGAAGTAGAGTACCGGTGCGTTGAGCATGTGGTATCGAAGGCAGCCACGCATGTCGTGATTCGGCATGGGGAAAGCGAGTGATGCCTAACAAGGCGCTCCAGCCGACCGCCTTCGGCGGCGGCTGAGCTTGGTCGTTAGGCGTCACTCGATATCCAGCCCGGGGACCACATGCAAGACAACTCGCTCGTACTTTACTGGTTGATTGTTGCATGTGAGGTGATGTTCTGGGTCGCGATGATCGCTGGCCTGGCCGTCCGCTATCTCTTGCGTCGCGAAGGCATTAGTCGCGCGCTACTACTGTCACTTCCGGTCATCGATATCCTGCTGCTGGCGTTCACGGCGCTGGACCTACGGGCCGGAAATGCCGCCACATTCGCTCATGGCCTAGCCACAGCCTATGTTGGCTTCACTGTGGCGTTCGGATCCATTGCAGTTGGTTGGGCCGATTCACACTTTTCTCATCGCTTTGCTGCCGGTCCGGCACCCGTCAAGGCGCCCGATCGAGGATGGAAAGCCGTTCGATACGACCTTCAGCTCTGGTTTCGATGCATCGTGGCCTGGGTCATTGCCCTCAGTCTCTTGAGCGCACTGATCGCGTACGTTGGTGATGGTGCGCGTACAGAACCGCTTCATCTATGGTTCCGCGTCGCGTTCGGGTCGATACTCTTCTGGTTCATCTTTGGACCCGCTTGGAGCCTGCTGTTCTTTCGTCGGGAGGCAAAGTGACGCCTAACAACTCGTTCAAGCCGACGCCGCTTCGCGGCGCGGCTTAAGTCAAGCGCTAGGCGTCTGTATGCCCACAATCGGATTCAGCCACTACAACCTCACCGCCCCGCGAGCTCTGCTTGAAGAGCTGCGTACCTTCTACTGCGGAGTTGTCGGCCTGTCGGTTGGTCCACGACCGCCGTTTCAAAGCTTTGGCTATTGGCTTTACGCCGATAAACACGATGTCCTTCACCTCACTGAGTCCGCACCCGAGCGCCCGAAGCCTGGCGCACCAGCCACTACCTTCGACCATGCCGCGTTCACGTGCACAGGCCGGGTCGAGTTCGAGCACCGGCTTGCGCTGCTAGGCATGACCTTCCAGCTAGTTCAGGTTCCTGAAACCGGGCAGGTGCAGCTGTTCCTCCACGATCCGGCTGGCAACGGCGTCGAACTTAACTTTTCAAATGCAGCCGCCTAACAAGCGGTTCCAGTCTGACGCCCTCGCGCTACGCGCTTCGGGGTCCCTCGCTGCGCTCGGCGCAGCTGAACCGCGGCGTTAGGCGTCATGCGCATCCGCCGAGGCGACCCAAGCGACAGCAAGCTAGTTGCTGAGCTAATCGCCAGCTTCCAGCCGATGCTCACCATCGACCCTGGCGGCGCGGGCGCGGAAGAGTACTTGGCGTCGGTGTCAGAGAGTGCCGAGCGGGGGTACCTTGAATCGTCTCGCTATCTGTACCTCGTTCTCGAACTGAACTCGAACGTGGTCGGCTTCATCGCCATCCGGGACAAGACGCACCTGTTTCACCTCTTCGTCGCCGCGGAGCACCAAGGAAAGGGCTTGGCACAAGCCTTGTGGCGTGAAGCGCGCGAACAGTTGCGGGAAGGCAGCGAATCGTGCAAGTTCACAGTCAACTCAAGCCTGAACGCAGTGCCCGTGTATGCGAGTTTTGGCTTCGTCCCGGCTGGCGGTGAAGTTCAAGCCCACGGTATAGCGTTCCTGCCCATGCGCCTAAACTTGCAGAATGAGGCCTAACCCTTCGCTCAAGCGGAGCGCCAGCGGCATGCCGTCGCTGGGCTCCATTTCATTCTGGCCCAGCGTCGTCCTGCCGCTGTCGCCCGCTTAGCTCAAACGTTAGGTGTCGCAAAGCCCACAATGCTGACGCTCTCGCCGATGACCCAGGACTCCTTTGCCCGGTACCGACACGCGGCAGTCAGGAACTACGCTGAAGACAACATCGCATGCGGACGATGGCCCGCCGAAGGGGCTCTTCAGCGGTCAATCGAAGACTTCGCCGAATCCCTGCCTCAAGGCTTGGACACCCCGGACAACTATCTGTACGAGATTCGCAGCACTGAATCCAACGATGCTGTCGGGATTCTCTGGTTCGCGGTGGTTACCAAGAACGGCATCCAGTCTGCCTTCGTCTACGACATCGAGATCAACCCTGAGCATCGGCGCAGGGGCTATGGGCGCTCCGCCTTCGTTGCACTTGAACTGCTGGTCCGAGGCCTGGGCCTGTCGAGCATCGGACTTCATGTCTTTGGTCAGAATCCAGGAGCCCAGGCGCTATACAACTCCTTGGGCTATGGAGTCACGGGCATAAACATGCTCAAGCACCTTGGCACGAGCGACGCCTAACCACTCGCTCAAGCGAAGCGCCAACGGCAGGCCATCAGGGGACGGTCGGCGATACGCGGTACATTTTCACCAACCGGGCCCTGGCGTCCTGCCGTCGTCGCCCGCTTGGCTCCAACGTTACCCCGCAGTGAAAGCGCTGTGCCCATCGTTGGCCAAGCTGCTCGGTGCGATCACCTTCGCACTTCTCATGAGGGGGGGCGCGTGAAAATCGGGTCGCTGGCCTTTGGCTGCTTGCTCCCTGCGCGGCCGTTGTTGCCGTGGTGGTGCCGCTTCACAACTTGTCTGCGCGGGGGGCAATATGAAGGCACGGCAGGAGGGTTTCAAGGTGCAGGTGCACGCAAGCGGGCCCGGTGGCGCCTGACCCCTCGATCAACCGGACGCGCCATGGCGCGCCGGTTGGCTCGAGCGGTAGGGCCCTACCCCATCATCCGGAGCACATCGAATGGCAACCCTGACCGGCATCGATCATATCCACGTCTACGTTCCTGATCGCGAAGAGGCAGCAGACTGGTTTCACCAAGTGCTCGGATTCAACGTTGTGGAGGCTTTGCGCACCTGGGCAACCGATGGCGGCCCTCTCACGATAGAAGACGAGTCTGGCTCCGTTCACCTTGCGCTGTTCCAGAGAGAGGACATTGTTCCGTCGACTGCGATTGCATTTGGTGCCGACGCGACCAATTTCCTGGAGTGGAAAGAACGGCTCGAGAACAAAGGCATCCTGCTGCGGTGCACGGACCATGAACTGGCCTGGTCCGTCTACTTCAAGGATCCCTTTGGGAACATGTACGAGATCACCACCAATGAGCACGCTGCCGTGTCCCTGGTTCTGGGGGAGAACGCCGAAAGCCATGGCCGGGCGAAGGCCTGACCATTCATTCACGCGGCCGGGCGTGCCGCACTGCGCTTGACTCCAGCGTCAGGGCGCATGGGATACTGGGTGCTCCTTCTTCTGCCTGCCGCCGCAGCATTCGGCCTCGAGCCCTTGCTCAAGAGGTGGTGGATCCCGGGGCTCACAACCTTGCCGATCTACCTCGCCCATGTCCGGCTGGAGGCAATCGTCCTGCCATTTCATCGCGCCGGGCACAGGGAACGCCAGGCGCCACACATCACCGTCATGGGAGTTCGTCCGATGCATCAAGAGCAATTCATCCGCCCTGCCGTCTGGACAGGCCTCGTACTGCTGGTTCCCTTGACGATGACGATCCTCGATGCCGGAAAACCGGCAGGCGACGGTTGGCATTGGAGGCCTGGCAGCTTCATTGCCATGGGTGCGCTGTTGTTCTGCGCCGGGCTCGCGTACGAGTTTCTCGCACGCAAGATCGATGGCAGAGCGCCGAAGATTGCTATCGGCATCGCGATCGCGCTATCGGCGCTCGCCCTCTGGGTTGAGCTAGCCGTCGACGGCGTGAGTCAATTGCTTCAACGGCTTTTTGCCTGAGCCGGAGAACCACCTTTACGTCAAGGAGTTTCGCCATGTTGCTTCGTGCCCCTTTCCGACTCCTCGCGCTTGCGCTTCTCTGCGGTAACGCCGCCCATGCGCAGGCTTCCCTCCTTGAAGGCAAGCAGTCCGGTGAGCAGGTCTACAAGGGGGTCTGCATGGCCTGCCACGAGACCGGCGTCGCCCATGCGCCCAGGTTCGGCGATCGCGCCGGCTGGGCGCCGCTGATTGCGGAGGGCCAGCACGTCCTGACCGGCCACGCCTGGGTGGGTGTCCGCGCCATGCCTGCTCGTGGCGGCAGCTCCGAGCTCACGCTGGCCGAGTTTGCGCGCGCGGTTGCATACATGGCGCGGGGTTCCGGAGGGAGCTGGAAGGATCCCGACTCCAGCCTCCTGCTCCAGATCGCCAGGGAGGCGGACAAGCAGCTCGTGAAGTCGATCAGGGAGCAGCAGGCAATGCAACGCGAATTGCACAACCTGACCAAGACTGCGAAGTAGCCTGCCATATCCGCAGTGGTGCCCAACCCGTTGCGCAACCGGGCCCGCCATGCCGCGACGGCTCCATGGCGGCCATCGGCGCGTATCCGGCGCCGACGGGACCGGACTGGGGATGGCGCATCGTCCTGGCCGGGGCCGCGGAAGCAGCGATGGCAGGTCGCCATGCAGGGCATATCGCCGGTCGGACGCCCGGCTCAAACGCCAGACATCATCGAATCCGCGGAACGTCCGCAACATAGGGAGCACCCATGCGCCACCTCACTGCCGCCGTAGTCCTCTTTGCATCACTGCTTGCGATCTCGGCCAATGCCCAGCAGCCGGACCCGAAGAAGCTCAAGGACCAGCTCACGGGCGATGCCAAGGGCGGCGCATCCTCCAACCCGCAGTGCAAGCTGTTCACGCAGGCCGAGATATCCGCCTATGCCGGCGCTTCGCTCGGCCCGGGCGAGAACGCGGGGGGCGGAACCGGGTGCATGTGGAGCGACAAGGACTACGACGCATCGGCAACGGTCACCGTGGTTCCCGCGCGTTACTTTCCGGAGCCGAAGCTCGTGAAGGGCTTCAAGCGACTCCCCGCGGCAGGAAGCAGGGGTTGGGTTGCCCCGGACTCGGGTTGGTCGGCGGGTGCGCTCGTCAAGGATGAAGCCATTGTCGTGGTGGTCTCCGGCAGCAAGGCAACGGAGAACTCGGCCGTCGCCCTGCTTCAGGAGGTCATCAAGCGGCGCAAGAAGTAGGGCGAGCGCAGGGCGGGGGAGTTCATGTGGGCGAGATCTCCGTCATGCAAATGCGCGCCGTGAAGTTCCGCGAGATCACCGCCGCGGATGTGCCAGCGCTCTTCTCCGTTCGCACGAGAACGCGCGAAAACACGCTCACGCTCGAGGAGCTGCAACGGCTAGGCATAAACCCGCAGAGCGTCACGGAAAGCCTCGGCAAGTCCACCAAGGGCTGGGTGTGCGACGACGCCGGCCGGGTCGTCGCGTTCTCCATGGCCGATTGCGCGACGGGGGAATTCCTGGTCATCGCCGTGCTTCCGGAGTACGAAGGCCGGGGCGTCGGCGGCAGGCTCATGGCCCTGGCCGAGGAATGGCTCGCCTCGTCGGGCTGCAAGCGGGCGTGGCTCACCACGGATCTCGATACGAGGCTTCGCGCGTATGGCTTCTATCGCAAGCGGCGCTGGACCGACTGGAAGATCGAGAAAGACCTGCGGTGGATGGAGCTGAGCCTCTCCCATGACGGCTGACAATGCGTTCGAGCGATCCGAGGGTCATCGTGGCGCGCAACTCTGGCCCGAAGCGGCGGCGTGGCCAGCCCGCACAACCAGGTCGTTAGGAGGCACATGCTGTTCGCGCTAGCCAAGAGCGACGGGGGGTTGTTGGCATTCCCTTCGTCCGATGACGCAGAAGCGCATTGCAAAGGAATCGACGTCGAGAACGGAGCCTGGCTGTTTTACGCCGACGACGGATCGCCGCTCGAAGCGAGGTTCAGACGGTCGAACCAACAGGGAAACATGGTCGGGCCTTCCGGCATCTACACGCTGCAGCGGGCCATGTCGGGCTTGTGGCTCCAGGAGCGTCTTGCTCAAGTGCAATCCGTAAAGGGGTGTGGCCTGACGGCGTTGCCTGAAGTCATCGAGCTTTTGAAGATCAACCGCGGCAACCGCGCTGCTCGTGGAATCTAGGGACCATTTGCCTTCCAGCACAGCGTTCGATCGGCCGTGGGGCGTTGGTAGGCCGCGACTGTCCGCGGTGTCGGCGAGGTGGCCGGCCGCTCAACCAGGTCGTCAGGAGTCACAAACACCGTGAAGACCGCCTCTACCTTCCTTGCATCCGACGGCGATGGATTCGAGCTCAGCATGGGGCGTTGGAGCCGAATTCCCGACCGAAGCTTCATCGAGCTTGCCGGCCCGCTGAAGAACGAGAGGATCCTTGACGCAGGTTGCGGCACGAGGCACCTCGCGGCAGGCATCGCCACCATCGCCCATGCCGTGAAGGGCCGGGCGTCGCCGGACTCCTTCCCTCCTGCTTCCACACGCCCATGACCGAAGCCACCATCCAGGTCCGCCCGCTGTCCCCGACGCTCCTCGCGGACTTCCTGGAGTTCTTCGACGGAACGGCCTTCTCGGACAACCCGAAATGGGCTTCCTGCTACTGCCAGTGCTTCTACGAAGACCATTCGGTCGTCAAGTGGTCCGAGCGCACGGCAGGGCAGAACCGCGCGCTCGCCTGCACGCGAATCCAGGGCCAGTCCATGCAGGGCTACCTGGCCTATTCGGACGGGGTCCCGGTTGGCTGGTGCAATGCCGCACCGCGACATCTCCTTCACGCGCTCGATGACGAGCCGACGCCCGACGCGGAGATCGTTGGGGCGATCGTCTGCTTTCTCGTGGAGCCGAGCCATCGCGGGCGCGGCGTTGCGAGGCAGCTCCTGGAAGCGGCGTGTGCCGGGCTGCGCCAGCAAGGCATGCGCATCGCCGAAGCCTATCCGAGAACCGCGCCCGGCTCGGCGGCCGAGAGCCACTTCGGGCCGCTCGGCCTGTACCTCGGCGCCGGCTTCACGGTGTTTCGTGAGGACGACGACGGCAGCGTCGAGGTTCGCCGGGCCCTGTGAGGCCGCGCGAAACTCCGCCGTGACATTTCATCACTCGAGACAGCCCCTCGCGGGTGTGGTCCTTCGCCAGGCCGTCGCGGAAGACGCGCTTTGCCTCTCGGTACTCGCCATCCAGGTGTTCCTGGACACCTATGCCACGCGGGGCATCCGGCCGCAGATTGCGCGTGAAGTCATGGCCTCCTGCTCCGAGGCGGCTTTCGCCAGCGCATTCGAGGGCGATCGGGAGCGCCTCACCGTGGCGGAACACGAAGGGCACCTGGTCGGCTTCTCCCACGTCACCCTGGGCGCCGGGCATGAAATCGCGCCGCCCGGCGTCCAGGCGGAACTGCTGCGCCTGTACGTCCAGGAGCCGTTCACGGGCGTCGGGATCGGAACCCGGCTTCTCGAACAGGCGGAGCGACTGGCAGCCCACGAAGGCGCAACGGTCCTGTGGCTCACGCCCTGGGTCCACAACCTCAGGGCTCTCGCGTTCTACTCGGCCCGAGGCTACGAGGACAACGGCCTCACCTACTTCACCTTCGAAGGCGAGTCGCACGAGAACCGTGTCTACGCGAAGTCGATCGCGGGCGTGACATAGCCTTGCCCGTTCTGTTCAAGCGCAATGGGCAAGCAGCGGAGGCCATTGCCGCGACATGCCGGTGGGCATTCGCCGCGTTCGGCCGGAGCACGATCGTCGGCGTCACCTCCTCACGCAACCGCGCTTCGCAGCGTACACTGGCCCGCACTTCAGGAGCGTTTTCGACCATGCGATTCCTCGCCTGTGCATTCCTCGGCGTCCTGGCCTTTCCCGCTTCGGCGGACGAGGCGCTCTGGAAGAAGCTCACGACGCAAGGCGATCTCGTCGTGCTCATGCGCCACACCCAGCCGGCCGGCGGGAATCCGCAGCACTGGGACGAGAGCGGCAACTGCAAGGGGGAATCGATGCTGACCGATGGCGGCAAGGCCCACGCCAGGCGGATCGGCGAGGCGTTCGCGGCGCGCGGCATCAAGCCGACAGTCGTGAGCTCGCCCATGTGCCGGTGTCGCGACGCGGCGCGGATCGCCTTTGGCGACGCCGTGGTCACCGACGCGAGCCTGCGCGAGATCGCGAGCGGGGATTCGGAACAGGCGGCCCGATTCGAACGCAGCGCCCTGTCGCTGGTAGCCGCACGCCGTGGCACTGTGCCCGTGGTCTTCGTGAGCCATCGCCCGAACATCGACCGGCTCACCATGGAACTGGTCGATGAGGGAGACCTGCTCGTGGGCCGGATGAAGACGGGCGGAGACATCGATGTGCTGGGCAGGATCCGGGTTCCCTAGCGTGCCCGGCGTCGCGTTCGAGGGGCCGGGGCAGGCGTGAAGCCCGATCCCCCGCCGGATCGCCGCTTGTCTTTCCACGGAGGACCGATGCCATGAAGATCACCGTCGAAGCGAACGTAGCCGCGCCGATCGAGGAGGTGTGGCGCGCCTGGACCACGCCGGAGGACATCCTGCAGTGGAACGCGGCGTCCGACGACTGGCACACGACGCGCGCGACCGTGGACTTGCGCGTCGGCGGCGGTTTCTCCGCGCGCATGGAGGCCCGGGACGGCAGCATGGGTTTCGACCTCACGGGAACGTACGCGAGGATCGTGCATCGCGAGCTGATCGAGGTCTCCCTGGAGGACGGCCGCGTGGTGCTGGTCGAGTTCGTCGCCGGGGAGAAGGGCGTGAGGGTGCGCGAGACCTTCGACGCCGAATCCACGAATTCCCCGGAGATGCAGCGCGCCGGCTGGCAGGCCATCCTGGACCGCTTCGCGCGGCACGTCGCGGCAGGTCGATAGACCACGCCCGAAAGGAGAATCCATGATGACCATCCTGAGAAACATCCTTGCCATCGTCGCCGGCGTCGTGGTGGGCGGCGCCGTCAACATGTCGCTGATCGTCCTGGGTCCTTCGCTGATCCCGCCTCCCGCCGGTGTGGACGTGTCGAACGCCGAGAGCCTGCGTGCCGGAGCCCACCTGCTCGAGGCGAGGCATTTCGTGTTCCCCTTTCTCGCGCACGCCCTCGGAACGCTCGCCGGCGCGCTCACCGCGTTTCTCGTCGCCGGCAGCCACGGGACCGCATTCGCCTTCGTGGTCGGTGTCGTTTTCCTGGCGGGAGGAATCGCGGCCTCTTTCATGATCCCGGCACCCGCGTGGTTCATCGCACTCGATCTTGCCGCGGCGTACTTGCCCATGGCGTGGATGGGCGCGCTGATCGGCCGCCGTCTCAAATCGGGGGCCAGCGCGCCTTCCTAGGGCGCTTCCCGGCGCGCGCATCGGACACCTGCCGGAACCGTCATGCCTGTACACCATCGCGCCGTTGCGCCACCCGCCGCCCTCGTGACGATCAAGGTGGCCCACACGATCGTCTGGGTTTTTTTCGTGGGCTGCATCCTCGCGATCCCGGCCGCTTCGTGGATGGGCGAGCATTCCGTGGCGGGGTGGCTGGTTGCCGTCGTCTTCCTCGAAGTAGCCGTCCTGGCGGCGAACGGCTGGCGTTGCCCCCTCACGGCGCTCGCGGCGCGCCATACCGAAGACCGACGGCACAACTTCGACATCTACCTTCCCGAGTGGATGGCGAGGAACAACCAGCGCGTGTTCGGCATGCTCTACCTCGCGGGCGCGGCGTTCGCCCTTGCCCGGTGGGCATCCGGATAGCGGGTCCTTGCGCTACCCTGCGGGTACCGGAACGCAGCGGAGGCACCCATGCAGAGAGTCACGGGCATCGGCGGCATCTTCTTCAAGGCGCGGGATCCTGTTGCATTGCGCGCCTGGTACCAGAAGCACCTGGGCATCGACGTGCTGGAGTGGGGAGGAGCCGCGTTCCGGTGGGCCGACGCCGAGGGCAAGCCCACGACGGGCACGACCATCTGGAACATCTCCGACGCGCAGAACGACTACTTCGCACCGAGCGCGTCGTCCTTCATGGTCAACTACCGCGTCGCCGACCTGCACGGCCTCCTCCAGGCCCTGCGCGACGAGGGCTGCAACGTCGTCGACAAGACGGACGATTCCGAGTACGGCAAGTTCGGCTGGGTCATCGATCCGGAGGGCAACAAGATAGAACTCTGGCAGCCTCCGGAAGGGCAATGACGGCGACAGCGCGGAAACCCGAACCGGCCTTCGCGGACCCGTTCTCGTGGCGCGTCTCGTCCAGGGGCACCGTGCGCATCTCCCGCGCCGGGCGCGAAGTCGCCACGCTGGGTTCCGCGGCGGCGGCCCGGTTCCTGGCGAGGGCGGAGGGCGCCTCGCCGGACGCCGTGCAGCAGCTCTGCGCGAGGGTGACCGGCAACTACAAGCGCGGCAACGAAGGCGCGGCGTCGGAGTCGCGAGGCGCCAAGCGCGGCGGTGCGCGGCAAGGCGGCCGGGGCGATTAGCGCGCTGCGACGCGCAACGGCACGAATCCTTGCCATGCCCTTCGATCTCGAACGCCTGATCGTCCCTGCGAGCGACGCGCCGTCCCTCGTCCGCCGGGCCATCCTCATCCTGTGGGTCGCGGTGCTCGTCCGCGGGGTCGATGCGGTTCAGCTGTTCATGGATCGAGAGCCGGAGACCGTGGACGCCGCCGCCGCGATATTCGGCGCGGCCATGCTCCTCGCGGTGACCTACGGCCTGCTCATCCTCCTCGCCTCGCGCCGCTCGGGATGGGCGCGGCACGGGCTGCTGGCACTCCTGCTGGGATCGGCGGCGATGCTCGCCGGGTACCTGCCCTCGGAGAGCCCGCCGTGGTGGGACATCGAGACGGTGCTCGCCGGTCTCGCCCTGGAGGCCATCGCGCTCCACCTGCTCTATCGGGGCGCGGGTGCGCGCTGGTACCTGCAAGCGGCGGAGTGACGAAACCCGCGCGTGCGGCGCCAAGGACCCACGCCCACCGGCCCCGGGGCGCGCGCTGGTCGGCATGGGGGTATTCTTGGGCTGAACCCGGAGGCAATCCCATGCGCAAGCGAATCGTCGCCACAGCCCGGCAAGTCGCCGAGCCGAGCCTGGACAAGTGGCTCGACCTCGAAGCCATCGCCGAAGTGGAAGTCACCTCGGAGGAGGCGGACCACCCGGTCGAGTTCGCCCTGCTGCCCGGCCAGGCTTCGGGGTGGTGCGCCGCCGAGCCCGGGGAGCAGACGATCCGGCTGCTCTTCGCCCATCCGCAGCCGCTCAGGCGCATCTGGCTGCATTTCGAGGACGCGCGCGCCGAGCGCGTGCAGGAGTACGTCCTGCGCTGGTCCGGGGACGGCGGAAAGACCTATCGCGACATCGTGCGGCAGCAGTGGAACTTCAGCCCCCGCGGCTCGATCGCCCAAACCGAGGACCATCGCGTCGAGTTGCCCGCGGTCACCGCGCTCGAGCTGAGCATCGTTCCGGACAAGAGCGGCGGCAGCGCGCGGGCTTGCCTCGAGGCGATGCGGCTCGCCTGACCGGCCGCCGCCACGGAACGCGAAGCGAATGCGCCTGCGCGACTGGCTCGCCGCGTTTTTTTGCTGCGTGGCGCTGCACGCCGCGGGAGCGCAGGAATCCTTCGCGAGCAAGGAAGCGCTCGGGCAATGGGTCACGTACTACTACACTCGGCCCGAACCCGCACGCGTCGCCGAGGCGATCGCGTCCGCGAGCCGGTTGGGACTCTTTCGCCAAGGACGGGCAGCGCCGCCCTTCTTCGGCTTTCTGGCGGGGGTGCTGGAAAGGGAACCCGCGATTGCCGACGCGGTGGTGCGAAGGCTCGCGCAACTGCCCGAGGCCGACCAGCCCGTGGTGGTCCTGGGCGTGTGGTACTCCGGCCACCGCGACACCGGCCGCCTGCTTGCCGGACTGAAGAAGGCGATGCCGGCCCAGGAGAAGCCCATCGAGGCGCTCCTCCGGGGCGAAGCGCCGCGCCTCGCGACCGTCTCCCTCGAGGAAGGTCCCTGGGTCCTCGATGCCCTCTGGGGGAATTTCATGGCCACCGGGGACGACGCACCGGTGATCCGCATCATCACGGCACTGCCGTGGGTTGACGTGCGCGGCGACAAGGCGAAAATGATGGTCGGCGGCGCCGCGCAGTGGTCGCTCGTATCGAACGCCGTGCAGCACGCCCGCGTGCTCGCGATCTGCCGGGCGCAGCTTCGGCGCCAGCCCAGGGAGGTCGCCGAGGCGCTGGCCAGGGTGATCGCGCAGGCGGAAGAGGACCTCGCGAAGCGCAAGACCGAAGGCACGACCCAACCCCCATCCAGGCCCGAGGGAGCACGATGAAGACCACCGAAACCGAGGCACGCGGCATCCTGAAACGCATGATGGCCAACGGGCCGCTCACCGCCCTTCCCAGGAGCCGGGGCGACCTTGCGTACCTCCTCGCCCTGGGCGCCGCGCGGTTCGATCCGGCACGGGATTATTCCGAGGCGCAGGTGAACGAACTGCTGCAGGCATGGCTCGCGCCCTTCAGCTCGCACTATGGCGTCGACCATGTGACCGTGCGGCGATGCCTCGTCGATGCGGGGCTCCTGGTGCGGGACAAATCCGGCGCGAGCTACCGCGTCGCGGCCGATCGCGTGTCGGAATCCGCGGAGGACGGGGCGAGGAAGCTCGACCCGGCCGCGGTCATGGCGCAGGTCCGGGCCGAGCGCGATGCCCGCAAGCGAATGGCGCGCGCGTAGACACCGTGCGCAGCGTCCACGCCGCCACGCTTTCCCTCGAGCCGCAGACCGTCGCCCACGCCGAGGACATGTTCGCGGTGCTGAGCGACCCCGCGATCTACGAGCACGAGAACGAGCCGCCTGCCTCGCTCGCGTGGCTGCGCGAGCGCTTCCGCAAGCTCGAGACGCGGCTTTCGGCGGACGGGCAGGAGCACTGGCTCAACTGGGTGATCCGGCTTCCCGGCACGGGACTCATCGGCTATGTCCAGGCCACGGTGCTGCCGGGCGTGCGCGCGGAGATCGCCTACGAGCTCGCGAGCGCCCACTGGGGACGCGGCCACGGGAGCGAGGCGGTGCGCGCCATGATCGCGGAGCTCGCTTCGCAGTACGGCGTGCGCAAACTCTCCGCCGAGCTGAAGCGCACCAACCTGCGCTCCCGGAGGCTGCTCGAGCGCCTGGGCTTCGCGATGGCTACGCCGGCGCAGCACGCCGAGCGCGGGGTGGAGCCGGACGAGTGGCTCATGCTGCGCGAGATCCGCGATCCGTGAAGGGCCGGGACGGCTACCTCGCCACGCTCGACGAGGCGCGGCGCTGCACGGCGTGCGCCGGCGACCTGCCGCTCGGGCCGCGGCCGGTGTTCCAGGTCGCGAAGAGCGCGCGCATCCTGGTCGCGGGCCAGGCGCCCGGGCGCAAGGTGCACGCCTCCGGCATCCCGTTCTCGGATGCGAGCGGCGACCGGCTGCGCGACTGGCTGGGCATCGACCGCGAGGTGTTCTACGACGCGCGGCGCGTGGCGATCGTCCCCATGGGCTTCTGCTATCCCGGGACGGGCAAGGCGGGAGACCTCCCGCCGCGGCCGGAGTGCGCCCCGCTCTGGCGCGAAAGGCTCCTCGCGCCGCTCGCGAACCTGCGCCTCACGCTCGTCATAGGGCAGTACGCGCTCGACTATCACCTGCCCACGCACGCGAGTTCGGTCACCGCAGCCGTCCAGGGGTGGCGGGAACACTGGCCGGCTGTGATCCCGCTGCCGCACCCCAGCCCGCGCAACAATCTCTGGCTCAGGCGCAATCCCTGGTTCGAGGCGCAGTTGCTGCCGGCGCTGCGCGGGAGGGTCGCGGAGGTTCTCGCCGGCAAGGGCTGAGCGTGTGCTAGCTTGGAGTCCCGGCGAATGCACGTCCACGATGACCATGAACGCAAAGAAGATTCCCCGAACCCTCGAACTGGTGCGCGGTGACGCGACGCTCGGCACGATCGACGTGAAGCCGGGCGAGGCCGATTTCCCCTGGTTCAGCGGCGCGTTCCATCCCTTGCCCGCATTCGAGGCGGTGCGCGGCCTCTTCGAGCGCGAACTGCAGCTGCTGCGGGACAATGCCCACGATGACGACGGGCAGTGGGACGATTGGGAAGAGGTGCACTCGCAGCTGCACGACCCCGGCGTGCGCCTGCAATCGGCCGACCGGTCCTTCGAGGCCGGCGGGATCCTCATCCACATCGACGGCGCCGAGGCCTGGTGGCGCGGCGAGCCGAAGTGAAATGAAGAAAGCCGCCGCCTGATGGACTTCCACTGCCCCCTGTGCCGGGCGGACCTGGGGCGAAGCAAGTTGAGCCGCGCCGTCATTTCGCGCCTGGAGATCGACTGCGCCCGCTGCGGGAAGACGATCCGGGTGAACGTCCACCGCGCCGAGCGCATCGTCGTGCTCGCCAATTTCGGGGTGATCCTGGTTTTTGCCGCGCTCGCCTACTGGCTGCACAGCCGGGAACTGATGATCGTCGCGTTCTTCGCCGCGATGGCCGGCGCGGCGTCCCTGCCGCTGCTCGAGCGCACCTGGCTGCGCACCTGGCCGCGTTACGCGGCGGTCGAGCGGGATTGCCCGCCCTAGCTTCCGGTGGAATCTCCGGGCACCGCACCGCTGCCCCGCATCGGCCACCGGATCGCCCTGCGGCGGCTTCGCGCGGGCGACCTGCCCGACTTCCAGGCCTACCGGCGCGATGCGGAAACCGGCCGCTACCAGGGGTGGACGCCGCAGACCGACGCGCAGTCCCTGGCGTTCCTCGTGCAGATGGAAAGCGCGGATCTCTTCGTGCCCGGGGAATGGGTGCAGCTCGGCATAGCGGAGCGCGCTTCCGACGGGCTCATCGGCGACGTGGGCATTCGCGTCGCCCCGGACCAGGCGACGGCGGAAATCGGCTTCACCCTGCGGTCCGGATCCCGGGGAGCCGGGCTGGGCGCGGAAGCCGTGGCCGAGGCGATGGGCCTGGTCTTCGACTGCAGCTGCGTCGCCCGCGTGATCGGCATCACCGACGCGAGAAACGCGCCGTCCATCCGGCTGCTGGAGCGGGTGGGAATGCGGCACGTGGACACGGTCCGTTCGGAGTTTCGCGGGGAGCCCTGCGTCGAGCTGGTGTACGCCTTCAACCGGGACGCGCGTGGCTGAACGCCCGCCGGTCAGCCAGGCCCGCCCGCGGTCGGCATCGTGCCGCGCTCGCGTAGTATCGGCCTGTGTCGCCATGCGGCGGCCATTCACCTTGCACGAGGCAGGAGACCCATGATTCGCACGATGCTGTACCGGCCGGACACGCGCGGGATCGCGACGGGAGGCGAGGAGCTGCTCGACGCCTGGACGGCGCAGCCCGATGCGATCGTCTGGGCCGACTTCTCGGACCATCCGCCGGAGGACGAGCGGAGCATCCTCGCCGGGCGCTTCGGCCTGCACCCGCTCGCGATCCAGGACGCGCAGCGCCCCCGGCACCAGCCCAAGATCGAGGCCTTCCCCGGGCACGTCTTCATCCTCCTGAAAGGGCTCGGTCCGGACCGCGAGGATTTCGCCTTCGAGACGATCCAGATCGCGATGTTCGTGGGCGAGCGCTTCTTCGTGACCCGCCATTCCGGCCCGTCGCCCAGCATCGACCGGCTCTGGCAGTCGTCGAAGGAGGGCGGCCCGCATTTCGCGAACGGGCCCGACGCACTGGCGCTGCGCCTCGCGCGCATCTCCGTCGACCGGTACCTGAAGCGCCTGCTCACGCTCGAGCCGCGCCTGGAGGACCTGGAGCAGGAGATCGTCGCGCGCCCCCGCGACGAAGTCCTTGCGGAGCTGATGGGCTACAAGACGGACCTGCGCAAGTTCCGCCGCGTGCTGCTCTACCACGTGCAGGTCTTCCGGGAGATGCTCGACGAGCCGCCGCCGCAGGTTCGCGCGGCGCGCATCCACGAGGTGAAGGACGTCTACGAGCACCAGGAGCGGGCGAGCAGCCTCGCCACGCTCTACTACGAGGTCGCCACGGACCTGATCGAGGGCTACATCTCGCTCGCGTCCCACCGGCTCAACAACATCATGAAGATCCTCACGATCGTCACGGCCATCTTCGTGCCGCTGAGCTTCCTGGCCGGCGTCTACGGGATGAACTTCGAGTACATGCCGGAGCTGAAGTCGCACACCGGCTACTTCGTGCTGCTGGGCGTGATGGGCGCCATCGCCGCGGTCCTGCTGATGGTCTTCTGGCGGAAGCGCTGGCTGTGAGGGCCGCGCCGCGGCCGCCGCCCGGCGGAATCGAGACGCGCGCGAGGCGCGCGGGAGAGCACATGAACGCAACCGACTGGGATTCCATCGCGGCCTGGCTCGCGAAGCCGCTCTTCGAGATCGGGGACGTCTCCGTCACCACGATGGGGCTCTTCCGGCTCACGCTCATCATCGTCGCCGCGTGGTGGCTCTCGAGGCTCGCGCAGCTGGCCATGGGGCGGATCGCCGCGCGGCGGCCGAATTTCAACAGCGCCTCGCTCTACGCGCTGAACCGGCTGATGCACTACGCGCTGGTCACGCTCGGCTTCGCGATCGGGATCTCCTCGATCGGCATCGACCTGGGCAAGTTCGCGCTGTTCGCGAGCGCCCTCGGCGTGGGCGTCGGCTTCGGCCTGCAGAACCTCATCAGCAACTTCGTCGCCGGCCTCATGCTGCTCTTCGAGAAGTCGCTCAAGGTCGGCGACTTCATCGAGCTCGAGTCGGGCGTCAGCGGCGAGGTGCGCGAGATCAACTTCCGCAGCACCGTGATCACGACCAACGACAACATCGACATCGTCGTGCCGAACTCCGCGTTCGTGAACGGGCACGTGATGAACTGGACGATGCGCGACGCGAACCGGCGCATCCACGTCCCCTTCGGCGTGGCCTACGGCTCGGACAAGGAGCTGGTGAAGAAGGCCGCCCTCGAGGCCGCCGCCGCCGTGAAGCACACGCTCGCGGACGACGAATCCCGGCAGCCCCAGGTCTGGCTCACCGCCTTCGGCGACAGCAGCCTGAATTTCGAGCTGATCGTGTGGCTCAAGGGCGAGGCCGTGAAGCGCCCGGGCGCGGTCCAGGCCGGTTACCTGTGGGCGATCGAGACGGCGCTCGGCAAGTACGGCGTCGAGATCCCCTTCCCGCAGCGCGACCTGCACATCCGCAGCTGGTCGCCGGCCGCGCGCCCGCCGGCGCCCGCCAGCGCCGACTGAAGCCATGTCGCGCGCGCGCGACGAGAACCTGGGCTATCTCTATGGCCTGGTAGCGGTGGCCGCGTTCGCCGTGACGCTCCCGGCCACGCGGGCTGCGGTGCGCGCGCTCGACCCGGTGTTCGTGGGGCTCGGCCGCGCCATCGGCGCGGCGATGCTCGGCGCCATCTTCCTGCTCGCGACCCGGGCGCGCCTGCCCACGCGAAGCGAGGCGAAGGGTCTCGTGATCGTTGCCGCCGGCGTGGTGGTCGGCTTCCCGCTTTTCACGGCGCTGGCAATGCGCTGGGTGGACGCGTCCCACGGGGGCGTGGTCCTCGGGCTGCTGCCGCTCGCGACCGCGGCGGCGGGCGTCCTGCTTTCCGGGGAGCGCCCCTCGGCGCGGTTCTGGGTGCTTGCGCTCGCCGGCACGGCGCTCGTGGCGGGCTACTCGCTCACGCGGGCCGGCGGCAGCCTGCACCTCGCCGACCTCGCGCTCTTCGCGGCCATCGCGAGCGCGGGAATCGGCTACGCGGAGGGGGCGAGGCTTTCGCGCACGCTCGGCGGGCTCCAGGTCATTTCCTGGGCGCTGCTGTTTTCCGTGCCCTTCCTCATCGTGCCCGTCGTTCTCTCGGCGCCGGGCTCGGCGGACGTGCCCCTCGCGTCCTGGCTCGGTTTCCTCTACGTGATGGTGGTGAGCCAGTTCCTCGGCTTCGTTCCCTGGTATCGCGGCCTGGCGCTCGGCGGCATCGCCAAGGTGGGCCAGACGCAGCTGCTCCAGCCGATGCTCACCATCGGGGCGTCGGCGCTGCTGCTCGGCGAATCCGCGGACCGGCTCACGTGGATCGTCGCCGCGCTCGTCCTGGCCGTCGTCGCGCTGGGCAGGACGGCGCGGGTGACGGTGGCGCAGGACGCCGCCCGGGCGGATCCGGGCGCGCGCTGACGGGCCGGCCGGGTTTCATCCGGCGCGGTTGCCGTGTTTCAATGCCCGCAGGCGGCACGCCTCGCACGCCCGCGACTTCCCAGCGAAAGGACTCCCATGTTTCGATTCGCGATCGTCCTCACGCTCCTCGCCGGCGCCCCGGCGGCCTTCGGCCAGAACCAGCCCGGGAACCCTGCGCTGCGGCATTCGGTGGAGCAGCTGCGCGCCTCGATCGGCAAATGGAATGTCACGACGGACTTCCTCACGCACGACGGCAAGGTCGCGAAGTCCGCCACCGGCACCTACGAGTTCTCCTGGGTCGTTCCCGACCGCGTGGTCGCGGGCCGAAGCGACATCCCGGAACTCAAGCAGGTCGCAGGCCTGCTCTTCTACGTGAACGAGGCGCAGAAGAAGATCGAGATGGCCTCCGTGGGCAGCGACGGCAAGCTCTGGATCATGACGGGCCCGCTGGGCGGGGAAGTGCGCACGACCCAGCCCTACATGGCGTCGGGCGGCGGCGCAGGCCGGCTGCGGTTCACCCGGTCCAAGGTCACCGACAATGCGTTCGAATCGCGGATGGAGTACACCGAGGACGACGGCAGGACGTGGACGCCGGGCAATCACCAGCGCTTCCGCAGGGTCGCGCCGGGAAAACCGTGATGCGGTCGCGGGCAACCGGTTCCGCGCGGGCTCCCGGGAGGGCGCCATGACGATCGATACGCTCGCGCGCTGGCACGACGTCGTGCGCACGCGGGAGGCGGGCGGCCTCGAGACCCTGCTCGCCGCCGCCGTCGTTTTCCATTCACCGGTCGTGCACACGCCGCAGCCGGGCAAGGCGATCGCGACGCGCTACCTCGCGGCCGCGCTGCGGGTATTCGGCAACGAGAGCTTCCGGTACGTGCGCGAGGTCGCCGGCGATCGCGACGCGGTGCTCGAGTTCCAGGTGGAGATCGACGGTATCGTGGTGAACGGCGTGGACATGATCCGGTGGGACGACGAAGGGCGGATCGTGGACTTCAAGGTGATGCTGCGCCCGCTCAAGGCGATCAACCTGATCCACGAGAAAATGGCGGCCATGCTTCGCGCGGGCGCCTAGCGCGCGGCGAGGCTCCGGGAGGGCGACATGTTTCTGGGACTGCGCACAGCGATCTATCCGGTTGCGAATCTCGAGGCCGCGAAGGCCTGGTACGAAAAGGTGACGGGGGTGAAGCCCTATTTCGACCAGCCCTTCTACGTCGGGTTTTCCGTCGCCGGCTTCGAGCTGGGATTGCTGCCCGACGGAACCCCCGGCGTCTCCGGCCCGCAGCCGCTGTGGGGCGTCGTGGACGCGGACGCGGCGTTCGCGCGGCTCATCGCCCTGGGCGCCACGGCGCTCGAGCCCGTTGCCGACGTGGGCGAGGGCATCAAGGTCGCCGCGGTGACGGACCCGTTCGGCAATCGCCTCGGCATCATCGAGAACCCCCACTTCAAGGCGGCCGGCGCTTGACTCCCTGCGGCTGCAACCGCTCGGTCGCGCTGCTCGGCGGGTTCTTCGCGAGTCTCGCCGCCTGCGCGTTCCTCGCCGAAGACCGCTGCCTCGACGCAGGCGGCCGGGTGAGCGACGTCGCGTGGGTCTGCGAGCTGGCCTCGGGCGCCAGCGCCTCGCTCTGGTCGCTGCTGTCTCCCGCGGGGGTCGTCCTCGCGGCGCTCGCCGTCGGCGTGCCCGTCTTTCTCGTGGTCCGTGCGATAGGCCGGCGCGTCCTGGTGTCCTGCGGCCTGCCCGCGGACTGATCCGATGGGCGTCTGCCGCGATCGCCCGCACCACCTGCCGGCCGGACGGGAGTACCGTGGCTGCACGACCGTGGACCACAGGGAGGTGCGATGACAAACCCGACCCAGGAAGCCGCGTTCTTCCGCACGCCCGAGGAACTGCGCAAGTGGCTTGCGAAGCACCACCACGCCGCCGCCGAGCTCTGGGTGGGATTCCACAAGGTCGCCACGGGCACGCCGGGCATCACCTGGCCCGAGTCCGTGGACGAGGCGCTGTGCGTGGGATGGATCGACGGCGTGCGCAAGCGGATCGACGGAGAGAGCTACGCCATTCGCTTCACGCCGCGCCGGAAAGGCAGCACCTGGAGCGCGGTGAACATCCGGCGCGTCGAGGCGCTCGAGATCGAGGGGCGCATGCAGCCCGCGGGAAGGAAGGCCTTCGACGCCCGGTGCGAGGAGAAACGCCGCGTCTATTCCTACGAGCAGCTCCACGGCGAACTCGCCGAGCCGTACGCGGGTATGCTGCGCAGGAACGCGGCGGCGTGGCGCTTCTTCCAGGCCCAGCCGCCGTGGTATCGCAAGAAAGCGAGCTGGTGGGTGGCGAGCGCGAAGCTGGAAGACACGCGGCTGCGGCGCCTGGCCAAGCTCGCCAGCGAGTCGGCACTGGGGCGCACGGTGTGAACCCCCATCGGAAACCGCAACCCCGGAGGCAGCCATGCGCAAGATCCTTTCCACGGCCTTCCTCGCCCTGCTCGGCGCCACCCCGTTCGTGGCGAGCGCGGCGGACATCGACCTGCGCGTGATCCTCTCCGGGGAGATCGCGCCCGGCCTCTACGGCCGCATCGATCTCGGCAACGCCTCCCCTCCGCCCGTGCTGTACGTGAAGCCGGTCATCATCACGCGCCGGCCCGGCCCGCCCCCGGGCCCCGTCTACCTGCACGTCCCCCCGGGCCACGCAAAGAACTGGGCCAAGCACTGCCACCGGTACCGGGCCTGCGGCCACCCGGTGTACTTCGTGAAGTCGGCGGAGTACGAGCCGGGCTACAAGGCGAAAAAGCAAAAGAAGGAAAAGCGGGAGAAGTGACCCGTGACGGCGCTGGTCTGCCACGCGTTGCCCCGGGTGTTCGCATCGATGCCTCTCGTGCTCGCGGCCGTGCAGGGCCGCGGATAACGCAGGAACCAGGAGCCTCGCCATGGCCAGCGTCGCCACCGCCCGCAAGACCGCCCTTGCCTGCCCCGAGGCCGTCGAGGGCGCGCACATGGGCCATCCCGATTTCCGCGTGGGCGGGAAGATCTTCATGACGCTGTGGCCGGACAAGAAACGCGCCGTGCTGAAGCTCCCGCTCGCCGACCAGCAGGCGCTCGTGCAGATGGATCCGGAGGCCTTCAGCATCGGAAGCTGGGGGCGGCAGGGCTTCACGCTCGTGGACCTCGCGCGCGTGAACGCCGCGCAACTGCGCGTGCTCGCCGATGCTGCCTGGCGGACCGTGGCGTCGAAGCGCCTCCTCGAGCAGCATCCGCCTCCCGGGTAGACTTCCAGCCCGACCTTCCCGACTTGCCCGAATCTACCCGACTTGAACGCCCGCACCGCGAAAGGATCGTCATGCCCACGAAAGCCCTCCTCGTTCTCGCCGCCGTCCTCCTGGGAGGCTGCGTGAGCGCGCCCGTGGCGCCGCCGTCCGCCGTCGCCGACCTCGCGCCCACCGGCAAGCTGCGCGCCGTGATCAACCTCGGCAACCCCATCCTCGCGAGGAAGGACGCGGCCACGGGCGAGCTGGCGGGCGTGTCGGTGGATCTCGCGCGCGAGCTTGCGCTTCGCCTGGGCGTCGAGGCGGAACTGGTGGAAGTGACCTCGGCCGGGAAATCGGTCGAGACGCTCGGCGCGGGCCGCGTGGACGTGGGCTTCTTCGCCATCGACCCGGCGCGCGCGGCGACGACCGCCTACACCGGCCCCTACGTGCAGATCGAGGGCGCCTACCTCGTGCGCGACAGCTCGTCGATCCGCGCGAACGAAGAGGTCGACCGCGCGGGCAACCGCGTGGCGGTGGGCAACAAGAGCGCCTACGACCTGTACCTCGGGCGGACCTTCAAGCAGGCGTCGATCGAGCGTGCGCCCACCTCGCCCGCCGTGGTGGATTTCTTCCTCGCCCATTCGGTCGAGGTGGCCGCGGGCGTGAAGCAGCAGCTCGAGGCGGACGCGAAGCGCATCCCCGGCCTGAGGCTGCTGCCCGGGCGCTTCATGGTGATCAACCAGGCCATGGGCATGGCGCGCGGCCGCGCGGCCGGCGCGAAGTACCTGACGGCGTTCGTCGAGGAAATGAAGTCGTCGGGCTTCGTGGCCGCGGCGCTGAAGCGCCACGGGGTCGAGGGGGCGTCGATCGCGCCGCCCGGCGGAGCGCCTTGAGCCCCGAACACGCCGCACGGCTCGCGGGCCTCGTCCGGGATCGCAAGGCGGCAGCGCTCGGCACCCTGCATGACGGAGCGCCCTTCGTGTCGATGGTGCCGTTCGCGGTGCTGCCGGACGGCACGGCCTTCGTGATCCACGTGAGCGGGCTCGCCGGGCACACGAAGGACATGCTGGCCGACGCGCGGGTCTCGCTCCTGGTCACGCAGGCCGAAGGCGAGGGCGTCGAGGCACAGGCGCTCGCCCGCGTCTCCGTGCAGGGCGAGGCGAGGCAGGCCGCGAAGGGCTCAGGCGCGGAACGCGAATGCCGTGCGGCTTACCTCGCGCGCTTCCCGGAGGCGGAGCCCCTCACAGGATTCGGGGACTTCTCCTTCTTCGCCATTCGCCCCGCGCAGGCGCGCTTCGTGGCGGGGTTCGCGCAGGCCATGAGCCTCACCGGCGACACGCTCGCGCGCCTGTTGGGCACGCAAGGCTAGGCACCATCGGCAGCCGGCCGCTTGACCTTCCCATCATGGGAAGGCTCATCCTGCGCCGTCACCAATACACGGGGAGCCCCGACATGGATCAATCCGCGCACGCCGGCCATGGCCACCACGATCATCACGACTCCGCGCGGGTGCGCGAGCCGTCCCTCGACCGCATCGCGTTTCTCGCGACGCTGCACTGCCTCTCCGGGTGTGCCGTCGGCGAAGTGGCCGGCATGGTCATCGGAACGGCGATGGGCTTCTCCAACGGGGAGACGATTGCGCTCGCGATCGTGCTCGCCTTCCTCTCGGGCTACGCGTTCACGATGGTGCCGCTGCTTCGCGCCGGCTACGGGCTGCGCGCGGCCTCGAGGCTCGCGCTCGCGGCCGACACCGCCTCGATCACCATCATGGAGATCGTCGACAATCTCGTGATGCTCGCGATCCCTGGCGCGATGGACGCTGCGCTCGACAGCGCGCTCTTCTGGGGAAGCCTCGCGGGCGCGCTGGCGATCGCGGGGGTAGCCGCGTTCCCGGTCAATCGCTGGCTGATCGCGCGGGGCCGGGGTCACGCGGTCGTCCACGGGCACCACTGAGCCGGGTGGCCGTCACAGGCCGAGGATCTTCTGGATGATCGTCTTCGCGACGAAGCCCAGCATCCCGAAGGCGAGCACGAAGAAGAGCACGAAGGTGCCGAAGCGGCCTGCTTTCGATTCGCGCGCGATGCTCGCGATGACGAAGAGCATGAAGACGATGAATCCGCCCACGCCCCAGGTCATGCCGAACTCGGCGACCTGCGCTTCGGTGATGGTGAGCCCGTCAAGCCCGAACATGGCGGCCTATTCCCGCGCGGGAATCCCCCGCGCGTCGACCAGGTCGCGGTAAGCGTGCCAGGTGGCGTGCCCGATCACGGGGATCGTCACGATGAACCCGAGCATCGCCGTGGCCATGGACAGGGCCGTGGCCACCATGATCACCGTGGCCCAGATGCCCATGGCGATGGGGTTCTCGCCGACCGCGCGCACGCTGGTCCAGGCGGCGGTGAGGAGATCGGCGTCGCGGTCGAGCAGGAGCGGCGCGGAGACCACGGTGGCCGCGAAGACGAGCGACGCGCCCAGCGCGCCCAGCGCCATCCACACGGGAAAGAGGTTCGATCCCTGGGACAGGATCACGTGGCGCACGAACGCCTCGCCGCCGGTGATGGGGGCGGTCACGAAAAGCGCGACCAGCACGGCGGAGACGAGCACCCAGGCGGTGCCGGCGATCGCGAGCGCGAGGCCCAGCCACACCAGCGACCGCGTTCCCTTGCGCCACGCAGCCAGCACCGCGGCGAGGTCCGCGGGTTCGCCCCGCTCGCGGCGGCGGCTCAGCTCGTAGAGCCCGGTCGCCAGGATCGGGGCGACGAGAACGAAACCGGAGAACGCCCCGGGCAACAGCGGCCACCACCGGAACGCGAGTGCGGCGATGATCCAGCCGCCCGCAGCGACCAGGACGCCGTGCAGGAGGCTGGGCCACGGCGCGTGGGCGAGGTCGCGAACGCCAGCAGCGAGCCACGCGAACGGGCGCATGACCGGGATGCTGCGAACGGGGAGTGCTTCGATGAGGCGGGGCGCTTCTGTGTTCATCGCGATCGTTGCGGGCGGTTCGTCCCGATTCTGCGGCGGGGTGCGCGCCCTGTCCAGCCGCGTTCGTGGGCTAGACTTTGCGCTGGCGGGCCGTTGGAGCCCGCAAGGCGAGGTGCGGGATGGGGCGCGTGGCGATCATCACCGGGGCGGGGCGCGGCATCGGCGCGGCCACCGCGATGCTCGCGGCGAGCCGCGGCTACAAGGTCTGCGTGAACTACCGCAAAAGCGCCGAGGCCGCGCGCGAGGTCGTCGCCGCGATCGCGGGCGCCGGCGGCAAGGCCGTGGCCGTGGCCGCGGACGTGGCGGTCGAGGACGACGTGGTGCGCCTCTTCGAGACCGCGGCCCGCGAGCTGGGCCCGGTCACGGCGCTGGTCAACAACGCCGGCATCCTCGAGCGCCAGATGCGCGTCGAGGACATGGATGCCGCGCGCATCCGGCGCGTCCTCGACACGAACGTCGTGGGCTCCTTTCTCTGCGCCCGCGAGGCGGTGAAGCGCATGTCGACGAAGCGCGGCGGGCCGGGCGGGGCGATCGTGAACATCTCCTCGGGGGCCGCGCGCTGGGGGTCTCCCGACGAATACGTGGACTATGCGGCCTCGAAGGCCGCGATCGACACGCTCACCATCGGGCTGTCGAAGGAAGTGGCGCGCGAGGGCATCCGCGTGAACGCCGTGCGCCCGGGACTGGTGATCACCGACATCCACGCGGCCGGGGGAGAGCCGGGTCGCGTGGAGCGCATGAAGTCGTCGGTTCCGCTGGGTCGCGGCGGCATGCCCGAGGAAGTGGCCACCGCGATCCTGTGGCTGCTTTCCGACGAGGCGTCATTCACGACGGGCGCCATCATCGACGTCTCCGGCGGACGCTAGCCGGCGGGCGAGGGCACGCAGACCCGCTGCACGCTCCCGTCGGCCAGGCGCACGGACGCCACCTCGATGGGGCGCCCGTAGAGGGCGGAGAGTGCCTGCGAGGTGAGCGTTGCCAGCGTGGGCCCCTGCGCGCGCAGCGATCCCGCCGCGAGCAGCATGACGCGGTCGGCGATGCGGAAGGCGTGTTCGGGGTGGTGCGTGGAGACGAGCACGCCGATGCCCGCGGCCTTCAGGCGCGCCACCTCGTCCAGCACACGCGACTGGTTGCCGTAGTCCAGGTTCGCCGTCGGCTCGTCCATCACCAGGTACCGCGCTTCCGTGGCGAGGGCGCGGGCGATGAGCGCGAGCTGGCGCTCGCCGCCGCTCACCGCGTGGATGGGCCGGTCCGCGAGGCCCGCGATGCCCAGCCGCTCGAGCGCGTCGGCGGCGATCTCGCGATCCCGGCGGCCGGGGCTCGCGAAGACGCCGCGGTGCGCCGTGCGTCCCATTTCGACGGTCTCGCGCAGGCTGAAGTCGAAGTAGGAGTCCGCCGCCTGGGGAACGTAGGCGAGGCGGCGCGCGCGCTCTGCCGCGCCCCACCGGTCGAGCGCGCGGCCCTCGAGCGTGACCGTGCCCGCGAGGCGCGGCTGCAGGCCCAGGAGCGTGCGCATGAGCGTGGACTTGCCGCTGCCGTTGGGGCCGAGCAGGCACACCACCTCGCCCGCCTCGAGCGTGCAGTCGAGCGCGCGCCCCACCGTGTGGCCGCGGAAACCGAAGTCGAGGGCGCTGGCGGCGAGCGTCATCGGCGGAAGGTCGCGGCGAGCAGCACGATGAAGACGGGCGTGCCCACGAACGCCGTCGCCACCCCCGGCGGGATCTCGGTCGCGGCGACCGTGCGGCAGAGCGTGTCCACGGCGAGCATGAAGGCCGCGCCGAGCACGAGCGAGAGCGGCAGCACGCGCGCGAAGCGCGCGCCCACGAGCAGGCGCGCGGCGTGCGGGATCACGAGCCCGACCCAGCCGATGACGCCCGCGAGTGCCACGGCGGCGGCGGTGACGAGCGTCGCGCAGACGATGACCCCGAGCCGCAGCTTCGACACGTCGAGCCCCAGCGAGCGCGCCTCGTCCTCGGAGAGCGCGAGCAGGTCGATGCGCCAGCGCAGCAGCACCAGCGGCACGAGGCCGGCCAGGATGATCGGCACGGCTACCGCGAGATCGCCGGGAAGCGCGCCGCCGAAGCTGCCCAGCAGCCAGAAGGTGATCGCGGGGAGCTGGTTATAGGGGTCGGCCACGTACTTCACGAGCGCGATGCCGGCGCCGAAGAGCGAGCCCACGACCACGCCCGTGAGGATGAGGGTGAGGATCGGGTCGCGCCCGCGCACCCAGGCGCCCACGGAGACCACGAGCGCCACGGCGGCGAGCCCCCCGGCGAAGGCGAGGCCCTGCACGGCGACGATGGGCAGCGCGAAGAGGAGGGCGAGCCCCGCGCCCAGCGCGCAGCCCGCGGAGACGCCGAGGATGTCGGGCGAGACGAGCGGGTTCTTGAAGAGATTCTGGAAGGCCGCGCCGGCGCCCGCGAGTGCCGCGCCCACCGCGAGCGCGGCGAAGAGCCGCGGCGCCCGCACCTGCAGCACGAGGGCCTCGACGTTCGGCGCGAGGCCGCTCTCCCCGCCGCCGACCGAGGCCGCGAGCGCGCGCAGCACGTCGGCCGGGGACACCGGGAAGCGGCCCACGGAAAAGCTCCACAGCACGGTCGCGGCAAGTGCTGCGACGGCGGTGGCGGCTACCAGGGTGGTTCGCTTCATGGCGCCATTATGCGGGCAGCCGGCGCCGCGCCCTGCTGCCGTGGCCGAGCGTCAGCCGCCCGGCTTCGCGTTGGGGAAGAAGAGCTGCTCGCCGCCGATCTTGTAGGCCGCGATCGCGGACTGGCCGGCGGGCGAGACGAGCCAGTCGATGAACTTCCGGCCCGCCTCCTGCTTCACGTGCGCGTGCTTCGCGGGATTGACGAGCATCACGCCGTATTGATTGAAGAGGCGCTTGTCGCCCTCGACCAGGATCACGAGATCGCCGCGGTTCCTGAAGTTGAGCCAGGTGCCGCGATCGGCGAGCGCGTAGGCGTTCATGCCCGAGGCGGTGTTGAGCGTGGGGCCCATGCCCGAGCCGGTCTCGCGGTACCACGGGCCCTTGTCCTTCGCCATGTCCATGCCCGCGGCCATCCAGTAGCGAAGCTCGGCCGCGTGGGTGCCGCTCTTGTCGGCGCGCGAGGCGAAGGGCACCCGGGCGGCGGCGATCGCCTTCAGGCCGGCGACCACGTCGGACCCGCGGGCCTTCGCCGGGTCCTCCTTGGGACCGACGATCACGAAGTCGTTGTACATCACCTCGAAGCGCTTCACGCCGTAGCCGTCGGCCACGAATTTCTCCTCGGCGACCTTGTCGTGCACGAAGAGCACGTCGGCATCGCCGCGGCGTCCCAGGTCGAGCGCCTGGCCGGTGCCGAGCGCCACCACGCGCGCCTCGATGCCGGTCGCCTTCTCGAACTCGGGCAGGAGTTGCCTGAAGAGCCCCGACTGTTCCGTGGAGGTGGTCGAGGCCACGGTGATGAAGCGGTCCGCGGCGCGGGCGGGCGGCACGGCGAGGAGGGAGGCTGCGGCCGTCGCTGCGGCGATTGTCGCGAGGCTGAAGCGCCTGCACGCGCGGGGGAGGTCTATTTCCATGGGATCTCTCCTTGGAGGAAGAGGCTCGCTTCGGTGGAGCCGGGTTGCACGAAGAACCGGTCGGCGGCGGTGCGCTCCGTCACGCGACCGGCATGGATGAAGACGATCTCGTCGGCCAGGCGCCGGGCCTGCCCGAGGTTGTGGGTGGTCATGACGATGCGCGTGCCCTCGGCGGCGAAGGAGGCGATCACGCGCTCGACTTCCGCCGTGGCGCCCGGATCGAGGCTCGCCGTGGGCTCGTCGAGGAAGAGGACCTCGGGCTCGAGCGACCACGCGCGGGCGAGCGCGAGGCGCTGCTGCTCGCCGCCGGAGAGCACGCGCGCAGGGCGGCCGGCCAGCGCCGTGAGGCCCACGCGCGCGAGCGCCGCTTCCGCGCGGCGCGCGCGCTGCGGCTCGGGAACCCCGTTGACCGCGAGCGCGTAGGCGACGTTCGCGAGCGCGGAGCGGCGCAGCATCACGGGGCGCTGGAAGACCATCGCCTGGCGGGCGGGCCGGTCGTCCACTCCGCCCCGGACCACGACGCCAGACGTGGGCGCGATGAGGCCATGCAGCGTGCGCAGCAGCACGCTCTTGCCGGCTCCGTTGGCGCCGAGCACCACGGTGCGCGGCCCCGGCTCGAGGCGAAGGCTCACGCGGTCGAGGGCGAGCATTCCGCCCAGCGCGACGCTCACGTCGCGTGCCTCCACCAGGAAGGCGCCTCGCTCAGCCATGGCGCCTCGCGCTCCATTCGCGGATGGCGTAGACGCCCGCGTTCACGGCGAGGACCACCATGATCAGGATCGCGCCCAGGGCGAGGGCGAGCGGCAGGTCGCCCTTGCTGGTCTCCAGCGCGATGGCGGTGGTCATCACGCGCGTCACGCCGTCGATGTTGCCGCCCACGATCATCACCGCGCCGACTTCGGAGGCGGCGCGCCCGAAGCCCGCGAGGACCACCGTGAGGAGCGAGAAGCGCGCGTCCCACAGGATCGTGGGCACCGCGCGCAGGCGCGAGACTCCCAGCGACGTGAGTTGTTCCTCGTACTCCCGCCACGCGTCCTCGGCCACCTGCCGCGCGAGGGCGGCGACGATGGGGGCGACGAGCAGCGTCTGCGCCACGACGATGGCCGCGGGCGTGAAGAGGATCCCCAGCGACCCCAGGGGCCCCGCGCGCGACAGGAGCAGGTAGACCACGAGGCCCACGACGACGCTGGGCAGGCCGAGGAGCGCGTTCAGCGTGACGATGAGCGTGCGCCGCCCGGGAAAACGCCCGACGGCGATGAGCGCGCCCAGCGGCAGCCCGATCGCGGCGCCGGCCACGGCGGCGGCGAGCGAAAGCTCGAGGGAGAGCACGACGATCCCCGCCAGCGCCGGGTCGGCCCCGCCGATGAGCGCCAGGGCCTGGCCCAGGCTTGCAAATATTTCAAACATCGGGCAATTTTACCAAGTCTCTGGAAAAGGCTCCATGACCTCCGCCCGGTAGAATCGACGCCATGCCCGCCGCCGCTCCCGTCCGGCTCACCGTCGCCGAGGTCGCCCGCCACCTCCGGCTCGGCACGCGCAAGGTCTACGACCTGGTCGCGCGCAAGGGCCTGCCGCACGTGCGCGCCGGCGGCAAGCTCCTCTTCGAGGTGGCCGAGGTCGAGCGCTGGCTCGCGCGATCGGCCACCGGAGGGCAGGCGCGCGCGATGGCGCCGCCCACGCTCGCCGGCAGCCACGACCCGCTGCTCGACTGGGCGGTGCGGGAATCGCGCTGCGGCCTCGCGATGCTCACCCAGGGCAGCGCCGACGGGCTCGTTCGGCTCGCACGCGGGGAGGTGTCGGGCGCGCTCATGCACCTGCCCGCCGCGGACCTCTCGGACTTCAACCGCGACGAGGCCGAGGCGCAGCTGCGCGGCCGCGACGTGGCGCTCGTGGAATGGGCGAGGCGCGAGCAGGGGTTGCTGGTGGCACGCGGCAATCCGAAGAAGATCCGCACGGTGGCCGATCTCGCGAAGCGGGGGGTCCGGGTCGCGCTGCGCCAGCCCGGCGCGGGCAGCGCGGCGCTGCTCGATCGGCTCCTCGCGCGCGAGGGCATCGACCGGCGCCGGCTGAAGGCCGGTCCCACCGCCATGGGCGAGAACGACCTCGCCTCCGCCGTGAAATCGGGCGAGGCCGACGTGGGGCTGGGCGCGAGGGCGGCGGCCCGTCCGCTCGGGCTCGACTTCCTGCCCCTGGTGGTGGAGCGCCTCGACCTCGGTGTGTCGCGCGCGGCGTGGTTCGAGGCGCCGCTGCAGGCGCTCTTCGCCTTCGCGCACGGACGGCGCTTCGCGGAGCACGCCCGCGCGCTCTGCGGCTACGACATCGCCGGGCTCGGCACCGTCACCTGGAACGACCCCGCGTAAAAGGGGCGCTCCCCGATTTCAGTCGGGCATGAGGTGGATGCCGTCGCGCAGCAGGGAGACGACGACCTCGGCGCCGGACTCGAGTCCGTTGCGGCGCGCCACGTGCAGGGGAAAGGTGACCTGGAGGCGCTCGCCGGTGGCCTCGATGGCGATCACCGTGCTCACGTTCTCGCCCAGCGGCAGGAAGTCGGCGATGACGCCGCGCACCGGGTTCTCGCGCTCGCCGCGCGAGGGGCGGTCGCGGCGGTGCAGGATCACGTGGGAGCCGGGGATCGCCCAGGACACTTCCGCGCCCGCGGCGAAGCGGGCGTCGAGCACGCACTCGAGGCGCTGTCCCAGGCCCTCGAGGAGCGTGGTGCCGGTGCCCGCGTCGCTGGAAATCACCTTGCCCCGGAACACGTTCTTCAGGTCGACGAGCCTCGCCACGAGGGAATTCGCGGGTCGGGCCATGAGCGCGTGGGGCGGCGCGGCCTGCAGCGTGCGCCCGCGGTGCAGGATGCTCATGCGGTCGGCGAGCATCGCGGCCTCGTCCAGATCGTGGGTGACGAGCACCACGGGCATCGCCAGGTCGCGGCGCAACGACGCGAGCTCCCGGTAGAGGATCTGGCGGGTGCTGCGGTCCACGGCGGAGAAGGGCTCGTCCAGGAGGAGCACGCGCGGGTCCCGGGCGAGCGCTCGGGCGACCGCCACGCGCTGCTGCTGGCCGCCGGAGAGCTCCCACGGCCGGCGCGATTCGAGCCCCTTCAGGTTCACGCGGTCGAGCAGCGCGCGCGCGCGGCCCGCACGCGCCGGAGCGTCCACGTGGCCCATCGCAGCCTCCACGTTCGCCTGCGCGCTCATGTGCGGGAAGAGCGCGTAGTTCTGGAAGACGAAGCCCACCGTCCGCGCGCGGGGCGCAAGCGAGAGGCGCGCCGCGGAATCGAACCACGCCTCGCCGCCCACGGCGATGCGCCCGGTTTTCGCCCGCAGGACGCCCGCGATGCAGCGCAGCACGGTGGACTTGCCGCTGCCCGAGGGCCCCACGAGCGCGAGCACCTCGCCCGCGGCGCAGTCGAGGCGCACGTCGAGCGGGATGGGCCCGGCCTGCGCGAGACGGACCTCGAGGCCGGCGGCGGCAGGCTCAGCCACGACGCGAGTCCTTGCGCGAGCCGGTCGCGTACACCACCGCCATCGCCACGAGCGACATGCCCAGCAGCACCGCGGACATTACGCCCGCGGCAGCGTCGTCGAAGGACTGCACGCTGTCGTAGATCGCGATCGCGACGGTGCGCGTCTCGCCGGGAATGCTGCCCCCGACCATGAGCACGACGCCGAACTCTCCCATGGTGTGCGCGAAGGTCATCACCATGCCCGAGAGGATCCCGGGCCAGGCGAGCGGCAGCTCGATCCGCGCGAGCGCCTGCCAGCGCGTGAGGCCGCAGCAGGCCGCGGCGTCGCGCACGTCCCGGGGAATGGTCTCGAAGGCGCGCTGCATCGGCTGGATCGCAAACGGGAGGTTGAACACCACGGAGGCCACGAGCAGGCCCTCGAAGCTGAAGACGAGCGTGCGGCCGAACACCGACTCGAACCACTGGCCCACGGGGGACGCCGCGCCCAGGCTCATGAGGAGGTAGTAGCCGAGCACGGTGGGCGGCAGCACCAGGGGGGCGGCGAGAAGGCCCTCGGCGAGCGGCTTCCACGCGAAGCGCTTCCACGCGAGCACGCGGCCGAGCGCGATGCCCACGGGCAGGAGGACCAGCACCGTCCACGCGGCGAGCTCGAGCGACAGCCGGAGGGCGGTCCAGTCCATCACGGTCCCGGGGGCGCGAAGCCGTAGCGCGCGAACGCGGCGCGCGCCGCCGGGCCCTGCAGGTGGCGGTAGAAGGCACGCGCCTCCTCGCCCGCGCCCTTCACGAGCGCCATGCGCTGCCTCAGCGGGGAATGGGCGGATTCCGGAACCAGCGCGAAGCGCCCGCGCGCGGCGACCGCGGGGGAAAAGGTGAGCGAATAGGCGAAGAGGCCCGCCGCGGCGTTGCCCGAGACGGCGAACTGCGCGGCCTGCGAGACGTTCTCGCCGAGCACCAGGCGGCGCACGAGCGGGCCCCAGGCGCCCGCGTGCTCGAGCGCCTGCCGCGCGGCGCGTCCGTAGGGTGCGTGCGCGGGGTTGGCGATCGCGAACCGGGCGATGCCGCCGGCGCGAGCGAGTGCGGCGAGGCCTTCGAGGCCGCGGGCGGGATCGACGGGCGAGCCCGCCGGGGCGAAGAGCACCAGGCGGCCGATCGCGTAGAGCGTGCCCTCGTCCTCCAGGCGGCCGTCCTTCGCGAGCGCGAGGACATAGGACTCGTCGGCGGAAAGGAAGATCTCGAAGGGCGCTCCTTCTGCGATCTGGCGGCGGAAGTTGCCGGAGGAGCCGTAGGACAGGCGCACGGCGGTGCCGGTCTCGCGCGTGTAGGACAGCGCGATCTCGTCCAGGGCGAACTTGAGGTCCGAGGCCGCGGCCACGCCGGGGGCGGCGGTGGCGGGCGTGGCGCCCAGCGCGAGCGCGCAGGCGAGGGCGGCGAGGAGACGCGGCATGCGCGGGCCCTCGCCGCGGGAGGCGCTCAGGAAGGCTTCTTCAGGCCTTCGAGCAGTTTCTGCAGCTCGCCGCTCTGGTACATCTCGCGCAGGATGTCGGAGCCACCGACGAATTCCCCGTTCACGTAGAGCTGCGGGATCGTGGGCCAGTTGGCGTATTCCTTCACGCCCTGGCGGATCTCCGGGTCCTGCAGCACGTCCACGGAGACGAAGTGCTCCACGCCGCAGAGGTTGAGCAGCTGCGTGGCGGTGGCGGAGAAGCCGCACATCGGCGTCTGCGGCGAGCCCTTCATGAAGAGGACCACGGGGTTGGAGGTGACGGTGCTGCGGATCTTGTCCTGGGCGCTCATGGTGAATTCTCTCGTTGTGCGGGTGGGTCGGATTGCAGATGGACATGATACGACGCGGGCGCGGGTTTCCGCGCCCCGGCGGCCAAAGCCCCGCTGGGTCCGGGGTCATTGTCGCCGGCCCGCGGCCACGCGCGTGATGCCCGCGAGGTCCGGGATACCGGCGAAATCGACGAAGCCGGCGCCCGCGAAGAGCGCCCGGCAGGCCGCCGCCTGGTCGTACCCATGTTCAATGAGGAGCCATCCGCCGCTTTTCAAGTGCGCCGGCGCGCCCGAGACGATGGCGCGGATCGAGTCCAGCCCGTCGGGGCTGCCGTCGGTCAGGGCGCCCCGGGGCTCGTGGCGAAGGTCTCCCTCTTCGAGGTGGTGGTCGCCCACGGCGACGTAGGGCGGGTTGGCGACCACGAGGTCGAAGCGCCGGCCTTCCACGGGCGCATACCAGCTTCCCTCGAGGAACTCGACGGCAGCGCCATGCCTTGCCGCGTTCGCCCGCGCGACGGCGAGGCTCTCCGGGGAGGCGTCGACGGCGCAGACCGCCATGCCGGGGCGTTCGCAGGCGAGCGTCACGGCGATCGCGCCGCTGCCGGTGCCCAGGTCGAGCGCGCTCGCCGCGCCCGGCAGGCGCTCGAGGGCGGCCGCCACGAGCGTCTCCGTCTCCGGGCGCGGGATGAGCACGGCGGGGCCCACTTCGAACGCGCGGCCGTAGAACTCGCGCGAGCCCACGAGGTAGGCGACGGGATATCCGAGCGCGCGCCGCGCCACCAGGGATTCGAACTGCGCGTCCTGGGATTCGGTGAGGACGTGCATGGGATTGGCCGCGAGCCAGGCGCGCTCCGTGCCGAGGAGATGGCAGGCGAGGACGCGCGCGTCGACCCGGCCGATGGTTGCCGCCGCCTCGTCGAGTGCCACGCGGACCGTCCGCCTCATGGCGCCGCGCGCCGCTGCGGACTCACGTCGCGTCGGCGAGGCGCGCGAGCAGCTCGGCCTGGTGCTCCGCCATCAGCGCGTCGGTGAGCTCGCCCAAGTCGCCGTCCACGATGGCGTCGATCCGGTAGAGCGTGAGGTTGATGCGGTGGTCGGTCACGCGGCCCTGCGGGAAGTTGTAGGTGCGGATGCGGTCGGAGCGGTCGCCGGAGCCGATGAGGCTCTTGCGCTCGCTCGCCTCCTTCGCAGCCTGCTCGCGCACCTGCTTGTCCCGGATCCGCGCGGCGAGCACGCGCCAGGCCTGCTCGCGATTCTTGTGCTGGCTCCTCGCGTCCTGGCACTCCACCACGATGCCCGTGGGCAGGTGCGTGAGCCGCACCGCCGAATCGGTCTTGTTCACGTGCTGGCCGCCCGCGCCGCTCGCCCGGTAGGTGTCCACGCGCACCTCGGCGGGATTGACCACCACCCCGCTCGCCTCGTCGGCCTCGGGCATCACGGCGACGGTTGCCGCCGAGGTGTGGATGCGCCCCTGGGTTTCCGTGGCCGGCACGCGCTGCACGCGGTGGCCGCCGGATTCGAACTTGAGCCTGGAGTAGGCGCCCTGGCCCGCGATGCGCGCGATGATCTCCTTGTAGCCGCCGGCGTCGCCAGTGCTCTCGGAGACGATCTCCACCTGCCAGCGGTTGCGCTCGGCGTAGCGCGCGTACATGCGGAAGAGGTCGCCCGCGAAGAGCGCGCTCTCGTCGCCGCCGGTCCCCGCCCGGATCTCCAGGAAGAGGTTCCTGTCGTCGTTGGGGTCCTTCGGCAGGAGCATCTTCTGGATGTCGGCGCCGATCGCTTCGAGCTTCGCGCGGCCCGCCTCGATCTCGGACTGCGCGAACTCGCGCATCTCGGGGTCCTTCGCCATGTCCTCGGCCGCCGCGATGTCCGCTTCGGTCGCCGCGTAATCGCCGTAGCGCGCCACGACGGGCGCGATCTCCGCGTGCTCGCGCGAGAGCTTGCGGTAGTTGTCGAGGTTCGAGGTGACCTCGGGGTCGGCGAGGAGGGCATCCAGCTCCCGCGCTCGCGACTCGAGGTTCGCGAGTTTCGCCGCGACGCCGGGCTTCACGGTTCCCCCGCCTCGTCCCGGCCGCTGCCGTTTTCCGGGAAGAGCGTCTCGATGGCCCGCACGAGGCTGTCGCGCTCGCCTTCCAGGGCGCGGTTCAGGGCCTGGGTCGGGTGGTGCAGGATCTTGTTCACGAGCCCGGCCGCAAGCCCGTCGAGGACCTTGGCCGGGTCGTCGCCCCGGGCGAGGCGGGCCTTCGCCTTGGCGAGCTCGGCGGTGCGGTACTCGTCGGCCTTCGCACGCAGTTGCACGATGGCGGGCACGGCGCCGCGAGCCGCGAGCCAGGCCCGGAAGACCTCCACCTGGCGGTCGACGATGACTTCGGCCTCGGTCACCGCGGCCTGGCGCTGACCGGCGCCGTCCTGGACGATGGTGCCCAGGTCGTCGATGGTGTAGAGGAAGAGGTCCTCCAGTTCCGAGGCCTCGGGCTCCACGTCGCGGGGCACCGCGAAGTCCACCACGAACATCGGGCGGTAGCGCCGCGCCTTGAGCGAGCGCTCGAGGGCGCTCCTCGAGAGTATGGGAAGCGTCGAGGCGGTGCCGGTGATCACGATGTCGAACTCGTGCAGGCGCTCCGGAAGCTGCTCGAGCGCGATGGCGGTGCCGCTGAAGCGGTCGGCGAAGGCCTCGCCGCGCGCGAGCGTGCGGTTGGCCACCACCACGGACTGCGGGCCCTGGGCGACGAAGTAGGTGGCCGCGAGCTCCACCATCTCGCCCACGCCGATCAGGAGCATCTTCGTGCGCGAGATGTCCCCGAAGAGGTTCTGCGCGAGCTTCAACGCCGCGGCCGACATGGAGATCGACTGCGCGCCGATGGCCGTCTGCGTGCGCACTTCCTTCGCCACCGAGAAGGTGTGCTGGAAGAGGCGGTTCAGCGTCGAGCCGAGCGTTCCGCTGTGCACGGCGGTGCGCACCGATTGCTTCACCTGCCCGAGGATCTGCGGCTCCCCCAGCACCATGGAGTCCAGCCCCGAGGCCACCCGGAAGGCGTGGCGCACCGCCTCCGACTCGCTGTGGGCGTACAGGTGGCCCTCGATGTCGAGCCCCGAGCGCGACGCCTCCTCCTTGAGCCAGTCGCGCACCGCGGCCACGTCGTCCGCGCGGCAGTAGACCTCGGTGCGGTTGCAGGTGGAGACGAGCACGGCCTCGGACACGCCCGGCCTGGCGGCGAGCGAGGTGAGCGCGTCGGCCTGGGCCTCGGGGGGGAAGGCGAGCTTCTCCCGGACCTCGAGCGGCGCGCTGTGGTGGTTGATGCCGAGAACGTGCAGGGGCATGGGCCGTGACGCCGCGCCGGGCGCCGGCGGGCAAATCGGGAGCGCGGATTATAACCGGGGGCCATGGGGCATCCTTGCGGGATTCGCGGTCGCATCCGGCGCGTGCGGCGGCTGCGTATCATGGGAAACGGTCCCGAGACCCGAAAGGACGGCCCCATGAGAAGGTTTCCCGCCGCGGCCCTGCTGCTCGCCGCCCTGCCCGCGATCGGCGCCTGCCCGCCGCTCCTCGACTACCGCATGACGTCGATCCGCGGCGAGGCCGTCGACCTCTGCGGGTACGCGGGCAAGGTGGTGCTGGTGGTCAATACCGCGAGCTACTGCGGCTACACGGGCCAGTACCGGGGGCTGGAATCGCTCTACCAGCGGTTCAAGGACCGCGGGCTCGTGGTGCTGGGCTTTCCGTCGAACGACTTCGGCGCCCAGGAACCGGGGACCGACGCGCAGGTGGCGGATTTCTGCGAACGCACCTACCAGGTTCGCTTCCCGATGCTCGCCAAGTCGGTCGTATCCGGCACCGGCGCCATCCCCCTCTACCGGGAGCTTGCGGGCCGGACGGGGCAGGCGCCGGGGTGGAACTTCCACAAGTACCTGCTCGGGCGCGACGGCCGGGCGATCGGCAGCTTCCCGAGCGCGATTGCCCCGGAGGATGGCCGGGTGGTCGCCGCCGTGGAGCAGGCGCTGCAAGCGCGCTAGGCCCGGTTTTTCGGGCGGCTATGCTTCGCCCGCCGCAATCTTTACAAGCAGAACGAAAAAGGTGCACTATTGCGTTGATTTAAAGGAACCTTTTAATGTCCGCAGCCCCCGGAACCTTCAGCGCACTCGGCCGAGCCCTCGTCCAGCAGGGACGACTGGTGCAGGCCGACGCCTCGGCGATACAGCTCGAGGCGACGAAGGCGGGGCTCACCTTCGTGCAGCAGCTCGTCGCCTCCCGGAAGCTCTCGGCCCGGGAAGTCTCGCAGTTCGCGGCGAGCACCTTCGGCTACCCGCAGCTCGATCTCGCCGCCGTCGACACGGACCAGCTGCCGCTGAACCTCATCGACACCAAGATCGTCACGAACCACCGCGTGATCGCGCTGGGCAAGCGCGGCAACCGCATCTTCGTCGGAATGTCCGACCCCACCAACGAGCAGGTGATGCAGGAGGTGAAGTTCGCCACCGGCATGACCATGGAGCCGGTGGTCGTCGAGGACGACAAGCTCTCGCTGGTCGTGAAGAAGCTCTCGGACTCGAGCGGCAGGGTGCTCGAGATGGCCACGGAGGACGTCGACCTCTCCGGCGTCGAGGTGACCGACGGCGAGGTGCAGCAGGAGGTGATCACCGAGGAGATCGACGACGCTCCGGTGGTGAAGTACGTCCACAAGATCCTGCTCGACGCGATCAACAGCGGCGCCTCAGACATCCACTTCGAGCCCTACGAGAAGTTCTACCGCATCCGCTACCGCCAGGACGGCGTGCTCTACGACATCTCCCAGCCGCCGCTCGCCATCAAGGAGAAGATCGCCTCCCGCATCAAGGTGGTCTCCCGGCTCGACATTTCCGAGAAGCGCGTCCCGCAGGACGGGCGCATGAAGATGGTGCTCTCCAAGACGCGCGCGATCGACTTCCGCGTTTCCACGCTGCCCACGCTGCACGGCGAGAAGATCTGCATGCGGATCCTCGATCCCTCGAGCGCCACGCTCGGCATCGAGGCGCTCGGCTACGAGCCCGATCAGCGCGAGGCGCTGATGCACGCGATCCAGCGGCCCTACGGCATGGTGCTCGTCACCGGCCCGACGGGTTCCGGCAAGACCGTCTCGCTCTACACGTGCCTGAACATCCTGAACAAGCCGGGCATCAACATCTCCACCGCCGAGGACCCCGCGGAAATCAACCTGCCCGGCATCAACCAGGTGAACATGAACGACAAGGCCGGGCTCACCTTCTCGGTGGCGCTCAAGGCGTTCCTGCGCCAGGACCCGGACATCATCATGGTGGGCGAGATCCGCGACCTGGAGACGGGCGAGATCGCCATCAAGGCCGCGCAGACCGGCCACATGGTGCTCTCGACGCTCCACACGAACGACGCGCCCTCGACGCTCACCCGCCTCATGAACATGGGCATCGCGCCGTTCAACATCGCCTCCTCGGTGATCCTCATCACGGCGCAGCGCCTGGCGAGGAAGCTCTGCACCTGCAAGCGGCCGGTGTCCATCCCGGAGCCCGCGCTCCTGCGCGCCGGATTCCGGGAGGAAGAACTCGACGGCACGTGGCAGACGTACGAGGCGGTGGGTTGCGAGGTATGCAAGAATACCGGCTACAAAGGCCGGCTCGGAATCTACCAGGTGATGCCGATCTCCGAGGAGATCGAGCGCATCATCATGAAGAACGGCACGGCCATCGACGTGGCCGACCAGGCGCAAAGCGACGGCGTTCGGGACCTGCGCCGGTCGGGGCTTCTCAAGGTCAGGAAGGGACTCACCTCGCTCGAAGAGATCGAGGCCGTCACGAACGAGTAGGGGGAGCGGACATGGCAGCGTTGGCCAAGAAGGACTCGAAGGACGTCAAGCTCTACAACTATTCGTGGAGCGGCAAGGACAAGACCGGCAAGATCGTGAAGGGCGAGGCGCGCGCCGGCGGCGAGCACGTCGTCATGGCCACGCTCCGGCGCCAGGGCATCCAGGTCTCGAGCGTGAAGCGGGTGCGGCAGCGCGGGGGCTCGAAGGTCACCGACAAGGACATCACGATCTTCACCCGCCAGCTCGCGGTGATGATGAAGGCGGGCGTGCCGCTCCTGCAGGCCTTCGACATCGTCGGCAAGGGCCACTCGAACCCCTCGGTGGGCAAGCTGCTGCTCGACATCAAGACCGAGGTGGAGACCGGCTCCTCCCTCTCGATGGCCTTCCGCAAGTACCCGATGCACTTCGACGCGCTCTTCTGCAACCTCGTGGGCGCGGGCGAGCAGGCGGGCATCCTGGATTCGCTCCTCGAGCGCCTCGCGACCTACAAGGAGAAGATCCTCGCGATCAAGGGCAAGATCAAGAGTGCGCTCTTCTACCCCGTGTCGATCATCGTGGTCGCGCTCGTGATCACCGCGGTGATCATGATCTTCGTGATCCCCACCTTCCGGGATCTCTTCAAGGGCTTCGGAGCCGATCTCCCCGTGCCGACACAGGTGGTGATGGCGATCTCGGACTACTTCGTCGCCAACTGGTACCTGATCTTCGGCGGCATCATCGGGGCCGTCTGGTTCACGATGTACACGTACAAGCGCTCCACCAAGATGCAGAACGCGGTGGACAGGATAGCGCTGCGCATCCCGGTCTTCGGCGACGTGATCCGCAAGGCCTCCATCGCGCGCTGGTGCCGCACGCTCTCCACGATGTTCGCCGCCGGCGTGCCGCTCGTGGAGTCGCTCGACTCGGTCGCGGGCGCGGCGGGCAACTACGTCTACTACGAGGCGACCAAGAGGATCCAGTCGGAGGTCTCGACGGGCACGGGCCTCACGGTGGCGATGCAGAACACGAACGTCTTCCCGAGCATGGTGCTGCAGATGACCGCCATCGGCGAGGAATCCGGGGCGCTGGACTCGATGCTCTCCAAGGTGGCGGACTTCTTCGAGGCGGAAGTCGACGAGGCCGTGGACGCGCTCTCCTCCCTCATGGAGCCCCTCATCATGGTGGTGCTGGGCGGCCTCATCGGCGGCCTGGTGATCGCCATGTACCTGCCGATCTTCAAGATGGGCTCGGCGGTCTGATTCCGAGCCGGTCGATGGCGCGGGCGCGGGGAGCGATTTCCGCGCCCGCTTTCTTTTGAGGCGATCCCGATGGACATTTCCCCGCTGCAGACCTCCCCCGCGTTTCTCGCCTTCGCCGCAGGGGTGCTCGGGCTCTGCGTGGGCTCGTTCCTGAACGTGGTGATCCATCGCCTGCCGAAGATGATGCAGGCCGAGTGGCGCGCCGACTGCGCGGATTTCGAGGGCCGCGAGCCCCCGCCCGCAGAGAAGCTGGGCCTGGTCTTTCCCCGCTCCCGGTGCCCCGCCTGCGGCACGCCGATCACGGCACTGCAGAACGTGCCGGTGGCGAGCTGGATCGCGCTGGGCGGCAAGTGCGCGGCCTGCAAGGCGCCCATTGCGGTGCGCTATCCCCTGGTCGAGCTCGTCACCGGACTCGCCTCGGCCTTCCTCGCCTGGCGTTTCGGCTGGGGTCCCGTCCTCGCCGCGGCCCTGGTCTTCACCTGGGCGCTCTTCGCGGCGGCGCTGATCGACATCGACACGCAGCTCCTGCCTGACCGGATCACGCTGCCGCTCTTGTGGCTGGGCCTGCTGGTGAACGTCTTCGGGCTCTTCGTGGACCTGCGCTCCGCCGTCCTGGGGGCGGCCGGCGGCTACCTGCTGCTGTGGAGCGTCTACTGGGGCTTCAAGCTCCTCGCGGGCAAGGAGGGCATGGGCTTCGGCGACTTCAAGCTCCTGGCAGCACTCGGCGCGTGGACCGGCTGGCAGACGCTCCCGCTCATCCTGCTCGTTTCCGCGGGTGCGGGTGCGGTGATCGGGATCGCGATGATCCTCTTCGCGGGAAAGGGCCGCGAGACGCGCATCCCCTTCGGCCCCTACCTCGCGGTGGGCGGGGTGATCGCGCTGCTGTGGGGGCGCGAGGCCGTCATCGCCTACCTGGGCCGGTTCCCGGCGTGATTCCCGTCGTCGGACTCACCGGCGGCATCGGCTCCGGGAAGTCCACGGCGGCGGGCTTTCTCGCGGAACTCGGCGCGAGCGTCGTCGATGCCGACGACGTCTCCCGCGAACTCACGGCCGAGGGCGGCGCCGCGCTTCCCGCCCTGCGCGAGGCGTTCGGCGAGGCGCTCGTCCCGGACGGGGGCGCCCTCGACCGGGCGGCCATGCGCGCGCTCGCCTTCGCCGACGACCGCGAGCGCGCCCGGCTGGAGGCGATCCTGCATCCGATGATCCGCGAGGAGACCTCGCGCAGGCTCCGCGCGGCGACCGGCCCGTACGCGGTGCTCGTCGTCCCGCTGCTCTTCGAGACCGGCTTCCGGGCCGGCAGGCTGGACCGCGTGGTGGTGGTCGACCTGGACGAGTCGCTGCAGGTGCGCCGTGCCGCGGCGCGCTCGAGGCTCACGGACGATGCGGTGCGTGCGATCATGGCCGCGCAATGGCCGCGGTGGCGGCGGCTGCAGGCGGCCGACGACGTGCTCTGGAACGGCGGCGCGCCCGGGGAGCTCCAGGCGCAATGCGCGCGATTGCACGAGCGCCTGCGGGCCGCGGGCCCGAACCCGTAGCCCGGCCGCGATTTGTCAAGTACCGGACGGATGCCCCACAATCGCCCGAATCCCTCCGACCTCCAGGCATACCGGGGCTCCGCGCGGCCGTGATCACCTACGAATATCCCCTGAACGAGCGTGTACGTACCTTGCTCCGACTGGAGGATCTCTACGATCGCGTCCACTTTTTCCTGGACCTCGACAGCCCGCACGACCACCACGCGTGCCTCACGGGGATATTCGAGATCCTCGAGGTGGCGAGCCGGGCCGACCTGAAGAGCGACCTGCTGCAGGAGCTCGACCGCCAGAGGACGTTCCTCGACGCCCTGCGCGCGAACCCGGCGATCTCGGAGGAAAAGCTCGACCAGATCCTCACCGAGATCGACCGAGCGTTCACCAACCTGCACGGGCTCTCCGGCAAGACCGGCCAGGGGCTGCGCGAGAACGAATGGCTCATGGCGATCAAGCAGCGCGCCGGCATCCCCGGCGGGACGAGCGAATTCGACCTGCCCTCCTACCATTACTGGATGCACCGCCCCGTGGACGCCCGGCGCTCGGACCTCACGGCGTGGATCCGTCACATCGACCCTGTGCACGCGGCACTCGCGATCGTGCTGCGGGTGCTGCGGGAAAGCGGCCGCACGGTCTCCCTCGTCGCCACCCGGGGCGTGTTCCAGCAGGGCCCGGGGGACAAGCCCGCGCAGATGCTCCGGCTCGCGCTGCCCGAGGCGCTCGCCTGCGTGCCCGAGATCAGCGCGAACAAGTACGCGTTGAACATCCGCTTCCTCATCCCCGAGGGAATCCAGAAGAGCCGCGTGTTCGAGCACGACGTGGCCTTCGACCTTTCCTTCTGCAACCTGTGAGTGGCGTTTCGCGGGTCCCCGAGCGGCTCGTGGCCTGCCCCGGATGCGGGACGATGGCCGCATACTCCCCCGCGAACCCCTGGCGACCGTTCTGTTGCGCGCGATGCAGTCAGGCGGATCTCGGCGCGTGGTCCTCCGAGGCGTATCGCATACCCCTGCGCGGGGAAGACGCGGAAGTGCCCTCAAACGAGGCCGGCGAGGACGACGGCACGCGCGAAACGTGAGGATTTCTTTGCGCGTGACCGAGGGCATCGGCTAGAATCCTCGGCTAGCCGTTTTTTCCAAGCCTCCGCCGCTCCCGCCGAATCAGCCACCGCCGATTTGGATGGCGGTGCCCGACGAACCGTCGGGCCCTCGGGAGCCTCGCGGCCCGGCCGCCGCAAGCCGGCTGGCCGGAAAACGAACGACACGACTGACAACATGGGTCTCGACATGCCTCGCAAACTTTTTCGTGCCGCGGCCGCCGCGACGGCGCTCGGCGCCGGGCTCGCCCAAGCTGCCTACGATGTGGACATCCTGCCGCCGGCCTCCCCGATCGCGCAGCAGATCTACGACCTGCACTTCGCCATCCTCTGGGTCTGCGTGGCGATCTTCGTGGTGGTCTTCGGCGCCATGTTCTATTCGATATTCAAGCACCGGAAGGCCGCGGGCGCGAAGGCCGCCCATTTCCACGAGAACACGACGGTCGAGATCATCTGGACCGTGATCCCGTTCGTGATCCTCATCGGCATGGCCTACCCGGCCACGAAGACGGTCCTCGACATGAAGAACACCGCCAATCCCGACATCACCATCAAGGTGACCGGCTACCAGTGGGCATGGGAGTACGAATACCTGCAGGACGGCGTGAAGTTCGCCTCCCTGCTGTCCACGCCGCGCTCGCAGATCGAGGAATGGGGGAAGAAGGGCGACAAGAAGGACGCCGACTACCTCCTCGCGGTGGACCGGCCGATGGTCGTCCCGGTGGGCAAGCGCGTGCGCCTCCTCGTTACCTCGAACGACGTGATCCACGGCTGGTACGTGCCCCAGCTCGGCATCAACCAGTACGGCATCCCCGGCTTCGTGAAGGACACCTGGTTCACCGCCGACCGCCCGGGCGTCTACCGCGGCCAGTGCAGCCAGATCTGCGGCAAGGAGCACGGATTCATGCCGATCGTGGTCGTGGCGAAGCCACCGCAGGAGTACGCCGCATGGATGAACGAGCAGAAGGCGCTCGCGGCCGCCTCCGGTGCCGCGCCCGTGCAGGTCGCCGCGGTGACCCACGCCGCCGCGATGCCCGACGACCCGAACAGGAAGTGGACGCTGGGCGAGCTGAAGGCGGCGGGCGCGAAGCTCTACTCGGCCAACTGCGCGCCCTGCCACCAGCCCACGGGCAAGGGCACGCCGCCCGCTTTCCCGGCGCTCGACGGCTCGCGGGTCGTGAACGGGCCCAAGGCCGCCCAGGTGGCCCTGGTGCTCCGGGGCAAGCAGGGCACCGCGATGGCCTCCTTCGCGCAGCTCTCCGACAGCGAGCTCGCGGCAGTCATCACCTACACGCGCAATGCCTGGGGCAACAAGGCTGGTGAGGTCCTGCCCGCCGACGTGAAGTCGGCGCGCCCGTAGCCCCCCCGGACAAGACACAGCGGAGTTTCGACATGAGCGCAGCAACCCCGGCCCACGGCCACGACCACCCTCACGACGATCACGCGCACGCCCATCCCACGGGGCTGAAGCGCTGGCTCTTCACGACCAACCACAAGGACATCGGCACGCTCTACCTGTGGTTCTCGTTCGTGATGTTCCTCACCGGCGGCGTGATGGCGCTTCTCATCCGCGCCGAGCTCTTCCAGCCGGGCCTGCAGTTCGTGAACCCGGAGTTCTTCAACTCCCTCACCACGGTGCACGGCCTGGTGATGGTGTTCGGGGCGATCATGCCGGCGTGGGTGGGCTTCGCGAACTGGCTCATCCCGATGCAGATCGGCGCGGCCGACATGGCCTTCCCGCGCATGAACAACTGGAGCTTCTGGCTGGTCGTGCCGGCCGCGGTCCTCCTGATGGCCTCCTTCTTCGTGCCCGGCGGCGCCGCGAGCTCGGGCTGGACGCTCTATCCCCCGCTCGTCATCCAGCAGGGCATGTCGGTCGACATGACGATCCTGGCGGTGCACATCCTGGGCGCCTCCTCGATCATGGGCTCGATCAACATCATCACGACGATCCTCAACCTTCGCGCGCCGGGAATGACGCTCATGAAGATGCCGCTCTTCGTGTGGACCTGGCTCATCACCGCCTACCTGCTGATCGCGGTGATGCCGGTGCTCGCGGGGGCGGTCACGATGCTCCTCACGGACCGCCACTTCGGCACCTCGTTCTTCAATGCGGCCGGCGGCGGCGACCCCACGTTGTTCATGCACATCTTCTGGTTCTTCGGGCACCCGGAGGTGTACATCATGATCCTGCCGGCCTTCGGCGTCGTCTCGCAGATCATCCCCGCCTTCGCGAGGAAGCCCCTCTTCGGCTATGCCTCCATGGTGTACGCGACGGCCTCCATCGCGATCCTCTCCTTCATCGTCTGGGGCCACCACATGTTCACGGTGGGAATGCCCGCGGCCGGGAACCTCTTCTTCATGTACGCGACGATGCTCATCGCGGTGCCCACGGGAGTCAAGATCTTCAACTGGATCGCGACGATGTGGAAGGGCTCGATGACCTTCGAGACGCCGATGCTCTTCTCGGTGGGGTTCCTGTGCCTCTTCACCATCGGCGGGTTCTCGGGCCTGGTGCTCGCCATCACGCCGGTGGACATCACGCTGCACAACACCTACTACGTGGTGGCGCACTTCCACTACGTGCTGGTCTCGGGCGCGCTCTTCGCGATCTTCGCGGGGGTGTACTTCTGGCTGCCCAAGTGGACCGGCCACATGTACCACGAGGGCCTGGGCAAGCTCCACTTCTGGCTTTCCGTGATCGGCTTCAACATCGCCTTCTTCCCGCAGCACTTCCTGGGGCTCGCGGGCATGCCCAGGCGCATCCCGGACTACGCGCTGCAGTTCGCCGAGTGGAACCTGTGGTCGTCGGTCGGGGCGTTCATCTTCGGCTTCTCGCAGCTCCTCTTCCTCTACGTGGTGATCGAGTGCATCCGCTCCGGACGCAAGTCCCCCGAGAGGCCCTGGGAGGGCGCCGATTCCCTCGAGTGGACGCACCTGCCGTGCCCGGCGCCGTACCACACGTTCGAGACGGTGCCGGACGTCAAGTGACGGGGATCGCCGCCATGTCCGAAGGCCACAAGCCCACGCCGGGGCAGAAGCGCCGGGCCGCCGTGACGGCGGTGGTGCTCGCGTGCCTCGTGGTGGCCATCTACCTCACCTACCTGCTCAAGTTCGCCCTCTGATGGACGCCGCCCTCGCCGCCCGCAACCGCCAGACCATGACGAAGCTCGTCGTGATCGCGGTGGGCATGCTCGGCTTCGGCTTCGCGATGGTGCCGATCTACCGCCAGTACTGCGAGGCCGTGGGCATCACGCAGAGCCGCGTCGTGGGCACGGCGAACACCCAGGTGGACGCGAGCCGCTCCGTCACGGTGGAACTGCTCGCATCGAGCGCGGGGCTGGCGTGGCGATTCGAATCGCTGGAGCGCGAGGTGAAGCTCCATCCCGGCGAGCTCGTCACCGTGAACTACCGGGTGTCCAACACGCTGGGCCGCCCCGTGACCGCGCATGCGGTGATGAACGCGGCGCCCGCCAACGCCGGCCGCTACATCGAGAAGCAGGCCTGCTTCTGCTTCTCCACCCAGACGCTTGCCGCGGGCGAGGAGCGGGTGATGCCCGTGGTCTTCCTCGTGAGCCCGAAGGCCCCGAAGGACATGACGACCATCTCGCTTTCCTACACGTTCTTCGAGCAGCCCGGGAGCGCGTCATGATGGAGGCGTTCAAGGCCGTCTTCTGGGGCTTCTTCGGCGTGCGCCGGAAGTCGGAATACGAGGCGGACGCGCGCCGCCTCAAGCCGCAGGCCGTGATCGCGGCGGGGCTCGTCGCGGCCGCGGTCTTCGTCCTCGCGATCCTCGGGGTCGTGAAACTCGTCACGCGCTGAAACAGACGCATTCGAAACAGGCATTCCAAGGGAGTCACATCGTGGGCAACGCACGACCTGGCGGCTACTACTTCGCACCTCCGTCCCATTGGCCGATCGTCGGATCGACGGCGCTCCTGCTCATGGCGATCGGGGGCGTCCTCCTCATGAACAGCTACGGGTCCGGCTGGTACCCGTTCGGGCTGGGCACCGCGACCCTCGTCTACATGCTCTTCGGCTGGTTCGGAACCGTGATCCGCGAAAGCGAGGGCGGGCTCTTCAACCAGCAGGTGGACATGTCCTTCCGCTGGAGCATGGGCTGGTTCATCTTCTCGGAGGTGATGTTCTTCGCGGCCTTCTTCGGCGCGCTCTTCTACGCACGCGTGTACTCGCTGCCCTGGCTCGGCGACCCGGAGAACAAGCTCCTGTGGCCCGATTTCCACGCGCAGTGGCCTTCGGCGGGCCCGTACCAGCCGCCGCAGTTCGGCGCGATGCACGCCTGGGGCATCCCGGCGCTCAACACCTTCCTGCTCCTCTCATCGGGCGTGACGGTAACCTACGCGCACTGGGCGCTCAAGATGGGCAACCGCAAGGGGCTCGTGCTGGGGCTCCTCGCGACGATGCTCCTGGGCTTCACCTTCATGGGCTTCCAGGCCTACGAGTACGTCCACGCCTACGCCGACCTGAACCTCAAGCTCACCACGGGCGTGTTCGGCTCGACTTTCTACCTGCTCACGGGTTTCCACGGCTTTCACGTGACGCTCGGCGCGATCATGCTCACGGTCATCTTCTTCCGTTCGCTGGCAGGGCACTTCACGGCGGAGCACCATTTCGCCTTCGAGGCGGTGGCATGGTACTGGCACTTCGTGGACGTGGTCTGGCTGCTGCTCTTCGTGTTCGTCTACTGGGTGTAGGCGGCGCGCGCGGCCGCAAGTCGCGGACACGGGAAAAGCCGCACCTCGGTGCGGCTTTTTCTTCTCGGGGGATCGCCCTACAGGCGCCCGCCCGGCATCAGGCCGAAGAAGTACGATCCGATGAGGATCAGGAACACCACGAGGGAGAGCGCGATGCGTATCGTGAGCGAGATCACGGCGCGGTTCGTCTCCCCCTTGTCCTTGTAGACGAAGTAGAGGCTCGAGAACAGGCTCGCGATGACGGCGAGAAGCAGCAGGATGACGACTATCTTCATGGCGGGAACGCGCGCGGGAACCGCCCGCGAGCGCCGATCTTACGCCCCCCCGGAGTCGCGGGCCCCATGAGGATCGCGGGCTTCGACTTTACCCCGCGCCCCGTGCCCACCGTGGCGGCGCTGGCGCTCGTCGCCCTGACGGTCTCGCTCGGGCGATGGCAGGCGGAGCGCGCGCAGGAGAAGGCCGGGCGCCAGGCATTGCTCGAGGCACGCGCCGCCGAGGCGCCGGTGCGGCTCACCGGCCAGGTGGGCTCCGCGGATGCGCTCCTCTTCCGGCACGTGCGCATCGAGGGGCGCTACGCCCCCGAAGGGCAGGTCTTCGTCGACAACCGCATCCACGCCGGGCGCGCGGGATTCCACGTCGTCACGCCGCTCGCGATCGGCGGCGCCGGGCCGCGCGTCCTCGTGGTCCGCGGCTGGGTTTCCCGCAGCGCGGCCTATCCCGCGGCGCCGGAGGTGCCGGTGCCGGACGGAGAAGTCGTGGTCGAGGGCCTGGCGGTCCTGCCGCCGGCGCGCGTCCTGGAACTTTCCACGGAGACCGTGACGGGCAACGTCTGGCAGAACCTGGAGATCGCGCGGTACGCGGCGCGCGCAGGGCACGAGGTGCTTCCGGTGCTCGTGCTCGCCTCGCCGCCGGCCCCGGGTCTCGCCGCCGTCGTGGAAAGGCCCGACGCCGGCATCGCCAAGCACCGCGAGTATTCGCTCACCTGGTTCTCGCTCGCGGCGACGGTGGCCGCGTTGTGGCTCGGCCTGAACCTGAATCGGGCGCGCCGCTGATGCGCCACGGCCAACTGAAACTGCTCGCGATCATCGCGCTCTTCGCCCTGCCGATCGTGGCCTCGACGATCGCCTACCATTTCTTCCGGCCCGAGGCGACTGCCAACTACGGCGAACTGATCCGCCCGCCCGCGCCGATCACGACCGCACGCTACCTGCGCGCCGACGGGGGCGAATTCAGGTTCCCGGAACTGCGTGGCAAGTGGGTGCTCGTTGCCTCCGATTCCGGCGCTTGTCCGGCGTCGTGCGCCGCCAAGCTCACGCTGATGCGCCAGGTTCGCCTCATGCTCGGTCGCAACGCTTCCCGCGTGGAGCGCGTCTTCGTGGCCGACGACACCCACCCCGTGGACCTCGAGGCCCTCGTACCCTACGAGGGGATGCTCGCAGTGACCCCGCCGCGGGGAATGGCGCTTCAGCTGTCCGCAGTGAACGACCGTGCGCACTGCTACCTGGTGGATCCGCTGGGCAACGTGATGATGCGCTTCCCGGCCGGCGCCGATCCGCGCCGCATGCTGCGCGATCTCGAGCGGCTGCTCAAGGCTTCCCAGGTCGGCTAGGCGGCACCGTTGGGCGCGCGGCGGGCCGAGCGGGTCGACCGCGACGGTATAATGATGATCCCGCTGCGCAGTGTGCCCGCGGGATGACGACGACGACGGGGCCCATGCCAGCCAGGAGAGATCGATGACGGCACGCGCGATGCAGGGCGCGGCGGACGTGGCCGGCCAGTTCTGGCGGCTCACGAAGCCGCGCGTGGTCTCGCTCATCGTGTTCACCGCCGTGATCGGCATGCTGCTCGCGACACCCGGGGTCCCCCCGTTCGCGACGATGGCCTACGCGACCGCGGGCATCGCGCTCGTGGCGGGCGCGGCGGCCGCCTTCAACTGCCTGGTCGAGCAGAAGCTTGACGCCGTGATGGCGCGCACGCGGGGGCGCCCCACGGTGATGGGCTCGATCACGCCCGCGCAGGTCGTGCTCATGTCGGGCGCCGTGGGCGGGCTGGGTCTCGCGATCCTGTGGCACGCGGTGAACCCGCTCACCATGTGGCTCACGCTCGCCACCTTCGTGGGTTATGCGATCGTCTACACGGTGATCCTGAAGCCCGCCACTCCCCAGAACATCGTGATCGGTGGCGCCTCCGGGGCGATGCCGCCGGTGCTCGGGTGGGCGGCCGTCACCGGCGATGTGCCCTTCCAGCCCCTGCTCCTCTTCCTCATCATCTTCGCGTGGACGCCGCCGCACTTCTGGGCGCTGGCACTTTACCGCAGGCGCGAGTACGAGCGCGCGGGCATCCCGATGCTGCCGGTCACGCATGGAGAGGCCTATACCCGGCTGCACCTGCTCCTGTACACGCTGATCCTCGTCGCGACGACGCTGCTGCCTTTCGCGACCGGGATGGCGGGCTTCCTGTATCTCGGGTCGGCGCTGGTCCTGGACGCCGTCTTCCTCGTCTACGCGGTGTCGATCTTCCTGAGCTACACCGATTCCCTCGCGAAGCGCACCTTTCGCTACTCGATCTTCTACCTGGCGGTGCTCTTCGCTGCGCTGATGATCGACCACTACCTCAAGTTCCTCGGCCAATGAACGCCCGTCGGCGCCTCCTGGGACTCGCGGCCGCATCGCTTGCGCTGGCCGGCTGCGACCGGTTCCTGCCCGGCCACGGGACGCCGTTCAACGGCGTGGACATCACCGGCTCCGATCTCGGTCCCGATTTCCGCCTCATCGACCACAACGGCACGCCGCGATCGCTGGCGGATTTCCGCGGGAAAGTGGTCACGATGTTCTTCGGCTTCACCCATTGCCCGGACGTTTGCCCCACGACGCTCTCGGACATGGCCCACGCCCTGAAGGCACTCGGACCGGATGCGCAACGCGTGCAGGTGCTCTTTGTCACCGTGGACCCGAAGCGCGACACGCCGGAGTTGTTGAAGTCCTATGTCCCGGCCTTCCATCCTTCCTTCCTCGGACTCCACGGCGATGCCGCGGCGATCGCGAAGGTGACGAAGGACTTCAAGATCTACGCGGCCGAGCGCCCGGGAAGGACGCCGGAGTCGTACACCGTGGACCACTCGGCGCAGACGCTGGTCTTCGACGCGACGGGGCGGCTTCGCCTCATGCTGGCCTACGGGACGCCGGGCGAGAAGATCGCGGCCGACCTGAAGATCCTGCTCAACTCCTGAGCGGGGCCCGCACGTGGAAAGGGCCGCGGCTTCGAGCCGCGGCCCTTCTCGTTCAGCTGCCGCCCCGCAGGCTCAGCGAAGCGTGGCGAGGCTACCCTTCATGCGCTGCATCGCCTTCGCCTCGACCTGGCGAATGCGCTCGGCGGAGACGCCGAATTCGTCGGCGAGCTCATGGAGCGTCCTCGCGCCTTCGTCCCCGGCGAGCCAGCGCGCCTCGATGATGCGGCGGCTGCGCGGGTCGAGGGAGGCGAGGGCCTGGGCGAGCCCCTCGGACTCGAGCCCTTCGGTCTGCCGGCGCTCGGCGGCTTCGGCCGGGCCTTCGGCGGCATCGGCCAGGAAGGCGATGGGGCCCACGCGTTCCTCGCCGTCCTCGGGGGAGGGGTCGACGCTGATGTCGCGGCCCTGCATGCGGCTTTCCATCTCCACCACGTCCGATTCCTTTACGTCGAGGGTCTTCGCGATGCGGCGGACCTCGTCGGGGGAGAGCGTGGCGGTCGTCTGGCGCAGCCTGCGCAGGTTGAAGAAGAGCTTGCGCTGCGCCTTGGTCGTGGCCACCTTCATCAGCCGCCAGTTGCGCAGGATGTACTCGTGTATTTCGGCCTTGATCCAGTGGATGGCGAACGAGGCGAGGCGCACGCCGCGGCCCGGGTCGAACCTGCGCACGGCCTTCATGAGGCCCACGTTGCCTTCCTGGATGAGATCGGCCTGCGGGAGGCCGTATCCGAGGTAGTTGCGCGCCACCGACACCACCAGGCGAAGGTGGGAAAGCACCAGGTCCCGGGCGGCGGAAAGATCCTCCTTCTCGCGCAGCCGGCGGCCCAGCGCCTGCTCGCGTTCCACGCTGAGGAGCGGGATCGCGTTCACGGCCCGTACGTAGGACTCGAGGCTGGAAACCGGTGAAAGGGCAGGCAAGGTCATGTTGGTCATGCGTTTTCGTCCTCCTGACGGCAATTTTAGCACTCGGGACGTTGGAGTGCCAATCCGGGGTCGGGTTCCCTACGGACCGGTAGTGAATCGCCGCAGTTCCCGGGAGACCGAGAGCCAAGCTCCCAGGACCCCAAGGGAGGCGACCGCCACGATGACCAGCGCGATCGCCGGGGGGTCCATAAAAACTATTTTAAATTCATAAGCATATGAGGAAGTAAGGGCCCGCAATTCGGCATTCAGCCAGATGACCACGAGTACGGCGAGCCCCACTGCCGTCGCCCCGGCCGCGAGCCCCTGCACCAGGCCGTGGTACAGGAAGGGCCGGCGGACATCCGCGGCCGTGGCGCCGATGAGCTGGCTCACCTCGATCTCGTCCCGCCGCGTGAGGACCTGCAGGCGGATCAGGTGTCCGACGATGAAGAGGACCGCGGCGCCGAGCACCGCCGCAAGGCCGGCCAGCGCGCGCTCCGCGAACCCCGTCCATCGCGTGATTCTCTCGGCCCACTCGAACTCCGCCGAGACCTGGTCGACGCCGGGAAGCGCGGTCCATGCCGAGCGCGCCGCGTTCAGCCGGGCCGCGTCGCTCGTCTTCGTGCGCACCGAGAACGCGTGCGGAAGGGGGTTTCGGTCCAGGTTGGCGAGCAGTTCCGCGAGGTGCGAGGTGGCCTTGAGCTCCTCCAGCGCCCGGGCCCTCGGGACGAAGCGCAAGGTAGCCACGTCCGGGTGGGCCTTGAGCGCAGCCTCTATCCGGCGGACGTCGTCGTCGGTGGCCTCGAGGGCGAGGAAGACGTTGACGTGCGGGTCCGTGTCGAACCCGGCGATCGCTGGCGCCACGCTGCGCACGAGCGCCGCGGCGAGCACGGGCAGCGCCACGGCAAGCCCGATCACCGCGACCGCGAGCGCGCTGGCGAGGGGCTGCGCCGCGATCCGGCGCGCTGCCTCGGCGAGCGCCATGCGGTGCAGCCTGAGCCAGATGCTCATGGGACGGGTGCGGCGAGCTGGCCGCCGCGGATCGCCACGCGCCGCGCGCCGAGGTGCGCGAGCGCCGACTCGTCGTGGGTCGACAGGAGCACGGTCACGCCGACGCGGTTGAAGGAGACGAAGAGGTCGAGGATCGCGCGCGAGGATTCGGCATCGAGGTTTCCCGTGGGTTCGTCCGCCACGAGGATCCCGGGACGGTTCACGATGGCGCGTGCGATGCAGAGGCGCTGCTGCTCGCCGCCCGAGAGCGTGACCGGCATGGCGCGCTCCTTGTCGAGGAGGCCCACCTTGTCGAGGGCGGCGCGCACGCGGCGGCCCGTCTCGTCGGGGCTCGCCCCGGCGATGCGCAGCGGCAGCGCCACGTTGTCCCGGGCGGGCCGGTCGAAGAGCAGCTTGTGGTCCTGGAAGACGAACCCGATGTGGCGCCTCAGGATGGCGAGCGCGGTCTCGCCGAGCGAGGAGAGGTTCTGGCCGTTGACCACCACGCTGCCCCGCGTGGCCCGCTCGATGCCCGAGGCGAGCTTGAGCAGCGTCGACTTGCCCGCCCCCGAATGCCCCGTCACCACGACCAGCTCGCCGGCGCCCACCTCGAGCGTGACTTCCCGAAGTGCCTCGTGCCCGTTCGGATAGCGCTTGGAGACTGCGGAGAACCGGATCATCCGAACAATGCGTCCACGAACTCGGCGGCGGCAAAGGGACGAAGGTCGTCGGGCTGCTCGCCGATGCCGATGAAGCGCACGGGAACCGGATGCTCGCGTGCGATGGCCGCGAGCGCGCCTCCCTTGGCGGTGCCGTCGAGCTTGGTCACGATGAGCCCGGTGAGCGCGAGCGCACCGTCGAAGGCCCGGACCTGCGCGACCGCGTTCTGCCCGGTGTTGGCGTCGAGCACGAGCCAGGTCTCGTGGGGTGCGCCCGGGTCGGCCTTGGCGATGACGCGCTTGACCTTGCGGATTTCCTCCATGAGGTGCAGTTGCGTCGGAAGCCTTCCGGCGGTGTCGGCGAGCACCACGTCGATGCCCTTCGCGTGGGCCGAGCGGATGGCGTCGAAGATCACCGCGGCGGAGTCGCCGCCTTCCTGGGACACCACGGTCACGCCGTGGCGCTCGCCCCAGGCCTGCAGCTGCTCGCGCGCCGCGGCCCGGAACGTATCGCCCGCCGCGAGCAGCACGGAAAGACCCTGCGACTGGAAGAGCCGCGTGAGCTTCGCGATGGTCGTGGTCTTGCCGGCGCCGTTCACCCCGGCCAGGAGGATCACGAAGGGCTTCGGGCGCGACTCGGGAAGCGCTCGCTCGAGCGGGGCCAGAAGTGCGGCGAGCGCGTGGCGAAGCTCGGACTCGAGCTCGGCGCCGTCCTGCAACCGCTTGTCGCGGGCCGCCTTGCGCAGGGCCGCGACCAGGTCCGCGGTCGCGTGCACGCCCACGTCGGAGGCGAGGAGCTGCGCCTCGAGCGCCTCGTAGAGCGCCTCGTCGATCGACGGGTGCGACCGGAAGATCTGGACCGCCTGCTTCAGGCGCTCGCCCGAGAGCGCGAGGCCGCGCCGCAGGCGCGAGGCCCAGTCTGACGCGGGTGCATCGACCGCTTTCTTGGATCCGAGGGAGAACATGGGCTGCGGCCCGGGGCGCCGCGAGGGGAAGAGTCGTGAATATTTTACGGTATCATCGCCCGCGATGACCGCCGCACGCCGAATCGCGAACGTGCCGAAGCCGCACCGCACCGGCGCGGGAGCAAACCGCCTGCGCATCATCGGTGGCCTCTGGCGAAGTCGCGTGCTGCGTTTTCCGGACGCCGCGGGCCTTCGGCCCACGCCAGACCGGGTTCGCGAGACGCTCTTCAACTGGCTGGGCCAGCGTCTCGCGGGGCTTGCCTGCGTGGATCTCTTCGCCGGCAGCGGAGCTCTCGGTTTCGAGGCGAAGTCGCGCGGCGCCGCACGGGTCGTGCTCGTCGAGCTCGACCGCAGTGTGTGCGAGCAGCTTCGGGAGTCGGCGCGGCAGCTCGACGCAGGCGAGGGCCTCGAGGTCGTACAGGCGGAGGCGCTTTCCTGGCTTGCGTTGCGCGGCGAGCGCTACGATGTCGCATTCGTCGATCCGCCGTACGCCTCGGATCTCGCCGCGCCGGTGCTCGCCGCACTCGAGGCGAGGCTGAATCCCGGGGCGCGCGTCTACGTCGAGGCGCCCCGCGCGCCGCAGGCGCCGTCGGCGAGGTGGACGAGGTTGCGGGAAGGTGCCGCAGGCGAGGCGAAGTTCGCCCTCTACGAGTTCGCGGGAGATGCCGGAGAGCCGGCACGGAAGGAAACGCCATGATGACCATCAAGCGCGCCGTCTACCCCGGCACCTTCGACCCGATCACCAACGGGCACGAGGACCTCGTCCAGCGTGCGTCGCGACTCTTCGACGAGGTGGTCGTGGGCGTGGCCCACAGCCAGGCGAAGCGGCCCTTCTTCTCGCTCGAGGAGCGCGTGCAGATCGCGAAGGAGGTCCTCGCGGCCTATCCGAACGTGAAGGTTCTCGGGTTCGCGGGCCTGCTCTCGGAATTCGTGCGAGAGCACCAGGCGGGAGTGATCCTGCGGGGCCTGCGGGCCGTTTCCGACTTCGAGTACGAGTTCCAGCTGGCCGGCATGAACCGCACCCTGGCGCCCGGCGTGGAAACGCTCTTTCTCACTCCCTCGGACCGCTACCTCTTCCTGTCGGCCACGATCGTGCGCGAGATCGCCGTGCTCGGCGGCGACATCGCCGCCTTCGTCCACCCGATCACGGCCGAGCGCATCCGCGAGAAGGTCGGCCGCCCGGCCGGCGGGTCGTGAAGGGCGGTTCGTGGCGCTCCTGATCACGGATCAGTGCATCAACTGCGACGTCTGCGAGCCGGAGTGCCCGAACGGCGCCATCTCGGCGGGCCCCGAGATCTACGTGATCGACCCGAAGAAGTGCACGGAGTGCGTGGGGCATTTCGATGCGCCGCAGTGCCGGGAGGTGTGCCCGGTGGATTGCATCCCCCTCGACCCGGCGTGGAAGGAGTCGCAGGAGGAACTGCGCGCGAAGTACGAGCGGCTCGTCGCCGCGGACACTGCGAAGGCCGCGCGCTAGCGCCCCTGCCCCGCGTCCAGCAGACGCGCGAGGCGCAGGTCGTGCTCCTCCCAGTCCCGCATGCGATCGTCGCAATCGCGGATGAAATCGTGCAGCGACGTGATGCGCTCCACGAGGCCCGATTCAGCGTCCCGGATCCTCGCCATCCCCTCGATGCGGCTGTTCGCCTGGTCCTGGTAGTCGCTCACCTGCGCCTCCAGGGGGCGGATGAACGAGTTCATCCAGGCGCGGACTTCCCGGTCGGCGATCTCGAAGACGTGGATGGCCTTGAGCGCCACGGTGTCGAAGAAGAGCGCGGCAAGCGCGCGACGCCCGCGCGTGAGCAGGCTCGTGGCGCTTCGGAAGTCCCGTGAGCAGTGCTCCTGGAGTCTTTCGAGCTCCAGGAGGAACCGGTCCGTGGAGAACGGGGCCACTTCCACGGGCGCGAGGCCCCAGGAATCGGCGAAGCGCCGGTTCACCGTGGCCATCATGGCCTTCACCTCGCCGATCACCTCGACCGCGCGGGTGATCCGCTCGCGCATTTCCCGGAAGTACCCGTCGACCGCCTCTCCGATCCCGGCACTGAAGGGCGAGGCCATGACCGCGGAGCGCGCGCGCAGGCCGGCATCGCGCGCCGTGTTCGGGGCGAGCAGCTGCGCCAGCTCGTCGACGTGGCGGTTGTGCACGGCCCGCAGGCCGGTGAGCGCGGCTCTCGCGTCCTCTATCCGCACGCGTTCGTCGGCGGTCTTGCGCCCGAGCGTGTCCACGAGCTTCTGGTTCCTGCCCTGGAGACTGCCGAGATCGCCGACCTGCTCCTCGACGAAACTCCGGCGGCTCTCGAGCAGGGCGCGCGTCTCCGCAAGCAGCGTGCGCACCTCGGCGCGAACCGAGGTCGCGTGGCTCTCCTGGCGCGATCGCACGAGCCCGCCTGCGAGCGCCTGTTCCAGGCGATAGAGCCGGCTCTTCGCGAGGCCGTCGCCGTCGCCGTCGATGCGCGCTGCGAGGCCCTGGCGCGCCGACAGGGGATAGATCTGCGTGGGATCGACGCGTATGGCCTCCGCGACTTCGCGCACCTGCCGGTCGATTTCCGAGAAGACCTGCGTCTCGGCCCTGGCCCCGTCCCGGAGCCCGTCGATCTTGTTGAGCACCACGTAGCGCGTGTGGCCCAGGCCCTCCATCGGTTCCACATGGTCGTTCCACAGCTCGAGGTCGGCCTCGGTGGTGCCCGCGTCCACGGAAAGCATGAACACCACCGCGTCGGCATCCTGCAGGCGGTGCATCGTGAGCTCGGGCTCCGAGCGCAGCGCGTGCAGGCCCGGCGTGTAGAGGATCGTGAGCCCCATGGCGAGGATCGGGTGCGGGAAGTTCACGATCGCATAGCGCCAGCGCGGGATCTCGACGCGCGCGCCGGGCTCCCCGGGAAACCCGAGGTTGTGCGCCTGAGCCATGGACACGGTCTGGGTCTCGGAGAGCGCGTCGAAGGCGTCGGCGAGGCTCTCCGGACGCTCCGGGTCCAGGGCAATCGCCTTCCAGTCGTCGGCCAGGGCGATGAATTCGCGCAGCGCGTGGGGCGTCTCCCGGGTCTCGATGGGCAGGAGCCGGATCGAGGGCGGGCGCGACGGATCGTGGAGGATCTCGGTGGGGCAGAGCGTCGCGTGCCTCTCGCCCGCCGGCAGCAGGCGTGTCCCGATGTCGGCGAAGAAAAGGGCGTTGATGAGCTCGCTCTTGCCGCGGGAAACCTCCGCGACGAAGGCGATCGACAGCCGGTCCGAGGCGAGCCGGCGCTCCAGGTGGGCGATGCGCGTCGCGGTGTGTTCCTCGGTGAGCCGGTGCATGAGGGCCCAGCGCCGCAGGCTCGCGAGCGCGGCGGCGACCTCGTCGCGCCAGTCCTTGAGGGCGGCGAGGCTGGGCTCGAAGGCGCGATCGTGCATGGCGCGGCTTGCCTGGCTCATCGCTGGCACGAAGCGCAGTGAAAGGTCGACCGGCCCCCGTGGCGGGTGGCGCGCACCTGGGACCCGCAGGCGGGACAGGGTTCGCCCTGCCGCCCGTACACGGCGTACTGGAGCTGGAAGTGGCCCGGCGCGCCGTCGCTCCCGACGAAATCGCGAAGCGTGCTGCCGCCGGCCGCCAGCGCGCGCTCGAGCGTGTCGCGGACCACGGTGGCGAGGCGCTCGAACCGCCCGAGCGAGATGCGACCCGCCGCCCGGGAAGGATGGATGCGCGCGGCGAAGAGCGCCTCGTTCGCGTAGATGTTGCCGATGCCGGTGACCACGCGCGCATCCATCAGGAACTGCTTGACCGGCACGCGCCGCCCGCGCGAGACGCGGTGCAGGTAGGCGCCCGCGAAGGCTTCGTCGAAGGGCTCCGGTCCGAGGCCGTCGAGCAGCGGGTGGTGGTCGGGGTCTCGCACCCACAGCATCGCCCCGAACCGGCGCGGGTCGTTCAGGCGAACGACGTCCCCGCTGTCCAGCACGAGGTCCACGTGGTCGTGGCGCCGCAACGGCCTGCCGGAAGGCACGACGGTGAGGCTGCCCGACATGCCCAGGTGCGCGAGCAGGTGGCCGGTGCCGCAGTCGAACAGCAGGTACTTGCCGCGGCGGCGGATGCCGCGCACGCGGGCGCCGCGCAGGCGCGCGGCGAGGTCGCGGGGCACGGGCCAGCGAAGGCGCGGCTCTCGTACCACGACGTCGCGGATGCAATGGCCCACGACGCTGGCGACGAGACCCAGGCGGATCGTCTCGACTTCCGGAAGTTCCGGCATAGGGTGATGGGGAGTTTGCGGCGATTATAAGGCCACGGGCTGAAACGACCCCGCGCGGGCGTGGTCCAACCGGCCCGGGTCGCGATGGACGGCCCGCGGAAACAATCTATGATGGGCGTGCGCAACGTGCGCGAACGCCATGGCGGGAGCGAAGGTCGATGGGGAAATGCCTGACGAGTCTCATGGCGGCGCTGGCAGCCACGACGGTGCTTTCATCGGTCGCGGCCACGCAGCCCGACCGCGCCTCGCCGCTGGGGCGCGAGGAAGCCATGTTCGAGTTCCTCTCGGCGGAACTGGCCGCGCAGCGGGGCGAGACGGCCCCTGCGCTCGCCAACATGGCCCGGCTCGCGCGCGAACTGCGCGACCCCCAGATAGCGCGCCGTGCCGCGGAACTCGCCATTCGCGCCCGCGCCATGGAGCCGGCGCTGGAGATGGCGATGCTCCTGGTCGAACTCGAGCCCGAGTCGACGCTGGGGCGCGATCTCGTGGCCTCGCTCCTGGCCAACCGCGGCGACGTGCAGAAGGCGCAGGAGACGATCGCCGCCTTCCTGGAGGCAAGCCCCGGCAAGTCCCGGATCCTCACCCAGCTCGCCTTCTACTTCGGCAGGTTCACCGACAAGGCCGCCGTCCTCGAGGCTACCCGCGCCATCGTCTCGCGCTATCCGAAGCTCGCCGAATCGCGTTACGCCCTCGGCGTGGCCGCCCTCGTGGCGGGCAAGCAGGACCTCGCCCTGGCCGAATCGAAGGCCGCGCTCGACATGAAGCCCGGGTGGGAGGACGCCGCCGTCCTGCGCGCCCAGGTCCTGAAGAAAGACGTCCCGGGCGACGTGATTGCTTTCTACCGCGCCTTCGTGGAGCGAAACCCCGATGCGAAGGACGTGCGCCTGCAGCTTGCGCGCGAGCTGGCCGCCGCGCGGCAAAACGCCGAGGCGAGGCAGGAGTTCCGGGCCGTCGAGCGGCTCTCGGGTTCGGACCCGCAGATCCCCTACGCCATCGGCCTGCTCGCCTTGCAGCTCGAGGACTACGCGGACGCGGAAGTGGCCTTCCGGCGTGCCCTCGGCATGGGGCATCCCGATCCCGGGGCGGTCTATCTCGGGCTCGGGCAGGCGGCGGAATCGGCCAAGCGCATCGACGAGGCCCTCGACTGGTACGCGAGGGTGGAGTCGGGCGACCGGATGCGTGCGCAGATGCGCATCGCCTCCCTGATCGCCAAGCGCGACGGGCTGGAGAAGGGCCGGGCCTACCTGCAGGAGATCGAGCCGCGCGCGCAGGACGACCGCATCCAGATGATCCAGATCGAGGCCCAGCTGCTTCGCGAGGCGAAGGCCTGGCAGGAAACCTTCGTCATGCTCTCGAAGGCGGTCGAGCGCTACCCGGAGTCCTTCGAGCTGCTCTACGACCGCGCCATGGCGGCCGAGAAGGTCGACCGGCTGGAGATTCTCGAGGCCGACCTGCGCCGCGTGATCAAGCTGAAGCCCGACTACGCGCACGCGTACAACGCCCTGGGCTACACGCTCGCCGACCGCACGGACCGCATCGAGGAGGCGCTCGTCCTCGTCGAGCAGGCCCTGAAGCTCTCGCCCGACGACCCGTTCATCCTCGACAGCATGGGCTGGGTCCAGTACCGCCGTGGCAAGCTGGACGAGGCGCTCGCGCACCTGAAGGGCGCCTACAAGGCCCGGCCCGACCCCGAGATAGCCGCCCACCTGGGAGAAGTGCTCTGGAAGCTGGGCCGGAAGGACGAAGCGAACCGGGTGTGGTCCGCCGCCCTTACCGACCACCCGAACCACGAGATGCTCCTCGCGGTGATCCAGAAGTTCAAGCCCTGAGGGCCTGCGGCCCGCAAGCTTCCCCGTGACCCGCCTCGCCATCCTGCTCGCGGCGCTGCTCGTCGCGGCTTGCACCGCCTTGGCGCCCGCCCCGGTGGCGCTCGACGGGTTGCCGCGCGCCTTCGAGGTCTCGGGGCGCCTGTCCATCGCGCAGGCGGGGCAGGGGGAGATCCTGCGGATCCGCTGGGTCCACGGGCCCGACGAAGACGCCTGGGACCTCGCATCGCCCGTCGGGACGCTGGTGGCGAGGATCGAGCGTTCGGGTGACGGGCTCACCGTCCATCGACCCGGTGCCGCGCCCCTGTCGGCGTCGAGCTTCGCCGAGCTCACGGAAAACCTCCTCGGCGCCGCGCTGGACGAGCGGCTCCTCGTGGCCTGGCTGCACGGCAGGCCGCTCGCCGGGCCGGAGGGATGGGCCGTGACCATCGAAGAATCGCAGCGCATCGGGGACCAGGAAGTGGCCCGGCGCATCACCGCCTCGCGAGACGACATCGTGGTGAAGCTCGTGGTGGACCAGTACCGCCTGCGGCCGGAATAGGCCATGCGTCTCGACGGACCCGATTACGCGGCGCCCGCGAAGCTGAACCTCTTCCTGCACGTGCTCGGGCGGCGGGACGACGGCTATCACCTGCTCCAGTCGGCCTTCGCGCTCATCGACCGGGCCGACCGCCTGCGTTTCGCGGTGCGCGGCGATGGCCGCATCCGGCGCGTGAACGACCTGCCCGGCGTGCCCGTCGAGGCCGACCTGGTGGTCCGGGCGGCGGCACTCCTGAAGGCCGAGACCGGGACTGCGCTCGGCGCAGAAATCGAGGTCGACAAGCAACTTCCCTTGGGCGGAGGGGTTGGCGGGGGGAGTTCCGACGCCGCGACCACCCTCGTGGTACTCAACCGCCTGTGGGGCACGGGCCTTCCCCGGGGGGCCCTGCAGGCCCTCGGAACCCGGCTGGGGGCCGACGTCCCGTTCTTTGTCTTCGGGAGGAACGCCTGGGTGGAAGGGGTGGGCGAGCGGCTGTCCCCCCTCGATATCGCCCCGGCGTGGTACCTGGTGCTGGTGCCCCCCGTAGCGGTGCCCACGGGTGAGATCTTCGCCGCGCCTGAATTGACCCGGCATACGGAAGCCCTTAAAATCGAAGACTTTTCGGCGCACGCAGGGTCTCGCCGGTTCCGGAACGATCTGGAAGCGGTCGTGGCGTCGCGGTATCCCCAGGTTCAGGAGCATCTCGAGTGGCTCGCCCGGCATGGCCCGGGGGGGCGGCTCACGGGGTCCGGTGCGTGCGTCTTTTCCCGGTTCGAGGACCGGGATTCGGCCGTGAGGGTGCTGGAAAAGCTCCCCGGGACGATGCAGGGATTCGTCGCACAGGGCCTCGAGGAACACCCCCTGCGCGACCTGTGAAGGGCAACACCCGCGGAAGGGTCGTTTCCGGATGCGGGCGCAAGGGGAGTCGCCAAGTTGGTTAAGGCACTGGATTTTGATTCCAGCATTCGAAGGTTCGAGTCCTTCCTCCCCTGCCAGATTCCTTGACGTGCCGCCTGCAGCGGGCGCACCGCGTAGCGAGAAAGACGGGTGATGGCTTTCGACAACCTGATGGTGTTCACGGGCAATGCCAACCCGAAGCTCGCGCAGAAGGTGGCCCGCCACCTGAACGTGCAGCTGGGCAAGGCGAGCGTCTCGAGGTTCAGCGACGGCGAGATCCTGGTCGAGCTGCTGGAGAACGTGCGCGGCAAGGACGTCTTCGTGCTCCAGTCGACCAGCGCGCCGACCAACGACCACCTGATGGAGCTGATGATCATGGTGGACGCGCTGCGCCGGTCGAGCGTGGCGAGGATCACGGCGGCGATGCCCTATTTCGGCTACGCGCGCCAGGATCGCAGGCCGAGGAGCGCCCGGGTGGCGATTTCGGCGAAGGTGGTGGCGAACATGCTCACCTCGGTGGGCGTGAACCGGATGCTCACGATGGACCTGCACGCGGACCAGATCCAGGGGTTCTTCGACATCCCGGTGGACAACGTCTACGCGACGCCGATCCTGCTGGGCGACCTGTGGAAGCACGAGTACGGCAACCTCGTGGTGGTGTCGCCGGACGTGGGGGGCGTGGTCCGCGCCCGGGCGATCGCGAAGCGGCTCGAGAGCGATCTCGCGATCATCGACAAGCGCCGCCCGCGGCCGAACGTCTCCACGGTGATGAACATCATCGGCGACGTGGACGGCAGGACCTGCGTGATCATGGACGACATGGTCGACACGGCCAACACGCTCTGCGAGGCGGCGCGTGCGCTGAAAGAGCAGGGGGCTGAGCGCGTCATCGCGTACTGCACGCACCCGGTGCTCTCGGGGCCCGCGGTGAGCCGGATCGAGAGCTCGGTCATCGACGAGCTGGTGGTGACGGACACCATCCCGCTCAGGCCCGACGCCGAGGCCTGCGCGAAGATCCGCCAGATAAGCGTCTCGGAGCTGCTCGCCGAGACGATGCGCAGGATCTGCGAGGAGAGCTCGGTGAGCTCCCTCTTCGTGGAGTGACGAATTCGCCCGCCTCCCTTCCTGGGGAAGCGGGCAAACGGGGTGAGGGGGCCGATTCCCCCTCCAATGGCGGGGTGCCTGGTCGCGGGGCCCCGCCGAATACGGAGCAACACATGAAGATCGATATCAAAGCCGAACCGCGAAGCCTGCAGGGAACGGGTGCGAGCCGCCGTCTGCGTCGCGAGTCCAAGGTGCCCGGCATTCTCTACGGCGCCGGCAAGGACGCGCAACCCATACAGCTCGACCACAAGGAGCTCTACTTCAAGCTGAAGATGGAGGCCTTCCACGCCTCCATCCTCGACATGGAGATCGGCGCCGAGAAGTCGCAGGTGCTGTTGCGCGACTACCAGATGCACCCCTTCAAGCAGATGATCCTGCATGCGGATTTCCAGCGGGTCGACGCGAAGAGGAAGCTCCACGTGAAGATCCCGCTGCACTTCCTGAACCAGGAAGTCGCGCCGGGCGTGAAGCTCGCCGGCGGCGCCATCCAGCACGTGATGAACGACCTGCTCGTCTCCTGCCTGCCGAAGGACCTGCCGGAATTCGTCGAGGTGGACCTGGGTGAACTGCAGGCCGGGCACTCGCTCCACATCTCCGGGATCAAGCTCCCGGCGGGCGTCGACTCGGTCGCGCTCTCCAAGGGCGACGACCTGACGGTGGCGACGATCGTGATCCCGCGCGTGGCGACGGCGGACGAGGAAGCGGCGGAAGCTGCGGCGACCACGGTGGCGCCGTCGGCGGCCGACGTGCCGACCTCGGCACAGAAAGCGAAAGAGGAGGAGCCCGCCAAAGAAGCGGGGAAGGGCGGCGGCAAGGACAAGGACAAGGACAAGGACGACAAGAAGAAATAGCGACCGCCCGGGGCGCTTCGAGCGAGCCTCACGGATGCGCCCGCCGTCACCGGCGGGCGCGTTCGTTTCGGGGACCCGCGGCGCACCGTGCCCTTCCGGAAACCTCCCATGGAACCCATCCGCCTCATCGTCGGCCTCGGCAATCCCGGGCGCGAATACGAACGCACCCGGCACAACGCCGGCTACTGGTGGGTCGACGCGATCGCGCACGGCCGCGGCGTTCGTTGGGCGAAGGAGTCGAAGTTCTCCGGCTGGGTGGCCCGCGTGACGGAGGGCGGGCAGGACTTCTGGCTCCTGAAGCCGGCGACCTACATGAACGAAAGCGGGCGGAGCGTGGGAGCGTTCCTGCGCTTCCACCGCATCGAGCCGGCCGGGATGCTGGTGGTGCACGACGAGCTGGACCTTTCGCCCGGCACGGTGAAACTCAAGTTCGGCGGCGGCACGGGCGGGCACAACGGGTTGCGGGACATCGACGAGGTGCTGGGCACGCGCGACTTCTGGCGGCTGCGGATCGGCATCGGCCACCCGGGCCACAAGGACGCGGTGGCCGACTTTGTCCTCCACGAAGCCAGGCGCGAGGAGCAGGAAGCGATCGATCCCGCCTTCGACCGCAGCCTGGGATTGCTTTCCCGAATCGCCACCGGCCGCATGAACGACGCGACCACGTGGCTGCATACGCTGCCCAAACCCGAGCCCGATCCTTCCGTGAAGCCGGCAACCGCCGCGCCCGCGAAGCCTGAACCAGCCGTTCCCGCGAAAGCGCGAGCGCAGAACCCGAAAGACGAGCAATGACACTGCAATGCGGCATCGTGGGGCTTCCGAACGTCGGCAAGTCCACCCTCTTCAACGCGCTCACCAAGGCCGGGATCGCGGCCGAGAACTATCCCTTCTGCACCATCGAGCCCAACGTGGGCATCGTGGAAGTGCCGGATCCCAGGCTGCAGGCCATTGCCACGATCGCCAAGCCGCTGAAGGTGATCCCGGCGGTGGTCGAGTTCGTCGACATCGCGGGGCTCGTGGCCGGGGCATCCAAGGGCGAGGGGCTCGGCAACCAGTTCCTGGCCAACATCCGCGAGACGGAAGCCATCGCCAACGTGGTGCGCTGCTTCGAGGACGACAACGTGGTGCACGTGGCGGGGAAGGTGGATCCCATCTCCGACATCGAGGTGATCCACACCGAGCTCGCGTTGGCGGACATGGCCGCGGTCGACAAGGCTCGCGAACGCCACATCCAGAAGTCGCGATCGGGCGACAAGGAAGCCGCGAAGTTCGTTGCCGTGCTGGAAAAGGTGCAGAAGGCGCTGGACGGATTTCACCCGGTGCGTGCCCTCGATCTCTCGCCGGAGGAAAGGGAACTGCTGAAGCCGCTCTTCCTCCTCACCGCGAAGCCCGCGCTCTACATCGCGAACGTGGAGGAACACGGCTTCAAGGACAATCCGCTGCTCGAGAAGGTGAAGGCGTACGCCGCGAAGGAGGGCGCCCCGGTGGTGGCCATCTGCGCCAAGGTGGAGAGCGAGATTGCCGACCTCTCGGGGGAGGACAAGGAACTGTTCCTGGCCGACATGGGCATGCACGAGCCGGGGCTCGACCGACTCATCCGCGCCACCTTCACCCTGCTGGGCCTGCAGACCTACTTCACGGCCGGCGAGAAGGAGGTTCGCGCGTGGACGATCCACAAGGGGTACACCGCGCCGCAGTCGGCAGGCGTCATCCACACGGACTTCGAGAAAGGTTTCATCCGCGCCGAGGTGATCGCGTACGACGACTACATCGCGTGCAAGGGCGAGCTGGGGGCGAAGGAGGCGGGAAAGATGCGGCTGGAGGGGAAGGAGTACGTCGTGAAGGACGGGGACGTCATGCACTTCCGCTTCAATGTTTGACGGCCAAGCCGATCAATTGACCTTGGTGCGCAAATACCGGAAAATACACGGCTTTCCGGCGAGTTAGCTCAGTGGTTAGAGCAGCGGAATCATAATCCGTTGGTCCGGGGTTCAAATCCCTGACTCGCCACCAGTCCTCGATCGCCGGTCGGATTCCGACCGGCGATTTTTTTTCGCCCGCTCGCCTCGAGTGCGATACTGCGGCCGGAACGGAACTGCCCGGTCCCATGAATGTGGCAAAGCCCAATAGGAGCGTGGATCGTGAGCAGCGAGAGACCGACCCTGAACGTGCCCTCGGGCGCCGGGTGGAAGCCCGGCTTCGACCAGGCGAACGCGACCGAAGCGTGGATCGCCACCGTCGCCGCGTCCGACCGTGCGAAGTCGGATGCGTACTTCGAAGGCGGCTACTGGATCGAGTTCGGCGGCGCGGTGATCGCCGTGCTGGTGGCCTGGCTGCTGCTCGCGAGCCGCGCCTCGGCGCGATGGCGCGACTGGAGCGAGGCGAAGTTCCGGAGGCCATTCGCCGCGACGCTTCTCTATGCCGCAGGGTTCATGCTCGCGTGGGCGCTGCTCATGCTTCCGTGGGACTTCTACACCGGCTACATCCGCGAGCACCGCTTCGGCATGTCCAACCACGACCTCGCGGGATTCCTCGGGGACTGGGGCAAGGAGCTTGGCGTGAGCCTGGTGCTGGGTTCGCTTGCGATCGCGGGCGTCTACGCCGTCGTGCGACGCGTGGGCCGCCGCTGGGTGGTCTGGGCAACGGGAGTCACGGCGGCATTCCTGGTGGTGATGATCGTCATCTCGCCGGTGTTCATCAGGCCGCTCTTCAACGACTATCACCCGCTGGCGGCAGGGCCCCTGCGCGACCGGATCCTCGCGCTGGCCGCGGAGAACCGCATTCCCGCAAGGGATGTGTACTGGTTCGACGCCTCGCGGCAGACCAAGCGCGTGAGCGCCAACGTATCGGGGCTCTTCGGCACGATGCGGATCTCGCTCAACGACAACCTGCTCAACGGCGCCTCGGAACCGGAGATCGCCGCGGTCATGGCGCACGAGATGGGCCATTACGTCCTGGATCATGGCCTGAAGCACGTGCTCGCCTTCACGCTGGTGATCGGCTTCGGGTTCTGGATTGTCGACCGGAGCTTCGGCGCCATCCGGCGTCGGTACGGCGATCGCTGGGGCGTGCGCGGCCTCGAAGACACGGCGGGGCTGCCGCTCGCGCTGGCGATCCTGACCGTCGCGTTCTACGCGCTGACGCCGGTGACCAACTCGATCATTCGCGTCGCCGAGAACGACGCCGACGCCTTCGGGCTCGACGCGGCTCGCGAGCCCCAGGGCTTCGCCGCGGTGGCCATGCGGATCTCCAACTACCGCAAGATCGCGCCGTCCGCGCTGGAGGAAACGGTCTTCTTCGACCATCCGAGCGGCCGCACCCGCGTCGAGCGCTCGATGCGCTGGCTGGCCGACCACCCGCCCAAGGCGCCGTGACCGCCGGCCTCGCGGAGGCCGGTGGGCGAGGCGATCAGTCGCGCGGCTGGGCAGCCGCGACCGCCTTCGCCGGGTCGAGGAGATTGCGCCGACCGTCGGCTGTCTTCTCCGCTGTCTTCACGATGATCGCGATGACCTCGGCGGGCTTCAGCTTCGGGTTCACGGCGAGAACCTTCGCCGCGAGCCCCGTCACCTGCGGCGAGGACATCGACGTGCCCGAGAGTGCGACCCGGTCTCCGCCGGGCAAGTAGCTCTCCACCTGGTAGCCGTTGGCGTGCACCTTGACGGTCGGGCCGTAGCTCGTGAACGGCGCCTCGTCGCCCGCCTTGTCGACCGCGCCCACGGTGATCAGGTTGGGCAGCACGAAGTCCGCGGGGATGGCTTCCGCGAAAGTCGAATCCTGGTTGGCGTTGCCCGCGGAGGTGACGAAGAGGATTTCCGGCGCGCTCTTGAAAGCGTCGATGAGCCCCTGCTTCTGCAGGTCGAAGTACTCGCGGGCGAGCGTCTTGCGCTCCTCCGGAGTCTTGCCGATGTTGCAGAGTTCCAGCTCCTGCTCGACGCCGGTCACCGTCCCGCCCCAGCTCATGTTCACGACGCGCACGCCGTGCTTCCTGAGGAAGTCCACGTAGGCGCGCGAATTGCGCACGTTCCTTTCGGCCAGCTCGCGGCTCGGGCAGGGGTCGGGCAGCAGCTTGTAGCCGAACTCGATGCGGGCATTCACGAGGCGCGCGTAAGGATTTCCCGCCATGGCAATGCCGGCGACGTGCGTGCCGTGGGTGAAGTTGCCCGCGAGGCCCAGTTCCTCGACGACGCCGCGGTACTCCTCGCGCTTCAGCTTCGACAGGAGCGACTTCACCTCGCTCGCCTCGGGGCTGTCTATGTTCGAGCGAAGGTCGGAGAGCCCCTTGATGCGCGACTTCATGGCCGGCACGCGGTCGCGCAACTCTGCCGGGATGGGCATCATCGGGCTGTGCGACGGCTTCTCGTGCACGTCGAAGGCGATGAAGGCGGGCTTGCCGTCCTTCGCGCGCACCACGCGCTCGCCGAAGAGCTTCGTGTCGACGCCGCTGTCCCACACGGCGATCGTGACGGGCGCGTAGCCGCGGCCCTTCGCGAGTTCCACTTCGCGCGCAGCCCAGATGTCGGGCTTTTCGACCTTGTTCGCCGCGAGGTAGGCGGTGTAGGTCTCCATGAGCACCTGCTTGAGGGGCAGCCGCGCGACCAGCGCGAAGCGCGCGCCGATGATCGCGGGCGCGAACTCCGAGCTCAGCACCCCTCCCGCCTTGTCCACCACGGGCTGCAGGCGGTCTCGCACGTTGCCCAGCACGAGCGCCTCGCCGATGATCTCGGAGACGCTCTTGGCACCCTTGATGTCGTTCTCGATCACGGCGTAGGGGAGCTTCGCGAGTTCCGCGGCGACCAGGCGCCCCACCTCCTTGCGGTAGGCTTCCGAGGTGATGTTCCCCGCCTTCGCCTGGGCCGCGACCATCGCGCGCATCTGCATGCCCGAGACCAGCTTGTCGGCGGGCTTTTCCTCGAGGGCCCTGATCTCCTCGGAGCGGCGCGCGGCCTCGCCGTAGCGCCCCTCGAGGAAGTCGATGCGCGCGAGCACGCCCAGGAGGTCGCGCTGCGCGGACTTGTCCGCGATGTCGTGCCCGTCGAGGACGGACTGGCTGTCGCGCCGGACTTCAGCGGCGAAGGGCGCGAACTTCGCCTCGTCGCGCACGAGGTCCTCGAGCTTGCCCGCGATCGTGTAGGAAAAGCGCGGCAGGTCGGCCGCGCGCTCGATGCGCTTCTTGCCCTGGGCGGCGGCGGAGGCCGCCAGGAAGAAAGCCAGCAGGACGAACAGGGACTTCTTGAACATCGCGAAACCCTCCTGAATCTGCGGCCGCCGGGTCGTGCCCTGGACCGGAAGGGGGCGATTATAGCGGCGCAGCCGTGCCCGCGCGCCGGCGATCCGGTAGAATCGCGCCTCCGCAGATTGACCAGGCCGCCTGCCCGGATTGAACCTCCGCGACCCAGGCGAGGCGCCATGACCGAACCCACCCGGAAAGTCTTCATTCGCACCTTCGGTTGCCAGATGAACGAGTACGACTCGGACCGGATGGCCGACGTCCTCGCCGCCGCCGATGGTTACCGCAAGACGGACGACATCGAGGACGCGGATCTCATCGTCTTCAACACCTGCTCGGTGCGCGAGAAGGCGCAGGAAAAGGTGTTCTCCGACCTCGGCCGCCTGCGCCCGCTCAAGCAGGCGAAGCCGGGGCTGCTGATCGGCGTGGGCGGCTGCGTGGCGAGCCAGGAAGGCGAGGAGATCGTGCGCCGCGCCCCGTTCGTCGACGTGGTCTTCGGGCCGCAGACGCTGCACCGGCTTCCGGCGCTGCTCGCGGGTCGGCGGGAGACGGGCCGCCCGCAGGTCGACATTTCCTTTCCCGAGATCGAGAAGTTCGACCACCTGCCGCCGGCACGGGTGGAGAACGCCAGCGCCTTCGTGTCGGTCATGGAGGGCTGCAGCAAGTACTGCAGCTTCTGCGTAGTGCCGTTCACGCGCGGCGAGGAGTTCTCGCGGCCGTTCGAGGACGTGCTGCGCGAGGTCCGCGAGCTTGCCGCAGCCGGGGTGCGGGAAGTCACGCTCCTCGGCCAGAACGTCAACGCCTACGCGGGCGACATGGCCGACGGCGAGCCCGCGGACTTCGCGCTGCTGCTCGCGCACGTCTCGCGCATCGACGGCATCGAGCGGCTGCGCTACACGACGTCGCACCCGCTCGACTTCTCGCAGCGCCTCGTCGAGGCCTACACGAAGCTTCCGAAGCTCGTCTCCCAGGTGCACCTTCCCGTGCAGTCGGGCTCGGACCGGATACTGGCCGCCATGAAGCGCAACTACACGACGATGGAGTACCGGTCGATCGTGCGGCGCCTGCGCGCGGCGAGGCCGCAGGTCTCGGTGTCGAGCGACTTCATCGTGGGGTTCCCCGGCGAGACCGAGGCCGATTTCGAGCAGACGATGCGGCTCGTCGAGGACGTGCGCTTCGACGGTGCGTTCAGCTTCGTCTACAGCGCAAGGCCGGGCACGCCCGCCGCGAGCCTTCGCGACGACACGCCGCACGCGGAGAAGATCGGCCGCCTGCAGCGGCTGCAGCGGCGACTGCAGGAACTGTCCGAGGAGTATTCCGGCGCCATGGTCGGCACGCGCCAGCGCGTGCTGGTCGAAGGGGCGTCGAAGAAGAGCCCCGCCGACCTTGCCGGAAGGACGGACAACAACCGCGTGGTCAACTTTCCCGGGGACGCCCGCCTGGTCGGCCGCTTCATCGACGTCGACATCACCGCCGCACTTCCGCACAGCCTGCGCGGCCGGGTGGCACCGGCCCCATGACCGATCCGAAACGAACCGTGACACCAACTTTGCGAGGGTGTGGTATTTTCCCGCGCTTTCCGGGCCCGCCCACTTGAGGAATCCCATGAACGGCATGCTGCGCACCCTTTCCGTCGCGACCGCGTTCGCTTTCGCTTCCACGGCTTTCGCCCAGGCGCCCAACGGCCCTGCGGGCAACGCGGCGCCCGCCGCGGGAGCGCCGGCAGCCGCCCCCGGGGCGGCCTCGCCTCCGGGGCAGCCGAAGCCGTACAAGGACGTGCTCAAGGACGCGCAGGCGATGCCGGGCTATTTCACCCTGCACCGGAAGGACGAGAAGGTCTGGATCGAACTGAAGCCCGAGCAGTTCGACAAGCCCTTCTTCTTCTCGATGAACATCCCGCGATCCGTCGGCGAGCGGGGGCTCTACGGCGGCCAGATGGCGGGCCCGTGGTTCGGGCCGACGGTGGGGAGCCAGGTCGCCGTGTGGAAGAAGATCGGCAACCAGGTGCAGCTCATCGCGAAGAACACCGAGTTCTTCGCGCGCGAGGGAACCCCCCAGGCGCGCTTCGTCGAGGAGTCGTTCTCAGACAGCCTCATCGCCTCGGCCGCGGTGGCCGCGCAGCCGCATCCGGACACGAAGGCGGTGATCGTGGAGGGCAATGCGTTGCTCTTCGGCGACCTGCCGGGGTATTCGACGCAGATCGAGCAGGCCTTCCGCATGCCCTTCGCCCTGGACGCGAAGAACACCAGCTTCAGCCGCGTCACGAACACCGAGGGCCTCACGAGCCTGCAGGTCAACGCGCACTTCGCGGTGCCGAAGATCGCGGCACCCCCGCTCACCCCGCCGCCGACGCCCACGCCCCCGCCGCCGAAGGTCACGCCGGATCCGCGCAGCTTCTTCGTCGGCTTCCAGTACAACTTCATGCCGCTGCCGGAGGTGCCGATGGCCGCCCGCCCGGCCGACGAGCGGCTCGGGCACTTCACGGTCTCGCGGGTCGACTACACCGACGACCTGTCGCCGAAGCCGCGGTCGCACTTCGTCAACCGCTGGCGGCTGGAGAAGAAGGATCCGAAGGCCGCGGTGTCGGAGCCGAAGCAGCCCATCACCTACTGGCTCGACAAGAACGTCCCGGAAAAGTACCGCAAGAGCGCGGCCGCCGGCGTCCTCGAATGGAACAAGGCCTTCGAGAAGGCGGGCTTCGCGAACGCGATCGTCGTGCGCCAGCAGACCGAGCAGGACGACTTCGACACGATGGATTCGCGCCACGCCTCGATCCGCTGGTTCACCGGCGCCGACATCGGGTTCGCCATCGGGCCCTCGCATATCGACCCGCGCTCTGGCGAGATCCTGGACGCGGACATCGGCATGTCGGACGTCTTCGGGCGCGGCGCGCGGCGCCTGGCTTCCGAGGACCTCGCCCGCGTGTTCGGCGACGAGCCCCTGGCGGAGCCCCATGCGCACCGCGCCGCCCGCGGCTATCTCGCGTGCGACTACCTGAACGAGTCGTCGCGGGAGCTTCACTTCGCCTTCGACCTGCTCGAGGCGCGCGGCCTCGACATGGACAGCCCCGGGGCCGAGGCGCTGGCCCAGGACTACGTGAAGGACGTGATCATGCACGAGGTCGGGCACACGCTCGGCTTCCAGCACAACTTCCGCTCCTCGGGCATCTACACCCTGAAGCAGCTCCAGGACAAGGCGTTCACGAAGGCGAACGGCCTCGCGGGCTCCGTAATGGACTACACGCCCTTCAACCTGGCGGTGAAGGGCGAGCCCCAGGGCGAATACTCGATGACCACGCTGGGGCCGTACGACTACTGGGCGGTGGAGTACGCCTACCGGGAAATCGACGCGGCCTCCGAGAAGGAGACGCTCGCGAAGATCGCGTCTCGCTCCACGGAGCCCGCGCTCGCCTTCGCCAACGACGACGACGCCGGCTACGGCACCGAGGCGATCGGCATAGACCCGAACGTGAACCGCTTCGACCTCGGCGCCGATCCGCTCGAGTACTACCGCCACCGGCTGAAGATCTCCCGCGAGCTCTGGGACCGTCTGCAGGCGATGACGCTCGCCCCCGGCGAGAGCTACGAGCGGCTCACGCGCAGCTTCACGAGCGGGTTCTCGCAGCTGGCCCGCGTGGCACCGCTCGCCGCCAAGTACGTGGGCGGGGTTCGCCACCTGCGCGACCGTGCCGGTTCCGGCCGCCCCGCCTACGAGCCGACGCCGGTCGCGAAGCAGCGCGAGGCGCTCGCGATGATCACCTCGGATCTTCTCCGGGCAGAGAGCTTCCGCTTCAGGCCCGAGTTCGTGAGCCGGATCGGCATCGATCACTTCGACCGTCCCGCCAACCCGGACATCTCGATCGCGGCGGCGGTCCTCAAGGTGCAGAAGGCGGTGCTCGACCACCTCATGGCCGACAGCGTGGCCGCGCGCATCCTGGACTCCCAGGACAAGGTTGCCGACAAGGCGAAGGCGATCCGGCTCTCCGAGGTGTACGACACCCTGCAGGGGGCGATCTGGTCGGAGCTCGCGGGCGGGCAGGACATCTCCGGCATGCGCAGGAACCTCCAGCGCGACCACCTGCGGCGCGTCGCCGGCGCGCTCGTGAAGCCCGCGGCGACCACGCCGGCCGACGTCCGCTCGCTGCAACGCGAGAACGCGCTCGAGCTGCAGCGCCGGATCCGCGCCGCGCTCGGCAAGAGCGGCCAGTCGAAGGAAGCCAGGGCGCACCTGAACGAGAGCCTCCACACGCTCACCGAAGCGCTCAAGGCGCCCCTGCAGCGGTCGGCCGTATGAGGGCCGCGCGCGCGAAACGCGGATTGCTGGCCCTCGCGGCGTCGGGGCTTGCCTCCTGCGCCATGCTGCCGGCGCCGGAAGCCCCGCCACCGGCGAAGGCCGCCGCCCCCGCCCCCGCCACCGCCACCGCAGCCAAGCCCGCCACGCCGCCCGGGTCGCCTGCGCCCTTCGCGACGGTGGTGAAGGAGGCGGCACAGACGCCGGGGTTCTTCGCGCTGCACCGCAAGGACGAGAAGGCCTGGATCGCCATCCGGCCCGAGCAGTTCGAGCAGCCCTTCTTCTTCACCTGGAACATTCCGTCCAGCGTCGGCGAGCGCGGCCTCTACGGGAGCCAGATGGGCGGGGCGCGCCTCGCCGTGTTCCGCAAGATCGGCGGCCAGGTCCAGCTCATCGCGAAAAACACCCAGTACTTCGCCGCGGCGGGCACGCCGCAGGCGCGGTTCGTGGAGGAGAGCTTTTCCGACAGCCTCATCGCGTCCGCACCGGTCGCCTCCGCCCCGCACCCGGAATCGAAAGCCGTTCTCGTGGAAGCGAACGCGCTTCTCTTCGGCGACATTCCCGGCTATCTCACGCGCCTCGAGACCGCGTTCCGGCTCCCCTACGCGCTCGACGCGAAGAACACGAGCTTCACCCGGGCCGGCAACTCGGAGCGGATGACGACGCTCCAGGTCCGCGCGCATTTCGCGGTCCCGAAGATACCGGCGCCGCCGCTCAGGCCCGCCCCGGGCGCACCGCAGCCCACGCCGCCCAAGTCCGTGCCTGACCCGCGAAGCGTCTTCGTGGGATTCCAGTACAGCTTCGCGCAGCTCCCCGGAGAACCCATGCGCCCGCGGGCCGCGGACGAGCGAGTCGGGCACTTCACCACCGCGCGCTTCGACTACACGGACGACGTCTCGCCGAAGACGCGCGTGAACTACGTGAACCGCTGGCGGCTGGAGAAGCGGGATCCGAAGGCCGCCGTGTCCGAACCGAAGGAACCGATCACGTACTGGATCGACCGGAACGTGCCCGAGAAATACCGCCCGGCGGTGGCCGACGGAATCCTCGAGTGGAACAAGGCCTTCGAGAAGTCGGGCTTCCGGAACGCGATCGTCGTGCGCCAGCAAACGGAGCAGGATGATTTCGACACGATGGACGCCCGGCACGCCTCCGTGCGCTGGTTCACCGGCGCGGATCTGGGCTTCGCGATCGGCCCGTCGCACAAGGATCCGCGCACCGGGGAGATCCTGGACGCGGACATCGCGACGGGTTACGGGTTCACGAGGGGCCCGCGCCGGTTCGTGGCCGAGGACCTCGGGCACGCCGGCTACCTCCGAGCCGGTGGCCGCTTTCGTCGCCGACCCGCTCGAGGCGCACCGCGCCGGGCCGGACGGCCTGCACCTCGCCTGCGGGTACGCCTGGCAGTCCGCGCACGAGTTCGAGTTCGCGATGGACCTGCTCGAGGCCCGCGGCATCGGCTGGGACAGCCCCGAGGCCGACGCGCTCGCCAAGGCGAACCTGAAGCGAAACGTCATGCACGAGGTGGGCCACACGCTGGGCCTCAGGCACAACTTCCGCTCTTCTTCCGTCTACACGCTCGCGCAGATGCAGGATCCCGCATTCACGAAGGCCAACGGCGTGGTGGCATCGATCATGGAGTACTCCCCGCTCAACATCGCGCTCGCCGGCGGAAGTCAGGGCGAGTTCGTCTCCGGCACGATAGGCCCCTACGACTACTGGGCGATCGACTACGCCTACCGCGAGATCGCTCCCGCCGACGAAAAGCGCGAGCTCGCGGCCATCGCCGCGCGCTCGACCGAGCCGTGGCTCGCCTACGGCACCGACGAGGACGCGGGCTACGGGAAGCGCTACGCGGGCATCGATCCCGAGGTCAACCGCTTCGACCTGGGCACGGAGCCGCTCGCGTACTACCACAAGCGCGTGCGCCTCTCCCGCGAGCTGTGGGACCGCATCCAGGGTCTCGCCCTGGCTCCCGGCGAGAGTTACGAGCGCCTCACGCGCAGCCTGGAGAGCGGGCTCCGGCAGGTGGCGGGCGTGGCGCCGCTCGCGGCGAAGTACATCGGAGGCGTTCGCCACCTGCGCGACCGCGCCGGGACGAACCGCCCGCTCTACGAGCCGACGCCGCCGGAGAAGCAGCGCGAGGCGCTGGCACTCCTGGCGAAGGACCTCTTCCAGCCCGCGAGCTTCGCCTTCAAGCCGGAGTTCGTGAGCCGCATCGGCATCGACCACTTCGATCGCCCCCGCAACCCCGACTTCTCGATCGCCGCGTCGGTGCTGAACGTGCAGAAGGCCGCCCTCGACCAGCTCCTGGACGACCAGGTCGCCGTGCGCATCCTCGGCGCGCGGGAAAAGGCGGCCGACTCCGCGAAGGCGTTCACGCTGCACGAGCTCTACGCGACCCTGCAGGGCGCGATCTGGTCGGAGCTGGAAAACGGCAGGGACATCCCGCGGATCCGCCGCAACCTGCAGCGCGAGCACCTTTCGCGCCTGGCCAACGCCCTCGTGAAGCCCTCGCCCGCGGCGCATCCCGATGCGCGGGCCCTGCAGCGCGAGAGCGCGGTCGATCTCGAGAGGCGCCTGCGAGCCGCGGCGGCGAAACAAGGGCGCTCCGCGGAAGCACGCGCGCACCTGAACGAGAGCCTGCACACGCTCTCCGAGGCGCTCAAGGCGCCGATGGCGCGCGCCGGCGTGTAGGGCCCACGCCCCGCGCCACCGCTACAATGGGCCTGCCGGTAGTCCCGGCAGGCCCATTCCCATGACCGCCCCGTGAAGAACCAGACCCAGGAAGTGGCGTTTACGCCCGTCGACAACGCGCGCCTTTCCATGCTGTGCGGCGCGCTCGACGAGAACCTGCGCCAGGTCGAGACCGCGCTCGACGTGAGCATCCGGCGCCGGGCGGAGCGGTTCAGCATCACCGGCCAGGCGGCGCAGGTCGACCTCGCGGTGCGGGCGCTGAACAAGTTCTACGACCTTGCCGCGAAGGAACTCCTGGTCGAGGACATCCAGCTGGGCCTGGTAGAGATTGCGAGATCGCCCCAGGAGGGCGCGCCGGAATCGCCCGCGCTGCGCCTGCCGAGGAAGAGCGAGCTCACCGCGCGCACGCCCCGCCAGGCCCAGTACCTGCAGCAGATTCGCAGCCACGACATCACCTTCGGCGTCGGCCCCGCGGGAACCGGAAAGACCTTCCTCGCGGTCGCCGCCGCCGTCGACTCGTTCGAGCGCGACGCGGTGAAGCGCATCCTCCTTACCCGGCCGGCGGTGGAAGCGGGCGAGAAGCTGGGCTTTCTTCCCGGAGACCTCGCCCAGAAGGTCGATCCGTACCTGCGCCCGCTCTACGACGCGCTCTACGACCTCATGGGCTACGACAAGGTGAACCGCCTCTTCGAGCGGGGCGCGATCGAGGTCGCGCCGCTCGCCTTCATGCGCGGGCGCACGCTCAACCACTCCTTCATCATCCTGGACGAGGCCCAGAACACGACGCCCGAGCAGATGAAGATGTTCCTTACGCGCATCGGCTTCGGCTCGAAGGCGGTCGTGACGGGGGACGTGACGCAGATCGACCTCGCGCGCGGCCAGACTTCGGGGCTCGTCGACGCCAGAAGCGTGCTCACCGACGTGCGCGGCATCGCCTTCACGATCTTCCAGTCCGAGGACGTGGTGCGCCACCCGCTGGTCCAGGCGATCGTCGACGCCTACGAGCGCCGCTCCGGCAAGAAGACGTGAGCGGCCGGGACCTGACTCTCGTCGTGCAGCGGGCCTCGCGGGCCCGCCACATACCGGGAGATGCGGCGCTTCGCGCGTGGGCGCGGGCGGCGCTTGCGCGCCGGGCCGCCGTGACGGTGCGCTACGTGGCCGAGACCGAGGGCCGGCGGCTCAACCGGGCGTTCCGCCGCAAGGACCGCGCCACCAACGTCCTCACCTTCATCTACGACGACGCGCCGCGCGGAGAGCTCGCCGGCGACATCGTGATCTGCGCGCCGGTGGTGGCGCGCGAGGCCCGCGACCAGGGCAAGGCCGTCCAGGCCCACCACGCCCACCTCCTCGTGCACGGATTGCTGCACCTGCAGGGCCTCGACCACGAGCGGGAGGACGACGCCCGGCGCATGGAGCGGCGCGAGCGCGCGATCCTGCGCCGGCTGGGATTCGGCGATCCCTACGCGGCAGGGTAGGCGCCCGCCCATGGCCCCACGCCGGGTCTGATAGAGTATCCCGGACCCAAATCCCCCGCATCCCCGAATGGACGAACCTCCCAAGCCGAGCCTCCTCGAGCGCCTCTCCTCATTCCTGCTGAGGGAGCCCGAGGACCGGGACCAGCTGGTGGAGCTGCTGCATTCGGCCTTCGAGCGCAAGATCCTCGACGCGGACGCGCTTGCCATGATCGAGGGGGTGCTGCAGGTCTCCGAGATGCGGGTGGCCGACGTGATGATCCCGCGCTCGCAGATGGACATGATCGACGTGGAGGAGAGCCCGGAGAAGTTCATTCCCCACGTGATCGAGACGGCGCACTCGCGCTTCCCGGTGTGGGAGGAGAACCGCGACAACGTGATCGGCATCCTCCTCGCGAAGGACCTGCTGCGCTTCTACGCGGAGTCGGAGTTCAGCGTGCGCGACATGCTTCGCCCCGCGGTGTTCGTGCCGGAATCGAAGCGGCTGAACGTGCTGCTCAAGGAGTTCCGCGCCAACCGCAACCACATCGCGATCGTCGTGGACGAATACGGAGGTGTTGCGGGGATCGTCACCATCGAGGACGTGATCGAGCAGATCGTGGGCGACATCGAGGACGAGTACGACTTCGACGAGACCGAGGACAACATCCTCGCCGACCGCAACGGCCGCTTCCGCGTGAAGGCGGTCACGGAGATCGCGGACTTCAACGCGCACTTCGGCACCGCGTTCGCCGACGACGATCACGACACGGTCGGCGGGCTCGTGCTCTCCCGCTTCGGGCGCCTGCCCAAGCGCGGGGAAATGGTGGTGATCGACGGCATGGCCTTCCACGTGATCCGGTCCGACAGCCGCAAGCTTCATTCGCTGCTGGTCGAGCGGCGCAGCGTTCCGGTTCCCGCCGGGGAAGACGGGTGACCGCGGCGGGCGCGCCGCCGGTGCGCTCCGCCGCCCACGTACTTGCCTGGGGTGTCGCGCTTCCGGCCGCGGCGGGGGCGGCCGCGGTGCTGGGGTTCGCGCCCCTCTACGCCTGGCCGGTGCCCATCGCCTCGCTTGCAGTGCTCTTCCTCGCCTGGTCGCGCAGCGGCTCGCCCTTGCAGGCCGCGATCTCGGGGTGCGCGTTCGGCCTGGGGCTCAACCTCGCGGGCGTTTCGTGGGTGTTCGTGAGCCTGCACGAGTTCGGCCACATGCCCGTGGTGCTCGCCGCCGCGGCCACATTTCTCTTCTGCGCCTACCTCGCGCTCTTTCCCGCGGCGGCGGGCTGGGTGTCGCACCGGCTCTCGCCGCCCCAAGCGCCTTTCGCCCTGGCCGCCATGCCCGCCGCCTTCGTGCTCTGCGAATGGGTGCGCGGATGGCTCTTCACCGGATTTCCCTGGCTCGTCGTCGGCTACTCCCAGGTGCCGGCGAGCCCCCTGGCGGGATACGCACCGGTGCTGGGAGCGTACGGCGTATCGTTCGCCGCGGCGGCTGCGGCAGCGATCCTGGCGGCGTTCGCGGGTAGCCCGGCGTGGTCGAGGCGCCGGGCGGTTCTCGTGGGCGCGTTCGTGGTGCTTCTCGCGGGCGGGGCGGTGCTTCGAACCGTTGCCTGGACGTCGCCGGCGGGCGACCCGGTACCGGTCGCGCTGTTGCAGGGAAACGTCCCGCAGAGCCTCAAGTGGCGCGAGGACGTCCGCGAGCGCACGTTGCGCGACTATTTCTCGCAGGCGGTGCAGAGCCCCGCGCGAGTCGTGATCCTGCCGGAGACCGCGTTGCCCGCCTTCCTGGACCTGCTGCCCGCGGGCTACCTCGATGCCCTGCGCGAGCACGCCCGCGAGCGCGGAAAGGACATCCTCGTCGGCGCAGTCGAACGCGATGCCGCGGGCGGAGGCTTCGAGTACTGGAACAGCGTGGTGCGCATCGGGGCGGGGGCGCAGGCTTCGTATCGCAAGCGCCACCTCGTGCCTTTCGGCGAGTTCATCCCCCCGGGGTTCGGCTGGATCCTCGCGGTGCTGAAGATCCCGCTCACCGACTTCGCGCACGGCGAGGCGATCCAGCCGCCCCTCGCGGCGGGCGGCACGACCTGGGCGGTGGCGATCTGCTACGAGGACATCTTCGGCGAGGAACTCATCGCTGCCCTGCCGCAGGCGGGAGTGCTTCTCAACGTGAGCAACGACGCGTGGTTCGGCGAGTCCCTCGCGGCGGACCAGCATCTCCAGTTCTCGCAGATGCGCGCGCTCGAAACCGGCCGCTGGATGGTGCGCGCTACCAATACGGGCGTGACCGCCGCCATCGACGCAACGGGCAGGGTGGTCGCGAGGCTGCCGCAGTTCACGCGGGGAGCGCTCGCCGCGAGCCCCGTTCCGCACGCGGGCGCCACGCCCTTCGTGCGCTGGGGCAATCTCGCCGCGCTCGCGCTGGTGGCCGCGGTGCTCGCCGCCGCAGCGCTCAGGCGGGCGCCGCCGCGCTGACCGCCGCCCCGGCAAGCCGGGCGCGCACGATGAACTGCAGCGTGCAGTATTCCTGGAACTCGGCGTGGGAGAGGTTCTCGATCTTGAGACGCCCTGCCTGCAAGGTGACGTTCGTCTTGTCGCGATTGGCTTCGTAGATCGCTGCGAAGCGGGGGTCGAGATGGCAACCGATGTCGTCCACCGCGAAACCCGTCTCGAGGAAGAGGCTGCGGATGTCGGCGAGCGTGAAGAACCGGATGTGCGTGACGTCGAGCAGGCCCTGGGCGTCGTAGCGCCACGTGCCCAGGTTGTGCAGCTGCTCATGAATGAAGAGGTTGCGCACGTTGGGCAGGCACGCCGCGACCTGCGCATCCGCGGTGAGCAGGGGCCGGATGCGCAGCAGGGCGCGCCAGGGGTCGTAGAGGTGCTCGAGGACGTCACCGGCGATCACCGTGTCGATCGTGCCGTCGCCGATGCCCTCGGCGGCGAAGTCGATGTCCTCGAGCCGCTTCTCGATGACCCGGTCGATGCGCGTGCGCGCGATCCCGGCTGCCTGTGCGTTGATCTCGATGCCGGTGTAGTGGACGCCGGGAAAGCGTTCGCGGACGAGGGCCCCCAGGCGGGCTGCGGCGCAACCGAGCTCGAGGACGCGCCGCGGCGGGCGGCGAAGGCTCGAGGCGAGCGCCTCGTTCAGGCCGGAGAAATAGGCCGGCGGCGGGACGCAATCGGGGCCGAGGCAGGTCTTCCAGGCCGGCGCTTGCGCCGGAATCGATTGCGCATTTCCGGCGGGTGCGGACATGCGGCGAATTCTAGCAGGGAAGCTCCCTGCACCCCCCGGGAAGCCCGTAAAATGACGAGCTTTCGGGCCGCCCATGATCACCTTCCAGGACATCATCCTCCGCCTCCAGTCGTACTGGGGAAGCCGCGGTTGCGCGATCCTTCAGCCCATAGACATGGAGGTGGGCGCGGGGACCTCGCACACCGCGACCTTCCTGCGCTCGCTGGGACCGGAGCCCTGGCGCGCGGCCTACGTGCAGCCTTCGCGCCGGCCCAAGGACGGGCGCTACGGCAACAACCCCAACCGCCTGCAGCACTACTACCAGTTCCAGGTGGTGCTCAAGCCTTCGCCGACGGACATCCTGGAGCTCTACCTGGGATCCCTCGAATCCCTGGGCTTCGACCTGAAGGCGAACGACGTGCGCTTTGTCGAGGACGACTGGGAGAACCCGACGCTGGGCGCGTGGGGGCTGGGCTGGGAAGTGTGGATGAACGGCATGGAGATCACGCAGTTCACCTACTTCCAGCAGGTCGGCGGCCTCGACTGCAAGCCGATCACCGGCGAGATCACCTACGGCCTGGAGCGCCTCGCGATGTACCTGCAGGGCGTGGAGAACGTCTTCGACCTCGTGTGGACCGAGCGCAAGGAGGGCGGGCGCACGCATCGCCTCGCCTATCGGGACGTCTTCCACCAGAACGAGGTGGAGCAGTCGACCTACAACTTCGAGGAGTCGGACACGGAGTCGCTGTTCCGGCATTTCGGCGACCACGAGAAGGGCGCGAAGCACCTGATGGCGAGGCAACTCGCCCTCCCGGCCTACGAGCAGGTGCTCAAGGCCGCGCACACCTTCAACCTGCTGGATGCGCGCGGTGCCATTTCGGTCACCGAGCGCGCCACCTACATAGGTCGTATCCGCACGCTCGCGAAGGCCGTCGCGCAGAGCTACTTCGAGTCGCGCGAGCGGCTGGGCTTCCCCATGCTCGGGAGCGCATCGTGACGACGCTGCTGGTCGAGCTCCTCACCGAGGAGTTGCCGCCGCGGGCGCTCAACCGGCTGGGAGAGGCTTTCGCGTCGGGGATCGAGGCGGGGCTCGGCAAGCGCGGATTCCTGGAGGAGGCTTGCGAGGCCAGGGCGTACGCCACGCCGCGCCGGCTGGCGGCGTCCCTCAGCGCGGTTCGCGCCGCCACGCAGCCGCGGGCGGTGGAGGTGAAGCTCATGCCGGTGGCGGTCGGCCTCGCGGCGGACGGAAGCCCCACGCCGGCGCTGCTGAAGAAGCTTGCCGCGTCCGGCCTGGAGGGCACGGATCCGGCGGCCCTCAAGCGGCGCGCGGACGGAAAGAGCGAGACCCTGTTCGCCGAGGCTATGGCGCCATCGGTGGGACTGGCCGAGGGACTCCAGGCCGCGCTCGAGGAAGCCATTGCGGGATTGCCCATTCCCAAGGTGATGAGCTACCAGCTCGCCGACGGCGTCACGACGGTGCAATTCGTCCGGCCGGCGCACGGGCTCGTGGCATTGCACGGCACCGAGATAGTCGACGTCGCAGTGCTGGGCCTGCGTGCCGGTCGCATCACGCACGGCCATCGATTCCAGGGCGAGCGCGACATCGCACTCGCGAACCCGGAGGAATACGTGCGCAGGCTGTCGGAGGAGGGCGGCGTGATCGCGGGCTTCGCCGAGCGCCGTGCCGAGATCCTCCGGGCGCTCACCGAGGCGGCCGCCCGCGAAAGCGCCAACCTGGGGCCGCAGGACGACTGCGCAGCGTTGCTCGACGAGGTGACGGCGCTGGTGGAGATGCCCACGGTGTATGCGGGCCGCTTCGAGCGCGAGTATCTCGCGGTGCCGCAGGAGTGCCTCATTCTCACGATGCGGCAGAACCAGAAGTATTTCCCGCTGTTCGAGCCGGACGGGAAGCTCGCGGAGAAATTCCTCCTCGTCTCGAACCTGCGCCCGGCCGACCCGTCCCGCATCGTGCAGGGCAACGAGCGCGTGGTGCGACCGCGCCTGGCCGATGCGCGCTTCTTCTACGAGACCGACCGGCGCACGAAGCTCGCCGATCGCGTCCCGCAGCTCGCGACCATCGTCTATCACGGCAAGCTCGGCACGCAGCTCGAGCGCGTGGAGCGCCTGCGCAAGCTCGCCACGCGCATCCAGGCGAAACTTCCGCGCGGCGCCCGGGGCATGCCTTACGCGGATCGGGCCGCGCTGCTCGCGAAAGCCGATCTCGTGACGCTCATGGTGGGCGAGTTCCCGGAGCTGCAGGGCGTCATGGGCAAGCACTACGCACAGGCCGACGACGAGGAGCCCTCCGTCGTGCGCGCGATCGAGCAGCATTACTGGCCGCGGTTCGCGGGCGACAGTCTTCCCGACGGCGACGTGAGCATCGCGGTGGCGCTGGCCGACCGGCTGGACGCGCTCGCCGGGCTCTTCTCCATCGGGCAGGCGCCCACGGGGGACAAGGACCCGTTCGGGCTGCGGCGGGCCGCGCTCGGGGTGATCCGCATCCTCGTCGAACGAAAGCTCGATCTCGATTTCCACGAGATCACGCTTGCGGCCACCGAACCTTTCGGGGAAAAGGGGGTGCCGGAACTCGAGGACTTCGTCTACGACCGCCTGCGCGGCTATCTTCGCGATCTCGGATTCACGACGAACCAGGTGGAGGCCGTGGTGTCGCAGCGGCCCGCGCGGTTCGACCAGGTGCGCGCGAGGCTCGAGGCGGTGGCGGCGTTCGCGAAGCTCCCCGAATCCGGCGCGCTCGCCTCGGCCAACAAGCGCGTGAAGAACATCCTCGACAAGTCGGGGCGCTCCGACGGAATCGACAGCTCGCTCCTGGCGCAGGACGAGGAGCGGCGCCTGCACGAGGCGATAGCGGCCATGACGCCGCGGGTCGATGCCAGCGTGGCGAGCGGCGACTTCCCGGCCGCGCTCGTGGTGCTCGCGGGCGTGCGCGCCGACGTCGACGCCTTCTTCGACAAGGTCCTGGTGAACGCGGAGGATCTCGCCGTGCGCGCCAACCGCCTGGCGCTCCTCACCGGCCTCGAGAGGCTCCTGAACCGCGTGGCCGACATCTCGCGGCTGGCCGCCTGACGATGAAGCTCGTCATCCTCGACCGCGACGGCGTCATCAACCAGGACAGCGATCGCTACATCAAGTCGCCGGCCGAGTGGCAGCCCATCGCGGGCTCCATCGAGGCGATCGCGAGGCTGCACCAGAACGGGTTCCGGATCGTGGTGGCCACCAACCAGTCGGGCATCGGCCGCGGGCTCTTCGACATGGCGACCTTCAACGCGATGAACGACAAGATGATGGAGATGGTGTTCCGCCAGGGAGGCCGGATCGACGCGCTCTTCTTCTGCCCGCACACCGATGCGGAGAACTGCGGCTGCCGCAAGCCGAAGACCGGGATGTACGAGGAGATCGCGGCGCGCATGCACACCGACCTGAAGGGCGTGCCCTGCGTGGGAGACGCGATGCGAGACCTCGAGGTGGCGGCGGCGGTCGGCGCGCAGCCCATCCTGGTGCTCACCGGCAAGGGTCGCAAGACCAATGAGGCCGGCGGACTGCCGCGCAAGACGCTCGTCTTCGCGGACCTCGGGGAAGTCTCGCGCCACCTGGTGGCCGCCGCGTAATGACGGCGCTCCGGTCGGCTCTCTTTCTCGTCGGCGCGGTCCTGGTGACCGCGGTGTTCGGCGTGCTGGTGCCCCTCTGCGGAATCGCGAGCCACCGCGCGGCGCTCTATTGCGCGCGCCTGTGGGCGCGGTGGCTCATCCAATGGGTGGAGTGGTCCTGCGGCATCCGCTGCGAGGTGCAGGGCTGGGAGAACGTGCCGGCCGGGCCCGCGATCATCATGGCCAAGCACCAGTCCGCGTGGGAGACGCTCTACATCGAGGCGACGTTCCCGTACCAATGCTGGATCATCAAGCGCGAGCTCCTGTGGCTGCCCTTCGTGGGCTGGGGACTGGCGGCGGTGCGCTCCATCGCGATCGACCGCTCGAGCGGCGTGGCGGCACGGGAACAGATCGTCGAGCAGGGCGCCCGGCGCATCGCCCAGGGCCTGTGGGTGTCCATCTTCCCCGAGGGGACCCGCGTCGCGGTGGGAAAGCGCGGCCGCTACGGCATCGGGGGAGCCACGCTCGCGACGCGCACGGGAACGCCGATCCTGCCGATCGCCCACAACGCCGGCGAGTTCTGGGGCCGCTACGCGTTCCGCAAGCGGGCCGGGACCGTCCGCGTGGTGATCGGGCCGGTGATCCAGGCCGCCGGACGCGACACGCTGTCGGTCAACCGCGAGGTCGAGGAGTGGATCGAGGGCGAGATGCGCCGCCTCAACCCGGAGCGTTATGCCGGCGCGTGAGGAGGTCGCCCGGGAGCCGCGCTCGCTGCTGATCGCGGGCGAGCCGCTCGACTACCTGCTCGTCCGTCGCCGCGGGCGCAGGGGCGTGGGGCTCAAGGTCGACGAAGCGGGCCTCACCGTGAGCGCGCCCCTGTCGGTTCCGGTCGCGCGCATCGAGAAGATGCTGCTCGAGAGCCGGGCATGGGTCCTCGGCAAGCTCGAGGTATGGCGCAGCCGGCAGGTGCCGGTGCAAAGCTGGGACGACGGCGCGAGCCTTCCCTACCTCGGCGAGTCGCTCACGCTCCGGCTGGCGACCGGGCGGCGCGCGCCGGCCGTGATCGACGGCATGCAGCTGCGCGTGACCGTGCCGGAGCCGGGCGAAGAGGCCGTGCGCAAGGTGGTCGTCGCGTGGTACCGGAAGACCGCCCTCGCCCACCTCGCCCACCGCGCCTTCTTTTTTTCGCGCCTTGCGGTCCTCGCCCCGCCCCGGGTGATCCTCTCCTCGGCCCGATCGCGCTGGGGCAGTTGCAACAGCCGCCGCGAGGTGCGCCTCGCGTGGCGCCTCGTGAAGGCGCGCCCGGCCCTGGTGGACTATGTCGTCTGCCACGAGCTCGCCCACCTGCGCCACATGAACCACTCGCGCGAGTTCTGGGCCGAGGTGGGGCGGATGTGCCCGGACTACCGGCGGCTTCGCGAGGAACTCGAGGCCACCGACCATCTCCACCGATCCTTCTGAGGAGGAAACCATGCGCATCCTGCACACCATGATCCGGGTCGTCGACCTCGACCGTTCCCTGCGCTTCTATACCGAGGTCCTGGGCATGAAGATCCTGCGCCGCAAGGATTTTCCCGACGGCAAGTTCACCCTCGCCTTCGTGGGCTACGGCGAGGAATCCGAGGGCGCGGTGATCGAGCTCACCCACAACTGGGAGACGAAGTCCTACGACCATGGCACTGCCTTCGGGCACGTCGCCATCGCGGTGCCCGATGCGTACCAGGCCTGCGAGGGCGTGAAGAAGCTTGGTGGGAAGGTCACGCGCGAACCCGGCCCGATGAAGTTCGGCGGCAGCGTCATCGCCTTCGTCGAGGACCCGGACGGCTACAAGATCGAGTTCATCCAGAGGAGCTAGGCGGCGGCTGCCGCATCGGCGAGTGCGACGAACTGCGCGACCGACAGCACTTCCCCGCGCAGCCCCGGGTCAACGCCCGCCCGGGCGAAGACTGCCTCGCCGGCAAGGGTGCGCAGCGCATTGCGCAGCGTCTTGCGGCGCTGCGTGAAAGCCGCCATCACGACGCGCGCGAAGAGGACCTCGTCGCGGGCGACGAGACGGCATTCGCCGAGCGGCTGCATGCGCACGACCGCCGAATCGACCTTCGGAGGCGGGGTGAAGGCGCCCGGCGGGACGCGAAACGCGAGCGAGATGGCGAAGCGGTACTGCAGCATCACCGTGAGGCGCCCGTAGCTCGGCGTCCCCGGCGCGGCCGCCATGCGCTCCACCACTTCGCGCTGCAGCATGAAGACGCAGTCGCGGATGCGCGGCGCGAAGGCCGCGACGTGGAAGAGGAGCGGCGTCGAGACGTTGTACGGGAGATTGCCGACCACGCGAAGGTCGGCAGGCAACCCGGCGAGGTCGAAATCGAGGGCGTCCGCCTCGTGCACGACGACGCAGTCGGGCTCGAACCGGCCCCGCAGCGTCGCGGCGAGGTCGCGGTCGATCTCGACGACGTGCAGCGGCCGCACGACCTTTGCCAGCCGCTCGGTGAGCGCACCGGGCCCCGGGCCGATCTCGAGCATGGCGTCGCCCGGGGCCGGCGCGATCTCGGCGACGATGCGATCGAGGTAGTGGCGGTCGGTCAGGAAGTGCTGGCCGAGCCGCTTCTTGGGTCTCGGCAGCATCCGGGCGCCTAGGAGCGCGCGCGCCGCGCGAGGTCGATGGCGAGCGCGATGGCGGCCTCGAGGCTGCCGCTGTCCACCGCCCCAACGCCAGCGAGGTCGAGCGCCGTGCCGTGGTCGACGGACGTCCGGATCACCGGCAGGCCGAGCGTCACGTTCACCGCATGGCCGAAGGACGCGTGCTTCAGGACCGGCAGGCCCTGGTCGTGGTACATCGCCACCACCGCATCGGCGCGGGCGAGGACCGGACCCGTGAAAAGCGTGTCGGCCGGAAGCGGACCCTCGATCGCCAGCCCCTCGCCGCGAAGCGCCTCGAGCGTCGGGGCGATGACGTCGATCTCCTCGCGCCCCAGGTAGCCCGATTCGCCGGCGTGGGGGTTGAGCCCCGCCACGAGGATGCGCGGACGGGAGATGCCGAAGCGGCCCCGCAGGTCGCGGTCCACGATGCGCAGGGTTTCCGCGAGCCCTTCGCGGGTTATCGCGCCGGGTACCGCCGCGAGCGGCAGGTGGATCGTGGCAAGTGCCACGCGAAGCCCGCCGCCGACGAGCATCATCACCACGTCCGGCGTTGCCGTGCGCCCGGCGAGGTACTCGGTATGGCCGGTGAACGCCACGCCCGCCTCGTTGATCGTGGACTTCTGCACCGGCGCCGTGACCATCGCCGCGAATTCGCCCGCGAGGCATCCGTCGATCGCGCGGTCGAGGAGCGAAAGGACGTGGCGGCCGTTGGCGGCATCGAGACGCCCCGCGGTCACGGGAGCGGGCGCGGGCAGGTGCAGCACCGAGGCGGGCGCCATCGAGCCGGGAGCGTACGCGGGCAGGTCGAAGGGGAGCTTGCGCCGCCGGGCGCGCTCGGCGAGGACCCCGCGATCGCCGAGGAAGACGAGCTTCGCGGGGAAGTGCTTCGCCGCGACGATCGCGCAGAGATCGGGACCTATGCCGGCGGGTTCGCCCGCCGTGACGGCGATGCGGGGCGTGGTGTCCAAGGGCTTCCCGGGCGCCGCGGCGCCGGCCTCAGGTCTCGCCGAGGCGGTTCTCGACGAAGGCGCGGTCGCGGGTCTGGCGAAGCCAGTCCTGGTAGGCCTCGTCCGCCTTGCGGGCGCGCACGGTCTGGCGGGCGACGAGCTTCTTGCGCTCCTCGCTCATCTCCTCCGTGCGGCGCTCCAGGACCTGCAGGATGTGCCAGCCGAACGGCGTCTGCACGGGCAGGCTCAGTTCGCCGTCGCGCAGGCCGTTCATGGCGCGCTCGAACTCGGGGACGGTCTCGCCGGGCGAGATCCAGCCAAGGTCGCCGCCCTTGGCGGCGGTGCCGTCTTCGGAATGCACGCGCGCGAGTTCGGCGAAATCGCCTCCCGCGGCGATCCGCTCGCGCAGCCGGACGAGGCGCTCGCGGGCGTCGGAGTCGCTCGTTCCTTCCTTCGTCCGGATGAGGATGTGGCGCGCATGGGCCTGGGTGACGGAGGCAGCCTTGTCCTTTCCGCGCTTCTCGAGGAGCTTCACGATATGGAACCCGTTGGGACTTCTCAGGATGTCGCTCACGTCGCCGGGCTGGGATTTCTCCAGGGAGTCCAGGAAGAGCGTGGGAAGCCGTCCCGCCGCGCGCCAGCCGAGATCGCCGCCCTGGAGCGCGTCGGAGGCGTCGGAGAAGGTGGCCGAGATCTCGGCGAACGACGCTCCCTTGCGCAGTTCGGAAAGGGCCTGCATCGCGCGGCGCCGGCGGATGTCGATCTGCTCGGGCGTGGCCTGCTGCGGCACCATCACCAGGATGTGCTGCAGGCGGTACTCGGTGTCGCCTCCGCGCTCCTTGCCGACGCGCGCAAGCTCCGTCTCGATCTCCGCGTCGGTGACCACGATCTGGTTCTCCACCTCGCGCTCGCGAAGGCGCGAGAGGACCAGCTCGTTTCGCATGTCGTCGCGGAAACGGGAATAGCGGACGCCGTCTCGCTCGAGCGCCTGGCGAAAGCCCGTCATGGACAGGTTGTTGTCGTCGGCGATGCGCTGGATGGTCTTCTCGAGGGTCCCGTCGTCGACCTTCACGCCCGTCTCCTTGGCGAGCTGGACCTGGACCAGGTCGTTGATCATCCGCTCGAGGACCTGGGCCTGGAGCGCCTCCGGCGCAGGCAACTGCCCGCCGGCGCGCTGGAGCTGGGCCAGCACGAGGCGCGTGCGCTCGGCGAGCTCGTTCTGGGTGATGACCTCGTCATTCACGACGGCCACGATGCGGTCCACCGTGACCACGTTCCTGCCGCCGGGAGGCAAGCGCGTGTCCAGGCGCGAAGCGGGGGCTTGCTGGGCGAGCACCGCCGAGGCGGCCAACGCGGCGAGCAGGGCGGCGGGTCGAAGAAAGGGTTGCATGGTCTTCATCTGGGAATCTCGTCCGACCGGCGATAGCCGGAAATGTTCTGTCTGAGGGTCTCGAGCGGGTTGATGCCGATCCGCGACAGTCCCGAGAGTTCGAGCTGGATCTGGAAGGAAGTCGAGACCTGCTGCGTGGCGGTGATGAACCGGTGCGCGACCGCGCGGATCTCCCAGCAGCCCGCATTATATTCGAAGCCCGCGAGCCCTTCGACGAGCTTCCTGTCGTCCAGGCTCCAGTTCCAGCGTCCGACGACGGACAGGGAGGCGCTCACCGGCCACTGGGCGGAAATGTCCACCTGCCGGATCTGGTCGCGCGTGAAGCGGTAGGCGGCGTTCACGAGGCTCCCGGGGCGCGGGCTGTAGCGTGCCGCAACATCGAGGCGGCGCGCGCGGCCGCCATTCACGTCGTATTCGAGGCCTCCGTCGATCGAGAACGACGGCGTGGCCTGACCCGAGACGAGCGCCACGAGGTTCGACCGGTTGCCTTCCCGCGGCGCGCTCCCGAGCGAGACGCGCTGCGGGTCGAGGTAGTAGATCTGGCCGAGCGTGGCCTTCAGCCGCTCCAGGCCCGTGTCGGACTCCACGAGCCGGCTGGTAATGGCCACGGTCGCCTGGTTCGCGTCTCCGATCCGGTCGCCGCCGATGAAGCGGTTCTCTCGAAAGAGGGAGTTGGCGCCGAAATCCACCTCGGCCGTGGAGAAGTTCGGGAGGTGCGACTGGTCCCGGAACGGCACGCGCAGGTAGAAGAGCCGCGGCTCGAGCGTCTGCTGGTAGCGCCCGCCGCCGAAGTCCCACTGCCGGTCGAAGTAGAGGCCGGCGTCCACGCTCGCGAGCGGAACGCTGCGGCTGGCGTCCGAGACTCCCTCGTCGTTGCCCGAGAGGTGGTAGCGGGTGAAGTGGAATCCCGCCTTCGGGTTCACGTAGCCCCAGGCGCGACGAAACGGCCACGAGACCTGCGGGTAGGCGATGAAGCGCTGCCCGTTCACGAGAGTGGGGTGGCGGTAGTTGGTCAGCTCGCCGGAGACCAGCCAGTCGAGCCCGAACACGTCCTGCTTGAGTCCCGAGGCCACGAGCTGCGGCACCTGGCGGTAGGGCTCCGCGGCGGCCACGGCCGCAGTGGGATCCTGGAGGGTCTGGTAGGCGACCGCGCGGGCCGACAGGTTCCAGGTGTCGTCTCCGTAGGCGAGGATCGCGTCGCGGGGGAGGTTGGTCTGCGAGGTCGCGGCAACCCGGGTCGACAGGTCGCGGAAGTAATTGTCATCGGAGACCCGCTGCGCATTCAGTGCGAGCGCCCAGCCGCGCGGAAGGCTCTGCGCGTGTCTGAAGGCGAGGAGGTAGCGGTCGCGATCCGCGATGGCGTCGTTGGGCAGGAACTCGACCTGCGCTTCCCCCGAGTACGCCGGCCGGAGGTACCGGTACTCGCCGCCGAGCTGCAACCCGCGCTTGGAGAAGAGCTTCGGCGTGATGGTCGCGTCCTGGTTCTCCGCGATGTTCCAGTACCACGGCTGGGCGAACTCGAAGCCGCCGCGGCCGGACGAGCCGAGCGTTGGCGGCAGAAGCCCGGTTTTCCTCGCGTTGTTCAGGGGAAAGGAGAGCCAGGGCGAGTAGAGGATGGGCACGCCGAGGAACCAGACGGTGGAATTCCAGGCGGTGCCGACCTGGCGCTTGCCGTCGATTTCCAGCTCGCTCACCTTGAGCGTCCAGTCGTCGCGGGGCACGGGGCAGGTCGTGTACTCGGCGTGCAACAGCCGGCTCCTGTCCTCGCCCTCCAGGACGGCGCGCTCGGCGCTGCCCCGGGAGGCGCCGCGCCGGTCCTCGCGATTCGGGATCTCGAAGACCGGCTTGTCCATCTCGCCGGTCCCGTCGTTGATGCGATAGACGAGACGCGGGCCCGTGGCGGTGTCGCCGGAGCGCTCGAGGCGCACGTTCCCGGTGGCCACGGCGACATCGGTCTCCAGCGAGTACTGCAGGCGGTCGGCGGCGATGGAGGCGCCGCGCTGGCGAAGCGACACGTTTCCCGTGGCGGTGAAGGTCTTCGTCTCGTCGCCGGTGATGCGCTCGGCCGAGAGGAAACGCACCGCGTCGTGCTCGACCCGGGGCGGCGGAGGAGCGAGCCTGCGGTCCAGCCGCAGGGGCACGCCTTCGTCGGCGAGCGCCGGCAGGGCGCAGGCGCAGGCGAGGATGAGCGTGAGGGAGTGGCGGACCATCAGTCGGGAGTGCACGGACGCGATGCTAGAATCGGCAAGAATACACGCGAAAGCCGCACCGCCTTCACTCCCCATGGACCGCCTCGAGGCGCTCGACGCCTGGCTACGCGACGCCCTCGGCGGTCGCGCGTTCACCCGCGAACCGGCCAGCGCGGACGCGAGCTTTCGCCGTTACTTCCGCGTCTTCTCCGAGGGCCGAACGTGGGTCGCCATGGATGCGCCCCCGGAACGCGAGGACTGCCGTCCCTTCGTGAAGGTCGCGGCCCTCATGCGCGCGGCGGGCGTGCACGTGCCGGAGATCGTCGCGCAGGCCCTTCCGCAGGGTTTTCTCCTGTTGACCGACCTCGGCCGGCAGACTTACCTGCAGGCCTTCGACGGCGCGAACGAGGCGCGGCTGTTCCATGAGGCGACCGGCGCGCTCCTCGACTGGCAATGCGCGAGCCGCGAAGGGGAGCTGCCGCCCTACGACGAATCGCTGCTGCGCCGCGAGCTTATGCTCTTCCCCGAGTGGTACGTGGAGCGCCATCTCGGCGTGTCGCCCGACGCCGCCTTTCGCGAGGACCTGGAGCTCGTGTTCCGGCGCATCCTCGCGTCGAACCTCGCCGAGCCCCGCGTGTTCGTGCACCGCGACTTCATGCCGAGGAACCTCATGGTGTCGGACCCCAACCCCGGCGTGCTGGATTTCCAGGACGCGGTGCACGGCCCGATCAGCTACGACATCGCCTCGCTCTGGCGCGACGCGTTCGTGAGTTGGGACGAGGAGCGCGTTCTCGACGGGACGATCCGCTACTGGGAAGCCGCGAGGAAGCGCGGCCTGCCCGTGCGTGCTGATTTCGCGGAGTTCTGGCGCGACGTCGAATGGATGGGGCTGCAACGCCACCTCAAGGTGCTGGGAATCTTCGCCCGCATCCACTACCGCGACGGCAAACCCGGCTATCTCGACGATGCGCCGCGGTTCTTGACCTATGTCCGTCACGCCTGCTCGCGTTACGCTGATCTCGCCCCCCTGGCGAAGCTCCTCGACCGGCTCGACGAAGCCGGCGCTCGCTCGGGACTCGGATCCTGACCCGCTCCATGGCGAATGCGAACCTCCCGGCTTTCATCCTCGCCGCCGGCCGCGGCGAGCGCATGCGACCGCTCACGGATTCGGCTCCGAAGCCGCTCCTCACGGTCGGCGGAAAGTCCCTCATCGCGTGGCACCTGGAGCGACTGGCCGCCGCGGGGATCCGCGATGTCGTCATCAACCACGCGCACCTCGGCGGGCAGCTCGAGGCGGCCGTGGGCGACGGGTCGGGCTGGGGATTGCGCGTGTCGTGGTCGCGGGAAGGCGTTGCGCTGGAAACGGCGGGCGGCATCGCGAAGGCGCTGCCGCAGTTCGGGGAGAGCCCCTTCGTGGTCGTGAGCGGCGACATCTACACGGAGTTCGACTTCGCCGGGCTCACGGAAACGGCCCGCGCGATCGCGCAGGACCCGCGCCGCCGCGCCGCGCACTTCGTGCTCGTCGACAATCCGCCCTTCCATCCGCAAGGGGACATGGGGCTCGCGGATGGGCGCGTGCGCCGCGAAGGGCCGCTCCTCACCTACGCCAACATCGCAGTGTTCCATCCCGCGCTCTTCGCGGGGATCGCGCCGGGCGCGCACCTGAAGCTCTTTCCGTGGGCTTATCGTTTCGTGGACGAGGGGCGCGTCACCGGCGAGCGGTTCGCGGGTGTCTGGGAGAACCTCGGCACGCCCGCGCAGCTCGAGGCGCTCGACAGGAGGCTCAAGCGATGACGTTCTACGTTCCTGCCCATTTCCGCGTCGACGACCCGGGCACGCTCGACCGCTTTCTCGCACGCAACGCCTTTGGCGCGCTCGTGAGCGCGGGCCCCTCGGGCCTGACCGTGAGTCACATTCCCTTTCTCCCGGAGCGCGGCGCGGACGGCAGTTTGCGGCTGCTGGGGCACGTGGCGCGCGCGAATCCCCACTGGCGCGAGCTCGAGGCCGCGGACGAAGTCGTGGCCATCTTCGAAGGGCCGCACGCGTACGTCTCGCCCGGGTGGTATGCGCACCATCCGAGCGTGCCCACCTGGAACTACGCGGTGGTGCACGCGCGCGGCCGCGCACGCCTGCTGCCGTCCGGGGAGCTCCCGGCGCTGCTCGACCGGTTGTCGCGCAGCTACGAGGACACGCGGCCTTCCCCGTGGCGGATGGAGAGCCTTCCTGCGGAATTCACGGCGAAGCTCCTCGACGCCATCGTCGGCTTCGAGATCCCGGTCGACCGGCTCGACGGCAAGTTCAAGCTGTCGCAGAACCGGCGCCGCGAAGACATCGAGGCAGTGACGGCCGCGCTTGACGGCGAGGGGCAGGGCGCGCTGGCCGCGCTCATGCGCGCGCACGCGATCGGCGCTGCGGAATCCCGGTAGAATCGGCAGCCTCGCGCGCACGCGCCGCGCGCATTGACGGTGCCGACCATGAAGCTCGAAAGCCCCCATCGCAGCAAGCCCTTTCGTCCGCGTCGCGCGAGCCTTGCCCGCACGCTCGGCGAGGGCATCGTCATCCTGCCCACCGCGCCCGAGCGCACGCGCAACGCCGACTCCCACTACGACTACCGGTGGGACAGCGGTTTCTACTACCTCACGGGCTTTCGCGAGCCCGAGGCCGTCCTCGTGATCGTGCTCGGCAGGAAGCCGCGAGAGATCCTCTTCTGCCGGGAGAAGAACCTGGAACGCGAGATCTGGGACGGCTTCCGGTTCGGCCCGGACCTCGCGAAGCAGGCCTTCGGCTTCGACGCTGCCCATCCCGTCTCGGAGATGGATGCGATGCTCCCCGACCTCATTGCCGACCAGCCGGTGATCCACACGCCCTTCGGCGCGGATCCGTCCTGGGACGCGCGCGTGTCCGGGTGGCTCAATGCCGTGCGCGCGAAGGTGCGGACGGGAGTCGCCGCACCGGCCGAGATCCGCGACGTGCGCGCGGCGGTGAACGACATGCGGCTCTACAAGGACGCCCACGAGATCGCGATCATGCGGCGTGCGGCGGAAATCTCCGGAGCGGCCCACGTGCGCGCAATGGGGGCTGCGGCGCCGGGAAGGCGCGAGTACGAGATCGAGGCGGAGCTCCTCCACGAGTTCTACCGCAACGGGGCGCGCGCGGCGGCGTACGGCTCGATTGTGGCCGCCGGGGCGAACGCCTGCGTGCTGCACTACCGCGAGAACGCCGCGGAACTGCGCAAGGGAGAGCTCCTCCTCATCGACGCGGGTTGCGAGCTCGACAGCTACGCCGCCGACATCACGCGAACCTTCCCCGTGGACGGCAGGTTCACCGCGGCGCAGAAGGACGTCTACGAACTGGTGCTCGCCGCCCAGGAGGCGGCGATCAAGGCGGTGAAGCCGGGTGCCGGCTTCGTCGACTACCACGATGCCGCCACGCGCGTGCTGGTGCGCGGCTTCATCGACATGAAGCTCTGCAAGGGAAGCGTCGACAAGGTGCTGGCCGACGAGTCGTACAAGCAGTACTACATGCACCGGACCGGCCACTGGCTGGGGCTCGACGTGCACGACGCCGGCGACTACCGGCGCAAGGGCCAATGGCGAAAGCTCGAGCCCGGCATGGTGCTCACCGTGGAGCCGGGCTGCTACATCCGCCCGGCGGACAACGTGCCGAAGCACTTCTGGAACATCGGCGTTCGCATCGAGGACGACGTCCTCGTCACGGCGAAGGGCCGCGACATCCTCACCGCCGGTTGCCCGAAGCGCGTGGCCGACGTCGAGGCCGCGGTCCGGGGCTAGACGGACATGGCGGGCCCGGCGGATCGGGTCGACGTGGCGATCGTGGGCGCGGGCCCGGTCGGTGCCGCGCTCGCCGCGCTGATCGCGCCGACCGGCCGTTCGGTGCGCGTCCTCGAAGCGAGAGGCGGACCGTCCGGAGATGCGCGCACGCTCGCGCTTTCGCAGGCGAGCCGCGACCTGCTGGAAAGGGCTGGCGGCTGGCCCGCCTCGGGCGTCACGCCGATCACCGATATCCACGTCTCCCAGAAAGGCGGCCCGGGCCGCACGCTCATCACGGCGGCCGACCAGGGGCTCGCCGCGCTCGGGTACACCGTCGCCTATGCGCAGCTCGAGGAAGTCCTCGCCGCGCGCCTCGCCGCCCTGGGCGCGCGCATCTCCTGGGGGGCGGCCTGCGAGGCGATCGAACTCGACGCCGGGAGCGCGAGACTTCGCCTCGCGGGATCCGGCGCGGTGGAGGCGAGGCTGCTCGTGCTCGCCGACGGTGGAGCCAATGCCCGGCGCATTCCGGGCCTCGCGTACACGGAAAAGGACTACGGGCAGGTGGCCGTCACGGGACCGGTTCATGCGGACAGGCCGCATCGCGGGAGGGCCTACGAGCGGTTCACTTCCCGGGGGCCGGTGGCGTTGCTGCCGGTCGGTGAGCGGTTCGCCCTCGTCTGGACCGCCACGCCCGCGGAGGCCGCGCGCATCCTCGCCCTCGACGATGCGGCCTTCCTCGCCGAACTCCAGGCGCATTTCGGCGACCGCGCCGGACGGTTCATCGCCGCCGGTACGCGGGCGTCGTTTCCATTGAAGCTCCGGAGCGTCAACTCCACCATCGCACTCCGGACGGTCATTGCCGGCAATGCGGCACAGGCGATGCATCCGATCGCCGGGCAGGGACTCAACATCGGGTTGCGGGATGCCGCCGGCCTCGCGGGCTTGCTCGAGGCCGATCCGAAAGGCGATCCGGGTGCCGCGGCGCTGCTGGAGTCCTATCGCCTCGGGCGGCGGCGCGATGCGGGCAGGGGTGTGGCCTTCACCGACTTCCTGGTGGGCGCGTTCATGGACGCGCGCCGCCTGCCGACCTGGGGCCGCGGCATGGCCCTCACCGCGCTTGACATCCTGCCGCCCGCACGGCGGTGGCTGGCGGACCGGATGATCCACGGGGCGCCCCATTCGTGAGCATCCGGGCCCGGTGAACGCGGGCGCGCACGGGCGGGGACGCATCCTCGTGGCAGGGGGAGGCGCCGTGGGCCTGGCATTCGCGGCGGCGTGCGCGGATGAAGTTCGCGTGCTCGAAAGCGGCCCACCCAGGCTGGATGCCGACCCCGAACCCTTCGACATCCGCGTCTATGCGCTCAGCGCGGGGTCTCGCGCGTTCCTGGGCGAGATCGACGCCTGGCGCCGCATGCCGGCGGAACGCATCGCGGCCGTCACTCGCATGGAAATCTTCGGGGACGACGGCTCCAGCCGGCTCGAATTCGCCCCGCCGGGCGGCGGAGCGCTTGCGTGGATAGCCGAAGGCAATCGCCTGTCGCGCGCGATCGAGGAATCGGCCCGCGAACGCGGCGTCGTGATTTCGAATGCCTGCCGACCGGGCACGATCGCCGTGAGACCCGGCGGGGCGGAGGTCGTCCTCGACGGCGGCGAAGCGGTTGCCGCAGACCTCCTCGTGGGCGCCGACGGGGCCGATTCCTGGGTGCGCCGCGAGCTGGGCCTTGCTTCGGTAGACAAGCGCTACGCGGAGACGGCGGTGGTGGCGCATTTCCGCTGCGAGCGGCCGGCGGCCGGGGTGGCCCGCCAATGGTTCCGGGCCGATGGAATCCTCGCGTGGCTGCCGCTCCCCGGGGACCGGATGTCCATCGTCTGGTCGGCCCGGGACACGCTTGCCGAAGAGCTCGCCGCCCTGGAGCCCGAAGCCCTTGCACGAAGGGTCCGCGATGCCGGCGGCGCGGCGCTCGGCGATCTCGCGCTCGACTCGGCCGTGGCCCGGTTTCCCCTGCGCCTCGTTCGCGTGCCCCGCATCGCAGTGCCGGGTGCGGTGCTCGTAGGGGACGCGGCGCACGGCGTGCATCCGCTGGCGGGCCAGGGCGTCAACCTCGGATTCCAGGATGCAAGAAGCCTCGCGCGCGAGCTGGGTGCGCGCTCGCCCCTCGAGCGTCCCGGCGACTTCGGGCTCCTGCGCCGGCACGAGCGCGCGCGTCGCGCGGACGTGGACGCAATGCAGTTCGTCACCGACCGGCTGGAGTGGCTCTTCGGCCTCGATGCCTCGCTCGCGGCCGCGGTGCGAAACGCCGGTTTGCGGGCCGTCGATTCGACGGCCTGGGCCAAGCGGCTCCTCGCGAGCCGTGCAATGCGATAATCCCGTCCGCCTCACCCGGGAACTTCCCCGGCCGGCCACGGCCCAATCCCGGAACCTTCGAGACCCCCATGAACCTCCTCGCTTCCCTTTCCGCTGCATTCCTCGCCCTCGCGATAGCCCTGCCGGCCCCGGCCCAGGATCTCGAGCGCGTGAAAGCCGAGCTTCGCAAGAAGTTTCCCGATGCCCAGATCGAGACCGCCCGCAAGAGCGGCTACGGCGGCCTGGTCGAGGTGACGGGGGGAGGCGAGGTCTTCTACACCGACGAGAAGACGACGTTTCTCCTGCTGGGCTCCCTCATCGACACGAAGACGAGAGAAAACGTGACCGAGGCGCGGGTGCGCAAGCTCTCGGCGGTGAAGTTCGAGACGCTGCCGCTCGACTCCGCGATCAAGATAGTCCGCGGAAACGGCTCGCGCCGCATCGCCATCTTCGAGGACCCCAACTGCGGCTACTGCAAGCGATTCGAGCGCGACCTCGCGGGAGTCAGCGACCTCACGATGTACGTGTTCCTCTACCCGATCCTCTCGCCGGACTCCGTGGAGAAGTCGAAGGCGGTGTGGTGCGCGCCGGACCGCGCGAAGGCCTGGCTCGACCTCATGCTCAAGGATACGGTTCCCGCGGGTGGCGCAGCGTGCCAGACCCCGATCGACACGATCATCGCCTACGGGCGCGAGAAGCGCATCAGCGGCACGCCGACGATCTTCTTCGAGGACGGCGAGCGCGTCCCCGGCGCGATGCCCATAGCGGCGTTCGAGAAGCGTCTCGCGGATGCGAAGGCGTCCCGGCCCTGAAACCGACGCCGGCGATTTCCGCCGGCACCCCGCGCCTAGGCCCTAGGATTTCGTCCCGGACGAAACCGCCGAGGGAGGCGCGTAGCCCTTCGGCAGCAACACCCACATGCGCCCGGCCTGGCGCATCTTCCCCGCCTGGTTCCCGGCGCCGTCTCCGAACCCCCAGAAGAAATCCGCGCGCACGCCACCGTTGATTGCACCGCCCGTGTCCTGCGCGACCATCAGGCGTGAGAGCGGCTGGGGCGAGTTGGGCCAGGTGGTGGCGAGGTAGACGGGCACGCCCAGCGGGATCACGCGGGGGTCGACGGCAATCGAGCGCTCCGCGGTGAGCGGCACGCCGAGCGAGCCGATGGGCCCCGGAAGATCGCCGGGCAGCTCGCGAAAGAACACGAAGCTCGGATTCTCGTTCATGAAGCGCTGCACCTTCGAGGGATGGCGGCGCGCCCAGTCCTTGATTCCCTGCATCGAGGCGCGCTCGGGCGGAAGCTCACCCTGCCGGATGAGCAGCCGTCCCAGCGAACGGAAGGGGTGGCCGTTCTGATCCGCGTACCCCACGCGCACGCGCTCGCCGTTTTCCAGCTGCACCTGCCCGGAGCCCTGGATATGCAGGAAGAACAGCTCCACCGCGTCGTCGACCCAGGCGATCTCGAGGCCCTTGAGTGGGGCCGGGTCCTTGTCGATGTCGCCCCGCGCCAGGTAGGGGACCACGCGGTTGCCCTCGATCCGCCCGCGCAGGCGCTTGTGCTTGAGATCCGGGTATACCGACGACAAGTCGACGACCAGCAGGTCCTGGGGCACCCCGTAGATCGCGTAGCGGTATTTCGAGGTGCGCGTGCGACCTCCCCGCAACAAGGGCTCGTAGTAGCCGGTGACCATTCCGGAGGTCGACTCGTCCGCGTTGATCACCTGGTACGGGTCGAATTGCCTCTCGAAGAACCTCGCGATGTCCGCCTCCGGGGTGTCGGGGGCCAGGGATGCGGCGGCTTCGCAAACCGGCTGCCACGCCTCCTGCTTCGCGAGCGCGGCGCAGCCACGGACAAATGCCACGAGCGAATCCCGGAGCGGCTCCCGCTTCCAGTCGGGGATATCCATCCAGGAGGCGGGCTGCAGCCGTCCGCGGTACTCGACCTCCGGAACGGGAACGGGAACCGGTGCCGGCGCGGGTGCCGGGGCTATGGGAGGCGCCGGCGGGCAAACGGGCTTCGCCACGGGCGGACAAATGAGCGCTTCGGGGAGCTTTTCGGCGACCTTTTCCGGCGGCGACGCACAGGACGCGACCAGGAGCGCGAGGCCGGCCCATGTGAAAGCGCGCGCGCGGCGCGCCGATCGGGGCGGCACGGGCGGCGCCACGACGACTCCGGCGGAAAGGTCTCTGGGGGCGGCTCTATAATCCGGAACGGTCATGGTCGGGTAGGGGCGGAAAATGGTCTGGGTGTTCCTGGAAGTGGCGCTGGTGCTCGCGATCGCGGCGGGCATCGTCTGGTGGACGATGCCGAAGGCGTCGAAACCGAAGGAAGGCGCCGGCCCGCCCGCGGACAGGGACCCGCCGCCGCGTGACTAGTGCAGCACGCGCGGCACGCTGAGCGCGAACTCCGGGATCGGCGCCTCGAAGCGCGTGCCGTCCTCGGCCACCAGCTGGTAGCTGCCGCGCATCGTGCCGACCGCCGTCGGGATCGAGGAACCGCTGGAATACTCGAACGTGTCGCCGGGCTTGAGCACCGGCTGTTCACCTACCACGCCCATGCCGCGCACCTCCTGCACCTGGTTGTCGGCGTCCGTGATGATCCAGTGGCGGCTCACCACCTGCGCGGCGACGCTTCCCGTGTTCGTGATGCGGATCGTGTACGCGAACACGAACCGGTCGTCCTCCTCGTCCGATTGGTCGGGCAGGTAGGTCGAGTGCGCCGTGACGGCGATGATGTATTTCTTCGGTTCCGGCATGGGTCGATGTTAGCAGGAAACGCGGGGCGAAAAACCGGGGCGAATCGCGTAGAATTTCGTCATCCGGCGTCACTTGAAAGCACCCTCATGTTCCGCATCGCTCCCAGCCTGCTTTCCGCCGATTTCGCGCGCCTCGGCGAGGAGGTGAGAGACGTGATCGCGGGCGGCGCCGATCTCATGCACTTCGACGTGATGGACAACCATTACGTTCCCAACCTCACGGTCGGCCCTCTGGTCTGCGAGGCGATCCGGCCGCACTGCAGCGTGCCCATCGACGTGCACCTGATGGTGAAGCCCGTGGACCGGATCATTCCCGACTTCGCGAAGGCCGGAGCGTCGATCATCAGCTTTCACCCGGAGGCGAGCGAGCACGTCGACCGCACGCTCGGGCTCATTCGAGAAAGCGGATGCAAGGCCGGTCTCGTGTTCAATCCCGCCACGCCGCTCGCATGGCTGGACCACGTGATGGACAAGGTGGACCTCATTCTGATCATGAGCGTGAACCCCGGTTTCGGCGGGCAGTCCTTCATAGCGTCCGCGCTCGCCAAGGTCGCCGAGGCCCGGCGGCGCATCGAGGCGAGCGGCCGCGACATCTGGCTGGAGGTCGACGGCGGGGTGAAGGCGGACAACATCGCGGCGATCGCGAAGGCGGGTGCGGACACCTTCGTTGCCGGATCGGCCGTTTTCGGCGAAGCGGACCGCGCGGACGCGATTCGCCGGATGCGCGAAGCGCTCGCCCGGGCGTGACGACGCGGGCCCCGGAAGGCCGCATCCGGGCCGCGCTGTTCGACCTGGATGGAACGCTCGTCGACACCGCACCCGATCTCGCCGTCGCCGCAAACCGCATGCTCGCCGGCCTGGGGCGGCGACAACTCGACGAGGATGGCATTCGCGACTACGTGGGCAAGGGAGTGGCGAACCTCGTGCGCCGCTGCCTCGAGGCCACGGGTGGCGGTTCGGAGGAAGACTGCCGGATCGCGCTTGAAGCATTCGAGTGCCACTACAGTGCGGGCATAGCGGATCGCTCGCGGCCCTACCCCGGGGTCGTCGCCGGGCTCGTCCTCCTCGAGCGGGCCGGCATCCCCATGGGGTGCGTCACCAACAAGGCCGGGCGCTTCACGGAGCCGCTGCTGCAACTCACGGATCTCCGGCGATTTTTCGGCGTCGTGGTTTCGGGGGACACCGTCGAGCGCAAGAAGCCCCACCCTGACCCGATGCTCCACGCGGCAGCGATGCTGGGCATGGATCCCCGGGAGACGCTGGTGGTCGGCGATTCGCTGAACGACGTGCTGTCCGCGCGTGCCGCCCGGTGCCCGGTCGTGGTGGTCTCCTACGGCTATCGCGAGGGACTCGCGGTCGAGGAGCTCGGCGCGGACGCGGTGGTGGCGAGCATCGAGGAGGCAGCCAGATCGATTACAATGGCGCCGTAAACCCGGGCTCGAAAACCTACAGAATCATCATGGCACCTCGCGGAACCCTGCTCGACTGGCGATGGCACAGCTGGCGCTGAAAGCGTCCCGCCCCGATCGTCCTTCGAACCGTACCGCGTGGTGAACCATGACTGAAAACGATTTCCTGGCGCTTGCCCGCGCCGGCTACAACCGGATTCCCCTCACGCTCGAGACGCTGGCCGATCTCGACACGCCGCTGTCGCTGTATCTCAAGCTCGCCAACGCCCCGGGTTCCTACCTGCTGGAGTCGGTGATCGGGGGTGAGCGCTTCGGCCGCTATTCGATCATCGGGCTCGCCTCCCGGGAACGCATCGAGGTGGCACGGGGCCGAGCACGACTGATCCGGGATGGTCGCGTGGCGGAGGAGCGGGATGCGGGCGATCCGCTCGCGTTCGTGGACGACTATCTCAAGCGGGTGGCCGCGGCTCCGCTTGCCTCCAGCCTTCGCTTCGCGGGCGGACTGGCGGGATACTTCAGCTACGACACGGTGCGCTACATTGAGCGGAAACTCGCGCACGACACTCGCCCCGACCCGATCGGTCTTCCGGACATCCGGCTGCTGCTTTCCGACGAGCTGGCGGTAGTGGACAACCTGGCGGGCAAGGTCCACCTGATCGTCTACGCGGATGCCCGCGAGGGCGGCGCCTACGGGCGCGCCCGCGCGCGGCTCGAGGAGCTTCGCGCGAAGCTTCGCGGGGCGGCGTCGCTTCCGGAACACGTTCCTCCGGGCGCCGTGCGGGAGCCGAAGTCCAACATCGGGGAGGAATCCTTCTACGCTGCCGTGGCGAGAGCCAAGCGGTACATCACCGACGGCGACGTGATGCAGGTCCAGGTGTCGCAGCGCCTGACGCAGCCGTTTGCGGGTTCGCCCCTGAATCTCTACCGGGCGCTGCGCTCGATCAATCCCTCGCCCTACATGTTCTATTTCGACTTCGGCGACAGCCAGCTGGTCGGCGCCTCTCCCGAGATTCTCGTGAGGCGCGAGGCGGACAAGGTCACGCTCCGGCCCATCGCGGGTACGCGCAAGCGCGGCGCGACGGCGGAGAAGGACCACGCCATGGAGCGCGAACTCGTGAACGACCCGAAGGAGAGGGCGGAGCACCTCATGCTGATCGATCTCGGCCGAAACGACATCGGCCGGATAGCGCGCGTAGGGAGCGTGCGTGTGACAGAACAGATGGCCGTGGAGCGTTACTCCCATGTGATGCACATGGTGTCGAACGTCGAAGGCGATGTGGAGCCCGGCCTCACGCCGATGGAATTGCTGCGCGCCACGTTTCCGGCCGGCACCGTGACCGGGGCGCCGAAGGTGCGCGCGATGGAGATCATCGACGAGCTGGAGCCGGAGCGCCGCGGCGTCTATGCAGGCGCGGTGGGCTATCTCGGGTTCAACGGCAACCTCGATCTCGCGATCGCGATCCGCACGGGCGTCGTGAAGTCCGGAGAACTGCACGTGCAGGCCGCGGCCGGCATCGTCGCGGATTCCATTCCGCAGCAGGAATGGCTGGAAACGCGGAACAAGGCGCGGGCGCTGCTCGCGGCCGCGGAACTGGTGAACGCGGGGCTCGATGCCCCGGCTGCGTGAGGAGCAGGCCATGCTGCTCATGATCGACAACTACGACTCCTTCACCTACAACCTGGTGCAGTACCTCGGCGAACTCGGGGAGGAGGTGCGCGTCGTTCGCAACGACGAAATCGGCGTCGAGGAGATCGAACGCCTCGCGCCTTCCCGGATCGTCATCTCGCCCGGCCCCTGCACGCCCAGCGAAGCCGGCATATCCCTGCAGGCCATCGCCCGGTTCGCGGGGAAAGTGCCCCTTCTGGGCGTCTGCCTCGGGCACCAGGCGATAGGCCAGGCTTTCGGAGGGCGCGTGGTCCACGCGAAGGCGCTTATGCACGGCAAGGTCTCGCCGATCCATCATTCGGGCAAGGGCGTGTTCCGCGGGCTTCCGTCCCCCTTCCAGGCAACCCGTTACCACTCGCTTGCCATCGAGCGCGAGAGCTGCCCTTCCGAACTCGAAGTCACGGCGTGGACCGACGACGGCGAGATCATGGGTGTTCGTCACCGCGAGATGGCGGTACAAGGCGTTCAGTTCCATCCCGAATCGATTCTCACGGAGCACGGCCACGACCTGCTCCGGAACTTTCTCATCCAGGAGTAGCGCCATGTTCACCGCCCAGGAAGCGATCAATCGTCTTTGCGACAAGCGCGAGATCTTCTACGACGAGATGGTCGATCTCATGCGCCAGGTGATGGAAGGGGGCGTGTCGCAGGTCCAGCTTGCCGCCATTCTCATGGGGCTGCACGTGAAGACGGAGTCGGTATCGGAGATCGCGGCGGCCGCGTCGGTGATGCGGGAGTTTTCCACGAAGGTGGACTCCTCAGGCCTCGAGCATCTCGTGGACACCTGCGGAACCGGTGGCGACAAGTCGCACACGTTCAACATTTCAACCACTGCGGCTTTTGTCGCGGCGGCGGCAGGCGCGCGGGTGGCCAAGCACGGCGGGCGCTCGGTGTCGTCGAAGTCGGGTAGCGCGGATGTTCTCGAGAGTTTGGACGTGAATCTGTCGCTGTCCCCGGAACAGGTCTCGCTGTGCATGCGCGAAGTCGGGCTCGGGTTCATGTTCGCGCCGAGCCACCATCCGGCCATGAAGCACGCGGCGCCCGTGCGCAAGGAACTCGGCATGCGCACGATCCTCAATATCCTGGGGCCGCTCACCAATCCTGCGGGAGCACCTAACCAGGTCATGGGGGTGTTCCATGCGGACCTGGTCGGCATCCAGGCCCGGGTGCTCAAGCTCCTGGGAAGCCGGCATGTGCTCACCGTGCACGGCCACGACGGGCTCGACGAGATCACGATCACGGGCCCCACGAACGTCTCTGAGCTGAAGCACGAATTCATCACGGAGTACGTGTTGGAGCCGAAGCAGTTCGGGCTGGATACGGCGCCCATCGAGGAAATCCAGGTGTCCGGCCCCACCGAGTCGAAGGCACGGGTCCTGGCGGTTCTCGCGGGAGAACCGGGTCCGTCCCGTGACGTGGTGCTCCTCAACGCGGCGGCTGCCCTCTATGTCTGCGGAATTGCGGAAAGCCTCTGGGATGGTGTGGCGCAGGCACGGGAGGCCATCGTCTCGGGCGCGGCCAAGGCGAAACTGGACAGGCTGGTTTCCTTCACGCAAGCCTTTGCGAAGGAGGGGAAGGCTTGACCGACATCCTTCAGAGAATCCTCGCCACCAAACGGCAGGAGGTGGAGGCGGCACGGGCCGCCGTGCCGATGGCGGAGCTCGAGCGGCGCGCACTGAAAGCTTCGCCGCCGAGGGGATTCGCTGCGTCCATGCGGGCTCGCGTGGCCGCCGGGAAGCCTGCAGTCATCGCGGAGTTCAAACGTGCGAGTCCTAGCAAAGGGGTCATCCGTGCGGATCTCGACCCGGCGCGCATTGCGGAATCGTATGCCGCGAATGGGGCTGCCTGTCTTTCGGTCCTCACGGACCGCGAGTATTTCGGGGGATCTCGGGCGGATCTGGAGGCGGCCAGGGCAGCTTGTGGCCTGCCCGTGCTCCGCAAGGACTTCATGGTCGATCCGTACCAGGTGGTGGAATCGCGGGCATGGGGTGCGGATTGCATTCTCCTGATCGTCGATGCCGTTTCGGACGCAACCCTCTCCCAGCTCGAGGTCCTGGCGACCTCCCTTGGAATGGACGTTCTCGTGGAATCCCACGATGCCGGCCAACTGGACAGGGCGCTCGCGCTTTCCACGGGTCTGGTTGGCGTGAACAACCGGGATCTGCGCACTTTCGAGATCCGCCTGGAGACCTCGATCGAACTCGCAAAGCGGGTTCCAGCCGAAAAACTGCTGGTTGCGGAAAGTGGAATCTCTACGCAGGACGACTTACGGCGCTTGCGTGCAGCGAATGTGAGCGCATACTTAATAGGGGGGTCGCTGATGGCTGCGGCCGACCCCGGATTGGCGCTTTCCCGCCTTTTTTTACCCCCTGGGTAAAGCGTTGCAACGACGCAACAGCCCCCGGGGTTTGTTGCACATTTCCCACCCCCCCCTTGAGAGAAGGCCCCGGCTTTGGCATCATGCTACTGGCTTCTCAATAAATATCTGGGAGAAGTGCCAAGAATCGGGGCGAAGATCCCCTCGAGGTTCCCAAGCGCTTTAAGTGAATTCGGCCTCACTTCAACAAAGGAGATTTTGATGAACAAGAAACTGATGGCTCTGGCAGTGGCTGGCGCTTGCGTCGCCCCGGCCGCCATGGCCCAGACCGCGAACCCCGTGACTCTCTACGGGCGCGTTTATGTGATGTTCGAGTCGGTCGAGGCGAAGGGTGGAGCAGCCCCGGTTGCCAGCCGTTCGCGCGTGAGCGATCAGTCGTCGCTTCTCGGCGTGCGTGGCACCGAAGACCTGGGTGGCGGCCTGAAGGCCTTCTTCCAGCTCGAAACCGCGTTCAACCCCGAGTCGAACTCCACCACGTTCGCGACCCGCAACAGCGGCGTCGGCCTGCAAGGTGGCTGGGGCAGCTTCGTGATGGGTCGCTGGGACACGCCGTACAAGGTCGTGGGTTACGGCCCCGACGTCTGGGGTGACCTGACCATCGCCGGCATCACGTCCGCCCTGCACGACCGCGGCAACTTCGACCGCCGCGAGCAGAACGTGCTCCAGTACTGGACGCCGACGTGGGCTGGGTTCTCCGCGAAGTTCGCCCAGACCGCCAACGAAGGTAAGACCGCGTCGCTGAACCCGTCGACCTTCTCGGCCAACGTGGTTTACGCCAAGGGCCCGGTCAAGCTCCAGTACGGCTACGAGAAGCACAAGGACGTTTCGGCGACCGTCTCCAAGGAAGAAGGCAACGAGATCACCGGCGAATTCACCTGGGGCAGCTTCAAGCTCGCGGCGATGGCCGAGGAAATCAAGAAGACCGGTTCGACGAAGCAGAAGAACTGGCTCGCCAGCGTCCTGTACACGATGGGCAAGCACCAGCTCGCTTACCAGCACCAGGAATCGAAGGACGGCGGCGTCACCGGCGCTGCGCTTCAGCCCGAGTGCGACGTCGACTCCTTCGGCTACTTCTACAACTGGTCCAAGCGCTCGCAGCTCGTCGCCCTGTACACGAAGGTCGACAACAATGCGGCCGGTGTTTGCCGCTTCGGTGCCGGCCAGCTTGGTGGCACGGGTCAGGATCCGCAAGGCTTCGCGATCGGCATCAAGCACGTGTTCTGATAGTTTCGACAGAGCCGTACAAGGCAGCAAAGGGCGCGGCGCAAGCCGCGCCCTTTTTCTTTCCACCGCCCCCGAGGCCGCCTTACCTATGTTTACCGCGATCGATCGCGTCCTGTCAGCAGCCGACAACGCCCTGCGCACGCTTTCGGGCGCCGCCACGGCATCCAGGGCGACGCCGGGAGGAGGCCAAATGGGTGCCTTGAAGCCCGAAGAGATTCGCCACGTCGCCGGCCTGATGCGCGTGGACCACGCGGGCGAGGTCTGCGCTCAGGCCCTGTATGCGGGACAATCACTGGTTGCCAGGGACTCGCGTGTTCGCGACGCGCTCGATAGGGCAGGAGCAGAGGAACGTGACCACCTCGCCTGGTGTGCCGAGCGCCTTCGGGAGCTCGACTCGCGCCCCAGCCTCCTGTCCCCCTTCTGGTACGCAGGTTCCTTCGGTCTGGGCCTTCTATCGGGCGCCGCCGGCGATCGATGGAGCATGGGTTTTCTCGTCGAGACCGAGCGCCAGGTCGAAAATCACATCGATGGACACCTTGAAAGCCTTCCCTCCGGAGACGCGCGCAGCCGGGCGATTCTCCTGCAGATGCGGGAAGACGAGATCGACCACGCGAGCACGGGCCGCGCTCTTGGCGCTGCGGAGCTGCCACGATCGGTCCGGACAGCGATGCGAGTTGTTTCGAAGGTGATGACCGAAACGGCCTACCGTTTCTAGGCGCTTCGCAAGACGAACTCAGGCTTCACGGATCTCGTAGTCCGCGGTGATCTCCGCGGTCTTGGCCAGCATGATGGTAGCCGAGCAGTACTTTTCCTTGGACAGCTTGATCGCGCGCTCCACCTGGGCGGGGAGCAGCCCCCGTCCCGTGACCACATAATGCATGTGGATTCGCGTAAAGACCTTCGGCTCATCCGGTGCACGCTCCGCCTCCAGTTCCACCACGCAATCGACCAGGTCCTGTCGCGATTTCCTCAGTATGTGGACCACGTCGATGGCGCTGCATCCGCCCGCACCCATGAGGACAAGTTCCATCGGGCGAGATCCCAGATCGCGGCCACCTACGTCGGGCGACGCGTCCATCACTATTGCGTGGCCGCTGCCGCTTTCTGCGATGAAGGTGATGCCTTCCACCAGCTTTACGCGCGCCTTCATTGCGGCTCCGTGAGGTTCTGCGCTTCCAGCCAGACGTTGATGAGGCTCCACCCGACGGCAAGAAGGGCGGGCCCTATGAAGATACCAATGAACCCGAACGAAATGGCCCCGCCGAACACCCCCAGGACCACGAGCAGCATCGACAGGCCTCCTGCCCGGCTCATGAGGATCGGCTTGACGAAGTTGTCTACGGAGCTGATCACAAGAGCGCCGTAGGCGACCATGAAAATCGCCCATCCGGACTGGCCTTGGGCATAGAGCCAGGCCGCGGCGCCTCCCCAAATCAGCACGGGACCCATGGGAATGAGGGAAAGGACAAAGGTCAATGCGGAAAGCAGCAAGGCACCTGGCACGCCCGCAATGAGAAATCCGACCAACGCGACTGCCGCCTGGGCAAGTGCCGTGCCGATCAGGCCATAGACCACGCCCATGACGGCATTCCTCGCAGTCGATATGACGGCCATCCCGCGCTCCGAACCCGCAAGCCGGGTCATCCCCGATTGGACCAGCCGGGCAAGGTCTTCGCCGTCCCGGTAGAAGAAGAAGGCGACGAAGATCGCAACCAGGATCTGCAGCAGACCCTCTCCCGCGGCCGAACCCGCGGCCAGGAGAAATCCCCGGGCCGGCTCGGCCATGCGCTTGCCCAACCCGACCAGCTCTTCGCGACTGCCAATCAGCCGGTGCCAGTATTCGTCGATCCAGCTCCCCGCGTAAGGCAGGCCCGTCAGCCACGCCGGAAGCTCGATCGGCCCGCGGTCGAGGAAACCGCGGACCATGTCGATCACCTGGGCAGAGTTGGTCACGAGGCTGTACGCAACCAGGGCTACGGGAAGCGCGATGGCGAGGAGCATTCCCAGCGCAAAAAACAGGGCAGCCCATGCGCGCCGCCCGCCGAGGCGATCCTTCATCCAGCGAAAGGCGGGCCAGGTCGATAGGCACAGCACTGCCGCGAAGAACAGGGCCGCGAGAAAGGGTCGGAAAACCAGAAAGCAGCCAATCACCAGAAGGGCTATGCCGGTTGCCTGTGCATACTGCTCGAAGCGTCTTGAGTCCATGGTGGTTCGCAGGAGAGGTCCATGAATTCTATCCGAGGGGCCCGCTTGCGTCCCCGGGGCCTCCCTGCGCGCAACTTTGACACAAGAGCCTGATTTCCCTATAATTTCGGGTTCGCAACTCCCAAACAAGGGGCCCAAAGTATTTCCGGCGCGAGCCGGGAGCACCCAGGGGCGCCATAACGAGAAGGACCATCATGAAGACTATTTCCGCCAAACCGCGGGAAGTCAGGCGGGACTGGTATGTCGTTGACGCAACCGACAAGGTGTTGGGACGTCTCGCCGTCGAGGTTTCACGCCGGCTCCGCGGCAAGCACAAGCCCGAATTCACCCCGCACGTCGACACCGGCGATTACATCGTGATCGTGAACGTGGAGAAGTTGCGCGTCACGGGCGCGAAGGCAAGCGACAAGAAGTACTACCGCCATTCGACGTATCCCGGCGGCATCTACGAAACGACGTTTGACAAGCTCCAGGCGAGACATCCCGACCGGGTCCTGAAGCTCGCCGTGAAGGGCATGCTGCCCAAGGGGCGCCTCGGCTATGCAATGATCAAGAAGCTGAAGATCTACGCCGGCCCCGCGCATCCGCACACGTCACAGCAGCCCAAAGCCCTCGAGATCTAAGGAGCGACGACCATGATAGGCAATTACAACTATGGCACCGGCCGTCGCAAGAACGCCGTGGCGCGAGTTTTCATCAAGGCCGGCAAGGGCCAGATCACGGTGAACGAGAAACCGCTCGACGAGTACTTCTCGAGGGAGACGGGTCGCATGATCGTGCGTCAGCCTCTGGAACTGACGAATCACGCTCAGACATTCGACATCAAGGTCAACGTGTTCGGCGGCGGGGAATCCGGGCAGGCAGGCGCCGTTCGCCACGGCATCACACGGGCCCTTATCGAGTACGATCCGACACTGAAACCGGCCCTGTCGAAAGCCGGGCTCGTGACGCGAGATGCACGCGAGGTCGAGCGCAAGAAGGTCGGTTTCCACAAGGCGCGGCGCCGCAAACAATACTCGAAACGCTAAGGCGGGAGATCGCTGTCCGGTTTCGCCCGAACACGACAAAGCCGCCTCGCAAGGCGGCTTTTTCGTTCGCGTAACGCGAGCATGCTCTGGGCGACCGGCAAGAAAGGAATCGACGAATGATTCGGGTTGGAATTGTCGGAGGCACCGGGTACACGGGCGTGGAGCTCCTGAGGCTCCTGGCCGGCCATCCCGATGTCGAAATACTGGCGATCACGTCGCGTGGCGAGGCGGGCACGCCGGTCGCACGATACTTTCCCTCCCTGCGAAACCGTGTCGGCATCGATTTCAGCGACCCCGCGTCCACCAACCTGTCCTCTTGCGACTGCGTGTTCTTTGCAACGCCGAACGGCGTCGCGATGGGACAGGTTCGCCCGTTGCTCGAGGCAGGCGTCAAGGTCATCGATCTTTCCGCTGACTTCCGGCTTCAGGACATAGCCACCTGGGAACGCTGGTACAAGGTGAAGCATGCGGCTCCTGACCTCGTCGCCGAGGCGGTTTATGGCCTGCCAGAGGTGAATCGGGACAGGATCCGCGGCGCACGTCTCGTCGCCAATCCCGGCTGCTATGCAACCGCGGTGCAGCTTGCGCTGATTCCCCTGGTCGAGACTGACCTCGTCGACTGCAACCATCTCATTGCAGACGCCAAATCTGGGGTCAGCGGCGCGGGACGAAAAGCCGAAGTCGACTTCCTGTTCTCCGAAGCATCAGACAACTTCAAGGCTTACGCAGTGATGGGGCATCGCCACCACCCGGAAATTGTGCAGGGACTGACGCAGTCGGCGGGGAAGGACGTTGGCCTGACGTTCGTCCCGCACCTCGCTCCGATGAATCGCGGGATTCTCGCGACGGTGTATGCCCGCATAACGAAAGAGGCCGACTTCCAGAAGCTGTTCGAGTCGCGATTCTCGGGAGAAGCCTTCGTGGATGTCCTTCCCGCCGGTTCGCAGCCGGAAACACGGTGGGTGAGGGGCTCGAATATGTGCCGAATCGCGGTTCACCGGCCCCCGGGAGGCGACACGCTCGTCGTCCTTGCGGTAGAGGACAATCTCGTGAAGGGCGCCGCAGGACAAGCGGTCCAGAACATGAACATCGCGTTTGGATTTCCCGAGAGCCGAGGGCTCGAGCACGCGGCCCTGTTGCCGTGAGAGGTTTCGCCCGGCGCCTTCGCAGCAATTTCGGTATCCGCTCGTCGCGGATGACGATTCGGTCCCACCTCGCGTGGTACTGGCGCTGGCTGCTGAACATCGCGATGATGGCTGCCGTTGCGGCAACGGTGTGGTGGGTGGTCGAGAACAGCTACCGCATCACCGGGTTCGACCGCGAAGAGGCGAAGCAGCAGATCGCCGCGCTCGGGGACGAAAACGCCCGCCTTAAGCGGGACCTGGAGACCGCAAGGGCGGGCGTGGCCGAACTCGAGCGGCAAGTGGCCATTGACAAGGCTGCGCAGAACGAACTCGCGCGCAACGTCACGCAGCTTCAGGATGAAAACGCCACCCTGAAGGAAGACCTCGGGTTCCTTCGCAACATCATGTCGTCCGGTGCGACGCCGGAGGGCCTGGGAATCGCGAACCTGAAAGTGGAACAGGACGGCCAGTCCAACGAATACCGTTACCGAATGCTCCTCACCCAGGGTGGGCAGCGAAAGCAGGATTTCAAGGGCAGGATTCAGCTGCTGGCGCGCGTGGCCCACCAGGGAAACGTGGCGACGCTTGCCTTTCCCGAATCCCAGTCCGGTGAGGGAGAGGGGGGGGTGGAGTTCCGCTTCTATCAGAAGGTCGAAGGGCGGTTCCGGATTCCAGAGGGGGCTACCCTCAAGGGGTACGAGGTCCGGGTTATTGCGCTTCCCGGGGGACAGGTTAAACTCTCACGGAGCGTCAACGTCCAATAGGGGATGCCATGTTTGGCAAGGGCAACAAGCCAAGTCCCATAGACAGCCTGATCGGCGTGGGAACGACGATAGAGGGAAACATCTCCTTTGTCGGAGGCCTTCGAATAGACGGGCATGTCAAGGGAAACGTGAAGGCGACCGGAAGCAAGCCTGGAACGCTTGTCGTGTCCGAGCTCGCCAAGGTCGAGGGCGAGATCGATGTGGCGCACGTGGTCGTGAACGGCACCGTGGCGGGGCCGATCCGGGCAACGGAGTATGTCGAACTTCTCCCGAAGGCGCGGGTCACAGGCGATGTGGCCTACAAGTCGATCGAGGTCCATGTTGGCGCGATCGTCATGGGGCGGCTCTTGTACGAGAACCCCCAGAAGAACGAGAAGATCGTCGAATTCAAGCCCGCGAGCGGCGCTTCCGATTGAAGCGGGTATCACTCAACAGGAGACTTTCATGAACGATATGTCCACGACGATGCCCGACCCGCTTGTCTTCACCGACAACGCCGCCAACAAGGTGAAGTCGCTGATCGAGGAAGAGGGCAATACCGAGCTCAAGCTTCGTGTTTTCGTGACCGGTGGCGGCTGTTCGGGCTTGCAGTACGGTTTCACGTTCGACGAGGTCGCGAACGAGGATGACACGGTCATGCAGAAGAACGGGGTAAGCCTGCTCATCGACCCGATGAGCTACCAGTACCTCGTTGGTGCAGAGATTGACTACTCGGAAGGCCTCGAGGGGGCGCAGTTCGTGATCAAGAATCCGAACGCTTCCTCAACGTGCGGCTGCGGGTCGTCCTTCTCTTCGTAGACGCCCGATACTGTCGCATCTCGGGGGGGCTGCGGCCCCCCCTTCGCTTTCAGGCAGGGTAGATCGCGCCCAGGATGCAGGGGTGGGAAGCGCCGGTGACGCTTGACAGATGGACCGCTTCGCGCCGGACGCACTTGACGGCCAGCCATGCGAAGGCCATCGCCTCCACGTGCGCCGCAGGAACGCCGAGGTCGTCGGTGCTTCGAGTTGGTCGGGGTGAAGTCATCTGGGCGATTCTCGACACCAGCGCCCGATTCCGCACCCCCCCTCCGCAGAGATAGACTTCGTCGAAACCGATGCAATAGCTGTTCATCGCGCCCACGATGGTCGTCGCGGTGAATTCGAGAAGCGTTGCCTGGACGTCGGCGGGTGGGTATCGCTCGACCTCATGTGCACGCAGCCAGTCGACATTGAACAGCTCCCGACCGGTGCTCTTGGGAGGGCTTGCACCAAGGAACGGCTCCTCCAGGAATTCTGCAAGGAGGCGCAAGTTTACTTTTCCCTCGGACGCCCAGCGCCCCGATTCGTCGAAATCGGCGCCGCAGTGCCGCTTTACCCACGCGTCCATCAGGACATTTCCGGGGCCGCAGTCGAAACCGGATACGAGCTGCCCAGGGCGAAGCGAGGTTATGTTGCTCATCCCGCCGATGTTCACGATGACCCGATGGCGGGATTCGTGGCGAAATGCCGAGTCGTGAAAGAGGGGAACCAGGGGAGCGCCTTGGCCGCCGGCCGCAACATCGCGACGCCGGAAATCCGCGACCACGTCTATCCCCGTCCGATCAGCCAATCGCGCCGGATCGTTCAGCTGGATCGTGTAGCCGAGTTCCGGTCGGTGCCTGACGGTCTGGCCGTGGCATCCGATGACTTGAACGGCGTTCGCCGGCACCTGAGCGATATTCAACAGCCGCCCTACAGCGTCGGCATAGATCTCCGCAAGCTCCACCGAGCACACCCCTGAGGCGTCGAGGTCGTCCTTTCCCGGCAGGCACAGGTCCAGGAGCCGCGCCTTCAAGGCTGGAGAGAAGGGAACGAAAGAGGTTGCGATGCCTCTTGGCGAAGGGCCTGAAAGATCGGCGAGAACCGCGTCGGCTCCGTCGAGGCTCGTGCCCGACATGATGCCGATGGCGAGGCTGCGCACGCTACTCGAATCTGAGGGAAGTGGTTCCGCGAACCATCGCGATTCGCGCGCCCGCGCCGGCCGCCTCTACGTCGAATCGCGGTCTCAGGCTCGCCGGGACCGGAGTCGCCTTGGGAAGGACAACCTTCATCGGATCCTGGTGAACCCCGGAAATCTTGAACTCATAGTGGAGGTGCGGGCCTGTCGCCCACCCGGTGGCTCCCACGAAGGCGATGGGATCGCCCTGTTTCACGCGCCCGCCCGAGCGGACACGAGGCGAAAATCCGGAGAGATGTGCATAGAGGGTCGATATTCCGCCCCCGTGCCGCAGCTCGACCGTGTTGCCATAGCCGTTCTTGCGGCCTGCGAAAGTCACATACCCGTCGGCCGCCGCGAGCACCCGCGTTCCCTTTGGTGCGGCGAAGTCTGCACCGGTATGAGCGCGCCAGTTCTTGAAGATCGGATGGAAGCGCCTGCCAAAGCCGGAACTCACCCGAGAGAACTCGACCGGCGATCGAAGAAATGCCTTGGCTCGGCTGGTCCCGTCGAGTTCGTAGTAATCGTAGTCGCCTTCTCCATCCTGGAACAAGACGGCGGTGTACGCATGGCCCCTGTTCACGAACTCGGCCGCCAAGATTCGCCCGGGTGAAACGAGCTCGCCACTTTCATAGGACATTTCGTAGATCACGGAGAAACTGTCGCCGCTTCGAATGTCCACATGGAAATCGATGTCGGTCGCAAATACACGGGCTATCTGCATTGCGATGGCATCGGGAATGCCAGCGGTATCCGTCGCCGCAAACAGTGAAGTCGTGATCGTTGCCGACTTGTAGAACACCAAAGGTGAGCCGGCGGAAGCGCGCTCTATGGCCCTATAGCCATCCGGCTCTCGCGATACTTCGAAAACCGTGTCCGGTCCGACGAAGTAGCGAAGCGACAAGAGATTCCCATCTTCATCCGTCTCCGCCTGCATGGTTCGTCCGGGAATCATCTTTCGGAAGATCTGGCGACCGACGGGATCAGCACGAAGAAAGGCGATAGCACCGCCACCGTTGATTTCGAGACGTTCGAACAGGCTGGCGACGGTATCTCCGCGCAGTACGCGCTCCTGACTCGCAAACCGGTGCGTCGAGGGCGCATCACGAGGCAGGAACTCTTGAAGGGGAAGGTCCGCAACCACCATCGAGCGCTCGAGGCTGTCCGCAATGGCTCCGGGGGCAATTCCAAAAGCGGTGACGACTCCCAGCGCCGGAACGCCAAGCAGGAATGCGCCGAAGGCCAGCTGCCTCACCGGCAGAAGGCTTGCGAAGCGCTGCGCTAGAATGGCGACCTTCTCGATGCTCATCAGCAGGGTGTGGGCCAAAGCCTGCAGGATAGCAGAAATCCCTCCCATTCTGGAAAAAACGGAATCAAATCAATGAGTCAACAGCGGGACCTCGAGATCATTCGTCGCGGCACCCACGAGGTGATCATTGAAGAGGACCTGTTCCGGAAGGCCGCCAAAGGAAGGCCGCTTCGCGTCAAGGCGGGTTTCGATCCGACGGCCCCCGATCTCCATCTCGGCCATACCGTCGTGCTCAACAAGATGCGCCAGTTCCAGGAGTTGGGGCACCATGTGATGTTCCTGATTGGGGATTTCACCGGAATGATTGGCGATCCGAGCGGCCGAAATGCCACGCGTCCGCCGCTGACTCCGGAGCAGATTGCCGAGAACGCGGAGACCTACAAGTCGCAGGTCTTCAAGGTCCTCGATCCCGGCAAGACGGAGATTCTCTTCAACTCCACTTGGTGCAACGCGCTTGGCGCCGCCGGAATGATAAAGCTCGCCGCCACCTCCACCGTGGCCCGAATGCTGGAGAGAGACGATTTCTCGAGGCGATATGCCGAGCAGCGCCCGATCTCCATCCACGAGTTTCTCTACCCGCTCATGCAGGGATACGACTCGGTGGCAATGAAGGCGGACGTGGAACTCGGCGGTACCGACCAGAAGTTCAACCTGCTGGTTGGGCGCGAACTCCAGAAGCACCACGGACAGGAACCGCAGGTCATCATCACGATGCCTCTCCTGGAAGGGTTGGACGGGGTCCACAAGATGTCGAAGTCCCTGGGTAACTACGTGGGCATCCAGGATCCGGCCGAGGAGATGTTCGGCAAGCTCATGAGCATTTCGGACGAGCTGATGTGGCGATATATCGAGCTGCTTTCGTTCGAGTCGCTCGACACCATTGATGGATGGAAGCGCGCTGTCGAAAGCGGGTCGAATCCCAGGGATGTGAAGGTGAGGTTCGCCCAGGAAGTCACCGCTCGCTTTCACGATCGGGCTGCAGCAACGCGCTCGCTCGAGGCCTTTGAGGCCCGTTTTCGGCACGGGGAGATCCCCGCCGACCTTCCTGTTCTGGTCATTGGAGTGTCCGCCGAAGGGGGGGCTATTGCCCAGGTGCTCCGATCCTCCGGGGTCTGCTCGAGCACGTCCGAGGCCGTGAGGATGATCGAGCAGGGCGGCGTGAAGGTAGACGGCGAGAAAGTGACGAACAAGGCTCTGCGGCTCGTGGCGGGAGAGACCTATGTGCTCCAGGTCGGGAAGCGCAAGTTCGCTCGGGTCAGCCTTCGGGCTGCCCCCTGACTTGGGTGTGCTTGACCGGTTCCAGAAACGCGCTATAATCGCAGTCTTTTCGCCTCTAAACCCAAGGGCAGTTCCGGGCTGGCGGCGCAAGCGCTCTTTAACAAGTTACAGCCGATAGAGGTGGGTTCTGTGGGTGCGCAAGCGGGAGCCGTGATTTTTGCGGTGACCGTGAAACAAGCATCTTGCAGTACTCACTTTTGAATCCAAGTGATTCTTTTGTGAGTTTTGATGGATTGAACTGAAGAGTTTGATCCTGGCTCAGATTGAACGCTGGCGGAATGCTTTACACATGCAAGTCGAGCGGCAGCGCGGGGCAACCTGGCGGCGAGCGGCGAACGGGTGAGTAATGCATCGGAACATGTCCATGTCGTGGGGGATAGCCCGGCGAAAGCCGGATTAATACCGCATAAGCCCGAGAGGGGAAAGCAGGGGACCGCAAGGCCTTGCGCGATTGGGTTGGCCGATGTCCGATTAGCTTGTTGGTGGGGTAAAGGCTTACCAAGGCGATGATCGGTAGCTGGTCTGAGAGGATGATCAGCCACACTGGGACTGAGACACGGCCCAGACTCCTACGGGAGGCAGCAGTGGGGAATTTTGGACAATGGGGGAAACCCTGATCCAGCCATTCCGCGTGAGTGAAGAAGGCCTTCGGGTTGTAAAGCTCTTTTGTCCGGAACGAAACGGTCGTGGTGAATATCCGCGACTACTGACGGTACCGGAAGAATAAGCACCGGCTAACTACGTGCCAGCAGCCGCGGTAATACGTAGGGTGCGAGCGTTAATCGGAATTACTGGGCGTAAAGCGTGCGCAGGCGGTTTTGTAAGCCAGATGTGAAAGCCCCGGGCTTAACCTGGGAATGGCATTTGGGACTGCAAGGCTTGAGTATGGCAGAGGGGGCTAGAATTCCTGGTGTAGCAGTGAAATGCGTAGATATCAGGAGGAATACCGATGGCGAAGGCAGGCCCCTGGGTTAATACTGACGCTCATGCACGAAAGCGTGGGGAGCAAACAGGATTAGATACCCTGGTAGTCCACGCCCTAAACGATGTCGACTGGTTGTTGGGGGTTTGACACTCTCAGTAACGAAGCTAACGCGTGAAGTCGACCGCCTGGGGAGTACGGCCGCAAGGTTAAAACTCAAAGGAATTGACGGGGACCCGCACAAGCGGTGGATTATGTGGATTAATTCGATGCAACGCGAAAAACCTTACCTACCCTTGACATGTCCTGGAGGCTCCAGAGATGGGGCTGTGCCCGAAAGGGAACGGGAACACAGGTGCTGCATGGCTGTCGTCAGCTCGTGTCGTGAGATGTTGGGTTAAGTCCCGCAACGAGCGCAACCCTTGTCATTAGTTGCTACATTTAGTTGGGCACTCTAATGAGACTGCCGGTGACAAACCGGAGGAAGGTGGGGATGACGTCAAGTCCTCATGGCCCTTATGGGTAGGGCTTCACACGTAATACAATGGCGCGTACAGAGGGTTGCCAAGCCGCGAGGTGGAGCCAATCCCAGAAAGCGCGTCGTAGTCCGGATCGCAGTCTGCAACTCGACTGCGTGAAGTCGGAATCGCTAGTAATCGCGGATCAGCATGTCGCGGTGAATACGTTCCCGGGTCTTGTACACACCGCCCGTCACACCATGGGAGCGGGTTTCACCAGAAGCCGGTAGCCTAACCGCAAGGGGGGCGCCGACCACGGTGAGATTCGTGACTGGGGTGAAGTCGTAACAAGGTAGCCGTATCGGAAGGTGCGGCTGGATCACCTCCTTTCTAGAGAAGCGTCATCCTGCAGTTCCCACCATCTATCGGTTGTATCGTCTGGCGCAGCGCGCCTTGCCTGCGGGGTCTGTAGCTCAGTTGGTCAGAGCACACGCTTGATAAGCGTGGGGTCGATGGTTCAAATCCATCCAGACCCACCACTTACCGACTCGGGCGTGGGGGGCGAGAAATCACGAGAGGGTCACACGGGGCCATAGCTCAGCTGGGAGAGCGCCTGCTTTGCAAGCAGGAGGTCACCGGTTCGATCCCGGTTGGCTCCACCAGGTGCTGGAGGGCGGCGGGAGCCGGCGCATGCAGGCAAGAGGGCATAACAGAGCGAAGGCGAGGCCTTGGTTCTGTTCTGGCTTCTTCGGAGGTCGGAGATTCGGCTGATCTTTAACAATTCGGGAAACATGAAGGTAGTTCTTGTGGAGGGGTGCGTGCCCGGTGGTATGGGGTGCGTGGCCGTTCTGCGAGGACACTGGGTGTATGTATTGCATCGTGCATTTGCGCAAGTCAAAAGGGCGCAAGTGCGCACAAGCGCTTATGAAGAGAAGCCTTGTAGCTTCTGTTGTTCCTTGGGTCCGAAGAGGGTCTGAAGGGGGCAGGGTTATAGGGTCAAGCGAATAAGTGCATGCGGTGGATGCCTTGGCGATAACAGGCGATGAAGGACGCGACAGCCTGCGATAAGCTGCGGGGAGCCGGCAAATGGGCGCTGATCCGCAGATTTCCGAATGGGGAAACCCGGCCCGTGAGGGTCACCGGCACCTGAATCCATAGGGTGCCAGGAGCGAACCCGGAGAACTGAAACATCTCAGTAACCGGAGGAACAGAAATCAACCGAGATTCCCAAAGTAGTGGCGAGCGAAATGGGACCAGCCGTCGAGTTTTAGCACGCGCGTTAGCGAAAGGGTCTGGAAAGGCCGGCCGCAGAGGGTGATAGCCCCGTACGCGAAAACGTGAGTGTGGAACTGAGCTCGAGACAAGTAGGGCGGGACACGTGAAATCCTGTCTGAAGATGGGGGGACCATCCTCCAAGGCTAAATACTCGTTATCGACCGATAGTGAACCAGTACCGTGAGGGAAAGGCGAAAAGAACCCCGGGAGGGGAGTGAAATAGAACCTGAAACCGCATGCATACAAACAGTCGGAGCCTCGCAAGGGGTGACGGCGTACCTTTTGTATAATGGGTCAGCGACTTACGTTCAGTTGCGAGCTTAAGGCTTGATGCCGGAGGCGCAGCGAAAGCGAGTCTGAACAGGGCGTTCAGTAGCTGGGCGTAGACCCGAAACCGGTTGATCTATCCATGGCCAGGCTGAAGGTGGGGTAACACCTACTGGAGGGCCGAACCCACGCCCGTTGAAAAGGTCGGGGATGAGCTGTGGATAGGGGTGAAAGGCTAAACAAAACCGGAGATAGCTGGTTCTCCTCGAAAACTATTGAGGTAGTGCGTCGCGTATTACCTTCGGGGGTAGAGCACTGTTATGGCTAGGGGGCCGCTATAGGCTTACCAAACCATGGCAAACTCCGAATACCGACGAGTAGAGCACGGCAGACAGACCACGGGTGCTAACGTCCGGGGTCAAGAGGGAAACAACCCAGACCGCCAGCTAAGGTCCCCAATATTGGCTAAGTGGAAAACGAGGTGGGAAGGCACAGACAGTCAGGAGGTTGGCTTAGAAGCAGCCATCCTTTAAAGAAAGCGTAATAGCTCACTGATCAAGTCGTCCTGCGCGGAAGATGTAACGGGGCTCAAGCCAATAACCGAAGCTGCGGGTCGCAGTAATCCACCTGAGAGGGTTCTTGAGGCGTTGCGAGAGGTCATTCGCAGCGTGCGTGCGTGCGCGTGTGTGTTTGCGTGCGCGGACACTTGCAAGAGTGCTCTGAGGGGATTACTGCGGCGGTAGAGGAGCGTTCCGTACGCCTGCGAAGGTGTGTCGTGAGGCTTGCTGGAGGTATCGGAAGTGCGAATGCTGACATGAGTAGCGATAAAGGGGGTGAAAAGCCCTCTCGCCGAAAGCCCAAGGTTTCCTGCGCAACGTTCATCGGCGCAGGGTGAGTCGGCCCCTAAGGTGAGGCCGAGATGCGTAGCTGATGGGAATCCGGTCAATATTCCGGAACCGCCGGCGGGTGCGATGTGGGGACGGAGAAGGTTATGCAGACCGGGTGTTGGACGTCCTGGTGAAGCGTGTAGGTGGATCCCTTAGGGAAATCCGGGGGGTCGTTACCCTGAGACGCGGGACCAGGAGAGTTTTACTCCCCGAAGCTGCAGATACCCTGCTTCCAGGAAAAGCCACTAAGCTTCAGCCCGTCGGGACCGTACCGCAAACCGACACAGGTGGGCAGGATGAAAATTCTCAGGCGCTTGAGAGAACTCAGGAGAAGGAACTCGGCAAATTGACACCGTAACTTCGGGAGAAGGTGTGCCTCTGGTAGGTGAAGGGCGTGCCCGTGGAGCCGAATGAGGCCGCAGAGAATCGGTGGCTGCGACTGTTTATCAAAAACACAGCACTCTGCTAAGACGTTGGAAGTCGACGTATAGGGTGTGACGCCTGCCCGGTGCCGGAAGGTTAAGTGATGGGGTGCAAGCTCTTGATCGAAGCCCCGGTAAACGGCGGCCGTAACTATAACGGTCCTAAGGTAGCGAAATTCCTTGTCGGGTAAGTTCCGACCCGCACGAATGGCGTAACGATGGCCACACTGTCTCCTCCTGAGACTCAGCGAAGTTGAAATGTTTGTGAAGATGCAATCTACCCGCGGCTAGACGGAAAGACCCCATGAACCTTTACTGTAACTTTGCATTGGACTGTGACCCGATCTGTGTAGGATAGCTGGGAGGCTTTGAAGCCGGGACGCTAGTCATCCGGTGGAGCCGACGTTGAAATACCAGCCTGATTTCGTTGCGGTTCTAACCTAGGCCCGTTGACGGGGTCGGGGACCGTGCATGGTAGGCAGTTTGACTGGGGCGGTCTCCTCCCAAAGAGTAACGGAGGAGTGCGAAGGTCACGCTAGGCACGGTCGGAAATCGTGCTCAAAGTGCATTGGCAAAAGCGTGGCTTGACTGCGAGACTGACAAGTCGAGCAGGTGCGAAAGCAGGTCAAAGTGATCCGGTGGTTCTGTATGGAAGGGCCATCGCTCAACGGATAAAAGGTACGCCGGGGATAACAGGCTGATTCCCCCAAGAGTTCATATCGACGGGGAAGTTTGGCACCTCGATGTCGGCTCATCACATCCTGGGGCTGTAGCCGGTCCCAAGGGTATGGCTGTTCGCCATTTAAAGTGGTACGTGAGCTGGGTTTAAAACGTCGTGAGACAGTTTGGTCCCTATCTACCGTGGGCGTTGGAAGTTTGAGGGGGGCTGCTCCTAGTACGAGAGGACCGGAGTGGACGCACCCCTGGTGTACCGGTTGTCACGCCAGTGGCATCGCCGGGTAGCTACGTGCGGAAGAGATAACCGCTGAAAGCATCTAAGCGGGAAACTTGCCTCAAGATGAGACTTCCCGGAGGTTTAACCTCCCTGAAGGGTCGTCCTAGACCAGGACGTTGATAGGCAGGGTGTGCAAGGGCTGTGAGGCCTTGAGCTAACCTGTACTAATTGCCCGTGTGGCTTGACCCTATAACCGTGCGAAGCATGTGCGCACCGGTTAGCAGTGCTTGGCGCAATCTCGCGCCCAGGCTTCACTTCATTTCGGATCGCGGCTCGTGCCGAGCGGGACACCCACGACAGCGGCGAGCGCCACAGTCAATCTGGCGGCCATAGCAGCCTGGACCCACGCCTTCCCATCCCGAACAGGACCGTGAAACGGGTTTGCGCCGATGATAGTGTGCATCGCACGTGCGAAAGTAGGTCACCGCCAGGGCC
>CAVOQC010000004.1:0-1251903 GCA_963698265.1 uncultured beta proteobacterium | reverse complement strand
AGGACCGACCCCTTGCCCCACCGCATGCGCATGCCGGGGGGCTCAACCCATAAGGAGATTCCATGCGCCATTACGAGATCGTATTCATCGTGCATCCCGATCAGAGCGAGCAGGTGCCCGCCATGATCGAGCGTTACCGGGCCACCATCGCCACCGGCAACGGCAAGGTGCACCGCATCGAGGACTGGGGCCGGCGCCAGCTCGCCTACCCGATCCAGAAGATATTCAAGGCGCACTACGTGCTGATGAATATCGAGGTCGGCAACGAAACCCTCGCGGAACTCGAGCACGCGTACAAGTTCAACGACGCCGTGCTTCGCCACCTGATCGTCCTGATGCGGGAGGCCGTCACCACGCCTTCCCCCATGATGAAGGAGGAGAAGAGCCGCAACGTGACCGCCGGCGACGACAGGAAGGAAGAGCGCAAGGACGATCGCAAGGACGAGCCCGTGAAGGCGGAGCCCGCAAAGGCCGAACTCGCCAATGCCGAGCCCGTGAAGGCGGAGCCCGCCAATGCGGAGCCCGCCAAGGCCGAACAGGCACCTGCCTGAGCGGACTCGGGTGAAGCGAAACCAGTTCGTGCTCGACGCCGAGATCCTGGATGTGGGTCCGCTCAGGCGCACGCCCGCGGGGATCGAAAGCGTGGCCATGCGCCTGAAGCACCTGTCGGAGCAGGACGAGGCGGGTGACTCGCGCGCGGCGGAACTGACGATCGATGCCTCCGCCTTCGGCGACCTGGCCCCGCAACTGGGCGCACTCGCCAAGGGGCAGGAAGTCTCGGTGAAGGGTTTCCTCACCAAGCGCAGCCATTCGAGCGACATCCCGGTTCTCATCATCAACGAATTCAAGACGATCCAGACGAGGTAATGCCATGCCCAGACCTTCCCCCCGCGGCCGCGGCCGCAACGCCAAGGACGGCAAGAAACCCCAGCGCGGCGGCGGGCTGTTCCGCCGTCGCAAGTTTTGCCGCTTCACCGCGGAAAAGATCAAGGAAGTCGACTACAAGGACATCGCGATCCTGAAGGACTTCATCAACGAGAACGGCAAGATCATCCCGGCGCGCATCACCGGGACGAAGGCCCGCTACCAGCGCCAGCTCGGCGTGGCGATCAAGCGCGCGCGCTTTCTTGCGCTGATCCACTACACCGACAAGCACTGAGGAGACTGCCATGCAATTGATCCTGATGGAAAAGGTGGTGAACCTCGGCGCCCTGGGCGACGTGGTCAAGGTGAAGGACGGCTACGCCCGCAACTTCCTCATCCCGCACGGCAAGGCCAAGCGCGCGACCGAGGCGAATCTCAAGGAGTTCGAGGGCCGCCGGGCGGAGTTCGAGAAGAAGGCGGCCGACCTGCTCGCGATTGCCGAGGCGCGCGCCGCAAAGCTCGAGGGGCTCGCGGTCCAGGTCTCGCGCAAGGCGGGTGAGGACGGCCGGCTCTTCGGTTCGGTCACCAATGCCGACATCGCGGAAGCGCTCGCGGCGCAGGGCATCGAGTTGGCCAAGGGCGATATCCGCATGCCCGATGGGCCCCTCAAGCACGTGGGCGACTTCCCGCTCACGGTCCACCTGCACTCGGACGTGTCGGCGAGCATCACCGTCACGGTGCTGGGCGACCAGTAGGACCGGCGGGGCGCGAGCCCTGGTGCGCGACGGGCCGCCCTCGGGCGGCCCGTTCGCTTTTCCGTGCGCCCTTAGTACTTCCGGATCGCAGGCGGGACGCGAAGTTACCCACACCTTGTCCACAGCTTTGTGCGTTGAGCGTTGACTCGTTAAGGTGACACAATCCCCCATGGCTTCGCTTCCCTCCCAGGATCGCTTCTCCTCCACCGCCCGCGCCGGCGGCGACCCGCAGGTCGAGTCGCTCAAGCTCCCGCCCCATTCGGTCGAGGCCGAGCAGAGCGTGCTCGGCGGGCTGCTCCTGTCGAACCAGTCGTGGGACAGGATCGGCGATGCGCTCGGCGAGGGCGATTTCTACCGGGCGGATCACCGCATCCTCTGGCGCACGATCGTCAAGCTGATCGAGGACAACAAGCCGGCCGACGTCCTCACCGTGACCGAGGCGCTCAAGCAGAACGGCGACCTGGAAGGCGTGGGCGGGCTCGCCTACCTGCAGGGCCTGTCGAGTGCCACGCCTTCGGCCGCCAACATCCGCCGCTACGCGGAAATCGTGCGCGAGCGCGCGATCATGCGGAAGCTCGCGGAAGTGGGCACGGCCATCGCGGAGAGCGCCTACACGCCCCAGGGTCGAGAGGCCCGGCAACTCCTGGACGAGGCCGAGACCCGGATCCTGGAGATCGGCGAGTCGGGCGGGCGCACGCAGCAGGGCCTGCGCAAGATGTCGAGCCTGCTGGGCGAGGTGATGGAGCGCATCGACGAGCTCTACAAGAACCCGTCGTCGGTGACGGGGCTCGCCACGGGTTTCGTGGACCTGGACGAGATGACATCGGGGCTGCACCCGGGAGAGCTGATCATCGTCGCCGGCCGGCCCTCCATGGGCAAGACCGCGCTCGCGTTGAACATCGCCGAGCACGTGGGCCTCGAGTTGAAGCTCCCGGTCCTCGTCTTCTCCATGGAAATGGGCGGCGCGCAGCTCGGCCTTCGCATGCTGGGCAGCGTCGGGCGCGTCGACGCGCAGCGCCTGCGCACCGGCCGGCTGGACACCGGCGACTGGGATCGCCTCGGCACCGCGCTCGGCAGGCTGAACGAGGCGCCCATTCTCGTCGACGAGACCGCGGCGCTGAACCCCCTGGAACTGCGCTCCAGGGCCCGGCGCTTGTGGAGGGAATACGGCGGGCTGGGCCTCGTGGTCGTCGACTACCTGCAGCTCATGAGCGCGGCGGAATCCGGCGTGGAGAACCGCGCCACCGAGATCAGCGAGATCTCGCGCTCGTTGAAGGCGATGTCGAAGGAGCTCTCGGTCCCGGTGATCGCGCTCTCGCAGCTGAACCGCGGGCTGGAGCAGCGCCCCAACAAGCGGCCCGTGATGTCGGACCTGCGGGAATCCGGCGCCATCGAGCAGGACGCGGACCTCATCCTCTTCATCTACCGCGACGAGGTCTACAACGACGATTCCCCCGACAAGGGCATCGCCGAGATCATCATCGGCAAGCAGCGAAACGGACCCATCGGCACCGTGAAGCTCACCTTCCTTGGCCGCCACACGCGCTTCGAGAACTACGCCGGCCCCACCGGCTACTGATTCCGGCGCCGCCCGGGTTCCGGATCCCGCCATGACCCGTCCCCTTCGCGCCGACATCCGACTTGCCGCGCTCGGCGCGAACTACGCCGTGGCCAGGCGCCACGCCGCCTCCTCGCGCGTGCTGGCGGTCGTGAAGGCCGACGCCTACGGACACGGACTCGCCCGCGTTGCGCGCGCCCTGCCGCAGGCCGACGGATTCGCGACCCTCGAGATCGATGGCGCAGTGCGCCTGCGCGACGCGGGCTTCGCGGGCGAGATCCTGCTGCTCGAGGGCTTCTTCGGCCCGGCCGAACTCGCGACCGTCTCCGGCTCGCGCCTGGCGACGGTGGTCCACGGCGAGGAGCAGTTGCGCATGCTGGAGACGGTGCGCGTGCCGGCGCCCGTGGACGCCTACCTGAAGATCAACTCCGGCATGAACCGCCTGGGCTTCGCGCCAGGGGAGGCAAAGCGCGCGCTCGCGCGGCTGCAGGCCACGGGGGCCGCGCGGTCGATCACGCTCATGACCCATTTCGCCACCGCGGACGGGCCCGAGGGCGTGCACGAGGCGATGAACCGCTTCGAGGCGTCCACTCGCGACCTGGAACTGCCCCGAAGCCTCGCCAATTCCGCGGCGATCCTCGCCCACCCCCGGACTCACGCCGACACCGTGCGCCAGGGCATCGCTCTCTACGGCGCGACGCCGTTCCCGGATCGCAGCGCCCGGGATATCGGCCTCGTGCCCGTGATGACGCTGCGCTCCCGGCTGATCGCCGTGCAGGAGATCGGGCCGGGCGAGACGGTGGGCTATGGAGGCACGTTTCATGCACAGCGTGCCATGCGCATCGGCGTCGTGGCCTGCGGTTACGCCGACGGCTATCCGCGCCACGCACCCAATGGCACGCCAGTGCTCGTCGAAGGGGTGCGCGTCGTCACCGCCGGGCGCGTGTCCATGGACATGATCACGGTCGACCTCACGCCGGTGCCGCAGGCGCGCGTGGGATCGGAAGTGGTGCTGTGGGGAGAGGGCCTGCCCGTCGACGAAGTCGCGCACGCTGCCGGCACGGTGGGCTACGAGCTGCTGTGCGCGCTCGCGCCGCGTGTTCCCGTGGTGGAAGTCTCCTGATGGCACGCGCGAAGAGCGTCTTCTCGTGCACCGAGTGCGGCGGGCAGGCGCCCAAGTGGCAGGGCCAGTGCCCGCACTGCGAGGCGTGGAACACGCTCGTGGAGACCGCCGCGGAGGTGGGCAAGGTGCCGGGAGCCAACCGCTTCGCGAGCCTGGGCGGCACGGGCGAGGTGGTGTCGCTGGGCGAGATCGAGGCGAAGGACTTCCCGCGCCTGCCCACGCTCATCGGCGAGTTCGACCGTGTGCTCGGCGGCGGGATGGTCGAGGGGGGCGTGGTCCTCATCGGCGGCGACCCGGGCATCGGGAAATCGACCCTGCTGCTCCAGGCGGCGGCGCGGCTCTCCGAGCAGGTGCCGGTGCTCTACGTGACGGGCGAGGAAAGTGCGCAGCAGGTGGCGCTTCGCGCGCGGCGCCTGGAGGTGAATGCCGCGAAGATCCGGCTGTTGCCCGAGATCGAGCTGGAGAAGATCCAGGCCACGATCGCGAAGCTGAAGCCCGGGGTGGCGGTGATCGACTCCATCCAGACGCTCTATTCGGCCGCGCTCACCTCGGCGCCCGGGTCGGTGGCGCAGGTGCGCGAGTGCGCGGCGCAGTTGACGCGCGTGGCCAAGCAGTCGGGCACGGCGATCGTCTTCGTGGGCCACGTCACCAAGGACGGCGCGCTCGCGGGCCCGCGCGTGCTCGAGCACATGGTGGACACCGTGCTCTACTTCGAGGGCGACACGCACACGAGCTTCCGGCTCATCCGCGCGTTCAAGAACCGCTTCGGCGCGGTGAACGAGATGGGCGTCTTCGCGATGACGGAGAAGGGGCTTCGCGAGGTGACCAATCCGTCGGCGCTCTTTCTCTCGCAGCACCGTGCGGACGTTGCCGGCTCCTGCGTGATGGTCACGCAGGAGGGCACGCGGCCGCTGCTGGTGGAGTTGCAGGCGCTCGTGGACGAGTGCCACGGCGCGCAGCCGCGCCGTCTCACCGTGGGCCTGGAGCAGAACCGGCTCGCGATGCTGCTCGCCGTCCTGCACCGCCATGCGGGCATTGCGCTCTTCGACCAGGACGTGTTCGTGAACGCGGTGGGAGGCGTTCGGATCGCGGAGCCGGGGGCCGACCTCGCCGTGACGCTCGCCATCGTCTCGAGCCTTCGCAACCGGGCGCTGCCGGCCAAGCACGTGGTCTTCGGGGAGGTGGGGCTCGCCGGCGAGGTGCGCCCCGTCCAGCGCGGCCAGGAGCGGCTGCGCGAGGCCGCGAAGCTCGGCTTCACCCACGCGATCATCCCGGCGGCGAACAAGCCCCGCCACCGCATCGAAGGGATAGAGGTCGTCGCGGTCGAGCGCCTCTCCGAGGCCGTCGACTACCGCGCGTGATTCGCGCGCGGCCGGGCGGCGCGCGACGTCCTACTTGACGAGAAGTGCGACGAGCAGGCCCACGGCGGCGATCGAGAGGACCACGATCGCGATGAGGGCGGGCGTGTTCGTGTTGCTGCTTTCCGGGAATTGCGGCCCGGCCTCGTGGGAATCCGGCGGGGGCGTCACGAAGCGCGGGATGGGCCGCGCGCGGGGTTCCTCGGCCTTTTTCTCGGGCACGGGCTCGGCCGCGGGCGCGAGCGGGCTGCCCGGCTCGATGCGGCCGCGGTAGGCGCGCATCTTCTGGGTGGCGGTGATGTATTCCTCGAACTCACCCGTCTGGTTGGTCATCGACGCGAGCCGCAGGGTGGCGTCGAAGGAGTCGAAGGTCTTCGCGATGCCCAGCGGCTTGGTCGATTCGTCCTCGCGGACGGCCGCCTTGTCGAGCTTGCCCTCGACGGGAAGCGGGATCGTGGAGACGTCCGCAGCCTGCGCTTCGCCCGCCGGTCGCTGGGGAGGCGGTGCCGAGCGCGCCTTGAGGGCGACGGACGGGCGCGCCGAGTCGAGCTGGCGGCGCACCTCGCGCAGGTCGTCGCCGAACTCCTTGACCGTCTGGTAGCGGTCGTCGACCGTCTTGGCCATCGCCTTGGCGACGATCAGGTCGAGCATCGCCGGCACGCCGCGATTGTGGGAGGAGGGCGGCGGCGGCGCGGTGTTGACCGTGGCGTACATGATGGCGTTCACGTTGTCGCCGTCGAAGGGTGCCAGGCCCGTGAGCGCCTCGTAGAGCACGACGCCCAGGGAGAAGGTGTCGGTGCGCGTGTCCAGGGATTTCCCGATCACCTGCTCGGGCGACATGTAGCGCGGGCTGCCCAGGATCAGGCCCGTCATCGTCTTCACCGCCGAGTTGGGCAGCCGCGCGATCCCGAAGTCGGTGATCTTCGCGATCCCGCCGTGGAGCACCATGATGTTCGAGGGCTTCACGTCGCGGTGCACGATGTTCTGCTGGTGCGCGAACCACAGCCCGTCGGCTACCTGCGCGATGATGTCCACCACCTGTTCCGTGGGCAGGAGCTTGCCCGAGGCGATGATGTCCTTCAGTTCCTGCCCCTCGAGGAACTCCATCGCCATGTAGGCGACCTGGTCGGTCTTGCCCACGTCGTAGATGGTGACGATGTTGGGGTGGTTCAGGCGCCCTGCGGCCTTGATCTCCTGCTGGAAGCGCGCCTCGTACTCCTCCAGCTCCTGCCGCGAGAGGTTCAGGTTGATGGTCTTGATGGCCACCGTGCGATCGATGATCGGGTCCACGGCCTTGTACACGGTGCCCATGGCGCCCTGGCCGATCTCGGAGACGATCTTGTAGCGGCCGAGAATGGGGTTCATGGCGTCTTCTTACCGGCCTTTTCGGCGAAGGCCTTCTCGGCGAGGGCCTTCTTCGCCTGCGCCTTGGCGCCGGCGAAGGTCCTCGTCCACATCGGGTGTCCGGACTCGGCGGGCGTCAGGTCGAAGTTCGGGTCGATGTCGTAGATCTTCAGGAACTCCGCGCGGCAGGCGGGCCAGCGGTTCATGAGGCAATGGGAAAACGCGATGTGCTTGAGCGCGCGCACCTGGTCCTTCTTGTCCTTGAGCCCTTCCTTGAGCGCGGCCTCGAGGGTCGTGAGCGACTCCTCGAACTCCCCCGCCTCGTACTTCACGAGCCCGTCGACCAGCTTCCGCTCGGCCTTGTCGAGCGTGGCCTGCGGCCTGCCACTGGCCGCCTCGCGCTCGGCGATGAGTGTGGCGCGCACCGTCCGGTACACCGGGCCCCAGATGGGGTGTCCGTCCTCGGCGACGGTGAGGGCGAAGCCCTGGTCGATCTCGAATGCCCTGCGGAACTCCGCGGCGCACAGCGCCTCGCGGGCGGCCACGCAGTGGATGAAGGCCAGGTGCTTGCGGGCCGTGCCCTGGTCGCTCTTTTCCAGGAGGCCGTGGTCGAGGGAGGCCTGGAGGTTGCGAAGCGCCCCGTCGTAGTCGCCTATCTCGTAGAGCTTGAGCCCGGCCAGGAGTTGCTCCCGGGCCCGCGCGCGAAGGGTGTCCACCGTGATCTGGGGCGCGACGGGCCGGGGCGCTTCGGGCGGCATCTGCGCGCAGGCCGCCAGCAATGCGACGATTGCGGTCGCGCCCGGGCGGCGCAGGGCGGCGAGGTGGCGCATCACTGGAACCGGTGGCGGATGGTGACTTCGTCGCGCGACTTCACCTCGATGTTTTCGATGTGCGCCGCGAAGGTGGTGTTGCGGACTTCGACCTTGTATTTCCCGGGCGCGAGCTTGAGCGACTTCACCGGCGGGCTCACGCCGCCCGGTTTTCCGTTCAGGAACACCTCGCCCCAGGGCTGGATCGAAAAGACGAGCGTCGCGGGCGGCACGGCCGGCGCGGCCGGCGCGGAGGGCTTGGCCGCATCGGCCTTCACGGGTTCGGCCTTGGCATGGACCGCGGGCTTTGCCGGCTCCGGCTTGGCGGGTTCGGCCTTCGTGGCGTCGGGCTTGGCGTCCTCGGGCCTGGCCGTCTCCGGCTTGGCGGAATCCTGAGGCTGTGGGGCCTTGCCGTTCGTGCCGTCGGGTGCTGCTTTCGGGGCCTCGAGCGGGGGAGGAACCAAGCCGGCCGGAGGGCTCGCGGGAACGATGTCGGGTGCGGCCGCCAGTTCCGGGATGGGCGCGATGACGGCCTCGCCTTTCTTGTTGGCGACCATGAATCCCAGCACCGCGACCACGCCGGCCAGCACCGCGGCCACGATGGTGAGCTTCTTCTTGTCCTGGACGAACGACGGAATGGTGAGCGTGACCGTTGAGGTTCCGGGGGGCGAGGCCGCCGAAAGCGCTCGCTTCACGTTCGTGGTCGTCGTGGCGGCGCGGTCCTTCATGCTGTCGCGGGCCTTCTTCATCGCGCCCTCGTGGTGGCCGACCACGTAGATCTCGTGCTCGCGCACGTGCTTGTCCGTGCGCGATCCCTCGTAGGTGAAGAGCTTGGCGTACTCGCTCGCGAGGTTGGACACCACGTCGTAGTAGGAGCGCGACACGACGATCTGGCCGGGGCGCGCGAAACTCATGATGCGCTGCGCCACGTTGATGCCGTCGCCGATGATGTTGGGGTGCCCGTTGATGTCCTTCACCAGCTTCACGGGCCCGAGGTTGATGCCCATGCGCACGGAATCGTCGCCGGACTGCTCGACCTGGGTGGCGGTCTGGTTGTCGCGCACCATGGCGTCGCGAAGCGACAGCGTGGTGAACAGCGCGTCCTCGGGGTCGCCGAGGAAGGAGAGCGCCGCCCCGTCTCCGGTGTCGAGGATGATCCGGTCGTTGACCGGGATGTCCTTGATCGCTTCCGAAAGGTTGTTCGTGAGGCTCGTCTTCAGGCGAATCTGCTCGGCCACCGGCTTCTTGGAATAGCCGACGAGGTCGATGAACACGACGCTGCAGATGAATGTGCGGTTGGCCTGATCGAGCATCGTGCGACCTGAAACGGCGGCGCGCCGTAACCCCCCTGTGGGCAGTTATTGCTTTAAAAAAGAGACTTACCGAACAAAGTTCGGGCAAGTCCTAGTTTAGCCCATTCCCGGCGTCGAAGTCTGTGGATTACGTCACGATCGAGAGCGGGGCGCTCGGAAATCCCCGGCCTTCGGGTCCCAGGAGGCGCAGGTAGGCGCCCGCGACCGCCTCGGGCGCCGGGAGCGCCGCGCGGTTCTCTCCCGGATGGCTTTGCGCCCGCTGCGGGCTCGCCATCGGCCCGGGTATCGCCACGTGGAAGCGGGGCCTGCCCGCCTGCTCGCATTCGTCGGCCCAGATGGCGGCAAGCGGCCCGAGGCCGGATTTCGACACGGCGAAGGCGCCCCAGTAGGCCGCCGGCTGGAAGGCGTGGGTCTCGGCGGTGAAGATCACGGCGCCGTCGGGTGCGTCGGAGAGCATCGGCAGGCAGGCTCTCGTGAGGGCGAATGGGGCGCCGAGATTGACCCGAAGGTGCGTCATCCACTGCTCCAGGGACTGGTCGCGCAGGGGCGAGAGCGGCGTGAAGTGCGTGGCGCAATGCACCACCGCGTCCAGCTGCCCGAGGTCGCGGCGCAGCATCCCCGCCAGGGTATCGAACTCGTGGTCTCCCGCGCTCGCGAGGTCGAGGGGGATCGCCGCGGGCTCCTTGCCTCCGGCGGCGACGATGTCGTCGTAGGTCTTCGTGAGGGGCTCGGTCTTGCGGCCCATGAGCGCCACGGTGGCCCCGTGGGCCGCGCAGGCGAGCGCCACGGCGCGCCCCAGGCCTCGGCCCGCGCCGGTGACGAGCACCACCCGGTCGTGGAGCAGGTCGGCAGGTGCATTCCAGCGGGCGGAAACGGTGTGTGGTGGATTCATGGCGTCCGGGAGCTGTCGAGGATCGTTCGGGCCGCGCGTGCGCCGCTCTGCACCGCGGCCTCCAGCGTCGCGGGATAGGGGCCTTCGGTGTAGTCGCCGGCAAGCGCCAGGCCCGGGGCGCCGGTCCCGGCGGGCGGGCGGAAAGCTCCCGGTTCACAGGCGAAGGTGGCGCGCTTCTCGGTGATGACCTTTGTCCACCGCGGCAGTCCGGGAAGTGTCGCGACGCGCGCCACCTCCCGGTGCACGGCCGTGGAGAGCACGTCCTGATCGAGCGCAGCCTCGCGGCGCGAGGCGGAAATCACGGCGGCGACGAGCCCGCGGGCGCCGGAAAGGGCTTCCCGGTCGAAGAGCCACTGTGCGTGGCCGCCGTCGACGCCGGTCATCGGAAAGGGCAGGCGCACGCGTCCTTCGTACTGGAGGTAAACGGTGGTGATCGGCTCGTGGGGGATGGCGCCGATTTTCGCGGCAAGCGCTGCCAGCCCCGGAATGCCCCCCAGAAGCGCGCAGGCCTCGTGGGCCGCGGTGGCGCATACGACGGCGTCGTACGTGCCGGTGTTCCCGGCGGCGGCGAGACGCCATTGCGCGCCTTCGGGAGCGAGAGCGGAGACGCGGGCGCCGAGCACGACCTGCGCGCCGCGCTCGCCCAGCCACGAGATCGCGGGGTCGGGCAGGAGCGCCGAGAGGTCGTGGGCCGGGAAGACGAGATCCGAATCGGCGCGGCTCCGGGCAAGCGCATCGTGCAGCACGCGCGAGAAGACGCGCGCATCGGCCCGCTCGGCGGGCGTGTTGAGCGCCGCCACGCACAGGGGCTCCCAGAGCAACCGCCGCAGGCGCTCGGGCTGGGCAAGCCGGGAGAGGAACGCGGCGACGCACTCGCCGGGCCTTGCAGCGGCCTCGGCACGGCGAATGGCGAATGCGAACGCAAACGCCGAGAAGCGATCGGCGAGCGAGAGACCTCCGGCGAAGGCGAGCGCGGCGGCCAGGTGCAGGGGCGCCGGCAGGCGAGGCGCGGCAAGGCCCAGGGTGCCGGGGTAGTGCAGGCCGAGGGGTTCGCGACGAAGTGCGTACCGGGGAACATCCACGGCCCGCATGAGCGCAAGGGTGTCGCGGTAGGCGCCGAGCAGGAGGTGCTGGCCGTTGTCGAGCACGGTGTCGCGGTACTCGACCCGGCGCGCCCGGCCGCCCGCCGTGCGGTTCGCGTCGTACAGCGTGACCGCCGCGCCGCCGCGCACCAGGTTCACGGCCGCGGCGATGCCCGCGTAGCCCGCGCCGATGACCGCGACGCGCCTGCCGCTCACGCGCGCACCCATGTCCTCCACGCGATCCAGAGCTTGCGGATGGGCGTGAGCGAGACGCGACCTTCCAGGACGGGAAAGCCGTCGCGGCGGATCTCGGCGAGGAGCGTGCGGTAGATGGCGGCCATCACGAGCCCGGCGCGCTGGTTGCGGCGGTCCTCGGGATGCAGCTTCGCGAAGGCCTCCTCGTAGAGGCGCTCGGCGCGCTCGGCCTGCCCGGCCATCATGGCGCGGAAGGGCTCGCCTGCGCGACGGGCGAGGATGTCCTCCGCGGCGAGGCCGTGGCGCGCCAGGTCGTCGGCGGGCAGGTAGACGCGGCCGCGCCTCGCGTCCTCGCCCACGTCGCGGATGATGTTGGTGAGCTGGAATGCGAGCCCGAGCGACTCGGCGTACTCGAGCGTCTGCGCGTGGCGGAAGCCGAAGATGGAGGCCGAGAGCTGTCCCACGACGCCGGCCACGCGATGGCAGTACACGCGCAGCGACTCGAAGTCGGCATAGCGATGGTGTGTCAAGTCCATCTCCATGCCGTCGATGATCTCGTTCATGCGGGCCGCGTCGAGGCCCATGGGAGCGACGAACGGCGCCAGGGCCTTCGTGACCGGGTGCGTGGGCGTGCCGGCCGCGAGGTTCGCCACTTCCGTGCGCCACCAGGCGAGCTTGGCGCGCGCGACCGCGATGTCGCTCGCTTCGTCGGCGACGTCGTCGACCTCCCGGCAGAAGGCGTAGAACGCGGTGATGGCGCGCCTTTTCTCCGCGCCCAGGAAGAGGAAGCTGTAGTAGAAGCTCGATCCGCTCGCCGCGGCCCGCTGCCGGCAGTATTCGTCGGGGGTCATGGGGCGGCGACCCGCACCGGGGCCGGCCTCCAGAAGGCCGCCTTCCAGAGGATGCGCGCCCAGTCGCCGGCCTTCAATCGCGGGCGGCGGCCGAAGACGTCGCCCTGCACCGCCTCGATCTTGTCGAGGATCCGCAGCCCTCCCGCGGCGATGGCGCGGATCTCCAGGCCTATGCGCCCCGGCAGCCGCGTGCCCAGGGGCGAGCCGCTGCGCATCATGGCCCGCGCCCGCTGGCACTGGAAGCGCATGAGGTCCTGCCAGGCGCGGTCGGCACGGCCTTCGGCGATGCCCGATTCCGTCACGCCGAAGCGGGCGAGATCCTCCTGCGGGAGGTAGACGCGGCCCTTGCCCCAGTCCACGGCGACGTCCTGCCAGTGGTTGATGAGTTGCAGGCTCGAGCAGATGGCGTCGGAATCGCGCAGGTTCGCCGGGTCGTCCTTGCGGAAGAGTGCGAGCAGCAGCCGGCCCACGGGATCGGCCGACCGCCGGCAGTAGTCGAGCAGTTCTTCGAAGGAGGCGTAGCGCTTCTTCACCACGTCCTGGCGGAAGGCGTCGAGCAGGTCGTGGAAGAGCGCGAGGGGAAGGTCGTGCGCGAAGACGGCGTCATGGAGACGGGAAAAAATCGGGTCGGCGGGGCGCTCGCGGTGCGCGATCCGGTCGAGGTTTCTCGCATAGCCGTCCAGGAGCGCCAGGCGCTCGGAGTCGCTGCGGGTGCCTTCGTCGGCGAAGTCGTCGGCGCTTCGCGCAAATGCGTAGATGGCCTCGACCGGGGGCCGCAGGGCGGGCGGAAGGAGCCAGGAAGCGACGGGGAAATTCTCGTAGTGCTCGACAGGCAAGGGATGTGGGAAACGCTTGAATTATCGGGATTATATCGGTCAGTTCCGGTGCCATGGGCGTCGTCTGGGGCCGTTTCCTTCGGGTATAATTCGCCTTCACCGCGAAAGTGGCGGAATTGGTAGACGCACCGGATTTAGGTTCCGGCGCCGAAAGGCATGGGGGTTCGAGTCCCTTCTTTCGCACCAAGTTCGATCGGCCGACACCCTGACGGCCACCCCTCGCGGAACGCATCCCGGGGGACTCTCACAGGACTATCCACATGCAGCAGGCAGTCGAAACGAAGCCCAGCCCGCTCGAGCGGCAACTGAAGGTGGCGATCCCGGTCGCGCAGCTCGAGGCCGAGATCGCGAACCGGATCAAGAAGCTCGCGCGCACGGTGAAGATGCAGGGTTTCCGGCCCGGCAAGGTGCCGATCAAGATGGTGGAGCGCCAGTACGGGTTCCAGGTGCGCCAGGAGGCGCTGTCGGAGAGCGTGCAGCGCTCGTTCGCCGACGCCGTGCGCAGCCAGAACTACCGCGTGGCGGGCATGCCGCGCTTCGAGCCGGTCCAGGGCGGCACCGACGCCAACGCCTTCGAATTCCAGGCGGTCTTCGAGGTCTACCCCGAGATCACCCTGGGCGACATCGCCGAGCGGAAAGTGGCCCGGCCGCAGACCGAGTTGTCCGACAAGGACGTCGATGCGACGATCGAGACGCTTCGCAAGCAGCGCGCGACCTACGAGCGGGTCGAGCGGGGTGCCGGCAACGGCGATCTCGTGAACCTCGACTTCGACGGCACGGTCGACGGCGTTTCCTTCGAGGGCGGCTCCGGCAAGAACTTCACCGTGGTGCTGGGCGAGGGACGCATGCTCCCGGCGTTCGAGGAGGCCCTCGCGGGGCTCGCCGAGGGCGCGACGAAGACCTTCCCGATCGTGTTCCCGGAGGACTATGCCGAGCAACTCAGGGGGAAGACCGCGCAGTTCGCCGTCACGGTGAACCAGGTGGCGCAGCCGAAGCTGCCGGAAGTGGACGCGGATTTCGCCAGGTCGCTGGGGGTGGAGGAAGGCGATGTCGCGCGCATGCGCGCGGAGATCCGCCAGAACATCGAGCGCGAGGTGAAGAAGCGCATCCAGTCCCGGGTGAAGGAGCAGGTGATGGAGGGCCTGGTCGCCGCCGCCACCTTCGAGGTGCCGCGCACGCTCCTCGACATGGAAACGGCGCGCATGCGCGAGGCCGCCTTGGCCGATCTCAAGCAGCGCGGCATGACCACGCAGGAGCTGGAGCTGCCCGCCGCCATCTTCGCGGAACAGGCCCGCCACCGCGTGACCCTCGGCCTGCTGATCGCGGACCTCGTGCGCAAGAACGAACTCGGCGCCCGCGCGGACCAGGTGCGCAAGGTGATCGAGGAGCACGCGGACAGCTTCGAGCAGCCCGCCGAGATGGTCCGCTGGTTCTACGGCCAGCCCGAGCGGATGGCCGAGGTCGAGGCCGTCGTCATGGAGGACAACGTCGTAGAATGGTCCCTGGCTCGCATGCAGGTGGAGGACCGGCCGACGGCCTTCGACGAGCTGATGGGCACGAAGAAGCCCTGACGAGGAGAAGCGATTGAGAGACGAATACCAGGGGCCGGTGGGCCTCGGTCTCATCCCGATGGTGATCGAGCAGTCGGGGCGGGGCGAGCGCGCCTACGACATCTACTCGCGCCTGCTGAAGGAGCGCGTGATCTTCCTCGTGGGCCCGATCAACGACGGCATGGCGAACCTGATCGTGGCCCAACTGCTCTTCCTCGAGAGCGAGAACCCGGACAAGGACATCAACCTCTACATCAACTCCCCGGGCGGCAGCGTCTCCTCGGGGCTCGCGATCTACGACACGATGCAGTTCATCAAGCCCGACGTCTCCACCCTGTGCACGGGCCTCGCGGCCAGCATGGGCGCGTTCCTGCTGGCCGCCGGCGCCAAGGGCAAGCGCTTCGTCCTGCCCAACTCCCGCGTGATGATCCACCAGCCCTCGGGCGGGTTCTCCGGGCAGGCCTCCGACATCGAGATCCACGCGAAGGAGGTCCTCTTCCTCAAGCGGCGCCTGAACGAGATGATGGCGCTGCACACCGGCCAGCCGATCGACGTGATCGACCGCGACACCGACCGCGACAACTTCATGGGCGCGGAAGAAGCGGTAAAGTACGGGCTGATCGACAAGATCCTCAGGACCCGCGCGCAGGCCGCGGCTTGAGGTTAGGGAAGGCAATCCGATGACGGACAAGGTCGGCGGAGAAAAGCTCCTGTACTGCTCCTTCTGCGGCAAGAGCCAGCACGAGGTGAGGAAGTTGATCGCCGGCCCGTCGGTGTTCATCTGCGACGAGTGCATCGACCTCTGCAACGACATCATCCGCGAGGAAGCCGCTCCCGACACGACGGCCCGGGCCGCGAAGAGCGACCTGCCCAGCCCGCACGAGATCTGCGACATCCTCGACCAGTACGTGATCGGCCAGGTGCAGGCGAAGAAGATCCTCTCGGTCGCCGTCTACAACCACTACAAGCGGCTCAAGTCCGGCGGCAAGCAGGACGAGGTCGAGCTCGCCAAGTCGAACATCCTCCTGATCGGGCCCACGGGCTCCGGCAAGACGCTCCTCGCGCAGACGCTCGCCCGGCTGCTGAACGTCCCGTTCGTGATCGCGGACGCGACGACGCTCACCGAGGCCGGCTACGTCGGCGAGGACGTCGAGAACATCATCCAGAAGCTCCTGCAGAAGTGCGACTACGACGTCGAGAAGGCGCAGCGCGGCATCGTCTACATCGACGAGATCGACAAGATCTCCCGCAAGAGCGACAACCCCTCGATCACGCGCGACGTGAGCGGCGAGGGCGTGCAGCAGGCGTTGCTGAAGTTGATCGAGGGCACCATCGCCTCCGTGCCGCCCCAGGGCGGGCGCAAGCACCCGAACCAGGAGTTCGTCCAGGTCGACACGACGAACATCCTCTTCATCTGCGGAGGCGCCTTCAGCGGCCTGGAGAAGGTGATCCAGTACCGCACGGACACCTCCGGCATGGGCTTCGGGGCGCAGGTGCGCTCCTCGACGGACCGCAAGGAGATGAACCTGCTCCTGCACGACGTGGAGCCCGAGGATCTCATCAAGTTCGGTCTCATTCCGGAGTTCGTCGGGCGCCTGCCGGTGGTGGCGGTGCTCGAGGAACTCGACGCGGGGGCGCTGGTGAAGATCCTCACCGAGCCCAAGAACGCGCTGGTCAAGCAGTACCAGAAACTTCTCGGCATGGAGGGCGTCGAACTCGAGTACCGCGACAACGCCCTTGCCGCGATCGCCAAGCGTGCGCTCGAGCGGCGCACGGGCGCGCGCGGGCTGCGTTCCATCATCGAGCATGCGCTCCTCGAGATCATGTTCGACCTGCCGTCGCTCACCAACGTCCAGAAGGTGGTGGTCGACGAGGGCTGCATCACCGGCGACACCAAGCCCCTGCTCATCTACGCCGACCAGCCGAAGGTCGCGGGTGGGCAGTCCTAGCGCCCCGGCCGGAAACCGCTGCGCCGCGGCTGGGGCTTGATCGCGAGCCCCCGAGCCCCCATGTAATCGCCTGACGTTCCCCAGGAAACCGCCATGACAGACCCGACTCCCGATTCCCGTGTGCTCCCGTTGCTGCCGCTGCGCGACGTGGTGGTGTTCCCGCACATGGTCATCCCGCTTTTCGTGGGCCGCCCCAAGTCCATCAAGGCGCTGGAATCGGCCATGGAGGAGGGCAAGAACGTGGTCCTCGTCGCGCAGAAGTCCGCGGCCAAGGACGAGCCCGCTCCGGAGGATCTCTACGCCGTCGGCACCGTTTCCACGATCCTGCAGATGCTGAAGCTCCCCGACGGCACCGTGAAGGTGCTGGTGGAGGGCGTGCACCGCGCGGGCATCGTGCGCGTGCTCACCGACAAGGCGAATTTCGAGGGCGAGGTCGAGCCCATCGTCACCGACGAGGCCGAGTCGACCGAGGTGGAGGCCATGCGCCGCACGCTCCTCACCCAGTTCGACCAGTACGTGAAGCTGAACAAGAAGATCCCCCCCGAAGTCCTCACCTCGCTCTCGGGGATCGACGGCGCCGGGCGCCTGTCGGACACGATCGCCGCGCACCTTCCGCTCAAGCTCGAGCAGAAGCAGCAGATCCTCGAGATGTTCGAGGTCGCACGCCGCCTGGAGCAGCTCCTGCAGCTCCTGGAGACCGAGATCGACATCATGCAGGTCGAGAAGCGCATCCGCGGCCGCGTGAAGCGCCAGATGGAGAAGAGCCAGCGCGAGTACTACCTGAACGAGCAGGTGAAGGCGATCCAGAAGGAGCTCGGCGACTCCGAGGAGGGCGCCGACCTGGACGAGTTGGAGAAGAAGATCAAGGGCGCGCACATGCCCAAGGAGGCGCGCCTGAAGACCGAGGCGGAGCTGAAGAAGCTGAAGCTCATGTCCCCGATGTCGGCCGAGGCGACGGTGGTGAGGAACTACATCGACACCCTCGTGGGCCTGCCGTGGAAGAAGAAGACGAAGGTCTCGTCGGATCTCAAGAACTCCGAGAAAATCCTCGACGCGGACCACTACGGCCTCGAGCGGGTGAAGGAACGCATCGTCGAGTACCTCGCCGTGCAGCAGCGCGTGGACAAGCTGAAGGGCCCGATCCTGTGCCTCGTGGGCCCGCCTGGCGTGGGCAAGACCTCGCTCGGGCAGTCGATCGCGCGCGCAACCAACCGCAAGTTCGTCCGCATGTCGCTCGGCGGGGTGCGCGACGAGGCCGAGGTGCGCGGCCACCGCCGCACCTACATCGGATCGATGCCCGGCAAGATCCTGCAGAACATGTCGCGGGTCGGCGTGAGAAATCCCCTCTTCCTGCTGGACGAGGTGGACAAGCTCGGCATGGACTTCCGCGGCGACCCCTCTTCGGCGCTGCTGGAAGTGCTCGACCCCGAGCAGAACCACACGTTCGTGGACCACTACGTGGAGGTCGAGTACGACCTCTCCGACGTGATGTTCGTCGCCACCGCCAACACCCTCAACATCCCGGCGCCGCTCCTGGACCGGATGGAGGTGATCCGCCTCTCGGGCTACACCGAGAACGAGAAGGTGCACATTGCCAAGGAGTACCTGCTTCCCAAGCAGCTCAAGGCGAACGGACTGAAGTCGGGCGAGCTCGTGGTGTCCGATTCGGCCCTGCGCGACATCGCCCGCTACTACACGCGGGAAGCCGGCGTGCGCGGGTTCGACCGGGAGCTCGCCAAGATCTGCCGCAAGGTGGTGAAGGCGATCCTGATCCGCAAGAAGGAAGGCGCGACGGTCACGGTCAACGCGAAGAACCTCGACAAGTACCTGGGGGTGCGCAAGTTCACCTACGGGATCGCGGAAAAGGAGAACCAGGTGGGGCAGGTCACCGGCCTCGCGTGGACGGAGGTCGGCGGGGAACTCCTGACCGTGGAAGCGGCGAAGGTGCCCGGCAAGGGCAATACCGTCACGACGGGCAAGCTGGGCGAGGTGATGCAGGAGTCCATCAAGGCCGCCATCTCGGTCGTGCGTGCGCGAGCCAAGCGCCTGGGCATTCCCGAGGATTTCTACCAGAACCTGGACCTGCACATCCACCTGCCCGAAGGCGCCACGCCCAAGGATGGCCCCAGCGCGGGTGTTGCGATCACGACCGCGCTCGTCTCGGTGCTCACCGGCATACCGGTACGCTGCGACGTGGCGATGACCGGCGAGATCACGCTGCGCGGCGAGGTGCTGCCCATCGGGGGGCTCAAGGAAAAACTGCTCGCGGCCCATCGCGGCGGCGTGAAGACGGTCCTGATTCCCCACGAGAACGTGAAGGATCTCGCCGAGGAGCTTCCCGAGGAGGTCAAGGGCCAGATCGAGATCATCCCGGTGCGCTGGATCGACGAGGTACTCGACCGCGCCCTCGAGGCGAAGCCGGAGCCGCTTGCCGAAGAAGCGGCCGCCACGCCGCCTCCGGCTGCGCCGGCCCCGTCGGGCAAGGGCGTGGTCGTCAAGCACTGATCCATTCGAAGTCTCTCCAGGGAGCAAGACGTGAACAAATCGGATCTCATCGAGGCGATCGCCAAGAGCGCCGACATCTCCAAGGCCGCCGCGGGCCGCGCGCTCGAAGGGGCGCTGGCGGCGATCAGGACTTCGCTGCGCAAGGGCGGCACCGTGAGCCTGGTGGGCTTCGGCACTTTCCACGTGGGCAAGCGCGCCTCGCGGTCGGGGCGCAACCCGCGTACCGGGGCCCCCATCAAGATCAAGGCTGCCAAGGTGCCCAAGTTCCGCGCTGGAAAAGCACTGCGCGATGCGCTAAACTGACGGGCTTCCCGGGTGCCGGGTGCTTAGCTCAGTTGGTAGAGCGTCGCCCTTACAAGGCGAAAGTCGGGGGTTCGAGCCCCTCAGCACCCACCAGCAGTCGCCGGTCGCGCCACCGGGCCCGCGAGAGCGGCGCACGCGGTGGCCAGAATCGCCTAAGGAGTGGTAGTTCAGTTGGTTAGAATACCGGCCTGTCACGCCGGGGGTCGCGGGTTCGAGTCCCGTCCACTCCGCCAGTCCACCAGGGCGAACCCGTGCGGGTTCGCCCTTTTTGCTTGAACGCCCGGATACCGGGCAAGAGGCACAGATCGCCATGCTCGTCCAGATCCGAAACCTGATCCAGTACAAGATCGTCAAGTACTTCTTCGCGATCTTCCTCATCGTTCCCTTCGGCCTTTTCGGCATCGACTACTACTTCCGCACTCCCTTGGGCGGCGACACGATCGCCACCGTGGGCCAGCTGCGGGTGAGCCAGGGCGACTTCGACCAGGCGCTGCGGCAGCAGCAGGAAACGCTCCAGGCGCAGTTCGGGCGAAACTTCGATGCCTCCCTCATGGAGAATCCTGACCTGCGGCGAGGCGTCCTCGACCGCGTGATCAACGAGCGCTTGATCGCGCTCGGCGCAGAGCGCGCGGGCGTGCGAATCGACGACAAGCAACTGCGCGAGCGCATCACGGCCGAGTCCGCCTTCCAGGAAGGCGGAAAATTCTCCCGGGAGCGCTACGAGGCCATCGCCCGTTCGCAGGGCTACAGCGTCGTGGGCCTCGACGAACGCCTGCGCGAGGACATGCGGCTCGCGCGCTATCGCGACGCGATCGTGCAGACCGCGATCGTGCCGCGCACGACCTTGGAGGGGTTCATTCGCCTGTCGGAACAGAGCCGCGAGGTGAGCGTCGTGAACGTGGGCCCGGAGACGTTCCTGGCCGAAGTGAAGCCGGCCGAGAGCGACCTGAAGGCGTACTACGACGCCCGGGCCGTTGAATTCGCCGTTCCCGAGCAGGTGCGCGTCGAGTACGTCGAGCTCTCGCTCGACGCGCTGGCGGCCCGGTCGCCGGTGGACCCGGAGGACGTGCGGAAATTCTACGAATCGAACAAGTCGCGCTTCGTGCAGCGCGAGGAGCGGCGCGCGAGCCACATCCTGCTCTCGGTGAAGCCAGACGCCACGCAGCCCGAGAAGAAGGCCATCGAGACGAAGGCGGCGGAACTCGCGGCGGCGCTGAAGGCGAAGCCGGCGGGGTTCGCGCAGGCCGCGATGAAGCAGTCGCAGGACCCCGGCTCCGCCGCGCAGGGCGGCGACTTGGGCTTCTTCGCGCGCGGCGCGATGGTCAAGCCCTTCGAGGACGCGGCGTTCGCGGCGAAGAAGGACGAGATCGTGGGACCGGTGCTCTCGGACTTCGGCTACCACGTGATCCGCGTGACCGACGTGAAGCCGGAGAAGGGCAAGAGCCTCGCCGAGGCCTCCCCGGAGATCGAGGCGGAAATCAAGAAGGGCGCGGCCGCCCGCCGGTTCGCGGAGATCGCCGAGGGCCTCACGAACATGGTCTACGAGCAGTCGACGAGCCTGAAGCCCGCGGCGGACACTTTCAAGCTGGCCATCCAGCCATCGGGCTGGTTCTCCAAGAATGCCGGAGCGCCGCCGCTCCTCTCCAACCCGAAGCTCCTCGCGGAGATCTTTTCGGACAACACCATCCAGTCGAAGCGCAACACCGCCGCCATCGAGGTGGCTCCGAGCGTACTGGTGGCCGCGCGGGTGATCGAGCACAAGGCGGCGGACCAACGGCCGTTCGAGTCCGTGCGTGCGGTTATCGAAAGCCGGTACAAGCGCGACGAGGCCCTGAAGCGCGCGAGCGCCGATGGCGAGGCGAAACTGAAGGCCGCCGCCGAGGGCAAGGATGCCGGGCTCAAGTGGCCCGAGCCGCTCGCCGTGAGCCGCCAGAAGCCCGGCGGGCTCTCCCCGCAGGTGCTGGACAAGATCTTCCGCGCCGACGCGAAAAAGCTCCCTGCCGTGGTCGGGGTCGCCACGCCTGCGGGCTACTCGCTGGTGCGCATCACCAAGGTGATCGACATCGAGTCCATCGACGAAGCGAAGCGCAAGGGCCTCGCGGAGCAGCTGCGTCAGACGGTCGCCGCGAGCGAGCTTGAGTCCGCGTTGAGGAGCCTGCGGGCGCGAATCGGGGTGGAAGTGCGCAAGGAAGCCCTCGAACGCAAGCCCGGCTCCTAGGTCCCGCGGGCGGGGCTGGGAACCCCGGCTAGTCCTCGCCCAGGCCGGCCGTGGTCGTGCTGAACCCCGCGTCCACGTAGGTGACCTCGCCGGTGATCCCGCTGGCGAGGTCCGAGAGCAGGAAGGCGGCCACGTTTCCGACCTCTTCGGCCGTCACGTTCCGGCGCAGCGGCGCATTCTTCTCGACGAAGCGGAAGATCTTCCCGAAATCGCCGATCCCGGCGGCCGCGAGCGTCTTGATCGGACCCGCGGAGATCGCATTCACGCGGATGCCCTGGGGTCCCAGGCCCGCGGCCAGGTAGCGCACGCAGGCCTCGAGGCTCGCCTTGGCGAGCCCCATGACGTTGTAGCGGGGGATGGAGCGCGTGGAGCCCAGGTAGGAGAGCGTGATGATCGACCCGTGGCGCCCCTTCATGAGCGGGGCCGCACCCCTGGCCAGGGCCGCGAGGCTGTAGCTCGAAATGTCGTGGGCGATCCGGAAGGACTCCCGGGTGACGCTTTCGTGGAACTCCCCCTTCAGGGCCTCCCGGGGCGCGAAGGCGATCGCGTGCACGAGGCCGTCCAGGCCGTCCCAGCGCGCGGCCAGGCTCGCGAACAGGGCGTCGATCTGGGCGTCGTCCGCGACGTCGCAAGGATAGATGGGCGCTTCGCCGAACTCCCGGGCGAGTTCGACCACGCGATCCTTGATACCCTCGCCCTGGTAAGTGAAGGAGAGCTCCGCGCCCTCGCGGTGGAGCGCCCGGGCCACGCCGTAGGCGATGGATCGGCGGGAGAGCATCCCCGTGACGAGGACGCGCTTGCCCTGCATGAACCCCATTTCGGGTGTCCTTTCCCAGTAGAATTGCGGCAATTTTCGGCGACGGACGGGGTCGAATTCTATCGCATTCCCGCCCCCATCCCCGCCAACGGACTTCGGAGGACCGAAACAGATGAAGCTCGCGCGCCTCATTGCATTCCTCGGCGTCGCCCTGGCCACCGCCGTGCCGGCCGTCGCGGCCGACCCGTCCCGGGTGTTTCGCTACGCCTTCGAGGTGGCCGAGACGGGATTCGACCCGGCCGAGATCTCGGACCTGTATTCGTCCAACGTGATCGCCAATATCTTCGACCCACCGCTTTCCTACGACTACCTGGCGCGCCCCATCAGGTTGATCCCGAACACGCTCGTCGCGATGCCGGAGGTGACGGAAAACGGGACGCTCTACACGATGCGCGTGAAATCCGGGATCTTCTTCGCGGACGATTCGGCGTTCAAGGGAGCGAAGCGCGAACTCACGGCCGAGGACTACGTCTATTCCATCAAGCGGCTCTTCGATCCGCGCCGCAAGTCTCCCAACCTGTACCTCTTCGAGGGCCAGATCGTCGGCATGGACGAGGTGCTGGCGGACGCGCGGAAGAACAACCGGATGGACTTCGACGCCGTGGCCGAGGGCCTGAGGGCGCTGGACCGCTACACGTTCCAGATCCGGCTGAAGCAGCCCAACTACAACTTCCTCTACTACCTCGCCTACTGCAACGTGACCTGCGCAGTCGCCCGCGAGGTCGTCGAGCACTACGGCGACCGCGTGGCCGAGCACCCGGTGGGCACCGGCCCCTTCCGCCTCGAATTCTGGAAGCGCTCCTCGAAGATGGTCTTCGAGGCCAACCCGAATTACCGCGAGGAGTACTACGACGGCACGCCCGCCGAGGACGACGCCACCGCCCAGGCGATACTCGCCCGCCTCAAGGGCAAGCGCCTGCCGATGGTGGGCAAGGTCGAGGTGTACGTGATCGAGGAGCCGCAGCCGCGCTGGCTCGCGTTCCTGAACAGCGAGCTCGATTTCCTCGAGCGCGTGCCCAACGACTTCGCCAACGTGGCCACGCCCAACAACCAGCTCGCGGCCAACCTGAGGAAGCGCGGCGTGACGATGGAGCGCACGCCGGGCATGGAGCTCACGTACTCGTACTTCGGGATGAAGGACCCGGTGGTCGGCGGCTACGAGCCGGAGAAGGTGGCGCTTCGAAGGGCGATCGTGCTGGGCCAGGACGTCGGGACGGAGATCCGCATCCCGCGCAAGAACCAGGCGATCGCGGCCCACAGCCCGATCGGGCCCGGCGCGCTGGGCTACGACCCGTATTTCCGCTCCACCGCCACGGAGTACAACCCGGCCAAGGCGAAGGCGCTGCTCGACATGTACGGCTACCTGGACTGCGACGCGGACGGCTGGCGCGACCTCCCGCGCGCCAACGGCAACGGGGAGTGCAAGCCCTTCACGGTGGAGTACGCCTCCGCACCGGGCGCGCAGCAAAAGCCGCTCGACGAGAACTGGAAGAAGAACATGGACGCCATCGGCATCAACATGACGTTCAAGAAGGCCAAGTGGCCCGATCTCCTCAAGGAGAGCAAGGCGGGCCGGCTCCAGATGTGGGGTCTCGGATGGAGCGCGGCCATCCCGGATGCGGATTCCTTCTTCGTGATGCTCTACGGGCCCAACGCCGGGCAGGCCAACCATTCGCGCTTCAGCAGGCCGGAGTTCGACCGCCTCTACGAGCAGGCCAAGCGCCTGCCGGACGGCCCGGAGCGCAATGCGATCTACCGCGAGATGAACCGGCTTTTCCTCGTCTACGCGCCCTGGCGTCTGGGCGTGCACCGCATCTACACGGACCTCTCGCAGCCCTGGACCGTCGGTTTCAAGCGCCACCCCGTGATGCGGGCGTTCTGGAAGCAGATCGACATCGATCTTCCCGTGCTCGCGACCGCGAGCCGGTAGACGGCCCGATGCATCCCGCCGCTTCCGTGGGCTTCGGCTCGACCGCCGGTGCACTCATCGTCGCGGTCCTCGCGTTCACCGTGCCGGCCGCGGGCGCGGCCGCGCCGCTGAAGGTCCTGCGCGTCCCGTTCCTCATTGCGGAGACCAATTTCGACCCCGCTTTCGCGTCGGACACCTACTCCTACACGGTCATCGACGAGATCCTCGAGCCGCCGCTCACCTACGACATGCTCGCGCGGCCCTACAAGTTGAAGCCCCAGACCGCCGAGGCGATGCCGGAGGTCACCGAGGGTGGCCGCGTCTACACCGTCCGCCTGCAGAAGGGCATCTATTTCGCCGACGACCCGGCTTTCGGGGGGCAGCGGCGGGAGCTCACCGCGAAGGACTACGAGTTCGCGATCAAGCGCCTGATCGACCCGGCCATCCGCTCGCCCAACGCCTGGCTCGTCGAGGGGCGGATCGAGGGCATCGACGAGGCCGCGGCCGCCGCCAAGAAGGCGGGGCGCCTGGACTACGACCTGCCGATCCGCGGCGTGGAGACGCCGGACCGCTACACGCTCCGGATCCGGCTCGCCAAGCCCGACTACAACTTCCTCTACATCCTCGCGATGGCCACGCTCGGCGCGCAGGCGCGCGAGGTCGCGGAGCGCTACGGCTCCGACATCGGCTCCCACCCCGTCGGCACGGGCCCCTATGTCCTGAAGGAGTGGAAGCGCTCCTCGAGGATCGTCCTCGAGCGCAATCCGGGGTTTCGCGAGGTGTACTACGAGGCCGAGCCGCCGGCCGACGATCCCGTCTCCCAGCGCCTGTACCGGGAGATGAAGGGCAAGCGCATCCCCCAGGTCGACCGCGTGGAAATCTCGGTGATCGAGGAATCGCAGCCGCGCTGGCTTGCGTTCCTCAACGGCGAGCTCGACTGGGTGAACCTCCCCTACGAGTTCAAGAGCATGGCGCTGCCGAACGAGCGGCCGGCGCCGTGGCTCGCGAAGAAGGGCGTGAAGTACATCCCCGGCGTCGACATCGACGTGAGCTACATGTACTGGAACATGCGGGACCCGGTCTGGGGAGGCTACACGCCGGAGCGGATCGCGCTTCGCCGGGCGATGAGCCTCGCGTACAACATGGACGAGGAGATCTTCCTCGTGCGCAACGGTGCCGCGATCGAGGCGCACTCGCCCCTGCCGCCGGGCGTACTCGGGTACGACCCGGACTTTTACCTGGGTCCGTCCTACGACCCGGCGCGCGCGAAGGCGCTCCTGGACATGTTCGACTACCGCGACCGCAACGGCGACGGCTGGCGCGAGCAGCCCGACGGCAAGCCGCTCGTCTTCACCTATGCCACGGGTCCTTCGCAGCTCGAGCGGCTCTTTACCCAGCTCTGGAAAAAGAACATCGAGGCGATCGGCATCCGGGTCGAGGTGCTGGTCGAGAAGTGGCCCGACCTGAGGAAGAAGTCCAAGCTCGGCAAGCTCTCCAACTGGCACCTCGCGTGGAACTACGACTACCCGGACGCGGAAAACGGCCTGCAGCTCCTCTACGGGCCGAACTGCGGCTCGTCCAACGACGGCTGCTTCCAGCTCGCGGCCTACGACCGGCTCTACGAGCAGGCCGCAGCACTCCCCCCCGGCCCGGAGCGAACGCGCATCTACGGGGAGATGGTCCGGCTGGTGGCGGTCTACGCGCCGTGGAAGTCCTTCGTGCACCGCAAGCGAAACCAGATGATCCAGCCCTGGGTGCTGGGCTGGCGCAAGCACAACTTCATCCACGATGCCTACCGCTACGTCGACATCGACCTGGACCTCCGGGCGAAGATCCTCAAGTGAAGGCGACCCGCCCCCGCCCGGTCGTTCCGCGCGCCCCAAGCCGATATAATCCGCGATTTGCCCGCCTCCGAAAGCCCCTCGCTTGAAGCGACGATTCGCCCTCCTTGCCGCCTTCCTCGCCAGCGCGCTCCTCGCCGCGGCGCCGGCGGGCGCCGCGATGGAGCGCAAGGTGCTCCGGATGGCGTTTCGCACGGCCGAGACGGGGTTCGACCCGCAGCGCATCTTCGACCGCTATTCCGTGGGGATCTGCGAGAACCTCTTCGAGCCGCTCCTCACCTACGACTACCTCGCCCGGCCCGTGCGGCTCGTGCCCCTCGTCGCCGAGGCGATACCCGAGGCGGAGGAGGGCGGCACGCGCTACACCTTCCGCATCCGGCCCGGCATCTTCTTCGCCGAGGACCCGGCCTTCAAGGGGCGCCGGCGCGAGCTGGTCGCCCGCGACATCGAGTACTCGATCAAGCGGTTTCGCGACCCGAAGTACGCGAGCCCCTACGAGTGGCTCTTCGAGAACAAGCTCGTGGGGCTCGACGAGCTGGCCGAGGCCGCGAAGAAGCAGGGCGGGCGCTTCGACTACGACGCGAGGATCCGCGGGCTCGAGGTCCGCGACGACTACACCATCAGCTTCAAGCTGAAGGAGCCCGACTACAACTTCCTCTACGTGCTCGCGATGCCCAACGTGGTCCCCGTGGCGAGGGAGGTCATCGAGGCCTATCGCGACGACACCATGGCGCACCCGGTGGGCACGGGCCCCTTCGTGCTGAAGGACTGGGTTCGCCGCTCCAAGATCGTGCTGGAACGAAACCCGAACCATCGCGGCTACGAGCTCGATACGCGCTTCGCGGACCCGTCCGACGAGTGGGACCGGCGGGCGATCGAGGCGCTGCGCGGCAAGCGCTTCCCGTTGCTCGACCGCGTCGAGATCTACCCCATCGAGGAGGAACAGCCGCGCTTCCTCGCGTTCGTCAACCGCGAGCACGATCTCCTGGACGAGACGCCCTTCGAGTTCATCGACCAGGTGCTGCCCAACGGCAGGCTCGCCCCGGGCCTCGCGCGGCAGGGCGTGATGGTGTTTCGCGAGGAGCAGCCCGAGATCACCTACGACGTCTTCAACCTGGACGACCCGGTCGTGGGTGGATACACCCCCGATCGGGTCGCACTTCGCCGCGCGATGGTCCTCGCCCACGACCGCGACCAGGAGATCGGCATCGTGAGGAAGGGGCAGGCGCTCCCCGCCCAGAGCCCAGTGCCGCCCGGCGTGGTGGGATTCGACCCGGCGTTCCGTGCGGCCCAGCAGGATTTCGACCCCGCGCGCGCCAAGGCGCTGCTCGACATGTTCGGCTACGCGGACCGCAACGGCGACGGCTGGCGCGAGCGCCCCGACGGCAGGCCGCTCGTGATCGACTACAAGTACAATTCGGGCAACCAGTCCAACCGCCAGCTGGCCGAGCTGTGGTCGAAGTCGATGGCCGCCATCGGCGTCCGCATGGAGGCGCAGGCGGTGCAGTTCGCCGACCTCCTGAACGACAAGCGGGTGGGCAAGTTCCAGATGGCCGGCTCCGCCTGGATCGCGGACTACCCGGACGCGCAGAACTTCCTCCAGCTCCTCTACGGGCCGAACACCGGCCAGTCGAACGAGGCGCGGTTCAGGCTGCCGGAGTTCGACCGGCTCTACCTCGGCTCGCAGGCGGTGCCGGACAGCCCGGAGCGAAACGCGCTCTACCGCGACATGAACCGGCTGCTCCTCGCCTACGCGCCGTGGCGCCTCGGCGTGCACCGCATCTTCAATCACCTGCAGTACCCGTGGGTGAAGGGCTACAAGAAGCACCCCATCCTCTACACGAACTTCAAGTACCTCGACCTCGACGTCGCCGCCCGGCGGGCGGCGATGCGCTAGACCGAAGCGAACGCGAAGGAGATGCCAGCGTGACCGCATACGTAATCCGACGAATGTGGCAGATGATCCCGACGCTCGCCGGCGTGATCCTGCTCATCTTCTTCCTGTTCAACTGGGTGGGCGGCGACCCCGCGCAGGTCCTGGCGGGCAAGATCTCCAATCCCGAGCAGATCGCCAACATCCGCCGCCAGCTCGGCGTGGACCAGCCCTACTGGTACCAGCTCTGGGTGTTCGTGCAGCAGGTGTTCACCTTCGACTTCGGGCGAAGCTGGTCCACGAACGAGGAGGTTTCCCGCATCCTCCTCACGCGCGTGGGCCCCACGCTCACGATCATGGTGCCGGTGCTCATCATCGAGACCGTCCTCGCCGTGGTCTTCGCGATCATGGTCGCCTACGTGCGCGGCAGCCTCACGGACCGCTCCATCATGGTGATCTGCACGACCGCCATGTCGATCAGCTTCCTCGTCTACATCATCGTCGGGCAGTGGCTCTTCGGCTTCATCCTCGGCTGGTTCCCGGTGCAGGGCTGGAGCGAGAGCTACTGGAGGAACCTCACCAACTACGCGCCGCTGCCCATCATGCTGGCGATCTTCGTGGGGCTCGCCCCGCAGCTTCGCCTCTACCGGTCCTTCTTCCTCGAGGAGATCAACCAGGACTACGTGCGCACCGCGCGCGCCAAGGGCCTCCCGGAGAAGAAGGTGATGATGAAGCACGTGCTGAGGAACGCGCTCATCCCCATCCTCACCAACGTCGGCATCTACCTGCCGAGCGTCTTCGTGGGCTCCTTCCTGCTGGAAGTGTTCTTTTCGATCCCGGGGCTCGGCCGCGAGATCGTGACGGCGGTGAACCGAAGCGATTTCCCGGTGATCAAGGCCGTGACCGTGTACCTCGCGGTGCTCACCATGATCGTGAACCTGCTGGTCGACGTGATGTACAAGCTCGTCGACCCGCGCGTGTCGTTCAAATAGGGGCCAGACATGAGCGCCGTTCTTCCCGAAAACGCACGGCCCGCGAGGCAGGAATCGCCGGGCCTCTGGATGCTCGCCTGGCGTCGCCTGCTGGACGACCGCGTGGGCGTGGCCTGTCTCGCGGTCGTCGCCGTCTACCTCGCGATGATGCTCGCGTCCTTCACGGGCCTCGTAGCCGGCGACTGGAACCAGGAAAAGGGCGTCTCCTACGCCAACCCCGCGTTCCTGGCGGGCGCGGAGAACCTCGAGGCGAGGGAGGTCACCGGCAAGGACGTCACGTCGCGGGCCAAGCCCGTGGACCTCTCGGACATCGACCCGCTCGCGCCCCGCTACAAGGAGTGGGAGGAGCGCGCGGCGAAGATCGCGGTGACGGAGACCAAGCGCGCGGAGTCGCTCCCGTTCGGCGGCGACAAGTGGGGCCGCGACGTGCTCGCCAAGGCGGTCAAGGGATCCGAGGTGTCCATCTTCGTGGGCCTCACGGCCGCGCTCTTCGCCACCCTCATCGGCACGGTGCTCGGCGCGATGGCGGGCTACTGGGGCGGGAAGGTGAACGATTTCCTCGAGTGGTTCTACAACATCTTCACCTCGATCCCGTACATCCTGCTGATACTCGCCTTCGCGGCGGTGTTCAAGCGCGGGCTCGACACGATCATCGTCATCCTCGCGCTCACCGGGTGGACCGGCATCTATCGCCTGGTGCGCGCGGAGTACATCAAGCAGTGCGGCCGGGAATACGTGATGGCGGCGCAGGCGATCGGCGCCTCGCACCTCTCGCGCATGTTCATCCACATCCTGCCGAACGCGAGCCACGTGATCCTGGTGCAGCTCTCGCAGCACGTGGTGGGGTTCATCAAGGCGGAGGTGATCCTTTCCTTCCTGGGGCTCGGCGTGCCGGTGGACATGGTCTCGTGGGGCACGATGCTCGCGGAGGCGCAGAACGAGCTGGTGATCGGCAAGTGGTGGCAGCTCTTCGCGGCGGGCGCGAGCATGGCGATCCTCGTGACCGCCTTCTCGATGCTCACCGACAGCCTGCGCGATGCGCTGGATCCGAAGCTCAAGTGAACCGGGGACGACGAGCATGACGAACGAAGACAAGCTCCTGCAGATCCACGACCTGCGCGTCACTTTCCGCATCGACAAGCACTCCACCTTCGAGGCCGTGAAGGGGATCTCCTTCGACATCCCGACGCACCGGATCGTGGCCCTCGTGGGAGAGTCCGGCAGCGGCAAGTCCGTCTCCGCGATGTCGATCCTGGGCCTGCTCCCGGAGAACGCGATGGTGCCTGCGTCGAGCCGCATCCTCTACGGGGGCGCGGATCTCCTCAAGGCCTCCCAGGAGCGCCTGCAGGACCTCCGCGGCAAGGACATCTCGGTGATCTTCCAGGAGCCGATGACGTCCCTGAACCCGGTGTTCCCGGTCGGAGAGCAGATCGGCGAAGTGCTGCGCCTGCACATGGGCCTCACACCCAGGGCGGCGGCGGACCGCACGGTGGCGCTGCTCGCGGAAGTGGGCATCCCGGAACCGAAGCTGCGCGCGCGAAGCTTTCCCCACGAGCTCTCCGGCGGCCAGCAGCAGCGCGTGATGATCGCCATGGCGATCGCCTGCGAGCCCAAGCTCCTCATCGCAGACGAGCCCACCACGGCGCTCGACGTCACCATCCAGAAGCAGATCCTCGAACTCCTCGCGAAGCTCCAGGAGAAGCACCACATGTCCGTGCTGTTCATCACGCACGACCTCGGCGTGGTGGGGGAGATCGCGGACGAGGTGGTGGTCATGCAGAACGGGCTCGTCCAGGAGCAGGGCCCCGTGCGCGAAATCTTCGAGCGCCCGCAGCACCCCTATACCAAGGCGCTGCTCGCCTGCCGACCGCGCCTGGACCGCCGGCCGATGCGCCTGCCGGTGATCGACGACTTCATGAAGGAAGGCGGGCTCGCGAACTACGACGAGCGCCCGCGCGGGGTGAAGCAGACGGACGCCGTGATCCTGGAGGCCAGGGGCCTCACCAAGACGTTCTTTCTCAAGGAAGGCCTCTTCGGCAAGCGCGCCGTGCCCGCCGTGAAGGACGTGAACTTCCGCCTCGCCAAGGGCAAGACCCTGGGCCTGGTGGGCGAATCCGGCTCCGGAAAGACCACGGTGGGCCTCACGCTCATGCGGCTCCATGAGGCCACCGGCGGGGAGGTGCTGTTCGAAGGCAAGAACCTGCTCACGCTCTCGGACCGCGAGATGATGGCCTACCGGCGGCGCATCCAGATCATTTTCCAGAATCCCTACGCCTCGCTCAACCCGCGCTTCACGGTCGGCAACATCCTTACCGAGCCGATGAAGATCCACGGCCTTGGCCGCGACCAGAAGGAGCGTGTCGAACTGGCCTTCGAGATGCTCCATCGGGTGGGGATGCCGGAGGACGCCTTCTACAAGTACCCGCACGAGTTCTCCGGCGGGCAGCGCCAGCGGATAGCGATCGCGCGCTGCCTCACGATGAGGCCCGACGTGCTCATCTGCGACGAGTCGGTGTCGGCGCTGGATGTTTCGGTGCAGGCGCAGGTGCTGAACCTGCTGCAGGACCTCCAGGACGAGTTCAACCTCTCCTACATCTTCATCTCCCACGATCTCGCGGTCGTCAAGTACATCTCCGACGAGATCATGGTCATGAACGACGGCGAGATCGTCGAGATCGCCAACGCCGACGAGATCTACCTGAATCCCGCGCAGGACTACACCCGGAAGCTCCTCGCCTCGATCCCCAAGGGCTGGAACGCTTCCCGCGTCGCGGCCTGAGGCGGGCCGCGCTAACCGAAAGAACCGGAACCATGTCCAGGACTCTCGCCTTCCTTGCGCTCGTGCTCGCGGGGAGCGCCGTGCACGCCGCCGCGCCCGCGCGTCCCCTGATCGGAACCTACGACGCGGCACGCGTGACGCGGCTATGCGACGAGGGGCTCGCGCGCGCCAGGACCACGATCGCGCGCCTGGAGGCGAAGCGGGGCGGCGCCGGCTTCCTCGACGAGTGGAACCGCCTGCAGATCGAGATGGAGGACGTGGTGAACCCCATCTACCTGATGGGCAGCGTCCACCCCGACAAGGCGGTGCGGGACGCCGCCGATCCATGCCTCACGAAGTACACGACGCTTTCGACCGAGCTCTTCCAGAGCGAGAAGCTCTTCGCCCGCGTGAAATCGGCGAAGCCGGGCAACCCGAGGCAGGCAAAGCTGCAGAAGGACGTCATCGAGGGCTTCGAGGACACGGGCGTCGCGCTTCCGGCCGGCAAGCGCAGCCGCGCCAAGGAGATCTTCGACCGGCTGGAGACCCTGCGCCAGGACTTCGACAAGAGCGTCCGGGACGATACGACGAAGGTCGCCGTCTCGCCGGCCGAGATGGAGGGCATGCCCGAGGACTACGTGAAGGCGCAGAAGCGCGACGCAGACGGCAACTACGTGCTGGGGCTCGACTACCCCGCCTACGTGCCGTTCATGAACGGCGCGAAGAGCGAGGCGGCCCGCAAGCGCTACTACCTCGCCAAGCAGCGCGAGGGCGGGGAGGGAAACCTCGGGCGCCTGGACGAGATCTTCCGCCTGCGCCAGGAGCTCGCCGCGCTCTACGACCTGCCGAGCTTCGCGCACTACTCCCTGCGCCGGAAGATGGTGGGCAAGCCCGAGACGGTCATGGCGTTCCTCGCCGAGGTGAAGGACGCGGTGACGGATCTCGAGAAGAGGGAGCTCGAGGACCTGCGCGCGGAGAAGGCGAAGGACGCGGGCCGGCCGCTCGCCGAGGTGCGGCTCGAGCGCTGGGACGTGAACTACTGGCAGGAGCGGGTGCGCAGGGCGCGCTACGCGATCGACCAGGAGGCGCTCCGCAAGTACTTCCCGACCGACAAGGCCATCGCGTTCACGCTGGAACTCTCGCAGACGCTCTACGGGGTGAAGTTCGCCGAACGCAAGGTCCCCGTGTGGGATCCGGATGTCCGCTATTTCGACGTGTTCGACGCCCGTTCCGGCGCTTTCCTTTCCGGCTTCTATCTCGACCTCTTCCCGCGCGAGGGGAAGTACAACCACGCGGCGGCCTTCCCGGTGCGCGGCGTGAGCCTGCTCGCGAAGCGCACGCCGGTCTCCGTGCTGGTGACCAACTTCAACCGCGGCGGCCTCGACCACAATGAGATGGAGACGCTGCTCCACGAGTTCGGTCACGTGCTGCACGGCGTGCTCTCTCGCACCGACTACAACCCGCACGCGGGAACCAGCACGCCGCGCGACTTCGTCGAGGCGCCTTCGCAGATGTTCGAGGAATGGGTGCGCAGAGAGCAGCCGCTCGCGCTCTTCGCGAAGGTCTGCCCGGATTGCCCGCGCCTCACGAAGGACGACATCGCGCGCCTCCAGGCCGCGCGCCGCTACGGGCAGGGCATCCGCTACGCGCGCCAGTGGCTCTTCGCCGCCTACGACATGGCGCTCTCGACGGACCCGAAGCCTTCGATGGCCGTGTGGAAGCGCATGGAATCGGCCACGCCCCTCGGGCACGTCGAGGGCACCATGTTTCCGGCCTCGTTCAGCCACATCGCCGCCCATTACGCGGCGGGTTACTACGGCTACATGTGGTCGGAGGTGCTCGCGCTCGACATGCTCTCGAAGTTCTCGAAGAACCTGCTCGACCCGAAGGTCGGCCGCTTCTACCGCGACACGATCCTCGCGCAGGGCGGGCAGGTGGAGCCGGCAGACATGGTGCGCAAGTTCCTGGGGCGGGAGCCCTCGCGCGAGGCGTTCTTCGCGGAGATCACCGGCCGCCGCTAGCGGCGGGGAAACACCCGCGTGCCGCGCGGGCTTTAGGGCCCCCGTTGGCCGTATACTTTCACTTTCCCCGAACCATTCCCCCACGGAGACCATCCATGCTCACGCTCATGGCGCTTCCCTACGCGGAAAACGCGCTCGACCCCGTCATCTCCGCCAACACCATCGGCTTCCACCACGGCAAGCACCACAAGACCTATGTGGACAACCTGAACAATCTCGTGAAGGGGACGGACCTCGAGGGCAAGTCGCTCGAGGAGGTGGTGAAGGCCACTGCGGGGAAGGCGGACAAGGCGCCGCTCTTCAACAATTCCGCGCAGATCTGGAACCACGACTTCTACTGGAAGAGCCTGAAGCCGGGTGGCGGCGGCGCGCCGGGCGGCAAGGTCGCCGCCGCGATCAAGGATTCCTTCGGCAGCTTCGACGAGTTCAAGAAGCAGATGTCGGCCACCACGGTTTCGCAGTTCGGCAGCGGCTGGGGCTGGCTCGTGGCCGATGCAGCGGGCAAGCTGAAGATCGTGAAGACGGGCAATGCCGAGGTGCCCCTGACCCAGGGCCTGAAGCCGCTCCTGACCATCGACGTGTGGGAGCATGCCTATTACCTCGATCACCAGAACCGCCGCGCGGACTACGTGAACGCGGTGATCGACAAGCTCCTCAACTGGGAGTTCGCAGCCGCGAACCTCGGCTAGCGCCGCGCCGGGACAGGGGACGTTCACCGGTTGCCGGAACCGGGGAGCGTCCCCTGTTCCGTTTGGCCTCGTGGATTCCGGAGAACGGGGAGCGTCTCCGTTTTCTGCTTTTTCGGTGCGTGCGCGCCTACTGGAGGCGCAGGCGCAACCCGGGCTGGATGATGGCGCGGGCGGTGAGGTTGTTCAGCTGCAGCAGGTCGGGCACCGCCCGGCCGAACTGCCGGGCGATGCCGTAGAGGGTGTCGCCCGCCTGCACCGTGTACACGCCCGCGGAGCGGGTCTGCGCCGGGGGGCTGTCGGGCGGCCGCGGCGCGGCCGGCTCCTGTCGGGCGGCCACAGCCGGCGCGCTCGCCTTGCCCCGACCCGGCACCAGTATCGGCTGCGAGGCCGTGAGCCGGCCCTTCCGGTTCACGTGCAGGTTGTTCGCCTGGCGCAGGGCGGAGCCCGTGAGCCCGTGGCGTTTGGCGATGGCGTCGACGGATTCGCCCTTCCTGCCCTGGATCGTGCTCCACGTGACGAGCGGCCGGTCCCAGTTCTCGAGGTTCTCGCGGAACTGTTCCGCCTTGTCGAGCGGCAACACCAGGGTGCCCGCGTGCGCCATGGCCACGGGCTTGTTGTGGGAGGGATTGAGCGCGACGAACTCGTCCTCGGGCATGCCGGCGAGCTTCGCGGCGAGCTTCACGTCGATCTTCGCGGGCGCCTCGACGGTCGTGAAGTAGGGCTGGTCGGGAATCGACTCGAGGTCGATGCCGTACAGACCCGGGGAGAGCACGATGTTCTTCACGGCCACGAGCTTGGGCACGTAGTTCGTCGTCTCCGGCGGCAGCTTCAGGCTCAGGTAATCCGTGGGCAGGCCGCGGCGCTGGTTGGCGGCGATCGCGCGTCCCACGCAGCCCTCGCCGCAATTGTAGGCGGCGAGTGCCAGCTCCCAGTTGCCGAACTGGTCGTGGAGCTTCTGCAGGTAGTTCAACGCCGCGTGGGTGGCGGCGACGATGTCGCGGCGGTTGTCCTTCCACCAATCCTGCGCGAGGCCGTAGTTCTTGCCCGTGGACGGGATGAACTGCCAGAGGCCCGACGCGCGGGAGCGCGAGTAGGCGTGCGGGTTGAACGCGCTCTCGACCACGGGCAGCAGCGCAATCTCGGTGGGCATGCCGCGCTTCTCGACTTCCTCCACGATGTGGTGCAGGTAGCGGCTTCCGCGGTCGACGAAGCGCTTGATGTAATCGGGGCGGTTCGCGTACCACGTCTCGTGATCGAGGACGAGCGGGGAGTCCAGCGGCTCCAGGAGAAAGCCCCTGCGCACGCGCTGCCACAGGTCCGGGTCCGGCATCGGCACGGCCGGCTCGTCGAAGGCATCCGGGATCCGGGGCGCACCGCCTGCCGTTGCGGCGGGCGGGGCGGCGAGGGCGCCGCCAGCGGCCAGCGCGCACACCAGGGCCAGGAACTTCAGAAATCGCCTCCGAATCATTGGCTTAATTATTGTTTTCTATGGATAATTTCATGTTACGCCGCCTCGACATTCGCGTCAAATCGCCTACAGGACCAGGGCCAGGTCGCGCAGCAGCGCACCCGGCGTGCGAAGCGACGTGGTGTTTCGCGCCCCGTAGGTGCCGCCCTGGAGCAGGAGATCGCGCTCCCGCGTGAGCGCCTCCAGTTCGGAGCCGAGCATGCGGAAGGCGGTGTCGTCGAAGCGCATCACGTTGACCGGCGCGCGGATCTCGCCTCCCTCCACCCAGAAGGACGCGAAGCGCGTCATGCCGGTGAGCCGGCACGCCGAGCGGTCGGAAAAGTTGAGGTACCAGAGGTTGCCCACGTAGATGCCGCGATCGAGTGCTTCGAGGACGCCGTCGCGCGGAAGTTCACCGGCGCCGAGATCGAGGGACTCGGGCGTTTCCTCGGCGTTGGCGCCGTTGGTCGCGACGCCGAATTCCTTCGCCGAGCGCGGCGAGACGAGCGCGCCGGCGAGCCTGCCCTGCCGCACGAGTTCCACGCGCCCGGGCCGCACGAAACCCTCGCGCTGGAATCCCGTGGCGAGCCCTTCGGCCGTGTTCTCGGCAATCGTCACGCGCGGGTCGAACTGCGCGCCCGCCTCGGCCATGCGCATGAGCGGGCTTTGCTTGGTGCGCTGGCTCTTCAGGCCGAACCCGCCCCAGCAGAGCATCCCCAGCACTTCCTCCATTGCCGCGGGCGCGAGGTAGGCGCGGTAGTGTCCCGGGTCGAGCGTGCGTGCGGGCGTGCCCAGCAACGCCAGCTGTTCGCGTGCGAAGCGCATGCGCGTGGCGAAGGCCTGCGCCTCCCAGCGCGCGCCGGCATAGGAGTTCTTCACCGCCTTGTCGCGGTCGTGGTACAGGCACCAGTCGAAATTGAAGTGGTCCACGCGCTGCCAGTTGCGCTGGCCGAGCGTGCTGGCGAAGCCCTCGTAGATGGGGCCGCCCGCGTAGAGCCCCACGAGGTCGAGGCCCCGGCCCGCCTCGAGCACCGCGTCGATCACGAAGGCGGCGTCGGGGATCTCTCCCGGCGACTCGCGCTCGGTGCTCTCCGGCGAGTCGGGCAGGAGGAGGTAGGGATCGACCGGCGCCTCGCCGATGTCCTGGCGAAGCGAGGCGAGCATCGCCTTCAGCGTCTCCCGGTCCGCGCCCGCCTCGCCCGGCAGCGTGGAGGTGGCTTCGGCGCGGCGGCCGTCGCGCACCAGCGTGAGCGTCCAGCGGGCCTGCAGCACGGCCGTGGCCTGGCGGACCGCGCTCCGGTTGAATCGGATGAAGTCGGAGGACTCCGCGGCAAAGGCCGAGGCGATCACCTCCCCCGCGCCGGCGAGGGACTGGACGAAATCGGCGAGCTCCAGGAAGCGGGCCTTCACGAGTCCGCTCCCCCGAAGACATCGACGGCGGAGAACCGGCACGCAGGCGATGCATGGCCGCAGCGGATGACCTGGTTCGGCTCTCCCTTGCCGCAGAAGGGTGTGCCCAGCACCTCGAAGGTGGAAGCGTCGCCCACGCCGCAGAGCGAGCGCCAGAAGGTCGCGGACACGCCCCGGTAGCCGGGGTTCTTCACGACCTCCGCGAGCCTGCCGCCGCGGATCACGCGGCCCCATTCGCAGCCGAACTGGAACTTGTTTCGCGAGTCGTCTATGGACCAGGACCCGTTGGTGCGCATCATGACCCCGAAGTCGATCGCGGCGACGAGTTGATCGAGCGTCGAGGCGCCGGGCTCCACGTTCAGGTTGGCCATGCGGTCTATGGGCGCGCGGTTCCACGCGCAGGCGCGCGTGTTGGCCACGCCCGCGATGCCGGCGCGCGCCTGGGATATCGCCCCGCCGAGCGGGCGCTCGAGGATGCCCTTGCGGATGAGGTGCCGGCGCTCCGCGGGAAGGCCGTCATCGTCCCAGCCGTAGCTCGCGAACTCCTCGGGCCGCGTGGGATCGAAGGTCACGTCGAGCAGTTCCGAGCCGTAGCGATAGGCGCCGAACATGTCGAGCGTGACGAAGCTGGTCCCGGCGAAGTTGCGCTCGTCGCCGAGGATGCGGTCGAGCTCCAGCGGATGCCCGATGGACTCGTGGATCTGCAGCATCATCTGGTCGGGCATGAGGAGGACATCCATCTTCCCCTCGGGGCAGTTGGGGGCGGCGAGGAGTTCCAGCGCGCCTTCGGCCACCGTGCGACCGCTACCCTTCAGGCCGAAGGAGTCGAGGATCTCGAGCCCGCCCTGCCGGCAGTAGCCGTTGTCGCGGCCGCCGTGGGTGCGCGTCTGCGTCTCGCCGCGGGCATGGGCGGTCGCGGACAGGTTGGGCACGAGGTACTGGAACGCCTGCTCCACTTCGGCGCCGTCGGCCGTGAAATAGGCCTGCCGCGTGCGCGTGGTCCAGAGGCTCGCCCCCCAGTCGACGATCCGCGCATCGATCCGGCAATGCCTCGCCTCATCGGCGAGGAGCTCGAGCTTCTCGCGGCGCGTCAGGCGTGCGGGGTCGTCTCCCGGGGGGCCGGCGTAGCGGCCTTTCGGTCGCGGCATGGCAACGCTGCCGTAGTCGACCACGCTGCGGCCCGCGGTGAGCCCGGCCAGTCGCACCGCCCGCGCGGCCGCGGCGCGCAGCCCGGAAGGCGTGAGGTCGCTGGTGGCGGCGTAGCCCAGGCCGCCTTTGTCGATGACCGTGAGCATCGCGCCGCGGTCGACGGAGGTTCGCGGGGGCTCGGCGACATCCTGGCGGACGGTGAGGAGTTCCGAAGTCTCCTCCATGAAGCGCAGGGCGCAGAAATCGACGGCTGGGGCGATGGCGCGGAAGTCGCGCGCGAGGGTATCGGGCATGGAAGCTCCGGACAAAGAGCGGCCGCCCGGTCGGCGGCCAGCGCGCATTCTACGACGCAGCGCCGGGGACGATCGCCTGCCGCGCGAGCGCGGAGAACTCCGGCTCGTTCATGCGCACGAGCTGCCATTCGGGCAGCAGCGTGCCGCCGAGGGATTCGTAGAACCGGATCGAGGGCTCGTTCCAGTCCAGGACGCGCCACTCGAATCGGCCGCAACGGCGCTCTGCGGCGAGCCCCGCGAGGTGGCCGAGGATCGCCTTGCCGATGCCCGCTCCGCGATGCTCGGGCTCCACGAACACGTCCTCGAGGTAGAGTCCCGGCCGGCACAGGAAGGTCGAGAACGTGGTGAAGAAGAGCGCGAATCCCACGGCGCGGCCGGAGCGCTCGGCCATCAGCGCCTCGCACGCGGGCCGCTCGCCGAAGAGGGCCTCGTGCAGTCCTTCGGGCGAAGGTGCCGCCTGGTGGGAGAGCTTCTCGTACTCGGCCAGGGCCAGGATGAGGCGGTTGAGCTCCTCGCAATCGCGCGGCTCCGCCCGACGAAGGATGAAATCGGCCATGGTCAGCGAAAGTCGTTCTTCCATTGCCGCACCGCGGTGAAGACTTCCACCGGCGTAGCAAGCCGGCGGCCCGCGTGCCGGGTCGCGGCGGCCGCGACCTCCGGGGACGCCGAGCGCAGGAAGGGGTTGGTGTCGAGTTCGTCGGCGATGGTCGACGGCACGGTCGGCCGGCCGGCGGCTCTCGTCGCCGCATCGCGCGCCTTGCGCTTGGCGAGCATCGCGTTGCCGGGCTCCACCGCCTGGGCGAAGCGGATGTTCGACAGCGTGTACTCGTGGGCACAGTAGACGCGCGTGTCGGGCGGGAGTGCTGCGAGCTTGGCGAGCGAGGCGAGCATTTGCGCGGGAGTGCCTTCGAAGAGCCGGCCGCAACCGCAGGCGAACAGCGTGTCGCCGCAGAACACGAATCCCTCGCCCACGTAGGCGATGTGCCCGGCCGTATGCCCCGGCACGTCCAGCACCGACAGTTCCAGGCCGAGCCCCGGGACGGTGAGGCGATCGCCTTCGGCGAGCGTCGTGGTGAGCCCCGCGATGCGCTCTCCCGCGGGCCCGAAGACTTCGCACTTCCAGCGCGCAGCGAGTGCTGCGAGGCCGCCGACGTGGTCGCCGTGGTGGTGCGTGGCGAGGATCGCGGTGAGGGCGAGGCCGCGCGACTCGAGGAAGGCCTGCACGGGTACGGCGTCCCCCGGGTCGACGACCGCGGCGTTGCGGCCGTCCTCGACCACCCAGAGGTAGTTGTCCTCGAACGCGGCGACGGGGTGGATCTGCACCATGGACGCGAGTCTATTAGAATTGGCCCATGACGACCAACCCGCTCGCCGGCTGGTTCGGCACGCCGCTCGGGGCCTACCTCCTCGACAAGGAGCGCGCGTACCTGGATGACGTGACGCCGGACCTCTTCGGGTTCCACGCGCTGCAGCTGGGGCTGCCGCAATTCGACCTGCTGCGCGAGAACCGCATCACGCACCGCCTGACGATAGACGCGGGCGAGGGCGCGAACGTGCGCGCCAGGTGCCACGAACTGCCCATCGCCACGCAGTCCATCGACCTCGCGCTGTTGCCGCACGTGCTCGAGTTCGCGGAGGAGCCGCACGCCGTCCTTCGCGAGATCGACCGCGTGATGATGCCCGAGGGCCGTCTCGTCATCCTCGGCTTCAACCCGTGGAGCCTGTGGGGCCTGAGGAGCGTCATGGGCCCGGCGCGCCACGAGACGCCGTGGAACGGCAAGTTCGTCTCGCTCCTGCGCGTGAAGGACTGGCTCGCGCTCCTGGGCTTCGAGGTCTCCGCCGGCCGGCTCGTCTGCTACGTGCCGCCGGTGAAGAAGGAAAAGTGGCTCCGGCGCCTGGCCTTCATGGAGCCCGCCGGCGACCGTTGGTGGGCGGTGGGGGGCGCGGTGTACATGCTCCAGGCCATCAAGCGCGTGCGCGGCGTGCGCCTGCTCACGCCGGCATGGCACGAAGCGGCGGCACGCGAGAAGCGCGTGGCCCTGGTCGCCAAGCGCGAGGGCGCGGCCACACCGTCGCGCGCCGGCTCCCTGCGCGTTGTCAAGTGAGCGTGCCCCGCAGCGAAGCTGCCGCGGCAGCGGTCGAGATCTACACCGACGGCGCATGCAAGGGCAACCCCGGGCCCGGCGGGTGGGGCGCCCTGCTCACGTTCGACGGAAAGGAGCGCGAGCTCTTCGGCGGAGAGGATGCGACCACCAACAACCGCATGGAGCTCACCGCCGTGATCGAGGCGCTCTCCGCGCTCACGAGAACGAGCCGAGTCGTGATCCACACCGACTCGCAGTACGTCCAGAAGGGAATCACGGAGTGGATCCGCGGGTGGAAGGCGAAGGGCTGGAGAACGGCCGCGAAGACGCCGGTGAAGAACGTGGACCTCTGGAAGCGGCTGGACGAGCTGGCGTCGCGGCACGTGATCGACTGGAAGTGGGTGAAGGGGCACGCGGGGCACGACGGAAACGAGCGGGCCGACGCACTCGCCAACCGCGGCGTGCCTTCGGGACCGCAATGAGGAAGGGAGCGGCAATGGACGCGGGCAACCTTCCGGAAGGGGCGGCGGCAGCGCGATGAGGAGAGTCGTCCTCGACACCGAGACCACGGGCCTCGACGCTTCGGAAGGGCACCGCGTGATCGAGATCGCATGCGTGGAACTCTTCGACCGGCGTCCGACGGGTCGCAATTTCCACCGCTACCTGAACCCGGACCGCGAGATCGACGCGGGCGCGATCCAGATACACGGCCTCACCGCGGACTTCCTCGCCGACAAGCCGCGCTTTCCCGACATCGCCGACGAGTTCGTCGAGTTCGTCGAGGGTGCGGAACTGCTCATCCACAACGCGGCCTTTGACGCGGGATTCCTCGACGCGGAGTTCGCACTCATGGGCCGCCCGGGCATCGCGACGATCTGCCCCGTCACCGACACGCTCGCGATGGCGCGCGAGATCCACCCGGGAAAGCGCAATTCGCTCGATGCCCTGTGCGAGCGGTACCAGGTGGACAATTCCACGCGCTCGCTGCACGGGGCCCTGCTCGACGCGCAGCTCCTGGCCGACGTCTGGCTCGCCATGACGCGCGGCCAGGACGCGCTCGACATCTCCCTCGAGGTCCAGTCCGATGCGCCCGCGGCCGCGGGTGCGCCCGCGCGGCCGGCGCGCCTCGTCGTCGTGCGCGCGAGCCGGGAGGAAAGTTCCGCCCACGCCGAGATGTGCGAACGCATCGACAAGGAAAGCAAGGGCCGCTGCCTGTGGAAGCACGCGGCGACGCCGGGGGCGGGAACGCGATGACGACTCCGCCCCGGCACAAGGACGAGTTGAATCGCCTGGCCGCGCGGCTCGTGGCGCTCGGCGCGATTCCCATCGCGGTGTTCTGCGGCGCCTTTGCCCTCGGGCGCGCGGTGCTGGGCGTGGACCAGCAGGGCCAGATGTGGACCTGGATGCTGGCGCTCGGCGCTGCGGTCGCCTCGGTGTTCGTGCTGGCACGCCGCACGGCGCGCGTGTTGGACGGCGAGGTGCAGGTCATCCGCCAGGCGCTGCGCCACACCGCTTCGGGCGCGGGCGGGGCGGATCTTCCGGAACTCGACCAGCCCCTCGAGGGCCTCAAGCGGGAGGTGCTCGCGCTCGCCACCGACTTCCATGCCAAGGAGCATCGCCTGCAGGAGCGGCTCGACAACTCGCGCCAGCAGGTCTTCTTCCTGACTACCCACGACCCGCTCACGGGGCTTGCGAACAGGAAGACCCTTGAGGAGCGGCTCGAGTCCGCGCTCTCCTCCGCGCGCAGCCTCGGCGCGGGCCACGCACTCGTCTACGTCGACATCGACTTCCTGCACCGCATCAACGACGCGTTCGGGCACCTGGCGGGCGACGAGCTGCTGCGCCGCCTCGTGCCGGTGCTCCAGGGGTGCCTGCGGCCGGAGGATCTCATCGCGCGCATCGGCGGCGACGAGTTCGCGGTGCTCATCGAGAACTGCAGTGCCGATTTCGCCCTGCAGACGGGGCTTCGCATACGCGACGCGGTCCAGGCCTGGCAATTCGAGTGGAGCGAGCACGCCTTCCAGGTGGGCGTGAGCGCGGGCGTGGTGGCGATTACCCGGCTCACGCCCAGCCTTTCGGCGATCTTCAACGAGGCCGACAGTGCCTGCTTCGCCGCCAAGGAGCAGGGCAGGAACCGCGTCGTGGCGTTCCACGAGGCCCAGGCCTCCCAGTACATGCGCCAGACGAGCCGCGGGTGGCTCAAGCGCATCAACGATGCCATTTCGGGCGGGGCCTTCACGCTCCTCTACCAGCCGATCGTCGCGATCACCGCCGCGAACGAACTCGGTGCGCTCCCGCGCGTGGAGGCGCTGCTGCGCATGAGCGAGACGGGCGGGGAGCTGATCCTGCCCATGTCCTTCATCCCGGTGGCGGAGAGATACGACCTGATGCGCTCCATCGACCGCTGGGTGATCGAGCGCGCCTTCTCGGACTTCCGGCGGCTCGCCCGGGACCGGGGCGTGGAGCGTCCCGCGGAATTCTCGATCAATCTCTCCGGCCACACGCTCTCCAGCCCGGAGTTCGGCGACTTCGTGCGCGAATGCTTCGCCGAGTACGGCGTCCCGCCGGCTTGCGTGTGCTTCGAGATCACGGAGACCGCGGCCATCGCGAACGTCGAACGCGCCCGCGCCTCGATCGAGACGCTCCGGGCCACGGGCGTGCGCTTCTGGCTCGACGATTTCGGCAGCGGACTCTCGTCCTTCAACTACCTCAAGCACTTCCCCGTCGACGGTCTCAAGATAGACGGGCTGTTCGTGAAAGGCATCGCGAAGAACTACCTGGACTACGCGCTCGTCGAGGCCATCCAGAAGATCGCGCTGACGATGGGCCTCGCCACGGTCGCGGAGTGCGTGGAGAGCGAGGAGGTCGCGAGGAAGCTCCTCGCCATCGGCGTGCCCTGGGGGCAGGGATATCATCTCGGCCACCCGAGGCCTCTCGAGGCGGTTTTCACCTGGAGTTCCGGTTCGCCGTGACGCGGGTGCGGCCGGTGGGCTATAATCCTCGCCGAATCGGCGCCGCGACCCGGGATGGGGCGCGGCAGTCCACTCCCCCCAAGCACACACCCTGACGAGACTCCATGTCCCGAACCTGCCTGCTCATTGCCGCCGTCGCCGCGGCGCTCGCCACCTCGGCCCACGCTGCCGGCGACCCCATCGCCGGCAAGCAGAAGAATTTCCAGTGCATGGGATGCCATGGCATTCCCGGCTGGAAGACGGCGTTCCCCGAGGTCTACCACGTGCCCAAGCTCGGGGGGCAGCACGCGGCCTACCTCGTCGCGGCGCTCAAGCAGTACAAGGCCGGAGAGCGGGACCATGCGACCATGCGATCCATTGCGGCGAGCCTCTCCGAGAAGGACATGGAGGACCTCGCGGCGTACTACGCGCAGTCGGCGGGCGGCGCTACGGTGGCCGGAAAATGAGGCCCGCCATGCGCAAGCACGCACTCATCGCCTTGGCCACCCTCGCCATCGGTGGCCAGGTCCACGCGGCGACGGGCAATGCCGTCGCCGGCAAGAACAAGGCCGAGCCCTGCAAGGCCTGCCACGGCGAGGCCGGCGTCAGCGCGAGCCCCGCGTTCCCGAAGATCGCGGGCCAGCACGCGGACTATCTCGCCGCGGCCTTGATGCACTACAAGTCCGGCAAGCGCCAGAACGCCATCATGGCCGGCCAGGTCACCGGTCTTTCCGAGAAGGACATGCTCGATCTCGCGGCGTACTACGCATCGCAGTCCGGCCTCGCGATCAAGTACTGACGCGGCCCCGACGTCCCCGACCCGAGCCCGGCCACGCGCCGGGCTTGTGTTTTTTCGGTGGCGCTTGGCGTTCGCGATTCAGTCGAGAATCACTGGCGGAGCTTGCGGGCGAGGCAGTCGAGGTAGGTGGCATTGTCGAAGGCGGCCGCGTTGCGCTGCGCCTGCCAGAGCACCTCGGCCAGGCACTCCATCACCGCGTGCCGCGCATCGTGCACGGACCCCCGCTTCGCGGCGAGCGCGTCCACGGCCCCCCGTATTCCCGGCGGCTGGTCGATCGAGACCTGCTCCTCGATGGCCAGGTGCAGGGCGAGGTGCAGGAAGGGATTGGACTCGCCGCCCTCCGGTTTCCACTCGCGATCGCGGAAACGCTCCGGGTCACCGAGCACCTCTTGATACTCGGGGTGCTCCAGGACGATCGCGAGCGCCATCGACTCGAGCGGCGAGAGCGCCTGGCCGGCCCGGGAGCGCGACCACAGGCCGAAGAAGAAGTCGCGCACCTGGTCGCGATCGGGGTTGAAGAGGCTCATTTCGGCAGGCGGGATCGCTTCGGCGCGGGCGGCGCGGCGAACTTCGCCTGGTCCTTGAACCCGCAGGGATCGCGCACGGGGCAGGCGCCGCACTTCGGCGAGCGCGCGACGCAGGTGTAGCGGCCATGCAGGATCAGCCAGTGGTGCGCGTGCACGCGGAACTCCGGGGGAACGACCTCCAGGAGACGCCGCTCGACCGCCAGGACGTCCTTGCCGGGAGCGAGCCCGGTCCGGTTGCACACGCGGAAGATGTGCGTGTCCACCGCCATGGTCGCCTCGCCGAAGGCCACGTTCAGCACCACGTTGGCGGTCTTCCTCCCGACGCCGGGGAGCTTCTCGAGCGCCTCGCGCGTGCGCGGGACCTCGCCGCCATGCTCCGAAAGCAGCAGCCTCGACAGGCCGACCACGTTCCTTGCCTTCGTGCGGAAGAGCCCGATGGTCCTGATATGGCCGGCGAGGCCCTCCTCGCCCAGCGCGACCATTGCCTCGGGGGTGCGCGCCACGGGAAAGAGCCCGCGCGTGGCGAGGTTTACGCTCCTGTCGGTGGCCTGCGCCGAGAGGACCACGGCCACCAGCAGTTCGTAGGGCGTGGCGAACTCGAGCTCGCTCCTCGGCTCGGGGTCCGCGTCGCGCAGGACGCGGAAGAACTGCTCGCGCGCGGCGGGCTTCATCATTCGCGCTCGAGCATCCGGGCGGTGTGCTCGGCGGCCTCGCGCGCCAGCCGGGCGGCGCGAAACCCGTGCCGCTGCCGCGAGAGGTCCGGATCGGGAAGCGCGGGGACAGGCGCGAGCGCGATGCAGTCGACGGGGCAGGGGGGAATGCACAGCTCGCATCCGGTGCACCACCCGGCGATCACGGTGTGCATGAGCTTCGACGCGCCGACGATGGCGTCCACCGGGCAGGCCTGGATGCACTTCACGCAGCCGATGCACCGCGATTCGTCGATCACGGCGACCCGGGGCGGGCGGTATTCGCCGCGGGCCGCGTCGAGGCGCTTCGCGGGACGCCCGAGCAGGGCCGCTAGCTGCGCGACGCCCTCGTCGCCGCCAGGCGGGCACTGGTCGATGTCCGCTTCCGCTTTCGCGATCGCCTCGGCATAGGGACGGCAGCCGTCGTAGCCGCACTTCGTGCACTGCGTCTGCGGCAGCAGCGCGTCGATGCGCGCGGCGAGCGTGCTCACGCGAGGTCTTCCATCGCGAGGCGATGCCAGGCTTTTCCCGCTTCCGAGGCGATGCCCTCGTGCGCGATGCGGCCGCGCCAGATCAGCACCCCGGCCCTGAGGCCCGCATCTTCGGCGATCGCCCGCGCGATTCCCTTGCCGGCGAGGGTCCGGACATAGGGCAGGGCCGCGGCCGACAGGGCCGCCGCACTCGCGCGCGCCACGGCCGAGGGCATGTTGGGAACGCAGTAGTGCACCACCCCCTCGTCGACGAAGGTGGGATCGGCGAACGAGGTCGGGCGCGAAGTCTCGGCCACGCCGCCGGCGTCGATGGAGACGTCGACGATCACGGAGCCCGGTTTCATGCGCGCGACGAGCGAGCGGGGCAGCAGCTTCGGCGTCGGCGCGCCGGGAACGAACACCGCGCCCACGACGAGGTCGGCATCCAGGGCATGCCGCTCGATTTCCGCGGGCGTGGCAAGCCCCGCGTCCACGCCGTCGCCCAGGCGCGTGGCGAGCGCCTCGCGCGTGGCCGCCGAGCGCGTGAGGACGGTGACCCTCGCGCCCATGCCCGCCGCGACGATGGCGGCATGGGTTCCCGCGTGTCCGCCGCCGAGCACCAGCACGCGCGCCGGACTCGGCGCCTGGGCAACCCGAGAGCAGCGTGCCGTTGCCTCCTTCGGGCAGCGTGAGGAGATGGGCGCCGACCTGGATCGCGAGCCGCCCCGCGATGACCGACATGGGGGCGAGCAGCGGAAAGCCGCCATCGCGGTCGCGCACCAGCTCGTAGGCGATCGCGGTGACGCTCCGCGCGGCGAGGCCGCGCGCCCGCTCGGGCGCTCCCACCAGCTGCTGGAAGCCGAAAACCGTCGTGTCGGCCGCGAGCCCGGGCCACTCGTCCGGCTGGACCTCCTTCACCTTCACGACGAGCCCGGCTTTCCACGCGTCTGCGGCGATCCGACGATTGCCGCGCCTGCAGCCGCGTAGGCGTCATCGCCTGCACCGATGCCGCGGCCCGCGCCCGGAGGCGACACGCACCTCGTGGCCGTCGAGTGCCAGCGCGCGAACGGCGTCCGGATCGAGCCCGACGCGGCGCTCGCCTTCCTTCGATTCGCGGGGAATGCCGATTCGCATCGGGGCAGCCGGCGCGTTTCCGGGGTCAGCCCCGGAGCGAGCGCCGCGACTCGGCGATGAGCCCGGGCCGCGATAGATGAAGCCCGTATAGAGCTGCACGAGGCTGGCGCCCGCCTCGATCTTCGCCTTCGCGTCGCTTCCGGAGAGGATGCCGCCCACGCCGATGAGCGGGATCCGGCCGGCGAGCAGTCCCGAGAGCTTGCGCAGTACCTCGGTCGAGCGCGCGAACAGCGGCCGCCCGGACAGGCCCCCGGCCTCGCGCGGCGTGGCGATGGCCCTCGACGCCCGCGCGGCCGGTGGTCGTGTTGGTGGCGATCAGCGCGTCGACGCGGTGCTGCAGCGCGAGATCCGCAATGGCGCCGATCTGCGCGTCGTCGAGGTCCGGGGCGATCTTCACCGCGAGCGGCTTTCCTGCGACCGGTTCGGCGCGGCCAGCGACTTCGCGCCGCGCCATGACGCGCCGACAGGAGCTCGTCCAGCCTTTCCCGGGACTGCAGGTCGCGCAGGTTCTTCGTGTTGGGCGAAGAGATGTTCACCGTCACGTAGGTCGCGCGCTCGTATACCGCGTCGAGGCACGCGAGGTAGTCGTCGGCGGCGCGCTCGAGGGGCGTGTCCGAAGTTCTTGCCGATGTTGATGCCGAGCACGCCGCGGAAGGACGAGCGTCTCGACGTTGCGCAGGAGCTCCTCGACGCCCACGTTGTTGAAGCCCATGCGGTTGATGATCGCCTCGTGCGGGCACCAGCCGGAAGAGGCGCGGCCTGGGATTGCCGGGCTGCGGGCGCGGGCGTGACGGTGCCGACCTCGAGATGGCCGAACCCCAGGGCCGCGAGCGCGTCCAGGTACTGCGCGTTCTTGTCCATGCCCGCGGCGAGGCCCACGGGGTTCGGGAAGTCGGATTCCCATCACCGTGCGCTCCTCCCCGTGGTCCGCGCCGGCGCCGAGGAGTGCCGCGGCGGGGCCGAGGGCGCACATCGACTTGAGCGCGAGATCGTGCGCGGTTTCGGGATCGAGCCGGAAGAGGGCGCTGCGGGCGAGGCGATAGAGCATCAGCGGTCCCGCGGCGGTTCGGCGCGGACTCATCGCAGCCGTTTCCATTCCCCGCGCGAGAGTCCCTCGATCGGGCCGGAACTCGCTCTTGTAGGCCATCTTGCGGCTCTGCGCGATCCAGTAGCCGAGGTAGACGTAGGCGAGCCCGCGGCGCGGGCTTCCTCGATCTGCCAGAGCATGTTCCAGGTGCCGAAGCTCGCCTTTTCCACGAGCGGGTCGAAGAAGGTGTAGACCGACGACAGCCCATCGGCCAGCTCGTCCACGATGGACACCATGCGCAGCCTCCCCGCCTCGCGGAACTCGACGAGGCGCGTGGCGACGTTGGACTGCAGCAGGAAGTGCGCGTACTGCTCGCGGCTGTCGTGGTCCATCCCGCCGCCGCGGTGGCGCTCGCCCTGGTAGAGGCGATAGAGCGCGTAGTGCTCGGCGCTGAACCGGAGTTCGCCGATGCGCGCCTCGAGGCCCGCGTGGCGCTTCCAGGCGCGGCGCTGCGAGCGGCTGGGCTCGAACTCCGCGGCCACCACGCGCACCGGCACGCACGCCTGGCAGTGGTCGCAGTAGGGGCGGTAGGTGAAGGCGCCGGAGCGGCGGAAGCCGGCGGAGACGAGCGCGCCGTAGGTCTCGGTGTCGATCAGGTAGCTGGGCGTGGCCACCTGCGAGCGCGCGAGCCGCCCCGGCAGGTAGCTGCACGGGTAGGGGGCGGTCGCGTAGAACTGCAGGTTCGCTATGGGGAGGTCGTTGAGCTTCGCCATGCTTCCTCGGTGGCCGGCCAGCGGCTGCCGGACGGACGACATTGTATCGACTCGGCCAGGAGCTGCGCGAACTCGCGCCGCGGGATCTCGCGCGCGCCCAGCGAGGCCAGGTGCCGCGTGGCCTGCTGGCAGTCGATCACGCGCACGCCGAGCGCCTGCAGCGCGCTCGACCAGCTTCACGAGCGCGACCTTGGAGGCGTCCGGCTCGCGCGCGAACATCGACTCGCCGAAGAAGACGCCGCCCAGCAGCATGCCGTAGAGGCCGCCCGCGAGCTCGCCGTCCTTCCACGATTCGACCGAATGTGCGAAGCCCAGTTCGTGCAGGCGCGTGTAGGCCCGCACCATGTCCGGCACGATCCAGGTGCCGGGCTGGCCGTCGCGCGGCGCGGCGCACGCGCGCGATGACCTGCCCGAAAGGCGGTGTCGAAGCGCGTCTCGAAGCCGCCCTCGGTCCACTGCCTTGCGCAGCGAGCGCGAGACCTTCAACTCCTCCGGGAAGAGCACCATGCGCGGATGCGGCGACCACCACAGGATCGGCTCGCCTTCGGAGAACCAGGGGAAGATTCCCTTCGCGTAGGCGTCGACCAGGCGTTCCGGGGAGAGGTCGGCGCCGGCGCACAGCAGGCCGTTGGGCGAGCGCAGCGCCTTCGAGACGGGGGGAAACGGATCGTTCGGGCGGAGGAAGGGGATCACGCGACGCTACCCTTGCAGCCCCCCGGTCAGCATCGCGCCCACTGCGAGCTGTAGTGGGCGAGTTCCTTTACGACCGCGCGCTCCTGGACGCCGTCCTTCGCCCGGTCTCCCATCTCGAGTTGCAGGCGGAAGCCGAACTTCCGGAAGAACGTCTCGAACATCTCGCCGCCGAAGGTGCCCACGGCGGCGAGCTCGTCCCTGGCCGCGTCGTGCTCGAGCAGGATCGTGGCGAGCGGCTGCGGGGCGGGTCCGGTGACGACGCGCGCCCCGGCAGCCGGGTCGTAGACGCTGCGGTCCGAGCAGCAGGTGATCACCTTGCCAGGGCCCGCAACGGGACTCGGCCCGTCGCGATAGCCGATGAAGCTCACCTGGCGCGTGGGATAGGTGAGCTTGTGCGCGCAGATGGCCGAGTAGGCCACGATCGCCCTGCGCGGCCCGATTCCGCCTTCCCAGCGATAGGCGCCGCCGGCCTCGGTGCGCAGGTCAATCCCGCCGGCGGCCGGGCCGGCCAGGTGCAGGAGGAAGCAGGGCGTGGCCGCGAAGGGATAGTCGAAGACGTAATTGACGCCGACCCGCAGGGACTCCGCCTTTATGGGCTGCTGCCGCTCGTCGACGAGCAGCGCGCGCCGGTACAGGCGGGCCTTGAGGCTCGCCGCATCGGCGGCCGTGGGCAGTGTGGTCGCGGCCGCGGATGCGGCACACAGCTTGACGAAATCCCGGCGTTCCATGCGCCGAAGATAGCAGACTCCTAGCCCGTGCTGGAGGAGGGCTGCACGCGATACCACGCGGCGTAGAGGGCGGGAAGGAAGACGAGGGTGAGCACCGTGGCCACCAGGAGCCCGCCCATGATCGCCACTGCCATGGGGCCATAAAAGGCGCTTCGCGTGAGCGGGATCATGGCCAGCACCGCCGCGGCTGCGGTGAGCATGATCGGGCGGAAGCGGCGCACGGTCGCGTCGACGATGGCGTCCCATGGCTCGCTGCCCTCGCGGATGTCGTGCTCGATCTGGTCCACGAGAATGACGGAGTTGCGCATGATCATGCCGGCGAGCGCGATGGCGCCGAGCATCGCCACGAAGCCGAACGGGACGCGGAAGATGAGCAGGGCCGCGGTCACGCCGATGAGCCCCAGGGGCGCGGTGAGCAGGACCATCGCGAGGCGCGCGAAGCTCTGCAGCTGGAGCATGAGCGCCGTCACCATCACCAGCACCATGACCGGTGCCACGACCGCGATGGAACGCTGTCCCTTGGCGGAGTCCTCGACCGCACCTCCCGTCTCGATCCGGTAGCCGAAGGGAAGTCGCGCGCGCAGGGCCTCGAGTTTCGCGTTCACCTGCGCGCTCACCACCGGGGCCTGGACGCCGTCCTTGATGTCCGCGCGAACCGTGATGAGAGGCAGCCGGTCGCGGCGCCAGTAGACGCCCTGCTCGAAGCCATGGGAAAGGCTGGCGATCTGCGCGAGCGGCACGGTGCGCCCGCGCCCCACGGGAACCGCGAGGTCCTTCAGCAGGCCCACCATGCGCCGCTCGCTCTCGACGCCGCGCACCACGACGTCCACCTGCTTGTCATGCTCGCGCCACGTGGTCACGGCCTGGCCGGAGATCACGGTGCCCACGTACTGCGCGAGCTCCTGGGTCGACACGCCCAGGGCGCGCGCGCGGCCCTGGTCGAGCGTGAGCCGGATGACGCGGCTCGCCTCCTCCCAGTCGAACTGCACGTCGTGCGTCCAGGGATTGGCGCGCATCGCGGCCGCGACTTGGTCGGCGATCGCGCGGATGGCCGCCTTGTCCTCCCCGATCACGCGGAACTGGACCGGAAAACCCACGGGCGGGCCGTTCTCGAGGCGGTTCACGCGGCCGCGCAGCTCGGGGAAATCCTCCTCGAAGATCTCGAGCAGCCGGCTGCGCACGATTTCCCGTGATTCGTTGTTCGAGGTGTTCACGATGAACTGCCCGAAATTCGCGGCGGCCAGCTGCTGGTCGAAGGGCAGGTAGAAGCGCGGGCTGCCGCTGCCCACGTAGCTCACGAAGTTGTCGATGTGGTCCCGGAGCACGGGCTCGGTCATGAGGATCTTCTCGAGCTTCCGCACCTGGGCCTCGGTCGCCGGGAAGGAGCTGCCCTCGGCGAGGCGCAGGTCCACGATGAGCTCCGGCCTGCTCGCGGCGGGAAAGAACTGCTGCTGCACGAAACGGAATCCGAAGAGCGACGCCGCGAAGACTCCGGCCGTCACGCCGATCACCAGCCAGCGGTGGGCCACGCTCCATTCCACGAGGCGCCGGAAGCGCAGGTAGAAGGGCTTGCGGTAGACCGCGCCCTCGTCCGCGCCCGCGCCGTGCCTGCGCGACGTCCGGCAGGAGCTTGTAGCCGAGGTAGGGCACGAAGACGACCGACACCACCCAGGAGACCATGAGCGCGATCGTGGCGACGGCGAAGATCGAGAACGTGTATTCCCCGGTCGAGGATCGCGCAAGCCCGATGGGCAGGAATCCCGCGGCCGTCACGATGGTGCCCGTGAGCATCGGCATCGAGGTGGACGTGTAGGCGAAGCTCGCCGCCCGCACGCGCTCCCATCCCTGCTCCATCTTCACGACCATCATCTCCACGGCGATGATGGCAGTCGTCCACCAGCAGGCCGAGGGAGATGATCAGGGCGCCCAGGGAGATCTTGTGCAGGTCGATGCCCGCCTGGTACATGAAGAGGAAGGTGACCGCCAGCGTGAGCGGGATCGTGAGCGCCACGATGAGGCCGGTGCGAAGGCCCAGCGACAGGAAGCACACCAGCAGGACGATGCCGACGGCCTCGGCGAGGGCGCGCGTGAACTCGCGCACGGAGCGCTTCACGGTGGCCGGCTGGTCGTTCACGCGGTCGAACTCCAGGCCCACGGGAAGCTCCGACCGGATGCGGGCGAGCTCCCCGTCGAGTGCCTTGCCCAGGGCGATGATGTCGCCGCGCGGGACCATCGACACGGCGATGCCCACTGCGTCCTTGCCCATGAAGCGCATCTTCGGCTGCGGCGGGTCGGCGAAGCCGCGCGTCACGGTGGCGAAGTCGCCCGACGCGGAACAGGCGCCCGTTGGCGCGGATGGGCACTTCCCGCACGCTCTCGACGGAATCGAGCGCGCCGCTCGCGCGAACGTGGATGCGCTCGGTGGCGGTCTCGAAGCTGCCCGCCGAGGCGACGGCGTTCTGCTGGGCGAGGGCGGCGAAGATCACGGCGGGTTCGATCCCGAACGTCGCGAGCTTCGCGTTCGCGATCTCCACGCGGATCTGCTCGTCCTGCTCGCCCACGAGCTCCACCTTCGCGACGTCCCGGACCTGGAGCAGGTCGCTCCTGATCCGGTCGCCCGTTTCCTTCAACTGCGCGTAGGTGAAGCCGTCGCCCGTGAGGGCGTAGATGTTGCCGAACGTGTCGCCGAACTCGTCGTTGAAGAACGGGCCCTGGATCCCCGCCGGCAGGCGGCTGCGGATGTCGCCCACCTTCTTGCGGACCTGGTACCAGGTGTCCTTGATCTCGTCGGGCCGCGAGGAGTCCTTCACGAAGACGAAGACCACCGATTCGCCGGGCTTCGAGTAGCTGCGCAGGTGGTCGAGACGCGGAGTCTCCTGGAGTTTCTTCTCGATGCGGTCGGTGAGCTGGCGCTCGACCTCGTCGGCGGATGCGCCGGGCCAGTTCGTGCGCACCACCATCAGCTTGAACGTGAAGTCCGGATCCTCGGCCTGGCCGAGGTTCAGGTACGAGCCGACGCCGATCGCGGCCAGGACCAGCATGGTGTAGAGCACCAGCGTCTGGTGCGAAAGCGACCACTCCGAGAGGTTGAAGTGCCTCGCCATGGCCGGCGCTCAGCGGGCGGCGGGGACGCCGGCAAGGCGCACCTGCTGGCCCTCGCGCAACTTGTGCACGCCCGCGGACACCACGATCTCGCCGCCGGAGAGCCCGGAAAGAATCGTCGCGCCGTCCTCCCGGTAGCGGCCCACTTCCACCTTGCGCCGCGCCACGCGCGACGAACCCGGGTCGACGACCCACACCGCCGCGGTCTCGCCGTCGCGGACCAGCGCCGAGATCGGGAGCACGACGAGGTTGCCGTCCTCCGGCTGCTGCAGCACCACCGTGGCGCTCATGCCCGGGCGCGCGCCGGGAGGAACGCGGGCGGCCGCCACGCGCACCGCGAAGGTCCGCGTCGTCGCATCGGCGCCGCCGGCGATCTCGCGGATGCGACCCGGGAAGCGGTGGGTTGGGTCGGCCCACAGGAAGATCGCCACGTCCTGGCCCCTGCGGATGCGCCCCACCTCGCTTTCGGGCGCATGGATCACGACTTCCATCTCGCCGTCCCGGGCGAGACGGAGGATGGGCTGTCCCGCGGCCACCACCTGGCCGGGCTCCGCCGATACGGAAACCACCACGCCATCCGCATCGGCGACGAGAGTCGTGTAGGCCTCCTGGTTCTCCGATAGGGCAGCCTGGGAGCGCGCCTGCTCGACGCGCGCGCCGGCGGCGGCGTGGGCGGCCTTCCGGGCGTCGTAGGCGGACCGGCTGATGAACTTCTTCGCGAGCAGGTCGCCGGCGCGGTCGAATTCCGCCCGGGCCAGGGTGGAGTCCGCCTCGGCGGAAGCGAGTTGCGCCTGCGCCGCCTGGGCGGCGAGCGCCGCATCGCGCGGATCGAGCCGGGCGAGCGGCTGGCCCTTCACGACCCGGGCGCCCGCGTCGGCGAGCCGCGCGGCGATCTTGCCGCCGATGCGGAAGGCGAGATCCGTTTCCACGCGCGCGCGCAGTTCGCCCGAGTAGACGTCGCGTCCGGAGGCCGCCCCCGGCGTGACGACCACCGTGAGCACCGGCCGGATCGGATCCTGCGCCGGGGGCGGATCGCCGCAGGAGACGAGCAGCAACGCCGCGATGGCGGTGAGGACAGGCGCGCGGATCATCGCGGTTTCCTCTTGGCGGGGTGCAGCGTCGTGCCGTCCATGGCTCCCCTCCAGAGGGCCCGCAGGGCCTGCTCGACCTCGCGTTCGTAATCGCGCCGGAACATCGCCAGCTCGGCGCGCTCCATGGCGGAGCCGAATCGCTCGATCGGGTGGAGGAGCTGCCACAGCCCCACGATGAGTCCATAGCTGTGCTGCAGCAGCGTGACGCCCTCGCCCGTTCGCAGGGCGGGGAAATGGCGCTCGAGTCCTTCGCCGGCCTTCCTGAGCACCTGCGCCACGCGGACCTTGAAGGCGATGGCGGACTCCGTGGGTATGTCGCGGTCCATGAGACCGAAGCAGCGGCTGGTGAGCGCGAGATAGCCCGGGGCGCGCACGAGGTTCGTCCGCGTGACGGCCCAGACTTCGTCGAATCCGGCGGGCTTCGTCGCGTCGAGCAGCTCCATGAGCTTGTCGAAGTAGCGCGTCACGTGGCGCTCGTGGAGGCTCAAGAGCATTTCCTCCTTGCTCGGGAAGTAGAGGTAGACCGTTCCCTTGGCGAGCCCCGCGGCCTCGGCGACTTCCGCCACGCTCGCCATGCGGTCCTGGTGATCGAGAAAGAGCGCTTCGGCGGCGTCGAGCAGGGCGTGCCTGCGATCCTCCTTGTCCTGCGCGGCGATGGCGCGCTGCGTGACGGCCATAAATGACTCCGGGTCAGTGAGGGCGTACCGTAAGTGACCACGGGTCATTTGTCAAGCCGTTCTCGGAATGACGGTAATATCCGCACTGCCGCCTGCGGTCCCGCGGGCGGCCCCGAACATCCAAGAAGCCGCGCGGCACGTAACCGACGGCAGCAGTCCAACCTGGGAGCGTGAACCATGAGTCGATCGGGGGAAGCGGACGATCCGCGTCGCAGGCTGCTGGTCCAGGCGCTGGCGGCCGGATTTCTTCAGCGGGGGCGTGGCCGGCAGCGATGCGCTCGCGCAACTCCTCGGCAAGGCGCCCTCGAAGCTGCCTCCCGGACGGTCGATCTACCGGCTCTCGGGCGAGGTGATGGTGGACGGCAAGCCCGCCACGCTGGACACGAAGGTCGGGGGGCGTTCGACGCTGGAGACGGCCAGGAACAGCGAGATCGTCTACGCCGTGGGCGAGAGCGCCTTCGTCCTGCGCGGGGAAAGCCGCGTCGTGCTCGAGACGGCGCAGTCGGACTCGCTCATCCTGTCGGGGCTCAGGCTGCTCTCCGGGAAGATCCTCTCGGTCTTCGCGGCCAAGCGTCCCATGCAGCTGCGGGCGGCAACCGCCACCATCGGCATCCGCGGCACGGGCGTCTACATGGAAGCGGACCCGGAGCAGACCTATTTCTGCACCTGCTACGGCGTGGCGGAAATCGCGTCGACCACGGACCCGGAGAGCCAGGAAACGGTCGCGGCCCAGCACCACGACCGCCCGCTCTACATCGTGAAGGGCGCACCCGCCGGCAAGAACATCCGCGAGGCGCCGTTCATCAATCACACCGACCAGGAACTGATGCTGATCGAGGCGCTGGTGGGGCGCACGCCGCCGTTCGTGTTCCCGAAGAGCGACTACACCGGACCGCGACGCAACTACTGATCGACCTCCGCGCGCCCAGCCGTGCGTCCCGGGCTAGAGCGGGGCGCCGGCGAGAATCCAGTTCAGGAACAGGTCGTACTTCTCGCGCGCCGGGTTTCCGGGCGCCGTGCTCGTGTCGAACCCGGCCACCAGGCTGCCGCTGTGGTGCTTGCCCGAGGGCTTGCGCAGCAGCGGGCTTGCCGCGACATCGGTGAAGTTGATCCGGCTGCGCACTTCCGCGTGGAACCAGGCGTCGTCGGTGGCGTCGACCAGGGCGTCGCCGTTGCGATCGACGTTCGTGTAGAAGACCGGCGGGCGCGGCAGGCTGCCCGTTGCGCTGTGGCAGGTGGTGCAGGTGGGCTGCATCGCCGCCTTGATGTCGGCGAAGCGCACCGCGGCCGGCTCCGGCGACAGCGCCGCATCGACGACGATGTGCAGGGTCGCCGGCGCGCTCTGCACGGGCCCGTTGCTCGCGACCAGCTGGATCACCCACGAGCCTGCGGAAGCGGCGCTGAAGGCCGGCTGCGAGGTGTTCGCGTCGGCGAGAGAGGCTCCCGGCGGGCCGGAGACTATGGTCCACGCATAGCCCGTCGCGTAGAGGCTGCCCGCCGCCGAAAGCCGGGTCGTTCCCGGACGAACGACGCGGCCCGGGCCGGGGTCGGCCAGGGGCCGGCTGCCGGGCATGGGAACCGCTCCTCCGGCGTCACGCACCGCGAAGCCCTGGCCCTCGAGAAAGGTCGCGAACGCCGACGGCCCCGGCGAACTCCAGAACGCGTCGAAGACGATCTTCGCAAGCGGCATGTTGCCGCGATCCAGGACGTGGACCTTCGCGCGATCGGCGAACTGGCGGAATTTCTCCCAGGTGGCGAAATCCACATCCGACTGCGCACCGGTCCCGCGCATCAGGTGGCAGGTCCTGCACGCCGGCGCGATGACCTGCTGGTAGAGCGTCGTCTGTCCCGCGGCCTGCCAGGAGGCCGGCACGAAGGTGTCGGAGAACGTTGTCCCCGGAAGCCCGTCGCCGCCGTAGAACGACTTGAGCATCGCGGCGGCGCTGCCCTGCCATTCCTGCGCCTCGGCGGGGCGCCGGCAGGCGTCCTCGGGCAGCGCGGAGGGCGCGGGCAGGGGATACGAGCACAGGATCATCCGGTTGATGGCCTTGAAGGCCGCTTCCTGCTCGGCCCGCGTGAAGCCGGCCGCGGCGGAGAAGTCGAAGGCGTCGACCTCGAAGGGGTGCAGCCGCGCCTCCACGTCGCCGCGCGCCTGGGAGACGGAATTCTGCACGAGGTTGAAGCGCGGCTTGCCCGTGGCGTCGGGCGGCGTGAGCGCATCGGCACGGCCGCCATGGCAACTGATGCATGGCCCCGGCATCGCCTTCGGGCCGCGGCCGTCCAGGTCGACCGCGATCTCGCGCGCACCGGTGACCGCGTTGAAATTGAAGAACTTGGCGAAGGAAGTCCCGCCGGCCGGGCCGGGGCTGAACTCGATGCCGTTGACGCCGATGAGGTGTCGCGTGTCGCGGGCCACCGCGGCGTCGAGATTGAGCGTGGAGTACGTATAGCCGGCGGCGGCCTCGACGAGGTAGTTCTCCACGACGAAGGCGAGCGTGCCGTCGGCGTTCTGCCGGGCGGTCATCCGGCGGCCGTAGCCCAGGTCGCGCCGGTCGCCGAAGACGACGTTCACCTGCGAGCCGGAGCCGGTGTCGAAGCCGTTGGCCGCCTTCCACTTGGCGAGCGTGTCCTTGGCGTTCAAGGGGTCGATCGCCGCGTAGTAGGCCTGTGCGTAGGCGGTGGTGTCGGTCTGCAGCGTTCCATCGGCCTGCTTCTGCGGATTGGGAAAGAGCAGGAAGCCGTCGGGCCCGGTAACCGTGACCGGAGGCGCGGGAATGCCCGGGCGGACGTCGCCGGGGCTGCCGCCTCCGCCGCAGGACGAGAGGAAGAGCACCCCGGCGATGGCGCAGCCGAGGGCGGCAGGAAGTCTGGATGGCATGCGCGAATCCCCTAGAAACGCATCAGGTACAGGATGGAATACTGGTTCACGATGTAACTCGACGTGCCGGAATTCTCCGGGCGCAGGAGCGGGGTCGTCTGCACGCGCCGGAAGGAGAAATCGATCGAGTCGCGCGGACCGAGCGGCCGGTTGTATCCGAGCGTGCCGATGAGCATCCTGGCCTCGGCGCGGTAGGCGAAGTACTCGCCCGCGTCGAAGGCGTCGTCGCGCACGAAGACCTCGGCGCTGTTCAGGTTCGCGAGCGAGCCCAGGCCCGAGGAGAAGGTGTCGCCGCGGCGATATTCGCCGGCGAGGTAGGCGGTGCCCGCGCTTCCCAGCGAATAGTCGACGTTGAACTTCGCCGCGTAGTCGCGGCCCTCGAAGACCGCGCTCTCCGCGCGGCGCCAGTTGGCCCCGAGTTCGCCGAAGACGTCGATGCGGTCGGTGAGCGATCGGCGCGCATTGACGCCGGCGGACAGGCGGCTGCCGCTGCGCAGGCGCGACTCGTAGCCGTCGATCCAGGCGCGCGCGAAGAGCGCGTAGGTGACGGATTCGAAGTCTCCTGATGCACGGTACTGCAGCTCGCCCTGCAGGCCACCCGAGGTCCGGCCGAGGCCGGTGTGGTCGTGGAACTTGTCCACGCTGAGGAACGCGGTCGCCACGGCCCTCGCGTTCTCGTTGATCGGGAAGGTGCGGCTCGCGTTGAGGCCGAAGTTGAAGACCTGGTCCGTGAGCTTCTCGCCGGCGAGGCGCCCGCGTCCGACGTTGTCGTCGAAGGAGTAGCCGAGTTCGACGCCGACCGGGTCGGTGAACGGCGTCCAGTACCAGGAATCGGGCCAAGCGGGAAGCCTGCCGCCGAGATCCTGCGACAGCAGGAACCGGATCGACTGCGCGGTACCTGGGCCCGAGGAGCGTTCGCCCTGGTAATCGAAGCCCAGCCGCAGGCCGCGCTTCCACAGGAAGTCGGCCCCGACGCCGAAGAGGAGCGAGTTGCGGCTCGACCCGGTGGGCGTGACGGAATAGACGAGACCGCCGGCCTGGTCGGCGTAGCTGAGCGAGGCGGAGCGCCCGCTGTCCAGCTCGCGGCGATACTCCAGCCGCAGCCTCGGTGCGGCCCAGCCGAAGTCCGTCTCGTGGCGCGTCTCCAGGCGCAGGCCGGCGGCCGCCTGCGTGCTGCGCAGCGTCTGCTCGTGGAAGGTGAGCGCGTTCACGCCCGCGCCGGATTCGGTCGACCGCTTGAGGCGGTCCGAAGTGAAGTCGATCCGGCCATAGGGGGAGAAGAGGATGCCTTCACGTCGGAACTCGTAGCCCGCGGCGACCGATCCGAAGACCTGGTCTCCCTTGCGCCGGCCGGTTGCGAACTCGCCGACGGACTCGACGTACCGGTCGCTGTCGAGATCGAGCTTGCCGAACCCGAGCACGGCATCGACGAAGGTGCTGCGCGTGGGCTGGTAGCTGCCGTACCCCGCGAAGAAGGTGCCGCGCGAGGTGTTCTTCGAGCCGTCCGTGCCGATGTCGGTTTCGTCGCGCCCGTAGCCCAGGCCCATGCCAAGCACCAGGCGGTCGCTCATTCGCCGGTCGGCGCCCACACTCAGTCCATCGGTGCTGAATCGCAGGTCCGCACTTTCCACGCCGGCGCCGCGCTTGCCGAATTGGGCGAGGCCGCCCAGCCAGACGTTGGCGCCGGCCCTGAACCCAGCCGAACCCGCACCGCCGCCGGAGTTGCCGGACAGGTCGATCGTGTGGGAGGTGGCCGCGCTCACGAGGGAGCCCGCGAGAACAGTCTGCAGGAATCCGGAGGAAGCGAGCTTCGGCTGCGAAGCGCCATCGCTGAGCGATGCCCGCACGAACCCGGAGCCGGGCAGCTGGCCGCCGAATGCGAACGGGTCGGCCGCCGCGTCCCGGGCGCGCGCGGAAGGCTGGGCGGAAGGGGGTGCTGCCGAGGTCTTCGGGGCCGCGGGCGCTTCCGGCGCGGCGGCGGCCGGGCCTGCGTGAAGCGACTCCATCCGGCGCTGGAAGTTGGTGAGCTGCGTCCGCGAGAATCGACGGGCCGTCTGCGCCTGGGCATCGACGATGCCGACCACGTCCCTGTCCTGGGACGGGTCCGGCCGGCCGACCACGGTGACCGTGACGAGGCCGGGCTCGGACGTCCCGACGTTGCCGAACGCGGCGTAGGTGAAGGAGTCGGTACCGAAGAAGTTATGGCGCGGGGTATAGGTGACTTTCGTGCCGTTCACGGCGATGGCCCCGTGAGCCGGCGCCTTCGGGATCGAGACGCCGGTGACGCCGGAGCCGGTGATGAACGGTCGCAGGTCCATCGTTGCCGGCGTGTTGAGGGCAACCGTCATGGAAGCCGCGGCCGCCGAGGGCTTGAGGGACGCCACCGTGAGGTTCACGGTGCCGGTCATGGAAGTGCCGCCCGCGCTAGTCGCCGTGTAGGTGAAGCTGTCCGCGCCGGAGAAACCGACGGCGGGCGTGTAGGTGACGACGCGCGATCCGGGCGGCGGCGTGGACACCAGCCCGTTGGTGGGCAGCGAGACGATGCTCACCTGCGTGAACGTTCCCGCGATCGGGAGCGTGATCGGCGTGGCGGTTTCGAACGGCACGGAAACCTGGAGGTCGGTTGCCGTCGGCGGCGGCGGGTTCACGGTGATGTTCACCATGCCCGGCACCGATGTGCCACCCGGGCCGGTGGCGGTGATCCGGAAGCTGTCGGGTCCGAAATAGCCCCTTCGCGGCGTGTAGGTCAGGGACGAGGGCGTGACTTCCAGCGTGCCGTTCGCGGGCGGCGCCGAAATGGCGTAGCTGGTCACGAACCCCGAGATGATCCTGGCGAGATCGATCGTCGTCGTGGTTTCGTACGGGACGACGATGGTCACGTTGTTCGTGACCGGCGAGTCGGTGTAGTTGAGGGTGACCGTCGCCGGTGCCGAATTGCCGCCCAGGCCCGTGGCCTGGTAGGTGAAAGTGTAGCGGCCGGTCCCGCCGGGGGAGGGCGTGTAGGTCGCGATGAATCCGGCGATGGACACCGCGCCGGCCGAGGGTGGCGTGACGACCGACACGCTGGAGAACACGCCGCTCACCGCGGCGGAAAGATCGATCGGCGTCGACATGGTCGACGACACGTACACGTTGATCGGCCCGGCTGTGGGCGGCGGCGGCGCCGATACCGTGACGTTCACCGTTGCCGAGCCCGAGGTGCCGCCGGCGTTGGTGGCGGTGTAGTTAAAGCTTGCCGGGCCGACGTAACCGGCCGTGGGCGTGAAGGAAACGGTGGTGGGGCCCGTGGCGACCACCGCTCCGTTTACCGGGCCGGAGGGGGTGACGGCCAGCACCGTTGCGCCCGGCGGGCCGATGAAGGCCGCCAGGTCGATGGTCGTGGAAACGACCGGGCTGCCGCCATTGAACTGCACGGTCGCCGCGGTGGCGGAAACGGTCGGGGGCGGTGGATTGACCGTGACCGTGACCGTGGCAGGGACCGCGGAGGTTCCGCCCGCGCTCGTGGCGGTGTAGTCGAAGGAGGCCGTGCCGAAGAACCCGGGCGTCGGTGTGAAGGTGATCGTGGTGGGCCCCGTGGCGAGCGCCGTCCCGTTCACGGGAGAGGAAGGCGTTACGGAGAGGACCGGTTGGCTCGAGGCGATGAAGGTCGCGAGGTTCACCGGGATCGCCGTGTTGAAGGCGGTGGTGACGCTCGTGGGGCTCACCACCGGGGCGGCCGCCACCTCGAGAAACGCGGTCGCGGTATTGGACGTCCCTCCGGGGCCGTCCTTCGTGAAGGTGAAGGTCGTGGGGCCGGTGAATCCCCCGCCCGGCGTGAAGGTCACCACGTTGCCTGCGACGGAGGTGCTTCCCGAGCCCGGCGCCGTCGGCTGCGACGCCGCGAGGTTGTAGGTGCCCGCCGGATTGGAGGCCACGACGCCCGTGATGTTCGCGGTGAGGTTGATCATCGCGGGGATGCCTGCGGGCACCACCACCGGCACGCCGACGGAACCGCGGTTCGACACGACCGGTGCCGGCGGCGGATTCACGTTGATCGTGAGTGTGCGCGTCACCGAATTCGTTCCGCAGGGACCGGTGACGAAAAAGGTCACCGTGGGGGAGGGCGCGTACGTCGTGGCGCTCGACGCGTAAGTGAGCGTATCCGGCCCCGTCGAAGCCCGAGTGCCGACGTTCGGGTTGAGCGTGCCGAGCGTCACGAAGGTGCCGGTGGCCGCGGGCGTGCCGCTGATGGCCCCGATCGAACTCAGGTCGATGGACTGCGCGCCGGTGTTGTAACTGAGGGTGACCGCGTCGTTGATCGCCGTTGGGTCGGCGGGAGGCGTCACCGTGATCGTGATGACCCGGTTGGCCGTCTGCGGCGTGATGCCGCCTTGCGCCGGGCCGGTGCCGAAGGCATTGACGGTGCGCGTGGTGCAGTTGCCTCCGGCCCCGCCCGGATGGTTGAAGGTCATCGTGGTGCCGGCGAACGACACGCCGGTCACGCCGGGCGAGTGGGACACCGAGCTGAGAATGCCGCCCAGGACGATATTGGGCATCACGGCCGTGCGCGTGCCGCCGTAGGGGACCGAAGTGGTCGCGGCGTTCCAGTTCGTGTAATTGACGGTCCCCGTATCGGTGGGCGTCGGGGCGAGGGCGGCGAGATCCGCGATCTCCGCGCCCACGTTGGTGGGGCTGTTGAATCCCATGGCGTTGAGCGCGGAGGCGGCCCAGACCACGGACGAGGAATTGGCCGCGTTGAAGCGGCTGGCAATGGGCTCGCCGCTGCCGGCGGTGTGGCATCCGCCGCAGGACGTATCGAAGGGGCCGGCCCATGCGCCGGGAGACGCCGCGAAGAGCGCAGCCGTGGCGCACGCTGCTGCCGCCGCGTAGATACGCCGCGAAACCGGGCGCCCGCTCGCCACGAGCGCAGACTCCGCGGCGCATGTACCTGCATGGCCGTTCTGGATCATCGCACCCCCCCAGGGGCTTTTGTTGCTTGTTTTCGTGCCCGCGGTTGTTCCCGCGGTGCCGGATGCTGCAAACACGGCGTTCTTCCCCGCCTGCCGTGTGGGTGATCTCGGTGACGGAAACCGTTCTACAGGATGTCGGGGGGCGGCGACAAGGCCGTCCGTCGCTGGCCGCCTCTAGCCGCGCTTCGCCCGGGGGATTACCAGGCAGGTGCTCTGGCCCGTGGCGAGGAGCTTCCCCGCGAAGTCCGTGAGTTTCGATTCGGTGAGGACCACCCTGCGCCCGGCGTTGAGCACCCTGCCTTCGGCCACGACCTCGCCGGTTTCAGCAGTCAGCGCGCGCACGTAGTTGATCTTGAGGTCGAGGGTCGTGAAAAGGTGGTGCTCGTCGAGCGACGAAAGGGCGGCGAGCGCCATGGCGCTGTCCAGGATGGCCGCGGCCCAGCCCCCATGTACGGTGCCGATGAGGTTGTAGGAACGCCGGTCGGGCGTCCCCGCGAAGACGATGCGTCCCGATTCCACCTCCACGGGACGGAAACCCAGGGTGTCGCCGATGGGCACCGAGCCGATCTCGCCCGCAACGATCCGCCGCAGGTAGTCGAGCCCCGTGCCCTCGTGCTCGCCGGCGGGCAGGAAAGGCCTTTCCCGCGGTCACACCAGCCCTTCGAGGGACTGGACCTCGACCGTGGTGCCGGGCTCCACGTTGCCCACGGCGTCGCCGAGGATGATGAAGCAGTTGGCCTCGCTCATCGACTTGAGAATTCCCGACCCCTGCTCGCCGGTGGGCCGCACCGTCCACGCGCCGTCGGGGCCGCGGGCGAGGATGCCGCGCTGGAACTCCGTGCGCCCCGGCGCCTTGCGCAGCTTCGCCACGCACAGCGCAGGAAAGGTGGGTGGCGGAACCACCGGGTCCGCTCCCATGAGCCTCAGGAGCGCCTCCCGGACGAACTGGTAGAAGGTGACCATGACGGACACCGGATTGCCCGGCAGCCCGAAGAAATGCGCGCCGCCGAGCTTGCCGTAGGCGAGCGGCCGGCCGGGCTTCATGGCGATCTTCCAGAACACGACCTCGCCCAGCCGCGCGAGCAGCCCCTTCACGAAATCGGCCTCCCCCACCGACACGCCCCCGCTGGTGATCACCACGTCGGCGTTGGCGGCCGCCTCGCGAAAGGCGCGCTCGAGCAGGGCCGGGTCGTCCGTCACCACACCCATGTCGAGCACCTCGCAGCCCAGGCGCGTGAGCATTCCGTGGATCGTGTAGCGGTTGGAGTCGTAGATCTCGCCCTCGGCGAGCGCGGTCCCGACGGTCTTCAACTCGTCGCCCGTGGAGAAGAACGCGACGCGAAGGGGGCGGTACACGCCGACCTCGCCGATACCGAGCGAGGCGAGAAGCCCGAGGTCCGCGGGCCGGAGGATCCGGCCCTTCGCGAGTGCGGCCGAGCCGCGCTTCAGGTCCTCGCCGGCCTCGCGGACGTTCTGGCCCGGTCGGTCTGCCGGCGCCGAAGGTGATGCGCTTGCCGTCGGCCCGGGCACGCTCCTGCATGACGACCGTGTCGGCGCCCGTCGGTACCACTCCGCCCGTCATGATCCGCACGCACTGTCCGGGCCCTACCGTGCCGGCGAAGGGCCGCCCGGCGAAGGACGAGCCGATCTCCTCGAGCGTGGTCTCCGCATCGGCAGCCAGGTCCTCGCCGCGCATCGCCCACCCGTCCATCGCGGAATTGCGATGGGAGGGGACGTCCACCGGGGAGACCACGTCTTCGGCGAGCACGCGGCCCAGCGCACTGCGGATGGGCACGCGCAGCGTCGTGGTGAGCGGCTCCAGGAAGCGGTGGATGAAGGCGCGGGCCTTTTCCACGGGCATGGAATTCGGGTCGTAGTCGTCGGCGCAGGAAGCCTGCGTGATGGTGGCTTTGGTCATGGCGGCTTCTCGAGTCCCGCGAGTTCGTCGCGGGTGTTGATGTTGGCGAAGGCATCGGCCTCGTCGTCGAAGGCGACTTCCACGACGCGCAATGCCGCGTACCACTTGTCGATCTTGCGCTGGCCCGAGGAGAGGAATGCGCGCAGGGACGGGTGAACGCTCCTGCGCATCAGGCAGAAGACGGGGTGGGGCTGCTCGCCCGTCTTCGCCACGGCGAGTTCGGCATCGCCCGTTTCGAGGGCGGCGCGCAGGCGGGCGACGAGATCGGCCGGCAGGAAGGGCGAATCGCACGGGACGGTGGCCACGAGGGCGCCGCGCGCGTGGGCGAGCCCGCGCTCGAAGCCTGCGAGCGGGCCCGCGAATCCCGGGATCTCGTCGGCGACGACGCGATGGCCGAATCCGGCGTAGGCATCGGGATTGCGATTGGCGTTCACGAGGATTTCGTCGACCTGCGGAGCCAGGCGCTCGATCACGTGCTCCGACGAGGGGGCGGCCGCGAAACGGCGTGAGGCCCTTGTCGACGCCGCCCATGCGGCTGCCCTGGCCGCCGGCCAGCACGAGCCCGGTGATTTCAATCATCGGCGAACGCGTGGAACGGCGCCCAGGCGGGACGCTCGGCGGGGAAGGAGTTCCCCCCGGGTTCGCGATCGACGGGCGTGACGAAGAGCGCCAGCGGCAGGTGCACTTCGTCGGCCCACTGGCCGTGGGAGGATTCGAAGGTGAAGCGCGTCCCGCACACGCCGCAGAACCGGCGGACCGTGCCGCGCGAGGACTCATAGGGCCGCAGCAGGTCCTCGCCCTTCACGAAGCGCACCTGCGCACGCTGGAACCCGATCCAGGTGACCACGCCGGCCGCGTGGGACGTTCGGCAGCTCCAGCAGTAGCAGTGCGCGCAGAAACGCGACGGAAGGCGTGCCTCGACCTCGACGCCGCCGCAATGGCAGCGTGCGGTGGCGGTTCCGGGAGTTTCACTTGCCATGGGATCTCCGGCGCCTTCAGCCGACGGCCGGGGAGGGGCTCCGCACGAACCGTTCGGCCCCCGTGAAGAGCAGGTAGTGGCGATTCACGGCGCGCCCGATCATGGTAATGCCGACCTTGCTCGCGATGTCGTGGCCCATCTTCGTGAGTCCGGAGCGCGAGACGAGGAACGGAATGCCCATCTGCGCCGCCTTGATCACCATCTCCGAGGTAAGCCTGCCCGTGGTGTAGAAGACCTTGTCGCCGCCGTCGACGTCCTCGAGCCACATCCAGCCGGCAATGGCGTCCACGGCATTGTGCCGCCCCACGTCCTCCACGAAGGTGAGGATCTCGCTGCCCTGCGCGAGGGCGCAGCCGTGCACGGCGCCCGCCTGCTTGTAGATGGACTCGTGCAGGCGCACGTTGTTCAGGAGCCCGAAGAGCGTTTCCTCGGCAAGTCGCGCCTGCGTGGGCAGGCGAATGGACTCGATGTCCTCCATCAAGTCGCCGAAGACCGTGCCCTGGCCGCAACCGGTGGTGGCGGTACGCTTCTGCGTCCGCGCATCGAGGTCGACGAGCCCGTCGCGCGTGGTGACGGCCACCGCACCGACCTCCCAGTCGACCTGCACCGAGACGATCTCGTCCAGGGACTTCACCAGGCGCTGGTTGCGCAGGAACCCGATGGCGAGCGCCTCCGGCGCCGCGCCGAGCGTCATCATCGTGAGGATCTCGCGCTTGTCGACGTAGAGGGTCAGGGGATGCTCCCCGGCGATGGGCGTGGGCTTCGATTCGCCGGTCTCGTCGCGCGCCTCCACGGTGTAGGTGGCGGGACGCGCCTGCCGGGAAAGCTGCGGGCGGTGGTGCATGGATTCCTCGCGTTGCCGGCTCGTCGCTCGACGGCCGGGCTAGCCGCCGATGAAGGACATCTCGACCTTGCGCGAGCGCGGGGTGTCGGCGGTGCGGATCTCCGAATAGCGGTCCTCGCGACGCTGCCACACCGCGGCGACCGCCCGGGAGAGATCCTCGTCTCCCGCGCCTTTCCGGAGGATCGATTTCAGGTCGTAGCCCTCGGTGGCGAAAAGGCACGTGAAGAGGGAGCCGTCGGTGGACAGGCGCGCCCGGTTGCAGGACGAGCAGAAGGCCTCCGACACGCTGGAAATGATCCCGAACTCGCCGCCTCCGTCCTTGAAGCGCCAGCGCTTGGCGACTTCGCCGAAGTGGTTCGGATTCACCGGTTCGCAGGGGAAGGCCTCGTGGATGCGGCGAACCACCTCGGCGCTCGGCACGACGTCGTCCATGCGCCATCCGTTGGTCGCGCCCACGTCCATGAACTCGATGAAGCGCACGATGTGGCCGCTGCCCCGGAAATGGCGGGCCATGTCGATCACCTGGTCGTCATTGGTGCCGCGCTTGACCACCATGTTGACCTTCACGGGCGCAAGGCCTTCCGCCGCGGCGACCTCGATCGCCTCGAGCACCCGGGCGACGGGGAAATCGGCATCGTTCATTGCGCGAAAGGTCGCATCGTCCAGGGAATCCAGGGACACGGTGATTCGCCGAAGGCCCGCCTCGAAGAGTGCCCGCGCCTTCTGCTTGAGGGCCGAGCCGTTCGTCGTGAGCGTGAGATCGACGTCCGGCAGGGCCTGCGCGAGCATGGCGACCAGGCCCTCGATGTTGCGGCGCAGCAGCGGCTCCCCGCCGGTCAGGCGGATCTTGGCGATGCCGAGTCCGTGAAATACCCGCGCGACACGCACGATTTCCTCGAAGGTGAGGATCTGGGCGTGGGGAAGGAACTCGTGCTTCGCGTCGAAGACGTCGCGCGGCATGCAATAAGTGCACCGGAAGTTGCAGCGGTCCGTCACCGAGATGCGAAGGTCGCGCAAGCCGCGCCCCCGCGTGTCGGCGAGCGGTCCGGATGCGGGGTCGCGCAGCAGCGGCGGGATCTCGAGGCCACTGCGGAGCTGTGCGACGGGAATGACGGGGACGGACATCGGTGGCAATGCTTCCTGTGGGGCGGCCGACCGAGAATAGCACGCGCACACCGGGAGAATCCCCACGCCTCTTAAGGCCACGCGGATTGGGCTATAGTCCGGAGATGCGTGAAAAGCCCTCGATGCGCGTGGCGGTGATCCTCGAACGCAAGCCCGTTTCGAGCCGCTGGGCCACGCACCAGTGGCAGGCGGCGAGCATCAATCCCGACGTGGGAGGCGAGGCCCGCGTGCTGCTGGAGCGGGAGGGAACCCTGCAGAAGATCTTCCCGGGATTCGTGGTGACGCTTTATCGCGACGAGGCCGAAGGCTATTACCTCAACGTGTCGAGCGGCGAGCCCTGCGCCTTCGTCTCCGTGCGCACGGACGAGGAGGGTGCGGATCCCTACCCGTTCCAGGTGACGGCGTCCTACAACGAGGCAGCCCGGTGGATGGACGGCGGCGAGCGCGTGGAGAAGGTCGCGGTCGACCTGTCCTTTGCCGTGTGGCTCGGCGAATGGGTCGAGGCCAACTATCGCCCGGAGCCGAAGGAGCGCATCCGCCCCCGGTCCTTCAAGGGGCGCGAAGGCCGCATTCGAGAAAGGGGATGACGCCATGGCCGGCGAGGACAATTTCCTTTCGCGATGGTCGCGCCGGAAGTCCGAGTCGAAGGACCCGGAGCGCGCGCGGCCCGAGACGCCGGTTCGCGAGCCCGGCTCCGTTTCCGCCCGGGGCGCCCCCCCCGCCCGGGCCCCCGTCGAAAGGCCGCCGCTGCCTCCCGTCGAATCCCTCACCAAGGATTCCGATTTCGCGCCGTTCATGCATGCCGAAGTCGATGGCGACGTGCGCCGGCAGGCCCTGAAGACGCTCTTCAGCGATCCGCGCTTCAACACGATGGACATGCTCGACGTCTACGTGGACGACTACTCGAAGCCCGACCCCCTGCCCGACTCCTGGCTGGCCAAGCTCGAGCAGGTGGCGCGGCTGGGAGACCGGGCCGGCCGGGACCGGGAGGAGCGGGAGCGGGAGGAGGCCGAACGTCGGCGAAATTCGGAGCAGATCGAGGCAACGGACGCGGAGTCGGCAGTCGCCTCGCGTCCGGACGCGGCCGCTCCCGTGGATTCCGGATATCCCCAGGATTCGCAAGGGAATGACGCCGAGGAGAGCGCCGCAATTCCGTCACTCCCATCAGCGGGTTCCGGCACTTGAAGGCGCATTCCGGGCCGCAGCAGGTGTTGTACACTAGTGCGAATATCTGAAGGAGTGATAGTCGTCGGCTCTGCCGGCGGCAAGCTCCCCGGTTCACGGCAGCGAGAGGAGCATCGGCGGAACCGAATCGCCGGTGGTCGATGGAAATCGAATGACGCCGAATGACGATGCGGATGGTGCCGTGCTCGAAGCGGCAGGCGTTCGCCAGAACGCTTCAACCGCCAACCCTGCCGAACTCGAGGGGCGGGGATGGACGGCGCTTTCCGTTGCGTGCGAACCCAAGATCCGCGCCATCGCGGCGGCCGGCACCCTGCCTGCGCCGCAGCCGATCGCGAGTGTCCAGTACCAATCGAAGGGCAACACCCTCGTGATCGGCGCCGACGAGCGCGCGGTCGACGCCGCGGTCAGGCTCTGCGCATCGCTTCCCGTGACACTGCTCCTGACTTCGCGCCCGTCCGCGCAGGCGGCGGCGCTCGCGCGCGCCGAAGTGGGCGACACCGATTTCCCCATCTGGGGCGGCAAGGTCGGCGCCATCCGCGGGCATCTCGGCAGTTTCTCGGTGACGCTCGGCGACATCGCGGTCGTCCGTGATTCGGCCGCCCGCGCGATGCCGGGCTCGGCCGGCGCGGTTTTCGACCTCGTGGTGGACTTCTCCGATCCGCCCCTTTTCGGCCACCACCAGCCGCCGCAGGGTTACTGGCGCGTCACCGGCGAGGATTCGCTCGCAACCGCGCTCGCGGAAGCCCCTGAGGCGGTCGGCGAGTTCGACAAGCCGCGCTACTTCACCTACCGCGAGAACCTCTGCGCGCATTCGCGTTCCGGCATCGAGGGCTGCAACCGGTGCATCGAGGTGTGCTCGACGGAGGCCATCTCCGCGGACGGCGACCACGTGAAAGTCGACCCGCACCTGTGCATGGGTTGCGGCGCCTGCGCTTCGGTGTGCCCGTCGGGCGCCATGGGCTTCCAGTTTCCGCGCGTGGCCGACCGGGGCGCGCAGCTGAAGGCGATGCTCTCGGCGTACCGGACCGCCGGGGGAGCCGATGCGTGCATCCTCTTCCACAACGGAACCGACGGGCGCGACCTCCTTGCGCGTTGCGCAGCGGCCGGCGACGGGCTCCCGGCGCGCGTCGTTCCGGTCGAGGCCTGGCACGTCGCGAGCATCGGAATCGACCTGCTGCTCGGCGCCGTCGCGCTCGGCGCGAACCAGGTGGCCGTGCTCGCCGCGGGGTCCGAGGCGCCGGAGTATTCCCGCTCGCTCGGGGAACAGGTGGCGCTTGCCCAGTCGATCGTGAGCGCGCTGGGATACGGCGGGCGCCACTTCGCCCTCGTCGAGACGGGGGACGCGAAGGCGGCTGTCGATGCGCTGCGGTCGATGCCGGATTCCGACGTGCCCGATACCCCCGCGACGTTCGCGCTGTCGAACGACAAGCGCACCGCAGTCGAGTTCGCCGTGGAGCACCTGGCGAAGCACGCGCCCGCGCCGGTGGCGCAGATCGCGCTCGCGGCGGGCGCACCCTACGGCGAGGTCGTGGTCGACAAGGATCGTTGCACCCTGTGCCTGGCCTGCGCCGGCGCGTGTCCGGAGTCGGCGCTCATGGACGGGACCGAGGTTCCCATGCTCAGGTTCCTCGAGCGCAATTGCGTGCAGTGCGGGCTGTGCGAACGCACCTGCCCCGAGGACGCCATCATGCTGCGTCCGCGCCTGCTGCTCGGTGCGCCGGCTCGCGAAGCGCGCGTGCTGAACGAGGCGCTGCCCTTCCACTGCGTCTCCTGCGGCAAGCCCTTCGGAACGAAGCAGATGGTCGATGCGATGCTGGGGCGCCTCTCGGGGCATTCCATGTTCGCGGACGGGGCCTCGCTCAAGCGCCTGCAGATGTGCGCGGACTGCCGCGTGGTCGACATGATGTCGAACCAGAACGAAGTCTCGGTGCTCAAGCTCTAGCCATGGAAACAGTCCTTTCCCGAGCCGAAGTCGAGCCGAGGGTCGCCCAGGAGGAAGCGGCGCGCGCCGATTTCTACGCGCTGCTGGCCGCGTTCTTCCACCATGCGCCGGACGCAAAGCTGCTGCGCACGCTTGCGCTTGCGCCGCTCCTGGAAGGCGGCGAAGAGACGATGGCCCATGCGTGGTCGCAGCTCGTGGCGGCCTCGGGCGTGATGGAAGAGGAAGCGGCCGCGGAAGAGTACGAGGCGCTCTTCGTCGGTGTGGGCAAGGCGAAAGTGTCCGTCTACGCCGGGTACTTCACGGGTGCCACGGCCGTCGAGCATCCCCGCGTCCGGATCATCGAGGACCTTGCCGCGCTCGGGCTCGCGCATCCGCCGGGAAACCACGAGCCGGAGGATCACTTCTCCGGGCTCTTCGAGGCGATGCGCGTGCTGGTGGCGGGCGGGGCGGGGCGCGCGCCGGCCACGCTTGCCCAGCAGAAACAGTTCTTCGAGTCCCACGTGAAGCCTGGCGCGGCGCGGTTCTTCGCCGCGGTCCACGAAGCGCCGGAATCGAATTATTATCGCAAGGTCGCAGCCGTCGGCGAGGCTTTCGTCGGCATCGAGACCGAGTCGTTCAACCTGGGTTGAATTGCATTTACTGACAGGAGGCGTGACATGAACAACCACACCAAGCCGAACAGCCGCAGGAAGTTCCTGCTCAACGCGAGCCTTGGCGGAGCCGGAGCCGCGGCAGCGGTCGTCACCGGGCGCAAGATCGCGGCGGACGGCAAGGCGGAGGCGCCTGCCGGGCAGCCCCGGGGCTACCACGTCTCCGAGCACATCCTGAAGTACTACAAGACAACGCAAGTCTGACGAGGAGGCCGACCATGCTGCTCAATCGAAAATCCGAAGGCCGGGCCGAGCGCGCCAACCCGCTCATGCGCGCCATGGGCGCTCTCGCCGCGACGACGGTCGATCGTCGCGCATTCCTGAAGGGTTCCGGCATCACGGCCGGCGCCGCCGCGTTCGCGAGCCAGTTGCCGCTCAACATGATCGGCGAGGCGAACGCCGCTTCCGCCAAGGGAGGCAAGATCGAGGTCAAGCGCACCGTCTGCACCCACTGTTCCGTGGGCTGCGCGGTGGACGCGCATGTCCAGGACGGCGTGTGGATCCGCCAGGAGCCGGTGTTCGACTCCCCGCTCAACCTCGGCGCCCATTGCGCCAAGGGCGCCTCGGTGCGTGAGCACGGCATGACCGAGCATTCGCACCGCCTGAAGTCGCCGATGAAGCTGGTCGACGGCAAGTACCGCAAGATCACCTGGGAACAGGCGATCAACGAGATCGGCGACAAGCTGCTCGCCATCCGCAAGGAGTCGGGACCGGATGCGGTCTTCTGGCTCGGCTCGTCGAAGCACAACAACGAGCAGTCCTACATGTTCCGCAAGTTCGTCTCGATGTTCGGCACGAACAACATGGACCACCAGGCGAGGATCTGCCACTCGACCACGGTCGCGGGTGTGGCGAACACCTGGGGCTACGGGGCGATGACCAACTCCTACAACGACCTGATGAGCTCGAAGTGCATGTTCTTCATCGGGTCGAACGCGGCCGAGGCCCACCCGGTCTCGATGCTGCACGCGCTGCACGCGAAGGAGACGGGCACGAAGATGATCGTGGCCGACCCGCGCTTCACGCGCACGGCCGCGAAGGCCGACCAGTACATCCGCTTCCGGTCAGGCTCCGACGTGCCGCTGCTCTTCGGCATGCTCTATCACATCTTCAAGAACGGCTGGGAGGACAAGCAGTACATCCATGACCGCGTCTTCGGGATGGACAAGGTCCGCGAGGAGGTGATGAAGAGCTGGACGCCGGACAAGGTGACGGACGCTTGCGGCGTTCCCGAGGCCGAGGTGTTCCGGGCCGCGGAAGCGATGGCTATGAACCGGCCTTCCACGATCATCTGGTGCATGGGGCAGACGCAGCACTCCATCGGCAACGCGATGGTGCGCGCGAGCTGCATCCTGCAACTCGCGCTGGGCAACGTCGGCAAATCCGGCGGCGGCACCAACATCTACCGCGGCCACGACAACGTGCAGGGCGCCACCGACGTGGGCCCGAACCCGGACTCGCTGCCCGGCTACTACGGGATCGCCGCGGGTTCGTGGAAGCACTGGTGCCGAGTGTGGGGCGTGGACTACGACTGGATGGTGGGCCGCTTCGCGAACCCGGCGATGATGACCAAGGCCGGCATGACGCTCTCGCGCTGGATAGACGGCGTGCTCGAGAAGAACGAGCACATCGACCAGGACTCCAACATTCGCGCGGTCGTCTACTGGGGGCATGCCCCGAACTCGCAGTCGCGCGGCCTCGAGATGAAGACGGCGATGGAGAAGATCGACCTGATGGTGATCGTCGATCCGTATCCCACGGCCTCGGCGGTCATGCCGGACCGCAAGGAAGGCGTGTACCTCCTGCCCGCTGCGACGCAGTTCGAGACTTCCGGATCGGCCACCGCGTCGAACCGCTCGATCCAGTGGCGCGAGAAGGTCGTCGAGCCGCTCTTCGAGTCGAAGCCCGACCACACGATCATGTACGCCTTCGCCAAGAAGTTCGGCTTCGGCGCCGAGTTCGTGAAGAACATCAAGCTGGTGAAGGACAAGACCGGCTGGGACGAGCCGCTGATCGAGGACATCCTGCGCGAGATCAATGCGGGCACCTGGACGATCGGCTACACGGGCCAGACGCCCGAGCGCCTGAAGGCCCACATGCGCCACATGGATGCCTTCGATCCGAAGACGCTTCGCTGCACGAAGTCCGTCATCGACAAGGAGACGGGCTACGACATGAACGGCGACTACTTCGGGCTGCCGTGGCCCTGCTACGGCAATGCGGCGTTGAAGCACCCCGGATCGCCCAACCTCTACGACCCGTCCAAGCACGTGATGGACGGGGGCGGCAACTTCCGCGCCAACTTCGGCATCGTCGCGTGACGGCGTGTCGCTCCTGGCCGAGGACGGATCGCATTCCAAGGGTGCCGACATCACCACGGGCTACCCGGAATTCGACCATGTGCTGCTGAAGAAGCTGGGCTGGTGGAGCGAGCTCACGGCCGAGGAGCAGAAGGAGGCCGAGGGCAAGAACTGGAAGACGGACCTCTCCGGCGGAATCCAGCGCGTGGTGCTGAAGAATCACGGCTGCCACCCCTTCGGCAACGCCAAGGCGCGTGCGGTCGTCTGGAACTTCCCGGATGCCGTTCCGCTGCATCGCGAGCCGCTGTACTCGAACCGCCCCGACCTCGTCGCGAAGTACCCGACCCACGACGACAAGAAGACCTTCTGGCGCCTGCCCACGCTCTACAAGACGGTCCAGCAAAAGGCGGTGGGCGACAAGGTGCACGAGAAATACCCGATCGTGCTCACCTCCGGGCGCCTGGTCGAGTACGAGGGCGGCGGGGAGGAGACGCGCTCCAACCCCTGGCTCGCGGAGCTCCAGCAGGAGAACTTCGTGGAGATCAACCCCAAGGACGCGGATTCCCGCGGCATCAAGTACTGGGATTTCGTGTGGGTCAGCTCGCCGACCGGGGCGCGACTGAAGGTACGCGCGCTGGTGACGGAGCGGGTGGGCCCCGGCGTCTCCTTCATCCCGTTCCACTTCGCGGGCTGGTGGCAGGGCAAGGACCTCCTCGACAAGTATCCGGAAGGCGCGGCGCCCATCGTGCGCGGCGAGGCGGTCAATACGGCCACGACCTATGGCTACGACTCGGTGACGATGATGCAGGAGACGAAGACCACCCTGTGCCAGATCGAGCGCGCGTAGCGCACGCCACGGATAAGGAGATATAGACAATGGCCAGAATGAAATTCATCTGTGACGCCGAGCGCTGCATCGAGTGCAACGGCTGCGTGACGGCGTGCAAGAGCGAGCACGAGGTGCCCTGGGGCGTCAATCGCCGCCGGCTGGTGACGGTGAACGACGGCAAGCCCGGCGAGCGCTCGATCTCGGTGGCGTGCATGCACTGCACGGACGCCCCGTGCATGGCGGTCTGCCCGGTCGACTGCTTCTACAAGACCGAGGAAGGCGTGGTCCTGCACGACAAGGACCTGTGCGTGGGCTGCGGCTACTGCTTCTACGCGTGTCCGTTCGGCGCACCGCAGTTCCCGCAGGCCGGCGCCTTCGGGCTTCGCGGGAAGATGGACAAGTGCACCTTCTGCGCGGGCGGCCCTGAGGAAAACGCATCGGCCGAGGAGTACCGCAAGTACGGCCGCAACCGCCTCGCCGAAGGCAAGCTCCCGGCGTGCGCGGAGATGTGCTCCACCAAGGCGCTGCTTGCCGGCGACGCCGAGGTGCTCACGAAGATCTACAAGACCCGCGTCGTCACCCGCGGCAAGGGCGAGGAGATCTGGGGATGGTCGATGGCCTACGGCGGCAGCGGCAAGCTCGCCGACCAGCCGGGAGGAAAAGCATGAAGAAGATCGTGACCGTGGCGGCCGCCCTGGCGGCCGCATTCTGGCTCGGGGGCTGCACCGAGATCGCGCAGGAACCCGGGAAGTCCTATGCCGGCAAGGAGGACGCGAAGCCCTATGCCGGCGACCAGTTCAAGGGCGACAAGGCGAAATGGGAGGTGGCGCTCGCGGAGCGCAGCCAGAAGCAGGACGATTACGCCCGCATTCCCGCCGCTGACAAGAAATAGAACGGAGAGACGACCATGACCATCCGAATCGCCAGGGGACTCGGCGCGCTCGTTCTGGCGCTGGCCGCGTGGCTTCCCATTGCGGCCTCCGCACAGCAGGCCGCCCCCGCAGCACAACCGGCGGCATCGCCGCAGCAGGCCGCGTCGGAGTGGAACCAGCCGCCGGCCTGGAACGACGTGAGTGGCAAGGGCCAGTACGCCTCCGTTCCCGGCCGCGAGACCAACATCCTGATCCAGGGCGCGGGGAACGAGTGGAGGAAGCTCAGGAACGGCCCCATCACCTTCGTGGGCGGGATCATCCTCCTTATCCCGCTCGCGATCCTCGTGCTCTTCTACCTCGCCAAGGGACCCATCAAGACCCACGACCCCCTCACGGGACGGCTCATCGAGCGTTTCTCGAGCGTGGAACGGGTGGCGCACTGGACGATGGGGCTTTCGTTCGTGGTCCTTGCGATCACGGGCATCGTGATCCTCTTCGGCAAGCACATCATCCTGCCGATCGTGGGGCACGCGGCCTTCTCGTCCCTCACGGTGCTGTCGAAGAACCTGCACAACTTCGTGGGGCCGCTCTTCATCTTCGCGCTGGTGATCTTCATCACGCTCTACATCCGCGACAATTTCTTCTCCCAGGGGGACGGTGCCTGGTTCGGCAAGTTCGGGGGCCTGCTTTCGGGCGAGCACGTGCCCGCGGGCAAGTTCAACGCCGGGGAGAAGTCGCTCTTCTGGGTGCTGGTGGTCGGAATCTGCACCGTGATGAGCGTGACCGGCCTCATCCTCAATTTCCCGAACTGGAACCAGGGACGCGAGGCGATGCAGCTCGCGAACCTGATCCACGGCGGGTTCGCCGTCCTCGCGATTGCGATGGCCTGCTTCCACATCTACCTCGGCACCGTCGGCATGAAGGGCGCGTTCGACGCCATGAAGACGGGCTACGTCGACGAGACCTGGGCCCGGGAACACCACCAGCTCTGGTACGACGAGGTGAAGGCGGGCAAGCGTCCCGAGAAGATCGTCGCGGGCACCGCGCAGCCGGCCACGGGAGACTGATCATGAAGACGAAGATCACGGCAATCGCCATGGCCCTGGGACTCGGGATCGCCATCGCCGCACAGGCGAAGCTCCCCGCGCCGCCGCCGCTCGACGAGAAGGGCAAAGCGGCACTGGAGGAAAAGAAGATGAAGGACGCCGATGCGGCCGACAAGGCCAAGGCAGCGCATGCCGCGTCCGTGGACAAGGTCGTCAAGAACTTCCAGGCCAACATGAAGAAGGCCGGCAAGCCCGTCCCGAAGCCGACTCCCGTCGTCGAGGCCGCTCCGGCCAAGGCCGCGGCGCCGGCCAAACCGGGCGTCAAGGCGTCGGCCAAGAAGACCTGACATGACCATCCTGAAGGCGGCGGCCTTGTCGCTTGTCGCCGCGACGCTCGTGGGAGGTTGCGCCGCGATGGGAGGCTCGTCCGGCCCGACAGCCGTCGCGAATCTCGCGCCGACCAAGGGAAACGCGGCCGCGGGAACCGTCTCGTTCGCGCAGCGCGGGTCGAACGTGATGGTGTCCGGGACGCTCTCCGGCCTCGCCCCTAACGCGGAGCACGGCTTCCACGTGCACGAGAAAGGCGATTGCAGCTCGGGCGACGGCGTAAGCGCAGGCCCGCACTTCAACCCGATCGGCAAGGGCCACGGCCACCACGGCGGCATGGAGCGGCACGCGGGAGACATGCCGAACGTCCGTGCCGACGCTTACGGGAACGCGACGTTCTCCTTCATGGCGAGCGGCATCACGATCGACTCGGGCGCGACCGACATCGTCGGCCGGGGGCTCATCGTCCACCGCGATCCGGACGACTACAAGAGCCAACCCGCGGGCAATGCAGGGCCGCGGATCGCCTGCGCGGTGATCGCGAAGGGCTGAAACGCGGCTTGTTACAGTGAGAAGGGGCGGCCTCGGCCGCCCCTTTGCTTTCGGTCAGGCGCCGGCCGTCGCGCTTACCAGGTGTAGCGGACGGAATAGCGCACCACCGCCTCGCCCTTGGGGGCCACGCGCACGGGGAAGTGGATCGTGCGGGAATCCTGCCTGTCGAAGTCGTGGGTCTTGCGGATGATCGACCAGTTCGACCAGCGGTAGAGGTTTTCCTTCACGATCACTTCCACGGTCTCGTCGGGCTTCTGGTTGCGGATGCGGATCTCGATGTCCTCCTCGATCCAGCGCGCGGCCGTGTCGACGCGGTAGTCGAGCTGCTTCCTCTCGCCCACGACATCGAAGGCGGAACCCAGCTTCACCTGGACCGTCTCGTCGCGGGCGGTGTGGTCGATCAGGTCCTCGCCGATGAACTCCAGGCTTCCATCAGCGTCGTCTCGCTTGGAGACACGCAGTTTCCCGGCTGGCAGCGGAACGCCGAGCCCGTTCGGCTGCGCATTCTTGATCCGCAGGTACACGTCCACCTTCCGGTTCGAGCGGATGCCGAAGTTACGGTCGGACATCGGCGAGCCGTACACGGGGTAGTTGGCACCCAGCCCGTGGTAGACGAGCTTCTTCTCGCACCCGACGCCGGAGGCCGTGGGGAAGAGCTCGATCTGCTTGGTCGCGTTCTGCGCGAGCGTGGTCGGGCGCCCCAGCGTGTAGAGGTGATACTCGAAGAAGGCCTTCTCCTGGAACCCCTCCGATTTCGCTTCCCGGACGCGATCCATGGCGGCGGGCGCGGAGGCCGGGTAGGCGCGCGGCTGCGCGCGCTGCACGTCGCCCGCGACGAGCTTCAACTTCGCGTTCTCGTAAGTGGCCCCGGACTGGTTCACGATCGTCACCCAGGCGGCCACGTCCAGCCTGCACTGCCCGGGGCCCGGTTCCGCGTAGGTGAGGTTGTAGTCGGCCCACCAGGTCACGCCGGCGGTCTGGTAGGCGATCCGGGCGTCGTGCGCGCCGGGCACGCCGGCGTCCACGTCCCACACCAGCGTGGGCTTGCTGATGAGGCCGCCTGGCAGGCTCGGCAGCGTTACGCCGGAATATCCGTTCACGATGCGCACGCTTCCGTCGGCCGCCTTTAGCGTGAGCCCGCCATGGGTGCCGACCAGGGTGCCGGTGAAGGCGCCCACGCCCTGGCCGCGTTGCTGCTCCACCGTGATCTCCCGGTCGAGGTAGCGCGACAGCAGCTTCTGGGTGCTGGTGAGATCGAACTCGAAGCTCTGCTCGATTACGCGTGTGGACTTCGGATCGGTGAGCGAGGCGAAGGAGACGGTGGTGGGGTCGATGAGGGCCGGCACGTCCGGGACGCGCAGGAGGTTCCGGCCCGCCTTCAGGGTGAACCGGCGGTCCTCCCGGACGAGGGCGTATCCCGGGACGGTCATGCCTTCACCGCCCGATCGGAATGCCTGCGGGGAGAGGGTGCCGGGCTGGGCGCTGGAGTAGATGGTCACTGCCGTGCCTGCCGCGGCGGGTAGCGCCAGGGCCGCGAGCGTGGCGGATAGCAGCGGGCGAAGGTCGAATTTCACGAGGGTGTCCTCCATCGGGTAGGAGACGAGTTTAACGGCGGACCGGGGCAAAGGGGTTTGGCGCCCGCTATACTTCCTTGCCATGAAATTCAACGGAACCGATACCTACGTCGCCGACGACGACTTGAAGATCGCGGTGAACGCCGCCATTACCCTGCAAAGGCCGCTCCTCATCAAGGGCGAGCCGGGCACCGGCAAGACCATGCTCGCCGAGGAGGTGGCAAGGGCGCTCGACCGGCCTTTCTTCCAGTGGCACGTCAAGTCGACCACCAAGGCCCAGCAGGGCCTCTACGAGTACGACGCGGTCTCGCGGCTGCGGGACTCGCAACTGGGCGAAGCGCGGGTACAGGACATCGCCAACTACATCGTGAAGGGCGTGATGTGGGAAGCGTTCGAGAGCGAGGAGCAGGCGGTCGTGCTCGTCGACGAGATCGACAAGGCCGACATCGAGTTTCCCAACGACCTGCTGCGCGAGCTTGACCGCATGGAGTTTTACGTCTACGAGACGCGCGCGACGGTGAAGGCGCGCCACCGGCCGCTGATCCTCATCACCTCCAACAACGAGAAGGAGCTGCCTGACGCGTTCCTGCGCCGCTGCTTCTTCCACTACATCCGCTTCCCGGACAAGGAGACGATGCAGGCCATCGTCGACGTGCACTACCCGGGCATCCGCAAGCAGCTGGTCCAGGCGGCCCTGGAGAGCTTCTTCGGCATCCGAGAGATGCCGGGCCTGAAGAAGAAACCCTCGACCTCGGAGCTCCTCGACTGGTTGAAGCTCCTGCTGGCCGAGGACATCCCTCCCGAGGCGTTGCGCAGCGAAGGCCACCAGCAGGCGATCCCGCCGCTCTACGGGGCGCTCCTGAAGAACGAGCAGGACGTCCATCTCTTCGAGCAACTGCTGTTCCTGCAGCGCCGGGGCCGCTAGGCCGGTGGCGCGGATCGGAGGCGCCGTGGCGAAGAAGCGCAAGCCGGCCGTGAAGGCCGGGGGCCGAGGTACCGTGGCGCAGAGGCCTGCCGCGAGGAAGAAACCTGCCGCGAGGAAGAAGCCTGTCGCCCCGACGACCGCGGCCGCCCGGAGCGCGGCGAAGAAGCCGGCGGCAATAAAACGTGCCGCGGGAAAGCCGGCAGCGCCGGCAGCGATCCGGATCGTCGCGGGCGAGGCCCTGCGCCTGGCCGGCGTAGGCACCGATGCCGTTGCCAAGGCGACGGGCAGGGCCTGGGACCAGTGGCTCGCCCTGCTCGACAAGGCGGGCGCGCTGTCCATGCCGCACAGGGCGATCGCCTCCCTGCTCGCGGACAAGTACCGGGTCGGCCCGTGGTGGAGCCAGATGGTCACGGTGGGCTACGAGCAGGCCAGGGGGCTTCGCAAGCCGAACCAGAAGCGCGACGGCTATTCCGCGAACGCCTCGCGGACGGTGGCCGCCACGGTCGAGCGCCTCTACGGCGCCTGGGCGGATCCGAAGCTGCGTGCACTCTGGCTCGGCCGGGCGCCGCTGACGGTTCGGCGCTCGACCGACGGGAAGTCGATGCGCATGACCTGGACTGCGGGTGGGTCCGGCGTGGAGGTGAACTTCTCCCCGGCGAGCGACGGCCGCAGCCGCGTGCAGGTCCAGCACGACAAGCTGGCCGACGGGCGGGCGCGGGAGAAGCAGAAGGCGTACTGGGGCGGCGCGCTCGACCGGCTCAAGGCGATGCTCGAGAAAGCGGCCTAGTCCCCGTGCTCGTCGATTTCTTCTTCACGGTGCGCAAGGCCGGGGTCAAGGCGAGCGTGAAGGAGTTCCTCACGCTCGTCGAGGCGCTGGAAAAGGGCGTGGTCACCGCGAGCGTGGACGATTTCTACGTGCTTTCGCGCGCGACGCTGGTGAAGGACGAAGCCTATTTCGACCGCTTCGACCTCGCGTTCTCCGCCTACTTCAAGGGCGTCGGATCGCTTCCAGACGATCTCGTGAAGGACATCCCGGCGGAGTGGCTCAGGAAGCTCGCCGAGCGCAATCTCTCCGAGGAGGAGAAGCGCCTCGTGGAATCCCTGGGTGGCTGGGACAAGCTCATGGAGACGCTGCGCCAGCGACTCGAGGAGCAGGAGACGCGCCACCAGGGGGGCTCCAAGTGGATCGGCACCGCGGGCACTTCGCCCTTCGGTGCCTATGGCTACAACCCGGAAGGCGTGCGGATCGGCCAGGACCGGTCCCGCCACCGCCGTGCCGTGAAGGTCTGGGACCAGCGCGAGTTCCGTGACTACGACGCCGACCGCGAGCTCGGGGTGCGAAACATCAAGCTCGCGCTTCGCCGGCTGCGGCGCTTTGCGCGCACGGGAGCCCCGGAAGTCCTGGACCTCCCGGACACCATCCGCGCGACGGCGAGGAACGCCGGGTGGCTCGACCTGAAGATCGTCCCCGAGCTGCACAACGCCGTGAAGGTGCTCCTCTTCCTGGACGTCGGCGGCTCCATGGACGACCACATCCGGATGGTGGAGGAGCTCTTCAGCGCAGCGCGCACCGAGTTCAAGAACCTGGAGCACTACTATTTCCACAACTGCGTCTACGAGACGGTCTGGAAGGACAACCACCGCCGCAGCCGCGAGCGCATCCCGACGATCGACGTGATGCGCAGGTTCGGCCACGACTACAAGGCGATATTCGTGGGAGACGCGGCGATGAGCCCCTACGAGCTGGAGCAGCCCGGCGGCAGCGTCGAGCACTGGAACGACGAGGCCGGCCGCCTGTGGCTCGAGCGGATGCTGCGCGCCTGGCCGCGCGCCGCGTGGTTGAATCCGGTGCCCGAGGAGCACTGGGCCTGGACGGTCTCCACCGGGAACATCCGGCGCCTCTTCGACGGGCGCATGTATCCGGTGACGCTCTCGGGGCTCGAGGGCGCGATGAAGTCGCTTTCCTAGGCCCGCACGAAGCGGCGCATGCCGCCTTCGTCGATGCGCCGCACGAGGCCCTCGGCCTGCAGGTAGTGCAGGTGCGCGATCGCCTCGCCCATTGCGAATCCCATCTGGTGCTCGTCCAGCTTCCTGCGGAAGAGCACCGGCAGGATCTCGAAGGCGGTCACGGGGCTCGTGCAGGCGCGGGCGAGCTTCTCCAGGCGCTCTGCGTGGTGCGCGCGCAGCTCGGCGATCCGTGCGTGCAGGCCCTCGAACACGCGGTCGTGCGACGGCAGCACGCGGGTGGCAACCGGGATCCCGGCGAAGCGCCCGAGTGACTCGAGGAAGAGCTTCAGCGGGTTGGATTCCGGCTGATTCCCCCAGACCCCCACGTTGGTCGTGATGCGCGGCAGCACCTGGTCTCCCGAGATGAGCAGGCCGAGCGCCTCGCAGTGCAGGGCGGCATGCTCCGGCGCATGGCCGAACACGCAGATCACCCGCCAGTCGTGGCCGCCTATCGCGAGCGTGTCGCCGTGCATCATGCGGCGGTAATGACGGGGCACTTCGGGCACGCCCCGCTTGTAGAAATTGCCCTGGCGCATCTTCTCCGGGATGGCGGCGATGTCGAGGCCGTTTTGCCCGAAGAAATCGATTCCGGTAGCGCGGTCGAAGCCCGCGGTGTCGTCGCGCGCGGCGTGCGCGGACAGGAACTCGGACGTCGTCATCCACACGGGCGCTCCCGTCCTGCGCTCGAGCCACGCAGCACTTCCCACGTGGTCGGGGTGGTAATGCGTTACCACGATGCGCTTCACGGAGCGCTCTCCCATGGGGCCGGCGAGGAGCTTTTCCCAGAGATCCCACGTGAGTTCGGTGCCGTAACCCGTGTCCACGATGGTCCAGCCATCGCCGTCCTCGAGGAGCCACAGGTTGATGTGATCCAGCGCGAAGGGCAGGGGCATGCGTATCCACCACACGCCGGGGGCGACGGCGATCGCGGCGCCGGGTTGCGGAATGGCGTCGGCGAAGGGGTAGCGGACCGCTTGGTCGTCGGTCATGGAATCGGTGCCAGGCGCGGGACTACTTGGTGGTGAAGACGAAGACGCCGTCCCAGTTCGCGGGAGGAGGATTCCTGCGGAAGTGCGCGAGGCGCTCCAGGTAGATCTTGTAGAGCTTCGCTTCCGGATTGGCGTAGGCGAGGTTCTTCAGGAGCTTCTCCGCGTCGTCCCAGCGCTGGGCGCGGTAGGCCTCGAGCGCCTTGTGGAATCGGTCGACCTCCTGGAGCGCCTCCTGGCCCATGTCCGACTGCAGCCCGAGGGGCTCGAAGATGGCGATGCCCTCGAGCTTGCCCTTCACGCGCACCTTGTCGACCTCGCGGTACAGGTACGACTGGGCCGCCTTCACGATGTTCTCGCTGACCAGGATGCCGATCCCGTACTCCTTGGTGAGTCCCTCGAGGCGCGAGGCGAGGTTCACGGCGTCTCCCATGACCGTGTAGGAGCGGCGGAACCTCGACCCCATGTCGCCCACGTTCATGAGGCCGCAGTTCAGGCCCACGCCGATGTGCAGCAGCGGCCAGCCGCGCTTGGCGAAAGGGGCGTCCAGCTCGCGCAGGCCCTTCTGCATGGCCATCGCGCTCTCCAGGGCGTGGGTCGCGTGGTCGGGATCGGCGAGCGGCGCCCCCCAGAAGGCCATGATCGCGTCGCCAATGTACTTGTCGATGGTGCCGCGCTTCTCCTGGACCTTCTGCGTCATCACCGTGAGATAGGTGTTCATCAGGTCCTTGAGCCCCTCCGGCGTGAGGCCCTCCGAGATCGAGGTGAAGTCGCGCACGTCGGAGAAGAGGACCGTCATCACGCGGCTCTCCCCCTTCATCGAGTACTCGCCCGGATTCTTCGACATTTCCGCCACCAGCTCGCGCGGCACGTAGGTGCCGAAGAGCCCGGTGATGAGCCGCCGCGACCGTGCCTCGGCGAAGAAGCCGTAGACCATGTTCAGGAAGTAGAGCAGCACCAGCATGAGCAGCGGGGAGGCGATGGGCACGACCCAGTTCCTCGCCTGCCAGAGGTAGAGGTTCGCCCCGGCGATCGCGACGAACAGGATCGCCACGGCGGCGGTCGACCAGGTGGCCGACAGGCGCGGCATGAAGATCGCGAGCGGCAGGCCTATCAGCGTGAGGAGCAGGATCGTGATGCCGAGCACCTCGGGCGGCCGGTTCTTGATCGTGCCGTCGAGGATCCCGGCCACGAGCGTCGCGTGGACCTCGACGCCCGGCAGGTCCTCCCGCACGGAAGTCGCCCGCAGGTCCACGAGGCCCTGGGCGGAGGTGCCCACGATGACGATCTTGTCCTTCAACTCGTCCTGCGGAAGGGTTCCCCGGATCACGTCGGTTGCCGAAACGTAGCGGAAGCCGCCCGTGTCGCGGTAAGGGACCATCGCCGTCATCGCGCGGTCGAGCGGGACCTCGACGTCGCCGATCTTGATGGACCGCATCCACCCTTCCATGCGACCGCCTATCCTGCGCGGTTCGTCCAGGATGATCTTCACCGCGGCGTTTCCGAGATAGGTGCGCGCCACGGCGAGCGAGAGGGCCTCGAAGAAGCCGTCCTGGTAGCGCATGAACATCGGCACGCGCCGGGTGATGCCGTCGATGTCGAGCGCGGGATAGAAGTGCCCCGTGGCGGTCGCCGCCTGCTGCAGCAGCGCGATGTTGCCGCTGAAGCCCGTGGACGTGTAGTAGCGGTACTGGACGTCGCCGAGCGCCTTCGCGTCGAACACCGGCCGGGGCAGGACGCCGGAGATGTCCTCCTTGCCGCCCATGGCCACGCCGAGCACGACGGGCCACTTCACCATCTCGTCGGCGAGGATCTGGTCGTAGTCGAGCGATGCCCTCGCTCCCTTGAGGAACGCGAGGTACTCCGCGTTGTCCTTCAGCTCGTTCTGGGCGACCGCCTCGAAGACGGGAAGCCCGGAACTCGTGTCCGGTTCGGGCAGGGCGATGTCGAAGCCGACGGTGCGCACCTGGTAGCGCTCGAAGAGCTGCTTGACCATCACCGCGAGCTTGTTGCGCGGCCAGGGGAAGCGCCCCTCGGCGTTGAGGCTCTTTTCGTCGATATCCAGTATCACGACCCGCGTGTCGCGCGTCTTCGGCAGGAAGAGGCGGATGCGCGCGTCGTAGGCCCAGAGCTCGAGCTGCTGGAGGAAGCGGAACTCCCGCCACTCCGCCTCGTGGCTCAGGAAGAAGGCGACCACCGCCAGGCCGATGGTGGCGCGGACGATGTCGTTCAGCGTGAACTTCGGAATCCAGCGGGCGTTCAGGGCCACGGTCTCTCGCTATTCTCGTCGTTCGGGCCGGGGTGGCTGCCGCAGTCGGCGAATGATACACCGGCACGCCCGGAGCGTGCCTCGCGCCCGGCCGGAGCCGGGATGCTTCAGGACCGGGAGGGCCACGCGCGTCGAAGCCAGCGCGCGACGGCTCCCGCCAGGCGCGCCGGAGCGCCGGAGAGCGAGGCGGTGGCGCGTTCGCGCCACATGCGTGGAGGGTCGGCATCGAGAAAAGCGCGCACGCGGACCTGGAACTCGGGATACCGCTCGTCGACGATGGCCTGGGAGCGATTGCGGATGTCCTGGGCACCGATGCCGAAGGAGACCTCGCCCTGGTGGAACACGAAGGTGTCGGCGGCCAGCAGGTGCCGCCATCCGGCCCTCGCCGCACGCATGCAGAAATCGACTTCCTCGCCGTACCCCTTGCCGAAGGCGTCCTCGTCGAAGGCGCCCACCCCGGCGAGGCAGCGCCGCGAAATGAACATGCAGAAGCCGACGGCCGTCGGGATCTCCACGGCATGTCCCGCGTTCGCCCGGGCGAAGGCGGCGTCGAGCCTTGCGGTGCCCACGCCATCGGGCAGGGGATTGGGCTGCGCGAAAAGGGGGTAGCTGCAGATCGTCGCGTTGTTGGAGAACGGCGTCACCGTCCCGGCCCCCGGATCGCGGGCGCCATGCGCCGAGATCCTGTCGAGCCAGTCACCGGCCACCTCGGTGTCGCTGTTGAGCAGCAGCACGTCGCGCTCCGGATGCAGGCGCATGCCCTCGTTCACGGAGGCCACGAAACCGGCGTTGCGCTCGTGGACCACCAGCGTGATCCGCCCCCGGCCGGCGAGACCCCGCAGCCACGCGGAGAGCTCCGGCTCCGGGCTCGCGTCGTCGATCACGACGACTTCGTGGGCCGACCGGACCGGGGCCTCCAGGACGCTTTCGAGGCAGCGGCGCGTTTCGGCAAGCCCGCGGTAGGCGGGAATGATGACGTCGATCACGGGGTGTGGTGGAGGGGGGGGTGGGGAATTCTATCGTGGCTCGGGACCCGCGTCGGCCTTCCGCCGGGCGGGGCAGCACGGCCGTTTGACCGCTGTCAACCGCGCCCCTGCCGGAGAAGGGCAAAGTTGCCGGGTCGCGGCCCGTCTTCCGGGAAGCATGGAGGTCTTGCATGGATTCCGCCCGTCACGTCATAGCAGGCGTCGGCCTCGCCGACCGGCCCCGCAAGAGCCGGTGGCCCGCCCGCATGGACCTTGCCCAGAGCGCCAGCGGGCTCGCCCTGGGGCTCTTCATGTGGGGCCACATGTTCTTCGTCTCCACCATCCTGATCAGCAAGGATGCGATGTGGGCGGTGACGAAGTTCTTCGAGGGCTACTTCTTCTTCGGCAACGGCCTATCCGGGCGTCGTTTCGGCGGTCGTGGCGGGCGTGCTGGTGCTCGTCATGGTCCACGCCTTCCTCGCGATGCGGAAGTTCCCCGCCAACTACCGCCAGTACCGGGCGTTCACGGGGCACCGGGCGCTGATGGGCCACGAGGACACGACGCTGTGGTGGTGGCAGTTCCTCACCGGATTCGCGCTCTTCTTCCTCGCCGCGGTCCATCTCTACCAGATGCTCATGCATCCCGGCGACATCGGCCCCTACGGCTCCGCGGACCGCGTCTGGTCGGGGCGGTGGTGGCCGATCTACCTGGTGATGCTCTTCGCGGTCGAACTGCACGGCGGCATCGGCCTGTACCGGCTTTGCGTCAAGTGGGGCTGGTTCGAGGGCAAGGATCCCGGCGCGAGCCGGAAGCGCCTGAAGACCGCCAAGTGGGCCCTCACCGCGTTCTTCCTGGTGCTGGGGCTCGCCACGCTGGGTGCGTACATGAAGATCGGCTACGAGCACCGCGACCGCGTCGGCGAGCGCCACACGCCCTCGTGGGTGGTCCCCGACCCGAAGGAGAAGGCGCCATGAAGATCGTCTATACCGACGTCCTGGTCATCGGCGGCGGGCTCGCGGGCCTGCGGCTCGCCATCGGCGCGAAACGGCGCGGGCACGACGCGATCATCCTGTCGCTGGTGCCGGCCAAGCGCTCGCACTCCAAGGCGGCCCAGGGCGGCATGCAGGCCTCGCTCGGCAACGTGGCGAAGGGGCAGGGCGACAACGAGGACGTCCACTTCGAGGACACGGTGCGCGGCTCCGACTGGGGCGCGGACCAGGAGGTGGTGCGCATGTTCGTGAACACCGCGCCGAAGGCGGTGCGCGAACTCGCGAACTGGGGCGTGCCGTGGAGCCGCGTGCGCAAGGGCGACCGACAGGTGGTCATCAACGGCCAGAAGGTCACCATCACCGAGCGCGACGAGGCGCACGGCACCGTCGCGCAGCGCGACTTCGGGGGCACGAAGAAATGGCGCACGTGCTACGTGGCCGATGCCACGGGGCACGCGATGATAACCGCGGTCGCCGACCAGGCCATCGCGGACTCCATCCCCGTCCACGAGCGCAAGGAGGCCCTGGCGCTGATCCACGACGGCGGTCGCTGCCTGGGCGCGGTGGTGCGCGATCTCACGACCGGCGAACTGCTCGCCTACGTGGCCAAGGCCACGGCCATCGCCACCGGCGGTGCAGGGCGCCTGTACCGCTCGACCACGAACGCGGTGATCTGCGAGGGCATGGGACACGCGATCGCGCTGGAGACGGGCGTGGTCGCGCTGGGCAACATGGAGGCGGTGCAGTTCCACCCGACGGCGATATTCCCCGCCGGCATCCTCGTGACCGAAGGCTGCCGCGGCGACGGCGGGCTCCTGAAGGACGCGAACGGCCACCGCTTCATGCCCGACTACGAGCCGGAGAAGAAGGAACTGGCCTCGCGCGACGTGGTGTCGCGCCGCATGGAGGAGCACATCAAGAAGGGCAACGGGGCGAAGTCGCGCTTCGGCGAGCACCTCTGGCTCGACATCACGCTCCTGGGCGAGCGCCACATCCACCAGAACCTGCGCGAGGTCTGGGACATCTGCCACTACTTCCTCGGCGTCGACCCGGTGAAGGACTTCATCGCCGTGCGTCCCGCGCAGCACTACACGATGGGCGGCGTGCGCACCAAACCCACCGGCGAGAGCCCGACGCTGAAGGGGCTTTTCGCCGCCGGCGAGGCCGCCTGCTGGGACATGCACGGCTTCAACCGCCTGGGCGGGAACTCGGTGGCCGAGACCGTCGTCGCCGGAATGATCGTGGGCGAGTTCATCGCGGACTTCTGCGACAAGGCCGAGAACGCCGCCACGGTGCCGGTGGGCCTGGTGCAGGAGTTCGTCCAGCGCGAGCAGGCGAAGCTCGCGGCGATCGTCGACCGGAGAAGCGGCGAGGACCCGTCCACGCTCAAGCTCGAGATGCAGGACCTCATGACAGCCTGCGTGGGCATCTTCCGCACCGGTGCGGAGCTGGAGAAGGCGGTCGACGGGTTGCAGAAGCTGCTCGCGCGCAGCCGCAACGTCGGCGTCAAGTCCTCGGCGCCCGGGCCGAATCCGGAGCTGGTCACCGCCTACCGCGTGCAGAAGATGATCAAGCTCGCGCTCACCATCGCCTACGGGGCCTCGGTGCGCACGGAAAGCCGGGGCGCGCACTTCCGCTCCGATTACCCGCGCCGCAACGACGCCGAATGGCTCAAGCGCACGCTCGCCACCTGGAAGGGCGATTCGGACACGCTGCCCACGCTGGACTACGAGCCCCTCGACGTGAAGCGCATGGAGCTTCCGCCGGGTTGGCGCGGCTACGGCGCCAAGGACTACATCGACCATCCGGACACTCCGGCGCGCGCAGCACGAGGTGGAAGGTGCCAAGGCAACGGCCGCCGACCGCTTCGCGCTGCAGCAGGCCCTGATGCCCTACGAACACCTGCTCCCCCCGGTCCTGCGCGGCCGCAACGAGCGCATCGACGAACCGTTCTGAGGAACCGACGATGGCAGACGGCCAAGCACTCCGCAAGCTCACGATCAGGATCCTGCGCTACAACCCGAGGGTTCCGGGCGACACCGCCGCGCCTGCAGGACTACGAGATCGAGGAAGCCGACGGGATGACGCTCTTCATCGCGCTGAACGACATCCGCGACCGCCTGGACGGCTCGATCGCCTTCGACTTCGTGTGCCGCGCCGGCATCTGCGGCAGCTGCGCGATGATGATCGACGGCCGCCCCGGCCTCGCCTGCCGCACGCTCACGAAGAGCCTCGGCGCCGTGATCACGCTCGCGCCGCTGCCGGTGTTCGAGCTGATCGCCGACCTGTCGGTGGACACGGGCAAGTGGATGCGCGGCATGAGCGAGCGCCTCGAGACCTGGGTGCACGTGAAGCAGGGCGAGATCGACCTGAAGCGCATCGAGGAGCGGATGGACCCGGATCTCGCCGAGGAGATCTTCGAGCTCGACCGCTGCATCGAGTGCGGCTGCTGCGTGGCCGGCTGCGGCACCGCGCGCATGCGCGAGGACTTCGTGGGCGCGGTGGGCCTGAACAAGATCGCGCGATTCCGCCTCGACCCGCGCGACACGCGCACCGACGAGGACTTCTACGAACTGGTCGGCGACGACGACGGCGTGTTCGGCTGCATGTCGCTCCTCGCCTGCCACGACGTGTGCCCGAAGCAGCTGCCGCTGCAGACGCAGATCGCGTTCCTTCGCCGCAAGATGGTCGAAGCAGGGCCTCGCGTGCCGGTCCGCGCAGCCACGCCGCGCCGTGGCACCAAGGGCGAACGCAAGCGCCGCGCGTCTCCGGCGCACTGCGGCGCGCCCGCTGGGACCGATGGGCCCATGAAACGCGCAATGCCTTCGCGCGGTTGCGCCGCGTCAAGAAATTCCGGCGCGCTGCGGCATGAGAATCCGTCGCGACAGGATCGCGAGTCGTCGCGATCCATCGCGAAAGGAATCACATCATGTCCACCGTCGCTCCCGGCTCCGTGTCGGCGAGGCCGCGGGCCGAAAAGGCGCCGCACCACGGTTTCCCGTGGCGGGCGCTGCTGCCCGTCGTCGTCACCATCGTGCTGGCGATCATGCCGGCGCCCGAGGGCCTGCCGCAGCACGCCTGGTACTTCTTCGCCATCTTCGCCGGCGTCATCGTCGGCCTGATGGTCGAGCCGCTGCCCGGCGGCGGCGATCGGGCTGATCGGCGTCATCCTCGTCACGGTGCTCGCGCCCTACGTGCTCTTCGCGCCCGCGGAACTCGCCAAGCCCGGCTTCAAGCCGGTCGCGGAGAGCCTCAAGTGGGCGCTGTCCGGCTTCTCCAACGGCACGGTGTGGCTCATCTTCGGCGCGTTCATGTTCGCGCTGGGCTACGAGAAGACGGGTCTCGGGCGCCGGATCGCGCTGCTGCTCGTGAAGGCCATGGGCAGGCGCACGCTGACGCTGGGCTACGCGGTCACGATCGCCGACACGCTGCTGGCGCCCTTCACGCCGTCGAACACGGCGCGCAGCGGCGGCACCGATCTTCCCGGTGATCCGCAACCTGCCCGGCGCTCTACGACTCGCAAGCCGAACGACCCCTCCGCGCGCCGCATCGGCTCCTACCTGATGTGGGTGGCGATCGCCGCCACCTGCGTGACCAGTTCGATGTTCCTCACCGCGCTGGCGCCGAACCTGCTCGCGCTCGAGCTGGTGAAGAAGACCGCCAACGTCGACATCAGCTGGGCGCAGTGGTTCATGGCCTTCGCGCCCGTCGGCATCCTGCTGCTCGTCCTGATCTCCGCTCATCGCCTACTGGATCTACCCGCCCGAGGTGAAGAGCGGCGACGAGGTCCCGCGCTGGGCCGGACGAGGAACTGGACAAGCTGGGCGGCATCACCGGCGCGCGAGATCGACGCTCGCGCGCGCTGGTGCTGCTGGCGCTCGCGATGTGGATCTTCGGCGGCGAGCGTCATCAACGCCACGACGGTGGCGCTGGTCGTGATCTCGCTGATGATCGTGACCGGCGTGGTCACCTGGGACGACATCATCTCGCAACAAGGCGGCGTGGAACACGCTCGTGTGGTTCGCCACGCTGGTGGCGCTGGCCGACGGGCTGAGCAAGGTCGGCTTCGTCAAGTGGTTCGCCGACGGCGTGGCCGCGCAGCATGGCCGGCTTCTCGCCGTTCGCGGCGATGGTCGTGCTGGTGCTGGTGTTCTACTTCACGCACTACCTCTTCGCGAGCATCACCGCGCACGTCACGGCGCTGCTGCCGGTGATGCTCGCCGTCGGCACCACGCATTCCCGGGCTCGACATGGCGCAGTTCGCGATGCTGCTGTGCCTCACCCTGGGCATCATGGGCATGCTCACGCCGTACGCCACGGGCCCGAGCCCGGTCTACTACGGCATCCGGCTACCTCCCGGCGCAAGGACTACTGGCTGCTGGGCGCGATCTTCGGCGTCATCTTCATCGCGGCGTTCCTGCTGATCGGGCTGCCGTGGATGGCGATGATTCGCTGATCCCGTGGGGCGCCTGGCGTCCCGGTGGAATCGCGAGCGGGCGGCCTACGGGCCGCCCGCTCGTTTTTCGCAGTCCTTGCGTGTTCGCAAATGGTGCGCTGCCGCATGGCCGGTGGTATGATGCAAATAGGAATGACTCTCAAGAACCCAGGCCCATGATCGTCCGTCTGCCCCTGTCGGAACTCGCTCCCGGTGATCGGGGAGTCATAGCCGCGGTCGATGGCCCGGAAGGCCTGCGCAAGCGGCTGGCGGCGCTGGGTTTCCGGGCTGGCCGCGCGATCGTCGTGATGCGGCGCGGGAGCCTGTCGTGGGCCCCTTCACGTCCGCCTTGGAACGACCGACGTGGCGTTGCGACCGGCGGAGGCCGCAGGAGTGACGCTGCGCCCGACGGAGGCCGCAGGCGTGTCGCTGCTCCCGGCGGTGGCGCCGGCGACGTGATCCGCCGGGCGGGGCCTACGACATGAGGCGCGTCGCCCTGCTCGGCATGCCCAACACGGGCAAGTCGACGCTCTTCAACCGGCTGACCGGATCGCAAGCCCGCGTCGGCAACTGGCCGGGCGTGACCGTCGACCTCGCCACCGCGCGGGTCCTCGTCGGTGGCCACATGGTGGAGCTGGTGGATCTTCCGGGCCTCTACGACCTGCACGGCTTCTCCGAGGACGAGCTGGTCGCGCGGCATTTCCTCGAGGCGGCGCGGGTCGATGCGATCGCGGTCGTGCTGAACGCCTCGCAGATCGACCGCCAGATCGCCCTCGCGCTCCAGTTGAAGGCGCTGGAGGTGCCGACGCTCGTGCTCCTGAACATGGCCGACGAAGCGCGACGCTACGGGATCGAAATCGACGTGGAGCGCCTGGGCGCGGGCATCGGCCTTCCGGTGGCGGCGATTTCGGCACGGTTCGGCACCGGCGTGCCGGAGGCACTGGCGAAGCTCGCCCACCTGCTGGACACGGCCGCACCCCCGCGCGAGGCCTCGGTGCGCGCCGCGCTCGCCGAGGATCACCGGCGCGAGGAGGAGATCGAGGCGCTGCTTCGCGACTCGGTGGTGGTTCCGGAGCGGCTTTCGGAACAGGCGTCGGATCGCATCGACCGCGTCGTCCTCCACCCCTGGTTCGGCCTGCCGCTCTTCTTTCTCGCCATGCTCGCGGTCTTCCAGGCGGTGTTCTGGCTGGGCTCGCCGATGCAGGGCGGCGTGGAGGCGCTCTTCGAGGCTGTGCGCAGGCTGGCACTCGAGCCGGCCCTCGCGCCGCTGCCGGTGCTGCTGCGCGGCCTGCTGCTCGACGGCGTCTGGGCCGGCGTGGGCACGGTGGCCGCCTTCGTGCCGCTCATCGTCCTGTTCTTCTTCTTCCTCGCGGCGGTCGAGGACAGCGGCTACCTGTCGCGTGCCGCCTTCCTCACCGACGCGCTGATGGCACGGCTGGGGCTCGACGGCCGGGCGTTCGTGATGCTCCTCATGGGGTTCGGTTGCAACGTGCCGGCGATCATGGGGACGCGCGTGATGCGCGACCGCCCGATGCGGCTGCTGTCCATGCTCACCATCCCCATGTCGCTCTGCTCGGCGCGGCTCCAGGTGTTCGTGTTCATCGCGGCAGCGGTCCTTGCGCCGGCGCGCGCCCCGTGGGTGCTCTTCGGGCTCTATGTCATGAGCTTCGCCGCGGTCATCGTGACGGCGCTGCTCTTTCGCGGCCGGTTCGCGAGCGCGGAGCCCTTCGTGATCGAGCTTCCGCCTTACCGCATGCCCACCACGCGGCAGGTGTGGATGCGCGGGTGGGTGGAGGTGAAGCATTTCCTGCGCCGCGCGACCAAGTTCATCTTCCTCGGCGTGATCGCGGTCTGGCTCCTCACGCACCTGCCCTCGGGTGCCGCCCCCGCGGGGCCCGACACGATCGCCGGGTGGATCGGCTCCGCGATGCAGCCCGTCCTCGGGCCGCTGGGAATCGACGAGAAGCTCGCGGTGGCGCTCATCTTCGGGTTCGTCGCGAAGGAAGTGGTGATCGGCGCCTTCGCCGTCATCTACGGGCTCGAGGGCGACGCGCTGGCCGCGGGGCTCGCGCAGTCGATGGACTGGGTGGCCGCGACGAGCTTCATGCTCTTCACGTTGATCTACACGCCGTGCCTGTCGACGGTCGCGACGCTGCGGTCCGAATCGCGCAGCCTCGGGTTCACCATGCTCGCGGTCGCGTGGCCGCTGGCGCTCGCCTGGGCGACGAGCTTCGCCTTCTACCAGGGGATGCGGGCGGTCGGCTTCTGAACGAAAACGGGGACGCGTGGGAGGACGCGTCCCCGGAAGGGCGCCGGCTTCGGCGGCCGGCTCAGGCTACTTCTTCGCGGGCTTCGCTACCGGGTGGCCGGCCTTCACCCATTCCTCGAACTTCATGTCCGCGGAAACGACGTTGGTGAAGCCGAGATCCTGGAGCGACTTGGTCGCGAGCGCGCAGCGCCCGCCGGTCGCGCAATAGAGCGTCACGCGCTTGTTCATGTCCACGGCATTCGGGAATCCGACTTGCTTCCAGATCCTGAACTCGATCAGCCCGCGCGGAATGTTGATTGCGCCCGGCACGTACCCATCGGTGAACTCGTCTTCCTCGCGCACGTCCACGATGAGCCCGAGCTCCTGCTTGTCGAGGGAGGCACGGAACTCCTCGAGCTTGATGGTCTTGATCTGCTTCTTCGTCTCGGCGACGTACTTGCCGACGGAGGGCGGATAGTTCGGCGCGGCAGGCGGCGCGGACGCGAGGCCGAGGGCGGGCAGGAAGAGCCCGGCCGAGAGGAGGAGGGTGGAGAGAAGGGTTCTGCGATGGGAATTCATGGTGTGGTCTCCGCTTCGTGAAAGGAACCTGACCCACGGGCGGTGGTGCACCGCGCCCCGGAGAGCCGCGGACCAGCCGCCGCGAATATCATCGTCAGCTTATCCAGTGGGCGACCGAATCGCTTGATGGCGGTCAACGGCCGTCGCGTGCGTCGTTGGACGAAGGTCTCACGGTTCGCCGCGAATCCTTGCAGTGCGCGCGGCGTGCTTCCTGTGCCGTCGATACGCGGCCGTGTCCGAATCGTTGCAACTTCGTTCCATGTGCCTATACTCGCCCAGGGCTCCGTCATCATCCCTGGGAAGACATGGGCACGAGCGAAAGGCGGCGCCTGGCCGAAATCAAGGAGAGCGGCGCGCAATGGCAGCGCTGGGGCCCCTACCTCGGCGAGCGCGCGTGGGGCACCGTGCGGGAGGACTACAGCGCGGACGGCTCGGCCTGGGGGCATCTCACCCACGACATGGCCCGCAGCAAGGCCTACCGGTGGGGCGAGGACGGGCTGGCGGGAATCTGCGACCGCTACCAGATCCTGTGCTTCTCGCTCGCCCTGTGGAACGGCCGCGACCCGATCCTCAAGGAGCGGCCCTTCGGGCTCGTTCCGAGCGAGGGCAACCACGGCGAGGACGTGAAGGAATACTACTTCTACGTCGACAGCACGCCGACCCACAGCTACATGAAGTACCTCTACAAGTATCCCCAGGCCGAGTACCCCTACCAGCACCTGGTCGCCGAGAACCGCAAACGCGGCGGTGCGGGCCCGGAGTACGAATTGCTCGACACCGGGATCTTCGACGAGGACCGGTACTTCGACGTCTTCGTGGAATACGCGAAGGCGGGGCCCGAGGACCTCTGCATCCGCATCGAGGCTTTCAACCGGGGGCCCGGGGAGGCCGAACTGCACCTCCTGCCCCACCTGTGGTTTCGCAACATCTGGGCGTGGACCGAAACCCGCAACAGGGAGCCGGTGATCTCCCGCGGCGCCTCCGGCGGCGGATTCGTGAGCCTCGTCGCGGACGACAGCGCCGCGGACGGCCTGGACAACCTGTCCTTCGCCTACCGGGTCGGCCGGCGCGTCCTCTACGGCGAGGCCGACGGCCAGGCGCTCTTCACCGACAACGAGACCAATGCGGCGAAGCTCTACGGACCTGCCGCCGATGGCGGGCGGCGGTACGTAAAGGACGCTTTCCACCGGCACGTCGTCGGCGGCGAGCAGGCGGTGAACCCCGAGGAGAGGGGCACGAAGGCCTGCCTGCACCACACGCGCACGGTTGCGGCGGGCGGCTCGACGGTGGTGCGACTGCGCCTGTGCGCGGCGGACGTGGCCGATCCCCTGGACGAGGTCGACCGCATCGTGGCCGCGCGGCTTCGCGAGGCCGACGAGTTCTACGCCGGCATCCATCCCGCCGGGGCGAGCGAAGACGAGCGGCGCGTGCAGCGGCAGGCCTTCGCGGGCCTCATGTGGTCGAAGCAGAACTACCTGTTCGACGTGGAGCGGTGGCTCGCGGGCGACAACCCGAAGCATCCGCCGCCCGCGTCCCGGCAGCACCTGCGCAACCTGCACTGGCGCCACCTCAACTCGATGCGCGTGCTTTCCATGCCGGACAAGTGGGAGTACCCGTGGTTCGCGGCATGGGATCTCGCGTTCCACGCCATAGCCATCGCCCTGATCGACGCGGAGTTCGCCAAGGAGCAGCTCTGGTTCATGCTCTTCGAGCAGTTCCAGCACCCGAACGGCCAGATACCGGCCTACGAATGGGAGTTCTCCGACCTGAATCCGCCGGTGCATCCCTGGGCCGTCTGGCGGGTCTACAACATGGACCGGATACGCTCCGGCAAGGCGGACCGGGCCTTCCTCGAGAAGTGCTTCCACAAGCTCCTGATCAACTTCGCCTGGTGGATCAACAAGGTCGACAGCAGCGGCAACAACATCTTCGAGGGCGGCTTCCTCGGGCTCGACAACATCACGCTCTTCGACCGCTCGGAGAAGCTGCCGGGCGGGGCGACGCTGGAGCAGTCGGACGCGACCGGCTGGATGGGGCACTTCTGCCTCAACATGATGCGGATCGCGCTCGAGCTCGCCAGGGAAAACCCCGCGTACGAGGGCCTCGCGACCAAGTTCTTCCAGCACTACGTCTACGTCGGCGCCGCCATGAAGCACATGGGCGGGCGCGACCATAACCTGTGGGACGAGAAGGACGGATTCTTCTACGACGTGCTGCGCCGTCCCGACGGCAGCTTCGACAAGCTGCGGGTGCGCTCGATGGTGGGGCTCATCCCGCTCTACGCCGTCGAGCGCCTGGAGGCCGGCTGGATCGCGCAGTTCGGGGATTTCACCACCAGCCTTGACTGGTTCCTGGAGAACCGCAGGGACGTCGTGCAGGAGTGCGTGAGCCGCATCCGGCACGGCGGGGAGGAGACGCTCGCGCTCACCATCGTCAACCGCGACCAGCTCCGGCGGATGCTCGAGCGCCTGTGCGACCCCGAGGAGTTCCTCTCCGACTTCGGCCTGCGAAGCCTCTCCAGGGCGCACCTTGCCAGTCCCTTCGTCCTCGGCAACAGCCGGGTGGCCTACGAGCCGGGCGAGGCGGACTGCAAGATCAAGGGTGGCAACTCCAACTGGCGCGGGCCCATCTGGTTCCCCACCGCGTTCCTGATGATCGAGTCGTTGCGCAAGCTGGCCAAGGCGCATGGAGACGACCTCACGGTCGTGGACAAGGCCGGCCGCGAGTGGCCGATCGGGGAAATCGTGCGGACCCACGCCGACCGCCTGATCGCGATCTTCGTTCGGAACCCGGAGGGCCGGCGCCCCGTGTACGGCGACATCGCGAAGTTCCAGACGGATCCGCACTGGCGCGACTACCTCCTGTTCCACGAGTACTTCCACGGCGACACGGGCGCGGGGCTGGGTGCGTCGCACCAGACCGGCTGGACCGGGCTGGTCGCGTCCCTGATCGACGAGTGGCGCGCGCACTAGCGCAATGGCGGGCGGGATGACCGGGATGCGCTCGCAACCGCCCCTTCGCACGAGGCTGCCGCTGCGCCGACGCGTTCGGGCCCGGGGAGTTCGTGGCTGCGGTCATGGACGCTTCGTCTCGGAGCGTTCCGGCCGATCTCCACCGGCCCGCAGGAACACCACGCCATCTTCAGCGCCATTCCGGGAGGGGGGGCCAAGGCAGAGGTGCGCCGGGACGTTGTCCGGACACCCCAAGAGGCCAGAGGGCGAGTCGATTACCTAGTCGGGGCGCTCTGCTCCGAATTGCGGGCGCAGGGGCACGAAATCGTGCGAGTTGTGGGAGACAGCTATTGGATTTCGTCCGGTGATGTGGCTAGTAATGCACTGGGTGACCGTATGATCCATCTGGGCCGAAGTGTGACCAGCCGAGGGGATCGGGTAGGGGACATCGAATCAAAGAAGGCCCCCCGGACGTTCCCCGGCTCGGCGAAATTGTGACGCTGCGCGCCCGTTCCTGGATGGCGCGCTGCGGCGCCCGCCGCCGGTTCACGGCGTAATGCTGAAATTCATTCCTGTCGACCACGGCCCGATGCCATTGTCGTTCCAAGGCAGCACGTACCAGGTATAGCTTCCGGTCGGCAGCGCCGTGCCGGCGATCGAGCACGTGCCCAAGCCCGTGCCGCATCCCGCATCGGCCGGCAGGTACCAGGTCAGCACGCCGTTTACGTACAAGAAGTACAGTGCCGAATTGGATACCGCGTTCCAGGTGTAGGTGGGCGCACCGCTTACCGCGCCATTCGGACTGACGAGTGTCGCCGCGGCGGGCAGCGCGGTCGACGCGACAGTGAAGCCCATGACGGACGACCACGGGCCGAGGCCGCTGGTGTTGTAGGTCGCCACGATCCAGGCATAGGCGCCGTTCACCAGCGGAAGGCCGGCAACCGAGCAAGTTCCGGTGCCGCTGTCGCACCCGGCTTCAGCCGCCGTGTAGTACTTGAGCGCGCCGTTGCTGAGGTAGAGGAAGTAGTAGGTCGAGCTCGCCACCGCGTTCCACTGGTAGGTTGGCGCGCTGGTGATCGTGCCCGAAGGGCTAATCAGCGTCGTCGCGGGCGGCGGCCCGCTCGGCGTGACGGTGAAGTTCATGCCCGTCGACCACGGGCCTGCTCCCGTGGGATTCCAGGTCAGCACGAACCACGTGTAGCTGCCCGAGGGCAGCGCCGAGCCCGCGACCGAGCAGGTGCCGGTACCTGCGCCGCAGCCCGCCGCTGCGGCTGTGTGCCATGCACCGGTGCCGTTGCTCAGGTAGACGTAGTACTGCGTCGCGGCGGCAACGGCGTTCCACGAATAGGTCGGCGAGCCGCTGATCGTGCCCGACGGCGCGATCAGGGTCGCCGCGGCGGGAACCGCGGGCGGCGAGAGCCACTGGTGAAGCGCCGCGTTATAGGCGACGTCGAAGCGGCCGTAGAAGCTTGAAAGCGTGGGCTGCGTGCAGGTGCTCGATCCGCCGTGCAACTGGCCCACCAGGTAATGGCTGGCGCCCGAGGCCACCCACAGGCCCGAGCCGCTGCTGCCGCCCTCGACCATTCCCGCGCTCAGCACGATCCGGAGATGGTTGCCGGTGGTGGAGGTTGCCGTCGTGCAGCTGAAGGTTCCCACGCCGGCGGGAACGCAGGATGCATAGCCGGCAATCGAGGCGAAGCTGATTTTTTGCAGGTCGCCCGCCGGGTTGTGCAGTCCCGTGACGGCCGCGCTCAGCGCCGCAACGCTAGTGGTCCATCCCGCAAGCCACGCGCCTCCGGGAGGCGCGTTGTTCAGCTTCATGAAGCTGGTGTCGCTTCCCACGTTGGCGTACAGCAAGGCCGCACCGCCCGTCACCGTCTGCGTGTTCCCGCTGAGCACGCCGCTGTTGCAGCTGGTTGAGCGATAGAACCAGTAGGTCTGCAGCGTCGAGGCGACGGTCTGCGTGTCTACGCAATGGTTGGCGCTGAGGAAATACGGCGTCGAGGTACTGGCGAGGTCGTTCAAGAGCGTCCCGGTGCACAGGTACGAGGACGCGCCGCTGGTGTAGATCATCCGCGCCACCGCCAGCGACTCGTTTCCCCAAGTTCCCGTGTAGCACATCGCATCCAGGTTGCACGAGGCGGACTGGCCGATCTTTTCCTGGAGCACGCGCGTGTCCACGGGAGAGGAGAACAGGTGCGAGACCTGCGGGATCGCGAATTGTGCCGCGTCCGGTGACATGCCGGCCGGCAATTCCACTTCCAGCGTGGCTTCCTCGTTGTCGATCACCGGGGACCAGTAGGTTTGGCCCTGCGCGCTGCCGTCGCCAGCCTCCCGGTTGCGTGCAAGGGTCTCCATGACCTCGCGGCCGGACACCTGGAACACCTGGCCGGAAACCGGCGCGTAGAAGCGCAGTACGGATTCGGCCGGCAGTTTCTGCACCTGCAATCCCAGGCGAATGCCGACGGCGCCCGGAGCGACAACGCTGATCGCGGCCACCCGGCTTTCGCCTACCACCGACCAGGCCAACATCGCCGCCGCCTGGGAGGGTTCGCGCAGCGCAGGGACATCGCGATTGAAGCCGACCTTTATCGGCACGCCGGTGCCTGCGGGCTGGTCCAGCGCTTCCTTGTCAAGGCGCGCGGCATCGAGCCTCTCGAGAGCGACCCGTACCGGCGCCGAGGACAGTGGCAGCAGGCGCTTCGGCATGGCAAGGGCGCGGGCCGTCGGCGGGACGAAGGCGCCTTCCGCCGTGACCGCGGCGCGAGAGACGCCGGCGACGCAAGCGCAGGAAAGTGCAACTGCGAGGAGAATCGGGGCGCGCCGCGCGAAGCCCAAGAAATGGTTCATTGCACCTCCCTGACCTTGATGGGGAATTCCGGTTTCCCTTCCCCAGAGCACCGGCTTCCCGCGAACGACGTTACGCCGCTTGGCCTTCCGCCACAAGCGATCCGCGAATGCGCTTCAGCGCACGCGATTTCGCCGGCTGTGACGCCGGCCCACAGGAATTTCAGCCCATCGTACGCGCCGTCCCTCGTGACGGGACGAAGGCGAAGGTGCGCTGGGACATTCTCAGGACTCCCGAGGAAGCGTCGGAATGGTCCGACTACCTGGTCGACCTGCTCTGCTCGGAGCTACGGGCACGGGGTCATGAGATCGTGAAGGGGGTTGAGTTCGTGCGAGGATGCCGCTGCGCCGGAGCATTCGGGTCGCGGGAATCGGTGGCTGCGGTCATGGGCGCTTCTCCTCGGAAAGGTGCGGCCGGGGCGAAGGGCCGGGAGCGCTTTCTTGTCGTGTCGAGCATCGTATGCGAATCTTCGGGCGTCCACGCGAGCAATCTTTCGTCCACTGAATGCAGGAGATCGGGCCATGCAGCGACTGTTTATCTGGGTGGCTATCGTTGTCGCGGCTGTCGGGACCGCAATGGCGGCGCCGATGGACGATGCCAGGGCTGCCCTGAAGCGCAAGGACTACGCGACGGCCCTGCGGATCTGGCGAACGCAGTCCGAGCTGGGCGATCTCGTTGCCCGGACCAACGTCGGCTTCCTGTACGAGAGCGGTGATGGTGTCGAGCGGGACTACGTCGAAGCGGCGAAGTGGTATCGCAGGGCCGCGGACCAGGGGCACGCGCCGGCCGAATTCCAGCTGGCGTTCCTGTACCTGAACGGCAGGGGTGTCCCGAAGAGCGAGGAGGAAGGCGCGAAGTGGATTCGCAAGGCCGCGGAACGCGGCTACCTTCCGGCGCAGGATGTCCTGGGCAAGCTGCATGAGGCCGGACAGGGCGTTCCGAAGGATGCCGCCGAGGCCGCGAAGTGGTATCGGGCGGCAGCAGAAAAGGGTCACGCGCCCGCGGCGTTCGGTCTCGGGCTCCTGTACGACGATGGCAAGGGTGTCCCGCAGAACCCGGTCGAGGCGGCGAAGTGGTACAGCATGGCTGCCGATCGGGGCTTCCCGCGGGCACAGAACAACCTTGGCGCGCTGTACGCCGCCGGCAGCGGCGTTGCGCGGGACTACGTGCAGGCGCACAAGTGGTACAACCTCGCCGCGTCACGCGAAGGCGATCCGGCGACCCGCGAGATCTTCGCGAAGAATCGCGACCGCGCGGCGTCGAAGCTGAACCCCGCGCAGATTGGCGAGGCGCAGAGGCTCGCGAAGGAGTGGAAGCCGAAGTGACGGGAAGAGCCGGACCGAAAACCAAGGACAAAGCCCGCACGAAGCGGGCTTTGTGGCGTTACGGGTAGCTGAAAAGCGAGGTGATGGTGGAGGCGGCGGGAATCGAACCCGCGTCCAGATGCCATTCCACAAACAGTTCTACATGCGTAGCCGGTTGTTCTGCTTTAGCGAGTCGGCCGCGAACCAGCTCCCGGCCTTTCCCACGAGCCACCTATTGGTTTAGGTCTTCACCAAGTGACGCGATGAATTCCGATTCCATGTTTATGACTCCGCTGCCGGTGAACTGGCCCAACCCATGGAAAAACTGGTGCGGAGCTGGCCGGTATTAAGCGGCCAGGGCGTACGTGTTGTCGTTCGCAGTTAAGTTTGCGATTCCAGCGGTTTAACGAGGCGTTGGCGCTCGGCATGCCCTGCCTGCTTCACTGCACCTGTCGAAACCAAGTCGCCCCCGGAAATCGGGGTGTTGCTCAGCCAAATTCTACGCGCTTGCCCGCTCGCGGGCCACTTCAGGACTTCAGGTGGGGGCGAGCGAGCGCCGATTCAAGGCCGGCCCAGCGGGCGATGGCGGCGGGGGAATCGACGACGCCGTCCGCGCCCCAGCGCGAAGGGCCGGGGCCGTCGCCCAGGTAGCCGTAGCCCGCCGCAAGTACGGGCATCCCGGCGGCGCGCGCCGCCTGCACGTCGCGCTCGTCGTCGCCCACGTAGAGAACGGTTCGCGGCGCGAGCGAAAGCACCTCGGCCGCGTGCAGGAGCGGATCGGGAAAGGGCTTCGCGCGCTCGCAGGTGTCGCCGCCGACGAGAACCGCCGTCCGGGAGGAGAGCCCCAGGCCGTCCATGACCGCGCGCGCGAGCCGCTCGAACTTGTTGGTGACCACGCCCCAGGCGAGGCCCCTTTGCTCCAGCAGCACGAGCAGTTCGTCCATCTCCGGGAAGAGCCGCGTTTCCACGCAGAGGTTTTCCGCATAGAGCGCCAGGAATTCCTCGCGCATCCCGGCGAAGGGCGCGTCTTCCGGGTTGACGCCGAATGCCGCGCCGATCATGCCCCGGGCTCCCTTGGAGACGTGCGGCCGGACGGTCTCGAGCGCGACGGGCGCGAGGCTTCGCGCTGCGCGCATCGCGTTCACCGTTCGCATCATGTCGGGCGCGGTGTCGGCGAGCGTTCCGTCGAGATCGAACAGCACGGCGCGGATGTCGTGACTCATGCAGGACCGCGCCCGGTCGCGGTTTCCGCGTTCATCGACGGCTGGCCGCGAGGAAGTAGTTCACGCGGGCGTCCGCGTCGAGCGCGAACACCTTGGTGAGCGGGTTGTAGCTCATGCCGGTGACGTCGGTCATCGCAAGCCCCGCGGCGCGGCAATGGGCGGCGAGTTCCGAGGGCGTGATGAACTTCGCGTACTCGTGCGTGCCCCGGGGCAGCAGGCGCAGCACGTACTCGGCGCCGACGATCGCGAAGAGGAAGGACTTCGGATTCCGGTTGATGGTGGAAAAGACCACGGTCCCCCCGGGCTTCGCGAGCCCCGCGCAGGCGCGAACCGTGCTCGCCGGGTCGGGCACGTGCTCGAGCATCTCCATGCAGGTCACCACGTCGTAGGCCCCCGGCTCGGCCACCGCCGCGTCCTCGGCGGACACGAGCCGGTAGTCAACGGCCACGCCACTTTCGAGAAGGTGGAGCCTTGCGACCTTGAGGGATTTCTCGCCGAGATCGATGCCCGTGACCGTCGCGCCCTTCGCGGCCATCGATTCGGCGAGGATGCCCCCGCCGCAGCCCACGTCGATCACCCGCTTGCCCTCGAGCCCTCCGGCCAGCCGGTCGATGTGCGCCAGGCGCAGGGGGTTCAGCCGGTGCAGGGGCCCGAACATCTCGCTCTCCGGGTCCCACCAGCGGTGTGCCAGCGCCCCGAATTTGGCGAGTTCGGCCTGGTCGACGTTTCCCGCCTCGGGTTCCCGTGTGTCGGTGCTCATGCGGTGCTCCGGATTTTCTGCCGCCACCAGGCGGCCTTCGCCCGGATCTCGTCCTCGTCCAGTCCGGTAAGGCTGCGCTCGACGAGGCGCGCCTCGCCAGCCACCCAGACGTGCGTCACGTGCTCACGGCCCGCTGCGTAGACGAGATCGGAGACGGGATCGAAACAAGGGAGCGTTTCCACGGTGGAAAGTTCCACGGCCGTGATGTCGGCGAGCTTTCCGGGGACGAGCGAACCGATCGCCGCGTCCAGGCCCAGCGCCCGCGCGCCATCGAGCGTGGCCATGCGAAGCGCATCGTGCGCTCCCACGGCACGGGCGTCGCCGCTCGCTCCCTTGGCGAGCAGTGCGGCGAGGCGCATCTCGCCGAGAACGTCCAGGCGGTTGTTGCTGGCCGCGCCGTCGGTGCCGAGCCCGACGGTGATGCCTTTCGCGCGGCATGCGGCGATCGGGGCGATGCCGCTCGCGAGCTTCAGGTTCGACGACGGGCAGTGCGCGATGGAGGATCCCTCGCGCGCGAGGAGGTCGATCTCGTGCGCCTCGAGGTGCACGGCGTGCACGGCGATCAGGCGCGGCCCGACGAGCCCCAAGCGGCGCAGGCGCTCGAGGGGCCGGATGCCGTGCTGGGCCAGGCCCTGGGCGATCTCGTCCGCGGTCTCGTGCAGGTGCGTGTGCACGGGCGCGTCGATCTCCTCGGCAAGCGTGGCGATCTTCGCAAGCGTCTCGTCGCTCACGGTATAGGGCGCGTGCGGGGCGAGGCAGAAGCTGAGGAGGTCCTCCCCGCGGTAGGCATCGCGCGTGGCGAGACCCTTGTGCAGGTACGCCGCAGCGTCCGTCGCGTAGGCGCTGGGAAACTCCACGGCGATCATGCCGAGGCTCGCGCGCATGCCGGCGCGAAGCACGGCGCGCGCCGTGGATTCCGGAAAGAAGTACATGTCGTTGAAGCAGGTGACGCCGCCGCGGAGCATCTCGGCCGCGGCGAGGAGGCTCCCGTCGTGGACGAACTCGTCGCCCACGTGCCTCGCCTCCGCGGGCCAGACATGGTCCTTGAGCCAGGTCATGAGCGGCAAGTCGTCGGCCACCCCGCGCAGCAGCGCCATCGCGGCGTGACCGTGCAGGTTCACGAGGCCCGGGACGAGGAGGTGCCGGTCCAGGCGCGCCTCCGACTTTGCCGTTATGCGGCCCTTGGCTTCGGCCGTGGGAAGCAGGGCTTCTATCCGCCCGTTGCGCACGGCGATCGAATGGTCCGCCAGGAGCGTCCCCGGCGGTTCGACCGGGGCGATCCAGGCTGCGTGTATCAGGGTATCGGCTTCTCGCATGGCGGCGCGGGAACAAAAAACCCCGCCGGGGCGGGGTTTTCTGCCGGGTTCCGGAGGGCTTACTGTTTCACGCCCTTGAACTCGATGTCCACGCGGCGGTTCTTCTGGCGGCCGTCCTTCGACTTGTTGGTCGCCACCGGCTGGGACTCGCCCTTGCCGAGCGTGGTGATCTTCGAGGCCGGGATGCCCTTGGAGACCAGGTACTCCTTCACGGCCGCGGCGCGGCGGTCGGAGAGCTTCTGGTTGTAGGCTTCCGGGCCCACGGAGTCGGTGTGGCCGGTCGCGATGACCATTTCCACGTCGACGCCCTGAAGCTTCGCCAGCGCCTCGTCGATGCTCTTCTTGCCGTCCGCGCGGACGACCGACTTGTCGAAGTCGAAGAGGGCATCGGCCTGGATCACGACGGCCTGCTTCACGGAGGCCGGGGCGGGCTTGGCGGCCGGCGCGGCGGGCTTCGCGGGCGCGGCGGGCGCCGAGGGCGCGGCGGGCGCGGAAGGCATGGGCGCCGGGGCATCCTTCTTGGGCTGGCAGTCGGGGTGGGCAACGCCGGAGGAAAGCACACAGTTGCCCGACGCATCGCGTATCGGGGCGCCAGAGGCGTCGGTCGCGACGTTTATTTCTGCAAGCGCGGGGCCGGAAGCCAAGGCCGCGGCGGCGACGGAGCCGAGCAGCAGCTTCCCAATCGAGGAAATCTTCATATAGGTACTCCCAAGAGATTTGAGTGATTTTTTGATGCCAGGCATTTTTCTAGGCTCGCGCCTGAAACGACTCGCACAATCATACACAAACCCCCCTCGGTTCCACAACCAAAGGTGGGTTTTCCGCAACAACGCGGCCGCCTGGTTGCGTATCCGCCACACCGGGTCCGGGGCTCGGGAGGGTGGCGGCGAGGCCGGCGAATGTGCTAGGATTTCACTTTTGCCGACCGGCATTTACTTAATTAAAACAAGCGGTTAGGTTTCTGCGCTGCGGCGCCGGGCCGGCCCGCTTCCACGCTCCCGCCCATGGAACAATTCGCCAAGGAAACCCACCCGATCAGCATCGAGCAGGAGATGCGCCGCTCGTACCTCGATTACGCCATGAGCGTGATTGTCGGGCGCGCGCTTCCCGACGCCCGCGACGGCCTGAAACCGGTCCACCGGCGCGTGCTTTTCGCGATGCACGAACTCTCCAACGACTGGAACAAGGCCTACAAGAAGTCGGCCCGCATCGTGGGCGACGTGATCGGCAAGTACCACCCGCACGGCGATACCGCGGTCTACGACACCATCGTGCGCATGGCGCAGGACTTCAGCCTGCGCTATCCCCTGATCGACGGGCAGGGCAATTTCGGCTCCGTGGACGGCGACAATGCGGCGGCCATGCGCTACACCGAGATCCGCATGGCCAAGATCGCGCACGAGCTGCTCGCCGATCTGGAGAAGGAGACGGTCGATTTCGGGCCCAACTACGACGGCAGCGAAAACGAGCCGCTGATCCTTCCAGCCCGCATCCCGAACCTCCTGGTGAACGGCTCCTCGGGCATCGCCGTGGGCATGGCGACCAACATCCCGCCGCACAACCTGAACGAGGTCGTGGACGCCTGCCTGGCCGTGCTCGCCAACGCCGACATCGACATCGAGGAACTCATCGCGATCGTGCCGGCGCCGGACTTCCCGACCGCCGGCATCATCTACGGCACGGGCGACGTGAAGGAGGGCTACCGCACGGGCCGGGGGCGGGTGGTGATGCGCGCCCGCGCGCACGTCGAGGACATGGAAAGGGCGGGCAAGCAGGCCATCGTCGTCGACGAACTGCCCTACCAGGTGGGGGGCGACCAGCTCCTCAAGCGCATCAGCGAGCTCGTCCACGAGAAGAAGATCGAGGGTGTCGCGGATCTGCGCAACGAGTCGGACAAGAAGGGCATGCGGCTCGTCATCGAGCTGAAGCGCGGCGAGGTCGCCGAAATCGTCCTGAACAACCTGTACAAGTTGACGCAGATGCAGGAGACGTTCGGGATGAACATGGTGGCCCTCCTCGACGGCCAGCCCCGGCTCCTGAACCTGAAGCAGTTCCTCGAGGCGTTCCTGCGCCACCGCCGCGAGGTGGTCACGCGCCGCACCGTCTACGACCTGCGCAAGGCGCGCGAACGCGGCCACGTGCTGGAAGGCCTCGCGGTGGCGCTGTCCAACGTGGACGAGGTGATCGCGATCATCAAGGCCGCGGCCACGCCGGCGGCGGCCAAGGTCTCGCTCATGGGGCGGCACTGGCGCTCTCCCCTGGTCGAGGAGATGCTCGCGCGAGCGAGCGCGGACCTGTACCGGCCGGAGAAGCTGCTGCGCGAGTTCGGGCTCGGGACGGAAGGCTACCGGCTCTCCGAGGTGCAGGCGCAGCGCATCCTCGAAATGCAGTTGCAGCGCCTCACGGGGCTCGAGCAGGACAAGATCCTCTCGGAGTACCGCGAGGTGATTGCCGCGATCGAGGATCTCCTCGACATCCTCGCGAAACCCGAGCGCGTGACGCGGATCATTTCCGACGAGCTCGCGGAGATCAAGCGCGAGTTCGGCGACGCGCGCCGCAGCGAAATCGTGGTGAACGGGCAGGACCTCTCGATGGAGGACTTGATCGCGCCCGAGGACGTGGTGGTGACGCTCTCCCACACCGGCTACATCAAGAGCCAGAAGCTGGACGAGTACCGTGCGCAGAAGCGCGGCGGGCGCGGCAAGCAGGCCACCGCGACCAAGGAAGACGACTTCATCGAGAAGCTCTTCATCGCCAACACGCACGACTACGTGCTGTGCTTCTCGAACAAGGGCAAGGTCTACTGGATCAAGGTCTACGCGGTGCCGCTGGGCGGACGCGCGAGCCGCGGCAAGCCCGTCGTGAATCTCCTGAAGATGGACGAGGACGAGCGGATCAACGCGATCCTCCCGGTGCGCGAATTCGTCGAGGATCGCTACGTGTTCTTCGCGACGGAACACGGCGTGGTCAAGAAGACGACCCTGTCGGAGTTCTCGCGGCCGCGCACCTCCGGCATCATCGCCGTGGACCTGGACGAGGGCGACCGGCTCGTGGGCGTGGCGCTCACCGATGGCAAGCACGACGTGATGCTCTTCTCGGACGAGGGGAAGGCGGTGCGCTTCGACGAGAACGACGTGCGCTCCATGGGGCGCGGGGCGCGCGGCGTGCGCGGCATGAACCTCGCCAAGGGCGGAAAGGTGATTGCGCTGCTGGTGGCCGAGGACGAGGCGCAGAGCGTCCTCACCGCCACGGAGAACGGCTTCGGCAAGCGCACCCCGATCTCGGAATACACGCGCCACGGGCGCGGGACGCAAGGGATGATCGCCATCCAGACATCGCCCCGCAACGGCAAGGTGGTGGCTGCGACCCTCGTGTCGACGGACGACGAGATCATGCTGATCACCTCCGGCGGCGTGCTCATCCGCACGCGCGTGAAGGAGATCCGGGAAATGGGCCGCTCCACGCAGGGCGTCACGCTCATCAACCTCGGTGACGGCGAGAAGCTCTCCGGCCTGCAGTCCGTGATGGACCGCGAGGACGAGGAGAACGGCAATGGCAACGGCAACGGCAACGGAGGCGGAATCGATGATCCCCCGGCCGGCGGCAACGACGGCGGAGGCGATCCCGCCCCCGCCTGAGGGGCCCGGCTCGCAACAGAGGAAGAGCGCGATGCACGTGTGGAATTTCGGTTCCGGGCCGGCGATGCTGGTTCCGGCGGTTCTCGAGCAGGCCAAGGCGGAACTCCTCGACTGGCATGGCTTGGGCATGTCCGTGATGGAGATGAGCCATCGCGGCAAGGAGTTCGTCGCGATCGCGGGCGCTGCCGAGCGCGACCTGCGCGCGCTCCTCGCGATTCCCGCGAACTACAAGGTGCTCTTCCTCCAGGGCGGCGCGACGGCGCAGTTCGCGGCGGTGCCGATGAACCTCCTGCGCGGCCGGACCACGGCCGATTTCGTCGTGACCGGCGAGTGGTCGAACAAGGCATTCGCGGAGGCCTCGAAGTACTGCCGGCCGGCGCTCGCCGCCTCCTCGGCGGAGCGGAAGTTCACGCACGTTCCGAAGCAGCCGGCCTGGAAGCTCTCCGCGGGCGCGGCCTACGTGCACGTCTGCACCAACGAGACCATAGGCGGGGTCGAGTACCACTGGACGCCGGACACGGGCGACGTCCCGCTCGTCTCGGACATGTCCTCGCACATCCTCTCGAGGCCCGTCGACGTGTCGCGCTACGGGCTGATCTACGCCGGCGCGCAGAAGAACATCGGCCCGGCGGGGCTGGTGATCGTGATCGTGCGCGACGACCTCATCGGCCAGGCGCTTCCCGGCACGCCGAACGTCCTGGACTTCAGGCTGCAGGCAGACGCCGATTCGATGCTCAACACGCCCCCCACCTTCGCCGTGTACCTCGCGGGACTCACCTTCCAGTGGCTGCTTGCCAAGGGAGGGCTCGCCGCCATGGAGCGCGAGAACGTCGCGAAGGCCTCGCTTCTCTACGACTTCCTAGACACTAACGGCTTCTACGCGAACCCCGTGGCGAAGGAAGACCGTTCGCGCATGAACATTCCGTTCCGGCTGGGCGACGATGCGCTCGACGCGACCTTTCTCGCCGAGGCCGAGGCGCTCGGGTTGTCGCAGCTGAAGGGACACCGGTCCGTGGGCGGCATGCGCGCCTCGATCTACAACGCCATGCCCCGCGAAGGCGTGGCCGCGCTCGTCGAGTTCCTCGGGGACTTCGCGCGTCGCCACGGCTAGTGGCCGCCGCCCGTGATCGAGAAGCGAGCCGGCAGGCCATGAAGCCCGGCAAGAGCGCGGTAGCGGGCGTGCGCGCGCCATTTCGCATCGCCACTTTCAACGCGATCTCCGCCGAGGGCCTGCGCCGCTTCCCGGCGCATGCCTACCGCGTGGAGAAGGCGCTCGCCGATCCCGACGCGATCCTGCTGCGCTCGCACGTGCTGGAGGCAGCCGCGATCCCTGCCGGCGTGAAGGCGATCGCGCGCTCCGGCGCGGGCGTGAACAACATTCCCGTGGCGGAGATGAGCCGGCGCGGGATTCCCGTCTTCAACGCGCCCGGCGCCAATGCGAACGCGGTGAAGGAACTCGTGATGGCCGCGATCCTCGTCGCCGCGCGCAACCTGGTGGACGCCATAGACGGCGTGCGCGCGCTCGCGCCGGGGCCGGATTTCGAGCGTCGCGTGGAGGAGGGCAAGAAGGCGTTCGCGGGCGTCGAGGTGCGCGGCAAGACGCTCGCGGTCATCGGTCTGGGCGCGATCGGCGGTCTCGTCGCCGACGCGGCCCTGAAGCTCGGGCTGCGCGTCGTCGGATATGACCCCCAGGTCACCGAGGAGACGCTCTCGCGCCTGCCGGCGCCGGTGCGCCTCGTCGCCTCCGTGGACGAGTGCTTCGCCGCGGCGGACTACCTGACGCTGCATGTACCGCTCCTCGAGGGCACGCGCCATCTCGCGGACGCGAGGCGGCTCGGGCTCTTCCGCGCGGGCGCGGTGCTGCTGAACTTTTCGCGCGCGGCCATCGTCGACGAGGAGGCGGTCGTGGCCGCCGTAGACGCGGGAAGGCTCAAGGCCTATGTCTGCGACTTTCCCAGCCCGCGCTTCGCGGGGCGGCGGGGCATCGTCGCGCTGCCGCACCTGGGCGCCTCGACCGAGGAGGCGGAGGAGGCGAGTGCCGCGATGGTGATCGACCAGCTGCGCGACTACCTCGAGGAGGGAACGGTGCGCAACGCCGTGAACTTCCCGGCGGTGGAGATGCCGCGCGAGTCCCGGCATCGCGTGGCGATCGCCAACGCGAACGCGCCCAACATGCTCGGGATGATTTCGACTACGATGGCCCGCAGCAGCCTCAACATCCACAACATGGTGAACAAGTCGAAGGGGGAGATGGCCTACACCCTGGTCGATCTCGACAGCGAGGTCGGTGGCGGGGTGCTCGAGGAACTCTCCCGCATTCCCGGCGTGCTCTCGGTGCGCCTGGTTCCCCCGCTGGAGGAATTGCTCCCGTGACCGAAGAACTCGATCGCCTCCGCGGCGAGGTCGACCGCGTCGACGGCGAGATCCTGGAACGCCTGAACGCGCGCGCGCGTCTTGCGCGCGAGATCGGCACGCTCAAGGTCGGCCAGGCCTATCGCCCGGAGCGCGAGGCGCAGGTCCTGCGCCGCATCAAGGAGACGAATCCCGGCCCGCTCGGCGGCGAAACGGTCGCGTTCCTCTTTCGCGAGATCATGTCCGCCTGCCTCGCGCTCGAGCGCCCCATCACCGTCGCCTATCTCGGCCCGGCCGGGACCTTCAGCGAAAGTGCGGCGATGAAGCACTTCGGCCTCGCGGCCGTGACGAAACCCATGCCCTCCATCGACGAGGTCTATCGCGCGGTGGAATCGGGAGCGGCGGACTTCGGCGTGGTGCCCGTGGAGAACTCCTCCGAGGGCGCCGTGGGCCGGTCGCTGGACCTCATGCCGCAGACGCCGGCCAAGGTGTGCGGCGAGGTGCTCATTCGCGTCCACCACCACCTCATGTCGCGGGACCGCGCGCTCGACGTGGCCTCCATCCGGCGCGTCTTCTCGCACAGCCAGTCGCTCGCGCAGTGCCACGAGTGGCTGAATGCCAACGTGCCCAACGCGGAGCGCGTCGCCGTCGCGAGCAATGCGGAAGCCGCGCGCCGCGCGGCGGAAGAGCCGGGCAGCGCCGCGGTGGCGGGCGACCGCGCCGCCGAGCTCTACCGGCTCGCGATACTCGCCTCGAACATCGAGGACGAGCCCAACAACACCACGCGCTTCCTGATCCTCGGCGACTACGAACCGAAGCCCTCCGGGTGCGACCGCACCTCGCTCGTGCTCTCGGCCCGCAACCGCGCCGGCGCCGTCTACGAGATGCTCACGCCCTTCGCCGGGCGCGGGGTCTCGATGACCAAGTTCGAGTCGCGTCCGTCCAAGGTCGCGCTCTGGGAGTACCTGTTCTTCGTCGACATCGAAGGCCACCGGGACGATGCCAACGTCGCCGCCGCCCTCGAGGAAGTCGGCCGCATCGCGGGCTACCTCAAGGTGCTCGGCTCCTATCCGATGGCGGTCCTGTGAGCGCCGCGGAGCCTCGGGCGCCGGCGATTGCGGAGAAGGCGGGCCCCGGTAGCCTCGCACCGGCGCACGTGCGCGCAATCGCTCCCTACGTGCCCGGCAAGCCCATCGCGGAAACGGCGCGCGAGCTCGGCATGGCCGAAGCCGACATCCTCAAGCTCGCCTCCAACGAAAACCCGCTGGGCTCCTCGCCGAAGGCGATCGAGGCCCTGCGCGGCGCGCTCGGGGATCTCGCGTGGTATCCCGACGGCAGCGGCCACGACCTGAAGGCCGTGATCTCGTCCCGGCTCGCGCTGCGGCCGGAGAACCTCGTGCTGGGCAACGGCTCGAACGACGTGCTCGAACTCGTCGCGCGCGCCTTTCTCACGCCAGCCGATTCCGCCGTGTATTCCCGGCACGCGTTCATGGTGTACCCGCTGGTCGTGCAGGCCATTGGCGCGCGCGGGATCGAGGTGCCCGCCTCCAACTACGGCCACGACCTCGCGGCGATGGCCGACGCGATCCGTCCGGACACGAAGATCGTCTTCCTCGCCAATCCCAACAATCCCACGGGCACGTTCCTGCCGTGGGAGGACGTGCTGGCTTTCGCCGAAAGCGCGCCGCCCACGACGCTCGTCGTGCTGGACGAGGCCTACGGCGAATACCTTTCCCCGCAGCGGCAGTCGCCGTCGCCGGGCTGGATCGCGCGCCTGCCGAATCTCGTCATTTCGCGAACGCTTTCCAAGGCCTTCGGGCTCGCCGGGCTGCGCGCGGGCTTCGGGCTCGCGCACCCCGATGTCGCCGATCTCATGAACCGCGTCCGCCAGCCGTTCAACGTGAACCACCTCGCGATGGTCGCCGCCTGCGCGGCACTGGGCGACGAGGAATTCATCGCCGAGAGCCGGCGCGTCAATGCGGCGGGACTGGAGCAGCTCGCGAAGGGATTCGACCGGCTGCGGCTCGAGTTCATCCCGTCGGCCGGCAATTTCATCGCCGTGCGGGTGGGGGACGCCACGCGGATCTACGCGAGCCTGCTGCGACAAGGCGTCATCGTGCGCCCGATCGCCGGCTACGGGATGCCGGAGCACCTGCGCGTCACGGTCGGCACGCCCTCCCAGAACGATCGCTTCCTCGCCTCGCTCGAGCGGGCACTCGGGGAAGCGTGAGCGCGCCTTGCGCCGCCTGAAATCGATCGCCGTCGTCGGCGTCGGCCTCATCGGGGGATCGTTCGCGCTCGCCATGCGGCGGGCAGGGGCGGTTGCCCGGATCGTGGGAGCCGACCGCGACACCCAGGCGCTGGAGCGCGCAGCCGCACTCGGCGTGATCGATACCGCCGCCGAGTCCCCCGCCGAAGCCGCAACCGGCGCGGATCTGGTCTTCGTCGCCGTCCCGGTGCGCGCCATCGGTGCGGTCCTGCACGACGTGGCGCGAGGACTGGGGCCGGACGCGGTCGTCACCGACGCGGGCAGCACGAAGGCCGACGTGGTTCGCACCGCCGTCGAGGAATTGCGCGACCGGATGCCGAGCTTCGTCCCGGGCCATCCGATCGCCGGGCGCGAGGCGAGCGGCGTGGAGGCGGCCGTGCCCGAACTCTTCCGGGGCGCACGGGTCGTGCTCACGCCGGAGCCCGCCACGCTTCCGGAGGCCACGGCCCTCGTGCGTGCCTGCTGGGAGGCCTGCGGCGCGCGCGTGACGGCCATGCCTGCGCCGGCCCACGATCGCGTCTTTGCCGCCGTGAGTCACCTGCCGCACCTCCTTGCCTTCGCGCTCGTGTCGGAGATCGCTTCTCGGGCCGACGCGACCGAGCTGCTCGGGTTCGCGGCCGGCGGGTTCCGGGACTTCACGCGCATCGCCGCGAGCTCTCCGGAAATGTGGCGGGACGTGGCACTTGCCAACCGCGAGGCGGTGCTGGCCGAGCTGGACCGCTATGCGGCCCGCGTGGCCGTGTTCCGGGAGCTGGTGGAGAAGGGCGACGGGCCGGGCCTGCAGCGGCTCATGACCGAAGCCCGCAACGCGCGTCGCGCCTGGGCCGGCGGCAAGCGCAGCACCTCCGACGAGTGACGGCCATGTCCGGGGAGCGGGACGCCGGCGGATTCATTCAGGGCAGCGCGCCGGGGGCCCGCGGGGAATCGATCGACCTCGCGCATGCCACCCGCGCTTCGGGCACCCTGCGCCTTCCCGGCTCCAAGAGCATCTCGAACCGCACGCTGCTGCTGGCCGCCCTCGCCGAGGGAACGACGCAGGTGCGCGGCCTGCTCGATTCCGACGACACGAGCGTGATGCTCGAGGCGCTGCGCACGCTCGGCGTGGCGCTCTCGCCTGGCGAGCGTGCGGGCGACTGGGTCGTCACCGGCGCGCCCGCGGGGTTCCCGGTGAAGGAGGCTTCGCTCTTCCTGGGCAACGCGGGGACGGCATTTCGCTCGCTCACCGCGGCGCTCGCACTGGGCGACGGAAACTACCGGCTCGAGGGGGTGGCGCGCATGCACGAGCGGCCCATCGGCGACCTGGTGGACGCTTTGCGCCAGGCCGGCGCGAGCATCCGGTACGAGGGACGGGAAGGCTTCCCGCCGCTGGCCATCGGCCCCTGCGTGGCACGCGCGAACGCCGTGGTGGGCGTGCGCGGCGAAGTGTCGAGCCAGTTCCTGACGGCGCTGCTCATCGCGCTCGGCGCAGCCGGCGGCGGCACGCGGATCGAGGTCGCCGGGGAGCTGATCTCGAAGCCCTACGTCGAGATGACGCTCGCCCTCATGGCGCGCTTCGGCGTGCGCGTGGAACGGGAGGGCTTCCGTGCATTCACGGTCCCGGCGGGCGCGCGCTACCGTTCGCCCGGCACGGCCGCGGTCGAGGGCGACGCGTCCTCGGCATCGTATTTCCTCGCCGCCGGGCTGCTGGGCGGCGGCCCGCTTCGCGTCGAGGGCGTCGGCCGGGCGAGCCTCCAGGGCGACGTGCGCTTTGCCGAAGTGATCGCGGCGATGGGCGGCGAAGTGAGCGTCGGCGACGACTGGATCGAGGTGTCGGGCCGCCTGCCGCTCAAGCCCCTCGACGCGGACCTGAACACCATTCCCGACGCGGCGATGACGGCCGCCGTCCTCGCGCTCTTCGCGACCGGAACCTCGCGGCTGCGCAACATCGCGAGCTGGCGCGTGAAGGAAACGGACCGGCTCGCCGCGATGGCGACCGAGCTGCGCAAGTTCGGGGCCATCGTGGAGGAGGGTGCCGCGAGCCTTGCGATCACGCCGCCGCCCGGCTTCGCCGGCGGCGCGGTTTCGCACGAACGCGTCGCCGTCGACACCTACGACGACCACCGCATGGCGATGTGCTTTGCGCTTGCGGCCTTCGGGCCGGTCCCGGTGCGGATCAACGACCCCGGGTGCGTCTCCAAGACCTATCCCGGGTTCTTCGCGGACTGGGCCCGTCTGGTCGCCTCGCCATGAACGGCGCGGTGCCGGTCATCGCCATCGACGGCCCCTCCGCCTCCGGCAAGGGAACCGTGGCCGCGCGCGTCGCGCGCGCCCTCGGATTTCGCTACCTGGACAGCGGCGCCCTGTATCGGCTCGCCACCCTCGAGGCGATGCGCCGCCGGCTGCCGCTCACGGATGCCGATTCCCTGGCCCGCGTCGCACGGGAAATGGAAATTGCCTTTCGCGACGGGGGCTTATGGCTCGATGGCGAGGACGTGACCGAGGCCGTGCGCAGCGAGGAGGTAAGTTCGGCCACATCGCGGGTGGCCGCGAGCGCCGCGGTCCGGGAGGCGCTCCTGGGGCGCCAGCGGCAATTCCGGGAGGCCCCGGGCCTCGTGGCCGACGGGCGCGACATGGGGTCCGTGGTGTTCCCGGATGCCACCCTCAAGGTGTTTCTGACGGCGGAAGTCCCCGTACGTGCCGAACGAAGGCATAAGCAGTTGATGGAAAAGGGAATGTGTGCAAAAATGTCGGACGTTGTGGAGGAACTCAGGCAGCGGGACACGCGCGACAGCATCAGGCCCGTGGCACCGCTAAAGCATTATCCCGACGCGCTTTTTCTCGATACCTCGGCCCTTTCCATCGACCAGGCGGTCGATCAGGTGCTGGCTTGGTACCGGGATGGCGCGCCTCGATAGGCCTGACTCCCCCGCCGGGCAAGAAAGCCCAAAGGTGTCAATCGGTTAGGCGGCCAATCGCATTCCGGAGCCATTCCCCGGGGCGTGCGTGTCCTCCGGCCGGTCGGCGTTTCCAACCAGCCACGGCCGCGAGGTCGTGCAGATCGAAAGTACAGGTTCTTTTCCATGTTGGCCCAATCCACCTCCTCCCCCGCCGCCGCTCCCGCTCCCGAAAGCTTCGCCGCCCTCTTCGAGGAAAGCCTCACGCGCCAGGAAATGCGCTCGGGCGAAGTGATCACCGCCGAGGTCATCTCGGTCGACCCGAACGTGGTGATCGTGAACGCGGGACTGAAGTCCGAAAGCGCAATTTCCACCGAAGAATTCAAGAACGACCGCGGCGAGATCGAGATCAAGCCCGGTGACTTCGTGTCCGTCTGCATCGAGGCCCTCGAGGACGGATTCGGCGCAACCAAGCTCTCGCGTGAAAAGGCGAAGAAGCTCGCCGCCTGGTCCGAGCTCGACACCGCGCTCGAGGGCGGCCTGATCATCACCGGCGTGGTTTCCGGCAAGGTGAAGGGCGGCCTCACCGTGATGGTGAACGGCATCCGCGCCTTCCTGCCCGGGTCGCTCGTCGACCTGCGGCCGATGAAGGACACCTCGCACTTCGAGGGCAAGGAACTCGAGTTCAAGGTGATCAAGCTCGACCGCAAGAGGAACAACGTCGTGGTCTCGCGCCGCGCCGTCATGGAGGAGACCGCGGGCGTGGAGCGCCAGCAGCTTCTCGAGACGCTCAAGGAAGGCGCGGTCGTCAAGGGCATCGTCAAGAACATCACCGACTACGGCGCGTTCGTGGACCTGGGTGGCATCGACGGGCTCCTGCACATCACCGACCTCGCCTGGCGCCGCGTCAAGCACCCGACCGAGGTGCTCTCCGTCGGCGACGAAGTCACCGCCAAGATCCTCAAGTTCGACGCCGAGAAGAACCGCGTGTCCCTGGGGCTCAAGCAGCTGGGCGAGGATCCCTGGATCGGCATCTCGCGCCGCTACCCGCAGGGAACGCGCCTCTTCGGCAAGGTGACCAACATCACCGACTACGGCGCGTTCGTCGAGATCGAGAGCGGCATCGAGGGCCTGGTGCACGTCTCCGAGATGGACTGGACCAACAAGAACGTGCACCCCGCCAAGGTGGTCTCCCTCGGCGACGAGGTCGAGGTCATGATCCTCGAGATCGACGAGGACCGCCGCCGCATCTCCCTCGGGATGAAGCAGTGCATGCCCAATCCCTGGGACGAGTTCGCCATGAACCACAAGAAGGGCGACAAGGTGAGGGGTCTCATCAAGTCCATCACCGACTTCGGCGTCTTCATCGGGCTGCCGGGCAACATCGACGGCCTGGTCCACCTCTCCGATCTCTCCTGGAACGCCACCGGCGAGGAGGCCGTGAAGGAGATGAAGAAAGGCGAGGAGGTCGAGACCGTCGTGCTGTCGATCGACGTGGAGCGCGAGCGCATCTCGCTCGGCATCAAGCAGCTCGAGGGCGATCCGTTCGGCAACTACGTCACCATCCACGACAAGGGCAACGTCGTGAAGGGCCGGGTCGTGTCGATCGAGTCCAAGGGCGCCGTGATCGAGCTGGAAAAGGACGTCGAGGGGTACCTGCGCGCCTCCGAGATTTCCCGGGACCGCGTCGAGGACGTTCGCTCGCACCTGAAGGAAGGCGAGGAGATCGAGGCCGTGATCGTGAACATCGACCGCAAGAACCGCTCGATCAACCTGTCGATCAAGGCCCGGGACGCCGCGGAGGAGTCGGCCGCGCTGCAGAAGATGGCCGCGGAGAGCGCATCGAGCGCCGGCACGACCAATCTCGGCGCGCTCCTGAAGGCGAAGCTGGGCGGCGGGTCCAAGGAATAAGGGAAGCAGAACTTCCATGCAAGGGGGGGATTCGCACGCCATGACCAAGTCACAGCTCATCGAGTTGCTGAGCGCGCGGCACAGTCAACTGGCGCCCAAGGACGCGGAGCTCGCGGTGAAGACCATGCTCGACGCGATGGCGCACACCCTCGCGTCGGGCAACCGCATCGAGATCCGCGGGTTCGGCAGCTTCGGACTCAATTTCCGGCCGCCGCGGGTGGGGCGCAACCCGAAGACGGGCGAGAAGGTGCAGGTTCCCCGCAAGTACGTGCCGCACTTCAAGGCCGGCAAGGAACTGCGGGAGCGGGTCGATTCCCATGACTGACCGGCTGCGGCCGGGCTGAAACCACCGGGCGGCGGGGTAAGATGTTCCCTGCCGCTTTTTTTCGCCCTCTCGCCCCGTTCCTTCCGACATCCCGCAACTCGACTTCGGACATGCAAGCGCTCGCCTGGTTCTTCCGCATCGCCATCGTGCTCGTGCTGGCCTGGTTCGCGGTGAAGAACAGCCACCTGGTGGACCTGCACGGGCTGCCCGAACAGTCGGTGCAGGCCCCGCTCGTCTTCGTGGTGCTCGTGGCCTTCATCGTGGGGGTGGTGATCGGGCTCCTCGCGTGGCTGCCTACCGTGGTGCGCAACCGTCGAGAGATCGCCCGGTTGCGCCGTTCGCCGCCCGCGGCCCCTCCCCAGGCTCCGGCGCCGGCCCCGGCCCCGCCGACGGACGCCCATGGAGTTTGAGTTCTGGTGGCTCCTCGCCCTGCCGGTCTTCTTCGGCATGGGCTGGATCGCGGCCCGCGTCGACCTGAAGAGCCTGCTGTCGGAGTCGCGGCAGATGCCGTCGTCGTACTTCCGGGGCCTGAACTTCCTGCTGAACGAACAGCCCGACAAGGCGATCGAAGCGTTCCTGCAGGTCGCCAAGGAGAATCCGCAGACGGTCGAGCTGCAGTTCGCCCTCGGCAGCCTCTTCCGGCGCCGCGGGGAGGTCGACCGGGCGATCCGCATGCACCAGGACCTCATCGCCCGGGAAGACCTGCCGGAGGAGGACCGACGCAAGGCCTCCGTGGAACTCGCCGAGGACTACTACAAGGCGGGACTCCTGGACCATGCGGAGGCGGTCCTGGTGAAGCTCGCCGACGCCCATCCCTCGCCCGAGGTGCACCGGCCGCTCCTCGACATCTACATCCAGGAGAAGGACTGGGAGAAGGCGATCGGCGCGGCCCGCAAGCTCGAAGCGAGCGCGCGACGCAACTACCAGCGCGAGATCGCGAACTACCATTGCGAGCTCGCGATCACGGAGCAGATCCACGGCCGGCACGCCGCGGCGCAGGAGCTCCTCGACCGCGCGCTCGAGGCCAACCGCAAGTGCGTCCGCGCGAACCTGCTGCGCGGCGAGTGGTTCGCGCGCGAGGGCCGGCACGAGGAGGCCATCGCCGCGTGGAAGGCCATCGAGAGCCAGGACGCGGCCTACCTGGGCCTTGCCGCCGACGGGATGGTGGAGAGCTACAAGGCGCTCGGGCGGCCGGACGAGGGGCTCACGCTGGTGCGCGGGCTGCAGAACCGCTATCCCGGGCTCGACCTCCTGAGCGTGGCCTACCAGGCGAGCGCCGAGCAGGAAGGCGACGAGGCCGCCTGGCGGCTCGTTCGCGAGGAGGTTCGCCGCAATCCCACGCTCGTGGGTCTCGACCGGTTGATCGACGCGGAGCTGCTGCGCGCCCCGCCCGAGCGCCGCCAGGACCTGCAGCTGATGAAGTCGCTCGTGCACTCCCACGCCCAGGCGCTGTCGGTCTACCTGTGCTCGCAGTGCGGGTTCAAGGCGCGCCAGTTCTTCTGGCAATGCCCCGCCTGCGGCGGCTGGGAGACCTTCCCCCCGCGGCGCACGGCCGAGCTCGAATCGGCGGGCCGTCACCTCGCGAGGATGCAGATTGGACAGTAAGCGGCTCATCGTCGCGCTCGATTTCCCGGACGAGGCGACCGCGCTCGCCATGGCCGCTCGCCTGGACCCGGCGCTGTGCCGCGTGAAGGTGGGCAAGGAACTCTTCGTGGCAGCGGGGCCCCGCGTGGTCGAACGGCTACGCGCGGGCGGGTTCGAGGTGTTCCTCGATCTCAAGTTCCACGACATTCCCAACACCGTCGCGGGCGCCTGCCACGCCGCCGCGCGTCTCGGCGTGTGGATGCTGAACGTGCACGCGAGCGGCGGCGCGGCGATGATGCGCGCCGCCCGGGAGGCGGTGTCCGCCTTCGCGAGCCCGCCGCTGCTGATCGGGGTCACCGTGCTCACGAGCCTCGCGGATGCGGACCTCGGCGCCGTGGGTTTTTCCGGAAACGCGGCGCAGAACGTCGATCGCCTCGCGCGGCTCGCGGCGTCGAGCGGGCTCGACGGCGTCGTCTGCTCGGCCGAGGAGGCGGCAGCAGTTCGCGCCGCGCTCGGTAGCGGATTCGTGACGGTTACGCCGGGCATCCGGCTGGCGGGAGAGGCCAGGGCGGACCAGTCCCGGGTCGTGACGCCGGAAGAGGCGGTGCGCCGCGGCGCCCACTACCTCGTGATCGGGCGGCCCGTCACGCAGTCTCCGGATCCCGCCGCCACACTGAGGGGCATCGCAAGCTCGCTCGCGGGCGGGAAGGTCGCCACATGAAAGTGAGCATCGTCGGCAGCGGCTACGTGGGCCTCGTGACGGGGGCGTGCCTGGCCGACGTCGGCAACCAAGTGCTGTGCCTGGACGTGGACGAGCGCAAGATCGCCATGCTCCGGCGCGGCGAAGTGCCCATCTTCGAGCCGGGCCTTCGCGAGATCGTGCGGGCCAATGCCGCCGCCGGGCGCCTCGCCTTCACCACCGACCCGAAGGAAGGGGCGCGATTCGGGCGCCTGCAGATGATCGCGGTCGGCACGCCGCCGGGCGAGGACGGTTCGGCGGACCTGCAGTACGTGCTGGCCGCCGCGAGGGCCATCGCCACGCACATGGACGGTCCCCGCGTCATCGTCGACAAGTCCACGGTCCCCGTGGGGACGGCGGACAAGGTGCGCGCCGAGATCGCCAGGACGCTCGCCGCCGCCGGCTCGAAGCACCCGTTTTCCATGGTGTCGAACCCGGAATTCCTGAAGGAGGGCGCGGCCGTGGACGATTTCATGCGCCCGGACCGCATCGTCATCGGCGCCGACGACCCCCTCGCCGTCGAGGTGATGCGCGAGCTCTACGCGCCCTTCCAGCGCAACCACGAGCGGCTGCAGGTGATGGACATCCGCTCCGCCGAGCTCACCAAGTACGCGGCCAACGCCATGCTCGCCACGCGGATCTCCTTCATGAACGAGCTCGCACTCCTGGCCGAGCGCCTCGGCGCGGACATCGAGCAGGTGCGCAAGGGCATCGGTTCCGACCCGCGCATCGGTTTCCACTTCCTGTACCCGGGCACCGGCTACGGCGGATCGTGCTTTCCCAAGGACGTCACCGCGCTGTTGCGCACCGCGCAGGAGAACGGCATGGAGCTCAAGGTCGTCCGGGCCGTCGAGGAAGCCAACGAGCGCCAGAAGGGCGTGCTCGTCGAGAAGATCGCGCGGCGTTTCGGCGAGGATCTTTCCGGCCGGCGCATCGCACTCTGGGGCCTCGCGTTCAAGCCGAACACCGACGACCTGCGCGAAGCACCCAGCCGCGCGGTCATCGACGGGCTGCTCGAGCGCGGCGCCACGGTGCGCGCTTTCGATCCCGTGGCCATGCCGGAGGCGCGGCATCTCTACGCGGGCGAGCGGCGCGTGGGCTTCGCCGACGACGCGCTGGAGGCCGCGGACGGCGCGGACGCGCTCGCGATCGTCACCGAGTGGAAGGCGTTCCGCAGCCCCGATTTCGACGCCCTGAAGGCGCGCCTCGCCTCGCCCGTGATCTTCGACGGGCGCAACCTCTACGAGCCCGCGGCGGTGCGAGCGCACGGGTTCGAGTACTTCCCCATCGGGCGGCCATGAGCGCGACCGGCCTCCCGGACTTCGCCGGCCGCCGCGTGCTCGTGGTCGGCGACGTGATGCTCGACCGCTACTGGTTCGGCGATGTCGAGCGCATATCGCCCGAGGCGCCCGTACCCGTCGTGCTGGTGCGCCGCAGCGAGGAGCGCCCGGGCGGCGCGGCCAACGTCGCGCGCAACATCGATGCCCTGGGCGGGCAGGCCACGCTCCTTTCCGTGATCGGCGACGACGAGGCCGGCCACACGCTGGTGCGGCTCCTCGAGGAGGCGGGCGTTCGCGCATCGCTGCACCGGGACGCGGGGCTGTCGACGACGGTCAAGCTGCGCGTCATCGGGCACCAGCAGCAGCTGCTGCGCGTCGACTTCGAGCGCGCCCCGGGCCACGAAGTTCTCGCCGCCAAGCTGGACGAATTCGAGCGCCTCATCGACGAGTCGGATGCGATCGTGCTCTCCGACTACGGCAAGGGCGGGCTCGCCCACGTGACGCGCATGATCGAGATGGGCCGCGCGCACGGCAAGCCCGTGCTGGTCGATCCGAAGGGGTCCGAGTACGAGCGCTACCGGGGAGCTACGCTTCTCACGCCCAACCGCACCGAGTTCCGCGAGGTGGCCGGGCGCTGGACCGACGAGGACGACCTTGTCCGGCGCGCGCAGAAGCTGCGCGAATCGCTGGCACTCGATGCGCTCATCGTGACCCGCAGCGAGGACGGGATGTCGCTCTTCACGGCCACGCAGGCGGTACGCGAGCCGACGCGTGCGCGCGAGGTCTTCGACGTGAGCGGCGCCGGCGACACCGTCATTGCCGCGCTCTCGCTCATGGTCGCCGCCGGCGCCGACCTGCATGCCGCCATGCGCGTGGCCAACCACGCGGCCGGAATCGTCGTCGGCAAGCTCGGCACGGCCGTGGTTCATCCCGAGGAACTCGCCGAGAGCCTCGCCACCGTTTCCTGAAGGACAGCGCAGGGACTCGCCATGAAAATCGTCGCCATCAAGGCCGGCAGAGGTGCATCGTGAAAGTGATCGTCACCGGGGCCGCCGGCTTTAGTTCCGACATAACGCGCTGGAGCGCATTAGTCTCCACTGAAGCCGGCGGAGGTGCATCGTGAAAGTGATCGTGACGGGGGCCGCCGGCTTTATCGGGTCGAACATCGTGCGGGCGCTCAACGCGCGCGGGGTGACGGACATCGTCGCCGTGGACAACCTCGCGCGCGCGGAAAAGATGCCGAACCTCGCCGACTGCGAGATCGCGGACTACCTGGACAAGCAGGATTTCATCGAGCGCATCCGGGCCGACGAGTTCGACGTGGAGTTCTCCGCCGTGCTCCACCAGGGCGCCTGTTCCGACACGATGGAGGCCGACGGCCGCTACATGATGGAGAACAACTACCGGTACTCGGTGGATCTTCTCGACTGGTGCCGCCGTTTCGACATCGCCTTCATCTACGCCTCGTCGGCCTCGGTCTACGGCGCGGGGCCCGGCTTCCGCGAGTCGCGCGAGCACGAGGCCCCGCTGAACGTGTACGGGTACTCGAAGTTCCTCTTCGACCAGGTGGTCCGGAGGAGGCTCGCGGAGCGCACGGCGCAGGTCGCGGGTTTCCGCTACTTCAACGTCTACGGGCCGCGCGAGGCCCACAAGGGCCGCATGGCCTCGGTAGCCTTCCATTTCTTCAACCAGTATCTCGAGAGCGGGCGCGTGCGCCTCTTCGAGGGGAGCGCGGGCTACGGTCCCGGCGAGCAGCTGCGCGATTTCGTGAGCGTGGAGGATGCGGTGCGGGTGAACCTCTTCTTCCTGGACCACCCGGAGGTCTCGGGCATCTTCAACGTCGGCACGGGCCGGGCGCAGAGCTTCAACGACGTGGCCTGCGCGACGGTGAACGCCGTCCGGCACGCGCACGGCAAGGCCGCGCTCACGCTCGATCAGCTCCAGGAGGCCGGGACGATCGAGTACATCGCCTTCCCGCCGCAACTCGTGGGCAAGTACCAGAGCTATACCCAGGCCGACATGTCGGCGCTTCGCGCCGCGGGTTACGCGGCGCCGTTCCTTTCCGTGGACGAGGGCGTCGGGCGGTACGTCGCGGCGCGGTTCGAGTCGGGAGAAGGGCGATGAGGTCGCGGAGCGTCCTGCGCACGGCAGTGCTGGTCGTGGCGGTCGCGGGCGGGTGCGCCGGCGACGGGCGTGTGCCATCATCGCCCCCGGCCGAATCCCCGAAGGCGTCGCAGGCCGCGAATCTCGCGCGCAACGCCGATTTCGAGGCCGAGCCCGCGCCCGGGCGGGAGTGTCCTGCCTCGTGGTGGTGCACGATGCATTCGGACACGGGATCGTTCCGTTTCTCGCTCGCCTCCGACGCACAGTCGAACGGCCGCTACCTCCGGGTGACGCGCGTGCGGCCGGAGCCGTGGGCGCTCGTGACCCAGGTGGTCCCGGCGACCGGTCTCGCGGGCAGGCGCGTGCGCGTCTCGGCTTCGGTCAACACGGAAGGTCTCGACGCCGGCGCCGGCGCCGGGCCGATGATCATGCTCCAGGCCGTCGGTGGCCGCGTGCTCGACCACCGCCAGGTCACGCTCGCGCGCGGTCCCGGCTGGCGGCGCGAGGTCGCGGAGATCGAGATCGTCGCGGGAACCCACCAGGTGGAAATCGCCCTGCTGGTCGAGGGCGGCGGCACGGTCGGCTTCGACGACGTCGAGGCCATCGTCCTGCCGGCCGGAGGCCGCTAGCCCATGTTCGCCACGGTGGAACAGTTCGTCGGCAACACGCCCCTGGTGCGGCTGCAGCGGATCCCCGGGAGCACCACCAACGTGATCCTCGCCAAGCTCGAGGGCAACAACCCGGCGGGATCGGTAAAGGACCGGCCGGCGCTCGCGATGGTCCTGGGCGCGGAGCGGCGCGGTGAGATCAAGCCCGGCGACACGTTGATCGAGGCGACCAGCGGCAACACGGGCATCGCGCTTGCGATGGCCGCGGCGATGCGCGGCTACCGGATGGTCCTGGTGATGCCCGAGCACCTCTCGGTCGAGCGCCGCCAGACCATGGCCGCCTTCGGCGCGCGCTTCGTCCTGACCGCGGAGAAGGGCGGCATGGAACTCGCGCGCGACACCGCCGAGCGCATGCGCGACGCGGGCGAGGGCGTGATCCTCGACCAGTTCGCCAATCCCGACAACCCGCTCGCGCACTACACGGGCACGGGCCCGGAGATCTGGCGCGACACGCAGGGCAGGATCACGCACTTCGTGGCCACGATGGGAACGACCGGCACGATCATGGGGGTCTCGCGCTTCCTCAAGGAGCAGAACCCGGCGATCCAGGTGGTGGGCGTGCACCCGGCGCCCGGGGCCAGCGTGCCGGGCATCCGCAAGTGGCCCGAGGCCTACCAGCCGCGCATCTACGAGCGCGCCCGGGTCGACCGCATCATCGAGGTCTCGCAGCCGGAGAGCGAGGAGATGGCGCGTCGCCTCGCGGCGGAGGAGGGGATCTTCGCGGGCATCTCCTCCGGCGGGGGACTCGCGGCGGCGCTCCAGGTGAGCGCCGGCGCGAAGGGCGCCGTGATCGTGCACATCGTCTGCGACCGCGGCGACCGCTACCTCTCGACCGGGGTTTTTCCGGCCTGAGTCCCGCTCAGTCCACCCGGACGAGCTGCTTGCCGAGGTTTTCGCCCTTGAGCAGGCCGATGAAGGCGCGCGGCGCCGATTCGAGCCCTTCCGCGATCGTCTCCCGGTACTTCATCCGCCCGGCGGCAACGTGGCCCGCCAGCTCCCGCATCGCGCCGGGCCACAGATCCATGCGGTCGCTCACGATGAAGCCCTGCAGGCGGACCCGGTTCACGAGGAGCGAGAAGACGTTGCGGATCGGGATGTCCGCGCCGCTGTAGCCGGAAATGAGCCCGCACAGCGCGATGCGCGCACCCGGGTTCACGCGGCGAAGCACGGAGTCGAGGATTTCTCCTCCGACGTTGTCGAAGTAGACGTCCACGCCGGCGGGTGCGGCGGCCTTGAGGGCCGCGTCGAGGCCGCCCGCCTTGTAGTCGATGCAGGCGTCGAAGCCCAGCTCCTGCACGACGTAGTCGCACTTGGCCGCTCCACCCGCGATGCCCACGGCGCGGCACCCGGCAATCCGGGCGAGCTGGCCCGCCACGCTGCCGACGGCGCCGCTCGCGGAAGAGACGACGACCGTCTCGCCGGCCTTGGGCGAGCCGATCTGCCCGAGCCCCATCCACGCCGTGATGCCCGGCATGCCCGCAGCACCCAGCCACACGGTCTCCGGCAGTCGCGGATCGGGGAGTTTCACCAGTGCCTGCCCGTCGGAAATCGCGAAGCGCTGCCAGCCCTGCGTGCCGAGGACCTTGTCGCCGGCGGAGAACTTCGGGTGCCTCGAGGCGACGACCTCGCCCACCGTGCCCCCCACCATCGTCTCGCCGATCTCCACGCGCGCGGCGTAGGACTTCCCCTCGTTCATGCGCCCGCGCATGTAGGGGTCGAGCGAGAGCCATTTCACCCGCACGAGGACTTCGCCCTCGGAGGGCGAGGGCAAGGCTTCCTCGACGAGGCGGAAATGGGACAGCTCGACCTGGCCCGTCGGGCGCGAGGCCAGCACCACCTTCAGGTTCTTCTCTTCCACGGTTCCCCCGGCTTTGCGCTGCACACGCAATCGTTGCTAGTCTTCGGCAAGTCCCGACGATAACACCGCGCTCGTTCCGCAGCCCCTTTCCCGACCATGACCCCGATCCTCGTCTTCGACATCGAAACCATTCCCGACGTGGCCGGTCTGCGCAGGCTCTGGGATCTCTCCCCCGAGGCCACCGACGAGGCGGTCGTGGAACTCGCCTCGCAGCGCCGACGCCAGGCCACCGGAAGCGACTTCCTGCAGTGCCACCTGCACCGCGTGGTGGCGATCTCCTGCGCGCTGCGGGACCGCGACGCCGTGCGCGTCTGGTCGCTGGGCGCGGCCGGCGACGACGAGGCGGAATTGGTCCGGCGCTTCTTCGACGGCATCGACAAGTACACCCCGCAGCTCGTCTCCTGGAACGGCGGCGGCTTCGACCTCCCGGTTCTCCACTACCGCGCGCTCTTCCACGGCATCGCCGCGCCGAAATACTGGGACCTGGGCGAGGACGACCGCGACTTCAAGTGGAACAACTACATCTCCCGGTTCCACGCGCGGCACGTCGACCTCATGGATCTCCTCGCGGGCTACCAGAATCGCGCCTTCGCGCCGCTCGACGACATCGCGCAGCTCTGCGGGCTGCCCGGCAAGCTCGGCATGGACGGCTCGAAGGTGTGGCCGGCGTGGCGGGAAGGCAGGATCGAGGCCATCCGCGACTATTGCGAGACGGATGTGGCCAACACCTACCTCCTTTTCCAGCGCTTCCAGTGCATGCGCGGCCTGCTCTCCGCCGACGCCTACGACCGGGAGATCGCGCTGTTCCGCGCGTTCCTCGCCGAGCAGAAGGCGGCGCACTGGATGGAGTTCGCGGCGGCCTGGAAATAGGGGACGGGCCTGGCCGCGCACGGCAGCGGTTCGGGGGGGCCCGGAAGGCATTCCAGCCCCGCCCGCTACTCCAGGTTCTTCCGGAACGGGGACCGCTCGTTCAGTTCGTCCAGGTACATCGAGACGCCGGCGCCCTCGCGTGCCAGGAAGTCGTCGACCGCCCGCGCGAAAGCCGGGTGGGCCAGCCAGTGGAAGGAGCTGGTCTTCTCCGGCAGGAACCCGCGCGAGTGCTTGTGCTCGCCTTGCGCGCCGCCCTCGATCAGCCCGATCCCGCGCTCGATCGCGAACTCGATCGCCTGGTAGTAGCACGCCTCGAAGTGCAGGCCCGGCACGAACTGGACGGCGCCCCAGTAGCGGCCGTAGAGGGTTTCGGGAGAGAAGAGATCCATTGCGGCGGCGATCGGCGCCCCTTCGCGCTCGGCGATCACCAGCAGCACGTTGTCGGGCATGCGCTGCGCGAGCATCCCGAAGAACTCCCGCGTGAGGTAGGGGGTCGAGCGGTGCTCGCGGTAGGTGCGCCGGTAGCAGGCCGCGAAGAAATCCCAGTCCGCCTCGCTCGCCTCCCGCCCCGTCGCCCGTCGCAGCACCACCCCGGCTTCGATCACCTTGCGCCGCTCCTGGCGGATCTTCTTGCGCTTCTCCTGCGACAGCGCGGCGAGGAAATCGTCGAATGTCCGGTACCCGGCGTTGCGCCAGTGGAACTGGACGCCGGTGCGCTCGAGGAAGCCCGCGCCGCGCAGGACGCCGGCATCGGCCGGGCCGGGGAACAGCACGTGCACCGACGAGGCGTCCTCCTGCCGGGCGAGGTCGAGGAGCGCCTGCGCGAGGGCCACGCGCACGGCATCGGATCGGGCGAGCAGCCGCGGTCCCGTCGCCGGGGTGAACGGGACGGCCGCGAGGAGCTTCGGGTAGTAGGCGAGTCCGTGGCGCTCGTAGGCATCGGCCCAGGCCCAGTCGAACACGTACTCGCCGTAGGAATGGGATTTCGCGTAAAGGGGCACCGCGCCCACGAGTTCGCCGCCCTCCCGCAGGATCAGGTAGCGCGGCGACCAGCCCGTGTCGGGAGAGGCGCATCCCGAGCGGTGCAGGCTGTCCAGGAACGCATGGGAGAGCGTCGGGTTGCCGCCGTGGAGCCGGTCCCACGCCGCTGCGGAAATGGCGTCGAGCGAGTCGACGAGTCGGGCAGGCTCGGGCAAGGGACGGCGGACATATAATGGCGAAACCCGATTCTATCCGTCCCATCGCCGCAGTCGCCGGCCTTTCGCACGAAGTCTCCCTTTCCGATGAAGATCGCCGTCGCCCAGATCAACACCACCGTGGGCGATTTCGCCGGCAATGCAGCGCGCATCCGTGCCGCCATCGACCAGGCGGTCGCGGCCGGCGCCGAGCTTGTCGTGACGCCCGAACTCGCCCTGTCCGGCTATCCCCCCGAGGACCTGCTCCTGCGCAACGACTTCTGCGACCAGTGCGGGCGCGAACTCGCGGCGCTCGCGTCCTACGCGCCGGGGATCGCGGTCGTCGTCGGCCACCCGCACCGCGAGGGCCGCACGCGCTACAACGCCGCCTCGCTCCTGCGCGGCGGGGCGATCGAGGCCATCTACTTCAAGCAGTTCCTGCCCAACTACAACGTATTCGACGAGAAGCGCTATTTCGCCACGGGCAACCGCGCGTGCGTGTTCGAGGCCGGCGGGAGGCGGATCGCGATCACCATCTGCGAGGACCTGTGGTTCGCGCAGCCCGCGGCGCAGGCGAAGGCCGAGGGCGCGGAGCTGCTCCTGTCCATCAACGCCTCTCCCTACCACCGCAACAAGCTCGCGGAGCGCTACCACGTCATGGGCACGCGCGTGAAGGAGACGGGCCTGCCGCTGCTCTACGTCCACTGGGTGGGAGGCCAGGACGAGCTCGTCTTCGACGGCGCGTCCTTCGCCTTCCACGCGGACGGGTCGCTGGGCTACCAGGGCGAGACGTTTCGCGAGGCCGTGGACCTCGTGAGCTTCGAGGGCGATCGCCTCACCGGCGCCATGGCGCCCCCGCTCACCGAGGAAGAGACCATCTACCGCGCGCTGGTGACCGGTGTGCGGGACTACGTCGAGAAGAACCGCTTTCCGGGCGTCCTCGTGGGGCTTTCCGGCGGTGTCGATTCGGCGCTGGTCGCGGCCGTCTGCGCCGATGCGCTCGGGCCGGAACGCACGCACGCGGTGATGATGCCCTCGGACTACACCGCCGCGATGAGCGTCGAGGACGCGCGCGAGATGGCGGGCCTCGTGGGGCTGCAGTACTCGGAGATCGCGATCCGGCCCGTGGTCGAGGCGTTTCGCGCCCAGCTCGCCGCCCCCTTCGCTGGGCTGCCGGAGGACGCCACGGAGGAGAACCTCCAGGCGCGTACCCGCGGCACGCTGCTCATGGCGCTGTCGAACAAGTTCGGCTGGCTCGTGGTGAGCACCGGCAACAAGAGCGAGATGGCGACCGGCTACGCCACGCTTTACGGGGACATGGCCGGAGGCTACGCGCTCATCAAGGACGTCGTGAAGACGCTGGTCTACCGGCTCGCCAACTGGCGCAATTCCCAGGGCCGCGTCATTCCGCAGCGGGTCATCGACCGCGCGCCCTCCGCGGAACTGCGCCCCGACCAGACGGACCAGGACACGCTTCCGCCCTACGAGGTCCTGGACGCCGTGGTCGAGCGCTACATGGAGCGCGACATGGATCCGGAGCTGATCGCGGGCCTGGGCTACGATGCCGAGGTCGTGCGCCGGGTGGTCCACCTGATCCGCGTGAACGAGTACAAGCGCCGCCAGGCGCCGCCGGGCGTACGCATCACGCCACGGGGCTTTGGCAAGGACTGGCGCTATCCGATAACATCGGGATTCAGACCAGGGGCCTGACTGCCATGAAGAAGATCGAAGCCGTGATCAAGCCGTTCAAGCTGGACGAGGTGCGCGAAGCCCTCTCCGAAATCGGGGTATCGGGACTCACCGTGACCGAGGTGAAGGGCTTCGGGCGGCAGAAGGGCCATACGGAGCTCTACCGCGGCGCGGAGTACGTGGTCGACTTCCTGCCCAAGGTGAAGGTGGAAGTGGTGGTGGGCGACGCCATGGTGGAGAAGGCGATCGAGGCGATCGTGAAGGCCGCGCGCACCGGCAAGATCGGAGACGGCAAGATCTTCGTCTGCGATGTCCCGCAAGTGGTTCGCATCCGCACCGGGGAAACCGGCGAGGAAGCGGTCTAGGCCCCCGGGAGCTTTCCTGCTATTCTTGCGCGATAACAAGTCGGGGGAGCATAACGAATGCTGCTTGCCGCGTTCTATTTTTTCGCGATCGCCGCGATCATCCTGCACTACACGGGGCACCTGAAGCGGTACAACTGCGAGTGGGTCCTCATCGTCCTCGCAATCGCCGTCTTCCCCGCCGTCCTCTTCCTCTGACCGGCCGCTGTCCCCGGCGCGCCTACGCTTGCGCGCGCAGGCGCGCCAGCGGGTCCTGGCGGTAGAAAAGCCGAAGCTGCTCATAGACCGCCGGATAGGCCGGTTCCAGCCACTCCGGCGTATCGAAGAACGCTTCCGACACCACGGCAAAGAACTCGCCCGGATTCTCCGCGGCGTACGGATCGATCGGAAGCGCGTCGAGCGCCCGCCCGCCGTCCCGGCGCGCCGAATCCTCCGCCCCGTCCACGCGCCGGCAGAAGTCCGCAAAAGCGTCGCTGAACGCCGCGCGCCACGCGGAAAGCGCCATCCCGGCGTGCAGCGGCGGGCAGCCGTTCGGATCCCCGTTGCGCATGTCGAGCTTGTGCGCGAACTCGTGGATCACGACGTTGTAGCCGGCCACGCGCGCGTCCTCGTCGCTCGCCATCGCCACGTCCTCGTAGGACAGGATCACGGGCCCGCCCAGCCAGGCCTCGCCGGCCATGGGGTCGTTCACGAGGTGCACGACGCCCGCCTCGTCGACGATCTCGCGCTCGGGCGCGAACTGTCCCGGGTAGACGATGATCTCGTGCCAGCCGTCGTACCACCCGAGGCCCAGCTCGAGCACCAGGATCGAGGCCTGCGCCGCCACCTGGACCTGCATGAGCGGCGTGATCTCGAGATCGTGGGTACCGGAGAACTGCTTGCCCGACAGGAACGCCCCCGCGAGGAGGCGCAGTCGCTCGCTGTCGGCGGCGGGAAACCCGCGCATGAACAGGTAAGGGGCCGTCGCGGACTCCCACAGCCCCTCGTCGATGGCGATCGGCTCCTCGCGCCTGCCCAGCCAGCCGAACATGCCTCAGGGCGCGGGGCCGAGGCCCTTGAGGGATCCGGATCCCGCGACCCGCTTCGTGACGGCGGGGTCTCCGTAGTAGCGGATGTCGCCGCTGCCGGCGATGGAGACTTCCAGCGATTCCCGCGCCCACACGGTCGCGTCGCCCGAGCCCGCGATGGAGATCTTCACGCGGCGCGACTCGAGCCGGCCGGCCTGGACGTCGCCGGCCCCCGCGATCCGGGCGGTCAACTCCCCCGCGCTTCCGGCCACGCCGACATCGCCGCTTCCGGCGATGGAGACCTTGAGCGCTTCGGCCTGGACCTTGGCGATCCGGACGTCGCCGGACCCGGCGACGGCGAGCGCGAGCGATGGTGCGCTGATCGCCTCGGACACGATGTCGCCGCTGCCCGAGACCGAGAGGGAATCGAACGCGGGCCCGGTGACGAGAATGCGGATGGAGGCGCGGCCCGTCACATGCAGCTTCCGCTTGAAGCGGATCCTGAGCGAACGGCCCTCGACCGCCGTCTCGATCTCGGCCATGAGGTTGTCGTCGGCCTCGATCGACACGGTTTCGGGCCCGCCCTGCCGGACCACGAGCATGCCGGGAACCGCGATCTCGACCCCCGTGAAGCCCGTGGCCGGGCGCGACTCGGTGATCACCTTGCCGGAGGCGACGATCGTGGTGGAACCGAACAGCGCGCCGGCGGGGAGGGCGGCGAAGGCGGCCAGAAGTGCGGATGCGAGAAGAATCGTGCGGCGGTTATCCATGGCTGGGCTCCTGTGGGCGGCGGGTTCCCGTAGGACGGCCCGGGGACCCGAAACGGATTCACGCACCGGATGCGTCTTCTCCCACCTTGAACTTGAAGGTGGCGCCGTGGCCGATCCGCGACTCGGCCCAGATCCTGCCGTTGTGCTGCTCGAGGATGCGGCGCACCGCGGCGAGCCCGATGCCGGGGCACTCCGCGTCCTTGTGCGCGCGCTGGAAGGGCTCGAAGAGGTGGGCGGCCGCGCGCCAGGTGAGGCTCCTGCGGACGCTGCCGTCGCCGGTCGCGGGCGATCTCGCGTCAGTCGGCGATGCCAAGGTCCCTCCGGATGTCGATGGCCACTTCGAGGGCCCGTTCGAGCGTCGCTTCGCAGATGGTCACGTGGCCCATCTTTCGGGCCGGGCGCGCCTCGCGCTTTCCGTAGAGGTGCAGGTGCGCCCCCGCATGGCGAAGCACGGCCTCCCAGCGCGGCTCGCCAGCGGCCCAGATGTCGCCCAGCAGGTTCACCATCACCGCCGGCGTGTGCAGCGTGGGGTCGCCCAGCGGCAGCCCGCAGAGCACGCGGACCTGCTGCTCGAATTGCGAGGTGCGGCAGGCGTCGATGGTGTAGTGGCCGCTGTTGTGCGGTCGGGGCGCGATCTCGTTCACCAGGAGGCGGCCGCCGACCACGAACATCTCCACCGCGAGCACGCCCACGTAGTCGAGGGCCCGTGCCAGGCGTGTGGCGAGTTCGGCCGCCTCGGAGGAGAGCGACTCCGGGATGCGCGCGGGAGCGATGGTGAGGTCGAGGATCCCGTGCGCGTGGCGGTTCTCCGCCACCGGGAAGACGGCGACCTCACCGTCGTCGGCCCGCGCGAGGATCACCGAGATCTCCCGGTCGAGCGCCAGGCGCTCCTCGAGCACGCAGGGCGCCCGTTTCCACTCGGCGAACACGCGCGCGAGATCGGCGGGGGCGGCGACCTGCGCCTGGCCCTTGCCGTCGTAGCCGAAGCGCGCCGTCTTCAGGATCGCCGGCAGCTTCACGCGCGCGAGCGCGGGCTCGAAGTCGGCCTCCTCGCGCACGTCGGCGTAGGGGCCGACCGGCAGCCCGTGGGAGGCGATGAACGCCTTCTCGCGGCTGCGGTCCTGGGCGACCGCCACGGCGTTGCCGCTGGGGCGCACCAGCGTCTTCTCGGCCAGCGTGAGCAGCGCCTCGGCGGGCGCGTTCTCGAACTCCGTCGTCACCGCCGCGCAGGTCTGGGCCAGTTCCGCGAGCGAGACCGGGTGCGTGTAGGCCGTGTTCAGGTGCCCGGTGGCGAACTCCGCCGCGGGGGAGAGGGGATCGGGGTCGAGGACGGTGACCCGGTAGCCGAGCGTGCGGGCCGCCACCGTGAACATCCGGCCCAGTTGCCCGCCACCCAGCAGGCCGAGGGTGGCGCCAGGGGCGATCACAGGACGTCGGGTAGCTGCATGGCCGCGACCATGTCCCGGAGCTGCTCGCGGTAGTCGGCGAGCTTTCCCGCGAGTGCTGCGTCGGTTGCGGCGAGGAGGCTCACCGCGAAGAGCCCTGCGTTGGCCGCTCCCGCCTCGCCGATGGCGAAGGTGGCCACGGGGATGCCCTTGGGCATCTGCACGATGGAATAGAGCGAGTCCTGCCCCGCCAGGTGCTTCGTCGGGACCGGCACCCCCAGCACCGGGAGCGTGGTCTTCGAGGCGATCATGCCCGGCAGGTGGGCCGCACCTCCCGCGCCCGCGACGATGCAGCGCAGCCCCCTGTCCCGCGCACCCCGCGCGTACTCGAACATCGCGTCCGGCGTGCGGTGCGCCGAGACCACCTTGTGCTCGAAGGGCACGCCGAAGTCCTTGAGCACTTTCGCCGCGTGCTGCATCACGTCCCAGTCGCTCTGGGATCCCATCACCACGCCGACGACCGGGGCGTCCATGGTCATCTCCTCACGACGCGAGCGCCCGTGCGTCCTCGATGGACGCGCGGTAGGAGTCGAAGATGCGCTCGAGTGCGGTGGCCATGTCGACTTTCGGCGCCCATCCCAGTTCCTGCATGGTGTTGTCGATATTGGGCACGCGGTTCTGCACGTCCTGGTATCCCTTTCCGTAGTAGTCGCCGGAACTCACCTCGACCAGCTTCACCTTCGCGGCGTTGTCGCGGTATTCCGGGTAGGACCTGGCGAGCTCCAGCATCATCGTGGCGAGTTCCCGCACCGAGTAGTTGTTGGCGGGATTGCCGATGTTGTAGATGCGCCCCGAGGCCACTCCGCCCGGGTTCTCGACGATGCGCATCAGCGCCGCGATGCCGTCGTCGATGTAGGTGAAAGCCCGCTTCTGCGAGCCGCCGTCGACCAGCTTGATCGGCTCCCCGCGCACGATGTGGCCAAGGAACTGCGTGATCACGCGCGACGAGCCCTCCTTGGCGGTGTGGATGGAGTCCAGGCCCGCGCCGATCCAGTTGAACGGGCGGAAGAGCGTGAAATCGAGGCTGCCCATGGAGCCGTAGGCCCAGATCACGCGGTCCATGAGCTGCTTGGAGCACGAGTAGATCCAGCGCTGCTTGTCGATGGGGCCCAGCACCAGCTCCGATGCGTAGGGGTCGAACTGCTCGTCGCGGCACATCCCGTAGACCTCGGAGGTGGAGGGAAAGAGGATGCGCTTTCCGTACTTCACGCAGGACCGCACGATCGGCAGGTTCGCCTCGAAGTCCAGCTCGAAGACCTTGAGGGGCTCCCTCACGTAGGTCGCGGGCGTGGCGATCGCCACCAGCGGCAGGATCACGTCGCACTTGCGGATGTGGTACTCGATCCACTCGCGGTTGATCGTGATGTCGCCTTCGAAGAAGTGGAAGCGCGGGTGGGCAAGCAGGTCCGCGACGCGGTCCGAACCCATGTCCATGCCGTACACGTCCCAGTCGGTGTCGGCGAGGATCCGCTGGGAGAGGTGGTGGCCGATGAAGCCGTTCACGCCGAGGATGCAGATGCGCTTGCCCATGGTGTCCAGGTCGCAGATTCGGTGGCCGGGGCGGCAGGGGCGCCTCAGCCGGAGGTGAATTGTCCCATGCCGTCCCCGCCGGGGGCAAAACGCGCGGCGAGCGCCAGCCCGGAAAGGATTCCAGCGCCCTCGAGGTCGATTTCCCGCAGTTCCAGCCAGCGCCCGTCGCCGCAGCAGGTCCAGGTCCTGTCGCCGCCCGTGGCGAGCGTGCCCGGCGGGCCTGGCGGGATCGCCGGCGGCTCCGACCACCAGGTGCGCAGCACCCGTGCGCGACGGCTCCCGAGCCGGGTGAAGGCACCCGGATAGGGCGGAGCGACCGCCCGCACGAGGTCGTGGATCTCCCGCGCGCCCTTCGTCCAGTCGATGCGCCCGTCCTCGGGCCTGCGCCCGCCGAAGTAGCTTCCTTCGCGCAGTGCCTGCGGCCGGAGGGCTGCGGTGCCGGCGAGCAGGGCCGGAAGCGCGCGCTCGACGACCCGGCCCGCGGCGTGCGTCACGCGGTCGAAGACCTCGGCGGCCGTGTCGTTGTCGCCGATCGAAACGGCTTCCTGCCCGGCGATCCGCCCCGCGTCCGGCTTCTCCACCATCTCGTGGAGGGTGGCGCCCGTCTCGCGCTCGCCGTGGAGGACGGCCCAGTTGACCGGCGCGCGGCCGCGGTACTTCGGCAGGAGCGAGCCATGGAGGTTGAACGCGCCGCGGCCGGCGGTGGCGAGCACCGCCGGCGAGAGCATCCGCCGGTAGTAGAAGGAGAACAGGAAATCGGGGGCGATCGCCGCGAGGCGCGCGACGAACGCGTCCTCATTCGGGTCTGCGGGGGTCTCGACTTCGAGCCCCGCCTCCCGCGCGAGCCGCTCGACGCTCGCGAACCAGATGTTCTCGTTGGGATCGTCGCGATGGGTGACGACGAGCGGCACGCGCACGCCGTGGTCGAGCAGGACGGAAAGGCAGCGGCAGCCCACGTCGTGGTAGGCGAAGACGACGGCCGTGGCGCTCACGCGTCGCGTTTCTCGAGGATGGCCTGGATGAGGTATCGCGGCCGCTCGCGGACCTGCTGGTAGATGCGCCCGACGTACTCGCCGACGAGGCCCAGCCCGAAGAGGACGACTCCCACGAGGAAGAAGGCGAGGATGTCCCGGTCCCAGATCACCCACAGGCCGTCGCCGTCGCCCGCGAGGATGCGCCTGGCGATCACCACGAAGTAGGAGACGAGGGACACGATCGACACGGCGATGCCGAAGAGCGAGAAGAGCTGCAGCGGCACGACGGAGAACCCGGTGACCAGGTCGAAGTTCAGGCGGATCAGCTTGTAGAGCGAGTACTTCGACTCCCCGGCCGCGCGCTCCTCGTGGGCGACCTCCACCTCCACGGGGTTCTGGGCGAACGAATAGCCCAGCGCCGGGATATAGGTGCTCACCTCGCGCGAGGAGCGGATCGCGTCCACGATGTTGCGGTCGTAGGCGCGCATCATGCAGCCCTGGTCGGTCATGCGGATGCGGGTCAGGCGCTCGCGCAGCCCGTTCATCGCCCGCGAGGCCCAGCGGCGCCATGCGGCGTCCCGGCGCTTCAGGCGAATCGAACCCACGTAGTCGTGGCCCTCGTCCATCTTCGCGAGGAGCTTGCCGATTTCCTCCGGCGGGTTCTGGAGGTCCGCGTCGAGGGTCACCACCCGCTCGCCGCGGCAGAGCTCGAAGCCGGCCATGATCGCCATGTGCTGCCCAAAGTTGCCGTTGAAGAGCACGACGCGGGTCACGTCGGGGCGTTCCTGGAACTGCGCCCGCAGGAGTGCGGCGGAGCGGTCGCGGCTGCCGTCGTTCACGAAGACGATCTCGTAGCTGCGGCCGAGGGCGTCGAGCGCGGGGTAGAGGCGCCCGAAGAGCGTCGGCAGCACCTCCTCCTCATTGAAGACGGGGATGATGACGGAGACGGACGGCACGGCCATGGCGCTCACGCCGCCCGCGACCGCAGGACGCGGGCGAGGCTCGTGCACACGCGGGCCACGTCGCCCTCGGTCATCTCGGGGAAGAGCGGCAGCGAGACCGTCTCGCGGCCGATGCGCTCGGACACCGGGAACTGGCCTTCGCGCCAGCCCCTTGCGCGATAGAAGGAAGTCAGGTGGATCGCCTCGTAGGAGATGCCGATGCCGATGCCCTCGCGCTGCATGGCGTCGATGAACTGCTTGCGGGAAAGCGCGATGTCGGCGAGCGGCAGCAGGACCGTGAACAGGTTCCAGCTGTGGCCGGGGTTCTCGCGGGGCGGCAGGCGCTCTGGCGTCACCAGCTCGTCGCCGGAAAGCGCGTCGAAATAGGCCATGGCGAGGCGTTCGCGCGCGCGGCACCACTCGCCCAGGCGGGCGAGTTGGGCGAGCCCGAGGCGGGCCGAGACGTCCGACAGGTTGTACTTCCCGCCGGCCGCCTCGAGGTCGCGCGTGCCGTCGGGCAGGCGCGCGATGCCGTGGAAGCGCAACCGCTCCACGCGTGCGGCTTCCTCCGCGTCGTTCACCACGAGGGCGCCGCCCTCGATGGTGGTCATGTTCTTGTTCGGGTGGAAGCTGAAGGAGACCAGGTCGCCCGCGGCGCCCACGGGCCGCCCTCCCGCGACGGACCCGATGGCGAGTGCGGCGTCCTCGAGGACGCGCACGCCGTGCCGGGCGCGAAACGCCGCGAGCGCTGCCGGGTCGAGCGGGGCGTTGTAGTGGACCGGCAGCAGCGCCTTCGTGCGCGGCGTCACGGCGGCCGCGGCCGCCGCGAGGTCGATGTTGCGCGTGGCGAGGTCGACGTCCACGAAGACCGCCCGCGCGCCGGCGCGCTCGATCACGTTCGCCGAGGCGAAGAAGCTCTGCGCGGGGGTGACGACCTCGTCGCCCGCGCCGATGCCGAGGAGTTCCAGGGACACCGCCATCGCGCCGGTGGCGGAGGTGAAGCTGCGCACGGGCCGCCCGCCCACCGCGGCCGAGAGTGCTTCCTCGAAGGCGGCTACCTGCGGGCCGCTCGCGATCCAGCGGCTGCGCAGCGTGTCGGCCACGGCGGCCACCATCGCCTCGTCGATCGTGGGCCGCGCGAAGGGCAGCACGCCCGCGCTCACGACCGCGCCACGAGCCACACGCCCACCACGATGAAGCCGATGCCCACCAGCTTCTGCGCCGCGAGGGATTCGCCGAACAGCATCCACGCGGCCACGGCATTGAAGATGTAGCCGATCGAGAGCATCGGGTAGGCCACCGAGACGGGCACGCGCGAGAGCGCCAGGATCCAGACCACCACGCTCACGGCGTAGCAGGCGAGGCCGCCCAGCACGAAGGGGCTCGCGGCCACCTTGAGCCCCACGGGCACGACGTTGTCCAGGGTGAAGGCGAATTCCCCGATGCGGTTCGTCCCGGCCTTGAGCAGGAGCTGCGCGGCCGCGTTCAGCAGCACGCCCGCGAGCACGAGCGCGAGGGCCACGGCGCTCATGGCTTGCGGACGAGGGCGCGCCGCTCGTCACGGTGCAGGAGAGTCATTGCGATGCCGCGGGAGGAAAGCCTGTCGAGGAGGTCGGGGTGGATTATAGCCATCGCGTCCCCGGGCCGCAGCCAGTCGTGCTCGAAGTCCTCGATGCTCGCGAGGCCGAGCCCCGGCTCGCGGTCGAGTCCCGGGGCGAACTCGTCCCGGTAGGCGACCAGCGTGACCGTGCGACCGAGGTAGAAGGGAATCGTCTGGTCGTAGTAGCCGACGGAATAGACCCGCGTGCCGGGGGCGAGACGCTCTTTCACCAGGGCGGCGACCTGCTGTCCCGACTGGCGCGGCGCCAGTTCCTCGTAGCCGTCCTCCACGAAATCGATGAACACGATCGAGGCGACCACGATGACGATGATCGCCTTCCACTTCGCGCCGGCGCGCAGCCGGAAGGCTCCGGCGGCGAGCCCGAGCGCGAGCACGGCCATGCCCGCGACGATCCACGGCCGGGCGGCCGCGTAGAGCTCCCGCGTCCAGGCGTTTCCGGCCCGCCCGGGCGCCCCCCAGGCGAACGCGATTCCCACGGCGACGAGCACCGCCGCGGCGAGGACGGCCTTCCAGAGGCGCTCCGGCGGCGCGCGGGCAAGCCAGTCGCCCAGCACCAGGGCGAACACCGGGAAGATCGGCAGGATGTAGGCGGGGAGCTTCGACCCGGAGGCGCTGAAGAAGACGAGGACGAACGCCGACCACAGGAGGGCGAACCGCCGCCACGGGAACTGCGCGCCCTCGCGCTCGCGGCGCCAGCCGTCGAGTGCGGCCGGCACGAGTGCCAGCATCCACGGCAGGAACCCGGCCACGAGGATCGGCAGGAAGAACCACCACGCCTGCTCGCGGCGGTGCGCCTTGGTGAGGAAGCGCTCGAAGTGCTCGTGGACGAAGAAGAACTGCGCGAAATCGGGGTTCGCGATCGAGACGAGCACGAACCACGGCGCTGCCACGGCGAGGAAGAGCGCCGTCCCGCGCAGCCATTCGAGCCTCGCGAGCAGGCGCCAGTCGCGATGCACGAGGCAATGCAGGAAGATCGCCGCCGCCGGAAAGAGGATCCCGATGAGCCCCTTGGAGAGCACCGCGAGGGCCATCGCGGACCACGCGAGGAGCATCCAGCGCCGCCGCTCGACTTCCGCGCCGGCCATCGCCAGGAGGAAGGCGCACACCGCGACCGTGGTCCAGGCCGTGAGTCCCATGTCGAGGGTGACCACCCCGCCCATGGCGAGGAAGTACGGGCTGGTGAGGAGCGCCGCGACCGCGAGCACGCCCGCGTCGTCGCCCGCGAGCCTGCGTGCCGTGAAGCCGACGGCCAGGATCGCGAGCAGTCCGCACAGCGCGGTGTAGATGCGCGCCGTGAACTCGCTCTCGCCGAAGAGCGAGAACGCGGCCGCACTTGCCCAGTACTGCAGCGGCGGCTTCTCGAAGTACTGGATGCCGTTCAACCTCGGCGTGACCCAGTCGCCCGAGGCCGCCATTTCCCGGGAGATTTCCGAATAGCGCCCCTCGTCGGGGTTGGCGAGCGGACGCTGCATGTTGTCGACGCCCACGACGAGCGCCAGCAGCGCGATCAGGAGTGCGGCGAGGCGTCTCGCGCTCACGGGCCGGCCTTCGCGTCCAGGAGCACGATCACCGCGCCGCTGCCGCCATGGGTCGGGGGCGGCTCGCAGTAGGCGAGCACCTCCGACTTGCGCGCGAGGAGCTTGCGGATGCGGCCCTTCAGCACCGGCTCGCGGTTGCGCGACCCCAGGCCCTTGCCGTGGATGATGCGCAGGCACCGGATCCCGCGCCGCACGCCTTCGGCGAGGAAGCGGGCGGTCGCGGCCGCGGCCTCGTCGCCGGTGAGGCCGTGCAGGTCGAGCTCGTCCTGCACGACCCAGTGCACGCGGCGGAGCTTGCGCAGCACCTCGCGCGGCAGGCCCGGCCGCAGGTAGGCGTGGTCTTCCTCGATCTCGATGTCGTCGGTGCCGCCGGCCAGGCGCGCGAGTTCCTCGAGCACCGCGCGCTCGTCCTCGATGCGGTGGACCGGGATGGGCGGCGGCAGGGCGCCGGCGTGCGCGACGCGGTTGGGCGGCCGGGCGGGAGAGACGTCGCGCATCTCGCGGCGGAAGAGGTCGGCGTCGTCGTCCGGGGCAGCGGAGCCCGGGGGCGCGCGCTTCAAGAAGCCAGGCTCTCCAGGTACTTGTCCGCGTCGAGCGCGGCCATGCAGCCCGTGGCCGCGCTCGTCACCGCCTGCCGGTAGACGTGGTCCTGCACGTCGCCCGCGGCGAACACGCCCGGGGTGCTGGTCGCCGTGGCGTTGCCCGCGAGCCCCGTGCGCGTGACGATGTAGCCGCCCTGCATGTCGAGCTGCCCCTCGAAGAGGTCGGTATTGGGCTTGTGCCCGATGGCGATGAAGCACCCGGAGAGCGCCAGGTCCCGGGTCTTGCCGTCGGCCACGCTCTTGATGCGCACGCCCGTCACGCCGCTCGCATCTCCCAGGACTTCGTCCAGCGTGTGGTTCCAAGCTATCGTGACCTTGCCCTCCTTTTCCCGGGCGAAGAGCTTGTCCTGCAGGATCTTCTCCGAGCGGAACTTGTCGCGGCGGTGGATCACGGTCACGTGGCGGGCGATGTTCGCGAGGTAGAGCGCCTCCTCCACCGCGGTGTTGCCCCCGCCCACCACGCACACGTCCTGCCCCTTGTAGAAGAAGCCGTCGCAGGTGGCGCATCCGGAGACGCCCTTGCCCATGAAGGCCTCCTCGGAGGCAAGCCCCAGGTACATCGCGGAGGCGCCGGTGGCGATGACCAGCGCGTCGCAAGTGTAGGTGCCGGAGTCGCCCACGAGCGTGATGGGCTTTTCGCGCAGCTTCGCGGTGTGGATGTGGTCGAAGACGATCTCCGTCTCGAAGCGCTCGGCGTGCTTCTGGAAGCGCTCCATCAGTTCCGGCCCCTGCACGCCGGCGTGGTCGGCAGGCCAGTTGTCCACGTCGGTGGTGGTCATGAGCTGCCCGCCCTGGGCGAGGCCGGTGATGAGCACGGGTTTCAGGTTGGCGCGGGCGGCGTAGACGGCAGCGGTATAGCCGGCCGGGCCGGATCCGAGGATGAGCAGGCGGCTGTGTCGGGTGGTCATGGGAGGCTTGCGGCGATGGCGGGCGCGCGATTCGCGCGCCACGGGAACCGGCATTATCCCACCACCGGGTCCGTTGAGATCAAACAATTGACAGATAAGGACTTTTGGCTATAGTGGACCGACCATGACTTCCCTTCCTCCCCGGAAAGCCGCCATCGGCGAACGCACCCAGGCCCTCAAGGCGGTTCCGTTCTTCACGCAGATGAACGATCAGGAGCTCGATGTCATCCGCTCCGTGGCCGTCGAGAAGAGCTATCCGAAGCACGCCGTCGTCCTCACCGAGGGCGAGATCGGGGACTCGCTCTACATGATCGAGTCCGGGCGCGTGAAGATCTTCATCGGCGACGAGGAGGGGCGCGAGATCATCCTGAAGCTCCTCGGCGCCGGGCACTTCTTCGGGGAGATGTCGATGATCGACCAGCAGCCGCGCTCGGCGTCGGTGACGACGCTGGAGCCGTCGACCTTCCTGATCCTCTCCCACCATGCGTTCGAGCACTGCCTGGAGCAGGCCCCGCGCATGGCGAACATGGTGCTTCGCGTCCTGGCACAGCGGGTGCGCGAGGCCGACCGCAAGATCGGCACGCTGGCACTCATGGACGTCTACGGGCGCGTGGCGAGCACGCTGCTCGAGCTCGCCGTGAACACCAACGGCAAGCTCGTGGTGAGCGAGAAGCTCTCGCAGCAGGACCTCGCCAACATGGTGGGCGCCTCGCGCGAAATGGTGAACCGGATACTCAAGGATCTCTCGGACCGCGGCTTCATCGCGGTGGAGTCGAAGTCGATCACGATCATCAACCGCGAGCTCCCGCCCTCCCTGTAGCACCCCGCATCGCCCGCGCCGCACGGGCGCCGCCCGCCGTAGCCGCAGCGCCCTATAATCGGCCATCACGAGTTCCGACCTGATGGCCGACACCACCACCCGATCCCGCCCCGCCCCGCCCAACCCGCGCCTCGCCCGCGTGCTTCGCGAAGCTGCGTGGATACTCCTCCTCGCCGCCGGCCTCTTCGTCGCGCTGGCGCTCGGCTCCTACCACGAGAACGATCCCGGGCCGTTCGTGGCCACGGGCGCGCCCGTAGCCAACCGGGCGGGCGCCCTCGGCGCCTGGCTCGCCGACGGCCTGCTGCAGGTCTTCGGCCTGGCGGCCTGGTGGTGGGTCGTGCTCGCGGCCTGGGGAATCCTCCGGCTCTACCCGCGGGTCGAGACCTGGGCGCTCATCAGCCGGCGCTCGCTCGCGGTGTCCCTCTCGGGCTTCGTCCTGGTGATCCTCGCGAGTTGCGCGCTGGCGGCGATGCGCCTGCATTCGCTCAAGCCCGCGCTCGGGTTCGAGCCCGGTGGCGCGCTGGGCGAACTGGTGGCGGGCCCCGTGGCGTCGGCCCTCGGGTTCACCGGCGCCACGCTCGTCCTCATCGCCCTGCTGGCCGCGGCCTTCGGGCTTTTCTCCGGGCTTTCCTGGATCCGTTTCGCGGAAAAGCTGGGAGCGGCGATCGAATGGGCGGTTGACGCCCTGCGGCTGCGCATCGAGGCCCGGCGCGACCGCGAGGCGGGGGCCGCGGCGGCCCAGGCGCGCGAGGAGAAGGTCGAGGAGGCGAAGAAGATCTTCGAGGACCACGAGCCCATCCGGATCGCGGTCCCCGAGGTGGCGATTCCCCGCAGCGACCGGGTCACGCGCGAGAAGCAGGTGCCGCTCTTCGCGGACCTGCCCGATTCCCCCCTGCCGCCGATCGCGCTCCTCGACCCCGCCGACAGCCACGTCGAGCGCCCGACGCCCGAGACGCTCGAGTACACCTCGCGCCTCATCGAGAGGAAGCTCCTCGACTTCAACGTGCAGGTGAAGGTCGTCGCGGCCTACCCCGGCCCGGTCATCACGCGCTACGAGATCGAGCCCGCGGTGGGAGTCAAGGGCGCGCAGGTGGTGAACCTCGCGCGCGACCTGGCGCGCGCGCTGTCCGTCATCTCGATCCGCGTGGTCGAGACGATCCCCGGCACCTCGTGCATGGGGCTCGAGATCCCGAACGCCAAGCGCGAAATCGTGCGGCTCTCCGAGATCGTGGGCTCCCAGGCCTACGCCGACATGCACTCGCACCTCACCGTGGCGATGGGCAAGGACATCACCGGCAAGCCCGTGGTCGCCGATCTCGCGCGCATGCCGCATCTCCTGGTCGCGGGCACCACCGGCTCGGGGAAGTCCGTGGCCATCAACGCGATGATCCTGTCGCTCGTCTACAAGTCGCCGGCTTCCGAAGTGCGCCTGGTCCTCGTGGACCCGAAGATGCTCGAGCTCTCGGCCTACGAGGGCATCCCCCACCTCCTCGCGCCGGTGGTGACGGACATGCGCCAGGCGGCCGCGGCGCTGCACTGGTGCGTGGTGGAGATGGACCGGCGCTACAAGCTCATGTCCACGGTCTCGGTGCGCAACCTCGCCGGCTTCAACCACAAGGTGCGCGAGGCCGCCGAGAAGAAGCAGCCGCTCAAGCACCCCTTCAGCCTCACGCCGGACGCTCCCGAGGACCTGGTGCCCATGCCGTTCATCGTGGTGGTGATCGACGAGCTCGCCGACCTCATGATGGTCGCGGGCAAGAAGGTCGAGGAGCTGATCGCGCGCCTCGCGCAGAAGTCGCGTGCCTCCGGCATCCACCTGGTGCTCGCCACGCAGCGCCCGTCGGTGGACGTGATCACCGGCCTCATCAAGGCGAACGTCCCCACGCGCGTGGCCTTCCAGGTCTCCTCGAAGGTCGACTCGCGCACCATCCTCGACCAGCAGGGCGCCGAGAGCCTGCTTGGGCAGGGCGACATGCTCTACCTGCCGCCCGGGGCGGGGCACCCGCAGCGCGTGCACGGAGCCTACGTCGCCGACGCGGAGGTCCAGCGCGTCGTTGCACACCTGAAGAAACAGGGCGAGGCGCAGTACATCGAGGGCATGCTCGACGACCCGGAGCTCTCCGAGGCCGAGGTGGGCGGCGACGCGCCGGGCGGGGAAGCCGACCCCCTGTACGACCAGGCCGTGCAGATCGTGCTGCAGAACCGGCGCGCCTCGATATCGCTGGTGCAGCGCCACCTGCGCATCGGCTACAACCGCGCCGCGCGCCTGATCGAGGACATGGAACGCGCGGGCCTCGTTTCGCCGATGGCCTCCAACGGAAACCGCGAGATCCTCTCGCCGGCGAGGGCGGAGAAGTGAGGCTTGCGCGCGTCCTCCTCGCGGCCTTCGCCTCGTGGGCGGCGACCGGCACATCGGCGGGAGCGGTCGATGCCTTTCTCGCCTTCACCGCCTCGACGCGCACGGCGACGGCGCGGTTCGAGCAGCGGGTGCTCGACCGCTCGGGCCGAGAGGTGGAGCGCTCCACCGGCTCGTTCGCCTTCTCCCGGCCCGGCCGCTTCCGGTGGGCCTACGACAAGCCCGTCTCGAGCCTCATCGTGGCCGACGGCACCCGGCTGTGGCTCCACGACGAGGACCTGAACCAGGTCACCGTGCGGCCCATGGACCGCGTGCTCTCCGCAACCCCCGCTGCGCTGCTCGGCGGCCGCCAGGACGTGACGGCCGTGTTCACGCTGCGGGAAGCGGGGCGGGAAGGCGGGCTCGATTGGCTCGAGGCAGTGCCCCGGGAGCGCGACACGGGCTTCGAGCGCGTGCGCATCGGCATGAAGGGCACGGTTCCGGCGGTCATGGAACTCGAGGATTCCCTGGGCGGACGCACGGTGCTGGAATTCCCGCGCTTCCAGGCAGGTGCGCGCGTCGATCCGGCGGACTTCCGCTTCACGCCGCCCAAGGGCGCGGACGTGCTCGACGAGATGGCCGTGACCGGCTCGCCGCGGGCCGCGGGAAACGCGCCGGGGAAGCCCTAGGCTTTCCGCGTCCCCGGACCGCATCGGCCCGCCTGCCCATGAGTGGCTCCCCCGACCTCTTTTCGGCGACCGGCGAGGCCAACGCCCCGCTCGCGGAGCGGCTGCGTCCCGCGCGGGTGGAGGACGTCGTGGGCCAGCGCCACCTCCTGGACGCGGGCCGGCCGCTTGCCGTGGCGCTCGCCTCGGGAAAGCTCCACTCGATGATCCTCTGGGGACCGCCGGGGGTGGGAAAGACCACGCTCGCCCGTCTCCTCGCGCGGGCCTTCGGCGTGGAGTTCATCGCCATTTCCGCGGTGCTCGCCGGGGTGAAGGAGATCCGCGAGGCCGTGGAGCGCGCGCGCCTGGCCCGCGAGGCCCACGACCGCGCCACCATCCTCTTCGTGGACGAGGTGCACCGCTTCAACAAGTCGCAGCAGGACGCGTTCCTGCCGCACGTGGAGAACGGGCTCCTCACCTTCATCGGGGCGACCACGGAGAATCCATCCTTCGAGGTGAACGGCGCGCTCCTGTCGCGGGCGCAGGTCTATGTCCTGGAGAGCCTCGGGCAGGAGGATCTCGAACGCCTGGTCATGCGCGGATTCGAGGCCGAAGGCATCGACGCGACCTCGGAGGCGGCCAAGCGCATCGCCGAGTTCGCCGACGGCGACGGCAGGCGCGCGCTGAACCTCGTGGAACAGGTTGCGAATGCCGCCCGCTCGGCCGCGCGGCACGGGGCCGACGTGGAATTCGTCGACGGCGTGGTCACCCGGGCCGGGAGGCGGTTCGACAAGGGGGGCGAGAACTTCTACGACCAGATCTCTGCGCTGCACAAGAGCGTGCGCGGAAGCGACCCGGACGCCTCGCTCTACTGGATGGTGCGCATGCTCGACGGCGGGGCCGATCCGCGCTACCTCACGCGGCGCATGATCCGCATGGCCACCGAGGACATCGGGCTCGCCGACCCGCGCGCGCTCGAGATGGCGATGCGCGCCGCCGAGGTCTACGAGCGCCTGGGCTCCCCGGAGGGCGAACTCGCGATCGCCCAGTGCGTGGTCTACCTCGCGGTGGCCCCGAAATCCAACGCGGTCTACACCGCCTACGGCGCGGCGCGCGAATTCGTCTCGCGCGACGGGAGCCGCCCGGTGCCGATGCACCTGCGCAACGCGCCCACGCGCCTCATGAAGGACCTGGGCTACGGCAAGGGCTACCGCTACGCGCACGACGAGGCGGGTGGCCACGCGGCGGGCGAGCGCTACCTCCCAGAGGGCATGGATGCGCCCGGGTGGTACGAGCCCACGGACCGCGGGCTGGAGGCGAAGATCCGCGAAAAGCTCGCGTGGCTGCGGCGGCGCGACGGCGAAGCCGAGGACAAGTCCTGACGCGCTTCCGGGGGGGAGGGCGGAGCGACCGAATATAATCCCGGCTTCACCATTCCTCGCCGCAGCCGACCATGCTGGACATCCAACAACTTCGCAAGGACCTTCCCGCCGTAGCAGCGGGACTCGCGCGCCGTGGCCTCGTCTTCGACGAGGCGGTCTTTCGCGCCCTCGAGGACGAGAGGAAGGGCCTGCAGATGCGCACCGAGGAGCTGCAGGCCCGCCGCAACGCGCTGTCGAAGCAGGTCGGCATCCTCAAGGGCCGGGGCGAGGACGCCGCCGCGGTGCTCTCCGAGGTGGGCGGCCTCGGCGAGGAGCTCAAGGCGAACGAGACCGCGCTCGCCGCGCTCCAGGAGCGCCTGAACGCCTTCCTGCGCACGATCCCCAACATCCCCCGGCCGGAAGTCGCGCAGGGCCGTTCGAGCGACGACAACGTCGAGGTGCGCCGCTGGGGCGCGCCCCGGGAGTTCGATTTCCCGGTGAAGGACCACGTCGACGTGGGCGAGGGGCTTGGCATGCTCGACTTCGACACGGCGGCGAAACTTTCGGGGGCGCGGTTTTCCGTCCTCAAGGGCGCGCTCGCACGGCTGCACCGCGCGCTCGCGCAGTTCATGCTCGACATCCACACGCAGGAGCACGGCTACACGGAGGTCTACGTTCCTTACATGGTCACGGGCGAGTGCGCCGACGGGGTCTCCAGCCTCGCCAAGTTCAAGGAAGACCTCTTCAAGCTCGAGGGCCGCGACCTCTACCTCATTCCGACGGCCGAGTATCCGGTGACCAACTTCGTGCGCGACACGCTGCTCGAGGCAAAGGACCTGCCGCTCAAGTTCGTCTGCCACAGCCCCTGCTTCCGTTCCGAGGCGGGGAGCTACGGCAAGGACACGCGCGGCATGATCCGCCAGCACCAGTTCGACAAGGTGGAGATCCTGCAGGTGGTGCATCCGGAAAAATCGGCCGAGGCCCACGAGGAACTCACGCGCCACGCCGAGACGATCCTCGGGCGCCTGGAACTGCCCTACCGGACGATGATGCTGTGCACCGGAGACCTCGGGTTCGCGAGCGCCAAGACCTACGACCTCGAGGTGTGGCTGCCCGCCCAGCAGGCCTACCGCGAGATTTCCTCGTGCTCCAACTACGAGGCCTTCCAGGCGCGGCGCATGCAGGCGCGCTTCAAGGGCGGCGAAAAGGGCCGCGCCGAGCCGGTGCATACGCTGAACGGTTCCGGGCTCGCCGTGGGGCGCACGCTCGTGGCCATCCTCGAGAACTGCCAGCAGGCCGACGGCTCGGTCGCGGTGCCCGCCGCGCTGGTGCCTTACCTGGGCGGCACCGAGCGGATCGCGCGCGCTTGAGCACGAGGCTCGTCGTCGTGCGGCACGGCGAGACCGAGTGGAACCTGGCCTCCCGCGTCCAGGGCCACACCGACAGCCCGCTCACCGCCACCGGCGAGGCACAGGCCGCGGCGATCGCGCGTCGCCTCGCCGGCGAGCGCTTCGACCGGATCGTCTCGAGCGACCTGGGGCGCGCCTGGCGCACCGCCCAGGCCGTGGCCGGGCGCACCGGCCACACGGTGATCGCCGACGCACGCTTTCGCGAGCGCAACTACGGCCGCGCCGAGGGACTCACCTACGGCGAGATCGGCGTGCACTTCCCGGAGGTCTTCTCGCGCGTGCGCGACACCGACCCGGACTACGTCGTGCCCGGGGGCGAGAGCCGGCGCCAGCTCTTCGAGCGCGCGCGAGACGCGTTCGAGGCCCTCGCCCGAGACGCCGCCGGCGCGCGCATCGTGGTGGTCTGCCACGGCGGCGTGCTCGCCGCGCTCTACCGGCACGTGAACGCGATCCCCGTCGAGGCCGCGTGGGCGGTCCCGATCCCCAACGCCTCCTACAACGCGCTCGCCTTCGATGGCGGGCGGTGGACGATCGAGGCCTGGGCCGACACCGCTCACCTCGAGGACGTGGCGCCCGTCGTCGAACCCTGAGCCTGCGCCTGGGCCGCGGGCCGCGGCGGTACGGGGCCGTCGCGCGGCTGCACGCGGGAAAGGATGTCGTGGTAGTTGCGCACGTTGTCGACGAACTGCATGGCCTCGTAGCCGCGCGCATACCCATGCTTCAGCCGCTGGTAGGTCGCCGGATCGACGAGCCCCGGGAGTGCGAGCTTCACGTCCTGCCAGAAGTCCGGTGAAAGGCCCTTGCCCTGCGCGAGGATGCGTGCGTCCTCGAGGTGCCCCACGCCGAGGTTGTAGGCGGCGAGTGCCAGCCAGGTGCGGTCGGGCTCTCCGATGCGCGGCGGCAGCGACTCGGCGAGCAGCCCCAGGTAGCGCGCGCCGCCGAGGATGCTCTCGCGCGGGTCGAGCCGGTCCTTGACCTGCAGCCGGTCGGCGGTGTCCTCGGTGAGCATCATGAGGCCGCGCACGCCCGTGGGCGAAGTGGCGAGCGGGTCCCAGTGCGACTCCTGGTAGCCGATGGCCGCGATCAGGCGCCAGTCGTACCCGGAGACGCGCTCGGCCTCCAGGAACAGGGGCTTCAGCTTCGGCAGCATCGTGTTGATGCGCTCGATGAGGGCGCCGGAGTCGATGGCGGTGATGCGCGCGGCGTGCGCGAAGTTGCGGTCGGCCAGGCGCTTGAGCGTGCCGTCCCGGTTGATTCTCGCGAAGAACTCCTTCATGCGGTCGAGCAGCGGCTTCTGGTCGACGGTGCCCACGCGCCACGCGTAGTCGACGGGTCGCCCGAAGGCGAACGCGACGTCGAGTTGCGGGAAGTGCTTGCGCGCGACCGTGAACCGGGCGGAGTCGATGAGCGCCGCGTCGAGCCCGCCCCCGGCTACGCGCTCGAGCAGGTCCTCGGGCGAGGCGTCGGGCGGCAGCCGCTCGATCGGCGTGGTGAGCTTCGGCGGCGACGAGAGGAGATGGTCCGCGAAGGAATCGCCGATCACGCCGACGCGCTTGCCCGGGAGGTCGGCGAACGACCGGGGCTTCGGGTCCTGGGTGCGCCAGACGAGCTGGTACTGCGCGGACCGGTACGAAGGGCCCCACACGAGGCCGCCCGGCAGGTCGAAGTGCCTCGGCAGAAGCGCCGCCGCCAGGTGCGCGCGCCGCGACGAGAGGACCTTCTCCGCCTTCTCGGGGCTTTCCACGAAGTCGTACTCCAGCGCCACGCCGAGTTCCTTCGCGAAGAGCGCGACGAGGTCGTGCTCGAAACCGCCGGGGTTGCCCTGCGCGTCCTCGTACCACGTCGCGGGGCCGTTGATGGTGACCACGACGAGCTTGCCGCCCTCGGAGAGCGGCGTGACCGGTTTCGCGGCGTACTCGCACCCCGCCGTGAGGAACGCGAGGAGGCAAAGGAGGAGTCCGCGCCGTCATGGCCGGAAGTGTACCTGCCGCCGCCGGTTCGACCGGCGGCCGCCCGGCCGCGGCGTCGGGGCCGAAATCGGCGATAATCGCCGCAGGAAAACCGAGAATGACGAAGATCTTCGCACTCGTGCCCGCGGCCGGGCAGGGCACGCGTCTTGGGGACGCCCTTCCCAAGCAGTACCTGCCGCTCGCCGGGCGACCCATGATGTTCCACGCGCTGGAGGCGCTCGCCGCCGTGCCGCGCATCGACCACGTGATCGCGATCCTCTCCCCGCTCGATCGCCACTGGGGCGCCCACGACTGGAGCGCGCTGCCGGACAAGATCGAGGCGCTCTTCGCGGGCGGCGCCTCGCGGGGCAGGAGCGTGGCCAATGCGCTCTCGCTCCTCGAGGCTCGCGCCGCCCCCGGCGACTGGATCCTCGTGCACGATGCGGCGCGGCCCTGCCTCGCGAAGTCGCTGGTCGAGCAATTCCTGGACGAGATCGACGACGATCCCGTCGGCGGGCTCCTCGCCATGCCGCTCGCCGACACGCTCAAGCGCGGGGAGGAGTCGATGCGCGTGGGCGAGACGATCCCGCGCGCGGGCCTGTGGCGGGCCCAGACGCCGCAGATGTTTCGCTACGGGCTCCTGCGGCGCGCGCTCGCGCGCGAGGCGGAGGCCACCGACGAGTCCCAGGCCGTGGAGGCCCTCGGGCAGATGCCGCGCATCGTCCAGGGCGAGAACGCGAACCTCAAGGTGACCTTCGCCGACGACATCGCGCTCGCGGAGATGATCCTCGCGCGCCAGCAGGGGAAGGCGGCATGAGCGCCGCGCGCATCGGCCAGGGCTTCGACGTCCACCGTCTCGTGGTCGGGCGCCGGCTCGTGATCGGCGGCGTGGAGATCGACCACGACAAGGGGCTCCTCGGCCATAGCGACGCGGACGTCCTCCTGCACGCGATCTGCGACGCGCTACTCGGGGCCGCGGCTCTGGGCGACATCGGCCGGCATTTTCCCGATACGGACACGCGCTACGAGAACGCCGACAGCCGGGATCTCCTGCGCCACGTCGCGAAGCTCCTCGCCGCGCGCGGTCTCGCCGTCGGCAACATCGATGCGACCATCGTCGCCCAGGCGCCGAGGATGGCCCCGCACATCCCCGCGATGGTGGCGAACATCTGCGCCGACCTCGGCGCCGACACCTCCCGCGTGAACGTGAAGGCGACGACTACGGAGGGGCTCGGGTTCGCGGGGCGCGGGGAGGGAATCGCCGCCCAGGCGGTGTGCCTGCTCGTCGCGCGCTAGGCGCGGCGCGGGCGCCTCAGCGCCGGAACTGCGCGAGGACCGAGGAAGTCCAGGTCAGCCGCTCGATGAGCGTGCGCAGGAACTCGCGGTTGAAGCGCAGCTGGCAGCCTTCCGTGAGGCTTTCGAGGTGCGTGGCCTGGATCTTGAGGAGGTGCACCTCGGAGACGGAGGTGATCGACGCCGAGCGGCGCGCGCGGTCGCCGGAGAGGTAGGCCATCTCGCCGAAGCAGTCGCCCTCCTTGAGGACGTTCAGGAGCTTGCCGTCCTTCACGACCTTCACCTGGCCGGAGACGATGATGAAGAAGGCCTGCCCGATCTCGCCTTCCAGCAGGAGGTTTTCGTCTCGGGCGTGCACCTCCCAGATCGCGCCGCGCAGGACTTCCCAGAGCTCGGCGTCGCGGAAGTCGCGGAAGAAGGGCAGCGCGCGCAGCTTGTTGAACTTCTCCGTCGAGCTGATCTCGGTCGAGTAGCGCTCGAGCTGCGGAAAGGTGTCGGCCAGGTCGCTCGCCATCTCGAACCAGGTCTGGTAGCGGGATCGCGCGTCCTTCGCCATCGCCTTCTTCACGATCTCGACCAGCTTCTCCGGGAGATCGGGGCGCAGCTGCTCCAGGGGCAGCGGCTCGTCGTTCAGGATCCGGTTGATCATCGCCACGGAATTCTCGGCCCGGAACGGCAGCTTCCCGGAGAGCAGCTCGTACATCACCACCCCGAGGGAGTAGATGTCCGTCTGCACCGAGGGCGACTCCTCGTTGATCTGCTCGGGCGACATGTAGGCGGGGGAGCCCAGGAATCCCTCGATCTGCGTGTGCGTCGCGTGCGAGATCTTGGCGGTGCCGAAATCGCTGATCTTGATGTCGTCGCGGTCCGACAGCAGGATGTTGGCCGGCTTGATGTCGCGGTGGATCACGCCGTTCTGGAAGGCGTAGTCCAGGGCGCGGCACATCTTGAAGATCACCAGGACCGCCTGGCGCACCGGGAGCAGGTTCGTCTCCGTGCAGTACTTCTTGAGCGAGCCGCCGGGCACGTACTCCATGACGATGTAGCGCAGGTCGCCGTCGACGACCGCGTCGAAGACCGCGACGATGTTGGGGTGGTTCAGCTTCCCCGCGAGCGAGGCCTCGTTCAGGAAGAGCTTCTCGAAGCGGTTGGCCTCCTCCTCCGACATGCCGACGTCGCTGCGGGCGACCTTGATCGCGACCTTGCGGTCGTTGAAGGGGTCCTCGCCGACGTAGACGAGCGCCGACGCCCCCTCGCCGATCTCGGACAGGACGTTGTACTTGCCGATCTTGTGGGGACGCTCGGACACCGGGGTAGGCCGGGGGGATGCCTGGATGGGATTCGCTCGCGGCAGTTTAACCGAACTGCCGGCGCCCGGCGATGCGGCCGCGGGCGCCCGCCGCGCCGCGCGCGATTGATCCTCGCGGCGGCGTCGACGATAATGCCCTGTCCAGGGACGAACACGGGGAACACGGCATGCCGGCGACACTTTTCGACGCGGTACGCGCGGGCGACATCGAGGCGGTGGGCAGGCTGGCGGCGGGCGGGGCGGCGCGGGAAGCGGGCGCCGAGGGCGTCACGGCGCTCATGCTCGCGGCGGGACTGGGCAACGATCGCGCCGTCGCCGCCCTGCTCGCGGCCGGAGCCGACGTGAACGCCGCCGACGCGCGCGGCTACACGCCGCTCTTCCACGGCTGCTACAACGCCGACGAGGACCGGGGCTATCCCGAGGTGGTGCGGGCGCTCCTCGGGGCTGGCGCCGACCCGGAAGCGAGGATCGGCTTCGGTGTTCGCCCGCTCATGTACGCCGCGGGCAACGGGGAGGCGGGCGTCGTGGAGGTCCTGCTCCGGGCCGGCGCGGATCCCGCAGCCCGCAACGATGGCGACCGCACCGCGCTCATGATGGTGAAGGACCGCGACTACGTGGACGTGATCAACCTCCTGCACGAGGCCGAACTCGCCCTCGGCGGCGAGAACTGCGGCACGCGCAATGCCCCCGACCGGCAGGTCGTGACCTTTCTCAAGCGCGACCGCTAGGCCGGGCAGGATCCGCCGGCGGGCGCGACGCGGCCTCGATTCGGCGCGCCAGCGCGAGGAACGCCTCCCGGGAGCCGTCGGGGACCGCAACCGCTGCCGCCGCCGCAGCGCCGACGTAGTTGCGGTACATCGACCGGTGGTAGGCGGGGTCGTAGTGGAATTCGAGGAGGTCGGCCACGAGGTCGCGCCACGCGCCGTCGCGCACGAGCGCGTCCCAGCGCGCGATCCGGTCGGCGCCGTGCAGGTGCGCGAGGCAGGCGAGCTTCTCGCGAAGCGTTTCGGGGTCGGCGACCAGGTGCGTGTAGTCCTCGAGCAGGAGCGCGACCCGGACCTCCGCCGGCGCCTCCAGGCGCAGGCATTCGCCCTCGCGCATCCGCTGCATGAGCGCCTCGGGCACGCGCAGGTTGCCCACCTTGCGGCTCTCCGATTCCGCGTAGACGGGGCGCGCCGGGTCGAATGCCGACAGCGCGGACCAGATCGCCGTCTCGAAAGCCTTCTGGGACGGCTGCGGGGCTCCGGGGAGCTCTCCCAGCACCGAGCCGCGATGGGCCGCGAGGAGTTCCAGGTCCAGCACCTGCGTGCCCGTCGCCGGGAGCGCCTCCAGCAGGCGGCTCTTGCCCGAGCCGGTTGCGCCGCAGACGATGCGGAACGCGAAGCGCTCCGGCATCCGCTCCAGCTCCGTGGCGACCTGCCGCCGGAATGCCTTGTAGCCGCCGTCAATCTGGACCGCATTCCAGCCCACCTGTCGCATCACGTGGGTGAGCGAGCCGGACCGCGATCCGCCGCGCCAGCAATAGACGAGCGCGCGCCAGTTCCGGGGCCGGTCGGCGAAGGTGGTCGAAATGATCCGCGCGATGTTGGCGGCAACGAGCGGGGCGCCGAGGCGCTTCGCCTCGAAGGCGCCACGCGCCTTGTAGAGCGTTCCGACGCGCGCACGCTCCTCGTCGTCGAGCACCGGGCAGTTCAGGGCGCCCGGGAGATGGTCCTCGGCGAATTCCGACGGGCTTCGCGCGTCGACGATCGCATCCCATTGCGCGAGCTCGGCCGCCGTGAGCGGCAGCCGCGCGCGGGGCGCGGGGCGCTCGCGTGCCTCGGGGATGTCGGTCATCGTCCCGGCCGCTGGAGCAGCGGCGCAAGGGCCGGCCACACGTTCTCGAGGATGCGCGGCTGCGCGGCCGCGGACGGGTGGAGCTGGTCGGCCAGGAAGAGGTCGCGCTGGTCGGCGATCCCCTCGAGGAGGAAGGGCACCAGGGGCACGCGCGCCGCCTTGGCGAGCCGCGGGAAGAGCTCGCGGAACTCGCGTGCGTATTCGATGCCATAATTGGGCGGAATCATGAGCCCCACCAGCACGGGTTCGGCCCGGGCGGCGCGGGCGATGCGGATCATCTCCTCGAGGTTGGCGCGCGACGCGGCCACCGGCTGGCCGCGCAGGCCGTCGTTGGCCCCGAGCGCGATCACCACGAGGGAGGGTCGGTGCCGGTCGATGTCCACGGGCAGGCGGCGCAGCCCGCCGGCGGTGGTCTCGCCCGACACGCTCGCGTTGACCACGCGCCAGTCGAGTTTTTCGGCGGCGATGCGCTCGCCCAGGAGCGATACCCAGCCCTGGCTGGTGGCGAGCCCGTAGGCCGCGGAGAGGCTGTCGCCGAACACCATGACGGTGCGCTGGGCGAGGCAGGGCGCGGCGGCGAGGCCGAAGAGCAGGGCGGCGAGGCCGATGGCCGCGCGTCGCCGGAGTCGAGTGAGGGATTTCACGTCGGGACTTTCGTCGCAACCGGCGCACACCGGAGCACCATGAATGCCATGAACGAAGGGGAACACGAACCGGCCGGCGAGACGGCCCGGCCCGTCATTGTGCGGGCCGAGGGGCTCACCAAACAAGTCTCCACGCCGGACCACGACCTGGTGATCGTGCGGGACGTGGGCTTGCGCGTGGCCGCGGGAGAGTCGGTGGCCATCGTCGGCGCCTCGGGATCGGGGAAGTCCACGCTGCTCGGACTGCTCGCGGGCCTCGATGTTCCCACGGCGGGGCGCGTGTGGATCGACGGCGAGGACCTCTTCGCCCAGGACGAGGACGGCCGGGCGCGCCTGCGCGGGCGGCTCGTGGGCTTCGTCTTCCAGTCCTTCCAGCTCCTGCCGGCGCTCACCGCCCTCGAGAACGTGATGCTGCCGCTGGAACTCGCCGGTGCACCGAATGCGCAGGCGAGTGCGGCGAGCGTGCTCGGGCAGGTCGGGCTCGCGGACCGCCTCGGCCACTACCCGCGCCAGCTTTCCGGTGGCGAGCAACAGCGCGTGGCCGTGGCGCGGGCCTTCGCCACCGAGCCCAAGCTCCTCTTCGCCGACGAGCCGACGGGCAACCTCGACTCGGCGACCGGCGCGCAGGTGATAGAGCTCCTCTTCCGCATGAACCGCGACCGCGGCACGACGCTTGTGCTGGTCACCCACGACGAGGCGCTCGCGGCGCGCTGCGATCGCCGGGTGGCGATAGCCGCGGGCGTGGTGACAGCCTGAGCCGGACGGACCCTTCCGCGAGATCCCGACAGTGATGAAGAACTTCTCCATCGCCATGAAGATGCTCCGCCGCAACGCCCACGCGGGCGAGGCGAAGGTGCTCGCCGCCGCGCTCTTCGTGGCCGTGGCGAGCGTGACCACGGTCGGTTTCTTCGCCGACCGCGTGCAGGGCGCCCTGGACCGGCAGGCGAACGAGCTCCTCGGTGGCGACCTGGTGGTGATCGCCGACCATCCCGTGCCTGCCGCGTTTCGCGATCGCGCCGCGGCCGGCGGCCTCGCGCTGGCGGGCACCACCACGTTCCCGAGCATGGTGGCGGGACCGGCGGGCGTGAGCCTGTCGGAGATCAAGGCGGTGAGCGAGTCGTTTCCGCTGCGTGGCCGCATCCGCGTGGCAGACGCCCCGGAGTCGCCGGACCGCGAGGCGGCCGGTTCGCCGGCGCCGGGCACCGTGTGGGTCGGTGTGCCGCTCGTCTCGCGCATCGGGGCCCGGGTGGGGGAAACGATCCGGGTCGGCGAGGCTAGCCTCGCGGTAGCCGCGATCATCACGCGCGAACCCGACAGCGTGCTCGACTTCTTCGGCCTCGCGCCGCGCGTGCTCATGAGCGAGTCCGACCTCGCGGCCACGGGGCTCGTTCAGGTCGGCAGTCGCGTCTCCTACCGCCTGCTCGTCGCGGGGGAAGCGCGCACCGTCGCGCGCTACGAGGAGGAGATGCGCCCGCGCCTGGCCCGCGGGGAGCGCATCGAGGGCGTGCGCGACGCACGCAGCGAGGTGCGCGTCTCCCTCGAGCGCGCGCAACGCTTCCTCGGCCTCGCCTCGCTCCTGTCGGTGGTGCTCGCCAGCGTGGCGGTGGCCCTGGCGGCCCGGCGCTTCTCGATCCGGCAGACCGACGGCGCGGCGATGATGCGCTGCCTCGGCGCCGCGCAGGCCGACATCTTCGCGATCAATGCGTGGCAGTTCCTCGCGCTCGCCGCCGCGGGCTGCGCCGCGGGCACGCTCGCAGGCTACGGGGCGCAGGCGGTCCTCGCGCACTGGCTCGAGGGCTTCTTCAGCGTCGCACTGCCGGCGCCCGGGTGGCGTCCCGCGCTGCAGGGTGCCGTGATCGGCCTCGTGCTGGTGCTCGGGTTCACGATCCCGCCGCTGCTCAGGCTCCGGAACATCCCGACGCTGCGCGTGCTGCGCAGCGATGTCGCCATCGCCGAGCCCTCGAGCCTCGCGGCCTACGCGCTGGGGCTTTCGGCGCTCTCCGGGCTCATCGTCTGGCAGGCCGGCGACGTGAAGCTGGGCGGGATCGCCATCGGCGGGTTCGCGCTCGCGCTCGGAACCGCCGCGCTCGCCGGGTACGCGCTGATCCGCGGGCTTTCGCGGCTGCGCTCCAGCGCCTCGGGTCCCTGGCGCTACGGCCTCGCGAACCTGCGCCGTCGCACGGGTGCCAGCCTCGTGCAGGTGATGGCGCTCGGCGTGGGCCTCATGGCGATGCTGCTTCTCACGGTGGTGCGTACGGACCTCATCGTGAAGTGGCAGAAGTCCATGCCCGCCGACATGCCAAACCGATTCGCGATCAACATCCAGAGCGACCAGTTGCCGCTCGTGAAGGGCTATTTCGCGGACCTGGGGCTCGCCACGCCGGACCTCTATCCCATGGTGCGCGGCCGGCTGCTCGCGATCGGGGATCGCCCGGTCTCCCCCGCGGATTTCGAGGACCAGCGCGCCAAGCGCCTCGCGGAGCGCGAGTTCAACCTGTCCTGGGCGCAGGCGCTGCGCCCGGACAACGCGATCGTCGCCGGGGCGTGGTGGAAGCCCGGGGACGCCTCGCCCCAGTTCTCGGTGGAGGAGGGGATCGCCAAGGCGCTCTCGATCCGCGTGGGCGACACGCTTACCTGGGACGTGGCGGGCTCGCGCTTCGGGGCCCGCGTGACGAGCCTGCGCAAGGTGGAATGGGACAGCTTCAAGGCGAACTTCTTCGTGATCGCGAACCCCGGCGTGCTCGAGGCCTATCCGGCGAGCTGGATCACGAGCTTCCACCTGCCGGCCGGGCGCGAGGAGGTCGTCAACCGCCTGGTCGAGCGCTTCCCCAACGTGAGCGTGATCGACCTGACGGCCATCATGGCGCAGGTCAAGCGCATCTCCGACCAGGTCTCGCGCGCGGTGGAGTTCGTGTTCCTCTTCGCGATTGCCGCGGGGCTGGTGGTGCTCTTCGCCGCGATCACCTCCACGCAGGACGAGCGCGTCTTCGAAGGCGCGGTGATGCGCACGCTGGGGGCCAGCCGCAGGCAGATGATGGTCACCCAGCTCTCGGAGTTCCTCGCGATCGGGCTGCTCTCGGGCCTGGTGGCTGCGGCCGGTGCGGTGGGGCTCGCGATCGTGCTCTCCGAGCGCGTCCTGGGCGTGCCCTACGAGTTCGACTGGCTGGTGCCCGTGGCCGGGCTTCTCGCAGGCGGGGCGGGCGTGGCGATCGCGGGCCTGCTGGGCACGCGCCGGGCCGTGAACTCGCCCCCGCTCGCCGCCATCCGCGCGGTCACCTGAACCGAAGTGGCCGTCTCGCGCGGGCTCGCCTCGCCCTACCTGCTGCTCACCGCGACCTCCTTCTTCTGGTCGCTCAACTGGGTGGTGGGCAAGGCGCTCGTGGGAACGGTCTCGCCGCTCACCCTCACGCTCATCCGCTGGGTGGTCGCCGTGGCGGCGATGATGCCCTTCGCCTGGCCGCAGATCCGCGCGCACTGGCCCGTGGTCCGGCGCGAGTGGAAGACCATCGCCTGGATCGCCTTCTGGGGCACGGGGCTGCACAACGCCTTCGCCTACGTGGGACTGCAGTACACCACCGCCACCAACGGCGTCATCCTGAACAGTTCCATCCCGATTCTCATCATCCTGACCGGCTGGATCGTCTACCGCGACACGATCTCGCGGCCGCAGATGGTCGGCGTGCTCGTCTCGCTCTCGGGCGTGCTGGCGGTGCTCACGAAGGGCGATCCGGGCGTGCTCGCGAGTCTCAGGCTCAACGCGGGCGACCTCATCATCCTCGTGGGCATCGTGTTCTGGGCGATCTACACGGTGCTGCTGCGCATGCGCCCCCGGGAGCTTCCGGGGCTCGCGCTGCTCGCTTGCTGCGGCACGGTGGGGATCCTCTTCCTCGTGCCCCTGAGCGCGGCGGAACTCCTGTTCCTCGGCGGCAAGGTGGACTTCACGCCGGCTTCGGTCGCCGCGATGCTCTACGTGGGGACCTTCCCGTCGTTCATCGGCTACGTGTTCTGGAACCGCGCCGTCTCCGAGGTCGGGCCGAACATCGCGGGGATCTTCATCCACCTGATGCCGGTGTTCGGGAGCGTGCTCGCCTGGGTGTTCCTCGGCGAGCGCTTCCGGGCGTTCCACTTCGTCGGCATCGCATTGATCCTCGCCGGCGTCTGGCTCACTGCGCAGGGGCGCCGCGACCTGCTGCCGCCGGCCCCTCGGTAGCGCGTGCGCGGCTAGGCGGCCTCGACGGTCTCGAAGGAAACGCCCACGTCGTCCCACTCGCCGCGCTCGGCCTCGAGCGCGATCGCGACCAGGGTGTTCTTCGCGAGCCACGCGCCGTCGACCTCGAGCCGCAGGCCTTTCGCCCTGCGCGCGATGCGAAGGCGCGGGAGCTCGAGCGTGCGCCGGCTGCGGTAGACGATCACGGCCACGCGCAGGCACAGGGCGAGGGTGGCGAGCGAGGCGTCGTCGTCGAAGGCCGCGCGCATCTTCGACAGGCGGCCGCGCTGCGCGAGCACGAGGTTCGACAGCCACCCCTGTTCCTGGCGCGAGAACCCGGGCATGTCGGCGAAGGCCAGGATGTAGGCCGAGTGCTTGTGGTAGGCGGCCTGCGATATCGAGATGCCGACCTCGTGCAGGCGCGCGGCCCAGTCGAGGAACATCTCCGCGCGCGTGCCCTTTTCGTCGCGCACGGGTTCGAGCTGGTGATAGAGCTCCCGGGCGAGCGAGCCCACGCGCCGGGACTGGACCTGGTCGACGTGGTAGCGGTGCGCGAACTGCTCGACGCTCACCTCGCGGATGTCGCGGTGGTGCACGCGGCCCAGCAGGTCCCGCAGGACCCCCTGGCGCAGCGCCCCTTCGGCGATGGTCATCTGCTCGAGCGCGAACTCGGTGAAGATCGCGCCCATGATGGCGAGGCCCCCGGCGAACACCGGCAGCCGCTCCTCCCGCAGGCCGGGAAGTGCCAGCTTCCGCACCTCCCCCGCCGCGATCGCCTGCTCGCGCAGCCACTCCAGGCCCCCGGCGGTGATGCCGCGCTCGGCGCGGCCCGAGGCGACCATCGCCTCCGAGAGCGAACGCGCGCTGCCGGAGGACCCCACGGCCTCCCGCCAGCCCGTCTTCTCGAAGCGCGAGACGATGGTCTGCACCTGCGCGCGCGCGGCGAGTTCGGCGGCCTTCATCGACTTCTTGTCGATGCGCCCGTCGGGAAAAAAGCGCTGCGACCAGCTCACGCAGCCCATGTACAGGCTCTCCATCACCTTGGGCTTGGTCTTCGCGCCGATGATGAATTCCGTCGAGCCGCCGCCGATGTCGATCACGAGGCGGTCGCGGTCGGTGGGCGGCAGGGACTGCACGACGCCCGCGTAGATGAGGCGCGCCTCCTCACGCCCCGAGATGACCTCGATGGGGAAGCCGATCGCCTCGCGGGCCTTTTCCAGGAACTCGCGTGCGTTCTTCGCCACGCGAAGCGTGTTGGTGCCGACCACGCGCACGGACTCCGGTGGCATGCCGGCCAGCCGCTCGGAGAAGCGCCGGAGGGCGGCGAGGGCGCGCTCCTGCGCCTGGGCGTCGATGCGCTTGTCGGGGCCGAGGCCGGCGCCCAGGCGCACCGTCTCCTTGATCGAGTCGAGCGCGTAGATCTGGTCGTCGACGACCCGGCCGACCGCGAGGTGGAAGCTGTTCGAGCCGAGGTCGACCGCGGCGAGGGTGGTATATTCCATGGTGCCTTCGCGCGGGCGCGCCCTCCCTATTTCGCGGGGCAGTATGGCACAGCGGGGCATGCGCCGCCGCGAGCGCGCCGCGCCGTCACGAAACCTTCATGCAGCAATCCCAGATCGTGAGTACCAAGCCGAAACCACAGCCCCGCCGGGCCACGTCGCACGCTCCCGATCAGTTCCTGAACCGCGAGTTGCAGACGCTCGAGTTCAACCGGCGCGTGCTCGCGCAGGCCGAGGACAAGGCCACACCAGCGCTCGAGCGGCTGCGCTTCCTGTGCATCGTCTCGTCCAACATGGACGAGTTCTTCGAGATCCGCGTGGCGGGCGTGAAGGAGCAGCTGAAGCTCGGCCTCGCGTCGGTCGACCCCGACGGGCTCACGCCGCGGGAGATCTTCGAGCGCGTCAACGCGGTCGCGCGCAAATTGGTCGAGCGCCAGTACGCACTCCTGAACGACGCCGTCCTTCCCGCCCTCGCGGCCGAGGGCATCCGCTTCCTGCGCCGCGGCGAGTGGACGCCCGGCCAGCAGGAGTGGGTGCGCGACTTCTTCTTCCGGGAAATGATGCCGGTGCTGACACCCATCGGCCTCGATCCTGCGCATCCCTTCCCGCGCGTCTTCAACAAGAGCCTGAACTTCGCGGTGGAGCTGGAAGGGCGCGACGCGTTCGGCCGGAACTCGCGCGCGGCCATTGTCCAGGCTCCTCGGGTGCTGCCGCGGGTGATCCGGCTTCCGCGCGGCGTGGCGAAGGGCGAGCACGAGTTCACCTTCCTGACCTCCATCCTGCATGCGCACGTGGGCGAGCTCTTCACCGGCATGAACGTGCTCGGCTGCCACCAGTTCCGCGTCACGCGCAACTCGGACCTCTTCGTGGACGAGGAGGAGGTGAAGAACCTGAAGAAGGCGCTGCAGGGGGAGCTGCCGCAGCGCCACCTGGGCGACGCCGTGCGCCTCGAGGTCGACGACACGATGACCGAGGGCATGGCCGCGTTCCTGCTCGAGCAGCTCGGGCTCGACGCGGCCGACCTCTACCGCGTCAACGGGCCGGTGAACCTGGTGCGCATGATGAGCGTGCCGGACCAGGTGGACCGCGCGGACCTCAAGTTCGGCGCCTTCCAGCCCGGGCTGCCCAAGGCGCTCGCGAAATCGAAGGACGTCTTCGAGACGCTCCGCGAGGGCGATATCCTGCTGCACCGGCCCTTCCAGTCCTTCGCGCCGGTGATCGACTTCATCCGCGTGGCGGCCCGCGACCCCCAGGTGGTCGCGATCAAGCAGACCGTCTACCGCACCGGCACCGATTCGGTGATCATGCAGACCCTCATCGACGCCGCGCGCGCCGGCAAGGAGGTCACCGTCGTCGTCGAGCTGATGGCGCGCTTCGACGAGGAGGCCAACATCAACTGGGCGGCCAGGCTCGAGGAGGTCGGCGCGCACGTGGTCTACGGCGTGGTGGGGCACAAGACCCACGCCAAGATGGCGCTCGTGGTGCGGCGCGAGGAGGGGCGGCTCATGCGCTACGTGCACCTGGGCACGGGCAACTACCACCCCGCGCACGGCGCGCCTCTACACCGACTTCGACCTCCTCTCGAGCAACCCCGAGATCTGCGCCGACGTGAACGAGGTGTTCCAGCAGCTGACGGGGCTGGGCAAGGCCACGAAGCTGCGCCACGTGTGGCAGTCGCCCTTCACCTTTCACCAGCGCCTGCTCGAGGCGATCGAGGGCGAGACCCGCAACGCCCGCGCGGGCAAGCCCGCGGCGATCCTCGCCAAGATGAACGCGCTCCTCGAGCCGGCGGTGATCGAGGCGCTCTACCGGGCCTCCCAGGCGGGCGTGAAGGTCGATCTCGTGGTGCGCGGGGTGTGCGCGCTGCGCCCGGGCGTGGCGAAGCTCTCGGAGAACATCCGCGTGCGCTCGATCGTCGGGCGCTTCCTCGAGCACACGCGGGTCTTCCGCTTCGCCAACGGCGGGGATGCGAAGGTGTGGCTCTCCAGCGCGGACTGGATGGACCGCAACTTCTTCCGCCGCATCGAGCTCGCCTTCCCGGTCTTCGACCGCAAGCTCGCGCGGCGCGTCGTGCGGGAGGGCCTGCAGCCCTACCTGGACGACAATGTGCAGGCTTGGGAGATGCGCTCCGACGGCACCTACGTCCGCGTCAAGCGCGGGCGGGGCGGGAAGCACTGCGCCCAGCCCGAGCTGCTCCAGGCACTCGCCTTGCCCTAGGTCCCGGGCGCGGCGCTCCCGGCTACCACCAGGGCCAGCTCCACCAGGCGGAGCGGTTCCTGCCTTCCTGTGCCAGCGGGACCGCGGGGTAGTTGGCGGCGAGGACCTTCTTCGCGCCGTCGCGCAGGTCCGGCATCCCCATCCGGTCGTAGCCCTCGACGATGATCTCCAGGGCCTCGCGGCGCTCCGGAGAACCGGGGAAGCGCACCAGGATGTCCTGCGCGCGATTGACCGCGCTCAGCCACGCCCCGCGCTTCAGGTAGTAGCGCGCCACGTGCACCTCGTGCCGGGCGAGCGCGTCCACGAGGTAAGCCATGCGGCTGCGCGAGTCGTCGACGTAGCGGCTGTCCGGGTAGCGAGTGACGAGCTCCTTGAAGAGCTCGAAGGATTCCCGGGCGGCCTTCGGGTCGCGGTCGGCGAGGTCCTGGCGGCCCACGATGGAGGCGAGCGGGCCCAGGTCCTCGCGGAAATTGGCCAACCCCTTGAGGTAGAGCGCGTAGTCGAGGTTGCGGTGATTGGGATACGCCTTCATGAAGCGGTCGATGGCGGATATCGACTGGGCGGTGTCGCCTTCCTTGTAGTAGGCGTAGGCGGTGTCGAGCTGCGCCTGCTGCGCGAAGCGCCCGAAGGGGTACTTCGATTCGAGCTCCCCGTAGAGCTTCACGGCGCCGAGCCAGTTGCCGCTGTCCAGCTCCTCCTTCGCGGCGCGATACCAGTCCTCCGCCAGCCATTCGCGGCGCTCGTCCTTCTTGCCTTCCAGCCATCCGCAGCCCGCGAGCGCTATGCCAAGCGCGGCGAGGAGCACTGCCGTTACACTTCGCTTCATGGTCGATCCCGTGGCGAAACCCGCAAATTATACCTCCGGCGAGGGGGCGTTCCCGAAGCTTGCGCTGCAGGTCGATCCTGCCCTTGCGGGGCTTCGCCTGGACCAGGCGCTGGCGAAGCTGCTCCCGAAGGAGTCGAGGAGCCGGCTCGCGAGGCTGGTGGAGGAGGGAGCGGTCCTGGTCGATGGCGAATGCGCCCGGCCGAGGCACAAGCTGCGCGGCGGAGAGCGGGTGGACGTGACCCTGCTGCCGCGACCGGAGGAATCGGCCTTCCGGCCCGAGGAGATCTCGCTCGATGTGGTCCACGAGGACGCCGACGTCCTGGTAATCTCCAAGCCCGCCGGGCTCGTCGTGCACCCGGGCAGCGGCAACTGGGCCGGAACGATGCTGAACGCCCTGCTGCACCGCGCGCCGGAGCTGAAGACGCTCCCGCGTGCCGGCATCGTGCACCGCCTGGACAAGGAAACGAGCGGGCTCCTCGTCGTGGCCAGGCACGAGGCCGCGATGCAGGATCTCGTGCGGCAGTTGCAGGCCCGCACCGTGAAGCGCACGTATCTCGCCATCGCGCGGGGAGCGATCGCGGCCCAAGGCGTGATCGACGCGCCGATCGGGCGCCATCCCGCGCAACGCACGCGCATGGCGGTCGTTCCCGGCGGCAAGCCCGCCGTGACCCGCTTCCGGGTGCGCGAGCGCTTCGGCGCGCACGCGCTGCTCGAGTGCGAGCTCGAGACGGGGCGCACGCACCAGATCCGCGTGCACCTCGCCTCCATCGGGCATCCGCTCGAAGGCGATCCGGTCTACGGCGCGCGCGGCGCCGCCCGCCTGCCGCGGCAGGCGCTGCACGCGTGGAAGCTCGCCTTCGACCACCCGGGATCAGGCAGGCGCGCGAGCTTCACCGCGCCGCCGCCGGCGGATTTCGAGGCCCTCGTCGAGGCCTTGCGCAATCCATGAGCCTGCCCGCGGGCTGGATCGTTCCCGACTGGCCGGCGCCCGCGCGCGTGCGCGCCTTCGTGACGACGCGCGCAGGAGGCGTGAGCGAGGGCGAGTACGGCTCGCTCAATCTCGGTGCGTCGAGCGGAGACGATGCGCGGCGCGTGGCCGCCAACCGCCTTGCCGTGCGCGCGCACTTGCCGTCCGCGCCGCGCTGGCTCCGGCAGGTGCATGGAACGGCGGTGGCCGACCTGGACGCCCTGCACGGCGAAGCCGAGCCCGTCGCCGATGCCGCGGCCACCGGCGTGCCCGGGCGGGTGGCCGTGGTGCTCACGGCCGACTGCCTGCCGGTGTTCCTGTGTCGTGGGGACGGCGAGCGCGTGGCCCTCGCGCATGCGGGATGGCGCGGGCTCGCGGCCGGCGTTCTCGAGAACGCAGTCGCCGCGCTCGGCGGCGACGCGGAAGGCGTCATCGCCTGGCTGGGGCCGGCCATCGGGCCGGGTGCATTCGAAGTGGGCCCCGAGGTGCGCGAGGTCTTTGTCGCCGCAGACCAACGTTCCGGGGCCGCATTCGCGCCGCACGGCGAGGGCAAGTACCTGGGCGACCTGTACGCGCTCGCGAGGCTGCGCCTTGGGGCGGCGGGCGTGGGACGGATCTCGGGCGGCGGCTACTGCACCTTCGCCGAGCACGGAAGGTTCTTCTCCTATCGGCGCGCCCGGCGAAGCGGGAGGCTGGGCGCCTTCATCTGGATCGACGGGGAGGGCGACGGCGCCGGCCGTTGACGCGGCTGCTAGACTGGATGCAACTCAGTCGCGCGAACGCTCCCCATGCCCGTCCTCGTCTGGATCCTCGCTGCCTGCCTCGCCGGCGGGCTGCTCTCGGTGCTGCTCGCCTCCGTGGTCGCATTCCGGGTCCAGGCGCGCCTCGTGCCCCTCCTCGTGAGCTACGCCGTGGGTGCGCTGCTCGGTGCGGTGTTCCTGGACATCCTGCCGCATCTCTTCGAGAAGACCGACAACCACGGGGCGACGGCCGCGCTCATTCTTTTCGGCATCCTCGGCTTCTTCGTGCTGGAGAAGCTCCTGCTGTGGCGGCACCACCACGGCGAGGCGCACGCCGCCGCTCCGGGCGGCCACGACCACGCGCACGACGGGGGGCGTTCGGGCTGGATGATCGTGGTCGGCGACTCGTTCCACAACTTCACCGACGGCGTCATCATCGCGAGCGCCTTTCTCGCCGACGTGAACCTGGGGGTGGTGACCGCGGCGGCGATCGTGGCCCACGAGGTGCCCCAGGAGGTGGGCGATTTCCTGGTGCTGCTCAACTCCGGATTCTCGAAGGCGAAGGCGCTCGTGTTGAACGCCGTGTCGAGCCTCGCGGCCGTGGCGGGCGCGCTGCTCGGCTACTTCGCGCTTTCCGCCGCGGAGCAGTGGGTGCCGCGGGTCCTCGCGATTTCCGCGGCCGGCATGCTCTACGTGGCGGTGGCGGACCTGATTCCGGGGCTGCACCGGCGCGCCCGCCTGGCGGAGACGGCGATGCAGGTGGTCTTCATCGGCCTGGGCATCGCCACGCTCTGGGGCGTGCACCTGGCGCTGGGAGGCGGGCATTAGGGAATTCCCTCCTCCCGTTCCTTGACACCCAGGGGGGGTGCCCCCCACAATGAGGGGGAAAAATCCCTGAATATCCAAAGGTTTGCGTCGTAAACGGCGCATTTCGCCGCCATGCCGAAACCGCACGCACCCCACGCCGAACGCATCGCCGGACTGCTTCGCAAGTCCCACGAGAAGATCACCGCGTCGATGCACGCCGACAACCCGACCCATCACGTGATGGCGGGCTTCTCGGAGGCCTACCGCGCCTGGCTCGAGTCCGTCTCGGCGAAGCCGCAGACGCTGCTCGACCTGCAGGGCAAGTACATGCAGGCTCAGATGGACCTGTGGATGAAGGCCTTCCAGCCTGATGCCGGGACGGCGGAGCACGGGGTCGGCGACAAGCGGTTCAACGCGCCCGAGTGGGAGTCGCTGCCCCTCTTCCGCTACTACCGGGACTCCTACCTCCTCACCTCGAAGATGATGATGCAGGCGGTCGACGAGGCCGAGCTCGGCGCGGCGGACAAGCGGCGCATGCGCTTCTTCATGCGCCAGTACCTGGACGCCGCGGCACCCTCGAACTACCTCGCCACGAATCCGGAGGCGATCAAGGCGGCGCTCGAGAGCGGCGGCAAGTCGGTCGAGGAGGGGATGAAGAACCTCGTGGCGGACATGGAGAAGGGACGCATCTCCATGACCGACGAGGGCGCCTTCGAGGTCGGCCGCAACATCGCGCTCACGAAGGGGGCGGTGGTCTTCGAGAACGACCTGATCCAGTTGATCCAGTACTCCCCGCTCACGGCGAAGGTCCGCGAGCGCCCGCTGGTCATGGTGCCGCCCTGCATCAACAAGTTCTACATCATGGACCTGCAGCCGGAGAATTCCCTCGTGCGCTACGCCGTCGAGCAGGGGCACACGGTGTTCATGGTGTCGTGGCGCAACGTGAAGCCGCCGCTCGACAAGCTCACCTGGGACGACTACCTCGAGATGGGCGTGATCGCGGCCCTCGACGAGGCGAAAGCGATCACCGGCGCCGACAAGGTGAACGCGCTCGGCTTCTGCATCGGCGGCACGCTGCTCTCCTGCGCCCTCGCGGTGCTCGCGAGGAAGAAGAGGAAGCCGGTGGCGAGCCTCACCCTCATGACCTCGCTCCTGGAGTTCTCCGACGTGGGCGAGATCCGCGTCTACATCGACAAGAACTTCGTGGAGAAACGCGAGAAGAAGCTCGCCAAGGGCGGGATCGTCCCCGGCGCCGAACTCGCGAGCGCCTTCTCGAGCCTGCGCGCGAACGACCTGGTGTGGTCCTACGTCGTCTCGAACTACCTGAAGGGCAAGCAGCCGCCGGCCTTCGACCTGCTCTACTGGAACGGGGATTCGACGAACCTCCCGGGGCCGATGTACGCCTCCTACCTGAGGAACACCTACCAGGACAACCGGCTCGCCGAGCCCGATGCGCTCGAGATGTGCGGCGTGCCGCTGGACCTGGGTCGCGTGGACGTCCCGGCCTTCGTGTTCGCCGCGCGCGAGGACCACATCGTGCCGTGGAAAGGCGCCTACGGGAGCGCGCGCTGCCTGGGCGGCAAGAAGGTGAAGTTCGTCCTCGGGGCGAGCGGGCACATCGCCGGCTCCATCAATCCGGCCGCGAAGGGCAAGCGCAGCCACTGGGTGAACGACCGGCTCGGGCCCGATGCCGACCAGTGGTTCACGCAGTCGAAGGAGGTGCCGGGAAGCTGGTGGGTGCCGTGGACGGCGTGGCTCGAGCCCTTCGCGGGGAAGCTGGTCGCCGCGCGCGCGAAGCTGGGCGACGCGAAGCACAAGCCCGTGGAACCGGCGCCGGGGCGGTACGTGAAGGAACGGGCCGAGATCGAGCAGTGACGACGACGACCGCGGGAGCGCCCGCGGCGCGCGAACCACCACCAGGAGGAGGGATCACATGACGCAACGCATCGCACTCGTGACCGGAGGCATGGGCGGTCTGGGCGAAGCCATCTGCATGAAGCTCGCCCGCATGGGCATCAAGGTGGTGGTGACCTACTCGCCCGGCAATACGAAGCACAAGGAATGGCTGAAGGACATGGAGGGCCGCGACTACCATTTCCACGCGTACCCGTGCGACGTGGCGGACTTCGATTCCTGCCAGGAAGCGGCCGCGAAAATCACGGCGGAGATCGGCCCCATCGACATCCTCATCAACAACGCCGGCATCACGCGCGACATGACCTTCAAGAAGATGGGCAAGGTCGACTGGGATGCGGTCATGAAGACGAACCTGGACAGCGTCTTCAACATGTCCAAGCCGGTCGTGGACGCGATGGTCGAGCGCGGCTGGGGGCGGGTCATCAATGTCTCCAGCGTGAACGGCCAGAAGGGCGCCTTCGGGCAGACGAACTACTCGGCGGCGAAAGCCGGCATGCACGGCTTCACCAAGGCGCTGGCGCTCGAAGTGGCCAGGAAGGGCGTCACCGTGAACACGATCTCCCCGGGCTACATCGGGACGAAGATGGTGATGGCGATTCCCAAGGAAGTCCTCGACTCGAAGATCATCCCGCAGATCCCGCTGGGAAGGCTCGGCCAGCCCGAGGAAGTGGCGGGCCTGTGCGCCTATCTCGCCTCCGACGAGGCGGCCTTCATCACCGGCGCCAACATCTCGATCAACGGCGGGCAGCACATGTTCTAGCGGGCAGCATCCTGGAAGCGAAAAGGGGCGCCCCGCGGGGCGCCCCTTTCGCTTTCGTCCGACGCCCGGTTCAGGCGTACATGTGCAGCCCGCCGTTCACCGACAGGTTCGTGCCCGTGATGTAGGCGGCCTTGTCGGAGGCGAGGAAGGCCACGGATTCGGCGACCTCGTCGGGCATCGCCAGGCGCCCGGCCGGGATCTGCGCGACGATCTGCTTCCGCACGTCCTCGCGGATGGCCGCCACCATCTCCGTTTCCACGTAGCCGGGGGAGATCGCGTTCACGGTGACGCCCTTCTTCACCACTTCCTGCGCGAGCGCCTTGGTGAAACCGAGGATGCCGGCTTTCGCCGCCGAGTAGTTCGTCTGCCCGAACTGGCCGCGGACGGCATTCACCGACGAGATGTTGATGACGCGGCCCCAGCCGCGGTCGCACATGCCGTCGATCACGTGGCGCGTCACGTTGAAGACGCTCGTGAGATTGGTCTCGATCACGAGGTGCCATTGCTCCGGCGTCATCTTGCGGAAGGTCGCATCCCGCGTGATGCCGGCGCAGTTCACCAGGATGTCGACGGGGCCGTGCTCCTTCGCGATTGCCGAGACCATCTCGCCCATCGCCTCGTAGTCCGTGACGTCGCCGAAGGCGAGCGCAGTGCTGCCGCCGTTCAGCCCCGCCGCGGCCATGTTCGAGAGGTACCTGCTCTCCGTGCCGGGGATGGCGTAGTTGGCCACCACGAAGTTGCCCTGCTTCGCGAGCATCTTGCAGATGGCGCTTCCGATGCCGCCCACGCCGCCGGTGACCAGTGCGATCTTCTTGTCCATGTGACTGCCTTTCTTGTGATGAGGGGCCATCGTGCCGGGTCCCTTCTAAAAAAAAACCCCAGGTTGGAACCTGGGGTTCGAACCTTTATCCAAATTTTGGAATTTGCGATAAAGGAGGAGGAGACGTAAGCGGAGCGTCGTGCCTCCGCGTCACCGGCGGCCCTTGCCCTTGGGCGCGGCCGCGGCCTTCACGCCCGCGTCGGTGAAGCTCGCGGCATGGCGTGCGGCCTTGGTGAAGGAATCGAATGCCGCCGTGGCGGAAGCGAGCGAGGATTTCATCGCCGCGACGGCGACGTCGCTGCCGGCAGGCGCGGATTTCGCGGCCTGCTCCACGGAGTCCGTGATCGTGCGCTGCAGCCCGGCGAGGCGCTCCTCGGCGAGCTTCGAGAGCTCGGCCTGGGTCTCGGAGGCCACTTCGTACAGGCCGCGGGAATACTCGAGCCATTGGCTCATGGCAGCCTCGGCCGCCTTGGTGCGCAGCGCGAGGAGCTGCTGCATGTCCTGGGTCCCCGAGGCGGCTCGCGCGGCGCGGGTGGCATCGCCCAGCGCGCTCTTCGCGAAGCCCAGCTGCAGGGCGAGCAGGCGCTCGGCGCCGTCGAGCGACAGCTTCGACAGCCTCGCGGCCGAGAGCACCGCGGCGTTGTTCATGTCGGTCATCTGGTCGGCGAGTTTCACCATGTTCGTCGCATCCCGTGACGGCGGGGCACCGGAATGGTGCGCCGCAACAATTCCATTCTAGGAAGGTGACAGCAGGCTGTCAAGCCAATATTATTGCGCTGCACCAAATTGTCTTTCCCGCGCCGCCGCAATCCCCTAAACTATAATAAAATGAAGCACTTGGTGCCGTTCTGGCGAATGGACCGCCGGCCTTGCACACCTGCCGATTGATGTAGCGCAACATAGCCGAGGACCCTGCCATGGCTGCCCTCCGAATCATCAAGAAGTATCCGAACCGCCGGCTCTACGACACGGAGACCTCGACCTACATCACGCTCGCCGAGGTGAAGGACCTGGTGCTGCAGTACCGGGCGTTCCAGGTCCAGGACGCGAAGTCGGGCGAGGACCTCACCCGCGCGATCCTGCTGCAGATCATCCTCGAGGAGGAGTCGGGCGGCGTGCCGATGTTCTCCACCGACATGCTCGCCAACATCATCCGCTACTACGGGCACTCCATGCAGGGGCTCATGGGGTCCTACCTCGAACGCTCGATCAACGCCTTCCACGAGGCGCAGAAGCGTTTCCAGGCGCAGGCGCAGGTCATGGTGCCGAAGATGCCCGCCGACACCTTCGCCAACATGATGTCCGGCGGCCCGCAGATCCCGCAGGCGATGGGCGGCTACCTCGAGAAGGGGGCGAAGGCCGTGATCGACATGCAGGAAGAGCTGCGCAGCCAGGCGCTCAAGCTTTTCGCGGGCTTCCCCTACGCGGCCGCGCCGGGCGAGGCCGCGCCCGAGGAGGATGCGGCGGAAAAGCCGAAGCGTGCGCCGCGCGCGGCACCCCGCAAGCCCCGCGCCCGGAAGAAGAAGTAGGGCGCCTTGGCCACGAGGCGGCGCAAGACGCCGGCGCCCGGTCGCGCCCCGCGCGTCGGCTTCGTGTCCCTGGGCTGCCCGAAGGCGCTGGTCGACTCCGAGTCCATCCTCACGCAGCTGCGCGCGGAGGGCTACGACATTGCGCCGTCCTACGAAGGCTCGGACCTGGTGGTGGTCAACACCTGCGGCTTCATCGACGCCGCGGTCGAGGAGTCCCTCGATGCGATCGGAGAGGCGCTCGCCGCCAACGGGCGCGTGATCGTCACCGGCTGCCTCGGCGCGAAGGGCGATGTCGTGCGCAACGCCCACCCGAAGGTTCTCGCCGTGACGGGCCCGCAGGCCACGCCCGAGGTGATGGCCGCGGTGCACGCGCATCTTCCCCGGCCCCACGACCCCTTCGCGGACCTGGTCCCGCCGCAGGGCATCCGGCTCACGCCGCGCCATTACGCCTACCTCAAGATCTCGGAAGGATGCAACCACCGCTGCAGCTTCTGCATCATCCCGTCGATGCGCGGCGACCTCGCGAGCCGGCCGGTGGGTGAGGTCCTGGGGGAAGCCGAGACGCTGGTGCGGGCGGGCGTGAAGGAGCTCCTCGTGATCTCGCAGGACACGAGCGCCTACGGCGTGGACGTGAAGTACCGGACGGGGTTCTGGGGAGGCAGGCCCGTGCGCACGCGCATGACGGAGCTGTGCGAGGCCCTGGGCGGTCTCGGCGCCTGGGTTCGACTGCACTACGTGTATCCCTATCCCCACGTGGACGAGGTGATCGCACTCATGGCCGCGGGGCGGATCCTGCCGTACCTCGACGTGCCTTTCCAGCACGCGAGCCCGCGGATCCTGAAACTCATGAAGCGGCCGGCGGCGAGCGAGAAGAACCTCGATCGCATCCGCGCGTGGCGGGCGGCGTGCCCGGAACTCACGGTGCGCTCCACCTTCATCGTCGGCTTCCCGGGCGAGACGCAGGGCGAGTTCGAGGAACTGCTCTCCTTCCTGCGCGAGGCGCGGCTGGACCGCGTCGGCTGCTTCGCCTATTCGCCGGTCGAGGGCGCCCGCGCGAACGCGCTTCCCGGCGCCGTGCCGGAGGCCGTCAAGCAGGAGCGGCTGGCCCGTTTCATGGCCTTGCAGGCCGAAGTGAGCCGGGACCGGCTCGCGGGCAAGGTCGGCAGGGAATTGGACGTGCTGGTCGACCACGTCGAGGCAAGTGTGGCGATCGCACGCAGCAGCGCGGATGCGCCGGAGATCGACGGCGTGGTGCGCGTGACCGGGGCGAAGGGACTGGCCGCCGGGCAATTCGCGCGGGTGCGCGTGACCGCCGCGGGCGACCACGACCTCGAGGCCGTTCCCGCCTGAGGGCCGGGGGCGGGGAGCCCCTCAGTGCCCCAGCGTGGCGTTCACGGCCGCCACCAGGGCGGAGGCCGAAATGGGCTTGGCGATGTAGCCGTCGGCGCCCGCCTGGAGCCCGCGCACGATGTCCTTCCTTGCGCTGTGCGCGGTGAAGAGGACCACGGGCGTTTCGAAGAGGCGCTTGTGGCGCCGGATGCGGGCGAGGAATTCCAGCCCGTTCATCTCCGGCATTTCCACGTCGAGCAGCAGCAGCGCCGGCGCACCCACACGGGACATGAGGCGCGCGGCCTCGCGCGGGTCCAGGGCGACCACCGCCTGGTACCCGGCCTTGCGCAGCACGTGCGCCGCGAGTTCCGCCGTCGGCGCGTCGTCGTCCACGATCATCACGACATGGTTCGACGGGCTGCCCGGGCGCGGCCGGACCAGCACCACGTGGAAGCCTTCCTCGCCCAGGGCGTGGGAGCCGATGAGCGCGTTTTCCTCGTGCTCGGGCGTCGGCGGGCCGGGCACGACCGGGGCGGCGGCATCCTCGACGAGAGACGTGAAATCGAGGTCGAAGGGATCCTCGGGGTGCGTCGGCGCGGGAACGTTACCCATGCTTCGCCACGACGGATCCGGCCGCGATGCGGTCCATGGCGCCCGATCGCGCGGCTATCGGCGCGTGAGCTTGCCGTCCACGACCTGGATCCGGTCGCCTGCGCGGTAGCTCGTGGCCTTCGCGAAGCTGAAGCTGCGCGACTTGCCGTCCTCCATCTTCACGATGACCTGGTAGGTGATCTTCGTGTTCCGGTTCTTCTCGATTTCGTTGCCCGCATAGGCGCCCGCACCGGCGCCCACGATCGTGGCGGCGGTGTTTCCGCGGCCGCTTCCGACCTGGTGCCCGAGGACGCCGCCCAGCACGCCGCCGGCGACGGCGCCGACGCCCGAGGCCTCGCCCTTGTGCCTGACCGTCCTCACGTCGGTGACGGTGCCGCAGTGGTCGCATTTCGCCACGGCAGCGGGCGCGAAGGCGAGTAGGGCGGCCAGGAAGGCGGCCGGCAGGGTGGACAGGTGCAGGCGATGAACGGTTTTCATGGAGCCTCCGGGAGGATCACGGGATTCGTGGCGGAAATTGTACCCGTGCGCCGTCTCGCCTGCGCCTGCCCGGGTCCCACGTCATGCAGACAGGACGGTTCTCACCGCCTCGACCAGTGCGGTTCCCGAAATCGGCTTTGCGACATAGCCGTCGGCGCCGGCGAGCAGCCCCCGGATCACGTGGCGCCGCTCGCTGTGGGCGGTGAAGAGGATCACCGGCGTGTCCTTCAGGTACTTGTTGGCCCGCAACTTCGCGAGGAAGTCGAAGCCGTTGATGCCGGGCATCTCCACGTCGAGCAGCACGAGCGCCGGCGGACCCAGGGCGGTCATGTGGCGCGCGGCGTCGCGCGGGTTGCCGACGACCACCGCCTGGAAGCCCGCCTTCCGGAGCACGACCGCGGCAAGTTCTCCCGTGGGCAGGTCGTCGTCGACGACGAGCACGACCTGGGTGGACGGATCCGCGCTCGGCGCCCCCGATCGGCGCGCGGCGATGAGGTGGAAGCCTTCGGTGCCGAGCGAACGAGAGCCGATGAGGGCCTCCTGGTCCTCCGCGGGGGTCGGGGCCGAGCGCAGGGCAGGTGGGGGCGTGTCCACCTCGGCGAGCGAGGTGAAGTCGAGATCGCTCTCGTCGGAATTGCTCAAGGTGCCTTCTCCTGTGGCGAGAGGTTTTCCATCCAGATGGCGGTGATCTGCCGGCCGAGCTTCAGCGGGTCGAAGGGCTTCGACACGGTGCCGATCGCGCCCGCGGCCCGGTAGCGTTCGAGGTCGCTGGGATTGATGCGGGCGGTGAAGAAGATCGCCGGCGCGCGGGCATTGCCTTCGCGCAGGCGCGCAAGGAGGTCCATGCCATCCATCCCGGGCATGCTCATGTCGATGAGGAACAGTTCCGGGTCGAAGGCCGGCGCCTGCGCGAGCGCTTCCTCGCCGGAACTGCAGCTGCACACGGAGAAGCCGCCGATCTTTCCGAGGGCGAGTTTCACGATGCCGCGGATGTCGGGCTGGTCGTCGACGTGGAGGATGCGGTTGAAGGGCGCAGGCGTGGTCATGGGCTCATTCTGACACTTGCGCCTCGGGAAGGTCGAACCAGAAGACGGTTCCCCCGCCCGGGGCGTCCTCGAAACCGATCGCGCCGCCCAGCCGCGTGACGATCTCGCGGCTGATGGCGAGCCCCAGCCCCGTGCCCTCCGTCCTGCGGCTGTCACCGGTTTCGGCCTGCGAGAAGGGCTGGAAGATCCGCGCGCGGAAGTGCTCGGGAATGCCCGCGCCCCGGTCGCGGATGCGGGTGCGCACGAGGCCGCCCGGGTGGGGCTGCGCGCCGACGGTGACGAGGCCGCCCGCCTGCGAGAACTTGGCCGCGTTGAGGATGAGGTTCGACAGCACCTGGGACAGGCGGTCCGGGTCGCCGGTGACGCGCAGGCTCTCCCCGGGCTCCAGCTCGAAGCGCACGTCGAAGGCCTGCATGAGCCCGCGGCTCGCGGCCACGGCCTCCCCCAGGAGCGAGCGCCAGTCGAGGGTCCCGATGCGGAAAGCGACGTGTCCGGCCGCCATCTTCTCGATGTCGAGCAGGTCGTCCACGAGCCTCCAGAGGCGGTCGGAGTTCTGCAGCGCGATTTCCACGAGCGGTGCGGCCTCCTCCGGCAGTTCGCCCGCGACGCCGCCGGCGAGCAGGCCCAGGGAGCCGCGCATGGCGGTGAGGGGCGTGCGCAGCTCGTGGCTCACGACCGAGACGAAGTGGTCCTTCATGCGGTCGGCCTCCTTCAGGCGCGTCACATCGATGCCCAGCACGATCACGCCCGCGACCTGGCCGTCGTCGCCGCGCAGCGGCCAGTGCAGCATGTCCATGTCGACCGCAGGCCCGCCGGGCCCCGGTAGCCGGGTTTCAAAGTGCGCCGGCTCGCCGGCGAGCGCGCGGCGCAGGTGGGGCTCGAAGTCGGCGAAGAGCATCTCGCCGAGGACCTCGCGAATCGGCCGGCCGCCGATCTCCTCGCCCTGCCGGCCGATGAGGCCGGCGAAGGCCTTGTTGTGGATGGCGAGGCGCTGCTCGCGGTTGACGAACACGATGGCGGCGGGCATGAATTCCACGAGCTGGCGCAGTTCCAGCTCGCTCTTGCGCAGGCGCTGCTCCGCGAGCTTGCGGTCGGTGATCATCCGCGCGAGTCCCCGGTAGCCCCGGAAGCCCCCCTGCTCGTCCAGCACCGGCACCGCACCCACGGAGAGCCAGGCGTCCTCACCGTCGGCGGCGGCCTGGCGGATCTCCAGGTCGCGGAATGCGCGCCGCCTCTCGAGCACCTCGCGGTGGGCTCCCCAATCGGCCTGGGTGAGTTCGGGGGCGTCGAGCGGAGGGCGAGGCAGCATCGCGTCGCGGCCGCGCGACCACGCCGGGGCGGACCAGGTGACCAGGTTGAAATGCTCGTCCTGCTCCCAATAGAGATCCGCGGAAAGCGCCGTGAGCGCACGGAAGCGCGCCTCGCTGTCGGCGAGGGACTTCTCGGCGCGTTTTCTCTCGGTGATGTCCGCATTGGTGCCGCTCGCGCGCAAGGCGCGGCCCTGCGGGTCGCGGGCGTTCACCATGCCGCGGGTGCGGATCCAGCGCCACGCGCCGTCGACGGTGCGCACGCGGTACTCGGCGTCGAAGTGGCCCGCGGTTCCCTTCATCGATTCGGCCGCGGCCTGCCGCACCCGCCCGAGGTCGTCCGGGTGGACGTGGGCGAGGAGTTCCGCGATCGGCCCGCGCGTCTCCTTCGAGGCTCCGCCGAGCATTTCCATCCAGTTCGCGTTGAGCCAGATGGAATCGGCGGCGATGTCCCAGTCCCAGATGGTGAGCGACGATCCCTCGAGCGCGTTGCGGACGCGGTCGCGCTCGCGGGCGAGTTCGGCATCGGCCACGTCGAGGGCACGGCGGTGGCGCCGGAGCATCAGCAGCGCGATGCCCATCAGTACCGCCGCGACCGGCAGGATGGCGAGCAGGAACGCGTCGACGAACGCGATGCCGATCACGGGGGGCCCGGGGGTTCCGACCCGGCATCCGGGATCGACGCCCGCAGGCGCGGCACGAGGTCCTCCACGGCCGCCCGGTCGGCGCGGCCGGCGGCTTCCTCGAGCGCGACGCCTATCCGCCCCGCCTCGGGAAAGCCGAAGGAGGCCGACGAGCCGCGGAAGGCGTGGCCGATGGCGCGGATCGCCGGGAAGTCGAGGCTTGCGAGCGCGGCGTCGAGCCGAACCAGGTCCGCGCGGCGCGTCTCGAGGAAGAGTTCGAGCAGCACCCGCATCTCGCCGGAGAAGTCGATGGGGGGCTCGTCAGCGCTGCGCGGGTTCACGGTGGGCGCGCCCGTGGCACTTCAGCCCGCGTCCGCGGCGGGCTTCAGCTGCGGGAAGAGAATCACGTCGCGGATGGAGGGGCTGTCGGTGAAGAGCATCGCGAGCCGGTCGATGCCGATGCCCTCGCCGGCGGTCGGCGGCAGGCCGTACTCGAGCGCGCGGACATAGTCCGCGTCGTAGTACATCGCCTCCTCGTCTCCGGCCTCCTTGGCGCGGGCCTGCTCGGCGAAGCGGGCGGCCTGGTCCTCGGGGTCGTTCAGCTCAGAAAAGCCGTTGGCCATCTCGCGCCCGGTGATGAAGAGCTCGAACCGGTCGGTGACGGCGGGGTCCGCGTCGTTCGCGCGCGCGAGCGGCGAGACGTCGGTGGGGTGCGCCACGATGAAGGTGGGCTGCACGAGCTTCGCCTCCGTCGTCGCCTCGAAGAGCTTCAGCTGCAGGAGCCCCAGCCCGTCGGTCGGGAACACCTCGATCTCGAAGGGACCGAGGGCGGCCTTGAGGTACTCGGGCTTCGAGAGCTCGTCGAGCGGGTACTTCGGGTGGTACTTGGCGATCGCCTCGGCCATGGTCAGCCGGTCGAAGGGCTTCGCGAGGTCGATCGTCTCGCCCTGGTAGGGGAGCGTGGTCGTGCCGAGCACCTTCGACGCGCACTCTCGCAGCAGCGTCTCCGTGAGATCCATGAGGTAGCGGTAGTCGCGGTAGGCCTCGTAGAACTCGATCATCGTGAATTCCGGGTTGTGCCGCGTGCTCATGCCCTCGTTGCGGAAATTGCGGTTGATCTCGAAGACCTTCTCCAGGCCGCCGACCGTCAGGCGCTTGAGGTAGAGCTCGGGCGCGATGCGCAGGTAGAGGTCCATGTCGAGCGCGTTGTGGTGCGTCCGGAAGGGCTTGGCCGCCGCTCCCCCGGGGATGGCATGCATCATCGGCGTCTCGACCTCGAGGTAGCCGCGGGAGACGAAGAATTCGCGGATCGCCTGTACGAGCCGGGAGCGCTTGATGAAGGTGTCGCGCGACTCCGGGTTCACGATGAGGTCCAGGTGCCGGTTGCGGTAACGCGCCTCCATGTCGGCGAGCCCGTGATACTTGTCGGGCAGCGGCCGCAGCGACTTCGCCAGCAGCCGGATCGAGGAGACCTGGACCGTCAGTTCGCCCGTCTTGGTGCGGAAGAGCGTGCCCTCGGCGCCCACGATGTCGCCCAGGTCCCAGTGCTTGAAATCCTCGTAGGCCTCGGCCCCGAGGGCGTCCGACTTCACGTACACCTGGATGCGCCCGCTCATGTCCTGGAGCGTGGCGAAGGACGCCTTGCCCATCACGCGCTTCAACATCATCCGGCCCGCCACGCAGGCCCGCGGGGGTGCCGCCTCGAGGTCCTCCTTGGTGGCGGCGCCGTGGGCCGCGTGCAGGTCCGCCGCGAGGTGCTCGCGCGAGAAGTCGTTGGGGAAGGCGTTTCCCCGCTCCCGGAGCCGGGCGAGCTTCGCACGCCGATCGGCGAGGATCTGGTTCTCGTCCTGGGGCGGCTCGGCCGGCGGGTTCTTCTGGTCTTCGGACATGGTCAGACGCCTTGCTTGAGGGATGCGGCGATGAAGTCGTCCAGGTCGCCGTCGAGCACGGCCTGGGTGTTGCCCACTTCGTAGTTGGTGCGCAGGTCCTTGATGCGCGACTGGTCGAGCACGTAGGAGCGGATCTGGTGTCCCCAGCCGATGTCGGTCTTCGTGTCTTCCAGCGCCTGCTTCTGCTCGCCGCGCTTGCGCACCTCGAGCTCGTAGAGCTTGGCCTTCAGCATCGCCATGGCCTCGGCGCGGTTGCGGTGCTGCGAGCGGTCGTTCTGCGAGGAGACCACGATGTTGGTGGGCAGGTGCGTGATGCGCACGGCAGAGTCGGTCTTGTTCACGTGCTGGCCGCCGGCGCCGGAGGCGCGGTAGGTGTCGATGCGCAGGTCCGCCGGATTGATGTCGACCTCGATGGACTCGTCGACCTCCGGGTAGACGAAGACGCTCGCGAACGAGGTGTGTCGCCGCGCGTTGGAGTCGAACGGGGACTTCCTCACCAGCCGGTGGATGCCGGTCTCGGTGCGCAGGTAGCCGTAGGCGTAGGCGCCATTCACCTTGAGGGAAGCGCTCTTCAGCCCCGCCACCTCGCCGTCGCTTTCCTCGAGGATCTCCACCTTCCAGCCGCGCCGGTCGCAGTACTTGAGGTACATGCGCAGGAGCATCTGCGTCCAGTCCTGGGCCTCGGTGCCGCCCTGGCCGGCGTTGATGTCCACGAAGCAGCTGTTCGGGTCCATGGGGTTCGAGAACATGCGCCGGAACTCGAGGCCGGCGACCAGCTTCCCGATCGCGGCCGCGTCGGCGCGGATGGCGTCGAGCGTGGCGTCGTCGCCCTCGGCCTTCGCCAGCCCGAAGAGCCCGGCCGAGTCCTTCAGGCCGGACTCGATCTTCTCGATGACGGTGACGATCTCCTCAAGGCCCGCGCGCTCCTTGCCCAGTTCCTGGGCACGGGCGGCATCGTTCCAGACGGCGGGATCCTCGAGGATCCTGCGGACCTCGGTCAGGCGGACATGCTTCGCGTCGAAGTCAAAGATACCTCCGGAGTTCTTCGGTTCGTGTGGCGAGATCCGAGAGGGCGTTCTCGATCTGGTTGACCTGGTCGGCTTCCATGGCGGCTCTTCGATTCGGTAAGCGACGGATTATACCGGGGAGGCGATGCTTTCCGTGGCTCGATGAAGCGTCGCGGCCGCGAGCGAACTCTCACAGGCAGGTCTCCAACGAGGCCTGCGAGGATTCACTGGCGGTGGGGCGAAGGAGGCGATGTCGTTTCCGGACTCAATACCCCATTCGTCCGAAAACGACATCGCCTCCTTCGCTGGACACGGTCGACCTGCTTCCGGCGACGGAGATTACGAGGCGCCATCGAAGCCTCGTCCGCCGAAAACCGTCGCCCGCTCGCCACGATCGTGGCGGAAGCTGCGGTGGAGGATGGGGGAGTGCTTTGCGGACGAATGGGGTATTGAGTCCGGAAAGCACTCCCCCATCCTCCACCCAAACCGCCCGCGCGCAGAAAACCGTCACGAGACGAAAGCAGCTCGCCGCGAGCTCAGGAACTCCAGAGCTCGACGATGAGCTGCAGCGACTGCGTGCCGTTCCATTCGTTCACGTCCAGGCGGTAGACCGCGTCGATGAACGCGGGAAAGGGGCCGGTCTCGCCGAAGCGCATGGCGGTGAGGTGCCTGCCGCCGCAGTCCACCGTGAGCCGCGTGTGCTTCTGCCCGACGATGCGCTGGGCCACGACCGGAAAGCGGCCGCGGAAGAGGGGCTCGGGAAACCCCTGTCCCCAGACGTGGCCGCGGATCTCGGCGGCGAAATCGAGGCAGAGGTCGGCGGGGTCGAGCTCGCCGTCGGTTTCCACGCGCTGCGCGAGATCGGACGGCGACAGGAGCTCCCGCGCCACCGCCTCGAAGGCCGCGCGGAAGGCTTCGAGTTTCTCCGGGTGCAGCGTCGCGCCGGCCGCCGCCGCGTGCCCGCCGAAGCGCTCGAGCAATCCCGGCGCGCGCTTCGAGACGAGGTCGAGCGCGTCGCGCAGGTTGAGCCCCGCGATCGAGCGTCCCGAGCCCTTGAGGCCGCCTCCTTCGTCGGATGCGAAGGCGAAGACGGGCCGGTGGAAGCGGTCCTTCAGCCGCGAGGCGAGCAGCCCCACCACGCCCGCGTGCCAGTCGGGGCGGTGGACGGTGAGCGAGTATCCCTCGCCCGGATCGATTTCCGAGAGCATCGCGAGAGCGGACTCCTGCATGCCCGCCTCGATCCCGCGCCGCTCGCGGTTGAGGGCGTCGAGCTTGCCGGCCAGTGCGCGCGCCGTTTCCGGGTCGTCGGTCGTGAGGCACGCGATGCCGATCGTCATGTCCTCCAGGCGCCCGGCCGCGTTCAGGCGCGGGCCGACGGCAAATCCCAGGTCGTGGGCGCCGGCGCGGCGCGGCTCGCGTCCGGCCACTTCCATGAGTGCCGCGATCCCTGCACAGGAGTCGCCGGCGCGGATGCGCGCGAGTCCCTGGGCCACGAGGATGCGGTTGTTCGCGTCGAGCTTCACGACGTCGGCGACCGTGCCCAGCGCGACCAGGTCGAGGAGGGCGGCGAGGTTCGGCCCCGCGTTCGCCGCGATTCGTCCCCGGCGGCGAAGCTCCGCGCGCAGTGCCGTCATCACGTAGAAGATCACGCCGACGCCCGCGAGGTGCTTGCTCGGGAATCCGCAGCCCGCCTGGTTCGGGTTCACTATGCAGGCGGCCGCCGGCGTCCCGGCGCCAGGCAGGTGATGGTCGGTTACGAGCACGCGCATTCCCAGGCGATTGGCCTCGGCCACGCCGTCGACCGCGGCGATGCCGTTGTCCACGGTGACCAGGAGATCGGGCGAGCGCTCGGCTGCGATCCGCACGATCTCCGGCGTGAGCCCGTAGCCGAAGCGGAAGCGGTCCGGCACGAGGAAATGGACCTGCGCGCCCATCGCCCGCAGCGCCCGCACGCCCACGGCGCAGGCCGTCGCCCCGTCCGCGTCGTAGTCTGCGACGATGAGGATGCGCTCCCCGGCCTCGATCGCGTCGGCGAGGAGCACGGCCGCGTCCCGGGCATGGGCGAGGCGCTCCGGCGCCGCCAGCCCCGGGAGCGCAAACGAAAGCCCGGAGGCGTCGGCCACGCCGCGCGCGGCGAAGAGCCGCGCCAGCCTCGGGGCCACGCCACCTTCCACGAGGCGCGCGCGGGCGCCCTCGTCCACGGCCCGCAGGACGAACTCAGGCATGGGTCGCGAGCGCCCGGCCGCGGCGCAGCAGCCGCCACCGGGCGCCCGGGCCGATGTCGAAGACGGCGGCGTCGCGCTCCGATGGCAGCACGACCCGCACCCGACTGAATGCCGACAGGGCATCGCCCATCGTCGAGAACCAATCGCGTTCCACGTCCTGCGCGGCCGCGAGCCACGCCTCGACGTCGCCGCGGCGAAAAGGGGCGACAAGGCGATCGACGACGGCCAGGCACGGCGCCGCGTCGCGGGCGGGAAGTTGCGCCAGCTTCGCGGGCAGGGCCTGCACGGCGCAGCCGCTCGCCAGCGCGAGGCTGCGGGCCAGCGGGTCGTCCGCGGCCACGAAGGCGAAGGGCCGCGGAAGTCCCTGCGGATAGGTCCCGCCGCCCCAGAACCACACCGCGTTCAGGGCGGGGCGTCCCGCCGCTTCGCGCGCGGCATTCAGGTCGAGCCTTGCCAGGAGCATCTGCGCCTCGCTGAAGAGCGCGGGCCACTTCAGGCGCGTGCCGCCCTCCGGGAGCATGCCGAAGGGATTGCGGCCCACGGCGTCCTCCAGCGGCACGGTGAGGGGCAGCTCGCCGGAAGGCACGCGCACGTACCAGCGCTCCGGGGAGGGAGCGACGAACTCCAGGCCGTCACCCGCGAAGAAATCGTTCAGCGCGGCAACCGCCGCGTCGGCCTCTTCGCGCGTGAGCGACAGCACGGCCGCGTCGTGCAGGACGAGGGCGTTGCGGTCGACGCGCTGGTGCACCGGGTCCGCGCGCAGCCACGAGCCTTCGCGGGGACCGCCGTCGGCCGCGAGCGTCAGCGCCGCCACGGGCGCGCGCGCGTTGAGGCCCCATTGCCGGAGCAGCCACGCCGATCGCGGCCCGGCCTCGCGCGTCGCCTCGGCCCGCGCGAGCCAGCGCTCGAGCCGCGGCAGGCGCAGCGTGCGCATGGATTCGGGCGCGTCGGCCGGCGGGAGCAGGTCGGGAACGAGGAGGGTGAGCGGCATGGCGGGCAAGCGTGGATAATAAACGGGGTTCGCCCTCCCCATTTCCCTCCGGGTCCGCTTTCTTGCAGCCTTTCGAGCTCTTCGTCGGCCTTCGCTACACCCGCGCCAAGCGCCGCAACCATTTCATCTCGTTCATCTCCCTCGTCTCGATGCTGGGCATCGCGCTCGGCATCGCCGCGCTGGTCACGGTGATGTCGGTGATGAACGGCTTCGAGCGCGAGGTCCGCGCGCGCATCCTGGGCGTGGCCTCCCACGTGCAACTGCTCGGCGCCGAGGGCGGGCTCGCGGACTGGCGGGCGGTCGCGGCACTGGCGCGCGGGAACCCGGCGGTGACGGGCGCCGCACCCTTCGTGGCCGCGCAGGCGCTCCTGTCGTCGGGCGCCCAGGTGCGCGGCGTGTTCCTGCGCGGCGTGATTCCCGAGCTCGAGGACCAGGTGGCGGACATCGGCGCGAACATGCGCAGCGGCAGGCTCGCCGACCTGCAGCCCGGGGAATTCGGCATCGCGCTCGGCGTCGACCTCGCGCGCGGACTGCGCGTTGGCATGGGGGACCGCGTCACCGTCATCGCGCCGCAGGGGCAGGTCACGCCCGCGGGGCTCGTGCCGCGGCTGAAGCAGTTTCGCGTCGTCGGCATCTTCTCCGTCGGGCACTTCGAGTACGACGCCGGCCTCGCGCTCGTGCGCATGGAGGACGCGCAGGTCCTCTACCGGCTGGGCGACGCCGCGAGCGGCGTGCGCCTGAAGCTCGCGGACCTCTTCGAGGCCCCGCGCGTCGCCCGGGAGCTCGCGAGGGCGATCCCGGGCGGGGCGCAGGTCACGGACTGGACGCAGCAGAACGCCAACTACTTCCGCGCCATCCAGATCGAGAAGCGGATGATGTTCATCATCCTCACCCTCATCATCGCGGTGGCGGCGTTCAACCTGGTCTCCACGCTGGTGATGGTGGTGACCGACAAGCACCCGGACATCGCGATCCTGCGCACCCTGGGGGCCTCGCCCGGTGCGATCATGAAGATCTTCATGGTGCAGGGCACGTTGATCGGCGTCGTCGGCACGGCCCTGGGGGTGCTGCTGGGCGTGGCGCTGTCCCTCAACATCGACGTGGTGGTGCCCGCGATCGAGCGCGCCTTCGACTTCCAGATCCTTTCGCGGGAGGTCTACTACATCAGCGAGCTGCCCTCGCAGCTCGAGTGGCGCGACGTGTGGACGGTGTCCGGAGTGGCGCTGGGCCTTGCGTTCCTCGCGACGCTGTACCCGAGCTGGCGCGCGGCGCGCGTCAATCCCGCGGAGGCGCTGCGCTATGAGTGAGACGGTCCTCGCCTGCGCGGGGCTCGCCAAGACCTTCGGGTTGGGCGAGGTCGCCGTGCCGGTGCTGCGGGGCATCGACTTCGAGGTCCGTGCGGGTGAATCGGTGGCGATCGTGGGCACCTCGGGCTCCGGCAAGAGCACGCTCCTGCACCTGCTGGGCGGGTTGGACCGGCCGAGCGCGGGAACCGTCTCGCTCGGGGGGCGCGACATGGCCTCGCTCGACCCGCGCAGCCAGGGCGAATTGCGCAACGCGGCCCTGGGGTTCGTCTACCAGTTTCACCACCTGTTGCCGGAATTCAGCGCGCTCGAGAACGTGATGATGCCGCTCGCCATCCGGCGGATGGGCGATGCGCAGGCAAGCGCCCGTGCGCGGGCAATGCTCGAGGAAGTGGGCCTCGGCCACCGCCTCGCCCACCGCCCGGGGGAACTCTCCGGGGGCGAGCGCCAGCGCGTCGCCGTGGCCCGGGCGCTGGTCACGCAACCGGCCTGCGTGCTGGCCGACGAGCCCACGGGCAACCTGGATCGCGCCACCGCCGGCCAGGTCTTCGACCTCATCGTCGAACTCAACCGCCGCCACGGTGCCGCGTTCGTGATGGTCACCCACGACCCCGACCTCGCCGCGCGCATGGATCGCCGCCTCCGCCTGGCCGACGGGCGCCTCGTCACCGACTGAGGCGCGGCGGTAGAATCCGCGCGAGAAAACACCGGATCACGCCGTGCACGACTTCTACCAGGTCCTGGGCATTCCCCGCGACGCGAGCCCGCAGGTGGTCCGCTTCGCCTTCGAGGGCAAGATGCAGGCGGTCGCCGACCCCGCCTACGCGGCGAGCGACGCGGACAAGCGCGAGGAGGAGAGGCTCCTCAAGGAAGCCTACGTGACCCTCTCGGTCGCCGCCAAGCGCGCTCCCTACGACGAGAAGCTCGCCGCCTGGGAGGCGGGCGACGCAGAGGACGATTCCCCGCGGGTTCCCTGGCGGCTCGCGGCGGCGGCAGTGGTGCTGGCGGCGCTAGCCGCGGGCGGCTACTGGGCCATGGAGCAGTCGCGCGAGAAGGAGCGGATCCAGCTCGAGGAGGAACGCGCAACGCTTGCCCGGGAGAGCGCCCGCCGGGCGGCGGAAATCGAGGAAGCGCGCCTGGAGGAGCTGTACGAGCGCCGGGAGGAGGCGCAGGCGCTGTCGCGGGAGCGCAGCGAGCGGCGGCGGATCGAGCGCGAGCGCGCCGACTACGATCGCGCGCGCCGCTACGAGGACTTGGGGGTGCGCCGTGCCGAGGCGGCTCGCGCGAGCCAGGAGCGCCGCTTCGTGCTCGAGGAAAGGCGCGAGGCCGAACGCGATCGCCGGGAGGCGGAGGCCGAGCGCCGCGCGGCGCTGGTCGAACTCGAGCGCCAGAAGCAATACCTGCGCCGGCAGGAACTCGAGGAGGAGCGCCTTCGCGCCGCCCGCCACGAGCAGGCGCAGCGCGAGGCCCGCGAGCGGGCCATGCGGCAATACCTCGAGCAGCAGCAGGGCCGTCCGCGCGGCCGCTAGGCGGATTGCGCGGGGGCGCCGCCCGGAACGTCGATCCACCAGCGCTGGGTCACCTTTCCGCGCGCTTCGACGTAGGCCTCCGATTCGAGCCGTCCCCCGTTGGCCGCGATCACCGCGGAGGACGCCGGGTTGTCCTTCGCGCAGGTGAGGAGCACGCGGCCGAGATTGAGGCGCGCCGCCTCGACGAGGGTGAGCCTGAGGAGCACGCGGCCCAGCCCCTGTCCGCGCGCGCTTGGCCGGATGCCGTAGCCGATGTGGCCGCCTTCGATCAGCAGCTTGTCGTTCAGCCGGTGGCGGAGGTTCGACACGCCCGCCAGTTCCGACCCGCGCACCAGCCAGAAGGTCGAGTGGGGCACGAAGCTGCTCGGAATGCCCACGCCGCGTGCGGCGCCGGCGAGTTCGGCGAGGAAGGCCTCGAAATTCTCGTTGGGAAAGGCGAGCGTGAAGGGCACCGCGGGCTCTTCCGAGGCGGCGAACTCGTCCACCAGGGACCGGTAGGAGTCCTTCCAGGCGGCCGAGGGCGCGACCAGGCGGGGCGCGTCCACGCTAGTACTCCACGGGCACCGGGTCGAGCGAGCGCCAGAGGTACCAGGTCGCCACCGAGCACCACGGCTGCCAGGGCCCGGCTATCGCGCGCATGCCCTCCCGGGTGAGTTCGTCGCCGCCGTTGTAGTAGCGCTCCATGGCCCGCTGCAGGCCGATGTCGCCCACGGGCAGCACGTTCGGCCGCATGAGGTGGAAGATGAGGAACATCTCCACGCTCCACCGTCCGATGCCCCGGACCTGGACGAGGTCGGCGACGATCGCCTCGTCGTCCATCCGCGCCCACCGCCGGGGTTTCAGCGCGCCGTCGTGGAACCGGGCAGCGAGGTCCTTCAGGTACGCGAGCTTCATCCGCGAAAGGCCCGCGGCGCGCATCGCCTCCTCGTCGAGGGCGAGCACTCGGGCGGGGACCATCTCGACCGCGAGCGCCTCGAACCGGTCCCAGACGGCCTGTGCCGCCTTGACCGAGATCTGCTGCCCGACGATGGAGCGCGCGAGCGTCCTGAAGGCGTCGCCGCGGGTGCGCAGGTTGGCGTCGGGGTGGGCGCGGATGATCCTGCGGAGCACCCGGTCGCGTTTCGCCAGGTGCGCCTTGGCCTCGTCCCAATAGCGTGGCCTCACGGGCGCGTCCCCGCCCTGCGCGTCCTGCGCTTGCGCCAAGCCCATGTGACGATCGCGCGCCACGCGAGCATGGTGAGGGCGTAGCCCCCGATGGCGAACAGGACGCACTGGATCGCGAGCCCGATGGCGAGGGTGCTGCCCAGGGAGGAGATCCAGGCGAAGAGGTTGGGCACGAGCTGCAGGAATCCCTCCCAGCTCCAGCCGATGTCCGGTGGCACGGCGAGGGGGGCGGACTCTCCCGTCACGAGGCGCCCGATCTGGTAGGCGAGGACGTAGAGCGGCACGAAGGTGAGCGGATTGGTGTAGAGCGTCGTGAAGACGGCCGCGGGGATGTTGGCGCGCAGCGGGATCGCGATCAGCGCGGCCATGAGCATCTGGATCGGGCCGGGAATCAAGCCCGTGACCAGGCCGATGGCCACGCCCAGGGCCACGGCGCGCCGGTGCAGGTGCCACAGGCGCGGATGCGAGAGCACCGGCGCGCACCACTGCAGCCAGCGATGGCCGCGGATGCTTTCCGGGGAGGGGAGCGTTTCCCTGAGCTTGCGTCGGATCATGTCGGCGCGCCGGCCAGGTGGCGCGTTCTCGGATTCTAGCGTAGCGGCCTTCGACTCCGATCCCGCCCTGCCGCGCGCCCTCGCCCATGCGCCTCTTCTCCGCCGCCTTCGTGGCCGGCACTGCCGTGCTGCAGCAGGCGCCGGCATTGCCGGACCTGCGATACCTCGGGATCGCCGTGGCGCTCCTGCTCGCCTCGCGCCTGCCACGGCAGGCGCTCGCGCGGTCCCTGCTCGTCGCCGCGGCGGGCTTCGCGGCGGGGCACGACCTCGCGGCCTGGCGCGCGCACCAGCGTGTCGCGGACGAGCTGCCCCGGGGAATGGAAGGCCGGGACATCGAAGTCGAGGGCGTCGTCACCGGCCTGCCGCGCCACGGGGAGCGGGGAACGCGCTTTCTCTTCGATCCCCGGCCCGGCGCGGCGGGTGTTGCGGTCCCGTCCCGCGTGTGGCTCGCGTGGCATGGCCCGCGCGGCGCGGAGTCCGCGGGTACGCCCGCGCCCGCGCAACTTCGGGCGGGCCAGCGCTGGCGCCTCACGGTGCGCCTGAAGCGCCCGCGCGGCACCGCCAACCCCCATGCCTTCGACTTCGAGTCCTGGTCGATGGCGCGCGGCATCCGTGCCACGGGATACGTCCGGTCCACGCCCGCGCCGGTGCTGCTCGCCGATCACGAGCCCGGCTGGCCGCAGACCCTGCACCGGCTGCGCGGCGAGGTGCGCGAGGCGATGCAGTCCCGCCTGGGCGAGGCACGTTTCGCGGGCGTCCTGGTGGCGCTCGCGATCGGCGAGCAGGACGCCATCGCAGCCGCGGACTGGGAGGTGTTCTGGAGGACGGGCGTGGGCCACCTGGTGAGCATTTCCGGCCTGCACGTCACGATGTTCGCGAGCCTCGCCTTCGCGGTGACGGCGTGGTTCTGGGTGCGCGTGCCCGCGCTGGCATTGGCCGTCGCGGCCCGGAAGGCAGCCGCGGTCGCAGGCGTTGCCGCCGCCGCTGCCTATACGCTCGTGGCCGGTTTCGGCGTCCCGGCGCAGCGCACGCTCGTCATGCTCGCCGCGGGCGCCGCGAGCCTCCTCGCGGACCGGCCCTCGTCGCCGTCGCGCGTGCTGGCCGCGGCCGCACTCGCGGTCGTCCTCGTGGATCCGTGGGCCGTGCTCGCGCCCGGATTCTGGCTTTCCTTCGGCGCCGTGGGTGCCATCTTCTTCACGCTCTCGCTGCGCGACCGCCCGCCGCGCGCCCTGGCCGCCGCGGTCGCAACACAGGTGGCGGTGACCCTCGCGCTCGCGCCGCTCCTGGCGGCGCTCTTCGGCGAGGTCTCGCTCGTCTCGCCCCTGGCCAACGCGTTCGCGATTCCGTGGGTGAGCATGGTCGTCGTGCCGCTCACGCTGGGCGGCTCGCTCCTGCCCCTGCCGGCGTTACTGCACGCGGCGCACGCGCTGCTCGAGGCCGCGATGGTTCCCCTGCAGTGGCTCGCATCGTTTCCCGGCGCGATGGTGGAGGGCGCGGCCGCGCCATTGCCCGCGCTGCCGTGCGCGCTCGCGGGCGCGGCGCTCCTGCTCGCGCCGCGCGGCCTGCCGTTGCGCGCCGCCGGAGTCACGCTGCTGCTGCCGCTGGCGCTCTTCCGCGCGCCCGCGCCGGCGCCGGGCGAGGCCTGGGTGGACGTGCTCGACGTGGGGCAGGGCCTCGCGGTGATCGTGCGCACGGCCGGGCGCGCGCTCGCCTACGACGCGGGGCCGTCCTGGAACGCGGATTCCGACAGCGGCGCGAGGATCGTCGTGCCCTACCTGCGCGGCGAGGGCGTCCGCCGCCTCGACGGCCTCGTGATCAGCCACGCCGATGACGATCACGCGGGCGGCGCTCGCTCGCTCGCCCGTGCACGCGCGCCGCCTTGGATGCTGTCCTCGCTGCCGGAGGGCGACGCTCGCCACGGGTTCGTGCCCGCGTCGCGACCGTGCATCGCCGGCTTGCGCTGGGACTGGGATGGGGTGGCCTTCGAGATCCTCCATCCGGCGGCCGAGGCCCTGCGCGACCGCCGGCGGGAAAACGACCGGTCCTGCGTCCTGCGCGTCGCCACGGCCGCGGGCGCGGTGCTCCTCGCCGGGGACATCGAGCGGCGGGCCGAGGCCGAGCTGGTCGCCCGGGAGGGCGGGCGCCTGCGTGCGCACGCGTTGCTCGTGCCGCACCATGGATCGCGCTCTTCCTCCACACCCGCTTTCGTGGCGGCGGTCGCGCCCTCGCTGGCCATCGTCTCCGCCGGCTGGCGCAACCGCTTCCGCCAGCCGTCCCCGGAGGTGGAAGCCCGCTACCGGGAACAGGGAGCCCGGGTCCTGCGCACGGACCTCGAGGGCGCCCTTCGCCTGGCGCTCCCGGCCGGGGCGGATGACGTGCCCACCGTCCGCGCGCTGTCGGTCCGCATCCGCTACTGGAGTGATCGTGGTGCCGCGGGTCCCTGACTACGCGGCTGACTCGGGCGCGCGCCGCAGGTCCAGCGTGAGCGGGAAGCGTGGGTTGCGCCCCTCGTCGGCGAGCGTCATCGGCCCCGGCGAATGCCCCATGGCCTGGAAGCGCGCCACCCGCCGGGCCTCCGCCTCCAGCGCGTTCACCGGGAAGGTCTCGTAGTTTCGTCCCCCGGGGTGCGCCACGTGGTACGTACACCCGCCGATGGAGCGGCCGTTCCAGAGGTCCACGATGTCGAAGACGAGCGGCGCCTGGGGCTCGATGGTGGGGTGCAGCGCGAAGGTCGGCGCCCAGGCCTTGTAGCGCACGCCCGCCACGTACTCGCCCGGCCGGCCGGTTGCGGCGAGCGGCAGGCGCCGGCCGTTGCAGGCCACGGCGTAGCGCGTCGTGTTGAGGTGCGTGGCGAGCACTTGCAGGCGCTCGACGGATGCATCGACGTACCGGGCCGACCCCACCTTGGAGACTTCCTCGCCCAGCACGTGCCAGGGCTCGATGGCCTGGCGGATCTCGATTCCGATGCCCTCGTAGGAGACGGTGCCGAAGCGCGGGAAGCGGAACTCCAGGAACGGCGCGAACCATTCCAGGCGGAAGTCGTAGCCGGCGGCCTGCAGGTCCTCGACGACATGGCGCAGGTCCTGTGCCACGAAATGCGGAAGCATGAAGGTGTCGTGCAGGCGCGTTCCCCAGTCGACCAGGCGGCCGCGGAAGGGAGTCTTCCAGAAGCGCGCCACGAGCGCGCGCACCAGGAGCGTCTGCAGCAGGCTCATCCGCGCGTGCGGCGGCATCTCGAAGGCGCGGAACTCCAGCAGGCCCAGGCGCCCGGTGGCGGTTCCGGGGGCGTAGAGCTTGTCCATGGAGAATTCGGCGCGGTGCGTGTTGCCGGTCATGTCGACCAGGAAGTTGCGCAGGATCCGGTCCACCAGCCACGGCTTCTCGTTCGACTCGCCCGGCGGCAGGGACAGCTCGAGCTGCTCGAAGGCGATCTCCAGCTCGTAGAGCGCGTCGTCGCGCGCCTCGTCAACGCGCGGGCTCTGGCTCGTGGGCCCGATGAACGTGCCCGAGAAGAGATAGGAGAGCGCCGGGTGCACCTGCCAGTAGGCGATGAGGGAGCGCAGCAGGTCGGGGCGGCGCAGCAGCGGGCTGTCGGCCGCCGTGGGCCCGCCGAGGGTGACGTGGTTGCCGCCGCCCGTTCCCGTATGCCGCCCGTCGAGCATGAACTTTTCCGTGCCCAGCCGGGCCTCGCGCGCCTCCTCGTAGAGCACCGTCACGTGGTGGACGAGCTCCTCCCAGTTCGAGGCCGGGTGGATGTTCACCTCGATCACGCCGGGGTCGGGCGTGATGGCGAAGCGCGCGAGCCTCGGGTCGTCCGGCGGCGTGTATCCCTCGACGCGCACCGGCCGGCCGAGCGCGCGAGAGGTCGCCTCGATCGCGGCCACCAGGGAGACGAAATCCTCCAGCAGCGACACCGGCGGCAGGAACATGTGCAGCCGGGAGTCGCGCAGCTGCACGCACAGGCTCGTGCGCACCACCTCCCGCGGGGAGTCTCGAGAGGCTTCCGTCCCCGGCTTGGAGCCCGCCGTGCGCGCGGGCTTGCGCCCGCCGAGCGCGTCCCGGCGCTCGAAGGGGTCGGTGGCGATGACGGGCTCGTCGTCTTCCGGCAGCACCGTCGGGAGTGATTCGAGCGGCAGCCGCCAGCCCATCGGCGAATCGCCCTCGAGCAGGAAGACATGCCCGCGGCGCAGCGGCCAGCGCGAGCTCGCCCACTGCGTGGCATCCGAGGGCTTAGGGCGGGGCAGGGGCCGCAGCGGGAGCACGAACCCGGCCGGCACGCCGGCGATTCCCGCGACCCGGGAGGCAAGCCCCGCGCGCACGGCGCCGTCGGCCAGGTCGGCCGCGAGCGGATCGATGCCGGCGGGCAGGTTCGACTCTTCGCGCAGGAGCTTCCACGGATCCTCGTGGGCGGGCATCACGAAGTCGGGCGACAGGCCCAGCGCCTGTGCGAGCTCGCCGGCGAAGCGCCTCGCGTCCTCGGGCGTCGGTGGCGTGGCGTCGTCGCGCTCCGGTGGTGCGTCCTGCCAGAGCGGCGTGCCGTCGCGGCGCCAGTAGCAGGAAAACGCCCAGCGCGGAAGCGCTTCGCCGGGGTACCACTTGCCCTGGCCGAAGTGCAGCATCCCGCCGGGCGCGAATCGCTCTCGCAGGCGCTGCAGGAGGTCCTCCGCCAGCGCGACCTTGCGGGGCGAGGTCGGCGTGTAGTTCCACTCCGCGCCGTCCATGTCGTCGATGGACACGAAGGTGGGCTCGCCGCCCAGCGTGAGGCGCGTATCGCCGTCGGCGAGTTCGCGGTCGACCTGCCGGCCGAGCGAATCGATCGCGGCCCACTCGGCGTCGTCGAAGGGCCGCGTCACCCGCGGGTCCTCGTGGATGCGCGTGACCTTCATCTCGAACTCGAACTCGGTGCGGCAGACGTCCGTGGACCCGGTGACGGGCGCGGCACTCGAGGGCAGCGCCGTGCAGGCGAGCGGGATGTGGCCTTCGCCCGCGAGGAGCCCGGAGGTGGGATCGAGGCCGATCCAGCCCGCGCCGGGCACGTAGGCCTCGCACCACGCGTGCAGGTCGGTGAAGTCCCGGTCGGTTCCGGCCGGGCCGTCCAGGGGCTTCTGGTCGGCCACGAGCTGTATCAGATAGCCCGAGGCGAAGCGCGCGGCCAGCCCGAAGCGGCGCAGGACCTGCACCAGCAGCCACGCGCTGTCCCGGCAGGAGCCCTGCGCGCTCGCGAGCGTCTCCTCAGGGGACTGGATGCCCGCCTCCATGCGGATCAGGTAGCGCACGTCCCGCTGCAGGTCCCCGTTCACGCCGACGAGGAAGTCGATGGTGGTGATCGGGGCGGCGAGGTGGCGGGCCCGGGCGCGCTCGATCCAGGCGGCCACGCGCGGGGTGAGCGGCTCCACCTCGAGGTAGGGCGCGAGCTCTCGCGCGTTGTCCGGCGTGTAGCCGAAGGGGAAGCGCTCGGCGGACTTGTCGACGAAGAAGTCGAACGGGTTGATCACCGTCATGTCGGCCACGAGGTCGACGGTGATCTCGAGCAGGCGCGCCTTCTCGGGGAAGACCAGGCGGGCGACCCAGTTGCCGTAGGGGTCCTGCTGCCAGTTGATGAAGTGCTTCGCCGGCTGCACCGTGAACGAGTAGCTCTCGATGGGCGTGCGGCAGTGGGCCGCGGGCCGCAGGCGCACGTCGTGCGGCGAAAGCCCGACGGCGGGATCGAAGGCGTAGCGCGTGCGGTGGTGGAGGGCGACCTTTATGGTCACGGGCGGATCCCGGCCGGCGCGCGCATCACTCCAGCCAATCCGGGTCGGGAAGCTCCCCGAACACGCGCCGCAGTCCCCCGCCCCAGCGCGAGCGCAGCATCGTGAAATAGGGGTCGCCCTCGCGGATCCTCTGCTGCAGGCCCACGCGCAGGCTGTCCCGGGGCAGCCAGAGCATGTCGATGGGCAGGCCCACCGAGATGTTGGACTTCATGGTCGAATCGAAGGAAATGAGCACGCACTTGGCGGCCTCCTTCTGCGGGGTGCCGGTGTTCACGACGCGGTCGAGGATGGGCTTGCCGTACTTCGATTCGCCCAGCTGGAAGTAGGGCGTGTCGTCGGTGGCCTCGATGAAGTTGCCCTGCGTGTAGACGTGGAAGAGACGCATGGGCTCGCCCTGGATCTGGCCGCCGACGAGCAGGTTCGCGCCGGAGTCGATGTTGCCCTGGGCGAGCGGGGCGCCGTCCTTCCTCTGCATCTCGCGCAGCGAATCCCCCACGAGGGTCGCCGCGTCGTACATCGACTCGGCGTTCCAGATCGTGAGCTGGCCCTCGGCTGCGTGCTGATGGCGCTCGAGCAGGTTCACCACGCCCTGCGTGATCGCGAGGTTTCCCGACGACAGGACCACGATCACCCGGTCGTCCTTCCTCTCGAAGACGCGCATCTTGGTGAACGTCGAGACATGGTCCACGCCCGCGTTGGTGCGCGAGTCGGACGCGAAGATCATGCCGGCATCGAGGCGGAGGGCGACGCAGTAGGTCATGGGGGCGGGATTTCAAGGGGGCTGGTGCGAGGCAAAATCATAACGCATGCCCCGCGGGTGCGCGCCCTCACTCGTTCAGCGTCGGCGAGAAGAAGCTCGCCTGGATGTGCGTGGAGAGCTCCTGCATCGCGTCGAGGTAGGCGGTGAGGTACTCGTGCAGGCCGCCGGCGAAGATGTCGGAGATGCGCCCATAGCGCAGGTTCGCGAGGATCTGTCCCGCGCGCCGCAGCGTCTCGATGCAATGCTCGTTCTTCACCCGCTCGAGGATGTCGTGGACCTCGCGCATGCAGAAGTGCAGGCTCCTCGGCAGGTCGTCGCGCAGGATGAGGAGCTCGGCCAGGCGCGTGGGCGTGATCACGTCGCGGTAGACCTTGCGGTAGGCCTCGAAGGCGGACACCGAGCGCAGCACCGCCGACCACTGGTAGTAGTCCACCGCGCCGCCCACGTCGGTCACGCTCGGCAGCAGGATGTGGTACTTCACGTCGAGGATGCGCGCGGTGGAGTCGGCCCGCTCCATGTGCGTGCCCAGGCGCGTGAACTGGAAGGCCTCGTCGCGGCGCATGGTGCTGATGGCCACGCCGCGCAGCAAGTGGCTCCTCTCCTTCACCCAGTCGAAGAAGGCGGAAATGCCGCGGGCGTTCATCCGCTCCTCGCTCATCTGCTGCATCTCGAGCCAGGCGGCGTTCAGGACCTCCCACATCTCGGAGGTGATCGAGCCGCGCACCGCGCGCGCGTTTTCGCGCGCCTGGTGGATGCAGGAGCGGATCGAGGACGGGTTCTCCGGGTCGAGGGCCATGAAGTGCAGCACCTCCCGCGCGCACACGACGCTGTGGCGTCCCGAGAAGGGAAAGAGCGTCCCGGTGATGTTCAGGGGCGCGGACCACTCCTGGTCCTGCAGGCGCGGCTCCTTCACCAGCAGCGACATGCGCCAGGTCACGTCGAGCACGCGGGCCGTGTTCTCGGCCCGCTCGACGTAGCGGCTCATCCAGTAGAGGTTCGAGGCGACGCGCGAGAGCATGGCGTTCAGTCGACCACCCAGGTGTCCTTCACTCCCCCGCCCTGGGAGGAGTTCACGACGAGGGAACCCTCGCGAAGTGCGACGCGCGTGAGGCCGCCGGGGACGAACCGCACCTCGCCGGAGGAAAGCACGTAGGGCCGCAGGTCGATGTGGCGCGGCGCCAGCGCGTCGGCGCAATAGGTGGGCACCTGCGAGAGCGAGAGCGTGGGCTGCGCGATGAAGCGGTGCGGCGCGTCGAGTATGCGGCCGCGGTACTTCTCGCGCTCCTCGCGGGAGGACGTCGGGCCCACGAGCATGCCGTAACCGCCGGAGCCCTGGGTCTCCTTCACCACCAGCTCCTCGAGGTGCTCGAGCGCGTAGGCGAGGTCCGCAGGCTCGCGCAGCAGGTAGGTCGGGACGTTGGCGAGGATCGGCGCCTCGTCCAGGTAGAACCGGATCATCTCCGGCACGAAGGGATACATCGACTTGTCGTCCGCGACCCCGGTGCCGATGGCGTTGGCGAGCGTGACGCGGCCCGCCCGGTAGGCCGAGAGCAGGCCTGGGACGCCCAGCATGGAATCGGGACGGAAGGCGAGCGGGTCGAGGAAGTCGTCGTCGAGCCGCCGGTAGATGACGTCCACGCGCTGCGGGCCCTGGGTCGTGCGCATGAACACGGACAAGTCCTGCACGAAGAGATCCTGCCCCTCCACCAGCTCGATGCCCATCTGCTGGGCGAGGAAGGCGTGCTCGAAGTAGGCGCTGTTGTGGTGCCCCGGCGTGAGCAGCACGATGACCGGGTTCTCGACGCTGCGGGGCGCGACCTCGCGCAGCGTCTCGAGGAGCAGGTCGGGGTAGTGGTCCACGGGGCGGATCGACTGCAGCGCGAAGAGCTCGGGGAAGAGCCGCATCATCATCTTGCGGTTCTCGAGCATGTAGGAGACGCCCGAGGGCGTGCGCAGGTTGTCCTCGAGCACGTAGTACTCGCCGTCGGCGTTCTTCACCAGGTCGACGCCCGCGACGTGCGCGTAGACCCCGCCGGGAACGTCCACGCCGACCATCTCGGGGCGGAACTGGCTGTTGCCCTCGACCTCCTCGCGGGAGATCCTGCCCGCGCGAATGATCTCCTGGCCGTGGTAGATGTCGTGCAGGAAGCGGTTCAACGCCGTCACGCGCTGGCGCAGCCCCGCCGCGAGGCGCTCCCAGGTCGCGCCGGGAATCGTGTGCGGCACGATGTCGAAGGGGATCAGCCGCTCCGTGCCGGAGGCCTCGCCGTAGACCGCGAAGGTGATGCCCACGCGATGGAAGAGGAGGTCGGCGGCGTGGCGGTTCTGCGCGATGCGCTCCGGCGGCGTGTCGCGCAGCCACTGCGCGAACTGCGCGTAGTGCGGCCGCACCGACCCGTCCTCGGCGATCATCTCGTTGTAGTACTGCTTCAGCGGCATCGTCATTGGCGCATTCGAGCAAGCCTCGTGCCACCCGAGGATACGCGATGCGGCCCGCAAGGAGCGGAAAGGAGCAGCGACGATCCCCTGCGTCGTCGTGGTGCGCGCGCACCGAAACCGGGCGTGCGCGGAGTGCGCCGGATCGCCGCCCCCGGGAGGTAGAATCGCTGCTGCAGCCGGAAAAATCGCCTGGCACCCGTGATCACCGAACAACCGACCGACCTCGCACAGCTGGAATCGGGACTCGCCGCCGCATTCGGCGCGGCGCTGGCGGACGCTCCGCTGCGCGCGCTGCAGCTCGCGCGCGGCGCCTGCCAGGCCGCGGGACGCGACGACCGGTTCGCGCGCGCCGTGTCCATCGCGCGCCTGCTCCTCGCGCAGGGCGCGGACCCGGACACGGTGGCCGCCGCCCTGGTCAGCTGCGCCATCCCCGAGGCGGAACTCGACCTGGACGGCATCCGTGCCGCCTTCGGCGAGGATCTCGCCGCGCTGCTCAAGGGGCTCGCCCGCGCGGGCCGGATCGAGACGCTTTTCTCGGCGGGATCGGACCCGGAGCAGTTGCGCAAGATGCTCCTCGCCATCGCCGAGGACGTGCGGGTGGTACTCATCAAGCTCGCCGAGCGCGTGGTCCAGCTGCGATCGCTCACCCGTGCGGAAGACGCCGCGCGCCGCGCCGCCGGGGAGGAAACGCTCGCGCTCTTCGCGCCGCTCGCCAACCGCCTGGGCGTGGCCGAGTTCAAGTGGGAGCTCGAGGACCTCTCGTTTCGCTTCACCGAGCCCGAGCTCTACCGGTCCGTCGCGGCGCTGCTCGACGAGAAGCGCAACGACCGCGAGGCCTACATCGGGCGCGTGCTGGAAACGCTCCACGGGGCGCTCGCGGCGATCGGCGTGGAGGCGACGATCCAGGGCCGCCCGAAGCACCTCTACTCGATCTTCCGCAAGATGCACGGGAAGAACCTCGCCTTCGAGCAGCTCTTCGACATCCGCGCCGTGCGCGTGATCGTGCGCGACGTGCGCGAGTGCTACGCGGCGCTGGGCGTCGTGCACGACCTCTGGACCCCCGTGGCCGGGGAGTTCGACGACTACATCGCGAGCCCCAAGGCGAACGACTACCGCAGCCTCCACACCGCGGTGATCGGGCCCGAGGGCCGCACGCTCGAGGTGCAGATCCGCACCGAGGAGATGCACCGGCAAAGCGAGCACGGCGTGGCGGCGCACTGGCGCTACAAGGAAGGCAGGAGAGCCGACCAGAAATTCGACGCGAAGATCGCCTGGCTGCGCCAGGTGATCGCGTGGAAGGCGGACGTGCTGGGCGACGGCGACGGCGCGCGCGGCGCCACGGGCGGGCTCTTCGAGGATGCGATCTATGTCCTCACTCCGCAGGGCCGCGTGGTCGACCTGCCGGCGGGCTCGACGCCGATCGACTTCGCCTATCACGTGCACACCGATCTCGGGCACCGTTGCCGCGGCGCCCGGGTCGATGGTCAGATGGTCCCGCTCACGACCAGGCTCGCCAATGCGCAGCGGGTGGAGATCGTTTCCGCGAAGCAGGGCGGGCCTTCCCGGGACTGGCTCTCGGGAGGGTATCTCGCGAGCCCGCGCGCGCTCGCCAAGGTGCGGCAGTGGTTTCGGCACGAGGAATTCGAGGTCGACGTCGCGGGCGGCCGCTCGGCGCTGGAAAAGGAACTCACGAAGCTGGGTGCCACGAGTTTCGCGCACGACCGGATAGCGGCGGCCTGCGGTTTCGCCCGCACGGACGAGTTCTTCGCCGCGCTCGGGCGGGGAGAGGTCACCGCAAGGCAGGTGGAGATCGCGGTGCGGGGCGAGGCGCCCAGCGCGCCGCCGCCGCCGATCACCGTCGTGCCGGCACCGGCCTCGCGGGCGTCCTCGGGCGTGCTGGTCCTGGGCGTGAACAACATCGCGACCCTCATCGCCAAGTGCTGCAAGCCCGTGCCGCCGGACCCCATCATCGGCTTCATCACCCGCGCGCGCGGCGTGATGGTGCACCGTGCGGACTGCCCCAACGTCACCGGCCTCGAGGGAGAGCAACGGGAGCGGCTGCTGCCCGCGGACTGGGGAAAGACCGGGGATGCGCCCTTTTCGGCGGACATCGAGGTGGTGTCGCTCGACCGCCAGGGACTGCTGCGCGACATCTCGGAGGCGGTCGCCCGGGAGCGCATCAACGTCACTGCCGTGAACACGCTCTCGCGCGGCGCCCACGCCTACATGCGCTTCACCCTGCAGGTGGACAGCGCGGATGCGATCCAGCGCGTCCTGCGGCAGGTGCGCGACGTGCCCGGCGTCGACCAGGCGAGGCGTCTCTAGGCGGCCCGATGGACGCGGTCGGTGCGCCGCGCCTGTGGCGCGCTGCGGCCTACTTCTTCTGCGCGAGCGTGCCCGCGGGCTCGATGGGAAGCCCGGCGATGCTCCATTCGGGGAATCCGCCGCGGAACCAGTGGACCTTCCGGTAGCCCGACTTGATCGCGGCGAGGCTGGCCTTGTAGCTCTTCCAGCATTCCGCGCCGTTGCAGGCGAAGACCAGGGGCGCTTCCTTGTCGGGTTCTAGCTTCGCCACGTCGAAGGAATCCAGGGACACGTCGAAATCGACTTCCTTGCGGCTCTTCTCGATGTAGGAGAGGAGCTTCGCGCCCCGGATGTGGCCGGAGCGGTATTCCTCCGCCGACCGGGTGTCGTAGAGCGTGGCGCTGTTCTTCAGCAGTTCGGTCACCTGCTCTGCGTTGACGATCGTCGCCCCGGTGAGCAGGCGCGGCGTGAAGTAGCCCAGGGTGGAAACGTACTGGTAGTCCTCCTGCGCGATGGGCTCCATCTTGCCGAGGTCCAGCCCGCCGGAGAGCCGGGCCGCGGCGGCGTTGCGGGGGTTGGGCGAGAGGAAGACGCTGCGCACGCGGTCGCGCATCGGCCGGTCGAGCTTCGCGTTCACCGCGACGCCGATGCCGGGCGTGGGACGGGTTTCGAGGAAGATCGTTCCCCCGTTCTTCTCGACCCATTCGCCGGCGAGCTTCGCCTCGGCGACCGCGACGTCGGCCTGCCCCAGCAGGAGCGCAAGCAGCGCGACTTCGTGATAGCGGTATTCCTTGATCTCGGAAAAGTATTGCTTCGCGACGATGCCCTTCGCGTTCATCTCCCCCCGGGCGAGGTAAGTGCCGAGCGAATCCGTGGGGGGCAGGGCGAGGCGCTTTCCCCGCGCGGCCTCGAGCGTCTTGATGCCGCTCGCCTTGCTCGCGATGAACACCGCCTTTTCCTCGCCGGCGAACCGGGCCACCGGCTCGTAGCCATAGCGCATCGCCGCGCCGATGATGTGTGCGGGCCCGACCACCACCTGGTGCATTCCGGCGCGCAGCTTCTGGATTTCCCGCGTGGAGTCGTGGCCGATCGAGAGCTTCACGTCCGTGCCGAGGCCGGCCCCGAGGTAGCTGGCAAGCGTCTGGTAGCGCTCCTGGAACTGGGGCGAGCTGACCTCCTGGCGCGCTTCGCCGGCCACGGTGAGCACGATGCCGGCCCCGGAGGGCAGGGTGGCCGCCAGCGCTGCGGCGGCAATGAGTGCATATCTCGAATCGAACATGGTTTTCCTCCTCCTCCTGGCGGGCGCCGCCGCTACCCGGCCGGTCGCGACTATGCGGTGCCCCGCGTGCGGCAATGGCACGCGGAGATTATAGGGAGCGATTCGCCGATTCGGCCATGGCAGCAGGCCCCGGTTTGTGACGCCTGTAACGGAGCGCCGGCACGGGCCGGTCCGGGCACTTCGCGCGCGGGAGGGCAAAGCAAGGACGGTGCCACGATCTCCCGGGCTCGAAGTTCGGCTATAATCCCGTTCGCTTTTGCAGGCGCGTAGCTCAGTTGGTTAGAGCACCACCTTGACATGGTGGGGGTCGTTGGTTCGAGTCCAATCGCGCCTACCAATTTCCCGTTCTCGTCCGATGACGCGGTCGCGTGCCGCCGGGACCGCCCCGGTCTCGTCCTGCAGGGCCGCCTGGCGTGTCGCAGGCCGCGATCGGGTCCAGGGCGCTCCTCGGGCGCGATTACACTACGCCGTATGCCGGATCCAGTTCCCACCGTCGGGCTCGTCGCAATCGGGGAAGATGGCCTCGGGGCGCTGGAGGCCCTGTGGCGAGACCTGCGCGCCCACGGCGTTCTCGCCGGGACGAGATACGTTTTCGTGGCACCGGCATCCACGGTCGCCGAAGCGAAAGCGGAACTCGCGCGCCTTGCGTCGGCCGAACCCCCGGCATTTACCTGGTCGCTCGAGGCGGGAGACGCCCACGGCGATCCGGCGGGCGTCCTCGCAGGCGTCTCGTCGCGGCATCCGGGCGCCGACCTCGCGTGGGTGGATGCGCGCGCCGTGCTGCCGCCGGCCTGGGACGCGCGCCTGCACAAGGCCGCGCATGCCCATAGCCTGATCGGCGTCGCAACGCCGTTGTGCGACGCAAGCCCGCTGCACGCCCTGCTCGAACCCCGGGACGAAGGCGAGGCGGCCACCGACCCCCGCGTCGCGGACCGCGCCGCCTATCTCCTCGGCGACCGCACCTACTACGAGGTGCCGGTCCCCCATGCGGTTTGCGCGTATTTTCGCGGCGACGCCTTGCTGGCCGTCCGACCGGTTCCCAGCGAGGGACTCGCGTCGCTCGCGCGCCGCCTGCGCGTGCTCGGTTTCGCCTGCGTGGTCTGCGATTATCTCTACGTCGGCTTGGCCGGGATGGCGCCGGAGCCCCTGGCCGTCGACACCGTGGAGCGCGAGGCGTACCTGCGCAATCATCCGCTGGGGGGGCTACGCCGGTCCGTGAAGGACGCTGTGGGGCGCGGCTTCGCGGCAATGGCGGCGCCGGGACTCGACGCGCGGCCCGTGCAGCTGCACGTGATGCACTTCTGGGGCGGCGGGCTCGACAAGTGGGTGCGCGACTTCGTCCGCGCCGACACCGCGAGAGCAAACCTGATCCTCGCCTCCTACCGGATCGGCGACGACGGCGGCCAGCGCATCGTCCTGTACGCCGATCCCGACTCCCTGGTCCCCCTTCGCACCTGGGACATCGCCACACCGATCCGCTCGACCGCATCGAGCAGCGTGGAGTACCGGAGAATCCTCGAGCAGGTCGTCCGCGAATTCGAGGTCGAGGCGGTGATCGTCTCCTCGCTCATCTGGCACGCGCTCGACGCCCTTTCGCTCCCCCTGCCCACGACCCTGGTCTTCCACGATTTCTACCCGATCTGCCAGGCGATCAACCCGCATTTCGGCAAGCCCTGCGAGCAGTGCACGCCCACGGACCTGGAGCGGTGCGCGGCCACGAACCCCTTCAACACCACCTTCAAGGACCTTTCCAGCGGCGAGTGGATCGCCCTGCGCAACCGGTTCGTCGATCTCGTGCTCGAGCGGGGCATCCCGGTGGTGGTCCCCTCGCCCTCGGTCGCTGCCACGCTGAAGGATCTCGAGCCGAGGCTTCGCGCCGTGCCGATGCAGGTCATCGCCCACGGCATCGACCTGCGGGGCGGGCCGGTGGACGTGCCGCAGCGCGCGGCGCGGGAGAAGCTTCGCCTCGTGATCCTCGGCCGGCATACCGAGCTGAAGGGCGCGAAGCTGCTTCGCGAAGCGGCGCCGGAACTGCGCGCGCTTGCCGACATCACGCTGCTGGGTTGCGGCAAGGCGGGCGTGGAGGACGCGAAGGCGTTCGGGTGGAACGCCGTGGAGCGCTACGAGCACGGCGAATTGCGGGAACTGGTGCGCGCCTGCGCGCCGCACGCGGGCCTCCTGGCCTCGGTGGTTCCCGAGACCTTCAGCTACACCCTGAGCGAGCTGTTCGCCCTGGGCGTGCCACCCGTGGCCACGAACCTCGGAAGCTTTCGCGACCGCATCGTGCCGGGAGAGAATGGCTTTCTCTTCGAGCCCGATGCCCATTCGCTGGTGGAAGCCGTGCGGCGGCTGCATGACGAACCTGGGCTCGCCGCCTCGGTCGCGGGCCGCCTCGCCGCCGCCGCGCCGCCGCGCAGCATCCAGGACATGGTTCGCGACTACGATCCCCTGCTGCCTCAAGGCGAGCGGGCGGTCGCGCGGTTCCGGGTGGGGGAGAGCTGGCAGAGCGGCCTCACGGAACCGTACCGGCAGCTGACCGAGGCCTACGCCCAGCTCACGGACGCCTACGCGGAGAGCCGCAAGGCCTACGAGCAGACGCGGGAAGCCTACGACCACGTGCGCGCGGCCTACGACGAACTCGCGGCGGAAGCTGCAGGCGGCAATCCGAAACCGAAACGGAAGGAAACGCAAGGATGAACGACATTCGGAAAGCCTTTCCCTGGGCCGAGAAGCTCTCGCCGGCGCTGCTCAAGTCGCCGTGGTGGATCGGCCACATTCCGTTCGCCTTCGAGCTGATCGGCCGGCAGCGCCCGCGCACGCTCGTGGAACTGGGCACCTACAGCGGGTCCTCCTTCGCGGCGTTCTGCCAGGCCGCGGAGGCCTGCGGCGCGGGCACGAAGTGCTACGGCATCGACCTGTGGGAAGGCGACATGCACATGGGCAGCTTCGACGAGGCGCTCTTTCGCGAGGTCGCGGACTACATGGCGGCCCGCCATCCGCAGACCGCGACCCTCGTGCGCAAGGATTTCAACTCGGCGGTCGCGGATTTCGCGGACGGCACGGTCGACTTCCTGCACATCGACGGCACGCACACGTACGAGGCGGTCGCGAACGACTTCCGCACGTGGCTGCCGAAGCTGTCGGAATCGGGCGTCGTGCTCTTCCACGACGTCAACGTGACGGTCGAGAATGTCGGCGAGCCGGCCAAGCACTTCGGCGTGCGCCGCTTCTTCGACGAGACGAAGGCCGCCTACCCGCACGCCGAGTTCGACCATTGCTACGGGCTGGGCGTGATCGTGGTCGGCGCCCGCGCCGCCCCCGAGGTGCTGGAACTCGTGGAGCTGTCGCGCACCCCCGAGGCGAAGGCGTACTTCACGGCCAGGGGCGAAGAGGTTTCCCGGCGCTTCGCCGAGATGGGCGTGGCGCTTCCGGTCCACTCCCCTTACGGCACGGCGGTGCCGTTGTGGCGGCGAGCGGCGAACAAGGTCCGCCGAATCGTGCGCAGGGCGCTCGACACCGCGAGGGCTGCTTGAAGGACGCCACGAAACTGGTGGCGATGTACTTCCCGCAGTTCCACGCGATTCCCGAGAACGACGCGTGGTGGGGGAAGGGCTTCACCGACTGGGTCAACGTGCGCAGGGCGCAGCCGCAGTTCCGCGGCCACTGCCAGCCGCGCGTGCCGCTGGGCGGGCGCTACTACGACCAGTCCGAGGAAGCCACGCTGGAATGGCAGATCGACCTGGCCCGGCGCCACGGCGTGCACGGCTTCTGCCACTACCACTACTGGTTCGACGGCAAGCAGCTGCTCGAGAAGCCGACCAACAAGGTCCTCGCGTCCCGCAACCTCGATTTCCCCTTCTGCCTCGCCTGGGCGAACGAGACCTGGTCGCGGCGCTGGGACGGGCTCGACCACCACATCCTCCAGGAACAGACCTACACGCCGGAACCGGCGCGCTGGGACGCGCACTTCGAGTACCTCTTCCGGGCGTGGAGCCACGAACAGGCGATCCGCGTCGACGGCAAGCCCGTGTTCCTGGTCTACCGGGCCCACCGCATCCTGCAGATCGAGCGCATGTTCGAGCGCTGGCGCGAGGAGGCGCACCGCCGCGGGCTGCCGGGCATCTACCTGGTCGCGATGAAGCAGTACGAGTTCCCGGTGCCCGAGGTACTCAGGCACTTCGACGCGACGATGCAGTTCCAGCCCTTCGAGGCGATCTACTCGCCCGACTTCGAGGTGCCGGCCATCGAGACGCGGCGCGCCCTCGCTCCCGTACGCATGCTGCCGGAGCGGGTACAGGACGTCCTGCGCGCGGTGCGCTACCGTTTCTTCTCCGGCCTCACGTTCTACGACTACGACAAGGTGTGGAAGCACATCCTCAAGGTCGAGCGCGAGGGCGGCATCCCGGCCTTTCCCGGCGCCTTCGTCGACTGGGACAACACCGCCCGCTACGTGAAGCGCGCCCGCATCTTCCGGGGCGCCACGCCCGAGCGTTTCGCCTACTGGTTCCGGCAGCTGGTAGAGGTCACCGCGAACCGCCCGGCGCCCGAGCGGATCATCTTCCTCAACGCGTGGAACGAGTGGGCCGAGAGCGCCTACCTCGAGCCCGACGAGCGCCACGGCCTGAAATACCTCGAGGCGGTTCGCGATTGCCTGGCGGCCGCGGGGGGCGCGCCGGATGCGGTCGCCGAGAATCTCGCCGCCGATTGAGGTTACAATCCCGGGCATGAAAGGGGCTGGAATGGCCATCCGGGTTATGAGACCGCCGACTGCGACGCCCGCGAGGCAGTGCCGGTAGGGCGGGCGCGTCCCTTTTCGTCACCGGAAAAGCGCGGTTCGCCCGCGCTTTTCGCATTTCGGATCTGGAGAGAACCATGGTTTGCATCACCCTGCCCGACGGATCGACCCGGCAATTCGAGGCGCCCGTGACGGTGGCCGAGGTCGCGGCTTCCATCGGGCCCGGGCTCGCCAAGGCTGCGCTCGCGGGGAAGGTGGACGGCAGGCTCGTCGACACGTCCTGGCGCATCGAGCAGGATGCCGGTCTCGCGATCGTCACCGACAAGGATCCGGAGGGGCTCGAGCTCATCCGCCATTCGGCCGCGCATCTCCTCGCCTACGCGGTGAAGGAGCTCTTCCCCGACGCCCAGGTGACCATCGGCCCGGTGATCGAGAACGGCTTCTACTACGACTTCGCCTACAAGCGCCCTTTCACGCCGGAGGACCTCGCCGCCCTGGAGAAGCGCATGGCCGAGCTTGCGAAAAAGGACATTCCGGTCGCCCGCGAGGTGTGGAAGCGCGACGACGCCGTGAAGTTCTTCGAGTCGATCGGCGAGAAGTACAAGGCCGAGATCATCGCCGCCATCCCCGCGAACGAGGACATATCGCTCTACCGCGAGGGAGACTTCATCGACCTGTGCCGCGGGCCGCACGTGCCGTCCACCGGGAAGCTCAAGGTCTTCAAGCTGATGAAGGTGGCGGGCGCGTACTGGCGGGGCGATTCGCGAAACGAGATGCTCCAGCGCATCTACGGAACCGCGTGGGCGAAGAAGGAAGACCAGGATGCCTACCTGCACATGCTGGAGGAGGCCGAGAAGCGCGACCACCGGCGCCTGGGCACCCAGCTCGACCTCTTCCACCTGCAGGAGGAGGCGCCGGGGATGGTCTTCTGGCACCCGAAGGGATGGGTGATATGGCAGCAGGTGGAACAGTACATGCGCCGCGTCTACCGGGACAACGGCTACCAGGAGGTGCGCTGCCCGCAGATCCTCGACCGCTCGCTGTGGGAGAAGAGCGGCCACTGGGAGAACTACAAGGACAACATGTTCGCGACGGAGTCGGAGAAGCGCGACTTCGCGATCAAGCCGATGAACTGCCCGGGGCACGTGCAGATCTTCAACAAGGGCATCCGCAGTTACCGGGACCTCCCGCTTCGCTACGGGGAATTCGGCGCCTGCCACCGCAACGAGCCCTCGGGGGCGCTCCACGGCCTCATGCGCGTGCGCGCCTTCACCCAGGACGACGGCCACATCTTCTGCGCCGAGGAGCAGGTCGAGCCCGAATGCGTGGCGTTCCACAAGCTCGCCTTCGACGTGTACCGGGATTTCGGCTTCACCGACATCCAGGTGAAGCTGGCGCTCCGCCCGGACCAGCGGATCGGCACGGACGAGCAGTGGACCAAGGCCGAGGAGGCGCTTCGCGCAGCACTTCGCGCGAGCGGCGCGCAGTGGACGGAACTGCCGGGCGAGGGCGCCTTCTACGGCCCGAAGATCGAGTATCACCTCAAGGATTCCCTGGGCCGCTCCTGGCAGGTGGGCACCATGCAGGTGGACTTCATGATGCCGGAGCGCCTGGGCTCGGAGTACGTCGCCGAGGACAATGCGCGCCACGTGCCGGTCATGCTGCACCGCGCCATCGTGGGCTCCATGGAGCGCTTCATCGGCATCCTGATCGAGAACCATGCGGGGGCGATGCCGCTTTGGCTCGCACCCGTCCAGGTGGTCGTGATGAACGTGACGGACCGGCAGGAGGCGTACGTCCGGGAGGTCGTGGCGAGCCTCCGCGCGGCCGGAATCCGCGCCGACGCGGATTTGCGGAATGAGAAAATAACGTATAAAATTCGAGAACATAGCATTCAAAAGCTTCCTTACCAGTTGGTGTTGGGCGACAAGGAAGTGGCAGCCCGGACGGTCTCGGCAAGGACTCGGGCAGGTGAAAACCTGGCACCGGTCCCGATCGAGGCCTTTGTTTCGCGCGTGAAGGGCGAAATCGCCGGGCGACAATGAACGCTTTTCGGGAGGCGAGGACTGGAACCGGACACCGCAAGGGAATCCTCGTCATGTCATTGATTTGAAAGAGGATTCTTCGCATCGCTCACGATAACAAGTCAGTTCGCATCAACGGGGAGATCAATTCCCCGGAGATTCGCTTGGTCGGCGTGGAAGGCGACCAGCTCGGCATCGTTTCCGTAACGGAAGCCATGCGCCTGGCGGAGGAAGCCGAAGTCGACCTGGTCGAAATCGCGCCCACCGCCGTTCCCCCGGTTTGCCGCCTGATGGACTACGGCAAGTTCAAGTACCGGGAGAGCAAGAAGGCGCACGAGGCCAAGTTGAAGCAGAAGCAGATCCAGGTGAAGGAGGTGAAATTCCGCCCCGGCACCGACGACGGCGACTACAAGATCAAGCTGCGAAACCTCACCCGCTTCCTGACCGAAGGCGACAAGACGAAGATCACGCTCCGCTTCCGGGGGCGGGAGATGGCCCACCAGGAGCTGGGGGTGGCGCTCCTGAAGCGGGTCGAGGCAGACCTGGCCACGCTCGGCGTGGTGGAGCAATGGCCGAAGATGGAAGGGCGCCAGATGATCATGATTCTCGCGCCGAAGAAGAAGCACTAGCGGCACCCGAAGCAGCGCCCCACCGGGGCGTACAAGGCGACTTCAGGTCTCAAGCGCGGAACCGTTCCGCCACCTGCTGCGCCAACGCAAGAGAGAAGGAGGGCACCCATGCCCAAGATGAAGACCAAGAGTGGCGCCGCCAAGCGCTTCAAGGTCCGCCCGGGCGGAACCGTGAAGCGCGGCCAGGCGGGCAAGCGCCACATCCTCACCAAGAAAACCACGAAGTCGAAGCGCCAGCTCCGGGGCACGGCGGGGGTCCATGAGACCAACGTCGACCACGTCAAGGCGATGCTTCCCTACGCCTGAAGGAGATAGACGATGCCTCGCGTAAAACGTGGAGTGACGGCGCGCGCGCGCCACAAGAAGGTTCTCGAGCTGGCCAAGGGATACCGCGGCCGCCGCAAGAACGTCTACCGCATCGCCAAGGAAGCGGTGATGAAGGCCGGCCAGTACGCCTACCGCGACCGCCGAGCCAAGAAGCGCGAATTCCGCGTCCTGTGGATCGCCCGCATCAACGCGGCAGTCCGCGAGGCCGGGATGACCTACAGCCGGTTCATGGCGGGCCTGAAGAAGGGCTCGATCGAGATCGACCGCAAGGTGCTCGCCGACCTCGCCGTGCAGGACAAGCCGGCCTTCAGCCGGATCGTCGAGCAGGCGAAGTCGAGCCTCGGCGCCTGAGTCGAAGCCAAACGGGGAAGAGGGGCTCTCCCGGGAGCCCCTTTTTTCTTTTCCGACCGGACCATCCATGCATTCCATCGACAAGATCGTCGCCGACGCCAGGGCCGCATTCGATGCGGCAGCGACCGCGGCCGACCTCGAGCAGGCGAAGTCTCGCTTTCTCGGCAAGTCTGGTGCGCTCACCGAGCTCCTGAAAGGACTCGGCAGGCTCTCGGCCGACGAGCGTCCCAAGGCGGGTGCGGCCATCAACGAGGCGAAGGCATGCGTCGAGGCAATGGTCACTGCGCGGCGCGAAGCGATGGTGGCCGCCGAGCTCGAGCTGCGCCTCGCCGCGGAGGCGATCGACGTGACGCTTCCGGGTCGTCGCCAGTCCGCCGGCGGCCTGCACCCGATCTCGCGGGCCCAGGAGCGCATCGAGCGGCTCTTCGCGTCCATGGGTTTCACCGTGGCCGACGGCCCGGAGATCGAGAACGACTTCTACAATTTCACCGCGCTGCGCATGTTCCCCGACCATCCGTCGCGCAGCATGCAGGACACCTTCTACATCGCGGATTCCGACAAGGTGCTGCGCACGCAGACCTCGCCCGTGCAGATCCGCTACATGCAGTCGCACACGCCGCCGATAAGGATCATCTGTCCCGGGCGCGTGTACCGCTGCGACCACGACGCCACGCACTCGCCGATGTTCCACCAGATCGAGGGGCTGTGGGTCGACGAGGGAATCAGCCTTGCGGACCTCAAGGGCACGATCATGCAGTTCTGCCGCGCCTTCTTCGAGCGCGACGACATCGGCATCCGCTTCCGGCCATCGTACTTCCCGTTCGTCGAGCCGGGCGTGGAGATCGACATGGAGTGGGAAAGGAAGGACGGCGAGGTGAAGTACCTGGAGATCGCCGGGGCGGGCGTAGTCCATCCGGATGTGCTGCGCAATGGCGGCATCGACCCGGAAAAGTACTCGGGCTTCGCCTTCGGCATGGGCCTGGACCGGCTCGCGATGATCAAGTACGGGGTGAGCGACCTGCGCCTCTTCTTCGACAACGACCTGAAGTTCCTGAGGCAGTTCCGATGAAGGTCTCCGTCAACTGGCTGCGGGAGTTCGGGGGCGTGGATCTGCCCGTCGACCGGCTCGCGCACGTGCTCACCATGGGCGGGCTCGAGGTCGAGGAAGTCACGCCCGTTGCGGCCGCATTCGAGGGCATCGTCGTCGCGCGCGTCGTGAATGTGGCGGCGCATCCGGACGCCGACAAGCTGCGCGTGGCCGAGGTCGACGCGGGGACGGGCTCGATGCTGCAGATCGTGTGCGGCGCGCCCAACGTGGCCGCGGGGCAGAAGGTGCCCTGCGCGCTCGTGGGGGCGAAGCTGCCGAACCTCGTGATCCGGCAGGCGAAGCTCCGGGGCGTGGAATCGAGCGGCATGCTCTGCTCGGCGCGGGAACTCGGGCTCTCCGACGACCATGCGGGGCTGCTCGAGCTGCCGCCGGACGCACCCGTAGGCCGCGACATCCGCGGGTTCCTGGACCTCGACGACACGATCCTCACGCTGAAGCTCACGCCGAACCGCGGCGATTGCCTGTCGATGCTGGGCATCGCGAGGGAAGTCGCGGCCCTCTCGGGCACGAAGGTCACGTTCCCGGAGCAGGCGCCGGTCGCCGCCGCGATACCCGATGCGCGAGAAGTGCGCATCTCCGATCCCGCCGCCTGCGGCCATTACTTCGGGCGCGTCGTCCGCGGGCTGGATGCCGCCGCGAGGACGCCGGACTGGATGTCGCGCCGCCTGGAGCGGGCGGGCCTGCGTCCCCGCAGCCCGCTCGTGGACATCACGAACTACGTGATGCTCGAGCGCGGCCAGCCCATGCACGCCTTCGACGACGCGAAGCTCCAGGGCGCCATCGACGTGCGCATGGCGCGGCCCGGCGAGCAACTGAAGCTTCTCACCGAGCAGTGGGCGGAGCACATCCCGAACCTGCTCCTCATCACGGACGCCTCGGGTCCGGTGGCACTGGGCGGGGTGATGGGCGGGTTCGACACGATGGTGACCCCGGAGACGACGGACGTGTTCTTCGAGGCCGCGTGGTTCGCTCCCGAAGCGATCCAGGGGCGGGCAAAGGCCCTGGCGCTAACGAGCGACGCGGCCTACCGCTTCGAGCGCGGCATCGATTTCGCCGGAACGCGCGCGGCGCTGGAGCGTGCGACGGAACTCACGCTCGCCATCTGCGGGGGAAAGGCGGGGCCGGTGAGCGAGGCGCACGGCCGGCTGCCGGGGCGTGCGCCCACGCGCGTCCGTCCCGAGCGCGTGCGCGCGCTCCTGGGTTACGAAGTGCCGGACGAATCCATGGCGAAGGCTTTCGAAGCGCTTCGCTGCACGGTGAAACGGGACGGCACCGCGCTCTTGGCAACGCCGCCGAGCTGGCGGTTCGACCTGGCGATCGAGGAGGATTTCGTCGAGGAGGTCGCGCGCGTGCACGGCTTCGAGCACGTGCCCGCGCGGGCACCGCGCTCGAGCGTTCCGATGCTCGCCATGCCCGAGGGCGTGCGTACGCGATTCGACCTGAAGCGCGCCGCGGCGGACCTGGGCTTCCAGGAAGTGATCAACTACAGTTTTGTGTCCTCGCAGTCGGAGGAGGAGTTCGCGGGCAACGCCGCCCCGGTGCGACTGGCCAATCCCATCGCGAGCACCATGGATGTGATGCGCTCGACGCTCGTGGGCAGCCTCGTGGCTGCGGTGAAGTCGAACCTGAACCGGGACGAGGAGCGCGTGCGGCTCTTCGAGATCGGGCGCTGCTTCCTGGGCGAGGGTCCCGAACCGCAACAGCAGCCGGAACGCCTCGCCGCGATCACCTTCGGCAGCCGGTTCCCGGAGCAGTGGGGCGAAAAGTCGTCCGTGGCCGATTTCTACGACGCAAAGGGCGACCTCGTGGCGTTGGCGGGGCCGGTGCGGCTCGAGTTCCGGCCGGGCCGCCATCCCGCATTCCATCCCGGCCGCTGCGCGCAGGTGCTGGCGGAAGGGCGTGAAGTGGGCGTCGTAGGGGAATTGCACCCGCGATTGCAGCTGAAATACGAGCTGGCATCGCCCCCCGTGCTCTTCGAGGTGGATTGCGACATGCTCCTTGCGGGCGGCCCGCCGCGCTTTTCCGGGGTCTCGCGCATGCCCTCGGTTCGCCGAGACCTCGCCGTGGTGGTGGATGAATCCCTGCCGGCGGGAGCCATCCTGGAGGCCGTCCGGGCAAGCGTTCCGGCCTGCGTCCGGGAGGTCGAAATCTTCGACCAGTATCGCGGCAAGGGAGTCGATGCCGGGAGAAAAAGCCTTGCGTTTCGTATAGTTATACAGGATACTGCCAGAACTTTGACAGATGCAGAGGTGGAGGAAATCGTGGGTTCCGTCCGCCAGCTTCTCTCACAAAAATTCAATGCATTGCCGCGCACGTGAAAGACAAGGTCACCCTCACCAAGGCCGAGCTGGCCGACCTCATGTTCGAGAAGGTCGGGCTCAACAAACGCGAGGCCAAGGACATGGTCGAGTCCTTCTTCGAGGAGATCCGTATCGCCCTTGAAAGGGGCGAGATGGTGAAGCTCTCCGGGTTCGGCAACTTCCAGCTTCGCAAGAAACCGCAGAGACCCGGCCGCAATCCCAAGACCGGGGAAGAGATCCCCATCACTGCCCGGCGCGTGGTGACTTTCCACGCGAGCCAGAAGTTGAAGACCCTGGTGGAGAAGTCTTTCAATGGCCACGGAGAACCTGGCAACGAATGACCTGCCGGCCATCCCCGCCAAGCGCTACTTCACGATCGGCGAAGTGAGCGAGTTGTGCGGGGTGAAGCCTCACGTACTCCGGTACTGGGAGCAGGAATTCACGCAACTGAAGCCCCTGAAGCGCAGGGGCAACCGGCGCTATTACCAGCACCATGAAGTGCTGCTGATCCGGCGCATCCGGGAACTCCTCTACGAGCACGGCTTCACCATCAACGGCGCGAGGAATCGCCTCGAGGAGCCGCCCGCGTCCCGGACGGGAGCCTACGCCGCTCTCGGCACCATGACCGTCCCGCAGCCCATCTCGCCCGCCACGCTCCGCAAGGAACTCAAGAGCATCCTCAAGTTGCTCGACAAGGAATAGGCGGTTTCGCCGCCATTTCCGCGGCAATGCCCGCATTCCCGCCTAGGCGGGGCCCCAGTTCGGCTATAATTTCGCTCTCGGTCGGGGCGTAGCGCAGCCTGGTAGCGCACCTGCATGGGGTGCAGGGGGTCGAAGGTTCGAATCCTTTCGCCCCGACCAATCCCATTCGATGAACGACGGGCGGCGTGGAATCGCCGCCCGTTGCCTTTTCGATCCTCCCTTTTTTCTGACGGCGCTTCTCAGGCGAGGTGTCCCGCGTCCCCTTCTTCCACCTCGCGCAGGATCGCTCCCCGTGCCGCATTGCGCATCGCGACCGAGGCGGCAAAGGCATCGGCTCCGTCGGTGGGGACGGCGACCGGTTCGCAGCAGGTCACCGTGATGGCGTGGCGGCGCGGCGCCCAAGTCCCCGCGGGCAGGACTGCGCGCGTGCCGACGATTGCGACGGGCACCACGGGAATGCCCGCCTGCGCCGCGGCCGCAAACGCACCGAGCCGGAATTCCAGAAGCCCCGGCGCGCGCCGGAACGTGCCCTCGGGGAAGATCGCGAGCGGCGCGCCGCGCACGGCGTCGGCCGCGAGGCGCCCGGCGTCCTCCACGCTCTTCGCCGCGGAGAAGCGCTCCACGAAATCCGCCCCGAACCGCGTGAGGAATACGCGCGATATCACGTGATCCAGCAGCTCGCGCTTGGCGACGAAGCGGCACGGCTCCGCGATCGCAGCCACGAACACCAGGCCGTCCAAGTAGCTCGCGTGGTTGGCCACGACGACGGAGGGCTTGCCGCTGGGCAGGTTGCCGGCACCCTTCACGATTAGCCTCAAGCCGGCGAGCGCGAGAAAGGTGCGCGCGGCGATGCGGCCAATGCGCCAGGCCCACGCCGGACTCGGCGTGGCGGCAATCGCGAGCCAGGCGGGCGGCGCGAGGGTCCAGAAGATGGCCCACACCCATGCCGTGTACACGGCGCCTCGCGCTCCCGAGAGCCACCCCGCGGTCTTGGCACTCGCCGCCGATAGCGCGAGGCGCGTGAACTGCATCCACACCGCATGCGTGGGCGCGCCCACGAGCCCCGATTCGAACACTTCGCGGCTCGCCGCGCGGCGGATCTTGCCGCTCGAGGTCTTGGGAACCGTATGGGGCGGTGCAAGGACCACTGCATCCGGCGGCTCGCCCAGTGCGTCCGAGGCCGCGCGAAGGACGGCCTCGCGAATCCGCTCCCGGGCGGAATTCTCCTTCTCGCGCGTTTCCGCGAGCACGACGAGGCGCTCCGTTCCGCTGTCGGGATCCGCACTGCCGAACACCGCGACGCATCCCTTGCGCACGCCCGGAACGGCGCCCACGGCCTCCTCGATCTCGTGCGGGTAGATGTTGCGCCCGGCGCGGATCACGATGTCCTTCACGCGGCCGGTGATGCAGACCTCGCCCTCGGCGAGATAGGCGCGGTCCCCGGTGACGAGCCAGTCGCCGTCGAAGAGCCGTGCGGTCTCCTCGGGATTGCGGTAGTAGCCGCGCGTGGCCGATGGGCCCTGGAACTCGAGCATGCCTTCCTCGCGCTCGCCCAGTTCGTGCCCGTCCTCGCCGACGATGCGGATGCCGTGCCCGGGCAGGGGCCGGCCGCAGGCGACGAAGCGCATCGCACTTGCATCGTCCGGCGCCGCGGGCACCGCCCGGCGCTCGCGCACGAAGGTGTCGCGGCGGATCCGGTCCACGCGCGGCCCGCGGCCCAGGGGCGGCACCAACAGGCCCACGGTCGCCTCGGCCAGGCCGAAGACCGGCGTCATGGCCTCGCGGCGAAAACCAAACCGGGCGAATCGGGCGATGAACCGCTCCATCGTGTCCGGGCTCACGGGCTCCGCGCCGTTGGCCGCGATGCGCAGCGTGGAGAGGTCGACGCCTTCGACTTGCTCGTCCGCGATGCGCTTCACGCACAGCTCGTAGGCGAAGTTGGGGGCCGCCGTGAGCGTGCCGCGATGGCGGTGGATGGCCCAAAGCCAGCTTTCAGGGCGCGCGAGGAAAGTCAGCGGCGAGAGCACGACGAACGGGTTGCCGTAGTACAGGCTCGCGAGAAAGGTCGCGATGAGGCCGAAGTCGTGGTACAGCGGCAGCCAGCTCACGAAGACGTCCTCCGGCGCCACGCGCGCGCCCTTGCCGATCGCGCGGATGTTGGCCAGCAGGTTGGCGTGCGTGAGCACCACGCCCTTGGGGTTGCCCGTGCTGCCCGAGGTGTACTGGATGAACGCGATGTCCTCTGGCGTCGCCGCGGCCGGCGTGAAGGCGCGGCGTTCCCCCGTGGGCCCGCCCAGGGCCAGCACGTGGCGAAGCCCCGGGACGATCGCCTCGAGCAGTCGCGCGACGGGCATTGCCTCGTCCACCGTGAGCAGCGCCACGGCCTCGGCGTTGGCGAGGATGCCCGCGTGGCGCCGCACGTGGTCCTCGATCCGCGACATCTGCGCAGGCGGGTAGATCGGGACCGGGATGCCTCCCGCGAGAAGGATGCCGAAGAAGGCGTGGAAATAGGCTGCCCCAGTGGGCAGCATGATCGCCACGGCCTGCCCCGCCTCGACGCCCGCGTCCTGCAGGCGCGCGGCGACGGCGCTCGCCCCCGCCATCAACTCGCCGTAAGTGATCTCCTGCTCGCCATCGGGGGAGACCACGGTGACTTGCCTGCGCTCCGGATGCCTCCCTGCATGCCACTCGAGCACTTCCTGGAGCGTATTCGCCTCCGCGGGTTCCGCCCGCAGGTGCTCCACGGGCGCGGCGCGCGTTTTCGCGATCGCGCCCTGCGAGGCGTCGCGGGGTGCAGCGGCCACCGCCGCGAGGAGGTCCCGGGGCGTGTCGGCGCGGGCGATCGTATCCTCCGGCAGGCGCACGCCGAAGGCGCGCTCCACGCGGATCAACAACTCCACGCGCGCGAGGCTGTCGAGGCCGAGGTCGCGCTCGAGCGAAGCGTCGAGCGAGACGTCGTCGGGATGCACGCGCTCCCGGTGCAGGTCGCGGCAGGTCTCGCGCACCACGCCGAGCAGGGCGCGCTCGCGCTCGTCGGTATCGTCACCGCGCTGCGATGCCTCGCGATCCATCGGGACTCTCTCCGCGTTCGTTGCCGGTCTCCTTCGAAGCGGGCCGGCTCACCCCATTGTCGCCTCCGGAGCCGCCCCATGCCAGTTTGACGCAGCGCCTCCCCGGAAGTTTTGCTCCATCGCCCGGCGCTCGGGGGCTGAGAGGCTGCGCACGCGCCTTGGATCGGGCTCGCGATTGCATTAGTCTGCACTCCATGGACCGAATCCATCCCGCGCGGAGTTGACACCATGCAGATGAAGGGAGAGCAGCTGCTTCCCGAGCCGCCCGGGCGCGTCTGGGAAGCGCTCAACGACCCGGAGGTGATCCGGGATTGCGTGCCGGGCTGCGAGTCGCTCGAACGCGTCTCGGAGACGGAGTTCCGCGCCCTGCTGTTGGCGGTGATTGGGCCCGTGAAGGCGAAGTTCACCGGCAAGCTCACGCTCTCCGATCTCGATCCGCCGCGCTCGTACCGCATGAGCTTCGAGGGCTCCGGCGGCGCGACGGGATTCGCGAAGGGCAGCGCGGAAGTCACGCTCGCCCCCGCGGAGGCGGGCACGAGGCTCTGCTACACGGCGAGCGTCCAGGTGGGCGGAAAGCTCGCGCAGGTGGGCTCGCGCCTGATCGACGGCGTGGCCGCGAAGATCGCGGGGGAATTCTTCGCACGCTTCCGGGCGCAGTTCGCCGGCGAGGAGCCCGTCGAGGTCGCGAGACCTGACGGCGCAACCCGCGGCGGGCTGCCCATCGCACGGCTCGCGATTGCGGTAACGGCGATCCTCGCGATCGCCGTCGTCGCCGTCCTGCTCCTGCGCTAGGCGTACGAGGGGTAGGTCGGCTCGTACATGTTCTTGCGGATGAAGGCGGCGGTGTCGGCGGGCTTGGGCACGCCTGCAAGGCCGCGCTCGAACGCGACGTCTGCCACGCGGGTCGCGATCGCTGCGGAGACTTCGCGCATGCGGGAGAGCGAGGGGTAGATGCTGCCCTGGTCCAGGTCGTCCTGGGACACCATGCCCGCGAGCGTGTCCGCGGCGGCGAGGAACATCTCGTCGGTCACGCGCCTGGCCTTGCAGGCGACCACGCCCAGGCCCACGCCCGGGAAGATGTAGGAGTTGTTGCCCTGTCGCGGCACGAAGGTCTTGCCGTCGAAGTTCACCGGGGCGAAGGGGCTCCCGCAGGCGAACACGGCGCGCCCCTTGCTCCAGGCATAGGCTTCCTCCGCCGTGCACTCCGACTTGGAGGTAGGGTTCGACAGTGCGAACACGATCGGTCGCTCGTTGAAGGAGGACATCGCCTCGATGATCGGCTTGGTGAAGGTGCGCCCGACGGCGGCCACGCCGATGATCGCCTGGGGCTTCAACGCATTCACGGCGGAGGCGAAGTCCGCGACGGGCGCATGCTCGTGCGCGTACTTGCGCTTGTGGTCGGTGAGCCCCTGCCGCGCGGCGGTCACGAGGCCCTTGGAGTCCACCAGCCAGCAGCGCTTGCGCGCCTCGGCTTCCGGCAGGCCCTGCGACATGAGCGAGGCGGTGACGAGGTCCGCGATGCCGCAGGCGGCCTCCCCGGCGCCCAGGAACAGCACGCGGGTGTCGGCGAGGCTCTTGCCGGTGATGCGGATGGCCGACTTGAGGCCCGAGAGCGCGACCGACGCGGTGCCCTGGATGTCGTCGTTGAAGGTGCAGATGCGGTCCTGGTACTTGTGCAGCAGCCGGAAAGCGTTCGCGTTGGCGAAGTCCTCGAACTGGATGAGCACGCCCGGGAAGACCTCGTTCGCGGCCGCGACGAACTCCTCGACCAGCGCGTCGTACTCGGCGCCGCGCAGGCGCCTGCGCACCACGCCGATGTAGAGCGGATCCTGGAGCAGTTCCTCGTTCTCGGTGCCCACGTCGAGCGTCACCGGCAGGCACAGGCTCGGGTCCATGCCCGCGCAGGCGGTGTAGAGCGAGAGCTTGCCCACGGGGATGCCCATGCCCTGGGCTCCCAGGTCGCCAAGTCCCAGGATGCGCTCGCCGTCGGTCACCACGATGAGCCCGGCCTTCTGCTGCCAGTTCTGCAGCACCTGCTTCACGCGCCCGGCATCGGCAGCGGTCACGAAGAGCCCGCGCGGCTGGCGATAGATCCGCCCGTAGAGCTGGCAGCCCAGGCCCACGGTGGGCGTGTAGATGAGGGGCATGATCTCCTCGGCGTTCTCCATCACGACGCGGAAGAAGAGCGTCTCGTTCCGGTCATGGAGCGCGGTGAGGAAGATGTACTTCTCGAGGTCGGAGGACTGGCTGCGCAGGTTGCTGAGCACCCGCTGGACCTGCTCGGGCTGGGTGTGCACCCGCGCCGGCAGCAGCCCGCGCAATCCCAGTGCGTCGCGCTCGCGGTCGGTGAAGGCGGTGCCCTTGTTGAGAACCGGGTCGTGCAGGAGGGAATTTCCGCGCAGGGAAGTAGAGGACGTCGAGCCTGAGTCAGCCATGGTGATCATCTCCGAGCAGCCGCCGGGTCGCCGGGTCGCGTTCCGCACGCGTCCCTCGAGCGCCGATGTCTTGTCCGGGCAATGCCGGTGGCGGACTGCCAGCCATCGTAGGCCGGAGCGCGCCTCACCCCTTGCGCTCGATCAATGGCGGCGTTTGCGCCCGATCAAACCTCCCGGGTTTGACAGGTCGAGGGGGCCCGCGTAGCCTCCGGCGGCATCCGGTCGGGAGAGCGTCGCCGCAATGCACCGCGGGGCCGCCGAAGGGGTAGCGCCCGCAAACTCTCAGGCAAAAGGACCGTCCGGAACCGGGTTCGCATCCTGCGCAGCACGGGGAGGCGAGGCAGTCCCGGACTCTGGAGAGCGGCGGCGAGAGCCGTCCACCGAAGGGGCTCGCGGCACGGGGAACCGGCGCCGTAATCTCTCAGGTACAAGGGACAGAGGGGCCAGGCAAGCGACGCTAGGCTTGCCTGGCCCCTTTTCATTTCCTGGAGGCAACCGCCATGCCGAAAGCCACGCCACTCAACGCCATCCACCGCGAGGCCGGCGCCCGCATGGTGGATTTCGGGGGCTGGGACATGCCCGTGCACTACGGCTCGCAGGTCGAGGAGCACCATGCGGTGCGCCGCGACGTGGGTCTCTTCGACGTCTCGCACATGCGCGTGGTCGACGTCGAGGGGGCGGGCGCCCGCGAATTCCTGCGCTTCGCGCTCGCCAACGACGTGGCGCGGCTCACGACGCCGGGAAAAGCGCTCTATTCGTGCCTGCTCAACGACACGGCCGGAGTGGTCGATGACTTGATCGTCTACTTCTTCCGCGACGACCTTTACCGGCTGGTCGTGAACGCGGGCACCGCGGAGACCGACATCCAGTGGCTGCATTCCCTCAACGCGCTTGCGGGCCACGGCGTGTCGATCACGCCGCGCGAGGAACTCGCCATGGTGGCCGTGCAGGGGCCGAACGCGCGCGAGACGCTCTGGAAAGCCTTCTCCGAGACCAGGCCGGGAAGCGAAGGGCTGGCGCCCTTCAGCGCGGCGCGCATGGGCGACATCATGGTGGCGCGCACGGGCTACACCGGCGAGGACGGCTTCGAGGTGGTGTGCCCTGCGGAGGATGCCGCGTCCATCTGGAACGGGCTCGTCGCGGCCGGCGCGCGTCCCTGCGGCCTCGGGGCCCGCGACACGCTGCGGCTCGAGGCGGGCATGAATCTCTACGGGCAGGACATGGACGCGGCCACCTCGCCCCTCGACGCGGGCCTCGCGTGGACCGTGGACCTGAAGACGCCGCGGCCTTTCTTCGGCCGGAAGGCGCTGGAGACCCGGCCCCAGGCCCACGATTTCCTCGGGCTCGCCCTCGAGGACAAGGGGGGCGTGCTACGCGCGCACCAGAAGGTGAAGGCGGGAGACGGGGAGGGCGAGATCACCAGCGGCACGTTCTCGCCCACCCTGGGCTTTTCCATCGCGCTCGCGCGCCTGCCCCGGGGCACCGCGCCCGGCACCGTCGTGCAGGTGGCCGTGCGCGACAAGGAACTCGCCGCGCGAGTGGTGCAGCCGCCCTTCGTCCGAAACGGCCGATCCCTCCTCTGAATCCGCCCCCGGCCCGGCGGCCGGGACCCTCGCCACGAGCACCACGGAGACCATGACATGAACGTTCCCCAGGACCTGAAGTACACGGCGTCGCACGAGTGGGTGCGCAGGGAGGCCGACGGCTCCCTCGTCGTAGGCATCACCGACCACGCGCAGGAGCAACTGGGCGACATGGTCTTCGTGGAGACGCCCAAGCCGGGCCGCAAGGTCGCGCCCGGCGAGGCCGTCGGCGTGGTCGAGTCCGTGAAGGCAGCCTCCGATTTCTACGCGCCGGTGGCCGGCGAGGTCCTGGCCGGCAACGAGGAAGTCGCCGGTTCGCCGGAGAAGGTGAACACCGATGCCTACGGCTGCTGGCTGTTCCGCATGAAGCCCGACAACGTTGCCGACCTGGACAAGCTGCTCGACGCCGCCGCCTACGAGAAACTCGCCGCCGATTGAGGATTTGCCATGCCCGATGCCGCCGCCGCCCCGCCGCCCGCCGCCCGATCCACGCTGGATGCGCTCGAGGAACGCTCCGCCTTCTCCCGCCGCCACATCGGCCCGGGAGCGGCGGACCAGGCCGAAATGCTCGCGGCGCTGGGCTTCGAATCGCGCGATGCGCTCATGGCGGCCGTCGTCCCCACCGCTATTCGCCGGCGCTCGCCGATGGCGCTGCCCGCGGGCAGGCCCGAGGCCGAAGCGCTCGCCGACCTGAAGGCGATGGCGGCGAAGAACCAAGTCTTTCGCAGCTGGATCGGGCAGGGCTACTACGGCACGCATACGCCGGGAGTCATCCAGCGCAACATCCTCGAGAACCCGGCCTGGTACACGGCCTACACGCCCTACCAGCCGGAAATCTCCCAGGGCAGGCTCGAGGCGCTGCTCAACTTCCAGACCATGATATGCGACCTGACCGCGATGGCGATCGCGAACGCCTCGATGCTCGACGAGGCCACCGCCGCGGCCGAGGCGATGACGCTGTGCCGGCGATCCGGGAACCACGCCTCGAAGATCTTCGCGGTCGCCGACGACGTGCTGCCGCAGACGCTCGATGTCCTGCGCACGCGCGCCGCCCCGCTCGGCATAGAGATCCGCGTCGCGGCACCCGGCCGACTCGCGGGCGTGGATGCGTTCGCCGCGCTCGTGCAGTACCCGGGCGCGGACGGCGAGATCCGTGACTACCGCGCGCTCGCCGAAGCGCTGCACGCGAAGGGTGGCCATCTCGTGGCCGCGGCCGACCTGCTCGCCCTCACGCTGCTCGTGCCGCCCGGCGAATGGGGTGCGGACGTGGTGGTCGGTTCCGCGCAGCGCTTCGGCGTGCCCATGGGCTACGGCGGCCCCCATGCGGGCTACCTCGCGACCCGCGATGCGCTCAAGCGCAGCATGCCGGGGCGGCTCGTGGGCGTTACCGTGGACTCCCACGGCAACCCGGCTTACCGGCTCGCGCTGCAGACGCGGGAGCAGCACATTCGCCGCGAGAAGGCGACCTCCAACATCTGCACGGCGCAGGTCCTGCTGGCCGTGATGGCGTCCATGTACGCCGTGTACCACGGGCCGGAGGGCCTCGCGAGGATCGCGCGGCGGGTGCATCGCTTCACGGCGATCGCGCGGGCCGGGCTCGTGAAGCTCGGCTTCGAGGTTCCGGCGGTGGCGTACTTCGACACGCTCACGGTGAAGACAGGCCCGAAGACGGCCGCGATCGTGGAGCGCTGCGACAGGGCCGGCGTGAACCTGCGGCGCATCGATGCCGGCACGCTCGGATTCTCGTTCGACGAGACGACCACGCGCGCGGACGTGGATGGCCTGTGGGCTATCTTCTCCGGTACTCCCGCGGAATTCGCGGCCGCCGACCTGGACGGGGCCGACGAAGGCATTCCGGCCGGGCTGGCCCGGACGAGCGCATTCCTCACCCATCCGGTCTTCAACCGCCACCACGCCGAGACGGAGATGCTGCGCTACCTGCGCCGGCTCGCGGACAAGGACATCGCGCTCGACCGCGCCATGATCCCGCTCGGCTCGTGCACCATGAAGCTGAACGCGACGAGCGAGATGATCCCGGTCACCTGGCCCGAGTTCGCGAACCTGCACCCGTTCGCGCCGCCGGAACAGGCGGCGGGCTACCGGGAACTCGTGGCGAGCCTGGAGCGGATGCTCGTCGAGTGCACGGGCTATGCCGCGGTGTCGATGCAGCCCAATGCCGGCTCGCAGGGCGAGTACGCGGGGCTCCTGGTCATAAAGGCCTGGCACGAGAGTCGTGGCGAGAGCCATCGCGACGTGTGCCTGATTCCGAGTTCCGCGCACGGCACCAACCCCGCTTCGGCGCAGATGGCGGGCATGCGCGTGGTGGTGGTCGCCTGCGACGGGGACGGAAACGTCGACCTCGCCGACCTGCGGGCCAAGGCGCAGCAGCACGAGAAGGCGCTCGCGGCGATCATGGTGACCTACCCGTCGACCCACGGCGTATTCGAGGCGGGCATCACCGGGCTGTGCGAGATCGTCCACGCCCACGGCGGGCAGGTGTACGTGGACGGGGCCAACCTGAATGCGCTGGTGGGACTTGCGGCCCCGGGGGCCTTCGGCGGGGACGTGTCGCACCTGAACCTGCACAAGACGTTCTGCATCCCCCACGGCGGCGGCGGACCCGGCGTGGGTCCCGTGGCCGTCGCCCCGCACCTCGCGCCCTTCCTGCCCGGGCACCGGTATCTCGAATCCCCCGCCGCTGCCACCGGTGCAGTTTCGGCCGCGCCCTATGGCAGCGCCTCGATCCTTCCCATCTCGTGGATGTACGTGGCGATGATGGGCGGCGAAGGACTCAAGGATGCGACCGAGGTCGCGATCCTGAGCGCGAACTACGTCGCCAGGCGCCTCGCCCCCCACTTCCCGGTCCTGTACACGGGGCCGGGCGGGCTGGTCGCCCACGAGTGCATCCTCGACCTGCGCCTGCTCAAGGAGACCTCGGGCATCACCGTCGAGGACGTGGCCAAGCGCCTCATCGACTACGGCTTCCATGCGCCCACGATGTCGTTTCCCGTGCCCGGAACGCTCATGGTCGAACCCACGGAGAGCGAATCGAAGTCCGAGCTCGATCGTTTCTGCGAGGCGATGATCGCCATTCGCGAGGAGATCCGGGCCGTGGAGGAGGGGCGTCTCGACCGCGAGGACAACCCGCTGCGGCACGCGCCGCACACGGCCGCGGCGGTGAACGCGGACGCGTGGAAGCACGCCTATCCGCGCAGCCTTGCGGCCTATCCGGTGGCGTCGCTGCGGGAAGCGAAGTACTGGGCACCCGTGGGCCGCGCGGACAATGTCTACGGCGACCGGCACCTCGCCTGTTCCTGCGTGCCGGTGGCCGATTACGCCTAGTCGGCCTGGGGCCGGACGGCGACGTACCGGGCCACGAGCTTCGCCGCCTCGGCGGAGAGGTTCGCGAACCGGCATCCGGCGCGGGACACGCGCCGGCCGTCGGGCAGCGTCGTCATAGTCGTGTGGCGAATCTCGAGATCAACGATCGCAGGCGCACTGCCCGCCGCTTCGAGGCGGCAACCGGGAAGGACCATGCCGGGTTCCAGGGATGCGCCCGCGAAATCGAGCTGCAGGCCGACGCCGCCCTGGCTCACGTTGGTGACGATTGCCTCGAAGATGGCCCCGGTGCCTGAATGGGCGACGCAGCGCAGCGGCGCGCTCCCGGGAATCTCCGTACGTTCGTGGAGCCGCCGCCGCGTGATCGACAGGGATTCCGGAAACGCGACGCGAATCGCGGAAACTCCCTGGTGCGAAGCAGGCACGGGCCGGTCGGCCGAAAAGGCGATGCGCCATTCGCCCCATTCGACGCAAAGCTCGAGGCTCGGCTGCTCGACGAGGCTTCTGTCCCGGGATGCTTCGCCGCTGCTCCCGAGCACGAGAAACTCCCGCGCGGGGTCGACCAGCAGAAGGCGCAGGCGGCAGGCCGGCTTTCCGTCTCCTTGGATCGCGAGCGACTCGCCCTCGAGGGCCAGCGCTTCCAGCACGGCGATCTCGGCTTCGCTGGGCTGCCGCCGTTTCACGGCCATCGCCAGAAATCTCCCCGCTCTTCCAGGAAGGACCGCGCCAGCACCTGCTGGTGCACCTCCGTGGCACCGTCCACGAGCCGCGCCTGGCGGGCATAGCGGTAGATCCACTCGAGAGGCGTGTCGGTCGAATAGCCGCGGGCGCCGCAGAGCTGGATCGCCGTGTCGGCGCAGAGGTGGAGCGCATCGGCCACCTGCACCTTGGCCATCGAGATCTCCTTGCGGGCGAAGTCGCCCTTGTCGAGGAGGACTGCGGCCTTCATGGTGAGGAGGCGGCCGATCTCGACCTGCATCGCGCAGTGGCCGAGCTTCATCTGCACGCTCTCGCGTTCGGAAAGCTTCCTGCCGCCGCTCAGGCGCACGCCGGTGTAGTCCGCGGCGATGTCCAGCGAGCGTTTCGCGAGGCCCAGCCAGCGCATGCAGTGCGTGAGCCGCGCCGTGCCCAGGCGGATCTGCGTGACCTTCAGGCCGTCGCCGACGTTCAGGAGCCGGTTCCCGTCGGCGATCTCGAGTCCGTCGAACTCGAGCTCGCAGTGCCCGCCGTGCTCCTCGGGGCCGAGGATGGGAATGCGCCGCGTGATCCGCCAGCCGGGGTCGTCGCGGTCGAAGACGAACGCCGTGAGCCCCTTGCGCGGGTCTTCGGAAGTCTTCGCGACGACGATGAAGTGCTTCGCCTCCTCGGCCCCGGTGATGAACCACTTGCGCCCGCGCACCACCCACCGGTCGCCCTGCTTCGTGGCCGTGGTGAGCATCATCGCCGGGTCGGACCCGCTGCCCGGGTGAGGCTCGGTCATCGCGAAGGACGAGCGCACGCGCCCGTCCACGATGGGCTGCAGCCACCGCTCCTTCTGGGCGGGCGTGCCGACCTTGTTCAGCAGGATCATGTTGCCGTCGTCGGGCGCGGCGCAGTTCACGCTCACCGGGCCGAAGAGCGAGTAGTTCAGTTCCTCGTAGCACGCCGCCATGCCGACGACCGGCAGGCCCTGGCCGCCGCGCTCCTTCGGCATCTGCGGCGCCCACAGCCCGGCCGACCGCGCGCGCGCGCGCAAGCCCTCGAGCACGTCGGCGCGGATGTTCTGGTGCCCGTCGAACGACGCAGGGTCGTTGTCCAGGGGCAGGACCTCCGAACGCACGAAATCCCGGTAGCGGAGCCGGTACTCCTCGATGGCGGCGGGCAGCGTGAGGTCCATGGCGGCGTCCTAGAGGGAATTGACGACATGGCCGCCGTCCACGACGACGACCGAGCCCGTCATGTACGCGCCGGCATCGCTCGCGAGCAGCAGGAGCGCGCCCTCGAGGTCGCGCGGCTCGCCGATCCGCCGCTGGGGTACGCGCTTCACCATCGCCTGGCCGGGCTCGGAGGCGAAGAACTCGCGGTTCATGTCGGTGACGATGTAGCCCGGGGCGATCGCGTTCACGCGGATGCCGTAACGCGCCCACTCCAGGGCGAGCGCCTTGGTGACCTGGACGAGGGCGGCCTTCGCCGCGGCATAGGCGAGGAGATGCGTGGCCTGCCGCAGGCCGAGGATCGAGGCGATGTTCACGATGCTGCCGGGGCGCTTCGCCGCGATCATCGATTTCGCCACCCCCTGCGCCACGCGCCAGGCGCCGTCGAGGTTCGTGTCGAGGACCCGGCGCCAGTCGGCTTCGGTGAGTTCGATCGAGGCCTTGGTGTCGGCCACGCCGGCGTTGTTCACGAGGATGTCGATGGGACCGGCGAGCCCGGCCGCACTCTCCGTGGCCGCATCCACGCTCGCCGGATCGGCCACGTCGAGTTGGACTGCGTGCGCGGTGCCGCCTTCGGCCCGGATCGCGCCCACCAGCGCCTGCAGCCGGTCCATGCGGCGGGCGGCAGCCACCACCACGGCGCCGCGCGCGCCGAGCGCGCGGGCGAAATGCTCACCCAGGCCGCTGGAAGCGCCCGTGACGAGCGCGACCTTGCCGCGGACATCGAAGAGGGGATCGTTGCTCATGACGCCTTCCCTTCCTGGCCGGCGAGCAGCCTGGGGTTGCTCACCGCGAGCCGCGCCCGCGTGGTCTCGCGCAGGTGCGCAAGGAGCAGGACGCGCGCCCCGCCTTCGTCGAATCGTCCCTCGCGCACCCGTGCCGCGAGCCTTGCGGTGGCGTCCCGGAGTGCCTCGCCGGGATCCGCCCCGGGGGACCAGTCGCCGAGAAGTGCCGCGAGGCGCGCGATCTCGTCCGCGCCGGTCGAAGGCAGGGCGAGTTCGCGACCTGCGATTGCCAGCGCATTGGCGGCCATAAGTGCGGCGTAGCGCTGGTTCCCGGGCAGCGCCGGGACGATGTCGGAGAGGATCGTGGCGCGGGCGATGTCGAGCAGGTCGGCTGCCGCGGGTTCGACTTTCATGCGATGCCTTTCGTGAGGTCGAGGATCTCGTGCTCGAGATCGGGAACGATGTGCGCGGTCAGCGCGAGTTCGAGGGAGCGCTGCGAGCCGGAGCGGTGGCGCTCGGCCTGCTGCAGCGCGATCACCGCCCAGCGCAGGTGCGCCATCACCTGCCAGTAGCGCGTCTCCTCCACGGCCGTCGCGCGACCTCCCGCCGCGGCGTAGCCCGCGAGGAAATCGTCCGCGGAGCCGACGCCACCGGCTTCCCGGTCGGGCCGGGCGAAGCGCCAGCAACGCGCGAGCATCCAGCCCAGGTCCTCGCGCGGATCGCCCCAGCCCGCGAATTCCCAGTCGAGCACGGCGGCGAGCCTGCCCTCGTGCACGAGATAGTTTCCGGTGCGGTAATCGCGGTGCAGCAGGCAGGCGGGCAGGGGATCGGGCGCGTTTCGCGCGCACCACGCAAGGCCCCACTCGAGCGCCGGCCAGGCCTCGCCGCGGGTCAAGGAGAGTGCATCGAGGTCGCCGCGGTACGCCGCGATCGAAGCACGCGCCGGATCCGCGGGTGCTTCGCCGAGGAAGTCGAGCGCGGGCGCGGGCGTCACCCGGTGCAACCGCGCGAGGTTTTCCCCCAACTCGCGCGCGAGAGCCCCGCGGTCGGGAACCAGGCGGTCGTCCTTCGAGAGCCGGTGGCCCGCGGCGACGCCGGGCATGCGTCGCATCACGAAGAAGTCGGGTCCTTCGCCGTCGTCGCAGACGAAGAGCGGCTCGGGCACGCGCACGCCCGCGCCCGCGGCCGCACGGAGGATCCTGAACTCCTCGGGCCGCGAACGGCTCACCGCCACGGCGGAAGGCGCGTCGGTTCGCAGCACCCATTCGTGCAGCCCGGCGAAGGCCCCCGACTCGACGCGGACGTCGAGGGCGATGTTTTCCTGGATGGCGCCGCCCGGCAGGCGGTCCCAGCGCTCGATCACCACGCGCGAGGCGCCGCAGGCCTGGACGAGAAAAGCCTCCGCCCGGGCACGCGGGTCCGGGCGGAGTCGATCCCCGGCGATCATCGCTCGCGCGCTCACCGGAGCTCGACGCGTCCGTGCCGGTCGCGCACCGCAATCGGGGCGGCGGGCGTCGCGTGCAGCGCGGCGACGGCGGCGGGCGCGAAGCGCGAAACGGGGATCGGCATGGTCCGGGGTGACGGAAGGCTCGCGCCATTCTAGCCCACGGGCCCGGGCCGGCCGGGGGCCTTCGGGTATAATCGCGCAGCAAAAAACCCCCGGGCGAAACCGCCCCCGCGATGCGCATTCTCCTCTCGAACGACGACGGCTACTTCGCCCCCGGCCTTGCTGCGCTCGCCGATTCGCTGGCCACCCTCGGCAGCATCACGGTGGTCGCGCCCGAGCGCGACCGCAGCGGCGCGTCGAACTCCCTCACGCTCGACCGTCCGCTGTCGCTGCACCGCGCGAGCAACGGCTTCTTCTACGTAAACGGCACGCCCACGGACTGCGTGCACATGGCGGTGACGGGCCTCCTGGACATCGAGCCCGATATCGTCGTCTCCGGAATCAATTCCGGCTCCAACATGGGAGACGACACGCTCTATTCCGGCACCGTCGCCGCTGCGACGGAAGGCTATCTCCTGGGCGTCCCTGCGATCGCCGTTTCCCTGGTCGGGAAGGAATTCGCGCACTACGCGACGGCGGCACGGGTCGCGCGCGAGCTGGTCGAGCGCATTCGCCGCGAGCCGCCCGCGGAGCCGCTGCTCCTCAACGTGAACGTTCCGGATTTGCCCTACGACCAGCTCGCCGGCATGGAAGTCACGCGCCTCGGGCGCCGACACAAGGCGCAGCCGGTGGTGAAGGGCGTGAACCCGAGGGGCGACACCGTCTACTGGGTGGGGCCGGCCGGCGCGGCCCGCGAGGCGGGACCCGGCACCGATTTCCATGCGCTCGAGCGGGGGGCGGTCTCCGTCACGCCGCTTCAGGTCGACCTGACGCACGCCGGCCAGATGGACGCCATCGGCCAGTGGCTGGCGGCATGAGCGCGGCGACGGCGGCGCTTGGCCCATGAGCGCGTCCCCGGGAATAGGGATGACGTCGGACCGCACGCGCGGCCGAATGGTGGATGCGCTTCGCAAGTCCGGGATCGTCGACGAGCGCGTGCTCGCCGCGATGCGCGAGATTCCCCGGCACGTTTTCGTCGAACCCGGCATCGCCTCCCGCGCCTACGAGGACACACCGCTGCCCATCGGCCACGGCCAGACGATATCGAGCCCCACGATCGTCGCACTCATGACCCAGCTCCTGCTGGAGAAGGGCCCCGTGGCGAAGGTGCTCGAGGTCGGCACCGGCTGCGGATACCAGACGGCCGTCCTCGCGAAGCTCGTGCGCGAGGTCTATACGCTCGAACGCATCGCCCCGCTCATGGACAAGGCGAGGAGAAACCTGCGCGACCTGCGCATCTACCACGTCCGCTTCAAGCACGCCGACGGTCACCGGGGTTATCCCGAGGGCGGGCCCTACGACGGCATTCTCTGCGCGGCCACGGCGAGCCACATCCCCGAGGCGCTCAGGGAGCAGCTTGCCGTCGGCGGACGCCTCGTGATTCCCGTGGGAACCGACGAGCAGTGGCTGCACGTGATCGAGCGAACGTCCGTCGGCTTCACCGACACGAAGCGCGATGCCGTGCGGTTCGTGCCGCTGCTGCCCGGAATCGCGTGAGGAAACCATGCCGCATCATTGCCTGACCATTCGCCTCGCCGCCCTGATCGGGGCCCTCGCGCTCGCCGCGGGTTGCGCCACGCGCCAGCCGGCGCCCGTGATCGAGCGCGCCCCGCCGCCCGCGCCCCGGGTGGAACCGGCCGCGCAGGCGACCACCGCCCCGGTCTCGAAACCCGTGCCGACCCACACGATCAAGCGCGGCGACACGCTGGTGAGTATCGCGCTGCAGTATGGCCTGGACTATCGCGAGCTTGCCGCGTGGAACGGCATCACCAACCCGAACCTGCTCAGCGTGGGCCAGGTGCTCGTGCTCGCGGCCCCTGCGGGTGCGCCGGGAACCGTGGCCTCCCCGCCGGCCATCGTCGCCACACCGCTTGCGAGCCCGGGGGCGGTCGTCGAGGCGCGCCCGCTGGCCAATACCCCGACGATCAAGGTCGAGCCGCGCGGCCAGCGCCTGCCCTATTCGGATCGCGCCCTCGCGCAACTTTCCGCCCTCGACGCGCCCGCGGAGCCGGGAGCAGCACCGACCGCGGCGCCGGGCCCCGTCACAGAGACCGAGCGTCCCGCGGCCGGAACCCAGGGCGATGGAGTCGACTGGATGTGGCCGGTCAAGGGCAAGCTGCTCGCCGCGTTCACCGAGGCGGGCAAGGGCATCGACATCGCCGGCAAGAAAGGCGCTCCCGTTGTGGCCGCCGCCGCCGGGCGCGTGGTCTACGCCGGGCAGGGCCTGCGCGGGTACGGAAAACTGGTGATCATCAAGCACAACGACACCTGGCTCTCGGCGTACGCCCACAACGAGAACATCGTCGTGAAGGAGCAGCAGGAAGTGAAGCGGGGGCAGAAGATCGCGGAAATGGGCGCGACCGACACCGACGAGGTGAAGCTCCACTTCGAAGTCCGCCGCCAGGGCAAGCCCGTCGATCCGGCCCGGGTGCTGCCGGCGCCGTAGCCGCTCAGGAAGGCTGGAAGCGGCGCACGAGGGCGAGGAGCTCGCGGCTTTCGCGTTTCGTGAGTCCTTCGCCGTAGCGGCCCCGCACGTAGCGCTCGGTGATCTCGCGGGCCGCCTTCGCGAGCGCCGGGCGCCTGGCCTCCACGCGCGCGAGATAATCCACGGGCCCTTCGTGGGCGGAGCGCGCCAGGCCCGCCGCGCGCAGCTTGCCGCAGAACCGCTCCCAGGCGAGCACGGCGGGATCCCGGCGCGCGGGAAGGTCGCGCAGGACCAGCCCCAGGCCCAGGAGGCCGCCCACCGCGAGCGTGGCCACGGTGAGCCAGAGCGCGAGGTCCTTCCAGTTGGTGATCTCCAGGCCGAGGCTCGACAGGAACTGGCGCTGGCGATCGACGTTGTAGCCCAGCACCCACTGGTTCCATTGGCTGTCGAGCGCGCTCCAGGCGAAGCGCAGGGCGGCCAGCACGCGAAGGCGATCTGCCGCGATGAGCGACGGGATCATGCCGATGGGGCCGAGGGCGGCGTCGATGCCGCCATCGATCCGGTTCGGCGCGACCACGGAGGTGGGATCGAGCCGCAGCCAGCCGCGCTCCTCCAGCCAGACTTCCACCCACGCGTGCGCATCGGCCTGCCGCACGAGAAGCTCCCGGTTCAGGGGATTCACCTCGCCGCCCTGGTAGCCGGTCACGATGCGCGCCGGGATGCCCGCGGCGCGCATGAGCAACGCGAAACTCCCCGCGTAATGCTCGCAGAACCCGCGCTTCGCCTCGAAGAGGAACTCGTCGTAGGGATCATCCGAGGTGAGCAGCGGCGGCTCGAGCGTGTAGGTGAACTGGGCATTGAAGAGCTGCAGGGCGCGGTTGACCACCTCCGTGGGAGAGCCGGCCTCCGCGGCCCAGCTTCGGCCGAGCGCGACGGTGCGCGGATTGCGGCGCTCGTCGAACGACAGGGCGCGCGCTCGAAAACCCGCGGGCAGGCGCTCGCCGTAGCGGTAGTCCAGGAAGGACATCATCTCGTAGCGGATGCGCGTATCCACCGGGCGAATGGAGCGGATCTGCAGGTCGTGGCGGATGCCCGCCCCGCGCGGCAGCGTTCCCGGCACGTCGAGGGAGAAGAGCCAGTGCTTGCCGTGGGGCTCCACCGTCACCGCGTAGCGCACGGGGCGCTCGGCCCGGGCGTACTCCTGGCTGCCCGCGATGGTGAACTCGGGTACCTTCCACGTCCGCCCGTCGAAGTCCCACAGGACCGGGCCGCGCCAGTAGAGCAGGCTGTAGGGCGGAATGTCGCCTTCGAACTGCACGCGGAACGCGGTGGCTTCCGACTGGATCAGCTTGGAGATGTTTCCCGGCGTCATCGAGTCCGAAAGGCCCGAGAGCCCTGCGTGCGCGTCCTGCGGAAGCGCCCACAGGGGCCCCTGCACGCGCGGGAAGAGCAGGAAGAGCACGATCATGAGCGGCACCGCCTGCGCGAGGAGCATGCCAGCGGGGACGAGCCGCTCCCGGACGGTGGGCGTGCGCCCGAAGCCGCGCTGGTGCCCCACGAGCGTGGCCACGAAGAGCCACACGCAGGCAAGCATGTAGACGCCGAACGGGATCGACTGCGAGAAGAGGAAGTTCGTCATCACGAGGATGAACCCGAGGTGGATGGCCAGCACGACCTCGCGGGAAGTCTTCATCTCGAGCAACTTCATCGCGGTCATCAGGACCAGGAGCGTGGTGCCGGCGTCGCGGCCCATGATCCGGCCGTAGGCGACGAAGGTCGCCGCGACGGCGCCCGCGGTGAGCGCGAAGACGAGCCAGCGCGGCGGGTTGCGCGAGACCCTCCACGCGATCCAGGCGCGCCACGCCACCACCAGGCCGAAGAAGACGCCGACCCAGTTCGACAGCCGCTGGGCATGGGGCGCCACGACGAATGCCATCGACGACAGCAGCCACAGGACGTTGCGGACGTCGAGCGCCTTGTGGGGAAGCTCGCCGCTCACGGTCCGTGTCCCACGCCGTGCAGCGCGAGGGCCTCGAGGCAGCGCGCGCGGTGCCCATCGCCGCGACCGGGCGGTATGACCGTGCCGGGCAGGCGCAGGCCGTAGCACTGCCCGAGCCGCTCGACCTCGATCACCCAGTGCGCGAGTACGGAAAGCCTCGCCTCGGGATCGGGGGCGCGTGCGTCGAGCCAGTCGAGCCACAGTTCGGCCGAGGCGGTCGCCTGGAACTCCTTGGTCAGCAGGTCGTCGCCTCGGGCCAGCGCCTTCCAGGCGATCTGCCGCGGCGGGTCGCCGGGACGGTAACCGCGCAGGAAGGCGAAATCCTCGTCGCCGGGGATCGGGATGCCTTCGTCCTCGCCTGCGAGCGTCTGCTGCGGCGGCAGCCCCGCCATGGCGTCCGGCCGGGGATAGACGATCGCGGAGAGGCCGAAATCGAAGTACGACCAGGCGTGGAATAGTCCCACGGGGTAACGCGTGAAGATCTCCAGGCGCCCGCAGGCGAGGCGCCCGCGGCGCGGCGCGGCGACGGGAACGCTCGCGAGCGACGGCTCGTGGGAGCGCACGTCGGCGTACGCGGGGTTCTCGCCGCGGCGCCGGATGGCGACGGCGAAGCGCTCGCGCGACGGCGACTCGATCACCACGCGGAAGTACACCGTGTCGCCCGCGAAGACCGGGTCGCATCGCCCGGGCCGAAGTCTCAAATGCGCGAGGTTTCTCCAGGTGTGCAGCATGGCCACGCCGCCCATGGCCGCGAGGAGAAACGTCAGGAGGAATCCGAGCGAGAGCGTGTAGTTGATCGACGCGAGGAGCAGCACCAGCAGCACGAGGCCGAACAGGTATCCCTGCTTCGTGGGAAGGATGAAGATGCGCCGCTGGACGAGGGTGACCGGGGGCGACTCGGGATGGCGCGCCCGGAAGATCCAGTCGGCGATCGTCTGCCTCAGGTCGGCGAACATCGCCCGCGAAGGCCTAGGGGATGGCGACGGCGGTGAGGAGATCCGAGGCCGCGTCGAATCCGCCCTTCTGCGACTCCCCCGTGCCGTGCAGGCGGTGGCCGACCACGGAGGGGAGGACGGCCTGGACATCCTCCGGAAGCACCTGGCGGCGCCCCTGCATCATCGCCCAGGCCTGCGCCGCGCGAAGCACCGCCAGGGCGGCTCGCGGCGAAAGGCCCTGCGCGTACTTGGGAGACAGGCGCGTATGTGCCACCAGCGCCTGGACGTAGTCGAGCAGCGCCTCGGAGACCTGGGTCGCGGTCACTGCGCGCTGCAGCTCTATCAGCTGCGCGGAGCTCATCGCCGGTTCCAGCTGCGAGATCAGGTCGCGTCTTTCCTCGCCCTTGAGAAGCTCTCGCTCGGCCTTCGCATCCGGGTAGCCGAGGCGCAGGCGCATGAGGAAGCGGTCGAGTTGCGACTCCGGAAGCGGGAAGGTGCCTACCTGGTGCAGCGGATTCTGGGTCGCGATGACGAAGAAGGGCTCCGGAAGCGGTCGCGTCTCGCCCTCGGCGGTCACCTGGTGCTCCTCCATCGCCTCGAGCAGCGCGCTCTGCGCCTTGGGGCTCGCCCGGTTGATCTCGTCGGCGAGGATGATCTGGGAGAAGATCGGGCCGGGATGGAAGCGGAAGGTGGAGTTCTCGCGGTCGAAGATCGACACGCCGATCACGTCGGCCGGCAGCAGGTCGGAGGTGAACTGGATGCGCTGGTAGTCCAGGCCCAGCAGGCGCGAGAGCGCGTGCGAGAGCGTGGTCTTGCCCACGCCGGGAACGTCCTCGATGAGCAGGTGCCCGCGCGCGAGAATGCAGGCCATCGCCAGGCGGATCTGGCGCTCCTTGCCCAGGATCACCCGCGAGGCGCGGGCGACCACGTCCTCCACGGGATTGGGTGAAAGGCGGGCGCGAGCGTCGATGAGCATGGAATCGGGTCGGGTCTCGGGAACCGTTTGCGGATACTGCGGGTCGGACTCCTGTCCGGTTTCAGGATAGCATGGGGAAATGGGCCCTCTCGGCAGCGCAACCGGCCCCGGGACCTTGAGCTTCGATCCCCGAGATCCGACAACGTTCGCCGTGGCGCGCGGCCCGGCCCGGGCGGCCTCGGCACTTCCGGAGAGTTTGCGATGAAGATGATGACCGTGTTGGCCACCCTGGCCGCAACCGCCGGCCTCCACGCGACGGCACAGGTGAAGCCGGCGATCGACTACACCGACATGTGGTGGAACGCCGCGGAGTCCGGCTGGGGGATCAGCATCCGCCAGAAGCTCCCCGTGGGCGGAACGGTCGACGCCCTTTTCGCGGTCTGGTACACGTACGATCCGCGTGCGGTCGATCCCGCCTCGCCGGGTGGTGCCGCCAACGTGCCGCTCTGGCTGGTCATGCCGGGCGGCAGCTGGTCGACCCCCACCACGTACTCGGGCCTGATGTACGTGCTGATGGCCACGCCCTTCGCACAGGCCTGGAGCCCGTCGGCACGCAACATGCAGGAAATAGGCTCGTACCGCTTCGAGTTCACCGATGCGGGACGCGGCGTGTTCACCTACAACATCTCCCCGCCTCCGGGGCTCGCGTCCACCAACCCCGCCTTCGGGCTTCCCGCGCTTTCCGGCTCGAAGTCGATCACGCGGCAGGGTTTCTAGCATCGGGCTCGCCGTGCCGGTCGCGCTCGTCACCCATCCCGACTGCATCCTCCACGAGATGGGGATGCACCACCCGGAGTCGCCCGAACGCCTGAAGGCGGTGCTCGATGCGCTCGACGCATCCGGGTTCGGCGGTCAGCTCGACGAGCACGAGGCGCCGGAGGCGACGGCGGAGCAACTGGCGCGCGTGCACGGCGCGGGGTACATCGCCGAGGTCCGCGACGCTTCGCCCGACGACGACTATGCCTTCCTCGACCCGGATACGTCGATGAACCGGAAGTCGCTCTCCGCCTCGCTTCGCGCCGCCGGTGCCGTCGTCCACGCGATGGATCTCGTTGCCGGCGGGTCCCTGGAACGCGCCTTCTGCGCCGTGCGGCCACCGGGCCACCACGCCACTCCGGACCGGGCCATGGGCTTTTGCATCTTCAACAACGTCGCCGTCGGGGCGGCGCACGCGCTGGAGGCGCACGGGCTCGAGCGCGTAGCGATCCTCGACTTCGATGTCCATCACGGCAACGGTACCGAGGACATGTTCCGCAACGACCCGCGGGTCCTGTTCTGCTCCACCTTCCAGCATCCGTATTACCCGTTCTGCGGTGCAGACACGCGCGCGAGCAACATCGTGAACGTGCCGCTGGCCGCCATGACGGGCGGCGTGGACTTCCGCGCCGCCGTGGAGCGGTTCTGGATGCCGGCGCTCGCGCGGTTCGAGCCGCAGCTGGTGCTGGTTTCGGCCGGTTTCGACGCCCACCGGGAGGATCCGCTCGCCCACCTGGAACTCGGAGACGAGGACTACGAGTGGATCTCGCAGCGCATCGCCGAGGTTGCGGAGCGCCATGCGGAGGGACGGATCGTTTCCACGCTGGAGGGCGGCTACAACACCCACGCGCTCGCCCGCAGCGTGGTGCGGCACCTGCGGGTCCTGGCCGGGTGAGGCGGGGCTAGCGGGCACCTTCCGGCGCGAGGGCCGTTTCCGGATCGACGCTGGGAGAGCGGACCTGCAGCCGCTTCTGCCGCGACTTCTCGCCCGACAGCAGCGTCACGTCCCTGCGCGGGACGCCGAAGCGTTGCGCGACGAACGCGAGGAGCGCTTCATTGGCACGACCGTCGAGCGCCGGGGCGGCCACGCGCACCTTGAGCGATTGCCCGTGAAGTCCGACGATTTCGGTCCGGCGGGCCCCGGGCTGGACATGCAGGTCGAGCACGAAGGCGCCTTGCTCCGGCGCCCGACGATACCAGCCTGCCGCCAAGGGAAGGGGGATTCAGGAACCCGCGTTGGACCGGGCGCCGATCAGCTTCTGGAGGCCGAGGAGGCTCCAGTTGCGTGTCTCGATCGCGGTGTGGATGACGCCGCGGTAACGCATGGCCTGGCTGTACGACCAGGGCGAGGCGAGGAAGTTGGCGTACAGCTCCTCGTAGCTGCCCGCACTGCAATAACCCGCGTAGGCGCAGGCCTGCAGGACTTCGCGGTCGAAAGCGGGGCAGGTGGGCTGGAAGTCGCAGGCCACGAGCGAGAACGCGCCGACGAGGGAAGCCGGCTCCGGGACTTCGCCCGTGGTGCCGATGCGCAACTCGCCGATCAGGCGATGCTGCGCGAGGAACTGCGCCACCATCACCATCGCTTCGGCGTCGCGCGTCTCGAGCAGGCCGATGATGCGCTGGAAATCCTCGTTGCCCACGGCGCGGGATTGCTCGAAGGAATTCTTCGGCGAGGTGAGGCTGCGGTTCAACTCGGCCACCAGCATGCGGGCCTGGGCGCGCGGGTCTCCGCCCTCGCTCGCCTGCCGGTAGAGATCGTCGATCATTTTCTGGGTGATGCGCACACCCTGGAAGCCCAGGCAGCGTTGCGTGTCGTCGGCCGCGTCGTAGGCCGCGATGCGCTTGCCGGCCTCGGGATCGGCGACGGGAATGGTGGCGAGGAACTGGCGGCGACGCTTGTCGCTTGCGGCGGCCAGGTCGTCGTTGATCGACGTGGCGAAGCCGCAGGTCTCCAGCGCCTTGGCAAGGTAGTAGCGCTCTTCGCGGTCGAGGCTGTCCTTGCGGGAGAGCAGGGCATCGGCGAACGCCTTCAGGTCGCGGCTCGCGCGAAACTGCGATTCGACGGCCGACGGGCGCAGGACGGTCGCCCTCGCGTGGTAGGCGCGCGGGGCCATGCGGGGCTGGGGGGCGACTCGCGCCTGGACGAAGGCCTGCGGGGAAGCGTTCGCCGCAGGAGCCGGCTCGGCGGCCACGACCTCGGAACTGCCGGTCCCGGCCGGAGCCGCGGCGCCGTCCCACTTGGCGACGAGAAGGATCCCGTAGGCAACCAGGGAAGCAAGGCCGATGGCCGAAAGGCGATTCATGGTGGCCAAGTTTCGTCTGAAAGCGTCGGTTAGTCAATGACTTCCGGGGAGCGACCCTCCCCCCGGCCGAGGGGAGGAGGGCCCCGTCGGTCAGTGCTGGAGGATCTTCGACAGGAAGAGCTGGGCTCGATCGGAACGGGGGGTGCCGAAAAAGTCCTCCTTGGTGCAGTCCTCTACGATCTGCCCCTCGTCCATGAATACCACGCGGTGCGCGACTTTCCTGGCGAAACCCATCTCGTGGGTGACCACCATCATCGTCATTCCTTCGGCGGCGAGCTGCACCATCACGTCGAGGACCTCGTTGATCATCTCGGGATCCAGGGCGGAGGTCGGCTCGTCGAAGAGCATGGCTATGGGATCCATGGACAGCGCCCGGGCAATGGCCACGCGCTGCTGCTGCCCGCCGGAGAGCTGGCCCGGGTACTTGTCCTTCTGCGAGATGAGCCCGACGCGTTCGAGGAGCGAGTCGCCCTTGTCCACGGCCTGCTCCCGAGTGCGCCCCAGCACCTTCATCTGGCCCAGGGTGAGGTTTTCCGTGATGCTCATGTGCGGGAAGAGCTCGAAGTTCTGGAACACCATGCCGATCTGCGCGCGCAGCGCCGGCAGGTTGGTCTTCGGGTCGCCCACGGAGATCCCGTTCACGACGATCTCGCCTTCCTGGACGGGCTCGAGGCCGTTGACGGCCTTGATGAGGGTCGATTTGCCCGACCCCGAAGGGCCGCAGACCACCACCACCTCGCCCTTCTCGACGCTCGTGGAGCAGTGGGTGAGCACCCGGAACGCGCCGTACCACTTGCTCACGTTGCGGACTTCGATCATGGGCATTGCGCAACTCCTATCGCGCGACGGCGAGGTTTGCCTGGAGCCGCTTCACCGCCCGCGAAGCGGCGAGGCAGATGATGAAGAAGACGACGGCCACGAAGAGGTAAAGCTCGACTATGCGCCCGGTGAGCTGCCCCGCCTTGGACGCCGCGCCGAGGAAATCCTTCAGCGCCACCACGTAGACGAGCGAGGTGTCCTGGAAGAGGATCACCGCCTGGGTGAGCATCACCGGGAGCATGTTGCGGAAGGCCTGCGGGAGGACCACGTATCCCATCGACTGCCAGTAGTTGAGCCCCAGCGCGTGGGCGGCGGCGGGCTGGCCGCTCGGAATGGACTGGATGCCGGCGCGAATTATCTCGGAATAGTAGGCGGACTCGACCATGATGAACGCGACCACCGCGGAGGTGAACGGCCCGACCGCCTCGCCCTGCTGGCCGGTGAACTTCGAGACGATCATCGGGGTGAGGAAGTAGAACCAGAAGATCGCCATGATGAAAGGGATGGCCCGGATCAGGTTCACGAATCCCGCGGCCGGCGCCGAGAGCGCCTTCCAGCGCGAAAGCCTCGCCATGGCGAGGAGGGTGCCGAAGAAGATGCCGCCGGCCAGCGCGATGGCGAAGAGCTGCAGCGACGTGATCATCCCGTCGATGAGCGAGGCCCGGTAGGTCCAGATGACGCCCCAGTCGAATTCCCCCATGTCCGTGCGCCTGTCCCTTCCGCCGCCTCAGCGCCCGCTCGCCTGGGCGATGAAGCCGGGCACCGCGACTCTCCGCTCGAGCGCACGCATGGAGAAAATAACGGTCATGGTGACGACGATGTAGATGAGGGTTGCCGCCGTGAACGCCTCGAAGGTCTTGAAGGTGTACTCCGAGATCTGGCGGCTCTGCGCGGTGAGTTCGAGCACCCCGATCGTGAGCGCGGTCGACGAGTTCTTGAAGATGGTGAGGAATTCCGAGGTCATCGGCGGAATGACGATCCGGAAGGCCATGGGCAGCTTCACGTACCGGTACACCTGGGGCAGGGTGAGCCCCATGGCGAGCCCGGCGCTCGTCTGCCCTTGCGGCAGCGACTCGATGCCGGAGCGCACCTGCTCGGCCACGCGCGAGGCCGTGTACAGGCCCAGGCACAGCACCGCCGCGGTGAACTCCCAGAGGCTGAACTGCGCCGCGAACGGCAACGTGAGCAGGTAGGGCATGTCCTGCTTGAGCCAATCGCCCCAGGCCGTCGGGATCACTTCCGGCATCACGAAGTACCACAGGAACATCTGCACCAGGAGCGGGATGTTGCGGAAGAGCTCGACGTACCAGGTCCCGAGGAGCCGGGCCCACGCGAGAGGGGTGGTGCGGGCCACGCCCACCACGCATCCCACGACCGAGGCAATGGCCCAGGCGCACAGCGACACGGCCATCGTCCAGAAGAGGCCCGAGGCGAGCCATCCCAGGTAGGTCTTCCCGCCCGACGGCGCCTGCTCGAGGAATACGTTCCAGTCCACCGCGCTCCTTGCTTACGACGGAAGAAGGGGGCGGTTCCCCGCCCCCTTATCGCGCCTCGCCGCTATTCCGGCAGGGCCTGCAGGACGATGGCCGCCTTCAGCAGCGGGCTCATCGGCACGCCCATGGTCTCGCCGGACGGCAGCTTGTCGAGGAACCATTTGTTGTAGATCTTGTTCAGGTCGCCGCTCGACATCAGCCTGCCCACGGCGCGGCGGATCACCAGGCCGAAGTCCTCGTCGCCCTTGCGGTACATCATTCCGTACGGGTCGTAGGAAAGGTAGTCGCCGATGACCTCGTAGTCCTTCGGGCTCTTCGACTTGGCGATCAGCCCGTAGAGCAGGATGTCGTCCATCGAGAAGGCCACGGCGCGGCCCGACTCGACCGTGAGGAAGGATTCGCCATGGTCCTTCGCGTTGAGGAAGCGGATGTTCAGGTTTTCCTTGTCGGAGAGCGCCTTGATGATCCGCTCGTTGGTGGTGCCCTGCGTCACCACCACGGTCTTGTTCTTCAGGTCCTTGTAGGACTTCACCTTGGCCGACTTCTTGACCAGGAGCTTCGTTCCCGTGATGAAGGTGATCGGCGCGTAGCCGACCTGCTTCTGCCGCGTGAGCGTGTTGGTGGTCGAACCGCACTCGATGTCGATCGTGCCGTTGGTCATGAGCGGGATGCGGGTCTGCGGCGTGACGGGGTTGTACTTCACCGCGAGTTCGGCCATGCCGAGCTCCTTCTTGACCTCCTCGACGACCGCGGCGCAGATGTCGAGCGAATAGCCGATGGGCTGCTGCTTCTCGTTCAGGTAGGAGAAGGGGATCGAGGTCTCGCGATGGCCGATGGTGATCGTTCCGCTGTCCTTGATCTTCTTGAGCGTGCCGGTGAGATCCTGCGCGGCCGCCGGGGCCGTGGCGAGGATGGCGAGAGCCGCGACCGCGGCGAGCGAAGAGCGAATCATGGGTTTCCTCCTGGATGGATTCGGAGCGCGGGGAAGTCGGGGGGCGTGGGTGCAGCGAGGCCCTAGGATACGTCCGGCCTTCGCCGGCTGGCAAACCCGCGCCAGGTCCCGGCCCTTTCGCCGCGCAGCGAGAACTCCACCACCGCCTGCGCGAGCGCCTGGCTCGCGTCGAGAAGCGCGACCGGGCAGTCGGCGCCCTCGGCCGCCAGCGGAAGCTCGGTGCACGCGAGCAGGACGAGGTCCGCGCCGCGCGCGGCCAGCGCCTTCGCGGCAGCCTCGAATGGCGCGCGTGCGCCTTCGCGGTCTCCCGCCTTGACGCGTGCGATGGCCTCGTCGACGAGGATTTCCTGCTCGCTTTGCGTGGGCACGATCCAGTCGAACCCGCGCTGCGCGAGACGCTCGCCGTAGAAGGCGGCAGCGAGGGTTCCGCGCGTGGCGAGGATGCCCACGCGCATGGGCGGGACGGGACGGCGCCGGATCGCCTCGACGGCGGCATCGGCGATATGCAGCAGCGGAATGCGGGCGCGGGCCGAGAGTTCCGCGGCCCAGTGATGCGCGGTGTTGCAGGCCACCACGAAGGCCTCGCAACCGGCCACCTCGAGCGCGCGCACTCCCTCGGCCATGGCGGCCACCGGGGATTCGCCGTCGCCGAGAACCGCCGCCACGCGATCCGGCACCTGGGGCACGTTCCAGACGACGACGGGCAGGTGCTCGCAATCCCGGCCCGCGGGAGTCTCCCGGAGGATCTTCGCCTGCAGGTCGATCGCGGCGGCCGGGCCCATGCCGCCGAGAATTCCGACGCGGCGGGGGCGAAAGTCGTGCGTTTCCATGACGCAATCGTAATGGCAGCGCCGCTTTTGGGGGAAAATGGCGCTTTTGGACGACGGGTTCCGCTCCCACGAGGGGCGGTTTCGCCCTTTCGTTCGCCAGACACCGACCAAGGATTCCATGTCTTCGCCTTCCCCGGACACCAAGCAAGCCATCCTCGAACCCGTCCTGCGTCTCGCGGGCCAACGCCTCACCGGCGCTGCGGTGAAGGAGGCCCGCGACTTCCTCGCGCTCTACTACGACCAGGTCGACGCCGAGGATCTCGTCGCCCGGGCGCCCGAGGACCTCTACGGCGCGGGCATGGCGCACCTCGCGCTCGCGCGCCGGCTCGTCACGGGCAAGCCGAAGATCCGCGTGTACAACCCCCGGGAGGAGGAGCACGGCTGGACGAGCCCGCACACGGTGGTCGAGATCGTGCACGACGACATGCCGTTCCTCGTCGACTCCGTGACCATGGAGGTGAACCGGCAGGGCCATACGCTCCATCTCCTGCTGCACCCGCTTGCGACCACGGTTCGCGACGCCGCCGGAAACCTCACGTCGCTCGTGCCCGCGGCGCGCAAGGGCGCGCGCGAGTCCCTCATGCACGTCGAAGTCGACCGCGAGAGCGATCCGGCGCGCCTGAAGGCGCTCGCGGACGGGCTCCTCGCCGTGCTGACCGACGTGCGCGCCGCCGTCGGGGACTGGAAGCCCATGCGCGAGGCCATGGGCGCGATCGTGGCCGAGATCGCCAAGCCTCCCCGGGGGCTCGATCCCGCGGAGGTCGAGGAGGCGCGCGCATTCCTCTCCTGGTTGCTCGACGACAGTTTCACCTTCATCGGCTACCGCGAGTACACGCTCTCGTCGTCCGACGGGGAGGACGTCCTGAGCATCGTGCCCGAATCCGGCCTCGGCGTGCTGCGCGAGCCTCGCGAGGGCGGTGTCTCTCCGAGCTTCCGCGACCTGCCCGCCGCAATCCGCGCGCTGGCCCGCGAGCCGCGCCTGCTCGTGCTCACGAAGGCCAATTCGCGCGCCACGGTGCACCGGCCCGGCTACCTGGACTACATCGGCGTGAAGAAATTCGACGCCTCGGGACGGGTGACGGGCGAGCGGCGCTTCGTGGGCCTGTACACGACCGCCGCCTATCACGCGGACCCGCGCGACATACCGCTGCTGCGCAGCAAGGTGGCGCGCGTGCAGGACCGCGCCGGCTTCCCGGAGGCGAGCCATGGCTACAAGAATCTCCTCTCCATGCTGCAGGCCTACCCGCGCGACGAGCTTATCCAGGTGGACGAGGCCACGCTCGCCGAGATCGCGATGGGTGTGCTGCGCCTGGGAGACCGCCGGCGCACGCGCCTCTTCCTGCGCCGGGACCTCTACGGGCGCTTCTTCTCGTGCCTGATCTACCTTCCCCGCGAGAACTTCAACACCGACGTGCGCGTGAAGATCCAGGAAATCCTCAAGCGCCGCCTGGAGGGGACGAGCGCCGAGTACACGGTGCAGCTCACCGACGCGGTGCTCGCCCGCATCCACATGCTGGTGCGGACCTCTCCCAAGGGCGAGCCGCGGGTGGAGGCGCACGCGATCGAGGCCGAGATCGTCCAGGCCACGCGCCGCTGGGAGGACGACCTGAAGCTCGCCCTCACGGACGCGATGGGCGAGGAGCGCGCGGTCGCCCTCGTCCGCCGCTACGGCGAGGCCTTCCCTGCGGGCTACCGCGAGGCGCTGTCCCCGCGCGCGGCAGTGCGCGACATCGCGGTCGTGGAGACGCTCACCGAGGCGAATCCCTTCGCGGTGAGCCTCTACCGTCCCGTGGAGGCAGATGCGCGAACGCTCAGGCTGCGCGCCTATCGCCTCGGGTCGCGGATGCCCCTGTCGGCGAGCCTGCCCATCCTGGAGAACATGGGCCTGGAGGCGATGGACGAGGACGGCTGGGAGATCGAACGCGCCGATCGCGCGCCGGTCTTCCTGCACGACTTCGGCCTGCGCAGCGCATTCGACATTCCCGACGTCGAGACGATCAAGGCCGTCACCGAGGAGGCGCTCGTGCGCATCGGGCGAGGCGAGATCGAGAACGACTCCTTCAACCGGCTCACGCCCGGAGCGGCACTCGCGCCCGACGACGTCGTGGTGCTGCGTGCCTATGCCAAGTACCTGAAGCAGGCGGGATTCCCCTTCAGCCAGGCCTACGTAGCGCAGACGCTCGCCGCGCACCCTTCGATCGTCGCGAAGCTGGTGGCGATATTCCGGGCCCGGTTCGACCCGGCGGCCACGGGGGACCGAGAGGCGTCGCAGCAGGCCCTGCACGATGAGGTGAAGGCGGCGCTGAACGACGTGGCCATCCTCGACGAGGACCGCATCCTGCGTCGCTTCCTGTACGCGATCCGGGCCACGGTGCGGACCAACCACTGGGTCCAGGGCGCGGGCGGGCGCCGCAAGCCCTACCTGTCGTTCAAGCTCGAGTCGGCCAAGGTCCCGGAGCTTCCCGAGCCGTGGCCGCTTTTCGAGATCTTCGTGTACTCGCCGCGTTTCGAGGCGATCCACCTGCGCGGTGGCAAGGTCGCCCGCGGGGGGCTTCGCTGGTCCGACCGCCCCGAGGACTTCCGCACGGAGGTGCTGGGACTCATGAAGGCGCAGATGGTGAAGAACGCCGTCATCGTGCCGGTGGGGTCGAAGGGCGGTTTCGTGCTCAAGGCCGCTCCGCCACCGTCCGACCGGGAGGCCTACCTGCAGGAGGGAATCGCCTGCTACCAGGATTTCCTGCGCGGCCTGCTCGACCTCACCGACAACCTGAAGGGCGCCGATTTGGTGCCGCCCCGGAGCGTGGTGCGCCACGACCCGGACGACGCCTACCTCGTCGTGGCCGCGGACAAGGGCACCGCGTCCTTTTCCGACTACGCCAACGCGGTAAGCGCGGAGTACGGCCACTGGCTCGGCGACGCGTTCGCCTCCGGCGGCAGCGTGGGCTACGACCACAAGAAGATGGGCATCACCGCGCGCGGCGCCTGGGAGAGCGTGAAGCGCCACTTCCGCGAGATGGGCATCGACACCCAGTCGCAGGACTTCGCCGTGGCGGGCATCGGCGACATGTCGGGAGACGTGTTCGGAAACGGCATGCTGCTGTCGCGGCACATCCTGCTCGTGGCGGCGTTCGACCACCGGCACATCTTCCTCGACCCCGACCCCGACGCGGAAAAGAGCTTCTTGGAGCGCGAGCGCCTCTTCGCGCTCCCGCGCTCGTCGTGGGAGGACTACGACAAGTCGCTCCTGTCCAAGGGCGGCGGCATATTCCCGCGCTCGGCCAAGTCGATCGCGATCTCGCCCGAGGCGCGCCGGGTGCTGGGCATCCAGGACGCGGCGCTCGCGCCGGTCGAGCTCATGCGCGCGATCCTCAAGGCGCCCGTGGACCTCCTCTACAACGGCGGCATCGGCACCTACGTCAAGGCCCGCCGCCAGACCAACGCCGACGCGGGCGACCGCGCCAACGACGCCATCCGCGTGAACGGCGCGGACCTGCGCTGCAAGGTGGTGGGCGAGGGCGGAAACCTAGGCTTCACCCAGCTCGGGCGCGTGGAGTACGCGCGCGCCGGCGGGCGCATCTGCACCGACGCGATAGACAACTCCGCGGGCGTGGACTGCTCCGACCACGAGGTGAACATCAAGATCCTGCTGGGACTGGTCGTCGCCGAGGGCGAGTTGACCGAGCGGCAGAGGAACACCATCCTCGCCGGGATGACCGACGAGGTCGGGCGCCTCGTGCTGGAGGACAATTACTTCCAGACGCAGTCGCTCTCGGTCTCGGGCGTGCGCGGCGAGAAGCTGCTGGATGCGCAGGCGTCGTTCATGCGCGCGCTGGAGAAGGCCGGGCGGCTCAACCGCGCGGTGGAGTTCCTGCCCTCCGAGGACGAGATCGCCGAGCGCCGCGCCCAGCGCGCGGGGCTCACCTCGCCCGAGCGGGCGGTGCTCCTGGCGTACTCCAAGATGGTCCTGTTCGACGACCTCGTGAAGGGCACGCTCATCGACGACGAGTACGTCGCGCGCGCGCTCGCCGGCTACTTTCCCGCCGAGCTCTCGAAGCGCTTCGCCGCGGCGATGCCGCGCCACCCCTTGAAGCGCGAGATCATCGCGACGGTGGTGGCCAACGCGATGATCAACCGCACCGGGTCGGTCTTCGTGCACCGCATGCGCGAGGAGACCGGCGCCACCTCCGAGGAGGTGGCGCGCGCCTTCGTCCTCGTGCGCGACATCTACGACTTCCCGGCGCTGTGGGCCGCGATCGACGCGCTGGACAACAGCGTGAGCGCGGACACCCAGGCCGAGATGCTGATCGAGGCCGGGCGCCTCGTGTTGAAGGCGACGCTCTGGTTCCTGCGCCGCCGCCGCGAGGAGCTCCCCATCGCGGACGTGCTGGGTATATTCCGGCCGAGCATCGCGGCCTTCCGGGCGCAGCTCCCGGCGATGCTTCCCGCGCCCGAGCGCGAGATTCTCGAGTCCGCGGCCGCGCGGCTCGTCGCCCGGGGCGCGCCGCAGGAACTCGCGCGCGACATGGCGGCACTCGACCCCCTGTACGCGATGCTCGACACCACGGAAGTCGCCCGGGAAACGGGCCGGCCCCTGGAGGCCGTCGCGCGCCTGTACTTCGCGCTGGCCGGGGAGTTGGACATCCGCTGGTTCGCCGAGCGCATCACGGCCCTGCCCACGGACACCTCGTGGCAGGCGCTCGCGCGCAATGCGATGCGCGACGACCTGTCGAACCAGTTGCGCGCGCTCACGGCCGCCGTCGCGAGGCTTTCGCCCGATGCCACGGATCCGGCCGCGATGATCGCCGCGTGGAAGGAGCGCAGCGCCCAGCCGGTCGCGAGGCTCATGGCCATGCGCGAGGAGCTGAAGCTCGTGGGCTCCCTCGACCTCGCCGTGCTCTCCGTCGTCCTGAGGGAATTGCGCGGCCTTGCCTGATCTCGACGAGAACTCGCCCGGGCGGTGGCGGCTCGCCGCCGCCCTCGGCGTCACCCAGGTCGTGTCCTGGGGGAGCGTCTATTACGCATTCGCGGTGGTGATGGAATCGGTGCAACGGGAGCTGGGCGCCTCGTCGGGGGCCACGGTGGGAGCGTATTCGGTGGCGCTCCTCGTGTCGGGGCTCCTGGCCGCTCCCGTCGGCCGGCACATCGACCGCCACGGCGCGCGGCGCGCGATGACGGCGGGCTCGGTCGGCGCGGCGCTGCTGCTGGCGCTTTTTTCGCAGGTCACCACGGCGCCCGCTCTCTACGCCGTGTGGGCCGGGCTCGGCGTGGTGATGGGGCTCACGCTCTACGAGCCGGCTTTCGCGAGCCTCGCCCTGGTGTACCGCACCGACCTGCGCAAGGCGATCACCTACGTGACACTCGCCGGCGGGTTCGCGAGCACGGTGTTCTGGCCGCTCACGCAGTGGCTGGCGACCGCGCTGGGATGGCGCGAGGCGATGCTGGTCCTCGCCGCGATCAACCTCGTCGTCTGCGTTCCCCTGCACGCGCGTTACCTGCCGACACGGGGTCGCCCGGCGGGCGGTCCTCCCGGCGCGGCCGACGATGCCCCCGGGCGGGCAAGGCTCGTCGCCGACCGGCGGTTCCGCTGGCTCGCGCTCGCCTTCACGCTGAACATGCTCGCCTTCGCCGCCATGGGGCTTCACCTGCTCGCGATGCTCAAGGAGCAGGGGTTCACGCCGGAGAAGGCCGCGCTCCTGGCCGCGCTGGTCGGTCCCATGCAAGTGGCGGGGCGGATCGCGGAGTTCACCTTTGCGCATCGGGTGAGCCCGGCGAAGGTCGGCGAGATCGCGCTATTCGTGTTCCCCGTGTCCCTGGCGATACTCGCCTTTGCCGGTGGCGGCACCTGGAGCGTCGTCGCGTTCGCGGTCCTCTACGGCGCGAGCAACGGCGTGATGACCATCGTGCGGGGCACGGTGCCCGCGGAAATCTGGGGGCACGAAGGCTACGGCGGGCTCACCGGGCTCATGGCCACGCCGGTCCTCCTCGCGCGGGCCGCGGGCCCTCTTGCCGCCGCGGGGGTCCTGATGCTGGCGGGAGGCTATCGCGCCGTCACGCTCTCGCTCGCGGCCGTGGGCGTCGTCTCGTGGATTGCCTTCACAATGGCCGTGCGTCCTGCTCGACGATGAGGGCCGCCACCACGCGCCGGCCCTCGCCCAGCAGGATGTTGTAGGTGCGGCAGGCGGCGCGGGTGTCCATCACCTCGACGCCGACCCCCGCCCGGTGGAGCGGGGCGAGCACGGCGGGCGACGGGAAGCAGAATCGCGCGCCGGTTCCCAGCAGCACGATCTCCGGCCGCATTCCGGCGACGGCGTCCAGGTCCCCTTCGGTGAGGGCGTCGAGAGAGCCGTGCGACCAGCCCGGGAGCAACGTGTCGGCACCGACCGCGACATTGGCGTGGTGGCGGGAGCCGTTCACGTCCACGTAGCCGTCGCCGTAGCCGGTGAAGTGGTTGGCTCCCTCGACGGTTTCGATCGCGATCTTCATGCCCGGCATTGTCGCATCCGCCCGGCCGGCTCCGCGGGGAGTATTCCGGCGGCGGCACTCCGTCTATGATGTGCGCGCATCGAACCCGCAGGCTCCGTCTTCAAACGCCGCACATTCCCGGGAGAATCCCCGATGTCCTCTTACGGTGCTTGGCGCGGAATGCCGCGCGCTCTGGCCGCCATGGTCGCGCTCGCGACGAGCGTATCGGTGCTCTCCGCGGATCATGCGGAATCCCCCGGCGCCGACGCGGATCCCTCGGCCGATCTCGCCGACATCTTCATTTTCCCGTCTCCGCAGGCGTCCTCGCGATCGATCGCCGCGATCACCTTCGGCGGCCGTGCCGCGCCGCGCTCGCGCATCGACGGCGACCTCGCTTGCGACCCCAACGTCCTCTACACGCTGCACATCGACCGCGAACATGCCGCGAACGGCTTCGACAACGTGGCCGACGTGCAGGTCCATGCCCGCTTCGGCCGCAACGGCAAGGGCGAGTGCGGCGTGCAGCTCGAAAACGTTCCCGGAAACGGCGCGGCGGTGTCGGGCCCCGTCGAGACGGTCTTCGAATCGCCCGCGGGACTCAAGGTATTCGCGGGGGTGCGCAACGACCCCTTCTTCTTCGATGGCGAAGGCTTCGCGGCCCTCGTCGCCTCGTTCGCGGGCCCGGGCCAGAGCGGGGACCTGGTGGGCGCCTTCCGGCTCGGCGGCGGCCAGCCTCGCCGCGACTCCTTCGCGAACCGCAACGTCTCGGCCATCGTGTTCGAGATGGACAACGCGGCCATGGCGCCGCCGAGCGGCTCCTTCCGGCCGCGGGTGCGCGTCTGGGCCACGACCTCCCGGATCGCGGGGTAGGCCCATGACCCGCCTCCCCTTTGCCACGCTTCGACCCGCGCTCCTCCTCCTCGCGGCCACGCTCGTTGCCTGCAGCAGCAGCAACCAGCCAAGCAGCAGCGGCGGCTACGCCTTCCGCGCCGATGCCCCCGATCGCTACGTGCGGGTGGACCGGACGGGCCAGCCGGCGGTCGCCACGGCGCTGCTGTCGCGCGATCCGGCGATCCCGCCCCTGGGCCCGACGGGCCTGCCGCTCAATCCGGGCAATGCGGCCAACGCGTTCAACAACCAGCGCGACGCGCTCAATCGCGGCGACCCGGCGAACGACGCCCGGGATTTCGCGGGGCTCTTCACCGTGGGGCCGCAGTCGAATGCGCTGCGCAACATCCATTACGAGGTCGGTCCCGCCTTGCGCGCCCTGGGGCTCACCCCATGCTCCGTGGAGACGGTGACGCCGCCGGCGAGTGCCGCGGAAGTGGACATCTCGCAGTGCGTCGCGCAGGTCGCCCCGGTGGTGCTTCCGGACGTGATCACTTTCGACCTGGGCGCCGCGCCGGGCTGGCCGAACGGGCGCGGTTACGACGACCCGGTGATCGACCGGTTGCTCGCCGCGGCCCTGTTGAGGATTTCCGGGCCGGGCGCGCCGCACACGATCTTCGCGATCACCGGGGCCATCAATCCGCCGCGCGACGAATCCGCAACCGTGCTGCCGCCCGTCTTTCCGCACCTTCGGGACCGCTATCTTTGAGGGGTGGCGTCGTCGCGCCGGGCCTCGCACTGGGCCTCGTGGTCCTGGGCGCGTTGTCCGGATGCGATGGCGGCAGCGGCACCACCTTGCAGGCGAGCCCCGCGGCCGCGGACGCGGCGCGAGCGACCGGCTATGACAAGGCAATGGCGGGCCTGGACGAGGCGATCGCGCGCGGCCTCGCGCTCGCCTCCGAACGCCCTGACGACGGACTGCTGCCGCTCGAGGTCGCGTCGCTCTACGTGGAGCGCGCCCGGCTCACCGGGGACTACGGGGATTTCGGCAGGGCCCAGGCGCTGCTCGACGCCCGCTCCGCAGCCGCACCGACGGCGGCCCTGTGCCTCGCGCAGGCGCGCCTGCACGTCACGCTGCACCGGTTGCGCCAGGCGGGCGCCGCGCTTGCGGCCTGTCCGCCTGCGACCGATGGCGCGGAGATCGCCGCGGTGCGCGCCGACATCGCGATGCACTCGGGGCACTACCGCGAGGCCGAGGCCGCCTACCGTGCCCTCCTGAACGCTTCCGGCACCCCGCAGCATTTCGTCAGGCTCGCGCTCCTGCGCAACCGGACGGGATCGCCCGCGGAGGCCGCAGCCCTCCTCGAGGCCGCCGAAAAGCGCTACCACGGCGGATCGGCCACGATGCGGGCGTGGCTGAAGCTCCAGCGCGGCCTGCTCGCCCTGGATCGCGGCCGCCTCGACGAAGCGCTGGCCCTGTACCGGCTCGCAGCCGACGCGCTGCCCGGTTGGTGGCTCGTCGACGAGCACATCGCCGAGGCGCTCGACCTGCAGGGCGATGCCCGGGCGGCGAAGGCGCTCTACGCGAGCGTGGCGGAGAGGACGCGGGCGCCGGAGATCCTGGACGCGCTCGCGCAGCTCGAGCGCCGGGACGGCCGTGCGGGGCCATCGGAGGCGCTCGTGCGCGAGGCGCGCGCACTTCACGAGAGGCGCCTGGCACAGTTTCCGGAAGCCGCGGCGGGCCATGTCCTCGACCATTTCCTGCTGGACGGGAAGGAGTCGTCGCGCGCGCTCGCCCTCGCCCGGGAGAACTTCGCGGCGCGACCCGGCGGAGACGCCGCCCAGGCGCTGGCGAAGTCCTGGCTTCGTGCCGGCAAGCCCGAACGCGCCGTCACGCTCGTGGAGGCGCAGCTCGCGCAAGGCTGGGATACGGCGGAGTCGTACTGGCTGCTCTCCGAGGCGTACGAGCGCCTCGGGCGAACGAGCCGGGCCGCGATGGCGCGCACCCAGGCGCTCGGTCGCAATCCCCTCAGTGAACGGATGTACGCCCTGCCTCCCCCGGGCCCCTGAGCCCGCGGCATCGCCCACGCGCCGGCACGCTTCGCGCCTGCCGCACGGTTTGCCCCGAAGGCGAGGGGACCGCTAGAATTGACTTCTTTTGCAGCGCAGCAACCCCCGCGCGCGCCGCGCGAGCACGATCACCGCACCTCGGACAACCCATGTCGCCGGAATTCTCCCGCATCAAGCGCCTGCCGCCCTACGTCTTCAACATCACCAACGAGCTGAAGATGGCCGCCCGCCGGGCGGGGGAGGACGTGATCGACCTGTCCATGGGCAACCCCGACGGGCCCACGCCCCGGCACATCGTCGACAAGCTGGTGGAAGTGGCCCAGCGCGAGGACACCCACGGCTATTCGATGTCGAAGGGAATCCAGCGCTTGCGGCGCGCCATCTGCCAGTGGTACGAGCGCCGCTGGGGCGTGGAATTCGATCCCGAGACCGAGGCCATCGTCACCATCGGCTCGAAGGAGGGCCTCGCGCACCTGATGCTCGCCACGCTCGACCGGGGCGACACCGTGCTCGTGCCCAACCCCAGCTACCCCATCCACATCTACGGGGCCATCATCGCCGGCGCCGACATCCGCTCCGTGCGCATGGCCCCCGGGGTCGATTTCATCGCCGAGCTCGAGCGCGCCATCGGGGAGCTCTTCCCGAAGCCGAAGATGCTCATCATCGGCTTTCCCTCGAACCCGACCGCGCAGTGCGTGGAGCTCGATTTCTTCGAGAAGGTGGTCGCGCTGGCACGGGCCCACGGCATCCTCGTCGTCCACGATCTCGCCTACGCCGACATCACCTTCGACGGCTGGAAGGCGCCCTCGATCATGCAGGTCCCCGGCGCGAGGGACGTCGCGGTGGAGTTCTTCACGATGTCGAAGAGCTACAACATGGCCGGATGGCGCGTCGGCTTCATGGTCGGCAACAAGGACCTGGTCTACGCGCTCGCGCGGATCAAGAGCTACCACGACTACGGCACCTTCACGCCCATCCAGGTCGCCGCGATCTCGGCGCTGGAAGGCCCGCAGGAATGCGTCGAGGAGATCCGCCGCAAATACCAGAGCCGCCGGGACGTGATGGTGAAGGGCCTGCACGAGGCCGGCTGGATGGTCGACAACCCGAAGGCCTCCATGTACGTGTGGGCGAAGATCCCCGAGCGCTACGCGAAGTCCGGCTCGATCGAGTTCGCTAAGAAGCTCCTGCGGGACGCGAAGGTCGCCGTGTCGCCCGGCATTGGCTTCGGCGACTACGGCGACGATCACGTGCGCATCGCCCTGATCGAGAACGAAGCGCGCACGCGGCAGGCGGTGCGCGGCATCAAGGAGATGCTGCGCAAGGACGGCGCGCCATGATCGTCCTGGCCGTCACCGACCGGAAGGGCGCGGTCACCGATCCGGAGCTCCTCGCCGCCGCCGAGGCGGTGCACCGCCAGCTTCGCCCGCAACTGCCCGCGGACTACGCCGGGCGCATGCGGGAAGTCTTCGCGAGCGGCGCGGAGATGGCGGTCGCCGTCGTCTCCGGCCGGGTGCTGGGCGTCTGCGTCTTCCGGGTTGTCGAGAAGACCTTCAGCGGGCGCGAGATCTACTGCGACGACCTCGTGACCGACGAGACGAGCCGCTCCCGGGGCGCGGGCAAGGCGATGATCGCCTACCTGGAGCGGATCGGGCGGGAGCGTCGCTGCGACGTGCTGGCCCTCGATTCCGGCACCCAGCGACAGCAGGCCCACAAATTCTACTTCCGCGAGGGCCTCGTGGTCGCGGCCTTCCATTTCACCAAGCGCATGCCGGGGGAGCCCGCCCCGGGAGGGAGCGACTGACATGAAGCCGATGCGCGTGGGCCTGCTGGGGCTGGGAACCGTCGGCGGCGGCACCGTCGAGGTGTTGCGCCGCAACCGCGAGGAGATCGCGCGCCGGGCCGGCCGCGAGATCGTGGTGGTCATGGCCTCGGCCCGCGACCTGACCAAGGCCCGTCCCGTCGGCGTCGAGGGCATCGCGCTCGTGGCCGACCCGGCGGCGATCGTCTCGCACCCCGACATCGAGATCGTGGTGGAGCTGATCGGCGGCGAGACCCGCGCCCGCGAGCTGGTGATGGCCGCGATCGCCAGCGGCAAGCACGTGGTGACGGCCAACAAGGCGCTCCTCGCGAAGCACGGCAACGAGATCTTCGCGGCCGCCCATGCCAAGGGGGTGATGGTCGCCTTCGAGGCCGCGGTCGCCGGTGGCGTGCCCATCATCAAGGCGATCCGCGAGGGTCTCACCGCCAACCGCATCGAGTGGCTCGCCGGGATCATCAACGGCACCTGCAACTACATCCTCTCGGAGATGCGCGACAAGGGGCTTCCCTTCGACGTGGTGCTCGCCGAGGCGCAGCGCCTGGGCTACGCGGAGGCCGATCCCTCGTTCGACATCGACGGCATCGACGCCGCGCACAAGCTCACGATCCTCTCGGCCATCGCCTTCGGCATCCCGATGCAGTTCGACCGCGCCTGCATCGAGGGCATCGGCAAGCTCACCGCCGCGGACATCAAGTACGCGGAAGGCCTGGGCTACCGCATCAAGCTGCTCGGCATCTCGCGGCGCACGCCGGACGGCATCGAGCTCCGGGTGCATCCGACGCTCGTGCCGGCGCGCCGGTTGATCGCCAACGTCGAGGGCGTCATGAACGCGATTCTCGTCAAGGGCGACGCGGTGGGACCCACGCTCTACTACGGGCGCGGCGCGGGTGCGGAGGCAACGGCGAGCGCGGTGGTGGCCGACCTCGTGGACGTGACGCGCATGGCCACCGCAGACCCGGAGCACCGCGTCCCGCACCTCGCCTTCCAGCCCGACCGGCTCTCCGCCATCCCGATCCTGCCGATGGAGGAAGTGGAGACCGCCTGCTACCTGCGCCTGCGCGCGCTCGACCGCCCCGGCGTGCTCGCGGACGTCACGCGCATCTGCGCCGAACTCGACATATCCATCGACGCCATATTCCAGAAGGAGGCGGGCGAGGGCGAGGAGCAGGTCGACGTGGTGATCCTCACCCACCGCACGCGGGAGAAGGACGTCAACGCCGCCATCCGCGCCATCGAGTCGCTCGCGACGATTGCGTCGCCGGTCATCCGCATCCGGCTCGAAGAGCTCTTGTGAAGTACCTGAGCACCCGCGGCCACGCGCAGGGCGCCGGCTTCACCGACATCCTGCTCGAGGGCCTGGCTTCCGACGGCGGGCTCGCGGTCCCGGAGCAGTGGCCGAGGATCACTGCCCCCAAGCTCGCGGCGATGCGCGACCTCGCCTATCCGCAGCTCGCCTTCGAGGTGATCCGCTTCTTCGCCGACGATTTTCCGGGCGCGGAGCTGAAGGCGATCGCCGCGCGGACCTACACGAAGGAGGTGTTCGGCACCCCCGAGATCACGCCGCTCACGAACCTCGAGGAGAACTTCCACCTGCTCGCCTGCGCCAACGGCCCGACGCTCGCGTTCAAGGACATCGCGATGCAGCTTCTCGGCAACCTCTTCGAGAGCGTGCTCGCCCGCCAGGGCCGGGACCTGAACATCCTCGGGGCCACGAGCGGCGACACGGGATCGTCCGCGGAGCACGCGCTCAAGGGCAAGCGCGGGGTGAAGGTCTTCATGCTCTCGCCGAAGGGGCGCATGAGCCCGTTCCAGCGCGCGCAGATGTACGGGCTCGCCGACGCCAACATCTTCAACGTCGCGATCGAGGGAGTGTTCGACGATTGCCAGGACCTCGTGAAGGCCGTGAACGCCGACGCGCGCTTCAAGGCCGAGCGCAGCCTCGGCGCGGTGAACTCCATCAACTGGGCCAGGGTCGTCGCACAGGTCGTCTACTACTTCAAGGGCTACTTCGCGGCGACGCGCTCGAACGAAGAGCAGGTGTCCTTCGCCGTTCCCTCGGGAAATTTCGGCAACATCTTCGCGGGCCACGTGGCCAGGCGCATGGGGCTTCCCATCCGTCGCCTGGTGCTCGCCACCAACGAGAACGACGTGCTGGACGAGTTCTTCCGCACCGGGCGCTATCGCCCGAGGAAGACCGCGGAGACGCACGCCACCTCGAGCCCTTCCATGGACATCTCGAAGGCCTCCAACTTCGAGCGCTTCGTCTGGGACATGGTGGAGCAGGACGGGGAGAAGGTCGCGTGGCTGTGGCGCCAGTTGGACGAGAAGGGCGGCTTCGACCTTTCCACCGACCGGGCCTGGGAGAGGATCGAGGAGGACTCGGGATTCGTCTCGGGCCGCAGCCTGCACGCGGACCGCCTGGAGACCATCCGGCGCGTGAAGAAGGACTACGGGGTGGTGATCGACCCGCACACGGCCGACGGCGTGCGCATCGCCCAGCGCCACCGCGAGGGGCGCTATCCGATGATCGCGATCGAGACGGCGCAGCCCGCGAAGTTCGAATCGACGATCGTGGAGGCCCTGGGCGAGGCGCCGGCGCGGCCCGCGGGCTTCGAGGGCATCGAGGACCTTCCCCAGCGCTGCGACGTCCTGGGCGCGGACGCCGAGGCACTCAAGGCCTACATCGCCGCGCGCACCTGAAGGCGTTCGCGAGGCGAATGCGGAGGAACGCGCCTTCCGGAAGGCGAGCCGCCTAGTCGTCGAAGCGTTCCCGGGGCGGGCGCCCGTCGTAGACGTGGTTCCTGCGCCGCTGCAGCCACGCATCGCGCGTGAAGTTGTACGGGTCCAGCGCGGCCGCGTCGAGGATCTTCTCCACCTTGAGGAGCCCGGCGCGGCCCTGCACGGCGTTGAGTGCGTAGAGCCCGCCCCGCAGCGCGGTGCTGTCGATGCGCCCGTTGTAGTAGAGGCTCGGGTCCACGAATCGCGCCGGGGCATCGCGGAGCGTCGACGGCCCCATCAGCGGGATCACGAAGTAGGGTCCCGGCGGCACGCCCCACCACCCCAGGGTCTGGCCGAAGTCCTCGTCGTGCCGCTCCAGCCCCATGGGTGTTGCCACGTCCCAGAGGCCGGCAATGCCCACGACGGTATTGACCGCGAACCGGCCGAGATCGGAGGCACCGTCGGCGAGCTTCCCCTGCAGGAGGTTGTTCAGGCCCGTGCCCACGTCGGACAGGTTGGAGAAGAAGTTGGTCACGCCTTCCTGCACGAAGCCAGGCGCGCCGGACTGGTAGGTCTGGGCCACGGGCTTGAGCACCCCGCGGTCGATCGCGTCGTTCACGGCGTGCATCCGGCGGTTGTAGCCCTCCCAGGGATCGTCGGGATTGCCGCTTCCGGAAACCGTTGCGCAACCGGTGGAAAGAGCCAGGGCGGCCAGGGCGAGCAGTTTTTTCATGGGGCTCCGGAGTGCAGGACGCGCAGCGACAGGTCCACCGCCTTCACGTCCTTGGTGAGGGATCCGACGGAGATGCGGTGAACGCCGGTTTCGGCGATCTCGCGCACGGTGGCGAATTCGACGCCTCCGGAAGCCTCGAGTTCCGCGCGCTCGCCGGCGATTTCCACCGCCTCGCGCATGCGCGGAAGGGTGAAGTTGTCGAGCAGGACGAGCCTCGCCCCGGCGTCGAGCGCCTCCCGCAGCTGGGCGATCGTCTCCACTTCCACCTGCACCATCGCGCCCGGGGTGGCCGCGTGGAGCGCGGCGAGGACCGCGGCGCGCACGCCGCCGGCCGCGGCGATGTGGTTCTCCTTGAGGAGGATGCCGTCGTAGAGGCCCATGCGGTGGTTCGTCCCGCCGCCGGCGCGCACCGCGTACTTCTGGGCGACGCGAAGCCCGGGCAGGGTCTTGCGGGTATCGAGGATCTTCGCCCGCGTCCCCGCCACAAGCTTCACGTAGGTGCGCGTTCGCGTGGCCACCGCGGACAGGAGCTGGACGAAATTGATCGCGGTGCGCTCGGCCGTGAGCAGTCCCCGGGCGTCGCATTCCACCTCGCACAGGGAGGTGCCGGCCACCACCTCGTCGCCGTCCGCGTGGTGCCAGAAGATCTCGGCCTCGGGATCGAGCGCCTCCACCGTGCGGTCGAACCATGCCGTTCCGCAGAGGACCGCATCCTGGCGGGTCAGGAGCCGCGCACGCACCATCCTGCCTTCGGGCAACAGGGCCGCCGTGAGATCGCCGGTGCCGATGTCCTCGGCCAGGGCACCGCGTACGTCGTCGGTGATCGCTGCTTCGAGGGCGTGGAAGGAATCGGGCATGGAGGCTGCAAAACAGGCTTGAAACGAACCGGAATTGCCCCATTTCGGGGGTGAACCTGCGAATTTCCGGGAATTCCCGAGAAAATCCGTTGGAAAAAGGATACCACCGATGCGCATCGACAAGCTGACCACCAAGTTCCAGCAGGCGCTGGCCGACGCCCAGAGTTCCGCGCTCGCCCGCGACGCCGGCTTCATCGAGCCGCAGCACCTGCTGCTCGCCCTCCTGGGCCAGGAGGACGGCGGGGCCGCGTCGATCCTGCAGCGCGCCGGCGCGAACGTGGCGTCGCTTCGCAAGGCGCTCGAGGAGTCGGTCTCCCGGATTCCGAAGGTGGAGGGGCAGGGGGGCGACATCTCCATTTCGCGCGACCTGAACAACCTGCTGAACCTGACCGACAAGGAAGCGACCCGGCGGGGCGACCGGTACATCGCCTCCGAACTCTTCCTGCTGGCCGCCGTCCAGGACAAGGGCGACACCGGGAGGCTCCTCAAGCAGCAGGGCGCGACGGCCGCGGCCGTCGATTCGGCGATCCAGGACGTCCGCGGCGGGCAGGGCGTGGAAAACCCGGAGGCCGAGGGCAGCCGCGAGGCGCTGAAGAAGTACACGCTCGACCTCACCGAGCGCGCGCGCCAGGGCAAGCTCGACCCCGTGATCGGCCGCGACGACGAGATCCGGCGCACCATCCAGATCCTGCAGCGGCGCACCAAGAACAACCCGGTCCTCATCGGCGAGCCCGGCGTGGGAAAGACGGCCATCGTCGAGGGCCTCGCGCAACGCATCGTGAACGGTGAGGTGCCCGAGACCCTCAAGGACAAGCGGGTGCTCTCGCTCGACATGGCCGCACTCCTCGCGGGCGCCAAGTACCGCGGCGAGTTCGAGGAGCGCCTGAAGGCGGTGCTCAAGGAGATCGCGCAGGACGAGGGGCGGATCATCGTCTTCATCGACGAGTTGCACACCATGGTGGGCGCCGGCAAGGCCGAGGGCGCGATCGACGCGGGCAACATGCTGAAGCCCGCGCTCGCCCGCGGGGAAATGCACTGCGTGGGTGCGACGACGCTGGACGAATACCGCAAGTACATCGAGAAAGACGCCGCGCTCGAGCGGCGCTTCCAGAAGGTGCTGGTCGACGAACCGAGCGTGGAATCGACCATCGCGATCCTGCGCGGCCTCCAGGAGAAGTACGAGGTCCACCACGGCGTGGACATCACCGACCCGGCGATCGTCGCCGCCGCCGAGCTCTCCCACCGCTACATCACCGACCGATTCCTCCCGGACAAGGCGATCGACCTGATCGACGAGGCGGCCGCGCGCATCAAGATGGAGATCGACTCCAAGCCGGAATCCATGGACCGCCTCGACCGGCGCCTCATCCAGCTGAAGATCGAGCGCGAGGCGGTGAAGAAGGAAAAGGACGAGGCCTCGAGGAAGCGCATGGACCTCCTGGAGTCGGAGATCGCCAGGCTCGAGAAGGAGTACGCGGATCTCGAGGAGGTCTGGAGCGCCGAGAAGCACGCGGTCCACGGCGCCGCCTCCATCAAGGAGGAAATCGAGAAACTCCGTCTCGCCATGGAAGAGGCGCGCCGCAAGGGCGACTGGGCCAGGATGAGCGAGCTCCAGTACGGCAAGCTCCCGCAGCTCGAGGCGCAGCTGAAGAAGGCCGACAAGCCCGAGGGCGCCCCCCGGCCGAAGCTCCTGCGCACCGAAGTGGGCGCGGAGGAGATCGCCGAGGTGGTTTCGCGCGCAACCGGCATCCCGGTGTCGAAGATGATGCAGGGCGAGCGCGACAAGCTCGTGCACATGGAGGAGAAGCTCCACGAGCGAGTCGTGGGCCAGGACGAGGCCGTGCGCCTCGTGGCCGATGCGATCCGGCGCTCCCGCGCGGGGCTCTCGGACCCTAACCGGCCCTACGGCTCGTTCCTCTTCCTGGGGCCCACGGGCGTGGGCAAGACCGAGCTGTGCAAGGCGCTCGCCTCGTTCCTGTTCGATTCGGAGGACCACCTGATTCGCGTCGACATGAGCGAGTTCATGGAGAAGCACTCCGTCGCGCGGCTGATAGGCGCGCCCCCGGGATACGTCGGCTACGAGGAAGGCGGGCACCTCACCGAGGCGATTCGCCGCAAGCCCTATTCGGTGATCCTGTTGGACGAGATCGAGAAGGCGCACCCCGACGTCTTCAACGTGCTGCTCCAGGTGCTCGACGACGGGCGCATGACCGACGGGCAGGGCCGTACGGTGGACTTCAAGAACACGGTGATCGTGATGACCTCGAACCTCGGCAGCCAGATGATCCAGTCCATGGCCGGGAGCGACGCTTCCCTCGTCAAGATGGCGGTGCTGGCGGAGGTGAAGACGCAGTTCCGCCCCGAGTTCGTGAACCGGATAGACGAGATCGTGGTCTTCCATGCCCTCGGCGAGGAGCACATCCGCAACATCGCGAAGATCCAGCTCCGCTACCTGGTGGGACGGCTCGCGAAGCTCGAGATCGGGCTGCAGGTCTCCGACGCGGCGCTCGAGCGCCTGGCGCAGACGGGGTTCGACCCGGTCTACGGCGCGCGACCGCTCAAGCGCGCGATCCAGCAGGCCATCGAGAATCCGCTGTCGAAGGCGATCCTCGAGGGGCGCTTCGGCCCGAAGGATGCGATCGTGGTGGACGCTGGCCCGTCCGGCCTCGTCTTCGAGAAGGCCGGCGGGAAATCGAAGCGGGCCGCCTGAGGCCGGCGGGCTACTTCACGAGCTCGTCGTAGGCGAGCATCACGAAGAAGCCCCAGACGAGTTCGTCGACGGTGAAGTTGCAGTGCCCGTAGCGGTCGACCTCGACGGGAAGGTAGCGCGCGAAGAGCGAGCCGGCCAGGAAGGACTTCACCGTGTAGATCGGCTGGTGCGCGAACGGCACCTGCTGGTCGCGCTTGGTGTGCATGGAAATGAGCGGGCGCCGCAGCGTGCCCGTCGTTTCGTAGCCGGCGCTCATCGCCGCGAGGGCAGCGGGGTCCGCGGCGACGCGGGGCACCTTGAGATTCAGCTTGAAGTCGTCCTTGGATCCCGTGTACCACTTGCTCCGGTTGTCGAACGGGAAACCGCCGAGGGTCGCCGCCGCGTCCGTCAGGTTCACGACGCTGTAGCGGAGCACGTCCCTCACTGACTGCTCTATCGTCGCCTCGAAGTTGCTCTCGTCGAAGGGCAGTTTCGCCACGGCCGCCCACTGGTTCAGGTCGCTGCGCCGCTGCGGCGACATCACGATCGGCTTCACGATACTGTCGTAGTAGGTGCTCCAGTTCGCGACGAGCGAGGGGCTGGGATGGAAGGGATCTTCCTGGATCACGCCGGGGAAGAAGTACTGGAACGTCGCGCGCGCGTCGCCGAAGTAGTTGATCTGCATCGGGAAACTGCCGATGGGCCCGCAGAGCGCGAGGCCCGCGGAAAACACGCTCGAATGCTTCTCGAGGCCGAGCGTGGTGATGATCCCTCCCTCCGAGGCGCCCACCAGGTAGACCTTGTTGGGTTTTCCCTTCCTTGCGGTGTAGACGTTCACGAGATCGATGACGTCGCCCAGGCCCTGCACCACCGCGAGCCCCGTCTTGCTGTAGCTGTTCGTGGCGAATCCGAAGCCCAGGAGGTTGGCGATCTCGTTCAGGCAGACGCCGGAGATGCAGAGCTGGTCCTCCGGGATCGACACGGGAGTGCCCGCGTCCTGGAAGCCGTGCGCCCAGATCACGAGGTTGCCGTTGTACTGCGCCGCGGGCGGCATGCAGATGCGGTAGATCGAGCCGCTCGCCTGCACGCCGTCGGGATCGCAGGTCGACTGCGCGAGCGCGGGGGCGGCGAAAAGGAGCAGCAGGAACGCGGCGGTGGCTGCGCGGAAGCGGGACATGGATCCTCCGGTGTGCGGGCGGGGCGTTGGCGCCGATGCGCAATTACTAGCACAGATGCGCGGCGATGTAACGCCTTGTCCCGCCGAAGCCGCGGGTGCGGGCGCGCGGCGCAGCGCGCAACTTCCATTGACGGCCCCCGTGCGCCCCGCGAGAATCGCGGGATGAAAAGCCTCTGGAACGACACCGAAGCCGCGGCGCTCGCGGGCGACCTGGCACTGCGCTGCTACACCTCCCGGCTCCTCGGTCGCGACCGGAGCCTCGTCCTGCACGGCGGCGGCAACACCTCGGTGAAGGTGGTCGAGCGCAATGTCCTCGGCGTGGAAGAGGAACTGCTCTACGTGAAGGGCAGCGGCTGGGACCTGGAGACCATCGAGGAAGCGGGCTTCGCGCCGGTGCGGCTCGAGCACCTGCGCGCCCTCGCGGGGCTTGCCGTTCTCGCCGATCCGGTGATGGTGAGCGAGCTTGCGACGAACACGACGCGCGCGGGCGCGCCCGCTCCATCCGTCGAGGCGATCCTGCATGCGATCCTGCCGCACAAGTTCGTCGATCACACCCATGCCGACGCCGTGCTTGCGATCACCAACACGCGCGACGGCGAGGCGAGGATCCGCGAGGCCTTCGGCGACCTGGTCGTCGTGATTCCCTACGTGATGCCGGGCTTCGACCTCGCACGCCTCTGCGCGGAGCGCTTTCCCGCGCAGGCGGGTCCGTCCACCATCGGCATGGTGCTCCTGAACCACGGCATCTTCTCCTTCGGCGAGACGGCGAGGCAGTCCTACGAACGCATGGTGTCGCTCGTCGATCGTGCCGAGCAGTACCTGAGGCGCGAGAGGGCCTGGGACCTGCCCGCGCCCCCAGCGCGCGAGGCACCGCGCGCCGCGCGGGAACTTGCTGCATTGCGCCGCTCCATTTCCGCAGCGGCCGGCTTTCCCGTCGTCATGGCCCGCCACGCGAACGCGCGAAGCCTCGGTTTCTGCGGCCGGCCCGACGTGGCCGACATCGCCGGGCGCGGCCCGGCCACGCCCGACCATTCGATCCGGACGAAGTGCGTGCCGATGGTGGGGCGCGACACCGACGCCTACGTCGCGGCCTACCGGCAGTACTTCGCCGCGATGGAACCCCTGGCGAAGGAGCGCAAGACCCCGCTCGACCCGGCGCCGCGCCTGGTGCTCGATCGCGACCTCGGGCTCCTGGGAGTCGGGCGGACCGCGCGCGATTCGGCGATCGTGGCCGAGATCTACGCGCACACGATGGACGTGATCGAGCGGGCCGAGGCGCTGGGAGGCTACCGGGCGCTGCCGCAGAAGGACCTCTTCGACGTCGAGTACTGGGATCTCGAGCAGGCGAAGCTCCGCAAGGGCGGAAGACCGCCGGTGCTCGCGGGCGAGGTCGCGCTCGTGACCGGCGCGGGTTCGGGGATCGGAAGGGCCTGTGTCGCATCGCTCCTCGCACGCGGGGCGGCGGTGGTCGGCCTCGACCTGAAGCCGGAGGTCGCGGCAATGCACGACCGGGCGGATTTCCTGGGCCTCGCGTGCGACGTGACTTCCGGAGAGCAGATCGCGGCCGCGATCGAGCGCACCGTCGATGCGTTCGGTGGCCTGGACATGCTCGTCCTCAACGCCGGCATCTTTCCCGGCGGCCGGCGGATCGAGGCGCTCCCCACGGACGAGTGGCTCCGCGTGATGCGGGTCAACGTCGACGCGAACCTCGTGCTCCTGCGGGAGTGCCACCCATTCCTCAAGCTATCGCCGCGCGGCGGGCGGGTCGTCGTGATCGGGTCGAAGAACGTTCCTGCGCCGGGCCCCGGGGCGGCCGCCTATTCGGCCTCGAAGGCCGCGTTGAACCAGCTCGCGCGGGTGGCGGCGCTCGAATGGGGCGGCGACGGCATACGGGTGAACTCGCTCCATCCGAACGCGGTGTTCGACACGGGACTGTGGACCGAGGAGGTGCTCGCCGCGCGGGCGGCGCACTACGGCAAGAGCGTCGAGGAGTACAAGCGCTCCAACGTGCTGCGCACGGAGGTCACGAGCCGCGACGTGGCGGAACTCGCCGCCGAAATGTGCGGCCCCCTGTTCTCGAAGACCACCGGCGCGCAGGTTCCGGTGGATGGCGGCAACGAACGCGTGATCTGAAGCCGCGCTGCAGCGCCCTGCGGGCGTCGTGGCGGACCCGGCAGCAGCGCAACGGATGGGGAGGGGACAGGCCATGCAATCGCGCCAGGAACTCGAACGCCGCGTTCGCGAACTCGAAGCCCGGCTCGCCCAGCCGGGAGGCACCGCGTTTCGAGGCGTGCGCTACCGCTCGTCTTTCCAGATGCTGGGCCTGCCCTTCGTTTCCGTGGCGACGGGCCCCGACCCGGCGAAGGGAGAGGTGCGCGGCCATGCGCGCGGCATCGTCGCGATCGGCGACATGGCCACCGGTGTTCTCGCGGTTGGAGGCCTGGCCCGTGGAGTGTTCGCCTTCGGCGGGCTTGCGATCGGAGCAGTCACCTTCGGGGGCGCCTCGATCGGAGCGCTCGCGGCGGTCGGCGGGCTCGCGATCGGTAGCCTCGCGCTGGGCGGCGCCGCCCTTGGCTGGACCGCCATCGGTGGCGGGGCGGCGGGTGCCTTTGCCTGCGGTGGTGGCGCCGTCGGCGGGCAGGTGGTCTCCGCCCATCGGGTCGATCCGGAGGCGCTCGCCCACTTCGAGCGCCTGGGGCTGGAGGCCTTCTGCAACGCCGGACCCCGGAAAGGGAAACGGGCGACGTAGCCGCCGCCCGTCCCGTTGTTTCCCGGCCCGCTCAGTGCCAGCGGTTGTCCTGCCGGTCGTGCCGGCGGTCGTGTCGCCTTTCCACGACGATCGGCGCGTAGACGGGGCGGCGCGGCGCCTGCTGGTGCACGATCACCGGGCGCGCGCGGACGACAACACGCGGCGGGGCGTAGTACACCGGTGCCGGCGCGTAGTAGGAGCTCGGCGCGTAGTAGGAGCTCGGCGCGTAATAGGCGGGTGCGGACGGCGCATAGGCGACGGGCGGCGCGCCGTAGCGCGGATCGTAATGGGCATGGGCGTCCGCGGCGATGCTGGCGCCGGTGACGGCGCCGAGCAGGCCGCCCACCACGGCGCCGTGGCGACCGTTCACGTTGTGGCCTATGGCGGCACCGATGGTCGCGCCGACCAGCGCCCCCAGGCCGGCGTCGCCGGCGGAGGCGTGGACCGGAATGAGTGCCGCGGTGGCGAGGGTGGCGATCGCAAGGGATTTGCTGAGCATCGTCTTCTCCTGGGTGTCGTTGCGGCCGGCCCGGAGGGCTTTCAGCCGGGCGCCCGTTTTCGGCGCCTGCACCCAATAACGCACCCCGGGGGGATGCGGTGGACCGCAATACATTCTGTTACACCGTGCCCGCGGGACCGGGGCGCGCGATATAGTGGGCGCGCCCGGGGCATCGACGAGCCCGGCACCCGAGAACGGCCTACGGAGAGCGAGGGCATGAGCCACAGCAAGGACAAGGACACGAAGAAGATGGTGAAGAAGGAGCCCCTCAAGACGCCCAAGGAGAAGAAGGAGGCCAAGCGCCTCAAGAAGCTTGAGCGTCAGCGCGGGTGACGCAAGGCGGTCCCGCGCCGGGCCCGGCCCTCTGGAACCTGGGCTTCCGGCCCTTCTACCTCCTCGCGAGCGCATTCGGCGCCGCGGCCATCGCCGTCTGGGCGGCGCAGCTCGCCGGCTGGATTCCCGCCGGCGCCTACCTGGCCGGCCACCTCTGGCACGCCCACGAGATGATCTTCGGCTACACCGTGGCCGTGGTCGCCGGCTTCCTGCTGACCGCCGTGCGCAACTGGACGGGATTGCCCACGCCCAGCGGCGTGCCGCTCGCGTGCCTCGCGGGCCTCTGGGTCGCCGGGCGCGTCCTCGTCCTGATGCCCTGGCCGCTCGCGGCCGCGCTGGTCAACGCGGCTTTTCCCATCGGCGTCGCGGTCGCGATCGCGGTGCCCATGGTCCGCAGCGCCAACCGCCGCAACTATTTTTTCGTGGCCTTGCTCGTCTTCCTGGGGATGGCGGTGCTCGCCTTCCACCTTTCCCTCCAGGGCCGGGTCGCGCTTCCCGCACGGCTCGGCTTGCTGGCCGGGCTCGACATGGTCCTGTTCGTGATGGCCGTGATGGGCGGGCGCGTGATCCCGATGTTCACCAACAACGGCGTGCCGGGCACGAATGCGCGCCGCACGCTCGCGACCGAGCGGCTGTCGCTCGGAAGCGTTCTCGCGCTTCTTGCGGCGGACCTGGCGCAAGCCCCGGCGGAAGTCGTCGGCGCGGTGGCCCTCGTTGCGGCGCTCGCCCACGCCGCGCGACTCTGGCTCTGGCAGCCCTGGCGCACCGGTCGCACGCCGCTGGTGTGGGTGCTGCACGCGGCCTATGCCTGGATCGTCGTCCACCTCGCCCTGCGCTCGCTCGCGGCCTTCGGCGTGGTGGGCGAGTCGCTCTCGTTGCACGCGCTGACGGTCGGCGCGATCGGCGGGCTCACCCTCGGCATGATGACGCGCACGGCGCGGGGCCATACGGGCCGCAGCCTCGAAGCCGACGGCTGGGAGACCGCGGCCTTCGCGCTGGTCATGGCAGCGGCGCTGGTGCGCGTCGGGGGCGGGATCGCGCTGCCGCACGCCTTGGTCCCGACGGCCACGGTCTCGGCGGCGTTGTGGTCGGCGGCTTTCGCGATCTATGCGGTGCGCTACTGGCCGGTGCTCACCCGGCCGCGCGTGGACGGCAAGCCGGGGTAGGGCGTCCATGATCACGGTCCACCACCTGAACAACTCCCGGTCGCAGCGCGTCCTGTGGTTGCTGGAGGAACTGGGTCTCGACTACGAAATCCTGCGCTACGAGCGCGATCCCCGCACGATGCTCGCCCCGGAGGCCCTGCGCGAGGTCCATCCGCTCGGCAAGTCGCCGGTCATCACCGACGGGGAACTCACGGTCGCCGAATCGGGCGCGATACTCGAGTACCTCGTCGACACCCACGGCGGCGGCAGGCTCTCGCCCGCGCGGGGCACGCCGGAGCGCATGCGGTATACCTACTGGCTGCACTACGCGGAGGGCTCCGCCATGCCGCCGCTGCTCCTGAAACTCGTCTTCGACCGGATCGAGCAGGGGCCTGCTCCCTTTTTCGTTCGCCCCATCGTGCGTGCGGTCGCGGCGCGCGTGAAGCATGGCTTCGTCCAGCCCCAGATCGAGCGCCACCTCGACTACCTCGAGGCGGAACTCGGCCACCACGAATGGTTCGCGGGAGAGCAGTTCACGGCGGCGGACATCCAGATGAGCTTCCCGGTGGAGGCCGCTGCGGCGCGCGGGGGGCTCGATGCGAGCAGGCCCCGTCTCATGGCATTCCTCGAACGTATCCACGCCCGGCCCGCCTATCTGCGGGCCATCGCACGAGGCGGGCGCTTCTCGCTGGGCGCGTGAAGTCGGGGTGCGCCTGCGCTCAGCGGGTGAGGATGAGCGCTTCCACGACCGGCAGGAGATCCAGGCCGGTTCGCTTGCGAAGCTCGCGGGCGGAATCGCCCAGGGCCTCGACGGGGCCGCGAACCGGCGCGCTCTCGCCTGCGATGACGACGGTGTTGCCTGCGGCGCATTCCGGCAGCACGAGGGCATGGCCGTCGAACGCCTTGCCGATGCGCCCGATGGCGGCCGTCGCGCCGCGGCCGCGGTCCAGGAGGTTGAACGCCGCGAGCCCGGAACGCGCGAGCCGTGCCCGGCAATTGAGGTAGAAGGCGGGCGTGTCGAGCATGCCGGCCCGACCCTCGCCGTCGAAGCCGTCGACGATGATGAAGTCGTACCGCGCGCGCGTTCTCGCCAGGTGGTCGTGCCCGTCACCGATCGTGATCCTGAGCCTCGCCGGGTCGTCGGGGAGCCGGAAGTACTGTCGCGCGGCGGCTACGACCTCAGGCAGGATCTCCACCACGTCGATCCTCGCGTCCGGTCGATGGCGATGCAGGAACCGCGTGACCGAGGCGGCGCCCAGCCCGACCTGCAGCACGCGCGCCGGCCACCCCGCCCCGGGGCGAAGGACGAGTGCGGCCATCATCTGGCGCGTGTATTCGATCTCGAGGGACCAGGGCCGTGCAATGCGCATCGCGCCCTGGACCCAGGGCGATCCGAAGTGCAGTTGGCGCACGCCCCGGGCCTCGCTGATGACGATCCTGCTCACGCGACACTCTAGCGCGACGGGCGATTCCGGCGCCTGAAATAGCCCCTTCCCGGCGGGCGTATGCATGCGTAGAATGGCCGGACCTGTCCGTTAACAGTCCGCACCATGTCCCACGCGAATGCCGTGACGCAAGCCGCCGCCGAATCCGCGCCGCTCGAAGCGCTGCGCGGCCTGGATGCCCGCCTTCCCCTTCTCGATCGCCGCGAGCTCGCCCGCGAACTCGCGCCGCTGGTCGTGCACCTGCATGCGCCGATGGGCGCGCAGGAGTCGGAGGCGATGACCGCCGTCGTCATGTCGCTCTGCAGGCGGCTGTACGGGGACGCGCGCTCCGGCGATGCGCTGCCGCTCGCCCAGGCGCTCCTCGTGCAGGCCGGGGTGTCGGCGGACGAGGCGCTTGAACGGCGGGCCTCGAGCCTGTGCGGGCTGCTCGCGGCGGATACGGGCGATGTCGTGGGCGCGATCGCATACCACTCCCGCGCGCTCGCCCTGGCGCAGTCCCACGGGGACTTGATCGAGCAGGGTGGAACCTGGGCCAACATCGGCCTCGCCTTCGCGGTCGCCGGCAACCACGAGCTCGCGGTTCGCTGCTACCGGCGCACGCTGGCGCTGGTGGATCCCCTGCCGAGGCCCGTCTATTGCCGGTACACGGCCTGCGCCAATCTCGCGAACGCCCTCTACCAGCTCGGCGATTTCGCGGAAGGGTTGCGCATGGCGCGCCTCGCGCTGCAGGAACTCACGCCCGAGGCCCTGGAAAAGGACATCCACGGCGCCATCCTGCAGCACCGCAATCTCGTGCGCCTGCTGATCGCGTCGGGGCGGACGGCGGAGGCCGCAGTCCACGTGAGCCTGGTTGCCTCGCTCGCCAGCCGGGTCACCTCGCGGCGCGCGCTCATCGCGGCGTCGCTCACGCGCGCGGCCTACGAGCTCGCCACCGGGCATTCCGACATCGCGCTCACGAGGCTGGAAGACGCGCTGGAAAAGGCCCGTAGCGTTCCGGCGGCCTTGCGGGACACGCTCTCTTTCGTGGTCCGGGCGGAGGAAGCGGCGGGCAATGTCGAGCGGGCCCTGGTTCGCTTCGAGGAGCTGTCCGCCCACGTCTACCAGCAGGCGATCGACCGGGCGCGCGATCACGTGGAGCTCGCCGGCCTCTGGGAATCGGCGTTGTCGCGCTCGGAGCACCAGCAGGTGCAGGCAAGGGCGAGGCTCGTGTCGAGCCAGCGCCCGCGGGGCGAGCCCGAGGAATGGAAGGCCCTCCAGCGGCTGGCCATGGCGGCGTCGTTTCGCATCGACGACACCGGGCTGCACGGCGTTCGCGTCGGCGAGTTGACCAAGGCGCTGGCGATCGCATCCGGCGTGGCGCCGCTCGAGGCGCTGGAAATAGGGTGTGCCGCGGAGTTGCACGACATCGGCCTCTCGTCGGTGCCGGAGGCCATTCTCGCCAAGCGCGGCGAACTCAATGAAGTCGAGCGGGCCATCGTGGAGCGCCACACCGATGCCGGCGCCGAGATCCTGCGCGACGACAGCCATCCGCGCATCCTCCTGGCGCGCGACATCGCGAAGTACCACCATGCCCACTGGGACGGAAGCGGCTATCCCGAGCGCGTCGGCCGCGAGTTCATCCCGCCGCCGGCTCGGATGTGCGCGGTGGCGGATGCGTACGACGCGATGGTCTGCGGCCTCCGTCACCGCGAGCCGATGACCATGAACGGCGCGCTCTCGGAACTGCGGCGCGGCGCAGGCGGGCAGTTCGATCCGTATCTCGTGGATCGATTCGAGACGGTGATTCGCGATGAGACGGCCGATCGCGGCATCGATCCATCCACCATGGCGGGCCTGGAGGATTTCCAGCAGCTCGTCCTTTCGCTGCAAGAGGATAGGGGCTATATCTGATGATGAAGAAAATCGAGATTACCGACCGGGACCGGCAGATGCTCGAGTTGCTCGCCAAGGGCTCCTCGAACCGGTCCATCGCCGAGAGCCTCGGCTACCGGGAAGGCACCATGCGCGTCTACCTCCATGGCCTGTATCGCAAGCTCGGCGTGGGAAACAAGACGAGCGCGGTGATCTGGTATCTCGACCAACTCAAGATCGCCGGCGCGGCCGACGGAGCGGATGCCGCCGGCCTTGCCGGTGCTCCCCAGGACGAGTCCTTCGGCGACATGGCGTTGCGCACGAATCTCTTCGCCGCGCTCGGTGCGATGGAAATGTTCCTCGGCGCCTACGGCCGACTTTGGGAGGTAGCCCACCGGATGAAGGGTGCGGCGGACGACAAGGGGGTCGACGCGCGCCGCCGGCAATCGCGGCAACTCTGGGAAGCCATGCTCAAGGGCGATTTCGCGTACGGCAAGCAGCTCTACGACGGCGACCTGAGCGCGCGCCTGCTCGTCGACTCGCCTTCGGACTGCGTGCAGCTCGCCTGCCTGCTGCGCATCGGCGGCTACACGCGAGCGGCCGAACGCGTCATGACCCAGCTGGTCAAGCGCAAGAAGGGCCGTGTCGGCATCACCGGCCGTGAACTCGTGCTCCTCACGGCGCTTCGCGACGCGTTCGACGGGAAGACCGCCGACGGGTTCGCCGCGCTGTACCGCCTCGCGACGGAAAGCGCGGCCAAGCCCATGGCCCGCCAGGTGGCGATGGTGGCGCTGTACTGGGCCTTCCGCTCCCGCAAGGACGTCGACGCGGCGCGGGGAACGGCCAACGCCATCTGGGCGGAAGCGGAAAGCGTCCGCCAGCAACTGCAGGCGATGGGCGAACGGCCCCTGGACCCCAAGGCCGCCATCCCAAACCCGACATCCCCGAAGGGGAAGGCCACGGGCACGCGCACGGCCAAGTCCGCGGCCGCCCGGATGGTGACGGTCGACTAGGTCCTTCGCCTGCGGAAATTCGGGGCGACGCAAGCGGGCCGCCGCCCCGATCAGTGCCCCTCGGGCACGCGCCCTACGGCCAGGTGGGGATTCCGTCCCCGCCGGCGACCAGCGCCAGTTCCCAGTCGCCCAGCGAGCGGATGTCCGCGCCCGCGGGGTCCTTGGCGATTTGGAGGTCTTCCAGGGAGTTGTCGGGCAGGCCTGCGAGCTTGATGGTGTCCATGTGCGATTCCTTTCGGGTTGAGATGGCAGAAATGCGTTTCGGGGGAGCCGCTTACGGCCAGGTGGGGATTCCGTCCCCGCCGGCGACCAGCGCGAGTTCCCAGTCGCCCAGCGAGCGGATGTCCGCGGCCGCGGGGTCCTTGGCGAGCTGGAGGTCTTCCGTGGCGTTGTCGAGCAGGCCGGCGAGCTTGATGGTGTCCATGTGCGATTCCTTTCGAGTTGAGAGGGGAGAAATGCGTTTCGGGGGAGCCGCTTACGGCCAGGTGGGGATTCCATCCCCGCCGGCGACCAGCGCGAGTTCCCAGTCGCCCAGCGAGCGGAGGTCCGTGGCCGCGGGGTCCTTGGCGAGCTGGAGGTCTTCCAGGGAGTTGTCGGGCAGGCCTGCGAGCTTGATGGTGTCCATGCGCAATTCCTTTCTTGGTGGTTTGGGTAGACGGGAGGCCCGGCGGGCGCTCCCGGCATGTAGTATTGCAGACGTTATTTGCTCGTGCCTACGGCCCTAATGGGGAAGGAGCCGGCCGGCGAGACGGGCTTGCCTCCCGCCTGGCGGTGCGCGCTCGACTCCGGTACCGCCGTGCGCTTGGCGCGGCTAGAGGCCCGGCTGGAGGAGGAGGCCGGGCAGGCGCAGGTCTACCCGCCTACCGGGGCCCGGTACCGCGCACTCGAGCTGGTGTCGCCGGAAAGGGCGAAGGTGGTCGTCCTGGGCCAGGACCCCTACCACCGCCCGGGCCAGGCCATGGGGCTTTCCTTTTCCGTGCCGGCGGGCGTTCCTCTTCCGCCATCGCTGCGCAATGTCTACCGGGAGATCCGGGCGGACCTGGGCATCGCGGTTCCCGCGCATGGGGATCTCACGGCCTGGGCGGCCGAGGGTGTCCTGCTGCTCAACACGGCCCTGTCCGTGGAACGGGGCAAGCCCGGATCCCACGCCAGGTATGGCTGGCACGAAATCACCGAGGCGCTCCTGCGCCATCTGGTGCGCGTCGCTGCACCGAGCGTCTTCCTGCTGTGGGGCCGGCACGCGCAGGCGAGCCTCGCACCCATCGACACGCGCGACCACCTCGTGCTGGCGGCGGGCCATCCCTCCCCGTACTCCGCGCACCGGTTCCTGGGTTGCCGCCACTTTTCGCAGGCGAACGCGTTCCTGGAGAGGCACGGGCGCGGGGCGGTTCGCTGGGAAATCCCGGATAGCTTCACGCGGCCGGAGGCTGCGGCCTGAGACCGGGTCGTGCCGTGCCGGTATGGCGCCGGCCTCCCCTCGGCAAGTGCGGGCGGCGCATTCGACCGCGCAGACCGCGAATGGTAAAATGCTCGGTCAAGACTGGAGGAAGTCGCCCGGCACGGACCTGGACATTCCCGCGTGGCGACGTTGCCGGGACAAGTCAGGAAACACAGGTCTGCGGCATCCGCGATTTCCCCTCGACGCACCCGCGTATCGAACGTTCGACCCACCAACCAGAAAACCATAAGGAGGAGAACCGATGAAAAAGCGCATCCTGATGACGGCGGCTTCCACGCTCGCCCTGGCACTCGCGGCCGGTGCCGCGCACGCCGGCGCGACCTTCGACGCCGTGAAGAAGAAGGGCTTCATCCAGTGCGGAGTGAACAGCGGGCTCGCCGGCTTCTCCGTTCCCGATGAAAAGGGCGTCTGGAAGGGCATGGACGTCGACGTCTGCCGCGCGGTCGCGGCCGCGGTCTTCGGCGACGCCGAGAAGGTGAAGTACACGCCGCTCACCGCCAAGGAGCGCTTCACCGCCCTGCAGTCCGGCGAGATCGACATCCTGTCGCGCAACACCACCTGGACGGTGACCCGCGACGGCGGCTTGGGTATCGGCTTCACGGGCGTGACCTACTACGACGGCCAGGGCTTCCTCATCAAGAAGAAGCTCGGCGTGAAGAGCGCGCTGAAGTTGAACGGCGCGACGGTGTGCGTGCAGTCCGGCACGACCACGGAGCTGAATCTCGCCGACTACTTCGGCGTCCACAAGATGAAGTTCAAGCCCGTCGTTTACGACACCGCCGACGAGACCGTGAAGTCCTTCGAGGCCGGCCGCTGCGACGTGCTCACGAGCGACCAGTCGCAGCTCTACGCGCTGCGCATCAAGCTCGCGCAACCCGAGAGCGCCGTGGTGCTGCCGGAAGTGATCTCCAAGGAGCCCCTGGGCCCGGCCGTGCGCCAGGGCGACGCGGAGTGGTTCAACATCGTCCGCTGGAGCCTCTTCGCGATGCTGGGCGCCGAGGAAATGGGCATCTCGTCGAAGAACATCGATTCGATGAAGGACAGCAAGAACCCCGACGTGAAGCGCCTGCTCGGCACCGACGTCATCAAGCACGGCCTGGGTGTAGCCGATGACTGGGCGTACAAGATCGTGAAGCAGGTCGGCAACTACTCGGAGGTCTTCGAGCGCAACGTCGGCATGGACAGCCCGCTCAAGATCAGCCGCGGCCAGAACGCCCTGTGGAACAAGGGCGGCCTGCAGTACGCGCCGCCGATCCGCTAGGGTTTTCTCCCGACCCGGTCGCAGGCAGGGGCGAGCGCCGCGAGAACATCGCGGCGCTCGCTTTCCCTCAAGCCGCCTTTTGCCTGGAAAGGCATAGCCCATGGCGCAAACGACGGATTCCGGCGCGGCTCCGTCCAAGCCACCACCCTGGAACGACCCCCGGATCCGCGCGATCGTCTTCCAGGTCCTGGTGACCGCGGGTGTGGTCGCGGTCGGGGCCTACCTCGTCAGGAACCTCCTGCACAACCTCGAGGTGCGCGGCATCTCGACCGGTTTCGACTTCCTCGCGAACCGTGCGGGCTTCGCCGTCAACCAGTCGCTCGTGGCGTACGACGAGTCGTCGTCCTACGGGCGCACGTTCGTCGTGGGCCTGCTCAACACCGTGCTCGTCTCCGCGCTGGGCATCGTGCTCGCGACGATCCTGGGCTTCGTGATCGGCGTTGCGCGGCTTTCGCGCAACTGGCTCGTCTCCACGCTCGCGGCGACCTACATCGAGATCTTCCGCAACATCCCGCTGCTGCTGCAGATCCTCTTCTGGTATTTCGCCGTCTTTCTCAACCTGCCACCACCGGCCGAGGCGCTGAGCATCGGCGACTCCGTCTTCCTCACCCTGCGCGGGCTCTACCTGCCGCGACCCGTTGCCGAGAGCGGGTTCGGGTGGACGGTCTTCGCCTTCGCCGCGGCCGTGGCGGGCGCGGCCTTCCTGGTGCGCTGGGCGCGCCGCCGGCAGGAGAAAACGGGCCAGATATTCCCGGCGTTCCTCGCGTCGTCCGCGCTGCTGGTCGTCGTTCCCCTGGCCGCCTTCCTGCTCACCGGCCGTCCACTCGCCTGGGTGTCTCCGCAGCTCGAGGGGTTCAACTTCACCGGCGGCCTGTCGGTCATTCCCGAACTGGGCGCCCTGCTGGTCGCACTCGCCATCTACACGGCCGCCTTCATCGCGGAGACCGTGCGCGCCGGAATCCTCTCGGTGTCCCACGGCCAGACGGAGGCGGCGAGCGCTCTCGGCCTGCGCCGCAGCTGGACGCTGCGCCTCGTGATCATTCCCCAGGCGATGCGGGTGACGATCCCGCCGCTCACGAGCCAGTACCTGAACCTCACCAAGAACTCGTCGCTTGCCACGGCCATCGGATACCCGGACCTGGTGTCGCTCTTCGCCGGGACGACGCTCAACCAGACGGGCCAGGCCGTCGAGGTGATGGCGATGACGATGGCGGTCTACCTCACGATCAGCCTGGTGATCTCCCTCTTCATGAACTGGTACAACGCCCGGATGGCGTTGGTGGAGCGCTAGCGCCCATGGCCACCATCCGTCCCCACGCGGACCTGCCGCCGCCCGCCAGCTCGTCGGGGGCCCTGGGCTGGGTGCGCCAGAATCTCTTCGACTCCCCGGTGAACGGCGCGATGACGCTTCTCGCGCTCTACCTCCTCTACCTCGCCGTGCCGCCCCTGGTCGACTGGGCCCTGATCAAGGCGGACTGGAGCGGCAGCCGCAGCGAGGACTGCTCGAAGGCCGGCGCCTGCTGGGTGTTCATCGGCGTGCGCCTGAACCAGTTCCTCTACGGCTTCTATCCCGCTGCCGAGCAATGGCGGGTCAATCTCACGATCGCCCTCCTGGTCGCGTTCGTCCTGCCGCTCTTCATCAAACGCTTCGCGCTCAAGCAATGGCTGGGCGCCGCACTCCTCGTGGTCTATCCCGTGGTGGCCTTCCACCTCCTGGTCGGCGGAAGCTTCGGCCTCGCCCACGTGGAGACGAGCAAGTGGGGCGGCCTCTTCCTCACGCTGGTGATCGCCGTGGTCGGCATGGTGGCCGCGCTTCCGCTGGGGATCCTCCTCGCGCTCGGCCGCCGCGCGGAGAACATGCCGGTGCTCAAGTCCCTGTGCGTGGCCTTCATCGAGCTCTGGCGCGGGGTGCCGCTCATCACGGTGCTCTTCATGTCGTCGGTGATGCTGCCGTTCTTCCTTCCCGAGGACATGAGCTTCGACAAGCTCCTGCGCGCCCTCATCGGCGTGGCGCTCTTCGAGTCCGCCTACATGGCCGAGGTGGTGCGCGGCGGCCTGCAGGGGATCCCGAAGGGCCAGTACGAGGCCGCCGACGCGCTGGGCCTGGGATACTGGAGGGCGACCGTGCTCGTCATCCTGCCCCAGGCGCTGAAGCTCGTGATCCCGGGCATCGTGAACACCTTCATTGCGCTCTTCAAGGACACGAGCCTGGTGCTCATCATCGGGCTCTTCGACCTGCTGGGCAGCATCCAGTCCGCCAATTCCGACACCAACTGGCTGGGATTCTCGATCGAGGGCTACGTCTTCGCGGCCTGCGTCTACTGGGTTTTCTGCTTCGGCATGTCGCGCTACAGCCAGTGGCTGGAGGCGAAGCTGCACACGGGCCACAAGCGCTGAGGCGCCAAGGGGGATGACGACATGACTACAGCGCAGGCAACGGGTTCAGCGGCAGCGGCGGGCGCCACGGACGCCGGCGCGGCGATGATCGAGCTGCAGGGCGTGCACAAGTGGTACGACAAGTTCCACGTGCTGAAGGACATCGACCTGCGCGTGGGCAAGGGCGAGCGCATCGTGATCTGCGGCCCGTCGGGCTCCGGCAAGTCCACGATGATCCGCTGCATAAACCGCCTCGAGGAGCACCAGCGCGGCCGGATCGTGATCGACGGGGTGGAACTCACCGGCGACGTGAAGAACATCGAGAAGGTGCGCAGCGAGGTGGGCATGGTCTTCCAGCACTTCAACCTCTTCCCGCACCTGACCGTGCTGGAGAACTGCGCGCTCGCGCCGATGTGGGTGAGGAAGACCCCGCGCAAGCAGGCCGAGGAGGAAGCGATGCAGTACCTCGAGCGCGTGCGCATTCCCGAGCAGGCGAAGAAGTACCCCGGGCAGCTCTCCGGCGGCCAGCAGCAGCGCGTGGCGATCGCCCGCAGCCTGTGCATGTGCCCGAAGGTGATGCTCTTCGACGAGCCGACCTCCGCGCTCGATCCCGAGATGATCAAGGAGGTGCTCGACGTCATGGTGGGGCTCGCGGAGTCGGGCATGACGATGCTCTGCGTGACCCACGAGATGGGCTTCGCGAAGACCGTCGCCGACCGCGTCATCTTCATGGACGGCGGCGAGATCATCGAGGAGAACGACCCTGAGTCCTTCTTCTCGAACCCGCAGCAGGACCGCACGAAGCTTTTCCTCAGCCAGATCCTCAATCACTGAGCGCGGGTGGCGGCAGCTCGCCGTGGCGCGCGCCCGGCGGCTTCCCGTCGCACCGCTCCCCCGGAAACCGCCACGATGATCCTGCGCATTCTCGCCGTCGCCATTCTCGCCGCGGTCCCCGTCCTCGCGCCCGCGCAACGCACCCAGAAACCGCCCCTGCACGGGCAGGACTGGATGGCCGTCACGGGCAAGCCCCTCGGGGCCGCCGCCGGCGCGAAGGTCTTCCTCAAGGGCGGCAATGCCGTGGACGCGGCCTGCGCCATGGTCGCCGCGACGGCGACCATGTGGGACGTGCTGCATTGGGGCGGCGAGACCCAGGCGCTCGTCTACAACCCGACGACGCGCAAGGTGATCGGCATCAACGCGCTGGGCGTGGCCCCCACGGGCGCGACGCCGGAGTTCTTCCGGGCGAAGGGGATGGACTACCCGCCGCCCTTCGGGCCGCTCGCCGCGGTGACGCCGGGAACGCCCGGCGGCATCCTCACCATGCTCGCGGAATTCGGGAAGCTCTCGCTCGCGCAGGTGCTGGAGCCCGCGATCCGGCTTGCCGACGGCTATCCGATCGAGGCCCAGACCGCGGACTACATCGAGCGCCAGCGCGAGCGCCTGATGCAGTGGCCGGATTCGCGCCGCGTCATGCTGCCCCGCGAGGGCGCGCACGCGCCCCGGGCGGGCGAGATCTTCCGCCAGCCGGAGCTCGCGGCGACCCTGCGCAAGCTGGTCGAAGCCGAGGCGGGCGCGCTCGCCGCGGGAAAGGACCGCCGCGAAGCGATCTACGCCGCGCAGGACCGCTTCTACCGCGGCGACATCGCGAAGGCGCTGGTCGCGAGCGTGCGAGAACAGGGCGGGCTCTTCACCGAGGCCGACCTTGCCGGCTGGGCGGTAAGGCTCGAGGAGCCGGTCTCGACCCGCTACCGGGGCATCGACGTCTACAAGCTCACGGCGTGGACCCAGGGCCCGGTGATGCTGCAGGCGCTGAACCTCCTCGAGGGCTTCGACCTGAAGGCGATGGGCTACAACAGCACGCGCTACATCCACACCGTCTACCAGGCCATGAATCTCGCCTATGCGGACCGCGACTTCTACTACGGCGACACCACCACGCCGCCCGAGGAGCCGGTGGCGGGGCTCCTGTCCAAGGACTACGCGCGCGAGCGTGCGAAGGCGATCGATCCGAAGCGCAACGACGCGAGAGCGGCGCCAGGCGACCCCTATCCCCACCAGGCGATGACGAACCCGTATCGCGATCTCCTGAAGGGATGGAACGCGCCGCGGAAGAAGGGCCCTGGGGGCGGCGGCACGCCGCTCGCGGCCAACGACGACGCCTTCCTGCAGGCCTTCCACTCGGGGACGACTTCCGTCGTCGCCGCGGACCGGGAGGGCTGGATCGTGTCGGTGACGCCGAGCGGCGGCTGGATTCCCGCGGTCATCGCCGGCACGACCGGCATCGGCCTGTCGCAGCGCATGCAGAGCTTCGTGATGGATGCGGCGGAGAATCCCTTCAACGTCGTCGCGCCCGGCAAGCGCCCGCGCGTCACGCTCACTCCGGGCCTCGCGCTCAAGGACGGACACCCCTACCTCGCCTTCGCGGTGCAGGGCGGCGACGCGCAGGACCAGGACCTGCTGCAGTTCTTCCTGAACGTGGTCGAGTTCGGCATGACGCCGCAGCAGGCCGCCGAGGCGCCGGGCTTCAACAGCTACCAGATGCGCGCCTCTTTCGAGGCCCACGAATCGCGGCCGGGACGCATCCTGCTGAACGACGCCACCCCGGTCCACGTGCGCCGCGAGCTGCGTGCCATGGGCTACGACGCCTTCTTCCGCGACCGAACCTCCGGCCCGGTGAACGCTATCCTCGTCGACCGCGCGCACGGCACCCTGTGGGGCGCCTCCAGCAACCACGGCGAGGACTACGGCATCGGGTGGTGACGGTACCATCCCCGTCCATGGAGCGCGTCATCCGATACGCCTGCGCTGCGGCCGCCTGGTTCGCCCTCGCGGCGCTGCAGGGATGCGGCGGCGGGGGAGGAGGCTCGCCCGCGGCGGCCGCGCCGCTGCCCGTGGCGCCGGCCTTCGCGCCTTCGTCCTCGCTGGCCGCGCGCTGCGCCGTGCCACGCGCCGGCTTCGATGCCTCCCGCGGCGGGCTGCCCTTTCCCGACATGCAGGGCGCGCCGGACGACGAAAAGCACTGGGTGCGCTCCTGGATCGACGAGACCTACCTCTGGTACCGCGAGGTGCCCGACCTTTCCGCCGCGGCCTACGCGGGACCCGTGGAGTATTTCGCGGTCCTGAAGACGCCGGCGCTCACCGCGTCGGGCAGTCCGCGGGACCGCTTCCATTTCGTCTACGACACCGAGGTGTGGAACCGGCTCTCCGTCGGCGGCGTGGAGGCGGGCTACGGCATCGAGTGGGCGCTGCTTGCGCGCTCGCCGCCGCGGCGGATGGTGGTCGCGTACGTGGACCCGGGCTCTCCCGCGGCCTCGGCGGGGCTCTCCCGCGGCGCCGAGGTGGTCTCGGTCGATGGCGTGGACTTCGTGAATGGCGCGGACGCGGCCGCGATCAACGCGGGTGCCTTTCCGGAGCAGGTGGGCAAGCAGACGAGCTTCGTGTTTCGCGAACCGGGGAGTGCGGCGCCGCGCGCCGTGACGATGACCGCCGTCGCCGTGACGAAGGTGCCGGTGCAGGGCGTGCGCACCGTCGACACGCCGGCCGGGCGCGTGGGCTACCTGCACTTCACCGACCACATCGCCACGGCGGAGGCGGGCCTCGTGGACGCGATCGCGCAGCTGCGCGCCTCGGGTGCGACGGACCTGGTGCTCGACATGCGCTACAACGGCGGCGGCTTTCTCGATATCGCTTCCCAGCTCGCATTCATGATCGCCGGGCCGGAAAGAACCGCCGGCAGGGTCTTCGAACGCCTCCGGGTCAACGACAAGGGCCCCTTCGACATCGGCCCCGCGGGGCTTCCCACGCCCTTTCACGCCACGACCCGGGGGTTTTCCGTCGCAGCCGGAACGGCGCTGCCCGCGCTGGGACTCGGGCGCGTGACGGTCCTCACCAGTTCCGGCACCTGCTCGGCCTCGGAGTCGGTGATCAACGCGCTGCGCGGCGTCGACGTGCAGGTGAACCTCGTCGGCGGCGCCACCTGCGGCAAGCCCTACGGGTTCTTTCCCAGGGACAACTGCGGCACGACCTACTTCGCGATCCAGTTCGAGGGCGTGAACGACCGGGGCCTTGGCGACTACGCCGATGGCTTCGCGCCCACCTGCGCCGTCGACGACGACTTCACGCGCCCGCTGGGCGACCCGGCCGAGGCGCGCTTCGCCGCCGCGCTGGGGTTGCTGGCCACCGGGGCCTGCCCCGCGACCGCGAAGACCGCGGTGCGCGATCCCGCGCTCGTGCGAGCGCCGCACCGCGAGAACCGGATCTTCCGACCACCAGGAGCGCGAGACCCATGAGCCCGTTTCCGAAGCACCAGGACGTGACGCTCCTCGTCACGCTCGGCATCGAGATCGTCGAGGCGACGAAGGAGCGCGTGGTGGCCACGATGCCCGTGGGCCCGAAGGTGCACCAGCCCTTCGGCCTGCTGCACGGCGGCGCCTCGGTGGCGCTGGCCGAGACGGTTGCCTCTACCGCCGCGTGGATGAACGTGGACCAGGCCACCCAGGTCCCCGTGGGCATCGAGATCAACGCCAATCACCTGCGCGCCAAGCGCGAAGGCGTGGTCACCGCGACGGCCTCGCCCGTGCACGTGGGCCGGAGCACGCAGGTGTGGGAGGTGCGGATCACGGACGAAGAGGGCAGGGCGGTGTGCGTCTCGCGCTGCACGCTCGCGGTGGTGCCGCGGCCCGCGTGAGGATCGCGCGCCCCGGCACGGTTACACTGCTGGCATGAAATACAAGGACTACTACGCGATCCTGGGCGTGGCGCGCGACGCGAATGCCCAGGCGATCAAGGCCGCCTACCGCAAGCTCGCCCAGAAGTACCACCCCGACGTCACCAAGGACCCGGGAGGCGAGGAGAAATTCAAGGAGGTGGCGGAGGCCTACCAGACGCTCAAGGATCCGCAAAAGCGCGCGGCCTACGACCGGCTCGGCAGCGGCTACCAGCCGGGGCAGGACTTCCGCCCGCCGCCGGACTGGGAGAAGCAGTTCGGAGGCGACGGCGGATTCTCCTTCGACGAGGTCGACCTCTCCGATCTCTTCGCGAGTTTCGGAGGGCGCGGTGGCCGCGCGCGCCAGGCCACTCCGGTGCCCGGCGCCGATTTCGAGGTTCGCGTGCACCTTACGCTGGAGGAGGCCCATCGCGGCACGCAAGTCGACCTCGACCTTCGCATGCCGGAGTTCGATGCGCAGGGCGGCGTGCGGCACGTGCCACGGACCATCAAGGCGAGGATTCCGCGGGGCGCGACCGACGGGCAGCGCCTGCGCCTGCGCGGCCAGGGCGGCCCGGGCGCCCGGGGCGGACGCCGGGGCGACCTCTACCTCGATATCGCGCTGCACCCGCATTCCCTCTTCCGGCCGGCCGGCCACGACCTGCATCTCGATCTCCCGCTCGCCCCGTGGGAAGCGGCACTCGGGGCCACGGTCGAGGTGCCGACGCTCGCGGGGCCGGTGAGCGTGAAGGTGCCGCCCGGAACTCCCGCGGGACGCAAGCTGCGGTTCGCGGGCAAGGGACTCGCCAGGCCCGGTGGTGGCGAAGGCGACCTGTACGCCATCGTGCAGATCGTGAACCCCACCGTGCTGGACGAGCGCGAGCGCAAGCTCTACGGCGAACTCGCGGACGCCTCGCATTTCGATCCGCGCGGGCACTTCGCGGCAGGAGGAACCCATGGCGACTGATCGCGACGAGGCGATGTGGCTGGATGCGCGCGGGCGGGTCACGCTCGTCGAACTCTCGGAGTGCACCGGCATGGCGGTCGCGGTTCTGCGCGAGCTGGTCGAGTACGGTGCGCTGGTCCCCGCTGATCCGCGGGCCGCGGAGTGGGACTTTCCCGCCGGGTGCGTGGCGAGCGTTCGCGCCACGGCGCGGCTGGGCGAGGACCTGGAGCTCGAGGTGCCCGTGCTCGCGCTCGTGCTGTCCTACCTCGACCGCATCGAGCGGCTCGAGGACCGGGTCCGGCTGCTTTCCGCGCAGCTCGGCGTGCCGCGCCCGTGACGCGCTTGCCGCGAATCGCCGGCCGGCGCCCTTTCGATGGAGGGAGGCGACCATGAAGACCCGCGCTGCCGTGGCCCGAAGGGCCGGCGAACCGCTGACGATCGAGAACGTGGACCTGGACGGCCCGAAGGCCGGCGAGGTGCTCGTGGAAATCAAGGCGACCGGAATCTGCCACACCGACGAGTTCACGCGCTCGGGCGCCGATCCCGAGGGCCTCTTTCCCGCGATCCTCGGCCACGAGGGCGCCGGCATCGTGGTGGACATGGGCCCGGGTGTGACGAGCGTGGCGAAGGGCGATCACGTGATTCCCCTCTACACGCCGGAATGCCGGCAGTGCAAGTCGTGCCTGTCGCGGAAGACCAACCTGTGCACGGCCATCCGCGCCACCCAGGGCAAGGGCGTGATGCCCGACGGGAAGAGCCGCTTTTCCCTGGACGGCGAGCCGGTCTTCCACTACATGGGTTGCTCCACGTTCTCCAATTTCACGGTGCTGCCGGAGATAGCGGTGGCGAGGATCCGCGAGGATGCGCCTTTCGAGAAAGTCTGCTACATCGGCTGCGGCGTGACGACCGGCATCGGCGCGGTCATCAACACCGCGAAGGTCGAGGCGGGCGCGAGCGTCGTGGTCTTCGGGCTGGGCGGCATCGGCCTGAACGTGATCCAGGGCGCGCGCCTGGTCGGGGCCGGGAAGATCATCGGCGTCGACTTGAACCCGGCCCGGAAGCCCCTGGCGGAAAAGTTCGGCATGACGCACTTCGTGAATCCGGCGGAGGCCGGGGCGGACCTCGTGGCGCACCTGGTCGCGCTCACCGACGGCGGCGCGGACTACAGCTTCGAGTGCGTGGGCAGCGTGGACCTCATGCGCCAGGCGCTCGAGTGCTGCCACCGGGGCTGGGGCGTGTCGGTCATCATCGGCGTGGCGGGCGCCGGCCAGGAGATCCGCACGCGCCCGTTCCAGCTGGTCACCGGGCGCGTGTGGAAGGGCACCGCCTTCGGCGGCGCACGCGGGCGCACGGACGTTCCGCGGATCGTCGACTGGTACATGGAAGGCAGGATCGACATCGATTCGCTCATCACCCACGTGATGCCCCTCGAGGACATCAACCGCGGCTTCGACCTCATGCACCGCGGCGAATCGATCCGCAGCGTGGTGGTGTACTGATGCCGGCGCTGGAGATCGTCTCCGAGCAGGCCTGCTACGGCGGCGTGCAAGGCTACTACCGGCACGCCTCGCGGGAATGCGCGAGCCGGATGCGCTTCTCGGTCTACCGCCCGCCGCAGGCCGCCGCGGGGCCCGTTCCCGTCCTCTACTGGCTCGCGGGGCTGACCTGCACGGAGGAGACCTTCATGGTCAAGGCGGGCGCGCAGCGCCTGGCCGCGCGCCTGGGGCTCATGCTGGTCGCGCCCGACACGAGCCCGCGGGAGCCGCGTTTTCCCGGCGACGACGAGAGCTGGGACTTCGGCCTCGGCGCGGGCTTCTACGTCGACGCGACCGAGGCGCCCTGGAACGTGAACTACCGGATGTACAGCTATGTGACGGCGGAGCTTCCCGGGGTGATCGGCGAGCACTTCGCCGGGGACACGGCACGCCAGGGCATCTTCGGCCATTCCATGGGCGGGCACGGGGCGCTCGTGTGCGCGCTTCGCGAGCCCGGGCGCTACCGCTCGGTGTCCGCGTTCTCCCCGGTGGCCGCACCCTCCCAGGCGCCCTGGGGCGAGAACGCCTTCGCGCGCTTCCTGGGCGAGGATCCGGCGCCGTGGGGCGCCTACGACGCCACCGTGCTCGCGGGCCGTTCCTCGTTCGCGGGCCGGGTGCTGATCGACCAGGGGGAGGCGGACCAGTTTCTCGCCACACAGCTCATGCCGGAGAAGTTCGTCGCCGCGTGCGCGGGCACGGGCATCGTGCCGCGGCTGCGCCGCCATGCGGGATACGACCACAGCTACTGGTTCGTGCAGACCTTCATCGCCGACCACCTGCGCCACCACGCCGGCGTGCTCTCGCGCCCCGGCGCGGCGTAGGCGCGGCACCCTCGGCGGGGAGGACGCCATGGTGGCGAGCAAGGCGACCACCGTCGCGCAGTACCTGGAGGAGCTTCCCGAAGAGAGGCGTGCGGTCGTCTCCCGCCTGCGCGCGGCCCTTGCGAAGGCGATGCCCGAGGGGTACGTGGAAGCGATGAACTGGGGAATGATCTGCTGGGAAGTTCCCCTGGAGCGCTACCCGCGCACCACCAACGGCCGGCCCCTGGGCTACGTGGCGCTCGCGGCGCAGAAGCACCACTACGCGCTCTACCTTATGGGCGCCTACGCCGACGACCGGCAGGCCCGGACGCTCGAGGCTGCCTATCGGGCGCTGGGAACGAAGCCCGACGTGGGGAAGTCCTGCGTGCGCTTTCGCCGCCTCGAGGACATCCCGCTCGATGCGATCCTCGGGCTCGTGGCCTCGATGTCCGTCGAGGACTACCTCGCGAGCCACGAAAAGGGGCGCGCCGGACGCTAGCCGGGTCCCGGCACGGCTTCCTCGACGAGCACGACCACGCTGCGCGGCTGGACGGCATCCTCCGCGCCGCCGGCGGAGGCGTCCGGAACCGCGCCGGCGAACGCGGTGTCCGCGGCGCGGCGCCAGCGCTGGCCGGCGCGAGCCTCCGGCCAGCGGACGGCGAGCGACTCGCTGCCCGCGTTCAGTGCGACCACGACGCGATCGGCAGGCGCGCCGTCCGTGGCGGGCACGTAGAGCGCCAGGACCAGCGCGTGGTTTCCGGGCCGATTCCAGTCTTCCCCGGCCATGGCGCTTCCGTCGGGGCGGCGCCATTCGACGTCGGCGAGCCCCGTCGCGTCCACCGCGCCGCCCGTGAGCCATCGGTCCTCGCGCAGCGCGCGATGGTCCTTGCGCAGCGCCGCGAGGGCGGCCGCAGCCTCGCACAGCGCGCGGTCGGCCCCGTCCCAGTCCATCCAGGAAAGCGTGTCGTCGTGGGCGTACGCATTGTTGTTGCCGCGCTGCGTGCGGCCGAGCTCGTCTCCCATCGAAAGCATGGGCGTGCCGCGCGAGACGAGCAGGGTGGCCAGGAGGTTTCGCGCGTCGCGTCGCCGCGCGGCAACGACCCCGGCATCATCCGTCGGTCCCTCGACGCCGTGGTTCCAGGAGAAGTTGCGGTCGGTGCCGTCGCGGTTGCCCTCGCCGTTGGCCTCGTTGTGCTTGTGCTCGTGGGAGACCAGGTCGGCGAGCGAGAAGCCGTCGTGGGCGCACACGAAGTTGACCGAGCAGGCGGGAGCGCGGGCGGCGAAGAGGTCCGATGACCCGGCCAGGCGCGTGGCCAGTTCCGCCACGGTTCCCTCGTCGCCGCGCCAGAAGCGGCGCACCGCGTCGCGGTAGCGGTCGTTCCATTCCCCCCAGCCCGCGGGAAATGCGCCGAGACGATGCCCGCCGGGCCCTATGTCCCAGGGCTCCGCGATGAGCTTCAGGTCGCGCAGCAGGGGATCGGCCGCGATCGCCGCGAGGAACGGGGCGTCGGGGTCGAAGCCGGTATCGCGCCGGGCGAGCGTCGTGGCGAGATCGAAGCGGAAACCGTCGACTCCGGCCGCGCGCACGTAGTGGCGCAGCGTATCGAGCGCGAGGCGCAGCGCCGGCGGGCGGTCGAGCGCGAGCGTGTTGCCGCAGCCCGCGTCGTCCACGTAACGCGCGCCGTCGCCGGGGAGGGTGCGGTAGTAGGTCGCGTTGTCGAGCCCGCGCAGGGACAGGGTCGGCCCGTGCTCGTCGCCCTCGCCGGTGTGGTTCAGGACCACGTCGAGGATCACCTCGATGCCTGCCTCGTGCAGTGCGGCGACGCAGGCCGCGAGCTCGGCCATGCCGCCGGGCGCGAGCCGGGGATCGGGCACCATCAGCGACACAGGGTTGTAGCCCCAGTAGTTGCCCAGGCCCAGGGCGACGAGGTGGCGCTCGTCCACCCACGCGGCCACGGGCATGAGTTCCACCGTGGTCACGCCCAGGCGCACGAGGTGCGAGATCGCGGCGCGATGGGCGAGGCCCGCGCAGGTGCCGCGCACCGCCTCCGGCACGCCGGGGTGGGTCTTCGTGAAGCCGCGCACGTGCAGCTCGTAGATGACGGTGTAGTCCCACGGCCAGCGCAGCGCGCGCGCTGCAACCGCGGGCGACGCCGCGGCAACGATCGCCTTGGGCATGAAGGCCGCGCTGTCCCGGGGGTCCGGCGTGCCGTCGAGCTGTGTGCCGAACATCGACGGATGGAGCCTGAACCCGCGATCGAGGATCGTCGCGTACGGGTCGACCAGCAGCTTCGCGGGATTGAACCGCTGGCCGTCCCGCGGGCTCCAGGGGCCGTGGGCGCGCAGTCCGTAGCGGCTTCCCGCCGCCATCCCCGGCACGAACCCGTGGAATACGTCGCCGGTGCGATCGGAGAGCCGATGGCTCGCGGTCTGCACGATGGCGTCGTGATCGAAGAGGCAGACCTCGATGGCGGTGGCGTTGGCCGAGAAGACGGCGACGTTCGCCCCGCCGGGAACGGGCGTGGCCCCGAGCGGCTCGGGGCTGCTGGGATGTGTCCCGGTTGCGGCCAAGGCTCAGCCGGCGGGGCGCGACGCGAGGTCGCGGAAAAGCGCCGCGTACTGTTTTGCGGCACGGCGCCAGCCTACCTCGGCGGCCATGCCGTGGCGCTGGAGCTTTCGCCAGGTGCCCCGGTCCTGCCAGAGCCGGACGGCGCGCTCGAGGGCGAGGGCGAGCGCCTCGCGCGACACGGGCGAGAACTGCAGGCCATTGCCCGCGCGGGACACGAGGGCCATCTCGTTCGCGTCGATCACGGTGTCGGCGAGCCCTCCCACGCGCGCGACGATGGGAATCGCGCCGTAGCGCAGCGCGCACAACTGCGCGAGGCCGCAGGGCTCGAAGCGCGACGGCACCAGCAGGGCGTCCGCGCCGCCCTGCACGAGGTGGGCGAGGGGTTCGTCGAATCCGATCATGGTCCCGACCTTCCCCGGCGTCGCCTGCGCGGCGGCGGCGAATCCCGCCTCCAGCTCGGCCTCGCCGGAACCGACGATCGCGAGCTGCCCGCCCAGCGCCAGCAGTTCCGGGACGCACTCGAGCATCACGTCCATACCTTTCTGCCAGGTCAGGCGGCTCACGACGCCGAAGAGGGGTGCCGCGTCGTCCCGGTCGAGTCCCAGGCGCTTCTGCAGCGCGGCCTTGTTCGCCGCGCGTCCGGCGACGTTTCGCGCGTCGAACGTCGAGGCGAGGAACGCATCCTTTGCGGGGTTCCAGTAGTCCGTGTCGATGCCATTCAGGATGCCGGTGAGCTCGCCCGCGCGATGGCGAAGCAGGCCGTCGAGCCCCATGCCGAACTCCGGCGTGCGGATCTCCATCGCGTAGCGCGGCGAAACGGTGGTCACGTGGTCGGCGAGCGCGATTCCCGCCTTGAGGAAGCCGATGGAGCCGAAGTACTCGACGCCGTCCAGGCTCCAGGCACGTTCGGGCAGGCCGAGTTCCGCGAGGAGCGAAGCCGGAAACTGCCCCTGGAAGGCGAGATTGTGGATGGTCATCACCGTGCGCGGACGCGGCCCGCCGCGGTAGTGCAGGTAGGCGGGCGCGAGCCCGGCCTGCCAGTCGTGCGCGTGGACGATGTCCGGCACGAACGCCTCCACGACGCCGCGCCCGATGTCCGCGGCGGCCGCGCCGAGTGCGGCGAAACGCAGCGCATTGTCGGGCCAGTTGCCGCCGTCGGGGCCCACATAGGGCCCCCCGGGGCGCAGGTACAGGTGCGGGGCGTCGAGGACGAAGAGATCGAGGCCCGCCACGCGCGCGGCGAGGATGCGCGCAGCACCGCCGTGCAGCGCCGGATACGCGTGGACGGCCTGCGCGTCGCCGATCGCGGCGAGCACGGAAGCGTAGCCGGGCATCAGGGTGTGCACGGCGACCCCTTCGGCCCCGAGTGCGGCGGGAAGCGCTCCGGTCACGTCGGCAAGGCCGCCGGTCTTCGCCAGCGGAAAGACCTCCGAGGCGATCGAAAGCACCGCGAGCGGCATCATGGGCCGAGGCGGTCGATCATCGGCTGCGTGATGAGGCAGATTCCCTTTTCGGTGCGGCGGAAGCGGCGCGCGTCCTCCTCCGGGTCTTCTCCCACCACGAGGCCCTGCGGGATCTGCACGCCGGCGTCGATCACCACGTTCTTCAGGCGCGCATGGCGGCCGACCTCCACGTGCGGAAGCAACACCGCGTTCTCGATGTGGGAGTACGAATGGACGTGGACCAGCGTGGCGAGGAGCGAGCGGCGCACCGTCGCGCCCGAGACGATGCAGCCGCCGGAGACGAGGGAGGCGATGGCCGTCCCGCGTCGCCCGTCCACGTCGTGGACGAACTTGGCCGGGGGCGTGATCCCGGAATAGGTCCAGATCGGCCAGTCGAGGTCGAAGAGATCGAGCTCCGGAACGACGTCGGTCAGGTCGATGTTGGCTTCCCAGTACGCGTCGAGCGTGCCGACGTCGCGCCAGTAGGCGGTGGACTCCGAGCGCGAGCGCACGCACGAGGTCGTGAAGCGGTGCGCCATGACCTTCCCGTTCGTGACCATCCACGGGATGATGTCCTTGCCGAAGTCGCGGCTCGAGTGCGGGTCGGCCACGTCGCGGCGCAGCTGCTCGTTCAGCAGGTCGCGCTGGAAGACGTAGACGCCCATGCTCGCCAGCGCGTAGCCGGGCCGGTCGGGCATCTCCGGCGGCACCGCGGGTTTCTCGACGAAGGAGATGACGCGGTCGTCGGCGTCGACGTGCATCACGCCGAAGGCGCTCGCCTCGGCGACGGGAACCTCGAGGCAGGCCACGGTCACGTCGGCGAAGGAGTTCACGTGCTCGACGAGCATGCGCTCGTAGTCCATCTTGTAGACGTGGTCGCCGCCGAGGATCACCAGGTACTCCGGCGCGTAGTCGTCGATGATGTCGGTGTTCTGGTAGACGGCGTCCGCCGTCCCCGCGTACCACTCGTTGCCTTCCAGGCGCTGGCTGGCCGGGAGGATGTCGAAGCTCTCGTTGCGCACCGGCTGCAGGAAGTTCCAGCCGCGCTGCAGGTGGCGGATCAGGCTGTGCGCCTTGTACTGCGTGGCCACCGCGATGTGACGGATGCCGGAGTTGAGTGCGTTGGAGAGCGCGAAGTCGATGATGCGCATCTTGCCGCCGAAGTACACGGCGGGCTTCGCGCGCCTGTCGGTGAGTTCCATGAGCCGCGTGCCGCGACCGCCCGCAAGCACGTAGGCCATCGCCGAGCGCGCGAGCGGCATCGCGTACGAGACCCGGCGCCGGTCGTGCAGGTACGGGTGCGAGCCGCTCGCGTCGACGTCGTCGTCCCCGGCCGTGGGGGGGGAGAGGACCGGTTTCGTCGTCGGTTCCATGGCACCTCCTTCGCGTCGTCGGCCGCCCGGTGCGGCCGATCCGGCCTTACCCGGGCATCGCCTCGGCGCGCCAGATTTCGCGGGCGTAGCCGAGGATGGTCCTGTCCGAAGAGAACCAGCCCATGCCCGCGGTATTGAGCGTGGCGCGGCGCCACCAGGCATCCTGGTCGTGCCAGAGTTCGTCCACCGCTCGCTGGGCGGCGCGGTAAGCCTCGAAGTCCGCGCACACCATGAAGTTGTCGTGATGGCGCAAGCCATCGACGAGACCATTATACCGCGCGCGGTCGTCCGGAGAGAAATTGCCGGCGGCGAGCGACTCGAGCGTTTCGGCGAGCGCGGGCGAGGCCTTGATGGCCGCGGTCGCGTCGAGTCCCGCGCGATGGCGCTTCGCGACCTCGTCCGCCGTGAGCCCGAAGATGAACACGTTCTGCGCGCCCACCCGCTCGAGGATCTCGATGTTGGCGCCGTCGAGCGTGCCGATGGTGAGCGCGCCGTTCAGGGCGAGCTTCATGTTGCCGGTGCCGGAGGCCTCCATGCCCGCGGTCGAGATCTGCTCCGAGAGATCGGCGGCCGGGATGATAGCCTCGGCGAGGCTCACGTTGTAGTTGGTGAGGAAGACCACCTTCAGCCGGCCGCCCACGGAGGGGTCGGTGTTCACCACGCGTGCGACGTCGTTGGCGAGCTTGATGACGAGCTTGGCCTGGTGATAGCCGGCCGCGGCCTTGCCGGCGAAGATCTTCACGCGCGGCACCCACGACTGCCCCGGACGGGCGCGCATCTCGTTGTAGAGCGCGATGGTCTCGAGGATGTTCATGAGCTGGCGCTTGTACTCGTGGATGCGCTTGATCTGCACGTCGAAGAGCGCGTCCGGGTCGAGGGAGAGGTTGATGCGCCCGGAGACCATGCGCGCGAGCTCGACCTTGTTGGCGCGCCGGATCGCCGCGAAGCGGCCGCGGAAGGCGGGGTCGTCGGCGAATGGCGCGAGATCCGCGATGCGGGCCGGATCGTCGAGGAAGGCCGGGCCGATGGCTTCCGTGATGAGGTCGGTGAGCGCCGGGTTCGCCTGGAAGAGCCAGCGGCGGAAGGTGATGCCGTTGGTCTGGTTGACGATGCGGTCCGGATAGACGTCGTGGAAATCGCGGAACACCGTCCGCCGCATGAGGTCGGTGTGCAGCGCGGACACGCCGTTCACGCGCCGCGAGCCGAGGAACGCGAGATTGCCCATGCGCACCTGGCGCGTGGTGTTCTCCTCGATCAGCGACAGCGAGGCGAGCAGCCGCGGATCGTCGCGCCGGGCGGTGCGCAGCGCGTCCAGGTGCCGGGCGTTGATGAGGTAGATGATCTGCATGTGCCGCGGCAGCAGCCCCTCCATCAGCGGCACCGACCACTTCTCCAGCGCCTCCGGCAGCAGGGTGTGGTTGGTGTAGTGGAAGACCGAGGTGCAGATCTGCCACGCCTGGTCCCAGGGCAGGTCGTTCTCGTCCACGAGCAGGCGCATCAGCTCCGGGACCGCGATCGCCGGATGGGTGTCGTTCAGCTGGATCGACACGTGGTCCGGGAGCGACGTGATCTCGCCGTGCTGCGCGCGGTGGCGGCGCAGCAGGTCCTGGAGCGAGGCGGAGGCGAAGAAGATCTCCTGGCGCAGGCGCAGTTCGTGGCCCGCGGGCGTGTTGTCGTTCGGGTAGAGCACCCGCGAGATCGCCTCGAGCCGGACGCGGTGGGCGAGGGCCCCCACATGGTCGCCGCGGTTGAAATCCTCGAGCACGATGGGGTGGTCGGCGCGCGCCGACCACAGGCGGAGCGTGTTCACGTGCGCGCCGCGCCAGCCGGCGATGGGCGTGTCGTAGGCCACGGCGTTGACGCTCTCGGCCGGATGCCACTTCGCGCGGGTCGTGCCGTCCGAGTTGCGCAGCGTCTCCACGGAGCCGCCGAAGCTCACGGTGTAGGTGACTTCCGGGCGCTCGAACTCCCAGGGGTTCCCGGACGAGAGCCAGTTCTCGGGCAGCTCGATCTGCCAGCCTTCCTTGATCGCCTGGCGGAATATCCCGTGGTCGTAGCGGATGCCGTAGCCGTGCGCGGGGATGCCGAGCGTGGCCATGCTGTCCATGAAGCACGCGGCAAGCCGGCCCAGGCCCCCGTTGCCGAGCGCCGCGTCGGGTTCGAGATGCCGGAGCTTGTCGAAATCCACGCCCAGCCCGGCGAGCGCCTCGCGGGCGGTGGCCACGAGCCCCAGGTTCGACAGGGCGTCGAGCAGCATCCGCCCGATGAGGAACTCCAGGGAGAAGTAGTACACGCGCTTGCGCCCGTCGCGGTAGGTCCGGCGCGTGGCCTCCATCCAGCGCTCCACGATCTGGTCGCGCGTGGCGAGCGCCGTGGCGATGAGCCAGTCGTGCTCCAGCGCGTGGCGATGGTCCTTGCCGACCGCGTACACGAGCTTGTGCAGGATGGCGTCGCGAAACCGCTCCACCGGGACGGCGGGCGCCTCGCGTTGCGGCTTCTCGGGATTCGGGCGGTGGGACGGGACGGAAGTATTCAAGGACGGGGAATGATCCGGTTCTGCAACTGGAGTGGCCTCTGCGGTAGAGTTTACCCGTCCGCGGGCCGTTTGGCGCCCGCCTCCCTCGTGACCGAGCACGCTCCCGCCATGCCCTTCATGCTCCTCATCCTCGTCATCCTCGTCGTCGTCACCGTGGTCGCGTTCCTGAACACCAGCCCGCGGGTCGCGAACCGCGTCCCGCTCATCGTCTTCAATTCGGCCACGCTGGCCTTGTCCGTTCCCGCGGCGGTCGCGGTCGGCTACTGGATCTTTTCCGATGCCGCCGCGCTCAAGCCGGACGCCCTGGGGATGGCGGCCTACCTGGGGGTCATGGCGGGCGGCGCCGTCGCGCTCCTCGTGGTGGCCGTGGGAGGGCTCGTGCGCAATTTCGCGGTCTACCCGCTTTCGCGGCGCCTCGCCCCGCCGCCCATCGAGTAGCCCTGAGGGGCCGTACCCCGCGGCCTGGCCGGAGCGCGTGGTGGTGCTCCGGGCCCAGCGCGATGGGGGCGAATTCCCCGTTGCTGGCGGAGTCGATCTTGATGGGCAGGCGCGTGCCTTCGGGGTCCTGGCGGTCGGGCATGGTGTCCTCCGGGGCGGGAAAGCGGGAGACACGCGCGGGCATGGCGCGGACAGGACGATCTGATCTATGCTACCGGCGAAGCAATCCCCGGGGTGGAGAGAACATGAAAAAGCCGATCCTGCTTGCCTGCCTGCTCGCAATTGTCGCAACCCCCGCCCTCGCGAGGAAGTCCTGCGAGGAACTGAAGGGCGAGATCGAGGAAAAGCTCAAGGCCAAGGGGGTCACGTCCTGGACGATCGACATCGTCGCCAAGGACGAGGAGAAGGAAGGACGGGTCGTGGGCACCTGCGACGGGGGCACGAAAAAGCTCGTCTACCGGCGCGGCAAGTAGCGCCCGCTCCTCTAGCCGCCTTCCACCGGCGGCAGTTCCGGCGCGATCAGCGCGAGCCCGGCCCGCAGCAGCGCCTCGTAGCGTTCGCGCTCCCGCGCGATGGCCTCCGGCGTCCAGTCGTAGAACCCGCCTCCCGCTTTCATGCCCAGCCGGCCCGCGGCGACCCGGTCGGTGAGCTCGCGCGATGGCTCCGTGCCGGCGGCGAGCGTCGGGTACATCGTCGCGGCGGCGGCTGCATGCACGTCGAGCCCCGCGTGGTCACGCTGCAGCAGCGGGCCCGCCGCGAGAAAGCGCAAGCCGAAGCCGAAGCGCACGGCCGCGTCCACGTCCGCTGGCGTGGCCACGCCCGCCTCCACGAGCGCGAGGGCCTCGCGGGCGAGCGCATGCTGCAGGCGGTTGGCGAGGAAGCCGGGCAGGTCCTTCCGGACGATCACCGGCACCTTGCCCGTGGCGCGCATGAACATGGCGAGGTCCGCGGCGAGCACCGGGTCGCTGGCCGGAGCGCACACCACCTCGACCAGCGGCACGAGGTGCGCCGGCATGAAGTAGTGCAGCCCGAAGCAGCGGTGCGCCGAGGGCAGGCCCTCGGCGATGGCGCTGATCGGAAAGCTCGAGCTGTTGCTGGTGAGCAGCGCGTCGTCGCGAAGCCGCGGCAGGATCGCGGCGAAGAGACGGCGCTTGAGGTCGAGGCGCTCCGGAACGGCCTCGATCACCAGGTCGACGGCGGGCCAGGGGACTGCGTCGAGGCTCGCGTGCAGGCAGAGGTGATCGAGGCGCTGCGGGCAACCGAGAGCCGCCAGGCCCGCGGAGAGTCTTCCGGGAAGCGCCTCGCGCACCTCGTCGAAGGTCTCGACCAGGTGCGTCGTGCAGCCCGCGCGGGCCAGGGTGAGCGCGATGTCCGCGCCCATGGTGCCGCCGCCGATGACGGCGCAAGTCCTGCGATTTGCCATGCCGGGCTTCCTATAGAATTGCGGCATCCCACCTGGAGAACGCCATGAGCCGCATCGCCATCGTACTGTTCCTGCTGGTTTCCGGGGCGGTCAGCGCCCAGGAGCTGACGGGCACGCTCAAGAAGGTCAAGGAAAGCGGCACGCTCACCCTGGGCATCCGCGAGACGTCGATCCCGTTCTCCTACCTGGACGAGAAGCAGAACGCCATCGGCTACTCCATCGACCTGTGCGCGAAGATCGTCGAGGCGGTGAAGGCCGAGTTGAAGATGCCCAACCTCACGGTGCGCCAGATCCCGGTGGTGTCGCAGACGCGGGTGCCGCTGGTGGCCAACGGCACGGTCGATCTGGAATGCGGCTCGACCACGAACACGCTCACCCGCCAGAAGCAGGTGGAGTTCTCCCACGTCACCTTCATCGGCGGCACGCGCCTGCTGGTCAAGGTGAAATCGGGCGTGAAGGAAGTCGAGGACCTGAAGGGCCGGCCCATCTCCGTCTCCCAGGGCACCACCAACGAGCGCGTGATCAAGGGCCTGTCGGACAAGCTGGACCTCGGCATCAAGGTGCTCAACGTGAAGGACCATGGCGAGGGCTTCCTCTCGCTCGAGTCCGGCCGGGTCGAGGCGAACGTGAGCGACGACATCCAGCTCATGGGCCTCAGGTCCCGGGCGAGGAACCCGAAGGACTACGCCGTCGTGGGCCGGCACCTGTCCTACGAGCCCTTCGGGCTCATGTTCCGCAGGAACGACGCCGACTTCAAGCTGGTCGTGAACCGCACGCTTTCCGGCCTCATGCGCTCCGGAGAGATCGAGGCGATCTACGCGAAATGGTTCGATCCCCTGGGCGCGCCCCTGAGCGACACGATGCGCACCGCCTTCTCGATACAGGCCCTGCCGGAATAGCGACACGCATCGCGCCCGAGACGGCGAAGGGAAGTAGGCGTATCCCATGACCGATGCCCGTCCGTGGCTGCGTTACTACGGGGACGTACCGCACGCGATCGACTACCCGGAGGTGACGCTCTACGAGGCGCTCGCCGCCACCGCGAGGCGCGTGCCCGGTTCGGTTGCGTGGGACTTCCTCGGCACGCGCGCGACGTACCGCGAATTCCTGGACGGCGTGGACCGCTGCGCCTCGGCGCTGGCGGCCGAAGGCCTGCGCGCGGGGGATCGATTCCTCATCTCGATGCCCACGACGCCGCAGGGCGTGATCGCCTTCTACGCGGCCAACCGCCTCGGGGCGCTGCCGGCGCTCATCCATCCGCAGTCGACGGCGCCGGAGATCACCCATTATCTCGACGCCACGGGCGCGCGCATGGCGCTCGTCCTCGACGCGTTCTACGGCACGCTCGCCGCGGCCACGCCCGCGAAGGGCCTGGAGAAGATCGTAGTCGCGAGGATCCCGGAGTACCTCCCGCCGCTCAGGCGCCTGGGTTTCTGGGCGACCAAGGGACGCAAGATCGCGCCGGTGCCAGCCGATCCGCGGGTGCGGCGGTGGGCGTCGCTGCTGGACTCCGCGCGGCCCGACACGCGAGCGCCCGCGGGCCGGACGGACGACGCGGCCGCGATTCTCTTTTCGGGGGGGACCACGGGGCTGCCCAAGGGCATCGTGCTCTCGAACCGCAACTTCATCGCCCAGGGCATGCAGGCGGCGTCCTGGTGCGGGCTGGGCGAGCGCGACGCGATCCTCGCGGTGCTGCCGATCTTCCACGGGTTCGGGCTGGGGGTGTGCGTGAACGCGGCCTTCATGGGCGGCGGCAAGTCCATCCTCGTGCCGCAGTTCAGCGCCGAGATCGTCTCCGAAGTGCTGCGCCGCGACCGGCCCAACGTGCTGGTGGGCGTGCCGACGCTCTTCGACGCGCTCACCCGGGATCCCTCGCTCGCCCGGGCCGACCTTTCCTGCCTCACGGCCTGCTTCTGCGGCGCCGACACGCTGCCGCGCGCGGTGAAGGAGCGCTTCGAGGCGATGGTCGTGGCCGGGGGCGGGAAGGTGAAGCTCCTCGAGGGATACGGGCTCACCGAGGCGGTGACGGGCATCATGGCCACGCCCCTCACGGAGTACCGCGAGGGCTCGGTCGGCATCCCGTTTCCCGACATGCTCGCCAAGATCGTGAAGACGGGCACGACCGAAGCGGCGCCGGCGGGCGAGGAGGGCGAGATCTGCATCGCCGGTCCCGCGGTGATGCTCGGATACCTGGACGATGCCGAGGCCACCGCGCAGGCGCTGCGCGAACATGCCGACGGCCGCACCTGGCTGCACACGGGCGACCTCGGGAAGATGGACGCCGACGGATTCACCTACTTCTCGGTGCGCCTGAAGCGCATGATCAAGTCGTCGGGGTTCAACGTGTACCCGGCGCAGGTCGAGGCGATCATCCGCGAGCACCCGGCGGTGGCCGAAGTCTGCGTGATCGGGGTGCCGGATCCCGCGCAGGTCGAGCGTGTCGAAGCGTGCGTCGTGCTGCGCGATCCGGCGCAGGCGGGTGCGGCGATGGCGGAGGCGATCATCCATCACTGCCGCGAACGGCTCATCAAGTGGTCCTGTCCCCGCGAGGTGGCGTTCGTGCCGTCGCTGCCGCTCACGCGCGTGGGCAAGATCGATTACCGCGAACTCGCGCGCCGGCACGCGGCGGGCGAACTGGTGCAAGGCCCATGAACGCTCCGGACATCCCCGCCCACGGCGGCGAACGCGTCGCGGCCGCACTCGCGGCCCACGGCGTGAAGGTCGTCTTCACGCTCTGCGGCGGCCACATCTCGCCCATCCTCGTGGCCGCCAAGCGCCGCGGCATCCGCATCGTCGACACGCGCGACGAGGCGACCGCCGTCTTCGCCGCCGACGCGGTGGCGCGGCTCACCGGCACGCCGGGCGTGGCGGCGGTCACCGCGGGGCCGGGCCTCACCAACACCATCACGGCGCTGAAGAACGCGCAGCTCGCGCAGTCGCCGGTGGTGCTGCTGGGCGGGGCGGCGCCCACGGCGCTGCAGGGGACGAGGCGCGCTGCAGGACATCGACCAGAAGCCCGTGGTGGCGCCCCACGTGAAGTTCGTGCGCCAGGTGCGGCGCGTGGCGGACCTGGGGCCAGCGGTCGAGGACGCGCTCCTCGCGTCGCTCTCCGGCGTGCCGGGCCCCGCGTTCGTCGAGTGTCCCGTCGATCTCCTCTACGACGAGCAGCTGATCCGCGGCTGGTACGCCGACGCGGCGGGCAAGGGCGCGGCGATCGCCGACCGCTTGCTGCGCTGGTACCTCAATCGCCACGCGGCGAGGATGTTCGCCGGCGCCGGCGCGCCGTATGCGCCCGTGGGCCGGCCCGTGACCGCTCCGCTCGCTGGCGAAACCGCGGTGGCGCGCGCCGCAGCGGCGCTCTCCCGCGCCGAGCGCCCGCTCCTGGTCCTGGGCAGCCAGGCCATCGTCGAATCCGCGCAGGCCGCGAGCGTGGCCGACGCGGTCGCCCGCCTGGGCGTGCCCGTCTACCTGTCCGGCATGGCGCGCGGTCTCCTGGGCCGCGAATCGGCGCTGCAGATGCGGCACGCGCGCCGCAAGGCGCTGCGCGAGTCCGACTGCGTCCTGCTCGCCGGCGTGCCTTGCGATTTCCGCCTCGACTACGGCAAGCACGTGCGCCGCAGTGCGACGCTCATCGCGGCCAACCGCAGCCGCAAGGACGCGCGCCTGAACCGCAAGCCGGAGATCGAAGCCATCGGCGACGCGGGCCGCTTCCTCGTCGCACTCGCGGGCCGCGTGGCGCCGGGTGCCGGGCGCGCGGCGTGGATCGAGGCGCTGAAGGCGCGGGACGCCGGGCGCGAGGTCGAGATCGATGCGCAGGCGCAGGCCCGCGGCGATCACGTGAACCCGGTCGCGTTCTTCCGCGCACTGGATCGCGCGGCGGGAGAAAACGCCGTGTTCGTGGCCGACGGCGGCGATTTCGTGGCCACCGCCTCCTACATCCTGCGCCCGCGCGGGCCGCTCGCCTGGCTCGATCCCGGCGCCTTCGGCACGCTCGGCGTCGGTGCGGGCTTCGCGCTGGGCGCGGCGGTCGTGAAGCCGTCCGCCGAGGTGTGGCTCGTCTGGGGCGACGGCGCCAGCGGCTACGGGCTCGCGGAATTCGACACCTTCGTGCGCCACGGCATCCCGGTCATCGCCGTGGTCGGAAACGACGCCGCGTGGACGCAGATCGCGCGCGAGCAGGTGAAGATGCTCGGCGACGACGTGGGCACCGTGCTCGCGCGCACCGCCTACCACGAGGTCGCGAAGGCGTTCGGCGCGGAGGGCGTGGAGATCCGCAGCCAGGCGGAGGTGGAGCCGGGCCTTGCGCAGGCGCGCCGGCTCTCGGCTTCCGGCCGGCCCGTGCTGGTCAACGTCTGGCTCGACCGGACGGAATTCCGCGAGGGCTCCATTTCGATGTAGCCCGTTGCCGGCCGGCATCCGCGGCTGCGGGTGTATGCTGGATTCGCACCTCCGGAAGCGCTCGGCCGTGGATTCGCACGCTCGCGGCGCAACGCGGCCGGTCCTCCGGGCGGGTGCCGGGTATCGTCGACGAGGCATGCAGACGACAGGAGGACGGAAGATGATGACCACGACCACCCTGGACTTGCTCAGGAAGCAGCCCTTCGTGCAGGGCATGCAGGATCGTCACGTCGCGCAGCTCGGCGAGCTGGCACGCAACGTCGTACTGGAGCGCGAGCGCGTGCTCTTCGGCGAGGGCGAGGAGAGCCCGGAGTTCTACCTGGTCCTCGCGGGCATGGTGGCCCTCGAGATCGCACCGCCCAGCGGCGCCTTCCGTCTCGACACCCTGGGCGCCGGGGACGAGCTCGGCTGGTCTTCCGTCATGGGAGGCAAGACCGTATTCCAGGCCCGCGTGCTGGAGGAGGCGAAGGCGCTCGCCTTCGATGCCGCGGCGCTGCGCGCGTTGTGCGAGAAGGACACCGCGTTCGGCTACGAATTCATGCGCCGCCTGCTGGCGGTGGTCGCAGACCGGCTCCAGGTCACGCGGCTTCACCTCATGGACAACCACTGGCCGGTGGCCAAGCTCGCCGGCGCCTGACGCAGCGGATGGCGAACGAGTCGTCGAAGACGCGCAGGCAGTGGGGCCCGCTGGAGCACGCCGTGCTCCAGGGCGAGGGCATCGACATCGGCTGCGGGCCCGATCCGGTCCTTCCCCACGTCATGCCCTTCGACCTCGCCCAGGGTGATGCGAACGAGATCACCCGGCACGTCCACCGGCAGTTCGACTTCGTCTACGCCTCCCATTGCCTCGAGCACATGCGCGATGCGCGCGCGGCCATCGCGCAGTGGTGGGCGCTGGTGAAGCCGGGCGGGGTGCTCTTCGTGATCGTGCCGGACGAGGATCTCTACGAGCAGGGCTTCTGGCCCAGCCGCTTCAACCGCGACCACAAGTGGACCTTCACCATCGCCAAGCGCGCGAGCTGGTCGCCGGTGTCGATCGGGCTCCTGGAGCTCGCCCGCTCGCTCGCGGGTGGCGAGGTCGTGGACATCCGCCTCTTCGACACGGGCTACCGGCGCGAACTGCAGGTCGACGGCCGCGAGGCGGGCACGCGCGGCTGGCGTGCACGCCGCGCGCTGGGCAGGGCCGCCTACGGCGTGCTTCGCCTGCTGGGCTTCGACCGCGAGCGCCTCAAGCGTGCCTTCATCCGCCCGATCGACCAGACGGCATTCCCCGACACGCTCGCGCAGATCCAGGCGATCGTGCGCAAGTCCGGCACCGTTCAGCCGGTAGCGAGCAACCAGGCGCCCGTCGACAGGTAGATCACGCCCATGGCCATCACCGTCCAGCGCGTCCATTGCCGGAACGACGCGTCGGAGAGGCGCTCCAGCACGTGGCGGGAGAGCGTCGTGCCGGCGATCGCGAGCGCGACCATGATCGCGGCCAGCCAGAAGTCCACCGTGCCGCGCTGCGCGGCGCCGACGAGCCCGCCGAAATAGAGGATCTTCAGGATGTGCCCGAGGCTCTGGGTCGAGGCCTTGGTCGCCACTACAGCACGCCGGTCCATGGGCGAGCGCACGAAGAAGAGGTCGAGGATGGGGCCGGAGACGCCGGCGACGAGCTGCAGCCCGGTGGTCACCACGCCGCAGGCGAAGGGGTGGCCCGGCTTCCGCACGTCGAGGACGAGCCGCTCGGGCAGCGCCAGGCCCACGAACGGCGTGAGACCCAGCACGACCAGGGCGACAGGCTTGCTCCACCACGAGCTGCACCGCGGTGAAGGCCGCGAGTGCCACGAGCGACCCCAGGGCGTTGCCGCGGAAGACGCGCCAGTCGATGGAGCGTCGCCACAGGACCGCGCGCCAGCCGTTGGAGGCGAGCTGCGTAACGCCGTGCAGCACCATCGCCTGGGGCACCGTGAGGAGCGCGAGCAGCACGCCCATGAGGATCATGCCGCCCGCCATCCCGAGGATGCCGGAGATGAAGGAGGTCGCGAGCGCCGAGACGGCGAGGGCGGCGAGGGCGGCGAGGGAGGGCATGGGGGCGGGCAGGGAAGGCCGCCATCGTGCCCACTCGCGCTCCCCGGGGCAAGGGCGGGGGTCAGCGGCGCCCCCTTGCTATGATCCGCACTTGCCGATCTCCCATCGAGCCATGCCCGCAGGAGACATCCCGGAGGCCCGGACGACGCCCGATGCCGTCCCATCGATGATTCCCGGCGCCCGTTTCCGGCGCGCTACCACGCTGTCGGCAGCCCTCATGCGGGGTCGCGGGGCCGTCCTCGCGATCTCGCTGATCGCGCTCGTGGCCATCGCGATCGCCGACCTCTCGACCGGCTACGAACTGGCCCTTTCGCTCCTCTATGTGGGGCCTGTGGTGGCCTCCACGTGGGCGTTCGGGCTGGTGGCGGGCCTGGGCCTTTCGGTCCTCGCGACCGTGGCGTGGGTCGGCACCGATTTCATCGCCGAGCACCAGTACTCCCTCGCGGCCTACCGGTACTGGGAAGGATTCATCCGGCTGGCCACCTTCTCGCTCTTCGCCCTCATCGTAGATCAGCTCAGGCGCGCGCTGGAGCGTTCTGACGAGCGGCTGATCAAGGTGCTCGAGGGCCTCGATACGTCCATTTGCGTGATCGACCCGGCCACCGGCGCCATCCTGTACCGCAACCGGGCGTTTGATACCGCATTCCCGGGGTCGACACGCGAATCGGCGTCGCTGCGGATGCTGGATGCCGCCGTCGCGCTGGGGCCGGGGGCCGAGTCGGGAGAGGAACTCGTCCTAGAGAGCCACTGGTACCTCGTCCGCGCGCGGTGGATGGAGTGGACCCACGGGCGCCCGGTTCTGCTTCTCGGGGCGACCGACGTAACCGCCCGGCGCGAGGCGGAGGCACTGAACCGCGAGCAGGAGGCGAAGTTGCAGTCGAATGCGCGCCTGGTCGTGGTGGGCGAGATCGCCAGCTCGATAGCGCACGAGCTCAACCAGCCGCTTGCCGCCGTGGCGAACTATGTCCGGGGTTGCCTGCGCCGGCTGCGCTCCGGCGGCTCGGATCCGGAGGCGCTCGCTGGCGCCCTCGAACAGGCGGGCGAGCAGGCCGAGCGCGCGGGACAGATCATTCGCCGCGTGCGCGACTTCGCGAGCGCCCGCCAGCCGGTGCTGGCGACGCTTGACCTGAACCATCTGGTGGATCGTGCGACGACGGCCGCCGCTCCCGGTCGCGGGGGAGTGCGCGTAACGCTGCATTTGTCGCCGGGCCTGCCACCTGCCCGGGCAGATGCGGTGATGGTCGAGCAGGTGATCCTGAATCTCGTGCGCAATGCAGCCGACGCCATGGGCGATCGGTCGGAAGGGGAGCAGGCGGTCGACGTACTGACTTCCCGCGGCGATGAAGGTGCGCTCGTGGTCACGGTAGCCGACCGCGGCCCGGGGGTGCGCGAGGACATGGCCGGCCGGCTCTTCGAGCCGTTCCTCACCAGCAAGCCGGACGGCATGGGGCTCGGGCTCAACATCTGCCGCTCGATCGTGGAGTTCCACGGCGGGCGCCTCTGGACGACGGCGCGCGAAGGCGGGGGCGCCGAGTTCCATTTCACGCTTCGCGCAGCGGAAGGCGAATGAGCGAGGCGGCCACGCTGGTGCACGTCATCGACGACGACCAGGCCGTGCGCGACTCCCTGCGCTGGCTCCTGGAGGGCGAGGGAATGGCCGTGAGAACGCATGCGGGCGCGGAAGCCTTCCTCGGGGCGTTCGCCGACGAGCGTCCCGCGTGCGCCGTCGTCGACCTGCGCATGCCCGGCATGTCCGGCCTCGAGCTGCAGGAAGCGCTGCTGAGGCGCCACGTCCGCCTGCCGCTCGTGTTCGTGACCGCGCACGGCGACGTGTCGCTCGCGGTCCAGGCGATGCGGCGCGGCGCGGTGGACTTCGTGGAGAAGCCGGTCGCCGGCGAGCGCCTCATCGAGGCCGTCCGCCGGGCGCTCTCGCTTCACGCCCGCGGCCCGGGCCCGGAGGACCTCGAGTCCTGGCGCCTGCGGGCGGCCGGACTGAGCGCGCGGGAGCGTGAAGTGCTCGCGGCCGTGGCGGACGGCAAGTCGAGCAAGGCTATTGGCGTGGAACTCGGCATCGCCACCAAGACCGTGGAAGCGCACCGTGCCCGCATTATGGCGAGGCTCGGCACGGCATCGCTCGCGGAACTCGTGCGGTTCGTCGTGCAGTTCGGCCTGCCCGGTCCCCCGACCCGCTGACGCGGCGTGCCCCGCCCGGAGCGCCGCCGGCCCAGAAAGTCGCGGTTAGGTGTTTCCCCCTCATGACAGGGGCGGATGCGCCATGGCAGATTCGCGCGGTCGCTGTCACGGAACGATTTCCATGGTCCGAAGGTTCATCCTCGGCGTCGAGCACCTCAGCACGACGGCAGGCCACGCGTTTTCCTGGTGCATCGTGATCCTCATGGCGGGCACGTGCTTCGAGGTGTTCGTCCGCTACGTGCTGAACGACCCGACCAGCTGGGCCTTCGACTTCAGCTACCTCTGCTACGGCGCGCTCTTCTACATGGCGGGCGCGTACGCACTTTCGCGCGGCAGCCATGTCCGCTGCGACATCTTCTACCGCCTGCTGCCGGTGCGCAGGCAAGCGACGATCGACCTGGTGCTCTACGTCTTCTTCTTCTTTCCCGGCGTGCTTGCCCTCGCGGCCTATGGCTGGGTCGATGGGCGGGAGTCGATGCGACTCGCCGAGGTAAGCGTCAACAGCCCCGCCGGCGTGCCGATTTGGCCGATCAAGATGCTGGTGCCAGTCGGCGCGGCGTTCCTCTCCCTCCAGGGCCTGGCGGAGATGCTGCGCTGCGTGGAATGCCTTCGCGACAACGCCTGGCCGCCCCGCATCGGCGACGTCGAGGAGCTCGAGCTGCAGCTCATCCACCAGCACGAGAGGGAGGAACGCGCGGCGCCCGCCGGAACAGGCGCTCCGGCTGCGGGAAGCGGGGGCGGCACATGAGCCCGCCGGTCGTCGCCCTGTTGATGCTCGGGATCTTCGTCTTCGTCATCCTGATCGGCTTCCCGGTCGCGTTCACGCTGATGGCGATGGGCGTCATCTTCGGCTACTTCGCCTACCACCAGTCCGGCCAGACCCTGTTCGACAACCGCGTCTTCGATCTCCTCACGACGAACACCTTCTCCGTCATGAGCAACGACGCGCTGGTCTCGATCCCGCTCTTCCTCATGATGGGATACGTGATCGAGCGGGCGAACGTCCTCGACCGGCTTTTTCATGCCCTCCAGCTCGCGGCGCGCCGGGTTCCGGGCTCGCTCGCGGTGGCCACCCTCGCGACCTGCGCGCTTTTCGCCACCGCCACCGGCATCGTCGGGGCCGTCGTGACGCTCATGGGCCTGCTCGCCTTCCCGCGGATGCTCAAGGCGGGCTACGACGTGAAGCTCGCTGCAGGCGTCGTCTGCGCCGGAGGCTGCCTCGGCATCTTGATCCCCCCGTCGATCATGCTGATCGTCTACGCGGCGACCTCGGGCATCTCGGCCGTGCGCCTGTATGCGGCCGCGCTCGTTCCCGGCCTGCTGCTGGCGGGCCTTTATGTGGCCTACGTCGTCATTCTCGCCATGGCGAAGCCGAACCTCGCGCCGCCGATGGCCCGGGACGAGTCGGACGACATACCGGCCTCGCGGGTCGTGGCGATGCTGCTCGCGTCCTTCGTTCCGCTCGCCGTCCTCATCCTGTCCGTGCTGGGCGCGATCTTCTTCGGGCTGGCCACGCCGACGGAAGCGGCCTCGGTCGGTGCCTTCGGCGCCATCGTGCTGGCGGCGGCCTATCGGTCCCTCACCTGGCAGGGTTTCCGGGAGTCCGTCTACCTCACCGCGCGGACCTCCGCGATGGTGTGTTTTCTCTTCGTCGGTTCGTCCACGTTCGCGTCCATCTTCGCCTATCTCGGCGGCAACGTGATGATCAAGGATTTCGTGCTGGCGCTGCAGCTCTCGCCGTTCATGTTCCTGATCGTGGCGCAGATCATCATCTTCCTGCTCGGCTGGCCGCTCGAGTGGACCGAGATCATCGTGATCTTCATCCCTATCTTCCTGCCGCTACTGCCGCTCTTCGGAATCGACCCGCTGTTCTTCGGGATCCTCGTGGCGATCAACCTCCAGACGGCCTTCCTGTCGCCGCCGATGGCGATGGCCTGCTACTACCTGAAGGGCATCGCGCCGCCGAGGGTCACGCTGGTGCAGATCTTCAACGGCTGCTACCCGTTCCTCGGGCTGATCGTGCTCACGATGCTGCTGGTCTACCTGTTCCCGGCGCTCGTGCACTGGCTTCCCAACCAGCTGTACGGTTCGCGATAGGCGCGGGGGAGAGACGACATGGGATTCAAGGCCCTGGCCACCGTCTGCGCCGTGGCGCTGTTCGTGGCCTACTACCTGCCCATCGTGTTGAAGCTGAAGGACGTCCCGCTCTCGCTCATCGTGATCGGCGGCATCGCCCTCGCGGCGGTCGACGCCTGGCACACGTTCACCGACAAGGACGGCTGAACGGCACGGCGCACGCCATGGGAGGGTCGGGCGGCACTTGCTATGATTCGCGCACCCCAGCGAATCGCAATCCATGTCCAAGGCCGATATCCCGGAAGTGCGCGCCCAGTACGAGGCGCTTCCCTATCCCGTGCGCAATCCCGAGGACGAGCGCCGGGAGCTGAAGCGCACCTGGCTCGACGACCTGCCCATGGTGAACCACTACGGGTTCGCGGGACGGCAGGGATACCGGGACGGCTTCCGCGCGCTCGTCGCCGGAGGCGGCACGGGTGACGCCACGATCTTCCTTGCCGAGCAACTGCGCGGCACCGGCGCCGAAGTCGTTCATCTCGACTTCAGCACGGCGAGCACCGCGATCGCCCGCAAGCGCGCCGAAGTCCGCGGGCTCGAGGGCATTCGCTGGGTGGAGGCTTCGCTTCTCGATCTTCCCTCGCTCGGGCTCGGCCGCTTCGACTACATCAACTGCGCGGGCGTGCTGCACCACCTCGCGGAGCCCGATGCGGGGCTTCGCGCGCTTCTCGCCTCGCTCTCCGAGGGCGGCGCCCTGGGGTTGATGGTCTACGCAAGCATCGGCCGCACGGGCGTCTACCAGATGCAGTCGCTCCTGAAGCTCGTGAACGACGGCGAGACCGGGGCGAAGGCAAGGATCGAGAACGCGAAGCAGGTGCTCTCGGCGGCGCCGCGCACGAACTGGTTCAGGCGCGGCGAGGACCTGGTCCAGGATCACCGCAACGGCGATGCGGGGATCACCGACCTGCTGCTGCATCCGCAGGACCGGTCCTACACGGTCGGCGAGCTCTTCGCGTGGCTCGCGGACGGGCACGGGCTGCACCTTGCGCTGACCGACCTGCAGTGCGGGCGCTCGTCGTACCTGCCGCACCTGCAGATGGGGCCGCAGCCGCCGCGGGTGCTCGCGAGGATCCGGGCCTTGCCGCTGCGCCGGCAGTACGAGATCGCGGAGCTCCTGAACGGGCGCATCCAGACGCACTCGTTCTACGCGACGCGCGCACCCGCCGTCGCCCCCTACGGCGACGCGGACTTCATCCCGTTCTGCTTCCACGAGCCGGTGACGGGCGCGGAATTGGCCGAGGTGTTTTCGAAGAGCCGCGGCCAGCCGTTCACGCTGGATCACCGCTGGTCCGGCGTCTCGGTCACGGTGCGGCCGGGCAAGGCCACGCCCTCGATCCTCCGGAAGATCGACGGGCGGCTTTCCTTCGGCGAGATCTTCGAGCGCGTGCGCAGGGAGGCGGCGTTCAAGGATGCCCCCCCGGACGATGCGGCCCTCTTCGAGGACTTCCGCGAGTCCTGGGAGGCGCTCAACGCCATCGACCGGTTGCTGCTGCGGCACCGGGATGCCGCAATCCCGCCGGGCGCCAATGCAGACTTCCTGGTGCAAGCCACACGAAGTCCCTGACCGGCGCCACGCGCCCTGGCGAAGGCCGCAAACCGCTGGCGCAGTATGATTGGCGTATCGGCGAAGGAGTCCGGAGATGCGTGCAAGGCAATCCGTCCGCGCACTGGCGGCCCTGTGGGTCGCGGGTTTCCTGTTTTCCGCGGTCCCCGCAGGGGGCGCCGAGGTGGACCCGTCGGTCTCGGAGATGATCGAGGCGCTCGCCGTCAAGCCCGAGGTATCCCGGACGCGGGGGTTTCGCGTGGGCGGGGCGCAGGGCGCCGGGGACGCTCCCGCGGGCGGTCGCCAGGGAAAACTGCAGCTCGCGGTTCAGTTCGAGTTCGACTCGGCGAATATTTCTCCGGCAAGCGGAGAGCTCCTGCGCAAGCTCGCGAGCGCCATGAAGTCCGAGTCGCTGGCGAAGCTGCGCTTTCGCGTCGAGGGCCACACCGACTCGGTCGGCGATGGCGCCTACAACATGCGCCTTTCCGGTCGAAGGGCGCGCGCCGTCGTGGAGTTCCTCGGCTCCGGCGAGGGCATCGATTCGGCGCGTCTCGCGGCCATCGGCATGGGCAGCGCCAAGCCCGCCAATCCGGCCGACACGCGGGCCGCCGAGAACCGGCGCGTGGTCATCGTGTCCCTGGAGCCGGAACTGGTGACGCCGACGAAGGAACCCGATGGCGCGGCGGGCACCGTCGAGCGCGTGAGCGGACAGCTCCAGGTCCGGCGGGGCAGCTCCAATTCGGCTCTCCAGCAGGGATCGCGGGTTCGGGAGGGCGACGTCCTCGTCACCGCGAGCGATGCGTCGGCGCTGGTGCGGCTCGACGACGGCGCCAACCTGCTGCTTCGCGCCGGCTCGATGCTCAGGATCGAGAAGCTGCGCCTGGCCGGGGACCCGTCGACCTGGAAGCAGGCATTCGGGCTCGTGGTGGGGGCGTTCCGATACGTCACCGGCGCATTGGGCGGAAACCGTCCGGAGGCCGTCGCGTTCAACACGGAGCTGGCGACGGTAGGCATCCGCGGCACCGACCTCGACATCGTCCACACGGAGGCGGGCACCGGGCCGGTCGAGGCGGGCACCTACGTGAAGGTGAACCGGGGCGCCGCGTCGCTCGATGGCATCGACGGTTCGACCGTGGCCCTCGCCCGCGATGAGCAGGCCTATGCGGGACCCAGGCGGGCCGCGACCCGCGGCGGGAAGGCGCCGCCCGCTGCGATGCGCCTCAAGGCACCGGCCGCCGTGTTCAGCACCGGCGAGCTGGACGGGCTGCTGGAGTCCCGCTAGGCCGCGCGCGCCACGGCGCCGCTCGCGCACAGCGCATCGATCTGCGCAGGCGCATAGCCGAGGGAACCGAGAATCTCGTCGGTGTGCTGGCCCAGGAGGGGCGAGGCGCGCGTGACCGCGCAGGGCGTGTCGGAGAACTTCACCGGCATGCCCAGCGCCTTCGTCCGGCCGGCCTTCGGGTGATCGACCTCGACCACCATGTCACGCGCGACGACCTGCGGGTCGGCGAGCATGTCGCCGATGCGGTTGATCGGTCCCACCGGAACGCCCGCGGACTCGAGTTCGCCGATCCAGTGTGCCGAGGGCCGCGACTTCATCCGTTCGGCGATGAGCGGGGTGAGTTCCGCAAGATGCTGCATGCGGTCGCCGTTGGTCGCGAAGCGCGGGTCGGCGAGCAGGTCCTCGCGGCCGATGGCCTTGGCGATGCGCTCCCAGTTGGCCTGGTTGGCGCCGCCCACGTTGATCCAGCCGTCCGCCGTGGGGAACGCCTGGTAGGGCGCGGTGAGGATGTGGGCGGAGCCCGTGGGCTGCGGGTTCTCGCCGGTGGCGAAGTAGATCGCGCTTTGCCAGTAGGTCTGCTGGATGGCCGCCTCCATGAGGGAGGTGTCCACCATCTGTCCGCGCCCCGAGGCGTTGCGTGCGTGCAGCGCCGAGACGACGCCGAGTGCCGCGAAGATGCCGGCGTTGATGTCGGCGATGGGGGAGCCTGACTTCACCGGCGCGCCGCCGGGCTCGCCGGTGATCGACATGAGCCCCGAGAAGCCCTGCGCGATCAGGTCGAACCCGCCCTTGTCCGCGTAGGGCCCGGTGCGACCGTAGCCGGAGACGACGCAGTAGACGAGGCGCGCGTTGAGCGCCTGGAGCACGTCCCAGCCGAGGCCGAGCTTCTCGAGGGTGCCCTTGCGGTAGTTCTCGGTCACCACGTCGGCGGTGGCGAGAAGCTTCTTCACCACTTCCAGGCCCCCGGCGGTCTTGAGATTCACCGCGATGCCGCGCTTGTTGCGGTTGAGCATCATGAACGCGGCCGACTCGCCCTGGATCGAAGGGCGCGTGTAGGAGCGCGTGTCGTCGCCGCCCGGAAGCTTCTCGACCTTGATCACGTCCGCGCCCATGTCGGCGAGCAGCATGCCGCAGGTGGGGCCGGCCATGATCTGCGCCAGCTCGACGACGCGGATGCCCTGGAGCGGGCCGCTCATCGTCCCTTGAACCCGGGCTTCGCCTTCGCGAGGAAGGCCTCGCGCCCGATCCGGAAGTCCTCGGTGCCGTAGCAGGCGAAGCCTTCGTCCAGCTCCGCCGCGGAGAGCGGCGCCGGATCGCGAAGCCGGCGTGCGAACTGCTTGTGCCAGCGGGCCACGAGCGGCGCGCCGTCGGCGATGCGCCGCGCGGTCGCGCTCGCCTCCGCCTCGACCTCGGCATCGGGCACGATGCGGGTGACGAGGCCCTTTTCCAGCGCTTCCGCAGCGCCGAAGACGCGGCCTTCGAGGAGGATCTCGAGCGCCACCGACTCGCCCGCGAGGCGGATCAGCGCGCCGATCTCGGCATAGGCCATCACCAGGCCGAGCTTGTTGATGGGCACGCCGAAGCGGCTCGATTCCCCGCAGATGCGGATGTCCGCGAGACCGGCGATCTCGAGCCCGCCGCCCACGCAGACGCCGTGGATCTGCGCGACCACCGGATGGCGGCACTGGCCGATCGCATCGATGGTGCGCGTCATCACGGCGCCGTAGGCGCGCGCCTGCTCGACGTTCGAGCGCTCGCGCTCGAACTCCGAGATGTCGTTGCCCGGCGCGAAGGCCTTCTCTCCCGCGCCGCGCAGGACGATGCAGCGCACGGCGTCGTCGCCGGAGAGCTCCAGGAACACGTCGCCGAGGCGCTGCCACATCGGCTTGGTGAGCGCGTTCAGCTTCTCCGGGCGGTTGAGGACCACGGTGGCGATGTCGCCCGCGCGCTCGAGGAGGATCGTCTCGGACATGGCTTCAGCGGTAGAAGTATTCCACCAGCGCGAGGCCGGTGATGGGGATGTAGGTGACCATGAGGAGGATCCCCACCAGCACGCCGATGAACCAGATGTTCACCTTGCTCACCTCCCAGACGCTCGCCTTGGCGATGGAGCAGGCCACCATCAGCACGCTCGCCACGGGCGGCGTCTGCTGCCCGATGCCCAGGTTGATCGTGACCACGAGCCCGAAGTGCACGGGGTCGATGCCCACCGAGTTCACCAGCGGCATCACGACGGGCACCACGAGGATGATCGCGGCCGCCGAGTGCAGGAACATGCCGAGGAGGAGGAAGAGGACATTCAGGAGCGCCAGCACGAACCACTTGTTGGTGGTGATCTCGGCCACGGCGCCGGCGAGCTTCTGCGGCGCCTGGATCTCGGTGAGGTAGGCGCCCAGGAGGGCCGAGGTGGCCACGAGCAGCATCACCACCGCCGTCTGCACGCCGCCCTCGATCATGGCCGCGCGCAAATGCTTCATGTCCAGCTCGCGATAGATGGCGAGGCCGATGAAGAGCGCGGCCACCACGGCGAGCGCGGCACCCTCGGTCGCCGTGACGATGCCCCCGAAGATCGCGCCCAGGATGATGACCGGGAGCGTGAAGGCCCAGAAGGCCTCGCGGAAGGTGCGCCGCACCCGCGACCACTGGAATTTCTCCTCGATGGGCAGGTTGTAGCGGCGCGCGAACCAGTAGGCCATCGCCATGAGGCCGAGCCCCCCCATCAGGCCCGGGACGATGCCGGCCACGAACATCTGCACCACGGAGGTCTCCGCCATCACCGCGTAGAGGATCATCGGGATGGAAGGCGGGATGATCACCGCGAGGGTCGCCGCCGAGGACATGATCGCCGCGGCGAGCGGCGCCGGATAGCCCTTGCTCTTCATGGCCGGGATGAGGATCGAGCCCAGGGCGGAGACGTCCGCCACGGCCGAGCCGGAGATCTCGGCGAAGAAGAGGGAAGCGCCGATGGAGACCATCGCGAGGCCGCCGCGGATGAAGCCCAGGATGGCGGAGGCGAAGGCGATCAGGCGCTTCGATATCCCCGAGGCGTTCATGATCGCCCCGGCCAGGATGAAGAGCGGGATCGCGATCAGCGGGAAGTTGGTCGCGCCGTTGTAGAGGACGATCGGCAGGTTCGGGAGCGTATCCGCGCCGTGCGAAACCACCATCGCGACCAGGGCCACGACGCCGAGCGCCACGGCGATCGGCACGTCGATCACCACGAGCGCCAGCACGCAGGCGAAGAGGAACAGGATCTCCATCAGTGCGACGCCCCCCCCGCGGCCGGCGATTCGGCGCGGGCGTCCGCGATCACCCGTGGCAGGTTCATGAGTTCCGCCACGATGATGAGGAAGGCGCTCACGGGAATCACGTTCTGCACCCAGCTCACCGGGATCTCGGGCAGGCTCACGAGGTGGTCGGTCGCGAGTACCCCCAGCACCGTGTAGCCGGTCCAGCCCACCAGCACGAAGAACGCGATGACGATCACCTCGACCAGGAGCTTCACGATCACCTTCGGCACGGGGGGCAGGAAGGCGACGACCTCGGGGCAGCCGATGTGCGCGCGCTTCACCGCCGCGAGTGCCGAGCCGTAGAACGTGATCCACGCGAGGAGGATCGAGGCGACCTCGTCGTACCAGACGAGGGCATAGCCCACGGTGCGGAAGACGACGCCCGCGGTCACCTCGACCGCGAGCGCCGCCATGAGGACGATGACGACCCACTCCAGGGCGCGTTCATAGCCCTGGCGCACCGATTCCAGGCGCATTACTTGCCGAGAGCGATCGCGCGGTCGATGATCGCCTTGGATCCGGCGACCTCGGAGGCGAACTCCTCGTACACGGGCTTGGAGGCGGTGACGAACGAGTCCTTGTCGGGCGTGTTCGCCTGGACGCCGGCGGCCTTGATCTTGCCGAGCAGCTCGTCCTCGGCCTTCTCGGCCGTCTGGTACACGAACGCCTGCGTCTCCTTCGCGGTGTCCTCGAGGATTTTGCGCACGTCGGCGGGCAGGGTGGCCCATTTCTTCGCGCCCGCCGTTACGTAGGCCGGCGTGTAGACGTGGCCGGTGAGCGAGATGTACTTCTGCACCTCCTGGAACTTCGCGCTGTAGATCTGCGTGAAGGGGTTTTCCTGGCCGTCCATGACGCCGGTCTGCAGCGCCGTGAACACTTCCGAGAACTTCATCGGGCTGGGGTTAGCGCCGTAGGCCTGGAACATCTTCACGCGCCACTTGCCCTCGGGCGTGCGCAGCTTGATGCCCTTGAGATCGTCCGGCGTGTTGATCGGGCGCTTGTTGTTGGTGATGTGCCGGTAGCCGTTCTCCCACACCGCGATCACCTTCAGGCCCTTCTTCTCGGCCGCGGGGTGGATCATCGGCCAGAACACTTCCTTCTCGATGCGGCCCATGTGCTTCCGGTCCTTCACGAGATAGGGCATCTCGAAGACGCCGAAGAGGTCGGCTTCCGAGGACATCACGGTGGAGGGCAGGGCGAGGTCCACGGTGCCCAGCTTCACCTTCTGCAGCAGCTCCTTGTCGCCGCCCAGCTGGCTCGAGCCGAAGACGACGACGGTGGCCTTTCCGGCGAGCTTCGCGTTGGCGCGCTTGGCGAATTCCTCGGCGGACTGGGCGAACAGCGACCCGGGCTCGCCCACGTGGCCGAACTTGATCTCCACCTGGGCGAAGGCGGTGGAAGCGAAAAGCGCGGCGCACAGTGCGCCCAGCAGGTTGCGGGTCTTCATGAGCATCTCCTCGGTTGGATGTGTGAATCCGGCTGGCGCTCGGACCGCCGGGTTGGCCCTAGTCTAGGCACATCGAGCCGGCCGCGTCGATGACCGGGGTCGGGCGCTTGCGGCGTGCGCGCGACCCGCCGGATACCCCCGGGGGTCCGTAAGGATCGTAACGGGGGGCGTTACACGCTGCCTCTGGCGAGGCGTCCCGTTGACTCACGTCAAAATCCCGCGAGGCCAGGGGGCGGAAAGTTCGGTTCATGTCCGGTCGGACTTTCGCCGAGGAGGCCCCATGAAACCCGTCGTCACGCTCGTCACGTTGATGCTCGTCGCCCTGGCGACCGCCGCCTGGGGCCACCCCGGTCACGGTGCGCAGGGCGAAACCCACCACCTGGTCGATCTCCTGGCGCTGGCCGGAATCGTCGCGGTGTTCGGCTTCGCCTGGTCGGCCCGCAAGGGCGGAGGCAAGGACCATGACTGAGACCTTCTATGACGTGCTCCGCCGCCAGGGCGTCACGCGGCGCAGCTTCATGAAGTTCTGCAGCCTCACGGCCGCCTCCCTCGGCCTGGGGCCCACCCTCGCGCCGCAGATCGCGCATGCGCTCGAGACCAAGCCGCGCACGCCGGTGCTGTGGCTGCACGGCCTGGAGTGCACGTGCTGCACCGAGAGCTTCATCCGCTCGGCGCATCCGCTCGCGAAGGACGTGATCCTCTCCATGATCTCGCTCGACTACGACGACACGATCATGGCCGCCGCCGGCCACCAGGCCGAGGCCGCGCTCGAGGAGGTCATGAAGAAATACAAGGGCAACTACATCCTCGCCGTGGAGGGCAACCCGCCGCTCGGCAACGACGGGACCTTCTGCATCCCCGGCGGCAAGCCCTTCGTGGAGAAACTCAAGCACGTGGCGAAGGACGCCAAGGCGGTCATCGCCTGGGGCTCCTGCGCCTCCTGGGGCTGCGTGCAGGCCGCCAAGCCCAACCCCACCAACGCCGTGTCGATCGACAAGGTCATCACCGACAAGCCGATCATCAAGGTGCCCGGCTGCCCGCCGATCGCCGAGGTGATGAGCGCCGTGGTCACCTACGTGGTCGCCTTCGACCGCATCCCGGAGCTGGACCGCCAGGGGCGGCCGAAGATGTTCTACAGCCAGCGGATCCACGACAAGTGCTACCGCCGGCCGCACTTCGACGCCGGCCAGTTCGTCGAGAAGTGGGACGACGAGGGCGCGAAGGCGGGCTACTGCCTCTACAAGATGGGCTGCAAGGGCCCGACCACCTACAACGCCTGTTCCACCACGCGCTGGAACGAGGGCGTCTCCTTCCCGATCCAGTCGGGGCACGGCTGCATCGGCTGCTCCGAGGACGGGTTCTGGGACAAGGGCTCGTTCTACGACCGTCTCACCAGCATCCCCGCCTTCGGGGTGGAAGCCAACGCCGACACGGTGGGCCTGGTGGCCGCCGGTGTGGTCGGCGCGGCCGTCGTGGCACACGCCGCGGTGACGGCCATCAAGGGAGCTTCCGAGAAGCGCGCGCCCACGAAGACTGAGGAGAAGTGATCATGGCCGTCATCGAGACCCAAGGCTTCAAGCTCGACAACAGCGGAAAGCGGGTCGTCGTCGACCCGATCACCCGGATCGAGGGCCACCTGCGAATCGAGGTGAACCTCAACGCGAAGAACGTGATCACCAACGCCGTCTCCACGGGAACCATGTGGCGCGGCCTGGAGGTGATCCTGAAGGGCCGCGACCCGAGGGACGCCTGGGCGTTCGTGGAGCGCATCTGCGGCGTCTGCACGGGCGTGCACGCGCTCGCCAGCGTGCGTTCCGTCGAGGACGCGCTCGCGATCCAGATCCCGGACAACGCGAACATCATCAGGAACCTGATGCACTCGACGCTCTTCGCGCAGGACCACCTGGTGCACTTCTACCACCTGCACGCGCTCGACTGGGTGGACGTGGTCTCGGCGCTGAAGGCCGACCCGAAGAAGACTTCCGAGCTCGCGCAGTCGATCTCGAAGTGGCCGAACTCGTCTCCGGGCTACTACCGCGACCTCGCCGCGCGCCTCACGAAGTTCGTCGAGTCGGGCCAGCTGGGCCCGTTCCGCAACGGCTACTGGGGCCACCCGGACTACAAGCTGCCGCCGGAAGCCAACCTCATGGCCGTGGGCCACTACCTCGAGGCGCTCGACTTCCAGAAGGAGATCGTCAAGATCCAGACGATCTTCGGCGGCAAGAACCCGCACCCGAACTGGCTGGTGGGCGGGGTTCCCTGCTCGATCAACGTCGACCGCGCGGGCGCGGTGGGCGCGGTCAACATGGAACGGCTCAACATGGTCGGGAAGATCATCGACGACACGATCGACTTCATCGACAACGTCTACATCCCCGACCTCCTCGCGATCGCCTCCTTCTACAAGCACTGGGGCGCGATCGGCGGCGGCATCTCGAGCATGAACGTGATGTGCTACGGGGAGTTCCCGGACATCGCCAACGACCAGTCCGCGAAGTCGCTGCTCATGCCGCGCGGGGCGATCCTGGGCGGCGATCTCAAGAACATCCACGCGGTGGATCTCAAGGACCCGGCCAGATCCAGGAGTTCGTGAACCACTCCTGGTACAAGTACGCCGACGAGTCGAAGGGCCTGCACCCCTTCGACGGCGTGACCGACCCCAACTTCGTGCTGGGCGCGGGGACCAAGGGCACGAAGACCGACGTGAAGGAGTTCGACGAGGGCGCCAAGTACTCGTGGGTGAAGAGCCCGCGCTACAAGGGCCAGCCCGTGGAAGTGGGCCCGCTCGCCCGCTACATCGTCGGCTACGCCTCGGGCAACCCGGAGTTCAAGGAGCCCGTCGACATGGTGCTGAAGAAGTTGGACGTGCCCATCGCCGCACTCTTCTCCACGCTCGGCCGCACGGCCGCGCGCGGGCTGGAGGCTTCCTGGGCCGCGCACAAGATGAAGCACTTCTACGGCAAGCTCATGGCCAACATCAAGACCGGCAAGCTCGACACCGCCAACGTCGAGAAGTGGGAACCCGCCACCTGGCCGAAGGAGGCGAGGGGCGTGGGCTTCAGCGAGGCCCCGCGCGGCGCGCTCGGGCACTGGATCCGCATCAAGGACACGAAGATCGACAACTACCAGTGCATCGTGCCGACCACGTGGAACGCGGGCCCGCGCGACGGGAAAAACCAGATCGGCCCCTACGAGGCCTCGCTCATGAACACGGCGATGGCCAATCCCGAGCATCCGCTGGAGATCCTGCGCACGATCCACAGCTTCGACCCGTGCCTCGCGTGCGCCACGCACGTCATCTCGCCGGAAGGCGAGGAGATCACCCGCGTGCAGGTGCGATAACCGGAGACCGTCATGTCCATTGAAGGCAAGAACCTCAAGTTCCCCGCCTACGTGTGGGAGGCGCCCGTACGGCTCTGGCACTGGCTGATGGCCCTCGCCATGGTGGTCCTCATGGTGACGGGGTATTTCATCGGCTCGCCGCTGCCCTCGGTTTCCGGGGAGGCGATCGACAGCTACCTGATGGGCTACATCCGCTTCGCCCATTTCGCGGCGGCCTACGTGTTCGCGCTGTCCTTCCTCTTCCGCGTCTACTGGGCGATCGTCGGCAATAAGCACGCGCGCGAGATCTTCCTCGTGCCGGTCTACATGCTGAGCGCCTCGTGGTGGCGCGGCTTCTTCCGGGTGCTGGGGCACTACCTCTTCATCCGGCCGAAGAACGACTGGCACCTCGGGCACAACCAGCTCGCGATGGCGGCGATGTTCGGCATGTACGTGCTGGGCACGGTGTTCATGATCGTCACCGGCTTCGCGCTCTACGGGGAAGGGACGGGAATGGGGTCGTGGCAGTACAGCCTCTTCTCGTCGTGGGTGATCCCGCTCTTCGGGCAGAGCCAGGACGTGCACACCTGGCACCACTTCGGCATGTGGTACCTCATCTGGTTCACGATGGTGCATCTCTACTTCGTCATCCGCGAGGACATCACCTCCGGGCTCACCGTGGTCTCCAGCATGATCAGCGGCTGGCGCGACGTGAAGAACTGAGCGATGACGACCTTGCTGGCGATGGGAAGGGGAGTGTCGGCGGCCGTCCCGGTGCGAGCCCGCGCAGCCGGGCCCGGGAGGCCGCGCGCGCGCCGCGAGCCGGTGCATCCGGGCTACTTCCTCGATTCCCGATACCTGAAGCCCCTGAAGCTCACCCAGCTGGCCCTCGCCGAGGAGCTGGGGATATCGCGCCGCAGGGTGAACGAGCTGATCCGCGGCAAGCGGGGCGTGAGTCCGGATACCGCCGTGCGGCTCGCGGCCTACTTCCGCACCGAGCCCGAGTTCTGGATGCAGCTGCAGATGGCCTGGGACGTCCACCAGGCGATGAAGGCGCTCAAATAGGCGGGTGTTCCGGATGCGGGGCCGGCCGCCTCCCCGGGGCCGGCCCAATCTTTATTTCCGCAACCTGAAGTCTTGCTTGACCCGTATCAAGGGCGCGATTCCCCATCGCGCGAAGATGGTCGCGTTGTAACTGCAATCGTTACAAGGCGGACGCGGTGGCGATGGACATCCTGGTGCTGGGAATAGGCAACGTACTCTGGGCCGACGAGGGGTTCGGCGTGCGCGCCGTGGCCGCCCTGAACGGCGGCTGGCGCTTCCCCGAGTCCGTCACCCTGATGGACGGCGGTACCCAGGGCCTCTATCTCCTGCCCCACGTGCAGGCCGCGCGGCGGCTCCTCGTCTTCGACGCCATCGACTACGGCCTCGAGCCGGGCTCGATGCAGGTGATTCGCGACGGCGACATCCCCGCCTACCTGGGCATCGGCAAGATGAGCCTGCACCAGTCGAGCTTCCAGGAAGTGCTCTCGCTCGCGCAGCTCTCCGGCCGCTCACCCGAGCGCGCGGTGCTGGTGGGCGTGCAGCCCGCCGTCCTCATGGACTACGGCGGGAGCCTCACGGAAGTCGTGCGCGCCCGCCTTCCCGAGGCGCTTCGCATCGGCCTGGAAACGCTCACCGCGTGGGGCGCTCCCGGCGTGCCGCGCGAAGGCGAGCGCGAGGACGCGCTCTTCGACCCGAGCCTCGCCATGGACCGCTACGAAAGCGGCCGCCCGAGCGCGGAGGCGGCTTGCCGCCTGGGCGATGCGCGCGTGCTGGCGATGCGCGTCGAGGGCGAGGGCTGAGGCCATGTGCATCGCCATCCCGATGCAGGTCGTCGAGCCCCTGGGAGACACGGCCTGGTGCACCGGCCGCGAGGGCAGGAAGCGCATCGACCTCGCGCTGGTCGGCCCGCAGCCCGAAGGCGCCTGGCTCCTCACCTTCCTCGGCGCGGCCCGCGAGGTGATCACCGCCCGGGCCGCGACGGACATCGACCGCGCCCTCGACGCGCTGGCGGCCGTGCTCGCCGGCGACACGACGGGAGTCGACGAAGCCTTCGCCGACCTCGTCTCGCGCACGCCCGAGCTTCCCGAACACCTTCGTCCCAAGGAGTCCCTGCCATGACATCCCTCGCGCGCCCGGCCGCCGTGGAACCGCCCCTCGTCACGCGCCTGGTGGAGCAGGAGGGCGCGGTCCGCCTGGACGAGGAAGGCTTCGAGGCCTTCGTCGCCGCGCCCGGCGAGGCAGTGCTCTTCTTCACCGAGGACCCGGCGCGCTTTCGCGAAGTGGTGGACCTCGCGGTGATCCTCCCGGAAATCCGCGCCGCCGCCGTGCGCGCTTTCCGCATCGGCGTGCTGCCGCCGCCGCTCGCCAACGCGAAGGCCGCGACCTGGGGCGTGCGCCGCTGGCCCGCGCTCGTGTTCCTGCGCGCCGGCGGCTGGCTCGGCAACATCGAGGCGCTGCGCGACTGGTCCGAATATCTCTCGCTCGCCAACGCGCTGCTCGCGGCCGAGACCCGCCCGCTTCCCCCGAAAGTGATTCCCGTCGCCGCCGCCGGCGCTCCCTCCTGCGCCTGAAAGTCGAGAACCGCCATGAAAGACTTCCCCATCCCCGTCGTCGCGTTCGGTCCCGGCTCCCAGCCCGAGGAGGACGCCGGCCTCGAGTTCCTGCCGATGCCGAAGGCGGAGCCGCTCGTCACCCCCATACCGCCCGGGGACGCGGCACCCGCCGAGCTCGCCGCCGCAGCGGACGTGGTCGAGCAGCTCATGGAGTCGATGCGACGCCACCATCCGGGCCGGCCCGGTGCGCCGCGCTTCTCGCTCAAGGCGATGTCGCCCGGCGCGCTCCGGGCGCTCAACGAAAGCCTGGGGCAGGGCGAGGTGAGTGCGACGATCGCCTCGGGCAACGGCGTCCCCGGCTGGCGAGTGCAGGAGACGGCCTTCGCCGGCGTCTGGCGCGTGCAGCGCGACGACGGCCACGGCCACATGGCCGAGGACATCCTCGAAGCCGACGACATCCCCTCCGTGGTGAAGGAGGCGGCCGCGCAGGCGAACGGCGCGGTCCTGGACCCGGCAAGGCTTCCGGAGGGCGTGATCAACGCGCCTTCCATCGTGGCCGAGCTTCGCCACCACGCGAAGGCCTTCCGGCCCGGGCGGGCCGCCCACGTGGTGAACCTGTCGCTCTTGCCGTTCTCGGCCGCCGACCACGAAGGCCTCGACACGATGCTGGGCGTGGGCCCGGTCGCGATCCTCTCGCGGGGTTTCGGAAACTGCCGCATCGCCTCCACGCAGGCGCGCGGCGTCTGGCGGGTGCGCTACTTCAACTCCATGAGCACGCTCATCCTCGACACCCTCGAGGTCGTCGACATCCCCGAGGCGGCGCGCGCGGCGCCCGAGGATTTCGCCGACAGCCTCGAGCGCCTGGACGACCTGCTCGGGTGGCTGCGCGAGGACGCCTGAATGCCGGCCGCCCCCGCCCCGACGCGCACTCGCCGCTACGAGTGCGGCGTGTGCTGGGCCGTCTACGACCCCGCCGCGGGCGATGCGCTGTGGCAGGTCGAGCCGGGCACGCCCTTCGAGGCGCTGCCGGAGCACTGGAGCTGCCCGAACTGCGCCGCCGAACGCACGACATTCCTGGTGCTGGACGATGACTGAATCGCCCGCCTCCCATCCCGCGCCGCGCCTCGAGGCGGCCTTCACGCACATCTGGAAGACGCGCATGGCGGGCCTGCCTTTCCTCAATGCCGCGCTGCGCGTGGCGGCGGTGGGGTTTCGACCCTGGAAGGGCGAGTGGCTGGGCGCCCTGGTCACGCCGTGGTCGGTGAATCTCGTGCTCATGCCCGGCGAGGGCGCCTGGCCCGCGCTGCCCGCGGGCGGCGAACGCCTGGTGGCCTTTCCCGCCGGCAACTTCCGCTTCATCGCCGGCGCGGACGAGTCCCTGGGCGAGTACCACGCCTGCTCGCTCTTCTCGCCGGCCTCGCAGTTCGCGGACCACGAAACGGCGGTCGCGACCGCCGAGGCCTCGCTCGTCGCGCTCTTCGACGCGACCCACGCGCCCGGCGCCGACGGCTACCAGCCTTCGCAGGTGGATCGACCCGCGCAAGTGACGAAGCGCGACTTCCTGCGCGGCCGGATATCCGGAGCGGGCCATGACGATCGAGGGTGAGCTGGTGGTGCGCATCGAAACCGCGGACGGACGCGTGACGCGCGCGCAGGCGAGCGCCGAGCGCCCGCGCGTGGCTGGGGCGCTCTTCCGCGGGCGCCGCGCCGCCGAGGCGCCCGCGCTCGCCGGGGCGCTCTTCGCCATCTGCGGCCGCTCCCAGGCCATCGCTGCGGCCGCCGCGGTCGAGACGGCGCGCGGCGAGCCGGCAGGTGCGGCGATGCAGGCCGCGCGTGCCGCGCGCATGGCGGCAGAAAACGTGCACGAACATGCGTGGCGGCTGCTCGTCGACTGGCCGCGGCTCGCCGGGCGCGAGCCCGAGGTCGCCGCGCTGGCCGCGGCGCGCAAAACGCTGGCGCCGCTGCTCGCCGCAGAGGAGGGCGCGGATCTCCGGGATGCGGTCGCGAACGCGCGCGACTGGGCGGCATGGGCCGTCTTCGGATCGACAAGCGAGGAATTCCTGGCGCTCTCCGGCGTGCCTGCGATCGAGGCCTGGGCGAATTCGGCGGCCACCCCGGTCGCCACGCTCGCAGCCGCGATGCTCGCCGGGCACGCGAGCCTGGGCGCCAGCGACGTGGCGTTGCTTCCGGCGGGCGACGGCGCGTGGATCGCGCGCGAGATCGCCCCGGCGCTCGACCGGGATGCGGGTTTCGACGAGGCCCCGCACTGGCACGGCGAGGCACGCGAGACCGGGCCGCTCGTGCGCACCGCCGCGCATCCGCTCGTGGCCGATGCCGTGGCGACGTGGGGCCGGGGCGTGGGCGCGCGGCTCGTGGCCCGGCTCGTGGACCTGGCGGCGACGCTCGAAGCCCTCGGCGCGGCGGCGCGCGACGGCCACGGCGCGGTCGCGCTAGACAGCGGCGGCGCGATCGCCTGGGTGGAGACGACGCGCGGCCTTCTCGTGCACCGCGTGGCGCTGGACGGCGAGCGCATCGCGGCCTACCGGATCGTCGCGCCCACGGAATGGAACTTCCACCCCGAGGGTGCTTTCGCGCGCGGCGCGCTGGGGCTCGCGGCCGGGGACGGAGCGCGCCTCGAGCGCGACCTGCGCTGGCTCATCGCCTCGCTCGATCCCTGCGTGGGCGTGCGCTTCGAGGCCGGCCATGCATGAGATGTCGATCGCCGAGAGCGTGCGCGGCATCGTCGAGGAAACGGCGGGCCGCGAGGGCCTCGCGCGGGTGGTGGAAGTGCGGCTCGAGATCGGCCGGCTCGCGGCGGTGGAGCCCGAGGCGCTGCGCTTCTGCTTCGACGCCGTGATGCGCGGCGGCATCGCCGAGGGCGCCGTGCTCGCCATCGACGAGACGCCGGGCACGGCCTGGTGCTTCGGGTGCTCGGCCTCGGTGCCGGTCGAGATGCGCGGCGAACCCTGCCCGCGCTGCGGGGGCGGCCAGCTGCAGGTGACGGGCGGCACGGGAATGCGAGTGAAGGACCTGCTGGGAAACTGACGGAGACTCTGAGGAGAAGGCGATGTGCACGACCTGCGGTTGCGGCAGCGACGACGTGAAGATCGACGGCAAGGCCCACGGGCACGGCCACGACCATGCGCACGATCACGATCACGCGCACGGCCACGACCATGCGCACGACCACGATCACGCGCACAACCACGATCACGCGCACGGCCACGATCATGCGCACGACCACGATCACGCGCACGGCCATGACCCGGCGCACGACCACGGCCATCGCCACGACGGCGCCCCGGCGGCGCGCGCGGTGTCGGTGGAGCGCGACATCCTCGCGAAGAACGACCGCGAGGCCAACGCGAACCGCCGCGAGTTCTCCCGGCTCGGCATCTTCGCGCTGAATCTCGTCTCCAGCCCCGGCTCGGGCAAGACCACGCTCCTCGTGGAGACGATCGGGCGCCTGGGCGGGGAGCTTCCCATCACCGTCATCGAGGGCGACCAGCAGACCTCCAACGACGCCGAGCGCATCCGCGCCACCGGTGCGAAGGCCGTGCAGGTCAATACCGGCAAGGGCTGCCACCTCGACGCGCACATGGTCGGCCACGCGCTCGAGCGCCTGGCGCCCGCGGCCGATTCCGTGGTGATGATCGAGAACGTGGGCAACCTCGTCTGCCCCGCGGCGTTCGACCTGGGCGAGGCGCACAAGGTGGTGGTGCTCTCGGTGACCGAAGGCGAGGACAAGCCGCTCAAGTACCCGGACATGTTCGCTGCCGCCGACCTGATGATCCTGAACAAGTGCGACCTGCTGCCGCACCTCGCCTTCGATGCTGCACTCGTCGAGGCCAACGCGCGGCGCGTGAACCCGGCCATCGAGATCCTGCGCCTGTCGGCGACCACGGGCGAGGGCATGGACGCCTGGCTCGCGTGGATCCGGGGCGGGGCGGCGGAGTCCCACCGTCGCCGCGCGGCCGTCGTGCCACGCGCGCAAGGCTGCGCCTGCGCCGAGGCCGCGGCGAAGGCCTGAGGGACGAAACCGTGAACGCAGCCCTTCTCGCACCGGTGACCGAGCGCATGCGCGTGCGCGTGCGCGGCACCGTGCAGGGCGTGGGATTCCGCCCCTTCGTCTGGCGGCTCGCGGGCGAGCTGGGTCTCGACGGCTGGGTGCTGAACGACGCCGAGGGCGTGCTCGTGGAAGTGCAGGGCGATCCCGCGGAGCTCGCGCGCTTCCGCGCGCGCGTGGCGAGCGACGCGCCGCCGCTCGCAAGGGTCGATTCGGTGGATTGGGAAGCCTGCGCGCCGGAAGCCGGCAGCGGCTTCGCCATAGCGAAAAGCCGCGGCGGCACGGCCGCGACCCCGGTCACGCCGGATGCGGCCACCTGTCCCGAATGCCTCGCGGAACTGCTCGACCCCGCCAACCGGAGGTTCCGCTACCCCTTCATCAACTGTACCCACTGCGGCCCGCGCTTCACCATCACCCGCGGCATTCCCTACGATCGCCCGCGCACGACTATGGCCCCGTTCGCGCTGTGCCCGGAATGCGAGGCCGAGTACCGCGACCCCGCCGACCGCCGCTTCCATGCGCAGCCCAACGCCTGCCCGGTGTGCGGCCCGGCGGTGGCCTGCCTCGGGGAGAACGGCATGCTCCTGCCCGGCGCCGATCCGGTCGCCCGCGCCATGGCGATGATCCGCGACGGGAAGGTGGTCGCCGTGAAGGGGCTGGGCGGGTTCCATTTCGCCTGCGACGCGCGCAACATCCGCGCCGTGGCGCGGCTGCGGGCCTCCAAGCACCGCGACGAGAAGCCCTTCGCCGTGATGGCGGCCACCGCGGCTTCCTTCGCGCCGTTCGCGCTGGTGGACGGCGCGTCGCGGGCGCTCCTGGAATCGCGCGAGCGGCCCATCGTGCTGCTCGACAAGCGGCCGGGCTGCGACGAGGCCCTCGTCGGCGTGGCCCCGGGTGTTTCCACGCTCGGCGCCATGCTGCCATCCACGCCGCTGCAGTGGCTGCTCTTCCTCGAGGCGAGCCGCGCCGGGTCGGGCACGGACTGGCTCGCGGGGCCGCAGGAGCCGCTTCTCGTGATGACGAGCGCAAACCCGGGCGGCGAGCCGCTGGTGACCGGAAACGAGGAGGCGGTGCGCCGCCTCGCGGGCATGGCGGACGCCTACCTGGTGCACGACCGCGACATCGCCGTGCGCTGCGACGACAGCCTCGTGCGCGCGACATCGGGAGGGACGGTGATGGTGCGCCGAGCCCGCGGCTACACCCCGCGCGCCATCCGGCTGCCGCGATCGGGTCCCCCGGTGCTCGCCACCGGCGCGTGGCTCAAGAACACCGTGTGCGTCACGCGCGGCGACGAGGCGTTCCTGTCCCCGCACATCGGCGACCTGGACAACGGCCCCACCTGCAAGGCGATGGAAGAGGCGGTGGCGCACCTGCTCGCGATCCTCGAGGTACGCCCGCAGGCCTGCGCCCACGACCTGCATCCCGACTTCTGGTCGAGCCGTTTCGCCGCGCGCTTCGCGGCCCGCAACGGCATCCCCGCCATCGCGGTCCAGCACCACCACGCCCACATCGCGGCGGTCTGTGCGGAGCAGGGCGAGGGCGGCCCCGTGATCGGCCTCGCCCTCGACGGCGTGGGGCTGGGAGACGACGGCGCGGCCTGGGGCGGGGAGCTGCTGCGCGTCGACGGCGCGAGATTCTCCCGGCTGGGCCACTTGAGCGAACTGAGGCTCCCGGGCGGCGACCGCGCGGCGCGGGAGCCGTGGCGCATGGCGGCCGCGGCGCTGCACGCGCTGGGCCGCGGCGCGGAGATCGCCACGCGCTTTCCCCGGGACGGCGCGGCGATCGTGGCCGAGATGCTCGCGCGTAGCACCCATTCGCCGCCGACCACCTCGGCCGGGCGCTGGTTCGACGCGGCGTCGGGGCTGCTGGGCGTGCGCGAGCTCGCCGCCTACGAGGGCCAGGCCGCCATGCAGCTCGAGGCGCTGGCCACCGCGCACGGCCCGGTGAAAGCCGACCGGGCGCTCTGGCGCATCGGCGAAGACGGCACGCTCGACCTGCTCCCGCTCGCCGCGCGCCTCGCGGACACGCCGGACGCGGCGTTCGGCGCCGCGCTCTTCCACGCCACGCTCGTCGAGGCGATCGCGGAATGGGTGCTCCAGGCGGCCTCCCGCGAGAAGCTCGCCACCGTGGCGCTCGGCGGCGGCTGCTTCGTGAACGCGATCCTTTCGAACGGCCTGCGGCACGCGTTCGCCGTCGGGGGCCTCACCGTGCTCGAGGCCCGCGAGGCCCCTGCCAACGACGGTGGCATCGCGCTCGGGCAGGCGTGGGTGGCCCTCCAGGCGCTCGGCTGACATGCAACGGATACGAACCAGGAGAACGCGATGTGCCTAGCCATTCCCGCGAAGGTCGTGGAGCTGCGCGACGGCGACCAGGCGGTGATCGACCTTGCAGGGGTGCGCAAGGAAATCTCGCTCGCCCTGGTCGACGACGTCTGGCCCGGCGACTACGTGATCGTCCACGTGGGCTATGCCCTGCAGAAGCTCGATCCCGAGGAGGCGGCGCGCACCCTCGAGCTCTTCGCCGGCCTCGCGCAAGCGGACGCCGCCGCATGAAGTATGTCGACGAATTCCGCGACGGCGCGCTCGCCCGTGTCATCGCGGATCGCATCGCCGGCGCCGTCGACCCGCGCCGCGTCTATCACTTCATGGAGTTCTGCGGCGGCCACACCCACGCGATCTCGCGCTACGGCGTGACCGACCTCCTGCCGGCCAACGTGGTGATGGTGCACGGCCCGGGCTGCCCGGTGTGCGTGCTGCCCATCGGGCGCATCGACATGGCGATCGACCTGGTGCTCCCCGCCGCCGCGGGGAAGATGCCGGGGAAGCGCAAGGACGTGACGCTCTGCACCTACGCCGACACCATGCGCGTGCCGGCCTCGCGGGGGCTCTCGCTCATGAAGGCGAAGGCGCAGGGCGCGGACGTGCGCATGGTCTACTCCGCCGCCGACGCGCTGCGCATCGCGCAGGACGAGCCCGGCCGCGAGGTGGTCTTCTTCGCCATCGGCTTCGAGACCACGACCCCGCCCACGGCGCTGGTGGTGCGGGAAGCGGCGCAGCTGGGCCTGAAGAACTTCAGCGTCTTCGTGAACCATGTCCTCACGCCCTCGGCCATCGCGCACATCCTGGAGTCTCCCGAGGTGCGCGAGCTGGGCACCATGGTCATCGACGGCTTCATCGGGCCCGCCCACGTCTCCACGATCATCGGCAGCCAGCCCTACGACTACTTCGCCGAGGAGTACGCGAAGCCCGTGGTCATCGCCGGCTTCGAGCCCCTGGACGTGATGCAGGCGATCGAGATGCTGGTGCGGCAGGTGAACGAGGGCCGCGCGGAAGTGGAGAACGAGTTCACGCGCGCCGTCACGCCCGAGGGGAACGCGAAGGCCAAGGCGCTCGTGGCCGAGCTCTTCGAGCTGCGCCGCTCCTTCGAGTGGCGCGGGCTGGGCCGCGTGCCCTACAGCGCGCTCCGGCTGAAGGAGCCGTGGGCCGCCTTCGACGCGGAGCGGCGCTTCCCCATGACCGAGCGCAGCGTCCCCGACAACAAGGCCTGCGAGTGCGGCGCGATCCTGCGCGGGGTGAAGAAGCCCGTCGACTGCAAGGTTTTCGGCACCGTGTGCACGCCGGAGACACCCATCGGCTCGTGCATGGTGAGCTCGGAAGGCGCCTGCGCTGCGCACTACACGTACGGGCGTTACCGGAGCGCGGCGTGAGCGTGGTGCGCAGCGACTACGTGCGCCCGCTCGACGTGAAGCGCGGGCTCGTGGACATGAGCCACGGCAGCGGCGGCCGGGCCATGGCGCAGCTGGTCGACGAACTCTTCGTCGCGGCGTTCGACAACCCGTGGCTGCGCCAGCTGAACGACCAGGCGCGGCTGCCGATGCCCGTGGGCCGGCTCGTGGTGGCCACCGACAGCCACGTGGTCTCGCCGCTCTTCTTTCCCGGCGGCGACATCGGCTGCCTCTCGGTGCACGGCACCGTGAACGACGTCGCCATGGCGGGTGCGAAGCCGCTCTACCTCACCGCCGGCTTCATCCTCGAGGAAGGATTTCCGCTCGCGGACCTGAAGCGCATCGTCGACTCCATGGCGAAGGCCGCGGCCGAGGCGGGCGTGGCGGTGGTCACGGGCGACACGAAGGTCGTGGAGAAGGGCAAGGGCGACGGCGTCTTCATCAACACCACGGGCGTGGGCGTGGTGGCCGAGGGCATCGAGATCTCCGGCGACCGCGCGCGCCCGGGCGACGCGATCCTCGTCTCGGGCACCCTGGGCGATCACGGCGTGGCCATCATGTCGCTCAGGGAGAACCTGAGCTTCGAGACGACCATTCGCTCCGACACCGCCGCTCTGCACGGGTTGGTGGCGGCCATGGTCGAGGCGGTGCCGTCGATCCACTGCCTGCGCGACCCCACCCGCGGCGGGCTCGCGACGACGTTGAACGAAATCGCGCGGCAGTCGGGCTGCGGCATGCGCCTGGAGGAGTCCGCGATTCCCGTGCGCCCCGAGGTCGCCGCGGCCTGCGAGCTCCTCGGCCTCGACCCGCTCTACGTGGCCAACGAGGGAAAGTTGGTCGCGATCTGCTCCCCCGGCGACGCGGCGCGGCTGCTCGCGGCGATGCGCGCCCATCCGCTGGGCGGCGACGCCGCGCAGGTGGGCGAGGTGGTGGCGGACACGCACCATTTCGTGCAGATGCGCACCGGGTTCGGCGGCAGCCGCATGGTGGACTGGCTCGCGGGCGAGCAGCTCCCGCGCATCTGCTGAGCGCGCGCGGGTGAAAATCCTCTTCCTCACCCACGCCTTCAACGGCCTCGCGCAGCGGCTCTTCGTCGAACTCGCCGCCCTCGGCCACGAGGTGTCCATCGAGCTCGACGTGAACGACGCGGTCACCGCCGAGGCCGTGGCGCTCGCCGCCCCCGACCTGGTCATCGCGCCTTTCCTCAAGCGGGCCATCCCGGCGTCGATCTTCTCGCGGGTGCCGTGCTTCGTGGTCCACCCCGGCATTCCCGGCGACCGCGGCCCGTCGGCCCTCGACTGGGCGATTCTCGAGGGCGAGGACGACTGGGGAGTCACCGTGCTGCAGGCGGAGGCGGAAATGGATGCCGGGCCCGTCTGGGCTTCGCGCTGCTTTCGCATGCGCGCCGCACCCAAGTCGAGCCTCTACCGGCGCGAGGTGTCCGAAGGCGCGGCGCAGGCCGTGCTCGAGGCGGTGGCGCGCTTCGCCCGGGGCGATGCGCCGATGACGCTCGCGGAACTGGGCGAGGACGTGCGCGGCAGGGCACGCCAGCTCATGCTGCAGGCCGACCGGGTTATCGACTGGGCAAGCGACGACACGCGCACCGTGCTCGCGAAGATCCACGCGGCCGACGGCTTTCCCGGCTTGCGCGACACCATCCTCTGCCGCGAAGTCCTCCTCTTCGGCGCCCACGACGGAAATGGGGACGCTCCCCAATTTTCCGGAAAAATGGGGAACGCCCCCAGTTTCCGGGGGGCGGTGATAGCCACGCGCGACGGGGCGATCCTGCGCAGGACGGTCGACGGCGCCGTGTGGATCACGCACCTGAAGGCGATGCCCCGGGGAGACGAGCCGACCTTGAAGCTGCCGGCCACGCAGGTGCTGGGAGAGGCGCTCGCGGGCGTGCCGGAAGCCCGGATCGCCCTCGATGCCCCCGACGCGGGCCCCACCTGGCGCGAGATCCGCTACGAGGAGCACGGGGAAGTGGGCGTGCTGCACTTCGCGTTCCACAACGGCGCGATGTCCACCGCGCAGTGCGTGCGGCTGCTGGAAGCGATCCGATTCGCGAAGACCCGGCCGTCGAAGGTGCTGGTGCTCGCGGGCGGGCCCGATTTCTGGTCGAACGGCATCCATTTGAATGCGATCGAGGCCACCGGCCGGCCCGCCGACGCGTCGTGGGAGAACATCAACGCCATCGACGACGTGGCCCGCGAGATCGTCACCACGACCGATCGCCTGACGGTGTCGGCGCTGGCGGGCAACGCGGGAGCGGGCGGCGTCTTCCTGGCACTCGCCGCCGACCGCGTGTGGCTCAACCGCGGCGTGGTGTTGAATCCCCACTACCGGGGCATGGGCAACCTCTTCGGATCGGAATACTGGACCTACCTCCTTCCCCGGCGCGTGGGCGAGGAGCGGGCCCGCGAGATCACCGGGCGGCGCCTGCCCATGGGCTCCCAGGAAGCGCTCGCCCTGGGGCTCGCCGATGCGCGCTTCGCCCACGACGCGCAGTCCTTCCTGCAGGCGGCGATCAAGCGCGCGCAGGCGATGGCGCAGGATCCGCGCCTGGGCGACATGCTCTTCGCCAAGCGCCGCCAGCGGCTCCTGGACGAGTCGGCCAAGCCCCTGGAGCGCTACCGGGAGGAGGAACTCGCGCGCATGAAGCTGAACTTCTACGGCTTCGATCCCAGCTACCACGTGGCGCGCTATCACTTCGTCTACAAGCTCCCGAAGGCGAGGACGCCGCACTACCTCGCGCGGCACCGCGCGCCTCCGGCACCAGCCGCGGCCTGAGCGGCGCGCAGGCGACACAGCCGGGCCCCCCGGGGCCGCGACTTGGACTGCGGCAGGGCTTGGGATAGGCTTCGCTCCATCGCGGCACAACCAGGGGAGAGGCCATGAGGTTTCCGGGTAGATCGTTCCAGTCGTTTGCGCTCGCCATGGCGCTCGTCGCAGGTGCGGCAACGGCGCTCGCCGCGCGGGATGCGCCGAAGTCGAAGGACCACCCGCTGCTCACGCGCTACCCGAACTCCCACATCGCCGAGTACGAGAAGAACTACAACGCGGTCGAGTTCGCCGTGGGCGGGCGCGGCAACGAGGCGCAGAGGAAGCCCATCGAGGGCGACGCGACCGTCATCCGCTACTTCCACGACAAGGCCGACACGCAGCCGAGCCCGCTGCAGGTGATCCGCAACTACCAGAACGCGGTCAAGTCCATCGGCGGGGAAGTGGTCTACGAGCGCCTGCCGAGGGATGGCGACGGCGGCGAGACGACGCTCAGGGTGACGACCGGCGGCAAGGAGGTGTGGGTGCGAGTCGACCCCGAGATCTACAGCGCGCCCACGCAGAGCTACAAGCTCTCCATCGTCGAGGTGGCCGCGCTGAAGCAGGTGGTGACCGCGAACAAGCTGCTCGAGGAGCTGGACAAGAACGGCTTCATCGCGCTCTACATCAACTTCGACACCGGCAAGTGGGACCTGAAGGCCGACGGCCAGGCCACGGTGCGCGAGATCGCCGCCGCGCTCAAGTCGGCGCCGGCGCTGAAGATCGCGATCGAGGGGCACACCGACAACGTCGGCCAGGCCGCGGCCAACAAGACGCTTTCCCAGCGCCGCGCGCAGAGCGTGATGGCCGCCATCGTGGCCGGGGGCGTCGAGGCCGGGCGCCTCAGCGCCGCCGGCTTCGGCCAGGAGCGTCCCGTCGCCGACAACCGCAGCGAGGAAGGGCGGGGCAAGAACCGCCGCGTGGAGCTGGTCAAACGCTAGCGGGAGGGGGCTCGCGCAGGACGGCGCGGGCCCCAAAAAAAAGTAACCGGCGAACACCCGAAGGTGCTGCCGGCGAAATTCGCCGTACCTGGGGGAACGGCGGGGAAGCCCTTTTCGCGCGGTGCGCGACTGCGTCCAGACTAGGTCGCGCCGCCGGGTCGCATTTGACCCAGATCAACCGGAGCGCTCGGCGCGGCGCCGGCCGGCGCCCAGGCGCATCGCGATCGCGTCCTCGCGCTCCAGGTCCTCCAGGGCCGTTTCCATCGCCGCGAGCTCCCGCCCCGCCTCGGGGATCAGCACGTCGTCGAGCGCGCGCGCGCGCCGGATCGAGCGGCGGTATTCCTCGGAGAGGCGCTCGAGGTTGCCGGCCGCGGCGCCGATCTCCGGAGCGAGCGCGAGCAGGCGCTCGAACGCCTCCCGGCAGGCCGTGCCCTCGGGAGAGCCCCAGGGGGGCGGCTCGATCGCTTCCGGCGGCGCGGAGAGCTTCGCGCGCAGGAGCTTCACGCCCATCAGCGTGCCGGGCTCCAGGGCGAGGGGTGCGGCGTCCGCCGCGGGTGCGGGAAGGGTTCCCAGTTCCTCGAGCCCGTGGCGGTAGACGGCAGCCTGCAGGGCCTGCGCCGCCTCGCGCGAGCGCTCCAGGAAGGGCGCCTCCAGCGCCTGGTGGCGCGCGAGTTCGCGCACGATCTCGGCGGCGATGGCGAGGCATTTCTCGTCCAGGAAGGCGTGGCCTTCCACCATCGATTGGCGCTCGTCCCTCAGTTCGAGGATGGCGCTGCGGCTGGGGGAGGTGTCGGCCATGGCCTAGCGCCCGAGGTGGCGCGCGATCTGTTCGTCGGAAAGGCGCGTGAGTTCCGCGCGCGGCAGGGCGCGCAGGAGCTGCCAGCCCGCGGCCATGCTCTCGGCGAGCGAGCGCGCGGCGGACTGGGAGATCAGGTCGCGCTCGAAGCCCTCCCCGAAGGCGAGGTAGCGCCGGTCGGCCTCGGCGAGCCCGTCCTCGCCCACCACGGCGGCGAGCACGCGCGTCTGCACCGCGCGCGCATAGGCCGAGTAGAGCTGCGAGGCGAGCGCGGGGTGGTCCGCGTGCGTGAATTTCTCCCCCGTGCCGTCCTTCATCAGCCGCGAAAGGCTCGGCAGCACGTTCACGGGCGGGTGGATGCCGCGCCGGTCGAGGTCGCGCGAGAGCACGATCTGCCCCTCGGTGATGTAGCCCGTGAGGTCGGGGATCGGGTGCGTGATGTCGTCGGAGGGCATGGTGAGGATGGACAGTTGCGTGAGCGTGCCCTTCGCGCCGTGCACGCAGCCGGCGCGCTCGTAGAGCGTGGCGAGGTCGGAGTAGAGGTAGCCCGGGAAGCCCTTGCGGCTGGGGATCTCGCCCTTCGACGAGGACACTTCGCGCAGCGCCTCGCAGTAGTTGGTCATGTCGGTGAGGATCGCCAGCACGTGCTTGCCCTCGACGAAGGCGAGGTACTCGGCGGCGGTGAGCGCGTAGCGCGGCGTGAGCAGGCGCTGCGTCGAGGAGTCGGCGGCGAGGTTCAGGAAGAGCGCGGTGCGCTCGAGCGCGCCGCCCTGCTCGAGGCGGCTGCGGAAGAACTCGGCGCTGTCGTGCGGCAGGCCCATGCCCGCGAAGACGATCGCGAAATCCCCCGCCGCGCCCCGGGGCAGGCGCGCGTTGGTGGCGATGTCGGCGGCCATGCGGTCGTGGGGAAGGCCGCCGCCGGAGAAGATCGGCAGCTTCTGGCCGCGCACGAGGCTGTTCAACAGGTCGATCGCCGTCACGCCCGTCTCGATGAAATCGCGCGGCGGCGCCCGCGCCACGGGGTTCCACGGCAGCCCGTCGATGGGATAGGTCTCGCGCGCGGGCACCGGCGGGCCGCCGTCGATCACGCGCCCCACGCCGTCGAAGACGCGCCCGAGGATGCCCGGCCCGAGCGCGAAGCCCAGGGGCTCGCCCACGAAGCGCACCACCACGTCGCGAAGCGCGAGGCCCGCGGTGGACTCGAGCACCTCGACGACGAGGGTCTCGCGGTCGGCCGCCGCCACGCGCCCGAGCCGCGCGCGCCCGTCGGCACCGCGCACCTCGACCGCCTCGTTCAGTCCCGCGTCCACGGTGCGCTTGAGGAAGAGGAGCGGCCCCTCGATCCCGCGGGCCGCGCCTTCGGCGAGCAGGCGCGGCTTCATCCGCGGGTCTCCGGGACGGGAAGCAGCGCCTGGAATTCGGCCTCGAGGGCGGCGGCGATGGCGTCGAAGCGCTCCATCTCGTCGTCGGCGATGTCCTCGCCCATGCGCGCGAGCGGGCGCAGGCACTCGAGCTGCGAGAGCCGCTCCGGGGCGACGCCGGCGGCGACGGCCTGCGCGGCGAGATCCATGTAGCGACCCACCAGGCCCATCATCGCCGCCTGCTTGGCCGGGCCGGCGACGCGGTCCTTGGGCGCGAAGGCGTTCTGGCGCAGGAACGCCTCTCCCACCAGTTCCGCGCAGGCGAGCGTGAGTTGCTGGCGCGGGGGGAGCGCATCCTTGCCGATGATGCGCGCCATGCGCTCGAGCCGCGACTGGTCGTCGAGCAGCTCGAGGAAGCGGCGCCGCAGCTCCAGCCAGCGCGTGTTGCCGTGCTCGTTCCACCACGGCGCGAACTGCTCCGCGTCCTCCGAGTACGACTGCAGCGGGTGGATGGCGGGGTAGAAGCGCGCCTGGGCGCGCTTCACGTCCAGGGCCCAGAAGGCGCGCACGTATCGCTTGGTGTGGCTCGTCACCGGCTCGGAGAAGTCGCCCGAGGGCGGGCTGATGGCGCCCATCACGGTGACCGAGCCGGTCTGGCCGGAAAGCGTCTCCACCAGGGCCGCGCGTTCGTAGAATTCCGCGAGCCGCGACGAGAGATAGGCGGGGTATCCGCCCTCGCCGGGCAGCTCCCCGAAGCGCCCGGAGACCTCGCGCAGCGCCTCGGCCCAGCGGCTGGTGGAGTCCGCCATCAGCGCCACGTGCAGGCCCTGGTCGCGGAAGTACTCGGCCACGGTGATCGCGCTGTAGATCGACGCCTCGCGGGCGGCCACGGGCATGTTGGAGGTGTTGGCGATGATGACGGTGCGCTCCATCAGCGCACGCCCGCTGCGCGGGTCGGTGAGTTCGGGGAATTCCGTGAGCACTCCCGCCATCTCGTTGCCGCGCTCGCCGCAACCCAGGTAGACGATCACGTCGGCGGCGCAGCCCTTCGCGAGTGCTTCCAGCAGCACCGTCTTGCCGGTGCCGAAGCCGCCGGGAATCGCGGCCTTGCCCCCCAGCGCCACCGGGAAGAGCGCGTCGAGCACACGCTGCCCCGTCACGAGCGGCTCGCGCACCGGCAGGCGCCTGCGCACCGGGCGCGGCACCCGCACCGGCCACGGATGCGACATCGCCACCTCGTGCACGGCGCCCGCGGCGTCGCGGAGCGTCGCCACGGGCTCGTCCTCGGCATAGGTCCCGGCCTCGCGGATGGTGGCGATCTCGCCCGCGAGCCCGGGCGGCACGAGGCAGGCGAGCGTGCGGCCCGGATCGGTTCGCACCGCGCCGAGGCTCTCGCCGCCGCGGACCGTTTCGCCCACGGCGCGCGAGGGCTCGAAGTCGAGGTGCATCGGCGCCGCGCCGCGAAAGCCCGGCTGCACGCGCTCGCCCAGCCCCGTGAGGGGCCGGAGCAGCCCGTCGAAGATGCGCCCGAGGAGCGCGGGTCCCACGCGGATGGCGAGCGGCGTGCCTTCGCCTTCCACGTCGGTGCCGGGCTTCAACCCGGTGGTGTCCTCGTAGACCTGCACCGTGATCTCGTCGCCGTCGATCTTCACCACTTCCCCGAGCAGCGCCAGGGGGCCCACGCGCACGCTCTCGCGCAGGAAGAAGGAATCGAGCGTGCCCGCCCGCAGCACGGGCCCCGAGATCCAGCGGACGTGGGCGATGCTCACGGGCCGCCGCCTTCGCCGGTCGCGGCGAGGTTCTCGAGGATGCGCGCGCCGAGTTCTCCCGCGTCGGCCATGAGCCCGGCCGCGGTGCCGTCGACGCGATTGCCATCGGCGCGCACTTCGACGCCCGGCCCCCGCGCGGCGTCCTCGACGAAGCGCGCGGAGATGCCTGTTTCCATGAGCAGCGACGCCGTGGCGTCGCGCTCCTGCGCCGTCCAGCCGGCGCCGTGCACGAAGGTCCACTGGCCGGGTGCGAGCACCTCGCGCGCGCAGGAGACGATGTGCTCGACCCATGCCTCGCGCGAGCCCGCCTCGGCCCAGCGCGCGGCGAGCACGGCGGGAAGGCGCTTCCACGTCTCGTCGAGGAGGGCGCGGAAGCGCCGCTGGTCGTGCAGCCGCGTCTCGGTGGCGAGCGCGGCCTCGCAGGCCGAGAGGCCGTCGCGAAGCCGGCGCCGCTCGTGCACCAGCGCCTCCCGGACGCGCGCGCGCGCGGTGCTTCGCGCCTTGCGAAGCGCCGCCGCCGCCGCTTGCGCGGCCTGCGACTCGATCTCCGCGCAGTGCCGTGCGCGATCCTCCTCGATCAGCGCGAGGAGGGCGGCGGTGCTGTGGGAGGCGTCCATGGCGATCACGCCTCGATGCCGAGCTGGCGCTTCATGCGCGCGGTGACGTCGGGAAGGGCTACGGCGCCGCGCAGGTCCGGCACGACGACCGTGACGGGCGAGCGCGCCCGCAGGGCCACGCGCAGCCGCGCATCCGGAATGCGCGCGGCGGCCTCCGCGGACACCAGCACGAGGGCGGCCTCCTCCCGGGCCCGGTCGAGCGCCTCGGCTTCCCCGCCCGGCCCCGGCACGCGCGCCTGCACGCCGGAGAGCCTCCAGCCCGCCGCCGCGGCCTCGTCGCCGATGAAGACGAAGCGCGCCATCATCCGAGCCGGTTCAGGATCAGGATCGACACGATGAGGCCGTAGATCGCGATGCCCTCGGCAAGCCCCACGAAGATGAGCAGGCGCGCCATGAGTTCGGGCTTCTCCGCGAGCGCACCGACGGCCGCGGTGCCCACCTTGGCCACCGCGTAGCCCGCGGCCAGCGAGGAGACGGCCGTGGCCGCAGCGGCCGCGACGAGGCCCCACGCGAGGACTTGCGCATCGAGGGGCGTCCCCGAAACGGTGGCCGCGAGGGCCGGGCTCGCGGCGATGAGGGAACCGGTGGCGATGGCGGCGGCCGCCAGGATCGCGATGGCGAGGCCGACGAAGAGGGGAAGGGTCTTTTTCATCGTGGGGTCTCCGGGACGAGGCTGGGAGGCGGTGCGAGGGGGCGGAACGGGCGTCCCGCGCCGGTGAGGAAGCGCGCGAAGAACTCGAAGAGCACCAGGCGCGTGGTCTGTATGGAGACGACCAGCGCCTCGAGCGCGATGACGAGCGCGTTGCCGGCCACGACGACGAGCGCGCGCACGAGGAAGCTCTCGGCTTCCTGGGCGAGCGCGAATACCGCGGCCGAAAGTCCCGCGTGGGCGAGCGCGAAGGCGCCTACGCGCGCGAACGAGACGGTGTTGATCAGGAGCTGGATCGCGCGTTCGGCGAGTTGGGCCACGCCGGCGCCGAGCGCGGCGGCGCGTCCCGCGTGCAGCGCGTGGCCTGCCACGAAGGCGAGCCCGCCGGCGAGCGCGAGCCACTGGAAGGCAGCGTTGAAGAAGAGGCCGAGGATGCCCGCGTACAGGGCGAGGAGCCCCAGGTCCTCGCCAAGGAGGCGCGCCCATTCGCCACGCCAGTACGAGCCGAGGGCGCGCAAGGCGAGGCCGGCGGCGAGCAGCGCCGCGCCCGCTGCAATCGGGACGGCGAGGATGGACACGGGGGCGGCGAGCGGGTCCGTCCAGAGCGGTTCGATGAGCCCGTGCAGGCTGAAGACGCTGCCGAACACCCAGCCGAAGGCCGCCGCCGCGAGTCCTCCCGCGACGAGGAGCTTCGCCACCGGCGTGCGCTTGCGAAGCCACACGCCGAGGGCTGCCACGACGAGTCCCTGGCCCACGTCGCCGAACATGTAGCCGAAGAGCAGCGGCACCGTGATCGCGAGGAGCACCGTGGGATCGGCCTCCGTGGCGCCGGGCACGCCGAGGGCGCGCGGAAAGAGCTCGAAGGGACGCGCCCAGCGCGGGTTGGCCAGCAGCAGAGGCGCGCGCGCGACCGTGGGCGGATCGGCGAAGTGCAGCAGGGCGCGGGCGCCGCAGTGGTCGGCGGCCCGCGCGAGGCGCTCGCCGGTCGTGTCGCTCGTCCATCCGGTGACCCAGGCGAAGTGCTCGCCCGATTCGAGCGCCTGGACGTTCTCCATCACCCAGGCGAGGCGGAAGAGATCGCCCAGCGCCTCGCGCAGGCCGTGGCGCCGGTTCAGCGCCTCGAGGCTCGCGGCGAGCTGCGCACGATCTCCCTCGAGGGCGGCGAGGCGCGCGGCGATGCGGGCGAGATCCGCGGCGCGCTTCCCCGTGAGCCAGTCGGGGACGGCGTGGGCGCGACCCTTGGCGGCAAGCGTCTCGCGCACCGCCGCCTCGACGTCGGCTGCACTTCCCAGGATCACGTCGAAGCGCCGGTCGCCGGTCTCGAGGGGATGCACGAGGAGTGCGCGCGGGGCCACGGGCGCCGCACCCGGCGCGTACTCGAGAAGCCGCGCCCGGGTGAGCGGGCCGGCCCGGGCGAGCGCACCCAGGTCCGGGAAGGAGCCGCGATGCGCGGCGAGCAGTTCCCGCCAGCGCGCGGCTTCCTCGCGATCGGAGGCGTTGCGCTCCAGGTCGCGGATCAAAGCTTCCGCATCGCGGGCCCAGGTTGCGAGGCGTTCGAGTCCGCGCGCGAGAACCTCCGCGGGCGGCTCCGGGAAGCGCGAGGGCTTCAGGTCCGTCCGCGGCCACCACGCGCCGTAGCGGGCGCGGTGGCTCGCGAAGCGGGCGAGGGCGGGGGCGAGCCCGGTGAACGCCTCGGGCAAGGCCGCGCCGGCGCGGGCCTCGAGTTCCACCGCGCCGGTTGCCGCGAGCGCCTCGAGGAGCAGCGTGCAGTCGTCGCGCGCGACGAGAGCCTCGAACCAGCGGGCCGGGCGCGGGCGGATCACGCGGCGATCCTCGCGTCCGGAAAGGCGATGCGGCGCTCGATCTCGCCGCGCAGGCGCTCGATGTCGAGCGCGGAGAGTGCCAGCCATGCGAACGCGGCGACCGGCGCGATGGGGCGGCGGCGCATCACCGCGAGCAGGCGCTCGCGGAAGTGCCCGCGAAGGGCGATGGCCTCGTGCGGCGCGGACATGCGGAAGCGCGCGAGGTGCAGCGCGAAGAGATGGGCGAGTGCCGCGAGATCGGAGTCGCTGCGCGCTTCGCGCGGCAGGCGCGCGCGCCATTCCGGATGGCCCAGGGAGGGCAGGATCGTCGGGTGGGCGCCGGCGCCGTCGTGCGCCGAGTCGCACCAGTGGATCGCGCGATTCCAGGCCGGCGGCATCCACGCCGCCGCTTCGCGCACGGTGCGCGTCCAGGCAGCGCGCGCGGCGTGGTCCACGTCGCGCAGGCCGGGTGCGGGCGGCAGCGCCGCCACCAGCGGGCCGAGGGTGGTATCGCGCGCGGCGTCGAGCACGGGTGCAAGACCGCGGGCCTCCAGGACCGCGGCCCACGCGGCCTCCGAGGGGCGGCGCGCGAGGCGGGCCTGCATGCGGGCGAGCGCGAATTCCAGGCTGCCGGCGGCGCTCACGGATGCTTCCCGGTGGTGAGGGTGGCCGCAACGGCGTCGAGCGCGCGATCGAGGCGCTGCGCGTCGGCCTGGGCGGGAGCGAGTTCTTCGCGAAGCGCTTGCACGGCGTCGTCGACTTCGGCCCGGCGCGCGGCGAGGCGCGACTCCACCGATTGGCGGGTCGCCGCGAGTCGCGTTTCGGCGCGTGCCGCAATGCCGCGCACGGCTTCCCGGGCCTCGCCGAGGCGGGCGGCCGAACGGTTGCGGGCGGCGCCGATCGAGGCCTGGGCGGAGCGCTCGGCTTCGAGCACGCGCGCGATGGCCGCCTCGACGGGATCGACGACCGCGGTGTCGCGCGGATTCATGGCGAACCCTCCGGGACTGCCACTTCACCCTATGCCTCCCCCCGGGGGCGGCCTTGACTCGGGTCAAGGGAAGCTCGGCCGTGGAGCCGGGCCCGGAACGGCTAGAATTGGCCGCGTTCCCATCGACCGTGCCCGATCACCCGTCCATGTCCGCCGCCACCCCCGCCGCCAGCTTCCGAAGCGATGCGACCGTCATCTCGCTGGTGGGCTTCGCGCACGCGACCTCGCACTTCTTCCACTTCATGATCCCGCCGCTTTTCCCGTGGCTCATGGCGGAGTTCGGGCTCTCCTTCACGCAGGTCGGCCTCTCGATGACGGCATTCTTCCTCGTCTCGAGCATCGGCCAGGCGCTCGCGGGCTTCGTCGTGGACCGCTTCGGGGCGCTGCGGGTGCTCGTGGGCGGGATCACGCTGCTGTCGCTTTCCGGGCTCGTGCTCGCAGCCGCGCAGAATTTCCCGATGCTGCTGGCCGCGGCCGTGGTGGCGGGGCTCGGCAACAGCGTCTTCCATCCCGCGGATTTCACGCTCCTGAACCGCCGTGTGTCGGTGTCGCGCCTCGGGCACGCCTTTTCCGTGCACGGGCTTTCCGGAAATCTCGGCTGGGCCGCCGCACCCGTGCTGATGATCGCGGTGGCGGGCACCTGGGGCTGGCGTGCATCCGGCGTGGCCGCCTCGATCGTGGGTGTGGCCGCGCTGCTCTTTCTCCTCGCCAACCGCTCCCTGCTGCACGATGCGCCGCTCGCGGTGGCGGGGCCGAAGCACGCGAAGGGCGGCACCTTCGCCTTCCTGGGCGCACCCGTGGTGTGGATGTGCTTCGTGTTCTTCTTCTTCACGGTGATGGCCTTCGGCGTGCTGCAGAACTTCGCCGTGCCCGTCTTCGAGCAGGGCTACGGCGTCACGCTGGGTTTCGCCGCCTCGGGGCTCACCGCCTACCTGCTGGGCTCGGCCGCGGGCACGGGCACCGGCGGCTTCTTCGCGACCCAGGGCAATCGCCAGGAACGCAAGGTCGCCGTGGCACTCTCGGTCGCCGCGCTTTGCGCGGTGCTGCTCGCCACCGGCAAGGCGCCCGACTGGGGCATCGTGGTGCTCATGGCCCTCATGGGCTTCGGCGCGGGATTCTCCGGCCCCTCGCGCGACATGCTGGTGCGGCGCGCGGCCACCAGCACCTTCGGCGACGCGGCCTACGGGCGCATCGCCGGCTTCGTCTACTCCGGCATCGACCTGGGCCTCGCCGGCGCGCCCCTCGTCTTCGGCCCACTCATGGACGCCGGGCGCTTCACGCAGGTCCTCTGGGGCGTCGCGGTCCTGCAGACGCTCGCCATCGCGACGGCGCTCACCGTCGGCGCCCGCTCCCGCAAAACGGGGTCAGGTTGAATTTTGAACCTGTCCCCATTTCGCGTAGAACGGGTTCAGGTTCAAGAACTGGCCCGACCACTGTCCAGCCTGAAATGGGGACAGGTTCAAAATTCAACCTGACCCCATCCCGGCCCTGATCAGGCGGCGCGCTCCCGGGCGACGTCCTCGAGCGCGCCGTCGATGGACGCAAGGGCGACACCCGGCCCGTCCACCGGCCTGGCGCTGCCCAGCTCGCGGCGGGCGCGAAGGTCGGCAAGCGAGATCGCGAAGGACCGGTTGCGCGCGATGTCCTTGAACACGCAGGCGCCCTGCACGGGGCTCACCCAGGCGAGACGCGCGCGCCGGGTCGTGCCGTCGTCCTCGGTGAACTCGAACCAGGCGCCCCGGGTGACCCCCTCGTCGCCCAGCTCGTCCGATGAAATGTGAAGGGTGGCGGTGAAGTCCTCCGCGACGACGGGACCGAGCGCGACCGTGTTGGCGAGTTCGCGTTGCGCGGCCGCGAGCGGCGCGCGTTGCAGCTCCGCGTGCAGGAGGTCCATCGCATCGAGCAGGGACTCGATCTTTTCCGAGGTGAGCTGGGCGCGGATCAGGCCCTGCCACAGGCGGAATCGCACCGACGGCAGGAGCACTTCGAGGCGCTCCCGTTCCGCGGCCGTGGCCCGCGGCGAGAGCGTCCAGAGCAGGTCGTCGAGGGTCTCGAGGTCGGTCTTCCAGCGCTCCGAGCCGGAACCCATCGTGCGGTGGTCGTGGGCGAGCACGGGACGCCAGGCGTGGTAGGCGAAGTTCACCGCCTCCTGCGGACATTCGGTCGCCGCGATGCGGTGCGCGAGTTCCAGGGAGGCGTCGCGCACGGCCGACAGCTCGGCGTCGTCGCGACGCATCGTCCGCACGACGGAATCGTTGTCGGCGAGCAGTTCGTGGTAGTGGAGGGCGACGCCGGCCAGGCGGGCTCGCGCGACCTCGAAGGCCGCCGCGTCCAGGTGCTCGGCGTCGAGCAGGGCCTGGGTTTCGTCCTCGAGCCATTCCACCGGCAGCTTCCCTTCGATGTGATAGGCGTCCTCGGAGGCGCCCAGCTCGGCGATCGCGTCGATGAGGCCCCGGATCGGGTGGGTGGGTTCGGTGAAGAAAGCCCGGTCGGTCATCACGACCTTGAACACCGGCAGTTGCAGGCGGGCGAGCTGGACCTTGGCGGCGTCCGAGACGTCGGGGTCGACGAAGAGCCGGCCGAACATGGCGGCCACGAGGTCCGCGACGAGGGTGTCGGTCGGGGTGAGTGCGCCGGCCATGTCGTCGCGGGCGCGAAGGACGACTTCGGGGGAGTAAACCGCAGGCCCGGCTTGCGCCCCGGGTCCGGTCGGGGTCGCCGCGGACACCGCCTGGGGATCGGCGTCGAGCCGGGCCTCGAGCTTGCGCAGCGCCTCGACGAGCTCCGGCCGGACATGCAGCGTGACGAGGCCGGCAGGAGCGGGCGCGGGAAGCGGTGCGGCGGGTGCCGCGCTCGCACTGGCAAGCAGGCGATCGAAGATTCCCTGCACTGGAGCCGCCGCAGGCTCCGACCGCGAAGGGGCTGACGCCGCCGCTTCCGCCGCGGGTTGGGCCGAGACCATGCCATGCATCGAGGCGCGGGCGCCGGGCACCTGTTGCGGCCGTCCGTAGCTGCGCTTGAGATCGGGCAGGATGCCGCGCTTCACGAGCATCGCGTTGGCGGCCTGGTAGGCCTTGGGCAGCGCGAGCAGCATGGCCGGGTCGTGGGCTCCGAAGGCCGCCAGTCGCGCCGGTGAATCCGTCCCTGCCCCCGAGAAGACATCGAGGAGCGCCCGGGCGAACACCCGGGCGTGGACCGGGCTGTCGTCCTCGTCGAGCTTGTCCCGTCCCAGCACCGCCGCGAGCCGGACATTGAGCGCGTAGAACGCCTCGCCAGACGCTTCGCGCAGGCGCCGTGCGGCATTGCCGATCGCGATCTCCTCCTGGACTTCGTCCTCGGACACGAGGGAGAGCGTGTCGAGCGAGATTCCCGTCGCGCTCGGGGATTCTCCCGCCCCGGGAGAGAGCTTGGCGGTGAAACGGGTGCGGATGGCCGCCTCGAGCCTGGCCCGCAGTTCCGGAGCGATGGTGCCGACGGCTTCGATCGCGTTGCGAAGCGGGCGCCACTTCTCGCGATCCTGGGTGCTGTCGAGCTGGTGCTCGAGGAGTTCGCGCACCGCCGGCTCCTCGGCCGACACCGTCAGCGCGAACTCGGCCGCGAGACAATCGCGAACCTCGTCCACAATGGCGTCGCCGCTGGGGCGGGAAGGGGTCATGGCGTCAGGTGACGGTGTGCGGGTGGGGACAGTGTAGGCGATCGGGACGCCTGAAACGGGGTCAGGTTAATTTTCGAACCTGTCCCCATTTGTCTGCTGGTTCAAATTGGGGACAGGTTCGAAAACTAACCTGACCCCAGCCTGCGCCGCCAGACGCTCGCGAGCCACGGCTGCTGCTCGCGCGGCAGGCCGGGAGGGCGAAAGTAGTGCTCGAGTTCCACGAAGCCCGCGCCGGTCGCGAGGGCGCGCCAGGTCTCGAGATCGTGGTAGACGCCGTAGCGCCCGCGGTTCCAGCCTTCCTCGTTGGCGCCGCGCGGGTTGGAGCTGAAGAGCACGCCGCCGGGCTTCAGCGTCGCGCGCAGTTCGCGCAGCACGCGCGGCGCCTCGGCGCGCGGTACGTGGAAGAGGGAAGCATTGGCGAACACGCCGTCGAAACGCCCGTCGGGCAGGTCGAGGGCGAGGAAGTCCTGGCACCAGACTTCGCACCCCGTGTCGGCACGGGCCATCTCCACGAAGCGCTCCGCGCCGTCGAGCCCGATGGCGACGTGGCCCAGTGCGGTGAAGGCCGCGAGGTCGCGCCCCGGCCCGCAGCCGAAATCGAGGATCGTGAAAGGAGGCTCGCCTTCGATGTGGCGCAGCAGTGCTCCGATGTTCTGCGTGACGTCGTGGTCGCGCGTGCCCTCGCGGAAATCCTCGGCGCGCCCGTCGTAGTGCGCGAGCGTTCCCGCGGAAATCGCCGGATCGGGCTTGTCGGCAGGCGCATTCATCGATGGGCCCCGTGGAAAGGGCAACGCACGAGGTGGTCGTCCACCATCCCCACGGCCTGCATGAAGGCATACAGGATGGTCGAGCCCACGAAGGTGAAGCCGCGCTTCTTCAGGTCCTTCGAAAAGGCGTCGGATGCCGGCGTCGTGGCGGGCACGTCCTGCATCGACCGGCGGCGATTCACCAGGGGCTTGCCGCCCACGAACCGCCACGCGTAGGCGTCGAAGCTGCCGAACTCCTTCTGCACCGCGAGGAAGGCCTTCGCGTTGCGCACCGTTGCCTCGACCTTGAGGCGGTTCCTCACGATGCCGGGGTCGCCGAGCAGTTTCTCCACCCGCGCCGGCGTGAAGCGCGCGACCTTCGCCGGGTCGAACTGCGCGAAAAGCCTGCGGTAGTTCTCCCGCTTGGCGAGGATCGTCGACCACGAGAGCCCGGCCTGCGCGCCCTCGAGCACGAGGAACTCGAAGAGCACGCGGTCGTCGTGGACGGGGCGGCCCCACTCGCGGTCATGGTAGGCGACGTACGCGGGCGAGCCGAGGCACCAGGGACAGCGGGCCTCGGTTGTCATCGGTGCCTGCCGGGGAGCGCCACGGTGACGCCCCGCGGGCCCGGCTTCATGAGCGGCTCGATTTCATCGCGAAGCGGCATTCTGGCTGCGGGGGCGGCCGGGGTCAACGCGGAGGCGCTTGTTGCCGATGATGATGCAGTCATCCGTATCGGTGATCGCGATGGATTCGTCCAGGTTTTCGACGGCGGCGCAGGGCACGCAACCCGGGGCAATGGATGCGTCGGGCGCGGCCGGCAGATCTTTCGGGCGCCGCGGCCCGGTCAACCAACCAGTGCGCAAGGTCGTTAACGCCTGCATACTTCCCGCTCCCGAGAGGATTCCCATGAGGATGCTGATCCCGGTCGCCGTGCTTGCCGCTGCCGTTTCGAGCGTCGAAGCGGCGGCGATCGACTTCGCCACGCACGCCGGAATGGAGGCGACCTGCGCGGCACAGGCCCGTGCGGGCTCCGGCAAGCGAGCGCGCGACGAGGAGAGGGTCGCGTTCGCGATCTGCGAGAGCCTCTCGCTCGCGCGCGACGCGGCGGCGTGGGTCGCGCGCGATGCGCAGCGCCTGCGCCTGGACGATCCCGCGGAACGCACGCGCGTGCGTGCCCGGCTGGAGGGTTACCTCGTCCGGGTCGCGGCCGTGCGCGTGGCCCTCGAGTCCGTGAAGGCGAGGAAACCCCTGTTCGTGATCGAGCCCGGAAACTGGGCGGTGGATTTCGACGGCGACGGCCAGGTCTCGCCCGCCGAGCGCCATTTCTTCCGCACGCCGAAGCGCGGTGTGGCCATGCGGCCCATGGACATCGCGGTCGACGAGGCGCAACTCCTCGAAAGGTATGCGAGCCCGGTGATCCTGGTCGACCAGTCCGACGTGCACTGGGCGCTCGCCTACTGCAACTTCGTGGAGGCGGCGATGCACCTGGTGCTCGCCTACGACCTCACCGGCCAGGGGCTGGAGAGCCTCGTGCTGGTCGACGGGGCGCGCGTGCGCAAGCTCGCCTACGGCCGGCTCGTCGAAGGCATCCGGCAGTCGGCGCTGCTGCGCCAGGCGCTGCTGCGGGAGACGGACGACGATCGCGAGTGGATCGCCAACCCGCGGCAGTCGAACACGTCGTTCCCGCTGGTGATGGACGAGACGACCTTCGCCACCTGGGGAACGCTCCTCGACGAGGTGCAGCGGCTCCTTGCCGGCAAGGCGCTGCTGGGCGGGCAGGTCGACACCGGCGGGCTGCGCGGGCTCGCAGACCTCTCCCTGGGGCTGTGCAAGCCGGGCGAGGGTCTCGACGTGCGCAGCCTCTTCCTGGATCCGCTCCCGCGCGCCATGGACCACGCTGCGCTCGCCTCGCGCTGCGCCGCGCCCACGAAGGCAAGGCCCCTCAGCGGGCTCGCGGCACTGGCGAGCGCCTCCCTCAAGCGCAATGCCGCTCGGGCGCCGGGCGAGGATTCCGGCGAGTGGACCGTGATCCGGCACCTGTACTGGGTCAACTGATGCCGCAAGCGCTGCGCTCATACGCGATGGCCGCCATGCTTCTGGGCGGCTGCGCGGCGCACCCGGTAATCGTCGATCCCCCGGCGGGTGAGGCCCGGGCGCGCCTCGATGCGGCCATGGTCTCCGGCGTGCGCTCGCTCGGCGCCAACGGCGACTGGCTCGTCATCCGCGGCTACCACGCGTCGGACAACCTCGTGGTCACGCTCACCAACAAGCCCTTCAGCCATGCGGCGGTGCTGGACCTCGAAGGCGACAGCGTGATCGAGGCCGAGGCGCGCGGCATCCACGTGACGCCGCTCGCGCAGTTCGTCGCAAAGGCGGACAGGCTCTTGCTTGTGCGCCCCGTGTGGGCGGACGCGACGAGTTCGATTGCCGCGCTGGAAAAGGCGCGCCGGCTCGTCGGCAGGCCCTACGACTTCCTGGGCCTCATCGGCGTGGACGTGCCCGACCGCTACTACTGCTCCGAGTTGACGCTCGAGATCTACCGGCCCTTCGTGCGCCCGGGCGACGTGATACCGCGCCCCGTGGAGCCGGGGCAGCTCTACTACTGGGGGCGGGTGCTCTACGACTCGGGGGCGCGCTAGGCAATTGGGGACAGGTTCGAAATTGAACCTGACCCCGGACAGGTGACCCCGGACAGGCCCCTAGGCCACGTCGCGGATCACGCGGCAGGGGTTGCCCGCGGCGAAGCAGCCGCCGGGGATGTCTCCGGTGACCACGCTTGCCGCGCCGATCACCGCGCCGGAGCCGATGCGCACGCCGGGAAGGATCACCGCGCGCCCCCCGATCCAGACGTCGTCGCCAATCGTCACGGGCGAGCCGGATTCCAGCCCGCGGCGCCGCTCCGTCGCACCCGTCGGGTGGGTCGCGGTGTAGATGTGCACGCCGGGGCCGGCGAGGAAGTTGTCGCCGATCGTCACGGCGGCTACGTCCAGCACGACGCAGCCGACGTTGAAGTACGCATTGCTGCCCAGCCGGATGTTGTAGCCGTAGTCGCAGTGGAAGGGCGCGACGATGCGGGCATCCGTCGCGCGGCCGAGGAGGCGCTCGAGCAAGACCCGGGCGCGGGATTCGTCGCCTTCCGCTCCCGGCAGCCGCGTGCAGCTCGCGCAGGATCGCCGCGGCCCGGCGCCGGTCGGCGGCAAGCTGCGGGTCGTCCGGGTCGTAGGGCTCGGCCGCGAGCATCTTTTCCTTCTCGGTCCGCACCGTCCGGTTTCCTCGTGTCGGGGTTGTCCGGGGAAGTCTGTCACGCCCGCGTGCCGTCAGCCCGCGAGTCGTAGCGGAAGCTCGCGCCGATCCAGGCGTTCAGATCCTCGGCGCCTTGCCATTTCGCGACCCTTCCCGCGGCAGTCGATCGATCCCCTCGCGCGGCTAGAAGCCGATCAAGTCGAGCCTGGTGAGCGTCGTGTGGACCCCGATTCGCGGCGCGTTGGCCAGGTGCCATGTCGTGTACAGCTCGGCGAAGGGGTGGATCGACGACATGCCGTCCACCGGCAATATCACCTTGAAGCCGCGCTGCGCGGCGCCGGATGCCGTGTTGAGGACCGCGCCCTCCGCGGAAGTGCCGACCACGATCACCGTCTTGATCCCCTTTGCCTTCAGGATCTGTTCGAGGCTGGTGTTGAGGAACTTGTCCGGACCCGAGGAGACCGATGCTTCCTCGGCGCGCGCGGCCACCTCGGGAAGGATGTCGGTCAGCGGCTGCCCGGCGAGGGTGTGGACCACCATCATGCCCTTCTCGCGCGCCTGCCCGAGCAGGTGCTGGAGCCGGGGAACGGAAGCCACGCAGCGGGGCCGCGGACCGCAGATCTGCTTGACGATGTCCAGGACGAGGAGCGCGGTGTCCTTCGTGTCGACCTTGACGGGCTTGAGCTCCGGCGCGGGCGGCGCCTTGATGTTCGCCCAGTCATCGACGATCGTCTGCCCCCGGGCTGCGTTCGCGAAGACGGACCCCGCCGCGGCGAGACCGAGGACGAAGGCGAGCTTGACTGCGCGGGATACGCTTGCGGATTCCATGTTCTCTCCTTGTGTACGGGTGAAGTCGATGACGGATGTGTCCCTCGGTCGTCATTCAGCCAGCAATCGGGCGATTTTGTCCATGACACCCGACGGCAAGTTGGGCCTCCCCGTCAACCCGCGAGGCGCCTTTCCAGGTACACGCTCGTATCGTTGGGCGGGTAGGCGCCGAAGGGGCCGCACCGCGCGTAGCCGAGCCGCGCGTAGAGCGCGAGCGCCTCGTGCTGCCGGGTTCCCGTTTCCAGCCGCATGATTCCGAAGCCGCGTTCGGCGGCGAGGTTTTCCAGGAAGCGCACGAGCGCCTGCGCGATGCCGCGGCCGCGCGAGGCGGGGCGCACGAACATGCGCTTCAGTTCCGCATAGCCGTCTAGGAAGGCGACGCCGCCACAGCCGTGGGCGAGGCCGTGTTCGTCGCGAGCCAGCGCGAAGCGGATGTGGGGCAGGCGCAGGGCCGCGACATCCAGGCCGAAACGGCTTTCCGGCGGGTAGAGCTGGGCGAGGTGCGCGTCGAGTTCGCCGATGAGCGCGACCGCGTCGGGGTGGTCCACGGGCTCGACCGCGACGGTGCAGTTCATCGTGGAACCGCTGGGAACCGCTGGGGTCAGGTTCAATTTCGTATCTGTCCCCATTCAATCGCCAGTGCGAAACGGGGACAGGTTCGAAATTGAATCTGACCCCATTTGTTTCGCGAAGGACAGGCAGAAAAGCAGGATGCCAAGCAGGTGAGCCCTGTTCATAGATGGGCCCTCAGGGGAGTTCGAACTTGACGCCGTGCCGGGCCAGCACGCCGGCGATGAAGCCCTTCCACGGCTCTCGTGGCGTCCAGATCCTTTCGACGTCCTGCCACGCCGCGTCGGGATTCTCCCGGCCCACGACGGTGCGGTACAGGAACGTCATCGCCGAGGCGCGCAGGTTTACCTGGCAGTGCACGAGGATCCTGCGCGTGCCCAGCGCCTTCATCACCGCGGAGAAGGTCTCGAAATCGCGCGCCGTGGGATCGCTGAAGACGATCGGGATGTTCACGAACACGATTCCCTGGCTGCCGACGATGTGGGCTTCGTCGCGAACGGCGTCGGAGACCGTGGGGGGAGCGAGGTAGACCACGGCCTCGATTCCCTGCGCCTTGAGTCCCGCGAGCGACTTCGGGCTCGGCTGGCCGGCGGTGTAGATCGAAGTCGAGACCTGGACGAGATTCGGCGGGGGATCGGGCCAGGACTGCGCCTGTGCCGAAACAGCTGCCACGGCGAGTGCGCAGGCGAGCAGGGTGCTTCGTGCCCAGGCCGAAGGGCCGGCCCGGAACGGGCGAACCAGGAAATGATCGTGGCTCGCGGAATCCTTGGTGGTACGCAGGCGATTCATGGGCGCGGCTTCCGTGCGGGCAACTTCCTGCCGCGCCCTCCCATGGCCCCGGACGAGGCGATCCCCATGAGGCGCCTGAAGGTGGGGCACTCGAGGTGGCTCTTCGCCGGGCAGGCGGCGGCGTGCTGCAGGCCGTCGCGCATGGCGCCCAGGCGGCGGATCGTGACGTCTATTTCCTCCGCCTTCTTCGCGAGCGCCCTGCGGTCGATCCGCGGCCGGCCGTCGGGGGCGAACATCGCGCCGATCTCGTCCAGCGAAAAGCCCGCGGCGCGCCCGAGGGCGATCAAGGCGAGGCGGTCCAGCACGCCCTCGCCGAACACGCGGCGCAGGCCGCTGCGGCCGACGGAGACGATGAGGCCCTTTTCCTCGTAGAAGCGCAGCGCCGACGCCGGGACGCCGGAGCGCTTCGCCACCTCGCTGATGTCCATGCAGAAACCCCTTGACCTCAAGTTGACTTCAAGTGGCACTGTGCCGCCATAGCCTCTCGAAGGCAAGCACCCAGGAGACGAAAATGGACTACCTGAGATGTGCCCTGTTCGTGGGCGTGGGCGCGACGGCGGTGATGGACCTGTGGGGATTCGCGCGCCGGCCGCTGCTGGGAATCGCCCCGCCCGACTATGGAATGGTGGGGCGATGGATCGGCCACATGGCGGGCGGGCGCTTTCGCCATGACGCGATCGCGAAAGCGGACCCGGTTCCCGGCGAGCGCGCGATCGGGTGGGCGTTCCACTACCTCACCGGCATCGCTTTCGCCTCGCTCCTCATCGCCATCGGGGGAGCCGCGTGGATCCGCGAGCCTTCGCCAGGACTCGCGCTCGCGGTCGGCATCGGCACCGTGGCCGCGCCGTTCCTGTTGATGCAGCCGGGCATGGGCGCCGGGATCGCCGCGAGCCGCACGCCGCGCCCGCAAGCCGCGCGCATCCAGAGCCTCATTACGCACGCCGTCTTCGGTCTCGGCCTCTACGGGGCGGGGCTTGCGGCGAGCTGGCTGCGTTCGCTGTGAACATGCAAGACCTTCAACCGTTTCATCAACCACGAAAGGAGTATTGAAATGCGCATTCCCGTTCGATTCGCCCCCATCGTCTTCGGGGCCTTGCTCTCGGCAATCATGGTGGCCCTCGTCTCGGGTTTCGTCCTGATGACATCCCAGGGGCTTCGCCCGGACTTTCTCGCGCAATGGCTCAAGTCCTGCCTTACGACTTGGCCCGTGGCTTTCGTGGCGGTGACGCTCGTAGCTCCTTGGGTGCGCCAGCTCGTCGGCCGCCTGACTGCGTAGCGCCCGCGATCCTTTGGGTCCCGGAGGGTTGGGATATCGGGAACTCCTCGCGCACGTACTCGGCCAGCATTGCGCAGAAGGCCGTGGCGTACGACGGCAGGGGGCGACGCTTGTCCCAGAAGACCGCCAAGGCCTCCCGCAACGGCTTCCCCTGGTGGGTCACCCGGACGACTTGCAGCGGGTACCGGTCAACGCGCACCGCGGAGGGAACGATCGCAACGCCGTGCCCCTTCTCGGACATCGCCAGCAGCGTATGCGGGGTCCGGCTCTCGAAGACCACGTTGGGCTCGATGCTCGCGAGCCGGCAGGTCGCATCGAAAGAGCGCCGGGACACGAAGCTCGCATCGAGCAAGAGCAGCGGGTGGGCGGCGAGGCGGGCAATCTCGATGGAACCTTTCTCGCCGCGCATCAGTGCCGCCGGGCCGGCGGCGAGCAGTTCCACCGAATCGAGCGGGTGGTTCGCGAAGCGCGAATCGCCCGGGGAAACGGCACGAAGCAGGTTCTGGCCGACGTGGATCTCGCCGCGCTCGAGCATCCCCAGCGTGTCGGACCACGAAATGGACTCGGTGAGCTTCACCTTCACCGCGGGGTAGCGCTGCGCGTACCGGCGCAGGAAGTCGGAGAGGATGCCCTCGATGAACTGGGGCGAGGCGGCCACCTTCAGCGTGCCCGTGTCGCCACGCCGCAGCAACTGCGCGCGCTCGCCAAGCGCGGCGGCGTAGCAGAGCAGGCTGCGGCAATCGCCGAGCAGCTGCTCGCCTTCGCCGGTCAGCACGAGGCGTCGCCCCACGCGATCGAAGAGCTTGAGACCGAGTTCCTCCTCGAGGTTCCGGATCTGCCGGGAAAGGGCGGGCTGCGCGATGTGCAGGCGCTCCGCCGCCCTGGAAACGGTGCCCAGTTCCGCCACCATGACGAAGGTTCGCGCGTGACGCAGGTCCATGGCCACATTCATGCCGATTCGGCATCGATCAAGAGAGTATATATGTATTGGACGACACCCTTCACGCCACCTATGGTGTGCCCCGTGAAGGCCCCGCGCCCCGGCGCCCACCCTCGTGATAGGGAGGTCCCCATGAAGCTGCGATCCCTGGTGGCGATGTCCGCCCTCGGACTCGGTCTTGCGGCCGCGAATGTCCTCGCGCAGACCTGGCCGGCCAAGCCGCTGAAGGCAGTCGTGCCCATCGCGCCGGGCAGCGTCATCGACATCGTGCCGCGCGTGGTGTTCGAGCAACTCTCCGCGCAGCTCGGGCAGGCCATCGTGGTGGAGAACCGTCCCGGCGCGGGCACGACGCTGGGCGCGGGCTTCGTCGCCCGGTCGGATCCCGACGGCTACACGCTTCTCGTGAACTCGTCGGCACACGCGATCGCATCCTCGCTGTATCCGGAACTCGCCTTCGATCCGGCGAGTGACTTCGCGGCGGTCGTCCCGCTCGGCGTGACGCCCTTTGTTCTGGTGGCCGCGCCGGACCGTGGTTTTCGCACGGCCCGCGATCTCGTTGCCGCGGCCCAGGCCAGGCCGGGTGCGTTCAACTTACGCCTCGCCCGGCGTCGGGTCCGCATCACACCTGAGTGCGGAACGGTTCCGCCTGAGCGCCGGTGTCCAGGCCGTGCACGTGCCGTTCAAGGGCGGCGCCGAGATGATGACCGAAGTGATCGCGGGCCGGATCGACTTCGCCTTCGTGGCGCTGGGAGCCACCCTGCCGCAGATCCGCAGCGGCAAGCTCGCCGCGCTGGCGGTGAACGGCGCGGCGCGCTCAACGGTGCTCCCGGACGTGCCGACCCTGCGCGAGGCCGGCTTCAGCGATGCCGATTATCCGATGTGGCTCGGAACTTTCCTGCCCGCAAAGACGCCGCGCGGGACCGTGGAGAAGCTCCACCGCGAGACGCTCAAGGCGCTTCAGGAGCCCAAGGTGCGCGACAAGCTCGCGACTTTCGGGGTGGATCCGATGGTGATGTCACCGACCGAGTTCGACGCGCTCGTGAAGCGGGAGACCGAGATGAACGCGGCGCTGGTCCGGGCGATCGGATTGAAACGCCCGTAGCGCATCCGGCGGAGGGCGCCCGGGCCGGGAGCACGCACGCATGAGCACCGCACCGTACTTCGCATCCTCGGATGGCGAAGCGTACGAGCTCCAGATGGGCCGGTGGAGCCGCCGCCTCGCGCCCGCTTTCGTGCGCTTCGCCGGCATCGCCGGGCCGGTACGGGTGCTCGACGTCGGCTGCGGCACCGGGAGCCTGGGCTCATGCCTGGCACGGGACCCGGAGATCCTTGGCGTGCGCGGCGTGGATGCGTCCCCGGCCTATGTCGCGTACGCGGCCAGCCGCAACGGTGACACCCGCCTGGATTTCCAGATCGGCGACGCCTGCGCGCTGCCGTTTCCCGACGCCGGGTTCGACCATGCCGTCTCCATTGCTCGTGCTGCAGTTTGTCCCGCAGGCAGACCTTGCCGTGCGCGAGATGCACCGGGTCACGCGGCCCGGCGGAACCGTGGCGGCGGCGACCTGGGACACGCGCGGCGGGCTCGTTGCCGTGCGCATGGTCTACGACGCGGCGGCGGTTCTCGACCCGGCAGGGCAACGGGCGCGGGCGGCGGCCTACACCCGGCCCATGAGCCGCCCCGGCGAGTTGGCGCGCGCCTGGCGCGACGCCGGCCTTGCGAGCGTCGTGCAGGACTCGCTGACGATCCGAATGGAGTTCGCGTCGTTTGCCGACTTCTGGGCGCCCATCGAAGGCAAGGAAGGTCCGGTGGCGGAGTACTTACGCACGCTCGGCCAGGACGCGAAGGATCGTCTTCGGAATGCGGTCAGGCTTGCATACTTGGACGGCGAGGCAGACGGCGTCCGCTCCTATGCCGCGACCGCCTGGGTCGTGAAGGGGACGGTGCCGTAGGCAGCGGGAATCGCTGCGAGTTTCATGGGTGGAATGCACATCCGGTTCGGTCTTCGCGTCATCCCTCGCCTGCAGCGGAGGCCCCCGGCCGCGTCCGCGCGCCCCGGATCAGGTGCGGGCCGGTAATGCCTCCCGGATGCCGGAACCACCATCCGCAAGTCCCGCTGCCTACCCCCGCCTTCTCGCCAGGTACGGAACCTCCGCCCACCAGTAGGATACCGCCGCAATCCCTGTCACGATCACGAACCACACCACGAACGCTATCGCCTCCCCGATTCTCGGCAGGAACTGGTTGAAGAGCAGCAGCACCGGCAGGTGATAGAGATACGCCGAATAGCTCACCCGCCCGAGTGCCGCGAGGGGCCTCAGCGAAACAACCTGCGCGAGCCAAACCGAAGGCCACGACACCACCGCCCCTAGCCCCGCCGCGATCAGCACCGGAAACGCGATCCATCCCATCTGCCCGAGAAATGAAGCGCCGTTCCTCAAGACTGCGTGTAGCCCGAGGAGGGCGGCAACCGCGACAAACAAGGGCACCCACCGCCCCACGCCCGACGACTCGCGCTTCCTCCGCAGCATCCACGCCCGTCCCGCCAGAATCCCCAGCGCGAAATGCAACGACCACGCCGGAAGCTGCGTCTCGATGAGGTGGCGCACCTCCTTCTCGGTCACGCCTGCCTTCGCGCCCAGCCGGAGGTAGAAATCCGCGAGGACCTGGAGGTCGTTCCACGCGAGCCATCGCCACCCCGCCGCGATCGCCGCCGCCGCGACGAGCGATCGCCACGGCCAGCGCACGAAGAGGGGGCGATGAGCGGCAGCAGCAGGTAGTACTGCATCTCGATCGCGAGCGTCCACAGCGCGCCGTTCACCGTCATGGACGACGAGGTCAGCGGCGAGGTGTAGTGCAGGAACGTGAAGTGCGCCCCGAGGTTCCCCACCACGAACGGCGTGGACTGGATCCAGATGCGCGGGTACACGAGCGGCAGCACCACGAAAAAAAGGAAGACGAGCTGCACGTAGTAGGCGGGCAGGATTCGCCGCGCGCGCCGGGCGTAGAAGGCCCGCCAGTCCGGGGCGGGGAGCCCCGCGTCCGCGTGCCGGAACCACGGCAGCGTGAGGAGGAAGCCCGTGATGAGGAAGAAGAGGTCGACGCCGAGGTAGCCGTTCCTCGCGAAGGCCTCCAGCGGCGCCCAGGACTTGAGGAGCGCGATGAAGCCGTCGTCGAACTTCCCGTCGCGCAGGACGAAGTAGTGGAAGACCATCACCCACGCCACCGCCACCCCGCGCAGCCCCTCGATCGCCGGGATGTCGCCCACTTCCGAGCGCACGCTCTCCGCGGGCGGCGTGTCTTCGGCGCGAGGAGAAGTCGCGCTCAAAACCGCAGCCTCCCCCCGTAGCCCGTGAGCTCGAGATACCCGCGGCCCTTGGCGCCCGCCGGTCCCGACGCGCTCACCGCACCCTCCCAGTAGAGCGTGCCGGTGGAGCCGCGCGCGTCCATCTCCTGGTCGTCCATCACCGGCGCCACGGTCCAGGCCTCGCCCGCGACCTCGAAGGCCATCTCCACGGGCCAGGCCACACCGGTTCGCGGCGATCGCCAGGTGCGACGCGGCATGAAACGCACCTCGTCCCTCCCGAAGACGCGCACTTTCCCGCTGCGGCGAAGGGTCGCGGAGGCCCACACCGTCCCGCCGTCCTTGTCGCGAAGGCGAAACGCCATGAGCGCGCCGCCGTCCTCGAGGTTTAGTCCCACCCAGTCCCAGCCCACCGCGCCCTCGGCGAGGATCTCGCTGGACCACTCGTGGTCGAGCCACGCCACGCCCTTCGCCGCGATCGTGCGTTCGCCCACCTTGATGCTTCCCGTCACCGCGAGCTGCGGTTCGCTGTAGTAGCCGCTCGCCTGCGTGGGCTTCGGTCCCTTGCGGCTGTAGCCCGCGTCGCCTTGCAGTAGCAGCGCCTGCGTTGGCCGCATCACCAAGTCGAAGGCGAACCCCTCGCCGGGGATGCGCACGGCATAGGCACCGTCCGTGCGCTTGAAGGACCAGTCGTCGATGAAGACATCTGTGTCGCCCGTGCGCGCCTCCGCAAGTCCCGGGAATGCCCGCGCGATTCGCTGGTCGTGGCGCAACCGACCGTGGGCGGGATCGGCGAGCGCCGCGTGCGCGAAGAGAAGCTGCGTGGGCGCGAAGCGGCTGGGATTCGCGTCCGCCTCCTTGTTGCGCAGCCGAAAGAACGTCACCTGGAATCCCATCGGCCCGGCTTCCGTGTCGAGCCGCCCCGTCGCGTACCACCACTCGATGCGGTGCTCGGGGTGCGCGCCGTAGTCCGCAGGGAAGGCGAGCTTGAGCCCCGGGAGCACGCTCGCGTACTCCGCCGCCTGCGTCGCGAGGGCGAGGATCGACAAGAGTACGGCCGCCGCAAGCCTACGCATCGTCCTTCACCGCGTGCACCGCCTCGCGCGCCACCGCCGCACGCCCCGCGGCCGAGGCGCCGAGCGCGCACAGGAAGACGACCGTTCCCACGAGGGCCGCGAGCGCGAGCCACGGCCAGTGGATCGCCATGCCCCAGTGGAAGGACTGCCGGTTCACCACGTGCACCAGCACCACGCTCACCGCCGCGCCGGCGGCAAGTCCCAGCAGGGCGCCGATGATGCCCGCAGCACCGCCTTCGAGCGCGAGCAATCGCAGCACCTCGCCCCGCGCGAGCCCCAGGTGGCGCAGCACGCCGAACTCGCGCCGCCGCGACCACGCGAGTGCGGCGAAGCTGGACGTCACGCCCGCGAGCGCAATCAGGATCGCCGCCGCTTCCAGCGCATAGGTCGCGGCGAAGGTGCGGTCGAAGATCGCGAGCGCGCGGCCGTGAATGTAGCTCGCGTCGTGCAGCTCCGCGCCGGGCACGCGCGCGACTTCCTTTGCGATGGCCTCCATGACCGCTCCCGCGTCGGCGCCGGGTACCAGGTGGATTGCGATGTCGTTCGCGAGCGCATCTCCCGTGATGGCGCGGTAGTCCGCGAGGTCCACCATGAGCGCGCCCCAGGTGCGCGAGTAGTCGCGTATGGTGCCGGCCACGCGGAAGCTCGCGCGCCTGCCCGCGAGGGCCACGGTCACTTCCTCGCCGGGCCGCCAGCCGAAGAGGTCCACGGACGCCTCCGACACCCACGCGTAGGGAAGCCGGCCGCGTGGCGGCAATCCGGGAGGGTCGGCCTGGAACCCTTGCAGCAGCGCAGCGTCCAGCGGCCGCGCGATCACCGTGAGGAGCCCCGCGCTTCCCTCGGGCGTGAGGCGCTCGAAGCGGATGGGGTCGATCCTCGCCACACCCGGCACCGCCGCGATCCGCGCCTGCACCTCGGGCGGGAACACCGCGGCATCTCCCTGCGGGGCCGCGCGCGCGAAAAGGTCCGCCTCCAGCACGCCCGTGAGCCAATGGTCCAGCGACACGCGGAAGGAATGCACCATGATCGCCATGGCCGCGGTCAGCGCCACGCTCACCACGATCCCCGAGACCATCGCGGAGAGGTGTCCCGGAAGGCTTTTCACCTGCGCGCGGGCGAGCGTGCGTAGCGGCGCATCGCTCGCGGGCACGCGGTCCAGCAGCAATCGCGAGGCGGGGCTCACCGCCAGCACCGCGGCGGCGAGCGCGAGGCCGATGGAGAGGTAGCCGCCCACCGGGATCTCGCCCGCGGGCGGAAGCCACGCCGCGAGGAGCGCCCCCGCGGCGAAGGCGAAGGGAAGCGACCATCCCCCGGGCGGCGCGGGGAGGTCGAGGTGGCGGTCCTTGAGCGCCTGCGCGACATCGAGCCTCGCGAGCGGCCGGGTTACGGCGAGAGCGGCGGCCGCGGCCGTGAGCACCCCCAGCAGCCCGATCACCGCGAGCGAGACCGCGTCCGGCGAGAAAGTGTTGCCCGTGCCCGAGAAGAAACCCGCGCCGAGGTCGTAGCCGAAGCGTTCCAGCATGGCCCGGCTCGCGACGAGCCCCAGCGCCGTGCCCATGATCGCGCCGCCGAGCCCCAGGAGCGCGCCCTCGATCGCGAGGAAGGTCCGCACGCCCGCCGCCGTGAGGCCGAGCGCGCGAAGGAGCGCGAATTCCTGCCGCCGCCTCGCCGCCTGCAGCGCGAGGGTGGAGAAGACGAGGAAGCCGCCGGTAAAGAGCGCCATGAGGGCGAGCGCCGTGAGATTCACGCGGTAGGCCTGGGAGAGCCCCGCGGTGCGCATGGCCGCCTCGTCGGGGCGGGAGAGCGCGACACCCGCGGGCAGCAGCGCCGCGATCGCGCGCAGCGCCTCCACCCGCGGGACATCGGGCGCGAGCCGCAGGTCGATGCGGTGGATCACGCCCACTCGCCCGAATTCGAGCTGCACCGCGGCGATGTCCATCACCACGAGCGGCCCGCCGCCGTCGAGGGCGGGAAGGGCGCCCGCCACCGTGATCCGCACCTCACCGCGGGGGCCCTTGAGCGCCACTTCGTCGCCCGCCTTCACCCCCAGCTTCGCCAGCGCCGCGGGCGTGAGCCAGGCGGCGTTGGCGTCGAAGAGTGTTGTCGTGCCCTCGCCGCCGCTCGCGGCACCCTCGGCGAGGAATCCGGGCTGCAGGCGCGCGGCACGGAAAGGGTCGATCCCCATCACGCGGATCGTTCCTTCGCGACCGCCAAGCGGCGCCTCGAGCTCGACGACGGGGGAAGCGACGGCCACGGCCGGGTGCATCGCGACCGGTCCGTAGGCCGCGTCGTCGAAACCGTTGCGTGGCCCCCGCGCCTGCAGGTCCGCGGTGCCTGAAAGCACGCGCGCGGCACGGTCGATCTCGTCCAGCGCCGAGGAGTGCAGCGTGTTCACCGCGCCCGCGAGTGCGACGCCCAGCGCGATGCAGGCGATCGCGAGCAGCGATCGCCAGCGGTTCCCGGCGAGAGAGCCGCGCAGGAGCGTTGCGGCGAGCGCGCCCGTCATGCCGGCCCGAGGTGGCGGCCCGCGAGGCGCAGCACCCGGTCGGCAACGGCCGCGGCAACGGCGGAGTGGGTGACGAGGAGCCCCGACGCGCCCTCGCGCTTCACCGCCTCGCGCAGCGCTTTCATAGTGGCCGCCGCGTTCACTTCATCGAGGTTGCCCGTGGGCTCGTCGGCCAGCACGAGGGAAGGGCGGTGCACCACCGCGCGGGCGACCGCCGCGCGCTGCATTTCACCCCCGGAAAGCGAAGAAGGCTTGCGCGAAGCGGTCGCCGCCATCCCCACCGCCTCGAGTGCGGCCCGGGAGCGCGCGCGGCGCTCAGCCGCGGCCACGCCGTTGAGCAGCAGCGGCAGCCCCACGTTCTCCTCGACGGTGAGGTATGGGAGCAGGTGGAAGGACTGGAAGACGAAGCCCACGGCGCTGCGACGCCACAGGGCGCGCTCGTCGTCGTCGAGATCGGAAACGACGGTGCCGGAGACGGTGACCGTGCCAGCATCCGCCCGGTCGAGCCCGGCGACGATGTTCAGCAGCGTGGACTTGCCGGCGCCGGATTCGCCGAGGATCGCGACCAGTTCGCCGGGGGCGAGGTCCAGCGATACCGCCTCGAAGAGAGGGGCCCCGCCCGGCCAGCTCTTGGCGAGACCTCGGACTGTGAGCATCGGGTCCGGGGTCTCCTGGAGCGGGGCGCGGGCGCTACTGCCCGCTGATGTAGCTCTCGAGCTGCGAGATGGTGAAGTCCTGGTCGGCGATGATGTCGGTCACGATGTCGCGGATGGAGACCATCCCGATCACGCGGCCTTCATCCACGACCGGAAGGTGGCGGATGTTCTTCTCCGACATGAGGGCCATGCAGTCGCGGCTCTTCGCGCGCGGGCTCACGCACACGACGTTCGCGGTCATGATCTCCTCGACCTTCGTCTTTTCCGAGGAGCGGCCCTTGAGGACCACCTTCCGCGCGTAGTCGCGCTCGGAGAAGATGCCGACGAGGCGATCGCCCGACATCACGATGGCCGCGCCGATGTTCTCGCTCGCCATCACCTTGATGGCGTCGAGGACGCTGTCCTCGGGCTTCACCGACACCATCCGGGAAGGCTTGGCCTTCAGCATGTCCGCAACATTGTTCATCTTCGCTCTCCTCGCCCAGGTTTTATGGATTCGACCGTGGTCTTGCGCTACATGTTGGGGTAGTTGGGGCCGCCGCCGCCTTCGGGCACGACCCAGTGGATGTTCTGCGTCGGGTCCTTGATGTCGCAGGTCTTGCAGTGCACGCAGTTCTGCGCATTGATCTGCAAGCGGGGATTCTGCCCCTCCGTGACGATCTCGTAAACGCCCGCGGGGCAGTATCTGGTCTCGGGGGCGTCGTAGCGGGCGAGGTTCACCGTGATGGGGATGGCCGGGTCCTTGAGCGTCAGGTGCGCCGGCTGGTCCTCCTCGTGGGCCACGCTGGAGGCGGCAACCGAGGAGAGCCGGTCGAAGGTGAGGACGCCGTCGGGCTTGGGGTAGGCGATGGGCTCGCAGGCGTCCTTCTCCCGGAGCGTCTCGTGGTCGGGCCCCGGGTGGTGCAGGGTCCAGGGGGCGCGCCCGCCGAAGAGCACCTGGTCGATGCCCACGAGGAGGGAGCCCGCGACGAGCCCGCGGTTCATGAGCGGCTTGAAGTTGCGGGCGCGGTGCAGCTCGTCGTGCAGCCAGCTCTTCTTGAAGGCCTCTGGGTAGGCGGTGAGTTCGTCCCGGGAGCGGCCCGCGGCCAGCGCCTCGAACGCGGCTTCCGCCGCAAGCATCCCCGACTTGATCGCGGCATGGCTTCCCTTCACCCGCGCGGCGTTGAGGAAGCCCGCGTCGTCGCCCACGAGGACGCCGCCGGGGAAGACGAGCTTCGGCAGCGCCTGCAGCCCGCCCGCGTTGATGGCCCGGGCGCCGTAGGCGATCCTGCGGCCGCCCTCCAGGTACGCGCGGATGGCCGGGTGCGTCTTGAAGCGCTGGAATTCCTCGTATGGCGAGAGGTAGGGGTTGGTGTAGCCGAGCCCCACCACGAGGCCCACGGAGACCTGGTTCGCCTCCTGGTGGTACATCCACGAACCGCCGTAGGTGTCGTTCGCGAGCGGCCAGCCGGCGCCGTGGATGACGAGGCCGGGCCGGTGCTTCGCGGGCTCGATCTCCCAGATCTCCTTGAGGCCGATGCCGTACACGGCCGGGTCGCGGCCTTCGCGCAGCTTGAAGCGCTCCTGGAGCGCCTTGCCGAGGTGGCCGCGGCAGCCTTCCGCGAACATCGTGTACTTCGCGTGCAGTTCCATGCCCGGGGCGTGGCGCGCGGTCTTCTCGCCGTTCTTGCCGATGCCCGCATCCCCCGTGGCCACGCCCATCACGCGGCCTTCGGGATCGAAGAGCACTTCCGCGGCGGCGAAGCCCGGGTAGACCTCGACGCCGAGGGCCTCGGCCTGGGTGCCCAGCCAGCGGCAGAGGTTGCCCAGGCTCGCGCAGTAGTAGCCGTCGTTGCGGAAGCACGCGGGCAGCATCCAGTTCGGGACCTGCGTCGTGCCCGTTTCCGAAAAGAAGAGGAACTGATCCTCGGTCACGGGCGCCCCCAGCGGCGCGCCCTTTTCCTTCCAGTCGGGGAAGAGCTCTGCAAGCGCCTTCGGGTCGATCACCGCGCCCGAGAGGATGTGGGCGCCGATCTCGCTTCCCTTCTCGAGAACGCAGACGGAGGCCTCGGCGCCCTTTTCCGCGGCGAGCTGCTTCACGCGGATGGCGGCCGCGAGCCCCGCGGGGCCGCCTCCCACCACCACGACGTCGAATTCCATCGATTCACGGGTCACTGCGGGCTCCGGTTGGTGCGGAAACTATTGATATGGCTCATGACGGGCGGGGGCTTGCCTCTCTCTAATGCGATAAGCGTAAATGGGGAGCGTCCCCATTTTCCGGGAAATCGGGGAGGTTCCCCGATCAATGGCGGGAGGAACGAAGAGCGATGGGACCCTGGGCGATCACGCTGCTCATGATAGCGGGCTTCGGCGCCTTCGCCGTGCTGGCCTGGCGCAAGATCGCCATCTTCCGCGCGCTGCAGCCTGAGGTGCGCTGGGACCGGCCGCTCGAGCGGCTCGGGCGCGTGGCCACCATGGGCTTCGCGCAGTCGCGCATGATCGCGGGCGAGTGGAAGCCGGGCGTCATGCACGCGGCGATCTTCCTGGGCTTCTGCGCGCTCCTCGTGCGGAAGCTCCACTTGATCGTGATCGGCTACGACCCGCTCGCGGTGATCCCCGGGGCGTTGGGCGCGGGCTACGCGGCGTTCAAGGATTTCGTGGAGGTCGCGGTGCTCGCGGCGGTCGCCTACGCGTTCTGGCGGCGGTTCGTGCTGAAGCCCCGCCGTCTCGAGCCCAACCGGGAGGCGATCCTCATCCTCTCGCTCATCGTCGTGATCGTGGTCTCCGACTTCCTCTTCGACGGGCTGCGCTTCGTGGCCTACGGGGCGGACCCGGGGATAGCACACGAGAAGGCCTTTGCACCGGTGGGCGCGGCCGTGTCGATCGCTTTCGAAGGCCTCTCGCCCGGGGCGCTCGCCTTTGGCCTCCAGGCCTCCTACTGGGTGCAGATGGTCACGGTGTTTTCCTTCCTCGTGCTGCTCCCGTTGGGCGAGCACTTCCACATCGTGACGGCACTCCCCGCGCTCTTCCTCGCCCGCGAGACGCCCGTGAACCGCGTGCCTTCCGTGGACCTCGACGCCATGATGGCCGATGACGCGCCGGATGACCTGAAGGTGGGCGCGCGCACCGCCGCGGACCTCCTCTGGAAAGAGGCCTTCGACCCCTTCACCTGCACCGAGTGCGGCCGCTGCAAGGATTCCTGCCCGACCTTTCTCACCGACAAGCCGCTCGCGATGAAGTGGGTGAACGATTCCCTCAAGCACCATCTCCTGGAGAAGCGCGAGGCGATCGTCGCGGGGAAAGTCGACGAACTTCCCCCGCTGGTGGGCGAGGTCATCAAGCCGGAAACGCTCTGGGCCTGCACCACCTGCGGATATTGCGAGCGGGCCTGCCCCATCGGGCTCGAGCACCTCGGGCGTTTCTATCGGCTCCGCCAGCACCAGGTGATGATGGAGGGCGCGTTCCCGCAGGAACTAAAAACCGTCTTCGACGCCTACGAGAGCCAGTCCAACCCCTGGGGCCTGCCCGCCGACACGCGCGGCGACTGGGCGAAGGAGCTGGGCGTGCCGCTGCTGGAGAACGCGGCGCAGGTGAAGGACCTCGACTGGCTCTTCTACGTGGGCTCGGCGCAGTCCTTCGACAACCGCGCGCAGAAGGCGGCGAGGGCGTTCGTGAAGATCCTGAAGGCTGCCGGCGTTCGCTTCGCGATCCTCGGGCCGCGTGAAAGCTCCACGGGCGAGTGCGTAAGGCGCGCGGGCAACGAGATGCTCTTCCAGTCGCTCGCGAAGGGGCTCGTGGAAACGCTCGGCGGGTTGGGCGTCACCCGCATCGTCACCTGCGACCCGCACGCCTTCAACACGCTCGCCAACGAGTACCCGGAGTTCGGCGGGAACTACGAGGTCGTGCATCACACGCAACTTATCGACCGCCTGATCGCCGAGGGAAAGATCGCCCCGCGACGCGCCTTCGAAGGGGTGATCTACCACGAGCCCTGCTACCTCGCGCGCCACAACGGCGAGTACGAGGCGCCCCGGCGCGTGCTGGCCGCGGTCTCGAAGGACACGCCTCCGGAATTCGCGCTCTCCCGCGACAAGGCAATGTGCTGTGGCGCCGGCGGCGCGCGCATGTGGATGGAGGAGCACACCGGCAAGCGCATCAACGTGCTGCGCGCCGAGCAGGCCCTCGAGCGCTCGCCGAAGGCGATCGCCACCGCCTGCCCCTACTGCGCGACGATGCTGCGCGACGGCGTGGCGCAGCTCGGGCACGAGGAAATTCCCACGCGCGACATCGCCGAGCTGGTGGCCGAGGCCCTCGAACCCGTCGCCTGAGCGTGCTATTAATCGGGGAGCGTCCTCCTTTGTGGAATGGGGGACGCTCCTTTGTTTCCGGAGCCTTACGATGCTTCCGTTGCAGGACATTCGCGTGCTCGACTTCAGCACGCTGCTTCCCGGCCCGCTGGCGAGCCTGATCCTCGCGGAAGCCGGCGCCGAGGTGATCAAGGTCGAGCGCCCCGGCACGGGCGAGGACATGCGCGCCTATCCCCCCGCGGTCGACGGCGTGGGCGCGCCCTTCGCGATGCTCAACCGGGGCAAGCGTGCCATCTCGCTGGACCTGCGCGCGCCCAATGCCGCGGCATCCCTTCTCGCGCTCGCGCCGAAGATCGACGTGGTGCTCGAGCAGTTTCGCCCCGGCGTCATGGACCGGCTGGGCCTGGGCTACGGGGCCTGGCGCGCGGCGAGCCCGAAGATCGTCTACTGCGCGATCACCGGCTACGGGCAGGACGGCCCCCGCGCGAAGGAAGCCGGGCACGACCTCAACTACGCGGCGCGCACGGGTGTCCTCGCACTCACCGCGGGCGCCGACGGCACGCCCGGCATCCCGGCCACGCTCACGGGCGACATCGCCGGCGGCACCTATCCGGCGGTTATGAACATCCTTCTCGCGCTGCGCCGGCGCGACCGCACGGGCGAGGGCTGCTTCCTCGACATCGCCATGGCGGAGAACCTCTTCGCCTTCCAGTTCCTCGGCCTCGCCTATGGCCGCGGCGCGGGCGAATGGCCGAAGCCGGGGGAGGGCATGCTCACCGGCGGCTCGCCCCGCTACCGCATCTATCGCACGGCCGACGGGCGCTACCTCGCGGTGGCGGCCCTCGAGGACAAGTTTTGGCAGGCCTTCTGCGCGATCGCAGGGGTGCCCGAGGCGCTGCGCGACGACGCGCGCGATCCCGCCGCCACGCTGGCCGCGGTAGCCGCGCGGGTGGCCGCGCACGACGCCGCCCACTGGGACGCGGCACTCGCTTCCACCGATACCTGCTGCACGGTCGTGCGCACGCTCGAGGAAGCCGTCGCGGACCCGCATTTCGCCGCACGCGGCGTCTTCGCGCGGCAGGTGGCGATTCCCGGGCACGTGCTCGCGGCGCTGCCCGTGCCCGTGGTGAAGGCGCTGCGCACGCCGGAGGCAAGCGCGCCCGCGCCTCGCGTCGGCGAGCACAACGAGGCGATAATCGCCGGCCCGACCCGTTGAGCCGCCCCCCGCGATGACCAAGACCCCGCCCGCCGCGCCGCGGCTCCTGCATTCCATGAAGATCCAGGTGCGCTGGGGCGACATGGACGCCCTCGGGCACGTGAACAACGCCGAGTACCTGCGCTACTTCGAGCAGTCGCGGGTGCAGTGGCTGGAGACGCTCGGCTACCAGACCACGGGGAAGGGCTGCGGGCCGATTCTCGCGACCATGCGGGTGACGTACCTGAAGCCCGTGGTCTATCCGAGCGAACTCGAGGTGCGGCTTCTGCCGGCGCGCGTGGGCAACACGAGCTTCACGCTCGCCTCCGAGATCGTGAACGGGCGCGACGCCTCCGAGCGCTTCACCGAGGGCGAGTTCGTGATCGTCTGGCTGGACTACGCGGCGGGCAGGCCCGTGCCGGTGCCGGACCGGTTGCGCGCCGCCTTGGCGGGTGCGCCGTGAGCACGCTCGCGGGCGGCTTCGTCGCGGTGGGCCTGGGCGCGGCCCTGGGCGCGTGGTTGCGCTGGGGGCTGGGAGTCTGGCTCAACCTGCGCACGCCCGCACTTCCCCTGGGCACCCTGGTCGCGAACCTGGTCGGGGGCTACCTCGTGGGCATCGCGCTCGCGTGGATCAGCCACCGCCCCGAGATACCGGTGGAGTGGCGTCTTTTCCTCGTGACGGGATTCCTCGGCGGGCTCACGACGTTCTCGACCTTCTCGGCCGAATCCGTCGGCATGCTCCTGCGGGGCGAGTACGGGTGGGCGCTGTTGCACACCACCTGGCACCTGGCGGGCGCGATCGTGATGACCGCGCTGGGCGTGCTGACCTACCGGACGCTGCTCTAGCGCGGGGCAGCGGCCCACGCGTTCAGGAGCGCGCGCGCCTCGAGCGCCACTTCGCCCGCCGTGAGCCCCGCGGGGCCGATTCCCCGCGCCGTGCAGGACTGCGAGGCCGTGCCGTGCAGGCACACGGCGTAGCGCAACGCCTGCGGGGCCGGCAGCCCCTGGCAGAGGAGCGCGCCGATGATCCCGGCGAGCACGTCGCCCGAGCCGCCGCAGGAGAGCCCCGCGTCGCCCGTGGAATTCACCGCCCAGGTGCCGTCCGGGCTCGCGCAGATGCTGCCCGCGCCCTTCAACACCACTTCCGAGCGAAGCGTCGCGGCGAGCGCAATTGCGGCGCCGAGTCGGTCGGCCTGGATTTCGGCGGTGGTGACGTGCAGCAGGCGCGCGGCTTCGGCCGGGTGCGGCGTGAGGATCGTGGGGGCGCGCCGGTTGCCCGCGAGTGCGTCGCGCATCGCGTCGTGGATGGCGATGGCGTTGAGCGCGTCGGCGTCGATCACCAACGGCTTGGGCAGCGACAGGAGCGCGGGGAGAGTCATGCGCTCGAAGGCCGAGATCGAGGTCGCGCTCGGCGAATGGCCCGCCCCGGGGCCGACCACGAGCACGTCGGCGGCGAGCGTGTCGTCGACGGCGCGCAACATCAGCTCGGGGTGCACCGGGTCGAAGGCGGGCGGGTTCGGCGCGAGGAGCCCCACGAAGACCTTGCCCGCGCCCGCGTAGAGGCCCGCGCGCGCCGCGAGGATGGCCGCGCCCGTCATGCCCTTGCCGCCGCCCACGATGCCGAGCGTGCCGAAGGTCCCCTTGTGGACGTTGCGCAGGCGCGGCGCGAGCCAGCCGCGCACGCACTCGGGTGCGAGGAGGCTGCCCGGGGCGCCGGCCAGCAGGGCCGCGTCCACGCCGAGGTCGTCGACCACGATGTCGCCCGTGCAGTCGAGCGCGTCGCCGGTGTGGAGGCCGATCTTGCGGGCAAGGAAGGTGATGGTGCGCGTGGCGCGCACCGCGGCGCCGCGGATGCTGCCGGTGTCGCTCGCGATGCCGCTGGGGATGTCGATCGCGAGCACCGGGGCGCCGCAGCCGTTCATGCGCCCGACGAGCGCGGCCATGTCTCCATCGAGGTCGCGGGCGAGGCCGATGCCCAGGAGCCCGTCGACGACCAGGCCCGGGCGCTGCGTCTCGGGCCAGGCGCGCACGCTCTCCCCGCCCGCTGCGAGAAAACGCTTCCGTGCCTCGCGCGCCTCGGGCGCCTTGGGTGCCGTGCCGGCGACGTCGAGCACGGTGACGCGGTGGAAGCTCTCGCGCAGGTGCGCGGCCGCGACCCAGGCGTCTCCCCCGTTGTTTCCCGGCCCCGCGACGACGAGGACGGGCGCGCCGGTGTCTGCCGCGAGGGCGCGGGCGGCGTCCGCCGCGGCGCGGCCCGCGCGCTGCATGAGCGTCGGCCCCGCGAGGCCGCGGGCGGCGCGTTCCTCGATTTCCCGCACCTGGGCGGTGGTGAGTACCGGCGGGCAGCTCATGGGGCGGGGGAGCGCGGGTCGAGCACCGTGTCGCGGGCCTCGGCGAGCGTGGCCGGCCAGTCGCTGCTGAAATGCAGGCCGCGGCTTTCCTTGCGGGCGAGTGCGGAGCGCACGATCAGCTCCGCGGTGACCACGAGGTTGCGCAACTCGATCAGGTCGTTGGAGACGCGGAAGGCCGAGTAGAACTCGTGGATCTCCGCCTGCAGGAGCTGGATGCGGTGGAGTGCGCGCTCCAGGCGCTTGTTGGTGCGCACGATCCCCACGTAGCTCCACATGCTGCGGCGAAGCTCGTCCCAGTTGTGCGCGATGACCACTTCCTCGTCGGCGTCGGTGACGCGGCTCTCGTCCCACTGCGGCAGGGCCGGGATCTCGACGGGGGCGGCGGCGAGGATGTCCGCGGCCGCGGCCTCCGCGAACACCACGCATTCGAGGAGCGAATTGGAGGCGAGGCGGTTGGCGCCGTGCAGGCCGGTGCAGGCCACCTCGCCCAGGGCGTAGAGGCCGGGCACGGGCGTGCGCCCGGCGAGGTCGACCTGCAGCCCGCCGCAGGTGTAGTGCGCCGCCGGCACCACCGGGATGGGCTCCTTCGCGATGTCGATGCCGAACTCCAGGCACTTGCGGTGGATGTTGGGGAAATGTTCGCGCACGAAGGCCTCGCCCTTGTGCGCGATGTCGAGGTAGACGCAGTCCAGGCCGCGCTTCTTCATCTCGAAGTCGATGGCGCGCGCCACCACGTCGCGCGGTGCGAGCTCGCCGCGCTCGTCGTGCCGGGGCATGAAGCGCTCTCCCCCCGGAAGCAGGAGCAACCCGCCCTCGCCGCGCACCGCCTCCGAGATGAGGAAGCTCTTCGCGTGGGGGTGGTAGAGGCAGGTGGGATGGAACTGGATGAACTCCATGTTCGCCACCGGGCAACCGGCTCTCCAGCCCATGGCGATCCCGTCGCCCGTGGCGGTGTCGGGGTTGGTCGTGTAGAGGTAGACCTTGCCGGTGCCGCCGGAGGCGAGGACCGTGGCGCCTGCCGAGAGGGTCCGCACCCGCCCGCCCACGAGGTCGAGGACATAGGCGCCGAGGCAGCGGTCGTCGTCCAGGCCGACCTTGCGGCCGGTGACGAGGTCGATGGCGAGGTGCCATTCGAGCAGGTCGATGTTGGGGTGGGCGCGCGCCTGCTCGACCAGGGTGCGCTGCACCGCGTTGCCGGTGGCGTCGGCGGCGTGGACGATCCGCCGGTGGCTGTGCCCGCCCTCGCGGTGGAGATGCAGGCCTTCGCCACCCTTCGCCTCGCGGGTGAAGGGGACGCCCTGGTCCACGAGCCACTGGATCGCCTGCGCCCCGCGCCCGACCACGAAGCGCACCGCCTCGTCCCGGCACAGGCCGCCGCCGGCCACGTGGGTGTCGCGGATGTGGTTCTCCAGGCTGTCGGCGCTGTCCAACACCGCGGCGATCCCGCCCTGGGCGTAGGCCGAGGCCCCTTCCAGCAGCTCGCGCTTGGTCACGAGGGCCACCTTGCGATCGGCGGCAAGGCGCAGGGCGGCGGACAGCCCGGCGAGCCCGCTGCCGATGACGAGGACGTCGTAGGTGCTCAAGAAGGCTTCCTGGAAGGCCGGCGGGGCAGGGCGTGCGTAGGAACTATTTGCGCGGTGGGGAGTCTGTTGGCCATGGTCGCGGGAAAGCACACGGCAAGGTAATGAAAAACCTGACGTTTATAATACCGCAGGAAACCGGCAAACCCTTCGTCGCACCCGCCACCGCGGGCCTGGCACCGGGGATGATTGCCGGCACGACAAGACACTCCATTCAGGGACGGATGAGCGACAGGGAAATCGACCAGCAACTGGTCGAGCGCGCCCAGCGGGGCGAGAAGCGGGCTTTCGAGCTGCTGGTCATCAAGTACCAGCGCAAGCTCGAACGGCTGCTGTCGCGCATCATTCGCGATCCCAACGAGATCGAGGACGTGGCGCAGGAGGCTTTCGTGAAGGCCTACCGGGCGCTGCCCAACTTCCGTGGCGACAGCGCGTTCTACACGTGGCTCTACCGCATCGGCATCAACACGGCCAAGAACTACCTCATCGCCCAGGGGCGCCGCGCGCCCACTTCCACCGGCTACGACAGCGAGGAGGCGGAGGGCTTCGAGGACGCCACGGGGCTGCGCGACATCAACACGCCCGAGAACCTGCTGATGTCCAAGCAGATCGGGAAGACCGTCAACGACGCGATCGACGCGCTCCCCGAGGAACTGCGGACCGCCATCACGCTGCGCGAGATCGACGGCCTGTCCTACGAGGAGATCGCGAAGATCATGGATTGCCCGATCGGCACCGTCCGGTCGCGCATATTCAGGGCCCGCGAGGCGGTGGCCGAGAGGCTCCGCCCGCAGCTCGGCACGGCGAAGGACCAGCGGTGGTGAATACAAATACAACAGGCAGCAGGGCGGCAACAACCCCGGGGGCGAAGGCCGCGACAGGCCATTCCCCGGGCACTTTCGGGATCGGATCATGACGCACGAACTTTCTTTGCTGATGGACGGGGAACTCGAATCCGGCGAGGCGGCGCGCGCCATTCGCGCGTGCTGCGGCGACGAGGACCTCAAGCGCACGTGGCAGGCCTATCACCTGATCGGGGAGGCGCTGCGCGGCGAATCGCCGCATCCCGGCGTCTCCACGCGACGCATCATGGATGCGATCGCGCTGGAGCCCACGGTGCTTGCACCGCGCTGGCGCGTGAGCGCCCGGGCCGGGCGCGTCGCCTTCGCCGCGGCGGCATCGGTCGCCACGGTGGCGGTGGTGGGCTGGATCGGCATGCAGGACCGCAGCACTCCCGCGGCCCCGTCGATCGCGAAGACCGCACCCGCGGCCGTTTCGCCCCTCGCCTCGAACGTGGTGCCGCTGCACAACGTGAACGAGTACGTGGTGGTGCATCGCCAGCTCCCGAACGCGGAGTTCTACCGGCCGGTCTCCAGCCAGGCCGCGGCCGGCCGATGAGGCTCCTGGCCGCGGCGATACCGGCAGCCGCGTTCCTCGCGGTCCTGCCGGCTGCCGCCGACCCGGGAACCGATCCGCTCCTGTGGCTGCAGCGCGCCGCGACTTCGGCGCGGGAGACGACCTACGCCGGCACCGTGATGCACATGCAGGGCGAGCGCACGGCGACCTCCCGGATCACGCACGTCTACCTCGGGGGCTCCGAGCACGAGCGGATCGAGTCCCTCGATGGCCCCCGCCGCGAGATCGTGCGCCGCGACGACCAGATGCAGTGCTACTTCCCGGACGCCAAGATGATCCGCATCGACCGGCGGGTGACGGCGCGGTTCTTTCCCTCGCTCGTGACGGGCCCGCTGGACGCGATCGCGGAGAACTACCGCCTGGCGCTCGGCAAGGTGGAGCGCGTCCTCGGGCAGGACTGCCAGTGGATACACCTCGACCCGAAGGATGCGCTGCGATACGCGCAGCGCCTGTGTGCCGAGGTCGGCTCGGGCTTGCTGCTGCGGGCCAAGACGCTGGGAGCCAGGCATCACGTGCTCGAGCTCTACGCCTTCACCAACCTGCGCGTCGGCCGCGAGGTCTCTCGCAGCGAGGTGAAGAGCACTTTCCTCGCGCAGAGCAAGGGCTGGCGCCGCGACGTGCAGCCGCCCGAGGAGCCCCGGCCGGCCTCCACGGGCTGGTCCGTGGCCTCTCCGCCCAGCGGGTTCCGGCTCGTGGGCGAGATGCAGCGCATGCTTCCCAACCGGTCGCAGCCGGTCACGCAGCTCGTCCTGAGCGACGGGCTCGCGACGATGAGCGTGTTCGTCGAGCCCGCCTCGGGCGAGGCGCGCACCACGGAATCCACCAGTGAGGACGGCGCGCTTTCCGTCTTCCGGCGGCCCATGGGCGACCACCTCGTGACGGTGCTCGGCGAAGTCCCGCCCGCCGCGGCGCAGCAGGTGGGTCGCAGCGTCGGAAGGCAGGCCGGCACGGACGCCGCGCAGACCCGGTAATTCGCAACACCCAATCTCCAAGAAGAGGCAATTCCATGCAGATCCTGAAGGCATTTCTCGCAGGCGCCGTCCTTTCGCTCGGCGTCTCCTCCCAGGCCCTCGCCCAGGCGCAACCGCAGATGGCGCTGCCCAGCTTCGCCGACCTCGTCGAGAAGCACGGGCCGGCCGTGGTGAACATCCGCACCGAGGCGCGCGCGCAGCGCACGCAGATCCCCGGGCTCTCGGAAGACGACCCGATGTTCGAGTTCTTCCGCCGCTTCATGCCGCCCGACCAGCGCGGCGCCCCGCGCGGGCGCGAGGACCGGAACGAAAAGGGCCCGCGTTCGCCGCTTCGGCCGTTCGGGCTGGGTTCCGGCTTCATGATCTCCGCCGACGGCTACATCGTCACCAATGCGCACGTGATCGAGAACGCAGAGGAGATCTACGTGCGCTTCACCGACAAGCGCGAGATGAAGGCCAAGGTGATCGGGGCCGACAAGCGCTCCGACGTGGCGCTCGTGAAGGTGGAGGCGGCGAACCTGCCGTTCCTCAAGCTGGGCGACTCCTCCGCGACGCGCGTGGGCGAATGGGTGGTGGCGATCGGCTCCCCGTTCGGGTTCACCAGTTCCGTGACCGCCGGGATCCTCTCGGCCAAGAGCCGCGACCTTCCCGCCGATTCCACCGCGAGCGACGCCGTGCCCTTCCTGCAGACCGACGTCGCGGTGAATCCGGGCAATTCCGGCGGGCCGCTCTTCAACCTCCGGGGCGAGGTGATCGGCATCAATTCCCAGATCTTCTCGCGCACCGGCAGCTACGCGGGGATCTCGTTCGCCATTCCCATCGACTACGCCTCCAACGTGATCGAGCAGCTGCGCAAGTCCGGCAAGGTCACGCGCGGCCGGATCGGGGTGGCGATCCAGAGTGTCACGCGCGACCTCGCCGACTCGCTGGGACTCGCCCGCACCGACGGCGCCGCCGTGGGCACGGTGGAGGAGGATTCGCCGGCCGCCAAGGCGGGCGTGGAGGTGGGCGACGTGATCCTCAAGCTGGACGGCAAGACCGTGGAGAGCTCCGCGGACCTGTCGCGGAACGTGCGCGCCGTGCGGCCCGGGCAGAAGATCACGCTCTCGGTCTGGCGCGCGGGCAAGATGCGCGACCTCGTGGTCACCGTGGGCGAGTTCAAGGACGAGGAAGCCACGCGCACCGCGGCCGCCCGGGGCAAGAAGGAAGCGGCCAAGCCAGGCAGGCTGGGTCTCGCGGTCTCCGAGGTGAGCGCCGAGCAGAGGAAGGCCCTGAAGATCCAGGGCGGCGTGGCGGTCGAGGCCGTCGATGGCGCCTCGCTCGCGGCCGGCGTCCAGCCGGGCGACGTGATCCTGCGCGTGAACAACTCCGACATCAAGGACCTCAAGGGCTACAACGACACCCTGGCGAAGCTCGACCCGAAGAAGCCGGTGGCGCTGCTCATCCGCGACGAGAACGGCACGCGGTTCGTGACCCTCAAGGCCGAGGAGTGACCGCCAGGCTCACGGTCCTCTCGCGGGGGTACTGCCACCTCTGCCAGCAGATGATCGCGCAGTTGGAGGAGTTGCGCGGTCGCCACGGCTTCGAGGTCGAGGTCGTGGACGTCGACCGGGACCCCGCCCTCGAGGAGCGCTGGGGCGACAAGGTGCCGGTGCTCCTGGACGGCGAGCACGAGATCTGCCACTACTTCCTCGACGCCGGGGCGCTCGAAGCGCGCCTCGCGCGAATCGCGTAGAATATTGCGCTGCAACAAGGGCACGTCCGGCGTGCCCTTTGTCTTGATGGGAAATGGGGACGCTCCCCATTTTCCGTGACGGAAACGGGGAGCGTCCCCATTTTCGGCCCAACATGCAACGCATCCGCAACTTCTCCATCATCGCCCACATCGACCATGGCAAGTCGACGCTAGCCGATCGCATCATCGAGCGGACCGGCGGGCTTTCCACGCGCGAGATGGATGTGCAGGTCCTCGATTCGATGGACCTCGAGCGCGAGCGCGGCATCACCATCAAGGCGCAGACCGCGGCGCTCACCTACGTGGCGCGCGACGGGCTGGAATACCGGCTGAACCTGATCGACACCCCGGGCCACGTGGACTTCTCCTACGAGGTGAGCCGCTCGCTCTCCGCGTGCGAGGGCGCGCTCCTGGTGGTGGACGCCTCCCAGGGCGTGGAGGCGCAGACGGTCGCCAACTGCTACACGGCCACCGAGCTGGGCGTGGAGGTCGTGCCGGTGCTGAACAAGATCGACCTGCCCTCGGCCCAGCCCGAGCGCGTGATCCAGGAGGTAGAGGACGTGATCGGGATCGACGCGACCGACGCGATCCGCTGCAGCGCCAAGACCGGCGAGGGCGTGGACGACGTGATCGAGGGCGTGATCGCGAGGATCCCGCCGCCCGTGGGCGACCCCGACGGCCCGCTCAAGGCGCTCATCATCGATTCCTGGTTCGACAACTACGTGGGCGTGGTCATGCTCGTGCGCGTGGTCGATGGTGCCTTGAAGCCCAAGGACCGGATCCTGCTCATGGCGACGGGTGCCCTGCACCTGTGCGAGCAGGTCGGCGTCTTCACGCCCAAGTCGGTTGCCCGCGAGAGCCTCTCGGCGGGCGAGGTGGGCTTCGTGATCGCCGGCATCAAGGACCTGAAGGACGCGAAGGTCGGCGACACCGTGACGCTCGCCGAGCGGCGCGCTGCCGCGGCGCTGCCGGGGTTCAAGGAGATCAAGCCGCAGGTCTTCGCCGGGCTCTACCCGATCGAGTCGAACCAGTACGAGGCGCTGCGCGACGCGCTCACGAAGCTGCAGCTGAACGATTCCAGCCTGCGCTTCGAGCCGGAGACCTCCCAGGCGCTGGGCTTCGGCTTCCGGTGCGGGTTCCTGGGGCTGCTGCACATGGACATCGTCCAGGAGCGGCTCGAGCGCGAGTACGACATGAACCTCATCACCACGGCCCCGACCGTGGTCTACCAGGTGGCGCTGCGCGACGGCACCGTGATCGACATCGACAATCCCTCGCGGCTTCCGGACGCCTCGAAGATCGAGGAGATCCGCGAGCCCATCATCCGCGCGACCATCATCATGCCGCAGGAGTACGTGGGGCCGGTGCTCACGCTCTGCACGCAGAAGCGCGGCGTGCAGGTGAACATGCATTACGTGGGGCGCCAGGTGATCCTCACCTACGACATGCCGCTGAACGAGGTGGTTATGGACTTCTTCGACCGCCTGAAGAGCGTCTCGCGCGGCTATGCGTCGCTGGACTACGAGTTCCGCGAGTTCCGCGGCGGCGACCTGGTGAAGTTGGACATCCAGATCAACGGCGAGAAGGTGGATGCGCTTTCCCTCATCGTGCACCGCGAGAATTCCGTCTACCGCGGCCGCGAGCTCGCCACGCGGATGCGGAAGTTGATCCCGCGCCAGATGTTCGACGTCGCGGTGCAGGCGGCGATCGGCGCCAACATCATCGCGCGCGAGAACATCTCGGCGCTCCGGAAGAACGTGCTCGCCAAGTGCTACGGGGGCGACATCACGCGCAAGAAAAAGCTCCTGGAAAAGCAGAAGGCCGGCAAGAAACGCATGAAGCAGGTCGGCTCCGTGGAAATTCCGCAGGAGGCCTTCCTCGCCATCCTGCAGGTGGAGGGAAAGTAGATGCAAGGCGGACTGAACTGGGAACTCATCGCGCTCGTGGCCGGCGGCGCCTCGGCCGCGCTCATCGGCTGGGACGCCGCGGTGCGCAAGGAGCCGCGGTCGGACGCGCTCAAGGGCATCCTGGAGATCGCCTGGCCGGTGCTCTTCATCGCCGTGATGGGCATGCTCCTCAAGTTCACCGATTTTGCCGCGGTCCTGCTGATCGCGGCGATCGCCACGGGCACGATCTGGGCCGCCGACCGCTGGCTGCTCGCGCGCAGGCGCGCGCCGGAGGATGCCGAGCCGATCGTCGTGGACATGGCGCGCGCCTTCTTCCCGGTGATCGTGGTGGTATTCCTCATCCGCTCCTTCTGGGTAGAGCCCTTCAAGATCCCCTCGGGGTCGATGAAGCCCACGCTCCTCGTGGGCGACTTCATCCTCGTGAACAAGTACGTCTACGGCATCCGCCTGCCGGTCGCGAACCGCAAGGTGATGGAGGTGGGCGACGTGAAGCGCGGCGACGTGGTCGTCTTCCGCTTCCCGCCCGACCCGTCCTCGGACTACATCAAGCGCGTGGTGGGCGTGCCCGGCGACAAGGTGTCGTACCGGGGCAAGCTCCTCACGATCAACGGCAGCCTCGTCCCGGTGCAGGCGTCGGGGTACTACACCGATGCGGAGCTGAATTTCCTGCGCCTGCCGACTTTCGCGGAGAAACTGGGCGAGAAGGCCCACGCGATGATGGTCGTGCCTCCGGAGCCGGCGGTGAACCTCTCCCAGGTCCGGCAGTTTCCGCACCGCGACAATTGCGAATACAATGACGACGGTTTCACGTGCACGGTGCCGCCCGGCCACTATTTCATGATGGGCGACAACCGTGACCAGAGCGCCGACAGCCGCTACTGGGGTTTCGTCCCGGACGATCACATCAAGGGCCGCGCCTTCCTCGTCTGGATGAACTTCGGCGACCTCGGGCGCATCGGCAACGCAATCGAATAGAAGGCATCTGCTGCCAGCAGGGCCGGAAAATCGGGAGACACGATCCATGAAACGAACGCAGGGCGGCATTTCGCTCACCGGGGCCCTCGCGGGCATGGTCGTGCTCGCAGGCGTCGGCCTTTTCGGCGCGAAGCTCACACCCGCCTACCTCGATTACTTCGCGGTGAAGAAGATGCTTTCGGCGATGGCGGCGAGCGGCGAAACGAAGTCGAGCGTGCGCGAGATCCGCAACTCCTGGGCCCGGCGCAACACCATCGAGGGCGTGCAGTCCGTCAATCCCGACGACCTGGAGATCTCGAAGGAGGGCGGCGAGGCCATCATCACCGCCAACTGGTCGACCAAGATTCCGATCATCGGGAACTTCAGCGCCTGCCTCGATTTCTCGGCCTCGACCGCCAACTAAGCCCGTCGTGACCCGACGCGCGGCCGAGCGCGACCTCTCCGGCCTCGAGCGCCGGCTCGGGCACGACTTCCGGGACGCGGCGCTCCTGCGCCGCGCGCTCACCCACCGCAGCCACGCGGCCGACCACAACGAGCGCCTCGAGTTCGTGGGCGACAGCCTGCTCAACTGCGCGGTCGCGATCCTGCTCTACGAGCGCTTCCCGGGCCTGCCCGAGGGAGACCTTTCCCGGCTGCGCGCCGGGCTCGTGAACCAGGCGAGCCTGCACGAGGTCGCCTGCGCGCTCAGCCTCGGCGACGAGCTGGCGTTGGGCGAGGGGGAGTTGAAGAGCGGCGGCTTTCGCCGCCCGTCGATCCTCGCCGACGCCTTCGAGGCGCTGCTCGGTGCGGTGTACCTCGACGCCGGGTTCGACGCGGTGCGCGGCGTCGTAGGCACCCTCTTCGCCGACCGGATCGAAAGCGTTCGCGAGGCCCCGCCCGCGAAGGATCCCAAGACCGCCCTCCAGGAGCTGCTCCAGGGCAAGCGCCTGCCGCTGCCGCGCTATGCGGTGGTCGCGGTGGGCGGCGAGGCGCACCAGCAGGTCTTCCGCGTCGAGTGCCGTGTCGACGAGCTCGACGTGGCCGGCTCGGGCGAGGGAGCGAGCCGTCGCGCGGCGGAGCAGCAGGCAGCCGAGGCGGTCCTCGCGCAGCTCGCGCAGATGAAGGCAGGGCGGGCGTGAGCGGCGCGCCGTTTCGCGCCGGCACCGTGGCGATCGTCGGCCGGCCCAACGTCGGCAAGTCGACGCTCCTGAACCAGCTCGTGGGCGCGCACGTGTCGATCACCTCGCGCAAGGCCCAGACCACGCGCCACCGCATCCAGGGCGTGCGCACCGACGAGTGCGCGCAACTCGTGTTCGTGGACACGCCGGGCTTCCAGACTCGCCACGGCAACGCGCTCCACCGGGCGATGAACCGCGCCGTGACCTCGACGCTCTCCGGCGTGGACGCGATCGTGATGGTGGTCGAGGCTTTCGGGTGGGACGAGCGCGACGACGCGGTCTTGGCCCTCCTGCCCAAGGGCGCGCCGGTGGTGCTGGTGCTGAACAAGGTCGATCGCGTGAAGGACCGGGCCGATGTCGTGAAGCTGCTCGCCGAATGCGCCGCCCGGCGCGACTTCGCGGCACTCGTGCCGGTGAGCGCGGAGAAGGGCACGCAGGTGAAGGTGCTCGCCGACGCGGTGGCGAAGCTCCTGCCGGAGGCCGCGCCCGTCTACGGGCCCGACGACGTCACCGACCGCTCCGAGCGCTTCCTCGCGGCGGAGTTCGTGCGCGAGCGGCTCTTTCGCCTCCTCGGCGACGAGCTGCCGTACACGACGGCGGTGGTGATCGAGGAGTTCCGGGAGGATGGGGCGCTTCGCCGCATCGCGGCCACCATCTACGTCGACCGCCAAAGCCACAAGGCCATCGTCATCGGCGAGCGCGGCGCGACCTTGAAGCGCATCGGCACCGAGGCGCGCGTGGCGATGGAGGCGCTCTTCGGCGGCAAGGTGTTCCTCGAGCTGTGGGTGAAGGTGAAGAGTGGCTGGGCCGACAGCGAGGCGACCGTGCGCCAGTGGGGCTACGAGTGAGTGCCGGCGCCAGCCCGGACCGCGGCTACGTCCTGCACACCTATCCCTACCGGGAGACGAGCCTCATCCTGCAGGTCTGGACGGAGCTGCACGGGCGCTTCGGCGTCGTGGCCAAGGGCGCGCGCCGGCCCCGAAGTGCCGCGCGTGGCGTCCTCGTCCCGTTCCAGCCGCTCTCGCTCACCTGGTTCGGGCGAGGAGAGCTGAAGACCCTGAAGAGCGCCGAGCCCTCGGGTGCGGCGCTCCCGCTCGCGGGCCCGAGCCTGCTCTCGGCGTTCTACCTGAACGAGCTGCTGCTGAAACTCATCCACCGCGACGATCCCCACGAGCGCCTGTGGGCCGCCTACGACGAGGCGGTGAGTGCGCTGCGCATGCGGACGCGGCGCGCGACCGGCGTCCCGGGCCTCGTCGCGGCGGAGCCGGGCGCGGGGGAAGCGCGTGCGATAGAGCCGGTGCTGCGCCGCTTCGAGCTCGCGATGCTGCGCGAGCTGGGCTACGCGGTCGAGCTGGGGCGCGACGCCGCGACCGGTGCGGCGATCGATCCGGCGCGCGATTACTGGTACGTGGTCGAGCGCGGCCCGGTGCCCGCCGAGGGCACGGGCGAGCGCTCCGATGCAGTAAGATTGTCGGGCCTTACCCTCGCGCACCTGGAAAGCGGGCTGTTCGACGACGCGCGCACCGCAACGCAAGCCAAGAGCCTCATGCGAATGCTCATCCACCACTGCCTGAACGGCCAGGAACTCTCGACGCGCGCGATCGTGCGCGACCTGCAGCGCATCGAGGGCGTCGCATGATCGAACTCGGCGTGAACATCGACCACATCGCCACCGTGCGCCAGGCGCGGCGCACCTACGAGCCGGACCCTGTCTGGGCGGCGGTGGAGGCGCACCTGGGCGGGGCCGACGGCATCACCGCGCACCTGCGCGAGGACCGCCGCCACATCCAGGACGAGGACGTGCGCCGCCTGCGCGAGCTCACGCACATCAAGCTCAACCTCGAGATGGCCGCAACCGACGAGATGGTGGCCATCGCCGTGCGCGTGAAGCCCGAGATGGCGATGCTGGTGCCGGAAGGGCGCAAGGAGATCACCACCGAGGGCGGGCTCGACATCGCCGGGCAGGAAGCGCGCATCGCAGAGGTCGTCGCGCGGCTTGCCGGGGCGGGCATCGTGACGAGCGTCTTCATCGATGCCGACCTCCGGCAGGTGGAGGCCGCGGCCCGCGTGGGCGCGCGCGTGTGCGAAATCCACACCGGCCCCTACGCCCATGCGTTCCATTCCCGGGGGCGCGACCCCGAGAGCGCTCCGGTGGTGGCCGAACTCGACCGCATCGCCCGGGCCGGGGAGGCGATCCGCGGCCTCGGCATGCGCTTCAACGCCGGGCATGCGCTCAATTATTTCAACGTGGAGCCCGTGGCGGGGCTGCCCGGCGTGCGCGAGCTGCACATCGGGCACGCCATCGTGAGCCGCGCCGTCTTCGTGGGCATGCGCGAGGCCGTGCGCGAGATGAAGGCGCTCATGAGTGCGGCGGCGATGCACGCGCTCCTGAAGGCGGGGGCGGCGTGATACTGGGCGTGGGCACGGATCTCGTCTCGATCGAGCGCGTGGCGGGCGCCATGGACCGCTGGGGCGAGCGGTTCGTGAACCGCATCCTCACGCCCGAGGAGCGGGAGCGCTATGGGCGCACGCGCGAGAAGGCGAGCCACCTCGCCAAGCGCTTCGCCGCGAAGGAGGCGTTCTCGAAGGCGATCGGCACGGGCATCCGCGCGCCGTTTCGCTGGCACGCGGTCTCGGTCGGCCGGGACGGGCGCGGCAAGCCCGGCCTCGTGCCCAGCGCCGACATGGCCCGCCACCTCGCCGGGATCGGGGTGACGGCCGCGCATCTTTCGCTCACGGACGACGCGGGTATCGCGATGGCGTTCGTGGTCCTGGAAGGCTAGAGGGAAGACATGAAACTCGGACCGGTCATGGTCGACGTCTCGGGGCTGGAGCTCACGGCCGACGACGTCGAGCGTTTGCAGCATCCGCAGGTGGGCGGCGTGATCCTCTTCGCGAGGAACTTCGCCGCACCCCTGCAACTGATCCAGCTCGCGCACTCCATCCGGGAGATCAGGAAGCCCGCGCTCGTGATCGCCGTGGACCACGAGGGCGGGCGCGTGCAGCGCTTCCGCCACGGCTTCACCGCGATCCCTGCCATGCGCGAGCTCGGCCGGCTCTTCGATCGCGACCCCGCGCAGGCGCTCGCCGCGGCGCGCGGCTGCGGCTTCGTGATCGCGAGCGAGCTGCAGGCGCACGGCGTGGACTTCACCTTCGCGCCGGTGCTGGACGTCGATTACGGCGAGTCGAGCGTGATCGGCGACCGCGCGCTGCATAGCGACCCCAACGTGATCGCCACGCTCGCGGAGGCGCTCCAGGCCGGGCTCTGGGCGGCCGGCATGACCTCCGTGGGCAAGCACTTCCCGGGGCACGGCTTCGTGCGCGCAGATTCACACCTGGAAGTGCCGGTGGACGAGCGCACCCTGGCCGAGATCTCGGCCACCGACCTGGTGCCCTTCCAGCGCCTCGCCCGCGCGGGGATGGGGGGCGTCATGCCCGCGCACGTGATCTATCCCAAGGTCGACGCGCGCCCCGCTGGCTTCTCGCCCACGTGGCTGCAGAAGGTCCTGCGCGACAAGCTGCATTTCGACGGGCTCGTCTTCTCCGACGACCTCTCCATGGAGGGCGCCAGCACCGCCGGCGGCATGGTCGGCCGGGCGAACGCCGCGCTCAACGCCGGCTGCGACATGGTGGTCGTCTGCAACGACCCGCGCGCCCAGGACACGATGCTCGAGGGCCTGGAGCGCCGGCCGCTCGCGCCCACGCTCGCGCGCCGCATCGAGACCATGCGCGGGCGCGCCATCTCGACGGCCGCCCTCAAGGCGAGCGCGGCCTACCTCGCGGCCACGGAGAACCTGGCGCGCGTGCGCGCCACGTGAAGAAGGGGGCGCTCCCCGATCCCGCCGGCGCGCATCCGGATCCGGCGAAGGGAGTGCGCTCCCCGATCCCGCCGGCGCGCAGCCCGATCCCGAAAAGGGGAGCATCCCCTTTTCGCCCAAGCCGTTCCTGGCCGGGCTGCCCAACCTGCCCGGGGTGTATCGCTTCCGCAATGCCGCGGGCGACGTGATCTACGTCGGCAAGGCGAGGGAGCTGAAGAAGCGCGTCTCCTCGTACTTCCGGAAGAGCCATCCGAGCCCGCGCACCACGCTGATGGTGGGCCAGATCGCCTCGGCCGAGACGACGGTCACGCGCACCGAGGCCGAGGCGCTGATCCTCGAGAACAACCTCATCAAGGCGCACTCGCCGCGCTACAACGTGCTCTTTCGCGACGACAAGAGCTACGGCTACATCCTCGTCACCGGCCACCGGTTCCCGCAGATACGCTTCTACCGGGGCGCGCAGGACCGCGCCCACCGCTACTTCGGCCCGTTCCCGAGCGCGTGGGCGGCGCGCGAGACCATCGGCCACCTGCAGAAGATCTTCCGGCTGCGCACCTGCGACGACAGCGTGTTCGGCCACCGCTCGCGCGCCTGCCTCCTCGCGCAGATCGGCCGCTGCTCGGCGCCGTGCGTGGGGTCGATACCCGAGGAGGACTACCGGCGCGACGTCGAGCACGCGGCGAAGTTCCTGGAGGGCCGGGAGGACGACGTGATCGCGGAGTTGAACGAGAAGATGCAGGCGGCCTCCGACGCCGAGGCCTTCGAGATCGCCGCGCGCTTCCGGGACGAGATCCGCATGCTCCAGAAGATCCTCTCCGGGCAGGCGGTGGAATCGGTGGGCGCGCGCGACGCCGACGTGGTCGCGGCCGTCGAAAGGCAGGGCGCGTGGTGCGTGACGCTCGCCATGATCCGCGGCGGGCGCCACCTGGGCGATCGCAGCTTCTTCCCGCAGAACGCGGGCGGCAGCGACGCGGCCACCGTCGTGGAGGCCTTCCTCGCCCAGCACTACGTCGTGCAGCCGGTTCCCGCCCGCGTGATCGCCGACGCCGTGGAGGACGCGCCGGCGCTCGCCGCACTCCTCGGGGCCATCGCGAACCGCGCGGTCACCGTGCTCACGCGCCCCCAGGGCGAGGCGAGGCTCTGGCTGGAGATGGCGCGCAAGAACGCGGAGCTCGCCCTCGCGAGCCGCCTCGCGGCGCAGGCGAGCCAGGAGAAAAGGGGGGCCGCGCTCACCGAGTTCCTCGGGGCGGAGGCGCCGCTCGCGCGCATCGAGTGCTTCGATATCAGCCACACGATGGGCGAGGCCACGGTCGCTTCCTGCGTGGTCTACGACCGCGGCGACATGCAGCCCGCGGAATACCGCCGCTTCAACGTGAAGGACGTGGCGGCGGGCGACGACTATGGCGCCATGCGCTACGCGCTCGAGGCGCGCTACCGCAAGCTCGCCGAAGGCGAGGGCAGGACACCCGACCTGGTCCTGGTCGACGGCGGCAAGGGGCAGCTCGCCGCCGCCATGGGCGTGATGCAGGACCTGGGCCTCGCGGGCATCCCGATGGTCGGCGTGGCCAAGGGCGAGGAACGAAAGCCCGGCCAGGAGCAGCTCTTCGTGGCGGGCGAGGAGTTCGCCAGGCGGCTTCCCGCCGACCATCCCGCGCTGCACCTCATCCAGCAGGTGCGCGACGAAGCCCACCGCTTCGCGATCACCGGCCACCGCGCCCGGCGCGGCAAGGCGCGCACCGCCTCGCGGCTGGAGGACATCGGCTCCGTGGGGCCGAAGCGCCGCCAGCGGCTCCTCGCGCACTTCGGGGGGCTCCAGGGCGTGGTCGCGGCCAGCGTCGAGGACCTTGCGCGGGTGGAGGGGATCAGCCGTACACTCGCCAAACGCATCTACGACGAGTTGCACTGAAATCGTGGCCGTCCCGCTGAACCTGCCGCTCTTCCTCACCTGGCTTCGCATCGTCGCGATCCCGCTCTTCGTGGCGGTGCTCTACTTTCCCGCGGACTGGCTCACCGAGCGCCAGGCGAACGTGATCTCGATGTGGATCTTCATCGCCGCGGCAATCACCGACTGGGCCGACGGCTACCTCGCGCGGCGCTGGAACCAGACCACGTCCTTCGGCGCCTTCCTCGATCCCGTGGCCGACAAGCTCATGGTGGCCGCCGCCCTCATCGTGCTCGCCGAGAAGGGCATCGTGGACCCGTTCGCCGCCCTCATCATCATCGGCCGGGAAATCACCATCTCGGCGCTGCGCGAATGGATGGCGAACGTCGGCCAGGCGAAGAGCGTGGCGGTGAACATCCTCGGCAAGGTGAAGACGGTCACCCAGCTGGTCGCGATCCCGTTCCTGCTCTTCAACGGCGTGCTCTTCGGGCTCTTCCACACCAACCCGGTGGGGCGCGTCCTCATCTGGGTGGCGGCGGTCATCACGCTCTGGTCGATGGTGGTGTACCTCAAGGCGGCCATGCGGCCGGGCGGACACGAGCCTCCCGGGGGCGGCCCGGCTTGAACGGGGGGGGTGGAAACGGCTATAATTCGCGGCTGCACGCGGCAGTAGCTCAGTTGGTAGAGCGCAACCTTGCCAAGGTTGAGGTCGAGAGTTCGAGACTCTTCTGCCGCTCCAGTTTCCCTTCCGGGGGGAGGTCCATCCTCCCCCCGGTGTTTTTCAGGCTCCCGGAGGCGGACTTCGCTCCGGGGCACCCCGGGCGGGGTAGCAAAGTGGTTATGCAGCGGATTGCAAATCCGTCTACGCCGGTTCGATTCCGACCCCCGCCTCCAAACTCCCCTCTCAAGACTGCCAAGGCCCCGGCCGACCCCTTGCTTTTCATAGTGCTAAGGGGTGCTAGGGCGTGCTTGCAAGTGCGCCCGAAGGCGCATAATCTGGTGGTAACAGCCGGGTGGTAACGGAAGTTTCCGTGTAAAGGCCCCGGCAATTACCGGAATTATTTACCACCAGGGGGTGAAATGGCCAAGCACCTGCTCACCGATACCAAGGTCCGCAACCTCAAGCCAAAGGCGTTGCCTTACCGCAGGCCCGACGGCGAAAACCTCTACCTCTACGTCGCGCCGACCGGCGTGAAGTCCTGGCAGTTTCGCTACCGGCTTGACGGCAAGCCCCAAACCCTCACCCTCGGCAAGTACCCCGCGAAGAGCCTCGCCGTCGCGCGTGAGGCGGCCGAGAAGGCGCGCACGGGCGCGGAGGAAGGTCAACACCTGACCGTCACCAAGCGCATCGAAAAGGGTAAGCGTGCTGCGGATGCCGCAAATACCTTCAAGGCCGTCGCAGCACTTTGGGTCCGGCGAGAGGCGCGACGCCGAAAGTGGTCGCCAGACTACCAGGATGAAGTGGAGCGGAGCATCGAGAATCACTTGTCGAAGCTTGAATGGCACCCCGCTTTCGCAAATCACGGCGAAGGTGGTGGCCCCCGTTCTTAACGCTATCGAGCACAAGGCGCCGTTCATGGTCGAAAAGGTCCGCCCCCGGCTGGTGGCGATCCTCGACTACGCGGCCGAGCAAGGCATCATCGCCGGGAACCCATTGCCTCGCGGGCAGCGCGGCAAGAAGGCCGAGCGGAGGCATTATCCGGCCGTCACGGATCTTCCTGGCGTGGGAGATATCCTTCGCCGGGCTCGCGCGACCGATCCGTGCAAGGGCATTCAGCGGGCACATTTGCTGCTCGCGTTTACGGCGATGCGGGTTTCCGAAGTTGTCGGCGCGACATGGGACGAATTCGCGCTCGATGGCGCCCGCGTTTCCGTCGGCGCCGGCCACGCGATGAAAGTCGATCCCAATGCGGGCGATTGGACGATTCCCCGCGAACGGATGAAGCGCAAGGATTCCGCGCGCGGCCCTCACGTCGTACCTCTGCCCCCGACGCTGCTCGCCGAACTTCGGGAATGGAAGAAAGCCGATGGCGCTAACGCGATCTACGCTTGCCCGGCGCCCCGCGACCCGTCGAAATCGATCACGCCCGAGGGAGTGGAGAAGTCTTACCGCGACGCGCTAGGGCTAGCCGGCGTGCACTCGCCGCACTCCTGGCGCAGCAGCTTCTCCACGATTTGCCGAGAGGCAGGTAAGGAAGGCGACAGCGTGGAGGCGCACCTTGATCATGTAGTCGGCAATAAGATTGCCAGCGCATACGACCGCGCAACTCGGTTGGAACTACGGCGAGCGCTGTTGGCCTGGTACGAGGGTGCATTGATTACGGCTCGGGATGGAGCCGACGTGATCACTCTCCGCAAGTCCACCTGATCCATAACGGCTCAATATCGCAGCCTGCTGTGCCTAGACCTATGGGTCTAAAGCCGGGAATCCTGTCCGGCGTGAGTGGTCTTTAAAATTGGTGAGCAAGGGGGGGAAACGTGACGCAAAACACCAAGCGGAACATCCTCAAGTCCCGATATGGGATAGACAACGAGAACCCTTGGGAGGAGGTGAATAAATGGCGTGAGCGTCTTAGTGATTGCAAGAATTACCCAGTGCAGAATGGGCTGGAGTCTAGCTGGAGGTTGTTGAGCGACGATTACGGACCAAGCCTAAAGCGCGACAGCCAACCCACAAAGAATTTATTGGCGGCGTTGTTCCACTACGTTGACCTGGGCTTCTACCACCCACCAGAACTTCTCTTTTCTTTGTTGAATCGTTGGGAGGCATACCTTGAAGGCTCGGGCGAACTTTCCCTTGATGACGTCTTCCTTGGGCCCCAAAGAGAAGGGGTGGGAGCTATGCTCACAGGCACAAAACGCCTCGACAAAGTTCGACGCGCAGCTCCCGGCAGATGGAACGCCTGCTGCCCGGCCCATGACGACCGCTCCCCCAGCCTCTCGATCACCGAGAAGGACGACGGCAAAGTCCTAATGCGTTGCCACGCTGGATGTACCAACCAGCAGGTTCTGGATGCCGTCGGACTAGGGTTTGAAGTCCTGTTTCCCGACAAAACTGCAAACACCCCTTCGCGTCGACCTTTACATTACCCAGCAGCAGACGTCCTTGCCAGTCTGGAAGTGGAGTTCCTGGTCGTTGCCATAGCCGCATCGGACATGGCGAAGGGAAAGCCGATGGCGAAATCCACAAGGAGTCGACTGTGGGTGGCGGTCAAACGTGTGCAGAGTGCAATGGAGGTGGCGAATGGCCGACGCGGATAGGGGTGCAGAGTATCTAGACGGCATCAGAGGGCATCAACCCCCCTCAAACACGTCACCGGGTCAATCAGGCTCAGGGAATCGCCCTGAAGGAGTTCTAACAAGGAAATTGCCGCGCTATAACGGTAAAGTGGCCCGCATCTTCCAGTTACCTATAGCGAATCGAGAATCTGCTTCTTCTTCTCCTCGTACTCCTTCTTATTAATGAGGCCATCCTTGTAAATATCATTCAGGTTTCTAAGCCTCTGAGCCGCGTTCGTGGTCGGGGCCGTTGATGGACTTTGTGGCACGCTCACTACGCTTGGCACCTCCTTTACCTCTGAGGCTGCCGATGCCGCACTGCCAGCAGAAGCAGTTGCCGAGGATGCAGCGGCCACAGGAATGGTGGCAGTGATGCCTGTCAGACCCTCAGCTAGCCTCTCCATAGCTGGTCGCTGCGCCTCAAAGTTCTCCGCAGTAGTCCACGCGCTCAACAGCAAAATCTCCGTTCCAGCGTCCACAACCGTATGAAGATACGTGTATCGAGTATTGCTATATGAGGTTCCAGAAACGATGTAGCGCCACGCTGAAATCCCGTTGACCACGAGTGGAACTACTTCCGATTGCGTCGTTTCATTGAAATGGCTCGCCTGCCATGCTCGCTTCGAGGCAGCAAAGGCTGTCATATCGGTGACACCCTCGCGCTTGTATACAAATAGCGAAAACCGCGACTCGGTAGCGCGATTAATTGCGTTGAGTACTACGCCATCTGCCTTATCCCCATTTGTAAGCAGCGTTGCTTCCCAGCCCGTAGGCAATCGAAGGCCAGCGCTAGTAATGACTGGCGGTACTACTGTTTGCGCCGGTGTAGCGAGTTTGTCGAGCGGAGTCGCCGTGGTGTCGCTCGTCACTTCGACTCGTGCACGAATTGGCGTTTCTGGATTACTGCAACGATAGGAGGAGCCGGAGGTCGACGTTATCTTTCCAACCTTACCGCCGGGCACCATGATTTTGTCACCAACCCTCGCGGTTGCCGGTACGCAATTCTCCCCTTCGGCACCTGAAATCGCATCTCCGATTGCATCGATTACCGGCCCAGGGATGAAGAAAAAGAACCAGGCGCTGGCATCAACCCAACGTCAGCGTGATGGATCCAACGGGGAAAATCGAAACCGCAGCCGAATTGAACGTTGGGCCAAATGGAGGCCCGCTTGTCTCGTATAGGGTTCCGGTACAGGTATTGGTCGCGATTGGACAGTTGCTGGCCACGTACCACTTCGGCTTGCCTGCTGAATCGTAGGTGAACCATGTAACAAATATGATGCCTGTGCCGTGATGTGTGATTGTCACGCCCCATCCGGACTCATTGGAATTCCACCAGAGGTCCGAATAGTTGTAGGTCGCCGAGCCTGCAGTGCAGCTTGTAAGAAAGCCGGATTGGCACAAAAACGCTGCTGTCGATTGGTCGGGAGTGAAAACGCTGACTGTCGCAGACTGAGAAAAGAGATTCGTGCCGACAAGAATACCTGCGTAGTACGACATTCCAAGAGAGGCACACGTGGTAGTGCCAGAGTAGGATTGAAACAAGCCAGGGGTTACCTGTTGGAGATATGTGTAGGCACTCGCCGGGTAGTTTTGATAGCACTGCCGCCCAGCGCTGCTTAATACGGTGAGATTCGCTGCGGTTTGCGAGCCGAACGCGATCTGCGCATCCGAGTTGCCGGAGTCCGAAATGCAATAGTGGTCCGAGGCGGAACAATTCACGCTATCAAACTCCGTAAGAAGCAGTACGATCCAGTAGGTGCCATTTGGGGGGGGCGTAAATGTCGTATTCCGGACAATGGATGTGTAACTAGTCATTGGAGCTAGGGGGCTAAAGGTCGACGTAACAGCCAACCTGTACCCGGTGAATCCCTCACCTCTAGCCGGATATGACGTCGTTGCCCAGAGTTCAAGGCGAAGTGTTCCAGACGTCCTCGAGGGCGAGGTGTTGTTGATTTTGTCTAGCGTAATCGAAACGGCATTTGCCGAATATGCGAACTGAAACCGCCCTGACAAATAGAGTCCATTCGCAAGACTCTTCGTTTTGCCAACGCCTTCAAGTGGAGCTATTGCGATGGCGGTTTCTGCCTGAAGAGCGTATGCGGCGCTCGCCTTACCTGCGATCAATTGAGCAGAGATTTTGTCGAGATTACTGACATCTGCCTCTTGAGCGTTCGCGGCCACGCCAATTCCGACAAGTAAGAACGCAAATGCGACACGACACGCTGCCAATACAAAACGCTTACTAATTGCGCGGCCAACGAAGTCAAGAACAGTACGATTCGCGTCCATTGCGCTCTCCGTTCAATTCAAAGTGTGGAGAAATGACTCAATGCATGAGTCAACTGACCTACTTCACTCTCTCTTGTCCTTCTCCTTCGCCGCTTGCTTGGTCTGCCATTGCATATTGGTCGGGCTATCGGCCCCGCCACGCTTCAGCGGAATTTCATGGTCGATGACATAGCCAGGACAACCGCCTGAGGTCTGCCCGGTAGACGGACATGGGTGCTGTCGCTTGAATTCTGCGCGAGCCCGTGGGCTGCGCTTGATCTTGCCGTGAGAGCCCCGAGGGACACCCGGCGAAGCGCGGCTAGAGCTGTGGGACTTGTAGGAGGGGGACCTGTAACCGAAGGAGCCGGATTTTCTCGCTCCTGTAGGCACAGAGAGGGATAGGTCAACTAGCCCGGCAAGGATGGCTCCTGCAATTCTCCCTGTGCGCATGGGACCCCTCTTGATGGGGCGATATACTGGGCTACATTACTCCGAGTTCGGTGGATTGGAAATAACGCCAATTAAGCCAGAAACAGAACCGCCCACCGCAAGGGTGGGCGGTTCTCCAAACACAATGGCATTACCCAATTGCAATAGCCTGGAGTTACCAGGAATTGGTGGACAGAGGATTATGGTAGCTCTGGAGGGTGACTCTGATGTCCACGCGAATGAATTCCGGTCGGGTTGGTGCCAAGTACGTCTTCATCAATGCCCACCGGCATGAGTACAGCGTCCAAGCCATGTGCAGATTGCTCGAGGTTGCACCGAGCGGATACTACGCGTGGCTCAAGGAGCCCGTTTCGAAGCGAGCGAAGGAAGATTTCCGACTACTTCGCCTGATTCGCGCCTCGTTTGTTGCGAGCCATGGCATTTACGGCGCCCCTCGCGTGTTCCTGGATCTGCGGGAGGCAGGCGAGACGTGCAGCAAGCATCGCGTCGCGCGCTTGATGCGAGTGAATGGCTTGCACGCCAAGCCCGGTTTTCGAATCCGCGGGCGGGTCACCGGCAAGGCCTCAATATTGGTCCCGAATGTCCTGCAGCGCGAGTTTACGGCAACGCGCCGCAACAAGGCCTGGGTCACGGATATCACCTATATTCGGACGTGGCAAGGCTGGCTCTACTTGGCCGTCGTCATTGGTCTCTTCTCACGCAAGGTTATCGGCTGGTCCGCGGGGCCATCGATCGGCCGTGAGCTTGTGTTAGACGCGCTCCTGATGGCTGTTCGTCAGCGGCGGCCGCGCGGCACCATCATTCACTCGGATCAGGGTACGCAGTACGGAAGCGATTCATGGCGACGGTTCTGTCGCGCAAATCACCTAGAGCCAAGCATGAGCCGCAAGGGCAACTGCTGGGACAATGCCGTTGCGGAGTCCTTCTTCAGCAGCTTGAAGAAGGAACGGATCAAGAAGCACATCTACAAGAGTCGTGAGCTCGCGATCGCGGATCTGACGGAATACATCAACGTCTTCTACAATCAAACACGACGCCATAGCCATCTAGGCGGCGTGAGCCCCGTGCAGTTTGAGGCGGCCCATAAGGCGAGATGGCAAGGTGTCCACTGAACCCTGGTAACTCCAGTGCGCCATTCGCATTGATGGCGTGCAGATGCCGCGTCGCGGCACTGCGCAGCGGGGCTGTCTCCGGATGCGGGGTCGAGCGTTGCGTTTCGGCCGGGATCGTGTGCAAACTGGCCATGAGCATTACCCGTGCACCTCACGAATCGCCCGGCGATCCATGCGAACGGCGCAACGAGTGAAGGTCGCGCTAGCGATTCTCCCGTATGTCGGGGAACCTATGAAACGGACGCGTGTACTGGCGCTTTGCATTGGAGCGTGCCTCCTTGCGGAACCGGCACGCGCGGGATGGTGGCAGGACGCGCAGGACGTGCTTGCGTACAAGGTCGAGCGCTCGAAGGATGCGCTATCCCATGGGCGCAACGATTTCTACGCGAGCGGCTTGATCTGGCATGCGCCCTGGGCCTACAGCAGCGAGCGCCGGCAGAACGAATTGAACGAGGCCGCATGGGGCGGCGGATTCGGCCGCTCCGTCGTGGACGCCAATGGCAACACCCACGCGCTCTTCGCCATCGCCTCCCGGGATTCCCACTTCAAGCCGCAGTACCTGGCCGGCTACCACTGGACGACGTACTGGGCGCTTGCAGGCCAGCTCCGGGGTGGGCTCGGCTACAGCGTGTTCGCGTTTTCGCGCGACGACATAGGGAACTGGCTCCCGATCCCGGCCGTGGTGCCGACGGCGACGCTGCGCTACCGCGAACTCGAACTGATCGTGACCTACATCCCGGGCATCACGCAGGGCGGCAACGTCGCGTATGCCGTCGTGCGCTTCAGCTTCTAGGGGCGATCGAGCCGGGCTTTCCCGACCCGATGCCGCGCGCAACCCGACGGCTGCTTCAGTCGCGCACCACCAAAACCGAGCGCGGGAAATGGCGCACGACGTGGGCGGCATTCGCGCCGAGCAGGTAGTCGGATACCTCGGGCTTGTGCGAGGCCATCACCACGAGATCCGCGCCGATCTTCTCCGCCGTCGAGAGGATTTCCCGGTAGATCGAGCCCTGGGTCACGATGTCCGTGGCCTTCACCCCGGCCGGAACCTGGGTCTCGACGAACTGGCGCAGCTTCGCCTTCGTGTCGGCGAGCATCTTCTCGTTTGCATCGGCCGGGAAATAGACGCTGATGCCCGGGCCGAGGTCCGGGGCGACCGTGATCACGTGCAGCGTTGCCGATGAGGCCTTGCAGAGCTCGAGCGCGACGGGAAGCGCCCGTTTCCAGCTGCCCGGCTGGAGCACGTCGATTGCCAGCAGAATGTTCTTGAACATGGTTTCTCCCTCAGGGTGAAGCCTTCGCCCGTGACGCTTTCGCGCCCCGCATGCGCTGCAGCGCGATGACCAGCCCCAGCAGCACGAGCGCAGGCAGGAACATCCATTCCTTGTCGGGGCGCTCCGCAGGCACCTCGATTTCGGTGAACTTGAATCCGTTCTCGAGTCCGAGCTTTTCCGCCCGGCTGCCGAAGGCGACCGCACCGACGCTTATCTCGTCGCCCAGGGTCATGATCGTGAGGCCCGCCTTCTTCAGCCGCTCGCGCGCCGGGCCCTTCTCGCCCATGGGCAGCAGCACGCCCTTCTTCACCTTCTTGCCCTCGATCGTCTCGCCCTCCACCCACACGCGCATGTTGGCGTTCACGGGCTTGGCCTCGGCCACCTCCATCATCCGGGAGGCCGGGACGTTCTCGAAGGGCGGGTAGGCCATGTCCCACCAGTAGCCGGGCCGGAACAGCGTGAAGGTGATGAGCAGGAGCGCGGCCGATTCGTACCAGCGGCTCTTCACGAAGAAGAACCCCTGGGTGGCCGCGGCGAAGAGCAGCATCGCCACCGTGGCGCTCACGACGGTCATCACCAGGTGGAGCGTGCTGTCGATGCCGATCATCAGCAGCTGCGTGTTGAAGATGAAGAGGAAGGGCAGTATCGCCGTGCGCATGCTGTAGAAGAAGGCCGTGACGCCGGTCTTGATCGGGTCGGTTCGCGCGATCGCGGCCGCCGCGAAGGACGCGAGCCCCACGGGAGGTGTCACGTCCGCCATCAGGCCGAAGTAGAAGACGAACATGTGCACGGCGATGAGCGGCACCAGCAACCCGCTCTGCGCGCCGAGCTCCACCACCACCGGGGCCATCAGGGTCGAGACCACGATGTAGTTGGCCGTGGTCGGCAATCCCATGCCGAGGATCAGGCTGATGACGGCCACCAGCAGCAGCATGATCATCAGGTTGCCGCCGGAGATCAGCTCGACCAGCTCCGTCATCACCAGCCCGATCCCCGTGAGGGAGACCGTGCCGACGATGATCCCGGCGGCGGCGGTCGCAACACCGATGCCGATCATGTTGCGGGCGCCGACGACGAGGCCCTCGAGGAGCTCGCGAAGCCCCAGCTTCACCGCGGCGCCGTATTCGCCCTGGCCGCGGAAAAAGGCCGTGAGCGGGCGCTGGGTAACCAGGATCGCGATCATGAAGAGCGTCGCCCAGAAGGCCGAGAGCCCCGGCGAGAGCTGCTCGACCATCAGGCACCAGATCAGCACCACCACCGACAGCAGGTAGTGCAGGCCCGACTTGAGCGTCGGCCCCGTCTCGGGTAGCTCGAACACCGGGGCGTCGGGATCGTCGAGTTCGAGCACGGGCTGCTTCGCGCCGTACCAGAGCAGGCCGAAGTACGCACCGAACAGCAGCACGCCCACGAGGTAGATGGCGGCGTCGGGAAAGGCGGCCTTGATCCAGCCGATGCCGTAGTACACGACGCCCGAGAGAACCACGAAGCCCGCCACCGTCATCGCGAAGGAGACGAGGCGCTGGCCGATCGTCGACTGCGTGCGCCGCGGCAGGCCCTGAAGGTCCGCCTTCAGGGCCTCCAGGTGGACGATGTAGAAGAGCGCGATGTAGGAGATGATCGCAGGAAGGAACGCGTGCTTGATCACCTGCGTGTAGGAGATGCCGACGTACTCGACCATCAGGAACGCGGCCGCGCCCATCACCGGCGGCATGAGCTGGCCGTTGACGGAACTCGACACCTCCACCGCGGCGGCCTGGTCGGGACGGTAGCCCACGCGCTTCATGAGCGGGATGGTGAAGGTGCCCGTGGTGACGACGTTCGCGATCGAGGAACCCGAGATGATTCCCGTGGCGGCGGAGGACACCACGGCCGCCTTGGCGGGGCCGCCGCGCATGTGGCCGAGCAGCGCGAACGCCGACTTGATGAAGTAGTTGCCCGCGCCCGCCTTGTCGAGCAGCGACCCGAACAGCACGAACAGGAATATGAAGCTCGTGGACACGCCGAGCGCGATGCCGAATACGCCCTCGGTGGTGAGCCACTGGTGCGACATCGCCTTGGAGAGCGAGGCGCCCTTGTGCGCGATCATGTCGGGCATGTACGGCCCGCCGAAGACGTAGCCGAGGAAGAAGATCGCCACGATCGCCATGGCCGGGCCGAGCGCGCGCCGCGCGGCCTCGAGCAGCAGGACCATGCCGACGAGCGCCGTGACGAGATCCATCGTCGTCGGTTGCCCCGGCCGGGTCGAGAGCTGCGCGTAGAAGAGGAAGATGTAGGCGGCGCAGAAGGCGCCCGCCGCGGCGAGGACCCAGTCGATCGCCGGGACGTAGGCGCGCGGCGAGCGCCGGAATGCCGGATACGAGGTGAAGGCGAGGAAGATCGCGAAGGCGAGGTGGATCGAGCGCGCCTCCGTGTCATTGAAGACGAAGAAACCCACCACGAAGGGCAGGGGCGAGGCGTACCAGAGCTGGAACAGCGACCAGGCGAGCGCCACGCCGAGCAGCGCCTTGGCCACGGCGCCGGTGGGCGCGCGGCCCCCGGTGTCGGCTTCGGCCACCATTTCCTGCACGTTTGCCTGTTCGGGTGCGGCGGTGTTGTTCTTCTGCTCGGCCATGTCCCCTCCTGCAACGCGTGAACGTCTTCGAGCCGCCGCCTCAGGCAGGCCCGCTGCGCAAAACGGGCAAAAAACAGGCCGGGCGAATGCTGCCCGGCCTGCTTTCGCCTATCGAGAGCTTAACTTACATCCAGCCCTTTTCCTTGTAGTACTTCACCGCGCCGTCATGCAGCGGCGCCGAGAGCCCGTCCTTGATCATGCTCTTCGGATCGAGGTGCGCAAAGGCCGGGTGCAGCTTCTTGAAGTCGTCGAAGTTCTCGAAGACCGCCTTCACGACCTGGTAGACGTACTCGGCCGGAACCTTGCTCGAGGAGACGAAGGTCGCCAGCACGCCGTAGGTCTGCGTCGGGTCCGGGTTGCCGGCATAGAGGCCGCCGGCGATCGTCGCCTTCGCGTAGTACGGGCTTCCCTTCAGGAGCTTGTCGACCGCCGGGCCGGTCACGGAGACCAGCTTCGCGCCGCAGGTGGTGGTCGGGTCCTGGATGTTGGCCGAGGGGTGGCCCACGCCGTAGAAGAAGCCGTCGATCTTGTTGTCGCAGAGCGCGGCGCCGTGCTCGTCGGCCTTCAGCTCGGAGGCTAGCGAGAAGCTGCCCATCGTCCAGCCCATCGCGCCGAGCAGCTCTTCCATGGAGGCACGCGTGCCGGAGCCGGGGTTGCCGACGTTGAAGCGCTTGCCCTTCAGGTCCGCGAAGGTCTTCACGCCCGCTTCCTTGCGCACCAGGACCGTGAACGGCTCCGGGTGGATCGAGAAGACCGCGCGCAGCTCGTTGAACGCGCCCTGGTCCTTGAAGGCGCTCGTGCCCTTCATGGAGTGGTACTGCCAGTCGGACTGGGCAACGCCCATGTCGAGCTCGCCTGCGCGGATGGTGTTGATGTTGTAGACCGAGCCGCCGGTGCTCTCGACCGAGCAGCGGATGCCGTGGTTCTTGCGGTCCTTGTTCACCAGGCGGCAGATCGCGCCACCCGCGGCGTAATACACGCCGGTCACGCCACCGGTGCCGATGGTGATGAACTTCTGCTGCGCGATCGCCGCGCCGGGCGCGGCCAGCGCTCCCGCGAAGGCGACTGCTGCCAGTGCGCCGAACATCTTGGAAACTTTACCCATGGTCCTTGACTCCTCTGCTGTGGTTGACGACATCTGCTGCGGGCTCGTGGCCCGTGTTTTGCGAAACGCCCGGTATCCTGCCAAGAAAATCCTCGAACCTGCGTCCGCTCCCTGAAGGGTCGCGCTGCTAGAACTCGACCCCGAGTTCACTGTTGAGCGCCTCGCGGCGCCGCAACTGCTGCACCGAGCGCACGCCGAGCTGCTCGGCGACGGTGGTGAGCAGGATCTCCGCCACCACGAAGAGCGCGGCGGTGTGGTTGCCGAAGAACGTCCCTCCGGACTCGCAGACGAACGCGTGGCTTGCGACCGCGGCAAGCGGCGAGGCGCGCGAGTCGGTGAGCGCGATGACCTCCATGCCCTGGCCGCCGGCGGCTCTCGCCGTCTCGACCGTGCCGCGCGTGTTCGGCGTGCATCCGACCACGATCACGACGTCGTCCTTGTCCAGTTGCGCGAGCCCGTGGGCCATGCCCTGCTCGGCGCTCGCGAGCAGCCCCACGTCGCTGCGCAGCATGCCCAGGCCATAGGACAGGAAGCAGGCCACCGCGTGCATCTGCCTCGCGCCGTAGGCGCGCACCCGCCGCGCGCGGATAAGGCGCTGCGCCGCAGCCTCCAGCGCCGGCGCCTCGAGCCCCTGCAGCGTTCCGTAGATGTTGCCCACCTCGTCCTCGGCGATCCGCTCGGCCAGGGTGTGGGAGGTGGCGTCCTTGCCGCCGCGCAGAAGCCTGCGCACGTGCTCGCTGTAGTAATGCTGCCGGTCCGCCACGTGGTTGCGGAAGACGTCCTGGAACTCGTTGAACCCGCTGTAGCCGAGCTTCTTCGACAGGCGCGTGAGGGTCGACGCGTTCACGCCCGCGGCCTCGGCTACCTCCGAAATCGAGCAGATCGCGGTCTGGCTGGGGGAATCGACGATGCTCGCGAGGGCCTTGCCGGCGCGGGCGCCGAGCCGCAGCGCCACCTTGCGCGACTGGATGTCGGCGACGAAGCTGCGCAGTTGTTCGAGGGTCTTCGGCGGGGAGGGCTGGCGGGGGTTCTCGCGTACCATGCGTCCCCCTTGTAGTTGTATTTGCACCTTTCGAATCTTACCAGAATTGACCCGAAACAGCAAAAAAAATTGCAATGCGCGGGGATATGCAATAATTTTTGCCAATTCATGCCGACTGGCTGGACGGTCACGCCTAGGTCGGGCCGATCGGCGCTCGAAACCCCTCGAACCGCGGGAGTGAACCTTGGCCGTCAGCGTTTTCGACCTCTTCAAGATCGGCATCGGGCCTTCGAGTTCGCACACCGTCGGCCCCATGCGTGCCGCCCGCATGTTCGGCCACCGGCTCGCGGGACAGGGCGTGCTGCAAGCCGTCGTGCGCATCCGGGTCGAGCTCTACGGGTCCCTCGGCGCCACCGGCAAGGGACACGGCAGCGACAAGGCCGTGCTCCTGGGCCTCGCCGGGCACGAGCCCGACCTGGTGGACGTGGAAGCCATTCCGGCGATGCTCGCGGCCATCCGGGAAAATCGCCGCCTCGCCATCGCCGGCGAGCGCGAGATCGCCTTCGACGAGGCAAGCGACGTGGTCTTCCATCGCCGCAAGAGCCTTCCGTTCCACGCCAACGGCATGCGCTTCGCCGCGCTCGACGCCGCGGGCGGCGAGATCCATGCCCAGACGTACTACTCGGTGGGAGGCGGGTTCGTGGTGAGCGAAGAGGCGGCCGCGGACGGCTCGCGCCACAAGGCCATCGCGCCCGACACCACCGTGCTGCCGCACCAGTTCCACAGCGGGGCGCAGTTGCTGGCGGAGACCGAGCGCCTCGGCTGCTCGATCGCCCGCCTCATGCGCGAAAACGAGAACCACTGGCGGGACGATGCCGCGATCGATCGCGAGCTGCTGCGCATCTGGCGCGTCATGCAGGATTGCGTGGCGCGCGGCTGCCGCACCGAGGGGGTGCTGCCGGGCGGGTTCAAGGTGAAGCGCCGCGCCGCCGCGCTCTTTCGCGCGCTCGAGGCGGACCATCCGGATGCCGCGAGCGACCCGCTGCAGGTCATGGACTGGGTCAATCTCTACGCGCTGGCGGTGAACGAGGAGAACGCCGCGGGCGGGCGCGTGGTCACCGCGCCCACGAACGGGGCGGCAGGCATCATCCCGGCGGTGCTGCACTACTACCGCCGTTTCGTGCGCGATTCGAGCGAGGCGGGCGTGATCGATTTCCTCCTCACCGCCGGCGCCATCGGCATCCTCTACAAGGAGAACGCCTCGATCTCCGGCGCGGAGGTCGGCTGCCAGGGGGAGGTGGGGGTGGCCTGCTCCATGGCGGCGGGCGCGCTGTGCGCGGTCACGGGCGGCACGCCCGGGCAGGTGGAAAACGCGGCCGAGATCGCCATGGAGCACCACCTGGGCCTCACCTGCGATCCCGTCGGCGGGCTGGTGCAGATCCCGTGCATCGAGCGCAACGCGATCGCCTCCGTGAAGGCGATCAACGCCGCGCGCATGGCGCTGCGCGGCGACGGCTCGCACCATGTGAGCCTCGACAAGGTCATCAAGACGATGCGCGAGACGGGCGCGGACATGATGACCAAGTACAAGGAAACGGCGCGCGGCGGCCTGGCGGTGAACATCGTCGAGTGCTGAACGCGGCCGACCGGGCCGCAGATGCCGCGCCGTCCTACCGGCCGGATTCCTGCCCGTTTTCTCCCGCAGGGGGCGGCCCCGGATCCGCGGATGCCGTCGCTTCGGGAGGCGAGGGCACGCACAGCGCCGCCAGTTCGACGTACATCGGCCGCGTGACCCACCGCGCCAGCGCGCTCGCAAGGAGCGCCGTGGCCATGAGGCTCAGCACCATCGCGTGTCCCGAGACCATCTCCATCACGATGATGAAGGCGGTGAGCGGGCCCTGCGTCGTGGCCGCGAGGAAGCCCACCATGCCCATGGCGATGAGCGGGATCGCGATCTCGGGGCCGGCGTCCACGAGGAGTGCCACGTCGTTGCCGATGCCGGCGCCGATCGCGAGCGACGGCGCGAAGGCGCCCGCGGGCACGCCCGACCAGGTCGAGATCCAGGTCGCGCAGAACTTGAGCACCGTGTAGATCGCCGGCAGTTCCGCCTGGCCCTCGAGGAGCGCGCGCGTCGGCGCATAGCCGGCCCCCGCGGTGGCGCCGCCGGAAGCGATGCCTATCACGGCGACCGCGAGGCCGCAGCCGGCCGCGAAGCGCAGCGGGTAGTTTGTCCGCAAGCGGGAAACCCGGTCGGGCATGCCGCGGGCCGAGGCGACGAGCAGCCGCGAGAAAAGCCCGCCGGCAAAGCCGGATACCACCGCGACCAGCAGCCCCGGGCCGAGCACCGCCCAGCCGAGGTGCTGCACGCGAAGCTCCCCGAAATAGCTCAGGTTGCCGAAGACCGACACGGCCACCAGGCCCGCGAGCACGATGCTGATGATCACGAGGCCGCTGTGGGAGCTGCTGCGCCGGTGCGAGAGCTGCTCGAGGGCGAAGATCACGCCGCCCAGCGGCGTGTTGAACGCCGCGGCTATCCCCGCCGCCGCACCCGCCACCATCAGGTCGTGCGCGTCGACGCCGGCGCGCGGGGAAAGCCAGCGCTTCGCGTGCTGCATGACGCCCGCGCCCACCTGCACGGTCGGCCCCTCGCGGCCGATCGACAGCCCCGCGAGGAGGCCGCCCGACACCAGCCCGATCTTGTGCAGCGACAGGCGAAGCGACACCAACGCCGAGCGCTGTGCCTGCGGCAGCCGGTCGTCGAGTGCGGCGACCACCTGTGGAATGCCCGAGCCCTGCGCGCCCGGCGCGAACCGCCTCGTCCACCACAGGATCGCCACGGTCAGCGCGGGCGTCCAGGCGAGCGCAAGCCAGGGGCCGTGCTCCCCGAGACCGCGCAGCCGCTCGAAAACCTCGCTCGCCGCTTCCGACACGAACGTGAAGCCGACCACGACGAGGCCGGTGACGATGGCGTAGGCGAGGACCACTGCGCGGTCGACCCAGTGCGGGCCCGCCGCCAGCTCGCTGCGCAGGTTTCGCCAGAAGTCGGGTTGCTGTTCCTGCATCCGCGTTACCTTAACAGGCAACGGCGGACGGCGCGGCGCATTCAGTCCATCTGCGCGAGCAGGTGCGCGTTGCCTCCCGCTGCGACGGTGTTCACCGACACCGTCCGCTCGGATTCCAGCCGCCACACCGGATAGCGCGCGCGCGCGCCTGCGGGCCGCGCGACCGGTATTCTCGCCCCCGGCCTCGCTGCAAGCGCCACGGCAGCCTCGTCGGCCTGACGGTCGTCGCCGGCCAGGACTGCGGCGAGCGACGGGATGGTCGACCACTGCTCCAGTGAGGCCGCCGACACCGTGATGCCGGGCCAACCCGCCGCGCGGACCCACGACGCGATGCGTGCGGCCATGGCCGGGTCGCCGGCAGGCACGAGCAGGACGGGATTGCCCGCGGCGATCGAGGCGATGGCCTGGCCCAGCATGTCGAGCGCGCCGTCGTCGGCGCCGCCGAGCGCGACGCTCAGTCCGCGCGGATGCGCGCGCCACGCATTGCGCTCGCCCGTGGGACCGGGAAGCTCGCGCTCCCGCCCGTCGGCGATCGCCTGCACGGCAGCTTGCGCGAGGAGTTCGACGATCCCGCCGGCACCGGACAGGGTGGCCAGCACCGCGTTGCGGTCGATGGCCGCGAGTCCCGGCTGGGCCGCAGCGAGCATCGCGAGCGCGGAGGAGAGGTCCGCGGCGACGCCGCCTTCGGCGACGGGCGGCTCGAAGGCTGTAGCGGCTTCGTCGCGGGCCGGCTCGCGCACGAGCGCGCGCAGGTAGCGCGGCCCGCCGGCCTTGGGGCCCGTGCCCGACTTGCCTTCCCCGCCGAAGGGCTGCACGCCGACCACGGCGCCCACGATGTTGCGGTTCACGTAGACGTTTCCGGCGTGCGCCCGGGCCACGATGAAGTCGATCGTCGAGTCGAGGCGGCTGTGGATGCCCAGGGTCAGGCCGTAGCCGGTCGCGTTGATGTCGTCGACCACGCCGGCGAGGGACGCGCCGGGAAAACGCACCACGTGCAGGACCGGGCCGAAGACTTCGCGTTCCAGCTCGCGCAGGGACCCGATCTCGAAAGCGACCGGCGCGATGAAATGGCCGCGCAGCCCTTCCGGCAGCGGCGTGCGCGCGACGAGCCGCGCGCTGCGCTCGAGGCGGGCGATGTGGGCTTCGAGCCCCGCCTTCGCCTGCGCGTCGATGATCGGGCCGACATCGGTCGCGAGGTGCGCGGGCTCGCCCACGCGAAGCTCGCGCATCGCGCCCGCGAGCATCGGCAGGACGCGATCGGCGATCTCCTCCTGCAGGAACAGCACGCGCAGCGCCGAGCAGCGCTGGCCGGCGCTGTCGAAGGCCGAGGAGATCACGTCGGCCACCACCTGTTCCGGCAACGCCGAGGAGTCGACGATCATCGCGTTCTGCCCGCCGGTTTCGGCAACGAGGTTCGGGTTCGCGCGCGCGGCGAGGGCGCGGTGGATGCTCTCCGCGACTTCCGTGGAGCCGGTGAACACCACGCCGTCGACGCGCGGATCCTCCACGAGGCGCGCGCCCACGGTCTCGCCCCGGCCCGGCAGCAGCTGCAGCGCGGGAGCGGGCACGCCGGCCCGGCGAAGCAGGCGCACGGCTTCGGCCGCGATGAGCGGGGTCTGCTCGGCGGGCTTGGCGAGAACCGCGTTTCCGGCCGCGAGCGCGGCCGCCACCTGGCCGACAAAAATCGCGAGCGGGAAGTTCCACGGGCTGATGCAGGCGACCACGCCCAAGGGTTCGCCGGGGGCGTCCTCGCGCACGCGCAGCGCGTAGTAGCGGCAGAAGTCCACCGCTTCGCGCACCTCGCCGATGGCGTTGGGGAGCGTCTTGCCGGCCTCGTGCACCGCGAGGTGCATCAGGCGCGCGGCGTTCTCCTCGAGAAGATCGGCGGCGCGTTCGAGGACGCGGGCGCGCTCGCCCTGCGCGGTGGCCCTCCATGCCCCGGCACCGCGCGCGATGGCCAGCGCCTGCTCGACGTCGCCTTCCGAGGCCTCGGTCACGCGGCCGACGGTCACCCGCGCATTTGACGGGCTGGTCACGGGCGCCGAATCCCGCGCGCCGGATTGGGCATTCCCCTCTCCGGTCATGGCTGCCGCCGTCCAGGCCTCCGCCGCCGCGGCCGAAAGCGCCGTCTCCAGGGTGGCGAGCGCGTGCTCGTCGGTGAAGTCGATGCCGCGGGAATTGCGCCGGTCGGGATAGAGCGCGGGCGGGGCCGGCACTCTCGGATGCGGGCTGCCTCCGAAAGGCCTCGCGGTGGTGACGGGGTCCTCCAGCAGGCGTTCCAGCGGCACCGCGGGATCGACGATCTGGTTCACGAAGGAGGAATTGGCGCCGTTCTCGAGGAGCCGGCGCACGAGGTAGGCGAGCAGCGTCTCGTGGGTTCCCACGGGCGCGTAGATCCGGCAGGGCAGCCCGAAGTCGGGCGAGCCGACCACCCGGTCGTAGAGCGTCTCGCCCATGCCGTGCAGGCACTGGAACTCGAAGTCGCGCTGCCCGCCCGCCAGCTCGATCACCTCGCACAGGGTGGACGCGTTGTGCGTGGCGAACTGCGCGTAGGCGAGGCGGGGCTCGGCGAGGAGCTTCGCCGCGCACGCGAGATAGGCGATGTCCGTGTGGGCCTTGCGCGTGAACACCGGGTAGTCGTCGAAGCCGGCGACCTGCGCCCGCTTGACCTCGGAATCCCAGTACGCGCCCTTCACCAGGCGGACCATCAGGCGCCGGCGGCTGCGCCGCGCGAGGTCGAGCAGCCAGTCGACCACGTGGGGCGCGCGCTTCTGGACCGACTGGACCACGAAGCCGAGCCCGTCCCAGCCGGCGAGATCGGGATCGAGCGCGAGGGATTCCAGGAGATCGAGCGAGAGTTCCAGCCGGTCGGCTTCCTCGGCGTCGATCGTTAGACCGATGTCGTGGCGCTTCGCGAGCGCCATCAGTTCCTTCACGCGCGGCAGCAGCTCCGCCATCGCCCGGCCGTGCTGGGCGCGCGAATAGCGCGGATGCAGCGCGGAGAGCTTCACCGACACGCCCGGCCCGGCGTAGATGCCGCGTCCCGCCGACGCTCGGCCTACGGCGCTTATCGCCTCGAGGTAGATCTCGCGATAACGGTCGGCGTCCGCCATCGTCATTGACGCCTCCCCCAGCATGTCGAAGGAATGCCGGTAGCCGCGCGTCTCCTTGCGGCGCGCCCGCTCCAGTGCGCCGCCGATCGTCTCGCCGAGCACGAACTGGGAGCCGAGATAGCCCATGGCGGCTTTCGTCGCCGCGCGGATCACCGGCTCGCCCACGCGGCCGAGGATCGCGGTCAATGCCCCGTCGAGGCCCCGGGGGTTGGTCCCGGCGCGGGCGAGGGTGCCGGAGACCACGAGACCCCAGCAGGCCGCGTTCACGAAGAGAGACTCGCTGCCGCCCACGTGCGATCGCCAGTCGCCGCGCGAGAGCTTGTCGCGTATCAGGCGGTCGGCCGTGCGCGAATCCGGAATGCGTAGCAGCGCCTCCGCGAGGCACATGAGCGCGATGCCTTCCTCCGACGACAGGTCGAACTCGCTCATGAGCGCATCCACGCCGGAGGCGCCCGAGCGCTCGGCGCGAACGCGCTCGACGAGGGCGCCTGCCCGCTCGCGGATCCGGGCATGCGCGGCGGCGTCGAAGCTCGCGGCCGGCAGCAGCGGCGCGAGCGCCTCGGCTTCCGCGCGGTGGTAGGCCGCGGTGATCGCCTGGCGCAGGGGCGAACCGGGCCGCGCGAGGACGGGGGGAGCAGCGGGACGAGGCCCGCCTGCGGCGGCGGACGGATCCCGGACAATGAGGGTCATGGCGCGAAAATCCTAGCACGCGCGCGCGCGAACGCGGGCGATCGGCGCAAGGTAGACTAGCTACCGGCCGTCCGTCCCCACCGCGTTCCGGGGCGCGAGCCGAATAGCCGCGAACTCCAATACAACAATCGCCAGGAGACTCCTCCATGCCCGCTTTGCTCCCGTGGAAACGCCTGCTTTCCGCCGTCGCCGCAAGCTTTTTCCTCGCTTCCGTCAGCGCCCAGGCCGCAATCGACGCCTTCCTGAAACTCGACGGCATCAAGGGCGAGTCCCTCGACGCCCGCCACAAGGACGAGATCGACGTGCTGTCCTGGTCCTGGGGCGTGAGCCCGAAGGAGGAAGGCAAGGTCGGCAAGCGCGGCTGCGTGCAGGACCTCGCCATCACGAAGGTGGTGGACCGTTCCACGCCTGCGCTCTTCGGCGCGGCCGCGATGGGCAGCCAGATCGCGAGCGCCGTCCTCACGGTGAGGAAGGCGGGCGAAAACCCGCAGGAGTTCCTCACCCTCACCCTGAACCAGGTCTACGTGACCTCCATCCAGCAGTCGGGCACCGGCGGCAGCGGCCAGCTCTACGAGCAGGCCACGCTCCGGGCCTCGACGATCGTGGTGAGCTACCGGCCGCAGAATCCCGACGGCTCCCTCGGCGCGCCGGTCACCGCGAGCGTCTCCGGAGGCTGCTAGCCACCGCCGCGGCGGCGCGAGGTCCCGGGGGCGGAGCAGCCGCCCCGGAATGCGCCGCCGCAGTTTCGCCCCACCCTCACCGCAAGCGTTCCATGACTCCGCCCGCCGCCGTTCCCGCCCGCCTTCGCGACATCCTCTCCCTCGACGATTTCGAGGCCGCCGCCCGTCGCCACCTGCCGCGGCCGCTCTTCGCCTACCTGTCGGGCGGCGTCGAGGACAACGCCTCGCGCGAGGACAACCGCGCGGTGTTTCGCGAGTGGAACTTCGTGCCGCGCGTGCTCGCCGGCGTTTCGGGCCGCTCGCAGAAGACGGCGCTGCTCGGGACGGAGTTCGCGCATCCCTTCGGCATCGCGCCGATCGGCATCGCCGCGCTCTACGCCTATCGGGGGGACCTCGTCCTGGCGCGCGCGGCGCGCGAGGCGAGTATCCCGATGGTGATGAGTGGCTCCTCGCTCATCCGCCTGGAGGACGTGGCGAAGGCCGCGCCGGACGCCTGGTTCCAGGCCTACCTGCCGGGCGACGAGAAGGTCATCTCCGAACTCCTTGCACGGGTGGCCGCCGCGGGTTTCCGGACCCTGGTGCTCACGGTGGACGTGCCCACGGCGGGCAACCGGGAGAACAATGTGCGCGCGGGGTTTTCCACGCCGCTGCGGCCGACGCCGAGGCTCGCCTGGGATGGAATCACCCATCCCCGCTGGCTCTTCGGCACGTTTCTCGCGACGATCGCACGCCACGGGATGCCGCATTTCGAGAACAACTTCGCGACGCGCGGCGCGCCCATCCTTTCGCCCGACGTGCTTCGCGACTTCTCCGACCGCGGCAACCTCGACTGGGGCCATTTCGAGCTCATCCGGCGGCTGTGGAAGGGCGCCATGGTCGTCAAGGGCATCCTCGATGCCCGCGATGCGCGCCAGGCGATCGACCGCGGCGCCGACGCGATCGTCGTCTCGAATCACGGCGGCCGCCAGCTCGACGGCGCCATCGCGCCGCTGCGCGTGCTGGCCGAGGTCGTGGATGCCTGCGGCGCGGTGCCCGTGCTCTTCGACAGCGGCGTGCGGCGCGGCACGGACGTCCTGAAGGCGCTCGCCCTGGGGGCGAAATTCGTGCTGCTGGGGCGCTCGTTCGGCTACGCGGCCGCCGTGGGAGAGGAGGCCGGCGTGCGCCATGCGGTACGCATCCTCGCTTCGGAAATCGACCGCGACATGGCGATGCTCGGCATCCGGAGCCTCGAAGAGCTGCGGCCTACGCACCTGCGACGCGTCGCCCCGTGAGGGCGGCTGCGCCTCGCTAGGTTTCGGGGGAGAGCCGGAAGACCGCCTGGGACGGGCCGTCGGTCACGCTCTTGAACTTGGCTTCGGCGAGCGCCTCCTCGAGGCGCTTCAAGAGCAGCTCCTCTCCCATGCCGAGGCGGTATTGCATCACCGCGCAGGAGACGCGTACCGGCAACTCCCTGTCGGGTGCGACGCGGCACGGAACGGCGTCGATGGCGAATAGGATGCGGTCGGTCACGAGCTTCGCATTGCGATTGCGGTGCAGGCCCAGCAGGAAGCGGTCGTTGCCCCACCGCGCGACCCAGTCGCCCTTGCGCGTGTTCGCGATCAGGTCGGCCACGAGCTGCAGGAGGCACAGGTCGCCGGCGCCGTAGCCATGGGTCTCGCGGATGGAGCGAAATCCGCGCAGGTCCACGAGGCAGGCGTGGAAGGTGGTCATGTCGCGCTCGCTGCGCGCGATCTCCTCGCCGAGGCGCTTCTCGCCGGCGCGGCGCGTGTAGACGCCGGTCATGTCGTCCAGGTCGGTGAGGCTCTCGATGCGCGCGCCCCAGCGCTCGAGGAGTTCGAGCACGTACTGCGTGCGGCCCATGAGGCGTCCGGCGTCGTCGCGGAAGCCGACCGGCATCTGCGGCGCCTTGCCGTCGTCGAGGAACTCCTTCATGGCGGCCGAGGACATGACCACCGGGGCAAGCAGCCCCTGGTGCAGCCAGAGCATGGCCATGAAGCCCCCCAGGTAGGTAAGCCCCAGGGCGGGCAGCAGCCTGCGCCCGGTTTCGGTGATGTCCTCGGCGAAGGCGAGGTAGGCCGCGAGGATCACGAGGGGGGGGACCACCGCTATGACGGTGGCGGCCGCGAACTTCTGGGCGTACTTCCCTTTCAGGAAGGGTATGCGGTCGAAGAGACCGTAAATGCCGATCCGGGGTCCTTCGACTGCGTCAGCGGGTGCGCCTTGGCTCACGGTGTGGCTCCTCGCGTCGGAGCGATCCTTTTCCCGGAGGTCTCCGCGCCATCAGGCCACCATGCGCCGGATTCTGCCGAGATTCTGTGAACCAGTTCACAGTTCGCGCGACCGGATCCTGCTCAGGTCCTGCCGAGCGTGAAGCGGAACACCGCGCCGCGACCCACCTCGCCCTCGCCGCGCACCGCCCCCCCGTGCCGCTTGATCACCCGCATCACGGTCGCGAGCCCGATGCCGGTGCCCTCGAACTCGTGGGGGCCGTGGAGGCGCCGGAACGGCTCGAAGAGCATTGCGGAGTAGGCCATGTCGAACCCGGCGCCGTTGTCGCGGACGAAGAAGACCGGCGAGCCGTCCTCGGCGGCCTCGGCGCCGAAGTCGATCACCGCCCCGTCCCTGCGGGCCGTGTATTTCCACGCGTTCTCCAGCAGGTTCTCCAGCAGGATCCGCAGCATGCCTGGATCGCCACGGGCGGCGAGGCCCCCGGCGATGCGCCACTCGATCTTTCGCCCGGGATCCTTCCGGTCCAGCTCCGCGGCGATTTCGCGCGCCAGCGTGGACAGGTCGACCTCCCGCGCACGCAGGGGCTCGCGCATGATCCTCGACAGGGTGAGCAGGTCCGAGATCACTTCGCTCATGCGCGCGACCGCCGCGCGCACCTTGTCGAGGTGCTCTCTCGGCTCGCTTTCGTCCGGCAGCTCGGACAGCCGGTCGAGGGCGAGCTTCGCGTACCCGTCGATGCCGCGCAAGGGGCCGCGCAGGTCGTGGGAAACGCTGTAGGCGAAGGACTCGAGGCCCTCGAGGGCCGCCGCGAGGTCGGTGTTGCTGCGCTGCAACTGCGCCGTGCGCTCCTCCACCCGCCGCTCGAGCGTGGCGTTGAGCTCCTTCAGGGCATTCTCGGCGGATTTTATCTCGGTGATGTCCAGGAGCGTGCCCACCATGCGCGTCGGCCGGCCCGTGGCGTCGCGCGAGACGATCTCGCCCGTCGACAGCGTCCACTTCCATTCGCCGGAGCGCGCGCGCTGGCGGTACTCGACGCGAAAGTCCTTCGAGCGGTCCAGGCTGTGGGCCTCGAAGAGGTGCTCGTAGCGGGGCATGTCCTCGGGGTGGATGCGGTCGATGTGCGCGATGCAGCTCTCCCGGAACGTCGCCGGGTCGAAGCCGAGCAGGCGCGCGTACTCCGGGCTCACCTCCATGGCCCCGGTCACGTAGTCGATGTCGTAGAGCCCCTGGTTGGAGGCCTCGAGCGCGAGGCGCAGGCGCTCCTCGCCCAGGGCGAGCGCCGCGGCCTGGCGTTCGCTCGCGCGCTGGTATCGGATGCTCATTGCGAAAAGGATTCCGAGCAGCGCGAGCCCCGCGAGCCCGAGCAGGAGGGAACGCCTGGCTTCGCCTCGCCAGGTGCCCAGCAGGTCTTCCTCGGCGATCGAGGTGGCCAGGACGAGCGGCGAGCCGTCCACGGCGGTGTATGAAAGTACGCGGGGCCGCGAGTCGAACGGGCTCTCGAAAGACTTCACGCGGATCGTTCCACGGAGGTTGCCGTCGTGGTAGCCGCGCAGCGACTGCAGGTCGCGGTAGTCGCGGCCGTACATGCCGGCCACCGGGGGATGGCGGCCGATGAGTGCGCCGTCGGTACGCAGGAGGGTCGTGGCCGCCCCGGCGAAATCGAGCACCTCCGCGTAATGGCGGGTGAGCTCCTCGACGAACATGGTGGCGGCGACCACGCCCGCGAACCGGCCGCCGGGCCCGTGGACCCTGCGCGTGAAGGCGACGCGAAGCCCCCGTTCGCCGAGGCGAGGCTCGAAGGGCCTGCTCACGTACAGGCCCGCCGTCGCGTGGTCGCGGTGCACGAGGAAATGGGGGCGATCGGCTATGGAGACCCCGCCGACGTCCTCTTCGCGCGAGTGCACGCGGACCTTGCCGTCCGCGTCCGCGTAGAGGAGCGTCGCCACGAAGGGCGTTGCGTCCGTGAGATAGCGGAAATGGGCGCGAATCCGGCCCTCGAAGCCGGGGCGGCCCGGTTCGTCCGCGGCGACGGCGCCGGCTGAGCTGCGCACGATGAGATCGATCGAGCGCACGCTCAGTTCCGCCTGCCTGCCGAGCGCGCCGTTGAGCGCGGTCACGTGGGAGGTGCCCGCCTCGAGCGCAATCATGCGGGAGCGCCAGATGTCGTAGGCGACATAGCCGCCCAGCGTGAGGAGCACGAGGAGCGCGACCACGAGGCTGCGGCGCGACCCCCCGCTCACGCCCGAGGAGATGACGCGCGGCAGGGCAGGCGGGACGGCTTCGGCGCGGGGCGGCATGGCGTCGATCCTGCCCGGGTTCAGGCCCGGCGGCAATTCTCCCCGGTCCCTGGCCACAGGCCGCGCGCCGTCGGGTCAGCCGGCGGCGAGCGCAGCGTGGGCCGCGGCCAGCCGCGCCACCGGCACGCGGTACGGAGAGCAGCTCACGTAGTCCAGCCCGATGCGGTGGCAGAAGGCGATGGAGGCCGGGTCGCCGCCGTGCTCGCCGCAGATACCCACCTCGAGATCGGGGCGCACCTCGCGGCCGAGGCGCACGCCCATCTCCATCAACTTGCCCACGCCCGCCTGGTCGATGGTCGCGAAGGGGTTTTCGGGAAGGATGCGCCGCTCGAGGTACTCGCGCAGGAACCCCGTCTCCGCATCGTCGCGGGATATCCCGAAGGTGGTCTGCGTAAGGTCGTTGGTGCCGAAGGAGAAGAACTCGGCCTGGCGCGCGATGTCGCCCGCGGTGAGTGCGGCGCGCGGGATCTCGATCATCGTGCCGAACTGGTAGTGCACGCGAACGCCCTGTTCGCGCATCACCGCGCGGGCCTCCTCGTCGAGGATGGCCTTCTCGACCTTCAGCTCGTTGTTGTGGGCGATGAGCGGGATCATGATCTTCGGCCGCACGCGGATGCCTTCGCGCTTGCACCGGCACGCCGCCTCGACGATGGCGCGCACCTGCATGCGCACGAGCTGCGGCAGGTGGATGCCCAGGCGCACGCCGCGCAGCCCCAGCATCGGGTTCGCCTCGCGCATCAGGTTCACCGCGTCGAGCAGGCGCTTCTTCTGCGCGAGCGTGCCCGCGAGGCCCAGCGGATCCTGCCCGGCGGCGAGGGAGAGCCTCGTCTCGAGCTCGGTCACGTCGTGCGCGAGCTCGTCGTGGGCGGGCAGGAACTCGTGCAGCGGCGGATCGATCAGGCGGATGGTGACCGGGAGACCGGCCATGGCGCGGAAGAGCCCCACGAAGTCCTTGCGCTGGAAGGGCAGGAGCTTCGCGAGCGGCCCCGCGCGCTCCTCGTCGGTCTTCGCGAGGATCATCTCCTGCACCAGCGGCAGGCGATCGGTCTCGAAGAACATGTGCTCGGTGCGGCAGAGCCCCACGCCCTCGGCGCCGTAGCCGCGGGCGCGCTCGGCGTCGCGGGGGTAGTCGGCATTGGCCCACACGCCCAGCCGCCGGAAGCCGTCCGCCCAGGAAAGGAGCTTCGCGAGGCCGGGGTCGGTGAATTCCGGAACGACGGTCTTCAGCTCGCCCGCGAACACCTCGCCCGTCGTGCCGTCGATGGAGACCGCGTCTCCCTCGCGAAAGACACGGCCGCCGACGGTGAACTCGCGCTTCGCGGCATCGACTTCCATGGCGGAGACGCCCACGACGGCGGGCTTGCCGAACTGCCTCGCCACCAGTGCGGCGTGGCTGGTGCGCCCGCCGCGGCTGGTGAGGATGCCCTTCGCGGCGAGCATGCCGTGCACGTCGTCGGGCTTGGTTTCCGGTCGCACCATGATGACCGCCTTCTTCTCCTTCGCGCCCCAGGCTTGCGCGGTGTCCGCATCGAAGGCGAGGACACCGCTCGCCGCGCCCGGCGAGACATTGAGCCCGGTCGCGAGCAGGTCGCCGCGCTTCTTCGCGGCCGTCTTTTCCTTCGGGTCGAACTGCGGGTGCAGGAAGGTGTCGACGTGGTCGGGCGAGACGCGCAGTACGGCCTCGGCGCGGGTGATGAGCCGCTGCCCGGCGAGGTCGACGGCGATGCGCACGGCCGCCTGCGCGGTGCGCTTGGCGTCCCTCGTCTGCAGCATCCAGAGCTTGCCGCGCTCGATGGTGAACTCCACGTCCTGCACGTCGCGGAAGTGACGCTCGAGCGTGCGGCAGTTGCGCGCGAGCTCGGCATGGATGCGCGGCATCTCGCGCTTCAGGGCCGCGATCGGCTTCGTCGCCCGCGTCCCGGCCACGACGTCCTCGCCCTGGGCGTTGGAAAGCCAGTCTCCTTCCAGGCTGGGTTCGCCCGTGGTCACGTTGCGCGTGGTGAGGACTCCCGTGCCGCAGCGATCGCCGAGGTTGCCGAAGACCATGGTCTGGATGTTCACCGCCGTGCCCAGGTCGTGGGCGATGCCGGCGGCGTTGCGGTAGTCGATGGCGCGCTTGCCGTTCCAGGAGCTGAAGACGGCTTGCGTGGCGAGGCGCAGCTGCTCGCGCGGGTCTTCGGGAAAGGCGCGCCTCGCGCGCGTCTTCACGATTCGCTTGAACTCCGCGGTCACTTCCGCCAGTGCCGCGGCGGGGAGGTCGGAGTCGTTGGCCACGCGCGCGGCCTTGCGGCGGCGGGCGAGCACTTCGTCGAAGGGCTCGTCGGGCAGGCCGAGCACCACCGTCCCGAACATCTGCACGAGGCGCCGGTAGGCATCGGCCACGAAACGCGGATCGCCGGTGAGCTTCGCGAGCCCTTCGGCCACCGCGTCGTTCAGGCCGATGTTCAGGACCGTGTCCATCATCCCGGGCATCGAGAAACGGGCGCCGGAGCGGCAGGAGACGAGGAGGGGGTCGGCGGGGTCGCCCAGGCGCTTTCCCGCCGCGCGCTCGACCTTCGCGAGCGCGCGCTCCATCTGCGCCCACATGCCCGGCGCGAAGCCGCCCGCGGAGAGAAAGTCGTTGCAGGCGCGCGTGGTCACGATGAATCCCGGCGGCACGGGAAGGCCCATGCGCGTCATCTCGGCGAGGTTGGCGCCCTTGCCTCCCAGCAGGTCCTTGCGCCGGGCGTTGCCCTCGGCGAACAGGTAGACCCACTTCTCGGATTTCGCGCGTCGCGTGCTGCGCGCCGGCGACTTGCGTGCGCTGCGAGTGCCCATGGTGATTTCCCGGTGGAAGTGCGGTGGGTGGGCCGCTGTGACCAGTGTCACGCCGGGCCCGCGCGCGGCCTTGATCGGGGTCAAGCTTGGCGAGGCGCCTGCGGCATGGGCTTGCCCGCCGGGCAATTCGCGCCTTTCCTGAATCCCGGCAACAGGATTTCGCACGGCGGGGCGAGGGTGCGCCGGGGGCGCCTTCGGCTGCCCCCTATATTTCCGATTCTGTGACCTGGGCCACAGAATCGGCACGCGCCCGGTGCTAGCATCCCGCTCAACGCCAACCGTCCATTGAAATGGTCGCCGAATATGCCAAGCCTGCCGATCCTCGCCCGTGCCGCAGCCGTGCTGCTCCTCGCGGCAGGCACGCCTGCGCTCGCCGACTACTGGAGCGATTACGCCAACGCCGCGCTCGCCGAGACGCTTCGCCGGGAGAGCCGGGAGAGCTTCTGGCGCGACATGGTCGTGAGGCCTTCGCGGCATGCCGATACGCGGGTGACCGGGCCGCGCTCCTGGGAAGCAACGAACGAGAGCCCCTGGGCCAATACCTACGGCACGCCGCCGCGAAGCGACTGGCGCAGTACGACGCTGCGGCCGCGCGGCCCTTCGGTCGTGCGCATGTGCTCGTGCTACCTGCCCGCCGATGCCCGTTCCTGGGACGGAGGGCCCATCACCCAGGCCGACATCGCCCGGATGTGCAGGGCGCAGTGCTACTGAATTCCGCCTTTTCCTGACGGCAGACAAGTCCGCCCCTGCACGCGGGGGCAGGATCGTGTCAGGAGGGGAAATTGGGTTCACCGGGCAGTGGACGGTTCGTCGTGCGCCTCTGGTGGTTCGTGGCGCTGCTCCTGCTCCTGCTGTCGCTGGTGATCGGCCAGTCGATCGTCACGAGCTGGCGCCAGCACGAGGAGCAGGCGGTCGTCGAGAGCTACAGCGTGGCTCGCGTCCTCGAGAGCGACTTCGCCGGGCTATTCGGCAAGGCGAGGCTTGCGCTGCACACGGTGGCCATCGAAAGGGAGCGGCTGCTGGCCGCGGGGCGCGCGAGTGACGACGCGACCCGCAGATACATCGCGGACGTCGGCGCCATCGTTCCCGAGATCGCGGCCATCCTCGTCGTGGACGCCTCGGGCCGCATCGTGCTCGATCGCGACTTCGCGCGCGAGCCGCAGGCGCCGATCGACGCGATGCCGTACTTCTCCCGGCTCCGTGACGGGCATTTCTCGGGCATCGTCGTGTCCATGCCGCATCGCGGCGGACCGGACGGCGAGTGGGTGATCGATGTCGCGCGGCGCTTCGAGCACCCCGACGGAATGTTCGGCGGTGCGGTGGTGGCGCAGTTGCCGCTGCGGCAACTGATCGGCATGCTCGCGGCAGCCGACGCCGGCAGCAGTGGGGCCCTGAGCCTGCATGGGGAAGGGCTCGGCATCATCGCGCGCTATCCGTCCCTGGATCCGCCTGGCGCGGAAGTCGGCGTGCCCGACGAGCTGCGCCGCCTGGTGGAGGCGGGCCAGCTCTCGTCGACCTACCGGGCGAAATCCCTGGTGGACGGCGTGGAGCGCATGTACTCCTACCGTCGCATCGCCGGCTATCCCCTGCACATCACCGTCGGGCGCGCCACCTCGGAATACCTCGGCCACTGGCGTCGCGACATGGGTTTCGTGGCGGTCCTTGCCGCCTTGCTTTTCGCGGTGACGATAGGCGCGTCGGCGATGATCCACCGGGCCTGGCGGCGGCAGCGCCGCGTGGCGCGCCTGCTCGAGACGCAGGCCCACACCGATTCCCTCACGGGGCTCGCGAACCGTCGCCGGTTCTTCGAGATGGCCGAGGCGGAGCTCACGCGGTCCCGGCGCTACGATGCGCCGCTTTCGCTCCTGATGCTCGACATCGACCACTTCAAGGAAGTCAACGATACCCACGGCCACCGCGCGGGAGACCGGGTGCTGGGCAGTCTCGCGCTCACCTGCCTGGAAGTGCTGCGCAACGTCGACGTCGTGGGGCGCGTGGGCGGCGAGGAGTTCGCCATCCTGCTCCCCGAAACCGGGTTGGACGGCGCAATGGAAGTCGCCGAGCGCCTGCGCGAAGCGATCGAGAAATCGGCCGTGGTGCGCGAGGAGGGCGTGCCGCTGCGGATCACGGTGTCCATCGGGGTGGCGATCCTCGAGGAAGGAACGAACCTCGATACGCTCCTGAACCGGGCCGATGCGGCGCTCTACGACGCGAAGCATCGGGGGCGAAACCGCGTGCGCGCCTTCGGGCAGGCGGACTAGCCGCCGGAGCCGTTCCCCTGCGCGATCCCGAAGCGGCGGCGCACCGGGCCCCACTGGAAGATCAGCGCGCACAGGGCAGTGGCGAGCGCGACGGCGCCCAGGATCAGCGCGAGCCTCGTGTAGGGCTGTCCCAGGGACTGGCGGATCGCGATCAGCGCCGCTGCGGTCCGGATCCACTCGACGGCGCCGGCGAGGAGTGCGGCCTGCAGGAGGCGCGCGGCCCACGGCGCGCGCACGAAGAGGATCGGCAGCAGCGCGATCGTGACGCCGAAGGCGACCCACGTCGCGGAACGGTAGAAATGGGCGGCGAGAATGCCGAGGACCAGTGCGACGGGCAGCAGGCGAAGAGCGTTCACGACTACCTCCGGGCTCGCCCGGAGTCCGGGCGGGTGCGGGCATTATGGCGCGGGCGCGGCCGGTGCGGGCCGGGTCCCGCGGCGCGTGTACACTGCCCGTCGTTGCCCGGGTGGCGAAACTGGTAAACGCAGCGGGCTTAAAACCCGCAGCCGCGAGGCTTGCCGGTTCGACTCCGGCCCCGGGCACCAAGGCCTTCGGCCCGCGCGAATTGCGCCCCGCATTAGACCGATATCAAGAAGGGGCCGCGCGCAAGGGGTAGTGTGGGTAGCGAGGCCGAGGGCCCGCCGGGCCATCCGCCCGAGAGACGGTTCCCCACCATGCCCGCCACTATCCGAGAGATTCCCGGTCCCGCCGAAGCTGCCGCCACCGCGATGGCGCGGCACCGCCACGATCCGCACGAACTGCTGCAGGTGCTGCGCGAAGTGCAGGAAGCCTGCGGCTGGATCGCGCCGGAGGCCATCGACTGCATCGTGGCGCGCCTGGGGCTGCCGCGCACCAAGATCCTGGGCGTGGCGACCTTCTACTCCTTCCTGCACATCTTCCGTTGCGGGCGCTACCGCGTCCTCTTCAGCGACAACATCACCGACCACATGCTCGGAGCCCCGGCGCTCCTCGAGCGCATGTGCAAGAACCTGTGGGTCGAGCGCGGCAAGGTCTCCGAGGACGGGCTGGTGAGCGTGGATACGGCCTCGTGCACGGGGCTCTGCGACCAAGGGCCGGCGATCCTCGTGAATGGACGGGCGATCACGCGGCTCACGGGCCGACGCGTGGACGAGATCTGCGACCTGATCCGGGAGTCGGTTCCGCTCGACGCCTGGCCTGCCGAGTATTTCCGGGTCGAGGACAACATCCGGCGGCGCGACGTGCTCCTCGACGCCGCGTGGCGGCCCGGCGAGGCGCTCGAGGCCGCGCTCGCACGCGGCCCCGATGCACTGGTCGAGGAAATGAAGGCCTCCGGCCTGCGCGGCCGGGGCGGGGCAGGGTATCCCGCGGGACTCAAGTGGCAGGCGTGCCGCGACGCGCCGGGAAAGGCGCGCTACCTCGTGTGCAACGCCGACGAGGGCGAGCCGGGCAACTTCAAGGACCGCGTGCTCCTCGCCTCGGCGGCGGATGCGGTCGTGGAGGGCATGACGATCGGCGCCATCGCGACGGGCGCCTGGCGCGGCTTCCTCTACCTGCGCGGCGAGTACCGGTTCCTGCTTGAGCACCTCGAGGCGGTGCTCGAACGCCGCCGCCGCGAGCGCCTGCTGGGCGAGTCGATCCTCGGCCGCGAGGGGTTCGACTTCGACATCGCGATCCACGTGGGCGCGGGCGCCTACGTGTGCGGCGAGGAATCCGCGCTGATCGAGTCCCTCGAGGGCAAGCGCGGCACGCCGCGCAGCCGCCCGCCTTATCCCGTCACCCACGGCTACCTGGGCGAGCCCACGGTGGTGAACAACGTGGAGACCTTCGCCTCGTCATGCCTCGTGGCCCTCAAGGGCGGCGCGTGGTACGCGGGAATCGGAACGGCCGAGTCGGCCGGGACGAAAGTCCTGTGCGTATCGGGCGACTGCGCGAGGCCGGGCATCTACGAGTACCCCTTCGGCGTCGAGCTGCGCCAGGTGCTGGAAGACTGCGGCGCGATACGCACCCAGGCCGTGCAGGTGAGCGGGCCTTCCGGCGAGTGCGTGCCGGCGGCGGAGTTCGGCCGGCGCATAGCCTTCGAGGACCTGCCGACCGCGGGGGCGTTGATGGTGTTCGACCAGGGCCGCGACATGTTCGAGGTGGCACGCAACTTCGTGCACTTCTTCGCCCACGAGAGCTGCGGATTCTGCACGCCGTGCCGGGTGGGGACGTCGCTGCTCACCAACATGATGGACAAGCTCGCCCACGGGCATGGCTCGCCGTACGACTTCGCCGAGATCGGAAAGATGAACCTCCTGCTGCAGTCCATGAGCCACTGCGGGCTCGGGCACTCGGCCTGCAACCCGGTGCTCACCACCATCGCCAAGTTCCACGGGGCGTACCAGAGGCGTCTTTCGCACGAGGAGTTCGAGCCCGCCTTCGATCTCGACCGGGCCCTCGCCGCCGCGCGCCAGATGACCGGCCGCGACGATGCCGCGGCGCATGTGCGGATGGAGGAGGAGCCGGCGCCATGAGCGCGATCGCCACCTTCACCCTCGACGGACGGGCCATCGCGTTCAACGAAGGACAGACGATCCTGCAGGCGGCCGTGGCGGCCGGCGCCTACATCCCGCACCTGTGCTTCCATCCCGACTTCAAGCCGCACGGTTCCTGCAAGGTATGCACGGTCAAGGTGAACGGGCGCCACGCGGCCTCCTGCACCACGCGGGCCGTCCCGGGGGCGGCGGTCGAAAGCGACACGCCGGACATGAACGCCGAGCGCCGCGCGCTCGTGCAGATGCTCTTCGTCGAGGGCAACCACTTCTGCCCGTCCTGCGAGAAGAGCGGCGACTGCAAGCTGCAGGCGACGGCGTGCGACCTCGGCATGGTCTCGCCGCACTTCGACCATTTCTTCCCGGACCGTCCCGTCGACGCCTCGCACCCCAGCCTGCTGCTCGACTTCAACCGCTGCATCCTCTGCTCGCTGTGCGTGCGTGCGAGCCGCGATTTCGACCGCAAGAACGCCTTCGCGCTCGCCGGGCGCGGGATCCGCACCCGCCTCATCGTGAATTCGCGCACCGGGCGGCTCGTCGACACCAACGTGACGGCTGCCGACAAGGCGGTTCACGTGTGCCCCGTGGGAGCGATCCTGCCCAAGCGCCGCGGATTCGCGATCCCCATCGGGCGGCGCGTGTTCGACCTGAAACCCATCTCCGCGGTGGCCGACACCTCCGCGGAGATCGAGAAACGCTGATGCGCCCGGCAGCCGACCGAGGCCAGGAGTGCCCATGAACGAAGTCGCCCCCGCGAAACTCAAGGTGGCCACCACCTCGCTTGCCGGCTGCTTCGGCTGCCACATGTCGCTCCTGGACATCGACGAGCGGCTTTTCGAGCTGGTGGAGAAGGTCGAGTTCGACCGCTCGCCGCTCACGGACATCAAGGAAGTGGGCAACTGCGACGTGGGGATCATCGAGGGCGGGCTGTGCAATGCCGAGAACGTGGAGGTGCTGCGCGACTTCCGGCGCCGCTGCAAGGTCCTCGTGGCCATGGGCGCCTGCGCGATCAACGGGGGGCTGCCCGCGCAGAGGAACCACCTGAGCCTGCCGCTGCTGCTGCAGGAGATCTATCGCAGCGAGCCAGGGGCCGAGTACGGCCTGATCCCGAACGACCCCGAATTGCCGCTGCCGCTCAACAAGATCCACCCGCTGCACGAGGTGGTGCGCATAGACCATTTCATCCCCGGTTGCCCGCCCTCGGCCGACGCGATCTGGACGTTTCTCACGGGGCTGCTCGCGGGCGAGCGGCAACCCCTCGGCCACGGCCAGATGCAGCTCGACTGAGCCCGATGCCGACGAACGAACAGGACGACAGGACAAGGCCATGACCTACGGATTCGAGACCGCCGAGCATCCCGAGCGGCTTCGCCGGGTGGCGATAGACCCGGTCTCCCGCGTCGAGGGGCACGGCAAGGTGACGATCCTCCTCGACGAGGACGACAAGGTGCGCCAGGTGCGACTGCACGTGGTGGAGTTCCGCGGGTTCGAGCGCTTCATCCAGGGGCGCCCGTACTGGGAAGTGCCGGTGATGGTGCAGCGCCTGTGCGGGATCTGCCCGGTGAGCCACCACCTGGCCGCCTCCAAGGCGCTCGATGCCGTAGTCGGTGCCACGCGGCTCACGCCGACGGCGGAGAAGATCCGGCGGCTCATGCACTACGGGCAGATCCTGCAGTCGCATGCGCTGCACTTCTTCCACCTGTGCTCGCCCGACCTGCTGTTCGGGTTCGCGAGCGACGCCGCCCGCCGCAACATCGTGGGCGTGGCGGCCGCGCACCCCGAAACCGCGCGGCGCGGCGTGCTGCTGCGCCGCTTCGGGCAGGAGGTGATCCGCGTCACGGCGGGAAGGCGCATCCACGGAACCGGTTCTATCCCGGGCGGGGTGAACAAGTCGGTCACCCGGGAGGAGCGGGACTTTCTCCTGGCCGATGCCTACGACATCCTCGCCTGGTCGCGCGACGCCGTGGCTCTCGTGAAGAAGCTGCACGCGCAGGACCCAGCGCTCTACAACAGCTTCGGGGTGTTTCGCTCCCACATGATGTCGCTCGTCGCCCCCGACGGCGGGCTCGATTTCTACGACGGCGGCCTGCGCGCCCGCGACGACGCAGGCGGAATCGTCTTCGACCACGTCGACTACCGCGAGTACCAGGACTACATCCGCGAGGAGGTGAAGCCCTGGAGCTACATGAAGTTCCCGTTCCTCTCCGCGCTGGGCGCCGAAAAGGGCTGGTACAAGGTCGGCCCGCTCGCCCGGGTGCAGAACTGCGACCACATTCCCACGCCGCTCGCCGACGCGGAGCGGCGCGAGTTCGTCGACTACGCCGGCGGCTCTCCCATCCATGCCCCGCTCGCGTACCACTGGGCGCGCATGATCGAGATGCTGCACGCCGCCGAGACGATCAAGGACCTGCTCCACGACGAGGACATCCTCGGCACGGACCTCGTGCGCACGGGGGAGCGCGCCCGCGAGGGCGTGGGCGTGATCGAGGCGCCGCGCGGCACGCTCATCCACCACTACCGCGTGGACGACGACGACCTGGTGACGATGTGCAACCTGATCGTCTCCACCACGCACAACAACCAGGCGATGAACGAGGCCATCCGCCACGTGGCCAAGCGCTACCTGAGCGGGCATCGCCTCACCGAGGGCCTCCTGAACCACATCGAGGTCGCGATCCGGGCTTTCGACCCGTGCCTGTCGTGCGCCACGCACGCGCTGGGGCGGATGGCCCTGGAGGTGAGCCTGGTCGACGCGGGGGGAGTGGAGCTCGACCGGATCGCGCGGCACGAGGACGGCACAGCGGGCCCGGCGGCGCCATGACCGCGCCGGTGGCCATCTTCGCGGTCGGCAACCGCAGCCGGGGCGACGATGCGGCGGGGCCGCTGCTGCTCGAGCGCCTGCGGGACTGGCTCGAGGCCCAGGGTATCGCGGGCGAGTTCGACCTCTTCGAGGAGTACCAACTTCAGGTGGAGAACGCGCTCGACCTCGAGGGCCGGCGGCTCGCGCTCTTCATCGACGCCTGCCGCGACACCGAGGCACCGTGCGGGTTGTGCGCGGTGCGCGCCACCGGCATGCAGGCGGGACACTCCACCCACGCCCTCACGCCCGGCGCGGTCCTCGGCGTGTACATGCGCGTGACGGGGGAAGCGCCTCCGCCGGCATTCGTGCTGGGTGTGCGCGCAAGGGAGTTCGGCCTCGGGACGCCGATTTCGGAAGGGACTCGCGGGGCGATGGAGGAGGCCTGGAAGCTGCTTCGCTCCCTCGTGCGCTGTCCCCGCCACTCGGAATGGCAGACAATGTCGGACCTTGCCTGCGCCCCGCGGGCGCAACCGGCCTGACCGCAGCTCGTGACCACCGCCTACCCGAACCTCCTCGCTCCACTCGACCTCGGCTTCACCACCCTCGCCAACCGCGTTCTCATGGGCTCGATGCACACCGGGCTCGAGGACCGGAGGAAGCATTTCCCGAAGCTCGCCGCGTACTTCGCGGAGCGTGCCCGTGGCGGCGTGGGCCTCATCGTGACCGGCGGCTTCGCGCCGAACATCGAGGGATGGCTCGCGCCCTTCGCCTCCACGCTCGCCACCTCCGCGGCGGCGCGCGCGCACCGGCCTGTCGCGCAGGCGGTGCACGACGAGGGCGGCAGGATCGCGCTCCAGATCCTGCACGCGGGCCGCTACGGCTATTCGCCGCTGGCGGTCGCGCCCTCGAGGCTCAAGTCGCCGATCAGCCGCTTCACGCCGCGCGAGCTTTCCGCGGCCGGCATCGAGCGGCAGATCCGCGCCTTCGTGCGCTGTGCGTGCCTCGCGCGCGATGCCGGGTACGACGGCGTGGAGGTGATGGGCAGCGAAGGCTATTTCATCAACCAGTTCCTCGCCGCCCAGGCCAATCGCCGCACGGACGCGTGGGGTGGGGACTACGCGAACCGCATGCGCCTGCCGGTGGAGATCGTCTCGCGGATCCGCGAAGCCGTCGGGCGGGACTTCATCGTGATCTACCGCCTCTCGATGCTCGACCTCGTGCCGGAAGGGGCGACCTGGGAGGAAGTCGTCCTGCTCGCGAAGGCGATCGAGCGCGCGGGGGCGACGATCATCAACACCGGCATCGGCTGGCACGAGGCGCGCGTGCCCACCATCGCGACCAGCGTGCCCCGGGCGGCGTTCGCCTGGGTGACGAAGAAGTTGAAGGGGGAGGTGTCGATTCCGCTGTGCACCACCAACCGGATCAACGACCCGGCGGTGGCCGAACAGGTGCTCGCCGACGGCTGCGCCGACATGGTCTCCATGGCGCGCCCGCTTCTGGCCGACGCGGAGTTCGTGAACAAGGCGGCTTCGGGCCGGGCCGACGAGATCAACACCTGCATCGCCTGCAACCAGGCCTGCCTCGACCACGTGTTCGCCGGCAAGCTCTCCACCTGCCTGGTGAACCCGCGTGCGTGCCGCGAAACCGAACTCGTGATCCGGCCGGCCGCCGCGCCGAGGCGCGTCGCGGTGGTGGGTGCGGGGCCGGCGGGGCTCGCGTGCGCGACGACGCTCGCCGAGCGTGGCCACCAGGTCGATCTCTTCGACGGCGCGGCCGAGATCGGCGGCCAGTTCAATATGGCCAAGCGCATCCCGGGGAAGGAAGAGTTCCACGAGACGATCCGCTATTTCCGCAGGAGGATCGAGGTGACGGGCGTGCGCGCGCACCTCTCGCGGCGCGTCTCGGCCGGGGATCTCGAGGGCTACGACGAGGTCGTGCTCGCCACCGGCGTCATGCCGCGCGCGCCGGGGATCCCGGGCGAGGACGATCCGCGCGTGCTCACCTACGTCGAGGTGCTGCGCGACGCGAAGCCCGTGGGCAAGCGCGTTGCCGTGGTCGGTGCGGGCGGCATCGGTTTCGACGTGGCCGAATTCCTGGTCCACGACGGCCATTCGCCTTCCCTCGACATCGAGGCCTGGCGCAGGGAGTGGGGCGTGGCCGATCCCGCCGCCTTTCGCGGCGGCGTGGCGGGCATGAAGCCGCAGCCATCGCCTCCGGCGCGCACCGTCTACCTGCTGCAGCGAAAGAACTCGAAGCCGGGAGCGGGGCTCGGCAAGACCACGGGGTGGATCCATCGCGCCGCGCTCAAGATGAAGCAGGTCGAGATGATGTCGGGCGTGAACTACGAGGGCGTGGTGCCGGGCGGGCTCGCCGTGAGCTTCGGCGGGAAGCGCGAGCGCGCCGAGGTGCTCGAGGTGGACACCATCGTGCTTTGCGCGGGGCAGGAGTCGCTTCGTGAACTCGAGGCGCCGCTGCGGGCGGCGGGCGCCTCGGTGCACCTGATCGGCGGCGCTGCCTTGGCCGGGGAGCTGGACGCCAAGCGCGCCATCGACGAGGGCACGCGCCTCGCGGCGCGGCTCTGAACCCGGGCGCTCAGCCCATCGCGCGCGCCATGCGCTCGACGGCCTTCTTCAGGTTCTCCATCGACGTGGCGAAAGAGATCCGCAGGTAACCCTCCATCCCGAACGCGGAGCCGGGCACCGCGGCCACCGCCTGCTCCTGCTCCATCAGGTAGTCGCAGAGGGCGACGTCCGTCGGCGCCTGGAGTTTTCCGCTCGACGCGAGCCGCGCGATCGCCTTGCGGCAGTCCGGGAAGACATAGAAGCTGCCGGCCGGCTGCAGGCACTTCACCCCCGGGATGGCGTTGAGTGCCCCGGCCACGAAGGTCCCGCGCTCCTTGAACGCCGCTACCATCGGGGCGATGCAGCCCTGGTCGCCGTTCAACGCCGCCTCGGCCGCGTACTGCGAAATCGAGGTGGGGTTCGAGGTCGAGTGGGACTGGATGTTCTCCATGGCCTCGATGAGCTCCTGCGGGCCGCCGCAGTAGCCGATGCGCCAACCGGTCATCGAATAGGCCTTGGAGACGCCGTTTTCCACCACCGTGCGCGGATAGAGGTCGGGGCAGGCGTCGAGGATGTTCACGAACTTCGAGCCGTCGAGCAGGATGTGCTCGTACATGTCGTCGCTCGCGATGATGATCCTGGGGTGCTTGCGCAGGACCGCGCCCAGCGCCTGGAGCTCCTCTAGCGTGTAGACCGCCGCGGAAGGGTTCGAGGGGCTGTTGATGAAGACCAGGCGCGACTTCGGCGTGATGGCCTTCTCCAGCTGCGCGGCGGTGATCTTGAAGCCCTGCTCGATCCCCGCAGCGACGTAGACGGGCGTTGCGTCCGCGACCATCGCCATGTCCGGATAGCTCACCCAGTAGGGCGCCGGGATGATGACCTCGTCGCCGGGATTGAGCAGCGCGAGGCAGAGGTTGAACGACGACTGCTTGCCGCCGCAGGAGACGAGGACCTGCCGCTCCGTGTAGTCGAGGCGGTTGTCGCGCTTGAACTTGGCGATGATGGCCTTCTTCAGCGAGGCCGTCCCGCCCGCGGGCGTGTACTTGGTGAGGCCCTTGTTCATCGCGTCGATCGCCGCGTCCTTGATGAACCGGGGCGTGTCGAAATCCGGCTCCCCGGCGCCCAGGCCGATGATGTCCCTGCCTTCGCTTTTCAGCCGGGCCGCGCGGGCGGAAACGGCGAGCGTGGGGGAGGGCTTGATGGCGGCAAGACGGGTGGCGACGAGCGACATGACTTCTCCGAAGCGGTGGGGGGAGCGGGCGCCACGGCCTGGGGCGGGCGCCAGCGGGCATTTTACCGGGTAATGATGCGGCGCAGCAAAGGCGCGGCCGGCCTCAGCCGGGGGCCGGCTCCGGCAGCGTGAAATTAAACGTCGCGCCCGCGCCGGGGGATCCTTCGCCACGCACCTGCCCGCCGTGGCGGAAGACGATGCGCTGCACGATCGCGAGCCCGATGCCGGTTCCCTCGAACTCGCGATCCGAGTGCAGGCGGTGGAAGGGCGAGAAGAGCCGCGGGGCACCCGCCATGTCGAACCCCGCACCGTTGTCGCGCACCGTGAATTCCGCGGCACCCCTCGCGAGCGTCGAGACGCCGAACGAGATGACGGGACGCGGCTGGTCGCGCGTGTACTTCCAGGCGTTGGTGAGGAGATTCTGCAGCAGCGAACGCACGAGGCCGGGGTCCGCGTTCGCCGCGAGGCCCTCCTCGATCCGCCACTCGACCGCGCGGTCCGGCTGCGTGGCCTGGAGTTCCACCGCGAGTTCGCGGGCGACCTGGCTCATGTCCACGCGCTCCCGTGCCAGGGACACCCGCGACAGCCGGGCGAGGCGAAGCAGGTCCTCGATGAGCGCCGCCATCCGGACCGTGGCACTGCGGATCCTCGCGAGGAAGTCGCGGCCCTCGTCGTCCAGGCGACCGGCGAACTCCTGCTCGAGGAGGGCCGCAAATCCGTTGATCGAGCGCAGCGGCGCGTTCAGGTCGTGGGCCACCGAGTACGAGAACGAGTCGAGTTCGTCGTTTGCCACGCGAAGCTCCGCGGTTCGCTCGGCGATGCGCCGCTCCAGTTCCGCGTTGAGCCGCTCGAGGGCGAGCTTGGCCTGGTGCTCCTCGGTGATGTCCTGGACGACGCCGAAATAGGCCGCACCGGCCGCGGTGCCATCCGGCGTCTTCATGATGGAGGTCCGCGTCCAGCGCGTCCCGCCGTCGGGACGGCGAATGGTGAAGACGTGCGCGGTGCCGTCGAGGCGCTCGCGCGCCGCCTCGTACTCCGCGGCTTCCCGCGGTCTCGCGAGCTCGCGGGCCTGCGCGATCGTCATGGGGCCGCGCGGCTCCACGCCCGCGATGTCGAAGAGGGCGGGGGACCACTCGACACGGTCCTCGGTGGGATGGGTGATCCAGTGGCCGACGCGGGCCACGCGCTCGGTCAGCTCGTGCACGGAAAGCTGGAGGCGAAGCCGCAGTTCGCTTTCACGATGCGCAGCTTGCGCCTGCTTCACGCGCGTGATGTCGGCGACCTGGGAGACCAGCCGCCGCTCGCCGTCGATCTCGACTATCTGCCCGCCCACGAGGCAATCGCGCACTTCGCCGTCGGGTCGCACGAATCGGGTCACGAAGTCGCGCACGGATCCGTCGCGGTCCAGGATCTCATAGAGCCGGGCGCGGTCCCCGGGTTCCTGCCAGTAGTTCAGGTCCTGGGCCTTGCGTCCGATTAGGGATTCCCGCGGGCGCCCGATCAACTCGGCGAAGGCCTCGTTGCAGTCGATGAAGGTTCCGTCTTCGGCACGGTCGATGAGGCTCGCCGTCGGCCCGGAACGGAAGATCGCCTCGAAATTGCGCCACAGCCCCTCGGCGCGTTCGATGCGCGCTTTCAGGCTGCGCGTGGCGAAATAGCCGAGCGCCCCTGCAGCCGCCAGCGTGACGCTCACCACGAGTGCGGTGTGCAATGGCGTGCTCACGGGGAGCATCGGCGAGGGCCAGCCCCGCTGCGCCGCCAAGGCGAGGGCGAAGACGGCGATGGTCGAGAGCACCGTCAGCACGATCGTCGCGCGCGGGCCCGCGAACCACCCCGAGAAGAGAATGACCACGGGCAGGATCACGAGCGAGGGCCCCGCCAGGCCGCCGGTCCACGCCAGCGCGTTGACCGTGCAGGCCCATATGCCGAAGACGAGCAGCCGGAAGGCGGCAACGGTGTGCCCCGCCAGGAGCACGAGCATCCCCGCGAGCCCGAGGACCGTGAACGGTGCCGTGCCCTCCAGCCGCAGGGGCCGGTCCTGGAAAAACAGCAGCGCATTCACGACGATGGGGCTCGCGACGAGGATCACGTTGGCGGTGCGCGCGAACGCCACCTGGAAGCGGTCCCGCTCCCCGGGTTCTTCCAGCATGAACAACGTCGAATGCTTCGAGTTCTCCATCGACACCTCCCGGGTGAAATCCGGGCTGCCCTTTCCGTGAATCAGTCTACCGCCATCCGGACCGCGTCGACGGACGGTAGAATGCGACTTTCGCCCCCGTAATCCATGGATGTCCTGACCTTCCCGGGGAGCCCGTTCCGGCTCCACCGTCCGTTTGCCCCCGCCGGAGACCAGCCCGCCGCCATCGAGGCGCTCGTGGAGGGGCTTGCCGACGGGCTCGCCTACCAGACGCTGCTGGGCGTGACCGGCTCCGGCAAGACGTTCACCATGGCCAACGTCATCGCGCGAACGGGCCGGCCCGCGCTGGTGATCGCGCCCAACAAGACCCTCGCTGCGCAGCTCTATTCCGAGATGCGCGAGTTCTTTCCGGAGAACGCGGTCGAGTACTTCGTCTCCTACTACGACTACTACCAGCCCGAGGCCTACGTTCCCTCGCGCGACCTCTTCATCGAGAAGGACAGCTCGATCAACGAGCACATCGAGCAGCTGCGGCTCTCGGCCACCAAGAGCGTGCTCGAGCGTCCCGACACCGTGATCGTGGCGACGGTTTCCTGCATCTACGGCATCGGCGACCCCGAGGATTACCAGGAGATGCGCCTGATACTGCGCGAGCGCGACCCGGTCCCGCAGCGCGACCTCCTGCGCAGGCTCGCGGGAATGCAGTACACCCGAAACGACGTGGACTTCCGCCGCGGGACCTTTCGCGTGCGCGGGGATTCCATCGACATCTTTCCCGCGGAGCTGGGGGAGACCGCGCTTCGCGTCTCGCTCTTCGACGACGAGATCGAGTCGCTCACGCTCTTCGACCCGCTCACCGGGCACCTCGGGCAGAAGGTCCCGCGCTTCACGGTGTACGCGAAGAGCCACTACGTCACCCCGCGCGAGACCGTGCTCCGGGCGATCGAGGCGATCAAGGTGGAACTGCGCGAGCGCCTGGACTTCTTCCAGAAGGAGGGCAAGCTCCTCGAGCTGCAGCGCATACAGCAGCGCACCCAGTTCGACCTCGAGATGATGAACGAGCTGGGCTTCTGCAAGGGGATCGAGAACTATTCCCGACACCTGTCGGGCCGGGCGCCCGGCGAGCCGCCGCCGACCCTGATCGACTACCTGCCTTCGAATGCGCTCCTCGTCATCGACGAGAGCCACGTCACGATCCCGCAGGTGGGGGGCATGTACAACGGCGACCGCTCGCGCAAGGAGACGCTCGTTGCCTACGGCTTCCGCCTGCCCTCGGCGCTGGACAACCGGCCGCTCAAGTTCGAGGAGTTCGAGCGCCAGATGCGCCAGGCCGTGTTCGTGTCCGCCACGCCCTCCGACTACGAGTCGAAGCACGCCGCCCAGGTCGTCGAGCAGGTGGTGCGCCCCACGGGGCTCGTGGACCCGGTGGTGATCGTGCGTCCCGCGACCTCCCAGGTCGACGACCTCCTGTCGGAGGCGAGCCGGCGCACCGCCGTCGGGGAAAGGGTGCTCGTCACCACGCTCACCAAGCGCATGGCCGAGGACTTGACGGACTATCTCGCCGAGCACGGCGTGAAGGTGCGCTACCTGCATTCCGACATCGAAACCGTCGAGCGGGTGGAGATAATCCGCGACCTGAGGAAGGGCGTCTTCGACGTGCTGGTCGGCATCAACCTGCTGCGCGAGGGCCTCGACTTGCCGGAGGTCTCGCTGGTGGCGATCCTCGACGCCGACAAGGAAGGGTTCCTCCGCTCGGCGCGCTCGCTCATCCAGACCATCGGCCGCGCCGCGCGCCACATCAACGGCACCGCGATCCTCTACGCCGACCGGATGACCGAGTCGATGAAGACCGCCATCGGCGAGACCGACCGGCGGCGGGAGAAGCAGGTCGCCTTCAACCGGGAGCACGGCATCGAGCCGCGCGGCGTCTCCAAGCGCATCAAGGACCTGATCGACGGCGTGTACGACGCCGACGAGGCGAAGGAGTCGAGGCGCGTCGCGAAGGCGGCGGCCGCGATCGAGGAGCTCGGCGAGAAGCAGCTCGACCAGCGCGTGCGCAAGCTCGAGCGCGAAATGCTCGAGGCCGCGAAAAACCTCGAGTTCGAGCGCGCCGCGAGCCTGCGGGACGAACTGCGCGTGGCACGGGACCGGTTGATGGAGGTGGGCGGTGGCTGAGCGGGCGGGAAGCGTGCTCTTCGTCTGCACGGGAAACATCTGCCGCTCGCCCACGGCCGAAGGCGTCTTCCGCGATCTCGCCCGCCGGCGCGGCGCGCTGGAGAGGCTGCGCATAGATTCCGCGGGCACCCACGACTACCACGCGGGGGAGGCGCCGGATCCCCGCGCGGTCGCGCACGCCGCCCGTCGTGGCTACGATCTCGCCCCGCTCAGGGCGCGGCAGGTCTGCCTGGGCGACTTCGCGGACTTCGACCGCATCCTCGCCATGGACCGAGGCCACCTGCGACAATTGCAGGCGATCGCGCCTTCGGGATCGCCGGCCCGGCTGTCCCTGTTCCTGGATCACTCGGCGAACCGCCCCGGACTAGACGTGCCGGATCCCTACTACGGAGGCGGTCGCGGATTCGAGGAGGTGCTGGACATGGTGGAGGAGGCGTGCGCGCGGCTCCTCGACGCGGTCCTCGCCGAAATGCCCCGCTGAAACCGCATGGGAGGAAGAACCATGAGCAAGCCTGCACCGAGCCGATTCCCCGTCCCGACCCTCTCCGAGCTGCCCGAGGACATCCGCGCGCGCATCGACAAGGTGCAGGAAAAGGCGGGGTTCGTGCCCAACGTCTTTGTCGTGCTCGCGCATCGCCCCGACGAGTTTCGCGCCTTCTTCGCCTACCACGATGCGCTGATGCTGCGCGCGGGCGGCCTCTCGAAGGCCGAGAAGGAGATGATCGTCGTGGCCACCTCCGCCGCGAACCACTGCCTGTACTGCATCGTCGCGCACGGCGCGATCCTGCGTGCCTATTCGAAGAAGCCGCTCCTCGCGGACCAGGTCGCGGGCAACTACCTCAAGGCCGATCTTTCGCCGCGGGAGCGCGCGATACTGGATTTCGCGATGAAGGTGGCGCTGGAGGCGCACCGCGTGGAGGAGGAAGATTTCGCGCCCCTGCGCGCCCACGGGCTCACCGACGAGGACGTGTGGGACGTGGGAGCGATCGCGGCGTTCTTCGCGCTATCCAATCGCATGGCGAACTTGACCGCGATGCGGCCCAACGACGAGTTCTACGCGATGGCGCGATAGGCGGGAGGAAAGGCGCGCCGTGCCGCCGCACCCCGGCCGGGGCTACCAGCCGCCGGTGCGGATCCACTCCTCCAGCATCGGGATGCGATCGACGCCCCAGAACGGTTCGCCGTCGACGACGAAATGCGGCGAACCGAAGACGCCGGACCGCATGGCCTGGTCCACCTCGGCCCGCACGCGCTCCTTGATCGCCTCGCCCTTGAGGGGTTCGGCGAGCGCGGCCGGGTCGGCGCCCGCCGCGGACGCGAGTGCGACGACCACGGCAGGATCGGCCACGTCGAGGCCTTCGGCGAAGTAGGCACGATAGACGCGATGGGCGAAGTCGCGGGCGCGCGCGGCGTCGTCATCGGCGATCAGGTAGAAGGCGCGCGCGGCGACCTGCGTTCCCACGGGGAACTTCTCCGGCAACCGGAACGCCACCTGGTGAAGGCGCGCGGTGCGCGCGAAATCGTGCTTCGAATACTCTCCCTTGATGGGCAGCATCGCGAGCGGCGCCGTGCCGACCGCCTTGAAGACGGGCCCGAGCAGGATCGGGCGCCAGTTGACGCCTCGGCCATGCCGCGCGGCCACACCGTCGATGAGTTCCGACGCGATGTAGCCGTACGGCGAGGAGAAATCGAACCAGAAGTCGATGGCCGGGGACATGCGGATTCGTCAGGCCGGCGGGTTCCCCCCACCGGCAGGCTCTGCACCCGGCGCGGTTTCGACCAGTTGCAGCGGCTCGGCCGGGGCGGCAGCGACGTCGCGACGCCTGCGCCGGACCGGAGGACGCGGCGACTCCTCCTCGACGATCGCCACCGGCGCGACCTTCTCCTTCGCCGTCTCCACCAGCTTCAGCGGCTCGGCGCCGGCTTGGGCCGGTGCCGACTCTTGGCGCCGGCGAACGGGACGTGACGGTGCACTGGCTGCCTCGCCGTGTTCGCTGACCTCCTGGTAGGTGGCCGGCGGTGCGGCAAACGAGGCAATGACCTGCGGCGCGTGGGACATCGGGCTCGCCACCACAGGCGGCGCCGGTGCTCGCGAGGGAATCGCGGCGGGGATGGCGACCGGCGCTTCCGGTTCCGATGACGCCGCGGGCAGGACGGGTGCCGCTGGCCGGGGAGCCGGAGCAACGGGGTCCGGCGGCCTGGGTGCCTGCGTCTCGTAGGCGGCGGGCGAGGGAACCGCATCCACTGCAGGAACCGGGTACGGCTCGCGGGCTTCCCGTTCCACGGGCTCCCGGGAGCGTTCGCGGGAGGGAACCGGCGCATCCGCATCCGGCTCCGCGGGGAAGTCGGCACGCAACTCCGCCATGGTCTCCGGTGCGCGCTCGGCACGGTCACCACGGCCGCGGCCGCGGCCACGGCGCCGGCGACGCCCGCCTTCGGCTTCCCCGGACTGGAGTTCCGCCCCGGGAATCACGGCATGCGCCGTCAGGGCGGCCACGGGTTCGTTGACGCCCGCCGTGGGTGCCTCGGCTTCGCGGGGTACGCGGGGCTCACCGCCGGGCGGCTGGCCGCGGCGGCGTGGTTCATCGCGCCTGCCTTCGGAACGGCCTTCGCCACGGGTCTCGTCGCGGCCCTGGCCTTCGCCGCGGCGCGGTTCGCCCCGAGGCTCTCCACGCCCTTCGGCTCCGCCTCGCCGGGACTCGCCCCGGCCTTCGCCGCTGCGACCTTCTCCCCGACGGCCTTCACCACGGCCTTCGCCACGGCCTTCGCCACGGCCTTCGCCACGGCCTTCACCTCGACCTTCACCACGACCTTCGCCGCGCTTGCCCTCGCCTCGACGGCCTTCGCCGCGCTTGCCGTCGCCGCGGCCACCGCGCTTGTCCTCACGCTCCCGCCGGATGATCCCGTCGGCGGGCTTGGCTTCGGATGCCGGCGCCGGGATGGCGGCGATCGTCGCGACATCGGGCTTGCGGAACCACCCGAAGATGCGCTCGATGAGTCCTCCCCGCGAATCCGTGCGGGGCGCCTGGGGCGCTGCCGCGACGGGCGGCGACACGGCGATCTCCGCCATGATCGACTGGGGCGCGGGCTGGTCGGGCGTGATGCCCTTCACCAGGGGCTCTGCGCGCGCGGCCTTCTCGTCCTTGTCGCGGCTCGGGGCGCCACGCTGCGGCCGGCGCTCGTCTTCTTCTTCCTCGGGGATGCCGACCATCTCGTAGCTAGGCACCATCGCGTCCAGGAGCGGCGAATCGTGGCGCAGCCGCTCGACGTGGTAGTTGGGCGTCTCGAGCGCCGGGTTCGGGATGAGGAGCACGCCCACCTTGAGCCGGGCCTCGATCTTGATGATCTCGGAGCGCTTCTCGTTCAACAGGTAGGTAGCGACGTCGACCGGGACCTGGACGCGCACCGCGGCGGTGCTCTCCTTCATCGCCTCCTCCTGGAGGATGCGCAGCACGTGCAGCGCCGTCGAGGCGGTGTCGCGGATGAAGCCGGTGCCGTGGCAGCGCGGGCACGCGGAGTGCGTGGTTTCCTCCAGCGACGGCTGGAGGCGCTGGCGGGAGAGTTCGAGGAGCCCGAAGCGCGAGATCTTGCCGACCTGCACGCGGGCCCGATCGTGGCGAAGCGCGTCGCGCAGGCGGTTCTCCACCTCGCGCTGGTTCTTCGCACTTTCCATGTCGATGAAGTCGATGACGATCAAGCCGCCCAGGTCGCGCAGGCGCAACTGGCGCGCGATCTCGTCGGCGGCCTCGAGGTTGGTGTTGAAGGCGGTCTGCTCGATGTCGTGCCCGCGGGTGGCGCGGGCGGAGTTCACGTCGACCGACACCATCGCCTCGGTATGGTCGATCACGATCGCGCCGCCGGACGGCAGCGTCACGTCGCGCCGGTAGGCGCTCTCGATCTGGTGCTCTATCTGGAAGCGCGAGAAGAGCGGCACGTCGTCGCGGTAGAGCTTCACCTTGTTCACGTTCGCGGGCATCACCGTGCTCATGAACGCGAGGGCCTGCTCGTAGATGTGCGGCGTGTCGACGAGGATCTCGCCGATGTCGGGCTGGAAGAGGTCGCGGATGGCGCGCACCACCAGGCTCGACTCGAGGTAGATGAGGCACGGCCCCCGTTCCTCGTTGGCCGCGGTCTCGATGGCCGTCCAGAGCTGCAGGAGGTAGTTCAGGTCCCACTGCATTTCCTCGAGGTTGCGGCCGATGCCCGCGGTGCGGGCGATGAGGCTCATGCCCTCCGGGACCTGGAGCTGGTCCATCACCTCGCGAAGCTCGTTCCTGTCCTCGCCCTCGATGCGGCGCGAAACGCCGCCGCCGCGGGGGTTGTTGGGCATGAGGACCAGGTAGCGCCCGGCGAGCGAGGTGTAGGTGGTGAGCGCCGCGCCCTTGTTGCCGCGCTCGTCCTTGTCCACCTGCACGATCATTTCCTGGCCGACGCGCAGGTGCGTGGACATCTTCGCGCGTCCGAACTCGCCTTCGTGGTTCACCATGAACTGCTTGGCGATCTCCTTGAAGGGCAGGAAACCGTGGCGCTCCGCGCCATAGTCGACGAACGCCGCCTCGAGGGACGGCTCGACCCGGGTGATGACACCCTTGTAGATGTTGCTCTTCCGCTGTTCCTTGCCTGCGGATTCGATGTCGAGGTCGATGAGCTTCTGGCCATCGACTATGGCGACCCGGAGTTCCTCTGCCTGGGTCGCGTTGAAAAGCATGCGCTTCATCGTTCTGTTCTCCCGCGCTCGAAACACGGAAGAAGGCCCGTTCCGGAAGGGCCGGGACGAGAGATATCAGGAATCGAGTCTTGACTGCATCAGGATCGTGCGAGTGAAGGAGTGCGATGTCGCTGAGGGGCTATCGTCTGGCGTGCCGCAGCATCATCCGGCGGCACGCCGGGAATCTTTTAGCGTGAAATCGAGCGCGTCATTTCGTTTGCCATCGCTGCTTGGCTGTGCCGGTGAGCGAAGTTAACCGGCGTCTGGAGCCTTTCGCGGCCCCCGGTCGCGTTGACCTGTCTGGTGCGCCTTGGCGCGTCCTTGCGTGCGACTGCGCTCGCGAGGCTTTCGAATCAACAAGATATAGTATAGCCCCCATGATCGTTGAAGGCAAAGACGTTGCGGTCCCCGAGCGCTCGGTGCGCTGGCTGGAGGTCGACGAGGGGGGGGCGGGACAGCGAATCGACAACTTCCTGCTCGCGCGGCTCAAGGGCGTGCCGAAGAGCCACGTCTACCGCATCCTGCGAAGCGGCGAGGTGCGCGTGAATTCGGGCCGGGTGGCCGCCTCGCACCGGCTGGCCGTGGGAGACCGGGTGCGGATTCCACCGGTGCGCGTGGCCGAGCGTGAAGCGGGAGACGCGCCGGCGCCCCCGCTCGAGCTTCCCGTGCTTTTCGAGGACGATCACGTCCTCGCGGTCGACAAGCCCGCGGGCCTCGCAGTGCACGGTGGCAGCGGCATCGACCACGGCGCGATCGAGCGGTTGCGCGCCGGGCGTCCGGAGGCGAAGTTCCTCGAACTCGCGCACCGCCTCGACCGCGAGACTTCCGGGGTGCTGCTGCTCGCCAAGAAGCGTTCGGCGCTCACCGCGCTGCACGAGGAGCTTCGCGACCGCGAGATGGACAAGCGCTACCTCGTGGCCGTTGCCGGCCGCGTGCGCGACGAATTGCGCCGCGTCTCGGTCGCGCTTCGCAAGTACTCGACCGGCGACGGCGAGCGGCGCGTCGCCGTGGACGAGCGCGATGGGCAGGAGGCGAGGACGGTGTTTCGCCGCCTGGAGCGCAGCGACGAGTTCAGCTTTCTGGAGGCGGAGCTCCTCACCGGGCGAACGCACCAGATCAGGGTCCACCTCGCGCACATCGGCCACCCGGTGCTGGGAGACGAGAAGTACGGCGACTTCGCGCTCAACAAGGCATTGCGCAAGCGCGGGCTCAGGCGCATGTTCCTGCACGCCGCCCGGCTCTCGTTCACCCATCCCGCGAGCGGCGAGCCGGTGCGCGTGGAATCCCCCCTTCCCGCGGAGCTCGAGGCGTTTCGTCGCGCCGTCTTCGCCCAGGCGCCCTCGCCGTGAGCGGCTACGACCTCGTCATCTTCGACTGGGACGGAACGCTCATGGATTCCACGGGACTCATCGCCGCCTGCATCCAGCAGTCGTGCCGCGACATGGGGCTTGCCGTCCCCGCCGAGCGCGAGGCGCGGTGGGTGATCGGGCTGGGCTTCCTCGAGTCGGTCGAGCATGTCGCCCCGGGACTGGACCGCGAGCGGCAGGAGGAACTCGCGCGATCCTACCGGCGGCACTTCATCGCCCGCGAGCACGAGGCGCCTGTCTACGACGGAATTCCCGAACTGCTGGCGGAGCTTCGCGCGCGAGACCGGCGCCTGGCGGTGGCGACCGGCAAGGCGAGGCGCGGACTCGACCGCGTGCTCGAGAGCACGGGGCTCGCGCCGTTCTTCGAGGCTACGCGCTGCGCCGACGAGGGGTTTCCCAAGCCCCACCCCGACATGGTCCTGCGTCTCCTGGAGGAAACCGGCGTCGATCCGGCGCGGGCCCTGCTCGTGGGGGATACCACCCACGACCTGGAGCTCGCCGCGAATGCCGGCGTGGACGCGGTGGCGGTCTGCTACGGGGCGCACGGCGAAGCCCAGCTTCGCGCCCGCAGGGCCCGCCACTATGCAGCCACCGTGGAGGGTCTTCGCGCGTGGTTCGCGAGCCACGCGTGATCTGCGAGGCGTCCGCCCTGGCCGAGGGCGGCGACGGGATGCGCTTCGACTGGACGCCCGCGGGCGGCGAGGGCAAGGGATTTGCCGTTCGCCATGACGGCGAGGTGCGGGCGTTCGTGAACCGTTGCCCGCACCTGGGCGTCGAGCTCGACTGGCAGCCCGGCCGGTTCTTCGAGGAGTCTGGGCTATACTTGGTCTGCTCGACGCACGGCGCGATCTTCGAGCCTGACACGGGCCGGTGCGTCGCGGGTCCCTGCCGTGGCGCGCGGCTCCAGGCCATAGCCGTCCACGAGCGCGAAGGCCGCATCCTCGTTCACGACGAAACCACCGAGCCGGTGAGCGGAAACGGTTCCCCGGAAGACACATGACCGAACCCACCCTGCCTGCCTGGGAGCGCGCCACGCTCGAGAAGATCGCGCTGCGCGCGCTAGACGAGCAGCGGCGCGCGCGCCACTGGTCCACCCTCATACGCCTGCTCTGGCTCACGCTCCTTTTCCTCGTCGTGGCCGCAGCACTCGGGTGGATAGGCGGATCGGACAAGGAACCGCTGCGCACCGGAAAGCACACGGCGCTCGTGGACCTGCGCGGAATCATCGGCGTGGAGTCGCGGGCGAGCGCCGACAAGATGAACGCGGCGCTGGGAGCGGCTTTCAAGGACAAGCAGACGCAGGGCGTGGTGCTGCGGATCAACAGCCCGGGAGGCAGCCCGGTCCAGTCGGGCTACATCAACGACGAGATCCGGCGGCTGCGGGCGAAGTATCCGGACGTGCCCGTGCACGCCGTGGTCGAGGACCTCTGCGCCTCCGGCGGCTACTACGTGGCGGTCGCCGCCGACCGCATCTACGTCGACAAGGCGAGCCTCGTGGGCTCCATCGGCGTGATCATGGGCGGCTTCGGCTTCTCCGGCGCGATGGAGAAGCTCGGCGTCGACAGGCGCAGCTACGCGGCGGGCGAGAACAAGGACTTCCTCGACCCCTTCGCCCCCGAGAACCCGGTGCACAAGGAGCACGCGAAGCGGATGCTGGACGAGATTCACCAGCAGTTCATCGCGGTGGTGAGGAAAGGGCGCGGCAAGCGGCTCAAGGAATCCCCGGAGATCTTCTCGGGGCTCGTCTGGACCGGCGAGCGTGCCGTGGAACTGGGGCTCGCCGACGGGTACGGGAGCCTGAATTCTGTCGCCCGCGACGTGATCAAGGCCGAGCGCGTCGTCGATTTCACGCCGGAGGAGAACTACTTCGAGCAGTGGTCGAAGCGGCTCGGCGCGGGAGCCGCCCAGTCGGCCGTGCGCGCCTTGGTCGAACAGGCCGCCCGCGGCTCCGCGGAACTGAGGTAGTACCCGTGAACCGCGTGCTGCGCGCGATCGGCGTACTGCTCGGGCGGGACAGGCGTGCCCCGGGGGAGCGCGAAGGCGAGCTCGATCTCGTGCGCGAGGCGTTCGACCAGACCTCGGTCGGGCTCACGCTGGTTTCCCTCGAGGGCGACTATCTCGTCGTCAACCGCGCCTTCTGCGCGATGTCTGGCTACTCGAAGGACGAACTCGTGGGCGAAAGCTGCCGCCGGCTCACCCATCCGGACGATCGCAGCGCCGACGACGCGGCGCTCTCCGGCGTGCGCGAGCAGGGCGTTCCCCCGCCGGTGTCCGAGAAGCGACTCCTGCGCCGCGACGGCAAGGAGATCTGGGTAAGGCGCAATTCCGGCCTCATGCGCGACGCCTCGGGCGCACCGCGCTTCGTGATCTGCGCCTTCTCCGACCTGAGCGAGCAGCGCGCGCGGGACCGGGCGCTGCAGTCGACCAACCGCTTCCTCACCGCGATCATCGAGACCTCGCCGATCGCGATCTACGCGACCGATCTGGACGGCATGATCACGCTCTGGAATCCGGCGGCGGAGCGCACGTTCGGCTACACGCGCCGCGAGGCGCTGGGCCGGCGCGCGCCGTTCGTGCCGCCGGAGATGAAGGAGGAGGCCCGCCAGCTCCGCGAGCGCGCGCTCGCGGGCGAGGTGCTCACCAATCTCGAGCTGCACCGCCAGCGGGCCGACGGGACGATGATCGTCATCAACGGTTCGGCAGCGCCGCTGCGGGACGACGAGAACAAGATCGCGGGGCTGCTCGTGATGTGCCTGGACGCGACGGAGGCCAAGCGCGCCGAGGGGGCCTTCAAGGAGCAGCTCCACTTCACGCGCGCGCTGATCGACGCGATCCCGAACCCGGTGTACTTCAAGGATCTCGAGGGCCGCTTCCGCGTCTACAACCGGGCGTGGCACGAGCTCTGGGGACAGGAACGGGACTGGGTGGGAAAGACCGTCTACGACATGTTCGAGCGGGAGGTCGCGGAGATCCACGGTGCGCGCGACCGGCCCCTGCTCGAGCAACCTTCCTCGGTGCACTACGAGTCCGTGATGCGCACGCGCGAGGGCCAGGACCGCGAGATGCTCTACAACAAGGTGAGCTTCGTGGACCAGGAGGGCCGCCTGGCCGGGCTGATCGGCACCATCACGGACGTCACCAAGTACAAGGAGACGGAGCGCGCGCTCGAGGCGAGCGAGGCGCGCTTCCGCGTGCTCACGGAAAGCGGCCTCGACCTGATCTCCGTGATCGGCGCGGACGGGGCGATCCTCTACCAGAATGCCGCCCTCGGGAACCTGCTGGGATACGAACCCACCGAGACCATCGGCCGCATCGTCTTCGATTTCGTGCACCGGGAGGACGTGGACGGGGTGCGCGCGGCATTCGGGCGCATCGTGGAGACGGGCCAGTTCCGCGAGCCTCTCGAGTTCCGGATCCGCCACCGCAACGGCCAGTGGCGGACTTTCGAGTCCCTCGGCACCAATTGCGTCGACAACCCGCACATCCTCGGCGTCGTGTTCAACTCGCGCGACGTGACCGACCGGAAGGCCATCCAGCAGCGCATCCAGCACCTCGCCTACCACGACAACCTGACCGGGCTGCCCAATCGCGGACTGCTCCAGGACCGCCTCGCGCATTCGATCGCGCGCGCTGAGCGCAGCGGCCGGAAGGTGGCGGTCATGTTCATCGACCTGGACAACTTCAAGAACATCAACGACACGCTCGGCCACGACGTGGGCGACGAGCTGCTGCGGCAGGTCTCGCGCCGGCTCGCGGAATGCGTCCGGGCCGGCGACACCATCGCGCGTCAGGGCGGCGACGAGTTCATCGTGCTGCTGGACAACCTCGACGACGGCCGTGGCGCTTCCGTCGTGGCGCAGAAGATCCTCAACACGCTGCGCACCGCCTTTCCGCTGGGCGGTACCGAGCAGCACGTGAGCGGCTCCGTGGGCATCGCGGTCTTCCCCGAGGACGGGCGCGACGCGCAGACGCTCATGAAGAACGCCGATACCGCCATGTTCCACGGCAAGGGCATCGGCAAGAACACCTACCAGTACTTCACCACGCAGATGAACATCGCGGTGAAGCGCCGCATGACGCTCGAGTCTGCGCTGCGCCGGGCGGTCCTGCAGAAGGACTTCGTGCTCCACTATCAGCCGCAGGTGAACCTGGAGACCGGGGAGATCGTCGCCGTCGAGTCGCTGGTGCGCTGGAAGACGCAGGACAGCGGCACGGTGATGCCCGGGGACTTCATCCCGCTCGCCGAGGAGACCGGCCTCATCAACGAGGTGGGCGAATGGGTGCTGCGGGAAGCCTGCCGCCAGAACAAGGAATGGCAGGACCGCGGCCTGGCGCCCCGGCGCATGGCGGTGAACCTCTCGGCGCGGCAGTTCGCCGACAAGGCCTTTCTCGACACCGTGATACGCGTGCTGCAGGACACGGGCCTCGACCCGAAATGGCTGGAGCTCGAGATCACGGAGAGCCAGGTCATGCGCCAGACCGAGGGAATGATCCTGCTGCTGAACCGGCTTTCGGAAATGGGCGTGCACCTCGCGATCGACGACTTCGGCACCGGGTACTCGAGCCTGTCGTACCTGAAGCGCCTGCCGATCCAGAAGCTGAAGATCGACCAGTCGTTCATCCGCGACATCACGGTCGACCCCAACGACGCGGCGATCGTGGTGGCGATCATCAACATGGCGCGCAGCCTCGACCTCGAGACGATCGCCGAGGGCGTCGAGACCCAGGGGCAGCTGGCGCTCCTGCGCGCGAAGGACTGCCGGGTGGGTCAGGGGTTCTATTTCTCCGCGCCGCTCGCGGCCGACGGCGTCTACATGCTGCTGCGGCAGAACAACCTGTACGCCCGCGAGCCCGCGCGCGCTCCCTAGCGCCGGCGCGGACCCGCTGCAGCGAGCAGCAGGAAGATGGCTGGGCGCCTGCCCGGGGGCACGGGCTTGCGCCGCCAGTCCCTGATCGTCGCCGTTCGGATGCTTTCCGCGCTAGCCGTGAGGTCCGCGGCAACCGTGAGGCGCGTTTCGTCCGCGCAACTCCTCAGGAGTTCGGCGAACAGGGCATCGTTGCGGTAGGGCGTTTCGATGAACGCCTGGGTCTCGTTCGCCGCCGCGGATCGCGACTCCAGTTCCCGGATGGCCGCCACCCGATCCGCGCCGGCAACGGGAAGGTACCCCGCGAAGCGAAACCGCTGTCCTTCGAGTCCCGAGGCCATCAGGGCGAGGAGAATGGAAGAAGGGCCGGTGAGGGGAATCACGCGCAGCCCTTCCGCGTGGGCGGCTGCCACCAGCGCCGCGCCGGGATCGGCCACGGCGGGCGCTCCCGCCTCGGACAGGACCCCCAGCGGCCGGCCGGCGCGAAGCGGAGCGAGGAGCGCGGCCACATCGGAATCCTTCGTGTGCTCGTCCAGTATCGCCAAGTCGAGGGAGGCGATAGGGCCGGGGTGGGCGCAGGCGGACAGGAAGCGGCGGGCGCTCTTTGCGTTCTCCACGACGAAATCCCGGATCTCGCGCACGCGGGTGAGCACCGGGGCAGGCAGGACTTCGCCGGGCGCCCCGTCTTCGGCCAGCGGCACCGGGATGAGGTAGAGGGCCGCGGGAACGGTCACGGCACGGCCGCACCTTCGGCGCGCAGCATCGCGGAAAGGGCAATGAGGGGCAATCCCACCAGGGCCGTGGGATCATCCCCGCGAAGGCTCGCGAGCAGCGCGATGCCGAGGGCTTCGGACTTGGCACTTCCGGCGCAGTCGAACGCCGGCTCGCGGTCGAGGTATCGTTCTATCTCCTCGTCGCGGAGCCGCCGGAACGTCACCTCGGTGGGCACGAGCGCCTCGTGCAGGTGCCCGTTTGCGATCAGGCACAGCCCGGTGTGGAATAGCACGGTCCGGCCGCGCATGGCACGCAACTGGAGGCGGGCGTTGTCGCGGTCGCCGGGTTTTCCGATGGGCCGGCCGTCGAGTTCGGCGACCTGGTCGGAGCCGATCACCCAGGAGTCGGGATGACGATGCCGTGCCGCCTCGGCCTTCAGGCGCGCCAGCCGGGTCGCGGTCGCGGCACAGGGTTCGCCTTCGATGGGCGACTCGTCGAGGGATGGCGACCAGGCCTCGAAGGGCAAGCCCAGGCGGCCCAGCAGGTCGGCGCGGTACCGGGATGCAGATGCGAGAACAAGCGAAAACGTTTTCAAAAACAACCTTTTATAATGTATAGTTAATTTGAATTCTCATACGGAGTCATCATGTCGGATTCGCCCTGCATCGACCTCGATCGCCTGACCCCGAAGGGTACCCTGTTCGAGGGAAGCTTCCGACCGGGAGACCTCGAAAACCTGGCCGAGGAGCTTGCGTCGCCGGACGGCGAGCTTCGCTACCGCGTCCGGGCGGGACTGGAGGGCGTGGAGGGTGCGCGGCGCGGGGTCGTGTCGTGTATAATCGAGGGCTTCGTTTTTCTCACCTGCCAGAGCTCTTTCGAGGCCTTCCGGCACGAGGTAAGGATCGACGACCGGCTCGTGCTGGTCCGTTCGGAGGCCGAACTTCCCCCGATCGAGGAAGAACGCGACGGGGAGGATTTCGTGGTGGCGAACCCGCCCATCGAAGTGCGCGCGTTGGTAGAGGAGGCGGTGATGCTTTCCCTGCCCATGGTTCCCCGGAAGCCCGGGGCCGAGCCGGACGCGCTCGCGCAGCGGGAAGGGTCGGGCAAGCCGGGGCCTTTCGAGGCGCTGGCCCGGCTCAGGCAGAAGAATTCGAAGCAGTGACCAGAATCCAAGGAGAACACCATGGCTGTCCAACAGAACAAGAAGTCGCCCTCCAAGCGCGGCATGCACCGGTCCCACGACTTCCTGACCAACCCGCCCACGGCGGTCGAGCCCACGACGGGCGAGACGCACCTTCGCCACCATATCTCGCCCGCGGGTGTGTACCGCGGCAAGAAGGTCATCAAGACGAAGGATTGAGCGTCGAGCGACCGGCCGCTTCATTGCAGTGGCTGCAATGAAATCCGTCATCGCCGTCGACGCCATGGGTGGGGACCACGGCCCGGCCGTCACCGTCCCTGCCTGCCTCGATTTTCTCGACGCCCACCCCGGGACGGAACTCCTGCTGGTCGGGCTCGCCGAGCCGCTCGCGCAGGAACTGTCCCGCCAGGGCGCGCAATCCCGCCAACGGCTCACCGTCGTGCCGGCCACCGAAGTGGTCGGCATGGACGAGGACATCCGCTCGGCGATCCGCACCAAGCGCCATTCCTCGATGCGCGTGGCTATCGACCTCGTGAAGGAAGGCCGGGCCCAGGCCTGCGTGAGTGCGGGCAACACGGGCGCGCTCATGGGGACTGCGAAGTTCGTCCTGAAGACCCTGCCGGGCATCGACCGTCCGGCCATCTGCGGCGTGCTGCCCACGCGCAAGGGCGTGGTCTACGTGCTCGACCTCGGTGCGAACGCCGATTGCACGCCGGATCACCTCCTGCAATTCGCCGTCATGGGAGCCACGCTCGTGGAGGCGGTGGAGGAGCGTGCCCGGCCCTCCGTCGGGCTCCTGAACATCGGGTCCGAGGAAATCAAGGGCAACGAAGTGGTCAAGCGCGCCGGCGAGCTCCTCAAGGCGAGCACGCTCAATTTCCACGGCAACGTGGAGGGAAACGACATTTACAACGGCACCACGGACGTCGTGGTCTGCGACGGGTTCGTCGGAAACGTCGCGCTGAAGACTTCCGAAGGCCTCGCGAAGATGATGGGTGACTTTCTCAAGGAGGAGTACACGCGCGGCGTCTTCACCCGCCTGGCAGCGCTCGTGTCGATGCCGGTGATCAAGGCGTTCCGCCGCCGCCTGGACCATCGCCGCTACAACGGCGCCACGCTCCTGGGCCTGCGGGGCATCGTGGTGAAGAGCCATGGATCGGCCGACCGCCTGTCCTTCTCGACCGCGCTGGAGCGCGCGGACTCCGAGGTGCGCCACGGCCTGAACGAGCGCATCGCGGCCGAGATCGCCCGGTTGCACGGGCTGGGGGAACTCGCCGGCACCAACGGCGCGCCCCGGAACGCGGCCGCGGCATGACGGCCGACCGGGCGCAGGCAGGCTGATGCGTTCGCGCATTGCGGGGACCGGGAGCCGCCTTCCGGACCGGATCGTCACCAATCGCGACCTCGAGGCGATGGTGGAGACCACCGACGAATGGATCGTGTCCCGCACGGGCATTCGCGAGCGCCGCATCGCGGCCGACGGCGAGTTCACGAGCGATCTCGCGCTCGCGGCGTCGCGCCATGCGCTCGCGGCGGCCGGGCTTCGGGCCGGTGACATCGACCTCATCGTGCTGGCGACCTCGACGCCCGACATGGTCTTTCCATCGAGCGCGTGCCTGCTGCAGAAGAAGCTCGGCATCCGCCATGGCGCGGCGTTCGACGTGCAGGCGGTGTGCACGGGGTTCGTCTACGCGCTTGCGATCGCGGACCAGTTCATCCGGTCCGGCATGCACAAGCGCGCCCTGGTGGTCGGCGCGGAGGTGTTCTCGCGAATCCTCGACTGGAAGGACCGCGGAACCTGCGTCCTGTTCGGCGATGGCGCCGGCGCCGTGGTGCTGGAGGCCTCGACAGACGCGGGCATACTGTCCGCTCACCTCCACGCCGACGGAGCGTACGCGGACATCCTTTCCACGCCGGGCCACGTCTGCGGCGGAAAGGTCTTCGGCGACCCCACCCTCAAGATGGACGGCGGCGCGGTGTTCAAGCTCGCGGTGCGGGTGCTCGAGGAAAGCGCGCACGAGGCGCTTGCCGCCAACGGCCTTTCGATTTCCGACGTGGACTGGTTCGTGGCGCACCAGGCCAACGTGCGCATCATTTCCCACACGGCGAAGAAGCTGGGCATCGCCGCGGACCGTTGCGTGGTGACGGTGGACGTCCACGCCAACACCTCCGCTGCCTCCATCCCCCTCGCGCTTGACGTAGCCGCGCGCGATGGGCGCATCCAGCGCGGCGACCTGGTCCTGCTCGCGGGCGTGGGCGGCGGCTTCACGTGGGGATCGGTTCTCATCCGATGGTGATTCCGGCAATGCAGATCGCGGTGGTGTTTCCCGGCCAGGGCTCGCAGTCCGTGGGCATGATGAACGGTTTCTCCGACGCGCCCGTGGTGGCGCGCACCTTCGAGGAGGCCTCCGGGATCCTCGGAGAAGACCTCTGGGCGCTCGCTTGCGCGGGCCCCGCCGAGGCGCTCAGCCGGACGGTGGTCACGCAGCCCCTGATGCTCACCGCGGGCGTGGCGTGCTGGAGGGCGTGGCGGGAGCGGGGCGGCCCGATGCCCGCGGTGTTCGCGGGGCACAGCCTGGGCGAGTACGCCGCGCTCGTGGCGGCGGGGGCGCTCAGCTTCGAGGACGCGCTTCCCCTCGTGCGCCTGCGGGCGCAGTTCATGCAGGAAGCGGTTCCCGAAGGAGTGGGCGGCATTGCGGCCATCGTGGGGCTCGACGACGCGATGATCGCGCTGGTCTGCGAGGAGGCCGCCCAGGGGGAAGTGCTCGAGCCCGCGAACCTCAACTCCCCCGGCCAGATCGTGGTGGCGGGGAACCGCGCGGCAGTCGAGCGCGGCATGGCCCTGGCGCGCGCGAAAGGGGCGAAGATAGCCAGGATGCTCCCCATGAGCGCGCCTTCGCATTGCAGCCTGATGAAACCCGCGGCCGCGCGCCTGCGCGAGCGGCTCGCGCAGGTCGCGATCGCCGCACCTTCCGTACCGGTGGTCCAGAACGCCGACGTGGCGTGCTTCGACGAACCCGACCGCATCCGCCAGGCGCTCGTCGAGCAGCTGTATCGCCCGGTGCGCTGGGCCGATACGGTCCGGCACCTGCAGGCGCGCGGCGTCAAGCGAATCGTGGAATGCGCTCCCGGCAAAGTGCTCGCCGGTCTCGTGAAACGCACCGTGGATGGCGTGGAGGCCGTCGCCGTCACGGATTCGGCGGCACTTGCCGCAGCCATTGCCTGAGGTCGACATGCTGAACGGAAAAGTCGCCATCGTCACGGGAGCCTCGCGCGGGATCGGCGAGGCGATAGCCCTCGAGCTCGCGCGCGCCGGAGCCACGGTGGTCGGGACGTCGACCTCCGAGGAGGGAGCAGGGCGCGTCTCCCGGGCGATCGCAGATGCCGGCGGCAAGGGAGCCGGCCGGGTCCTCGACGTGCGCGACGCCGGCGCCTGCGCGGCATTCGCCGACGGCGTAGCCGGAGAATTCGGGCCGGCGGCCATTCTCGTCAACAATGCGGGCGCAACTCGCGACAACCTCCTCGCCCGCATGAAGGACGAGGAGTGGGACGAGATCCAGGCCACGAACCTGAGGAGCGTCTTCGTGCTCTCGCGCGCGGTGCTGCGAATGATGATGAAGGCGAGGGCGGGCCGGATCGTGAACATCACCTCGATCGTGGGCTTCACCGGCAACGCCGGGCAGGCGAACTACGCCGCGGCAAAGGCGGGCATCGTCGGATTCTCCAAGTCGCTGGCCCGCGAGGTGGGAAGCCGCAACATCACGGTCAATTGCGTTGCGCCGGGATTCATCGAGACGGACATGACGCGCTCGCTCGCCGAGGAGCAGGTGAAGAAGCTCGTGGAGGGCGTGCCGCTCGGCCGGCTCGGCCGCGTCGCGGACGTCGCTGCCGCCGTCGCCTTCCTGTGCTCGCCCGGCGCCGACTACATCACCGGCGCCACGCTGCACGTGAACGGCGGCATGTTCATGGATTGAGGTCGCCTCGTCCGGCGAGTTGAACCCCGTGGTAAAATGTTTCGTTTTTTCGCACTCAGCCAAGCCCCGAAAAACAGTGGAGGAACCAGATGGAAAACATTGAAGCGCGCGTCAAGAAGATCGTTGCCGAGCAGCTCGGCGTCGCAGAAGCCGACGTGAAGAACGAGTCTTCCTTCGTCGAGGACCTTGGCGCCGATTCCCTCGACAACGTCGAGCTGGTGATGGCCCTGGAAGAGGAGTTCGAGTGCGAGATTCCCGACGAGGAAGCCGAGAAGATCACCAATGTGCAGCAGGCGATCGACTACGTGAAGGCCCACCTCAAGCAGTAAGCTCCCGGGGCCCGTCCCCGCACGCCCGGGAGCCGCGCCGGCTCCCGATGCGCCTCCGCCTCCCGCAACCTCCCGGAGCGTCTCCATGACCAAACGCCGCGTAGTCGTCACCGGCCTTGGCATCGTTTCCCCCATTGGCACCGGAATCGCCCAGGCATGGGACAACCTCGTCCATGGCGTGAGCGGCGTCGGTCCCATCACCAAGTTCGATGCCGCCGCGATCTCGACGCGCATAGCCGCCGAAGTGAAAGGCTTCGATGCGGCGCAGTGGATGTCTGCCAAGGAAGTCAGGCGCTCCGATACGTTCATCCACTTCGGCATCGCGGCGACGAAGTTGGCGCTCGAGGACGCCGGCCTCGCAATAGACGCGTCGAACGCCGAGCGCACTGGCGTCATCGTCGGCTCGGGCATCGGCGGGCTGCCGATGATCGAGGAAAATATCCTGGAGATGGGCGCCAAGGGCCCCCGGCGCATCTCGCCCTTCTTCGTTCCCGGTTCCATCATCAACATGGTCGCGGGGCTCATTTCCATCCGGTTCGGCGCCAAGGGGCCGAACGTGTCGATGGTGTCGGCCTGCACGACGAGCTCGCACTGCGTGGGCGAGGCCGGTCGCCTCATCGAGTACGGGGACGCAGATGTCATGATCGCGGGCGGGACCGAGGCCACGATCTGCCTGTCGGGCATGGGCGGCTTCTGTTCGCTCAAGGCGCTCTCGGAGCGAAACGACGACCCGGCTACCGCCTCGCGCCCGTTCGACCGCGACCGCGACGGCTTCGTCCTCGGGGAAGGCGCGGGCATCCTCATCCTCGAGGAGTACGAGCACGCCCGCAAGCGGGGCGCGAGGATGTACTGCGAGCTCTCCGGGATGGGCATGAGCGCGGACGCGAACCACATCACCGCCCCGGACATGGATGGGCCGCGGCGAGCGATGCTTGCGGCGCTGCGCAACGGGTCGATCAATCCCGACGAAGTCCAGTACCTGAACGCCCACGGGACCTCGACGCCGCTGGGAGACGCCAACGAGACGGCGGCGGTGAAGGCCGCTTTCGGCGAACATGCGAAGCGCCTCGCGGTGAACTCCACGAAGTCCATGCACGGGCACCTCCTCGGGGCGGCCGGCGGCGTGGAGGCGCTGATCACCGTCCTTGCCATCCACCACCAGGTCTCGCCGCCCACGATCAACCTCTCCACTCCCGATCCGGCCTGCGACCTGGACTACGTTCCGAACACGGCGCGCGAGATGAAGATCGACGTGGGACTCTCCAATTCGTTCGGGTTCGGGGGCACCAACGGAACGCTTGCGTTCCGCCGCCTGCGCTAGCCGGGGCGGCGGGCGACTTCTCGCGCCAGATGTCATCGTTCCTCGTCAATGGGTGGCCCGCGCAGTCGGTAGATGCCGGGGATCGCGGCCTCGCGTACGGCGACGGCGTCTTCCGCACCCTCGTCGTGCGCACGGGCCGTGCGCTCAACTGGGAGCGTCACCTGCGGTTGCTCGAACACGATTGCCGTCGCATCGGCCTGGCCTGCCCGCCCGAAGCGCTGCTTCGGGAAGACGTCCGCCGGCTCGCACCCGGCGATGCCGTAGTAAAAATGATCGTCACGCGCGGCGCCTCCGGTCGGGGTTACGCGGTGGCCGAGGACGCAGAACCGACACGGATCGTCGCGGCCTTCGCGGCGCCGGAGCCATCGCCCGGGGAGGCAAGGATCGGGGTGAGGGTGCGCAGGTGCGACCTCGCGCTGGCGATCCAGCCAGCCCTTGCCGGGGTGAAGTCGCTCAACCGGCTGGAAAACGTCCTGGCGCGCGCCGAGTGGCGCGACCCGGCCATCCGCGAAGGCCTGCTCGCCGACACCGAGGGGCGCCTCGTCGAGGCCACCATGAGCAATGTCTTTCTGTGCGAGGAAGGAAGGCTCGTGACGCCCGCGCTGTCCAGGTGCGGCGTGAACGGCGCGCAGCGCGAACGCGTGCTCGATCTCGCGCGCGCCGGATCGATTCGCTGTGAGGTGCGGGACGTCGCCTTCGACGAGCTGGCGCGGGCCGACGAGGTGTTCCTCACCAACAGCGTGATCGGCATCTGGCCGGTCGCGTCGTTCGACGACCGCCGCTGGGAGCCCGGCGCAATGACGCGCCGGATGCAACGCCTCGTGGAGGACGACGATGCGCGCAGCACCTAGGGCCGCCTTCGCCGCGGTGTCGGTCGCGGCGCTGCTGGCGCTCGGCTGGACGGCCTGGTTCTGCCTGCGCCCGCTCGAGCCGCCGCGGGTCCCGTTCGACTTCACCGTGAAGGGCGGGGCGAGCCTGAAAACCGTGTCCCGCAATCTCGCCGATGACGGGCTGCTGCCCGAACCGCACTCCTTCTGGCTCCTCGGGCGCATGCTGGGCAAGGCCGGTTCGCTGCGCGCCGGGACCTACCGGATCGTGGCACCCCTCACGCCCCTCGAGCTCCTCGACAAGCTCGCATCCGGAGACGCCCTGCCGATCGAGATCGCCTTCGTGGAGGGAACCACGATGCGGCAATGGATGGCGCAGATGCGGGCTCACCCGCACGTCCGCATGACGCTGGACGGGCTTTCCGTCGAGGACATGCGGGCCGCGATCGGTGTGCAGGAGGCCGCGCTGGAAGGATGGTTCTTTCCCGACACCTACCGGTTCCTCGCCGGGGCCACCGATGTGCAGATTCTCAGGCGCGCCCACGCCGAGATGGCCACTCGGCTCGCGCGCGCCTGGGAAGGGCGCGACCCGGCGCTTCCGCTCGCGAGCCCGTACGAGGCGCTCATCCTCGCCTCGATCATCGAGAAGGAAGCCGGCCAGGCGGCGGAGCGTTCCACCATCGCATCGGTGTTCGTGAACCGGCTGCGCAAGGGGATGCGCCTGCAGGCCGATCCGACGGTGATCTACGGCGTGGGCACGAGATTCGACGGCAACATCCGCAAGCGCGACCTCCTCGCCGACACGCCCTGGAACACCTACACGCGCGACGGGCTGCCTCCCACGCCCATCGCGATGCCCGGCGAGGCCTCGATCGCGGCGGCGACGAACCCGGCGGCGACGCCGTACTTCTACTTCGTCGGGCGCAGGGACGGCACGCACCAGTTCTCCCGGACGCTCGAGGAGCACAATCGCGCGGTGGCAAGATACCAATTGGGGAGACCATGACGACCTGCCGGTTCATCACCTTCGAGGGAATCGACGGCGCGGGCAAGAGCTCGCACCTGGAGTCACTCGCCGGCACCATTCGCGCCCGTGGCGCCGAGGTGGTGGTCACGCGCGAACCCGGTGGCACGCCCCTGGGGGAGAGGCTGCGCGACCTGGTCCTGCACGAGCCTATGGAAGGCACGACGGAGGCGCTCCTCATGTTCGCCGCGCGGCGCGAGCACCTGGTGCGCGTGATCGAGCCCGCACTGGCGCGCGGCGCCTGGGTCCTGTCGGACCGGTTCAGCGACGCAACTTTCGCCTACCAGTGCGGCGGCCGCGGCCTGGACCGCGGCGTGTTCCGGGCGCTGCAGTCCCTCGTGCACCCGCACCGCAACCCGGATGCGACCTTTCTCTTCGATCTCGATCCCGGGGTGGCGCTGGAGCGCCAGCGGGCGCAGAGCCGCGACCCCGACAGGTTCGAGCGCGAGGCGGCGGAATTCTTCCGCAAGGTGAGGGATGCCTATCTCGAGAGAGCCCGCGAGGACCCGGCGCGCGTGCACGTGATCGACGCCTCGGGGGGCCTCGCGGAGGTGCGCGAGCGCCTCGTTCGCGAGTTCGAGAGGACGTTTCCGTGACCATTCCGTGGCTACGCGAGCCGTTGGCGCGCCTGATGGCACGGCGCGACCGCCTGCCGCACGCGCTGCTGGTGACAGGCCGCGCCGGTATCGGGAAGCGGGAGTTCGCCCGCGAGTTCGCGCGAAGCCTCCTGTGCGAATCGCCGGTCGACCGGCTCGCGTGCGGGCAGTGCCCGTCGTGCCACTGGTTCGGGCAGGCGAATCACCCGGACTACCGCGAGATCGTCCCGGAGTCCGCGGAGGAGGACGAAGGCGACGGGGTCACGGCGCAGGCGGGAAAGGACGCCGGCAGGAAGAGCCTCGTGGTGAAGATCGAGCAGATCCGGGCGATCCGCGCGTTCGTCGCGCTGTCGACGCACCGGGGGGGCCATCGCGTCATCGTGCTCCACCCCGCGGAGGCCTTGCAGCCGGCGGCGGCCAATGCGCTCCTGAAGACGCTCGAGGAACCTCCGCCGGCCACCGCGATCGTCCTCGTGAGCGACCGCCCGGCCCGGCTTCTCGCGACCATTCGCAGCCGCTGCGAATCCGTCACGCTGCGCGTTCCGGCGGCGTCCGTGGCCCGCGCGTGGCTCGAAGCCGCCGGTGCGAGCGAGCCTGATGTCGCCCTCGCGCTCGCCGGCGGAGCGCCGTTGCTCGCCGCGGAACTCGCGCAGCCCGAGGAGCGCGATTGGCGCTGCCGCGTCGTCGCCGAGCTTTCGCGTCCGGACGGCGCCCGTGCACTCGCGTTCGCGGCAGGATTCGACCGCGCCTTCCTCGAGCGCACGCTCTTCGTGATGCAGACCTGGGTGCATGACCTCGTCCGGGTGAAGAGCGCGGGCGAACCGCGGCACCACGTCGACGCGGGCCCGGCCTTGCGCGCCAAGGCGCGCCGCGCGCGCCTGGAACGGCTGCTCGCCCTCGACCGCGAACTGCTCGAGGCCCGCCGGCTCGTCGCGCACCCGCTCAACGCGAGGCTCGTGGCGGAGCACTTGATGATGGCCTACAATCGAGCCACACTTGCCTGAACCATGAACGACACCGCACACGATCCGGCGGTCGCGCGTCCGGGGGTGTTCTCCCTCGTCATCCGCTCGAAGGCCGCGCTCTACGCCGCGTGGATCCCGCTTCTGCGCGGCGGAGGGATATTCGTCCCGAGCGCCCGGGATCACCGGCTCGGCGAGGACGTGCTGGTCCTGCTGTCGCTGCTCGACGACAGCGTGAAGATCCCCATCCACGGGCACGTGGCCTGGGTCAATCCCCCGCACGCCGCGAGCAACCGGCCCCAGGGCGTGGGGGTGCAACTCCCGGACACCGAACCCTGCCGCGAGCTGAAGAAGCGCGTGGAGGGTCTTCTCGCCGGGGCGCTGCAGTCTTCGCGACCGACACACACGATCTAGTTCTCCTGCCGGGCGCGGGCGGGCGGCGCCGGTAGAATGCGCGTCATGCTCGTCGACTCCCACTGCCACCTCGATTTCCCGGAACTGCGGGCCGGGCTTCCGGAGCTTCTCGATCGCATGGCCGCCCAGGGGGTCACGCACGCGCTCACCATTTCGACCACGCTCGCGGGATTCCCCGGCGTTTGCGAAGTCGCGCAGTCCCGGCCCAACCTGTGGTGTACCGCCGGCGTACACCCGGACGAGCGGAGCGACGGGCGCGAGGTGGGCGTGGAGGAACTCGTGCGCCTCGCGGGCCATCCAAAGGTCGTCGCGATCGGGGAGACGGGACTGGACTACTTCCGCGTTGAGGGCGACACCGCCTGGCAACGCGAGCGTTTCCGGGTCCACATCCGCGCGGCGCGGGCATGCGCCAAGCCGTTGGTGATCCACACGCGCGAGGCGGCAGAGGACACGCTGCGCATCCTCGAGGAGGAGGGCGCGTCCGAGGTGGGTGGCGTGATGCACTGCTTCACGGAGTCGCTCGAGGTCGCGCAGGCCGCGATGCGGCTGGGGTTCTACATCTCTTTCTCCGGGATCGTCACTTTCCGGAACGCGAAGGTGGTCCAGGAGGTGGCGCGGCAGGTGCCTCTCGACCGTCTGCTGGTCGAGACCGACGCGCCCTACCTCGCCCCGGTGCCGCACCGGGGCAAGACCAACGAGCCCGCCTTTGTGCGCCACGTCGCCGAGGAAGTCGCGCGTCTCCGGGGGCTCACCCTCGACGCGGTGGCGGAAGCTACGACTGCGAACTTCTTCGCGCTCTTCCGCGATGCCCGGCCTCCTGAAGGCGCCATGGCGGGATCGTGAGCGCGGCCGGCCTGCTCGCCAGCTGCCGCGCGGGATTCGAGCGGGAGTGCGCGCAGGAGCTCACCGCGCTTGCCCGCGACGCGGGTCTCGAGGGCTTCGTGAAGGCCCGACCGGATTCCGGCTTCGCGCTTTTTCGACCCCACGACGAGGTAGCGGGGCTGGCGTTTGCACGGCGGCTCGACGCAAACGACTGCGTGTTTCCGAGGCAGATCGTGCGCTGCGGGGAGTTGCTCGCGGACCTTCCCGTGGGCGATCGTGTCGCGCCAATCGCGACGCAGGCCGCGCGACTGGGAGGCGCCTTTCGCGAGCTGTTCCTCGAGACGCCCGACACCAACGACGGCAAGGCGCTTGCCGCGCTCATACGCCCGCTCGAACCGCACCTGCGGCAGGCCCTGTCGAGGGCGGGCGTGCGCGTCGACGCCGAGTCGGCGAAAGATCGCCTGCATGTCTTCTTCTTGGGCGGCACGGCCTGCCTGGTCGGCGTTTCGCGCGTGGGCGCCGGTTCGCCCCGGCCCATGGGAATCGCGCGGATGCGGATGCCGCGGGGAGCGCCATCGCGCTCGACGCTGAAACTTGCGGAAGCGCTGGAGACCTTCGTGGGCGAGACTGCCCTTGCGACGAGAATGCGCCCGGGAATGACGGCGGTCGACCTCGGCGCCTCTCCGGGCGGCTGGACCTGGCAACTCGTCCGTCGCGGGCTCATGGTGACCGCCGTCGACAACGGCCCGATGGATGCGGCCCTCGTCGATTCCGGGCAGGTAAAGCACCGGCGCGAGGACGGCTTTCGCTTTCGTCCACCCGAGACCGTGGACTGGATGGTGTGCGACATGGTGGAGAGCCCCTCGCGGGTCTGCACGCTGGCTTCGGCATGGATCGCCCGCGGCTGGTGCCGGGAGGCGATCTTCAACCTGAAGCTGCCGATGAAGAAGCGCTGGGAGGAGGTCCTTCGGGCACGGGGCATCGTCGAGGAAGCGCTCGCCGGAACGCCGTACCGGCTCAGGATGAAGCATCTCTATCACGATCGCGAGGAGATCACGGCCTGGCTCGCGGCAGGCCGGAAATGATCGCGTGATAGACTCGCCACGACCCCCGTGAGCCTCCCAAAAACGCCTCGAGCCATGCCACGCATCGTCATCTCAGAGAACATGGATGCGCCCGCCGTGGCGCTCCTGGCGCGCGACTTCGACGTGGACTACCGACCGGCTCTCGTCGACGATCCGGTGGGCCTCGCCGCGGCGCTCGGTGATTCCGATGCGTGGATCGTGCGCAACCGGTCGCAGGTTCGCGGCGACGCGCTGGCCGGCGCCGGGCGGCTGTGTGTCGTGGGCCGGCTGGGGGTCGGGCTCGACAACATAGACTTGGCGGCGTGCGCCGCGCGCGGGATCGAGGTGATCCCGGCCACCGGCGCGAATGCCGAGTCGGTCGCGGAATACGTGCTGGCGATGGCGATGATCCTGCTGCGCGGCGCGGCGTACCGGTCATCGTCCGCCGTGGCCGCCGGTCGCTGGCCGCGCCAGATGCTGTCCCAGGGACGCGAGATCGCGGGCAAGACGATGGGCCTGGTGGGTTTCGGCAGCATCGGTCGCGTGACCGCCCGCAAGGCGGCGGCCATGGGATTGCGCCTCGTGGGGCACGATCCCGCGCTGGCGGGAGAAGACTCCGCGTGGAGGGAGTTTGGCGTCGCGCCGCGCGGCCTGGATGCATTGCTCGCGGAAGCGGACATCGTGTCCCTGCATGTGCCGCTGGTCCCTGAAACGCGCCGACTCATCGGCGAGGAGCGGATCGCCCGCATGAAGCCCGGTGCGATCCTCGTGAACTCCGCGCGGGGCGGCATCGTGGACGAGGCCGCGCTCGCCCGGGCGCTTCACGCGGGCAGGCTGGCCGGCGCGGCCCTGGACGTCTTCGAGGACGAGCCGCTCGCCGCTGCAAGCGTGCTCGCCGACGCGCCCAATCTCATACTCACGCCCCACATCGCCGGTGTGACGCAGGAATCGAACGAGCGCGTGAGCGGTCTCGTGGCCGAGCGGGTGGCCGCGAGCCTTCGCCGCCAGCGCTAGCGACGCCAGACCTGCAGCAGGTTGTTGTAGGCGTCCGTCCACAGCCGCCAGTCGGGCTGCGGCGCGACCGGCTCCGTCGAAAGCACGATCTCCGGGCGCAGGATGAACGGCTTGTGGCGCGTGAGGAGCACCCAGTCGCTGGTCGTGGCTCCGTCCTCGCCCGTCTCGTGCACGAAGGCGTACTCCAGGCCATGCTTCTCGGAAATGGCCAGCAGCACCGGCTTCAGGTCCAGGAACCGGTTGGAGACGTGGAAGGCGATGACGCCCTGCGGCTTCATGTGCCGAAGGTAGGCGCCGACGGCCTCCAGGGTGATGAGGTGGACCGGGATGGAGTCGCCGGAGAAGGCGTCGACGGCGAGGACGTCGAACCCCTGTGCGGGTTCGCGTTCGAGCTTCAGCCGCGCGTCCCCCAGGACGATCTCGATCGTGGCCGGACTGTCGGCGAGGTAAGTGAACTGCTCGCGCGCGATGCGCGGAACCGCCGCGTTGATCTCGTAGAAGCGGAAAGTGTCGTCGGCATCGCCGTAGGTGGCGAGCGTTCCCGCGCCCAGGCCGATGATGCCCACCTTGATGGGAAGGCCCGCATGGGCGAGGATCGTCTTGCCGATTCCGGAGCTGGTCTTGTAGTAGGTCGTCGCCGCCCTGCGGTACTTGTCGCTCATCCACTGCTCGCCGTGCAGGATGGCGCCGTGCACCAGCGAACGGTAGCGCGTCTCCGGGTCGTCCTCGCGCGCCAGCACCTCCTTCACGCGCAGGACGCCGTAGAAGTTGCGCTCGACGAGCACCGTGTCCTCGGTGAAGCTCTCGACGCGAAAGGCGAGCGCCCCCGCGGTGAACACGGTGACGGCCGCGAACATGGCGACGATGGGCTTCGGGCGGTCGAGATTGAGCATCACGGCGAGCCCCGCCACGATGACGAGCGCGATCTCGAGCTCCAGGTAGCCCGGAAGCGCCAGCGGCGCGACGATGCCCACGAGAATGCCGCCGGTCACCCCTCCCAGGGCCACGACGAGATAGAAAAGCGTCAGATGCCGGGGTCCGGGCCTGAGCCGCGCGAGTTCCCCGTGGCAGAACATGCAGATGATGAACAGGCCCGCCACGAACACGCCGACATGCCACGCGAGTTCGAACTGCAGGCGCTTGTCGGCCAGGAACCACGCCATCACGCACACGATCCACACGAGCAGGCCGAGGGTGGCGTCGCGGCGGTACCAGCGCGTGCCCTCGAAGCACAGGATGAAGGTGAGCAGGTAGACGGCAAGCGGTATCACCCAGAGAAGCGGGATCGACGAGATGTTCTGCGTGAGGTGGTTGGAGACGGCGAGCAGCACCACGGAGCCCATCGACGCGAGCGCCAGCCAGATGAGCAGCATGCGGGCCCGGGGGCGCGGCTCCGCGGACTCCTGCGCGCTCATCGCGGCCCGTTCGAGGGGTGGCAGTTCGCGGCTGCGCCAGGCGAGCCACGCGCACAGGGCGACGAAGAGCACGTAGCCGCCGGACCAGGCCCAGGACTGCTGCGGGCTCGCGAGCCAGGGCTCGAAGAGGAACGGGTAGCCCAGCAGGGCGAGCATGGACGCGAAGTTCGACAGGGCGAACAGGCGGTAGGGACTGGAACCGGGGAACTCGCGCGCGAACCAGGCCTGGACGAGCGGGCTCGTCGTCGACAGCAGGAAGTAGGGCAGCCCGATGGTTGCGGCGAGGAGCAGGAGGATGCGCACGACCGGATTCTCGTCCCCCGAGGGAGCCCAGGATTCGCCGGGCAGTATCGGCAGGAACGCGAGGCTCGCGAGAAGCAGGCCCACGTGGATCCAGTTCTGCCGGGGCGAGACCACGTTCGTCGTGATCCAGTGGGAGTACGCGTAGCCGGTGAGCAGGACGAACTGGAAGAACACCATGCAGGTGGTCCAGACGATGGCGGCCCCGCCGAACCAGGGCAGGATCAGCTTGGCGAGGACGGGCTGGACGAGGAAGAGCAGGAACGCGCTCAGGAAGATCGTTGCGGCGTGAAGCGGCATCGCGCGATTCTGTTCTTGGTGGGGGTGCGTGGAGTGCGCGAAATGGTATCACGCACCTCGGGGTGCGGCGGCGCGCGAAAGGTATACTCGAACCGCATGTTCGCAAACCTCGTTCGCGCCGCACTTGCCGCCGAGTTCCTCGCCTGGTGCGCGCTGGGCGCGTGGCTATCCGCGAGGCACGGCTGGTCCGCCGCGGTGCTCGTGGCCGGCGCCGTGGGCGGCGCCGTGCTGGTCCGCCTCGCCCTCGTGTGCGTCTCGCTCGGCATCTCGTGGCTGGCGCGTTCGGCCCGCGCGCCCGGGGAACAGCTCGGCCTCACGGGTTCCGCCACCCTGGTCGCCGGCGAATGGCGCGCCATGCTCGCGAACAACTTCCTGTGGCTTCCGCTCGAGAACTCCGTGCTGCGGGCGGATCCGACCCTGGGGCCCTCACCGCGCGTTCCTGTCGTCGTCGTGCACGGCTATTTTTCCAATCGGGGCACCCTGTGCAGCCTGGTGCGCGCCCTGGACGCCGCCGGCGCCGGCCCGGTCTTCGCGCCCAGCCTGCCTGCGATCCTGGCGCCGATCGAGACGTTTGCCGCGCACCTGGAACGGGTCGTGCGCGAAGTGACCGAGGCGACCGGGCAGCCCCGGGTGGTGCTCATCTGCCACAGCATGGGTGGGCTCGTGGCGCGTGCCTACCTGCGCGAACACGGCGCGGGACGGGTCGCCGCGCTCATCACGCTGGCGAGCCCGCACCACGGAACGGTGCTCGCCGCGCTCGGCGTCGGGGCGAACGGCCGTCAGATGCGCGCCGGCAGCGACTTCCTTCGCGACCTCGCTCGTTCCGAGGGCGAATCGGGGCCGGGAGTCCCGGTTCTTTCCGTGTACACGGTGCACGACAATCTCGTGGCCCCACAGGATTCCAGCAGGATTTCCTGGGCCCGCAACATCCCGGTCCACGGTGTCGCGCACCTGGCGATGCTGGCGGATGCCCGGGTGCACCGCGCGGTGCTAGAAGAAGTCGCTCGCGTCGCCGGTCGGGGCGCCGGCTAGAGGAGCGCCAGGACTTCTTCGGCGTGGTTGGCCACGTCGGGCCGGTCGATCACGTGCGCTATGCGCCCGTTCTCGTCGATGATGAAGGTCACGCGGTCGGCCATGCCGACCAGCGCCTTGGCCGCCGACAGGATTCCGGCGCCTCCGATCGCCCCGTACGCGCGCGCCACCCGGCCACCCTTGTCGGCGAGCAGGGGAAAGTTGAGGCGGTACTTGGCCGTGAACTTCTGGTGCGAGGCCTCGTCCTGGGTGGACACGCCGAGGATCGCCGCTCCCTTCGCGGCGATCTGCGCGTTGTGGTCGCGAAGCGAGCACGCCTGCTTCGTGCAGCCCGGCGTGTCGTCCATCGGGTAGAAGTACAGCACGAGCTTCCTTCCCCGGAAGTCCGCGAGCGAAACCCGTGCGCCGTCGGTGGTGACGCCCTGGAAGTCGGGTGCCGCGTCCCCCGCCTTCGGGAGGGCGCCCATGAATCAGTCCGCCTTCGGCAAGACGACCACGAGAAGGGTGGCGAGGGGCCCCAGGAGGACGGACACCAGGAACCACAGGAGCCCACTGCGGTTCTTGGACTGCGCGAGCCCGGCGTTGATCAGCGCGAGGGTGCCCCAGCCTGCGGCGAACGGTGCGACGACGAGCGCTTCCATGGATTGATCTCCTACCAGTGGATGCCCTGGGTGACCTGGGCGAAGGCCACCTGCTCGGGCGTGAGTTCGACTTCGCGCGCACCTTCCTTGCGGCCCTGCGCGGCGGTGGAATCGGGGAACATCCGGAAGGCCGTGTTGAGGATGATCTGCGTGGCCTTGGGCGCCACCGCGTGCAGGAGCGCGCCGAAGATGCCCAGCCGCGTGGCGATGCGCACGGGCCGGTAGACGATCGCCTCGACGACCAGGTCCGCGGCCTGCTCCGGGGTGAGCGTGGGCACGTTGCTGTAGAGCTTGGTGGGCGCGATCATCGGCGTCTTCACCAGCGGCATGTTGATCGTGGTGAAGGCGATGTTGTTGTCCGCGAACTCGCTCGCCGCGCAGCCCGTGAACGAGTCGAGGGCGGACTTCGAGGCCACGTAGGCGGAGAAGCGCGGGGCCTGGGTAAGCACGCCGATCGAGGAGATGTTGATCACCTGCCCGCGGTTCTGCTTCATCATCGACGGCAGGAAGCCCATGATCAGGCGAAGGCTGCCGAAGTAGTTGAGCTGCATCGTGCGCTCGAAGTCGTGGAAGCGCTCGAAGGACGAGGCGATGCCGCGGCGAATGGAGCGCCCGGCGTTGTTCACGAGGAAGTCGCACCGCCCGAACTCCTTGAGGACCGTCGCGACGAGCCGGTCGCAGTCGGCCATGTCCGCGAGGTCGCACGAGACGAACTTCGCCTTGCCGCCAAGCGTCTTCAACCTCGCCATGACCGGCGCGGCCTTCTCCGGATCGCGCGCCACGACCACCACTTGCGCGCCGGCCTCCGCCATCTTGTAGGCGGTAGCCTCCCCGATCCCGGAGGTGCCGCCGGTGATGACGATCACCTTGTCCTTCACCTTTCCCGCGAGCGTGCGGTCGATGAAGAGATCGGGATCGAGGTTGCGCTCCCAGTAATCCCACAGACGCCAGGCGTAGTCCTCGAGGGGGGGCACGGTGATCCCGGAACCCTTGAGCGCCTTGACGCATTCGCGGTTGTCGAAGCGAGTGGGGTAGTTGATGAACTTGAACATCTCCTTCGGAATGCCGAGATCGGCGAGGACCTGCTTCTGTATCCGCCGCACCGGGGCGAGCGACATTGCCGAGTCGACCACGAAGTCCGGGATGAACCCGAACATCTTGGCGTTCAGGCGCATCGTCATCTGCGGCGCGTGCGCGGCCTTGGCGAAGAGATTCAGGATCTCGCCGACGCGCCTCGGCTCCGTTTCGGTGAGGTGAAAGCAGCCGCCGTCCAGGCCCTTCCGGTGGGCGATGTGGTCCAGGGCGTCGACGACGAAATCGACCGGGACGATGTTGATGCGCCCGCCCTCGATGCCGACCGTGGGCATCCATTGCGGAAGCGCCTTCCGCATCTTCTGGATGAGCTTGAAGAAGTAGTACGGTCCGTCGATCTTGTCGATCTCCCCGGTCTTCGAGTGCCCGACGACCATGGCCGGCCGGTAGACGCGCCAGGGCCGCTTGCATTCCTTGCGCACGACGGCCTCCGAATCGTGCTTGGTCCTGAAGTAGGGATGGTCGAGTTCCTCGGCCTCCTCGAACATGTCCTCGCGGAAGACACCGTCGTAGAGGCCTGCGGCAGCGATCGAGCTCACGTGGTGCACGCAGCCGGCTGCGATGGCTTCCGCAAGCTGGACGGCATGACGCGTGCCGTCGATGTTCGCCTTCTCCTGGCTTTCGGCGTCCGCGGAGAGGTCGTAGATCGCGGCGAGATGGAAGAGGTGCTTCACCTTCCCCTTGAGCTTCGCGGCATCCGCGGCCGATACGCCGAGCTTTGGCTTGGCCAGGTCGCCGACGATGGCGACAACGCGGCCGGCCTCGCCACCCCAGCGCGAGCGCAGGGCGTCGAGTTTCCCGACCGAACTCTTGCGCACGAGCACGAAGACGGTTCCCTCGCGCTCGAGGAGGCGGTCGATCAGGAAGCGGCCGATGAAACCGGTGCCGCCGGTCACGAAGTAGGACATGGGATTCTCCTGGGGGAAGCGCGGGCGTTTTGGTGCGAATGATACACTCGCGCGCCTCGATATCCCCGGTCGCCCCGTGCCCCGGGCGGCATATTTAGTGTGTCCCCTCTAATGCTTTCGCCTACGCTTCCTCCTGACACCGAGGCACTTTCGCCCCGGGTGCCGCCACCCCTCCACGGAGGCGGCGGCGGATAGCAACCGAAGACGAAAGGACGAGCAATGGCCCGCACCACACGCACCCGCAAGACCAGAACCGCTTCCGTCACGCCCGCCCGTGCAGCCCGCACGATCCGCGCTTCCGCGCAGAAGGCGCTCGAGGCCGGCGTCCAGGCCGCTTCCGGCGTCCGCCAATCCGCCGTCGGTGCGTTCGACGCCCTCGTGAAACAGGGCGCGGCGCTCGAGGCCCGCAGCCGCCGCATGGCGATCGCGAAGGCGGAAAAGGCCCGCAAGGCGGCCGTCGCCACGGCGGAGGATGCCCGCGCGAAGACCGTCGAAGCCGTCTCCCACCTGGAGAAGGTGTTCGAGCAACGGGTCTCCAGGACGATTTCGAAGCTTGGCGTTCCGACCGTCCGCGATGTTCGCGCGCTGTCGCGCCAGGTGACCCAGCTCCAGGCGAGCGTCGACAAGCTTCACCGCGCCCGCGTCCGCGCAGCCCGGTAGGCAATGGCCCGCGGACCGAATCCGCGCAAGGTCGCCGCGAAGCCCGGATCGGGCACGCGGCGGCTGGCCCGTGCCGGGAGGGCGAAGCCCCTGGTGGGACTCGCCTTGGCCGGAGGCGGGCCTTTCGGCGCCGTCTACGAGATCGGCGCCCTGATGGCGTTGCACGAATCGCTGGAAGGGGTGGACCTGAACAACCTCGACATCTATGTCGGGGTGAGCGCGGGCAGCTTCCTTGCGGCTGCGCTCGCCAATCGCGTCCACGTCTCCGAGATATACGGGATCTTCATCGAGGGCGATGAGGAGGAGGGCGCCCTCACGCCGGAAGTCTTCATGCGCCCGGCATTCCGCGAGTACCTGCGGCGGGCCCGTTCGGTGCCCCCGATCCTGCTGGACTCGCTTTGGCAATTCGTCCGCCAGCCCTTCGCACGCGGGGCGCTCGAGTCCTTCGCGGCGCTGGGACGCGCCATTCCCACGGGCGTCTTCGACAATGACACGATCCACCAGTACCTGCACGCCGTCTTCACCCAGCCAGGGCGGACCGACGACTTCCGCAAGCTCCAGCGCCGGCTTTACCTGGTCGCGACAGACCTGGACAGCGGCGAGAGCGTGAGCTTCGGCCGGCCTGGGCACGATCACGTGCCCATCTCCCAGGCGGTCCAGGCGAGTGCCGCGCTGCCGGGTCTCTTCCCTCCGGTCGAGATCGACGGGCACAGCTTCGTGGACGGGGCGCTCAAGAAGACGCTGCACGCTTCCGAGGCGCTCAACGACGGCGCGAAGCTCGTGATCTGCGTCAATCCCCTGGTCCCCTACGACGCCGGGCTCGCCGCCGAAAAGGGACGGGGCCGGCACCGCCGCCTGGTCGAAGGGGGGTTGCCGGTGGTGCTCTCGCAGACTTTCCGGGCCATCATCCACTCCCGGATGGCGGTGGGGATATCGAAGTACCGGAGCCAGTACCGCGACGCCGACGTCGTGCTGTTCGAGCCGGATGCCGACGACAGCGAGATCTTCTTCACCAACATCTTCAGTTACTCGATGCGGGCGCGGCTCTGCGAGCACGCCTATGAACGCACGCGGCACGACATCCTGCGCCGGCGCCACGAGCTCGAACCGATCCTCGCCCGGCACGGGATCCGGCTTCGCATGGAGGTCCTCCAGGACCCGAACCGGCGGATAGGCCTGCACCCGAAGGGCCGCGCGGGCGCCTTGCCTGCGGTCTGGCGCCTGCCCGTGGCCGCCGCCGAGCTTCGCGACACGCTCGTGGACCTCAGGCGCTGGCTCGCCGCGAAGGACCGCGCCCCGGCGTGATAACCTCTCCGGCCATGGCGAAAGCTCCCGCCGGCCGGCCCGTCCTCGACGGAAACGCGGTGCGCACCCTGCGCACGCGGGAACGCATTCTCGCCGTGAGCCTCGCGCTCTTCAACACGCGCGGCGAGGCGCACGTCACCACGGGGATGATCGCCGACGAGCTGAACATCAGCCCGGGCAATCTCTACTACCACTTCCGGAACAAGGACCAGATCGTCGAGCGGCTCTTCGAACGGTTCGAGGAGCGCATCTCGCTGGAGCCTCCGGATCCGGTGGCCGGCGCCGGCGCGATAGAGGACCTCTGGCTCTACCTGCACCTGATGTTCGAGGCGATCTGGGACTACCGCTTCCTCTACCGCAACCTGGACGACATCGTCGGGCGCAACCGCCGCCTGCGGGACCGGTTCAACCGGATCGTCGACGCCAAACTCGTGGCCGTGGAAGGACTGTGCCGGGGGCTCGCGCATTCGGGGCTCATGACCGCCTCCCCGGCGGAAATACGCGCCCTGGCGCTCAACGTGCTGGTCGTCGCCACCTACTGGCTCAACTACCGGGTCGTCCGCGGCGAGCGGGAGTCGGCCGACGCCGGTGTTCCGGGCGCCGGCGCGTTCCAGGTGATGTCCCTGGTTGCGCCCTACCTGTCGGGCGAGGCGCGGCGGCACTTCGAGCGGCTCGGCCGCGATTACGTCGAATAGCGAGGAGAAGGCGATGTCGAAGGCGAAATGGAGTCCGTTCCCCCATCCGGACAAGGCGTTCACCTACGCGGGGGACGCGCTGAAGAAGCACTGGGGTCGCCTGCACCGCGGCGACTGCGAACCGTTTCCGAAGGATCCGAAGGTGCAGGAGGCGTGGAGGCTGTACCACCGGGGCGCCTTTGCCGAGGCCGTGGCGCTCGGGCTGGCGGCCGGGGGAGCGGGGCTCACGGTTGCGAACAAGGCGCAGTCGATCTACGCCAATGGACTCGAGAAGAAGGCGGCGGCCAGGATGGCGCTGCTGGAGGAGGCGATGAACCGGGCGCAGGCGCAGGCCGAGACCGAGCCGAAGAACGCGAACGCGCACTACCAGTTCGCCTACGCTGCCGGGCGCTACAGCCAGGGCATATCGGTGGCCAAGGCCCTCGCGCAAGGCTACGGAGGCCGCATCCGGGCCGCGCTCGAGGCCACGCTCAAGCTCGCCCCGAAGCACGCCGAGGCCCATTCGGCGATGGGCGCCTACCACGCCGAGATCATCGACAAGGTGGGGGCGCTGGTCGGCGGACTTACCTACGGGGCGAAGAAGGAATCGGGGGAGGAGCACTTCCGCCAAGCCGTAAAGCTCGCGCCGGATTCCGCGATCGCACTCATCGAGTTCGCCAACGGGCTGGTGATGATGCATGGCAAGAAGGCGCTGGGGGAGGCGTCCGCCCTCTATGCGAAGGCGGCGGCGCTGGAACCGTGCGACGCGATGGAGAAGCTCGACGTCGAAGCCGCGAAGGCCGAGCTCGAATGAACGCGAACGGTTACTCGGCGTGTTGCGCGTCGGCGACGCAGGGCGTGGAAAGCACGTTTTCAGAGTGAAAATTCATTGACAAACGGTTTTTGGCGTGTGCATTCTCTCGCCTGTCACGCCTCTCAACGGCGAGATCAACTGAACTAATCGTCACTACCTGATTGGAGGATTCCGAATGGCAGCGAAGAAAGCCAAGAAGCCCGCCGCGAAAAAACCCGCGGCCAAGAAACCCGCCGCGAAGAAGTCCGCGGTCAAGAAACCCGCCGCCAAGAAGCCGGCCGCCAAGAAAAAGGCCGCTCCCAAGAAGACCGGCGCCAAGCGCAAGCCCAACGCCGCATTCATGAAGCCCCTCATGCCGAGCGCCGCGCTCGCCGCCGTGATCGGCTCCGCTGCCCAGCCCCGCACGGAAGTCACGAGCAAGCTCTGGGCCTACATCAAGAAGAACAACCTCCAGGACAAGGTCAACCGGCGCAACATCAATGCCGACGACAAGCTCCGCGAGGTCTTCGGCGGCAAGAGGACCGTCTCGATGTTCGAGATGACCAAGCTGGTTTCCAAGCACCTGAAGTAACCGGTGCCGGCGATAGCCGGCGCGCGGCAAACGAATCGGGCCGGCTCCTGCCGGCCCGTTTCATTGCGCAGCCGCCCGAAGCGTGGTCAGGCCATGAAGCCCAGGTTTGCCGCCGGGAAGCGGGCGAGGTTCGGGAAGATCGTGTTCAAGTCCCCCGAGCCGACGCCGAACCAGCTGGCCAGGGTCGCCGCGTACTGGTCCACCGCCGTGGTGGGAATCCAGTGACCGCCGCTGCCGGTGTCGTCCGGTCCGCCCCGCACGAGCGTCGGAAAGCTTCCGTACATCTCGCCTCCCCGAACCGCGCCGCCGGCCACCAGGTGGTGATTTCCCCAGGCGTGGTCCGACCCCTTGCCGTTCGAGGGGAAGGTCCTGTTGAAGTCGGAGGCGGTGAAGCTCGTCACGAGGTCCGCGCAATCGAGTTCCGCGGTTGCGCTGTAGAGAGCCGACATCGCCGCGCTGACTTCACCCAGGAGTTGTGCCTGCCTTCCCGGCTGCTCGTCGCCGTGCGTGTCGAACCCCCCGATCGAGGCGAAGAAGACCTGCCGCTTCAGGCCCAGGGCACCGCGCACGGCCACCAGCCGGGCGATCATCTGCATCTGCGCGCCCAGTCCCGTGGCCGGAAACGCGGTGGCGAAGGGCGGGACGCTCGACAGCGCGCTGGCGAGAATCTGCTGGTTCTGGATGGCCCGGTCGATCACGTCCTTCCAGGCGCCTTCGAAAAGGCTCACGGATGGAATCGCGAGCATCTCCGAGATGCCCCGGGAAACGGGGTCAGTCGAGCCCGCGCCCTTGTAGAAGTCGAACCCCAGGAGGTTTCCCGGAGATACCTTGAACGACGAAATGCTCGTGCCGACCTCGAACAGGTTGTTGCCCGAAACGGAGATGAGGGTCGAACTCTGGTTCGTTCCGTTGGCACTCTTCATGAGGTCGCCCAGGCGCCCCCCCCAGCCAGAGCGCGGAGCCCCGTCGGAGATCGAGCTTTGCCACTGTGCCTGCTGGTCGCTGTGGGAGAAGAGATCGGGGGGAATGGGCACCGAGCGCGCACGGTACTGGCTGCGCGTGGTCGGCACCCGCAAGGGCCCCGCGTTGGCCACGATCGCCGCCCGCCCCTGGTTGAAGAGGGACTGGAATCCGGTCATGGCCGGGTGAAGCGCGAAGCTGCGGCCGGGCGTGTTGCGCACGTTCAGCGGCAGGAGGCTCGCCTGGCCCAGGGCGAGGGTGGGCGTGCGTCCGCTCGCGTACTGAAGGTACTCCGTGGCGCTCGTCGGGATCACCAGGTTGTTGCCGTCGTTGCCCCCGAAAAGAAAGATGCAGACGAGGGCGCGGTAGTCCTCGCCCGCGGCTTTCGGGTTGGCGGACGCAAGGCTCGCCGCCGCCGCCATCCGTTGCAGGTCGCTCCAGGCACCCATGCCCGCCGTCGCCGTGCATGCCACGGCGAGCCTGCGGAGAAATTCGCGTCGATTCGTCACGGTCGGTCTCCCTGTCATTTCTGGATGGCGAACTCGGGGGATATGGCGACCAGCATCAGTGCCGCCTTGACCCGGTCCGTGATGGTGGCGCCCGTGCCCGTCTTCGGGGCGGCCATGGCACCGAGGGTCGAAATGATGGCGTTGCGCGTGGCCGCGGACATATTCCCGTTCATGAAGAGGAGGTTCAGGCTGTCCGCGAGGTCGGCGGGGTTCGAAGCCATCGCGTTCAGGCCGGCGAGGTTCAGCGTCAGTCGCGTGTCGTCCTTGCCGTAGTAGCCATTGCGGATCAGCTTGCCGAAGAAATTGAGGCCGCCGACCATGCTGGTTTCCGTGGTGATCTGGAACTCCGGAGCCACGAGGCCGGCCGCCGCGAGCGCTCCGGGATGCCGGTAGTTGGGCGAGAAGAAGTTGAAGACGCTGGGCGAGAGAAGCGGGCTCTGGTTGAGCCCCTGGTCGGCGCCGTCCAGGTACCAGATCCGGTTTCGCCCGCTCGGGCTCGCGGCATTGAGGCCGCGCAGGAAATTCGCGAACCGGATCACGGGCTCGCGCTGCTTGCCCCAACCCGGCTCGGCGGCCTTCGCCGGGTCGCGCGCCTCGGGGTCGAGCAGGACGGCGCGGATTACCGCGCGCAGGTCGCCGCGCACGCCCATGCCGTTGTCGTCGAAAGCGGCCGCCACGCGCCGGAGGTAGGCCGCGCTCGGATTCGACGTGACGAACCGCTGGATCAGCTGCCGGCCGACGAAGGGGCCCACGTTCGGGTGCCGGAAGAGGGCATCGAGCGCGTCCTTCAGGTCCTTCCTCGCGCCCTGGTTCGCCGGAAGCGTGATCCCGTCGAAGAGGGTCTTCGGGGCCGTGTCGTGCCACATTTCCCAGGGCACCATGGGTTCGAGCCAATTCTCCTTGGCCGGGTCGAAGACGGACGGCTTGCTGGTGTCGTTGCCCGCGAAATTCCAGCCGGTCAGCGCCGCGGCGAGTCCCTTGACTGCCGATTCGTCATAGGTGGGTACCGGCTGGCCCTGGCCATCGACCACCCGGGAGCCGTCCGGATTGAGCTTGTATAGCCCGATAGAGAAGAGCTGCATCACCTCCCGCGCGAAATTCTCGTTCGGGTGCGTGCCCTTGGCGGGGTCCTCCTTCTTGCTGCCGATCATGTTGAGGTAGTAGCCCATGGCCGGGTGCAGGGTCACGTCCTCGAGGAGCTGGCGGTAGTTGCCGAAGGCATTCCGGTTGAGCATGTCCATGTACGAGGACATGGCATAGGTGTCGAGATCCGGCGCGATGTTGGAGATGACGAAGATCTGCGACAGCGCGAAGGACATGCGCGCGCGCAGCTGTCCCGGCTCGTTCAGCCACTGCTGCCAGATCGCCTCGTAGGCCCTTTCCTCGTCCGCCTTCTCGCCGGCCGCCTTGCGGGCATTCACGTACTGGACATGGGACGCGGCAGCCATCAAGAACTGGATGTTCAGCCAGGCCTCGTAGCCCTGCGACCGGAGCGCGACGACTTCCTGCGTCGACTTGATGCCGAAGGTGGCCTGGGTGAGAAAGCGCGCGGCATCCCGGGTGCTTGCATCGATGACCGGCGCCGGGCCCGATACGCTGACGAGGATGGCGGCCGAGGTGGTGGTGGCTCCCTTGTCGTCGGTCGCCAAGGCGGTGAGGCTGTACGAACCCTGGCCGGGCGGAACCCACGTCGCGGTCCAGGGCGCTCCCGTTGCCTCGCCGACCTTCGCGGAGTTGGCGAAGAACTCCACGCGGGCGACGGCGCCGTCCGTATCGGAAGCGCTGGCCGTGAAGAAGACGCTCGCGGATTGGGCAAAGAAGGCGTTGGCGACGGGGGCGGTAAGGGATACTTTCGGCGGTTTGTTGGTTCCCGGAGTTCCGCCCGATCCCCCCTTCTTCACCTCCACGGAGGCGCTCGTGGCGAGTGCGGTCGCGCCGCGATCGTCGGTGGCCTGGGCGGAGAAGCGATAGGTGCCGGCCTCGACGCCGGCGACCGTCAGCCGGTAGGGCGCCGATTTCGCCTCGCCGACCTTCTCATAGTTGCGGAAGAAGGAGACCTTGGCCACGCGGCCATCGGCGTCGCTCGCCTGCGCCTCGAGCGTGAAGGTGGCGGGTGCCACGGCGGGACTGGCCTTGGCCGCCGCGGCGATCGTCACCGTGGGCGCCGTGTTGGCGGCCGGCGTGCCGAATGGCTGGCGGGAGATCGTCTTGGTTTGGGCGAAGCCGTGGACGATCGTGGTGAAGCGCGCCTTCGCGCCTTCGAAGACGATGGTGGCCACGCCGACCTCGGTCAGCTTCGTGTTCGCCGCGACGAAGGGCTTGCCGAGCGGGGAACCCGTCGTGGTGTAGAGCTTGCCGGAGAAGGTGTTGCCGTTGAACGTGCCGCCCGGCAGGACGATCCACAGTGGCTTCTGGTTCGTGTCGTACGTGTACCAGACGCCGAAAATGTTGTCCCCGTGGTGATTGAGGGTGAGTCCCCAGCCCGATTCGTCGGGATTCCACCACAGGTCGCTCAGGTCGTGCGGCGCGTTCGCCGGCGCGCTGCCGAATGGCTGCCGTGAAACCGCCTTCGTGATGTTCGTCCCGGAAACCGAATAGGTGATCGTGGCGCTTACGTCGTCCTCGGCGAAATCGATCCGGGCGGTTCCGACGCGCTCCACCTTCACGCGGCTCCAGGTGAAGTTCGCATCCCGATAGGAGGGCCCGGAGGTGCGGTGGACGTCGCCGGAGAACGTGCGGCCGCCGTTCGAGAACGCGCCATCGGACATGAACACCCACAGGGGCTTGCCCGCGTCGTCGTAGATGTACCAGACCGCGAAGACCTTGTCGTGGTGATGGGTGAGCGTCACCCCCCATCCCGACTCGCCGGGATTCCACCAGATGTCCGTGTAGTTCGCTGCCCGGGCAGGCCCGGCCAGGCCCGCGATCAGCGCCAACGCCGGAATCAATGCACGAATCAATCGCAGTGCGTGGCGCCAGAACGCGCCGGAAATGCCCGTGGCTGTCACGATAGTCCTCCCAGGGATAAGCATGTCGTGGCCCCCACAAGGGCAACTTTGATGCCATCTCTGCAAGGCATTGTTTGCAAACGGGAATGCAGCGCGTTCGCGGGGCGCATTGTCGCCCGAGGGCAACAGTCGGCGGGTTTCGCGCGCGGCCGGCGGGCTCAGCCGCCGACGCGGGTAATCTAGAGTCCCCGGAAGCGCTTGGGGATCTTCTGGTCAGTGCCGGGCGCGTCCTTGCGTGGCTTCTTCGGACGGCCTTCCTTCTTCTTCGCGGTTGCCGCCTTGGTGGCCGCCGGGCGCGCGGCGGAGTCCGCATCTTCCCAAGGAGACATCAGGGTGAGCCACATGAGCTTCTCGAACTCGTCCTCGAATCGCGCCACGATCCGGTCCGGATCCGGCACGAGCCCGGCATCGGTGATGAGGCCGAACTGGATGCGGCCGTCATAGGAAAGAATGGACACGCCCATGCCGATGCCGCCCGATTGCGGGACCCAGAAATTGAGCTCGTCGATCCGGCGGCCCGCGAGATAGACCGGATGTGCCGGGCCCGGTACGTTGGTCATCACCACCGATGCGTTCTGGGAAAGCAGCGTCGTGATCTGCTCCTGGAGGATCTTCGGACCGTAGCCGACGGTGTGCAGGAGCCCGAGCACGATCAGCGGCTGGTAGGAACCCTTGAGCGCCTGCATGAGCCGGCGAACTTCGTAGAGGCGTTCGAAGGGATGTTCCAGGCCGATGGGGAGATCCAGGAACACGAGCCCGAACTGGTTGCCCAGTTCCCGGGCCTTGCCGTTCGGTCGCAGGTTCACCGGCACGATGGCCCGGATGCCCAGGCCGTCCACCGCGTCGCCGCGTGCCGCCAGGTAGTCCCGCATCGCTCCAGTCGCCATCGCGAGCAGGACATCGTTGATGGAGCAGCCCAGGGCCTTGCCCATCACCTTGACCTCCTCGAGCGGCAGCGGCTCGGCCCAGGCGACACGCTTTCTCACGCCCAACCGGCCCTTGAAACGCGTGGGCGAGTCGTTTCCCATGAGCGCAAGCCGGGCGAGTTCCCCCGCGAAGTCCATTCCCTTGCGCGTGACGCCCTCGAGGGCCTCCTGGGCGAGCGCCGGGTTCGCGGCGATTTCCCTGCCCTGGTCGATGAGGGTGCGTCCCACGCGCGATGCGCCCTCCAGCGCGCCGGTCACGGGGCGCAGGATCTGCTCCCAGAAATCGGACTCGGCGCTCGTGGACGTCTCGATGCTCTCCCCGGGATGCGTGAGGCTCGCCTTCGCCGTCTTCTCGGTCATCGACAGCATCACCTGCACGAGGGCTATCCCGTCGGCGTAGCAGTGGTGGATGCGCATCACCAGCGCGCTTGCGCCTTCGTAGTTGTCCACCAGGTGGAACTGCCAGAGCGGCTTGGTCGCGTCGAGCGGGGTGCAGGCGAGGTCGCTCACGAAGGCCTGCAGTTCCGCCTTCCCGGCCTTCCCGGGCAGCGCGATTCTGTGCACGTGCGAGTCGAGATCGAAGTTCTCGTCGTCCTCCCACCAGGCGCCCGTCTGGTCCTGGACCGCCTTCTGTCGAAGGCGCCGGAACGCGAGGAAGCGGTTCTCGATCGTGCGCTTCACGCGCCGCAACTCGAGCTTTCCGTCGAACATCATCACGCCGACGATCACCATGAGGTTGGTCGGCAGGTCCATTCTCAGCCACGCGGTATCGACGCCGGAAACGCGTTCTCTGCGGACCTGCGACATCGGATGTCTGCTCCTGGCTTCTCGTTGGCGGTGCCGCGCCATTGCGGCAGGCGGGCGGTTTCGGCTAACTTTAGCACCATCGCCCAAGGGGCAAAGGATCGAGGAGAAACCGCATGGCCGACGTGAAGAAGCAGTTCGAGGCGGCCGCGGCCGCGGTCCTGAAGGCGAAGAAGGACCCCGGCAACGACCTGAAGCTCAAGCTCTACGCGCACTTCAAGCAGGCCACCGAAGGCGACGTGACTGGGGACAAGCCGGGCTTCACGGACTTCGTGAACCGGGCCAAGTACGAAGCGTGGGCGAAGCTGAAGGGGACCGGCGCCGAGGACGCGATGAAGGCCTACGTGAAGCTGGTCGAGCGCGTTACGCGGGACTGAAAAAAATGGCCCGCCGGTACTCGGGCGGGCCTGGAACATCCTTCGGTCCCCGGCAGGCGCCGGGGCGCGGACAAGGATGAGGAGGAGCCACTAGGGGAGGGCAGCGCCCTCCCGCGTCACTTTGCCGTGCGGCGCGCGGACTTCTTCGCGCGGGTCTTCTTCTTCGCCGGCGCCTTGCGTCCGCGTTTCGGGGCCGCGCCACCCATCAGCGCGCGCACGCTGTCGTTCAGGTCGGAAACCTGGCGGGCCAGCCCGTCCACATCCTTGCTCGTGAGCACGCCCAGCCGGTTGAGCGAGCGGGAAACCCGGTCCTCGAACACCTGCTCGAGCTTGTCCCACTTGCCCTGCGCCGTGGACAGGGTGGCGTCGGCCTGCGAGCGCACCGTCTTCAGCGCCTGGTCGGCGGCGCGTTCGCTGCGGGAACGCAGCGTTTTGCCCTGTTCGACGAGCAGGTCGAAAAGCTTGTCGCCTTCCGTGCGGGCGCGGGCGAACGCGCCAAGGCCTGCGAGCCAGATCTTCTGGGCCGATGCCGTGACCGCCTGGGACAGTTGGTTGTCGGCGGCGGACTTGCCGGTGCGGGCGGTCTTGACCTTCTTCGTGCGAGCCTTGGTTTTACGGGTAGCCATGGTTCCTCCTTAGGGAAGTCTGGCGCCGCACCCCCACCGGGTGGGCCGCCGTGATCATGAACACGATTCTAGGCCGCAGCATTAGAGCAATCACACTATTCTTCGCCGCCGGCGGCCGTGAGGTAGACTTGGACCGCCGATGCTGGCCGCCGCGTTGACGAGGCGGCGGGCACGGCGGCGCCAACGGCATCACGGCATCGGGGACGAGACGAGCCCCGAGCCACAGCGAGGAGAACATGGAACGTCCCTGGATCAAATCCTACCCGCCGGGTGTGGAGGCCGACATCGATCTCGGCAACTACGCGAGCATCCGCGACATTCTCGAGACGAGCTGCAACCGCTTCGCGAACCTCCCGGCATTCTGCTGCATGGGTGCAGCCATCACCTACCGGGACCTCGACCGGCTATCCGCGGATTTCGGCGGCTGGCTGCAGAGTGTTGCGGGCCTCGGCAAGGGCGCGCGGGTGGCGCTCATGATGCCGAACCTCCTCCAGTACCCGGTGGCCATCTTCGGCGCGCTGCGCGCCGGGCTGGTCGCCGTGAACTGCAATCCCCTGTACACGCCGCGGGAACTCGAGCACCAGCTGAACGACTCCGGCGCCGAGGCCATCGTCATTCTCGAAAACTTCGCAAAGACACTCGAGGACGTGATCGGCCGCACGAAGGTGAAGACGGTCGTCACGACCCAGGTCGGCGACATGCTCGGATTCCCGAAATCGCTGCTGGCCAATTTCGTGGTCAAGCGCGTGAAGAAGCTGGTGCCCCCGTTCAGCCTCCCCGGGGCCGTCTCCTTTCCCGATGCGATGGCCGCCGGCCGGTCGCATCGCCTCGCTCCTCCGCCCATCGGCCTCGACGACATCGCCTTCCTCCAGTACACGGGCGGCACGACGGGCGTGTCCAAGGGCGCGATGCTGACCCACCGAAACCTCGTCTCGAACCTCCTGCAGGTGTCGAACTGGGTCGGCACCGGCCTGGAGGAAGGGCGCGAAATCGTGATCACGGCGCTGCCCCTGTATCACATCTTCGCGCTCACCGGGAATTGCCTCACCTTCATGAAGTTCGGGGCGAAGAACGTGCTCATTCCCAATCCCCGCGACCTGCCGGGATTCGTCGCGGAACTCGGCAAGCACCGGTTCACCGCGATCACCGGCGTGAACACGCTCTTCAACGCGCTCATGAATACGCCGGGCTTCGCGGCGCTCGATTTCACCGGCCTCAAGTTGACCCTTGGCGGCGGCATGGCCGTGCAGCGAGCGGTGGCGGAGCGCTGGCTCGAGGTGACGAAGACGCCGCTCATCGAGGCATACGGCCTCACGGAGACCTCGCCCGGAGCCTGCATCAATCCGCTGGTGAAGGATGCACGCTTCAACGGCACCGCCGGCCTTCCGCTGCCTTCGACCATCGTCACGATCCGCGACGATGACGGCAACGTCCTGCCCAGCGGCCAGACCGGGGAGATCTGCATCGCCGGCCCGCAGGTGATGAAAGGGTACTGGAACCGCCCCGACGAGACCGCCAAGGTGATGTTCGCCGACGGCGCCTTTCGCACCGGCGACATCGGGTTCATGGACGAGCGCGGCTACGTGAAGATCGTCGACCGCAAGAAGGACATGATCCTCGTCTCCGGCTTCAACGTGTACCCCAACGAGGTCGAGGACGTGGTGGCCATGATGCCCGGGGTGCTCGAGGTGTGCGCCGTGGCGACCCCGGACGAGAAATCGGGCGAGGTCGTGCGGCTCGTGGTCGTGAAGAAGGACCCGGGGCTCACCCGGGAGGCGGTGCTCGAGCACTGCCGGAAGAACCTGACGGGCTACAAGCTCCCGAAGATCGTCGAGTTCTGGAAGGACCTGCCCAAGACCAACGTGGGCAAGGTGCTTCGCCGCGAGGTCAAGAACGCACCGTTGCAAGGGTCGTAGACGCCGCCTCCAGGGCCTCGCGAATGCGCGGCAGCGCCCAGTCGAGCTGGGCGCGGTCGATGATGAGCGGCGGAGCGAAGCGAACGACGGTCCCGCGCGTATCCTTGCTCAGCACGCCGCCGGCGAGCAGCGCATCGACCACCCGGCGGGCCGTGGTCCGGGACGGATCGATCTCCAGCCCCAGCAGCAGGCCGCGGCCGCGGACTTCCCGCACGACGGGCGAGTCGATGGCGCGAAGGCGCGCGAGCAGGTCGCTTCCGAGTGTGGCGGCGCGTTCGCAAAGCCGCTCCTCCACGAGGAGGTCGAGGGCTTCGTGCGCCACCGCGGCGGCAAGCGGGTTGCCTCCGAAAGTGCTGCCGTGGTCCCCGGGTTTCAGCACGCCCATGACCTCCTCGCGGGCGAGGAAGGCGGAAACCGGCAGCAGGCCGCCGCCCAGGGCCTTGCCCAGCACCAGCCCGTCGGGCAGGACGCCGTCGTGCTCGCACGCAAGCATCCTGCCCGTGCGCCCGAGGCCCGTCTGCACCTCGTCCGCGACGAAGAGCACCCGGTGGTGCCGGCAGATCGCCGCGCATTCGGCGAGGTAGCCGTCCGGGGGAACGACGATTCCACCCTCGCCCTGGACGGGCTCGACGAGAAAGGCTGCGGTATGGGGGCCGATCGCCGCCTCGAGGGCGGCGGCGTCGCCGTATTTCACGCGCACGAATCCCGGCCCGAACGGGCCGAATCCGCGACGGTACTGCGGTTCGGAAGAAAAGCCGACGATGGTCGAGGTGCGGCCGTGGAAGTTGTCCTCGCACACGATTATTTCCGCGGCTCCGTCGGGAACCCCCTTGACCTCGTGCGCCCACTTGCGTGCGCACTTGATGGCCGTCTCCACGGCCTCGGCGCCCGTGTTCATCGGCAGGGCCCGGTCCATGCCGGTCAGTTCGCACAGGCGGGCGAGGAAGGGCGGGAGCCTGTCGTTGTGGATGACGCGCGAGGTCACCGAGAGACGCGCGGCCTGCCGGGAAAGCGCGGCCACCAGGCGGGGGTGGGCGTGGCCGAAGCTCGTGGCGGAGTAGGCCGAAAGCATGTCCAGGTAGCGGCGGCCCCGGTCGTCCAGGAGCCAGGCGCCGCTTCCCTCGGTGAGGACCACGGGAAACGGATCGTAGTTGCTGGCAGCGTAACGGTGTTCGAGAGCGATCATGTCGCCCATGGCGGTTCCCCTTCTCGCTTGTGGCAAGCGTGGAATCGAGGGCCGAAGGGCCCGCTTCCCCGGGAGTATATCGGTGCGGTCGCCGGAGCCGCGGCGGGGAGGCGCTTCAGGCCGGGCGCGCCGGGGCGAGTTCGCCCGCGAGCTCCGTGGCCATGCGTGCGGCGAGCCCGTAGATCGACAGTTGCGGGTTGGCGCCGATGCTCGTGGGAAAGACGGATCCGTCGTGAACCGACAGGTTGTCGATATGGTGGTGGCGGCCGCGTTCGTCGACCACGGCGCTGCGCGCGTCGGGACCCATCGCGCACCCTCCCATCACGTGCGCGCTCACCACGCGGGCGTGCAGCGCGGCCATGGGCAGCGACGCGATGGCGGCCTTCGCCTGCGCCCAGCTGGCCATCGGAACGCCGTCCGCGTGCAGCGACATCACGGTCTTCGCGCCCGCCGCGAACTGGATTTCCGCCATCGAGAGGTAGGCGCGGCGCATTCCGTCCCACAGGACTTCGCCGATGGGATAGTCGAGCTCCGGAGTGCCGTCGTCACGCAGCAGCACGCGTCCGCCGGACGAGGCGGGATGGAAGCCGTCCCGCAGCAGGGCGATGACGACCTGCAGGTTCGCGAAATCGCGCATCCATCGTCCGTGGCCGCTTCCATGGCCGGGGAGCGTGATGCCCGCGAGGATCGGATGTAGCGGTGGCGCCTCCAGCTTGTAGCCCACGGGGCCGTCGACGGGAACGGTGTCGAGGAAGTGATCGGAGTAGATCGTCTGCGGCGCTCCCTCGAATCCCTTCACGGCCCATGGCATGACGGCTGCCGAGACGACGGTCGGATGCAGGAACGTGCGCCGGCCCACGAGGTCGTGCGGATCGGCCACCGCGCTTCGCAACAGGATCGCGGGACTGCCGACCGCGCCGGAGGCGAGGACGAAGTGGCGCGCCACCAGGCGGATCGTGAATGCGCCGGGCTGCGTGCCCGGGCCGGCCACGCCTTTCGCCAGCCCGTGGACCACCCGGTCGCCCGACAGGACGAGCCGCTCAAGCCGTGCGCGATGCACGAGGGTCGCGCCCCGGGAAAGCGCCCCGGGAATCGTCGTGACCAGCATCGACTGCTTGGCATTGGTGGGGCATCCCATGCCGCAGTAGCCGAGGTTCCAGCATCCCTTCACGTTGCGCCGGATCGCGGCGGCGGGCAGGCCGAGCTTCTCGCAACCCCTGCGCAGGATGTCGTTGTTCTCGTTCGGTGCCACCGGCCAGGGCGCGATCGAGAGCCTTTCCTCCATCCGCGCGAACCACGGGGCGAGGTCGGCCTCGCCGGCGCGGGCCAATCCGTGGACGCGCCGCCAGTGCTCGAGGGTGCCGGGCGGCGTGCGGAAGCTTGACGTCCAGTTGACCGTGGTGGAGCCGCCGACGCTTCGCCCCTGGAAAATCGTGATCGCCTTGTCCTTCGTCTGGCGGCCGGCGGACTCCTGGTAGAGCTGCGGATAGGCTTCGCGCTCGCGCATGCGAAAGTCGCTCGAGCTCTTGAGGGGGCCTTCCTCCACGATCACCACGGACAGGCCGGCTTGCGCGAGGATCTCGGCCGTGACGCCGCCGCCCGCCCCGCTGCCCGCGATGACGACATCCGCCTCGAGGGTCAGGTCGCGTTCCGTCGCGGCCGCGTCGATGGTCTTCCAGCCGCCTGCGATGCCCTCGCGAATGGGGTCGGCGATCATGGCGACCTCGATGCCAGGAGCGGCGGCCCCGGGTAGCCGATGGCCTTCCAGGACGCGGCATTGCCGTACCACGCGGCGATCACGAGTTGCGTGAGCGCCTGGTAACCCGCACGCAGCGACGCGAACCGGCTTGCGCGCCAGCGCGAGAGAAAGGCCGAAATCTCCTCCGGCGTCGCCTCCGGCCAGCTCGACCGCACGCCCGCGACGATGAAGCGTCCCGCGCCAAGGCCAAGCAGCGAGAAAAGCTGGGAGATTTCCCCCTGGACCGCCGGCGCGAGGCCGGTGATGGCGCGATCGAACGCCTCGACCACCTCGCGTACCGCCGTGGCGCGGGCAGGCCCGTCCCCCGGCAAGGAGCCCTCCAGGATCGCCGGGACGAGGGCCTCCACGATCACCACCGCGCGCTCGTCGAGCCACTGGCGGCCGGGCGCGGGCTTGCCTCCACCGAGGCGAAGGACGAGCCACCCCGCGCCGGCAAGCACGGCCCCGGAGGCGAGGCCGACCTTCAGGAACTGGCGCCGGGTCGGCATCGCGGACTAGCGCAGCAGCAGGCGCACGAGCCTGTCGAATCGCCCGCCATATGGCGCCCGGAAGAGCTTGAGGCCATTGAGGCCGGATTGCCGGAAGACGGGCTTGCGCTTCGAGAAGGTATCGAAGCCCTCGCGGCCATGGTAGTGGCCCATTCCGGAAGCACCCACGCCCCCGAAGGGCAGGTCGTCCTGGGCGATGTGCAGGATCGTCTCGTTTACCGTCACGCCTCCGGAAACCGTGTTCCTGATGACCTGGTCGACGGCGGCTCGGTCGTTCTCGAATACGTAGAGGGCGAGAGGGCGGGGCCGGGCATTCACGAAGGCGATGGCATCCTCGAGGCGGTCGTAGGGGATCACGGGCAGCAGCGGGCCGAAGATCTCCTCGCGCATGACGTCCATGGAATCGTCCACGCCCGTGAGCAGGGTCGGGGCACGCTTGCCCGCGGCGGCGAGATCCTCTCCCGCGGGATTGAGCTCCGTGGCAAGGGCGCCTTTGCGTTCGGCATCGGCAAGCAGCTGCGCGAGGCGCTTGCGGTGGCGTTCGTCCACGATGCTCGTGTAGTCGTCGTTGCCGGCAAGCGTCGGGTAGAGCGTTGCCACGGCGCGCCTTGCGGACTCGACGAACGCCTGCTCGGATTCCCGGGGCACCAGCACATAGTCCGGCGCGATGCAGGTCTGCCCGGCGTTCAGGCACTTGCCGTACATCACGCGGCCGGCGGCTTCATCGACGGGAAATCCGCGCCCGACTATCGCGGGAGACTTGCCGCCGAGTTCGAGCGTGACGGGAGTGAGGTTCTCTGCGGCGGATCGCATCACGTGGCGCCCGATGCCCGTGGAGCCGGTGAAGAGCAGGTGGTCGAAGGGGAGGCGGCAGAACGCCTGTGCCACTTCAGGCCCCCCGTTCACCACGGAAATCTCTGCGCCGTCGAAGTACCGCGCGACCAGGTCCGCGAGCAACGCTCCCGTCGCGGGCGTCGTCTCCGACATCTTCACCATGGCCTGGTTGCCGGCGGCCAGGGCGGCCAACAGCGGACCCACGGCGAGATAGAGCGGGTAGTTCCACGGAACCACGATGCCCACCACGCCGAGAGGCTGCGGCACGATCCGGGAGGAGCCGGGGAGAAACCACAGGCTGGTGGATCGTCGCTCCGGCCGCATCCACTGGCGCAGATGCCGGCGCGCGTGCCGGATGCCTTCCAGCGAGGGAAAGAGCTCCAGCAACTGCGTTTCGTGGCGGGAACGGTTGCCGAAATCCTGCGAGATCGCGCCGGCCCAGGCATCGGCGTTTTCCTTGACGAGTGCTTCCAGGCGTCCGAGAAGGCCGATTCGGACGCGGGCGTCGGGGAAAGGGCGGCGGGCAAAAGCCTCGCGGTGCCGGGCAAAGACGGCGTCGAGGGGCGTCGATACGGTGGCGTTCATTATCTTGAAAGCACTTTAATTATCGTGTTTAATATATTGATAACAATATGAATATGTTCATCTGCGTTTTGCTTGATCGAGATTCAAACGAGCGTTTCAATCACTCGTTAGAATAGCCGTGGTATCCCCTCGGAGCAACCCGCCAGCCATGCCCGTTCCGACCGAAGTCAGCGCGCCGAATTCCCTGCGCCGGCACCTCGAGTTCCTCCGGGACTTGCGGGGGCGGGAGTCGAAGGGGCGCCGCCCGCCGCGCCTGGCTGAGGTGAAGGAATGGCAGGCGATGCGTCTGGCGCGGACCTACGCCGACCTTTCGGCGAGCCCGCGCTACGCCAAGGCCACCGCCTTCTTCCTCGGCGACCTGTACGGAGCCAAGGACTTCAGCGGCCGGGACGAGGCGATGCTGCGCATCTACCCGCTCCTGGTGCGCACGCTCCCGCAAGGCGCCGTGGAGACGGCGGCACTGGCGATCGAGGTCGACGCGCTTTCGGAGGCGCTCGACCGGCGCGTAGCTTCGGTGGTCGAGCCGGGGCCGGTCGGCGAGGAGAGTTATGCGCGCGCCTACCGCCAGGCGGGAACCCGGGCGGAGCGCCTGCGCCAGATCGAGCTCATCGACGAAGTCGGGAGGCGCCTGGACGTGCTGGTGGGCAGGCCCCTGGTCTACGCCACGCTCAAGCTCATGCGCACGCCAGCGAGGCTTGCCGGCATGCAGGAACTGCAGTCGTTTCTCGAGCGGGGCTTCGAGGCCTTTCGCCACATGGGCGGGGCGCAGGAGTTCCTGGAGACGATCTCCGGCCGCGAGAAGGCGATCCTCAGCCGGCTTTTTTCCGGCCGCCCGAGCCCGTTTTCGGGTTGACGGGTTTCTTCGGCGAGGCCTTCGCCAGCACCTGAGCGCCATCGCCGTGCCTGGCGAAGAGCGAATCGAGCTCGCGCACGATCGCCGTTTCCAGGGGGCCGCGCATGGCCTTCAGCAGGAACCCGAGCTTGACGGTGAGATGAAGGTCCTTGTCCGTGAGGCAAAGGCTCCCCGTCACGCCGGGCCGGTCGAAATGGTGCGTGCTTCCCTCCCAGTCGCCGCTCAAGCCGAACTTCCGGCCGAGGTCCTGCGCCATCTGGTCGGCCGCCTTGCGCGCGGCCTTCATGCCGAGGTTGTGGGTGCGCTTGATGTCGATGTCGGACATGGGAACTCCTGCGTGAAGGGGGGCAGGTCAGCGGCCCGGGCCCATCAGGGTATCCGGAAGCCAGGTCGCGATGCCCGGAACGAAGCACAGCAGCACCATGAACGCCATCATGATGATGACGTAGGGAATGGAGCCGCGAAGGACCACGGACAGCGGCACCTCGGGAGCCACGCCCCGCAGGACATAGAGATTCAGTCCCACGGGGGGCGTGATGAGCCCCACCTCGAGGTTGATGGTGAGGAGCACCGCGAACCAGATCAGGTCGAAATCGTGGGCCTCCAGGACCGGCGTGAGGATGGGCATCAGCATGAGGATGATGGCCACCGGCGGCAGGAAGCATCCCATGAGCAGCAGGAACAGGTTGATCGCGAAGAGCAGGACCCATTTGTTCAGCTTGATCGCCACCAGCCATTCCGCGGAGGCCTGCGAGACGTAGAGCAGCGACATCATGTAGGAGAAGAGGGCGGCGGCCGCGATGATCATGAGGATCATGCTCGACTCGCGCACGGTGTCGCGGAAGATGTGCCAGAGATCCGACAGGCGCCACGTGCGGTAGATCGCGATCACCAGGACCAGCGCGAGAAAGGCGCCGATCGCGGCGATCTCGGAGGGCGTGGCGAGGCCGCCGTACATGAAGTAGGCGATGGCCGCGATGATGAAGAGGAACGGCCCGACCCGGACCATGCCGTCCATCTTCTCCCGGAAGGTGAAGTGCTCGTCGATGACGATGAGCTCCTTCCTCGCCACCAGCGTGGCGAACCATGCCCACGCCGAGAAGAGCAGGACCAGGAGGATCCCTGGAACAACGCCCGACAGGAAGAGCCGCCCGATCGAGGTCTCCGTGGCGATGCCGTAGAGGATCATCGTGATCGAAGGCGGTATCAGGATGCCCAGCGTGCCCCCCGCACAGATGGCGCCGGTGGCGAGCGCGGGAGGCACGCCGCGCTTGATCATCTCGGGAACCCCCGCCTTGCCGATGGCGGCAGCGGTGGCGGGTGAGGAGCCGCACACGGCCGAGAACATGCCGCAGGCGAGGATGTTGGCGATGATGAGCCCGCCCGGCACGCGCGCGAGCCAGCGGTAGAGGGAGTTGTAGATGTCCTTCCCGGCGGCCGAGACACCGATCGCAGCTCCCAGCAGGATGAAAAGCGGGATGGTGAGGAGCGCGAACGAATTGAGCTCGTCCATGAACTGCGTGGCGATGATCGTGAGGCTCGTCGGCCCCTTGAAGACGATCAGGAACACGACCGCGACGAGCGTGAGGCCCCAGGCGATGGGGAAGCCGGAGAAGAGCACGGTCGTCGTGACCACGAGGACCAGGAGGCCGATCTGCAGGTCGCTCATGCCTTAGGCGCCCTGCCCGGAAACGGCGGAGCTGGCCCCGTCTTCGGTCTCCTCGGGACGCAGGAAATCGGCGACGTATTGCAGGGCGGTTAGGCCGAGACCCACGGGCATCAAGGCGAAGAATGGCCAGCGCGGCGGATCCCACGCGGAGCCGCTGGTTTCCTGGGATCGCCATGCCTCGAGCGTGAGCCAGAACCCTTCCCAGGCGAGATAGACGCACACCGCGAACCCGAGCACCGCGAGGACGCGGGCGAGAATGAAGCGTCCGCGGGGCGGCAGGAGCTCGGAAACGAGGTCGACGCCGATGTGCCCGCGGGTCTTCAGGCAGAAGGGGGAGCCCATGAGGACCGTCGCCACGATGAGGTAGGTGGCGAGCTCGATCTCCCAGAAGGTCGAATTGCCCAGCGAGCGGTAGAGCACCATCCAGCAGACGATGAGGGTCGCGCTGATGAGCATGATCGCGGCGACCACCGCGCAGGCGACGGACAGGCGATCTACGAAGCGGACGAACTGGCGCACGATCATTTCCCGCGGCTGTAGAGCCGCCTCAGGCGGAAGGCAGTGGCAGGCCGGGGCCGCCGGGGCGGCCCCGCCTCCTTTACTTGACCGCGGTGATCAGCTCCAGGAGCTGCTTCGCGTCGTCCGACTTGGCCACGAACTCGGGCCAGGAGGTCTTCTTGGCGAGATCGATCCACGCCTCGAATTCCGCCTTTGTCAGTGCGCGCACCTTGGCGCCGGCCTTGGTGTAGGCCTCGACCATCCTGGTGACCGCCTCGCGCTGCCCGTCGGCGAAGTACTTGTCGGACTTGTCGGCGGCCTCCTCGAAGATCTTCCTCTGGGCGGGCGTGAGCTTGTCCCAGGCCGCCTTCGACATCACGAGCGGCTGCAGCAGCCACCAGAGCGTGTAGTCCCCGCCGACGGTCGCGAACTTGGTCTGTTCGTAGATGCGCATGCTCACGAAGGTCTCGGCCGAGGTCAGGGTCGAGGTGAGCACGCCGGATTGCAGCGATGGGTAGATCTCCGTCGACGGGATGTTGATCACCGAGGCGCCGGCTTCCTTCAGCATGCTCTCGAAGGTCGGGTCGGCGGCACGCATCTTTTCGCCCTTGACCGTGGCCGGACCGCCGATCTCGCCGATCTTCGAGGCGAATCCGCCGGGCGTCCACCACCAGGTGACGATATGCACGCCGTTCTTGTGGGCGACTTCCTGGAGCTTCTTGTGGAAAGCCGTGCCTTTCAGGCGCATGGCGTGATCGATGCTCGTGATCGTGCCGGGCATGATGGTGATCGACATCTCGGGCACCTTGCCGACCGCATACGACATCGGGAAGACGGACATCTCGAGCGCCCCGGACTGGAGCGCGTCGAACTGCGCCACGGGCTTGATGTTGAGCGAGCTGCCCGGGTAAATGCGGAACTTGAGCCCCGGGTCCTTCTTGTTCACTTCCTCGACGAAGAACCGGGTGGCCTTGTCGCGCCCGTCGGTGTTGGCCTTGAACTGGTGCGAGATCTTGATTTCCTGCGCGAGCGCAGGCATGGCCAGGGTGGCCGTTGCGATGAGCGCAAGCGCGCCCTTCAGGATGCGGTCGATCATGGGGTCTCCTCGGTTGATGGGTGCCGTCTGGTGCGGCAGTCGCCAGAAAACTACGCGAAGCAGGAGGGCATTGTAAACCGCGGCGGTCAAGCGGCCCGGGCAGCATCCTGGGCCGGACGGGCGCACGCGGCCAGGTGATCCATGGCCGCCCGAACTCCGCCCTTGCGATGGGGAACGCCGGCAAGCTCCAGGCCCATCTCGACGCCCGCGAGCGTGCCCATGAGCGTGAGGTCGTTGAAGTCCCCCAGGTGCCCGATGCGAAACACCTTTCCCGCGAGCCGGCCCAGGCCCATGCCCAGCGACATGTCGAAACGTTCCAGCACCGTGGCGCGCAGGCGGTCCGCGTCGTGTCCCGCGGGCATCATGAGGGCGGTGAGCGACGAGCTGTACTCCTCGGGCACGGCACACAGGACCTCGAGTCCCCACGCCGCCGCCGCCCGCCGGGTGGCTTCCGCATGGCGATCGTGGCGGGCGAACACGTTGGGCAGGCCCTCTTCCTCGAGCATCCGGATCGCCTCCTGCAGGCCGTAGAGCAGGTTCGTCGCGGGCGTGTAGGGAAAGAAACCCTTCTCGTTGGGCGCGAGCATCTCGTCCCAGGCCCAGTAGGAACGCGGCAGCTTCGCCGACTTCTGCGCGGCCAGGGCCTTGTCGGAAAGCGCATTGAAAGACAGCCCCGGGGGCAGCATGAGGCCCTTCTGGGAACCGCCGACCGTCACGTCCACGCCCCATTCGTCGTGCCGGTAGTCGATCGAGGCAAGTGACGAGATGGTGTCGACGAGGAACAGCGCGGGATGCTTCGCGTCATCGATCGCCTTGCGGACCAGCGGAACGCGGGTCGTCGCACCCGTGGAGGTTTCGTTGTGCACGACGCAGACGGCCTTGATCGCGTGGCCCTTGTCCGCAAGGAGGCGCTCCTGGATCGCGGGCGCTTCGGCGCCCCGGCGCCAGTCGCCTGCGATGAGCTCGATGTCCAGCCCGAGGCGCTTGGCGAGCTTGCACCAGAGGGCTGCGAACTGCCCCGACTCGTACATGAGCACCTTGTCGCCGGGCGAGAGCACGTTCACGAGCGCGGCCTCCCAGGCTCCCGTGCCGGAAGCGGGATAGATCACCACCGGATGGCGGGTCTGGAAGATGCGCTTGATGCCGGAAAGCACCTCGTGGCCCAGCGCCTGGAATTCGGGGCCGCGGTGATCGATGGTGGGGCGGTCGATGGCCCGCAGGACGCGGTCCGGCACATTGGTGGGACCCGGGATCTGGAGAAAATGGCGGCCGGCTGGCATGGAAAGTCCTCCGAAGGATTCGCTGCTTGGCCAGCGCGCGTCATTGCGGCGGGCCGGTGTTTTCTGCCCATAATGCCGCAGGCAGACGCTGGACTCCATGCCGACCCGGTAACAACCCTGATGACCGCCACAAGACCCATTCGCTTTCCGCAGGACCGCGCCGCCGCCGCGCACCCCCTCGCCGCACGCCTTCGCCGGGAAGTCGACGGCGAGGTGCTTTTCGATCGTGCGAGCCGCGGCCGCTATGCGACCGACGCTTCCATCTACCAGATCGAACCCGTGGGAATCGTCGTGCCGCGCACGGCGGAGGCCGCCGTCACGGCGCTGCAGATCGCGGCGCAGGAGGGCGTGCCGATCCTGCCGCGCGGGGGCGGCACTTCCCAGTGCGGCCAGACCGTCGGCGCGGCGCTCGTCATCGATGCCAGCAAGCATCTGAACCGCCTGGTGGAGGTCGATCCCGGCGCGCGGCGGGCGATCGTCGAGCCCGGGCTCGTCCTGGACGATCTCAACGCGCAATTGCGGCGCCACGGGCTCTGGTTTCCCGTGGACGTCTCGACGGCGGCGCAGGCGACGCTGGGCGGCATGGCCGGCAACAATTCCTGCGGATCGCGATCCATCGCCTACGGCTACATGGTCCACCGCGTCGCCGCGATCGAGGCCTGCCTCGCGGACGGGACGCGCGGGAGATTCGGTCCGGCAGCGGAACTCGCCGAACCGGCCATCCGGGCGATCGCGCGGAAAGCGGCGGCGCTCTGGGAGCGCGAGCGCGACGAGATCGCGGAGCGCCTGCCGAAGGTCGCGCGTCGCGTGGCGGGCTACAACCTGGACTGCCTGGCACCCGAGGGACAGAACCTGGCGAAGCTCCTCGTGGGAAGCGAAGGCACGCTCGCCTGGTTCGAGCGGCTCACGCTCGATCTCGCGGAAGTGCCGAAGCACAAGGCCCTCGGCGTCGCGCATTTCCCCCGCTTCTACGACGCCATGGACGCCGCGCAGCACATCGTGAAACTCGGTCCCTGCGCGGTCGAGCTGGTGGACAGGACGATGATCGAGCTCGCGCGCGGCATTCCCGCCTTCGCGCCGACCATCGATGCCTACGTGCGCGGACAGCCGGATGCGATCCTGCTCGTGGAGTTCGCCGGCGAGGATCGAGACGTCCAGCGCCAGGGCGTGAAGCGCCTTGGGGAACTGATGGCCGATCTCGGCTTCCCGGGCGGCGTGGTGGAGCTCTTCGAAGCCGGGGAGCAGAAGGCGTTGTGGGAGGTGCGCAAGGCGGGCCTCAACATCATGATGTCGATGAAGGGGGACGGCAAGCCCGTCTCCTTCATCGAGGACTGCGCGGTGCCCCTCGAGCACCTCGCGGAATACACGTCGCAGCTGACCGAGGTCTTCCGCAAGCACGGCACGGAAGGCACCTGGTACGCACACGCCTCCGTGGGCTGCCTGCACGTTCGCCCCATCCTCAACATGAAGGGCGACGGGGCCTTGCGCATGCGTGCCATCGCCGAAGAGGCCGCGGAGCTGGTGCGCCGATACAAGGGGGCCTACTCCGGCGAGCATGGCGACGGGCTCGTCCGTTCCGAATGGATCGCGCCCTTCTTCGGGCCGCGCCTCACGGCGGCGCTCGCGGAGATCAAGGGCTGGTTCGATCCGAAGGGGCTCATGAACCCGGGCAAGATCGTGAACCCGCCGAGACAGGACGACCGCTCGCTGCTGCGCTACGGGCCCGGCTACCGGGCTCAGGCGCCGCAGACCGTGCTCGACTGGAGCGCCTGGGGCGGGCTGCCGGGGGCAGTCGAGATGTGCAACAACAACGGTCACTGCCGCAAGTTCGACGCCGGAACGATGTGCCCCAGCTTCCGCGCCACGCGCGACGAGGCCCATCTCACGCGCGGCCGGGCCAACACGCTTCGCCTAGCGCTCTCGGGGCAGCTGGGCGAGGAGGGCTTCGTCTCGGACGCGGTGCGCGAAGCCTTCGACCTGTGCGTCTCCTGCAAGGGCTGCCGCCGCGAGTGCCCGACGGGCGTCGACATGGCGCGCATGAAAATCGAGTTCCTGCACCACGACCGCGCGCGGCACGGGCACAGCCTGCGGGACCGCCTGGTGGGAATGCTCCCGGCCTACGCGCCCTGGGCATCCCGGTTCGCTCCGGTCGTGAATGCCGCCCAGCGCCTGCCCGGCGTTTCCCACGCCCTGCGCGCACTGGCCGGCTTCGATGGACGTCGCCCGCTGCCGGCCTTCAGCCGCCGGTCCTGGCTTGCCGCGCAGCCGCCGCATCAAGCGAAGGGCGGGCGGGAAGCCTTGCTGCTCGCCGACACGTTCAACAACTGGTTCGAGCCGGACAATCTCGCGGCTGCGCGGCGCGTGATGGAGGCCGCGGGCTTCGAGGTCATCGCCGCGCGAGGCGACGATTCGCGCCCGCTGTGCTGCGGACGGACCTACCTGTCGGCGGGCATGGTCGACCGGGCAAAGTCCGAGTCGCGCCGGATGCTGGATGCGCTTGCGCCGTGGATCGAGCGCGGCATTCCCGTCGTGGGCCTGGAGCCTTCCTGCCTCTATTCCCTCAAGGATGAGTTCCTCGCGATGCATCCGCGCGACCAGCGCGCGGCGGCGCTGTCGAAGCTCGCCGTTACCTTCGAGACATTCCTGGCGGCCGCGTTGCGCGATGGCGCGAGGGTCGCCTGGCGCGAGGGCGCGGCGCCGGAAATGCTCGTGCACGGCCATTGCCACCAGAAGGCGTTCGGGAGCTTCGAGGACACCCTGCGGGTGCTTCGTGCCATTCCCGGCGCAAAGGTCGATGCCGTCGAATCGAGCTGTTGCGGCATGGCCGGTTCGTTCGGCTACGAGCGCTCGCACTACGACGTCTCCATGGCCATGGGCGAGGCGTCCCTCCTGCCGGCGGTGCGCGGCGCGGGCGCCGCGACGGTGGTGGTCGCGGCGGGCACGAGTTGCCGCCACCAGATCGACCACGGCGCCGCGCGGCAGGCCGTGCATCCGGCCGTGGTCCTGGCCGGAGCCCTTGCGCCGTGAGTACGACTTCCGCTTCCGCCCTCGAAGCGCTGCGCACTGCGCTCGGTTTCCAGGCGCTCGACGCGCCCGTGGCCAATCTCACGATCGGCAAGGGGTCGCTCGATGGCCGCCCGGTGCGGGTGGCGCTGATCGAGAACCGGATCGCGAGCGGTTCCATCGGCAAGGCGGAAGTCGCGAAGCTCGTGCCGCTCTTCGGGATCGCCGCGCGCGAGAAATCCGCCGTGGTGCTCTATCTCGATTCCGCCGGTGCCCGCGTCTCCGAGGGGCTCGAGGCGCTCGGCGCGTTTCGCCGGCTGTTTCGCGAGGGCCTTGCCGCGCGCGTGGCCGGGGCGCCCCTGGCGGTGGTCCTCGGGCGGAACTGCTTCGGCGGCGCGAGCATGCTCGCCCATCTTGGCGCCCGGCGCCTCTTCAGCCCCGGAACCCAGCTCGCCATGTCCGGGCCCTCGATCCTCGCTGGGTCGGCGGGGGCGGACGCGCTCGACGAGATGTTCCGCGCCATCGCCCAGGCGGCAATCGGTGCGGGGTCCCGCGCCAAGTCGAGCGGGGCGAATGCCGTCTGGTCTCCGGAGCTGGACGTGGCGGGCTGGCTGCGGGAGGCGCTCGCCCCCGGCGCAGGCTCGTGGGGCGCATTTCACGAACTCCACGGGTCGCTGCGGAATCGTCTGGAAAAGGGGCTCACGCAACGCCAGCCGGAGGCATTTCGCCGAAAGGAGCTCGAGCGCCTCTACCCCGGGGGATACCGCGTCATCGAATGCGACGGGGTCGTCACCGGAGAGGCGAGCGTGAAGGGCGCGACGGTGCCCGTGCTCGGATTGGTCGGCAGTTCCCCGGTCGGTGCCGAGCGCGCGTGGCGATTCGCGCAGAACGCCTGGCGGCTCTCCATCCAGGCGCCGGAACGGCTCGAGGTGCTCCTGGATTGCGAGTCCCACGCCCCGAGGCTGGAGGACGAGAAGGCGGTGCTCACGGAGTTCATCGTCGACATGGGCGTTTCGCTCGCGGCGCTGGCGGCCAACGGCACGCATGTGGAGCTGACCATACTCGACCGGGCCGGCGGGGGCGTGTATGTCGCGCTCGCCGCTCCCGCGGCGCACGTGGCGGTGGTGCATGGCGCGGACATCCAGGTGCTCCCGGGCTCGGCGGTCGCGAGCATACTGGGAGCGGGCCGGGACGCCGTGGGCGACATTGCCGATTACCGGCGCGCCGGCGTGGCGGACGAGGAACGCAAGCTCGGACTGCCGCCCTGAACGGCGCCGGGGACCGCTCCGCTCCTGAACTGAAACCATGAACGAGAATCTCTTTTCGCTCTTCGAATCCCGTTTCCCCGCGGATCGCGCCCGTGCGCTTCTCTACCTCGACGACGGCCGGGAAATCTCCTACGCCGAGGCCGAGGAGACCTGCGCGCGATTCGCGGGCCTGCTCGCGGGCCTGGGGCTTGCCCCCGGCGACCGCGTGGCCGTCCAGGTGGAGAAGTCGCCCGTCGCCCTGTTTCTCTACCTGGCCTGCCTTCGTGCGGGCCTCGTCTTCCTGCCGCTCAACAGCGCCTACCAGGAAGGGGAGGTGGCCTACTTCCTCGAGAATGCCGAGCCTGGCGCGGTCGTTGCCCAGCCGCGCTCGGCTCCCTGGCTCGAACCCCTGTGCGCGCGGCTTGGCATCCGGCATGTCTTTTCCCTGGACGCGGAAGGAAGGGGCACTTTCGTCGAAGCTGCGGCGGGCGCCGGCACGCGTTTCGACACCGTGTCGCGCAGGGCCGACGATCTCGCGGCGATCCTCTACACCTCCGGGACCACGGGCCGCTCGAAGGGCGCGATGATCACGCACCGCAACCTCGCATCGAACGCGGCCGTGCTGCACGCGTACTGGGGATTCGTTCCGGACGACGTCCTCGTGCACATGTTGCCGCTCTTCCATGTCCACGGGCTGTTCGTCGCCTGCCATTGCGTGCTCATGAACGGCACGGGGATGCGCTTCCACGCGAAGTTCGACGCCCGGCGAGCCCTCGAGGACTTCGGCCGGAGCACGGTCTTCATGGGGGTGCCGACCTTCTACACGCGACTGCTGGCCGAGGAGGGCCTCGACCGGCGGGCCTGCTCGGGCATGCGGCTCTTCGTCTCGGGTTCGGCGCCGATGCTCTCCGAGACGCATGCCGATTTCGAGGCAAGAACGGGCCAGCGCATCATCGAGCGCTACGGAATGACCGAAACGGGGATGCTCACCTCCAATCCACTGGACGGGGAGCGGCGGCCCGGCACGGTGGGCCTTCCCCTTCCTGGCACCAGCGTTCGCGTGGTCGACGAGGCCGGGCGAGCCTGCGCGGCCGGCGAGATCGGCGCGATCCAGGTGAAGGGCGACAACGTGCTGCCCGGTTACTGGCAGATGCCGGAGAAGACGCGGGAGGAGTTCACGTCCGACGGCTACTTCCGCACCGGCGACGTGGGGGCGTTTTCCGCCGACGGCTACCTCTCGATCGTCGGGCGTTCCAAGGACCTGATCATCACCGGCGGCTACAACGTCTACCCGAAGGAAGTCGAGCTTGCGATCGACGAATTGCCCGCGGTCGCCGAATCCGCGGTGATCGGCGTGCCGCACCCCGACTTCGGCGAGGCGGTGACGGCGGTCGTCGTGCCCCGGCCCGGAGCCCCGGCGCCGGCGGAATCCGAGGTCATCGCCTGGCTCAAGCCGCGGCTGGCGAACTTCAAGCTCCCGAAACGTGTCTTCATCGTGAAGGAGCTGCCGAGGAACACCATGGGAAAGGTGCAGAAGAACCTGCTTCGCGACCGCTACTCCGGGCCGGGGGAATAGCGTGCCGACGACCCGTTCGCTCATCGACAAGCTGGTCGGAACCTTCGCCGCGACGGCCAAAAGCCGGAACGAGCGAAGGGCCCTTCGCCTGGCGAAGCTCCTGCGCACCCTGATCTCCGAACGGGGTGAATCGACGGGCGCGGTGATGGCCCGTCGTGCGGTGGCGCTCTACAACGGGCTGGAGGAGGACGGGCGACGCCTGTTCTTCGACATCCTCGCAAGGGATTTCTCGCCGAACCCGGACGAGGTCCTCGCGGCGGCGCAGGCATACCGCGGCGATCCGTCGCCCGCCACGCTCGCCAGGCTGCAGCGCGTGGCCGAGCCGCCCCGCCAGGAGGTGTTTCGCCGCATGAACACGGCCCCCAACGGCACGGCGACGCTGGTGGGGCTGCGAAAGGTCCTGATCGAGTCGCTTTCGAAGAACCCGCAGCTCGCCGCCGTGGACGCGGACCTCACGCACCTGCTCGGGTCGTGGTTCAACCGGGGGTTCCTCGAACTGCGGCGCATCGACTGGGGAACGCCGGCCGCGATACTCGAGAAGCTGATCACGTACGAGGCCGTCCACGAGATCCAGGGCTTCCCGGACCTGAAACGCCGCCTGGAGCGCGACCGGCGCTGCTTCGCCTTCTTCCACCCGGCGCTGCCCGACGAGCCCCTCGTGTTCGTGGAAGTGGCGTTCGTGGACGAGCTTCCGTCGGCGGTGGCGCCGATCCTCGCGATGGAAAGCGCCGTGGTCGACCCGAGAAAGGCGCGCTGCGCGGTCTTCTACTCGATCACGAGCTGCCAGCCCGGGCTCAAGGGCATCTCCTTCGGCAACTTCCTCATCAAGCAGGTTGCGCAGGATCTCCACGAGGAGCTTCCCAACCTTCGTCTCTTCGCCACGCTCTCGCCCATGCCGGGCTTCCGCGCCTGGCTGCGCAGCCAGCCTTCGGGCGGCGGGATCGCGGCGGCACCTCCCATCCGGTACGCAGCCGTGGCGGAGCCGGCGGCGACGCCCGGAGAGACGCTTCGCGAGCCGCTCGAGGCGCTGGCGGCGCACTACCTCGCGTACCAGTGGGACAACGGTCACACGCTCGATCCCGTGGCGCGATTCCATCTCGGCAACGGCGCCCGGCTGGAGCGCATCAACTGGCTTGCCGACACATCGGCCAAGGGCCTTCGCCAGTCGCTCGGCATGATGGTGAACTACGTCTACGCGCTGGACGACGTGGAGCGAAACCACGAGCGCTACGTGAACAGCCACGTCGTGGCCTGCTCGCCCGCGGTGGACAGGCTCGCCCGCCTCGTGGACGCCGAAGCGAGCGAATCCCTCGGGGGAGCTTCCGCTTGAATGCCGGTCGCTGCGCCCCCATGTCCTTGAAATGAAAGTCTTTCGTCTTTCCTGCTCCCACGGACACGATTTCGAGGGCTGGTTCGCGTCCGCGGAGGAGTTCGGCCGCCAGCAGGCGGGCGAGGAGATCCGGTGTCCCCTGTGCGACAACCGGAACGTGACGAAATTGCCCTCGGCTCCCTACGTGAACACCGGCGCGGGCGAACCCGCCGCCGCTCCCGTCGCCATGAAGCCCGGCGAAGGTGCGCCGGATCTGGCCGCGGCGATTGCCGCATTGCGGGCGCACGTGGTCGCCAACACCGAAAACGTCGGAAGGAAATTTCCGGAGGTCGCCCGCAAGATGCACTACGGGGAAGAGTCGAAGCGCGGCATTCGCGGCCGCGTGACGGCCGAGGAGGCGGGAGAACTCCAGGACGAAGGCATCGAGGCCATGCCGCTGCCGCCGGGACTGGCGCTCGACGACAAGCTGCACTGAGGGCCGAACGCGGCCCGGACCGCGCTCAGAACGCCGACAGCCCCGTCTGCGCCCGCCCGAGGATCAGCGCATGCACGTCGTGCGTTCCCTCGTAGGTGTTCACGGCTTCGAGGTTGAGGACGTGCCGTATGACGTGGTACTCGTCCGCGATTCCGTTGCCGCCATGCATGTCGCGGGCCGTCCGCGCGATGTCGAGGGACTTGCCGCAGGAATTGCGCTTCACCAGCGAGATCATCTCCGGCGTCGCGCGACCCTCGTCGAGCAGGCGCGCGACGCGCAGCACCGCCTGCAGCCCGATGGCGATTTCCGTCAGCATGTCCGCGAGCTTCTTCTGGATGAGCTGGTTCGAGGCGAGGGGGCGCCCGAACTGCTGGCGGTCCAGTGTGTATTGCCTCGCCGCGTGCCAGCAGAACTCGGCGGCGCCCAGGGCGCCCCAGGAGATCCCGAAGCGCGCCTTGTTCAGGCACCCGAACGGGCCTTTCAGGCCCTTCACGTTGGGCAGGTAGTTGTCGTCGGGAACGAACACGTCGTCCATGACGACCTCTCCCGTGATCGAGGCGCGCAGGCTGAACTTGCCCTCGATCTTCGGAGCCGAGAGCCCCTTCATGCCCTTCTCGAGGACATAGCCGCGGATGTCGCCGGCATCGTCCTTGGCCCACACCACGAAGACGTCCGCGATCGGCGAATTGGTGATCCACATCTTCGCGCCGGCGAGGCGCCACCCGCCGTCGACCTTGCGGGCGCGCGTGATCATGCCTCCCGGGTCGGATCCGTGGTTGGGCTCCGTGAGGCCGAAACAGCCGACCAACTCGCCCGTGGCGAGCCTCGGCAGCCATTTCTCGCGCTGCGCCTCGGTGCCGTACGCGTGAATCGGGTGCATCACGAGCGAAGACTGGACGCTCATGGCCGAGCGGTAACCGGAGTCGACGCGTTCCACCTCGCGCGCGATCAGGCCGTAGCAGGCATGGTTCACGCCCGCGCAGCCGTAGCCCTCGATCGTCGAGCCGAGGAAGCCCAGGTCGCCCATCTCGTCCAGGATGGCGCGATCGAAGCGCTCGTGCCGGTGCGCCTCGAGGATCCTCGGCTTGAGCTTCTCCTGGCAGTAGTCACGCGCGCTGTCGCGGACCATGCGCTCCTCTTCCGTGAGCTGGTCGTCGAGGAGGAAGGGATCTTCCCACTGGAAGACGGGCTTCGTGTCGCTGGGCTTCATGGCGCCTCCGGATTTTCCGCCCATTCTACCGCCGGGCACCGGTAGAATCGGCCGCCATGGCCAAACGATCACGACGATTCACGGTGGAGGACCTCTGGCGGCTCGCGCGTCCCGCGCAGCCCGCGCTTTCTCCCGACGGCTCGCAGGCATGTGTGAGTGTCGCGAGCTTCGACATGGAGGAAAACAAGGCGAGCTCAAAGCTCTGGCTCCTGTCGACCTTCGGCGGTGAGCCCAGGCCGCTCACCGAAGCCGGCGAAAAGGACGGCGAGCCGCGCTGGTCGCCCGACGGCACGCGCATCGCCTTCGTCGCCAAGCGCGACAAGGACGAGGAGCCGCAGCTCTGGCTCATCGCGCCCGACGGCGGCGAGGCGCAGCGCGTCACGCGCATGCCCACCGGCGTGTCAGGCATCAAGTGGTTCCCGGATTCGCGCAGGGTCGCCTTCATCTCCTGGGTATGGCCGGATGCGCTCGGCTACGAGGCGCTTGAGGCGCGCTGCAAGGAACGCAAGGACGCCAAGGTCAAGGCGCACGTGGTCGAGCACGAGGCCTACCGCTACTGGGACCACTGGCTCTCGGACGGGTGCGTGCCCCGGCTCTTCATCGTGGACGTTCGGACGCGGCGCATCACCGATCTCTTCGCGGGAACGCCCTACGAGCTGCCGGCGGACGCCCCTGCGGCGCATCACTACGACATCTCGCCCGACGGCCGCGAAATGGCCTTCACGTTCGACCCGGCCGAGGAGAAGCGCTTCGACCACGCGTACCACGTCGTCGCGCTGGACCTGCGCGCCAAGCGGTTCCGGATGCTCACGAAGGGATCGCGCCTGAGCCACGAGAGCCCGAGCTATTCGCCCGACGGCAAGCGCATCGCCGTCCTCGTGCGCGACCTGCGCCGCAGTCCCGTGGCCGAGGCCCGCATCGCGCTGGTCGAGCGCGCGACCGGCCGCATGAAGGCGTTCCCGCGGGACTGGGACCACAGCGTGAACGCGCCCGTTGCCTGGGATGGCGATTCCGCATCCGTCGTGTTTCTCGCGGAAGACCGCGCTCGAACCCACGCATTCCGCTGGCGGCTGGGCGAGAAGCTGCCGCGGATCGCAGCGCTGGGCGGCACCGTCACGGATTTCGCGGTGGCTGCGGGAAGCGTGTGCTTCGTGCGCAATACCATGAGCACGCCGCCGGCCGTGTACTGCACCTCGGAGGCCCGCGGCGAGCGGCGCGTCGACCGCTTCAACGACGATGTCATGGACGGCATCGCTCTGGGCGAGGTGCGCGAATTCCAGGTTCGCGGCTGGAACGGGGAGAAGGTCCAGATGTGGGCGATCTACCCCCCGGACTTCGATCCCCGGAAGAAATGGCCGCTGCTGCACAATATCCACGGCGGGCCGCACGGGATCTGGGGCGACAACTTCCACTTCCGCTGGAACAACCACCTATTCGCCGCGCAGGGCTACGTCGTCGTGTGCGTGAATTTCCACGGCTCGTCGTCCTTCGGGCAACGCTTCCTGGAGTCGATCGACGGCGAGTGGGGCAAGCGGGAGCTCGCGGACGTCGAGGCGGGAACGGACCTCATGCTGCGCGAGGGCTACATCGACCGGCGCCGCCTTACCGCCGCGGGCGGGAGCTACGGCGGCTACATGGTCGCCTGGATGAACGGCCACACGGACCGCTACAAGGCCTTCGTGTGTCATGCCGGCTGCTTCGACTGGGTGGCGATGTTCTCCGACGACGCCTGGTACTGGGCACCGAAGGAACTGGGCGCGTATTACTGGGACGATCCCGCGCGGGTGGACCGGCAGAATCCCCGCGCGAGGGTCGCCCGGATGAAGACGCCCACGCTCGTGATGCATGGCCTGCTGGACTACCGGGTTCCCGATGCGCAGGGCCTCGCGTACTACAACACCCTCAAGGCGAAGGGCGTTCCGGCGAGGCTCGTGTTCTTCCCGGACGAGAACCACTGGATCGTGAAGCCGCAGAACTCGCGCCTCTGGTACCGGGAGTTCTTCGACTGGCTAGAGCGCCACGCGCCGCGCGTCGGCAAGCGTCGGAAGTAGCGGCGGCTAGAGCAGGAAGAGGGCGATCGCGAGAATCGCCACCACGAGCGCGCTGACGGCGGTCCGCAGGTCGATGAACCACGCCGGCAGCAGGCCGCGCGAGGCCATCCACTGGTCGGCCGCCCACACGGCGGCGAAAAGCCCGAGGGCGGTTCCGACCTGCCAGGTGGGGGAGGGCAGCCACAGCATGGCCCACGCCGCGAGCGACGATACCGTGCTCAGGCCCAGCGCGACGGCGCGCGTGGTCTCGGTGCCCGACTCGTCGCGGATCGCGAGGCCCCATTCGATTCCCGCGAGGAAGGACAGGATCACCGCGGAGTAGGTGACGAGCGCCGTGATGGCCGGCACGCGCACGCTGGAGGCCTCCGAGACGAAGAGTGCTCCCGTGGCAAGCAGGAACGGGACCGCGCCTGCGAACGCGAGAAACCATGCGAGCCTGCGGATCATCGGGGCCGCTCAGTCGACCTTGGCACCCGAAGCCTTCACGAGCTTCGCGTACTTGGCAGCCTCGGATTTCACGAACGCCGCGAATTCCGCCGGCGTGTTGCCGACCGGCTCGGCGCCCATGGCGAGCAGCTTCTCGCGTACTTCCGGGGCAGCAAGGGCCGCCGCGAACTCCGCGTGCAGGCGATCGATCGCCGGTCGAGGCGTGCCGGCGGGAACGAAGATCCCGAACCAGGTGCTGATGTCGAACCCCGCGATCCCCGATTCCGCGATGGTCGGGAGGTCCGGCGCGAGTCCCGAGCGCCTGGCCGTGGTGACCGCCAGCGCCCGGACACGCCCGCCCTTCACCTGCGCAAGCGACGAGGCGAGGTTGTCGAACATGAGATCCACCCGCCCGCCGATCAGGTCCTGCATCGCGGCGGCCGCGCCCTTGTAGGGAACGTGGACCATGTCCACGCCCGCGAGGGACTTGAAGAGTTCCCCGGCGAGGTGGCCTGCGCTGCCGGTGCTGCCGGAGCCGAAGTTGAGCTTGCCCGGCTGGGCCTTCGCGAGTGCCACGAACTCGCCCACCGAATTCGCCTTGAGGGCGGGATTGACGACCAGCACGTTGGGAGTGATCGCGACCTGGGTCACGGCGATGAAGTCCCGCTCGGCGTCGTAGGGCATCGACGGGTAGAGCGCCGGGTTGATCGCGTGCGTGGCCACGGCACCCATGAGGATCGTGTGGCCATCGGGCGCGGCCTTCGCGACCGCGGCGGCGCCGATATTTCCTCCTGCGCCGGGAACGTTGTCCACGACGACGGGCTGCTTCACGTTCGCGGCGACCTTCTGCCCCAGGAGGCGGGCGACCGTGTCGAGCGGTCCCCCGGCGGGGTAGGGGACCACGAATCGGATCTGCCGGACGGGAAATGGATCCGCGGCGAAACCGGCGGGCGGGACGGCGGCCACGAGAGCGGCCACGGCTACAAGGTGCAGGGTTTTCATGCCTGCGATTCTATCGCAGCGCCGTCATGGTAGCCGCGAGCAGGGCGCGCACGGCAGCCTCGTCGTGGTACACGCCGAAGCCGAAGCGCAGGCGACGGTCGCGGCGGTCGATGTAGACGCCGTTCGCGGCGAGGCGCCGCTGCGCCTCTTCGGCGCCGTCGACGTCGAACGCGAGGAAATTCCCGCGCGCGCAGCCGGCGGGAGGCCGCAGGCGCGCGACCGGCAGCCGGTCCAGGGCGAGGCCCGCCAGACCCTCGAGAAAAAGCGACTGCAGCGCGAGCGCATGGGCACGGACCTCGACGATCGTGACGCCGAGGCCCCGGAGCCAGTTCATCGCCGCGTTGAAACGGTAGAGCCCCGAAGGATCGAAGGTCGACCCCCAGAACCGGAAGGCGTCCTCGGCGTAGGGCACGGCCTCGGCGGGCCTGCCGGACAGCCCTTCGAAGGAGGCGAACCACCCGGTGTCCGCGGGCCGCAGCGTGCAACCGGGGGGAATCGCCAGGAAGCAGGCGCCTTCGCCGGACATCGCGTACTTGTAGCCTCCGGCGAGATAGAAGGCACGGTGGGCGATGCGCGACAGGTCCACGGGCAAGGCACAGAACGCGTGGTAGCCGTCGATGGCCACGAGCGAGCCGCCCGGCGCGGCGCGCACGATTCTCTCCAGGTCCCGGACTTCGAATCCGGAATCGAAGAAGACGTGCGAGAGCCATACCAGGTCCCAGGGCGCAGAGGCCGCCGCGGCCGCGAAGCGTTCCTCGAAGGTGTCGAAGGGTTCGGCCTGAATCTCGACCAGCTCGAGTCTTCCCGTCTCCTCGAGCCGCCGCGTCTGCCGCCGAAAGCTGTGGAACTCGTGGGCGCTGGCAAGAACGCGCACCGGCCGGGTCCAGTCCAGGCACGAGTACAGGCGCAGGACGAACTCGTGGGTATTGGGCGCGAATGCCACCTGCCCGGGGTCGGGAAGCCCGGCCAGGCGAGCGACGTGCGCCTGGGCCTCGGGAAGCACCGTGCCGAAGATGCGCGCCCATTTGCGATCGGCCAGGGTGGCCGCGTCGTCCCAGCAGCGGGCGTGGGCGGCCTGCGTGATGTCGGGCCAGGGATGGTGGCTGTGCGCGGCGAAATGCAGCAGTCCCGGGTTTGCGGCGAAGAACCTCGAGAAGTGGTCGGCGAGCATGGCCGTCGATTCTGTGGCGGCGCCGGCGCGTGCGCAAGGTGACTGCAACTCGGATTGACCGCCGGACGCCCGGGTTCTATAGTCGATTCGTGCCCGAGAACACGTTTTGCATCCGTCGTGACCGTCGGCCCGGAGTGGGGGCCGAAGACCGTATCCGGATGTTGCTGCCGAGCAGGGCCTGCTTTCCGCGGGGCAGGTCATGAGCAGCCAACTCTCGCCGACCGGGCGGTTCGAGCGGATCATGCTCGCCACCGATGGATCGGAATTCTGCGCCGACGCGGAGCAGGTCTCGCTCGAGATGGTCGAGAAGTGCGGCGGGGCGCTCCTCATCGCCAGCGTGGTGGTCACCAACCCTGCCGCCGAGGTGATTTCCCCGGAGGCGATCGGTGCCGCGGAGGAGGAGACGCGCGCACTGCTCAATCGCATCTACGGCGCGGCCGTCCAGAAGGCGCTTGCCGCGGAGACCGTCTTTCGCCGCGGACCGGATCCGCTGGCGGAGATTCTCGCCGCAGCCGAGGAACACAAGGCCGATGTGATCGTCATGGGCCGGCGCGGCAAACGCGGCCTGCTTCGCCGGATGATCGGGGACGCGACCTCGAAGGCGGTGGGCACCGCGAAGTGCAGCGTGCTCGTGGTCCCGGAAGGCGCGAGGATGTGGCGCAGCCGAATCCTGCTCGCCACCGACGGCTCGCGCTTTTCGGACGCGGCGGCGGTGGCGGCGACCCGGCTGGCCGAGTTGTGCCGCCTTCCCGTCACGGTCGTCTCGATGATCCGCGAATCCTTCAACGAGGAGCGCGCGGCGCAGGCCGAGGAGGCCGCCAGGCGGGTCCAGGCTCACCTCAAGGAGAGAAACATCGAGGCCGACAAGGTCGTGCTGCGCGGCGACCCGGGCAAGCTGATCATCGAGACCGCCCAGGCCCGGGAAGCGGACTTGATCGTCATGGGCACGCACGGCCGCACGGGCTGGGAGCGCGTGACCGTGGGCAGCGTCACCGAAAGCGTCATAGGCTCGAGCAAGATACCGGTCATGGCGGTGAAGGCCTAGGTGCGACGGTCGGCGGCGTTCGCGGACGACCACCTCAATCGAAAGGAGACGGATCCGTGACCGCGGCGCTCGATGCGCACGCAATCGCCGTGCTTGCCCTGACCGCCGTGGCGTTCGCGCTGTTCATGCGCGAGCGCGTTCCCATCCAGACCACCAGCGTCGGGATCCTCGCCGCGCTCACCCTGGGCTTCGCGCTGTTTCCCTACGAGCGCGCCGGGGAGCGCTTCTCCCCCACGGCGCTCTTCTTCGGCTTCGGCCACGAGGCCCTGGTCGCGATCTGCGCGCTCATGATCGTCGGCAAGTCGCTCGTCGTGACCGGGGCGCTGGACCCCGTGGCGCGCGGCATCGCACGCTTCTGGTCGAAGTCGCCTGGCGGTGCGCTCTTCGTCGTGCTGCTCTTCGCGTTCCTGGCGAGCGGCATCGTGAACGACACCCCCGTCGTGGTGCTGCTCATGCCGATACTGCTGGGCGTGGCGATGCGCACGAACACGGCGGCCGGCAGGACGCTGCTGCCGATGAACTACGCGGTGCTCATCGGCGGCATGTCCACCTCCATCGGAACCTCCACCAACCTGCTCGTGGTTTCGATAGCCGCGGATCTCGGCATGAGACGCTTCAACGTGTTCGACTTCTATCCGGTCGCGATGATGGCCGGAGTCGTGGGCCTTCTCTACCTCTGGCTCGTCCTGCCGAGGCTGCTGACGAGCCGGACCAGCCCGATCCAGCAGGAGCCTCCCCGGCGCTTCGCGGCGTCCATGAATGTCCGAGAGGACGGGTACGCGAATGGCCGCACGCTCGAGGAGGCATGCGCGAAGACCGACGGTCGGCTCCGGATCGAGGGCATCGAACGCGGCGACAGCACGTTCCTCGCCCGCCAGCCGTCGCTCATCCTGCGGGAGGGCGACCGGATCCACGTCTCGGACACGCCGGAGAACCTGAAGGAATTCGAGAAGCTCCTCGGGGCGACGCTCTACGATCCGCGGGACCTCGAGCATCCCGTCGACCAGGAGCACCCGCTGAAGAGCGGCGACCAGTTGCTCGTACAGGCGGTGGTGACCGAGGATTCCCTGCCCAATCGCGCGACGCTCCGGCGGCTTCGCTTCAGCGACGTCTACGGGGTCGCGGTGCTCGCGCTGCACCGGCCTTCGGGGCGCGCGTCCGTCAAGCCGAAGGATGTCGATGAAACGGTGCTGCAGGTCGGCGACCTCCTGTTGATCCAGGGAACGGACGAGCGCCTGAAGGAAGTCCGCGACTTCACGGGCCTGTTGCTGCTCGACGAGGCGATTTCCCTTCCGCGTTCGCGCAAGGCGCCGATCGCCATCGCAGTGATCGCAGCCGTCGTCGCCGCCGCGGCCACGCAGGTGGTCCCCATCGCAATCGGCGCCCTTGCCGGTGTTGCCATCCTCGTGGCGACCAGGTGCATCAACTGGCAGGAGGCGAGTTCCGCGCTGAGCTCGCGGGTGGTGCTCCTGGTCGCCGCGAGCCTCGCCCTCGGCCAGGCGCTTACGTTCACGGGCGGCATCGATTTCATCGCGGCGGGCTTCCTCAGGCTCGTCGAGGGGCTGTCGGCCCAGTGGATCGCGTCCCTCCTGATGCTCCTGATGGCGCTGATCACGAATTTCGTGTCGAACAACGCCGCCGCCGCGGTGGGCACGCCGATCGCGATCCGGATAGCGGCGGATCTGGGCGCCTCGCCCGAGCCCTTCGTGCTCGCCATCCTGTTCGGCGCGAACCTCTGCTACGTGACCCCCATGGCGTACCAGACGAACCTGCTGGTGATGAGCGCGGCGGGCTACCGCTTCGCCGACTTCGTTCGCGGCGGGCTGCCGCTCCTGGTCATCATGTGGGCCACGCTCTCGCTCCTGGTGCCGAGGTTCTTCCCGCTCTTCTGAGGCCCGCGTCGCGCGGCCCCTCCGGCAGCCTTCAGTCCCTGAAGGCCTCGACCTGGATGCGCAGGGTGACGTCGTCCGCCACGGACGGGATGGCGTACTTCATTCCGAACTCGGAGCGCTTCAGCGTGGTGGCGAAATCCCCGCCGCACATCGCCTTCTTGTTGACGGGGTGATTGCCGCATTGAAAGTGGTTCGCCTCGAGGCTCACGGACCTCGTCACGCCCAGGAGCGAGAGATCCCCCGTCACGCGCTTCACCGTGCCGCCCTCGAAGGCGAAGTTGCCGGACTTGAAAGTGATCGTGGGGAACATCGCCACATGGAAGAAGTCCTCCCCGCGCAGGTGCTCCTCGAGCTTGTCCAGGCCGGTATCCACGCTTGCGGCATCGATCGTGATCTCGACTTTGCCCGTCTTCGCGGCGGCATCGAGCGTGACCTTCCCCGAGGTCCGGTTGAAGCGCCCGCGCTGGATGGAGTAGCCGAGGTGCTTCACCTCGAAGCTCGGGAACGTGTGCCGGCTGTCGAGCGTGTAGGTCTCGGCGGCGTTTGCGGAGGCGGTCGACAGGGCGGCGGCGAGTGCTGCGCAAAATATGAAGCATTTCACGGCAATGACTCCTCTACGGGTTGATGGGGATGACAAACCGGAAGCGAACCGTCACCTCGTCGGCCACGGTATCCGTGTCCGACCAGGCGCCTTCGCCGATGCGGAACTGCAACCGCCGAAGCGGGAACTGTCCCTCGACCGTGCGCATGCCACCGGCGTCCGTCACGGTGAAGGGCGCCGTGATGGCTTGCGTAGCGCCCTTGATCGTGAGGGGGCCGGAGGCCACGAACTTCCCCGGGCCCGCCGACTCGACCGATGCGGCAACGAAGGTCGCCCTGGGGAAGGAGTCGACGTGGAGCCACGGCTTGCGCCGCGCCTCCGTCTCGCCCTCGACGCTTCCCATGTCGATGGAGCCCAGCTCCACCTCGAACGCGGCCCTGGTCTTGTCGGGCTTTCGTGGATCGAAGGAAACGGAAGCGTCGAACTTCCGGAAGCGCCCCTCGACGGAAACACCCATCTGCTGGAAGGCAAACCGGATCTGGCTCTTCCCGGCGACGAGCTTCTGCGGCGCCTGCGCGAACGCGGGGAAGGCGAGCAGGAGCGCGGTGAGGCTTGTTGCGGCGGCGAGGCGGGAATTCATCGATCCGGCCCGGGCTTGAGGAAGGGAAGCATGCGGAATAGGACATCGTCGCGGTCGACCAGGTGGTGCTTGATCGCCGCGGCCGAATGCAGGACCACCAGGGTGGCCAGCGTGTAGGTGACCGAGCGGTGGACGAGCCTGAGGGCGTCGGCGAGCTCCTTGTCCTTGGCGAGGAGATCCGGAATGGGAAAAACCTCGAAGTACACCGTCTGGAAACCGGCGGCGGAGCTGAAGAGCCATCCCGTGAGCGGCGCGGCGAAGAAGAGCAGGTAGAGAACCTGGTGCGAGGCGTTCGCGGCGTGGCGCTGCCAGGCGGGCATGGTTTCGGGCAAGGCCGGGGCAGGGTGGGACAGGCGCCAGAGCAGGCGGACTCCTGACAGGAGGAAGATGGTCACGCCCGCCCACTTGTGCCACGAGTAGTACTGGAGCTTGGCCGGCGAGAGCACCAGATCGACCATGTAGAGCCCGAAGGCCAGGTTCCCGGCGATGAGGACCGCGGCGATCCAGTGCAGGCCGGTCGCGATGCGCGTGTAGTCAGCCCCGGTTCGAGCGCTCATGAATGTGACGCAATGGAATTGGTCGGAACTTCGAGACGTGGGGCGTTGTGGGCAGCCCCGGAGGCTGGACACGGGAGGGCCGCGTTAGTTCTGGCCGTCGCGGCGGATGTGGGGTAATTGCCTGGTGCGGGCCAACGGGCAAGAGCGGATCGGGACATACAAACAGGAGTTTACATAATACAAATTATGCGCACATCGAGTGGGTGATTTAGGGCCGTCAGGGTGTCGAATTGCCGCTGGATTCCGCCCTCCATCGCCTGAACAGCCAGACCACCGCCCCGACGATGAGCGCCAAGGCCAGCGCGCGCGTGAGGCCGGCTACCTGAGTTTCCCGGTGCAGGACGCCCCAGCGGCTGAAGATCTCTGCCCAGTCGTGATCGCCGCCTCCGGCCAGCGGCAAGGCCTGGACGCGGGCGTCGGCCATGTAGCGGCCGACGTTGAGCAGGCTCTCGCCCAGCCACACGGCACCGGCAGCCACTCCCGCCGTATGCCCGGACCGGGCGAAATGCACGGCCACGGCAAGCGGAAACGCGAGCTGGAAGATCGTTCCTCCATAGACACTTGCGCGATTGCTGAACAATCCGACCAGGGGGTGGCCGGCCTCGTGGATGGCGAGGTTCGCGCTGTCGAGAATCGGTACCCAGGCGTCCCCGCCGAAACAGTGGAAAGCCAGGCTTGCCCCCGCGAACGCCGCCACGGCGATGAGGGATGGCAGGGTGACGGGAACTGTGCCGCTTTCGTCGGGCTGCGCTGTGGGACGGTCGATCATGGTTTTTGGTTATCTATCATTATCATTATGTTACATCGTATATCTAATGTATCAATGGAAGTCATGGCTTGCGGTTTTCAGCTCCCCCAGCAACCGGCTCAGATCCTCGAACCGCCTCGCCAGGACATGCACCACGAGGCCCTGCTTCTGGACCTGTCCGCCCACCGCGAGTAGCCGGGAGCCCAGGATCGGACGGCGGTTCTTCTCGACCAGGTCGCTCCAGACCACGAGGTTCACGTAGCCTGTCTCGTCCTCCAGTGTCACGAACAGCACCCCGCTCGCGGTGGCCGGCCGTTGCCGGCACGTGACGATACCGGAGGTGCGGATCCATTCCCCATGGCGGGCGGCGCTGACCTCCTCGGCCGTGCGCAACCCCCGGGTTTTCAGGCGACCCCGCAGGATGGCGAGCGGATGACGTCGCAGGGTGAGCCCCAGGCAGGCGTAGTCGCCTGCGACCTCCTGCCCTTCGGTCGGCGCCTCCAGGTTCGCCGCGGCAACCTCCTCGCCCGCCGGTATCGCCAGCCGCGTAGCCGTATCGACCGCCAGGGTCGACCAGAGGGCCTCGCGACGGTGCCCGGCCAAGGTGGCGAGCGCATCTGCCCTGGCCAGGCTGGCGAGGTCGGATTTCTCCAGGCTCGCACGGCGGGCGAGATCCTCGACGGATATGAAAAGCATTTCTTTTCTGGCTATTACGATTAGTTTCGAAGATTCCACTTTAAGTCCAGACACCCTCCCCAATCCCAGCCGGATCCCGGGCTCCCCCAGCGATCCGCGCTCCAGCGTGCTGTCGACCTCGCTCGTCAGGACGTCCACCGGGTACACCTCGACGCCGTGCCGGCGGGCGTCCTGGACGATCTGCGACGGGCTGTAGAAACCGAGGGGCTGGCTGTTCAGGAGCGCGCAGGCGAAAGCAGCCGGCTCGTGGCGCTTGAGCCAGCAGGAGACGTAGACCAGGAGCGCGAAGCTCGCGGCGTGGGATTCCGGAAAGCCGTACTCGCCAAAGCCTTGAATCTGCTGGTAGATCTGCTCGGCATAAGCCTGCGCATAGCCGCGTTCGAGCATCCCCGCCACGAGCTTTTCGCGGAAGGGCTCGATCCCGCCGCGACGGCGCCAGGCGGCCATGGCCCGGCGCAGCCGGTCGGCCTCGCCGGGCGTGAAGCCGGCGGCGACCACCGCGAGCTGCATCACCTGCTCCTGGAAGATGGACACGCCGAGGGTGCGCTCGAGCACTCCCCGCACCGCCTCGCTGGGATAGGTGACGGCCTCGAGGCCCTGCCGCCGGCGCAGGTAGGGATGGACCATGCCGCCCATGATCGGGCCGGGCCGGACGATCGCCACCTCGATCACGAGGTCGTAGAAGCAGGCGGGCTTCAACCTCGGGAGCATCGACATCTGCGCCCGCGACTCGATCTGGAAGACGCCGATGGTGTCGGCGCGCTGGGCCATCTCGTAGACCGCCGGGTCCTCCGCGGGAATGGAGGCCATGGTGAGGGCTCGTTCCCCGGAAGCCGTTCACCAGGTCGATGGCGCGACGGATGCAGGAGAGCATCCCGAGGCCCAGGACGTCGACCTTGAGGAGGCCGAGGGCGTCCAGGTCGTCCTTGTCCCACTGGATGACGGTGCGCTCCGGCATGGCCGCGTTTTCCACCGGCACCAGGCGCGAGAGCCGGCGGTTGTCGATCACGAAGCCGCCGGGATGCTGGGACAGGTGCCGCGGGAAGCCGACCAGTTCCGCCGTGAGCTCCACCACCTGCCGCAGGAGCCGGTTCCCGGGGTCGAAACCGGCTTCCGCGAGGCGCGTCTTCAGGGCGTCGCGGTCGTCCCACCACGAAAGCGACTTGGCGAGCAGATCCACCTGGTCGAGCGACAGGCCGAGCGCCTTGCCGACGTCGCGCAGGGCGCTCCTCGGCTGGTAGGTGATGACCACCGCCGTGAGTGCGGCGCGCTCCCGCCCGTACTTTCCGTAGATGTACTGGATGACCTCCTCGCGGCGCTGGTGCTCGAAGTCGACGTCGATGTCGGGGGGCTCGTTTCTCTCCCGGGAGATGAAGCGCTCGAAGAGGACGGACATGCGGGCCGGATCCACCTCCGTGATGCCCAGGCAGTAGCAGACGGCGGAATTGGCCGCCGACCCGCGCCCCTGGCAGAGGATGCCCCGGGGCGCGCGAAGACCACGATGTCGTGCACCGTGAGGAAGAAGGGCTCGTAGCCCATCTCCGCGATGAGGCGAGAGCTCGTGCTCGACGGTGGCGACCACGGACGCGGGCGGGCCTGTCCGGATAGCGGCGCGCGAGACCCTCGAAGGCGAGCGCCCGCAGGTGCGAGGTGGGCGTCTCGCCCGCGGGCACCAGCTCGCGCGGATACTCGTAGCGGATCTCGTCGAGCGAAAAGGTGCAGCGCGCGGCGATATCGAGCGTGGCGGCCAGGAACCGCGGCGGGTGGATGGCCGCGACCCTGCCGATGGGCCGCAGGTAGCGCTCGCCGTTGGGCTGCAGGCGCCTGCCGGCCCGGGAGACGGGCACGCGAAGGCGGATGGCGGCCAGCACATCCTGCAGGCGCTTGCGGCGGCGCCGATGCATGTGCACGTCGCCGGTTGCGACGAGCGGGAGGCGAAGGCGATCGCCCAGTGCGGCGAGGGCCTCGATCCGGGCTGCATCGCCGGGCCCCTTGTGCAGTTCGACCGCGATCCACGCCCTGCCCGGGAAGCGCGCGCCGAGCCAGGCCCCCTCCTCCGCGCTCGGTTCCATCGCCGGCAGCCAGAGCGCGAGAAGTGCCCTCGGTCGCGGCGGGAAAATCATCGCGCGCGAGGCGGTATTCGCCCTTGGGCGCCGCCCGCCGGGCGCGCGTGATCAACTCGCAGAGCGATTCATACCCGGAGAGCGTTTGCGCGAGGAGGACGAGCCCGAGCCCGCAGGCCAGGCGAAACTCCGAGCCGACGAGGAGACGGATGCCGGCGTCCCTGGCGGCAAGGTGCGCGCGCACGATGCCCGACACGGAGCATTCGTCCGTGATGGCGAGCGCCGCGTAGCCGAGCTGGGCGGCGCGATGGACGAGCTCCTCCGGGTCCGACGCGCCGCGCAGGAAGGTGTAGTTGGAGATGCAATGCAGCTCCGCGTAGCCGGGCGCCATGGTCGTCGACCCGGCCTCATGCGAAGAGGCCGTGCAGGTACCACGCGCCGGGGTCTCTGCGTTCCCGGTAGACCCAGACCGTTTCTCCTGCGGGATTGGCGGCCACGAAGTAATCGCGGCTCACGGGCTCGCCGTCCCACCAGCCGGTCTCGATGCGTTCCGGGCCGGTAATGAGCGCGAGCGCCCCCTGGTACGCGGGGCCTTCGGTGCCGGCCACGAGCCGCTGGGGGCGATTCAGGAGCCATGCCGGGCGCGCACCGCCGTCGAAGCCAGCACGGGACGGGGTGGCGGGCTGGTACCTCCAGCCGCGCTCGGGGCGATGGTCGTCGGCGAGCGCGATGCCGAAGACCCTGCCCGGCCCGAGCCTTGCCGCAAGGCGCTCGAGCAGGCGCGCGCGCCCCACGGCGCGCTCCTCGCGGCCGGGAAGCCAAGTTCCCTCCCGGGGCGAAAAGGGCAGCAGGCGGTCGGCGGCGAGACGCAGGCCGATGGTGGGTGCCTCGAGGGCCAGCCGGCCCAGCTTTTCACGGGCGATCGAGAGGATGAACTCGGCTTCGCGCTCCGGCGAGGCGAAGGAAAGGGCCAGGCGCGTGTGACGCTTGCCTGCGTGCTCGAGGTGCAGGTCGAGTGCGAGAACACCCGCGCCGCGCCCGCGCAGGGTGCCTTCCATTTCCGCCAGCAGCCGCCGCAGCGGGAAGAGGATCGCCTCCACGCCCTCCGCCTCGGCGGGAAGTTCCAGCCGCGCCCGGTAGCGCGCGGGCGCCACATGGGCAAGCCGCGGATCGGGAACGCGCCCCGCAAGGCGATCGAGCATGGCGAGCGCCTCCGGGCCGAAGCGCTGCGAGAAGCCCCCGCGCGGAAGCCCGAGCGCGTCCTTGACGCGCACGATGCCCAAGTCGGCGAGGAGATCGAGCGTTCGTCCCGGCCATTCGAGCAGGAAAAGCGGAAGGTCTGCGAGGCGTGCGGGCAATTCGGGAAGCGTCGTGCAGCTTCGCACCGGGATGCCGCGCGCCTCCGCCCGCGCGAAGGCGCGCGCGGCAAGCGGGGTCGGCGCAATGCCGAGCGTTGCCCGCAGGCCCAGGGCGCGAACCCCGTCGCGCAGGACCGCGAGGAGCCTGGCGAGGCCGCCGAAGAGCTTCAGGCTCGCGGCGACCTCGAGCAGGAGCCCCGTCGGCTCTATGGAAACCGCAGGGGTGAACTGCGCGGCCCAGCCGGCGAGGCGCTCGAGCGCCTGCCTTTCGGCAACCGTATCGCGGCTGATGCACCGGAGGTCGTTCGCGAGGACCTTGGCTGCCGCGACAGCCATGCCTTCCCGTACACCCGCCTCGCGCGCTGCCGCATTGGCGCAAGCGACCACCGGGCGCTGCTCGGGACCCTCGCCGATGACGAGGGGAATCGGCGCCTGCTGCGCGCGCTCCACCAGCTGCAGGGGCAATGCGGGCAGTTCGAGCGCGACCCAGAGCATGGAAGCCGCTCAGGCCGGAACGCGGACGGCGTGGCGAGCGATGGCCAGGACGTTGAGGGGAACCGTGGCGGCGACGGGATCGACGCCGCTTGCCCGGCGAACCCGCGCGCCCCCGCCCTTCACCGGGCGGCCGGGAATGCGGATCTCCACCGGGTGCGCGAGCGGCGGGCCGCGGCGCTTGGGAAGGGAGACGGACAACCGGCCCTCGTGCTGGGTGACGAGAACGCGAAGCTGGGCGGGAGTGGCCAATGCCGCATCGCTTGCAGGACGAAACAGCACGGCGAGCGTGCGCCCGGACTCCGCGGCCATCTGCAGGCGCCGAAGCCAGGAATAGCCGGTCTTCCCGGGCAGCCAGAAAAGAGCCGCCCCGCACGCGCCCGAGCGAAGCGCCTGGTCGGCTGACCAGAGCGCATCCTCGGCCGAGGCGGGGCGGACCACCAGGCAAGCGTCGAGCGGCACGCCGGCCGTAGCCAGCGCGGGCGCATAGGGAAGGTGCGGAGGATTGATCCAGGCGATGGCGCGGCCCTCCTGCGCCAAGGCACGAAGCGCGCCGAAGAGGAGAGACACCTCTCCGATGCCCGAGCCTTCGTGGAGGATTTCCATGAGGGCCCCGCGCGGCCATCCGCCACCGGGCAGTTCCGTATCCAGGCGTGCGTGGCCCGAGGGGATGCCTGCAGGCGCCGCCCTGTCCATTTCCCCCGCGCGCCAGACGCCGGGAAACCTGGCGGGATCGACGATCGCATTCACGAATGCGTGACCTTGCGCGCGCGCGGCGGCTGGGCGAGACCCGCCGAGAGGTTGCGGATCACCCCGACGGCGATCCCTTCGATCTCGAGCGAGTCGCGCGTGAGGTCCAGGTGGAGGGTCTGGAAGTCCGGGTTGGCGGGAACGAGCTCGGCTTTCATCCCGCGAAGCTTCAGGCGCTTTACGGTGACATCGCTGCCCAGGCGCGCCACGACGAGCTGACCGTTCCTTGCCTCGCTGGTGCGGTGGACGACGAGCCAGTCGCCATCGAGGATGCCTTCGTCCCGCATGCTCAGGCCCCGCACCTGCAGCAGGTAGTCGGCCCGGGGGTTGAAGAGCGAAGGATCCACCGGATAGCGGCCCAGCAGGTTCTCGATGGCGAGCACGGGACTGCCGGCGGCGACCCGGCCCACGAGTGGAAGCCCCGCCTCCTCCAGCAGGCGGATGCCGCGGGCGGCATTGGGAACGAGCGCGATGGCGCCTTTGGCGGCGAGCGCAAGAAGGTGCTTCTGCACCCCGTTCGTGGACGTCAGGCCGAAGGCCCGGGCCAGCTCCGGCCGCGTGGGGGGGCGCCCCTCCTGCGCGAGATGGGTGCGGATGAAGTCGAGGATTTCGGCCTGGCGGGCGGTGATTTCCAGCATGGTGAAAACATTATCACCTACCGGTTCCTGCGCGCAAGCCCCCCGCGACGGACGGTCACCGAGCGCGATGGCTTACAATCCGCTGCTCATGCAACGCCGCCACGACGACAAGCTCCGGCCCCCGCCCGCCACGGAGCGCGCCCCTTGAGCCGCAACCTCTTCCGGCAGGAAGCGATCGACGCCCAGCGCGAGAAGTACCTGGGCGAGACCACGCTCGCCCGCCCCGTCGCCTACTGGGTCTACACGCTGCTTGCCGCGGCCATCGCCGCGCTGCTGCTCGCCGTGACCATATGGGGGGAATACACCCGCCGCGAGCGCGTGGAAGGCCACCTCGCCCTGGACGTGGGGGCGGCCCGCGTGCTGATCACCGACGCCGGGCGGGTGTCCGAGCTCCTCATCAAGGAGGGCGACGAGGTGCAGGCAGGCGCCCCGATCGCCAAGATCACCTACGACCGCTCCACCTCGGAGACCTCCGCGACCGAGCTCGCCAGCCGCAAGCTGCTGCTCGAGCGCGAGCAGTCGCAGGTGAAGGAACTGGGCGAGCAGCAGGTGGCGCAGATGCGCAAGCGCGTGAAGGACCTGCAGGGCGAACTCGTCCAGGCCGACCGCGAGATCCGGCTCCAGGAGACGCGCGTGAAGAGCGCGCGCGAGCAGGCCACGCGCTTCCAGCAGCTCGCCGGCGAGAAGTTCGTCTCCGACCTGGTCGCCAAGCAGAAACAGGACGAGGTGACGGAACAGGAGATCAAGCTGCAGGCGCTCAGGCGCACGCGCTCGCAGCTCGACCGGGATCTCTCCGCCACGAAGATGGAGGAGCCCTCGATCCAGCTCCGGTCCAGCGGGCAGGTCGACCAGGTGGCGCGGCAGCTCTCCGAGCTCCAGGAAAGCCTCGCGAGCGCCGAGGCGAAGCGCGAAACCGTCATCAAGGCGCCCGTGAGCGGCACCGTCACCAACATCGCCGTCGTGAAGGGCCAGTCCGTGCCGGCCGACACGCCGCTCGCGACCGTGCTTCCGGCCGGCAGCGGCCTGCACGTCGAGCTTCTCGTCCCGTCGCGCGCGATCGGGTTCATCGCCAAGGAACAGAAGGTGGTCCTTCGCTACGAAGCCTTTCCCCACGAGCGCTTCGGCCAGTACAAGGGGACGGTGTCGGAAATCAGCCGCAACGTCTGGGTGCCGGGTGACAAGATCGGGCCGCTTACCGTGAAGGAGCCCGTCTACCGGGTGGACGTGAAGCTCGAGCGCCAGAGCGTGTCCGCGCTCGGAAACGACATCCCGCTGCGCCCCGGCATGCTCGTGAACGCGGACATCCTCCTCGAGCGCCGTACCCTCCTCGAGTGGCTCTTCGAACCGGTGCTGCAGCTTCGGGGAAGGCTCTGATGGCAGGCATCTTCAGCCGCCGCGTGCCGGTGATCCTGCAGAGCGAGGCGCCCGAATGCGGCATCGCCTGCCTCGCCATGGTGGCCTCGTATCACGGCTACCTCACGGACCTTTCCGCGATGCGGGTTCGCCTGTCGCCCTCGCTCAAGGGCGTGACGCTCAAGAACGTGGCCCAGATCGCCGAAGGCATGGGGCTCACCACGCGCGGAGTCCAGGCCCCCCTCGAGTCGCTGGGCAAGCTCCAGCTCCCCGCGGTGCTGCACTGGGACATGAACCATTTCGTGGTTCTGGTGGCCGTCAAGGGCCGCAAGCTCGTCGTCCACGACCCCGCGCGCGGCCGGCGGGTGCTGCCCCTGGAGGAAGCGTCGCGCCACTACACCGGGGTGGCGATGGAGTTCGCGCCCACGGCGAGCTTCAAGCCACGCGACGACCGCGAGCAGGTGCGCGCGACTCAGTTGCTGGGCGTGGCGCGGGGGATGAAGGGAACGCTCGCGCAGATCCTGATCCTGTCGCTCGCGCTGGAAGTCTTCGCCATAGCGATGCCGTTCTTCCTGCAGCTCGTGGTGGACCGCGTCCTGGTGGGACGGGACCGGGACCTCCTTACCGTGCTGGGCGTGGCCTTCGGGGCGCTGGTCGTCATCACGGTGGCGGTGACGGCCGTGCGGGCGTGGGTGAGCGTCTACCTGTCGACCAACCTGAACCTGCGTTTGCTCTCCACCCTCTTCTCGCACCTGGTGAAGCTCCCGCTCACGTGGTTCGAGAAGCGCAACATCGGCGACATCGTCTCCAAGTTCCGCAGCGTGGACGCCGTGCAGCGCACGCTCACGACCACTTTCGTCGAGACCGTGGTCGACGGCCTGATGGTGATCCTCACGCTGGTCGTGATGGGCTGGTACAGCATGACCCTCACCGCCGTCGTCGTCGGGGCCGCCATCCTCTACGTGGCCGTGCGCTGGGTGCTTTTCTATCCGCAGCGGTATGCCACGGACGAGCAGCTATCCCACGAGGCGAAGAGCGGCACGCACTTCATCGAGACGCTGCGCGGGATGATGGCCATCAAGCTGAACCTGCGCGAGAACGAGCGGCGCGCGGCCTACCAGAACCTCGTGGTCGACCAGGTGAACGCCGGCGTGAAGGTGCAGAACGTGGGCATCGCGCAACGGGGGGCGAGCGCGCTCATTTTCGGCCTGGAGAACGTCGCGGTCATCTGGCTGGGTGCCATTGCGGTGATGGAAGGCAAGTTTTCCGTGGGGATGCTCTACGCCTTCATCGGATTCAAGCTCGTCTTCCTCGGACGCCTGAACGCGCTGGTGGAAAAGTGGAATGACTTCCGGATGCTCGACCTGCACGCCGAGCGTATTGCCGACATCGCGCTGGCGGAGGAGGAGCCGTCCCAGCAGGGCCTGCCGGGCGAAGGCGCGGGTGCGCCGATCACCATCGAGGCCAAGGGCGTGAGCTATGCCTACGGGCCGGAGGGATTCGTCTTCAGGAACGTGGACTTTTCCGTGGCACCCGGCGAGACGGTGGCCATCGTGGGCCCGTCGGGGTGCGGCAAGACAACCCTCATCAAGATGCTGGTGGGGCTCGTGGCGCCCACGGAGGGGGCCGTGCTCGTCAACGGCAGAAACCTGAAGGACTGGGACATGTCCCGGTATCGCCGGCGCATCGGCGCCGTGATGCAGGACGACCAGCTCTTCGTCGGCACGATCGAGGACAACATCAGCTTCTTCGATCCCGAGCACGACACCGCGCGCGTTCGTGAATGCGCGCGCCTGGCCATGATCGACGCGGATATTTCCGCAATGCCCATGGGCTACAACACGATCGTCGGCTCGCTGGGTGCGGCGCTTTCGGGCGGGCAGAAGCAGCGAGTTCTACTTGCCAGGGCTCTTTATAGGGGGCCGCAGGTTTTGTTTCTGGATGAGGCGTTTGATCAGTTAGACCTCAAATTGGAACGGAGCATTTCCGATTCGCTTTCACGAATTGGTCAGTCCCTCGTGATTGTTAGTCATCGACCCGAATCCACTTCAGGGCGGTATCGACTGGTTCACCTACAAGGGAGCATGTCTTAAGTTGTCTGGAGAAGCTGACGAAAATCAGAATTAGAGAAAGATCACGTCGCCGATTCCGCCGCCGACGAGGGCCAGCTGGAGGTCGTTGAGCTCGCGAATGTCGTTCCGGGCGGCTTCCTGGATGGCTTCTTCGATGACATTCAGTTCGGACTTGGCAAATTCCATGTGGCTTGCTCCTGGTAGGTTCGACTAGGGAAGAATCAAAGAAAGATCACGTCGCCGATTCCGCCGCCGACGAGGGCCAGCTGGAGGTCGTTGAGCTCGCGAATGTCGTTCCGGGCGGCTTCCTGGATGGCTTCTTCGATGACATTCAGTTCGGACTTGGCAAATTCCATGTGGCTTGCTCCTGGTAGGTTCGACTAGGGAAGAATCAAAGAAAGATCACGTCGCCGATTCCGCCGCCGACGAGGGCCAGCTGGAGGTCGTTGAGCTCGCGAATGTCGTTCCGGGCGGCTTCCTGGATGGCTTCTTCGATGACATTCAGTTCGGACTTGGCAAATTCCATGTGGCTTGCTCCTGGTAGGTTCGACTAGGGAAGAATCAAAGAAAGATCACGTCGCCGATTCCGCCGCCGACGAGGGCCAGCTGGAGGTCGTTGAGCTCGCGAATGTCGTTCCGGGCGGCTTCCTGGATGGCTTCTTCGATGACATTCAGTTCGGACTTGGCAAATTCCATGTGGCTTGCTCCTGGTAGGTTCGACTAGGGAAGAATCAAAGAAAGATCACGTCGCCGATTCCGCCGCCGACGAGGGCCAGCTGGAGGTCGTTGAGCTCGCGAATGTCGTTCCGGGCGGCTTCCTGGATGGCTTCTTCGATGACATTCAGTTCGGACTTGGCAAATTCCATGTGGCTTGCTCCTGGTAGGTTCGACTAGGGAAGAATCAAAGAAAGATCACGTCGCCGATTCCGCCGCCGACGAGGGCCAGCTGGAGGTCGTTGAGCTCGCGAATGTCGTTCCGGGCGGCTTCCTGGATGGCTTCTTCGATGACATTCAGTTCGGACTTGGCAAATTCCATGTGGCTTGCTCCTGGTAGGTTCGACTAGGGAAGAATCAAAGAAAGATCACGTCGCCGATTCCGCCGCCGACGAGGGCCAGCTGGAGGTCGTTGAGCTCGCGAATGTCGTTCCGGGCGGCTTCCTGGATGGCTTCTTCGATGACATTCAGTTCGGACTTGGCAAATTCCATGTGGCTTGCTCCTGGTAGGTTCGACTAGGGAAGAATCAAAGAAAGATCACGTCGCCGATTCCGCCGCCGACGAGGGCCAGCTGGAGGTCGTTGAGCTCGCGAATGTCGTTCCGGGCGGCTTCCTGGATGGCTTCTTCGATGACATTCAATTCGGACTTGGCAAATTCCACGCTCGTCTCCCCTAAGTGAAAAACCGGATCAAGGACGCCTCGGCCCATGCCAAAAGATGGCTGGGCAAAAAGCTCGATAAACATCAAAACCTCATACGAAATAAGCACTTACCCTGACAGAAAGTCAGGCAGCCGCAGAAAGCGGCATGCGCACGAGCACCGAATTGGCTCGCTTGGAGACATGGGAATATCGCGCCTCCCCATCCCCTTTAGGTATTGACAGCAGCAAAAACTGGATCAAACTCCGAACAAGCATAATTGAATTATTTTATGAAAACAACGAGTTGTGGGAAATCAAATAACTGACGATATTGAGCTGCTCGCTGGGTACTCAGGTCACCCAGGGAAAGATGACTATGTGCCAGCGCTTAGGCGAGTTGCGGCTGAGATCAAGTCACGCCTTCAAGCTGGCTCCGCGTCTTCAAACGGGTATATAAAGCGTGCAGTAGAGGTTCTGAAACGACTTCCAGGCTTCGACAACGCAGAGATCCGCATTGGGTGTTTGCTTGACGCTTCTCAGTACTTCTACGTAACGGGTCAGGGGTTTGCCGCAATTGAGCCCGCTACCGAAGCCGTCCAGATCTCCACGCAGGTTGATCAGCGAGCACTTCTTCGAAGGGCGCTTACACTTCTTGGAATTACCCAAGCTGACACCGGAAATATATCTGCTGCGGTTGAGTCATATGCCAAAGCACTGGAGATAGCCCGACAGCTTCGCGATCAAGTTTCAGAGTGTGCGGTTTGGATCAATCTCGGAGTTGCGCTGCTATATGCCGCGCAGTATCGCGACGCAATTGCTTGTTTTGAGCACGCGATCGAGATGTCATCCCACGACAAAACGCTAGCGGCGGTTCGCCCGAATGCCTTCTCGAATATCGCGTTGTGCGCGCTTCATCTGGAAGATTTCGGTCGAGGAATCAAGGCGGCAGAAACAGCGGTCAAGGAAAGTCCGGAACCCGTTAGCGCTGCGGAAAAGTTGTCTCGAGTACTCCGTGAGAACTACTACACTCGCCTCCTGCTCGAGGTAAACAGCCTCGAGAAGGCTCGCGAGAGGTGCGATATAGCAAGAGCTATAGCCCGAGATTCGCAATCTCCCAGAGCAGAGATTGCGGCCTCAATTGCGGAGGGACTCTACGAGGTCCATGCGGGCAACGTGGACGTTGGAATTTCACGCTTGACTGCCACTCTGGAGCGAGCTCGCCTGGTTCGCTCAATGCTCCGCGATACACTGGGCGCCCTTGTAAAGGCTTTCGAGATTGTTGGGCAACCAGAGCGCGCACTGATCTATCTGCGCGAGATGATGGATGTAACGAGGCAAGTTCAGCAGGAGAACGCCCTAAATCATCTAAAACTCCATCTGGAGAATCTCGGGCAGATAACCGAGGGGCAGGGTCCAGAGGAGACTCGACTTGCGAGGCAAGAGGCCGCCCTAAAGGGAAAAGTCGCCGAGCAGGAACTCTTCAAGTCTCGAATAGAGATGCTCGAAAGACTTGCAGTAACGGCCGAGTTAAGGGACGACTCTACCGGTGAACACTCTTACCGCGTGGGAATGCTCTCGGGACTTATTGCCGAGGAGTACGGTTGTGACCATGAAACATGCTTCATGGTTGAGTTGGCTGCGCGACTTCACGACATTGGAAAAATCGGTGTTCCTGATGCGATCTTGCTGAAACCAGCCAAGCTCAATGACGCAGAGCGGCAAATAATGCGCACACATACTACGGTGGGCGCAGAGCTTCTTTCGAAGAGCAATATTCCTCATATGCAAATGGCGGAAGAAATCGCCCGCCATCATCACGAATGGTGGGACGGAACTGGCTACCCCGGAAATCTATCTGGTACCGCAATACCGTTGTCTTCTAGAATCACTGCGTTGGCCGATGTGTTTGACGCCTTGACTCACAAGCGACCTTACAAAGAAGCTTGGCCAATCGATGACGCACTCGTAGAAATTGCGCGCCTCAAGGGAAGTCAGTTTGACCCGCAGTTGACGGATGTCTTCCTTGTGTTGCTTGCGAACCTTCGGAAGCAGCATTCCGATCTCGATGCTTATTTAGGAAGAGCCGCCCTAGGGTCGCCATTCCTGCAAGCGCGGTCAAAAATTTGGGAGGCACTGCGAAAGAGCAAGGAAGGCAACGACACTGGAAGCGGTAGCAGGCTTGACCTCCAGCGCTAGCTGACCCATTTGCGCTGGAGCAAAGCGCACTCAAGGTCGCCGAATTCTGATTCGAATTATCATTGGGAGGGCTCTTGGGCATTGCCGAGCTTTCAATGACGCTTGAGTTGCTTTCGCGAAGCCGTCCTCAATCTTCCGATCCTCGTGTTCGAGAAGTATTGTCGAGTCTACAGCCACATTCTCGCCAACTATTAGTTGGTCAGTCAGACAGTGCTACTGCCCATTTTCGCCGAATAGGGAACAGCCTCATCAGGTTACGGGGAGGCGGCAATGCTGCACTTCGGCTTGAACTGCTGTGGGATTGCTGTCATCACTTGTACCTGACAGGAAGCACAGTTGAGTCAATTGGACTTGCTGAGTGTGGGCTGGACTTGGCAAAACGCGCCAGTCGGCCTTCTGATATTCGCAAGTTTCTGAGCATTCTCGGCATCACCTCCGCAGAGATAGGTGATCGAGGCCGTGGAATCGAATTCCATACAAGCGCCCTATCCCTTTCTGTGACTTTGAATGACCAACTTGGTCAGCATGTGTCATGGTCGAATTTGTCGGTGGTTTTTGTGGATTCTGGCCTCTATCGTGAGGCCATTTCATGTGCTTCTCGCGCCCTTGATTTGATTAGCCCATGCGACCCTAATGCAGATGACTTCCGTGCTCGCGCCCTAAACAACACGGCGTTAGCGTTGCACTTCCTAGGAGAGGGCGCGCGGGCGGAGGAATGCGCGATGAAGTCGGTTGCATTGAGTAGCGACCCGAGATCCCATCAGTTTGCAGCAGTGCGCCTAGTTAGGGAACTGAACCTAGTCATGATCTTGGTGGCCAATGGAAAGTACGTTGAAGCAGAAAATCACGCCAAGTACATGATTGCTCTTGCTGGACGATTTCCTTCGCCACGGTCTCTCGGAACAGCGCGTTTATGTGATGGACTTGTAATGGTTTACCGTGCCGATGCAGAAAAAGGATTGGCATTGGTTGAAGGCGTTGCCGAAGGACTTCGGGGAGTAATGATCCCACTCTATATTGACTCCCTTTCATTGCTTGCGCGCCTGTATGGTGATCTTGATCGGCCAGGGGACGCCCTCCGCGCTCTTAGAGAACTTCTTACGCATTCTCGAACTGTTACTTCAGATTCAATCTCGATGCAGCTGAAAGCGCTAGGAATGAGAGACGACCTCTTGGCATCTAGCATGAGAAGAAACTTGAGTGAGCATGAAAAGCTCGAATCTGAACTACGAGCCCGCGTCGCCGAGCGAGAAGTCCTCCGCTCCCGCCAGGAAATGCTCGAACGCATGGCCGTCGCCGCCGACATTCGAGAAGACATTTCGGGCGAGCATGGCTATCGTGTCGGTCGTCTCTCCGCCCTCCTCGCCAAGGAGATCGGCTGGGATCGAGATGCCTGCAGTGCCATGGACATGGCAGCCCGACTCCACGATATCGGCAAGATCGGCATTCCCGAGAAGATCCTCCTCGATGAGAAGACTCTGAAGGAGGCTGAAAAGCATTTCATTGCATCCCACACGCTGGTCGGTGCGGAGATTCTTTCCCAGAGCGACATTCCCCAGGTTCGAATTGCGGAAGAAATCGCTCGATGCCACCACGAGTGGTGGGATGGCTCCGGTTATCCCCGCGGGCTGCGGAGCAACTCCATTCCGAAGAGCGCCCGCATAGTTGCGCTCGCGGACGTCTTCGATGCCATGACTCACGGCCGACCGTACGCGCAGGCGGTTTCCATCGAATCCGCACTCGACCAGATCGCGGGCCTTCGCGGCCGCCAGTTCGACCCGGAGCTTTCGGATCATTTTCTGGCGCTCGTCCGCCGACTTGCGGCAACCAATGCGGACCTGGACGCCTACCTCGGCAAGGCTGCCCGCAATTCCCCATTCCTCAGGGCGCGGGCGAAGATCAAGGAAATGCTGGCCCAGGGCCGTGATTCCACTGCGCTTTCGCCCTCCCCGCCTCCTCCCGGCACTCCTCTCAATTGACCGGAATCGGCCGGAAACCTATAATTACGGGTTCACCGATTCCCCGATAGCTCAGTTGGTAGAGCGACGGACTGTTAATCCGCAGGTCGTAGGTTCGAGCCCTACTCGGGGAGCCAGATCACTCCAGCAACGAGCCCAGCCAAGAAGCTGGGCTTTTTTGCGTACTGCTCGGAGCGAAATGCCTGCCCTGCCATAGTCGTTCCTTCGAGAAATATGGCCCTGCCCCTTGAGGCTGCGGCCTGATGTCCTGACCCCGGTGGGTAGAATGGCGGTAACGTCCGAACGGGAGGTCATGGCATGGATCCCTTCAAGAACGTCTACCAGTCCCTCCCAGGCATTCTCCCGGTGCTGGTCGTGATCGTCGCGACGATCGCCGTCATGTGGCTGGTGCGACGGTTCCTGTTCGGCCACGCCGCGTCGAGCGAGGGGCGGAATTTTTCCCGGCAGGTCACGCTCATGGGGATCGGCGCGGCCGGCGTAGTGATGGGGATCATCGCGCTGCCCGCCAGCGAGGACACTCGCCTGGAACTGTTGCGGCTGCTCGGGCTCATCGTATCGGCGGTGATCGCCTTTTCATCGACCACGATGATTTCCAATGCGATGGCCGGTGCCATGCTGCGTGCCGTAAGGAGCTTCCGGGCGGGGGATTTCATGCGGGTCGGCGAACACTTCGGGCGGGTGACCGAGCGCGGCCTCTTTCATACCGAAATCCAATCGACCAACCGGGACCTGATAACGCTCCCGAATCTCTATCTCGTCAGCAATCCGGTCACGGTGGTGCGAAGCTCCGGCACGGTCGTTTCCGCCGAAGTGTCGATCGGCTACGACGTTTCGCACGATCGGATCGAGGCGCTCCTGGTGGAAGCGGCTGCCGAAGCCCAGCTCGACGAGCCCTTCGTGCAGATCCTCGAGCTGGGAAGCTTCGCGGTGAGTTACCGCGTAGCGGGGTTTCGCAAGGACATCCGCTACATCGTTTCGGCGGGGACCCTGCTTCGCCGGGCAATCCTCGACAAGCTGCACGCGGCGGGCGTTGAGATCGCCACGCCTACGTTGATGGCCCAGCGCCCGGTGGCGACGAGCGAGCGATTCATCCCCCGCACGAAATCCCGCACCCGGCGAGCCACGGAGCCTGAAGTCGCGCCCGAGGACCGGGTATTCGACAAGGCGGACGAGGCCGAGATGATTTCGGGGCTCAGGCACGAACGCGCGAGGCTGGAAGAACGCATCAAGGAGCTGCACGCTGCCCTCAAGAAGGCCGAGGAATCCCAGCGCGGCGAGTTCGATGCGGAGCTTTCGGCCTGTGAAGCCCGGATAAGGGAAATCGCAGCCGAGCTCGAATAGCGTTGCGATCGCGTCAGGCTTTCACGCCTTGCCGTGTCGTACCGGGCGCCACACAAGCCGCTGGCGCCCGCTGCATTGCGCGCTTCGCCTGCTCCCGAAGGGCCAGCCAGGCTGACTTCCACTCCCCTTCGTGCGGCGTCGTGATGGCGATCAGGCGCACCACGCCCTCCAGGGCATCCGCCCTTGCGCCAGCCTGCGCTGCCGCCGTCACTGCCTTCCGGTAGTCGCTCGCGTCCACGAGTTCGACCTTTCGGTCCTGGCAGATTCCGACGCATTGCGCCGGGCCGTCGATGCGTCCGCAGCCGATGCACTGCCAAGCATTGAAGAATTCCGTCATTTCCGCATCTCCAGAACGGCCGGGTTGCCTTTGCCCGGCCCGGGTGATAGCCTTTAAGCTGTATTATATATACAGCTTAATTTGCCCGCATGACATACGTCGTCACCGAAGCCTGCATCCGATGCAAGCACACCGACTGCGTGGTGGTTTGCCCGACCGATGCCTTTCGCGAAGGGACGAACTTCCTCGCGATCGATCCGGACGAGTGCATCGATTGCACCCTGTGCGTTCCCGAATGCCCGGTGGAAGCGATCTTCGCGGAGGACGACGTGCCCGCAAGCCAGAAGGACTTCATCGCACTGAATGCGAAACTCGCGAAAGCCTGGCCCGTCATTGCCGAGAAAAAGGACGCCTTGCCCGATGCGGCCGCGTGGGCGGAGGTGAAGTCCAAGCGCGCCGAGCTTGATGCAGGCTAGAACGCGACGCGGGATTCCCCCGCCTCGCCGAAAGCCGACCTCACGATTGACCCCGAAGGAGCATCACCGATGAGCCAGCATGCCCACCTCCACCTCTCCGAGGACCGGATCTATCCCTTCGACGCCCGCGGCGTGGCAAAGCGCTTCCGGCACGCGGCCATCTTCGGCGCGCTCGACGCGCTTGGAGAGGGCGAAACCATGCGATTCGTGAACGATCACGACCCCCTGCCCCTGCTCGACCAGTTGCGTGCCCGGTATGGCGATGCGGTGGATATCGCATACCGGCAGCGCGACCCGGGCGCGATCGTCATCGACTTCGCGGTGCGCCGGTAGGTTGCGTCAGACGCCCGTCGCCTCGCGCATCAGGGCCCGCCAGCGCGCATAGCGACGACGGATCGCCTCGTCGGCAAGGGGCTCGAAGACTTCCTCTGGCGCGGTATCGTTCCACCCGGCGGGCATCCCGGCGGCAAGGTATCCGATTCCCCGTGCCGTGGCCTCGGCATCGTCGCGACGATGCACGGGAAGGCCGCTCAAAGAGGCGATGCGGCGGCACAGGCCGTCGAAGCGCGAGACTCCTCCGCTGGCGCGAATGCGCCGGGCCGGCGGCACGTGCTTCGAGATCTCGTCGATATTGGCCTGCAGCAGAAAGGCCATGCTATCCACCACGGCCACCGCTTTCTGCCAGGTTTCGCCCTCCCCCACGAAGCGCGAGGGAAAATCGGGTTGCCAGAACGGCCCCCCGAGACCGGCGATGCCGTTGAGGAACAGGGGCGGCGCGCCCGGCTTCTCCAGCCACTCGGGAAGCCGTGAAACCGCATCGAGGATGCCCAGCTCCGAACCGAGCCATTCCAGGGCAGTGCCTGCGCCGTTCACGTTGCCCTCGACGGAATAGACCGTTCGACTTTCGTCTGCGAGGATGATTCCGGTAAGGCTGCGTGGCGCATAGGACGGAGGTGTCGACACCGCGCGCTGCACGAACGCGCTGGTGCCGATGTTCACGTAGGCGCACTCCTCGTCGGGCGAGCCGAAGGCGAACACGGCCGCGGACTGGTCCCCGTTCACCGCCGCGAGGGGCACGGCAACGTCACCGATGCGAATCGTTCCGAAAGGGTGGCGCGTGGGCACGCTCCGGGGCAGGTGGCCCGAGGGCACGCCGAAGAGCGAGAGCAATGCCGGGTCCCAATCGCGCGTGCGGAGATTCCACAACTGGGTTCTCGCCGCGCATTGCGGATCGGCGAACATCGCCTGCTCCGAGGTGAGCCGGAATACGAGGAAGCTCGCCTGCGGACCCCAGCACAGGTTTCCCGCTTCCCGGGCCTCACGAACGGCCGGCAGGTTCTCGAGCGCCCAGCGCAGCTTGCTTGCGCCGTAGTGCGCGGACAGGAAGAGCCCGGTCTTCCGGTGCACCTCCTCGGCCTGCGGCTCGAATTGCCGAAGCCAGGCGTGGGCGCGGCGGTCCTGCCAACTGAACACCGGGGACAGCGGTCGGCCGTCGCGCCGATCCCAGCAGGCGCAACTTGCGCGCTGACTGGCGAGTCCGGCCGCGGCCAGTTGGTGCCGGCGATCGCCCAACTCGGCCAGGGCGCGCGAAACGGCCGCGAGAATGGAATCGACCATCTCCTCGCCATCCTGCTCCGCCCAGTCGGGCTGCGGGCGGGAGAGGCCCAAGTCGCACGAGCCCGTCGCGACCACTCCCCCCCGGGCATCCAGCACCACCGCACGGCTCGCGTGCGTGCCCTGGTCGATCGCGAGGTAGAGCGGCTCCACGCCGACTTCGGCGCCGCTACTCGTCAGGCCGGCTCCGCAACCGAAGGCAGCCCGGCCAGTGCCATCGCGAGTTCCTTCTCATCGTAGTTGATGTCCTTCAGCTTCCCGCCGAAGTAGTCGATGTAGGCCTGCATGTCGAAGTGGCCATGCCCGCACAGGTTGAAGAGGATGGCTCGTGGCACGCCCTCCTCCCGGCACTTGATGGCCTCGTCGATGGCACCCCTCACCGCGTGGTTGGCTTCCGGGGCCGGGACAATGCCTTCGGCCCGCGCGAACTGCACACCCGCCTCGAAGCACTTCAGCTGGTGATAGGCCGTGGATTCGATGAGACCCAGTTCCTGCAGATGCGAAACCAGCGGCGCCATGCCGTGGTAGCGAAGTCCTCCTGCATGGAAACCCGGCGGCGTGAACGTCGAGCCCAGCGTGTGCATCTTCGTGAGCGGCGTGAGGTGCGCCGTATCGCCGAAGTCGTAGGCGTACCGGCCTCTCGTGAGGCTGGGGCATGCAGCGGGCTCGACCGCGACGATGCGCACCTTCCTGCCTCCGCGCAGCTGCGCTCCGATGAAGGGAAACGCGATGCCCGCGAAGTTGGAGCCGCCGCCGGTGCACCCGACGATCACGTCGGGATAGTCGTCGGCCATCTCCAGCTGGGCGATCGCCTCCTGTCCTATGACGGTCTGGTGCAGGAGCACGTGGTTCAGGACGCTGCCGAGCGCGTACTTCGTGTCGTCGCGCTGCGCGGCCACTTCCACCGCCTCCGAAATCGCGATGCCCAGGCTGCCCGGATGGTCGGGGCGCTTGGCGAGTATTTCGCGGCCTGAATGGGTTTCGTTCGAGGGCGAGGCGATGCAGCGCGCCCCGTACGTTTCCATCAATGCGCGCCGATACGGCTTCTGGTCATAGGAGACGCGGACCATGAAGACGTGCACTTCCAGGCCGAACAGGGCGCCGGCGAAGGCGAGCGAGCTTCCCCACTGCCCGGCCCCGGTTTCCGTGATCAGCCTCTTGACCCCTGCCTGCTGGTTGTAGAAGGCCTGAGCCACGGCGGTGTTGGGCTTGTGGCTGCCCGCGGGAGAGACGCCTTCGTACTTGTAATAGATGCGGGCCGGCGTCTGGAGCACCTTCTCCAGCCGGCGGGCGCGGTAGAGCGGCGTGGTGCGCCATTGCCGGTAGACGTCGCGAACCGGTGCCGGGATCTCGATCTCGCGCTCCGTCGACACTTCCTGGAGGATCAGCTCCATGGGGAAGAGCGGCGCGAGGTCGTCCGGTCCGATGGGCTGCTTCGTTCCAGGGTGCAGCACCGGCGGGACCGGCCTGGGCAAGTCGGCCGCGATGTTGTACCAGGATTTCGGAATGCGCCCTTCGTCGAGGACGTACTTGATGGTGTCGTTCATGGCTCGGGTCTCCGGATGGGCTAAGCGAATCTGAGGCGCCAGTGTACCCGGCGCCTGAAACACGCTATCGGCCATCCGGCCCGCGGCGATTGACGCCGATCAACCGGTCCCCGCGTGGCGCGTCCCTACGCGAACGTGTCCCGCATCAAGGTGCGGAACCACACGAACATGTCCTCGTAGTGGTCCTTGTTCGCCGAGCGCGCCTCCCCGGAAGCGCCTGGGACAACCTGCATCGTGCGCGCCACCGGATCGTAGGCGTATACCGCCGTGAGCCAGGACGCGCTCGACAAGGTGATCGGGGAGTAGCAGGACGAATTCGTCACCGGAGCGGGGTCCGGGGCGCCTCCCGCGAAAATCCGCAGGATAGCGTCGGCGCAGACCTTTCCCTCCTGGTTGCCGATGTGTCCTGCCTTGGGCTGCGTGGTCGCGCAGGCATCGCCGATCACGTGGATGCCGGGCGCGGCGGTCGACTCGTAGCTCAGCACGTCTACCTGTGCGAAGCCGCGATCGGCATTGGCAACTCCCAAGTCCCTCAGGAGCTTCGGTCCCACGTTCGTCGGTATCACGTTCAGCACGTCGCCCTTGAACGGCCCCATGGCCGTATGAACGGTCCTCGCCCCGACGTCCACCTGCACGACGGGCGCGTTGGGCACGTAGGTGATGATGCCTGCGTGGGTCTGCTCGAATGCACGCGTGAAGCTCTCGCGCTCCGCGGTGATGGCCGGATTGGCATCCAGCACGACGACGCGCGAGCCGGGGCGGTTGCGCTTGAGCCAGTCCGCCACCACGCAGGCGCGCTCGTAGGGCCCGGGAGGGCAACGGTACGGCGCCGGGGGAACGGTCATCACGAAGCTGCCACCGGCAGGCATGGCGCGGATCTGGTCCCGCAGCGTCGTGGTTTGCGGCCCTGCCTTCCAGGCATGGGTCACGAGAGCCTGCGCGGCCGCGGTCTGCAGTCCGTCCGGATAAGCGAAGTCGATGCCGGGCGCCACCACGAGCCGGTCGTAGCCGATGGTGCGCGGCCCCGAAGCCGTGGCGACGGCGAGCGTCCTCGACACCGGGTCGGCCGCCAAGGCCTCGCCCTGCACCACCGTGATCCCGTAGGTGGCGGCGAGCCTTTCGTAGTCGAAGGCGAGGCTCGACATCGGCACCGTGTTGGTGAGCACGAGGTTGGAAAGGATGTTCGACGTATAACGGGGCTCGCGCTCGACGAGCGTTACCTTGACGCCGGCGCCACCCCACAGGCGAAGGAACTTGGCGACCGCGGCGCCTGCCATGCCCCCGCCGACCACCACCACGCGGCCCGTGAGCCCGGTGACCGGGAGCGTGGAAGTGGAACCGCCCGGTCGCGTCGAGTCTCTCCGGTCGTCATCGTGGTCGTCGTCCGCGAGCGCGAACGCCGGGAAGCCGGCTGCCGCGCAGTAGGCACCCAGGCGGGCGAGAAAATTCCGTCTTTCCATGGTCATGTGTGCTCCCTCGCCCTAGCGGGGTTGTTTCGAGAAGTAGTCGGCGATCGCGCGAAGCTGCGCGTCCGTGTAACCCAGCGCGTGGATGGTCATGATTTCCCCGCGCTTGTTCTCGGCCTTCATCTCCCGCAGGTCGCCGTAGATGTCCTTGGCGGATTTGCCGGCGAGCCGCTCGAAGCTGCCGTCCCCGCGTCCGTCGGTGCCGTGGCACTGGAAGCAGTTGGAAGCGAGGAGGCGACCGGGGTGGGCGGCCGGGTCCGGCTGCTGGGCCGCCGCGGTCGCCGCACCTAGCGTGGCGAGGGTGATAATGAGGGTTCGTTTCATGAATCGCTCCCGAAGTCAGGTGGATGGAGTTCTTTCGAAAGGTGGGAGCATGATCGGGGCCAAGAGGCTTTCCCCTTTTGCTACAAAGGCTTACTGAATCGAGGGGGTTGCGGTGGGTCGCCAAAGTGCGACGGGCCCGATACCCCACGACCACTAAACTATTGATTAAAAGCGAAATTCCTTGTCGCCACGCGGCGGCAACCGCGAATGCCGCCTTTCTTGAACCAGTTCATGTCGACAATCCCGGGGCTTTTCGACAATGCCGTTACGCTGCGGCCGAGCCCCGTTCCGCAACCATAACCGCCAAGGAGAAGCACACCATGTCAGTCCTCGCTGCAATCAAACGCCACGCGCCCGTCGCGGCGGCGATTCTCGCCCTTTCCGTGGCGAGCGCCTTCGCCCAGGAGAAGAAGGCCGAGCACCCGACGTCGGAAGCCGAGATCAAGTACCAGGCCGGCGGCTCTCCGCTTGCCGGCGTAGACATGTATCAGGACATCAATCCCAAGGCCCCGCCGATGAGCAAGGCGGAGTTCGACAAGGCGCGCCAGATCTACTTCGAGCGCTGCGCCGGTTGCCACGGCGTGCTGCGCAAGGGCGCGACGGGCAAGCCCCTCACGCCCGACATCACCCTCACGCGCGGCACCGAGTTCCTCAAGGTCTTCATCAAGTACGGCTCTCCCGCGGGCATGCCCAACTGGGGCACCTCCGGCGACCTGAACGACGCGGAAGTCGACCTCATGGCCCGCTACGTCCAGCAGACGCCTCCGACCCCGCCGGAGTTCGGCATGAAGGAGATGAAGGCCACCTGGAAGGTGATCATCCCGCCGGACAAGCGTCCCAAGAAGAAGATGAACGCCTACAACCTGGACAACATCTTCTCGACCACGCTCCGCGACTCGGGCGAGGTGGCGCTGATCGACGGCGACACCAAGAAGATCATCACCATCGTGAAGACGGGCTATGCGGTCCACATCTCGCGCACCTCCGCCTCCGGCAGGTACGTGTACGTGATCGGCCGCGACGCCAAAGTCAACATGATCGACCTGTGGATGGAGACGCCGGGCAACGTGGCCGAGATCCGCACCGGGCTCGAGGCGCGTTCCGTCGACACCTCCAAGTACAAGGGCTACGAGGACAAGTACGCCATCGCCGGTTCCTACTGGCCGCCCCAGTTCGTGATCATGAAGGGCGACACGCTGGAGCCCCTTCGCATCGTCGCGACCCGCGGCATGACGGTGGACACCCAGGACTACCACCCCGAGCCCCGCGTGGCGGCCATCGTCGCCTCCCACTTCAAGCCCGAGTTCGTGGTGAACGTGAAGGAGACGGGCAAGACGCTGCTGGTGAACTACAAGGACCTCGACAACCTCACGATCACCGAAATCGGCTCGGCCCGCTTCCTGCATGACGGCGGCTGGGACGCCTCCAAGCGCTACCTCCTCGTGGCCGCGAACCAGTCGAACAAGATCGCGGTGATCGATGCGAAGGAAGGCAAGCGTGCGGCGATCGTGGACGTGGACAAGATCCCCCACCCCGGTCGCGGCGCGAATTTCGTGCACCCGAAGTGCGGTCCCGTCTGGGCCACCGGCCACCTCGGCAGCGAGAAGATCGCCCTCATCGGCACCGACCCCGCCAAGCACAAGCAGCACGCGTGGAAGGTGTGCGAGATGCTCGACGGACAGGGCGGCGGCAACCTCTTCATCAAGACCCACCCGAAGAGCAATCACCTGTACGTCGACACCCCGCTCAACCCGGATCCGAAGATCCACCGCTCGGTCGCCGTCTTCGACGTCAAGAACCTGAAGGCCGGCTTCAAGGTGCTGCCCATTTTCGAATGGGCGGGCATCAAGGGCGAGGCCGCCGGTCGCATCGTGCAGCCGGAATACAACAAGGCGGGCGACGAGGTGTGGTTCGCGGTCTGGAGCGCGAAGAACCAGGAGTCCGCGCTCGTGGTCGTGGACGACAAGACGCTCAAGCTCAAGGCCGTGATCAAGGACCCGCGCCTGATCACGCCGACGGGCCACTTCAACATCTACAATACGCAGCACGACGTCTATTGAAGGGTTGTTCGATGCACCTCCCTGTTGGCCGGCGTTTTTACGCCGGCTTTTTTTTTCCCGCAGCCGCTTGCCTGATCGCGGCTGCCACCCAGGCTGCCGCACTCGAGGCGGCATCCCTCGACGGACGCTACCGTGTCGCGACGGATGACACGGCGTCGTTCCTCGTCGTCTATGCCGGTTCGGGTGGCCGCGAGCTTCGGCGCATTCCCCTGGTGGACCGCAGCCGCCGCTCCGGCCGGCTCGCGTGGATCATGGACCTGCCGAGGCGCCAGAGCTTCCTCGCGGGATTCGAGGCGCTGCCCGAGGCGTGGGAGTTGCCTTATGGGGACGCGACCGGGCCCGTTTATGACGGCCTCGTCCACGATTACCGGATGGGCGAAGGCATCGCCGATCCGGGCCCCCTCCCGGTCCGGCGCATTCCCCTCGAGGCTCCCCTGCCCCGTCCCACGCCGGACGAAAGCCAGATCCACGTCACGTGGCCCGACGCGGCGCTGCCCGGGCGGTTGAACGTACTGAACCTCGACGTGCGCCGCATCGTCGCCCAGCGCGACGCGCAACCCTCCCCGGTGCCGAAGGAAAGGCCGGCGAGGAACGCCGCGGTGGCGGAAAGGCTCGATCCCGTGCAGGTCGTCGCCGCGGCGAGCCGGGTCGACGAGGCCGTGGACTCGGTTGCCGCGACCGTGAGCGTCATCGAACGCCAGGACGTGTTCCGGGAAGTGGCGGGCAACCTGCGCGATCTGTTGCGCTACGAGCCCGGCGTCTCCATCGAGAACGGTGCGACGCGCTTCGGACTGGGAAACCTCAACATCCGCGGACTGGACGGCAATCGCGTGCAGATGACCGTGGACGGCATCCGGCTTCCGGAAAGCTATCGCGTCGGCAGTTTCTCGAACGCCTCGCGCAACGCCCTGGGCCTCGGTCTCCTCAAGCAGGTGGAGATCGTGCGCGGCCCCGCTTCGGCCATCCACGGCTCCGATGCACTTGCGGGCGTGGTGGCATTCACGACGCTCGACCCCGCGGCGTTCCTGCAAGGCGGCAAGATCCGGGGGGGCGAAGTCTTCGTGGCCCACACGGGTGCCGACGGCGGAGCGGCGCGAGGAGGGGCCGTGGCGTTCGCTGCGGCGGGAACCCAGTTGCTCGTGGGCATGGAGCGCACCGATGGCCGGCAGGTGGAGAATCTCGGCACGACCGGCGGCACCGGCTCGGCGCGCACCGAACCCAATCCGCAGGACACGCGCTCGGAGAGCCAGCTCGTGAAATGGGTCGTGCCAACGACCTCGGGCTGGCGTTACACGCTGACCGCCGATCGCTATGCGCGGGACGCGAGGACCGACGTCCTCACCCTCAACCCGCAATCTTCCCGCACGGTGAGCCTGCTGGGCGACGACCGTGCGCGGCGCAATCGCTACAGCGCGGAAGCAGTGGGTTACGGTGTGGGGCCGTTTTCCCGGCTTGCGGTCACCGCGTTCCTCCAGGATTCCCTCACCCAGCAGGACACGGCGGAGACTCGCGCAAACACCACGGCCGTCTGCCTTTCCTCGCCTGGCACGGTCAGCTGCCTGCGCGAGCCGCGTTTCCGATACGAGGCCGGCGAAAAGGGCCTGATCGCCATCGGGGAAGCCGAGCCGCGCTGGTTTGGGCTGGATCATCGCCTCGTCGTCGGCGCGGAGTTCTCGCGCACTCGCGCCAAGGAGATGCGCGACGGCCGCCAGACCAACCTCGATACGGGCGCCGTGACGAACGTCGTCGGAGGAGAGGCGCTGCCGACCCGCGATTTCCCCGTCTCGGATACCGACCGCTTCGGAGCCTTCGCGCAGGATTCCTTCGTGGCGGCCGACCCCCGCCTCACCTGGATACCCGGCGTCCGGGTGGATGCGTTCCGCGTCCGGCCGCGCCCGGATTCCCTCTTTCTCACCGGCAACTCAGGCCGTCCCGTCGCTTCGCTTTCCGACGAGGCTGTCTCGCCCAAGCTCGGCCTGCTCTTCCGCGCGAGCGAGGCGCTGACCTTCAACGGGCAGATCGCCACGGGGTTCCGTGCGCCACCGGCGGCGGACCTGAACATCGGCCTCACCAGCCTGCCCTCGGGATATACCGTGGTGCCGAACCCGGACCTCCGGCCGGAGACTTCCCGAGGCATCGAGCTGGGCGCGCGATTCAATGCCGGGGCGTTCGAGGCGATGGTGACCGGCTTCTACACGCGCTATGCGGATCTCATTGTCTCGCGGGCGGCCCTGCCCTGCCCCGCCGACCCGCGCTGCGTGCCCGGCGCCACGGGGACCTTCCAGTCGCAGAACGTGTCCTCGGCGCGCATCTACGGTGCGGAGGCCAAGGCGGCGTGGCGCTTTGCAAAGGGCTGGACCGCGCGTGCGGCCCTGTCCATTCCGCGCGGGGACGACATCGGAAAGGACGTCCCGCTCAACGCCATCGACCCGGCGAGGCTGGTCGCGGGCGTGGGCTACGAGAGCATGCGTTGGGGCGCATCCCTGCACGTCACGCATGCCCGGGAACAGACGCGCGTGGACAGGTCGGCCGGGATCAATTTCGTGCCTCCCGCGTGGACCACCGCGGACCTGACCGCGTGGGTGAAGCCCCTGCCCTCCCTCGAGATCGCCGCGGGCGTATTCAACATCACCGACCGCAAGTACTGGCTGTGGCCGGACGTGCGCGGGCTCACGAACGTGACCTCGGGCTTCGACCGGTACACGCAACCCGGGCGCAACTTCGGGGTGAACGCGCGCTGGCGCTTCTGACCGCCCGGACAGGACCGAGGTAGAATTTCGCGTCAAGCCAGCCTCCGGGAGACGCGATGCGAATCCGAACAGCAGCAGCCAGCCTCGCCTTCGTCATGCCGCTTTGCAGTGCCGCCGCTCCCAGTGCGCCCGAGGGGGCAAAACTCGTCGAGGCCAGCAAGTGCGAGGCATGCCACCAGAGGGAGTTCCGGGGCCCAGTCGGTGCCATCTATGTGCGCAAGGACCGCAAGGTGACGAGCTGGGCCAAGCTCAAGTCGCAGGTGGCGCAGTGCAACACTGCGCTCAATATCGGGCTGTTCCCCGAGGACGAGGAGCACATCGCCGCGTTCCTCGACGAGACCTGGTACCGGTTTCGGGCGAAATAGCCCCTAGCGGGTATAAGCGGAGGAAATCCGCGAGCGGAGCTCGGGCGGCAGCGTCGGATACTCTCCCGGCCCGAACGCGCGGCACTCGCCGTTCCGGTTCGCATCGGAGCACAGGATCCACGTACCGCCCTCGACGATCGCCGAATCGGCGCGATCGTTGAATCCGATGCGATCCAGGTCCGGTGTCGAGGTCTCGAGCCAGATGGAGCGGCCGCCGAACTGGCCGAATTCGAAGAGGCGGATGCGCGCGACCCTTTCGTCGTGCCGGCCGCGGCCGCGTGCATCCCGCCCGCCATCCACGGGCCGCGCAGACGAGTACCGATCGTCCTGGCCGGCGGGAAGCGACGGATAGCGGCCGGGGCCGTAGGTCCGGCACTCTCCCCGATAGGAGGCATCGGTGCAGAACTGCCACGTTCCGCGCTGGACGATGATCGATGCGACGGCGTCGTTGAAGCCCAGCGGGCCGAAGTCCGGCGTCTCGCGGTGGAGCGTGCGCAGCGGGCCGCCGAAGTCGCGGCGGTCGTAGAGCAGTACCTCGGCGTTGCCGGCGTCATTCCAGCGTTCCTCGGCAACCGCAGGCTGCACGGGACGCGCCGACGAATAGGCGTCGTCCTCCCCGTCGGGAATCGAGGGGTAACGGCCCGGTCCGAAGCTGCGGCACCGGCCCCGGTAGTGCGCGTCCGTGCAGAACTCCCACGTTCCCTGGCCCACCACGAGGGACGCCACCGCATCGTTGATGCCTATACGGTCCAGGTCGGGCACGGCGCCGGTCAGCGTTCCCAGCGGCCCCGCGAAGTTGCGACGGTCGAACAGGGATACCTCGCCCTCCTGCGCGCCACGACGGCTGGGGCCATCGGCGGCTGCCTCCCTGCCCGCTGAAGCGGAGGGGCGCGCGGAGGAGACCCGCTCCTGCGCCCCGCCGAGCGATTCGTACTCGCCCGGGCCGAAGATCCGGCACCGGCCCTGGAAATGGGCCTGCGAGCACACCTCCCAGACGCCGCTCTTCACGGTCATCGACGCGGCGCCGCCCCCGAAGCCGCGGAAGCCGAGGTCGGGCGCCTGCTGCGTGATGGAGACGCTTCGCCCGCGATAGCCGGGCTGCTCGTAGAAGTCGATCTGCTCGGCGGATGCCGCGAGGTTCGCGAAAGCCGCGAATGCGGCGATGACGACGGTCATGCGCATGTGGAGTTCCGTTTCCTGCCCAGGTTGCGCAGAAGGTCTCGCCCTGCGGAAGGCGCGGGGCAGGCGCCTAGTTGAACGCCTCGGCCCGCTTCATCAATTCCTCCAGGCCCGGCTCGTCGGGATTGCGCGGCTTGCCCGGGTGGATGATCGCGACCTGGCAGGTCTCGGCCGCCTCGACGAGCTGACGAAACGTCCCCGCGCTTGCATCCTTGATGTAGGCCTGCTTGTTTTCATTGTAGACGAACAGCTCGGGATTGATGAGCTGGCACTCGTTGCAGCTCGGGCAGCGGGCCGTCTCGATCCAGGGATCGTCGGAAGGAGGCTTCTCCTCCGGAGGCGGAGCGGATGCCGCCACGGCGGCGGCGACGGCGCCGGCGGCGGGAGGCGGCGCTTCGGAGACGACGGTAGGCGCGCCCGCCGTTGCTTTCCGCAGCGCATCCAGTTCCTGGTTCTTCGAAATCTCCCATGCGGCCTTCTCGCGGGCCAGGAGCCGTTCCGCGTGCGAATCGTGGATGCCGGCGTGCTCCTGGATGCGGTGCCACAATAGCAGGCAGCGCTTCGTGGCCTGCATCATCCGGGAATCGACCAGCACCCGGTGCAGCGCGTCGTCCCCATCGACCGCGAGCAGGTAAGGGATGCGCTCGGTGGCCTCGCGCTCCGGCAAGGCGAGCCAGTCCACGGCCGGCACCATCGCGCTCGTCCACCGGTCGCGCGGCACGACCGCGAAGTGAGCGGCGTTTCGCCTGTCGCACATCGCGAAATCCGCGTAGGTGAAGGCGGTTTCCCCGCGCACCCGCTGCATTTGCTCGTCGGCATACTCGAGCGGCTCATTCGGCCAGTCGGTTTCCGGATTGCGGTTGTGCTCGATGCTGAAGCGCGTGGCCCAGTTCTCGCCCCCCGCCGCATCGTAGACGAAGGCCGGAAACGCACGCGATTCCATCGCGGCCGCCGCGGTGAGGTAACGCGGGAGTTCCCCGGCCGCCCCGGGCGCACCGGCGAACACGCTGAAGAGCGCCGGCCCGCTGCAGCCCATGCCGTGCTCGATCCGGTTGCGCAGCCGGTAGAGGCTCGAGCTCGCGGCCTGTAGCACGAACATCCCGCCCAGCCCCATGGCGGCGGTGGCGAGCCGCGCGCTGCGTACCCCGAAGGCGAAGTGGCCGGTGCCGATCGAGGCCTCCTCGAGGAGGTCGTTCACCTGCACCACGACCTTCACCGGAAGCCCGGAGGAAAGCGTGTCCATGAGGCCGGCGTTCTCCGGGGCGTCGTTGCGATCGGCGGGAATGCACACCAGGTAATCCGGGAACAGGGCCAGGTCGTCCGCGGTGAGGGAGCTCGCCTCGTAGGCCTCGAAGAACGGGTCGTGATCCTTCTCGTCGTAGCCGTTCCGGGCCTCGAGTTCGGCGATCGCGATCGCCTTCACGAGTTCGACCACCCGGGGAAGCCGCTCCCGGTAGGCCGCCACGGATTCGGCCACGTTCTCGAACAGGAACCCGTAGGTCGCCTCCTCGGACCCGGGGAGCGACCTCGACGCATGGAAGCGCTGGGAGGTCAGCACCGACAGCGCCCACTCGATGCGACGCCTGCGCGGCGCCGGCAGCTGGTCCTTGGGGGCGCCGCGCGAGACGAGCCGCGACATCGCCGTGAAATCGAATTCGTCCGCGTGCATGCCGCCGAAGGAAGCGCGCAGCGCATCGGGCCGCTGCCCGGCCTCGGAGCGCACGAACGCGGCGCGCAGGATGTCCGAGAGCCTGCGCTGCAGGCGGTCGAGGTGCCCGTGGAAGAGGGCTGCCTTCTGGGCCTGCACGTGCCGCCAGGCGTGGATCATGAGCCGGGACGGCAGGCGATCGTCGCAATCGACCAGCGCGCCATCGACTCCGAGGGAATCCCCGGCAAGGGCAAGCACCTTGGACACGCTCTCGTCGGCATCGGAGGCGAGCTTCGCCGCGGCGGCGGCCCAGAGTTCCGAAAGGTCTCCTTCGACGCCCCCGGCGAGGCTTGCCCGCAACTCGCGCTCGAGCCGCAGGACGTGCTTGCGCAGGCGTTCGCCCTCGATGCCCCGTGGCGCCAGCGTCTCGATGACGTGGTTCACGAGCAGGGTGAGCGACACGGCGTAGCCGTCGGTGGCGCCGCTCTCCACGAGGACCAGCGGAAAATCGTGCCGCAGGCGCGTGAGATCCCGATAGCCGGCGAAAAGCGCCGGGCGCATCGGGGCCTTGTCCAGGGCCGCGAGGCCGTCGCCGGATCGCCTGCCCGTCATGTGGAAGACCTGCTGGTCCTGGAATCGTGCCGCCATGTCCATTGCTGCCCGCCTCTGCTTTGTTATCGCGCCCGGTGACTAGGCGGCGCGGCTCTGGCTATCGTCGGGCCAGAAGGTGAACTTGTCGAACTCCGCATCCAGGCCCTTGCGGATGGCTTCCACCGTCCGCGGCCCGCCTGCCCCGCGCAGGTCCTCGTAGCAGGGAACCTCCGGGTTCCGGTAGAGGATGCCGACGGGAATCGGGTCCTCCGAGGAGGCGATCTCCCGGGCCCGGTGGATGTCCAGCGGATCGTGCTCGCGCTGGTTCTTGTACGTGCGCGCGAGCTCCGCGCTCGGCTGAAGTCCGTTCGGGTGGGTGAGCAGCAGCGTCTTGCCTGGATCGTGCAGCCACGGCTCGAACATCTTCGGCAGGAACTCCGGGCAGCGCTGGATGATCCGGATGAAGGAAAAGCCGCGGTGGTGGAACGCCTTGGAGACGATGTCGTAGAGGAGCTCGGGAATCCAGTCCACGCCCTGGGCCACGAAGGACACGTTTTGCACGCCCAGCGTCACGGTAAGGGGGTTCAGCGCCTCGAGGATCGATCCGCGCGGGGTCGTGTTGCTCTTGAACCCGATCGGCGAGGTCGGCGAGGCCTGCTTCTTGGTGAGCCCGTAGACGTGGTTGTCGTGCAGGATCACGGTGAGGTTCATGTTGTAGCGGATCGCGTGGATCCAGTGCGCTGCGCCGATGCTGCAGCAGTCGCCGTCGCCGGTGTTCACGAAGACGTGCAAGTCCGGCCTCGCCATCTTCACGCCCTCGGCGATCGGGAAGGCCCGGCCGTGGATTCCGTGGAAACCGTAGGTCTTCATGTAGTGGGGGAATCGGCTCGAGCAGCCGATCCCGGAGACGAACACCGTTTTCTCCGGCTCGAGGTTCTCGTCGCGGCAGAGTCGCTGCACCGCGGCGAGGATCGCGTTGTCGCCGCAGCCGTTGCACCACCGCGGCACGCCGCCCTGGTAGTCCTCGAGGCTGTGCTGGGCCTCGTGTAGCTTGATGATGCATTGGGAGAGTGGCTTGGCCATGGCTATCGTCCTTCCTCGAGTTTGGCGCGCAGCGCCTTCACCACGTTGCCGGGCTTGATCGGCTGCCCGCGCGCCTCGCTCCAGCAGTCGACGTCGACCAGGAATCGCGAGCGCAGCATCATCGCGAGCGCCGTGTAGCGGCGGTTGTCCTCGTCGATGAGCTCGTCCTCGAGGCGATCGCCCCAGCCACCCTCGACTGCGATCACCTTGCCGAAGCGCTTGAGGATCTCGCGGATGCCGGAGGGCATCGGCTGGATGAAGCGAAGATGCAACGAAGAGACCTTCTCCCCCTCGGCGCGAAGACGCTCCACCGCCTCCTCGATCACGCCCTTGTTGCTTCCCCAGCCAACGACCAGGAGGTCGCCCTCGGGATCGCCGAACACGGGCGGGGTCTTGAGCGTCTTCTGCAGCGCCGCGAGCTTGAGGCTTCGGGCGCGAAGCCCCTCCTCGTTGATCGACGGGTCATAGGCGACCTTGCTCAGGCGGTCGTGGGCGAGCCCCGTGACCGTATGCATGCCGCCCGGCTGGCCCGGAATGAATCGCTTCGCGATACCGGTGACGGAATCCCAGTCGTAGGCCTTGGCACCCGCGGGCAACGGCGACTGGTCGATCGGCGGCGCCAGCCAATCCTCGTTGAAAGTCGGTCGCGGGAACGGCGTCTGGGCCGTGGCGAGGCTCGCGTCCGAGAGCACCACGACGACCATGTTGAAGGTCTCCGCGATCTTTCTCGCGGTGATCATCGAGTAGAAGCAATCCTCGATGCCGCTCACGGCCATGACCACCTTCGGCGCGTCGCCGTGGCTTCCGTAGATCGCCGTGAGCAGGTCGCCCTGCTCCACTTTCGTCGGCTGCCCCGTGCTGGGGCCGCCACGCTGCACGTTGACCACCACGAGCGGGATCTCGGCCATGACGGCGAGCCCCAGGCCCTCCTGCTTGAGCGAGTAGCCGGGGCCGGAGGTGATCGTCACCGCGCAGCGCCCGGCGTAGGACGCGCCGATGGCAAAGGCGCAGGCCGCGATCTCGTCCTCGGCCTGGTGAACCATACCGCCGACCTTCTCGAAGCAATCGGACAGGTAGTGCGAAGCGGACGTCGCGGGCGTGATCGGGTACATGGCGCAGATGTCCATGCCGGAGGCGAGCACGCCGAGCGCGATCGCGGTGTTTCCGTTGGTCACCACCTGCGCCACCTTGCTTCGCTGGGCCGGAATCGCGTACTTGAAGTCGAGATTGGCCTCGCCCCAGGCGAAGCCGGCCTCGAGGAGCTTCACGTTCGAGTCGATGATGGAGCGGTCCTTCTTGCCGAAGGTGAGCGCCACCTGCTCGCGGGCGATCTGCAGGTCGAAGCTGTAGATGTTGCAGAGCATGCCCAGCACGAACATGTTCTTGCCGCGCCGGGCATCGGTCATGAGCGCACGGCATTCGCGCTCGAGCGGTATCTCGATCACGCGGAAGCCGCCCTTCGCCAGCGCCTCGACGGTCTCGTTGAAGGAACTGGCGATCGAGGGGTCGCGGCTGTCCCGCCAGGCGTTTTCCAGGAGGATCGTGGCGCCGGGCTTGAGTTCGCCCGCACGCACGCGGCCGAGCAGCACCTGCTCGTTGAAGGCCACCGCCAGGTCGGTCTCGTCGCCGCCGTTGGTCACGGCCTTCGTCCCGATGCGGATCCGGATGCCGCTCGCTCCGGCCACGCTGCGGGCCGGGGGCTGGATCTCCGCGGGAATGATCTCGACGGTCCAGATGCCGTTGCCGCTGCGCGCGGCGATGGCGGCCAGGGACTGGCCGCAACGCTGTGCGCCTTCGCCCGAGTCGCTGATCACCTCGACGATGTGCTCCGGCAGCGCCTTCGCGGGCTTCGCGCGGGCGGGCGGCGCCTCGGCTTCCCGTGCCTTCGTCGATCGGTCCAGCTGGGCCGCTTCACTCATGGTTTCGCCTTGGGATAATTGCTTCGGAATGGGGGATCTCGCCGGGACACGCGGCTCAGCGCAGCCGTACCCGGGCGAAGTTGTGCTCCTCGACGGGAATGCCGAAGCGCCGGCCGGCCGGATCGTCGGAATCCGGCGTGTACACGCTGTCGGTGTCGCGAAGGCCGAGGTAGGCCTTCATGCCGCGCGCCGCGGTGCGTCCGGCGCCCATGGCCTGGATGACGGTGGCCGCGCCCGTGACGATGTCGCCGCCGGCGTAGACGCCGGCTATCGAGGTGGCCAGCGTCTCGTCGGTCTCGATGTAGCCGCGCTTGTTAAGCTTCAGCTTCGCCGTCTGCCCGAGAATGGGATTGGCGTTGGTGCCGATGGCGAATACCACCATGTCCGTTTCGATCTCGAACTCGCTTCCCGGAACCGGCACGGGCCGCCGGCGGCCCGAATCGTCGGGCTCGCCCAGTTCCATCCGGATGCAGCGCATCGCCCGCACGGCGTTGGACGAATCCCCCAGCAGTTCGATCGGGCTCGTGAGCCAGTGGAAATCGATGCCCTCCTGCTCCGCGTGATGCACTTCCTCCACGCGGGCGGGCGCCTCGGCCTTGGTGCGCCGGTAGACGCAGTACACCTTCTCCGCGCCCAGGCGAAGCGAGACCCGCATCGCGTCCATGGCGGTGTTTCCGGCGCCTATCACGGTCACCCGCTTGCCGGGCTGCAGGGGCGTGTCGAAGTTCGGGAAATCGCGCGCGCGCATGAGGTTGCATCGCGTGAGCAGTTCGTTGGCGGACAAGACCCCGTTGAGCGATTCGCCCGGAATGCCCATGAAGCTCGGATAGCCCGCACCGGTGCCGATGAACACGGCGTGAAAGCCCATTTCGGTCACCATCTGCTCGATGGTGAAGAGCCGTCCCACCAGGGTGTTGCACTCGAAGCGGATGCCCAGGCGGCGCAGCTTCTCGATCTCGGCGTCGATCACGTCGTTGGGCAGGCGGAAATCGGGAATGCCGTACTTGAGGACGCCGCCTGGTTGGTGGAAGGCCTCGTAGACCACCACCTCGCAGCCGGCCTTGGCCATGTCGGCCGCGCAGGCCATGCCCGCGGGCCCCGCGCCCACGATGCCCACGCGATAGCCGTTGGGCTCGATGTAGGGGATGTTCGCCCAGCCTTCCTTGATGGCCATGTCGCCCACGAAGCGCTCGAGCCTGCCGATGGCCACGGGTTCGAGGGTGTCGCCGACGGTGCACACACCTTCGCACTGGTTCTCCTGCGGGCAGACGCGACCGCAGATGGAGGGCAGGAGGTTCGTGTCCGTGATGATGTCGTAGGCGCCGTGGTAGTGCTTCTCGGCGATCTTCTGGATGAAGCCTGGAATGTCGATGCCCACGGGACAGCCGCGCACGCAGGGCTCGTCCGCGCACATCAGGCAGCGCTCCGACTCGACGAGCGCCTCCTCGAGGCGATAGCCGAGGGAGACTTCCTCGAAATTGCGGGCTCGCTCCGCGGGATCCTGCTCCTGGACGGGTGTGCGTTCCTGGGGGATCGTCCGTATCGTCTTCTTCTTGGCCATCTTTGCCGTTTCCTTCCGGTTTCCGGTGCGCCTGGTCCGCGACCCGGTATCGCTTCAGCCGTCCGTCGAGGGGCGGTCGTCGATCGCGCCCGCGGGCTCGGGAACCAGTTCCTCCTTGCCCGGCATGCGGCAGCTTGCCTGCCAGCGCTCCACCGCTTCCTTCTCGGCGGCCCGATAGCGGGTCAGGCGCGCCATGAGATCGTCGAAATCGACGAGATGGCCGTCGAAGTCGGGACCGTCCACGCAGGCGAACTTGACGCTCTCCCCGATCTTTACGCGGCAACCACCGCACATCCCGGTGCCGTCGACCATCACGGGGTTCAGGCTCACCATCGTGCGGATCTTGTGCGCCCGCGTGGCCTCCGCGCAGCCCTTCATCATCACCGGCGGGCCGATGGCCACCAGTTCCTCGATGTCGCCGTGCTTGGCGATCGCCAGCGCGATGCCCTCCGTGACGAGCCCCTTGATGCCGGCGGAGCCGTCGTCCGTGCAGACGATGAGCTCGTCGCAGCAGGCGCGGAACTTGTCCTCCCAGAACACCAGGCCCCGGTTGCGGAAGCCCAGGACACCGATCACGTAGGCGCCGCTTTCCTTCCACGCCCGGGCTTGCGGGTAGATGGGGGCGACGCCGAGACCACCGCCGACGCACACCACCTTCTTCTTGCCGCCGATGTGGCTCGGAATGCCCATGGGCCCGACGACGGCGTACAGGGTGGTGCCGGCCTGGCAGTTCTTCTGCATCTCGCGGGTCGTCTTGCCGACCGCCTGGATCACCAGCGTGACGGTGCCCGCATCGCGATCGAAGTCGGCGATGGTGAGCGGAATGCGCTCGCCGTGCTCATGCTCCATCACGATCACGAACTGGCCCGCCTTGGCGGCTCGGGCCAGCATCGGGTGGCGCACCTCGAGCAGGAAGGTGACGTCCGAGAAATCCTCGCGGGCGACGATTTCGAATGATTGCGATTGATCCGGGTTCATGGTGGCACCCCTTCCTCGGCTTGCGGATGCCTCGTTGCATCTCGCCCGCCGGGCGGGGCCACATGCCCCGTGGCCGGCAGATCCTGTAGGACTAAAGGGACATTAGCGGACTGGGTCCGCGTCCTCTTGATCTGCCGCAACCCGGGCGGGTGTTGCCCGGAGGGGGTATGCGGTCAGCGGGCCGTCGCGACGCGTGCCCGGGCAGTCTCGAGCGCCGCCTCGAGATAGGCGGAATAGAAGTCGGGAAGGAGCATTCCCACGATACTTTCCGCTACCGGCCTGCCGTCGCCGTCCCAGAAGGCCACCACCGGCGCGGACCGCATGCCGTGGGCCCGGGCGATGGCTTCGTGGGTGGTGCGCTTGCCGGCGAAATCGAACACCGCCTGCTCGCCGCCGATGTCGATCTGCCGGATGACGGCATGCCCGGCCCTTTGCGGGTCCCGGAGCATCGGTACCAGGTGCGAGCGCCGGACGATCTCGCAGTACGGGCACCCCGGCAGGCTGAAGAGGACCAGGATCGGAATCTTCCGTGCGCGCGCGGCCTGCCCGTCGGCGCGAAGGTCCTTGGCGAGAGGTAGCGAAGCGGGAGGCGCGGCGCGCGAAACGGCCGCCAAGCCGAGGGCGGGCGCGAGAAGCAGGAACCGGCGCCGGTCGATCGATCCGCTCATTTGCCCAGGGATTCGCGTTCCATGAGGAGAAAGGTCCCGTAGGCGTTCACGCGGTTTGCCGCCTCGAAGGCGGGCAGCTTCGCATACCGGCTCCAGTCCGTTCGCCGGTAGGCCTCCTCGAAGGGCACGAAATCCGCGACCGCCCTGCCCATCTCGGCGCGCAGGAAGCGCAGGTAGTCGCGCGTGAGTTCCAGGTCTTTCGCGGGATCGGTCGAGACCTCCCCGTGGCCGGTCACCATGAGCCGGGGCTTCAGGCCGATGAGGCGCTCGATCCGCGCGAGCCACGCCTTGCTGTCGGCCTCGCCCACGAAGGGCACGCGGCCGGTGAAGAGGATGTCGCCGGAAAAGAGAACTTTCTCCCCCGGCACGACCACCACGAGGTCCTCCGACGAATGCGCGGGCCCGAAGTGCTGGACTTCGAAGCGCACGCCACCGAGCGTGAAGTCCGCGTCTCCGTCGAGCCAGCGGTCTGCGGGCACGAACGCGGTGTCGGGCTCGACCCAAGGGAAGAGTTCCCTCGCCCGCTGCTCGCGCCTGCGCTCCGCCTCGCCTCCGGTGAGGTATTCGAGGGAGGCACGGTGCGCCCAGATCTCCGCGCCGGCATCCTTCAGCGGTTTCAGCCCGTAGAAATGATCGGCGTGGTAGTGGGTGACTATGACGCGCCGGATGGGCTTCGAGGTGACCTGGCGAATGGCCTTGAGCAGTTCGTTGCCGAGCGAAGGGGTGCCCAGCGCGTCGACGACGACCACGCCTTCGTCGGTGACGACGAACCCCGCGTTGGAGTTGAAGCCCTCGTTGGCCGCGCTCGCGACTCCCGGCCCGCCCTGGACGTACCAGGTGCGCCCGGTGACCTTGACCGGCTCGACGCGCGATTTCACCGCCGGATACTCCTCGCCGGCAGCGGCGGTCGCCGCGAACGCGAGCAGGGCCGGGGCCAGAAACCTTCGCGCCCGCATCAGGCGATCCCGGCGTTGCCTTCCATCCCGACCAGCTTCGGCAGGTTGAGCTTCACGGGCGAGACGGTCTTGCGGTCCCGGAGGTATGTGGTAACCACGTCCCAGATCGGTTCGCCCTGGGCGCCCTGGGCGACCGGCGCCCAGCCCGCGACCTTGTACTTGCGGTCGGCGACGATCGGCTTGCCCGCGAGGCGCATGTCGGAGATGCGCTTGCCGATCGACTCTCCCGGCGTGCAGGTGTAGGTAAGTCCGCCGACGCGCACCATGTCGCCGCCCTGCTGGTAGTAGGGATCGGGATTGAAGAGGTTGTCGCCGACATCCTCGAGGATCGTCTTGATCATCTCGCCGGTGAGCTCGTTCAGCGTGGTCTGGGGGTAGGTGATGGCGGTCCAGTCCATCACGTGGTCCAGGGTGATCGCCTGGCCGGGAAGCAGCGTCGTTCCCCAGCGGAAACCCGGGGAAAAGGCGATTTCGGCGCCCTTCACCCGCATCAGGGCATCGAGTATCACCTGGTCGACGGTCCCGTTGAAGTTGCCCCGGCGATAGAGCAGGCCCTCGGTGACGGCGAGCTTCTCGGAGAGCTTCGCTTCGTGCGGCGCGCGGATCTTCCCGATGAGCGCCGCCATGGCCGGGTCCGGTGCGAGGAGATTGGCGAACACCGGAAGCAGCCGGTATTTCCAGCCGGCCACTTTCCCGCCCCTCACGTCGAAATCCATGACCCCGAGGAACTTCCCGTTGCTCCCGGCATTGGTCACGAGGGTGACGCCCCCGGCATTCTTCACCTCGATCGCGTTCGGCACGCCGTCGTGGGTGTGGCCGCCCAGGATCGCGTCGATCCCCGTGACCCGTCCCGCAAGCTTCAGGTCGACGTCCATGCCGTTGTGCGACAGCAGCACGACCACCTGCGCGCCCTTTCCCCTCGCCGCGTCGACCGACTTCTGCAGTTCCGGCTCCTTGATGCCGAAGGTCCAGTCCGGCGTCAGGTAACGCGGATTGGCGATCGGCGTGTACGGAAATGCCTGGCCGACGATGGCGACCGGCACGCCGTTGATCTGCTTGATCACGAACGGCGCGAACACGGGGTCGTTGAAGTCGGCCGTCGCGACGTTCTGGGCCACGAAATCGATCCTGCCCTTGAAGTCGTTGTCCACGATCTGCTTCACGCGCTCGGCGCCCAGCGTGAACTCCCAGTGGGCGGTCATGACGTCGACACCGAGCTCCTTGCAGGCATCGACCATGTCCTGGCCCTTGGACCAGAGCGCCGTGGCGCTTCCCTGCCAGGTGTCGCCGCCGTCCAGCAGCAGCGCGCCGGGACGCGATGCCTTGAGGTTCTTCACGAGCGTGGCGAGGTGGGCGAATCCGCCCACCTTGCCGTAGGTCTTCGCGGCCTGCGCGAAATCCAGGTAGGTGAAAGCATGCGCCTGGGGGCTTCGCGCCGGCACGCCGAAAGCCTTGAGCAGGTGCTCTCCCACGAGGTGGGGTGCCCTGCCGGCGGCTTCACCGATGCCCAGGTTCACGTTGGGTTCGCGGAAGTGGATCGGCAGGAGCTGCGCGTGGCAGTCCGTCATGTGCAGCAGGCTCACGTTTCCGAAGCGGGGCACTTCGTAGAGCCGTGCTCCGTCCGCCGCTGCCAGGGCCTCTCGCGAGGACAGGGGAAGTCCCGCCGCGGCTGCGATGGCCAGTACGTTGAGGAATTCGCGGCGGTCCATTCGTTTCTCTCCGGTCAGAACTCGAGGGAGTCGGCGATCGCCTTGATGCCCGCGCTCGCGCAGACGTCGTCCGCATCGCCGCCCGGAGCACCGGAAACGCCGATGCCGGCGATGATCGAGCCGCCGGCCTCGATCTTGATGCCGCCTCCGACGGCGACCACGCCCGGCAGGTGGCGGATTCCCGACGACGGCTGGCCCGGCTGGGTGATCTTCACGAGGTCCGTGGTGTTGGTGCGGAAGGAAACCGCCGTCCACGCCTTGTTCGTGGCGGTTTCGGGCGAATGCGCGCCCGCGTAACGGTCCCGGAGCATCACCTGCACCAGGCCGGAGCGATCGACGATCGACACCGAAACCTGGTAGCCATCGGCGCGGCACTTGGCCAGGGCGGCCTGCGCGGCCTTGAGCGCGGTCTCCGGCGTGAGCGACTTCAGGGCGAAAGTGGCCGATTCGGCGGCCACGGCGGCGCCCGACACAAGTGCGAGGGCGAGTGCGATCCTGGAAAGTGCATTAGTCATGGCTAATGTTCCTCCGCAAAAAAGGGGCGGGTCTGCACCCGCCCCGGGGTGGGTGGAACCTCCAAGCTATCCCTACTTGTTCACCGGGGAATTGGGGTCCATCAAGAGAGCGACGATATCCTTCATCTGGCCCTCGGTCAGGATGCCCTGGTGGCCGAAGCGCGGCATGGTCGAGCACGCCGACGACGCGTGTGAGTTGTAGACCTTGGTCCACGCGTACTTCTGCACGTCCGGCCCGTAGCCGCGGACCTTCGCGAAGTTGTAGAGGCTCGGCCCGATGGTGCCGTAGGACAGTTCTGCCTTGGAGAGCTGGTGGCAGGCATAGCAGTTGGCGCCGGAGGGCTTGGCCGGATCGTCGCTGAACTGCCCTCCCCGGCCCGACTGCGCGATCTTTTCGCCGGATTTCCAGTCCCCGAGGAGCTGGCCGTCCGCCGGGAACTTGATGGTCGCGAGCTGCTCCTTCTCGATGCGAGCCGCGACGTCCTTCGGCAGCTCGTTTTCCCCCGAATAGATTGAACACAGGCGCTGCAGGCTGTCCTGGTCCAGCCTGTCCAGCTTGGCCTGACCCTTGGCCGTGAAGCTCGTTTTCATGACCGCGAGCGCGCTCTTGGCCACCGGGTCGTCGGAAGGGGCGGTCGCGCACGCCGAGACCGCTGCCGCGATCGCCGAGAGGGCTATGATTTTCGTCTTCATGTGGTCTTGTCTCCCTGTCAGCGCTTGATGGCGGGCGCGTTGAACGGGGCGCCGTTGGCGTTTTTCGCGAGGAACAGGGTCAGCGCGACCGAGGCCTCGGAAGTGAACTCCAGATGCGGGAAGCGCTGCTGGCGGAAGCAATCCTCGAGGCGCCACTGGAAGGTGCGCAACTCCCCCTGGGAGACCCGGTAGGCCGGCCAGGAGGTGTAGGCGCGCTGCGCGTCCCCCTTCTTGGTCAGGTTGGGCAGGTCCTGCAGGCGGATGCGAATGTTGTCCACGCCATGGCAGGTGGCGCAGGCGAAGTCGTACGGGCCGCCGCGATGGAAGAAGATCTTCTTGCCGATCTCGAAGGCTTCCGCCTCCTTCGGGTGCGCGGTCTTCACGTTCATCACGTATCCGCGCGATTCCGAGGTGACGTACGCCACGAGCGCGTCGTTCACGACCTTCTTGCCGGTGCTGCCGAAGGGGTCCTTCCTCGCCTCGGCCGCCGTCAGGCCCTGCAGGGTCATCCGGCAGGTGACGAGCCGCGTTTCGAGATCCTCGACCTTGCCGGTGTCCGCGAAAAAGCGCGGCAACTCGGCGTAGGCGCCCTTGACGACGCCCGGCCCGAGGCCCAGGTCGCACTGCTCGAGGGACGCGTTCTTCGGGCCCGCCTTCTGCTTCCACATCCCCTCGCCGCGGGCCTCCCACAATTCCGCGGGATTGCCGTCGGCGAGTGCTTGCCGGTAGCGCTCGATTTCCTCGACCGCCGTGCGTTCCTGCGCGACTGCGCCTGCAGCCGTCAGGAACAATGCTGCGCAAGCGGCGCGCGCCGCTGTTTCCCAGGTTCGATTCACGATGCTCCTCCGTTCTGTGTTCTTGTCCAGCGCTCGGTTGCGGCTAGGGCTTCAGGTACACGAAACCCTCGCGGGCCTGAAGAAGGCCGATCTCCGCGACGCCCGAGGGTACGATATTGACGCCCTGAATGACCTTGCTCTTGTCGATCTTGCCGCGCTCCAGGGTGAATGCGCAGAGGCGGAATTCCACACCCTTGCCGGCAAGGTCCTGCACGATGGCGTCGTAGGGACTGTTGTTGGCATCCTTCGCTCCGTCCAGCAGGAACCGGATCCCCTTGGAATGGGCGACAAAGACGATCTTCGCCTTGGGGTCCGCCTTGAGGTGGTTGTTCGCGTTGCGCAGCCCGTCCGTCGCCTGCTCATTGCCTTCATTGATGTGGTAGATGATCTTGACCGGATCGCCGGGACCGGCCAGCGCCGAACCGTTTGCCGCCATTGCAAGGGCCGCAGCCGCAGCCATCATCCCCAGGCTTCGTTTCATGGTTGCTCCTCCGATGGATTAAATGCCCGTCCCGGCATCGAGGCCGAGACTGGGTGCTACGAGATAGTCGCTTCGTCGCTGCGCTTTTCGCCCTTGTTGTCCGTCCAGGTGATCTGCACTTTTTCGCCCGCCTTGCCGCCGGCGAACTTGAAGGACAGGAAGGGGTTCTTCGAGACCGCCGGGCCCCACTGCGCGGAAAGCACCACCTTGCCGTTGTGCGTGGCGCTGACGTGCTGGATGAAGTGCGCCGGCACGGTCTCGCCCTTCGAGTTCTTCCGCTGGCCCGTTTCCATGTCGTGGCTCATCAGCACCTTAACTTCCACCTTGTCGCCGGTCATCGTCGCCCGGATCTTCATCGGATCTGCCATGGTCTTCTCCTCGCTCAGCCGCCGCAGCCACCGATGGTGACCTTGACTTCCTTGGTGGTGTAATAGAACTTGCCGTCGGCCTTCACGAGCGCGGTGACGTTGGAGGTCTGCCCCATCTTCACGCGGGTGGTGACGCCGGCTTCGGTGCCCGCCGGGATGTCGAAGCTGGCGGCGAGCGCATTGGGGTTTTTCTCGACCAGGAGCGCGATCGACTCCGTCTTCGGGAGCCGGCTCGTGACCGTGAACGGCACGACCGCCCCGTTCTCCGCGATGTCGGGAGACGAGATCACGATGTCCTTGCTCTCGGCCGCCCCGGAGGAGCCGCCCATCGCCTTGACGGTGTCGTTCACGTTCTTGGTCGCGAACGCCTCCTTGTTCCACGCCTGGGCCGAGGCGGCTCCCGGCTTGAGGAGTCCCGCGGCGACCGCGAGCCCCATGACTGCCATGCCCCCGGTGCCCTTGAGCACCTTTCTCCGATCGTCGTTCATCTCTCGCTCCTTGAGTCCTGGTGATTCGATGGGTTGCTTTCCCTGAAACTGCCTTCCGGGCCGGAACCCGAGCCGGCGAGGATTCGCCTGTCATCGCGAATCCCGCAAACCCCGGCGGATCATGGGGTCTCCCTATTTGGGGGGTATGCGCGCCGGAGGTCTATCCCCGCATCGGGTTAGGCAATCTACCCGATTGGGTAGGTCGACGGGGTATGACCCCGGATTATTCCATTGCGAGGACATTCCGGACCAGATTTCCTCCGGCCGACCCGCCAAGGGACGCGTCCCCTCGTCGAAGATCCCGATACATTCGGGAGGCCTAATATTAGGTAGTCCTTGTCGATATGGGCTACGATCCGCGCATGCCGTCCGCACGCGTCCACGCGCCTTCCACCCACAAGGACATCTTCGACCTCACCGGCCGCGGCGAGGACATCCGGGAGGCGAGCGAAGCGCTCAAGGCCATGGCCCACCCGCTGCGCCTGAAGATCCTCTGCCTCGTCGGGCAGCACGAGCTCATGGTGCAGGAGATCGTCGAGGCGGTGGGCACCTCCCAGAGCAACATCTCCCAGCATCTCGCCGTCATGCGCGAACGCGGGCTCCTTGCGTCGCGCAAGGAAGCGAACAAGGTGTTCTACCGGATCGAGGACCCGCGCATTCTCAAGATGATCGCGATGATGCGCGAGGTGTTCTGCTCGGTCTAGCCGCCCCGCACGGGCCCGCCTGACCACCGCGCGGCCGCTTCCTCGTCGGAGTCCCGGGCCTCGACCCAGCGTTCGCCGGATGGGGTTTCCTCCTTCTTCCAGAAGGGAGCGCGCGTCTTGAGGTAGTCCATCAGGAACTCGCAGGCGGCAAACGCCTCGCCGCGGTGGGCGCTGGATACGGCGACCAGGACAATCGCCTCGCCAGGCTCGAGCGGTCCCACGCGATGCACCACCCGCAGTTCGATCAGGTCCCAGCGCCGTGCGGCCTCGGCGCAGATGTCTTCGAGCGCCTTCTCCGTCATCCCGGGGTAGTGCTCGAGCGTCATGCGGCTCACGGCGCTGCCCTCGTTCAAGTCGCGCACGAGGCCCACGAACGTCGCGACGGCTCCGACATCTCGCCGTCCCGCGGTGAGGGCGGCGATCTCCTGCCCGGCGTCGAACGGCTCCGCCTGCACCCTCACGCGCGCCACGCCTAGCCTCCCGTGACCGGGGGGAAGAACGCGATCTCGTCGCCCGGCTTCACCGGTGTGGCGAGGTTCGCCATGTCCCGGTTGACCGCCACCCGCCAGGTCCGGCCGGGCGCAAGGGCCTGCGACCAGCCCCCTTCGCGGGAACGCAGCCGCTCGACCACATCGCCCACCGTGGGCGTTCCGGGGGGAAGCGGCATCTGCTCGCTCGAGCATCCGAGGCGCTCGCGCAGGCTGGCGAAATAGAGCAGCGTCACCATGCTCTAGTCGGAAGCTACGGAGAGCCGGCGGCCGCGGGAGCCGGAGACGAAGTCCAGGATGAAACGGGCGATGGACGGCGCGTCGTCGAGGCCGAAGCGCGGCAGCGTCGTGTCCACGGGCTCGTCGCTCGCCACGGCGATCACGTAAGGATCGTCCGGGAATAGGAGCGCGCGATCACCGCCCGCACGGTGCACCTCGATGCGCGGAATCGGGTCGCGCTTGTAGCCCTCCACCAGCACGAGGTCGCAGGGCGAGAGATGCTTCAGCTGCTCCTCCAGCGCCGGCTCGGCCTCGCCGCGCAGTTCGTGCATGAGCGCCCAGCGCCGCGAAGAACTCACCAGCACCTCGGTGCATCCGGCCTCGCGGTGGCGCCAGGAGTCCTTGCCGGGCCGGTCCACGTCGAACTCGTGATGGGCGTGCTTCACGAGCGAGACCCGCAGGCCCGCCTGCACGAGCAGCGGTACGAGCTTCTCGATGAGGGTGGTCTTTCCGCTGCCGCTGTAGCCGGCGATGCCGAGGATCTTCATGGAGCGATGGGCATGGAGGACGAAGAAATGATAGCCGAGCTAGTCCGGCTTCGGCACGACGGTGAGTTGCGGCGGATTCGTCTCGGCCGGCTCGATGGCCTGCGCGGCCCCGGGCAATTCGGCGCGCTCGATGGCGGCGAACTTCTCGCTGATCTTGCGGCTGGTGATCTGCACCTGGCCGGCGTCCTCGTGGGCGAGGCGGATGTGCTCGGCGAGCTTCTTCATCCGGTCGTCGAACCGGCCGAATTCGCGCCCGAGCTTGCCCAGCTCGTCCTTGATGATGTGGATCTGCTTGCGGGTCTCCACGTCCTTCAGCACCGCGCGCGCAGTGTTGAGCACCGCCATGAGCGTGGTGGGTGAGACGATCCAGACGCGGCGCTGTCCGGCGTAGTCGACGAGATCGCGATGGTGCGCGTGGATCTCGGCAAAGACGCTCTCCGCCGGCACGAACATCACGGCCCCGTCGCCCGTCTCCCCCGGGACGATGTACTTCGAGGCGATATCGTCGATGTGCCGGCGCACGTCGGCCTTGAAGACGCCCGGCGTCACCCGGTCGGGGCCGTCGGAGATCATCCGCTCGTAGTTCTCGAGGGGAAACTTGGAATCCACCGCGATGAGTCCCGTGGGTTCCGGGAGCTTCAGCACGCAGTCCGCGCGGACGTTGCGGGCGGTCTGGAAGGTGTACTGGAACTCGTAGGACGCCTCGGGGAGCACGTTCTTCACGATGTCCTCGAGCTGGCGCTCGCCGAGCGCGCCCCGGGAGCTCTTGCTGCCCAGCAGGCTCTGCAGGCTCACCACGCTGGTCGTGAGGGTCTCGATCTTCTTCTGGGCGTCGTCAATGGTCTGCAGCCGCGTCATCACGCTCACGAAGGTCTCGTTCGTGCGCTTGAAGCCTTCCTCCAGGCGCTCGTTCACCTTGCCGCCGATCTCGGCGAGGCGCTGGTCGACCTTCTCCTGCAGGACCCGCTCGAAGACCTGGAGCTGCTCGCGGTTCCTCGCGAGCTCGTCGCCCAGCGCACGCCGGAGCCGGTCGCCCTCCTCGCTCTGGCGGGAGGCGATACGGTCGGCGGAGTCGGCGAGCCCGCCCCGCAGGTCGGTGAGGATCGCCCGGTGGTGGGCCTCGCGGTCGCCTGCGACGGCGCCCGGGAGCGCCTCCAGGCGGCGCGCGTTTCGCAAGGCCACCAGGAGCGCTGCCACGGCGGCGAGGGCCGCGATGACCGCGGCGGCGGCAAGGACGGCCGGGAGGTAGGCGTCCACGGGCCCGGTCAGGCCGCCTGTTCCTCGCGAGCCGCGCGCTTCCTGTCGTGTTCGAGCAGGTGGCGCTTGCGAAGGCGGATGTTCTTCGGGGTCACTTCGACCAGCTCGTCGTCGTCGATGAACTCCACGGCGCCCTCGAGCGTGAGCTGGATGGGCGGCGTGAGCATCACGTTCTCGTCCTTGCCCGCGGCGCGCACGTTGGTGAGCTTCTTGCCCTTCACCGGGTTCACGATGAGGTCGTTGTCGCGAGTGTGGATGCCGATCACCATGCCCTCGTAGACGCGCTCGCCCGGCGAGACGAACATCCGGCCGCGCGCCTCCAGGTTCCACAGCGCGAAGGCCACCGCCTCGCCCTGCTCGGAGGAGATCAGGACGCCGCTGCGCCGCGAGGGCAGCTCTCCCCTCACCGGTGCGTACTCGTCGAAGACATGGCTCTTGATTCCCGTGCCGCGGGTGAGCGTCATGTACTCCAGGTGAAAGCCGATCAGGCCCCGCGAGGGGATCTTGTAGTCGAGCCGCACGCGGCCCTTGCCGTCCGGCACCATGTCCTGGAGTTCGCCGCCGCGCCGACCCAGTTCTTCCATGACGCGGCCCTGGTGGTCCTGCTCCACGTCGACGGTGAGGATTTCCCACGGCTCGTGGCGCTCGCCTTCGACTTCCTTCACCACCACGCGGGGCTTGCCCACGGCGACCTCGTAGCCTTCGCGGCGCATGTTCTCGATGAGGATGGTCAGGTGCAGCTCGCCGCGCCCGGAGACGCGGAAGACGTCGGCATCGTCCGTGTCCTCGACCCGCAGCGCCACGTTCGACATCAGTTCCTTCGTCAGGCGATCGCGGATCTGGCGGCTGGTGACGTACTTGCCCTCCTGGCCCGCGAAGGGCGAGGTATTGACCTGGAAGTTCATGGTGAGCGTGGGCTCGTCCACGCCCAGGAACGGCAGCGCCTCGGGATTCTCGGTCGAGGCGAAGGTCGCGCCGATGGTGAAGTCCTCGATGCCGGTGACGGACACGATCTCGCCGGCGCTCGCCGATTCCATCTCGACTTTCTCGAGGCCCTGGAAAGCGCGCACGAGACCGATCCTCGCCCTGCGTGGCGGCCGGTCGCCCTCGAGGATCGTCACTTCCTGCGCCTTGCGGATCGTGCCCCGCCGGATGCGTCCGACGGCGATGCGCCCGAGGAAGCTCGTGTAGTCCACCGCGCTGATCTGCAGCTGCAGGGCGCCTTCCGGATCGCCCACGGGTTCGGGGACGTGCTGGAGGATCGCGTCGAAGAGCGGGCGCATGTCCGTGCCCTTGGTGGTGGCGTCCGCAGACGCCCAGCCGTTCAGCGCCGAGGCGTAGATCACGGGGAAGTCGAGCTGGTCCTCGCTCGCGCCCAGCTTGTCCATCAGGTCGAAGGTCTGGTTCACCACCCAGTCGGGGCGGGCGCTGTCGCGGTCGATCTTGTTCACCACGACGATGGGCTTCAATCCCAGCGCCAGCGCCTTGCGGGTCACGAAGCGGGTCTGGGGCATCGGGCCCTCCACCGCGTCGACCAGCAGTACCACGCCGTCCACCATCGAGAGCACACGCTCGACCTCGCCGCCGAAGTCCGCGTGGCCCGGCGTGTCCACGATGTTGATGTGCACCCCGAGGTAGTCGACCGCCGTGTTCTTGGCGAGGATGGTGATGCCGCGTTCCTTCTCGATGTCCCCGGAGTCCATCACCCGTTCGATGATGTGCTGGTGCTTGGCGAAGGTGCCGGCCTGTTGCAGGAGCTTGTCGACGAGCGTGGTCTTGCCGTGGTCGACGTGGGCGATGATGGCGATGTTGCGAAGCGGGCGCGGCATGGGGATCCTCGGGGCTGCGATCAAAATCGCAGGAAATTCAGTATTTTAGCAGGCCCCGGCCGGGATGGCGAGACTATCGCGCGGGAGTTCCTGCGGGTCGCGTATGCTACGCATCCCGCCGATCGGCATCCCACGATCCGTGAACCAGCTCGCCCTCAAGATCGACGTCGACACCTTCCGCGGAACCCGGGAAGGCGTGCCTCGCCTCGTGGAGATGCTCAAGCGGCACGAAGCGGGCGCCACGTTTCTCTTCAGTCTCGGCCCCGACCACACCGGGCGCGCCATCGCGCGCGTCTTCCGGCCGGGGTTTCTCGGCAAGGTCGGCCGGACTTCGGTGCTGTCGCACTACGGCATCCGGACGCTCCTCTACGGGACACTGCTGCCGGGACCGGACATCGGCAAGCGTTGCGCGCCGATACTGCGAAGCGTGCGCGACGCCGGATTCGAGGTCGGAATCCATGCCTGGGACCACGTGAAATGGCAGGACGGCGTGGGATCGGCCGACGAGGCTTGGACCGAACGGCAGATGGCGCTCGCCCGGGACCGCTTTCGAGAGGTGTTCGCCCAGGAGCCGAAGGTCCACGGCGCGGCCGGCTGGCAGATGAACGTCCACGCGTGGCGCCGGACGCAGCGGTTCGGATTCGACTACTGCTCGGACACGCGCGGCGAGCATCCCTACCTCCCGGTCCACCACGGCGAGATCGTCGCCTGCCCGCAACTGCCCACGACGCTGCCCACGCTCGACGAACTCATCGGCCTCGACGGCGTGACCGAAGCCAGCGTGGCCGAGGCGATCCTCGAGCGCACCCGGGTGCGACGCGACCATGTCTTCACGCTGCACGCGGAGCTCGAGGGCATGAAGCTCGCTCCCGCATTCGAGCGCCTGCTGGAAGGATGGAAGGCCCAGGGATATGCGCTCGTCGCCCTGCGCGATCTCCATGTCGCGCTCGATCCGGCGTCGCTCCCCCTGCACCGCGTCGCCGACGCCGGAATATCCGGGCGAAGCGGCGCCCTCGCCGTCCAGGGCCCGGCCTTTCTTCCTTGCCCTTCAACCCCATAGCTTGCGTTTTTCAAGGTTCTTGTCCACCATAGGTCGCGGTCAACTCCCTGGGCCCCTGGATGCGCGAACGCAAGGCAGATCCGGATTTCGAGCTTCACGCAGCCGGCAACCATCGCTTCCCGCCTTCGACCTGCAAGGGCCACCCGCCCGTCTCCCGTTTTCTCCCGCGCGACATCTCCGTCCCGGCGCATTGAGCCCCCCGGATTTCCCACCCTTGGCGATCCTCGCTGATGCCCAACGACAACCTGCGTGACTCCCGGCGCCCCGAGGCCGGCGAGGCGTCCATGAACACCCCGGATTCCGCGGAGGTACCCATGCACCGCAAGCGCGAAAGCCGCGGCGAAGGCCGGGCGAGCCGGCATTCGGCCGCCGTGAAGCTCTTCGTCCTCGACACCAACGTCCTGATGCACGATCCGACGAGCCTCTTCCGGTTCGAGGAGCACGACGTCTACCTCCCCATGGTCACGCTCGAGGAGCTGGACGACAACAAGAAGGGGATGAGCGAGGTCTCGCGGAACGCGCGCCAGGCGAGCCGCTTCCTGGACGAGATCGTGTCCGCCGGCGAGGGCGACATCGAGTCGGGTTACTCCCTCAAGGCAAAGACCCACGGCGAGGCCCTGGGCCGGCTCTTCCTGCAGACCCATTCCGTGAATGTCGAGATACCCGACTCGGTCGCCTCGCAGAAAGCCGACAACGTGATCCTTGGCGTCGCGATGCACCTGAAGCAGCACCAGGCCAAGCGCCAGGTCGTGCTGGTGTCCAAGGACATCAACATGCGCATCAAGGCGCATGCGATCGGGCTCGCCGCAGAGGACTACTTCAACGACAAGGTGCTCGAGGACACCGACCTCCTCTACACCGGCGTGCTGGGGCTTCCAGAGGACTTCTGGGACCGGCACGGCAAGGACGTGGAGAGCTGGCAGGAGCACGGGCGCACGCTCTACCGCGTGAAGGGGCCGCTCTGCCCGTCGCTGCTCGTGAACCAGTTCGTCTACCACGAGGGCGACCGCCCCTTCTACGCGATCGTGAAGGACGTGAAGGGCAAGCTCGCCACGCTGCAGACGCTCAAGGACTACTCGCACCACAAGAACAATGTCTGGGGCATCACCGCCCGCAATCGCGAGCAGAACTTCGCGCTGAACCTCCTCATGGACCCGGAAGTCGATTTCGTGACGCTCCTCGGGCAGGCGGGAACGGGCAAGACCCTTCTCACGCTCGCCGCGGGCCTCATGCAGACCCTCGAATACAAGGTCTACAGCGAGATCATCATGACCCGCGTCACCGTCCCCGTGGGCGAGGACATCGGCTTCCTGCCCGGCACCGAGGAGGAAAAGATGACGCCCTGGATGGGGGCGCTCGAGGACAACCTCGACGTCCTCATGAAGACCGACGACGAAGCGGGCGACTGGGGCCGCGCGGCTACCGCCGACCTGATCCGATCGCGCATCAAGGTAAAGAGCCTGAACTTCATGCGCGGGCGCACCTTCATCAACAAGTACCTCATCATCGACGAGGCGCAGAACCTGACGCCCAAGCAGATGAAGACGCTCATCACCCGCGCGGGGCCCGGCACCAAGGTCGTGTGTCTCGGAAACATCGCCCAGATCGACACGCCCTATCTCACGGAAGGCTCCTCGGGCCTCACCTACGTGGTCGACCGGTTCAAGGGCTGGGGGCACAGCGGCCACATCACGCTCACCCGGGGCGAGCGCTCGCGGCTTGCGGACCACGCCGCCGAAGTACTCTGATTCCGCTCCCGGGACGGAGACGGAAGCACGATTCACCCTTGATCCCCCGGCAGTAGTACCCGGGATGCCCGGAGGAATTCTTCCTTCTCCCTGCGGGAGAAGGGCCGGGGATGAGGGGAACTAGGTCGCCGTCGCCACGCTGCGGCTGAACGAAGCGAACGCCTCCACGGCGCGATCGATTCCCGCCGCGTCCACGTCGAGATGCGTCACCAGGCGGGTGCGGGTCGAGACGATCGCCTCGATGCCCTTCCCCGACAGGTGCGCCTGGAGCGCCGCGCATCCGTCCGCACCCACGCTCACGAAGACCATGTTGGTCTGCACGGGCTCGACCGCGAAGCCCGCTGCCGCGAGCCCCTTCGCCAGGCGCCCGGCATTGGCATGGTCCTCGGCGAGCCTCGCAACGTGGTTTTCCAGGGCGTGCAGGCCCGCGGCGGCCAGGATCCCGGCCTGGCGCATGCCGCCGCCCAGCATCTTGCGAATGCGCCGTGCGCGGGCGATGGTCGCCTGGTGGCCCACGAGAACCGTGCCCGCTGGCGCCCCCAGGCCCTTGGACAGGCACACCGAGACGGTATCGAATCCTGCGCAGAGTGCATTCACCGGCGATCCAAGCTTCACCGCGGCATTGAAGATCCGCGCTCCGTCCAGGTGCGTGGAGAGCCCGCGCTTCCACGCGAGGGTGAGCGCGCGAGCCAGGTAATCCCTGCCGATGACCTTCCCGCCGATGGTGTTTTCCAGCGCGAGGAGCCGTGTGACGGCGAAGTGCGAGTCGTCGGGCTTCACCGCCGCGTCCACCATGGCAAGGTCGAGCGTGCCGTCGGGGAGGTTCTGGAGCGGCTGGGGCTGGATCGAGCCCAGCACCGCCGCGCCCCCGCCCTCGTAGCGGTAGGTGTGGGCGTCCTGCCCGACGATCACCTCCTCGCCGCGGCCGCAATGGGCCATGAGGGCGGCGAGGTTCGACTGCGTGCCCGAGGGGAAGAAGAGCCCGGCCTCCATCCCGAACATCGCGGCTGCGCGCGCCTCGAGGGCGTTCACCGTGGGATCGTCGCCGAAGACGTCGTCGCCCACCTCCGCCTTCGCCATCGCCGCGCGCATGGCGGCCGTGGGCCGCGTGACGGTGTCGCTCCGGAGGTCGACCATGCCCACGGCGGGCGCCTTCAGCGAAGGCTTGCGTTGAGCCGATCCAGCGCGGCCTGCCCCGGGCACAGCTCCTTTTCGCCGAGCCGGTTCAGGGGCACGGCCGTCGTCCCGAGGTTAGCGTGCAGGTCGTCGGCATCGGCTTCCACGTAGAGCAATCCCGTCACGATCTCGCCGTGGGCGTAGCGCGACTGGACATGGCTCATGGCGGCGATCCGGCTCGACGAGTCGTAGTCCTCGGCAAGCTTGCGAAGCTGCAGCATCGAGCCGTCGTGCTGCCGGACCTCCTGCACAGAGCCGGGCTGGTATTCGGCGGTGATCTCCTTCCTCACCGTGACCACGTCGAGCCGGTTCACGGCCTCGTTGTGGTTGCGCACGTAGTCGTAGCTTCGCGTGGAGCCTTCGTGGTTGTTGAAGGCCACGCAGGGCGAGATCACGTCGAGGAACGCCGCGCCCGGATGGGTGAGCGCGCCCTTGATGAGCGGCACGAGCTGCGCCTTGTCTCCGGAGAAGCTGCGGGCCACGTAGGTGGCGCCCAGCTGGAGCGCGAGGATGGCGAGGTCTATCCCCTCCTCCGTGTTCAGCGCGCCGCGCTTGGACTTCGATCCCCGGTCGGCGGTCGCGGAGAACTGGCCCTTGGTGAGTCCGTAGACGCCGTTGTTCTCGACGATGTAGGTCATGTTCACGCCGCGGCGCATGCTGTGCGCGAACTGCCCCAGGCCGATGGAGGCCGAATCGCCGTCGCCGGAAACACCCAGGTAGATGAGGTCGCGGTTGGCGAGGTTCGCGCCCGTGAGCACCGAGGGCATGCGCCCGTGCACGGAATTGAAGCCGTGGGACTTGTCGAGGAAGTAGGTCGGGGTCTTCGAGGAGCAGCCGATGCCCGAGAGCTTGGCGACGCGGTGCGGCTCGATGGCGAGCTCCCAGCAGGCCTGGATGATCGCCGCGCTGATCGAATCGTGCCCGCAGCCCGCGCAGAGGGTGGAAATCGTCCCCTCGTAGTCGCGCCGCGTGAACCCCAGCGCGTTGGCGGGCAGTTCCGGGTGGTGGAGCTTGGGCTTGGTGAGGTAGGTCATGTCATTCCCCTGCCGCTGCGGTGCGCCTGAGCGGGCGCACGTTGAAGGCCGAAAGCCGTTCCTCGATCTCGCGCCGGATGAACCGGGCCGTGATCGGCGTGCCGTCGTAGTGCACGACCGAGGAAAGCCGCGCCGGGTCGAGCGCCCCCTCGGTGAGGAGGAGCGTGCGCAGTTGCCCGTCGCGGTTCTGCTCGACCAGGAAGACGTGCTCGCGGGCATTGACGAAATCGATCACCGAGTCCTGGAACGGGAAGGCGCGCACCCGCAGCGCGTCGAGGGCGATGCCCTCGGCCTCGAGCTCCGCGAGCGCCTCGTCCATCGCGCAGGCGGTGGAGCCGTAGTAGATGACGCCATGGCGGGTCGGTCGGCCGGCGTCGCGCAGCACCGGCTCCGGCACGTACTGCTTCGCGGTCTCGAACTTGCGCAGCAGCCGCTGCATGTTGTCCACGTAGGCGCTGCCCTCCTCCGTGTAGCGTGCGTAACGGTCGCGGCTGGTGCCCCGCGTGAAGAAGGAGCCGCGCTTCGGGTGCGTTCCCGGGTAGGTGCGGTAGGTGATCCCGTCGTCGTCCACGTCGAGGTAGCGCCCGAAGCGCTTGCCGGACTCCAGGTCGTCGTGGGTGAGGACCTTGCCGCGGTCGTAGGTGCGCGCGTCATCCCAGCGAAGCGGGCGGCACAGGCGCTCGTTCATGCCGATGTCCAGGTCGGTCATCACGAAGACGGGCGTCTGCAGCCGGTCGGCCAGGTCGAGCGCCTCGGCGGTGAACTCGAAGGCCTCGGTCGCGTCCTCGGGAAGCAGCAGCACGTGCTTCGTGTCGCCGTGGGAAGCGTAGGCGCAGGCGAGCATGTCCGCCTGCTGCGTGCGCGTGGGCATCCCCGTCGAGGGGCCCGCGCGCTGCACGTTCACGATGACCGCCGGAATCTCCGCGAAATAGGCGAGGCCGATGAATTCCGTCATCAGCGACACGCCCGGCCCCGAGGTGCAGGTGAATGCCCGCGCCCCGTTCCAGCCGGCGCCGATCACCATGCCTATGGAGGCGAGCTCGTCCTCGGCCTGCACGATGGCGAAGTTGTTCCTTCCACCTTCCGGATCCACCCGGAATTTGCGGCAGTGCTTCGCGAACGCCTCCGCGACCGAGGACGATGGCGTGATCGGGTACCAGGCGCACACCGTGGCCCCGCCGTAGATCGCCCCCAAAGCGGTGGCGTTGTTGCCCTCGATGAAGATCTTCTCGCCCACCTTGTCTGAACGCCGCACGGTGATGCCCAGCGGGCAAGGCAGGTGCTCGAGCGCGTAGTCGCGCCCCAGGTGCAGCGCTTGGAGGTTGGGCTCGAGGAGCTTCTCCTTGCCCTTGTACTGCTCGCCCACGAGCTTTTCAACCTCGGCGATGTCGATGTCGAGGAGTGCGGCGAGCGCTCCCACGTAGATGATGTTCTTGAAGAGCTGGCGCTGGCGCGGGTCCGTGTAGTTCGCGTTGCAGATCTGCGTGAGCGGCATCCCGAGCACGAGGACGTCGTCGCGGAACTTGTCCGCGGGCAAGGGCTTGGTCGAGTCGTAGAAGAGGTAGCCTCCCGGCTCGATCTCGACCACATCCTTCTCCCAGGTCTGCGGGTTCATGGCCACCATGAGGTCGGCGCCCCCGCGCCGGCCCTGCCAGCCGGACTCGGACACGCGCACCTCGTACCAGGTCGGCAGCCCCTGGATGTTCGACGGGAAGATGTTGCGCGGGCTGACGGGCACGCCCATGCGCATGATCGCCTTCGCGAAGAGCGTGTTCGCGGAGGCCGAGCCGGACCCGTTCACGTTCGCGAACTTGACGACGAAATCGTTGACCGCCTCGAGTCGCTTCATCGGGACGCCCTCACGCGGCCCGCCTCGGGGCTGCGCTCTCGCGGCAGCCCGGCCCGGCGTGGGTCATCTCGAGGGTGAACTTCTTCATGTCCCAGGCGCCGGTGGGGCAGCGCTCGGCGCAGAGCCCGCAGTGCAGGCAGACATCCTCGTCCTTCGCCATGATCCTGCCGGTGGCGAGCCCGGCGCCGACGTAGAGGTCCTGCGAGAGATCACTTGCCGGCGCCATGAGGCGGGCGCGGACTTCGGCCTCCTCGCCGTCGGCCGTGAAGGTGATGCAGTCCATGGGGCAGATGTCGACGCAGGCGTCGCACTCGATGCAGAGCTTCGGCGCAAACACGGTCTGCACGTCGCAGTTGAGGCAGCGCTGCGCTTCCTTCCACGCGAGTTCCGGGTCGAAGCCGAGCTCGACTTCCTGGCGCAGGTCCTTCAGCGCGATCGTGAGCTCCTTGAGCGGGACGCGGTTCCTCGCGTCGGGCACGATCTGGTTGTCGTATATCCACTCGTGGATGCCCATCTTCTGGGACACGAGGTTCGTGTACGGCGCGGGCCGCAAGGCGACGTCCTCGCCCCGGCAGTACTTGTCGATCGAGATCGCCGCGTCGTGCCCATGGGCCACGGCCCAGATGATGTTCTTCGGCCCGAGGGCCGCATCGCCTCCGAAGAAGACCCCGGGCTTCGTCGACTGGAGCGTGACCGGGTCGAGAACCGGCATGCCCCACTGGTCGAACTCGAGGCCGGCGTCGCGTTCGATCCAGGGAAAGGCGTTTTCCTGGCCCACGGCGACCAGCACCTCGTCGCACTCGAAGTGCTGCACGGGCTCTCCGGTGGGCACGAGGGAGCGGCGCCCCCGGTCGTCGTAGACCGCCTTTACCTTCTCGAAATCCATTCCCGTGAGGCGGCCGTCGTCGTGGGTGAACGCGACCGGCACCAGGAAGTTCAGGATCGGGATGCCCTCGTGCATCGCGTCCTCCTTCTCCCACGGGCTCGCCTTCATCTCCTCGAACCCGGAGCGCACGACGACCTTCACGTCCTCGCCGCCCAGTCGCCGCGCCGACCGGCAGCAGTCCATGGCGGTGTTGCCGCCGCCCAGGACGATCGCGCGCCTGCCCACGCGGGTGATGTGCCCGAAGGAGACGCTCGCCAGCCACTCGATGCCCACGTGGATGTGCTTCGCGGCCTCCGAGCGCCCGGGCAACTCGAGGTCGCGTCCGCGCGGGGCGCCGGAGCCCACGAACACCGCGTCATAGCCCTGCCCCAGGAGGTCCTTCAGCGATTCGACGCGGTGGTTCGGACGGAAGTCCACGCCCAGGTCGAGGATGTAGCCCACTTCCTCGTCGATCACGCTCTCGGGAAGCCGGAACTTCGGGATCTGGGTGCGGATCATGCCGCCGGCCCGTGGATCGGCATCGAACACCGTCACGTGATAGCCCAGGGGCGCGAGGTCGCGCGCCACGGTGAGCGAAGCGGGGCCCGCGCCCACGCAGGCGACGCGCTTGCCGTTTTCCTTCCCGGCGGGCCTGGGAAGGCGGTCGCGGATGTCCTCCTTGTAGTCCGCGGCGACGCGCTTCAACCGGCAGATGGCGACCGGTTCGGGCTTTTCTCCCTGGTTTTCCTCGACACGGCCGCGGCGACAGGCCGGTTCGCAGGGCCGGTCGCAGGTCCGCCCGAGGATTCCGGGGAAGACGTTCGACACCCAGTTGATCATGTAGGCATCCGAGAAGCGCCCCTGGGCGATCAGGCGGATGTATTCCGGGACCGGCGTGTGGGCCGGGCAGGCCCATTGGCAGTCGACCACCTTGTGGAAGTAGTCCGGCACCCCGATGTCGGTCGGCTTCAAGCGGCAGTTCTCCTCGGCTTCGCCTCGCGTATCACGGCCGGTCCCGGGGGCGCGTGAGGGCGCTCCACGGCCGGGCCGGATCGGGGCGAATTGCAGATGCAGGAGTATACCGGCCCGTGGTGGGCCGCCGAAAACGGGCGCGGGCAGCACCTCAGATCACGCCCCGCTCCCGAAGCGCGGCGACCTTTCCGGGGGCGAATCCCAGGAGCCCTTCGAGAATCTCCGCGGTGTGCTCGCCCAGGAGCGGAGGCGGCCGGTCGCTGCGAGCCGGTGTGGAAGAAAAGCGCACGGGGTTTGCGACCAGGCGGATCTCGCCCGCCGCAGGGTGCTCCATGAGGGTCACCATGCCGCGGTGGAGCACCTGCGGATCGGCGAAGACCTGCGCCAGGTCGTTGATGGGCCCGCAGGGCACGCCAGCCGCCTCGAGGCCGGCAAGCCATTCGGCCGCCGGACGCTCCGCAAGCCTTTCGGCGATCCTTGCGACCAGCTCGTCGCGGTGGGCGACCCGCGCCGGATTGGTGGCGTAGCGGGGGTCCGTTGCAAGCGCCGGCATCCCGATGTGATCGGCGAAGCGCACGAACTGGCCGTCGTTGCCCACCGCCACGATGAGGAAGCCGTCGGCGGCGCGAAACACCTGGTAGGGAACGATCGCCTGGTGCGCGTTTCCCATCCTGCCCGGCACGCGACCGGAGACGAGGCAGGCCGCCCCGAGGTTGGCGAGCATCGCCACCTGCGCATCGAGGAGCGCCAGGTCGATGTACTGTCCTTCTCCGGTGCGCTCGCGGTGCAGGAGTGCGGCGACGATCGCGTTGGCGGCGTACATGCCGGTAAAGAGATCGGCCACCGCGACGCCGACTTTCTGCGGGCCGCCGCCGGGAAGGTCGTCGCGCTCGCCCGTCACGCTCATGAGCCCGCCCAGGCCCTGGATCATGAAGTCGTAGCCGGGGCGATCGCGGTAGGGACCGTCCTGCCCGAAACCGGTGATCGAGCAATAGACAAGCGCCTCGTGCCCTTCGCGAAGCGCGGCGTAGTCCAGGCCGTGGCGCGCGAGGTCACCCACCTTGAAGTTCTCCACCACCACGTCGGAGGCGTCGGCGAGCCGGCGGGCGATGGCACGGCCCTCGGGATGCGCGATGTCCAGCGTGAGGGACTTCTTGCCGCGGTTGGCGGACAGGAAATAGGCCGCGTCCGCCGTGTCGCGCCCCTCGCGGTCCTTGAGGAAGGGCGGGCCCCACTTGCGCGTGTCGTCGCCCTGTCCGGGCCGCTCTACCTTGATCACTTCCGCGCCGAGGTCCGCGAGATGCTGCGTCGCCCAGGGACCCGCGAGCACGCGGGAGAGGTCGAGAACGCGATAGCCGGCGAGGATCTGGGGCATGCGGGGGTTCCCGTTTCGGATGCCGGCTTCGCCCGGCGCGGTACCACAGACTGTTACAAAGGCACGCCGAAGCGCGGCAATTCCGGAAACATCTCGGCCGCTACGATGCCCACTGGCTAGTCGTTTGCGCCCGCGGTCCGGCACACGAATTATAGGGGCGAGGCGACGGATATCTCAGGGGAGGTCCGGATGACCATGAAAACCATCCCGTTGCTCGTGTCGGCGCTGTGCCTCGCGGCCGGCGTGCGCGCGGCCGAACCCACGGGCACCGCGGTCGAGTTCCACCACGACGGGCTGCGCAGCCATTTCCTGACCGCCGACCCCGCGGAGATCGCGCAACTGGACGCCGGCGGCGTCCCGGGCTGGGAGCGCACGGGCGGCCAGTTCGGCGTGTTCGCGGGTGCGGCAGACGCGCCCGGAACGGTGCCCGTGTGCCGGTTCCGCAGGCAGCCAGGTTCGTCCGCGCAACCGGTCTTCTACTCGGCGGACCCGGCCGAATGCGCGCTTTTGGATGCCTCGGGATCGTGGATTCCCGAAGGCACCGCGTTTCACGTCCACGCCGTCGAATCAGGCCGTTGCGCCGACGGGAGCACGCCCGTCTGGCGCAGCTTCGACCGGGGCTCGGCGGGGCGCGAACCAGGCCACCGCTACACCGTCGATGCGACGGTCGAGGAGAACATGGTCGCCTCGGGAAGCGTGCGCGAAGGCGTGGCGATGTGCGTTCCGCTGTCGGCCGCTGACCGGGACGCGGACGCCCGGCGCCTGCTTCGCCAGGCGGCCTTCGGGCCTGCTTCCGCCGACGTCTCCCGCGTCCTCGCCCTCGGCACCGGCGCCTGGATCGAGGAGCAGCTCGCGATGCCGGCGACCGCCTATGCCGACTATCCGTGGGTTCCCACCGCGCGGCCCGCCACCTGCGTGGACGACCGTTCCCGGCCGGTGCGCCCGGACAGCTACTGCGCGCGCGACCACTACACCCTCTTTCCCCTGCAGCTCGAGTTCTTCCGCAATGCCCTCGCGCAGCCCGACCAGCTGCGCGCGCGCGTCGCGTTCGCCCTTTCGCAGGTCTTCGTCACCTCCGGCGTCGACAACAGTCGCAATTACGCCATGCGCCACTACCAGCAGATCTTCCGCGAGCGCGCGTTCGGCAACTTCCACGACCTGATGATGGCGGTGACCCTCTCGCCCATGATGGGCGACTACCTCGACATGGCCAACAACAACAAGGCCAGCGAGCGCTCCGGCACGACGCCGAACGAGAACTACGCGCGCGAGATTCTGCAGCTCTTCTCGATCGGGCTGCACTGGCTGAACCCGGACGGCACGCTCACGCTGGACGACCGGGGAAGGCCCATCCCGACCTACGACCTGGACGAGATCGAGGGCTTCGCGCGGGTCTTCACGGGCTGGACCTACCCCACGGTGGCGGGCGCGATCCCCCGCAACAACAACCCGCGCAACTACCTCGGGAGCCTTCGTCCGGCGCCGGCCAACCACGAATTCGGGCCCAAGGTGCTGCTCGACGGCGTGGTCGCTCCCGCCAACCTCCCCATGGAGCAGGACCTGGCCTTCGCCCACGCGAACATCTTTCGCCACCCGAACGTGGGCCCCTTCATCGGCAGGCAGCTCATCCAGAAGCTGGTGACGAGCAAGCCGACGCCGGCTTATGTAGCGAGGGTCGCCGCGGTCTTCGCCGACAACGGGAGCGGGATTCGCGGCGACCTGCGCGCGGTCGTTCGCGCCATCCTCACGGACCGCGAAGCGCGGGGCGCGAGAAAGATCGACGCGGGATACGGCAAGCTCGCCGAGCCGGTGCTCTGGATGGCGGGAGCCGCGCGCGCATTCGGAGGGAGGAGCGACGGCGTCTTCTTCCGGGCGCAATCGGCCGCGCTGGGACAGTTCCTCTTCTATCCGCCTTCCGTCTTCAACTACTTCCCTCCGGACTACCTCGTCCCCGGCACCGACGCGACGGGACCGGAATTCGGGATCCTCACCACGAGCACCGCGATCGCGCGCGCGAATTGCGCCACCGCCCTCGTCTTTTCGCCGGCCATCCCGCCCGATCCCGCCGTGTACGGCGCGACGGGCACTGCCCTCGACTTCAGCGGCTGGCTCGCCACCGCCGCGGACCCGGGGGCGCTCGCCCAGCGCCTCGACCGCGAGTTGCTCGCCGGCCGGATGTCGGCGGCGATGCGTTCGGCCATCGTCTCGGCCGTGAACGCCGTCCCGGCGTCCGATCCCCTGGGCCGCGCGAAGACCGCCGCGTGGCTCGTCCTCACCTCGCCGCAGTACCAGGTGGAGCGCTGACCATGAACCGAAACCGACGCGATTTCCTCCATGGCTTCGGCGCCCTCTCCGGCGCCGGTCTCGCCGCCCGCCTCGCCCCGATGGGACTGGCAGGCCTCGCCGGCGCCGCGGCCGCGCAGTCCGCGTCTGCGGACTACAAGGCGCTCGTGTGCGTGTTCCTCTACGGCGGCATCGACGGCAACAGCCTCGTGGTCCCGTTGGACGCCCCGGGGTACGCGCAGTACGCGGCGACGCGCACCGAGGGCTCGGGCCTGAACCTCGTGCAGGCGGCGCTTTTGCCCATCCAGCCCGCGGGATCGGCGGCCACCTACGGCCTGCATCCCGGCCTCGCGGAGATCCACCCGCTCTTTGCCGAGGGCCGGATGGCGATCCTCGCAAACGTCGGCACGCTGAACGAGCCGACCACGCGGGCCAACTACCTCGCGGTCCGCCCCGACAGCCTCTTCTCCCACGCGGACCAGCAGTCGCAGTGGCAATCCTCGGTGTCATCCGGCGCCAGCGCGACGGGTTGGGGAGGGCGATTGGCCGATCACGTGGCCGGCCTCAACGCCGCTTCCGGTTTCCCGGTGCTCACCTCCGTCGCAGGAACGAACCTCTTCGTCACCGGGCAGGCCGCCTCCGCGCTGGCGATCCCCACCACCGGCGGCCTCGCGCTGGCCGGATTCAACGGGGGCGCCGTCGCCAGCGCGAGGCTCGCGGCGATGCATGCGATCCTTGCAGCGGACCGAGGGCACGTCTACGTGAAGGCGGCAGGAGACATCGCGGCCCGCGCGCAGTCCCTGTCGGTCGTGGTGAACCCCATCCTCACCGCCGCCACTTCGCAGGTGCAGGTGTTGTTCCAGGGGCAGAACGCCCCGATCGCGCAGCAATTGCTCCAGGTGGCGAAGCTGATCGAGGCCCGAGGCGCCACCGGGGCGCGGCGGCAGGTCTTCTTCGTCTCGCTGGGCGGCTTCGATACCCACGCCAACGAGCTCGCGACCCTCGCCACGCTCCTGGGCCAGCTCTCGCCCGCACTGAGGGCGTTCCACGACGCGACCCAGCTGCTCGGCGTGGCGAACCAGGTAACCACCTTTACGCTTTCGGATTTCGGCCGCACCTTCCAGCCCGCCTCGGGTGCGGGCACGGATCACGCCTGGGGCAACCATCACCTGGTCCTGGGCGGCGCGGTGCGGGGCGGCAGGATGTACGGCCGCTACCCGGTCCTGGCGCTCTCGGGCCCCGATGACGCCGACACCGAGGGCCGGTGGATTCCCACCACCGCCGTGGACCAGTACGGCGCCTCGCTCGCGCGCTGGTTCGGCGCCTCGGAGGCCGACCTCTCGGCGATCTTCCCCAACCTGGCGCGCTTCCCCTTCCCGGATATCGGCTTCCTCGCCTGAGCGGCAGCCCCGGAACGCGGCCCCGCGTCCCGGCGGGGCCGCGCGCATGACTTTTGTCCCGTAGAATGGCCACCGTTCCGGTGCGCAAGCCCGGCGCTTGCCACGCGTTCCCACAGCCGACACCTCGCCTTCATGCATTCCAAGGTAGCCGTCAAGGACCTCAAGATCGGCATGTTCGTCGCCGACCTCGACCGTCCATGGATCGACACGCCCTTCCCCATCCAGGGATTCCTCATCGAGGACAAGCAGCAAATCGCGGAATTGCAGAACGCCTGCAAGGTCGTGACGATCGACCGGGCCCGTTCCACGGGCGAGGAGTTCCGCAAGTCCTCGACTTCGTGGAGGCCACCGGCCGGCAAGGCCGCGGAGGAGGCGAAGGTATCGACGCGGCCGGAACCCGTTGCCCGGGGAAAGCGAGGCCTGGGAGGGATCCTGGACGCGCTTCGCGGCTTGCTGCGGGGCTCCGACCGCGACCTGCCGGCGGACCTCGCCGACCTGCCGTCGGATTACCGCCGGGATTCCCTGCTGCCCGCCTCGGTCACGGTCACCATCTACCCGGACACCCGCTCCGTCGAGGAAGAGGTCGCCCCGGCGCGCGTCGCCTACGAACGCACCTCCGAGGTGCTCGGCAAGCTCGCCGACGACGTATGGGCCGGCCAGCCGGTCGAAGTCGACCGCGTCCAGGAAGTCGTGGACGAGATGGTCGAAAGCATGGTGCGCAACCCCGACGCACTCATGTGGGTGGCGCGGCTGCGCGAGAAGGACATCACCACCTACGCGCACGGCCTCCAGGTGGCCGTCTACCTCGTGGCCTTCGGACGCCACCTCGGATTCCCGCGTGCCGAGCTCGCGCAGCTCGGCACCATCGGCCTGCTCCTGGACATCGGGAAGATTCGCCTGCCGCGCGAACTGCTCGAAAAACAGGGCCGCCTCGCGCCCGCGGAGTTCGAGAAGGTGAAGAGCCACGTGGCGCTGGGGCTGGAAATCCTGTCCTCCACGCCGAACTGGCCGCCGGAGGTGATCGAGGGCATCGCGCAGCACCACGAGCGCATGAACGGCAGCGGCTACCCGCTCGGTCTCCGGGGCGAGAAAATCGGCATCTTCGGGCGCATGGCCGGCATCGGCGACTGCTTCGCGGCGCTGACCAAGTCGCGCCCCTATGCCGAGGCCGTGTCGTCCTACGAGGCCCTGCGCAGCATCACCAGCTGGGGCGGCGACTACTTCCATGCGCCGCTGACCGAGCAGTTCGTGCAGGCGATCGGCGTATTTCCCGTGGGGTCCCTGGTGGAACTCTCCACGGGCGAGGTGGCGGTCGTCGTCTCGCACAACAAGGTCCGGCGCCTGAAGCCGCGGGTGCTCCTGCTCACCAGCCCCGACAAGACACTGTCGGATTACCCGGTCATGGTGGACCTGCTCTACGATCCCCTGCTCGGCGGAGAGGAACCGGCCTTCATACGTCGCAGCCTGCCCACCGGCGCCTACGGGCTCGATCCACGGGACAACTACCTCTCGTGATCCCACCGGCGCCGCCCGCGGATTCCACGCTGCGCAACCAGACGCCGGGAGAGAGCGCCCGCGAGGATCTCCTGCGCTTCCTCGACCGCGAAACGGCCGTGGCCCAGGCGACCGACGGCCGCCTCGCGGTCCTGCTCGTGGAACTTCGCCGGGTGGACCGCCTGCAGGCCCTGCTGAAGGGGCCGCCGGCGACGATCACCATCTCCCTCGTCCTCGAGCGCCTGCGACCGGCGCTGCGGCCCGAGGACCGCCTCGCCGCCCTGAGTGAGGAACAGATCTGCATCGTCCTGCCGCGCCTGTCCCATCCCTCGCAGGCGGTGCTCGCGGCGGTGAAGTGCCTGCGCGCACTCGATCGCCCCATCGCCCACGAAGGCGGCACGGCGGTGCTGCGTCCCTGCGTGGGCATAGCCACCGTTCCGGAGAACGCCGCCGACCCCGCGAAACTCCTCATGGCCGCCGACGTGGCGCGCCGCATCGCCGGCACCCGCGAGGAGGGCTACCACGTCTTCCAGAGCGACGACAGCATCGAGGCGGAGGTCTACCACGGGCTCGACATCGACCTGCAGCGCGCCATTCGCGCCAACGAGCTCGAGGTCCACTACCAACCGCAGGTCGACCTCCACACCGGCGCGCCGGTCGCCGCCGAGGCGCTGCTGCGCTGGCGCCACCCGACTTCCGGGCAGATCCCTCCCGCCACGGTCGTGGGGATCGCGGAGAGCACCGGGATCATCGGCTCGCTCACGTTCTGGGTGCTCAATGCCGTGCTGCGCAATGCCGCGAGCCTCGCGAAGGAGGGCATCACGCCGCGCTTCAGCGTGAACCTCTCCACGCGGGCCCTGGTCGATGCGGAGCTTCCGGAGATCGTCGAGCAGGCCCTCGGCACGTGGAACGTTCCGCCGGAGCGCATCACCCTGGAGATCACCGAGAGCACCATGATCGGCGATGCGGAGCGCTCGATGGCCATGCTCACGCGGCTGAAGGGCACCGGCGTGCAACTTTCCATCGACGACTTCGGCACCGGCTACTCCTCGCTCGCCTATCTCAAGCGCTTTCCCGTGGACGAGCTGAAGATCGACAAGCTCTTCGTGAGCGGTCTCCTCTCCGACCGGGGCGACCACAAGATCGTGCGCTCGGTGATCGACCTCGCCCACAACTTCGAGCTGCGGGCCGTGGCCGAAGGCGTCGAGGAGGAGGCCACGCGGGCCGAGCTCGCGCGCATGGGGTGCGACCTCGTGCAGGGCTACCTCGTCAGCCGGCCCCTGCCCGACCGCGAGTTCCGATCGTGGTGGAGCTCCATGGAGAAAGGTCGGTGAAGCGCGGGTTCTACACCATCATGGCCGCGCAGTTCTTCTCCTCCCTCGCCGACAACGCCCTCCTCATCGCCTCCATCGCCCTGCTGCTGCAGCTGAACGGCCCCGCCTGGCTCACGCCGCTGCTCAAGTTCTTCTTCACCGTGTCCTACGTATTGCTCGCCTCCTTCGTGGGCGCCTTCGCCGACTCGATGCCCAAGGGCAAGGTCATGTTCGCGACCAACCTGGTGAAGATCTTCGGCTGCCTGCTGCTCTTCTTCCACGACAGGGCGAACATCCCCGGCCTCGCGCCGCACTGGTACGTCCTCGCGGCGTACGCCGTGGTCGGGCTGGGCGCGGCCGCGTACTCGCCGGCCAAGTACGGCATCCTCACGGAACTCCTGCCGCCGGAGCAGCTCGTCGTGGCCAACGGCTGGATCGAGGGTCTCACCGTGCTCTCCATCGTGATCGGCACCGTGGTGGGCGGGCTCCTCATCGGGCCGAATGTCTCGGCCGCACTGCTGTCGTTCGACTTTCCCTTCGTCGATACCGGCGTCGACACGGCGGCGGAAGCCGCGATCCTGGTGATCGCGGGGATCTACGTCGCGGCCGCCCTCTTCAACCTGGCGATCCCGGACACGGGCGCGCGCTACAAGCACCAGGAGCGCAATCCCTTGCGCCTGGTCGTGGATTTCGCCCACTGCTTCACCACGCTCTGGCGGGACAAGCTGGGCCAGATATCCCTCGCGGTGACCACGCTCTTCTGGGGCGCGGGCGCGACGCTGCAGTTCATCGTCCTCAAATGGGCCGACCAGCACCTGAACCTGCCGCTGTCGCGCGGCGCGATGCTGCAGGGCGTCTCCGCCGTCGGCATCGCCCTGGGGGCGGTCCTGGCCGCGCGCCTGATTCCGCTCAAGCGCGCGGTCGCCGTGCTCCCGGTGGGAGTCCTCATGGGTCTCGTCCTCATGAGCCTGATCGGCGTGACCTGGATGCCGCTCGTCTACGCGATCCTCGTGCTCGTGGGCGCGATGGCCGGCTTCTTCGTGGTGCCCATGAACGCGCTGCTGCAGCACCGCGGGCACGTGCTGCTCTCCGCGGGCCACTCGATCGCGGTGCAGAACTTCAACGAGAACGTGAGCATCCTGGTGATGCTGGCGCTCTACGCCCTGATGATCCGCCTGGACCTGCACATCAACGCGATCATCATCATCTTCGGCGTCTTCGTCGCCACGGCCATGTTCCTGGTGATGCGCTGGAACGCCGCGAACCACCGCGCCGATCCGAACCTCGACCGCTACATCGGCGAGGCGAAGCACTAGCCGCGGGGCGGGCCCGCGCCCCGTCAGGCTTCCGACGTCTGCGCGTAGTTGAGGAACTCGTCCGGGCTCACCCGGATTGCCGCACCCGTCGGGCAGGCACGCACGCACGCGGCTCCCCCGGGCAGGTCCTTGCACATGTCGCACTTCACCGCCTTCTTCGGGATGTCCTTGCCCTTGGGCTTGGGCTCCAGCCCCGGTTCCGGGCCGAGACCCAGTACGAGCCACGACCACAGGCTCGGACGGCGGCGCTTCGGGTCCACGGGGGCGAGCTGGATCACCCCGTAGGGGCAGTTCTTCTCGCAGTTGCCGCAGCCGATGCAGCTGTCGTCCACGTAGACCTCGCCGTTGGCCGAGCGGTGGATCGCATCCGGCGGGCAGTCCTTCATGCAGTGCGGATGCTCGCAGTGCCGGCACGAGGTCGGCACGTGGATCTCGGCGAAGGTCGGGCCAGCCTCGCGGTCCAGGCGCGAGGTGCCGTCGTGGACGTCGGCGCAGGCCTTCTCGCAGTTGTCGCAGCGCACGCACAGGCTCTCGTCGATGAGCAGGACATCGGTCGCCTCTCCCACGCCCTGCTGCAGCAGGAAGGCGATCACGTTGCCCGGGTCCGGCGCGGCCTCCATCGCCGCGTTCACGCGCAGGCGATCCAGGAAGCGCGACTCCATTTCCTCGCGCCACTTGGGGTTCCTGCCCAGGATGCGCTTGAAGACCTCGGCGTCGAGCACCACCGCCTCCGTCGTCACCGCGGCGCGCACCGTGGCCGAGCGCGGCGAGTCGGTGAGCAGCGCCATCTCGCCCACGTAGTTGCCCGCGGAGAGGTAGGAGAGCACCACCTCGCGCCCCGCGATCTCACGGGAGACCATCACCGAGCCGCGGCGCAGCAGGTAGAGGCCATCGGAGGCGTCGCCTTCCTTGAAGAGAGTCTCGTTGCCGCCGTACTTGCGCACCTCGACGCCGCTCGCCACCAGCTCGGCGAGCTCGTTCTCCGGCAGCATCGGCGCGAGATAGGCGCGCACGGCGCGCTTGAGGAAGGTCTCGTCCACGGACTTGCGCACCGCCTCGACGGAAGCCACGAGCTTCAGCATCGCGCGGCGGGGCGCCTCGATCAGGGCGCAGTGCGGCCCCGCGCGCACGGTGCTCGAGCGCCGCCTGCCGGAGATGAGGCCCAGTTCGCCGAAGAACTCGCCGGCGCCGAGCACGAACTCCTTGCCGCCGTCGCCCTCGATGCGCACGTCCCCCGCGACGATCATGAAGAACGAGTTGGTGTAGTCGTTGCGCCGGAAGAGGACCTCGCCCTCGCGCGGCGTGACGAGCGCGCTCTCCAGCATGAACTCCCGCAACTGCAGGCGATTGATGCCACTGAGCAACGGCACTTCCGCCTGGATCACGTCGAGCACCTGCGCCACCTTCATGGTGCGCGAGAAGCCCGCGAAGGCCTTCGCGAGGAGCGGCTCGTCCGCGGGCTCGACCTGCCGCCCCAGAGCCGACTCGACCACCTCGTATCCCTGGTTCATCGCCTGCTTGATGAGCGGGTAGCCGCCCAGCGCGCCCACGATGTAGAGGCCCTTCACGTTCGATTCGTAGGTGTCCGAGAGTTCCGGCACCGCGTTCGGGTCGGAGGTGGGGAACTTCACGCCGAAGCTCTCCACGAGCTTTCTCGGTGGGATGCCGCCCAGCCGCGCGATGATGCGGTGGCATTCGATCGTGTCGGGCCCGTCGGGGCTCTTCACGGAGAAGCGCAGCGGGACCTCGCCTCCCATCCGCTCGACCCTTGCCGCCGAGGTGCCGTAGCGGATCTCGACGCGGCCCTCCTTGATCGCGGCGAGGACCAGGGTCAGGTTTCCCTCCTTGCAACGCGTGAACTCCTCGTTGCGGTTCACGAGGATCACGCGGTTCTGCTCGGAGAGCGCGAGCGCGTTCTCGATCGCCGCGTCGCCTGCGCCCACGACGACGATCGTCTCGTCCTCGTACTCCTTCGGGTCGTCGAGCTGGTACTGCACCCCCTCGAGGGACTCTCCCTCGACGCCGAGCTTCCTCAGGTTCCCCTGCAGGCCGATGGCCAGCACGATCTTCCTGCAGAAGTAGACCTCGCCCCCTTTTGTCCTCACCTCGAAGCGGTTGTCCTCGCCGGTGATCGAGACGGCCTCCTCGCCATACTGGATTTTCACCTTGTGCCGCTTCAGCTCCTCGTCCCACTTCTCGAGGATCTCCTCGCGCTTGCCGGCGGCGAAGCTCATGGGGCTCCGGAGCGGCAGGATCTGCGGCTCGGCCATCACGTGCTTGCCCTTCTGGTACTTGAAGATCGTGTTGGAGGCCTGCCGCTCGCTCTCCAGCAGCACGTGGGAGACGCCGAGTTCGGCGGCGTGGGCGGCGGCCGAGAGCCCCGCGGGGCCCGAGCCGATGATGCCCACCTTGTACCAGCGGAATTCCGTGCGTTGGTCGAACTGGGAGGACATGCCGGTCACCTCGCCACGAAGGTCTTGAGTTCCGCAAGCGCCGCCTGGAAGCGCTCGAGCCGGTACTTCTCGTCGTTCCGGACCGTCTCGAAGACGCGGTCCAGCGCCGTGTTCGCGCCTCGCACGTCTGCGAGCGCACCGCGCCTGGCCAGGAAGTTGAGCACGCTCGCGATCGCCATGGACGCCTGTTCCGCGCCCGCGTAATCCCCGTACTGCCCCGCGATGCCGTCTTCCACGAGCCCAGCGAGGATCGCCCGCAGGTCGCGGTCGTTGAACTCCCGCGGACGCAGCTTCGCGACCACCGCTTCGAGTCCCTTGCGCAGGCGCCGGGCGGCCTCGTGCGCGTCCCCGCCCTCTCCCGCCACCGCCCGGTGCAGTTGCAGCACGAGGTCGTTGAAGGTCGCCGACTCCCCGGGGAAGGTCTGCCGCACGATCTGCCGGAGCATCAGCAGGTTCGCGTCGTTGAAGCGGATCGTGCCGGGGCGCGTGCCCACCCGCGGCTTCCACCTCGTGTCGGACATGGGGTGGTGGCAGGCGTGGCAGTCGAACACGACGAGCTCCGGAAAGAGCCCGTCGCGGCCGCGCTTCGGGTCGAGCACGACGTCGAGCTGCTCCTGGGCCGCCAGGGCCTGGCCGATGGCCCAGACGCGAACGCCGTCCCAGCGCCCCTTGCGCTTCTGCCAGTCCTCGTCGATCACGAAGTGCGGCGGCTGCGTCTGCGTGAAGGTGTCCAGCTCGAAGCTGATGCGCGGGTGGCCCGCCCCCATGATGCGGTGGGTGACGAACTTGTCCTTGTTGCCGAAGTGGCAGGAAAGGCACAGCCGCGCGAGCGCCACCGGATCCTCCGTCGGGTAGAGTCCGTTCTTCAGGTTCTCCTCGTGGGTGGCCCCCGGCGCCACGTGGGACTTGATCCAGTGCTCGGCGGGCCCGTGGCAGGCCTCGCAGCTCACGCCGTCGGCGGCCTTGAATCGCTCGCCCCGGAGCTCGGCGGGCGGATTGTGGCCGTGGCAGTCAACGCAGAGCTTCGCCTCGTGGGCAGGCTGGCGCAGCCCGAGGTTGGCGACGATGCGCTTGCTGCGATCGTTCCACAGCACCTGGTTGGCGCGCAGCGCGTGCTTGTCCACCCGCGACCAGGTCACGTACTCGTTCTGCAGGACGTTGGAGCCCTTCCATTCGGTGATGGAGCCGTGGCAGAGGCTCGAGGCGCAGTTGACCACGCCCAGGTGTGTGGCCTTCGCCTCGTACGGAAGCGGCGGCGCGTCAGCCGCCGACGCGCACAGTGCCGCCCAAGCCAGCCCGTGGGCCAGGATCGTCTTCATCGGGCCTCCGCCTTCCTCGTCTCGCCGCGTGGTTTCGGTGCGCGATCGGCCGGTGGCCGCTCGTCCCGGAAGTCCCCGGGCCTGTCGGTGTCGCTCACGGTCCAGACGCTGCCGTCGGGCCGCAGGTAGAACTTCTGCTGCTCTTCGCGCGTGAAGGGGCGCGCGCCGATCCGCCCGAAGACCGCGATCTGCCCGCCCGTCTCGTCCACGGCACGGTCGCGATCCAGTCCCTTGGCGAGCGAGAGCGCGGGCGAGGCGGTCTCGCGCCAGGCGATCACCCGCGGCCTGGGCTCGGGGCTGAAACCGTAGAACTTCGGCTGGATCTCGGGAGAGGTGAGCTGAAGGACCTTCAGGCCGTTGGCGCCGTCGGCGACATAGGCGATGGCCGAGGCGTTGGTGGTGGCCACGACCACGTCGCGGGCGTCGTTCATCTTTCCGCCGTCGTCGAACATGCGGAAGAGCCGCGGCTCCCCCGGCTTCTCCACGTCGACGATCGCGAGCCCGTCCTTGCCCGCCGCGACGTAGGCATAGGTGCGCGCGACGTAGATGCGCCGGGCGTCGGCCAGCGGCACGAGCGACCCTGCGACGAGCGCGGCCTTCTCCGGGATCGTCACGTCGATCGCCCGGAAGCCCTCGTCGCCGGTCACGAAGAGATAGCGGAACTGGAGCGCCGAGGCGCGCGCGCCCTTGAGCGGAACCACCGCTGCCGTGCGCGGCTTCAACGGGTCGTCCAGGTCGACCACCACGAGCCCCGCGGCCGCGGCCACGTAGGCGTATCGCCCGCCGAGCGTCACGTGCCGCGCGCCCCGCAGGATGCCGCCCTCGTTCCAGGTCACCGCGCGCTTGAGGAAGTTGTTGCGCGGCTCCCCGTCGGCGAGCGTGTTCACGTCGACCACGATCAGGCCTTCCTCGGCATCGGTCACCACCGCGTAGTTGTAGATCGGGTGGAAGGGCTGCTCCTGGTTCACCTTGCGCATCAGGTCGCCGCGGTTTCGCTCCGGCGCGATCGGCTGGTTGGTGGGTAGCGCCACGCAAGTCGCGTCGCGCGATCCCACGTGCGTGTCGTGGCCGAGCGGCGAGAACGGCGCGCTCACGATCCGCTGCGAGACACCCTTGTTCCCGATGGACGCCACGTCGTACACGCGCAGCCCGCCCGCCCCTTCCGCCGAGAAGAAGTACTCGCCGCGGATCGCCACACAGCCCGCCGGCCCCCGGGCGGCGTGGTCGTGGGCTTCGGGGAGGCGCCGGCCGCGCTTTTCGTGGTCGGCGTACCAGTCCGGGTAGGCGTAGCGGTGCAGGTAGCTGCCGATCACGGCCTGCGGCTCCTCCCACTCCGTGACCTGCACCGCCTGCACGTGCCGCTCCTGGCCCATCCATACGTTGAAGCCCACGAAGTTCACGAAGTTGGTCCCGTGCAGCAGCATCTGCGCCATGATCGCGTTGTTGTCGTTCGCGTCGGAGACGTGGCAGTCCCCGCAGCCCTTGGTCTCGGTCTTTCGCTCCGTGTGCGGGTAGTGCGGGGCGAACGCCTGCGAGGAGAAGCCGCTCGCGGCCACCGGCGGCTGCTGGATGTAGATCCGCTCGCGGTTGATGTTGGTCGAGGAGAGCACCAGCGCCGAGGACGAACGGATGGGTGCGATGCGCCCGCCCTTGACCGGCCCGTGCCGGCCCAGCTGGAACATCTCGTCGCGGGCGACCTGCGGATTGTAGGTGGCGTAGTTGCGGGTCTCGCCCCCCTCGTAGTGCTGGCGCTCGGTCTTCCAGTTGGCCTGGATGGGCAGGTGGCAGCCACCGCAGCTCGTGGTCCACGAGAGGTGGCAGGTGAAGCAGGTCATCTTCTCGTCGGCGTGCGCATAGTCCTTGGCGCCGGGACCCCACTGCCCCTTCTGGCCCGCCTCGCCGGTGCGCATGAGCTTCGCGCGCGCCGCCTTCTCGTTGTAGTGGGCGTTTCCGGGCGTCACCGTGTCCTTCACGAGCGACATCTCCCACTCGAGATCCGGGTAGATCGCCGAGCGCTGGAAGAGCTTGCCTTCGCGCCACTCGAAGCGCTTGCGGCCGTCCTGGGTCCTCAAGAGCGTCATGTCCATGCCGCCGGGCCTGGCGGCCGGCCCGGAGGTCCTGAGCGTCGGGTACTGGCCCGCCGTCCCGTGGCAGTCGCGGCAGTCGACCTCGACCGCCGCGGCAACCTCGCCGTAGAGGTGGCCGTTGCCGTGCATGTCCTGGGAGAAGTGGCAGTCGACGCAGTGGAAGCCCACGTCCAGGTGGATGGAGGTGAGGTGAACCGCCTTCTTGAACTTCTGCGGGTCCTCGTCCGCGACGGGCTTGCCGTCCTTGTCGAGGAGCGTGCCCTTGCGGTCGCGCTTGAAGACGGCGCGGAAGTTCCAGCCGTGGCCGTGGTAGTCGGCGAACTGCGTGTCCTGGAGCTTCGGGTTCAGGCTCGCGACGTCCTTCAGGAACTCCGGGTCGCCCCACTTGCCGCGGATGGCCGCCTCCTCGGGGTTGCGATCGAGGATCTTCCTCGCCTCGTCGTGCGTGGGGTACTTCTGCTTCTCCGGCCACATGTGCGGCGCGTCCGACTCGTAATCCCACATGATCGTGCCGTAGTAGGAGTTCACGAACACGTTGGGCTGGTGCATGTGGCAGACCATGCACTGCGACGAGGGGATGGCGCGCGTGAACTCGTGGCGGATCGGGTGGCCGGAGCGCCCCCGGGGGATGGTCGGGTCCTTCGTCGCCGTCTCTCCCGCGTGCCCGTACTTCGCGTAGATCCCCGAATGCTTCTCGTCGCGGTCGTTGGCGTACACCGTGTGGCAGGCGCTGCAGCCCGAGGACCGGTAGTCGCCGGGCTGCTCGTTCGTGCCGAGGAACCACAGGTGCGGGTCGTTCAGGCGCGTCTTGGTGATGTTGATCACCGGCACGGCGATGCGGCTTCCCGTGCCGGGGCCGCGGTTGGACTGCTTGAGGTCGGGCCGGCCCGGTTCGTCGAGACGCTGCAGGATTCCGGTGTTGTTGGGCAGGCCGATCTCGGGGAAGAGCGAGGAGATCACGCGCCCGCCGCGCTCGAAGACCCGGAAGACGTCGGCCGGCGGGATCGTCTCCCACGCCGGCAGCGCGGTGAGGCTCGGCAGGATTCCCTTGTGGGTGAGGAAGTCCGTCGGGGCCACCGGGTTCAGGAGCGAGGCGCCGATGCCCTCGCGCGTGTAGGCCTCGCCGAGGATGTAGCGCTTGTAGGGCAGGATGCCGTTGTTGTAGGCCGCCCCGCCCCAGAGCATGGCCGAGGTCGACATGAGGCTGCGCTCGGACGCCTGGATGATGGGGAGGTGGCAGGCGCCGCAGGCCTCGCGGGCGATGCGCAGGTCGCCCGGATTGATGAAGCGGATGTACTCGGGCGCCTCGCGGTTCAGGAGCGTGTAGCTGCCCTCGGGGTTCGCGCTCGAGGGCCATTTCCATCCCAGGGGGTAGCGCGGCAGCACGTGGGACCGGGCGAGCGCTTCCTCGTAGGCGGGGTCCTTGCGCTCGGCTCCCCGGGGCTTCTCGACCGCCGCGTCGCCTCCGTGGCAGTCCGTGCAGCCGAGCTGCACCGCGGGGTTCTGGTGCATCGTGTGGCGGTCCGTCGCGGTGTGGCAGCTCATGCACCCGTCGCTCTTCGCCTTGGCCTGGGCGGGCGTCTGGCGCTCCGGCGCCGGCGCGTGGGTGACGTGCGTGCGCGCCACGGGCTTCTCGGCGCCGGAGTCGGCCCGCACCGCGAGGGCGAGGGCGATGGCGGCCAGCGCGAGGGGGAGTCGTCGAGTCATGGTCTTTGCCGGCGCGCCTGGTGGGAGATCAGTAGTTGAGGAGGAGGTTCACGAGGATCGAGTACTGCGGCCCGCGCCGGTCCTCGTCGTAGAGCTGCTTCAGGCCCTTGCCGGGCAGGAGTGCCGCGGCGGAGGCGTTGAGGACCAGGTTCTGGCTCATGAAGGGCCGGTACTGCACGCCGGCGGAAAGGTCCCAGCCGATCTCGCGGTGTGGCGGCGCCTGGTTCCTCAGCACGCCGAGCACGGTGGTGTCCTGGAAGCGCAGGTAGGAGACGTTGGCGATCGCGCGCAGCTGCGGCATCAGGTCGGCGTCGGCGCCCGCGCCGAGGAGGAGCAGGCCGGGGTTCACGAAATTGGACTGCCCCTGGTCCTTCGACGAGCGCAGGCTCGGCAGCACGCCGTTGCGCCCCGAGAGGGCAACGCCGCCGCCGCCCACCAGGGGCACCGCCTGGCGGATCCAGAAGCTCGTGTCGGCGCCCGCGAACTGCGGGTTCTCGAGGATCGCGTCGAAGCCGGTGGCCTTCCCGTCGAAGGGATCCTTGTCGCCCGAGGAGGCGAGCGCGCTCAGGCGCAGGCGCAGCCAGCTGAAGTCGCGCGAGAGTTCGGCCGCCGCGAAGCCCGCGCGGATGTCCTGGGGCCGCCCCGCGAGCGGGTGGCGCTCGTCGCGGCCGAGGGCGGCGTACACGGAGGCCTGCAGGTTCCAGCGCCCGAGGTGCCCGTCGCCGTTGTAGCCGAGGTAGGCCACGGTGTAGTCGTGCGGGCGCTCGTCGCCGAGCGACGAGGGCCGCTCGAGGAAGCCGTTGTTGTTGTAGAAGGCGCCCCGGCCTTCGCGGTTCACGTTCAGGATGGCGGTGGCCTGCGAGGTGAATCCCAGGACAGGGAAGTCCTGGCGGAATGCGTTGGCCACGAGCACGTCGTCGCGGCGCATCCGCGACGCGACGTCGTTCAGGCCCGAGTTGGTGTCCTTCTCCAGCCGCCGGAACCAGCCGAGGTTGTACTGCCAGAGGTTGTTGTCGCGCGTGCCGAAGAGGCGCACGCCGAAGGGCACGTCCTGGAAGACGAACCCGCGGAAGTCGGAAATGAAGGGCTGGATGCCGCCGCGGAAGGAATCGAAGTCGTAGCGCACCGAGACGTTTCGCAGGTGCACGTCCGCGAAGAGTTCCTGCACGCCCACGTGGTTGTCGGTCCTGCGCTTGCCCGCGCGCGGGTCGACCCGCAGCGCGCGCACTTCCTCCACCTGCGAGCGGTTCACGTTGAAGGCGGGCACGAACCGGAACTCGTAGTCCGGCGGCTTGAAGGTCGTGTCGCCCTTGATGAGCGCGAAGGAGGCGATGACGGTCTGCGCCAGCGGTCGACTGGCGTCCCTGGCCGAAGAGGTCGATGGCGCCGGCCCGGTCCGTCGTCTGCACGCCCACCGGCGTCGGCAGCCGCCGCGCCTCCACCAGCGTGTCGGAGACCACGCCCAGGTTGAAGAACCAGTCCGGCGAGAGCCGCCGCGCGAGTTCCGGGAAGCGCTCGCGCAGCCACGGATCGTCGCCGATGGGCAGGTCGCCCTTGAGGATGTTCTGGTTGTAGGGATCCGTGAGCGGGAACTTGAAGCCCAGCGCCTGCATGATGCGCCAGCGATCCGGCACCGAAAGGCCCTGCCGCAGGGTTCCCGGCAGCGGCCCCGGTACCTGGCTCGGGTCCGCGGGCGGCGGGAAGAACTCGAGCGGCTTCGAATCCCCCGGCCGGCGCTGGTCGATGTCCCGGTCGGCGGGCTTGTCCAGCGGGAGCTTCTGGTCCTCGTTCACGGCGGGCTTCAAGCCCTCCTGGGCGAGCGCGGCCGGCGCGCCGAGCGCCGCGAGAAGCGCGAGAGCGGCGCAAGCGCCGCGCAGCTCAGAGGCCCGCACAGACATCCTGCTCGGTCGAATCGTTGAAGGGCGACTGCGGGCACTGCGCGTAGCGAAGCCGCACGCCGAAGGGCGCAAGCGTGTCGGCGCGCATCGCCGCGGCGGCGTGCCCGAGCCCCGTGCCGAGCGCCTGCGCGGCCTTGGCGACGCCGAGCATCGCGACCATGTCGTCCTGGTCGACGCCGTCGCCGGAGACGCCGACCGCGCCCACCAGCACGCCGTTGCGGTACAGCGGCATGCCGCCGGGGAATATCTGGATGCCGTTTCGCGCGAGGGGCAACCCCGCATCCGGCGATCCGGCGGGCGCGTCCAGCGCCGCCCTGCCTGCGCAGCCCACCGAAGTGTCGTCCCGTGGCGGCCGCCTTCACGAGCTGGTTGTAGACGAGGTCGAGCTGGAAGCCGACGTTGAACGGGCTCCAGGTGTCGAACCCCTTGGAGAGCGGCCCCGGGGGCGTTTCGTCGACGCCGTCGGGAAAGGTCGGGCGGTGGAGATTGCCGATGGCGCGCATCGACCACGCGGTGCGCCCGTCGAGCGCGCCACCATCGCCCACGAAACCGCGCATGGCGGTGACGTACGAGGACATCGAGACCGTGGCTCCCGGAGGCGAGAGGTAGGCGGCCCCGGGGAGCGCACCGATGAGAGCGGCCGCGTCGGGTCGCGAGAAGAGCAGCACGCCGCGCGCCTTCTGCACGGCGACGTCGGTGCCGAATATCGGTGCGTCCGGGGTGCGCGCGAGCCCGAGCACCTCGCCTTCGCGGTCCACCACCACCACGGAGACCTCGGCGGCCGACCCGAGGGGCCGGCGGATCTGGGCCCGCGAGCGGTTGGCCACACGGATTCCCTCCTCGATGATGCGCGAGACCTCGGCGGCCGTCGGACCGCCGGCTGCGACCGCGCCCCTGGTGGGGAAGCGCTCGGCGTTGGCCGCGTCCACCAGCGTGAAGGCGCCCACGGCCGCGAATGCCCCCGCGGCGGCCCGGTACCCGGAAGCCGGCGTCCCGAAGGCCACGCCCGCGCGGACCGCAGCCGGGGCATAGCCGGGTACGTCCAGGAGCGCGCCGGCCAGGCCCGCGAAGGCGGGAGCACGGGCGGGATCGGAGGCGAGGGACTCGGAATCGACGTAGCGAAACGTCTTGCCGTCGGCGGTGATGCGCTCGGCGCGGATGTCCGGCGGCGGCGCGAATCCCCAGCCGCCGGCCACCGCGATCAGCTCGTCGAGATCATGGTCGACGTCCGTGATCACGGCGTCCAGGCCGTAGGTGCCGTCGGCCATCACGCCGATGCCGCCCACGACCGCGCCGTTGCGGTACAGCGGAAGCCCGCCCGGGTCGGCGGAGAGCCCCAGGGGCGATCGCTTCGGGCCGACGCTGCCGTGCGTGGAGTTGCGCATCACGTCGGAGCAGGAAAGCTGCGAGAACTGCACGCCGTAGAGCGGCCCCGAGGGCGCCTTCGATTCGCCCGGCAGGAAGTTCTGCTGCACGATCTGGCTCGCGGTCCGGGAGGAGAACGCGTTTCCCGAGGACGACAGGTAGGCGCCGGTGATCGCCTTGGCAATCGCCGCCGCGCCGGACGGCAGCGTGTCGCGTATGCCGTCGAGCCCCCCCAGGACGCCACGGCCCGACAGGATGTCGAACTGCAGCCGCGCCCCGGCCATCTGGTAGACCGCGAGCACGTTGCCCACGCGATCGACCACCGCGACCGTCGCGCGAGCGCCGCGCGCCTGCGCCTCGGCCACCGCCTGGGCGATTATCCGGCGAACGTCATCCTCCGACAGCAGGTTCGCGGGCGCGTTGCAGTTGGGCACGCAGTCGCCGGAGCCCGCGTTGCCCGAGGACCCGGAACAACCGGCCAGCGCGACGAGGAGCGCGGCGGCGGCGACCCGCCAGACCTCAGCGCGCAACGGCGGCCCCCTCGGCCACGCGCGTGGCGGCCTTCGGCTTGAACTGCGGGTCCCAGGGGTGCTTCTGCTCGTGGAAGCCGTGGCAGAGCAGGCAATTGGAGGTGACCTTCTTCTCCACGGGCACGGACCCGCCGTGACATTCGCGGCAGCCTTCGATGGTCGGCATCGCCACGTCCGCGCTGCGCTTGGACTTCGCCACGTCGTGGCAGTCCGAGCACTTCGACTGCGCGTGGCTCTTGTGGTCGAACCGCGCCTGCGGCATCCAGCGGTGGTTCTGCCGCACCTCGGCCACGCCCCACTGCACGCCGTCCGGCCCGTCCTGCTGGGTGATCTCGTGGCAGGTCCGGCAGACGCGGACCTCGAAGAGCTCCTCCGATACCTGCTCGGACTTGCGGCCACTCGCGGCGAGGCGGCTGCCGAAGAGCTCGCGCGCGACGCGCGCGGCCTTGCCCTCGGCGAGCGCAAGCGCGGCGCGCCGCGCCTCGTCCGATGGCGGCCCCGGACGGCGCAGGAGCCCCGTGCCCGGCACGCCGAAGGCCTTCTCGAAGCTGTCGTCGGTGCCGTTCAGCGCGAGGTTCGCGTAGAACTCGCGCACGACCGTCACGGCCTCCGCCGGGGCGGCGTGGGGAACCTGGCGCGAACTGATCGCCGGCTCGAACTCCAGCCGGTGGCAGGCCTGGCAGTCGCGGCGCATCGCCACCGGCTCGAAGCCGCGCTGCGAAGCGTCGGGGTGGTGGCAGGCGTCGCAGGCGAGCTTCACGCGCCCCTTGTCGGGGTGCTTCACGCCCGCGGGGTCGAGGTGGACGGCGTGGGTAAAGACCAGGTTCGAGGCCTCCTCGATGGGCACGCCCGACTGCCGCACGCGCCGCAGGCCCTTGCCCGCGGGCAGCGTGAGGCGAAACGCCGGGTGATCCTTCGCGAAGTCCGAGGCGTTCTGGGATTGCGCGCCGTTTGCTCGCGAGCGCACGTCGCGGTGGCAGTCGGCGCAGAAGCGGTCGTCGTCGCGGTGCGTGGTCTTCACCCCCTTGTGGTCGCGGTGGCACTCGGCGCAGCGCGTGCCCGCGAAGAGGGCGGCGGGCTTCAGGTCCTCGCCCACGTGGTGGCCGATCTTCGCGTGGCACTCCAGGCAGGCGCCGTCGCGAACCTGCTGGAAGGCGACCTGGTGGCAGGCTTCGCATTTCAGTTCCACGGGCTGGTGCGCGAGGATCACCGGGCCCGGGTTCCAGAACCGGTCGCTCGCCATCGCGAACGACGTGGGCTGCTGCCACGGCAGGTCCAGGATGCGCCCGGCCGGCAGGAGGAAGAAGACGATCGCCACGAGGGCGAAGAGTGCCAGCGCCGTGGTGCGCTTGGGCAGTCGAAGCGAGGCTAGCGTGAGCTTTCCGGCGCGCGCGAGGAACTCGGGTGCGACGTTCTCCGGAGGGCGCAGGAGTTCCACGGTGATCGCGCCGGAAAATCCCGCCGGCGCGGCGACGGCGGTGACCTTGTAGGGACCGATGTCGACGGAGGTCCCCGGCGACAGGCGGATCGAGCGCACGGCCTTGCGCGTCGTGCTGGTCATCGTCCCCATCTCGCCCTCGGTGTAGACGGGCCCGTTGCGGTCGACTATGAGTCCCTGGTTCAGCGCGATGCGCGGGTCCGCAAGCAGCACCTCGCTCGAGGCGTTGCGCCCGACGCGCACCCAGTCTGCGGTGACCTCCTTGCGAACCTGCACCGTGCGGCCGGCGCGGTTGCGGCTCTGCGAGATGACGAGGAGTTTCAAGTCGGCTCCCGGAGGGCGGCTACCAGTAGAGGAACACGGAGACCACGTGCGCCGAGAGGGCGGCGAGCAGCGCGACCGCCAGCGGCACATGGAAGTAGAGCCAGAGGTCCAACCGCGCCTTGAAGCGCAGGTCGCGGCGCGCCCGGCCGAGCAGTTCGTTCTTCTGCAGCAGCAGCGTGTAGACCTCGTGGTTCAGATTCGCCGCCTCGCCGCTCAGGCGCTTGCCGATCTCGGGAAGCTCCCGCACCGCCGCACCCGTCGGGCAGGAAGGGTCGCGGCCGCTCACGATGCGACCGACCGAGCCGCCGAGCCGCGTGTTGTCGAGCGAGGCGTTCACGACCCGCAGGATCTGGTCCGGAAGGGAAAGGGCCTTGTCGCGGATCTCGCGATCGAGGTCCGCGATCTTCAGGACCATCGCGTCGAGCGTCTCGTCCCCGCGGTTGGCCGTCATCAGCCCCGGCACCGTGGCATAGAGGTACACACCGTAGAAGCCGCTCGCCACGGTGGCCACCATCAGCACGTAGGCGAGCGTGTGCAGGTTCCAGCCCAGCTCGAACCCGGTATGCAGCGTGGCCACGACGAGAAGTGCCGTGCCCAGGTAGACGTGCGCCGAGAGCCAGCCCTGCACGGTGCCCACGCGCGAGGCGTAGCGGCGCTTGCGCACGCCGAACCAGAGGAGCCAGGCGATGAGCAGGGCGCCGATGGTGCCTAGGGTGTAGCCCAGCCAGGTGCCGCCGTAGGGCTTGAGGGGCGGCTCGTCCCAGAGGTAGACGCCGCCGGCGAGCACCGACAGCAGCAGCGCCGCCTTGAACCAGCGGAAACGCGCGTACTCCAGAATCGACTGGTGTCGCACCGATGCCCCTCCCCGTCCCGCCGAATTTTTCTCATGGACGCCCTTGCGAAAAGCAATGGCGCCTGAAGCGTAGGCATTGTAGCGGCTCGTTGATGCTTCGCAAGCGGAATACTCGGCGCCCTCCGGTATAATCCGGCGTCGCGTTTCCTCTCCGCCTCCCACCCCCCTGATGCTTACATTCTGGATTGCGGCCGCCCTGATGATCGTGGCGGCGCTGGCTTTCGTGCTCGTGCCCTTGCTGCGCCGTCGCGCCGCTTCCGGCCCCACGGTTCGGGACGCGAATCTCGCGATACTGCGCGGGCAGCGCCAGGAGATCGACGCCGACGTGGCGCTCGGACTGCTTCCGACGGACTCGCGCGAAATTGCCATCGCGGAACTCGCGGCCCGCGCGGACGAGGATCTCGCGGAGTCGACCGTTGCTCCCGAGGCGCCGGCGCGCCGGCCGTGGGTGACGGCGGGGCTGCTCGTGCTGCTCGTTCCGGCGATCGCCGTCGGTTTCTATCTTTGGGTGGGAATACCGCAGGTGACGGACCCGAAGGTCCTTGCGGCCGCCGGCGCGGAGCCCGGCGACCACCAGATCGAGCAGATGGTCGCCGATCTCGAGGAGCGGATGAAGGCGAGGCCCGACGACGTGCAGGGCTGGATGCTCCTCGCGCGCTCGTTCGCCGCCACCAACAAGCCGCAAAAGGCGCTCGAGGCCTATGCCCACCTGGCGCGCATCGCCCCCCAGGATGCTTCCGTGCTCGCCGACTACGCCGACGCCCTCGCACTATCGCGCGGGCGAAACCTCGCGGGAGAGCCCACCGATCTGGTGATGCGCGCCCTCCAGGCCGATCCGCGGCATCCGAAGGCATTGGCGCTCGCCGGCACCGCCAAGCTGAACGGCGGCGACTTCGCGGCCTCGCTGGGCTTCTGGGAACGGCTCCACGACGTGGTGCCGCCCGGGTCCGAGGATGCAACGGAAGTGCGCAACATCATCGAGGACGTGCGCGCGCGTGCCGCTGCCGCAGGCAAGCCGCTGCCCGCCTCCCGCGTGGCCGCGGCGCCGGCTCTCGGCCGGACGGCGCCGGCCGCTCCCCCGAGCGCCGGGGCGCCGGTCACGCCACCGAAGGCGGCCGCCGGGGGCAAGACGGTGTCCGGCACCGTGCGGCTCGCCCCGGCACTCGCGGGGAAGACCGCGCCCACCGATACGCTTTTCATCTACGCTCGGGCAGAGACCGGCTCGCGCATTCCGCTCGCGATCCTGCGCGGCGGCGCGGGCGAGTTGCCCAGGGCCTTCGAACTCGACGACTCCATGGGCATGACGCCGGCAGCGCTACTGTCCACGACGCCGTCGGTGATCATCGAGGCCCGCGTCTCCAAGGCCGGCGGCGCGGTGACGCAACCGGGCGATCTCGTCGGCACGAGCCAGCCTGTGGCGCCGGGCGCGAAAGGCGTGGCCATCGTGATCGACAAGGTCGTCCCCTAGGGCGCCGGTGACGGGAAAGCACCGCAGCGGCGCGCCGGACGTGCTGCAGGTCCGCGACCTCGCCTGCCGGCGCGGGCCCGCGCTGCTCTTCTCGAAGCTCGACTTCGAGGTGGCCGGCGGCGAGTTGCTCTGCGTGCGCGGCCCGAACGGCTGCGGAAAGACGACGCTGCTGCGTTGCGTGACGGGCCTCACGCGGCCCGACGAGGGAATCGTTTCCTGGCACGGGGAGTCCTCGCGGGTCGACCCCGAGCGAATGCGCGCCGCCATGGCCTATGCGGGCCACCTGCCCGGGCTCAAGGACGACCTCTCCGCCGAGGAGAACCTCGAGTTCTCGCTGCGCCTGCGCGGCGCGCCCACCACCGCCGGGCAACGCCGCGAGGCGCTCGCGGCGGTGGGCCTCGACAAGCGCCGCCGGCTGCCCGCCCGGCGGCTGTCCGCGGGACAGCGCCGGCGGATCGGGCTTGCCCGCCTCGCGCTCGACCCGGCCGAACTGTGGGTGCTCGACGAGCCGCTCACCGCCCTGGACGACGCGGGCCAGGCGTTCTTCGTCGAACTCCTCGATCGCCACCTGTCCCGGGCCGGCCTCGCGCTCGTCGCGACGCACCATCGGCTCGCACCCACCTCCGGGGTGGTGCGCGAGCTTCGGCTCGCCTGAGCCCGCGGCCGCGATGATCGCCAACGCGCAGGCAGGCTCCCAGGTCGCGGGCTCTTTCTCGGGTGGATTTTCCTGGGCGATGGCACGGGACCTGCGCCTGGCCTGGCGGCACCCCGACGAGGCCGTGCTCACGGTGGCGTTCTTCGCGCTCGTCGCCTCCCTCTTCCCGCTCGGCATCGGCGCCGAGCCGCAACTGCTCGCGCGCATCGGGCCGGGCGTGATCTGGGTCGGCGCACTGCTCGCGGCATTCCTCGCGCTGCCGGGGCTTTTCGCGGCCGACTACGCGGACGGCTCCCTCGAGCAGATGACGCTTTCGCCCCACCCCGCGCTTGGCTGGGCCGCGGGCAAGATCGCCGCGCACTGGATCGTGTCGGGACTGCCGCTCACGCTGCTCTCGCCCCTCATCGGGCTGCAGTACGGCCTCGCCCCGGACACGCTCGCCGTCCAGGCGCTCTCGCTCGCCATCGGCACGCCGGTGCTGTCGCTGCTCGGCGGGGCCTGCGCCGCGCTCGCCCTCGGCGCGCGCGGCGGCGGCATGCTGCTCGCGCTCCTTGCGCTGCCGCTCTTCGTGCCCGTGCTCATCTTCGGCGCCGGGGCTTCCGAAGCCCAGGCCACGGGCCTGTCCGCCGCACCGCATCTCTCGCTGCTCGGAGCCGCGCTCATCGCGGCGCTGGTGGGGCTGCCCGCCGCCATCGGCATGGCGGTCCGGATCGCGGTGGATTGAGCGCCGTGCCCACCCGACGATTTTGCGATCCCGCAACCGCTTGCCCCCCGTCCGGGCGATACTCCGGCATCGGGAAATCCACGCCAAGCCCATGAACTGGTTCTACTTCTCCTCGCCGTCGACCTTCTACACCCTCGCCGGGCGCCTGGCGCCGTGGTTCTTCATCCTGGCCGCGGTGCTGGCGGCCTGGGGACTCTACCTGGGGCTCCTGGTCGCGCCCACGGACGCGCAGCAGGGCGCCGTGTACCGGGTGATCTTCATCCACGTGCCGACCGCATGGATGTCGATGTTCCTGTATTTCGTGATGGCCTGCTACTGCGGCTTGACGCTCGTCTTCAACACGAGGCTGTCGGCGATGATGGCGCGGGCCATCGCGCCCACCGGGGCGATGTTCACCTTCATCGCGCTCTGGACAGGATCCTTCTGGGGACGCCCCACCTGGGGGACCTACTGGGTGTGGGACGCGCGGCTCACCTCGGAGCTGGTCCTGCTCTTCCTCTACTTCGGCTACATGGCACTCGCCAACGCCTTCGAGGAACCGCGCCGGGGCGATCGCGCCGCCGCGCTCCTCGCGCTGATCGGCGTGGTGAACCTGCCGATCATCTACTTCTCGGTGCAGTGGTGGAACACCCTGCACCAGGGCTCGAGCGTGAGCTTCAAGGGCACCAGCATGCACGTGACGATGCTCACCGGCATGCTGGTGATGAGTGCCGCCGCCTGGATGTACGCCATCGGGGCGACGCTGGTGCGCGTGCGCTCGGTGATCCTCGAGCGCGAGCGACGCGCACAGTGGGTCCGGGATGCGGGGGCGGCATGACGATCTACTGGTCGAGCTGGGCGGATTTCTGGGCGATGGGCGGCCACGCGTTCTTCGTGTGGATGTCCTACGGGGCACTTCTCGTCGCCATCGTGGTCGAAGTTTTCTTGCTGCAGGCCCGGCGCAAGCGTGCGCTCGCGGCCATCGAGGAGGAACGCGAACTTGAAGCCGAGAACTAAACGCGCCGTGGCCATCGTGGGCGGACTCGCCGCGCTGGGCGTGGCCGCAGCGCTGGTGCTGAACGCCTTCCAGTCGAACCTGGTGTTCTTCTTCACGCCCACGCAGGTGGCGAAGAAGGAAGTGCCGCAGGACCGCAACTTCCGCGTGGGCGGCCTGGTCGAGGGCGGAACCGTCGTGCGCCAGAAGGACGCGCTCACGGTGACCTTCAAGGTGACCGACGGGGCCGAGAGCGTGCCGGTCGTCTTCACCGGCATCCTTCCCGACCTCTTCAAGGAAGGCAAGGGCGTGGTGGCCGAGGGACGCGTCGGGCCCGACGGCACCTTCAAGGCTTCCCAGGTCCTCGCCAAGCACGACGAGAACTACATGCCGCCGGAGGCCGCCGAGGCGCTCAAGCAGGCGGGACATCCGATGGCGAAGGAGAACTTCGCGGGCCAGGGAGGGAGCGCGCGATGATCCCCGAAATCGGGCAGTTCGCGCTCGTGCTCGCACTCGCCCTTGCCTGCGCGCAGGCCTTCCTGCCGCTCGCCGGCACGGCCCTGGGCAAGCACGCCTGGACAGCGACGGCGAGGCCGGTTGCCGTGGGGCAGTTCCTCTTCGTGCTGCTCGCCTGGGCCGCGCTCGCCACGTCCTTCGTGAACAACGACTTCTCCGTGGCCAACGTGGCGCAGCACTCGAACCTGAGCCTGCCGGTCCACTACCGCTTCGCGGCCTCGTGGGGCTCCCACGAGGGCTCGATGCTCCTCTGGTCGCTGATGCTCGGGGGATGGACCGCCGCGGTGGCGCTCCTGTCCCGTCACCTGCCCGAGCGCATTGCCGCGCGCGTGATCGGGATCATGGGCCTCATCTCCATCGGCTTCCTCCTGTTCATCCTCACCACGTCCAACCCGTTCGAGCGCCTGCTGCCTCCGGCCGCCGACGGGCGCGACCTGAACCCACTGCTGCAGGATCCGGGCATGGTGATGCACCCGCCGCTGCTCTACATGGGTTACGTGGGCTTCGCCGTGGCCTTCTCCTTCGCCATCGCGGCACTCCTGGAAGGGCGGCTGGACAGCACCTGGGCGCGCTGGTCGCGGCCCTGGACCACGGCGGCATGGTGCTTCCTCACCATCGGCATCGCGCTGGGCAGCTGGTGGGCGTACTACGAGCTCGGCTGGGGCGGCTGGTGGTTCTGGGACCCGGTCGAGAACGCCTCCTTCATGCCCTGGCTCGTGGGAACGGCGCTGATCCACTCGCTCGCGGTGACGGAGAAGCGCGGCGCCTTCAAGAGCTGGACGGTGCTGCTCGCGATCCTTGCCTTCTCGCTGTCGCTCCTAGGCACCTTCCTCGTACGCTCCGGCGTCCTCACCTCCGTGCACGCGTTCGCGACGGACCCGAAGCGCGGCGTCTTCATCCTCGGCTTCCTCGCGATCGTGGTCGGCGGCTCGCTCGCCCTCTTCGCCTGGCGCGCCCCGAAGGTGGGCCTGGGCGGGCAGTTCGCCGGTGTTTCGCGCGAGTCGTTCCTGCTCGCGAACAACGTCCTGCTCGTGATCGCGCTGGCGGCGGTGTTCCTCGGCACGCTCTACCCGCTGGTGGTCGATACCCTCAACCTCGGCAAGATCTCCGTGGGCCCGCCCTACTTCGACACCGTGTTCTTCCCGCTCATGGCACCGGCCGTGTTCCTCATGGCGATCGGACCCATGGTGAGCTGGAAGAAGGCCGAGCTTCCCGATCTCGCCACGCGCCTGAAATGGGCGCTCGGCGTGGCGCTCGCCTGCGCGATCGTCGTGCCGCTTGCCAAGGGCAAGTGGTCCGCGCTGGTCGCCCTCGGCCTCTTCCTCGCCTTCTGGGTGATCCTCGCGACCGCGGTCCAGTTCGGCGGGCGCCTGCGCACCGCGCCCCAGGCGGGGCTGATCGCAAAGCTGCGCTCCAATTCGGCGTCGTGGTACGGCATGCAGCTCGCCCACGTCGGCGTGGCCGCGTTCATCATCGGCGTGGCCATGGTGAAGGGCTTCGAGACCGAGCGCGACATCCGCATGGCGCCCGGCGACACGGTCGCCATTGCCGACTACGAGTTCAAGTTCACCGGCACGCGCGAGGTTCCCGGTCCCAACTACGGCGCTATGCAGGGCATCTTCGAGGTCCGGCGCGCCGGTTCGCCGGAGCTCCTGCTGAAGATGTATCCCGAGAAGCGCATCTACCACGCCTCCGGCCAGACGATGACCGAGGCCGACATCGACGCGAGCCTCACCGGCGACCTCTACGTGTCGCTCGGCGAGCAGGTCGACGGCAACGCCTGGGGGGTGCGCATCTACCACAAGCCCTTCGTCGACTGGATCTGGGGCGGGTGCCTGCTGATGGCCCTGGGTGGCTTCCTCGCCATCGCGGACCGCCGCTACCGCCTCGCGAGACGCCCGGCCACCGCGCCTGCCGGGGCGCTCGCGTCGGGAGACTAGCCGGGTGAAGCTCAAGTACCTGGTACCACTCGCGATCTTCGCGCTCCTGTGCGTGTTCCTCGCGGTGGGCCTCACCCGGGACCCGCGCCAGGTCCCGTCCCCGTTCATCGGCAAGCCCGCGCCCGCGTTCACGCTCGCGAAGCTGCACGAACCGCAGGCGAGCTTCGGGCCCGAGCAGATGCGCGGCAAGGTGTGGCTGCTGAACGTCTGGGCGTCGTGGTGCGTGTCCTGCCGCGTCGAGCACCCTGTGCTGAACGACATGAGCAGGAAGGGCATCGTGCCGATCGTGGGGCTGAACTACAAGGACGCGCGCGCCGACGCCACCAAGTGGCTCCAGCAGCATGGAGATCCCTACCAGCTTTCGGTGTGGGACATCGACGGCAAGGTGGGCATCGACTACGGCGTCTACGGCGCCCCGGAGACCTTCGTGATCGACAAGCAGGGGATCATCCGCTACAAGCAGATCGGCCCCATCACCCCCGAAGCGCTCGAGAAGACCATCCTCCCCCTCCTCGCGAAGCTGAACGCATGAAGCGCCTCGCTTTGATCCTCGCCGTCGCGGCATCGCTCGCCGCGTGGGGACAGTCCACCGAGATCGCCAACCCCGACCCGAAGGTGGAAGCGCGCCTGAAGACGATCGCCCACGAATTGCGCTGCCTCGTCTGCCAGAACCAGACGATCGCCGATTCCGACGCGCCGCTCGCCGTCGACCTGCGCAAGCAGGTCCGCGTGATGATCCGCGACGGCAAGTCCGACGATGAAATCCGCGGCTACATGGTCGACCGCTACGGCGATTTCGTGCTCTACAAGCCGCCGTTCAACGCCGTCACCGCGGTCCTGTGGGTGGGGCCGGGGCTGCTCATCGTGGGTGGTTTCGCCGGTCTCGCGCTGATGATCCGCCGCCGTCGCGAGGCGGCGGTCGCCGCCCCCCCGCCCGACGCCGCGCGGCAGCGCGAGATCGAAGCCCTGCTCGCCGCCGACCCGGACGGCAAGCCCCGGCGCTGAAATCCCGGCGGAGCCGCGAGCCGGCTCCCTCGCGTGCCTCCATGGATTTCCGCGACCACGACATCCGCAAGGCCCTCGACGAATCCGTCGGCCCCTACCGGCCGGAAAGGACGCGGCGCTCCCGTGTGCTGCGCATCGCAGCCGTCGCAGCACTCGCGATCACGGCATCCATCGCCTTCATCACCGTCGTGAATCGCTCCACGCCGCGCCACGCGCCCGCGATCGAGCGCAAGCCGATCACCGTGGAACTCCTGCCGGCGCCGGTGAAGCCGTAGATCCGGGCGAGGTTCGGGTGCCGGCGCGACTTCGCGTGCGTCCTAGAGCATCACCGGCTGGTCCGGCAGTTCGTTCCGGTTGCTCCCGTCGGCCGGGAAATGCTGCTCGAGCAGTTCCGCGATCGCCGCAACACCCGCGACCGCGCCCGCCTCGAATCGTCCCGCGCGAAACGCTTCCTGCATCGCCCCGCAGACTTCCTGCCACTGGGCCTGCGAGACCCTGGCCGAGATGCCGCGATCGGCCACGATCTCCACCTGGTGGTCCGCGAGCAGCACGTAGACCAGCACGCCCGTGTTCTCCTCCGTGTCCCAGACGCCGAGCATCGCGAAGACCTCCACGGCACGCGCTCGCGGGCCCATCCCGGCCCACAACTGCGCGGAGCTGAGTTCGGCCTCCACCACGAAGCGCAGTTCGCCGCGGTGGCGGCGCTCGTGCTCGGCCACCGCGCGCCCGATCGCCTCCCGCGCCGCCGGAGGAAATGCCCGCGCGGCCTGCCACGGCGTCATCACGATGTGTCGCCAGAAACGTCGCAGGTCCATCACCAGCCCCCCGAGGCGCCGCCGCCGTCGAAACCGCCGCCGCCGCCGCTGAATCCCCCACCGCCGCCGAAGTCCCCTCCTCCGCCTCCGCCAAATGAGTCTCCGCTCGACCAGCCGCCGGCGCCGCCACTGCGCACGCCGGAGCCCGTCGCCCCCATGAAGAGCACGACCAGGAAGGCAACCGCGGCGGCGATGCCGCCGAGGAAGAGGCTTCCGAAAAGGAGCCAGGCAACGAAACCCGTGATGCCTGAGGTGAGCCCGGCGCCGAGGAAGCGACCCAGGAGCCCGCGCAGGAGCATGCCCGCCATGGGCACGGCGAAGAAGGCGATCCAGAAGAAGTCCTCGATCGAGGAGAGCGACCCCGACTTGCCGCGCGAGGCACCCTGCGCGGGCTCCGGAAGCGTCTCGCCCTCGATCGCCTGGGTGATCGCGTCGACGCCCGCCGCGACGCCGCCGGAGAAATCGCCGGCGCGGAATCTCGGCGTGACGATCTCCGCGATGATGCGCTTGGAGAGCGCGTCGGTGAGCACGCCCTGCACGCCCCGCCCCGTCTGGATGCGCATGCGCCGCTCCTGCTTCGCGATCACGAAGAGGACGCCGTCGTCGACGCCGGCCCGGCCCAGCTTCCACGCGTCGGTCACCCGCGTGGCAAAGTCCTCGAGGGCCTCGGGCCCGATGGAGGGCACGAGCAGCACCGATACCTGGGCGCCCTTCGCCTTCTCGAACGCCTCGAGTTTCGCGACGACGGCGTCGCGCTCCGGGGCGGTGAGCGTTCCCGTGAGATCCACGACCCGGCCCGTGAGCTTCGGCACGGCGATGGGCTCCGTCACGTCCGCGGCGAATGCCGCGAACGCGAGGAGCAGGGATGCGGCCGCCGCCGCGACCGGGCGGCGGGCGAATCGCGTCACTTGGCGGGAGCGGGAGCGGCCGGCTGCGCGGGCGCGGCGGCGGGCTTGGCGGAGAAATCGACCTTGGGCGGTTCGGCGATCTGCTTTTCGTTCTCGACGGTGAAGGTCGCCTTCTGCTCGTAGCTGAAGAGCATGGCCGTCAGGTTCGTCGGGAACTGGCGCGCGAGGATGTTGTAGTCCTGGACCGTCTTGATGTAGCGGTTCCTCGCGGTGGTGATGCGGTTCTCCGTGCCCTCGAGCTGCGCCTGCAGGTCGCGGAAGTTCGCGTCGCTCTTCAGCTGCGGATAGTTTTCCACTACCACCAGCAGGCGGGAGAGCGCGCCGGAGAGTTCGCCCTGCGCGGCCTGGAAGTTCTTCACCGCGGCGGGGTCGTTCAGGGCCTCGGGCGTCATCTGCATCGAGCCGACCCGCGCCCGTGCGTTGGTCACGCCCAGCAGCACGTCCTTTTCCTGGGCGGCGAAGCCCTGCACCACGTTCACGAGGTTCGGGATCAGGTCCGCGCGGCGCTTGTACTGGTTCAGGACCTCCGACCAGGCAGCCTTCACCTGTTCGTCCTTCGTCTGGAAGTCGTTGTAGCCGCAGCCCGAAAGCACGAGCGAGCCGGCGAGCAGGAAGGCGGTCAGGATCTTGCGCATGGAACGGGGTCCTCGGGGGTGGGGATGGGAAAGCACGGCGAATGATGGGGACGAAGCGCGTCCGATTCAAGGGCCGCGGGCGGCTTTCAGGCGACCGCTGCGCCGAGCGTGCGCCGGGCGAAGAGCAGGTCCTCCCACGCCTTGGCCTTGTCCGGGAGGTTCCGCAGGAGGTAGGCCGGGTGGTAGGTGACGACGAGCGGAATGCCACGGTAGGCGTAAGCCTTGCCGCGCAGGCCCGCGAGGCTCGATTCCCTCCCCGTCAGGCGCATCGCCGCCGTCTTGCCCAGCGCCACGATCACGCGCGGGCCGATCAGGTCGATCTGCCGGTCGAGCCACGCGGCGCAGGCGGCAGCCTCCTCGGGAGCGGGAACGCGATTGCCGGGCGGCCGGCACTTGACGACGTTGGCGATGTAGACCTCGCGCCCGCGCTGGAGCTTCGCCGCGGCGAGCATGGCATCGAGGAGCTTGCCCGCCTGGCCCACGAAGGGCTCGCCCGACTCGTCCTCGTCCGCCCCCGGTCCTTCGCCGACGAAGAGCCACGGCGCCGCGGCGTGGCCCACGCCGAACACGGCCTGCTTGCGCTTCTCGCAGAGCACGCACCGCGTGCAGCCCCGCACCGCTTCCCGGAGCTGGTCCCACTCCATCGTGTCCACGCCATCCGGAAGCGCCAGCGCGGTCGCCTGGGAGCGCTGCGGCGCCACGACCTGCGCGGAATCCGGATGGGGGGCCTCGGGAACGCGCCGTGCCTGCGCCGGCGGGACCGGCGCGGGCACGGCCTGCGCGGCAGCAGGCGCGGGCGCAGAGAGCCCGTAGAGGCGCGCGACGGGAAGCAGTTCGAGTTCCCGGAGAATGCGTTCGTTCACGGGGTCAGAGCGTGATGCCGAGGAAGAGCGCGTCTTCGCGTCCTGCGGCGGCGGGATAGTAGGAAGGCCGGATCGCGATCTGCTGGAACCCCGTCTCGCGATAGAGGTGCCGCGCGACGACGTTCGAAGGGCGCACCTCGAGGTAGACGATCTGGCACTTGGCCTCGCGCGCCACGCCGAGGATGAAATCGAGGAAGGCGCGCCCGATGCCGCGGTTCTGCCAGCCGTCGGCCACGGCGATGTTGAGGAGGTGCGCCTCGTCGAGCGCGACCATGAGCACCGCGTAGCCGATGACCTGGTCGCCGCTGCACGTCACCCAGCACTCGTAACCCGCGTAGAGGGAATCGCGGAAATTGCCCTGGCTCCACGGATAGGCATAGAGCGATTTCTCGAGATCGGCGACGACGGCCAGGTCGACCGGGCGCATGCGCCGGTAGCTCACCTGGGGCCGGGGTAGCGCGCTCACCGCGTTGCCTGCCTTTCCTCGGTCGTGAGGGCGACCTTCTCCCGCAAGTATAGGGGCGCGGCCTCGCCCGCCGAGAGCGCATCGCCCCGGGCGAGGCGCCTGGCCGCGATCCGGGCGACGGATCCGGCGCGCGGCAGGTCCGACTCCAGGCGGTGGGCAATCTGCGGCCCGTAGGCCTCGCGCAGCCAGTCGAAAGCATCGAACCCGCTGCCGGTGGCGACCCAGTCGCGGCCCGGCAAGGGCGGCAGCGACGCCTGAGGGAAGAGGCCGGGCTCGATGGCGGCTTCCCAGTCGCCGCCCATGCGCGAGTACGCCGCGAGATAGGTCTCTCCCAGGCGCGCGTCGAGGGCTGCGATCACGCGGCTCGCATTCGCCTGTTCCGCGAGCGCCATGAGGGACGGGACCGGAACGACCGGCCGCGACGCACCCAGGGCGAGCCCCTGCGCCATGCCGCAGGCGATGCGCAGACCCGTGAAGGAGCCCGGCCCCTGGCCGAAGGCGACGCCGTCCAGGTCCTTCGCGTCCAAACGGGCGCGGGCGAGCAGGCGCCGGATCATGGGCGCCAGGCGCTCCGCATGCTCGTTGGGGGCGAGGACTTCTTCCACGAAAAGCTCGTCGTCGCGCAACAGGGCGACCGAGCACAGGGCCGTGGAGGTCTCGATCGCGAGGAGTTTCAAGGGTGCTCCGGCGGTTGCGGTGCGCCCATTATACCGGTGAAGAATTAGGGTTGTTTTCTCTATTTATTATATTTATTACAATGTGTTAATGTATGTTTTTAATGTTATTTCTAGGAACGGTTCAGGAGCGCAGGAAATCCAGCGGCGAGAAGTGCCCGCCCAGCACCGCCCGGGAATCGCCTCCCCACGCCCCCTCCAGCAAGGTTGCGTAGTAGCTGCGGAAATCGACGGTGAAGCCGAGGTTGCCCTGCCCGTCCAGGCGGTCGAGCCGCGGCGGCTCGCCGTAGAGCCCGCCCTTCACGGCACCCCCCGCGACAAAATGCACGGCCGCGGTGCCGTGGTCCGTTCCGCCGCTCTGGTTCTCCCGCGGGCGCCGGCCGAACTCGGAATAGGTCGCCACGAGCGTGTCGGGCCAGCGCCCGGTCTCCACGAGCGCCGTGCGCAGCGCCGAAAGCCCGTCGCCCAGCTGGCGCAGCAGTTGCGCATGCACCCCCTGCTGGTTGGCATGGGTATCGAACCCGGCGAGGCTCACCCGGATCACGGAGACGCCCTGCGGGTTGGCAGCGAGGCGGGCGGCCGTGCGCAGGGCCGCACCGAACGGCCCTGGGGGAAAGACGGTCTTCAAGTCCTGCCCCGGCTCGAGCCGCTCGGCGGAGCGCGCGATGTTGCGTTCGACCTTGAGGATATGCGCAAGCGCCGGGTTCTTCGAGCGGCGCTCTGCGACATGCGCCAGGCGCGCGCCGCGCAGGAAATCCTCCGGGCTGGTGAGTGCGATCGCGCGGGCGCCCGTGCCGGCGAGCGGTCCGAGGTCGGATGCGCCCACGACGACGCCATCGGCCGCGTAGGCGGCGGGCGACGGGTTCGTCGCGAAGGCGCGCGCGAGCCATCCCTCCTCGAGGTAGTCGTGGCTGCCGGAGGCCGTGTCCCAGATCTCGATGGAGCGGAAATGCGAGAGATTGGGGTCGGGGTAACCCACGCCCTGCACGATCGCAAGTTCGCCCGAGGACCAGAGCGGCAGGAGCTTGTCGAGCGAAGGGTGCAGGCCCACGGCCTCCGACACCGGCAGGAGAGCCTCACGCGCCACCGCGAGCCGGGGGCGCAGCCGCGCGTAGGCCGGGTCGCCGAGCGGCACCACGGTGTTCAGCCCGTCGTTGCCGCCCTTGAGCTCCACGAGCACGAGGAGCCGGCGCCGCGACGGCGCCGCCACCACGGGCAGGCTCCAGGCCAGGAGCGGCGTGCTTGCGGACCACTGCAGGAAGGCGCGCCTGTCCATGGGGCTCACTTGAGCTGGTAGGTCGGATCGGCGGCGAGCGCGCGCACGAGGGCCGGGCCGTCGAGCCGGGCTGCCGGGGGTTCGAGCGGGGCGATCGCGAGCACCACGCGGCGCACGCGATCGGCGTCCGCCTTCCCCTCGGGAAACGCGCGCTTCCAGCGCTCCCAGTCGAAGGCGTAGGTGGCCATGCCCCGTTCCATCATCCGGCGCATTCGCTCCTCGGGCGTGGCCGGCGCGGTGCCGGGCGGTGCATCGGCCATGGCCATGCCGGCCCCGGAATCCATCACATCGCTTCCCCGCATCAGGCGATCGAGGAACTGCTTGCGCCCCAGCAAGGTGGCCGAGTTGATCCAGGCCTCGCCGCCGGCCCATCCCTTCACGTTGGGGGGCGCGAGCACGTTCTGGCCGAGGAGTGCTGCGGCCACGACGGCGGGGCGCAGCGTGAACGGCCGGATCCCGAAGGTGTGCAGCGTGCCCACGACGAGTTCGACGGGCGACTTGATGAGTGCGCCGCGATGCTCGCGGGACCAGAACGCCTGCGACAGCAGCAGCGCGCGCAGCAGTGGGCGGATTTCGTAGTCCGCGCCGCGAAACACCGCCGCAAGGCGCTCGACCTCGCGCTCGTCCGGGGACGGCGAGACGAATTCGCGCCAGAGCTTGCGGGTGACGAAGCGCGCCGCCTCGGGGTGTTCGAGGAGTGCGGCGAGCACGCCGTCGCCGTCGAGCCGGCCGGTGCGTCCCAGCACCGTCTTTTCGCCGCCGTCGTGGAAGAAGGGCCGGTAGCGGTACTCGCCGGTGTCGCGGTCCAGGCTCCAGCCCGTGAACGCCCGGGCAGCCTCCTTCACGTCCGTCTCCGTGTACTGCCCCTCGCCGAGCGTGAAGAGCTCCATCACCTCGCGCGCGAAATTCTCGTTGGGCGCCTGGCGCCGGCTGCCGGCGTTGTCCAGGTAGACGAGCATCGCCGGGTCCTTCGACACCGCGCCGAGCATCTGCCGGAAGTTGCCCACGGCGTGCTCTCGCAGCAGCGCGTTCTGGCGATACACCAGTTGCGAACTGCGGACCTTCTGCTGGCTGGTGGCGAAATGGCCGTGCCAGAAGAGCGTCATGCGTTCCGTGAGCGGCGATGGCGTGGCGAGCATTTCGCGGAACCACCACTCGCGAAGCGCGAACCCCTCCTGGAGGTTGCGGCGCACCCAGGCCATGCGCGCCTCCGGGGAGAGCGCTCGCAGCCGATGGTAGGGGAAGAAGGGCTCGTCGACGAAGGCCGGCGGCGCGAGCACGCTCTCGCGGAGCGTCCCGGCGAGGATCCGGTCCACGGCGACCGTGCGGTCGAGCCCGGCCAGTTCCGCGATTTCCGCGGGCGTGGCGCCGAACCCGGTGCGCACCAGCAGGTGGCGGGCGTCGTCCGTTCCGAGGGACGCCGCCCGCGCCGGGGCGAATCCCATCGCGAGGCCCGCACCGGCGAAGAGCAGGATCCGGGCGAACCTCGCGAAAGGGCCGTGCATCGCTCTGCCGTCCTCAGGAAGGACGTCCGCGGCCTCCGAAGCGCCCGCGCGCCGCCTGCAGCTCCTCGACCGTGATGAAGCCGTCCTTGTTGGCGTCGATGGCGTCGAACTCCTGCGCGAGGCGCGGCGCATTGGCCACTTCGTCGCGGGAGAGCTTGTCGTCGCCGTTCGCGTCCCACTTCTTCCACCCTTCGCCGCGGCCGTGGCCGCCGCCATGGCGCGCCTGGCGAGCCGCCTGCATTTCCTCGTGCGTGACGAGGCCGTCCTTGTTGGCGTCGATCGCGTCGAAGTGCTCGTACAGGCGCGGAAGCGCGAGCTGCGCCTCGTCGCGGCTGATCATGCCGTCGGCGTTCGTGTCGGCGGCTTTCAGCCGCTCGAGCATGCCGGCGCCGCGCTTGCCGTGGCCGGCGCCCTTGGCGGGACAGTCCGCGGTGCCGGGCGTGGCGCCCGCGGGGCAGCCGGGACCGCCGGCGCCGAGGGGGGCGGCGTGCGCGGCAACGGCGAAGGTGGCGAAAACTGCGGCGGTGAGGATCTTCAGGGCTTTCATGGTGCTCTCCAGGTTGGTTGGGAATAGGCCGTGATGCAGTCGAGTCGAGCCTATCTCCCTTAACGCGCGAAGGCGTTTCCGGACCGCCGCGCGAAGGTAACGGGTTGTAAGCGGATCGCGGCCGCGCGACCCGCTGTTAACATCTCATTACAAAGCACCGGCGGCGCCCGCCTCGCCGCGCCCGTTACGATGGCTCCCATGCTCGCTCAACCCAAGCACCGCATCCTCGTGGTCGACGACGACCTGCGGCTGCGCGACCTCCTCAAGCGCTACCTCGGCGAGCAGGGATTCGCGGTGGAGACCGTGGCAGACGGCGCGGCCATGGACCACCATTTCAAGCGAACCCGCTACGACCTCGTGGTCCTGGACCTGATGCTGCCCGGCGAGGACGGCCTCGCCATCTGCCGGCGCCTGCGCGCGGGAGGCACCGCCGTGCCCATCATCATGCTCACCGCCAAGGGCGACGACGTGGACCGCATCGTGGGCCTGGAGATGGGCGCGGACGACTACCTCGCCAAGCCCTTCAACCCGCGCGAGCTCGTGGCGCGCATCAACGCGGTGATGCGCAGGCAGGCGCCGCAGCCCGCACCCGGCGCGCCCGCCCTCGAGGACACGGTGGTCGTCTTCGGGCCCTTCGCGCTCAACCTGGGGACGCGCACCCTCACCAGGAACGGCGAACCGCTGCCCATAACCACGGGGGAATTCTCCGTGCTCAAGGTCCTGGCCGAGCATCCGCGCACGCCGCTTTCCCGCGACAAGCTCATGGACCGTGCCCGCGGGCGCGAGCACGAGAGCTTCGACCGGTCCATCGACGTGCAGATCTCGCGGCTGCGCAAGCTCCTCGGCGAGGATCCCCAGAACCCCCGCTACCTGCAGACGGTGTGGGGCTTCGGCTACGTCTTCATTCCCGACGGGACGCCGCAGAAATGAAATGGTGGGCGGGATCCTTCTTCTGGCGCACGCTCGCGGTGCTCGTCATCGCGCTAGTGGCCTCGCAGGCGGCCACCTTCCTGCTCTTTCGCCAGCAGGTGCAGCAGCCGCGCATGGCGATGGGCATCGGGCAGTTCGTGAGCCACCTGAAGACGATCCACGCGGCCCTGAGCGGCTTGCCGCCCGGCGCGGAGCGCGAGTTCATCGAGCGCCTCGCCGAGAAGGAGGGCATCCGCGTCTTTCCCGCCCAGGGCCACGAGCCGGGCCGGCCGGCGGGCGACCGGCCGGGGATGCGCATGTTCCGCGAACGCATCAAGGCACTCTTCGGGGACGATGCCGAGGTCTTCGTGCGGCCGGGCTCCCCGGGGGAGTTCCGCGTCCGCTTCCGCGCCGCGGGCCGGGAGTACTGGGTGGCGTTCCCGCGCAACCGCGTCGAACGCGACAACATCGACGCCCTCCTCTACTGGATGCTGGCGGGCGTGGCCATCGCGATCGCAGCCACCGCCCTCATCGCCTGGCGCCTGAACCGGCCGCTCGCGCGGCTCGCCAAGGCCGCCGAGGACCTGGGCCGGGGCGGCGACCCCGCACCCGTCCCGGAGAGCGGTCCCTCGGAAGTGCGCGCGGTGGCCCGCGCCTTCAACCGCATGAAGGCAAGCCTCAAGCACGAGGAGCGCGAGCGCACCACGTTCCTCGCGGGCATCTCCCACGACCTGCGCACGCCCCTCGCGAGGCTGCGCCTCGACGTGGAGATGCTCGACAAGCGCGTGGACCCCGGCACGCAGCAGGGAATGGTGTCCGACATCGAGGACATGAACGCCATCATCGACCAGTTCATCGACTACGCGAGAAGCGAGGCGACGGAAGCCTTCGCCCCGGTGGAGCTGTCCGCGCTCGCCCGGGACTGTGCCGCGCGCTCTGCGCGCACGGGCGCGCGGGTGTCGTGCGAGCTCGCCGAGGTGCCGGTGCTGATGCTGCGCCCGCTCGCCATGCAGCGCCTCGTCGACAACCTCATCCAGAACGCCGCGCGCCACGGCGGCGGCGAGATCCTGGTGCGCACGACGATATCCGGACGGGAGGCGGCCATCGCCGTCCTCGACCGCGGCCCCGGCATTCCCCCCGGGGACATCGAGCGCCTCAAGGAACCGTTCACGCGTCGCGACGAGGCGAGGAGCGGGCGCTCCGGTGCGGGTCTCGGGCTTGCGATCGTGGCGCGCGTCGCCAAGGCGCACGGGGCGAGATTCGACCTCGCAGCCCGCGAGGGCGGCGGCCTCGTCGCGTCGGTCGCCTTCCCCGTCGTCGCCTGAGCAGGGGGTGCCCCGGGTGATAAAATTGGCCTCACTTTCCGAGGAATTCCCATGACCGTCTGCCCCATCGCGATCATCGCCGGCTGCAAGAAGTGCCCCGCCTTTTCCGTCTGCCCCCTGAAGGCCGTGATCGGGGACCAGCCCAAGCCCGGCAAGGAAGCGCCGGCGAAATCCCGGGCCGGCACGAAGAAGCGGAAACGCTGAGTCTCAATCCGTCAACGGCGCCCCGCCGGGAGGCGTTGGTGATAGGGTAGATCCAGCATCCGCGCACCCCGGAGGCCCCATGAGCCCGAAGCGCACCGCACTGCTCGCCTGCCTGGCCGCCACGGCCTTGGCCGGCATCGCCGAAAGCCCCGCTGCAACCACTTCGCATTCCCCGGGCGCGAGCCTTGCCCCGTCGCGCCACGGCGGCGCCTCGATATCGCATCGGGGGTCCGCGCGACCTTCCCATTCCGGCGGCCATCGGCCCGCCACGTCGGGACGGTGGCACCGGGGCCAGGGAGGCCACTGGCGCCATTCCGACTGGGCGTGGGGCCTGGGCCTCGCGATCGGCCTGCCCTGGGCGCTGGGCTGGTACGAGCCCCACTGGGGTCCTGCCTATTACCCCCCTTACGCCTATGGTCCCGTGTACCGCAGCTACAGCCAGGCGTGCGAGGAGGACGAGGATTGCTGGCGGGAGCGCCTCTCGCGCAGCGAGCCCGCACCGCCCACTACGGAAGTGGCCCCGGCGGTCCCGGGCGAGGAAGGCGGCGGGCCCACCCAGCGCCCGCTGCACCTCAACTACTGCGACTCGGCCCGCGCCTGGTTCCCGCACGTGCGCACCTGCGCAAGCGGCTGGCGGCTTGTGCTGCCCGACTACGGCCCGGGACGCTGATCAGCGCGGCGCGGCGAAGAACGCGACCGCGTCCTCGAGGCTCCTGGAGCGCCGGAACGGCGGCAGCGCACGCCAAATGCGCTTGCCATAGGGCTTCGTCACGAGCCGCGGGTCGCAGATCACGAGCACCCCTCGGTCCGTCTCGTCGCGGATGAGACGCCCGGCGCCCTGCTTCAGGGCGATCACCGCGCGGGGAACCTGGTAATCCATGAAGGCATTCCCGCCGGCGCGGTTGATCTGCTCGATGCGCCCAGCCAGCACCGGGTCGTCCGGAGGATTGAAGGGCAGCTTGTCGATGACCACGAGCGAGAGCGCCTCGCCCTTCACGTCCACGCCCTCCCAGAACGACTGGCTGCCGACGAGGATCGCGTTCGCGGTGCCGCGGAAGCGCTCGAGCAGCTCGTTCTTTCCCGCCGTGCCCTGGAGGAAGACCGGCCAGTCGAGCCCCGAGCCCGCGAGCTTCTCCTTCAGGCGCAGGTGCCCGGCCTCCATCGCGCGAAGGCTGGTGAAGAGCAGGAAGGCGCGCCCACCCGCGGCTTCGATGACGGGATAGGTCGCGTCGATCACGGACTCGGTGTAACCGGGGCTGTTGGGCTCCGGCAGGCCCTCGGGCACGTAGAGCAGGGCCTGGCTGCCGAAATCGTAAGGGCTTTCCCAGTGCCGGGTCGCCGCATCGGCCAGGCCCAGCTCCGACTGGAAATGGCGGAAATCGCCGCCCACCGAAAGGGTTGCCGAAGTGAAGACCCAGGCACGCTTCCCGCCCGCGACCTGCTGCGCGAAGATCGGGCCTACGTCGAGCGGCGTGCGGTTGAACACCGCCGACTGGACGTAGGCCTCGACCCAGCGCACCGCACCCTCCCCCCCTTCCCCGCGCCAGTCCGCGATGGCCTCGCGAAGCTGCGTGGTGCGCGCATGCGCGTTGCGAAGCTCATCGCCGCGCTCGGCCTGCGCCGCGAGGTGCTCGCCCAGCGCGCCGAGCTTTTCGTTTAGCGCGTCCAGCGCCCGCCCGAGATCCCCGTTGGCGTCGAGCTGCGCGGCGCCGAAGCGGCCCGTCCCGGTGCCGAGCGCGATGCGCACGTCGCGCGCGGCGCGGTCGGCTTCCTGCGCGGCCTCGCCGATGGCCGGGCTTTCCTTCGCGTGCAGCAGTTGCGCGGCGCGCGCATCGCGCGCGAGCTCGACCACCTGCGCCGTCGACACCGATTGCCCGAAGAAGAGCCTGGCGAGGTCCGGCAGGTGGTGCGCCTCGTCGAAGACAATCGTGTTCGCGCTGGGCAGGAGGTCCATCACGCCCTCGTCGCGCAGCACGACGTCGGCGAAGAAGAGGTGGTGGTTCACGACCACGAGGTCGGCGTCGTTGGCCGCCTTGCGGGCCTTCATCACGAAGCAGTCCTCGTAATGGCGGCACTTGGAGCCCAGGCAGTTCTCCCGCGTCGAGGTGGCGCGCGCCCAGGCCCCGGAAAACTCCGGCACCTCCAGGCACTCGGCGCGGTCCCCCGACGACGAGCGGCCGGCGAAGCGCACGATCGCGTGGATATCCTTTGCCTCCTCCCGCGACGCGAACAGGCCGCCCGCCGCGGACTCCTCGACGTGGTGCAGGCAAACGTAGTTCGCGCGACCCTTCAGGAGCGCGAGCGTGGCGGGCACACCCAGGGTCTCGCGCACGAGCGGCAGGTCGCGGTGGAAGAGCTGGTCCTGGAGCGTCTTGGTGCCGGTGGAGACGATGACGCGCCCGCCCGCGATGAGCGCCGGAGCGAGGTAGGCGAAGGTCTTGCCCGTCCCGGTGCCGGCTTCCGCGATCAGCACTCCCGAAGACTCGATGGCGGCCAGCACGGCCTCGGCGAATTCGAGCTGCTGCGCGCGCACGCGCCAGCCCGGCAGGGCGCGCTCGAAAGTGCCGCCGGCGGCGAAATGGCGCACGAGGTCGATCGTCACGAGCGGCCGAACACGATGCGCTCGTCGCGCAGCAGCCTCGCCACCACCGCCACCGCCGCAACCGCGAGCCCCAGGCAGACTGCCGCGGGCACGATGGCATCCCAGGCCGACAGGCCATCGCCGCGCAGGATGCGCGTGAGTGCCATGAGCTGGCCCAGGGCCGGAACTGCCGCCTGCCAGGGGGCCTCGCGGGCACCGCTGAACATCACCACGAGCGGCACGAAGGTCACCGCGGTCGCCAAATAGCTCACGTACGTCTGCGCCTCCCGGTACGTGCGCCCGAAGGTGGAGATGAGCATCTGCGAGGCCGAGGTGAGCGCGGCGAGGGGCACCACCACGGCGACGAAGAGCGCGAATTCTGGCCAGCCGAACTGCAGCAGCGCCGGGAGCTTGCGTTGCGCGAAGAGCAGCGCCGCCGCGAGGAATCCGGCGAGCGTCACGAGCGCCACCGTGGCCGCACTCGCCCAGGCCGCGAGCCACTTGCCCACGGCGAACACGACCGTCGGCACCGGGTGGGCGAGCAGCGGCTCGAGGGACCCGCGCTCGCGCTCGCCCGCCGTCGCGTCGATCGCAAGGGTCATGCCGCCCAGCAGCGGCGCGAGGATGGCGAACATGGGAATGATGAACAGCAGCACGGCTCCCCTCTGGCGCGGCGTGGCCGCGTTGATGCGATCGACCCGGACGCTCTCGTTGAGCGAGGGGCTCACCCCGCGCGCCATGAGGCGAAGCTGCGCGGTCTCCCGGTTGAAGGCGTTGAGCAGGCGTTCGGACTGGCGGATTGCCGGCGAGGATTCCGTGCGCGAATCGTCGTAGACCAGCTCGACGCGCGCGTCCTCGTGGGCGAGCCAGCGCTCGTGGAAGCCGGCGGGGACGACGATCACCGCATCGAGGCGCCCCTCCTTCACGCGCGCGGCGTAATCCTCCGGGGCCCGCTCCATTTCAACGTCGGCGCGCTGCAGGAAGTTGACGAGCGCCGGTGCGTGCTCCGCACCCACCATGCGCACCTTGAGCGTGGCGGCGCGCTCCTCGAGGCCGGAGACGAACTGGGCCACCAGCACGAGCGTCACCGGGCCGGTCACCATGGAGGCCACGAGCACCATGAGGGCCGTGCGCCGGTCTCGCAGGGCGTCGCGGACCTCCTTGGCGAAGACGGTGAACACGCGGCCGATCACGGCGCGCCCCCGGCCGCGGGCCCGGAAAGCCGCACGAAGGCCTCCTCGAGATCCTCGCAGCCCGCCAGCTCGCGCAGCGCCGCGGGCGATCCGGCCGCCGACACGACCCCCTGGGAGACGATCACGATCTCGTCGCAGAGTGCCGCGACCTCCTGCATCACGTGGCTCGAGAAGAGGACGCACTTGCCCGCCTCGCGCAGCCTGCGCACGGCGTCGCGCAGGCTCCGCGTGGTCATCACGTCCAGGCCGTTGGAGGGCTCGTCCAGGATCACGTTCGGCGGGTCGTGCACCAGCGCCCGGGCGATGGCGACCTTCATGCGCTCGCCCTGCGAGAAGCCCTCGGTGCGCCGGTCCAGCAGCGCCTCGAGCTCCAGCAGCGCGGCGAGCCGGCCGATCGACTCGCCCACCTGCGCGCGCGACATCCCGCGCAGGTCGCCGTAGTACGCGATGTTCTCCCGCGCCGTGAGCCGCGCGTAGAGCCCGCGCGCATCCGACAGCGCGCCGATCCGCGCCCGCACCGCGAGCGGTTCCCGCGCCGCGTCGATGCCGTCGACCCGCACCGTCCCGGCCGTTGGCGCAAGCAGCGTGGAGACGAGCCGAAGCGTCGTGGTCTTGCCGGCGCCGTTGGGTCCCAGGAGTCCCGTGACCCGCCCGTCGGCCGCGGTGAACGAGACCTTGCGCACGGCCGGGACATCGCCGAAGTGCTTGGCCAGGCCCTCGACCGCGATCATGGCGCCGCGCCCACGGGCAAGACGAAAAGCGGGCGCGGAATCCGGCCGAGGCAACTCCCGTCGAGCTCCGCCGCATCGGCTCCCCGGATGAACTTCTCGATCAGGCGCGGCGCGCAACCGTGCCCGCTCACGCCGTGGGACAGGTGGGGCGCGACCAGGTGCCTGGCGCGGGGAAAGCGCGCGGCGACCGCCTCCCCGTAATGGGGCGGCGTGGCCGGATCGATGCCGCCGGAGAGCACCAGCACGGGCACGTCGGCGCTGACGGGCTCGTAGTAGTCGGCGGGCAGCGTCGCCCGCGGCCAATGCCGGCAGGCGCGCAGGAAATCGTTGACGAGCGCGTGGCCGAAGAAGCCGTGCGAGGCGCGCGCGAGATCCTCGGGCGTGATGAGCGGCACGTCCTCGGAGCAAAGGACCGACAGGTGCAGGCCCACCGACAGGTTCTCCGACACGTCCTGCGTGAATTCGAGGTTCTGGGCGAGCAGCGGATTGAAGTCCCCTTCCGCGGCCCGCGTGATGGCGAGCGGCAGGAGGCTCGCAAGGGTGGGCGCGTAGAGCGGGCGAAAAAGCCCCGACAGGAAGACGCCCTGCGTCACGCGCACTTCCTGCGGCTCGCCGGTCACCGGGTCGGTGATCGCGACCCGCTCGACTCTCCTGGCCAGGTGGTCGCGCAGGCGGCTCACGTCCTGCCGCAAGCCCGGGTAAGCCCTGCGGCACCCCGGCTCGGCGTCGCAATCGCGGAAAAGCCGGTCGACCGCAGCCTCGCCGTCGGCCACGAAGGACAGCGGCAGCTTCATGTCCATGGGTGCGACGCCGTCGAGCGTGGCCGTGCGCACGTGCGCCGGATGCCTGCGGATGAACTCGAGCGCCATGCGCGTGCCGTAGGAGCCGCCCCACAGGTTCACGTTTCCGTAGCCCAGCACGCCGAGCACCTCGTCCAGGTCGGCAACGGCCGTCGAGGTGGCGTAGTGACGGGGGTCGGCGTCGAGCGACGAGAGGCACTCCTGCACCATCTTCTCGGGCAGCGCATCCTCGAAAGCGGCCTGGAGCCCCGACTTCCCGTCGTCCTCGCACTCCAGCGGATGGGAGCCTCCGGTGCCGCGCTGGTCGACGAGCACGATGTCGCGCACGTCGTTCAGCCGCGAGAAGAGCACCGCCACCTGGGAGGCGAGCGCGATGGCGCCTTGCCCGGGCCCGCCCGCCAGGACCACGATCGGGTCCGGCTCGATGCCACGGCGGCGCGCGGGAACCACCGCCACGCGGATCGCGATGCGACGCCCTTCGCGGCGAACGCGGTCTTCCCACACCTCGTGGCTGCCGCACAGCACGGCCCGCTCGAGTCCGGGCAGCCGGCACTCGGCGAGCTTCAGGGTGCCGCGTCCGGTTTCGGGGGCGGGCGTGCAGGAGGCAACGGCGAGGATCGCCGCCGCCAGGAGGAATCGCGCAAGCAAGTGCAGGTCGCCAGGGCGTCGGGAGAGCGCGAAGTATAGCCGTTGGGCGCTACCATCCCGGACATGGCCGCCCACGAGTTTCCGCGCTCCGATCCGGCGTCCCCCGATTTCTGGGAAATGCGCTACCGGGCGGCCTTCACGCCCTGGGACGCGGGCGCGGTGCCCGCGCAGCTTCGCGAGCACGTCGCGCGCAGGCCCCCGCAGGGTCCGGTGCTGGTGCCCGGATGCGGCTCGGGGCACGACGTCCGATTTCTCGCGCAGTCGGGCCTGGACGTGCTCGGTATCGACTTCAGCGCCGCGGCGCTCGCGGCCGCCCTTCCCGTCCTCGGTCCTTTCGCCGATCGCGTGCGCGAGGCCGATTTCTTCGCCTCCGATCTCGCGCGGCCGTGGGCCATGGTCTACGAACGCGCCTTTCTCTGCGCGCTTCCGCGCCGGCTCTGGGAGCCTTGGGCCGCGCGCGTGGCCGGGCTGCTTGCGCCCGGGGCCGTTCTCGCGGGCTTCTTTTACCTGGATTCGGGCGAGCGAGGCCCGCCGTTCCCGTTGCACGGGCAGGAAGAACTCGACCGGCTTCTCGCGCAATCATTCGAAAAAACCGTGGATCTCGCGGTGCCGGACTCGATCGATGTCTTTGCCGGCAAGGAGCGCTGGCAGGTGTGGGAACGCCGCGCACCCGCGCGATAGGCCGCGGGGGGCTGCGTCCCGCTACGTGAGGCTGGTGCCCGGACGGCCGATGAACCACCCTTGCGCGAGCGCGATGCCGATCCTGCGCGCCACCCGGAAATCCTCGACGCCCTCGACCCCCTCGGCGATCACCTGCGAGCCGCTGCGGTGCGCGATGTGCTGGATGGAGCGCAGGAACTGGCGCTTGACCGCGTCCCGGGCGATGCCGCGCACGAAGTGCTTGTCGGCCTTCACGAACTCAGGGCGCAGTTCGGACCACAGGCGCAGCGTCGAAAAGCCCTCGCCAAGATCGTCGAGCGCCACGCGAAACCCCATGGAGCGATAGAGCAGCAGCGACTCGCGCAGGTGCCCGAGGTCGATCGCGGGAAAGTCCTCGGTCAGCTCGATCACCATGCTCGCGGGGCGCAGTTCCAGGTCCTCGAGAAAGCGCCGGGCGCGGGCCGGATCGAACCCCGGCTGCTGCACGAGGCGCGGCGACATGTTGAGGAAGAGCAGGCCCCGCGAGCCTTGTGCGGAGAACGACCGCAGCGTCTCCTGGATGCAGATGACCGCGAGCTGCTCGTAGCATCCCGCCTCGCGTGCGGCGGCGAAGAGCGCGGTCGGGGACTCGAGCCAGCTTCCGGCGGGGCCGCGCACCAGCGCCTCATGGCCCACGATTCCGCCATCGCCCAGCGCGAGGATCGGCTGAAAAACCACGGTGATCGCCCGGTCCTCGAGGACCTCCCCCAGCCGCAGCGCGCCGGCCTGCACCGCTAACGCTTCCTGCGTCTTCATGGTGGGGGAGCGCCGCCCCGGCGCGCCGCGTCGATCGGTGCAGCGCGCGGGGCGATCCGGGTGGTCAGGCCACGCCGTGCTTGCGGAACCAGTCGAGGAGGCGCTTCCAGCCGTCGTCGGCCGCCTCCTTGCGGTAGCTCGGCCGGTAGTCCGCGTGGAAGGCGTGGGGCATTCCCGGATAGGTGTGGATCTCGGACTTCTTGCCTGCAGCCTTGAGGGCGGCGCGCATCTTGTCCACGGTGTCGTTCGGGATGCCGCCGTCCGCGCCGCCATAGAGGCCGAGCACGGGCGCGTTGATGTCGCCCACGAGGTCGATCGGATGCTTCGGCGTCAACTTGCTCGCCTGCCCCACGACGCGGCCGTACCAGGCCACGCCCGCCTTCACGTCCTGGTTGTGCGCCGCGTAGAGCCACGTGACGCGCCCGCCCCAGCAGAAGCCGGTGATGGCGAGCTTCGCCGGGTTGCCGCCGTGCTTCGCGGCCCAGCCCGCGGCCGCGTCGAGGTCGGACATCACCTGTGCATCGGGCACCTTCGCGACGATCGGGCGGATCTGGTCGATGTCGTCCAGCTTCGACACGTCGCCCTGGCGTGCGTACATCTCCGGGGCGATGGCGAGGTAGCCCGCCTTCGCGAAACGCCGGCATACGTCCTTGATGTGCTCGTGCACGCCGAAGATCTCCTGGACGACGAGCACCGTCGGGAGGTTCTTCCCGCCCGCGGGCATCGCGCGATACGCGGGGATCTCCCCGTCCTTCACGGCGATCTTCACCTCGCCCGCCGTGAGTCCCCGGGAGTCGGTCGTGATCTGCGTGGACGCGGACACCGGCTGGACGGCCGCCGCGAATCCCGTGGCCAGGGTGGTCATGACGAATTCCCTCCTCGTGAATCGGGTCTTCGGTTCGAAGTTGATGAAATCGGGGTTGCGCATGAGCTTCTCTTGGGGGTGGGTCGCGGTTGCTGCAGACGAGCCGGCGACCATCCTACGGCGGTCGCAGAAAGCGAAACGGGCGCCAGGCGGCGCCCGTTTTAGGAGATTTGCGCTTGCTATTCGCCGTAGAGCTTCTGCTTCATCTCGCGGCGTTCCTGGGCCTCGATGGACAGGGTCGCCGTGGGCCTGGCGATGAGACGCTGCAGGCCGATGGGCTCGCCGGTCTCCTCGCAGAAACCGTAGGAGCCGTCCTCGATCCGCGCGAGCGAGCTGTCGATCTTCTTCAGGAGCTTCCTCTCGCGGTCCCGCGTGCGCAGCTCCAGGGCGTGCTCTTCCTCAAGCGTGGCGCGGTCCGCAGGATCGGGGGCGAAGGAGAGCTCCCGCAGGTGCTCCGTCGTGGCGCCCGCGTTCTCGCGCAACTGGCGCTGCAACTCCATCAGCTGCCCCTTGAAGAAGCGCAGCTGCGCGGCGTTCATGTAGTCCGACTTGGGCATCTTGAGTATTTCCGCCTCGGTCAGGATCTTCGTCTTGCTGGCCATTTATCCTCGCTTCTTGCGCGTGGGGCCTGGCTGGCTCGCCGGCCCCGTGGGAGCCCCGGCAGTTGACGCCACGACCCGTTGGAAAAGCTGGCTAGTTTAGCCGACGACGCAGCCCGGGGCAATTCCTTTCGCTCTCGCCGGAACACCGGAAGCGGGCCCCCGAGGAAGTTGTCAAGTACTTGTTCTTCCGGCGCTTTGTCGCGCCTGCGGGCGCCCGGCGCAACCGTCCCGATGGGCTAGCGCAAGGGCCATGCGAGCCGCCGGCAAGGCCCGTTGATACACTCGCGGCATGCAAGCCCTCGAATCGACGCGGGGCGCGCCCCGCCCGGCGCCGAGGCTGGGCACGCGCTCCTGGAACGCGGCCGCCGTCGCCATCGCGATCGCGCTCGCCGCCCCGATCGCCGTGGTGGCGGCGAACCTCTTCGTGCCCGGCGGCCAGGCGTGGGCGCACCTGGTGGCCACCGTGCTGCCCGACTACGCCCTCAATTCCGCCGTCCTCGTCGCTTTGGTGGCCGTGGGCACGACGGTCGTGGGTGTGGCCTGCGCGTGGGTCGTGGCCAACTGCGAGTTCCCCGGGCGACGCGTCTTCGAATGGGCGCTCGCGCTGCCGCTCGCGATGCCCGCCTACGTGATCGCCTACGCGTACACCGACGCGCTGCAGTTCGCGGGGCCCGTGCAGTCGGGCCTGCGCGAGCTCTTCGGCTGGGCCGCGGGCGACTACTGGTTTCCCGAGATCCGCTCGCTGCCGGGCGCGGCGGCGATGTTCGTCGCGGTCCTCTACCCCTATGTCTACCTCCTCGCGCGCGTGGCCTTCCTGGACCAGTCGCCGTCGCTCGCGGAAGCCGGGCGCACGCTGGGCCTTCCCCCGTGGCGGGCGTTCTTCCGCGTGAGCCTGCCGCTCGCCCGCCCGGCGGTTGCCGCAGGCGCTGCGCTGGCCTGCATGGAAACCCTGGCCGACTTCGGCACGGTGTCCTATTTCGGCGTGCAGACCTTCACCACGGGGATCTTCCGCGCCTGGCTCTCCATGGGGGAACCGGTGGCGGCCGCGAAGCTCTCCATGATCCTGCTAGCCTTCGTGGTCGTGCTCCTCGCAGCCGAGCGCATGGCGCGCCGCCGTGCACGTTTCCACGACGTGCCCTCGTCGCGTCGCCGGTCGCGCATGGATCTGTCGGGGGGCGCTCGCGTCGCGGCGCTGGCGACCTGCATCGTCCCGCTCGCGTTGGGCTTCGCCATTCCGGCGGCCATCCTCGCGAACCTCGCGCTCCAGGGCGGCGACGGCCAGTTCGGCGCGCGCTTCGCCACGCTCGCAGCCAACAGCTTCCTGGTGGCCACGATCACTGCAGCCATCGCGGTCGCGCTCGCCGTCGTGATGGCCTACGGCGCGCGCATCTCGCGAAGCCCCGTCGCGGGCGCGATGAACCGCGTCGCGTCCCTGGGATACGCCGTGCCGGGCGCGGTGATCGCCGTCGGCGTCCTGATCCCGGCGGCGAGGCTGGACAACCTGCTCGCCGACGCGCTCGACGCGCTGTGGGGCGTTTCCGTGGGCCTCGTGCTCACCGGCAGCCTCGTGGCCCTGGTCTACGCGTACCTCATCCGTTTCCTCGCGGTCGCGCTGCAGACCGTGGAGGCGGGGCTCGCGCGGATCACCCCGTCCATGGAGGATGCGGCGCGCTCCCTGGGACTCGGCCCCGCGGAGACGCTCGCGCGCGTGCACCTGCCGATGATGCGCACGAGCCTCGTCACCGCCGCGCTGCTGGTGTTCGTGGACGTGATGAAGGAACTGCCGGCCACTTTCGTGATGCGGCCGTTCAACTTCGACACGCTGGCCGTGCAGGCCTACAACCTCGCCTCCGACGAGCGCCTGGCGGAAGCGTCCACCGCATCGCTCGCGATCGTGGCCGTGGGACTCGTGCCGCTCATCGTCGCCGCCCGGCGCATGGTCCGGCCGGAGGAGGCGCGCTCCGGCTAGCGCGGCGCCCCGGTGCGCGCTACTTCCAGCCCGCGCGGTCGTAGGCCTGCTGCGCCGCGGCCTGGTTCTTCCCGAGCAGCGTCACGTTGATGGTGTCCTTGCGGAACTCGCCGAGTGCGGCCAGCTCGGGATTGCCGCGCACCTTTCCGACGGCGGGGTACTCGTTGTTGCCGTTGGCGAAGTAGGCCTGCGCCTCGTCGCCCGCCAGGTACTCGAGGAACCTGATCGCCGTCTCGCGATGGGGCGCGTTCCTGAGGACCCCCGCCCCGGAGACGTTCACGTGGGTGCCGCGTCCCGACTGGTTCGGGAAGATCACGCCCACCTTTTCCGCGATCGCGCGGTCCTCGGGCTTGCCGGACTTGAGGAGCCGCACGTAGTAGTAGGTGTTGGCCACGGCGAGCTGGCACTCTCCCGCGGCGACCGCCTTGATCTGGTCGGTGTCCCCGCCCTTGGGACTGCGGGCGAAGTTGGCCACGACCCCCGCGGCCCACTGCTCCGCCTTGACCGGGCCCGCGCCGGCGATCATGGAACTCATGAGCGACAGGTTGTACATGTTGGCGCTCGAGCGGATGCAGATTTTTCCCTTCCACTTCGGGTCGGCGAGATCCTCGTAGTCGCGGACCTGCGCCGGGTCGACCGCGCCCTTGCGATAGAAGATCGGGCGGGCACGCACCGAGAAGGCGAACCAGAGCCCGTCCGGGTGACGCAGCTCGCCGGGAATGCGTTCTTCCAGGACTTTCGATTTCACCGGGGCGAAGAGCCCGAGCTGCTCGGCGCGCCAGAGCCTGCCCGCGTCCACGGTCACGAGGACATCGGCAGGGCTCCTCGCCCCCTCGTTCTTGATCCTTTCCAGGAGCGCGTCCTCGTTGGCCTCGATGCGGTTCACCTTGATTCCGGTCTTTTTCGTGAAGCCTTCATACAGGGCCTCGTCAGTCTGGTAATGGCGCGAGGAATAGAGGTTCAGGACCTTGTCCTGGGCGACGGCAGGCAGGGCGAAGAGGACAGCGGCCAGAAGTGGGGCAGCGGGTTTCATGAGGCGCTCCAAAGTAGAATGAATTCTATTATTAGGAATGATTCGCATTTGTCAATGGAAAAACATTCTCCGGAGAAGTCACAATGGCGCATTGCGCCATATCAAACACTTAGCAACTTCCAAGCTATAATGCTTCTCATGTCCCCGGCCCTCGACATCCGCAATCTTCGGTTTTCCTACCCCGGAATGCCCCCGGTGATCGAAGGGTTTGACCTCGCGCTGGCCGAGGGCGAGATCGGCTGCCTGCTGGGGCCCAGCGGCTGCGGCAAGACCACGGCGCTGCGCTGCATCGCAGGCCTCGAGGCGGCCCACGAGGGCGAAATCGCCATCCGCGGCCAGGTGGTGAGCAGGCCCGGTTTCACGGTGCCGACGGAATCGCGGCGCATCGGCGTCGTGTTCCAGGACTACGCGCTCTTTCCCCACCTAGACGCCATGGACAACGTGGCCTTCGGACTGCGCGACCACGCACGCGCCGACCGGCGCCGGCGGGCCGCCGAGCTGCTCGCGCTGGTGGGCCTGCCCGGATCGGGCACCAAATACCCGCACGAACTCTCCGGCGGGCAGAAGCAGCGCGTCGCACTCGCGCGCGCCCTCGCCCCGGGCCCGCAGTTGCTGCTCCTGGACGAGCCCTTCTCCAATCTCGACGGCGACCTGCGCGAGCGCCTGTCCATCGAGGTGCGCGCGATCCTCAAGGCCCAGGGCACGACCGCCCTCCTCGTGACCCACGACCAGAACGAGGCCTTCGCCATGGCCGATACCGTCGGCGTGATGCGCAAGGGACGCATCGAGCAATGGGACACCGCCTACAACCTCTACCACCGCCCGGTATCGCGGTTCGTGGCGGACTTCGTCGGCGAAGGCGTGCTGATCGACGGGCTCGCCTCCGAGAGCGACGGCATCGACACCGTGCTGGGCGCGCTCAGGCACTGCCCGGGATGCGAACTGAAGCCGGGCATGCCGGTCGCCCTCCTGCTTCGTCCCGACGACGTGCAGCACGACGACGACGCGGTGCTCAAGGCCGAGGTCGTGAAGAAGGCGTTCCGCGGCGCGGAATTCCTCTACACCCTGAAGCTCGACGACGGCAAGCAGCTCCTTTCGCTGGTGCCCTCGCACCACAACCACGCCATCGGGGAGAAGATCGGCATCAAGCTCCACGTCGACCACGTGGTGGCATTCCCGCGCGCCGAAGGCGCCGACGACTGACGCAAAGCCCCGTCCCGCCCGCGGGCCGCTCAGGCGTACTTGCGCACGTCCTCGATGACCTTTCCGTCGTTGGGAAGCGTGCCGGAGGCGACGAAATGCACCTCGCCGCGCAGCTTGGTCACGTCCCGGAGCGTGGCCTCGACCGCCTGCACGAGCTGCGCATCCGGCAAGCCTTCGCGCTCGACGCGCAGCAGGAGCGTGTCGTTGCCCCCGTCGTTGTCCACCACGAGCCGGGACCGGCCAAGGCCGTGGCGGCCGACCACCTGCGCGACCTGCTCCGGATGCACGAAGATCCCCCGGACCTTGGTCGTCTGGTCCGCCCTGCCCATCCAGCCCTTGATGCGCAGGTTCGTGCGCCCGCAGGGGCTCGGCCCCGGCAGCACCGCGGAGAGGTCCCCGGTGGCGAAGCGCACCAGCGGGTAGTCCTCGTTGAACGGGGTGACGACCACCTCGCCCACCTCGCCCTCGGCGACCGGGTCGCCCGTTCCCGGACGGACGATCTCCATCACCACTTCCTCGTCCACCACGAGCCCTTCGCGCGCCGGCGTCTCGTAGGCGATCACCCCGAGGTCGGCCGTGCCGTACGCCTGGGAGGCCTCGATTCCCCGCCCGCGCAGGAACTCGCGGACCGGCGGCAGGAAGGCCTCGCCGGAGACGAGCGCACGCTTGAGGGAGGATGCGTCGGTGCCCAGCTCGTCGCACTTCTCGAGGATGAGCTTCAGGAACGAGGGCGTCCCCACATAGCCCGAGGGCTTCAGGTCCGCGATCACGCGCGCCTGCAGCTCCGTCTGTCCCACGCCGCCCGGGATCACGGCGCAGCCGAGGCGGTGCAGGCCCGTCTCGAACATGCTCCCCGCCGGCGTGAGGTGGTAGGAGTAGCAGTTGAGCACCACGTCCCCCGCGCGGAAGCCGGCGGCGAAGAGCCCGCGCGCGGTGCGCCAGAAATCCGGCCGACGCCCTTCCGGATCGTAGATCGGGCCGGGGGAGGCGAAGATCCGCGCGAGGCCCGACGCCGGCGTGGCATTGAGGCCCCCGAAGGGCGGGGCGGCCTTCTGCAGCTCCATCAGTGCGGACTTGCGCGTGACCGGCAGGCCCGCCAGTGCCGCGCGCGTGCGCACGGTCTCGGGATCGACGGCCGAAAGGACGCGCGCGAAGTGCGCGGTCGAGCTGCGTGCAAGCGCCACCTGCGCCGGAAGGCGCGCCATCAGCTCGCGCTCGCGAACCGCCGGATCGCGGGTCTCGAGGGCGTCGTAGTGCTCTCCCATCAGGACAGCCAGCGCTTGCGGCGCCGGTAGTTCTTGCTGTCGCGGAAGCTCTTGCGCCCCGCGGTGGAGATGCCGAGGTAGAACTCCTTCACGTCCTCGTTCTCGGAGAGCGCGTGGGCGCTGCCCTCCATCACCACGCGGCCGTTCTCCAGGATGTAGCCGAAGTCGGCGAAGCGCAGCGCCACCATCGTGTTCTGCTCGGCGAGCAGGAAGCTCACCTTTTCCTTCGTGTTCAGGTTCTTCACGATCTCGAAGATCTCCTCGACGATCTGCGGCGCGAGTCCCATGGAGGGCTCGTCCAGCAGGATCATCGTGGGCCTCGCCATGAGCGCGCGCCCGATGGCGGTCATCTGCTGCTCGCCGCCCGAGGTGTAGCCGGCCAGCGACGTTCGGCGAAGCTTCAGGCGCGGAAAGAACTCGTAGACCCGCTCGAGGTCGGCGCGGATCTCGGCGCGAGAGGCCGTTCGCGTGTAGGCCCCCGTCATCAGGTTGTCGTCGACGGTGAGGTGGGCGAAGCAGTGGCGCCCCTCCATCACCTGGATCACGCCGCGCTTGACCAGGTCGGAGGGCGTCAGGCGGTCGACCCGCTGGCCGCGGAACTCGATCAAGCCCTTGGTCACCTCTCCGCGTTCGGCCCGCAGGAGATTCGAGATCGCCTTGAGGGTCGTGGTCTTGCCGGCCCCGTTGGCGCCCAGGAGCGCCACGATGCCCCCTTCGGACACCACGAGCGAAACCCCCTTCAGCACGAGGATCACGTGGTTGTAGATGACCTCGATGCCGTTGACTTCGAGGAGGGGCTTGGCGTTGTCGGGCATGGGACTCGTCTTCGTGGGGAAGGCCCGGGACGGGGCGAGCCCCGTCCCGGCAGTACTTTCTGCCTACTTCTCCTTGGAGCAGTCGCGCGGCGCGATCTTCTTCTCCGCCGCGTAGGCCTTTGCCTGGGCCTTGATCAGCGGATTGAGGAACTTCGCGTCCGCCTCGAGCCAGTCGGAGGTGTAGCTCCAGGTGTTGCCGTCCCAGGTGTGGATCCGGGCACGGTGCACGCCCTCGTGGTCGTTGCACGAGGTCTTCACCGGCTGGACCATGTCCGCAAAACCCATCGCCTTGATGCGCGCGGCCGGCAGGTTCAGGTTCTCCGCGCCCCAGCGCACGTCCTCGCCGGTGACGACCTTTTTCTTCGTCTTGGCCTGCGCCGAGCGGATCGCTTCGACCACGAGCATGGCGGAAATCATCCCGCGGTTGTAGAGCACGTCGCCGACCTCGCTCTTGTTGCCGGCCGTGCCCTTGCCCTTGTCGTAGAGGTGCTTCGCGATGTCCTTGTGCACGGGCGCGTCGCGCTCGTTCGAGTGGCCCAGCGCCAGGCCGTTGTAGCCCTTGGCAGCGGCTTCCGCGGGAAGCACGTCGGGCTCGGCCGCGGACCACCACACGCCGTACATCTGCAGGCGCGGGTAGGACACCGCGATCGCCTCCTTGATGGAGGTCGAGTTCATCACGCCCCATCCCCACAGGAAGACGTAGTCCGGGCGCTGCTGGCGGATCTGCAGCCAGGTGGCCTTCTGCTCCACGCCCGGGTGGGTCACCGGCAGCTTGATGAAGTCGAAGCCGTGCTTCTTCGAGTGTTCCTCGAGGACCTTGATCGGCTCCTTGCCGTAGGGCGAGTCGTGGTAGACCAGCGCGATCTTCTTGCCCTTCAGGCTGCCCTTCTTGGCCACGTGCTGCACCAGCATGTCGGCGGCGGACCAGTAGGTCCCCAGCAGCGGGAAGTTCCAGGCGAAGACGCTGCCATCGGCGCTCTCGGAGCGGCCGTAGCCCGTGGTCATGAGCGCGATCTTGTCGATGGGCACCTTCTCCGTGAGCGCGAAGGTGATGCCCGTGGACAGCGGATTCACGGCGACGGGCTTCTTGCTCTTCAGGCGCTCGTAGCACTCCACGCCGCGGTCCGTCGCGTAGCCGGTCTCGCATTCCTCGAAGGCGAGCTTGGTGCCGTTCACGCCGCCGTCGCGTTCGTTCACGAGCTTCAGGTAATCGACGAAGCCGTTCGCCCACGGCACGCCGTTGGGGGCGTACGCGCCGGTGCGGTAGACGAGCACCGGAATGAAAATCTCGTTGGCCTGCGCGGCGGCGTCCTGCACGCCACCCAGCGCGCCCGCGACGGCCAGTGCGACGGCCGCGGCCTTCAGCTTGATGTTCGCTTTCATCTCCATCCTCCTTGTTGTGGTACTGCGGTGGGTTGTTTCGTCAGCCAGGGCGTCGCGCGGTTCAGTGCGGGAACGGCCAGAGCCGGAGCTTTTCCTTGCCGACGGCCCACAGGCGGGCTAGCCCGTGGGGTTCGGCGATCAGGAAGAACACGATGAGCGCACCGAAGATCATGATCTCCATGTGCGAGATGAGCGCGGTGGACATGTCGATGCCGAGCCAGCCCGGCATCTGGTTCAGCATGAGCGGCAGGATCACGATGAACGCAGCCCCCAGGAAGGAGCCGAGGATCGATCCCAGGCCGCCGATGATCACCATGAAGAGCAGCTGGAAGGAGCGGTTCACGTCGAAGGCGAGCGGCTCCCAGGCGCCGAGATAGACGAACGCCCAGAGCGCGCCCGCGACTCCCACGAAGAAGGAACTCACCGCAAAGGCGGTCACCTTGGCGTAGAGCGGCCGGATTCCGATCACTTCCGCCGCAACGTCCATGTCGCGCATTGCCATCCAGCTTCGCCCGATCGCCCCGCGCGTGAGGTTGCGCGCAATGAGCGCGAAGACGCAGACGAACGCGAGCACGAAAAGGTATTTCTCCACCGGGGAGTTGATCGTCCAGCCGAACATCTGGAGCGGCGGCGCGGTCACCGAGCCCGAGGGCGAGTCGTTGGTGAACCAGGAGATGCGCGCGAACGCCCAGTCGAGGAAGAACTGCGCGGCGAGTGTGGCCACGGCGAGGTAGAAACCCTTGATCCTCAGGCTCGGCAGCCCGAAGAGCACCCCCACGACCATCGAGGCGAGCCCGGCCAGCAGGAAGATCACGATGAGGTTCAGATCCGGCACCCGCACGGCGAGGTTGTAGGCCGCGTACGCGCCCACCGCCATGAACCCCCCGGTTCCCAGCGATACCTGCCCGCAGAAGCCCACGAGGATGTTCAGGCCGATGGCCGCCAGCGCGAGGATCAGGAACGGGACCAGGATCGCGCGGAAGAGGTACTCGCTCGCGAGGAACGGCACGGCGCCGAACGCGAAGGCGAGCACGAGCAGGATGAATATCTTGTCCTGCAAGATGGGAAAGAGCTGCTGGTCCGCCTCGTAGGTGGTCTTGTACTGGCCGGTTTCGCGGTAGATCACGCGCTACACCCGATCGATGTGCCGCTCGCCGAAGAGGCCTTCGGGGCGGAAGAGGAGGAAGACGAGGGCGAGCACGTAGGCGAACCAGTTCTCGATGCCCCCGCCGAGGTAGGGGCCGAGGTAGACCTCTGAGAGCTTCTCGCCCAGCCCGATGATGAGCCCGCCGATGATCGCGCCCGGAATGGAGGTGAATCCGCCGAGTATCACCACCGGCAGGGCCTTGAGCGCCACGAGCTGCAGCGAGAACTGCACGCCCAGCTTCGAGCCCCAGATGATGCCGGCCACGAGTGCCACCAGCCCCGAGACGCTCCACACGATCACCCAGATGCGATTGAGCGGTATGCCGATCGACTGCGCGGCCTGGTGGTCGTCGGCCACGGCCCTGAGCGCCCGCCCGGTGCCCGTCTTCTGGAAGAAGAGCGCGAGCAGCCCCACGAGCGTGGCCGCGAGGATCGCCGCGATCACGTCCTCCATGCCGACGAGGATTCCGCCCTCGAACGTGCTCTCGAGGAAGATCTTGGGGGTCTTGGGCATGCCCACGTCGAGCGTGTATATGTCGCTGCCCCAGATCGTCTGGCCCAGTCCGTCGAGGAAGTAGGCGATGCCGAGCGTGGCCATGAAGAGGACGATGCCTTCCTGGTTCACGAGCGGGCGCAGCACCAGCCGCTCGATGAGCCAGGCGACAAGGATCATGATCACCATCGTGACCGCGAGCGCCACCGCGAGCGGCATGAATTCCATCAGGCGCACCAGCGAGAGTGCGGCGAAGAGCACCATCGCGCCCTGGGCGAAGTTGAACACGCCCGAAGCCTTGAAGATGAGGACGAGGCCGAGTGCGACGAGCGAATAGAGCACGCCCGACATGAGGCCGCCGAGCACCACTTCCAGCCACTGGGGGAACCGCGCGCCGCCGGCGTAGAGCGGCGCGAACGCCGCGATGCCAAGGATCGCGAAGAGCGCCCAGGTCAGCCATTTCTTCTGGAGGAATTCCATGGCGCGTCCTCAGTGCTTCACGCCGAGATAGGCGTCGATGACCGCCTGGTTCGCGCGGATCTCGTCTGGCGTGCCGTCGCCGATCAGCTTTCCGTAGTCGAGCACCGCGACGCGGTCGGAGAGATCCATCACGACGCCCATGTCATGCTCGATCAGGACGATGGTGGTGCCGAACTCGTCGTTCACGTCGACCACGAAGCGGCACATGTCCTGTTTCTCCTCGACGTTCATGCCGGCCATCGGCTCGTCCAGGAGCAGCACCTTGGGCTCGGCGGCGAGCGCGCGGCCCAGGTCGACCCGCTTCTGCAGGCCGTACGGGAGCCGGCCCACGGGGGTCTTGCGGATGTGCTGGATCTCCAGGAAATCGATGATCTCCTCGACGCGGCGGCGATGGTGCACCTCTTCGCGCAGCGCGGGCCCGATGCGCAGCGCCTGCAGCAGGATGTTGGAGCGGATCATGAGGTTCCTGCCGGCGAGCATGTTGTCCAGCACCGACATGCCCTTGAAGAGCGCGAGGCTCTGGAAGGTGCGCGCAATGCCCATACGGGCGGCGCGGTGCGGGTCCATGGCGTGGCGCGCCTCGCCCCGGTAGGTGACCTTGCCCTTCTGCGGGTGGTAGACGCCGTTGATGACGTTCAGCATCGAGCTCTTGCCCGCGCCGTTGGGGCCGATGATCGCGCGGATCTCGTGCTCGCGCACGTCGAAGCTGATGTCGGTCAGCGCCTTCACGCCGCCGAAGGCGAGCGAGATGTCCTCCACCTTGAGAATCACGTCGCCGAACTGGCGGGCCGGGGCGCTCATGCCGCCTTCTGCCCCGCCGCGGCCGGGAAGACCTTCGCCTCGCGCACCGCGAGCTGCGCGCGCACGGAGCCCGTCCGACCGTCCTCGAAACGCACCTGCGCCTCGACCCAGCAGTGGTCGGTGTCGGTGTAGAGCGCGTGGACCACGGATTCGTACTTCTCGGCGATGTATCGCCGGCGCACCTTGCGCGTGCGCGTGAGCTCGCCGTCGTCCGCGTCGAGTTCCTTGTGCAGCACCACGAAGCGGTGGATCTGGCTGCCGGCCAACTTCGGATCGGCCGCGAGATCGGCGTTCACCTTCTCCACGCACTCGCGCACCAGCTCGTAGACCTGTGGCTTGGCCGCGAGGTCCTGGTAGCCGGAGTAGGCAATCCCGCGCCGTTCCGCCCAGTCGCCCACTGCCTGCAGGTCGATGTTGATGATGGCCGCCGCCGCCGGGCGCGAATCACCGAAGGCCACGGCTTCCTTGATGGCGGCGAAGAACTTCAGCTTGTTCTCCAAATACTTGGGCGCGAAGAGCGTGCCGCCCTGGAGCTTGCCCACGTCCTTGGCCCGGTCGATGATCTTCAGGTGCCCGTCGGCGTCGAAGTAGCCCGCGTCCCCCGTGTGGTACCAGCCGTCGGCGTCCTTCGCCTCCCGCGTGGCCTCTGCGTTCTGGTGGTACTCGACGAAGAGGCCGGGGCTCCGCAGCACGATCTCGCCGTTGTCCATGAGTTTGACTTCCACGCCCTTCATGGGCGGGCCGACGGTGTCGGGCTTCACCTGCCCGTTGGGCTGCACGCAGACCATCACGCAGGTCTCCGTCTGGCCGTAGATCTGCTTCAGGTTGATGCCGAGCGAGCGGTAGAAGATGAAGAGGTCCGGGCCGATGGCCTCGCCCGCGGTGTAGGCGATGCGCACGCGCGACATCCCCAGCGAGTTGCGCAGCGGCCCGTAGATGAAGAGCCCGCCCAGCGCGTAGCGCAGCCGGTCGATCCCGGAGACGGGCAGCCCGTCGAGGATCCGCGCCCCCACCCGGCGCGCGACCTCCATGAAGTGCCGGAAGAGCCAGCGCTTCACGGCCCCCGCGTCCTCCATGCGGATGGTCACCTGGGTGAGCAGCGCCTCCAGCACCCGCGGCGGGGCGAAGTAATAGGTGGGCCCGATCTCGCGCATGTCGGTGATGACGGTCTCGGACGATTCCGGGCAATTGATCCGGAACCCCGTCACCAGCCACTGCGCATAAGAGAAGAGGTTCTGCCCGATCCAGGCCATGGGCAGGTAGGCAAGCACCTCGTCGTCGTCGCGCAGCCCCTCGAACTCGGCGTAGGCGCGGCTGGTCTTGACCAGGTTGTCGTAGGAAAGCACCACGCCCTTGGGGTTTCCGGTGGTGCCCGAGGTGTAGAGCATGATCGCGGTGTCGCTTCCCTTGCCGAGCGCCACGGATTCCTCGAGGAAGCCCGGGTGGGCCTTGTCCCAGGCCACGCCCTCCTCCCGGAGCGACTCGTAGGACGAGAGCTCCTCGCGCCGGTAGTGGCGGAAGCCCCGCGGGTCGTCGTAGAAGATGTGCTTGAGTTTCGGGCACTGTGGGAGGATCTCGAAGAGCTTGTCGGCCTGCTCCTGGTCCTCGACGACGGCGAACTCGATCTCGGCGTTCTGGAAGACGTAGACCATCTCCGGCGCCGGCGCATCCTGGTAGAAGGGCACGGGGATTCCGCCGAGCGCCTGCGTGGCGAGCTGCGACCAGTAGAGACGCGGCCGGTTGTCGCCGACGACCGCGAGATGCATGCCGCGCGCGAAGCCGCGTGCCGCGAGCCCGGCGGCGAGCACACGCACCTCGCCCGCGACCTCGCGCCAGCTCCAGCACTGCCAGATGCCCAGGTCCTTCTCGCGGATGGCGGGGCGATCGCCCCCTTCTGCGGCGTGGGCGAGCAGCAGCTTCGGAAACGTATCGGCGGCCGCGAGGGCGGTGGCCATCGGCACAGTTCTCCTCCAGGGCGGGATCTTGTGTCGCGCGGCACCCGCCCGCCTCGGGGAACCCGCGTTGCTGCCGGTGCGCCGATTCGGCCCCCTGGGGACCGGCGCGGCGACCAAGGGCAGTGTAGCGGGGGGGCCTCCCGGCCGGTTGTCATTTCGTTGACAATCTCTCCTGCGCACCCCCGTGAAAACCCTTACCGAACTTCTCGAAGCCTCCCTGTGGACGAAGACGCTGTCCAGGGAGCAGCGCGCCCGCGTCGAGGCGGAGACGACCATGAAGGACGTCACCGCCGGAGCCTTCGTCTGCCGCAAGGGCGACCCGGTCGAGAACTGGATCGGCATCGTCCACGGGCTGGTCAAGATGACCAGCGTCTCTCCGGTAGGCAAGACGACCACCTTCCTGGGGGTGGCCGGCGGCGGCTGGTTCGGGGAAGGCTCGCTCATCAAGGACCAGGCTCGCAAGTACGACATCGTGGCGCTCGGGCCGACCCGCGTGGCCCTCATGCCCAAGGCCACCTTCGACTGGCTCCTGGACACCGACATCGCCTTCAACCGCTTTGTGATCGCGCAACTGAACGAGCGCCTCGCGCAGTTCATCGCAATGGTCGAGATCCAGCGCCTGCTCGAGCCCGACGCGCGCGTGGCCCGCTCCATCGCCGCCCTCTTCAACCCGGTGCTCTACCCCGCCATGGGGCCGGACGTGCAGATTTCCCAGGAGGAGATCGGCTACCTCGCGGGCGTCTCCCGCCAGCGCGTGAACCAGGCGCTGCGCGTGCTGGAAAACGCGGGGCTCCTGAAGGTCGAGTACGGAGGCTTGCGCATCCACGACCTCGAGGGCCTGCGCTCCTACGGAACCTAGGCGGCTAGCGCGCCATGGTCGGGCGGGCGAAGCCCTCCTCGACCCGCATCGCCCCGGCGCGCACGAGGCTCTCGACCAAGCGCACGCCCAGGCCATCCAGCCCCTCGCCCAGGAAGCGCTCGTCCAGGTCGCGGTAGCAGGGCACGCGGCCCACGTAGGCGTCGGCCTCGGCGACCGCGATCCCGCCGCGGTCGAGCATCGCGAACACGAACATCACCTTCATCATGTGGCGCGCGGTTCGCCGGGGGTCGTTCGCAAAGGCGCCCAGCCGCGAGCGAGCGCGAGCGAGCGCGCCCGCCACGTCCTCGAACGGCTCCCCGTGCCCGGGGATCACCACGCGCGGGTCCAGGCGCTCGATCGTGTCGAGCGCGGCAAGCGCCGCCTCGACGAAGGGATTGGGTGGCTCGTGGGCCCAGACGAATCCCAGGCCGCTCTCCCACAGCGCGTCTCCGGAAATGAGGATCCGCCCGGACGGCTCGAAGAAGGCGAGCGCCTCCATGTCGTGACCGGGCGCCGCGTGGGCCTGCCATTGCCGGCCCGCGGCCTCGAACGCCTCGCCCGCCGCGAGCGTGGCCTGCCAGGCGAAGGGCTCGGCGACCTGGTCCACGAAGGTGTTCCAGCGCGCCTGGATCGACCAGTCGTCGATGGTCGGAACCTCGTCCAGGGGAATGGTGATCGGGCAGCCGTAGGCGCGCGCGATGGCCGCGTTGCCGCCGATGTGGTCCGAATGGCAATGGGTGTTCACGAGGCGGGCGAGCGGCTCCTGCCCAAGCATCGCCGGCTCGCGCAGGCGCGCGAGCGTCTCCCCGGCGCAGGCGCCGTATCCCGAATCCACGAGCACGTGGCCTGCGGGCGAGCGCAGCAGCACCTGGTTGCAGTTGAGCCATCCGCGCACGGCCACGCGGACGTTGTCGGGAAGTGGGATCAAGGAAGTGCCGCGTCGGGAAAGCGCGAGAGGCGGCCATTCTAGCGCGGCGTGGGGCAGTGCCCCGGCGGTATAATTCGCTCTCGTTTCCAACCAGAATCCTTCCCCCCATGCAGATCGACAAGCACGCGTTTCTCGTCGCCGGCGGCGGTTCTGGCCTGGGCGCGGCCACGGCCAAGCGCCTCGTGGCCGACGGCGCCAACGTGGTCATCGCCGACCTGAACGACGCAGGCGACTGGGTGGCCGAGAAGTTCGGCCGCCGGGGTCGCTTCCTGCACACCGACGTCACCGACGAGGCCCAGACGCAGGCGGCCGTCGACCTGTGCGTCTCCGCGTTCGGCGCGATCCACGGCGCGATCAACTGCGCGGGCGTGGCGCCCGGCGAGCGCGTCGTGGGCAAGGCCGGCCCCCACGCGCTGGCGACCTTCGAGCGCGCCGTGCGGATCAACCTGACCGGCACCTTCAACGTGATCCGGCTCGCCGCGGCGAAGATGAGCGCGCAGCCGCCGTTTCCGTCGGGAGAGCGCGGCGTCCTCGTGAACACCTCCTCAGTCGCCGCCACCGAGGGCCAGATCGGCCAGGCGGCCTACGCGGCCTCGAAGGCCGGCGTGAACGGCATGACGCTGCCGATCGCGCGCGAGCTCGCCCGCTTCGGCATCCGCGTGGTCACCATCGCGCCGGGCATCTTCGACACGCCGATGCTGCAGGGCATGAGCGAGGAGATCCGCGCCTCCCTCGGCGCGCAGGTGCCCTTCCCTCCGCGGCTCGGCCGGCCCGAGGAATACGCGGCGCTGGTGGCGCACATCATCGAGAACGAAGTCCTGAACGGTGAAGTGATCCGCCTGGATGGTGCGATCCGCATGGGCGCGAAGTAGGCCCCCGGCGGCCGCCCCCCGCGAAGAGGGTTGACAAACCCGACGCTTTCCGACCTTCCAAGATGCCGCCGCACGAGCAAGGAGAGGCGGTTTCGGGGGATAATTAGCATTCAGGGCCGTCCCCGCGGCGGCCATCCCGCCCCACTCCGGGGCCCCCAGCGCATCGGAGCCAGATTGCCGTTCGACATGGACCTCCCGGAGGAGCTCGACCAGCTTCGCGCAAGCGCGAGGCGCCTCTGCGAGGACGAGCTCTCCCCGCGCGCGGCGGACATCGACCGCGCCAACCTTTTCCCCGCCGACATGTGGGCGAAGCTCGGCGGCCTGGGCCTGCTCGGCATGACCGTGCCCGAGGAATTCGGCGGAACGGCGCTGGGCTACCTGGCCCACGTGATCGCGATGGAGGAAGTCTCGCGCGCCTCGGCCTCCGTGGGGCTCTCCTACGGGGCGCACTCGAACCTGTGCGTGAACAACCTCTACCTCAACGGCTCCGAGGCGCAGCGCAGGAAGTTCCTCCCGAAGCTCTGCTCGGGCGAGCACGTGGGCGCGCTCGCCATGAGCGAGCCCGGCGCCGGCTCCGACGTCGTGGGTTCCATGGCCTGCCGCGCTGAGAAGAAAGGCAACCGATGGATCGCCAACGGCTCGAAGATGTGGATCACCAACGGGCCCGAGGCCGACGTCCTCATCGTCTACATGCGCACCGCTCCCGTGGATGCGGGCTCGAAGGCGATGACCGCCTTCCTGGTCGAGAAGGGCATGAAGGGCTTTTCCACGGCGCAGAAGCTTGACAAACTGGGCATGCGCGGCTCCAACACCTGCGAGCTGGTCTTCGCCGACTGCGAGATACCGGCGGAAAACGTCCTGGGCGAGGTGAACGCCGGTTCGCGCGTGCTGATGAAGGGCCTGGACACCGAGCGCTGCGTGCTCTCCGGCGGGCCCATCGGCATCATGCAGGCCGCGCTCGACCTCGTGGTCCCCTACGTCCACGAGAGGAAGCAGTTCGGCCGCCCCATCGGCACCTTCGAGCTGATGCAGGGCAAGCTCGCCGACATGTACGTGAAACTGCAGTCCTCGCGAGCCTTCGCCTACCGCGTGGCCGAGGCGCTCGACCGCGGCCGCGGCCGTGCCGCGCGCAAGGACGCCGCCGCTTGCCTCCTCTTCGCCTCCGAGAACGCCGTGCAGGTCGCGCTCGAGGCCATCCAGGCCCTGGGCGGCAACGGCTACATCAACGACTACCCGGCCGGGAGGTTGCTGCGCGACGCGAAGCTCTACGACATCGGCGCGGGCACCAACGAGATCCGCAGGATGCTCATCGGGCGGGAGCTCTTCGAGGAGAGCGCCTGAGCGACCGGCCGCACGGCCGGATTCACGAACCGAACCCAAGGAGAACGACGATGGCTGCACGTGAAGTGGTGGTGGTTTCCGGTGCCCGTACCGCGATCGGCGACTACGGCGCGTCCCTGAAGGACATCCCGGCCACGAAACTCGGCACGCTCGCCATCCAGGAAGCCGTGGCGAGGGCGAAGATCGACCCGGCCACCGTCGGCCACGTGGTGCTCGGCAGCGTCATCCACGGCGAGGCGCGCGACATGTACATCTCGCGGGTGGCGGCGGTCGAGGCGGGCATTCCCGTGGGCACGCCCTGCCTCACCGTGAACCGCCTCTGCGGCTCGGGCCTGCAGGCGATCGTGTCGGCCTCGCAGCACATCCTGCTGGGCGACGTGGACGTGGCCATCGGCGCGGGTGCCGAGAGCATGAGCCGCGGCGCCTACTTCATGCCGGGCGCGCGCTGGGGCCAGCGGATGGGCGACGGACAGATCATCGACGCCATGGTAGGTGCCCTCACCGACCCGTTCGGAACCGGCCACATGGGCATCACGGCCGAGAACCTCGCCGCGAAGTTCGGCTTCACCCGCGAGCAGCAGGATGCGTTCTCGCTCGAATCCCACCGCCGCGCCGCCGCCGCGATCGCCGCCGGCCACTTCAAGACGCAGATCCTCCCGGTGGAATTGAAGTCGAAGAAGGGCTCGACGATGTTCGACACCGACGAGCATGTGCGCAAGGACGCCAAGGCGGAGGATTTCTCCAAGCTTCGCGCGGCGTTCAAGAAGGACGGCTCGGTGACCGCCGGCAACGCCTCGGGCATCAACGACGCCGGCGCGGCCGTGGTGCTCATGGAAGCGGGGGCCGCCGCCAAGGCGGGGGCGAAGCCGCTCGCGCGCCTCGTGGCCTACGCTCACGCCGGTGTCGAACCCCACATCATGGGCATCGGCCCGATTCCCGCCTCGCAGAAGGTCTTTGCGAAGGCGGGCCTGAAGCCCGCCGACATGGATGTGGTCGAATCGAACGAGGCCTTCGCCGTGCAGGCGATGAGCGTCACCCAGGAACTCGGCCTCGACCCGAAGAAGGTCAACCCGAACGGCGGCGCCGTGGCCCTCGGCCACCCGATCGGCGCGACGGGCTGCATCCTGACCGTCAAGTGCCTCTACGAGCTGCAGCGCACCGGTGGCCGCTACGGCCTGGTCACCATGTGCATCGGCGGCGGCCAAGGCATCGCCGCAATCTTCGAGCGCCTGTAATCCGCATCACCCGCCACACGGACTCAACGAGGAAGGAAGCACGCATGTCGGAATCGATCGTGATCGTCGGCGCCAAGCGGACCCCCATCGGGGCCATGCAGGGCAAGTTCAACTCGCTCGCCGCCCACGAACTGGGCGCCGTGGCCATCAAGGCGGCGCTGGAGCAAGCCGGCGTCGGCCCGAAGGAAGTCGACGACCTGATCATGGGCTGCGTCCTGCCCGCCGGGCAGGGCCAGGCGCCGGCACGCCAGGCGGCACTCGGCGCGGGCCTCGACAAGTCCACGCCCTGCACCACGATCAACAAGATGTGCGGCTCCGGCATGAAGGCCGCGATGATGGCGGTCGGCGAGATCCTCTCGGGAGATGCGACCGTCGTGGTCGCCGGCGGCATGGAATCCATGACCAACGCGCCGCACCTGCTGCCGAAGGCGCGAGCCGGCTACCGCTACGGCCACCAGAGGGTGCTCGACCACATGGCCTTCGACGGGCTGGAGAACGCCTACGACGGCAAGCCCATGGGCCACTTCGCGGACAAGACCGCCGAGAAGTACGGCTTCACGCGCGAGCAGATGGACGACTATGCGAAGGAATCGACCGCACGCGCCGTCAACGCCTCGAAGACCGGCCTCTTCGCCGACGAGATCGCGCCCGTCACCGTTTCCGGCCGCAAGGGCGACGAGATCGTGAAGGACGACGAGACGCCCTTCACCGTCAACGTGGAGAAGATCGCCACGCTGCGCCCCGCGTTCAACAAGGACGGTCGCGTGACGGCGGCCACCTCTTCCTCGATCTCCGACGGCGCCGCGGCCCTGGTGCTCATGAAGGAGTCGGAGGCGAAGAAGCGCGGCGCGAAGCCGCTTGCGCGCATCGTCTCGCAGGCGTCCAACGCCCACGAGCCGGAGTGGTTCACGACCGCGCCCGTCGGGGCGATCCAGAAGGCGCTCGCCAAGGCCGGATGGAAAGCCTCCGACGTCGACCTCTTCGAGGTGAACGAGGCCTTCGCCGTGGTCACCATGGCCGCGATGAAGGACATGGGCATCACCGCGGAAAAGGTGAACGTGAACGGCGGCGCGGTGGCCCTGGGCCACCCCATCGGCGCCACGGGCGCCCGCATCATCACCACCCTGATCTACGCACTTCGCAAACGTGGCCTGAAGAAAGGCCTTGCCGCGCTCTGCATTGGCGGCGGCGAGGCAACCGCTGTCGCACTGGAGGTCCTATGAACAGCACCACCATCACCATCCCCACCCCCATCGAGGCCACGCCCGGCATCGGCCCCAACCTCGCGTCGGATCTGCGCGGCGTCGGCATCGACTCGCTGGAGGCACTCCTGAAGGTCGGCTTCTGGGACGCGTGGCAGCAGCTTCGCCGCGCCAACCCGGAGCGCGACTGCCTGCCGCCCTGCCTCGCCCTCGCGGGAGCCGTGGCCGGCGTGCGCTGGAACCACCTGCCTCCGAAGGTACGCGCCGACATCCGCCAGCGCGTGAAGGCTGCGCGGGAATGAGCCCCCGCGCGGGACTGGCGGCCATCGCTCTGGCCGCACTTGCCGCAGGCGCTTGCGGCAAGCAGGAAGCGCCCAAGGTCGACGCCGCCGCCGAGCAGAAGGAGGCGCTCGAGCGCGCGAAGCAAGGCGCCTTCGGCACCCAGGTGAAGGCGCTCGAGGACGCCAAGGCCCTCGGCGCGGACCTGGACAAGAAGGCGCGCGAGTCCATCGACAAGGCCGAGCAAGGCACGAAGTAGGCGTTCTCCCATGCTCACGCGCGCCCAGTCCGATTTCCTGACCGACGAGCAGCGCATGATCCGCGACACCGCGCGGGATTTCGCGCGGGCGGAACTCGCGCCCAACGCCGGCAAATGGGAAGAGGAAGGCTGGATCCCGGACGATGTCGTGGCGAAGCTGGGCGAGCTGGGTTTCCTCGGCATGACGATTCCCGCCGAGCACGGCGGCACCGGCGCCGACTACGTCGCCTACGTCCTCGCGGTCGAGGAGATCGCCGCCGGGTGCGCCGCGACCTCCACCCTCATGAGCGTGCAGAACGGCCTGGGCTGCGCGCTCGTGCATGCGTGGGGCGACGAAGCGCAGAAGAAGGCCTGGCTTCCGGAACTCGCGAGCGGGCGCGCCATCGCCTGCTTCTGTCTCACGGAGCCGCAGGCCGGCAGCGAAGCGAACAATCTCAAGACCCGCGCGACCGAGCGCGACGGCGGCTGGGAGCTCGAAGGCACCAAGCAGTTCATCTCCAACGCGAAGCGCGCGAAGCTCGCGGTCGTCTTCGCGGTGACCGACCCCACGCTCGGCAAGAAGGGGCTTTCCGCCTTTCTCGTGCCGACCGCAACCCCCGGCTTCCAGGTCGGGCGGGCGGAAAAGAAGCTGGGACTGCGCGCCCTGGACACCTGCCCCATCGTCTTCGCCGGCTGCCGCCTGCCCGCCGACGCCCTCCTCGGCCCGCGCGGCAAGGGCCTCGCCATCGCGCTCTCCAACCTCGAGGGCGGACGGATCGGCATCGCCGCACAGGCCGTCGGCATCGCCCGCGCGGCGCTGGAAGCGGCAACCGCCTACGCGAAGGAGCGCAAGACCTTCGGCAAGAAGATCGTCGAGCACCAGTCGATCGCCAACATGCTCGCCGACATGCACACGCGCGTGAACGCCTCGCGCCTGCTGGTGCTGCACGCGGCGCAGCTTCGCGCGGCCGGGGTCCCGTGCCTTTCGGAAGCCTCGCAAGCCAAGCTCTTCGCGTCGGAGGCGGCCGAGTGGGTGTGCTCGAAGGCGATCCAGGTGCACGGCGGCTACGGCTACGTGCGCGACTACCCCGTCGAGCGCCACTATCGCGACGCGCGCGTGACCCAGATCTACGAGGGCACGAGCGAGATCCAGCGCATGCTGATCGCGCGCACGCTTGCCGAATAGCTCCCTCACCCCCAAAGATCGCCCCGCGACCATGCCGCAACTGAAAACCCGCCTCGACACAGGCGCCGAGGCCTTCCGCGCCAATCGCGAGCACCACGAAGCGCTCGCCATGGAACTGCGCGGGCAGGTCGCGCGCGTGGCCGCCGGCGGCGGGCCCGAGGCGCAGAAGAAGCACACGGACCGCGGCAAGCTCCTGCCGCGCGAGCGCGTGCGGGCGCTGCTCGATCCCGGCTCGCCCTTCCTCGAGTTCTCGCAGCTCGCGGCCTTCGGGCTCTACAACGACGAGGCGCCCTCGGCCGGGATCATCACCGGCATCGGGCGCGTCGAAGGGCGCGAGGTCGTGGTGGTCGCGAACGACGCGACGGTAAAGGGCGGCACCTACTACCCGCTCACGGTGAAGAAGCACCTGCGCGCCCAGGAGATCGCCGCGCAGAACCGCCTGCCCTGCATCTACCTCGTCGATTCCGGCGGCGCTTTCCTGCCGCTCCAGGACGAGGTCTTCCCGGACCGGGACCACTTCGGGCGCATCTTCTTCAACCAGGCCACGCTTTCGGCGGCAGGCATCCCGCAGGTGGCCGTGGTCATGGGCTCCTGCACCGCGGGCGGCGCCTACGTGCCGGCGATGTGCGACGAGTCGATCATCGTGAAGGGCCAGGGAACGATCTTTCTCGGGGGCCCGCCGCTGGTGAAGGCGGCCACGGGCGAAGTGGTGAGCGCCGAGGACCTGGGAGGCGGCGAGGTGCACTCGCGCACCTCGGGTGTCACGGATCACCTCGCCGACGACGACCGGCACGCGCTCGCGATCGCCCGCGAGATCATCCGCCATTGCGAAGGCGCGGCCGGGCGCCCTGCCCCGCCCCCTGCAGCGTCGTTGCGCGAACCGCTGTATCCCGCCGAGGAACTCTACGGCATCGTGCCGAAGGATTCGCGGCAGCCCTTCGACGTGCGCGAGATCATCGCACGGATCGTGGACGGCTCGGACTTCCACGAGTTCAAGGCGCTCTACGGCACGACGCTGGTGACGGGCTTCGCGCACCTGCACGGCATGCCCGTGGGGATTCTCGCGAACAACGGCATCCTGTTCTCCGAATCGGCGTTGAAGGGCACGCACTTCATCGAACTGTGCAACCAGCGCGGCATTCCGCTTCTCTTCCTGCAGAACATCACCGGCTTCATGGTGGGCCGCAAGTACGAGAACGCCGGCATTGCCAAGGACGGCGCGAAGATGGTGACGGCGGTTTCCTGCGCGAAGGTGCCGAAGCTCACGCTGATCCTCGGCGGCTCCTTCGGCGCCGGCAACTACGGCATGTGCGGGCGCGCCTTCAATCCGCGCTTCCTGTGGAGCTGGCCCAATGCGCGCATCTCCGTGATGGGCGGCGAGCAGGCCGCGGGCGTGCTGGCGACGGTGAAACGCGACGGCATCGAGTCGCGCGGCGGCAAGTGGTCCGCCGACGAAGAGGAAGCCTTCAAGGCCCCCATCCGCGACCAGTACGAGCGCCAGGGCCACCCCACCTACGCCACCGCCCGGCTCTGGGACGACGGCGTCATCGACCCGGTCGACACCCGCCGCGTGCTCGCACTCGGCCTTGCCGCCGCACTCAACGCGCCCATCGAGGAGACGCGCTACGGCGTCTTCCGGATGTAGGCGGCGCCCGAGAGCCATGACCACGAACCTGTCCATCGAACGCCGCGGCCCCCTCGGGCGAATCACCCTCGACCGCCCCGATCGCCACAACGCCTTCGACGATTCCCTCATCGCCGAACTCACCGAGGCGTTGCGCTCCATCGAGGCCGACGAGACCGTCCGCGTGGTCGAGCTTGCGAGCACCGGGAAGTCCTTCTCCGCCGGCGCGGACCTCCAGTGGATGCGCCGCGTGGCGAGCGCACCGAAGGAGGCCAATCGCGACGACGCCATGGCGCTCGCCGCCCTCATGCGCACGCTCGCGGAACTGCGCAAGCCCACGATCGCGCGCGTCCAGGGCGCGGCCTACGGCGGCGGCGTTGGCCTCGTGGCCTGCTGCGACATCGCCGTGGCGACCGTAAGTTCCAGGTTCGCGCTCTCCGAAGCCAAGCTGGGCCTCATCCCCGCCGTGATCTCGCCCTATGTCGTTGCTGCCATCGGCCCGCGCGCGGCGAGGCGTTACTTCCTCACCGGGGAAGCCTTCGACGCATCGGACGCGTGGCGGCTCGGCCTCGTGCACGAACTGGCCAAGGACGAGGCCGACCTCGACGGGAAGATCTCCTGCCTCGTGGAGGCGCTGCTCGCCTGCGGGCCGGTCGCGCAGGTCGAGTGCAAGGCGCTCATCCGCGCGGTCGCCGGACGGGCGGTCACGGGAGAGCTGATCCAGGACACCGCGGAACGGATCGCGAAGGTGCGCTCGTCTCCCGAGGGAATGGAGGGCGTGACGGCGTTCCTGGAAAAGCGCCGCGCGTCGTGGGTGCCGGCGGACCGGAAATCGAAACCGACCGGCTAGGGGTTCTGCCGGGAAGGACCGTCTGGAAACCCACGTTTCCGTGAGCGGCGGGCAGTGCGATACACAACGGCTGCGAACGCGACGAACAGCGCGGTCTGGACCAACGCGATTCCGGGCGCGTCCATCCCCAGCAGGGCCACGGCTTCGAAGGCCGCGAGGCTTGCGGCCACTAGGATCACGAGGGCCTGCATTCTTCGCGGCGGTCGGACGCCCGCAAAGACGACGACCAGTCCGCCCCCGATCACCAGGGGAGCGAAGGTGAGGACCGCCGACGGCCAATAGAGAATCCCGACGACGTAGGACACCGACGTCGTGAAGAACGAATCGATCATGCCGAGCGAAAACACGTTGAAGGCCACCAAGAGGCCGATCCCCGCGACGTAGGCCAGGAAAACGCCGACGGCTTCCGCCAGCGTGCGCGCCAGCGGCTGCACCCGCCGCGAATGCTCGCGAAGGGCCGCAGTCGCGCACCCGAGGAAGAACAGGCCGAAGGCGAGCAGCCAGAGGTTCACTGCAGCTGCCCCTTGGACTCGTTCATTGCATGGAATGCAGGCCGAACATATTGCCCTCGGTGTCCAGGGCCAGCGCGACGAAGCCGTACTGGCCGATGGAGAACTTCTCCTTCTGGATGCGACCTCCCGCCTTCACGACGCGGCCCGCTTCGGCGGCGCAGTCCGCGCAACTGAAATAGACCAGGATGCTGTTCCCGCCGGAGGCGATGCCCGGCATCTTCACCAGCGAGCCCGAGGACCCCGAGCTTTCCATGCTCATCGGGAAGGCCCACATCTCCACGCCCGGGCTTTCCAGCTGCTCGAACTGCGTCTGCAGCACGGTCTCGTAGAATTTCCTCGCGCGCTCCATGTCCTGCACGTAGATCTCGAACCAGCCAACGGGGTTTCGTGCCATCGGGTTTCTCCTTCGCAGGGTGAACGGTATTTTCGCCAGCCTGCGTTCGCGATTGCGCCAGGTGCGCCGCAGGGCCGGCTCCGGGGAACGCGGCAATCGTACCGCGAACACGAGGAGCCAACGGAATTGGCCCTTCCGTGTGCGGCGACTGGCCCGAACGAATGATCAGGCAGCGCTTTTCCCGCGCTCCACCTCAGCGGCGAGGCGATCGAGGTTCTGCGCGTTGGCTGCCGCCACGAACTCGGCCATCCGCGCGTAGTGTTCGACGGTGTCGAAAGCCTGCCGCCACTTCACTTCCGTGCCACCGTCCTTCGGCTCCAGCTCGATCGTCAGCAGGAAGTGATGCCCGCTGAAATGCTCGATCTCGAAGACCCGAGCGTCGGCGATACGCGTGAACCGGCTCTCGTTCGGGTAGTCCTTGCCATCCGGACCGTGCATCGTCAGCAGCCAGCTTCCGCCGGGCCTGAAATCGAACCGGTGAATCGTGTTGGTGAATCCAGCCGGGCCCCACCAGATCGCGATGCGGGCGGGATCGCTCATCGCAGCGAAGACTTCCGCGGGGGTGGCCGCGAGCAGCTTGCTCCTCGAGTCCGACCGGTTCTCGATTGCGTCCATCCGTCACCTCCCGTTGAGTCGCAAGTTCACGACTTCAAGGTGTCGGCTGCACGGGGGGCGACACACCCGGCACCCCTCAACCCCCCCCCTCCGCGGCCAGTTTGGAGGCCCGGATCGCCGCCAGCGCCTCCTCGCGAATCCGGTCGAACCGGGCTTCGGTTTCCGCCGCCACGGCATTGGCGACTTCCTCGGCGGAGCCATCGCGCTCCTCACGCGCGCGCTTGCTCCACTGCTCCAGGTAGGCGTCGGTTCCCGCCATGCCCTGTTTCATCGCCATCAGGTCGATCAACTCCTGGAATCGGGGGCTGAGCGGCACCTTGTGCACCTTGCCCGCATCGCTCGCCTCGACGACCGCGGGGATGTCCTGCCAGCACATCAGTTGATAGGTCGCCACGTTCGATTTTCTCCTCTTGGTTGGACCATCTTCGGGTAGAATTCCACGCACTGCTTCGCATTCTCCATGCTGCGCCCGCGCAGCGCCAATGCCCCCGCAGACCCGAGGTCGCCCGAGCGACCACGCTGTGATTTACAGGGGGCGAGACCATGCAGAATGCAGTCCCGGCCGGCCAAGACCGGCGCCAGCAGATCATCGATTTCATGTCCGGATTCACGCTCGAAACCACGCCGGGCTCCGCGGCGAAGGTGAACGATTTTCGCGACCATGTGCGGGCCGGCGCGACGATCTTCATCACGTTTCTCCAGGGCTCGGATTTCAGGGACACCATCCAGGTGGCCAAGCGGCTCAAGGCCGAAGGGTTCAACCCCGTGCCACACATCGTTGCCCGTGGAATTCCCGGCAAGCGCTACCTGGAGGAAGCCCTCGCCACCCTGACCGGGGAGATCGGCGTTCACGAGGCGCTTTGTGTCGCCGGGACAACCAACCCTCCTGCGGGAGAGTTCGGCGACACCATGCAGCTGCTGGGCACCGGCCTGTTCGACAAGTACGGGATCTCGCGCATCGGCATGGCCGGCCATCCCGAGGGGAACCCCGGGGTTGCCGCCGATTCGATCAGGCGCGCTCTCGACTGGAAGAACGACTTCGCCCGGCGAACCGGGGCATCGCTCTACCTGGTCACGCAGTTCTGCTTCGAGTCCGGTCCCGTCATTGCCTGGGACAAACAACTGCAGGCGCAGGGCAACCGCCTGCCGATCTACGTGGGAATTCCCGGCCTCGCCACGATTCGAACGCTGCTTCACCATGCGAAAGCCTGCGGCATCGGCCCGTCGATGCGATTCGTCGCCCGGCAGGCAATGAACGTCGCGCGATTGATGACGGTTGCCGCGCCCGACAAGCTGGTCGCCGAGCTTGCGGCCTACAAGGCGACGGATGCCCACTGTGCAATTGCCGGCGTTCACATGTACCCGCTGGGCGGCCTGAAGAAGACCTCGGACTGGGCGTACGCCGTGGCCGACGGGAGGTTCAGGATGAAGGCGGGCGGTGCCGGATTCGAGGTCGAGTCGCCTCCGGCCTGAACGGCGAGGGGCCGCCGCGCCCGCGCCTCAAGCCGCCCCCAGCCTGCAGGCTTCGACGAAGATGTCCTGGAATTCCGGACGCGTCGCGAGCGCGACATGCTCGATGTTGCGCGCGATGTCGAAGGCGCGCGAGCGCTCTTTTTCCGACATCAGCGCCATCTGCGCGCCGAGAAGCGCGGTATTGCCGACGTAGCTGACGCGTGCCAGGGGCACCGGGGGGAGCAGGCCGATCCGGACCGCGCTCTCGATGTTCACGTAATTTCCGAACCCGCCGGAAAGCATCACCTCCTCGATCTGGTCGTCGCTCACCCCCATGATCCCCTGCAGCATCACGACGCCGCCGTAGATCGCGGCCTTGGCGAGCTGCAGCTGGCGGATGTCGTTTTGCGTGAGCAGCACGTCATCCCCGCGCCCGCCCTGCGCGGCATGGACGAGCACGAAGGCGCGGCTCTCGCCGTCCTTGACGATCCGCGCCTGCAGCCGGTCGGCGATCGGCCGCACGCCGGGACGCCACAGGCGGCCGGCGGAATCGAGGACGCCGGCATCGAGCATCTTCGCGACCGCATCGATCAGCCCGGAGCCGCAGATGCCGATGGCGGGCGCGTCTCCTATCACCTCGCAGGCAACGTCCTCGCCGATGGAGACCTTCTCGATCGCCCCCACGGCGCCGCGCATCCCGTGCTTCACCTGGCCGCCCTCGAAGGTCGGGCCCGCGGGCGCCGAGCAGACCAGCAAGCGGTCCCGCGAGCCCAGCACCACCTCGCCGTTGGTGCCGATGTCGACCAGGAGACGGATGCCTTCGCTTTCGTGGATGCGCGTGGCGATGATGCCGGCGATCGTGTCGGCGCCGACGAATCCGGCCAGGATCGGCAGCAGGCAGACTCGGGCGTTCGGAACCCGCTTGAGGGGAATCTCGCCGGCCGGGACCGCGATCGGGTCGCGCACCACCGGCGCGTAAGGGGCGAGCCCCACGAAACTCGTGTCGATGCCGAGGAACAGGTGGTGCATGCACGTATTGCCGGCGACGACGATCTTGTAGATGTGTTCGGGCGCCACGTCCGCCTCTCGCGCCATCCTCTCGATGAACTCGTTCACCAGGTTGAGGATTCGGCCACGCAGCACCTGCAGCTTCTTCTGGTCGAACTGGGCGTAGGCGATGCGCGACATCAGGTCGCCCCCGTAGACCGCCTGCGGATTGACGGCGGACATCGAGGCGAGCTGCTCGCCCGTGCGCAGGGAATGCAGCGAACCGACGACGGTTGTCGTGCCGATGTCGAAGGCCAGGCCGAACATCCGCTCGCTCGTGTCGCCGGCTTCCACGTCGATGATTTCGTCGCCGAAGGTCGTCACCGTGAGCTGGCCGAGTTCCTCGCGCAGGACGGCGGGCAGCTTGCGATAGACGCCGAACGCCATCTTGCGGGAGATGCCGGCCGGAAGGCAGGCCAGGACCTGCTCGATGTCGGAGGTCTGGTGGTTCTCGTCGTGTGGAGCCTCGGCCCGGATCAGGCGCTTTTCTATTCCCGAGTCGAGCGACAGGACGCCGGGCGAGAAGTCATCCGGCCCGGCGAGAATCTGGTGGCCGAGCTCGTCTCTCTCGGGCATGGCCGCGATGCTGCAGTCGGCCACGGCCGGCATCTGGCAGGACAGGCGGAAGCGCTCGCGCACGCCGTCCGGGCCGAGCTGGATCGTGTCATTGAGCGTGGGCGGGGCGATCTCGCCCGAGAGCACCTTCACCCGGCATGACCGGCACCGCCCTCGCCGCCCGCAGGTCGCCGTGATCTCGACACCGGCCTCGAGGGCCGCCTCGAGCACCGTCGTGCCGCGCGCGACGATGCCGTGGGCGAGTACGCGCGAATCCTCCGGGTCGCAGAAGGTGACCTTGACGGTTTGCGTCATCGCATCCCGGTTCGCAATGCCCGCTTTTCCCCTCCGGCAGGCGAGGGATTGCGAAGCGCCATCATGTAGCGCATCGCGTTCTCGTCCCGGCCGAGGATGAGGTCGGAGGCCAGCTTGAATTCCGCGTAGTCCTTCGCCGGATTCTGCACCGGGTCGATCATCAGGGTATCGCAGCCGGCGAGCACGGAAAGGATGATGAAGGCGTTGTTCACGACCTTTCGCTGCGGCAGGCCGAACGAGGCATTGCTGTGCCCACCGAAGATGTGCACCTGGGGATAACGCCGCCGGATTTCGCGCACGGCCTCGAGATAGTGGGAGCCGAACTCTCCCCCGGTGGACGCCGGAAACGCCAGGGGATCGAGATAGCGGTCGGTCATCTCGATGCCTGCCTCGTCCATCAGTCGCATCAGCTCCTCGAGGTTCTCGACCCGCTCGTGCTCGTTCTTGGGCATGCCGTCGCGGCCGCTGGCGTTGGCGAACAACAGGGCGTTGCGCGCCTTGGCCTCCTTTATCAGGTCCTGCCGCCCATCCTCGAGGTTGACCGAGTTGATGGCCGGGCGGCTGCGGCTGCCGTCGTGCGCCCGCAGGCCGGTCATGATGGTTTCGGGGTCCGAGGAGTCGATGGCGATGATCGCGTCCGTGATCTTCTGCGCCACCGGGACCAGCCAGGCCATCGTCTGGTGGCGCACCTCCGGATCCACGGCGATTTCATCGACGCACAGGTCGATGATGTTGGCTCCGGCAGCGGTCTGCGCGTTGATCAGCCAGGCGATGTAGTCAAGGTCCTTGCGGCGCACCGCATGGGCCACGTGCGGGATCTGGAAGACACGCAGCTTCGCGGGGTCGGTCGGGTAGATGTCCGTGATGTCCATCAGCCGCGTGGCGCCGTCCGCGCCGGCGTAGGTTACGCCGACCTTGCCGGCTTCGTGCACCACGCGCGGATTGGTGATCTTCAGGCGGCGCGTGGCGTTGAAGTTCTCGCCGATGACTTCCAGCACTCTCTCACTCATCTTGTGTCTTCTCCAGGGATTTGCCGATTGCGCCCCGCGGCACTCGCGTTCCGGGGACGGGGTTTCATGGGGCCGGGCGGAACCCGAAGAGCCCGCTGCGCGACATCTTCGGCGTCATCGCGCAGCTGCCGTCAAGTAGCCGGGCGGGAGACGTCGCCTCGTCGAACAGCGAGAACAGCGCCTCGTGGTCCTCCAGCGGCCATTCCACCTTGCGCCCGTCGACGCGGGAGGTGTAACCCGGCGCCAGCCGGCGCGTGAGCACGAGGCCGTCCCGCGCGGCCTCGCCGTTCAGGTGGTCCTTGAGCAGCCGCGTCGCCTCCTCGATCCCGAGCCATCCGGCGACATCGAGCATGTAGGCCTCCAGCGTCCTGCCGGCCGCGGCCAGGTTCCTCTGGGTGCTGTCGAATCTCGACCCCAGTGACAGGACAAAGACGGCAACTTCGCCGCAGCCCGCGAGATAGGCGCTGAACGTCGGCCCGCGAAACCGCGTCCCGGTGGAAAGGGCCAGCCCTTCCGGCGTGCAGCTGTCGATCAGGAGGCGGCGATAGGAGGCGCGGGGCGTGGCGGCGGTCATCGCAAGCCCCGCCATGGCCTGCGCGGTGCGCCGCACCTCGGTCCTCACCGGAACATCCGGGCCGTAGCCGAGAATACGCAGCACGCGCTCCGGCGAAACCTCGATTCCGCGTGGTGAAAAGCTTGCCGCTTCCTCCATCCTGTTCCCGAATGCGACGCGATTCGCGGACTCACACCTGGACGGCATCATCGATCGGTTCCCTGCGCTTGTGGTCCCCGATCAGCTGTTCGCGCAGGAACTTCGACAGGTAGTCGATCGCGTAGACGGTCAGGACCACGAAGATGATGATCAGGCACGCTTCGCGCAGCTCGTAGGCACGCAGGCGATCGCCGAGCAGGAAGCCGATGCCGCCGGCGCCGACGATGCCGAGGATCGACGCCGAGCGCACGTTGTGCTCGAACATGTAGAGAGTATTCGAAAGCATCATCGGCAGCACTTGCGGCAGGACGCCGAACCAGATCCTGTGCATCCAGTTGCCGCCGAGAGAGGTCACGCCGTCGATCTGCTTGCGGTCGAGGTTCTCGATCGCCTCGGAATACAGCTTCACGAAGGTTCCCGTCTCCACGATGGCGATCGCCATGATCCCGGCGATCGGTCCCAGTCCGACGGCGCGCACGAAGATGAGCGCCCAGATCAGGTAGTCGAAAGAGCGGAGCAGGTCGGCGAAGCGGCGCGTGCCGAACTGGACCGGGCGGGAACGCGTCATGTTCTTCGACGCCAGGAAACTCAGGGGCATCGCCACGACCGCGCCCAGCAAGGTGCCCAAAAAAGCCATTGCCACGGTCTCGCCGATGGCCTTGAGGAATATCCCCGTGTTCTCGAAGCCCGTCGGTGGAAACATCTGGCCGACGACGGTGTCGCCGAATTTCGACACGCCGTGGAGGAAGTCACCGGAGAGAAAGCCGAAACGGTAGAGGCAATAGACCGCCAGACCCGTCGTTCCTCCCCACGCCAACCAGGAGTTGATGCGCTCGCGTAGGGGTGCGGCGAACGCGCCGGGATTACGCCCGCGTTCTGCGGCGATGTCCGCTTCGGTGATGCTGGTCAGTCGCGAGCTCATGGTTCCCGGCCTCATTGTGAAAAGCTGGCCTTGCCGATGGCGCTGTGCCGGATCTTCTCGCTCACGATGTCGATGGCCATGATCGTCGCCACGATGATCAGCAGGATGGCGCCGACGTCGCCGAAGTAGAGGAGCTGGACGGCGGTGAAAAGGTCATGGCCGATGCCGCCCGCGCCGACGAATCCGACGATCGTGGCACTGCGCACGTTCAGCTCGATGCGCCAGAACGTGTACGAGAGGTAGTTGGGCAGCACCTGGGGCAGGACGCCGAAGCGCATTTCGTGGAACCAGTTCCCCCCGCCGAGCGCAGGCCGTCGATCGGCAGCGGGCTGATGTTCTCGTTCACCTCCGCGAAAAGCTTTCCCTGCGCTCCCAGCGTATGCATGGTTATCGCGAGGATGCCCGCCACCGGCCCGATTCCGAACGCGAACACGAAGAGCAGCGCCCAGACGATGTCCGGAACCGTGCGCGCGATCTCGAGCGTCCGGCGTGCGATCCAGTAGACGGCGAAGTTGTGCGCCAGGTTGCGCGCCGCGAAGAAGCTGATCGCCCCGCCGATGAGCGTGCCGAGCGCGGTCGCGAGGTATGCCATCAGCAGGGTATTGAGCAGGCTTTCGAACCACTCCCCGGCGTTCCAGTACCACGCGGAAAAGTCCTTTCCGAACGAATCCAGGTGAAGCGGCGGCACCATCCTGGCGAGGAACTCCGTCGCGCGGGGTACGCCGTCGAGCAGGATCGCGATGTTGAACTTCGTCGACACGACCGAGGCCACCAGGCACAGCAGGAAAGCCGCTCCGAACACCGCGGCGTAGATTCGCTTCTGGCGCCGGTACTCGGCGTACTCCACCTCGAAACGCGCGGCCACGCCGCCGGGGCCTGGGCCTGCTCTGGGTGGGATTCCGGTCATCGCCATCGCGTTTTCGCTCTTCGCCGCGTGAAAGGGAAGCGCGGGCCCGGCGCCCTGCCGGGCCTGCGCCTCGCCAAGTTCGTCTACTTCGCCTTCTTCTTGCGCGCCTCGCGCTCATCGACCGCAGCCTGGCAGATCAGCTCGTAGTCGTTGTGCTTGATCGGAACCATCCCCTTGGTGCGGCCCTGGGCAATCGCCTCGGCGATCTTCATGTCGTGGTCCTTGAGATCCACGAACAGCTTCTCGAGGTCGTCGCGCATCGCCTTCGGCAGATCCGTGCGGATGACCACCGGCGGCGAGGGCAGCGTGGGTGAAACCCAGATGACGCGAATCTGCTCGCGCTTGAGCAGGCCCTTGTTCATCATGGCGCGAAGGTTGCCGATGTTGTCGTCCTTCGAGGTCCACGTGAAGGCGGCGTCGTAGGTCCCCCTGAGCACGCCGAGCACCGCCTGCGGGTGCCCTCCGGCGAGCGGGCTCTTGAAGTACTCGTCGACCGGCTTGCCCATGGCGCGAAATGCCGCGGTCGGAATGAGGTAGCCGGACCCCGACAGCGGATCGGTGCGCGCGACGACCTTGCCCTTCAGGTCCTCGATGGTCTTGTACGGGCTTTCGGCCTTCACGACGATGACCGACGTGTAGCCCATCGAGCCATCGGGCTCCATCGCCGCGACCAGCGGCTCGACGCCGCCGTTGCTGTCCATGCGAGTCTGGCAATAGGAGAACCCGCTCAGCCAGGACAGGTGGATCTGCTTTGCGATCAGGGCGTTCATCACCCCCGAATAGTCGCTGGCGGTGTAGAGCTCCATCTTTATGCCGAGTTCCTTCTCGGCAAGGCTGATGAACGCATCCATGCTCTTGACCGTATTGCTCTGGGTCTCGACCGGGATGACCCCGTACTTCACGACCGGATAGTCCTTTTGCCAGCCGCCAACGTACTTGCCTGCAGCCGCCGCCGGGAACGCCGACAGGCACAGGAACGCGGCCGCGACGGCCCCCGAAAACTGACGCAATCTGGCGAGCATGATCGTCTCCTCCCTCGTGGTTTACGCTTCGTACCGACTACTCAGGACCTGCTTCGTTTCTTGCCGAACTCCCGATTCCCTGCGGCTCCCGTCTTTGCGGGCTGCCGGGCGGCTCTCACTTGCCCGCGCCCACCTTCTTCTTCGATTCCTCCGCGCGATCCACGGCGGATTCCGCGGTTTGCGTGGCCGTGAACGCCAGGTCGACCTCGTCGTCGGCCGGCTCGCCCGCGCCATGCTCGCCGACGCCGTAGATTTCGCGTGCCATCGCTTCGTTCAACTCCGACGGCAGTCCGTCGAACACGATTTCTCCCTTGCGCATGCCGATGATCCGGTCGCAATAGTCCTTGGCCGTCTGCAGCAGGTGCAGGTTGCAGATCACGGTGATGCCGTCGTCCTTGTTGATCCGGCGCAGGGCATCCATCACGATGGACGCGTTGCGCAGGTCGAGCGAGGCGATCGGCTCGTCGGCGAGCAGGATCTTGGGCTCCTGGACGAGCGCGCGGGCGATCGCCACGCGCTGCTGCTGCCCGCCCGACAACTCGTCGGCGCGATGCAGGGCGTGCGACACCATGTCCAGGCGCTGCAGGGCGCGAATGGTGAAGGCGCGATCCCGGGCCGAGAACATCATCAGCAGGGCCCGCCAGGTCGGGTGATAGCTGATGCGCCCCATCAGGACGTTGGTCATCACCGTGAGGCGGGGCACCAGGTTGAATTGCTGGAAGACCATGGCGCACTGGGCCCGCCACCGGCGAACCCGGCTGCCTTTGAGCGTGCAGACGTCGACTTCGCCGTCGAAGATGCCCTCGGCGAGGATGCGTCCCGCGGTCGGATCGGCCAGCCGGTTGATCATTCGGAGCAGCGTCGACTTTCCCGCGCCGGATCGGCCGATGATGCCGATCATCTGCCCCTTCGGCACTTCGAACGTCACGTTGTTTACCGCGACAAGGCCACCGAAGGCCTTCGTAAGGCCTTGTACTTTGAGCGTCACGTCCCCTCCTCCGATGCTGCGTTGCGCCGGTGTTCGGCGGCGATCCTGCGCGTGCTCGTGCCTTCGAAGACTTGCTCCGCCTTTCGTCAGGCCGTCACTTTCTCGGCAATCAGCCGCTTGACCAGGTCGACGGCCTCGGGCGCATTGTCCCCATACCCGTTGGCGCCGATCTCGGCCGCGAACTCCCTCGACACCGGCGCCCCGCCGCATATCACCGGGATCGTCAGGCCCTCCTTCTTGATCTGCGCGACGATCAGCTTCATGAACGGCATGGTGGTCGTCAGCAACGCCGACAGGCCGATGACATCCGCGCCCACCTTGCGGGCCGTCTCGATGATGATCTCGGCCTTCACGTTGACGCCGAGGTCGATCACCTTGAAGCCGGCGCCCTCCAGCATCATGCCCACCAGGTTCTTTCCGATGTCATGCAAGTCGCCGAAGACGGTGGCCGTGACGACGATGCCCTTGGGTTCCGCCTTGGTCGCGATGATGATAGGACGCAGGATTTCCACGCCCTTCTTCATGGCCCTTGCGGCCATGAGCATTTCCGGAACGAAGAATTCGCCCGTGGCGAACAGGTCGCCGACCTCGCCCATCGGCGGGATCAATCCCTCGTCGAGAATGGTGTTGGGCGAGTTGCCTGCCTCGAGGGCCTTGGCCACCAGCTCCGCGCACCGCTCGCCCTCGAACTGCATCACCGAATCGTAGATCTGCTGCATGAGGGGATCGCGGCCGATGGCGGCGGCCTCGCGTGCCTTGTCCTTTTCCGCATCCTCGGCGAAGCCCATCCCCATGAAGCCCTTGCCGCCTGCCGATTCCATGGCCACGCCTTCCGGGCCGCTCAGCACCTGCCCGGCATAGGGTCGCTCCCCGGCGCGAAAGCTCTTGACCGCCTCGATCGCCGCCCGGACGTTCTCCACCGGCGTCTGCGCGCTGAAGCTGCAGAAATAGAGGAAGAACTTCTTTCCGTGCGGCCCCCGGCTGCCCACTTCCATGTACTCGTGCACGCGGCGGGTGATGTCCTCGCGCGATCCCTTCTGAAGCAGCAGCGTGCCGACGCCGAAGCTGAGCGCACACCCCTTGGTGTCGGCGTACCGGCGGATGCGTTCCGTGCCCACCCGGAAGCAGTCGGCGTCCTGGACCTTCAGGTACTGCGGGGTGATGTGCAGCTTGATGTCCCAGTACTTCTCGGCGTTCTCGGCGAAGGCATCGCCCCACCAGTTGTCGCAGCGCATCCCCGGCCGGTTGCCCGTGAGCGCGCGCAGCTTGTCGAGGTACGGAACGGAGAATTCATGCACCATCTTCTCGGTGATGAAGGGCAGGGAGCCGACGGCATCCTTGCCGTTTGCCACGCTCGAGCCGGGAATCACCTTGAAGTAGGTGTTGATGTAGGGCGCCAGCACTTCCTCGACCAGCCAGTTCATCACCTTGTGGACGAACTTCGGGCGCTCCTCGATGGCAACGACCATCCTCTCGAACTGCATGACCTGGGCGCACAGGTTGATAGGCGCGCAGTAGTGGATGTGGTGCGCGAACCCGGTCAGTTCCTGGCAGATCCTGAGCGCCTCGAGCACCCAGGGCATGCGCCCGGTCTTGAGGGGATCGGGCGCCTTGATCCTCGCGAGGTCCTTCTCGTCGGCGATCAGCACGCGGGTGTTGTCGAGGGCGGGATAGAGGTCATCGAACCAGGCCATGTCGCCGCCGAGCGCCTCGGCCTCCACCGAGTAGACGTCCCAGACCATGTCGGGGATGTCGAAGCCGAACTCCTGCTGCACGTCGAGGCAGCCTCGCACGAACAGCTCGGGATCGCTGAAGAAGCGCCGGCCGTTGTGCTTGCCATAGGCCATGCAGAACTCGGCCATCTGGGTGGTGACGGGGATGAACTCGGCGTCCTTGCCGTCCATGATCGCCTTGTACTGGCGAATGCCCGCGCTGAAGTCGTACTTGTCGTACTTGTATTGGTATTGAGCCATCTGGACTTCCTTCCTCGCGAATCGCTGGCGCAACGTCTGGCCGCGCGCGACTCGTGCAACGCGGAACGATGCGTTCTCGGGAAATGAAGGGGGCTAATGGCCTTGACTGCGGTCCCCGTGTTGCCGGGGGCGCGATTCGTGGCCGGAACGCCCTAATGACTTTATCTCGACAGTGGTTGTCGGAGGGACCCGACATCACGCTGAGCACAAGTGGGGCGATGGTAGGTTTCGAAAGCGCACGTGTCAAGGCGTTTTCTCTTCCGCGCTTTCGGGTAGAGTCGCTTCGGGAGGAATCGATGGGCAAAACCATGTGGGACGCGCAGCGGCATGACGAGTACGTCCGGCAACGCGACGCGTTGATCGAGCGCCGGATCGACGCACGCGAGGGCACGTCCGTGGCGCGCGACATCGGCGCAACCTGGGCCACGCTGCCTCGCGAAGAGCGGCAGGTTCTCGAATACCTCGTGCTGTCCAACGCACGCTCGTGCATCGGGAATTGCGCCGACCCCTTGCTGTCGCGCCTCGCGGGCAGGGGGATGCTGAACTGGCCGCCCGGAGTGCGTCCCGTTCTCACCGACGACCTCGTGACCGCGTTCGTCGTCGCACCCGCGCTCTGGGCTGCCCTGCTGGCGCGCCGCGACGAGTTGTTCGCCCCCGATGCGGACCGGGCGCGCACGCTCGAGGAGCTTGCCAGGCATTTCGGCGATCGCGTAACGCCGATCCACTCGTCCGACGCCCCCGATCCGGATCCGTCCCTGGCATAGCCGGGCGCGCTCCGTCCATGACCTCGCATCCCGTCGCCAGGACCACGTTGCTGCTCAGCTCGAGGCTCAACGACCCGGCCGACGCGCCCAAGCCGCTGTCGCTTTCCGAGTACCACCACCTGGCACGATGGATGGACGTGATGGGTCTCACGCTCGCGGCTCTCCTTCGCGACGATGCCGAGGTCCTGCTCAGGCCGCATCCGGACGCGGATCGAATCCTGCACCTGCTGCGCCGGGTCGCGGACGTCGAATCCCTTCTCGGTCATTGGGAGCGGCTCGGCATCTGGGTGCTGGGTGAGCACCAGCCGGACTTTCCCGGGCGCCTTCGCCTGCGCCTGAAGACCTCCTGCCTTCCCTTGCTTTTCGGAGCGGGCCCGAGAGTCTCGCTCGACCAGGGCGGGCTTTGCGTCGTCGGCTCCCGCGACAGCCCCGAGGAATCCCGCCGGTTTGCCCAGTCCATCGGCGAGCGTGCCGCCCGCGAAGGCTGCGTTGTCATTTCCTCCGACATGCGCGGCATCGACCGGGACGTCATCTCGGCAACGCTCGCTGCCGGAGGCCGGGTGATTTGCGTGCTCTCGGACAGCCTGGAAAAGGCGGTGATGAGCAAGCGTTTCCGCGAGCCCCTGGAGACAGGGCGCGCCACGCTGGTGACTCCGTTCACGCCCGACATCCGCTTTGCGGTTGCCAACGCAATGCGCGCGAACCGCTACCAGTACGGCCTGTCGGACGCGGCCATCGTGGTCGAATCACGCCAGTCGGGCGGCATCTGGTCGGGCGCGGACGAAAACCGCAAGCACCGGTGGGTGCCGGCTTTCGTGCAGACCGGGGCACACATGTCCTCGGGCAACAGCGCGCTGCAGCACCTCGGCCTGCTGCCGATCTCGAGACAGGATATCGAGCAAAGCGCCAGTCTGGCCCGCTTGCTCATCGAGCGCGCCTCAGCGCCCTCCGCTACGGTTCGGTCGCCCGGGGAACGCCCGGATCTCTATGCGATCTTCCTGTCGGAGCTGGCACAACTGGATCATGCGACGGCCTGCTCGGAGGAATCGGTCGCCCGTCATTTCGGCATCGAAGTGCAGCAGGCGCGGGCCTGGCTCGCGAGGGCGGCTCGCTGCGCATGCGGAGACAAGCCGCGGTAGATTCCGGGATCGCGAGGCGCCGCGCGCCCGGCCAGCAAGCCGCAGGACGTTGCCCTGGTGCCGAAGCGGTCAACAAGGGCTGCGAAAGGGTTCGCTAGCGGTTCTTCCCCTGCTGCCACAGGACATCCGGCCGCCCCGCCGAACGGTTGAGCACGCGGGCGATCACGAAGAGAAGATCCGACAGGCGATTGACGTACCGCCGCCCCGCCTCCCCGCCCGGCACCGATCTTGCGAAGGTGACCAGCATCCGCTCCGCCCGCCGGCACACGGTCCGCGCCACGTGGGCTTCGGCCGCCGCGGGAGAGCCGCCCGGAAGGATGAACTCCTGGAGCGCGGGAAGATCCTCGTTGAAGCCGTCGAGTTCCCTTTCCAGCCGCTCCACATGGCTCGCGTCGATCTTCGTCACGCCCGGCAGGCACAGCTCCGCCCCCAGCTCGAAGAGGTCGTGCTGGATGCGTTCCAGGCACTCGCGCACCCCGGGCGGGATCTCGTTCGCAAGCACCCGCCCGATCACGGAATTGACCTCGTCCACGCTGCCCATCGCCTCGACCCGCAGGTCGTCCTTGGCGAGCCGCAAGCCGTCGCCCAGCCCCGTCGTGCCGTCGTCGCCGGTGCGCGTGTAGATCTTCGAGAGTCGCTTGCCCATCGCAGTCCTCAGGTTCTCGCCGCCGCCGCGAGGCAGGCGGGGCACAGGCACGTGGCCCCCGCGTCGGGTTCGACGACCGGATAGGCTGCGCACCAGCACGGATTATGGGGGTCGTTCGCGCCGCACCCGAATGGCGTGCCGCAGCGGGAACACTTGCGCGGCTCGAGCGGCACGGCGATGCCTTGCAGGCGCCTCCTGCGCTCGGGCAGCTCGCCGATGATCCGCGTGCGCTCTGCGTCGTCGAGCACCACCCAGACCGCGATCTCGTCGGCGGTGCGGCAGCAACCGAGGCATACGCGGCCGGAATCGTCCAGCGTGCACACGCCGATACAGGGTGTCGCGAGGCTCGCCACCGCGTTCATGCCGCCATCGCCTTGCGCGAGGCCCACCGCCGGATGATGGCGTGCATCGCGTCCAACCCGTCCGTGAGCGCCGCGGGGCCGGGCTGCAGGATGAGTGGCGACTTCACTTCGTGCAGCTCGCCATCCCGCACGGCGGGAATCTCCTTCCACCCGGGGCGTGCCGCCACGCGCTCGGAGCGAAACTTCTTGCCGCACCATGAGCCGATGATGAGGTCCGGCTGCCGGCGTGCGACCTCGGTCGGATCGGCGAGGATGCGATCGCGCCCCATCGCGCAGGCCGCGCGCTCCGGGAAGATGTCCTCTCCGCCGGCGATCCCGACCAGCTCGCTCACCCAGCCGATGGCGCTGATCTGCGGATCGTCCCATTCCTCGAAATAGACCCTGGGGCGCCGGGCAAGGGCACCTCCCGCCGCCCGCACTTGCGCCACGTGCGCTTCCAGCCCGGCGGCAAAGGCCTCGGCCTTTTCGAATGCGCCCACCATCGCGCCCAGGCGTCGCACGTAGGAGACGATCCCCTCGACGCTGCGGTGGTTGGCGATCCACACCTCGATGCCGCGCTTCACCAGCGCCTGCGCGATGTCGGCCTGGATGTCGGAGAAGCCGATGACGAGGTCAGGTGCGAGCCGCGTGATCTCGTCCACCCGGGCGCTGGTGAATGCGGAGACCTTGGGCTTTTCCTTGCGGGCGCGCGCCGGCCGCACCGTGAAGCCGGAGATGCCCACGATCCTCGCCTCCTCGCCCAGGGCGTAGAGGACCTCGGTGGGCTCCTCGGTGAGGCAGACGATGCGCTGCGGATACATCAGGCGGCCGGCTTCGGGCTCATCGGTTCACGTCCACGACCGTGCGCCCGCGGACCTTGCCTTCGAGCATCGTGGGCGCGAACGCGATCGCCTCCGAGAGCGCGATCTCGCCGGTCACGGCTGCGAGCTTGGCCGCATCGACGTGCTTCGCGATGAGGGCCCAGGCTTCGCGCCGCTCCGCGTTCGGGTTCTGCAGGCTGTTGATGCCGTAGAGCGTCACGCCGCGCAGGATGAAGGGCATGACCGTCCCGGGGAAGTCGTGGCCTTGCGCCAGCCCGCAGGCGGCCACCGCCCCGTTCCACCGCGTCGCGGCGCAGGCGTTGGCGAGCGTGTGGCTGCCCACCGTGTCCACCACGCCGGCCCAGCGCTCCGTCTGCAGGGGCTTGCCGGGGCTCGTGAACTCCGCGCGGTCGACGATGCGCGCCGCCCCCAGCCCCGTCAGGTAGTCGATCTCCGATGTCCGGCCGGTGGAGGCGACCACGGCGTGGCCCATGCCCGCGAGGATCGCGACCGCGATGGAGCCCACTCCGCCCGCGGCACCGGTGACGAGCACCTCGCCGTCGCCGGGCACGAGGCCGTGCTTTTCCAGCGCCCGCGCGCACAGCGCCGCCGTGAACCCCGCCGTTCCCACCGCCATCGCCTGGCGTTCGGAGAATCCTGCGGGCGTGGCGAGCAGCCACCTCGCATCGAGCCGCGCCACCTGCGAAAGCCCTCCCCAGTGGGTCTCGCCCAGCCCCCAGCCGGTGACGACCACGGAGTCGCCTTTTTTCCAGTCGGGACTGCGACTCGCCTCCACCTGCCCCGCGAGGTCGATGCCCGGCACCATCGGCCACTTGCGCACGATCGCCCCGCGCCCGGTGATGGCGAGCGCGTCCTTGAAGTTGATGGTCGAGTACGAAACGCGCACGTCCACGTCGCCCACGGGAAGCTCGCCCTCCTCCACGGGGCGCAGGGTCGCCCGCGTGGCCTTGCCCTCCTGGGTGAGGACGATCGCGTTGAACGGGGCGGCCATCTACATGCTGCGGCGGTACTGGCCGCCGACCTCGAAGAGCGCGGTGGTGATCTGCCCGAGGGAGCAGCAGCGCACCGCATCCATCAGCACCGCGAAGACGTTCTCGTTCGCGATCACCGCGTGCTTCAGCCGCTCGAGCATCGCCGGCGCCTCCTTGGCGTGGCGCTTGTGGAAATCCGCGAGGCGCTTGAGTTGGCCCTGCTTCTCTTCCTCCGTGGATCGCGCGAGCTCCAGCACGTCGTGCACCGGGTCTCCCTGGGGGTTGCGGAAGGTGTTCACGCCGATGATCGGGTACTCGCCCGTGTGCTTCAGGTGCTCGTAGTGCAGCGACTCCTCCTGGATCTTGCCGCGCTGGTAGCCCAGCTCCATCGCGCCCAGCACGCCGCCGCGCTCGCTGATCGACTCGAACTCCTTCAGCACCGCCTCTTCCACCAGCTCCGTCAGCTCCTCGATGATGAAGGCGCCCTGATTGGGGTTTTCGTTCTTCGCGAGGCCCCATTCACGGTTGATCACGAGCTGGATCGCCATGGCACGGCGAACGCTTTCCTCGGTGGGCGTGGTGATCGCCTCGTCGTACGCGTTGGTGTGCAGGCTGTTCGCGTTGTCGTAGGTGGCGATCAGGGCCTGGAGCGTCGTGCGGATGTCGTTGAAGGCGATCTCCTGCGCGTGCAGGCTCCGCCCGCTCGTCTGGCAGTGGTACTTGAGCTTCTGGCTGCGCTCGTTGGCGCCGTAGCGATCACGCATCGCCACCGCCCAGATGCGCCGCGCCACGCGTCCCAGCACCGTGTACTCCGGGTCCATGCCGTTGGAGAAGAAGAACGAGAGGTTGGGTGCGAAGTCGTCGATGTGCATGCCCCGCGCGAGGTAGGCCTCCACGTAGGTGAAGCCGTTGGCGAGCGTGAAGGCGAGTTGGGAGAGCGGGTTCGCCCCGGCCTCGGCGATGTGGTAGCCGCTGATCGACACCGAGTAGAAATTGCGCACGCCATGGTGCACGAACCACTCCTGGATGTCGCCCATGACCTTCAACGAGAACTCGGTCGAGAAGATGCAGGTGTTCTGCCCCTGGTCCTCCTTGAGGATGTCGGCCTGCACCGTGCCGCGCACGTTCTCCAGCACCCACTCGCGCGTCTTGGCGGCCTCGTCCTCCGTGGGCTCGCGGCCGTTGTCCTCGCAAAACCTGGCGAGGTTCTGGTCGATGGCCGTGTTCATGAACATGGCGAGGATCGTCGGCGCCGGGCCGTTGATCGTCATGGAGACGCTCGTGTTGGGCGCCGTGAGGTCGAAGCCCGAGTAGAGCACCTTGAGATCATCGAGCGTGGCGATGGAGACGCCGCTGTTGCCGACCTTCCCGTAGATGTCGGGGCGCAGGTCCGGGTCGTGGCCGTAGAGCGTGACGGAGTCGAACGCGGTCGAGAGGCGCTTGGCGGGCATGCCCTCGGAGAGCATCTTGAAGCGCCGGTTGGTGCGGAAGGGGTCGCCCTCCCCCGCGAACATGCGCGTCGGGTCCTCGTTCTCGCGCTTGAAGGCGAACACGCCGCCGGTGAAGGGGAACGACCCCGGCACGTTCTCCAGCATCAGCCAGCGCAGTTGCTCGCCGTGGTCCTCGAAGGACGGCAACGCCACCTTGGGGATCCTGCTGCCGGATAGCGACTGGTAGGTAAGCGCCGTGCGCACCTCCTTGCCGCGGATCTTCACCACGTACTCGTCGCCGCCGTAGGCCTCGCGCATCTTCGGCCACATTTCGAGGAGCTTCTTCGACCGCGGCTCGAGCTTCGCTTCGCGTTCGACCACGTGGATGTCGATCACTTCCGACGCCGTGGCATTGAAGCCGCCGTGCTCGGGATAGTCCCGCTCGGCGAGCATGCGCTTCGTCTCCTGGAGCTGCTGGCGCTCCCGGGCGAGCCGCGCCTGCTCCAGCGCACGCGCCTTGTACGCGTGGACCGTGTCGGCGATGTCCGCGAGGTAGCGCGTGCGCGCCGGCGGCACGATGGGCGTCTGGTTGGTGCTGTGGCGCGTGTCGACCGCGGGAAGCTTCGAGGCGCGGGCCTTGAGTCCCTTGTCCTTCAGTGTCGCGAGTATCGCCTGGTAGAGCGCGGTCACGCCGTCGTCGTTGAAGCGCGCGGCCATGGTGCCGAAGACGGGCATCTCCCCGGGCGGTTTCCCGAAGGCCTGGCGGTTTCGCTGCACCTGCTTCGCGACGTCGCGCAGCGCGTCGGACGCGCCCTTGCGGTCGAACTTGTTGATGGCGACGAAATCGGCGAAATCGAGCATGTCTATCTTCTCGAGCTGGCTCGCCGCGCCGTACTCCGGAGTCATCACGTAGAGGCTCGCGTCCGCGAGCTTCACGATCGCGGTGTCGCCCTGTCCGATGCCGGAAGTCTCCACCACGATCAGGTCGAAGCCCGCGCACCGGCACGCGGCGAGCACGTCCGGCAACGCCTCGGAGAGTTCGTTTCCGGCCTCGCGCGTGGCGAGTGAGCGCATGAAGACCCGCGGGCCCTTCGCCCACGGGCCGATGGCGTTCATGCGGATGCGGTCCCCCAGGAGCGCCCCGCCGCTCTTCTTGCGCGAGGGGTCGATGGAGATGACGGCGATCGAGAGCGCGTCGCCCTGGTCCAGGCGCAGCCTTCGCACCAGCTCGTCGGTGAGGCTCGACTTCCCAGCGCCTCCCGTGCCGGTGATCCCGAGCGTGGGGACGGGCGTGGCTGCGGCCTTGTCCAGCATGGCTTTCCGGAGCTTCGCGTCCGTCTTGCCGAGTTCGAGCGCAGTGATGAGGCGCGCGAGCGCGCGCCAGCGGCGCACGGGGTCGGCATCGGCGAGCGCGTCGAGGTCTCGCGGCGCCTGCCCGCTCAGGTCCCGGTCCGTTTCCGAGAGGATCGCGCCGATCATCCCCTGCAGGCCCAGGCTCTGGCCGTCCTCGGGAGAAAAGAGACGGGTCACGCCGTAGTCGTGCAGCTCCTTCAGCTCCGAGGGCACGATCACGCCGCCGCCGCCTCCGAAGACGCGGATGTCCTCCCCGCCGCGCTCGCGCAGGAGATCGAGCATGTACTTGAAGAACTCCACGTGGCCGCCCTGGTAGCTGGACACGGCGATGCCCTGGGCGTCCTCCTGCAGGGCGGCGGTCACGATCTCGTCGACCGAGCGGTTGTGGCCCAGGTGGATCACCTCCGCGCCCATGCCCTGGAGGATGCGCCGCATGATGTTGATGCTCGCGTCGTGGCCGTCGAAGAGCGAGGCGGCGGAGACGATCCGCACCTTGTGGGCCGGCTTGTAGGCGGCGAGCTTCTTGCGCACGGAAAGGTCGGTCATGGTCGCGGCTCTCCTCGTTCTTCCCGCCATGATAGGCCAGCGGCCCCGGCGGCCTCCATGGTCGGGATCGTCGCGATTCGTGTAAAATCCGCCAACTTCGCGCCATTGGGATCCATGCCCCGGAAGGCGGTGCATTTCGTGTCGAAACAAGCCGATCGACGGCCAGTCACCGGGGCACGCTCCTCCGCCGATCGTGCAAGCGTCGCCGTGGGCTTCGTAGCGGGGCTCCTGGCGGGGGTAGCCGAGCGCGGCGGCGACCGCGGGGTGCTGCTCGCCCGGGCAGGGGTCGATCCGGCGGTGCTCGCCGACCCCGCGGCGCGGGTGCCCATCGCGGCCTACGTGGCCCTCTACGACACCGTGATCGACGCCTTGGACGACGAGGCGTTCGCGCTCTTCGCCGCGCCGCTGCGCCCGGGCAGCTTCGAGTTCATGTGCCGCAGCGCCGTCGGCGCGCCCGTCCTGGGCGAGGCGCTCGACCGGGCGGCGCGTTTCCTCGGCCTCGTGCTGCCGGAGCTGCGCGTATCGCTGCGGCGCGGCGGCGAGAGAGCCGAGCTCGTGATCGCCGAGCCGAGCCCCCTGCGCGCGCGCGCCGACGACCCCTGCCGCGTCTTCGCCTTCGAGTGGCTGCTGCGGCTGGTGCATGCGCTGGCCTGCTGGCTCGCCGGGCGGGGTCTCGCACTCGACGCGGTGCGCTTCCCCTACCCGAGGCCCGCGCACGCTGCCGATTACGGCCTGGTCTACACCGAGCACTCGAGCTTCGGCGGCGCCGACCTCGTGGCCGCCTTCGACGGGGCGCTGCTCGACCTGCCCGTGCGCCGGGACGAGGCCGAGGTCGCGGCCTTCCTCGAGGGCGCGCCGGGCAAGATCACGATGCTCTACCGGCGCGACCGGGAACTCGCGCGCAGCCTGCGCGCGCTCCTGGACGATGCCCTCCCCCGCGTCCTGGCCCTCGAAGAGGCCGCGCGCGCGCTGAACCTCTCCCCGCGCACGCTGCACCGCCGTCTCGAGGACGAAGGCGTGAATTTCCGCGCCATCAAGGACGCGCTGCGCCGCGATCTGGCGCTCGCGCGCCTCGCCCGCCCCGGCGAGAGCGTGGCGCGCATCGCGGCCGATCTCGGCTACTCGGAACCCTCGGCCTTCTTCCGCGCCTTCCAGGGGTGGACGGGCGAGGCGCCGAGCGCGTGGCGGCGCCGGGCCACGGGGCGCGGCTGAGGCCGGGACGGCGGCGCGAAGTACAATGTCGGGACCCATACGGAGGATGCGATGTTCGACGCGATTTCAATCCCTTTCGGCGCCAAGATGCTGTTCAACACGGTGAAGCTGAAGCCCGGCGTGAAGATGGATGATGTGGAACTCGCCCTGGGCGAGATGTGCAACACCGTGAAGGAAACCTACGGTGGCGACAAAGGCGGCTTCATCGCCGGGCAGGTGTTCAAGTTCTCCGGGTTCGCCTCCGCGGAGGGGTCCCTCGGCAAGCCCAAGGCCACCGACGACCACATCGTGATCGTCACCTACTGGAACTCGTTCGAGGAGCACGAGCGCTCCCACGCCGACACGGTCTTCAAGGCCAAGTTCGAGGCACTTGCGAAGATGTGCACGGACACCCAGGAGGTGGGTTACGAGCTGCTCTGGCAGGGCGTGCCGGAAGCGCACTAGCGCACGGATGTTCGACAAGATCCTCATCGCCAATCGCGGCGAGATCGCCTGCCGGGTGATCCGCACCTGCCGCGCGCTGGCGGTGCGCACGGTCGCGGTCCACTCCTCGGCCGACGCCCACGCGATGCACGTCGAGATGGCAGACGAGGCCTGGGCGATCGGCGGACCGCGCCCGGCGGATTCCTATTTGCAGGGCGGGCGGATCATCGTAGTGGCGCGCGCGAGCGGCGCCCAGGCGATCCACCCCGGCTACGGGTTCCTGTCGGAGAACGAGGCCTTCGCGCGCGCCGTGGAGGCCGCGGGGCTCGCTTTCATCGGCCCCACGCCGGACGCCATCGGGAAGATGGGCCTGAAGGACCGCGCCAAGGCGATCCTCGAGAAGGCCGGCGTGCCCGTGGTGCCGGGCTACCACGGCGAGAGCCAGGACGACGCGCTGCTGCGCAAGGAGGCCGCGAAGATCGGCTTTCCGCTGCTCGTGAAGGCAGTGGCCGGCGGCGGCGGCCGGGGCATGCGGCTCGTCGCGAACGCGGGCGAACTCGACGCACAGCTCGCCGCCGCGCGCCGCGAGGCGAAGGGCGCCTTCGGCGACGATCGCGTGCTGCTCGAGCGCTTCGTCCAGGGCCCGCACCACGTGGAGTTCCAGGTCTTCGGCGACACCCACGGCCATTACGTCCATCTCTTCGAGCGCGAGTGCTCGATCCAGAGGCGCCACCAGAAGGTGCTGGAGGAGTCCCCTTCCCCCTTCCTGGACGAAGCGCTCCGCGAGGCCATGGGCAGGGCGGCCGTGGCGGCGGCGCGCGCCATCGGCTACCGCGGCGCGGGCACGGTGGAATTCATCGTCGGCGCTGACCGGCAGTTCTACTTCATGGAGATGAACACGCGCCTGCAGGTCGAGCACCCGGTAACCGAGATGATCACCGGCGAAGACCTCGTGGAATGGCAGCTCCGGGTGGCCGCGGGCGAGCCCCTGCCGCTGGCACAGGGCGAGATCCTCACCGGCGGCCACGCCATCGAGGTGCGCCTGTGCGCGGAAAACCCCGACAACGGCTTCCTGCCGGAGACCGGCCGCATCGCGGTGCTGCGCACGCCGCCGGAGGAGCCGGAAGTGCGCCTGGACACCGGCATCGGCGAGGGCGACGAGGTGAGCGTCTTCTACGACTCCATGATCGGGAAACTCATCGCCTGGGGCGACAGCCGCGAGGAGGCGGCGCGCCGCCTGCAGGCCGCGCTCGCGCGCACGGAGATCCTCGGCGTGCGCACGAACCTCGCGTTTCTCGAGCGGATCGTCGCGCACCCGGCCTTCCTCGCGGGCGAGACCGACACCGCCTTCATCGAGACCCACCGCGCCGACCTCCTGCCCGCGGCGGGCGAGGTCCCCCTCGAAGCGCTGGTGGCCGCGGCCGTGCGCGTGCATCTCGACGAGCGCGCCGCGCGCTCCGGCACCTCGCCCTGGGACGACGCCGGCGGCTGGCGCGTGAACCAGCCGGCCACGCGCACGATCGAGTTCCGCCGCGCCGACGGCGAGTCCGTGCGCGTGAACGCCGCCATGGGGCCCGGGCACGCCATGGTCGAGGTCGACGGCAAGGTGCACCGCGTGGTCCTCGGGCCGGTCGACGGCGAGCGCCTGCAGATCGCGCTCGACGACGAGACCTACTTCGCGCGGGTAGTGCGCCACGGCGCGAGCTTGTCCGCATCCACCCCTGCGGGGCGCCACGAGCTCGCCCTCGTGGACCCCTTCCACTACGAGCCCGCGGACCTGCTACCCGATGCGCGCCTGACGGCCCTCATGCCCGGGCGCGTGGTGAAGCTCCTCGCGAAGCAGGGCGACACCGTCGCCAAGGGCCAGTCCCTCATGATCCTCGAGGCGATGAAGATGGAGCACACCATCGTGAGTCCGCGCGACGGGGTCGTCGAACGCGCGGCCTTCGCCGAGGGCGAGTTGGTCCCCGCCGATGCCGTGCTCTTCGCCTTCCGCGAGGACTTATAATTCCGGGGTCGATGCACGCTCCCGTTTCGCCTACCCGCCCGCCCCCCGCGGGCGCACCCAAGGAGAACGCCATGGCTGCCAACCCCAAGGCCGTCGCGCAGGCCGTCCCCACCGTGAAGCTCCTGATCGACGGCAAGCTGGTCGACTCGAAGACCACCGAGTGGAAGGACGTGGTGAACCCCGCCACGCAGCAGGTGCTGGCCCGCGTGCCCTTCGCCACCGCAGCCGAGCTGGAAGCCGCCGTGGCCTCGGCGGCCGAAGCCTACAAGACCTGGCGCAACACCTCCGTGGGCGCGCGCATGCGCGTGATGTTGAAGCTCCAGGAACTCATCCGCCGCGACATGAAGAAGCTCGCCGCGTGCCTGACCAACGAGCAGGGCAAGACCCTTCCCGATGCCGAGGGCGACGTCTTCCGCGGCCTGGAAGTGGTGGAGCACGCCTGCTCCGTGGGGTCGCTGCAAATGGGCGAGCACCTCGAGCAGGTCGCCGGCGGCGTGGACGTCTACGCGATCCGCCAGTCCATCGGCGTGTGCGCCGGAATCACCCCGTTCAACTTCCCCGCGATGATCCCGCTGTGGATGTTTCCCATGGCGATCGTCTGCGGCAACACTTTCATCCTGAAGCCCTCGGAGCAGGACCCGATGACGCCCATGCTGCTGGGCGAGCTCGCACTGGAAGCGGGCGTGCCCCCGGGGGTGCTGAACATCGTCCACGGCGGCAAGCTCGCGGTGGACACGCTGTGCACCCACGCGCAGGTCCGCGCGGTCTCCTTCGTGGGATCCACCCACGTCGGCACCCACGTCTACAACCTCGCCTCGACCCACGGCAAGCGCGCGCAGTGCATGATGGGCGCGAAGAACCACGCGGCGGTGCTGCCCGATGCGGCGAAGGACCAGTCGCTCAACGCGCTCGTCGGCGCGGGCTTCGGCGCCGCGGGCCAGCGCTGCATGGCCATCAGTGTCGCCGTGCTGGTGGGCGAGGCGAACCGCTGGATCCCCGACATCGTGGCGAAGGCGAAATCGCTCAAGGTGAGCGCCGGCACGGAAGCCGGCGCGGACCTGGGTCCGCTGGTGTCGAAGACCGCGCTCGCGCGCGTGACCTCGCTGGTGGAAGCAGGCATCCAGGAAGGCGCGAAACTGGAGCTCGACGGCCGTGGCCTCAAGGTGCCCGGCTACCCCGATGGCAATTTCATCGGCCCGACGGTCTTCTCGGGCGTGAAGCCGACGATGAAGATCTACACCGAGGAAATCTTCGGCCCGGTGCTGTGCCTGGTCTCCGTGGACACGCTGGAGGAGGCCATCGCCTTCATCAACGCCAACCCTTTCGGCAATGGCACCGGCATTTTCACCCAGTCGGGCGCGGCGGCGCGCCGGTTCCAGACCGAGATCGACGCCGGCCAGGTGGGCATCAACGTGCCCATCCCGGTCCCTGTGCCCTACTTCAGCTTCACCGGCTCGCGCGGCTCGAAGCTGGGCGACCTCGGGCCCTACGGCAAGCAGGTGGTGCAGTTCTACACGCAGGTGAAGACGGTGACCGCGCGCTGGTTCGACGACGCGGTCACGGCCGGCGCCGTGAACACCACCATCAGCCTGAAGTAGCGGCCATGCGGATCGGCTTCATCGGCCTGGGCAGCATGGGCGGCCCCATGTGCCGCAACCTTGTGGCGAACGGCCACGCGGTGAAGGCTTACGATCTCGTCCCGGCGCTCACCGACAAGGCGGTGAAGCACGGCGCCGAGCGCGCCGGCAACATCGCTGAGTGCGCCTCGGGCGTCGAGGTCCTCTTCACGATGCTGCCCTCCTCGCCGCACGTGCGAAGCGTCTACAGCACCGATGCCGGCGTGATCGCGAACGCGAGGCCCGGTACGCTGCTCATCGACTGCTCCACCGTGGACCCGCTCACCGCCCGCGAGGTCGCCTTCGACGCCCGCGCCAAGGGGCTCGCGATGATCGACGCGCCGGTCTCGGGCGGCACCGCGGGCGCCGAGGCGGCCACCCTCACCTTCATGGTCGGCGGCTCGCAGAAGGACTTCGAGGCCGCGAGGCCTCTCCTGGCGCACCTGGGCAAGAACCTCGTCCACTGCGGCGCGAGCGGCAATGGCCAGGTGGCCAAGATCTGCAACAACATGATGCTCGCCGTCGAGATGATCGTGACCTCGGAGGCCATGACGCTCGCCACGGCGCTCGGCATGGACCCGAAGGTGTTCGCCGGCATCGTGAACACCTCCAGCGGCCGCTGCTGGAGCTCCGACACCTACAACCCCTACCCCGGCGTGCTCGACAACGTCCCGGCATCGCGCAGCTACGAGGGCGGCTTCGGCGCGAACCTCATGCTGAAGGACCTGGGCCTCGTCACCGACGCGGCCAAGTTTGCCAAGGTGCCGGTACTCCTGGGCGCCATCGCCCAGCAGGTCTACCAGAAGCACGCGGCCGACGGCCACGGCGACAAGGATTTCTCCAGCGTGATCCTCCAGTACCTCAAGCGACCGGCCTGACGGGCCCCGGGAACCATGATCTCGCACCGCATCGAAGGCCACACCGCCGTCATCACCCTCGACAATCCGCCGGCCAATACCTGGACGCCGGAGGACCTGCGCGCGCTCGAACGGCTGGTGGGCGAACTCGCCGCCGACCGCTCGGTGTACGCCGCGGTGATCACCGGCGCGGGCGAGAAGTTCTTCTCGGCCGGCGCGGACCTGAAGAAGTTCGCCGGCGACAAGGTCCACGCCCGCCATTTCATCGCCTGCTTCGGCTCCGCCTTCGAGGCGCTGATGAACGCGCGCTTCGTGACGATCGCCGCGATCAACGGCTATGCCATGGGCGGGGGGCTCGAGTGCTGCCTCGCCTGCGACTTGCGCATCGCCGAGTCCCACGCGCAGATGGCGCTTCCGGAGCCCGCCGTGGGACTGCTTCCCGCCGGCTGCGGCACCCAGAACCTCCCGGGGCTGGTCGGCGAGGGCTGGGCCAAGCGCATGATCCTCGCCAACGAGCGCGTCGACGCGGCAACGGCGCTGCGCATCGGCCTGGTCGAGGAAGTCGCCGACAAGGGCCAGGGGCTTGCGCGCGCGATGGCGCTGGCCAAGCGGGTCGAGGCCCTCTCGCCGCTCGCCGTCGAGTACTGCAAGGGCCTCATTCACAACGCGCGCAATGCCATCCCCCGCAGCGCCGGTCTCGCCCTCGAGCGCGAGCGCTTCATGGATCTCTTCGACCACTCCGACCAGGTCGAGGGCGTGAACGCCTTCCTGGAGAAGCGCGCGCCGGCGTGGAAGAACGATTGAGGCGAACCCTCCGGGAAGCGCTTCGGTGAGCCTGCCCGCGCGGCAATCCGCGGCGCCCCGGGAGTCGCTCCGAAGCGCAGGCGACGAGCTTCTCGCCGACGTGCAGGACGGCGTGGCTTCGGTCACCCTGAACCGTCCGGCGGCGCTCAACGCGCTCACCCTAGCCATGCTCGAGTGCCTCGCCGCGTGGCTCGATGCGTGGGAGCGCGACGACCGCGTGCGGCTGGTGGTGCTGCGCGGCGCGGGCGACAGGGCGTTCTGCGCGGGAGGCGACATCCGCGCGCTGCGCGAGACCTTCCTCTCCGGCACCGGCGGCCATCGTCATTTCTTCGAGGTGGAGTACAGCCTCGATCACCGCATCCACACCTATCCGAAGCCGGTGGTCGCCGTGATGGACGGCATCACCATGGGCGGGGGCATGGGCATCTCCCAGGGCGCGGCGCTGCGCATCGCGGGCCCGCGCACGCGCGTCGCGATGCCCGAGACCCGGATCGGCTTCTTACCCGACGTGGGCGCGACCTGCTTCCTGCAGCGTGCGCCGGGAATGATTCCGCTCTACCTGGGCCTCGCGGGAGTCACCCTCGGCGGCGCCGACAGTCTCTACGCCGGGCTCGTGGACGCGTGCTTCACGCCCGCTTCGATCGCCGCGCTCGAAGCCGAACTGCCGCGCGCGGCGGCAGCCGCCGATCCCCGCGCGGCTCTCGCGGACCTCGCACGGCGCGACGCGGTGCCTCCCGTCCCCGGCGAGCTCGAGTCGCTGCGCCCCGCGATCGACCTGCACTTCGGCCAGGCGAGTGTCACCGCGATCCTCTCGTCCCTCGAAAGCGAGGCGCGGCCGCAGTTCGCGCCCTGGGCCGCGAAGACCGCCACCCTCCTGAAAGCGCATTCGCCCACGCTCCTCAGGGTCGCCTTCGAGCAGTTGCGGCGCGGCCGCGGGATGGCCCTCGGGGACGGTTTCCGCATGGAGCTGAACCTGATCCACGGCTGCTTCGCGCAGGGCGATTTCGTGGAGGGCATCCGCGCCTTGATCGTGGACAAGGACAACGCGCCGCGCTGGAATCCACGCTTGCTCACCGAGGTGACCGACGCGTCGGTCGCGGCGTTCTTCGCACCGCGCTGGCCACCGCAGGAACACCCGCTTCGCCACCTCAGGAACCCCACAGGAGACGCACCATGAAACTCGTGACCTACTCGCCCGTCGCGGGCGGCGCACCGCGCCCCGGCCTGGTGATCGAACCGGACCGAATCGTCGACATTCCCGCGAACGCGGCCGCCACGCCGGGCGTGAATTTCTCGACGATGCTCGGGGTCATCCGCGGCGGCGCCCCGGCGCGGGCCGCACTCGACGCGCTGGCCGCGAAGCCGCCGGCTGCGACGGTCGCGCTGACGGAAGTGAAGCTGCACGCCCCCATCCCGCGCCCGGCCAAGAACGTCTTCTGCGTGGGCTGGAACTACCTCGAGCATTTCGAGGAAGGCGCGAAGAAGCTCCAGGACGACCGGGAACTGCCGCAGTGGCCGGTCTTCTTCAGCAAGGCCGCGACCGCCGTCACGGGCCCCTTCGATGCCGTCCCCTTCGACCCCGCCATCTCCACCTCGCTCGACTGGGAAGTGGAACTCGGGGTGGTGATCGGCCCCGGGGGCAAAAACATCCAGGCCGGAGACGCCATGAAACACGTGTGGGGCTACACCGTGGTGAACGACGTCTCCTGGCGCGACCTGCAGCGCCGCCACGGCGGCCAGTGGCACAAGGGCAAGAGCCTGGACGGCACCTGCCCCATGGGCCCGGTGCTGGTCACCGCCGACAGCCTCGACCACGCGAACCTGCGCGTGACCTGCCGCGTGAACGGCGTCACCAAGCAGGATTCGAACACGAAGTTCCTCTACTTCAAGCTGCCGCGGCTGCTGAACGACCTCTCCCTGGGCATGACGCTGGAGGCCGGCGACATCCTCTCGACGGGCACCCCGGCAGGAGTGGGCTACGCGAGGACGCCCCCGGAGTTCCTGAAGCCCGGCGACCTGCTCGAAACCGAGATCGAGGGCATCGGCACCCTGCGCAACCCCATCGGGGGTTGATACCGGGGGGGGAAGCCACCAGAATAGGCGCGTTCCCCCTGGAGCCACCCATGCCCAGCACGATCGCGCCCGGAAAGACCGTCATCGGGCGAATGGAGATCTACCGGCGCCTCATTTCCATCCCGCTGCTGCGCACGAGCTACGCGCGCAAGTTCGCGGCCGCCGCCTTCATCGGCGCGCAGATGCCGCTGGCGGTCTTCATCGTCTACCTCCTGGTCGCCCGGACGGACTGGGCGGTGATGTACCCGGTGCTCGCGGCGCTGCTCCTCGCTTCCGTCGCGGGGTTCCTCGGCACCCTGTGGCTGCTGCGCGAGATCCTGGTGCCCATCGACCTCACGGCCGAGGCCCTGCGCGGCTACCTGGAAAGCCGCAGGCTCCCCGACCTTCCGGTGGATTTCCCCGACCAGGCCGGGCGCCTCATGGAAGGCACGCAGTACACCCTTACGCAACTGAACGAGACCATCAACCGGCTCGAACGCGTGTCGGATTCCGACGACCTCACCGGCATCTACAACCGGCGCGCGGGCGAGAAACGCCTCACCGAGGAGATCGCGCGGGCGGAGCGCGACCTCGAGTCCTTCCAGCTCGCCCTCTTCGACCTGAACGGATTCAAGGCCATCAACGAGACCTGCGGGCACAGCGCGGGCGATGCGTGCATCTCCCACGTGGCCGCACTCCTGCAGTTGAACGTGCGCCGCGGCGACTGGGTGGCCCGCTGGGGCGCGGACGAGTTCATCGTGGGCCTGCACCGCAACCGCGCGCTCAAGCAGGTCATGGAGCGGATCCTCATCGCCATCGAGGAGAGCCCGTGCGAGATCACCCCGGGCCGGGAGCTGCAGATTTTCGCCTGCGCGGGTGTCGCGGAATACCGCTTCGGCGCGGGCAAGGCGGGCGTACTCGCGGACGCCGAGCGCGCGCTCCTCGAGGCGAAGCATCTGTCGAAGGACAACGGCCGCTCGCGGGTCTGCTACTTCCAGGAAGTCGTCACCGGCACGCCCGTGAACCAGGCCGCGGCGGCCTGAGCCGCAAACCGCGCGGGCCGCGCGCCGCTCAGATGAGCGCCTCGTCTGCGGCTCGGACGAGTTGCCCCCCCGTTACGAGCGCCTCGGCGAGCCCGTCGACCTGCGGCAGGAGGTGATCGGCGTAGAAGCGCGCCGTGAGCCGCTTGCCCTTGAGGAAAGTCTCGTCGCCACCGCCCGCGGCAAGCTGCTCCGTGGCGGCGACGGCGGCCCTCGCCATCATCCACCCGCCGGTGACGAGCCCCGTGAGCATCAGGTAGTAGACGGACCCGGCGGCAACCGCGCCCGGATCGTCCGGATAAGTCGCCACTATCCACTCCGTGGAACGCTCCAGCGCGTCGACCGCCTTGCCCAGGCGCGCACCGATGGCGCGCAGCTCGCCGTCCCCGGTGAGCCCCTTCTGGACCTCGCGCATCTCGACGATGAGCTTCTTCATGGTCTCGCCCGCCTCGCGCCCGACCTTGCGGCCGACCAGGTCGTTCGCCTGGATGCCGGTGGTGCCTTCGTAGATCGTGGAGATGCGCGCGTCGCGAAGGTGCTGTGCCGCACCCGTCTCCTCGATGAAGCCCATGCCGCCGTGCACCTGCACGCCGAGGGAAGCGACCGCGATGCCGGTCTCCGTGGACCAGCCCTTCACCACGGGGATGAGCAGGTCGACCAGCGCCTTGCAGCGGCTTCGCTCGGCCTCCTCGGGGTGCTTGTGGGCGCGGTCGAGGAGCGCGGACACCTGGTAGGCCAGGGCGCGCATGGCCTCGGCGCTCGCCTTCATCGTGAGGAGCATCCGCTTCACGTCGGGATGCTGGATGATGGGTGCGGTCTTCGCCGCGCCCGACACGCCCACGGGCTTGCCCTGCAGGCGCTCGAGCGCCCATTCGCGGGCGCGCTGGTAGGCGCGCTCGGAGATCGAGACGCCCTCCAGGCCCACGCCCAGGCGCGCGGCGTTCATCATCACGAACATGTACTCGAGTCCCCGGTTGGCCTCGCCCACGAGGTAGCCCACGGCGTTGTCGTAGGCCATGACGGCGGTGGGGCTCGCGTGGATGCCGAGCTTGTGCTCGATGGAGACGCACTTCACGCCATTGCGCTCGCCCAACGTGCCGTCCGCCTTCACCAGGAACTTCGGCACCACGAAGAGCGAGATCCCTTTCACGCCCTCGGGCGCGCCCTCGATTCGGCCGAGCACGGTGTGGACGATGTTCTCGGTGAAGTCCTGCTCGCCGTAGGTGATGAAGATCTTCTGCCCCGAGAGCCGGTACGTCCCGTCCTGCTGCGGCACGGCTTTCGTGCGCACGAGTGAAAGGTCGCTTCCCGCCTGCGGCTCCGTCAGGTTCATGGTGCCCGTCCACTTGCCGGAGACCATGTCGGGCAGGAAACGCTTCTTCAGTTCCTCGTTCGCGTTGCGATGCAGCGCCTCGACCGCGCCGAGCGTGAGCATGGGGCAGAGCTTGAAGGCGATGTTGGCCGAGCCCCACATCTCCTCGATGGCCGTGGAGAGCAGTCCCGGGAGTCCCTGGCCGCCGTATTCCTCCGGCGAGATCACGTTGCCCCAGCCGCCCTCGACGAAGCGGCGGTAGGCCTCCTTGAAGCCGGGGGGCGTGGTGACCGCGCCGTCGGCGAAGCTCGCGCCCGTCCTGTCGCCGCTCGCGTTGAGCGGCGAGAGCACCTCGCCGGCGAACTTCGCGGCCTCCCCGAGAATCGCGTCCACCACGTCCTCGGTCACCTCGTCCCACCCGGGCAGCGTGTTCACCTGGTCGAGACCGACCACGTGCTTCAGCACGAACTGCATGTCCTTCAGGGGGGCGGCATATTCGGCCACGGGGCTTCTCCTAGATCAGCGCGGTGAGCTCGGGGAGGATCTGAAAGAGGTCTCCGACGAGCCCGTAGTCGGCCACCTGGAAGATGGGCGCCTCCGGGTCCTTGTTGATCGCCACGATCACCTTGCTGTCCTTCATCCCGGCCAGGTGCTGGATGGCGCCGGAAATGCCCACGGCGATGTAGAGCTCGGGGGCGACGATCTTGCCGGTCTGGCCCACCTGGTAGTCGTTCGGCACGTAGCCGGAATCCACGGCCGCGCGAGAAGCGCCGACGGCCGCCCCCAGCTTGTCCGCGAGCGCCTCGACCAGCTTGAAGTTCTCCGCGCTGCCGAGGCCGCGGCCACCGGAGACCACGCGCTGCGCAGCCACCAGCTCGGGGCGCTCGGACTTCGTGAGTTCCTGGCCCAGGAGTTTCGACTTGGCCGTGTCCGGCCCCGCCGCGATCTTCTCCACGGGAGCGGATCCGGTCGCCGCGGCTTCGTCGAAGCCGGTCGAGCGCACCGTGACCACCTTGATCGCGTCGGGCGACTGCACCGTGGCGAACGCGTTGCCCGCGTAGATGGGACGCACGAAGGTGTCGGCCGATTCCACAGCGACGATTTCCGAGACCTGCGCGACATCGAGGAGCGCCGCCACGCGCGGCATGAAGCTCTTGCCCACGGTGGTGGCCGCGGCCACCACGTGGGAGTAGCCCTTGGCGAGCGGCGTCACCAGGGCGGCGAGGTTTTCCGGGAGCGCGCCCGCGTAGTGGGCGGCGTCGGCCAGCAGGACCTTGGAAACCCCGGCGAGCTTGCCTGCCTCGGCGGCGGCCGCAGCGCAGCCCTGCCCCGCCACCAGCACGTGCACCTCGCCGCCCATCTTTGCGGCGGCGGTAACGGCGTTGGCGGTGCCGGGCTTGAGTTTCGCGTTGTCGTGTTCGGCGATGACGAGTGCGGTCATGGTCAGATCACCTTCGCTTCGGATTTCAACTTTGCGACCAGTTCGGCCACGTCCTTCACCATCACGCCGCCCTTGCGCTTGGGCGGCTCGGACACCTTCAGGGTCTTCAGGCGCGGCGCGGGATCCACGCCGAGGTCCGCCGGCTTCAGTGTATCGAGCGGCTTTTTCTTCGCCTTCATGATGTTGGGCAGCGTCGCGTAGCGCGGCGTGTTCAGGCGCAGGTCCGCGGTGAGCACCGCCGGGAGCGCCACTTCGACCGTCTCCAGCCCGCCGTCGATCTCGCGCGTGACGGTGAGCTTCGTGGCATCGCCCGCGACCTTCGAGGCGAAGGTGACCTGCGCCCAGTCGAGAAGGGCTGCGAGCATCTGGCCCACCTGGTTCGCGTCGTCGTCGATGGCCTGCTTGCCGGCGATCACAAGCTTCGGGGACTCCTTGTCGACCACGGCCTTCAGGAGCTTGGCGACCGCCAGGGGCTGCAGCTCGGCGTCGGTCTCCACCAGGATCGCGCGGTCCGCGCCCATGGCGAGCGCGGTGCGAAGCGTCTCCTGGCAGGCGCTCGTGCCGATGGACACGGCCACCACCTCGGTCGCCGTTCCCGCCTCCTTCAGCTTCAGGGCCTCCTCGACGGCGATCTCGTCGAAGGGGTTCATGGACATCTTCACGTTCGCGAGCTCGACGCCGGTCGAGTCCGCCTTCACGCGGACCTTCACGTTGTAGTCGACGACTCGTTTCACCGGGACGAGGATTTTCATGGCGGTCCTGGAAATCGGGGGTCGGGGAATTTCAAACGAGCGTTTGAATTCTAGCAGATCGAGGCGGCGCAGTCAGGCCGCCCCGGCTCACGGGAGCTTGCTGGCCTGCTCCCGCAGGACGAACTTCTGGATCTTGCCCGTCGAGGTCTTCGGGAGTTCCCCGAAAACCACGGTCCGCGGCACCTTGTAGTGCGCGAGGTTTTCGCGGCAGAAGGCGATGATCGCTTCGGCGCTCGTCTCGCTCGCCCCGGGCTTCACGGTCACGAAGGCGCAGGGCGTCTCGCCCCACTTTTCGTCGGGGCGGGCGACCACGGCCGCTTCCATCACCGACGGGTGCCGGTAGAGGCACTCCTCGACCTCCAGCGAGGAGATGTTCTCCCCGCCGGAATTGATGACGTCCTTGGAGCGGTCCTTCACCTCGATGTAGCCGTCGGGGTGCCACACCGCGAGGTCGCCCGTGTGGTACCAGCCCTCGCGGAACGCGGCCTCGGTCGCCCTGGGGTTCGCGAGATAGCCCTTCATGATCGTGTTGCCCCGGAGCATCACCTCGCCCATCGTCCTGCCGTCGCGCGGCACCGGCTCGTGGGTGCGCGGGTCGGCCACCTGGAGGTCCTCCATCGTCGGGTAGCGCACGCCCTGGCGGGCCATGAGGCGGGCTCTCGCCTCGAGGTCGAGGCCATCCCAGTCGTCCTGCCAGGCGCAGAGCGTGGCCGGCCCGTAGCTCTCGGTGAGGCCGTAGAGGTGCGTCACGCGAAAGCCCATGCGCTCCATCGCCTCGATGATGGCCGAGGGCGGCGCGGCACCCCCGGTGGCGACTTCCACGACGTGGTCCAGCCGGACCTTCACCTCGTCTGGCGCGTGGACCAGGAGGTTCAGCACGATGGGCGCCCCGCACAGGTGCGTGACACGGTGGAGCCTGATCGCGGGGAAGATGAGCGCCGGATCGACCTTGCGCAGGCACACGTGCGTGCCGCCGACGGCGGTGACCGCCCAGGTGTAAGTCCAGCCGTTGCAATGGAACATCGGCAGCGTCCACAGGTACACCGCCTGCGCCGAGAGGCCGAAGGCCAGCGCGTTGCCGAGCGCATTCAGGTAGGCGCCGCGGTGGTGGTAGACCACGCCCTTCGGGTCGCCCGTGGTGCCGGAGGTGTAGAGCAGGCTCAGCGCATCCCACTCGTCGCCCGGCCCCTGCAGCGCGAAGCCGGGATCGCCCTCCCCGAGGAGCGCCTCGTAGGTGAGCTCTCCCAGGAGCTTGCCTTCCGGGGCCAGGGGGTCGTCGATGTCGACCACGAGCGGCCGTCGCTCGCACAGCGCGAGCGCCTTCTCGACGACCGGCGAGAACTCGCGGTCCGTGATGAGCACCTTCGCGCCGCCGTGGCCCAGGCAGAATGCGATCGTCTTCGCGTCGAGCCGGTAGTTGAGCGCGTTCAGGATCGCGCCAAGGCCGGGCACGGCGTAGTGGGCTTCGAGCATCGCGGGCACGTTGGGCGCGAGGATCGCCACGGTGTCGCCGCGCCCGATCCCGCGGGCGGCCAGCGCCGAGGCGAGCCGGCGGCAACGGGCCTCGAACTGCGCGTAGGTATACGCGAGCGCGCCGTGCCGCACGGCCACCTTGCCGGGCCAGGTCTCGGCCGCGCGCCGCAGGAACGAGACGGGCGAGAGCGCGACGTGATTGGCGGCGTTGCGCCCGAGATCCGCGGCGAAGGGCTCCGCCATGGGACGGCTCAACCGATGCGACGGCGCTTGAGCCAGGCCTCCAGCTCGCCCATGATGCCGCGGCGGAAGGCCAGCACGCAGACCACGAAGATGGCGCCCTGCGTGATCGTGAACCAGGAGCCCAGCTCCGCGAGGTAGCTCTCCATGGTGATGATGGTGAAGGCGCCGACCACCGGCCCGAAGATCGTCCCCATGCCGCCCAGCAGCGTCATGAGCACCACCTCGCCGGACATGGTCCAGTGCACGTCGGTGAGGGAGGCGAGCTGGAAGACGATCGCCTTGGTCGCGCCCGCGAGGCCGGCGATGCCGGCCGACAGCACGAAGGCCGCGAGCTTGTACTGCTCCGTGCGGTAGCCGAGCGATATGGCGCGTGGCTCGTTCTCTCGGATGGCCTTGAGCACCTGGCCGAAGGGCGAATGGACGATGCGGTAGATCAGCAGGAACCCGGCCGTGAAGATGGCGAGGACGAAGTAATACATGACGTACGGGTTCTTCAGGTCGAACATCCCCAGGAGCAACCCGCGCGGCACGGCCTGGATGCCGTCCTCGCCGCGCGTGAACGGCGCCTGCAGGCAGAGGAAGAAGATCATCTGGGCGAGCGCCAGCGTGATCATCGCGAAGTAGATGCCTTGCCGGCGGATGGCAAGCAGCCCGGCGAGCACCCCCAGCAGCGTCGATGCCGCGGTTCCCGCGAGAATGGCGATCTCCGGCGGAAATCCCCACACCTTCGCGGCGTGCGCGGAAACGTAGCCTGCCATGCCGAGGAACATGGCGTGCCCGAAGGAGAGCAGCCCGCCGAAGCCGAGGAGGAGGTTGAAGGCGCAGGCGAAGAGCGCGAAGCACAGCGCCTTCATCACGAACACCGGATAGAAAACCGTCGGCGCAACGAGAAACAGCGCCATCATCACCACGAAGGCGTTGCGGTGGTAGCGGAAGTCGGCCGCGTCGTCGCGGGAGGCGTGCGGCTTGTAGGCGTCGTCGGCCATGGTCCTAGCGGCTCCCGAAGAGGCCCTGCGGCCGGATCATGAGCACGATCGCCATGATCACGAAGATCACGGTGTTGGACGCCTCGGGGTAGAAAACCTTGGTGAGGCCCTCGATGACACCGAGGCCGAAGCCGGTGAGGATGGCGCCCATGATGGAGCCCATGCCGCCGATGACGACGACCGCGAAGACCACGATGATGGTGTCGGCGCCCATGAGCGGGTTCACCTGGTAGATGGGCGCGGCCATGACCCCGGCGAACCCGGCCAGCCCGACGCCGAAACCGTAGGTGAGCGTGATCATGCGCGGCACGTTGATGCCGAACGACTGCACCATCGCCGGGTTCTCCGTCGCCGCGCGAAGGTAGGCGCCCAGCTTCGTGCGCTCGATCACGAACCACGTGCCGAAGCACACGATGACGGAAGCGACGATCACCCAGCCGCGGTAGTTGGGCAAAAACATGAACCCGAGGTTCCTCGCGCCGGCAAGCTGCTCGGGCATCGCGTAGGGAAGCCCGGCGGAGCCGAACTCGTTGCGGAAGATGCCCTGGATCACCAGGGCGAGACCAAAGGTGAGGAGCAGCCCGTACAGATGATCGAGCTTGTAGAGCCGGGAGAGCATGAGCCGCTCCGCGACCATCCCGGAAGCCCCGACGGCGAGCGGGGCGATCACGAGCGCCCACCAGTAGTTCAGGCCCAGCTTGTTCAGCAGGAAGTACGCCGCGAACGCGCCCATCATGTACTGCGCGCCGTGCGTGAAGTTGATGATGTTGAGCAGCCCGAAGATGACGGCCAGGCCGAGCGAGAGCATCGCGTAGAAAGAGCCGTTGATCAGCCCGATGAGGAGCTGGCCGAAGAGCACCTGGATGGGTACGCCGAATATCTCGCTCATGGTCGTCCGCTGGCCGCCGATGCGGGTGGGAGGCGCGAGCCGCGGCGCGCGCCCCTTCCCCTAAGCATTTACCTCAACACTACTTGACGAGCGAGCAACCGCCTTCGGACATCGGGCGGAAAGCCTGGTCGGCCGGAATCGTCGTCCGGATCTTGTAGTAGTCGTACGGGCTCTTCGATTCCGAGGGCTTCTTCACTTCCACGAGATAGCCGTTGTGGACCTTGCGGCCGTCCGCTCGCACCATGCCCTTGCCGAAGAGCGGGTCGTCCGTGGGCAGCTTCTTCATTTCCGCGATGACCTTCGTGCCGTCGTCGCTCTTGATCGCGACCACCGCCTTCAGGTAGTGCAGGACGGACGAGTAGACGCCGGCCTGGATCATGGTCGGGTACTTGCCGCCGTTGGCCGCGGCGAAGCGCTTGGCCCAGGCGCGCGAGGGGTCGTTCATGTCCCAGTACCAGCTCGTCGTGAAGATGAGGCCCTGTGCCGTTGCGAGGCCCAGCGCGTGCACGTCCGTGAGGAACACGAGCATGCCCGCGATGTTCTGGCCGCCCTTCACGATGCCAAACTCGGCCGCCTGCTTGATCGCGTTCGTCGTGTCGGCGCCCGCGTTGGCGAGCCCGATGATTTGCGCCTTGGAGGCCTGCGCCTGGAGCAGGAAGGAGGAGAAGTCCGACGTCGGGAACGGGTGGCGCACGGCGCCCACGACCTTGCCGCCTTCCTTCACCACCACCGCCGACGTGTCGCGCTCGAGCGCGTGGCCGAAGGCGTAGTCCGCCGTGAGGAAGAACCAGGACTTGCCGCCGGTCTTCACGATCGCGCTGCCCGTGCCGTTGGCCAGTTCCCACGTGTCGTAGGTCCAGTGGATGGTGTTGGGCGAGCAGGCCTTGCCGGTGAGGTCGGAGCTTGCGGCGCCGGAGACGAGGAACGCCTTGCCCTTCTCCTTCGTGATCTGGTTCACGGCGAGTGCCACCGACGAGGTCGGCACGTCGACGATCACGTCCACGCCTTCCGAGTCGTACCACTTGCGCGCGATCGCGGAGCCCACGTCGGGCTTGTTCTGGTGGTCGGCTGAAATCACCTCGACCTTCATGCCCTTCAGGATGGCCTTGGAGTCCTCGACCGCCATCTTTGCCGCGAGGGTGGACCCCGGTCCGGCAAGGTCGGCGTAGGTGCCGGACTGGTCGTTGAGGACGCCGATCTTCACTTCATTGCCCGAGATCTGGGCGTGGGCCGCTCCGGCCGAAAGCGCCAGCAGGGCGGCGGCGGACAGCATCTTGCGCTTGAAAGTCATGGTGAGTCTCCTCTTGGTTTGGTCTGGCTATACACCCAGGTACTCGTGAAGCATCTGCGTCTTCGAATCGAGTTCCGACGCGGAGAAGGTCTCCGCGATTTTCCCGTGCTCCATCACGTAGAACCGGTCGGCGAGGGGGGCTGCGAAGCGGAAGTTCTGCTCGACCAGCACGATGGTGAATCCGCGTTCCTTCAACTTGATGATGATACGGCCCAGCGCCTGCACGATCACGGGAGCGAGGCCCTCCGTGATCTCGTCGAGCAGCAACAGGTGCGCACCCGTCCGCAGGATCCGGGCCATGGCGAGCATCTGCTGCTCGCCCCCGGAGAGCTTCGTGCCCTGCGCGGTCCTGCGGCGCTCCCGCAGGTTCGGGAACATCTCGTAGATCTCGTCGACGCTCATGCCGCCCTCGCCGATCTTCGGCGGCAGCGTGAGGTTCTCCTCCACCGACAGGCTCGAGAAGATGGCGCGCTCCTCGGGGCAGTAACCGATCCCCAGGTGCGCGATGCGGTGCGTGGGCCAGGAGACGGTCTCCTGCCCTTCGACCACGATCGATCCCGAACGGCGGCCGACCAGGCCCATGATCGACTTGAGCGTCGTCGTGCGTCCCGCCCCGTTCCTGCCCAGCAAGGTAACGACCTCGCCCTTTTTCACCGTGAAGTCCACGCCGTGGAGGATGTGGGACTCCCCGTACCAGGCGTTGAGGTGCTCGATGCGCAGGACCTCAGCCATGGGCGGCCTCGCTCGATCCCATGTAGGCCTCGATGACCCGGGGATCGGCCGACACCTCCGCATAGGAACCCTCGGTGAGCACGGCGCCGTGCTGCAGCACCGTGATCGTGTCCGAGATATCGGAGACCACGCCCATGTTGTGCTCCACCATGAGCACCGTGCGGCCCCTGGCCACTTCCTTGATGAGGTTTTTCACCATCACCACGTCCTCGTGGCCCATGCCGGAAGTCGGCTCGTCGAGGAGCATCAATTCCGGCTCCATCGCGAGCGTGGTCGCGATCTCGAGCGTGCGCTTGCGGCCGTAGGCAAGTTCGACGGCATTCGTCTGCGCGAACTGGCGCAGGTCCACCCGGTCCAGGATCGCAAGCGCCCGGTCGTTCAGCGCATCGAGCGTGCTTTCGGCCTTCCAGAACTGGAAACTCGTGCCAAGCGGGCGCTGCAACGCGATGCGCACGTTTTCGAGCACCGTGAGGTTGGGAAAGACCGCCGAGATCTGGAAGGAGCGGATGATGCCCCGCCTCGCCACGTCCGCGGGCTTGTCCTTCGTGATGTCCTTGCCGTTGAAGAGGATGGTCCCCGACGTGGGCGGCAGGAACTTGGTGAGCAGGTTGAACGTGGTGGTCTTGCCCGCGCCGTTGGGCCCGATGAGCGCGTGGATGCTGTCACGCCGAACCTTGAGGTCGACGCGGTCCACGGCGACGAAACCCTTGAACTCCTTCGTGAGTCCGCGTGTTTCGAGAATGATGTCTTGGGCCATCGCTTCCGGAAGTGGAATTAGCCGCGGCGTCTCTTTTCCGGGATTCCGGACGCGGTTCGGCGGGTAGTCCCGAATGCTAACCCACGCCTTTCACCGGTCGCAAGACAAACCCCCGCCTAAGCGGGGGTTCGTGTCCGGAACTTCTGACAGGCCGGGCAGCGCCGGCCTGCGCGGTCAGGATTTCACGGCCCGCAAAGGCTCAGTCCGCGCCGAGCCGTCAGGATCGAGAACAGGCGGCAGCCCGTGCCTTCCAGGCCGACCGCGGCGGAAGGATTGTCCGGATCGTTGCTGCCGATCTCGAGCGAGCTGCGATGGCGCCCTGCCGAAGCCGGCGTGAACGAGACCTTCGCCAGGCAGGATTCGCCCGGGGCGAGCGAAGGCGGACAGGAGGTCACGACCGCGAACGGCAACGCCGTGCTGAGGTTGGTGATCGAGAGCGGCGCCGTGCCCACGCTGGAGATGATCACGTCCTCGGTGTCGCTCGACGAGCCGAGGGACAGGTTGCCGAAACTGACCCCGGTCGTCCCCACCTCTATCTTCGGGAACGGCTTGCTCGCGCCCGTGCACTTCAACTGCACGTTCGTGAAGCCCGGGCCCGCGTCGTGGTCGATATAGAGATCGCTGGTGACGAGCCCCAGCTGCCTCGGGGTGCAGCTGGCCACCACGGTGCAGGACGACCCCGTCTTCAGGGAGCGCGGGCAGTCGAGCTTCACGTCGAATGCGTCGCTGGTCGCGCGCGCGCCGAGCAGCGTGAGGGGGCCGTAGCCGGTGCTGGTCACCGTGAGCGTGCGCACCGCGGGCGAGCCGACGACCACGTTGCCGAAGTCGAGCATCGTCGCGGAAACCGAGAGGTCGGACTCCGATGTCGCCACGGCGTTGCCGATGAGCGGGATGCTGATGGAGGTCTCGCCGCAGCCGTCGCCGCAGTAGTCCCAGCCGAGCACCAGGGAACCGGTACGCAGGCCGAGGTTGTACGGCGTGAAATAGATGAACGCGAAGCACGAGTCGCCGGGCGCCATGGGGACATAGTCGAAGATGAAGGTCTGGCAGGCCTGCATCAGCTTTGGCGTTCCCGCCTTGGAGAAGCCACTCGGCCCGTCGATGAGGATGTTTCCCGGATAGGGCGAGAACTCGCCCTCGACCGGCAGGTAGTCCAGGAAGTACGGCCAGATTTCAGTGCCCTCGTTGTTGGTGAAGGTCACCACCATGGGGCCGCTGGTAGAGTAAAGCGCCGTAGCCGGAAAGGTCACGGTCGAGACGCTGGGAGCGATCTTGGCACCGCCGGCCACGCCGCTGCCCTGGACCAGGATTTCGTGGGTGACCGAAAGGGCTGCATCGATCACCCGCACGATGCCGGCCTGCACGCCGGCGATTTCCGGCGCAAACCGCACCTTGATCGTGCAATAACTTCCCGCGGCGAGTTCTCCGGAGCCAAGCGGGCAATCGTGCTGTAGGACAAAGTTACCGCCCACGGAAACGATGTCCGAGAGATGCATCGGCCCCGTCCCCGTGTTGCGGAACGCGATCTCCTGGGTGGCGCTGTTGCCCGCGACCGGAGTGTCCGGGAAACGGACCGATTGCGGAAAGATGGTCGCCTTGGCCGCCGGCGCCGCGAGTGCCGCGGATGCCTTCGGCGCATGCCACGCCAGTGCGGCCGCGGCAAGCATCACCATCGAGAGTAGGACCCTGCGAATCGCGGGGCTCGGGCTGCCAGTCATTTGCGCCATGTCACACCTCCGTCCGGATGCGCCCGCGCCAAGCGGGCCCATCCCTTCGTGCACCACCCTTGCGGGCGGGCCTGTTCGGATTGTCCTCATTTTCCATCACGGCATTATCCGCCGCCGCGGCGCCTGAAGGCGACCGCACCGGCGTTGCCGTTGAAGTTGTAGTTTACTCCCGCGCCCTCTCCGGTCCGGCCCGCGAAGAAGCCGTCGAGGCTGCCGCCGGTGATCGGCCCGCAATTGGGCATGCAGGTGAGGAGCAGTTGCGACGTGGAAGAAGCCCCCGGGACCATGCTCGGCGTGTAGGCGGAGAAATACTGGTCGCGGTAGATCGGCATCGAGTTCGCGACCCCATTCCAGGTCTGGCCGTTGATCGCGAAATTCACCGTCGCGTCAGCCGTGCGGTTGGTGAAGTTCGCCGCGAGCGAGGCGCTGTTCAGCGCGCCCACGTGCCCGAGGTTGTCCGTGGGGCTCGTCGAGCCGACCACGTCGTAGGTGGCGGTGCCGGTGAGGGGCAGGTTCACCGGTGCGTTCTGCGTGCCGGAGAAGATGTAATGCAGGCTCGAGCTCGAGAGGTTCAGGTTCGCCGTCTGGCCGTTGCCGGTTACCGTGGCCGTTCCGCCGGACCAGCGTCCCCACGCGAGGCCCGTCTCCGGATCCGTCCCGGCCTGCTGCACGGTGGCGCTGCCGAGCGCATACCTGGCGTGGCCGCCGAGGGACGAGTAGGGAGCGGCGAACTCGATCAAGCCGCCCGAATCGTTGCTCGCGAATTCGTCGGGCCGGTTCGCGGTCGCGTAGGTGCGCACCTGGGTCACGCCGCTCGCGAGGCTTCCGGTCGGATCCGACACCAGGCCGTCCCGGAAGGCCGGCGATTCCGTGCGGACCGGCCCGCTGAATCCGGCCACGCCGGAGACCACGTTGTGGTTCACCGGGTTGGCGGACGTCTGGTCGCTCAGGCCGTAGCCCACGATCGCGCCCTGGAGGGCGGAGCCCACGAAGCTGCCTTCGATGCTCCCCGAAAGGTCGGAGTTGTTCGACGACGACGCGCCGGACACCGTATTGGTCACCACGAGCCGGTCCGCGCTGGAGGCATAGAACGCATTGAGCGCCACCGGCACGCCCCGGGCGGTCATCGACCAGCTGCCGCCGGCGTTGCCTCCCGCGCCGGGAATCGTGATCGCGAGGGCGGCGTCGAGGGTGCGGTTCGAGAAGTTCACGTTCAGCGTTGCGCTGCCCAGGGAACCGGCGGTGTTGAACTGGTTCGTGGGCGAGGTGGCGGCGGCCAGCGTGTAGGTCGCCGTGCCGGTGAGCACGTCGGAGAGGTAGGTCGGGTAGCCCGAGTTCGCGTAGATCCAGTGGACGCTGCCCGGCACGGTGATGGTGCTGTCCGGCCCGGCAAAGCCCAGCGTGCCGTTCTCCCAGCGGCCGAGCGTGAACGTGGCCGAGCCGGCCGACACCGTTTGCACTTCGCGCTGGGTGCCGCCGGCGATGGCGGGCACGATGCTGCTGAGGGATCCCGCGTAGGCCCGGTAGGAGCGAAGCGCACCGCTTTCCAGCGTGACGTCCGCGGCCACCGCCTGGCCCTCGAAGGGCCCGCCCGCGGCAGCGATCACCACGTCGCGCAGCGTCGACGGGTCGGAGCCTATGCCGGCGGTGTCGATGATCGTGAATCCGAGGCCGTTGTTGCCCACGGGGACGTACGTCCTCGTGCCCTGCCGGGTGCTCGAGCCGCTGCCGTCGTTCGGCCCGAAATTGCGCGTGGCGCCCCCGCCTTCCCCGCCGCCCGTTTCCTTGGTCGCACCCGTGGGATTCGTGGACGAGTCGGCGATGAACTGCGGCGTCGGGATGAAGCGCACGTCGCCCTTGCCGGTGACGAGCACCGTCTGCCCCGGACCGGTGATGAGCGTCTGCGCCCCGCCCTGCTGCGGCGGCAGCCCGGGCCCGCTGAAGTCGCCGAAGGTGACCGCGTGGCTGCCTTCGATGGTGTGGTTCACGGTGATGTCGCAACCCGCGCCCGAGGCGTCGACCTTGTCCGGGTCGCAGTCGGCCGCCGTGCCCGCGAAGAGCACGTTGCCGGACCCGCGGATGCCCACCGTGGCGACCTTCGTCTTCATCACGAAGCGGTCGCGGTTGCGTGCGGCGATGAGGCCCGTGAAGGTGCGCAAGGTGCCCCGCAGCAGGCTCAGCAGCCCGCCCTGGTCGGAATCCGGCCGGTCGGCGTACTGCTCGATCTGGAACTGGGTGTTGGGCCGGAGCGAGATCTTCGCCTGGTCCACCATGGTGAGCTGCGCCATGCCCCGCGAACCCGTGACGATAGCGTCGCCGGAGTCAACCGGGGTGCCGCGCGTGACCGCCACGCGCTGCCCGCTGCTCTTCTGCACGCTCACTTCGCCCGTGACGAACGTGAAAGTGCCGCTTTGCCCGAAAACCGGCCCTGCACCGGCCAGGCCGCCGAGTACGAGAATGCAATGGAGCTTCTTGCGCTGGAGCATGGCCGTGTCTCCCTAGTTGAACTCGCAGCGCACGGCCGTCGAGACCTCGCTGCGATTGAAGTCGTAGATCGAAATGTTGGAATCGTTGCGCGTGTACGAGTACTGGGCACGCACCGCGCAGGATTTCCGGAACTGCCAGTTGAGCCCCAGGAGCAGCTCGGCGAACTTGTCCTTGCCCTTCTCCACCGTCGTCGCGCGGGCGAACTCGTCCTTGTCGCGGCGCATGACGTAGCCCAGGCCATTGAAGGCGCTCAGACGGGGCGTGAGCGAGTACTGCAGGTAGCTGCGCACGCCCACGAGGTTCTTGCTCTTGTCGGTCTCGCCGTCGAAGAGCTTGTTCACGGCCCGATCGTCGCTCACGAACGCCGTGAGGTAGAGCAGCGGCACGCCCTTCGTCTCGAAGGAGCGCAGCCACGAGGCGCTGAGGAATATCTGGTTGAAGTCCTCTACCTCGTTTTCCGGAAATCGGACGCGGGCGTACTGCACGTTCAGGCCCACCTGTGTCTTGGGATCGAGGGTGAATTTCCAGTCGCCCTGCACGTTGGCCGTGCGCCGGTCGTTGGTGGGTTGCGGGTCGCCGGGTGCCTCGCCGTCCTGGTTGAAGGCCTGGAAGCCGGCCATCAGGCGCCACTGCGTCGGGCCGTCGTTGAGCGAGCCTCCCGCACGCACGTCGCCCGCCGCCGAGTTGTAGTTCGACTCGCCGTCGTAGCCCCTCACCCGGGCATCCGCTCCCGCGAAGAGCGTCCAGCCGCGCGTGATGGGCAGGGAATACTCGGCCGAACCGGCCGCCGTGCCGAAACCGGCCTTGCGCTTGATGGAATTGCCCGTCGCCTCGATCCCGATGAGGCCGAAGGACTGCTGCGCCGCGCCCCCGAAATCCGTGGGCACGCCGGTTATGTTGCTGTCGTACCCCATGCCGAGTTCAGCCCAACCCCGCCAGCCGGGCGTGGTCTGCCGCTTGCGCGACTCGATCGCCTCGAGGTAGCGGTTGATCGACTGCTGGGCAAGCGCCGGCGGATTGCTGTTGGCGAGTTCCCGGAACGCGGATTCCGCAAGGTCGAAGGAGCCGGCCGCGAAGAAAGTGCGCGCCAGGTCCATCTGGGCGCCCGCATGGTTGGGGTTGAGCGCGAGCACGCGCTCGAAGGCCACGATCGCGTCCTCGAGCTTGCCGCTGTCGAGGGAAGCCACGCCCAGCAGGTAGTCGAACTCGATGGTGCCGGAAAGCTGCGCCTCGAGCTTCACGAGCTCCATGTAGGCCTGCTTCGGGTTCGCCTCGTTCAGCAGGCGTCTCGCCCGCTCGAGGGCCGCCGGGTCCGCCAGGGCGGGGGCCGCGAACGAGGCGGCCAGGACCAGCACGGCGAGGCGGGACGTCCAACGTACGCAAGGTTCCATGGCAGCTCTCGCTTCAGTTACTGAATGGGCCGGTTGTCTCACAGACCGGATGCAGTCCTGATTCTTGTTCGCTGAAAACCAAGGACAAAACACCCAGCCTTCCATTGGTCCACAGATACTATGCGCAAGCCTCCGGGTTTGCAATCGTGGATTCGGCAGCATTTGTGTCGACTTTCCCAACAAATACAATGCGATAATCGACGCGAATCCACTCGTATTGCACCCCCGGAGCGCCCATGGACGAGACCGCCTCCCCTGCCATCGCCAATCCCGAGGCCGCAGTGCTGCAGCGCCACGACGAAGAGGGTGTTGCGGTACTCACCCTGAACCGGCCCCGGCAATACAACGCGTTGTCGGCTTCCCTGCTCTACGCGCTTCACGGCGCGCTGGATGCGATCGCCGCGGACAAGGCCGTGCGCGTGGTCGTGATCACCGGCGCGGGACCGGCTTTCTGCGCCGGCCACGACCTGAAGGAAATGAAGGGCTTGCCCGGCGAGCGGGAAGTGGCTGACCTGTTCGCCACCTGCAGCGCCATGATGCAGAAGCTCGTCGCCTTGCCCCAGCCTGTCATCGCCGCGGTGAACGGTATCGCGACCGCAGCGGGATGCCAGCTCGCCGCGCAGTGCGACCTCGCGGTGGCGGCGGACAACGCCCGGTTCGCCACCTCGGGCATCAACCTGGGCCTCTTCTGCTCCACGCCCGCGGTGGCGCTGTCGCGAAACCTCTCGCGCAAGAGAGCCGCCGAAATGCTCTTCACGGGCGAGTTCATCGACGCCGATACCGCCCTCGACTGGGGGCTTGTGAACCGGGTCTGCCCTGGAGATCGGCTGATGGAGACGGTGGCGGCACTCGCGGCCAGCCTCAAGTCCAAGCCACGCGACTCCCTCGCGCTCGGCAAGGCCCTCTTCTATCGCCAACTCGAGGCGGGCATCGCGGCGGCCTACGACGACGCGTCCCGCACGATCGCCTGCAACATGGTGGCGCCGTCCGCCGTCGAGGGCGTGGACGCCTTCCTCGGCAAGCGCGCGCCGAACTGGAAGTCCTGAGGCCCGGGGCGCCGGATCCGTACGCCTTCCGGGGGTCGGGTCAAGCCTTCCGCCAGCGGCCCCCGCGCCGCCAGTCGCGCACCACTTCCCGCGCGGCGTTGTGCCCCGGAACGCCGGTGACCCCCCCGCCCGGGTGCGCGCCCGCCCCGCACAGGTAGAGCCCCTCGAGCGGCATCCGGTAGCTGCCATGCCCCAGCACGGGTCGCGCGCTGAAGAGCTGGTTCAGCGTGAGCTTGCCGTGGAAGATGTCGCCGCCCACGAGCCCGAACTCGCGTTCGAGGTCCAGCGGCGACAGGAGGCGGCGGGCGAGGACGCTCGCGCGGAAGTTCGGCGCGTGGCGCGTGACGAGGTCGATCACCGCATCGGCGGCGTTCTCGCGCTCGTCCTCCCAGCGGCGCCCCTGCGGCAGCGCGTAGCGGAAGTGCTGGCAGAAGAGGCTCGCCACGTGGGCGCCGGCAGGCGCGAGCGTCGCATCGAGGGTACTGGGGATGAGCACCTCCACAATGGGCTCGCGCGACCAGCCCGCCTCGGCCGCGCTCGCGTGCGCGCGGTCCATGTAGGCGAGCGTGGGCGCGAGGATGATGCCCGCCCCGTGGTGCGCCGCCGCCGTCTTTCCCGGCAGGCAAGCGAAGTCGGGAAGCTCGGAGAGCGCGACGTTCATGCGGAAGGTCGCGCTCTCGCACTGGTAGTGCGCGAACGCTTCCGGCCATGCGGGCCCGCCGGCAAGGCTTGCGACCAACTTCGGGTTGGCGTTCGCCACGACGCATCGCGCCGGGACCACGGTGCCGTCGGCGAGCCCAAGCCCGGCCGCGCGGCCGCCCTCCTCCAGGATCCGCTCGACCGCGATGCCGGTGCGGATCGTCACCCCGAGCGCGGTCGCTTCCGCCGCGAGCGCCTGGCTGATCGCGCCCATGCCGCCGATCGCGTGGCCCCACGCGCCGCGATTGCCGTTCACCTCGCCGAAGACGTGGTGCAGCAGCACATAGGCCGTTCCAGGCGTGCGCGGGCTGGCGAAGTTGCCCACCACGCTGTCGAAGCCGAAGCAGGCCTTCACGGGGTCCGACTCGAACCACCGGTCCAGCCAGTCGCCGGCGGCCATCGTGAAGAGGTCGAGCACGTCGCGCTTGGCCTCCAGGCTCAGGCGCTCGAGCCGCCGCCCGGTCTTCCACGCGCGAAAAAGCTCCGCGATGCCCCCGCCCACGTTGGGGGGAGTCTCGAGCAGCAGGTCTCGCAGCACGTCGGCCACGCGCTCGAGTCGCTCGAAGTAGGCGGGAAGGCGCCCGGCGTCCCGTGACGAAAATTTCGCGATCTCGCGCTGGGTGGCCTCGAGCCCGCCTCCGGACTTGAGGTAGCGGCCATCCTCCGTGGGCAGGAAGTTCGCCAGCGGGCGCTCGACGATCGCGAGGCCGTGGTCGGCCAGGTGCAGGTCGCGGATCACCTTCGGGTTGAGCAGGCTCACGGTGTAGCTCGCCGCGGAATTGCGGAACCCGGGGTGGAATTCCTCGGTCACCGCCGCGCCGCCGACGACTTCGCGCCGCTCGAAGACGCCCACCCGCAGCCCCGCCTTCGCGAGATAGCAGGCGCACACGAGCCCGTTGTGGCCCGCACCGACGATCGCCGCGTCGAACCCGGCCGAAGGCCTGCTCATCGGGCGATCCTCACGCGAGCAGGAACGCGCGCACCGCCGCGACCTGCGCTTCGTCCATGAGCATGGGCGCATGACCCACGCCCTCGACGACGAGGCTTTCGGTGCCGGGTCGCTCGAGCATGCCGGCGAGGACCTCCGGGGTGAGGAGATCCGATTGCGCGCCCCGGATCACAAGCACCGGGCCGCGCACCGCCCGCCACGCCCCCCGGAGGTCTGCGTCGGCCAGCGCAGCCGCCCGGAAAGGCAGCGCGATGCCCGGGTCGTATCGAAAGCGCCAGCGTCCCGCGTCGTCGCGAAACGCCACGTGCGCCGCGAGGTGGCGCCACTGTGCGGCATCGAGCGCCCCGAACGGGCTCACCGCCCGCATCGCCGCTTCCAGCGCCTCGAGGGACTCGAATGCCGGGTCGCGTCCCACGTAGGCGGCGATGCGCTCCAGCGCGGCCCTGGGGACGACGCTTCCCACGTCGTTCATCACGAGCTTGCCCACGGGCGTGCGCGGGATGGCGGCGAGCAGCATGCCGAGCAGCCCTCCCATGGAGGTTCCCACCCAGTCGACCGACTCGGCGCCGATCGCAGCCAGCATCGTGGCCATGTCCGCGCAGTACACGGGATAGCCGTAATCGGCCGGGTCGGCGAGCCGGTCGCTCAAGCCGCGGCCGGCGATGTCGGGGCAGACGACCCGGTAGGCATCCGCCAGCCGCGAGGCGAGGAAGTCGAAGTCCCGCCCGCAGCGCGTGAGGCCGTGGGCGCACACGAGCACGCGCGGATTGTCCCGGTCGCCCCACTCCACCCAGCGCAGGCGGTGGAATCCGTGGGGATCGAGGCAGCGGACCGATCCGGTGCGCGTCGGTTCGGGCGTGGCGGCGTTCGCGTCCAAGGGATTTCAGCCCTTTGCTATTCGATGGCGCTCGCGCTCTTCACGCGCTCGCGCAGCAGGTACTTCTGGATCTTCCCGGTGGATGTCTTCGGAAGCGCGCCAAAGACCACGCGCCTGGGAACCTTGAAGCGCGCCATGCGCCCGCGGCAGAACTCCACGATCTCCGACTCGGTCGCGCTCGCCCCATCCTTCAGCTCGATGAACGCGCACGGCGTCTCGCCCCACTTCTGGTCGGGCTGGGCGACCACCGCCGCGAGCATCACCGCGGGGTGACCGAAGAGCACGTCCTCGACTTCCTGCGAGGAAATGTTCTCCCCGCCCGAGATGATCACGTCCTTGGAGCGGTCCTTGATCTTCACGTACCCGTCGGCCTGCATCACCGCGAGGTCGCCGGAATGGAACCAGCCACCGCGAAAGGCCTCCTCGGTGGCTTTCGGGTTCTTCAGGTAGCCCTTCATGGTGATGTTGCCGCGGAACATGATCTCGCCCATGGTCTCGGCGTCACGGGGAACCGGCTCGAGCGTCTGCGGGTCGAGGACGGCCATCGACTCCTCGAGCAGGTAGGCCACCCCCTGCCGGCCGTTGCGCCGGACCTGCTCCTCGAGCGGCAACGCCGACCATTCCGGGTGCTTCGCGCAGACCGCCGCCGGCCCGTAGGTCTCGGTGAGCCCGTAGACGTGGGTGATGTCGAAACCCATGCGTCCCATGCCCTCGATGACCGCGGCCGGCGGTGGCGCAGCCGCGACCAGGCAGTGCACCTCGTGGTCGATGCCCTGCTTCCATTCGGCCGGCGCGTTGAGGAGCATCGAATGCACGATGGGCGCGCCGCAGTAGTGCGTGACCCCGTGCTCCCGAATGAGGTCGAGGATGAGCTTCGGGTCGACCTTGCGCAGGCACACGTTCGTTCCCGCCGCGGCCGCCATGGTCCAGTTGAAGCACCAGCCATTGCAGTGGAACATCGGCAGCGTCCAGAGATACACCGCGTGCTTGGGCATCGACCAGTCGAGGATGTTGTTGATCGCGTTCAGGTACGCGCCCCGGTAGTGGTAGACCACGCCCTTGGGGTTGCCCGTCGTCCCGGAGGTATAGTTGAGCGCGATCGCATCCCACTCGTCCGGCGGAAAGGTCCAGTCGAATTCCGCGTCGCCTTCGGCGATGAAGGCCTCGTACTCCGTCTCGCCGAGGAAGCTGCCGCCCTCGTGCAGCGCATCGTCCACGTCGATCACGACCGGCTTCGCCTTGCAGAGCGCCAGCGCGCGTTCGACGGTCCCGGAGAACTCGCGGTCGGTGAAGAGCACTTTCGCCTCCCCGTGGTCGAGCATGAAGGCGATGGCCTCCGCATCCAGGCGCGTGTTGAGGGTGTTCAACACCGCGCCGATCATCGCCGGCCCGAAGTGCAGTTCCACCATCGCCGGGACGTTGGGCAGCATCGCGGCGACGGTGTCGCCCCGCTCGACCCCTCTCTTCGCGAGCGCCGAGGCGAGGCGGCGGCAGCGCGCGTACACGTCCTTCCAGGGCCGGCGCAGCCCGCCGTGGATCACCGCGACGCGGTCGGGGTAGACGCTCGCCGCCTTGGCGAGGAAGGACACGGGCGTGAGCGGGGTGTAGTTCGCGGCGTTGCGCTCGAGGCCGCCGGCGTAGGGCTTGGACATGGCTTTCTTCTCTCCCGCCGTCACGCGAAGCGCGTTTCCCGGGGCGCCGCGAGCCCCGCGGCCTTCTCGGCCGCGCGCAGCGTGTTGGCCACCAGCACCGCGATCGTCATCGGCCCGACACCTCCCGGCACCGGGGTCAGGCGCGAGGCCACCTTCGCGACCGTCTCCTGCTCCACGTCGCCGCAGAGCGTGCCGTCCGGCAGACGGTTGATGCCGACGTCGATCACGACGGCGCCGGGCTTCACCATGTCGCCGGTGATCATGCGCGCCCGTCCCACGGCGGCCACGAGGATGTCGGCCTGTCTCGTGACCGACGGCAGGTCGCGCGTCTTCGAATGGCACACCGTCACCGTGGCGCCCGCGTTCAGGAGCATCAGCGCCATCGGCTTGCCGACGATCGTGGAGCGCCCGACCACCACCGCGTGCTTTCCCTCGACGGCAACGCCCTCGTGCTCGAGCATCTTCATCACGCCCCACGGCGTGCAGGCGTAGAGCGCGGGCTCCCCGACGAAGAGCGCGCCCACGTTGCGGTAGTGGAATCCGTCCACGTCCTTGGCCGGGTCGATGGCCCCGATGACCGCGCGCGCGTCCAGCGTTCCGGGAAGCGGCAGCTGCACGAGGACGCCGTGGACGGCAGGGTCCGCGTTGAGCGCGTGCAGGAACCCGATGAGGCGCTCCTGGGGGGTGTCCGCCGGCAGCGCGTGCACCCAGGAGGCGAGCCCCGCCTTCTCGCAGGCGAGCGCCTTGTGGCGCACGTAGATGCGGCTTGCCGGATCCTCGCCCACGATGACGACGGCGAGCCCGGGGACGGTCCCCGCGTCGCGCAGCCGGGCGGCGCGCAGGGCGTTTTCGTTGGCGAGCTCGGCTGCGATCGCCTTGCCGTCGATGAGCGTTGCGGTCATGGGGAGGTTCTCGTCAGCAGGAATTGTCGTTCGGTCAGGAGCGCGTCCACGGGAACGTCGTGCGGCTCGAAGGGCACCCGCTCGCGCACCAGCGCATCGGGAATCGCCACGACGCGGAAGCTGCGCGTTCCCGCGCCCGCGAGCAGCCGGTCGAAGTAGCCCGCCCCGTAGCCGAGCCGGACGCCTTCGCGGTCGCACGATAGCGCAGGCACGAGGGCGAAGTCGACTTCCGAGAGCGCGACCTTCGGGCAGCGGGACGGGTCGGGCTCCTCGATTCCCCAGACGCCGGGAAGCAGGTCGGCGCCGAGGTCGGTGACCGCGTGCAGCGCAAGCGAGCGCGGCTCGCGCACCACCCGCGGCAGGACGAGCCGCTTGCCGTCCGCGAGGACGCCTTCAGTGAAGGCGCGCGTGTCCCACTCCGTGCCGAAGCTCAAGGTCGCGAGCACGGTCGTCGCCCGCCGGTACTGCACGAGCGCACGCAACCGCGCCGTGATGGCCGCGGCGAAATCCGCGCTCCCGGCGGAAAAGAGCGCCTCCCGGCCGGCGAGGAGCTCGCGGCGCATCGCCGTCTTCGCACGGTGCGGCGCGCCGCCCGAGGCAAACCGCGACAGCGCCCGCCGGATGGCGGCGATCTTCACCTCCGTCTCCTCGAACTCGGCCTCGGGCGAGGAATCCGCGACGATCCCGCCGCCCGCGTAGAAGCGCAGCTCGCCGCGCGCGGCGAGCGTGGTGCGGATCGGGATGTTCATGTCGAGCCGGCCCGCGGGCGTGGCGTAGCCGATCGCGCCACAGTAGACCTCGCGGCGGTGCGGCTCGAGCTGGTCGATGATCTCCATGGCCCGGCGCTTGGGCGCGCCGGTGATGGAGCCGCCCGGGAAGCAGGCCTCGAGGAGGTCCACGCCGTCGCGCCCGGGCGCGAGGCGGCCGCTCACCGTGCTCACGAGATGGTGGACCGTCGCGAAGCTCTCCAGCTCGCAGATGCGGGGCGCGTCGACGCTTCCCGGCTCGCACACGCGGCCGAAGTCGTTGCGCAGCAGGTCCACGATCATCACGTTCTCGGCGCGGTCCTTGGGCGATCGCTCGAGTTCGGCGCGCACGCGCGCGTCCTCCGCGGGATCCGAACGCCTGCGGCGCGTGCCCTTGATCGGCTGCGTGACGGCGTCTCTTCCCTCGACCGTCATCAGGCGCTCCGGGGAACTCGACAGCACGCAGCCGAAGGGGTACTCGAGGTAGGCGCCCATGGGCGCCGGGTTGGTGTCGTGCAGGTGGCGATAGAACTCCCACGCGTCGCCGCGGTAGGGCAGCCGGAATTCCCGCGTGAGGTTCACCTGGTAGGCGTCGCCCTCGCGGATGTAGTCGATGATGCGCGCGGCGCGCGGCAGGTAGGCGTCGCGGTCCAGGCTCGCGACGATTTCGCCTTCGACCCGGAAGGGCTCCTGCTCGAACGGCTCGCCCGCGAGGAGCCGGGCGCGAAGCCCCTCGGCTTCGGCGTCGGAAAACGACGCGAGGGACGTGAGTGCGGCGCGCTTCTCGGCGTGGTCCACCACCACCGTCCACGCGTAGAGGCCGACGGCGGCCTCCGGCATGAAGGGCTCGCACCCCGACTTCGCCGGAGGAAGCCGCGCCGCGCCGCGGCCCAGCTCGTAGCCCAAGTAACCGATGGCGCCCCCGGCGATGGGCCAGGCCGTGTCGTCGCACGCGGCGCCGTCGAGCAGCGCGCGCAGCCCCGCGAAGGCACCGCCCGCGAAAGCGCGCGCGACCCCGTCGCGCAGGATTTCGGCGCTGCCGTCGCGCGACACGAGGCTCGCCACGGGCCCGGCGGCGAGGATGTCGTATCGTCCCCCGGTTCGCGCCCGCTCGCCGCTGTCCAGGAAGACCGCCCAGCCGAGGGGGCGCAGGCGCTCGTACCACGCATGGCGCTCGGCACAGCCGGTGGACTCGTCGTAGGGCAGATCCAGGGTGCGCGCCATTGCCGCCATTCTATCCGTCCACGGCCCCTGCCCCGACTTCGACCCCGGTGGTATCCTCGCCCGACCCTTCCACGCCGTCGGGAGTCACCATGAAATTCGCCATTGCACTGGTCACCGCGTTCGCCGCCACCGCCGCCCTCGCCCAGAACCCCATGGCGGCCCTGAAGGGAAAGCTCAAGGCCGGCCAGTACGCCTACAAGATGGAAATGGACCTGGGCGAGATGCCGGGAATGCCCAAGGGCATGAACCTGGGCAAGCAGACCCTCAACTTCCAGCAATGCGTCACGCCCGAGGACATCGAGCGCGGCCAGCTCGGCAAGGGCAAGAACGGCAACATGCCGGCGGAATGCCAGGTCCAGGACTTCCGGATGTCCGGCAACACCGCCTCCTACCGCATGGTGTGCAAGGGCGACATGAACATGACCGCGGACAACGTGATCACCTTCGTCTCCGACGGCTATCGCATGAACATGAAGATGTCCATGGTCCGCGGCGGCCACACGACGAACATGAAGCAGGCCATGGAGGCCCGCTACCTCGGCCCCTGCCAGAAGTAAGGCCTCCGGGCCGCGGCCCGGACGCGGAGCCGCCGGGCACGCATGGTCTCCGGGGCGACGCCTTCAGCCCTTGAGCGCGGCCCGGATCTGCTCGAGCGCGCCCGGGTCCTCGATGGTCGTGAGGTCGCCGGGGTCGCGTCCCTCGCACAAGGCCTGGATCGAGCGCCTGAGGAGCTTCCCCGAACGCGTCTTGGGCAGCACCGTCACGAAGTGCACCCGCGAGGGCCGGGCGATGGCGCCGAGTTCCTTGTCCACCATCGCCATGACTTCCTTCTCGAACGCCGCCGCGAGATCCTTCGTGCCGGCCTTCGATGCGTCCTTGGCCACGGCGAACGCCACCGGCACCTGGCCCTTGAGCTGGTCGGCCACCCCGACCACCGCCACCTCCGCGATGCCCGAGTGCGACTGCACCGCCTCCTCGATCTCGCGCGTGCCCAGGCGGTGGCCCGCGACGTTGATCACGTCGTCGGTGCGCCCGAGCACGAAGTAGTAGCCGTCGCGGTCGCGCACCGCCCAGTCGAAGGTCGAGTACACCATCTCGTCCTTGAAGGTGCCGTAATAGGTCTTCACGTAGCGCTCGTCGTCGCCCCAGATGGTGGTCATCGCGCCCGGCGGCAGCGGCGGCACCACGCACAGCACGCCCTTCTCGTCGGGACCCGTCTCCTTTCCGGTGACCTCGTCCTTCAATTTCACGTGGTAGCCGTACACCGCGAAGGAGGGAGAGCCGAACTTGCGCGGCGTGTCCTCCACGCCCAGGCAGGCCGAAAGGATCGGCCAGCCGGTCTCCGTCTGCCAGTAGTTGTCCACGATGGGGCAGCCGAGGTTGTCGGCGACCCAGCGCGCCGTGGGCTCGTCGAGGGGTTCCCCGGCGAGGAAGAGGTACTTCAGGCACTTCACGTCGTACTTCGACATGTAGGCCGGGTCCTGCTTCTTCAACACGCGGATCGCCGTGGGCGAGGAGAACATCGAGGTGACCTGGTAGTCGGCCACGATCTTCCACCAGATGCCCGGGTCCGGCCGGATCGGCAGGCCCTCGTACATGATCGTGGTCGAGCCGTTGATGAGCGGGCCGTAGACGATGTAGGAGTGCCCCACCACCCAGCCGATGTCGGAGGTGGAGAAGTAGGCCTCGCCCGGATTCGCGCAGTAGATGTGCTTCATCGAGGCCGCGAGTGCGACGGCATAGCCGCCGGTGTCACGCTGCACGCCCTTGGGCTTTCCGGTCGTCCCGCTCGTGTAGAGGATGTAGGACGGCTCGTTCGATTCGAGCCACGTGACCGGCACCTTCGCGCCCGCGTGCTTCGCGCACAGCTCGGCATAGTCGAGGTCGCGACCCGCCACCTTCGCCATCGCGGGGTCGAGCCCGCGGTTCACGATGAGCACGCGGGCGGGCGGCGCCTTCGACAGGCGGATCGATTCGTCCACGAGGGGCTTCAACGCAAGGGCCTTGCCCCCGCGCGAGCCCGCGTCGGAGGTCACCATCACCTTCGGCTGCGCGTCGTCGATGCGCGCCGCGAGGCTCGCGGCCGCGAAGCCACCGAAGACCACGGAGTGGATCGCCCCGATCCTCACCGTGGCGAGCATGGCGAAGACCGCCTCCGGCACCATGGGCATGTAGATGAGGACGCGGTCGCCCTTGCCGACGCCCAGGGACTTGAGGATCGCGGCGAAGCGGTTCACCTCGTCGGCGAGCTGGGCGAAGGTCCAGCTCTTCTCCTCGTTCACCTCCGTGGATATCCACACCAACGCCTTCTGCGCGCCCCGGGTGGCGAGGTGGCGGTCGACCGCGTTGTGGCAGAGGTTGGTGAGACCGCCCGTGAACCAGGTGCGGAACGGTGGCTTCGCGTAATCGAGGACCCGGTCGAACGGATGGTGCCAGTCGATCAGCTTCGCCTGCTCGGCCCAAAAGCCCTCGGGGTCGCGGATCGAGCGCGCGTGGAATTCCTGGTAGGTGGTCATGGGATCGTCTCCTGGCGGTGGTGGCCCGCCCCCCATCACCGCGGGGGCGCTTGCAAGCGTAGGGGCCCGATGGCGAGCCTATTTGATCCGACGCAAGGAATCAGGTGCACCGGTCAGGGTATTCCCTAGTGGCCGGGCCGGTCGCCAGGCGCGCCCCCCGGGGCTCACCCGTTCACGTCCACCACGATCCGGCCGCGCAGGCTGCCCGCCAGGAGTTCGGATGCGAGCGCCACCGCCTCGGCCAGGCTGGCCGTCCTCGTGATGGCATCGAGCTTCTTCCGGTCGAGGTCCGCGGCAAGGCGCGCCCACGCCTCCTCGCGCTCCGCCATCGGCGCCATCACGCTGTCGACGCCGATCAGCCGCACGCCGCGCAGGATGAAAGGCGCCACGCTCGCCGGGAAATCCATGCCCTGCGCGAGCCCGCAGGCCGTCACCACGCCCCGGTACTTCGCCTGGGCGCAGGCGTTGGCGAGCGTGTGGCTTCCCACCGAATCGACGACACCCGCCCAGCGCTCCTTCTGCATCGGCTTGCCGGGCTGGGAGAGCTCCTTCCGGTCGATCACTTCCGCCGCGCCCAGGGACTTGAGGTACTCGGCCTCGCCGGCCTTTCCCGTCGAGGCTACGACCCGGTGGCCCCAGCCCGAGAGAATGGAAACGGCTACGCTGCCCACGCCGCCGGTGGCGCCGGTGACGAGGATGTCGCCCGTTCCCGGCTTCACGCCCTGCTTCTCGAGCGCGAGGGCGCACAGCATTGCCGTGTATCCCGCGGTGCCGATGGCCATGGCCTGTCGCGCGGTGAGGCTCTCCGGCAGCCGCACCAGCCAGTCGCCCTTCAACCGCGCCTTCTGCGCGAGGCATCCCCAGTGCGATTCCCCGACGCCCCACCCGTTGAGGATGACGTGGTCGCCCGCCTTCCACGCGGGGTGCGTGCTCGATTCGACGACACCCGCGCCGTCGATCCCCGCGACCATGGGCCACTTGCGCACCACCGGCGCCTTGTCGGCGATCGCGAGGCCGTCCTTGTAGTTGAGGGTCGAGAACTCCACCCGGAGCGTCACGTCGCCCTCGGGAAGTGCGGATTCGTCGAGATCGGCGACGCGGGCCGCGAAGCGGTCGGCTTCGCGCGTGAGTTCGATGGCCTTGAACATGGTCGTGGCGGTCTCCGTGGAAGGTCGCAGGGAGCACCGCTTCCCGGATTCGGTCACCGGGCGCGGAGCACCTGGGGATTGTCCGCCGAATCGTGCTTGCGCGCGAAGTAGTCCCGGGACTGCATCTCCACGAGCCGGCTCGCGGTGCGCGCGAACTCGCTGCGCACCATGCGGCCGGGGCCCGTCGCCACGGCCGGCTCGGCCACGAGTTCCTCGGGAGGCGCCTGCGCCGACATCACCAGGCGCACGCGCTTGTCGTAGAGCACGTCGACGAGCCAGGTAAGGCGCCGGATCGCGTCCGTCTGTTCCGCGGCGAGCCGCGGCACGCCTGAAACCAGGACGGTGTGGTAGCCGCTCGCGATCTCCAGGTAATCGAGCTGCGAGCGCGGCTCGAGGCACAACGCCTCGAAATCGAACCAGACCACGCCCTTGGCCCTCTGGCGAAACGCAAGCGCCCGCCCCCCGATCCGAATCGCCCCGTCGCGCTCGGCCGAGGCCTTGGTCACCGCCTCGAAGAACTGCGCCAGGTGCTGGTCGGCTTCCTCCCCCGGGGGCGAGTACCAGACCCGGAATCCCTCGAGGATGCGGCGGCGGTGGTCCACCCGTCCGTCGAGCGAAATCACGTCCAGGTCGCGCTTGAGGATCTCGATGGCCGGAAGGAACCGCGCGCGCTGCAGCCCGTCGGGATAGAGGCCATCCGGGCGGTAGTTCGAGGTCATCACGAACACCACGCCCTTGGCGACCAGCAGCTCGAGCAGGCGCGCGAGGATCATCGCGTCGGCGATGTCGCTCACGTGGAACTCGTCGAAGCACAGGAGCCGCAGTTCGCGCGCGATCTGGCTCGAGATGGCGTCCAGCGGGTCCTCGGTGCCCTGGAGCGCACGCATCCGCGCGTGCACCTCGCGCATGAACTCGTGGAAATGGACGCGACGCTTGCGGCGGTGGCGGCACACCTTGTAGAAGGCGTCCATCATGAGCGACTTGCCGCGCCCTACGCCCCCCCAGATGTAGATGCCCCGCGGGGGCCGCCGGCCGGCGCCGAAATTGGTGACCAGGCGGTTCAGTTTCCCCGCGCGGTACAGGCGGTATTGCTCGAGCTCGCCGAAGAGGCGCTCGAGCTGGCCCAGCACGCGCAGCTGCTCGCTGTCGGTCTGGAAATCGGGGCGCTGCTGGAAATGCCAGTACCACTCGAGGGGCCCGGAAAACTGGTTCGGGTCGGCGGGCTCGAGTTCCTCGTCCTCGATCTCCGGGATGTCGGCCGCGTCGGTCATGGTCGCCGGGATCGCCGCGCGCGCGCGGGGCTTCAGGAATTGAGCGAGCGCTTGTCGACCGCGAGCGCGGCTTCCCGCACCACCTCGGAGAGCGTCGGATGCCCGTGGCAGATGCGCGCGATGTCCTCGGACGCGCCCCGGAACTCCATCACGGTCACGGCCTCCTGGATGAGGTCAGAGGCGTGTGCATGCACGATGTGCACGCCCAGCACGCGGTCCGTCGCTGCGTCCGCCACGATCTTCACGAACCCCTGGGACTGTCCCGTGCCCAGCGCCCGGCCGTTTATCGCGAAGGGGAACTGCCCCGTGCGCACCGCCAGGCCGTCGGCCTTCGCCTTCTGTTCCGTCATGCCCACCCAGGCCACTTCCGGCGAGGTGTAGATGATCCAGGGGATGCAGTCGTAGTCGATGTGCGGCTTCTGGCCCGCGATCAGCTCCGCGACCATCACGCCCTCATCCTCGGCCTTGTGCGCGAGCATCGGGCCGCGCACCACGTCGCCGACGGCCCACACGTTGGGCAGGTTGGTGCGGCACTGCCCGTCGACCTCGACGAAGCCGCGCTCGTCCACCTTGAGCCCCACGTTCACCGCGCCCAGGCCGTCGGTGTTCGGGATGCGCCCGACGGAAACCACGAGCCGGTCGCACTCGAGCTTCTGCGCGAGCCCCTTGTCGTCCGTGTACTCCACGAGCACGGCGTTCTTGCGCAGCGACACCTTCTCGACCTTCACGCCGAGGCGGATGTTGAGCCCCTGGCCCTTGGTGAAGATCTTCCACGCCTCCTTCTGCACCGCTTCGTCGCAGGCGCCGAGGAAGTCCGGAAGGGCCTCGAGTATCGTGACCTCGGAGCCGAGCCTGCGCCAGACGCTGCCCAGTTCCAGGCCGATCACGCCAGAGCCGATGACCCCCAGGCGCTTGGGCGGGGAGGAAAACGCGAGCGCGCCCTCGTTGTCGCAGATCGTCACGTTGTCCACGGCGACGTTCGGAAGGTGCCGCGCCTTCGAGCCGGTGGCGACGATCACGTGCTTCGCCTGCACCGTTTCCTTCTTCCCGCCGTTCACCACCTCGATCGTGTAGGCGTCGCCCGCGGCGGCGAACCGGCCGAACCCCTGCAGCCAGGTGATCTTGTTCTTCTTGAAGAGGAACTCGATCCCCTTGGTCATCTTCGAGACGATGCCGTCCTTGCGCGCCTGCATCTTCGCCACGTCGATCTTCGCCCCGGACACGGCGATGCCGTGCTCGTCCAGGTGGTGGTTCACGCGCTCGAACTCCTCCGACGAGGCGAGCAGCGCCTTCGACGGGATGCAGCCCACGTTCAGGCACGTGCCGCCGAGGGCGAGCTCGCCTTTCGCGTTCTTCCAGCCCTCGATGCAGGCGGTCTTCAGGCCCAGCTGGGCGGCACGGACCGCGGCGATGTAGCCGCCGGGGCCTGCTCCGATCACGACGACGTCGAATGTCTGGGACATGGCGATTCCGATTCAGTGTGTGGTGACGAAAGTGGCCGGCGCGGCGTTCATCGCAGCCAGAACCTCGCGATGTGGACTCCCAGGCCCGCGCAGAATCCCGCCGCGAGGGGATGCACGCCCTTCAGGAAGAGCGGCGGGTGCTTCAGGAGCCCCAGGAGCCAGAAAGTGGCCGCCACGGCGAGCCCGACCGCCAGCGACACCGCGAAGTGGCGCGGCAGGTACACGCCCAGCGACTGCTGGAAGAGCACCGCGAGGAAACCCACGAGGAGCGATCCCAGCACGAAGAAAAAAGCGCGCCTGAGGACGATCGCGGGCCGCCATTTCCTGCTGCGACGCGCCAATCACGCGCCCCTAGACATCCAGCAGCTGGCGCGCCGGATCCTCGAGCGCGTCCTTGATGGCCACGAGGGAGAGCACCGCCTCGCGGCCGTCGACGATGCGATGGTCGTAGGAGAGCGCCAGGTAGTTCATGGGCCGCACGACGACCTGCCCGTCCTCGACCACGGCCCGCTCCTTCGTCGCGTGCACGCCCAGGATCGCGCTCTGCGGCGGGTTGATGATGGGCGTGGAGAGCATCGAGCCGAAGACGCCCCCGTTGGAGATGGAGAACGTGCCGCCCGTGAGTTCCTCGATCGTGATCTTGCCGTCCTTCGCGCGCCGGCCGAAGTCGGCGATCGCGCGCTCGATCTCCGCGATCGACATCCGGTCCGCGTCGCGCAGGATCGGCACCAGCAGGCCGCGCTCGCTGCCCACCGCGATGCCCACGTCGTAGTAGCCGTGGTAGACGATGTCGTTGCCGTCGATGGAGGCGTTGACCACCGGGTACCTGCGAAGCGCCGACACCGCGGCCTTCACGAAGAAGGACATGAAGCCCAGCTTCACGCCGTGCTCCTTCTCGAAACGCTCCTTGTAGCGGTTGCGCAGCTCCATGACCGGCGCCATGTTGACCTCGTTGAACGTGGTCAGGATGGCCGCGGTGGACTGCGACTGCACCAGCCGCTCGGCGATGCGGACGCGAAGGCGCGACATCGGCACGCGCTGCTCCTGGCGGCCGCCCGCCGCGGCGGGTGCGGGGGCGGCGGCGGGCTTCGCGGCGGGTGCCACTGCCGGCTGCGCGGCGGGCGCCGGCGCCGTTCCCGCGGCGAGCACGTCGGACTTGGTGACCCGTCCGTCGCGGCCGGTCCCGGCGAGCTTCGCCATGTCCACGCCCTGCTCGGCCGCGAGCTTCGCCGCGGCGGGAGAGGCGGCCTTCGCGGCGGCGGCCGGCGCGTTCGCATCGGGCGCGGCGGGCACATCGGGCGCGGCGGCCGCCTTGGCGGCCTGCACCGGGTCGATCGCCGGTGCGACGGCGGCCACGGCGCCCGCGGTGTCGATCACCGCGATCACCTCGCCGGAAGTCACCGTGGAACCGTCCGCCTTGATGATCTTCGCGAGCACGCCGTCCACGGGGGACGGGAGTTCCAGCACCACCTTGTCGGTTTCCACGTCGATCAGGTTCTCGTCGCGCTTGACCGCCTCGCCTGCCTTGCGGTGCCAGGCGACGAGGGTGGCTTCCGAAACGCTTTCGGAGAGCTGCGGGACCTTCACTTCGACTTGCATGTCGTTTCCTTCCGTTGGCGCCGGCCCGCCCTCAGGCGGCGGCCTTCTTCGAGGAAGCGGCGTCCAGCGTGAGGGCCGCGTCGATGATTTCCTTCTGCTGCTGGTTGTGCAGGGCGAGGTAGCCCGCCGCGGGGGATGCCGAGGATTTCCTCTGGGCCGCGGTGAGCACGCGGTCGTCCTTCACGTGCTCGAGCAGGTAATGCTGGATGCGGTGCCACGCGCCCTGGTTGGCGGGCTCCTCCTGCGCCCACACCACGCTCTTCGCGTTGGGGTAGCGCGCGATCTGCTCGGCGAAGTCCGAGTGCGGGAAGGGATAGAGCTGCTCGAGGCGCACCAGGGCGATGTTGTCGATGCCGCGCTTGTCGCGCTCGGCCGCGATGTCGAAGTAGACCTTGCCCGAGCAGAAGACGATCCGCTTCACCTTCTTCGGCGCCGGGTCGGCCGGGTCGCCGATGACGCAGTGGAACCCCTTCGGGTCGGCCAGGTCCGCCAGCGGCGAGGCGGATTCCTTGCGCCGCAGGAGGCTCTTGGGCGTCATCACGATGAGGGGCTTTCGCATCGGCCGCAGGATCTGCCGGCGCAGCACGTGGAAGAACTGCGCGGGAGTCGAGGGAACGACCACCTGGATGTTGTGCTCGGCGCAGAGCTGCAGGTAGCGCTCGAGCCGCGCCGAGGAGTGCTCCGGCCCCTGCCCCTCGTAGCCGTGCGGCAGCAACATCGTGAGGGCGCACAGGCGTCCCCACTTCGCCTCCCCCGAGGCGATGAACTGGTCGATCACCACCTGCGCGCCGTTGGCGAAATCGCCGAACTGCGCCTCCCAGATCACCAGCTCGAAGGGGTGCGCGGTCGCGTAGCCGTACTCGAATCCCAGCACCGCCTCCTCGGAGAGGAGCGAATCGATCACCAGGAAGTTCGCCTGGCCCTCGCGGACGTGCTGCAGCGGAAGGTAGGTGCCGGAATCCCAGCGCTCGCGGTTCTGGTCGTGCAGCACGGCGTGGCGGTGGGCGAAGGTGCCGCGCCCGCTGTCCTGCCCCGACAGGCGCACCGGGTGTCCCTCGTCGACCAGCGACGCGTAGGCGAGGTTCTCCGCCATGCCCCAGTCGAGCGAGAGCTTGGCGAGGCCCATCTCGCGCCGCGCGCCGAGCATGCGCTCGACCGTCGGGTGGAGCTTGAAAGCCGGCGGGATCTCCGTGAGCCGCACGGCGAGCGCCTTCAACTTTTCCAGCGGCACCGACGTGTCGGCCGCGCGCCGCCATTCGACGCCCATGTAGGGCGCCCAGTCGACGGCGAGCGAGGAGCGCAGGCCGTAGAGGATCTTCGGGTTGGTGGGATTGCCCGCGTCGAGCGCGGCCCGCACGCTCGTCACCAGCTGGTCCGCGAGCCCCGTCGCGATCACGCCCTCGCGCTCGAGCCTGTCCGCATAGAGCTTGCGCGTGCCCGGATGCTGGGCGATCTTCTTGTACATGAGCGGCTGGGTGACGAAGGGCTCGTCCTGCTCGTTGTGGCCCAGGCGCCGGAAGCACACCATGTCGATCACGACGTCCTTGTGGAACTGCATCCGGTAGTCCAGCGCGATCCGCGCCACCATCGCGACCGCCTCGGGGTCGTCGCCGTTCACGTGGAAGACTGGCGCCTCGATCATCTTGGCGATGCCGGTGCAGTAGAGCGAGGAGCGGGTGTCGCGCGTGTCGGAGGTCGTGAAGCCGATCTGGTTGTTCACGATCACGTGGATCGTGCCGCCCGTGCGGTAGCCGCGCGTCTGCGACAGCGCCAGCGTCTCCATGACCACGCCCTGGCCCGCGAACGCGGCGTCGCCGTGGATCAGGAGCGGCAGGACGAGCACGCCCTTCAGGTCCCCGCGGCGGTGCTGGCGCGCGCGCACCGAGCCCTCGACCACGGGGTTCACGATCTCCAGGTGCGAGGGATTGAAGGCGAGCGTCAGGTGCACCTTGCCGCCCGCGGTCTGGATGTCGGAGGAAAATCCCTGGTGGTACTTCACGTCCCCGGAAGCGAGCTCGGCGGCCTTCTTGCCCTCGAACTCGGAAAAAAGGTCCGCCGGGACCTTTCCCAGGTTGTTCACGAGCACGTTCAGGCGCCCGCGGTGGGCCATGCCGACCACCACTTCCTTCAGGCCCTGCGCACCGCCCTCCTCGATCACGATGTCGAGCAGCGGAACCAGGCTCTCGCCGCCCTCGCCCGAGAAGCGCTTCTGGCCCACGTAGCGGGTGTGCAGGTAGCGCTCGAGCGTCTCCGAGGCGGTCAGGCGCTCGAGGAGGAAGCGCTTCTCCTCGGCCGTTACCTTGGGCGTGGAAAGCGTTCCCTCGAAGCGCTCGCGCAGCCACCGCTTCTCCTCCATCGACGAGAGGTACATGTACTCCACGCCGATGGTGTCGCAGTAGGTCTTCCTCACCATCGCCACGATCTCGCGCAGCCTGCGGCGCTCGCTGCGGTTGGCGAAGGAACCCATGGAGAACTCGGTGTCCAGGTCGGCTTCCCCCAGCCCGTAGTAGTCGAGCTCCAGCTCCGGCACCGGCACCTTGTCCATGCGCTTCAGCGGATCGAGGTTCGAGTAATAAGAACCCGTGGTGCGATGGGCGCGGATGAACATCTGCACCTTCAGCTGCTTCGCCTCGTGCTCCGGTGTTGCAGCCCGGGCGGGGCGATCCGGCGCGGCGGGCGCGCCGGAACGCTTGACGAAGGCCTCCGCCACCTGCGCGTGGCCCGCGTCGCGCGGGCCACCGTCCCCCTGCCAGGCGTCGAACTGCGCGCGCCACGCCGGGTCCACCGAATCCGGGTCCCGGAGATAGCGCTCGTAGAGCTCCTCGACGAACGGCGCGTTCGCGCCGAAGAGGTGCGAGGAAGCCTCGAACTGCTTCATGACGCTGGACATGGGGGCCTCGTGCGGCGAAGGTCCTGGGGCGCTAGCCGCGCTTGGCGAGCGGCACGACGTCGCGCTTGGGCGCGCCGTTGTAGAGCTGGCGCGGGCGGCCGATCTTCAGCTCCGGGTCCGAGATCATCTCGTTCCACTGCGCGATCCAGCCGACGGTGCGCGCCAGCGAGAAGATGCAGGTGAACATGGAGACCGGGATGCCCATCGCGCGCTGCACGATGCCGGAGTAGAAGTCCACGTTGGGATAGAGCTTGCGGCTGACGAAGTACTCGTCCTCGAGCGCCACCTTCTCGAGCGCCATCGCCAGCTTGAAGAGCGGGTCGTCGTGCAGCCCCAGCTCGTCGAGCACCTCGCGGCAGGTCTCCTGCATGAGCTTCGCCCGCGGGTCGTAGTTCTTGTAGACGCGGTGGCCGAAGCCCATCAGCTTCACGCCCGAGTTCTTGTCCTTCACCTTCTTCACGAACTCGCCGAGCTTCTCGACGCCACCCTCCTTCTGGATGTCCTGGAGCATCTGCAGCGCGGCCTCGTTCGCGCCGCCGTGGGCGGGACCCCACAGGCAGGCGATGCCGGAGGCGATGCAGGCGAAGGGGTTCGCGCCCGAGGAGCCGGCGAGGCGCACCGTCGAGGTGGACGCGTTCTGCTCGTGGTCGGCGTGCAGGATCAGGATCCGGTCGAGCGCGCGCACGAGGACGGGGTTCACCTCGTACTCCTCGGCCGGCACGCCGAACATCATGCGCATGAAGTTCGAGGAGTAGTCGAGCTTGTTCTTCGGGTACATGAACGGCTGGCCCATGTTGTACTTGTAGGCCATGGCGACGATGGTCGGCAGCTTCGCGATGAGGCGGAAGGCGGAAATCTCGCGGTGCTCGGGATTGGTGATGTCGAGGGAGTCGTGGTAGAAGGCCGAGAGCGCGCCCACCACGCCCACGCACACCGCCATCGGGTGCGAGTCGCGGCGGAACCCCTGGTAGAGGCGGGCCAGCTGCTCGTGCACCATGGTGTGGATGGTTACGGTCTGGTCGAAATCCTTCTTCTGCTGGGCCTTCGGGAGTTCTCCCTTCAGGAGCAGGTAGCAGACTTCCAGGAAGTCGCAGTGCTGGGCGAGCTGCTCGATCGGGTAGCCCCGGTACATGAGCACACCCGCGTCCCCGTCGATGTAGGTGATCTTCGAGCTGCAGCTCGCCGTGGACAGGAACCCCGGGTCGAAGGTGAACTTCCCGGTCTTGCCGTAGAGGGCCCGGATGTCTATCACATCCGGTCCGATGGACCCGCCGTAAACCGGCAGCTCCAGGGTCTTGCCGTCTTCGTAGGTGAGCGTCGCTTTTCCTTTGGCTTCCATGCAGGTCTCCAGGTGGGCCGCCTCAGGCGGCCTTGAGTCGTTGCAAAAGCGGTTGCAGGGCCGGATCGGGGCAGTCTTGCCGCCCCATCACCAGGTCGAACAGGTCCTTGTCCGGCATCGCGAGCAATGTCGCGAGGCGCCTTGCGTCCGAGTCGTCCAGGTCTTCCCCGCATTCCTTCCAAAACCGCGCGAGCACGATGTCGAGCTCGAGCAATCCACGGCGGCTGCGCCACTTGAGCCGTTCGGTCTCTCGCGAGTCCACGGCCTCTGTACCTTTACCTTTATACCGCCCTGCGAACCAGCAGTTCCTTGATCCTGCCGATGGCGAGCGTGGGGTTCAAGCCCTTCGGGCAGACGTCCACGCAATTCATGATCGTGTGGCAGCGGAACAGCCGGTAGGGATCCTCGAGATCGTCCAAGCGCTCGTTTACCGCCTGGTCGCGGCTGTCCGCGATGAATCGGTAGGCGTTGAGCAGCCCCGCGGGGCCCACGAACTTGTCCGGGTTCCACCAGAAGGAGGGGCAGGCGGTCGAGCAGCACGCGCAGAGGATGCACTCGTAGAGCCCGTCGAGCTGCACGCGCTCCTGCGGCGACTGCAGCCGTTCCTTCTCGGGCAGCGGCCGGGCGTCGATCACGTAGGGCTTGACCGAATGGTACTGGTCGAAGAAGAGCGTCATGTCGACGATCAGGTCGCGGATGATGGGCAGCCCCGGCAGCGCCTTGATCACCACGGGCTCGGCGAGATCGGCGAGCCGCGTCACGCACGCCAGGCCGTTCCTGCCGTTGATGTTCATCGCGTCCGACCCGCACACGCCCTCGCGGCAAGACCGGCGAAGCGACAGCGTGTCGTCGACCGTCTTGATGCGGATCAGCGCGTCCAGGAGCATCCGGTCGGATGGCCCCATGGCGAGGTCGTAGTCCTGGAAGTACGGGCGCGCGTCGCGGTCCGGGTCGTATCGCTGGATTCGGAATCTCATGGCTGGCGGGGCGTCCCGGTTCTCATGGGTGGGCCTCTAGTAGACCCGGGCCTTCGGCGCGAAGGACTCCACCGAGAGCGGCTTCAGGTTCACGGCCTTGTAGTCCAGGCGGTCGCCGTCCCGGTACCAGAGGGAGTGCTTGAGCCAGTTCACGTCGTCTCTCGCGTGGAAGTCCTCGCGGTCGTGGGCGCCGCGCGTCTCCTTCCGGGCCTCGGCGCTGACCATGGTCGCGCGCGCCGTCTCGTAGAGATTGTCCAGCTCCAGCGCCTCGATGCGGGCGGTGTTGAAGACCTTCGACCTGTCGGTGACGCCCGTGCGCGCGACCCGGTCGCCGAGGGCGCGGATCTTCTCCACGCCCTGCAGCAGGAGGTCGGGGAAACGGAACACGCCGCAGTGGGCCTGCATCACGCGCTGGATTTCGTCGCGCACCACGGCGACGTCCTCTCCGTTCGCCTGGCCGTCGAGCCGCGCCACGCGCGCCACGGAGGCCTCGCCCGCGCCCTTCGGCAGCGGCGGCAGCGCCCCGCCGTGCGCGCGGATGTGGGCGGCCATGCTCATGCCGGCGCTCTTGCCCATCACCAGCAGGTCGGTGAGGGAGTTCGTGCCCAGCCGGTTGGCCCCGTGGATGGAGGCGCAGCCGCATTCCCCGGCGGCATACAGACCGGGCACGGGGCTCGCCGGGTCACCGGCGCGCGGCACCACCACCTCGCCGTGGTAGTTGGTCGGGATGCCGCCCATCTGGTAGTGCGCGGTCGGCACGACCGGGATGGGGTCGCGCGCGCAGTCGACGTTGGCGAACTTGATCGCGATCTCGCGGATGCCCGGCAGGCGCTTGTCGATCACCTCGGGGCCCAGGTGGTCCAGCTTGAGCAGAATGTGGTCGGCATGCTCCCCGGCGCCGCGGCCCTCCTTGATCTCGGTCGCCATGGCGCGCGAAACCACGTCGCGCGAGGCGAGGTCCTTCATCGTGGGCGCGTAGCGCTCCATGAACCGCTCGCCGTCCTTGTTCAGCAGTATCCCGCCCTCGCCGCGCACGCCCTCGGTGATGAGCACGCCCGCGCCGGCCACGCCGGTGGGGTGGAACTGCCAGAACTCCATGTCCTCGAGCGGGATGCCGGCGCGCGCCGCCATGCCCAGGCCGTCGCCGGTGTTGATGAAGGCGTTCGTGGACGAGGAGAAGATCCGGCCCGCACCGCCGGTGGCGAGGAGCGTGGCCTTGCCCTGGAAGAGGACGGTCTCGCCCGTCTCCATCTCCATGGCCGTCACGCCGAGCACCGCGCCCTGGTCGTCGCGCACGAGGTCCAGGGCCATCCATTCGACGAAGAACTGCGTCTTCGCGAGGACGTTTCTCTGGTAGAGCGTGTGCAGCATCGCGTGCCCGGTGCGGTCCGCCGCGCAGCACGAGCGCTGCACGCTCCTCTCGCCGAAGTTCTGCGTGTGGCCGCCGAAGGGACGCTGGTAGATGGTGCCGTTGTCGTTCCTGTCGAATGGCATCCCGAAGTGCTCGAGCTCGATCACCACTTCCGGCGCCATGCGGCACATGTACTCGATCGCGTCCTGGTCGCCCAGCCAGTCGGAGCCCTTCACCGTGTCGTACATGTGCCAGTGCCAGCTGTCCTCGCCCATGTTGCCGAGCGAGGCGCCCACGCCGCCCTGCGCCGCCACGGTGTGCGAGCGTGTCGGGAAGACCTTGGAGAGGACCGCGACCCTCAAGCCCGCGCCGGAGAGCTCCAGCGCGGCGCGCAGGCCCGAGCCGCCGGCACCCACGATCACCGCGTCGAACTTGCGAACCGCGAGCGCCATGTCATCGACCCCAGAGGATGGAAACGGACCACACGAGATAGAAGACGAGCGCCGTACCCGCGAGCGCCTGCAACGCGAGCCGGATTCCCGTGGGCTTCACGTAGTCCATGATGATGTCGCGCACGCCCACCCAGGCGTGGTAGAGCAGCGCCAGGAAGAAGAGCATCGTCGCGAGCCGCAGGAATGCGCCCGAGAACATCCCCGTCCAGTCGGCCCAGCTCGCCGGCGGGCACCACAGCACGAGGGCGAGCAGGAACACCGTGTAGGCCGCCATCACCACGGCGGTGAGGCGCTGCAGGAGCCATGCGCCCGTCCCGGTGTGCGCGCCGACGGGGATCTTCGCGTACGCCATCACCAGAGCCTCCAGCCGATGAGGAGCGTGGCGGCCGCGCCGAACGCGAACACGAGCTTCGCCGAGGCGCGCGCGGGCTCCTTCGCCACGCCGAGGTGCAGGTCGAGCAGGAGGTAGCGGATGCCGGCGAAGAAATGGTGCGCGTAGAGCCAGACGAACCCGAGCAGGATCACCTTCACGGCCGGTTGCGAGAACACCGCTTGCCAGCGCAGCCACCCCGCCTCGCTCCCGAGCGTGACCTGCATCAGGTAGAGGACCGCGGGTATCACGGGGAAGAACAGGAGCGCGCCCGAGATGCGATGGACGATCGACACGAGCCCAGGCACGGGCAGGTGCGCAAGGTTGAGATCGTAATACTTCGGTCTCTGCTTGGGCGCAGTGGTCATGGTTCGATCCTGGTTGGCTTCGCCGTGACCAGGCGAAGCCGGGAGGGGAACTGGCACTCGATCCCGCGACGCGGATTGCCGCCGGATTCTACCGTGGAATGCTGCGACCGCACAAACCGATACCCCTGTCGCGCATACCGGAATCGGGGATCGATCACGGGCGCGTCGTGCCTTTCACGCCAGTTCGTTGAAGTAGGAAAAACCGTCTGTCACGCACAGCCCGCGCCGCCACTCCACGGGCATGTCGCCGTAGGTGAAGGCGATGCGATCGACGCACAGCAGCGGCGCTCCCGCCGCCACGCGCAGCAGCTCCGCCGCCGGCTCCTGCGCGGCCACCGCGCGAATGCGTTCCTCGGCCCGGATCATGCGCAGCCCGTAGACCTCCTCGTAGAAGCTGTACATCGAGCCCTTGTACTCCTCGAGCCTCGCGACGGTGAGCCCTGGGAAGCGGGCCGCGCAGAGCACCATCTCGTCCAGGATCAGCGGCCGGTCACGGAACTCGAGGACGCGCTTGATCACGTGCACGGGCGAGCCGGCCTTGACCGCAAGCGCGCGCGCGATGTCCGCGCTCGCCTTTCCCTTGCGCAGCTCGAGCAGGACGTTGCGCGGGTGCAGCTTCTCCCCGCTGTCGGGCATCACGCGCAGGAACCGGTACTGGTAGGCCGGTTCGCTGTGGGACGCGACGAAGGTGCCCTTCCCCTGCCGGCGCACGAGGATGTGCTCGCTTGCGAGTTCGTCGATCGCCTTCCTCACCGTGCCCTGGCTCACGCGGTAGCGCGCGGCGAGCTCCATCTCCGAGGGAATCGACTCCCCCGGCTTCCACTCGCCTGCCACGAGGCTCTGCGTGAGGAGGATCTTGATCTGCTCGTAGAGGGGCCGGAACGACGGCGACGGCAGCGGCTCGGTCATGGCGGAAATCCTAGCACAGCGGGGGGCGCTCCTTTGTCTTATATAAGATACAAGTCATGTTGACACCCGTCGCCGGCGCGGCGTACGATGCTGCGCAGCAGCAAGCGCCTCCGGCCGGCCCCAATACCGGCGCCGAAGGACCTGTTTCAACCGCCAAATCAGAGGCTTGCCGATATGACCCCCTATTTCCGCCCGCGCCGCTCCATGCTGTACGTGCCCGGGTGCAGCACGCGCTACCTCCACAAGGCGCGCACGCTGAAGGTCGACTCGGTGATCCTCGATCTCGGCGACCCGATTCTCGTGGAAGCCAAGGTCGAGTCGCGCAGGAACGTGGTCGAGGCGGTGCTCGCCGGCGGCTTTGGGCGGCGCGAGGTCGTGGTACGCGTGAACGACCTGGATTCCCCCTGGGGCGCGGAGGACGTGAAGGCCGTGGCCGGCATCGGCGCCGACGCCATCCTGTTTCCGAACGTCGAGTCGAAGGCCGACGTGCTGCAGGCGCTCGCCGCCCTCGACGCCGCCGGCGGCAAGCACCTGCCCGTCATGGTGATGATCGAGAGCCCGCTGGGGGTGCTGCGCGCAGAGGAGATCGCGGGAGCCTCCGACCGCATCGCCTGCATCGTGATGGCCACCTCCGACCTGATCACCCAGTTGCACGCGCGGCGCACGCCGGACCGGATTGCGCTGCACTATTCCCTGTCGCGGGTCGTGCTCGCCGGCCGCGCCCACGACCGCTCCGTGGTCGACGGCATCTCCACGGACCTGAAGGACATGCAGTCCTTCGAGTACGCCTGCCGCCTCGCGCGCGACCTGGGCTTCGACGGCAAGAGCCTCGTGCACCCCTTCCAGCTGCCCTACTGCAACGACGCGTTCACGCCGAAGCCGCACGATCTCGAGGCCGCCACCGAACTGATCGAGGCCCTCGAGCACGCGCACCGCGAGGGGCGCGGCGTGGTGGTCGTGAACGGCCGCCTGATCGAGGGTCACCACCTGAAGGCCGCGAAGAGGCTCCTGGCCCTCGCGGACATGATCGCCCAGCTGGAAGCGGGACAGTAGCGCCATGGGCCCGAGGCCGGCGGCCGGCTATTTCTTCGACGACTTCGAGGTGGGCGCGCGCCTTGCGCACGCGACTCCCCGCACCGTCTCGTCATCCGATGCCGCGATCTACCTGGCTCTCACCGGGTCGCGAAACCCCGTCCACTGCGCCGCTCCCGTCGCCGCCGCCCTCGGGCACCCCGCGGCTCCGCTCGACGACCTGCTCGTGTTCCACCTCGCGTTCGGCAAGACCGTGCACGACATCTCCTACAACGCGGTGGCGAACCTGGGCTATGCCGATGTGCGCTTCCTCCTTCCCGTCTATCCCGGCGAGACGATCTCCGCGCAAAGCGAGGTCATCGGGCTCAAGGAGAACGCGAGCGGCAAGTCCGGCGTGGTCTGGGTCCGCTCGCGCGCCTTCAACCAGGACGGCGCGGAGGTGCTTTCCTGGGTGCGCTGGGTGATGGTCGCCCGGCGCGGGCAGGCGAGCGCGGCGGGCGGGCGCGCCGCGGTGATTCCGGAGCTGCCCGCCGAAGTGGTGCGCGAGCGGCTCGCGGTTCCCCCTTTCCTCACCGCGCGCGCCCTCGACCCGCAGGCCACCGGGGGAGCCCGGTGGTGGGATGACTATGCGGCAGGCGAGACGATCGACCACCCCGGCGCGATGACGATCGAGGAGTCCGACCACATGCTCGCCACGCGGCTCTACCAGAACACGGCGCGCGTGCACTTCGACGCCCATGCCGCGCGCTCCACCCAGTTCGGCAGGCGCCTGGTCTACGGCGGCCACGTGATCTCCCTCTGCCGCGCGCTCTCCCATGACGGCCTCGAGAACGCGTTCGCCGTCGCGGCCATCCACGGCGGCACCCACGCGAACCCGACCTTCGCCGGCGACACGATCGTCGCGCGCAGCGTGGTCACCTCGCGCGGGGAGATCCCGGGCCGGGACGACGTCGGGGCACTGCGGGTGCGGATGCTGGGCGCGAAGAACACGGCGCACGCCGATCTCGCGACACCCGCGCCCGGCGCGAAGGACCCCGCGGTGGTCCTCGACCTGGACCTGACCGTGCTCCTGCCGCGTCGCGCCTAGAATAGCCATTTTCCCCGGAAGGTTCCCCATGCCCGCTCCCCGCCATCCCAAGGACGCCCTCTTCGCCGGCGAGAAGCCCTTCCCGGTCATTCCGGCCTGCGAGCATTTCGCCGGCTCCGAGCGGCTCATCGTCAAGGCGCTCGACCTCCAGGAGCGCCTGGGGGCGGTGTTCGACATCACCTGCGACTGCGAGGACGGCGCCGAGACCGGCCGCGAGAAGCAGCACGCGGAGATGATCGTCGACGTGCTGCACTCCCCGGCGAACCGCTTCGCCATGGCCGGGGCGCGCATCCACGATTTCACCCATCCCCACTGGAAGAAGGACGTCGACATCCTCGTCGGCGGGGCGGGCAAGGTGATCGCCTACGTGACGATCCCGAAATGCACGTCCGTCGCCCAGGCCGAGGACATGATCCTCTACATCCAGGCGGTGGCGAAGAAGAAGAAATTCAAGCGCGACATCCCGGTGCACGTCCTGATCGAGACCCACGGCGCGCTGCACGACGCCTGGGAGATCGCGCAGCTGCCCGGCGTGCAGGTGCTCGACTTCGGGCTCATGGACTTCGTGAGCGGACACCACGGCGCCATCAACGCGGCCAACATGCGCTCGCCCGGGCAGTTCGACCACCCCCTCGTGGCACGGGCGAAGGCCGACGTGGTGGCCGCCGCGCTCGCGCACGGCGTGGTGCCGGCGCACAACGTATCGCTCGACCTGAAGAACGCCTACAACGTCTTCCGCGACGCCTGGCGCGCCCGCAGCGACTTCGGGTTCCTGCGCATGTGGAGCATCCACCCCTCGCAGGTGCAGCCGATCGTCGACGCGATGAAGCCGGACCTGAACGAGGTCGCGGTCGCGGGCGCGATCCTCCTTGAGGCGCAGAAGGCGAGCTGGGGTCCGATCCAGTTCGAGGGCGAGCTGCACGACCGCGCCACGTACCGCTACTTCTGGGAGCTGCTCCAGAAGGCGCGCATCACCGGCGTGGGGATTCCCGAGGACGCCGCGCGCGCCTTCTTCGACTGACGGCCACGGCCGCGCCCTCGACGCCCGCACACCACGGAACCGACACAAAGGACAGCCCATGACCGCGATGACACCCGGCGCGCGATTCCGCGCCGCGCTGGCCGAGGAAAGGCCCCTGCAGGTCCCCGGCGCGATCTGCGCCTACCACGCCACGCTCGCCAAGGCCTCCGGCTTCAAGGCGATCTATCTTTCGGGTGGCGGGGTGGCCGCGGGCTCGCTGGGACTTCCGGACCTGGGGATCTCGAACCTGGACGACGTCCTGACCGATGTGCGCCGCATCACCGACGTGTGCGACCTGCCGCTGCTCGTGGACGTGGACACGGGCTTCGGCGCGAGCGCCTTCAACGTCGCGCGCACCACGAAGTCGCTCGTCAAGTCCGGCGCGGCCGCCATGCACATCGAGGACCAGGTGGGTGCGAAGCGCTGCGGCCACCGCCCGGGCAAGGAACTCGTCCCGGCCCGGGAGATGGCCGACCGCGTGAAGAGCGCGGCTGACGCGCGCACCGACGCCTCGTTCTTCATCATGGCCCGCACCGATGCGCTCGCCGTGGAAGGCCTGCAGGCGGCGATCGACCGCGCGTGCGCCTGCGTGGAGGCCGGCGCCGACGCCATCTTCCCCGAGGCGATCACCGACCTCGACATGTACCGCAAGTTCGCCGCCGCCGTGAAGGTGCCGATCCTCGCCAACATCACGGAGTTCGGGAAGACCCCGCTCTTCACGGTGCAGGAGCTCGCGTCGGCCGACGTGGCGATCGCGCTCTACCCGCTGTCGGCCTTCCGGGCCATGAACCAGGCAGCGCTCGGCGTCTACGAGGCGCTGCGCAAGGAAGGGACGCAGAAATCCGTCGTCGCCACGATGCAGACCCGCGAGGATCTTTACCGCTACCTGGGCTATCACGCGTTCGAACAGAAGCTCGACGCCCTTTTCGCGAAGGGCAAGTAACCAGTCGCTCGAGCCGCCGAACGCGAAACCGCTCGCCCGGCCCGGCCGGGAAAGCCGCCGACCACCGTGAGGAAACCGCCATGACCGAAGCCGCCTCCCCCGCCGTCACCCCGAAGCCGAAGAAATCCGTCGCCCTCTCCGGCGTCACCGCCGGCAACACCGCGCTCTGCACCGTCGGCAGGACGGGCAACGACCTGCACTACTGCGGGTACGACATCCTGGATCTCGCGGACAAGTGCGAGTTCGAGGAAATCGCCCACCTGCTGGTGCACGGCAAGCTCCCCACGGCCTCCGAGCTGAAGGCGTACAAGACCAAGCTGCGCTCGCTGCGCAGCATCCCGGCTGCGGTGCAGGACATCCTCGAGTGCATCCCCGCCTCCACCCATCCGATGGACGTGATGCGCACGGCCTGCTCGGCCCTCGGCGCCGTCCTGCCCGAGGGCGAGGACCACAAGCTCGCGCCCTCGCGCGACATCGCCGACCGGATGATGGCCTCCTTCGGCTCGATGCTCCTGTACTGGCACCATTTTTCCCACTCCGGCCGGCGCATCGAGGTCGAGACCGACGACGACTCCATCGGCGGGCATCTCCTGCACCTCCTGCACGGCAAGCCGCCCTCGGAGAGCTGGGTGCGCGCGATGCACACTTCCCTCATCCTCTACGCCGAGCACGAGTTCAACGCGTCCACCTTCACCGCGCGCGTCGTGGCCGGCACCGGCGCCGACATGTACTCGGCCATCACTGCGGCCATCGGGGCGCTCAAGGGCCCGAAGCACGGCGGCGCGAACGAATTCGCCTTCGACACCATCGGCCGCTACGACAACCCCGACGAGGCCGAGGCCGACATCGTGCGCAGGGTCGCCGAGAAGCAGGTGATCATCGGCTTCGGCCACCCCGTCTACACGAAGTCCGACCCCCGCAACGAGGTCATCAAGGAAGTCGCCCGGTCGCTCTCGAAGGAAGCCGGGAACCTGAAGCTCTTCGACATCTCGGCTCGCATCGAGGAGGTGATGTGGCGCGAGAAGAAGATGTTCCCGAACCTCGACTGGTACAGCGCCACCAGCTACCACATGATGGGCGTGCCTACGTCGATGTTCACGCCGCTCTTCGTCATCTCGCGCACCTCCGGCTGGTGCGCCCACGTGATCGAGCAGCGGATCGACGGCAAGATCATCCGGCCCAGCGCCAACTACACCGGCCCCGACGACCTGAAGTTCGTCCCCATCGACCAGCGCAAGTAGACCCGAAGAGGAAAAGAGAACGTGTCCGCCCATATCTCCAACGTCCGTCCCAAGCCCGACAAGGTCCTCGTCGACATCGCCGACTACGTCCTCAAGTACCCGGTGAAGAGCGCGCAGGCCTACGAGACGGCGCGCTACTGCCTCATGGACACGCTCGGCTGCGGTTTCGAGGCGCTCGACTACCCCGCCTGCACGAAGCTTCTCGGGCCGGTGGTTCCCGGCACGGTCGTCCCGCACGGCGCGAAGGTGCCGGGGACGCCCTTCCAGCTCGACCCGGTCAAGGCGGCCTTCGACATAGGCGCCATGATCCGCTGGCTCGACTTCAACGACACGTGGCTCGCCGCCGAGTGGGGCCACCCGTCCGACAACCTGGGCGGCATCCTCGCCACGGCCGACTGGCTCTCGCGCAACGCCGTCGCCGCGGGGAAAAAGCCCCTCGTCGTGAAGGATGTCCTCACGGCCATGATCAAGGCCCACGAGATCCAGGGCTGCATCGCACTCGAGAACAGCTTCAACAAGGTGGGTCTCGACCACGTGGTGCTGGTGAAGGTGGCCTCCACCGCCGTGGTCGCGCAGATGCTGGGCCTTTCCCGGGACGAGGTCATCAACGCGATCTCGCACGCCTGGGTCGACGGGCAGTCGCTGCGCACTTACCGCCACTCGCCCAACACGGGCTCCCGCAAGAGCTGGGCCGCCGGAGATGCAACGAGCCGCGCGGTGCGCCTGGCACTCGTCTCGGGCACCGGCGAGATGGGCTATCCGTCGGTCCTCACCGCCAAGACCTGGGGCTTCTACGACGTGCTCTTCAAGGGCAACGCCTTCAGGTTCCAGCGCCCCTACGGCTCCTACGTGATGGAGAACGTGCTCTTCAAGATCTCCTTCCCGGCCGAGTTCCATTCGCAGACGGCGGTCGAGGCGGCGATGACGATCCACGGCGAGCTCGCCAAGGCGGGCAAGGCCCCGGAGGACATCAAGCGGATCACCATCCGCACCCACGAGGCCTGCATCCGCATCATCGACAAGAAGGGCCCGCTGGACAACCCGGCCGACCGCGACCACTGCATCCAGTACATGGTGGCCGTGCCGATCCTCTTCGGGCGCCTCACGGCGCAGGACTACGAGGACGGGATAGCGAAGGACCCGCGCATCGACAAGCTGCGCGACAAGATCGTGTGCGTCGAGGACCCGAAGTTCACGAAGGACTACCACGACCCCGAGAAGCGCTCGATCGCCAATGCCCTCACGGTCGAGTTCGACGACGGCAAGAAGCTCAAGGAGATCGTGGTCGAGTACCCCATCGGCCACAAGCGCCGCCGCAAGGAAGGCATGCCCGTGCTGGTGGAGAAGTTCCGCGTGAACCTGGCGCGCCGCTTCCCGGAAAAGCAGAGGAAGGCGATACTCGAGTTGTGCCTCGACGCGAAGCGCCTCGAGGCCACGCCGGTGAACGAGTTCGTCGACCTGATGGTCACCTGACCATGAAGGCAGCCACGTTCGCGCTCGCCCTTGCCGCCCTCGCGGTGCCGCTCGCAGCCGGCGCGCAGGACCTGCGTCCCGGGCAGTACCGCACCACCACGACCGTGGACGTTCCCGAACTGACCGGCAAGCCGATGGTCGAGGAAGATTGCATCACGCAGAAGGAAATCGACGAGGGCCTTTCGAAGTTCGGCATCGAGAAGGATTCCGGCTGCAAGGTGTCGAACCTGAAGCGCTCTCCCGGGAAGGTGAGCTACCGGTCCGAATGCAACGAGGAAGGCATGAAGTCCACGAGCACCGTGAGCGGCACGATGGGCGGGGATGCATTCGATTTCGCGGTCGCGACGACCAGCAAGCTGTCAGGCGGCAAGCCGATTCGCGCGCGCATCGTCGGCAAGCGCGTGGGCACTTGCCGCTAGGACGCCCGCGCCCCGCCGCGGTCAATGACGCCCAGCCCGTTGGCGTGTTTGGATGGGCGCCTCGATTGACGGCCCGCCGGTTGCGGGTCACAGGAGGACCCATGAATAGGCTCTTCCCATGGCCGCTGCAGCGCTCCTTCTCTCGGGATGCGCATCGACCTACCACCTCACCCTCATGCCGCGCGACAGCGGCAAGCTCTACCAGGGCGTGGCCGAGGACACCGGCGGGGCCGAAGGCACGATCACCGTGACCATCGGGGACCGGGTCTACGCCGGCACCTGGGTGGAAGTCGTCCCAGACCGGACGACGGGCTACGTGAGCGGCTACGGTTCGCGCCACCGCGGCCTGGGCCTGGGCGCCGTCGTCTCCCTGGGTACGCCCGGCGGCAGCGAGGCGAAGGCGCTCCTGCGCTCGCCCGACGGCGCGGGGCTGCGCTGCGACCTGCGCGGAGGCGGCGCGGGGGCCGGCGCCGGCGTGTGCCGCGACGACAAGGGCCTGGAGTACGACGTGCAGATCAGGCGTGCGCCGCGCTCCTAGGCGAGGCCAAACCGGAACACCACCGAAAGACCAACCGAGACCACCATGGCCCACGACGCCTTCAACACCCTCAAGACCTTCGAGCCCGCGCCGGGCAAGTCCGGCAAGTTTTATTCGCTCCCGGCGCTCGCGCAGACCTTTCCCAACGTGGGCCGCCTGCCGGTGTCGATCCGCATCGTCCTGGAATCGGTGCTGCGCAACGTCGACGGCAGGAAGGTCTCCGAAGAGCACGTGAAGCAGCTCGCGAGCTGGGGCGCGAAGGCCGCCCGCACAGACGAGATCCCCTTCGTCCTCGCGCGCATCGTGCTCCAGGACTTCACGGGCGTGCCGCTGCTCGCCGACCTCGCGGCCATGCGCAGCGTGGCCGCCGGGATGGGCAAGAACCCCAAGCTGATCGAGCCCCTCGTGCCCGTGGACCTGGTGGTCGACCACTCGGTGCAGATCGACCACTACGGCACCGCCGACGCGCTCGACCTCAACATGAAGCTCGAGTTCGACCGCAATCGCGAGCGCTACGAATTCATGAAGTGGGGCATGCAGGCCTTCGACACCTTCAAGGTCGTGCCGCCCGGCGTGGGCATCGTGCACCAGGTGAACCTCGAGTACCTCGCCCGCGGCGTGCACCAGAAGGCGGGCGTCTACTACCCCGACACCCTGGTCGGCACCGACAGCCACACCACGATGATCAACGGCATCGGCGTCGTCGGCTGGGGCGTGGGCGGCATCGAGGCCGAGGCGGGCATGCTGGGCCAGCCGGTCTATTTCCTCACGCCCGACGTGGTCGGCGTGAACATCACCGGGAAGCTGCGCGAGGGCGTCACCGCGACCGACTTCGCGCTCACCGTGACCGAGATGCTGCGCAAGGCGAAGGTCGTCGGCAAGTTCGTCGAGTTCTTCGGCGAGGGCGCCGGGACGCTCGCGGTCACCGACCGCGCCACGATCGCCAACATGGCGCCGGAGTACGGCGCGACCATGGGCTTCTTCCCGGTGGATGCGCGCACCATCGAGTTCTTCCGCAACACCGGGCGCAGCGCGGAGGAGATCTCGGCGCTCGAGGCCTACTTCAAGGCGCAAGGGCTCTTCGGGATGCCCAGGAAGGGCGAGATCGACTACTCGAGCGTGCTGGAACTCGACCTGGCCTCCATCAAGCCCTCGGTCGCGGGGCCGAAGCGCCCGCAGGACCGAATCGACCTGGGCGACCTGAAGGCGAAGTTCACCGAGCTCTTCTCCGCGCCGGCCGCCGAGAACGGCTTTTCGCGCAAGGCCGCGGACCTCGCCAAGCGCGTGAAGACCTCGGACGGAATGGATCTCGGCCACGGCGACGTGCTCATCGCCGCGATCACCTCCTGCACCAACACCTCCAACCCGAGCGTGATGATCGCCGCGGGGCTGGTGGCGAAGAAGGCCGTGGAGAAGGGCCTCAAGGTGGGTGCGCACATCAAGACCTCGCTCGCGCCGGGATCGCGCGTGGTGACGGACTACCTCAAGGCGTCCGGCCTGCTGCCGCACCTGGAGAAGCTGGGTTTCAGCGTCGCGGCCTACGGCTGCACGACCTGCATCGGCAACGCCGGGCCGCTCGCCGAGCCTCTGGAAAAGGCCGTGGTCGACAACGATCTCGTATGTGCCGCGGTCCTCTCTGGAAACCGCAACTTCGAGGCGCGCATCCACGCCAACATCCGCGCCAACTTCCTTGCCTCGCCGCCGCTGGTGGTCGCCTTCGCGATCGCGGGCACGGTGCTGAAGGACCTCGAGCACGAGCCCCTGGGCCAGGGCAAGGACGGGCCGGTGTTCCTGAAGGACATCTGGCCGTCGTCGGACGAGGTCGCCGCGCTCATGAAGCACGCGAACGATCCCGCGGTCTTCGCGCGCCTGTACAAGGACCTCGCCGACGTGAACCCGCTCTGGGCCGGCATCAAGAGCGCCACGGGCCAGGTCTACGACTGGCCGAAGTCCACCTACATCGCCGAGCCGCCCTTCTTCGAGGGCTTCGGCATGAGCGCGGGGAAGGCGGCCGACGTGAAGGGCGCGCGCGTGCTGGGCCTCTTCGGCGACTCGGTGACCACGGACCACATCTCCCCGGCCGGTGCCATCAAGGACACCTCCCCCGCCGGCAAGTACCTCGTCGACCACCAGGTGATGAAGCCGGACTTCAACAGCTATGGGGCCCGCCGCGGGAACCACGAGGTGATGATGCGCGGCACCTTCGCCAACGTGCGGATCAAGAACCTGATGCTGCCCGCGAAGGCCGATGGCTCGCGCGTCGAGGGGGGCGTTACGCTCTTCCAACCCGGCGGCGAGCAGATGCCGATCTACGACGCCGCCATGAAGTACGTCGCGGCGGGCACGCCGACCGTGATCTTCGGCGGCGAGGAGTACGGCACGGGGTCGTCGCGCGACTGGGCGGCCAAGGGCACGCAGCTCCTCGGCGTGAAGGCCGTGATCGCGCGCAGCTTCGAGCGCATCCACCGCTCGAACCTGGTCGGCATGGGCGTGCTGCCCTGCCAGTTCAAGGGCTCCGACTCGTGGGAATCGCTGGGGCTCAAGGGCGACGAGCAGGTGGACGTCGTGGGCCTCGAGCAGGGCATCCGGCCCCAGATGGACGTGAAGCTCGTCATCCACGCGAAGGACGGCTCGAAGAAGGAAGTGCCGGTGCTGCTTCGCATCGACACGCCCATCGAGGTGGACTACTACCTCCACGGCGGCATCCTGCCCTTCGTGCTGAGAGAACTGGTCGCCGCCTGACCCAAGATCCGGGCAGGCAAACCCGGCCGGGACCCGCGATTTGCGTCGCGCGGGCCCGCTCCCTATAATCGCGGCTCCGCTGCCCCCAGACGACGCCCCGCGACCCATGATGCGAACCGACACCACGATGATCCCCGGCCGCGCCCCGCGCGTGGCGGCCCGTGGCAGCCTGCCGTTCGCATACGGGATCGCGCCGCGCCGCGGCAAGTCCGACTAACTTCGGGGCAACCGCCCCGACGCAAGTCGAGGCGGAAGACCTACGGTTACCCCCGTTTTCTTTCCGCCTCGCGCCCCGCGCGACGCGAGAGTTCGCGCGTAGCTGGAGACTCCAGGTCCGCCCACGAGGCGGGCGAAGCGGCATTTCCATGAACACGCACCTCGCCAAGCTCCACCCGCATCGCTGGCTGACCGGCCTGTGGCGAAACCCCGACTTCGTCCGTCTCTGGGGTTCGCTCACGATCACCCATTTCGGCGGGCAGGTGACCTTCCTCGCGCTGCCGCTCACGGCGGCGCTGCTGCTGAACGCCACGCCGTTGCAGGTGGGCATCCTCACGGCCCTCGAGGTCCTTCCCTTCCCGCTCTTCGGCCTGTTCGCCGGAGTGCTCGTCGATCGCCTGCCCAAGCTCCCGGTGATCATCTGGGCGGACCTCGGCCGGGCATTGGCGCTCGCCGCCGTGCCCGTGTGCGCGTGGACGGGCGTGCTCAGCATGCCCGTGCTCTACCTGGCGGGATTCCTCGTGGGCACCGGTTCGGTCATCGGCTGGCCCGCCTACCAGGTGTTCATGACCGAGCGCGTGGGCCGCAAGAACCTCGTGGAGGCCAACGCGAAGATCGGGATCTCGGACTCCGCTTCCCAGCTCATGGGCCCGGGGATCGCCGGCGCGCTCATCCAGTGGCTCACGGCCCCCATCGCCATCCTCCTCGATGCGTTCTCCTTCGCCGCCTCGGCGTGGATGCTCCGTGGCATCCCGCCAGCGCCAACCGACGCGCCCAAGACGACCGGCGGGGGCATGTGGCGCGAGATCGGCGAGGGCCTTTCGGCGGTGTGGCACAACCGCACGCTGCGGGCGCTCGCCTGGTCGCTCGCCATCTGGCAGGTCTTCCGCCACGCCTACATCGCGGTCGTGATCCTTTACGCGGCGCGCAAGCTCGGGTTCTCCGCCGGCCACGTCGGCATCCTCTTCATGTGCGCCGGCGTGGGGTCGCTCGCCTCCGCCGCCGCCGTCGGCCCGCTCAATGCCCGCTTCGGGTTCGGCCCCACGATGCTCGCCGCGCTGGGCGGCACCGGCATCGGCTGGGTCGTCCTGGGGGCGGCCACGGGGGGGCACGTCGTCGCCTCCATCGCCTTCGGCCTGGGCCTGCTCCTGCTCGACTTCTCCGCGATGACCTTCTTCATCAATTACCTCACCCTGCGCCAGACGGTGACGCCCGACCGGCTCCTCGGGCGCGTGACGGCCACGATGATGAGCCTGTCCACCGTGAGCGCACCTTTCGGAGGGCTTCTCGGCGGCTGGATCGCGCAGCATTGGGGCTTGCGCGCCCCGATCCTGCTCGCCGGCGCAGGGGCGCTCGCGATGATCCCGCTCGTGGCACGCCTGTCGCCCTTGGCGGGCATGAAGACGCTTCCCGCGTCCCCGGAACCCGTGATCACCGAAAGCCTGCCCGAGGAAATGGCCGGATGAGCACGAATCCGGCCGGTGCCCCCGCTGCGTCCTACGGGCATGGAAACCGTCCACGCACCGGCCCGCGGGCACTTCGCCGCGCCGGGGCCGAAACCGACATTGCGGGCCGCCCCGGCCCCGGGAGATAGCCATGGAGACCTCGGAAGCCGTGGTTGCCATGACGGGGATGCTGGCGAGCTTCGGCCTGCCGCTGCTCGTCATCGCGATCGTTCTCGTCTACAAGCACAAGCGCAACCGCATGCACCAGGAGACGATTCTCCGGCTCGCGGAGAAGGGGCTCCCCGTGCCTGCGGAACTCCTGCGGCCGCCGGCACCGGCGCCGAGTCCCAAGGGCGGCCTCGTGCTCGTCGCACTCGGCATCGCCTTGGCCGTTTTCTTCCGCGAGCAGGGGCTGCCCTGGTCCATCGGGCTCATTCCCGGCTTGATGGGCGTGGCCCTCCTCGTGGCCTGGCGGATCGACTCGCGCGCCGCGGGCCGCCGCGAGAACCCGCGCTAGCCGCGATGGGAGAGCGGCCGGAGCCGGCCGACGCGCAGCTCGTCCTCGCGGTCGTCGCCCACGACGATCGCAAGGCCTTCGCGCGCCTGGTCGAGCGCCACCAGTCCATGGTGCGCTCGGTGCTGCGGCGCCTCACGAAGGGCGACCAGGGGCTCGCCGACGACCTGGCGCAGGAGACCTTCCTCCTCGCCTGGCGCAAGCTCGGCGCGTTCCGCTTCGATGCGCGCTTTTCCACCTGGCTCTACCGCATCGCCTTCAACGCCTGGCTTTCGGAGGCGCGAAAGCGGCGCGAGGTGCTGCTGGACGACCTGGACGGCGCACCCCCGGCCGAGGAGCCGCCGCAGGCGGTCCCGATCGCGCAGCGCCTGGACCTCGAGCGCGCCCTCGCCACGCTCTCCGACGGGGAACGCGCCGCCATCGCGGCCTGCTACTACGCGGACCTCTCCCAGCTGGAGGCCGCCGAGGCGATCGGCATCCCGCTCGGCACCGTGAAGACCCACATCCTGCGCGCGAAGGCGAAGCTGCGCGCGAAGCTCGGCGAGGATTCCCGATGAGCGACGACCGCGACAATTTCCCGGACCGGCTCTTGCGCGACGACGCGCGCCGCCGCCTGCCCGACGAGGGATTCACCCTGCGCGTGGGCCAGGCGCTGCCTCCGCGGCGCCTCCGGCCGGCGTGGCTGCGGTCCGTGCTTGTTATCGGCTCGGCGGCGGTCGGCGGCGTGGCGGCGTGGCTCCTCGCGCCCGCCGGGACCTCGCTTGCCCAGGGCTATGTGGACCTGGCGCGCCTGCAGTCGCTCACGCCTTCGGCGCTCTGCGCGCTCGGGCTAGCCGCCGCGATGGCGCTCACCGCCGTCGTGCTGGTCGTCGAGGAGAACTGAAGCCGCCGCGGGCGGGCCGATTCGCCGGCCCGGAACGAAAGGCTTGCGTCAGGGCTTGGCTGCGCTCACCGGAGCGACGGTCGTCGCGCCTCGGCCAGGATCGTTCGCGCACATCCCCCCTCCGGCTTCGGCACGCGCGCAGTTCTCCATGACGAAAGCCATCACGCGGAGCATGTGCGGCACGTTGGCGCGGTAGCGCAGGAAGCGCCCCTCGTGGCGCACGCTCACGAGATCGGCCTGCAGCATCGCCTTCAGGTGGAAGGAGAGGTTGGTGGGCGGAATCCCGAGCCGGTCGGCGATCTCGCCCGCCACCCTGCCCTCCTCTCCCGCCTGCACCAGCAGGCAGAAGACGTCCAGCCGCAGGCTGGAGCCCAGCGACTCGAATACCTTCAGTGCCGAATTGCGGTCCATGTGCGTGTCCTCCCGGGCCCGGCCGGGCCCTTTCCTGCGGTCCCGGCGCGCCCTCACATTTCAACGATCCATGGGCCCTTGGGCCAACTGGGGCCGGGCCGGTGAAGCCAATTTACCCCCTGAAACGGCCGCGGACTTGATCCAAATCAGAAACGACTAATGGAAAAAGGTTTGAAATGTGCATGTCCGCACTTGAAACCGAGGCCGTGATGGAACACCTCTCCCGCAGGCGATTTCTCAAGATCAGCACCGCCACCTTCGGCGCCGGCGCCATCGGCGCGCACATTCCCGCCGTCACTTCGTTCGCGATGGGCTCGAAGCCTGCGCCCGGCACGGTCGAGAAGATCCCGACCTACTGCGAGATGTGCTTCTGGAAATGTGGCGGCATCGCGCATGTGCGCGACGGAAAGCTCTGGAAGTTCGAGGGCAATCCCCTCGATCCCATGAGCCGCGGGCGGCTCTGCCCGCGCGGCACCGGCGCGGTCGGCTCGCACTACGACCCCGACCGGCTGCAGAAGCCCCTCATCCGGCGCGGCGAGCGCGGCAAGGAGGAATGGACGGCGGTCACCTGGGACGAGGCCTTCAACCACATCGCGGAGAAGATGAAGAAGATCGCGGCCGAGCACGGCCCCGAGTCGATCGCCCTGTGGAAGCACGGAACGGGCGCGCGCTTCTTCGAACATGTGATGCGTGCCTACGGGTGCATCAACAAGGCCGCGCCTTCCTTCGCGCAATGCCGCGGCCCCCGCGACATCGGCAACCTCCTCACCTACGGCACCGGCCTGGGCTCCCCCGAGCCCACCGACATCGCCAACACGAAGTGCCTCGTGCTCATCGGCTCGCACCTCGGCGAGAACATGCACAACACGCAGGTCCAGGAGTTCGCCCAGGCCGTGGAGAACAAGGCGACCATCATCGTGGTGGACCCGCGCCACTCGGTCGCCGCGAGCAAGGCGAAGCACTGGCTCCCCATAAAGCCCGGCACCGACCTGGCGCTGATCCTCGCGTGGATGAACGTGCTCGTGGCCGAAGGGCTCTACGACAAGGCGTTCGTCGCCAAGTACGGCCACGGCTTCGACAAGTTCGCCGAGTCGATCCGCACGAACACGCCCGAGTGGGCCGAAGCGGAGACGGGCATCGCCGCCGGCACCATCCGCGCCACCGCGCGCGAGATGGCGAACCACCGCCCCGCCACCCTCGTGCACCCGGGACGGCGCACGAACTGGAACGGCGACGACTCGCAGCGCTGCCGCGCGACCGCGCTCCTGAACGCGCTCCTGGGCAACTGGGGCCGCCGGGGCGGGCTCTTCCTCCAGGCCGGCATGAGCGTGGCGGGCTACGGCTTCCCGAAGTTTCCCGCCGCGGGCAAGCCCAAGGTCGACAATCCCGACGGGCGCTGGCCGTTCGCCGACGAGGAGGTGTCCACGGGCCTTCGCGAGGCGACGATCACCGGCAAGCCCTACCCCATCAAGGGCTGGGTCGTCTACGCGACGAACCTGCTGCAGACGCTGCCCAGCGAAAAGGAGACGCTCGAGGCGATCTCGAAGCTGGACCTCCTGGTGGTCGTGGACACGCATCCCAGCGAGATCGCGGGATACGCCGACGTGGTCCTGCCCGACGCGATGTTCCTCGAGCGCCACGACGACCTCTACGTCGCCTGGGGCCGCCAGGGATGGACCGCGCTGCGCCAGCCCGTCGTGGCGCCCCCCGCAGACCAGAAGCCCGCGTGGTGGATGGCCAAGCAACTGGGCGAGCGCCTCGGCGTGGGGGAATTCATGCCCTTCAAGGACATGGACGAGTACCTCGCGAAGCGCTGCGAGAAGAGCGGCATCGACTACGCGAAGCTGCGCCAGGAAGGCATCGTGATGGGCAAGAAGACGCCGATCACGGTGGAGGAAGGCGCGGAACTCACGTTCGACACGCCTTCGGGCAAGGTGGAATTCTGGTCCGACCAGCTCGCCAAGGCGGGCTTCGACCCGGTGCCGAAGTACACGCCCCCCGAAGCCGCGCCCGCCGGGTTCTACCGGCTCATCACCGGGCGCTCCCCCGTGCACACCTTCAGCCGCACGCAGACCAACCCGCTGTTGCGCGACCTCATGAAGGAAAACGAGCTCTGGGTGAACGCGGTGACCGCCGCCTCGGCGGGGCTGAAGCACGGCCAGTACGTGAAGCTCCGCAACCAGGACGGCGTGGTCTCCAACCGCATCCGCGTGAAGGCCACCCAGCGCATTCGGCCCGACACGCTCTACATGGTCTACGGCTTCGGCCACACCAACAAGATGCTCAGGAGCGCCTATCTCATGGGTGCCAGCGCGGCGCAGCTCAACACGCGCTACAAGGTCGACCCGCTGATGGGCGGCACGAGCATCCACCAGAACTTCGTCACTTTCGAAAAGGAGGCGTGAGATGCCACGCTTCGGAATGGTCATAGACACCCTGAAGTGCGTGGGGTGCATGGATTGCGTGGTCGCCTGCCAGACGGAGAACGACGTGCCGCTGGGCCACTGCCGCGACTGGATCGTGACCGAGACGCGCGGGGCCTTCCCGACGCTCACGATGGAGATCCGCTCGGAGCGCTGCAACCACTGCGACAACCCGCCCTGCGTGTACTGCTGCCCCACGGGTGCCAGCCACGTGGAGGACTTCGGCAAGACCGTGCAGGTCACCGCGGACAAGTGCATCGGCTGCAAGGCATGCCTCGCGGCCTGCCCCTACGGCGCGCGCTTCGTGCACCCCGACGGCTATGCCGACAAGTGCACGTTCTGCCTGCACCGCGTGAAGGAAGGCCTGGATCCGGCCTGCGTCTCCGTATGCCCGACGCGCTGCATGCACTTCGGCGACCTGGACGACCCGAAGAGCGCGGTGAGCCAGCTCCTCGCATCGCGCAGGCACCACACCCTGCTCCCCGAAGCCGGCACCAAGCCGCGCGTCTTCTACCTGGACTAAAGGCGACCACCATGCTCGACATCACCACCACCCGCCACAATCCGTTCGTGGACCCGGTGCTCTCGGTCTGGAACTGGGAGATCCCGGTCTACCTCTTCTTCGGGGGCATGATCGCCGGCATGATGGTCCTCGCGGGCCTGAACATGCTGCGCCTCGCAAGAGGCGAGCGCCCCGAGAGCTTCTACAGCGTGCAGACGCCGATCCTGGGCTTCGTCCTCCTGAACCTGGGCATGGGAGCGCTCTTCCTCGACCTCGCGCACAAGCTCTTCGTCTGGCGCGTCTACACGGCCTTCGAGCCGATGTCGCCGATGTCCTGGGGCTCGTGGGTCCTGCTGCTGGTCTACCCGGTCCTCGTGGCCTCCGCGCTCATCCGCCTGCCGCAGGCGTGGCCGTGGGCGGGAGAGCGCTTGCCGGTCCTCCAACGGCTCTCCGACGCGATCCTCGCGCGCCCCGGCCTGGTGAAGGCCCTGGGCTACGCGAACGTGCTGCTGGGCATCGGACTCGGCATCTACACCGGGATCCTGCTCTCGACGATGGTCGCGCGACCGCTGTGGAACAGCGCCATCCTGGGACCGCTCTTCCTCGTCTCGGGCCTGTCGGCCGCAGCGGCCATGGTGCACCTGGTCTCGAGTCTCGTGCCCGGGCACCCCGCGCCGCGCGGATTCCTCGGTGGCGCATTCGCGATGCTCGTGCAGCCCCTGGGCGCGAATCCGCCCGAGCCCCGCACGGCCGATGGCCTCGTCAAGGCCGACCTGGGCTTCCTCGCCGTCGAGCTGGTGCTGATCGGCCTGCTCTTCATCGGGCTGCTGTCGAGCTCCGCCTCGCAGGTGGCTTCCGTGGACCTGCTGATGAGCGGCAAGTACGCGATCGTCTTCTGGGGCGTGGTCATCGCCGCGGGCATCGTGGTGCCGCTCGCGCTGCAGTCCCTCGAGCTCGGCCACCGCATCCCGCACACGATCGTCCCGGCGCTGCTGGTCCTCGCCGGCGGCTTCGCGCTGCGCTGGGTAATGGTCGGCGCGGGCCAGGCGAGCCAGATGATCGCCGCAACCGGAATGTAGGAAAGGAGAACCCGTGAACGTCACCACCGCTTCCGCCTTCCCCGCGCATGAGCGCGCGAAGGCGAAACCCGCACCCTTCTGGAACCCCTACCTCGCGGGCTTCGGCCTGGGCCTCGTCCTGCTCGCCGCCTACCTGGTCGAGGGGCGCGGGCTCGGCGCCACGGGCGCCTACTCCTCCGTGGCCGCGTGGATCGCCAACGCGATCTCGCCGGAACACGCCCAGTCGAGCGCCATACACGCCCGCTACATCGCGAGCGGCTCGCCGCTCACGGCGTGGCTCACCTGGCTCCTGGTGGGCACCTTCATCGGCGCCGCGATCTCCGGCCTCGTCGCCGGGCGCTTCGCCATCTCCGTGGAGAAGGGCCCGCGGATCAGCGACGGGCAGCGACTCGTCCTCGCGCTCGTGGGCGGGATCGTCGCAGGCATCGGCGCGAAGATCGCGCGCGGCTGCACCAGCGGCCAGGCCCTCACCGGCGCCTCGGTCCTCAATGCCGGAAGCCTCGTGTTCATGCTGGCCGTCTTCGTCGCGGGCTACACCGTGGCGTGGATGGCGCGAAAGGAGTGGCTCTGATGTTTCCCCTCACCTACTCGATGGACTTCACGCTCATCACCTCCCTCGCGCTCGCCGTGGCGATCGGCCTGGGCTTCGGCTTCTTCCTCGAACGCGCGGGCTTCGGCAGCGCGCGCAAGTTGATGGCCGTCTTCTACCTCTACGACATGGCCGTGGTGAAGGTGATGTTCACGGCGATCGTGACCGCGCTCGTCGGGATCTTCCTGCTCACCGCCGCGGGCGAGCTCGACTTCGCCATGCTCTACATCGAGCCGACGAATTACCCCGCGGCAATCATCGGCGGGCTGGTCTTCGGCGCGGGTTTCGTGATCGGCGGCTACTGCCCCGGCACCTCCGTTGCCGCCTGCGCCACGGGTCGCCTCGACGGACTCACCTTCATCGCCGGCATCTTCATCGCGTCCTACGCCTACGCCGAATTCTTCTCCGGGTTCGACGCCTGGCTCGCCTCGTCTGCGCAGCCGGACGTGACGCTGCCCGGCCTCACGGGCGTCCCCATGGGCTGGTTCGTGCTCGCCTTCATCGCCTTCCTCGGGCTCGCTGCCTGGGGCATGTCGGCCGTGGAGCGGCGCTTCGCCTGGCTGCGTCCCTGATCCGCACTCCCCAAACCACTCAAGAGAAAGCACTGCCATGAAAACGAAGACACTCGTCCGGGCCCTCGCGCTGGCCGGGCTCGCCCTGCCGACGGCCGCGTTCGCGACCAACGGCTACTTCTCCCACGCGTACGGGCTCAAGTCCCTGGGCATGGGCGGCGCGACGGTTGCAGTCGCGGACGAGCCCTTCGGCGGCGCCGTGAACCCCGCGGCGATGACTTCACTGCCGAGCACCTGGCAGGCGGGCGTGCAGCTCTTCATGCCGCGGCGCGAGGCTTCGCGCACCGGGTCGGGCCCGGCGGGAATCGACGGCTCGGTCTCGAGCGACAGCCTGCTCTTCGCGATTCCGGAATTCGGCATCAACTACAAGATGCGCCCCGACCTGGCGATCGGCCTGTCGGTGTACGGCAACGGCGGCATGAACACCGACTTCGCGGGCGAACAGATCCCCGCCATGAGCGCCTGCGCGACGTTCAACCCGGCGCCCGGACCCTACAACCTGCTCTGCGGCAACGGCCGCCTCGGCGTCGACCTCATGCAGTTGATGGTCGCACCCTACGCCGCGTGGCAGCTCGCACCCGCGCACTCGGTGGGCATCGCGCCGGTCCTCGCCTACCAGCGTTTCCGCGCACAGGGCCTGCAGGCCTTCGACAACCCGGGGCTTTCGACGAGCCCCGGCGACGTGACCAACCGGGGCTACGCGAGCTCGTCGGGCTTCGGCGTGCGCCTGGGCTACCACGGCACATTCGACACCGTGTCGGTGGGCGCGGCCTGGGCGAGCAAGGTCTCCATGGGTGAGTTCGACAAGTACAAGGGGCTCTTCGCCGAACAGGGCGGATTCGACATCCCGTCGAACTTCACGGTCGGCATGGCCTGGCGTCCCGACGCGAAGTGGACGGTCGCCGTCGACTGGGAGCGCATCAAGTACTCCGATTCCCGGTCGGTCTCCAACCCGAGCGGCCTGTTGCTCAACTGCTTCGGCGGCGACGCCTCCTCCTGCATGGGTGGCTCGAACGGGCCGGGCTTCGGCTGGCGCGACATCGACGTGTGGAAGTTCGGCGCCCAGTACGCGCTGAATCCGAACCTCACCCTGCGGGCGGGATACAACCGGGGCGAGAACCCCATCGCCGCGGCGGACGCGACCTTCAACATCCTCGCGCCTGGCGTGGTCGAGGACCACTACACCCTCGGCGCAACGTGGAAGCTCGGTGCGAATTCCGAGATCACCGCCTACGGCCTCTACGCGGCCAACAAGACCGTGGCGGGCCCGAGCCTCTTCGTGCCCTTCGGCGCGCCGCCGTCCACGGGCGAGACGATCCAGCTCAAGGAGTACACCGTCGGGCTGGGCTACAGCGCCCGCTTCTAGCGCCGGTCGAACGCGGCGGGGGGCCATATGCGGCCCCTCCCCCTTTCGACTACAATATATGCCGCGCGAAAACACAAAGAGCGCGCATTCCACCCACTACACATAGCGGAGATTCACCATGAAGAAGTTGCTCGCTGCCCTGGTTGCCGGGGCGTTCGTGATGGCCCAGGCCCCCGTCGTTTTCGCGCAGGACAAGGCCGCGGCCCCCAAGGCGGCCGAGGCCAAGATGGATGAGAAAAAGGCCGACCTGAAGGCCGACGCCAAGATGATGGACAAGAAGGCCGACGCCAAGATGATGGACAAGAAGGCCGACGCCAAGATGGTGGACAAGAAGGCCGACGCCAAGATGGTGGACAAGAAAGCCGTCGCCAAGAAGATGGAGAAGAAGGCCGACGCCAAGATGGAAGAGAAGAAGGAAGAGGTGAAAGCCGCCGCCCCCGAAAAGAAGAAGAAGAAGGGCGGCTGCTAAGCCACCGACTGGCGCGGGGATTCCCCGCGCGAACGCAGCACGTGAAACGGGGCGGCCCTGGCCGCCCCGTTTCCCTTGGTGCCGGAGAGCCCGGCTTCAGCCCAGCAGGTGCTTGACCCCGGCCCGCTCCTCCTCCAGTTCCGCCAGCGTCTTGTCCATGCGGCCCCTCGAGAACTCGTCGATCTCGAGCCCCTTGACGATCTCGTAGGCGCCGTTGGCCGTGGTGCACGGGAACCCGTACATCACGCCTTCCGGAATGCCGTAGGAGCCGTCGGAGCACACGCCCATCGTCACCCACTTGCCGCCCGAACCCAGCAGCCAGTCGTGCACGTGGTCGATGGCGGCGTTGGCCGCGGATGCCGCCGAGGAAAGCCCGCGCGCCTCGATGATCGCCGCACCGCGCTTGCCCACCAGGGGAATGAAGGTGTCCTTGTACCAGGCCTCGTCGTTCACGAGCGCCTTGACCGGCTGGCCGCCGGCCGTCGCGAAGCGGTAATCGGGATACATCGTGGGCGAGTGGTTGCCCCAGACCACCAGCTTCTCGAAGCTCTCCACGGGCTTGCCGGACTTCGCCGCGAGCTGCGAGGCGGCCCGGTTGTGGTCCAGGCGCATCATCGACGTGAAGCAGGCGGGCGAAAGGCTCTTCGCGCTCTTCATCGCGATGTAGGCATTGGTGTTCGCGGGGTTGCCGACGACCAGCACCTTCACGTTGCGCGAGGCGCCCTCGTCGAGGGCCCGGCCCTGCACCGTGAATATGGCGCCGTTGGCCTCGAGGAGGTCCTTCCTCTCCATGCCCGGGCCCCGCGGCCGCGCGCCCACGAGGATCGCCACGTCGGCGTCCTTGAACGCGAGCTTCGCATCGGAAGCCGCCGACATTCCCGCGAGCAGCGGGAACGCGCAGTCGTCGACTTCCATCATCACGCCCTTGAGGGCCTTCTGCGCCTTCTCGTCCGGGATCTCGAGCAGTTGCAGGATCACGGGCTGGTCCTTGCCGAGCATCTCGCCGCTCGCGATCCGGAACAGCAGGCTGTATCCGATCTGGCCGGCGGCGCCGGTGACGGCTACGCGCATGGGCTTCTTCATGGGGTCTCCTAAGGGGCTTGTCGTTGGACGATCGGGGTTCGCCCGCGGCATCGGCGCGTCAGCGCCCGGCACCACGGCCCCGCGAAATTATATCGCAGCGCAGCAATCCGCCGCCCCGCCGGGCTTTGCGCCACATCAAGGAAAGTGGTCCGGCGCCCTACTTTTCCGGCGTCCTTGCCAGCGTGATCGCGACCACGCCCGTCATCACGAGCGCCGCACCCGCGAGCTGGATCGCGGTGATCGGCTCGTTGAGGAAGGCGAAGCCCAGGAAGATCGTCGCCACCGGCCCGACGGTCCCGAGCATCGAGGCGTGGCTCGATCCGATGAGGCGGATGCCCACGGACATGAAGATGACCGGCAGCACGGTGGAAAGGACCGCCATCAGGAACGTGAGGCCGTACACCGGCGCCGGCTGCGTCCACAGGAGCGCCGCCTCGCGCACCACGAAGAAGTGCGCCACGACCGCCGCGCAGGAGACGATCGAGGCGAGGCTTGCGAAGAGCACGCTTCCCATCTTCATCACCATGCGACCGTTGCCGATGAGGTACACCGCATAGGCGAGCGCCGAGAGTGCGACCCAGAATGCGCCCAGGAGCACGTTGTCCTGCTGCGTGGCGATGTCGTTGGCGAGCACCAGCGCGATGCCCGTGTAGGACAGGGCGAGCGCTGCGACGTCACGCCCGACGATGACGCGGCCGTAGAGCGCGGCGGAGATGAGGACCACGAACGTGGGATACAGAAAGAGCACCAGCCGCTCGAGCGCGGCGGTGATGTACTGCAGGCCGAGGAAATCGAAGAGGCTTGCGAGGTAGTAGCCCACGATCCCGAGGAAGGCGATGGCGCGCCAGTCCGCGCGGGTGAGGCTGCGCGTGCGCCCCCCGCGGTTGAACCACCACGCCACGGCCACGAAGAAGGGCGCGGCCATCGCCATGCGCAGCGCGAGGAGCGTCACGGCGTCGACGCCGTGACGGTAGGCCAGCTTGATGATGATCGCCTTGGCCGAAAAGGCGATGGCGGAGAAGACGACGAGCGCCACGCCCAGGAGGCGGCTTGCGCGCTGCGGGTCGGTTGCGATGTGCACCCGGCGATTCTACGGTCTGGCCTTCGCCCCGCTCAATTGCTCACGCGCACCTGGTAGGAAACGGATCCGCTTCCCCCGGCGAGCAGGGACCCCGTGAGGGTCCAGGTGAGCGAGCCCGTGCCGTTCACCGCGGGAGCGGTGGACACGACGCACGCCGTAAGGCTCGCGGGCAAGGCCCCGCAGGCAGCCGACTGGAAGAGCGTGAAGGCGGGCGTAGCGTCCGCGACGACGATGGACGAGACGGTGCCCGCACCGGTGTTCGTGTAGGTGATGGTGTACTCCAGGACGTCGTCGGGTCGGGCGGTTCCTGTCGTTCCCGCCACCCCGCCCTGGGTGACGTTGCGCACGGTCTTCGCGAGCGTGAGTCCCGCGCCGCCCGCCGCGCCGACCGTGGTGACGTCGGTGCGCGCGAGGTTCTGCGTGCCGTTGAAGGTCGCAGTCACCGTGATCACGTCCTGGGCGTTGTACGGGGCCGCGCCCGGGATGCTGTCGCGCACGATGATGCAGACCGCATCGCCCGCGGCGACCGCGATTGCACCCGCGATCGGCGCCGCGCCCTCCGCGCCGTCGAGGATTCCGTTGCAGTTCGCGTCCCGGTAGATCGTTTGCGCCCATCCGGGAACCGCGGGCGAGGCCACTGACGACGTGGAGAACGCGACGCTTCCCGCAAGGCCTGCGTTGAAGGTGTGCGAATAAAAGACCACTGTCCCCGGCAGGCCCGTCTGCGCGTTGTCCGGCGCGAAGGTGTTCACGCCGACCGCGAGCACCACGCCCGTGGCCGCCGTCCCGGTAAGCGCCACCGGACCCGTGGCCGCCGGTGCCGTGGTCGCGTTCGTGTTCGTGGTCGTGGCCGTCACACTCTGCGTGATCGTGCACGTGCCTCCAGGCACGATGGTGCCGGAGGCGAAGCCCACGCTCGTGCCCAGGTTCACCCCGCCGGTGAGCGTCGCACTGCCCGCGCCGCTGCACACGACCGAGCCGGCCGCGTTGTTCACGAGCGTTCCCGTGTACGCATCCCCGATCGACACCCCCGTCAGGTTGCCCGGGTTGGCCGCGGGGTTCGTCACCGTGATGGTGAGCGTCGAGGTCCCGCCGGCGGCGATCGTGGGCGGTGCGAAGCTCTTCACCACCGTCGGCACCGTATAGACGTTGAGCGTCGCGCTCGCCGCCGCGCCGCTCGCCCCGTTGGTCGAGGTCACCGCGCCGGTGCTGTTCAGCTTCGCTCCCGCCGTCGCCCCCGTCACCGTCACCGCGTACGTGCACGTCGTGGCCACCGGCACCACCCCGCCCGTGAGCGCGAGGCTCCCCGCGAGTGCCGTGAGCGTCCCCGTGCAGCCGGCCGGGCTCGCGCTGGCCGTGAGTGCTCCCGTCAACCCCGCCGGATACGTGTCCGTGAAGGCCACCCCGGTGAGCGCCACGGTGTTGGCCGCCGGGTTCTCCACGGTGATGTTCATCGTCGTCGTCCCGCCCACCGCCACGTTGGTCGCCACGAAGGACTTGGTCACCACCGGGGCACCCACCACCGTGAGCACCACGCCCGTGGCCGCCGTCCCGGTAAGCGCCACCGGACCCGTGGCCGCCGGTGCCGTGGTCGCGTTCGTGTTCGTGGTCGTGGCCGTCACACTCTGCGTGATCGTGCACGTGCCTCCAGGCACGATGGTGCCGGAGGCGAAGCCCACGCTCGTGCCCAGGTTCACCCCGCCGGTGAGCGTCGCACTGCCCGCGCCGCTGCACACGACCGAGCCGGCCGCGTTGTTCACGAGCGTTCCCGTGTACGCATCCCCGATCGACACCCCCGTCAGGTTGCCCGGGTTGGCCGCGGGGTTCGTCACCGTGATGGTGAGCGTCGAGGTCCCGCCGGCGGCGATCGTGGGCGGTGCGAAGCTCTTCACCACCGTCGGCACCGTATAGACGTTGAGCGTCGCGCTCGCCGCCGCGCCGCTCGCCCCGTTGGTCGAGGTCACCGCGCCGGTGCTGTTCAGCTTCGCTCCCGCCGTCGCCCCCGTCACCGTCACCGCGTACGTGCACGTCGTGGCCACCGGCACCACCCCGCCCGTGAGCGCGAGGCTCCCCGCGAGTGCCGTGAGCGTCCCCGTGCAGCCGGCCGGGCTCGCGCTGGCCGTGAGTGCTCCCGTCAACCCCGCCGGATACGTGTCCGTGAAGGCCACCCCGGTGAGCGCCACGGTGTTGGCCGCCGGGTTCTCCACGGTGATGTTCATCGTCGTCGTCCCGCCCACCGCCACGTTGGTCGCCACGAAGGACTTGGTCACCACCGGGGCACCCACCACCGTGAGCACCACGCCCGTGGCCGCCGTCCCGGTAAGCGCCACCGGACCCGTGGCCGCCGGTGCCGTGGTCGCGTTCGTGTTCGTGGTCGTGGCCGTCACACTCTGCGTGATCGTGCACGTGCCTCCAGGCACGATGGTGCCGGAGGCGAAGCCCACGCTCGTGCCCAGGTTCACCCCGCCGGTGAGCGTCGCACTGCCCGCGCCGCTGCACACGACCGAGCCGGCCGCGTTGTTCACGAGCGTTCCCGTGTACGCATCCCCGATCGACACCCCCGTCAGGTTGCCCGGGTTGGCCGCGGGGTTCGTCACCGTGATGGTGAGCGTCGAGGTCCCGCCGGCGGCGATCGTGGGCGGTGCGAAGCTCTTCACCACCGTCGGCACCGTATAGACGTTGAGCGTCGCGCTCGCCGCCGCGCCGCTCGCCCCGTTGGTCGAGGTCACCGCGCCGGTGCTGTTCAGCTTCGCTCCCGCCGTCGCCCCCGTCACCGTCACCGCGTACGTGCACGTCGTGGCCACCGGCACCACCCCGCCCGTGAGCGCGAGGCTCCCCGCGAGTGCCGTGAGCGTCCCCGTGCAGCCGGCCGGGCTCGCGCTGGCCGTGAGTGCTCCCGTCAACCCCGCCGGATACGTGTCCGTGAAGGCCACCCCGGTGAGCGCCACGGTGTTGGCCGCCGGGTTCTCCACGGTGATGTTCATCGTCGTCGTCCCGCCCACCGCCACGTTGGTCGCCACGAAGGACTTGGTCACCACCGGGGCACCCACCACCGTGAGCACCACGCCCGTGGCCGCCGTCCCGGTAAGCGCCACCGGACCCGTGGCCGCCGGTGCCGTGGTCGCGTTCGTGTTCGTGGTCGTGGCCGTCACACTCTGCGTGATCGTGCACGTGCCTCCAGGCACGATGGTGCCGGAGGCGAAGCCCACGCTCGTGCCCAGGTTCACCCCGCCGGTGAGCGTCGCACTGCCCGCGCCGCTGCACACGACCGAGCCGGCCGCGTTGTTCACGAGCGTTCCCGTGTACGCATCCCCGATCGACACCCCCGTCAGGTTGCCCGGGTTGGCCGCGGGGTTCGTCACCGTGATGGTGAGCGTCGAGGTCCCGCCGGCGGCGATCGTGGGCGGTGCGAAGCTCTTCACCACCGTCGGCACCGTATAGACGTTGAGCGTCGCGCTCGCCGCCGCGCCGCTCGCCCCGTTGGTCGAGGTCACCGCGCCGGTGCTGTTCAGCTTCGCTCCCGCCGTCGCCCCCGTCACCGTCACCGCGTACGTGCACGTCGTGGCCACCGGCACCACCCCGCCCGTGAGCGCGAGGCTCCCCGCGAGTGCCGTGAGCGTCCCCGTGCAGCCGGCCGGGCTCGCGCTGGCCGTGAGTGCTCCCGTCAACCCCGCCGGATACGTGTCCGTGAAGGCCACCCCGGTGAGCGCCACGGTGTTGGCCGCCGGGTTCTCCACGGTGATGTTCATCGTCGTCGTCCCGCCCACCGCCACGTTGGTCGCCACGAAGGACTTGGTCACCACCGGGGCACCCACCACCGTGAGCACCACGCCCGTGGCCGCCGTCCCGGTAAGCGCCACCGGACCCGTGGCCGCCGGTGCCGTGGTCGCGTTCGTGTTCGTGGTCGTGGCCGTCACACTCTGCGTGATCGTGCACGTGCCTCCAGGCACGATGGTGCCGGAGGCGAAGCCCACGCTCGTGCCCAGGTTCACCCCGCCGGTGAGCGTCGCACTGCCCGCGCCGCTGCACACGACCGAGCCGGCCGCGTTGTTCACGAGCGTTCCCGTGTACGCATCCCCGATCGACACCCCCGTCAGGTTGCCCGGGTTGGCCGCGGGGTTCGTCACCGTGATGGTGAGCGTCGAGGTCCCGCCGGCGGCGATCGTGGGCGGTGCGAAGCTCTTCACCACCGTCGGCACCGTATAGACGTTGAGCGTCGCGCTCGCCGCCGCGCCGCTCGCCCCGTTGGTCGAGGTCACCGCGCCGGTGCTGTTCAGCTTCGCTCCCGCCGTCGCCCCCGTCACCGTCACCGCGTACGTGCACGTCGTGGCCACCGGCACCACCCCGCCCGTGAGCGCGAGGCTCCCCGCGAGTGCCGTGAGCGTCCCCGTGCAGCCGGCCGGGCTCGCGCTGGCCGTGAGTGCTCCCGTCAACCCCGCCGGATACGTGTCCGTGAAGGCCACCCCGGTGAGCGCCACGGTGTTGGCCGCCGGGTTCTCCACGGTGATGTTCATCGTCGTCGTCCCGCCCACCGCCACGTTGGTCGCCACGAAGGACTTGGTCACCACCGGGGCACCCACCACCGTGAGCACCACGCCCGTGGCCGCCGTCCCGGTAAGCGCCACCGGACCCGTGGCCGCCGGTGCCGTGGTCGCGTTCGTGTTCGTGGTCGTGGCCGTCACACTCTGCGTGATCGTGCACGTGCCTCCAGGCACGATGGTGCCGGAGGCGAAGCCCACGCTCGTGCCCAGGTTCACCCCGCCGGTGAGCGTCGCACTGCCCGCGCCGCTGCACACGACCGAGCCGGCCGCGTTGTTCACGAGCGTTCCCGTGTACGCATCCCCGATCGACACCCCCGTCAGGTTGCCCGGGTTGGCCGCGGGGTTCGTCACCGTGATGGTGAGCGTCGAGGTCCCGCCGGCGGCGATCGTGGGCGGTGCGAAGCTCTTCACCACCGTCGGCACCGTATAGACGTTGAGCGTCGCGCTCGCCGCCGCGCCGCTCGCCCCGTTGGTCGAGGTCACCGCGCCGGTGCTGTTCAGCTTCGCTCCCGCCGTCGCCCCCGTCACCGTCACCGCGTACGTGCACGTCGTGGCCACCGGCACCACCCCGCCCGTGAGCGCGAGGCTCCCCGCGAGTGCCGTGAGCGTCCCCGTGCAGCCGGCCGGGCTCGCGCTGGCCGTGAGTGCTCCCGTCAACCCCGCCGGATACGTGTCCGTGAAGGCCACCCCGGTGAGCGCCACGGTGTTGGCCGCCGGGTTCTCCACGGTGATGTTCATCGTCGTCGTCCCGCCCACCGCCACGTTGGTCGCCACGAAGGACTTGGTCACCACCGGGGCACCCACCACCGTGAGCACCACGCCCGTGGCCGCCGTCCCGGTAAGCGCCACCGGACCCGTGGCCGCCGGTGCCGTGGTCGCGTTCGTGTTCGTGGTCGTGGCCGTCACACTCTGCGTGATCGTGCACGTGCCTCCAGGCACGATGGTGCCGGAGGCGAAGCCCACGCTCGTGCCCAGGTTCACCCCGCCGGTGAGCGTCGCACTGCCCGCGCCGCTGCACACGACCGAGCCGGCCGCGTTGTTCACGAGCGTTCCCGTGTACGCATCCCCGATCGACACCCCCGTCAGGTTGCCCGGGTTGGCCGCGGGGTTCGTCACCGTGATGGTGAGCGTCGAGGTCCCGCCGGCGGCGATCGTGGGCGGTGCGAAGCTCTTCACCACCGTCGGCACCGTATAGACGTTGAGCGTCGCGCTCGCCGCCGCGCCGCTCGCCCCGTTGGTCGAGGTCACCGCGCCGGTGCTGTTCAGCTTCGCTCCCGCCGTCGCCCCCGTCACCGTCACCGCGTACGTGCACGTCGTGGCCACCGGCACCACCCCGCCCGTGAGCGCGAGGCTCCCCGCGAGTGCCGTGAGCGTCCCCGTGCAGCCGGCCGGGCTCGCGCTGGCCGTGAGTGCTCCCGTCAACCCCGCCGGATACGTGTCCGTGAAGGCCACCCCGGTGAGCGCCACGGTGTTGGCCGCCGGGTTCTCCACGGTGATGTTCATCGTCGTCGTCCCGCCCACCGCCACGTTGGTCGCCACGAAGGACTTGGTCACCACCGGGGCACCCACCACCGTGAGCACCACGCCCGTGGCCGCCGTCCCGGTAAGCGCCACCGGACCCGTGGCCGCCGGTGCCGTGGTCGCGTTCGTGTTCGTGGTCGTGGCCGTCACACTCTGCGTGATCGTGCACGTGCCTCCAGGCACGATGGTGCCGGAGGCGAAGCCCACGCTCGTGCCCAGGTTCACCCCGCCGGTGAGCGTCGCACTGCCCGCGCCGCTGCACACGACCGAGCCGGCCGCGTTGTTCACGAGCGTTCCCGTGTACGCATCCCCGATCGACACCCCCGTCAGGTTGCCCGGGTTGGCCGCGGGGTTCGTCACCGTGATGGTGAGCGTCGAGGTCCCGCCGGCGGCGATCGTGGGCGGTGCGAAGCTCTTCACCACCGTCGGCACCGTATAGACGTTGAGCGTGTCCGAGGCGGCCGCCGTGGTGGTCCCCTCCGCGGTCGTGAGCGCCCCGCTGGTGTTGGCCTTCGCACCCGCAGTGGACGAGACCACGTTCACCACGATCGTGCAGCTGCCGGAGGCCGGAATCGTGTAGCCGGCCACCTGGATCGAAATGTGCCCCGCCGTGATCGCTCCGAAGGGCGTGGCCCCCGTCGTCGCCCGCGATTGCACCGCTCCCGCCGCGCAGCTTCCGCCCACCGTCGCGTTGGCAAGGCCCACGCCCGCGGGGAAGTCGTCGATGAAGGTGGCACCCGTCAGCGCCTGCGCGTTGCCGTTGGTGAGCGTGAAGGTGAGCGTCGTCGCCCCGCCCACCGCCACGTTCTTCGGCGCCGCGAACGCCTTGGCAAACGTCGGCGCCGCAAACACCGTGAGCGTCGCCGTCGTGGCACTCGTGTCCAGTCCCCCGCCCTGGAGGCTGAACTGCCCGCTCGCGTTCACGTAGCTGCCCGCCGTGTCGCCGCGCACCGTCGCCGTGAAGGTGCACGCCGCCGTGCCCCCCGTCATCGTCGCGCCGCTCAAGCTCACCGTGGAAGCCGTGAACCCCGGCGTCCCTCCGCAGCCCGCCCCGGCTATGGCCGAGACCCCCGTCACCGTGAGACCGGCCGGGAAGGTGTCGGTGAAGGCAAGGCCTGACTGCGCCGGGTTGGTCGCGCCGTTGTTGATCGTGAAGGTGAGCGTGCTCGAGGCCCCCACCCCCACCGTCACCGGCGAGTAGCTCTTCGCCAGCGTGGCACGGTTGTACACCGTGAGCGTGGAGCTCATCGCGGTCGCATTGATCGGCGCCGTCGCCCCCGTGATGTTGGCGCTCGTGTTGGCGTAGCTGCCCGCGGTGTTGCCCTGCACCGTCACCGTGAACGTGCACGTGGCCGTGGTGAGCGCCATCGTCGCCCCGGTGAGCGTCACGCTCGGGTTGCTCGTGGCGTTGAATGTCGGCACGGTGGCCGAGCAGCCCGCCCCGGAGAGCGCCGTCACCCCCGTCACCGTGAGTCCGGCGCCCGTGGCCAGCGTGTCGGTGAAGGTGAGGTTCGACTGCGCCGGGTTGCCCGTGCCGTTGGTGAGCGTGAAGGTGAGCGTGCTCGACTGGCCCGTCGCGATCGAGGCCGCCGCGTAGCTCTTGGTGAGCGCAACGCTCCTCACGTTGAGCGTCGCCGTCGTGGCACTCGTGTCCAGTCCCCCGCCCTGGAGGCTGAACTGCCCGCTCGCGTTCACGTAGCTGCCCGCCGTGTCGCCGCGCACCGTCGCCGTGAAGGTGCACGCCGCCGTGCCCCCCGTCATCGTCGCGCCGCTCAAGCTCACCGTGGAAGCCGTGAACCCCGGCGTCCCTCCGCAGCCCGCCCCGGCTATGGCCGAGACCCCCGTCACCGTGAGACCGGCCGGGAAGGTGTCGGTGAAGGCAAGGCCTGACTGCGCCGGGTTGGTCGCGCCGTTGTTGATCGTGAAGGTGAGCGTGCTCGAGGCCCCCACCCCCACCGTCACCGGCGAGTAGCTCTTCGCCAGCGTGGCACGGTTGTACACCGTGAGCGTGGAGCTCATCGCGGTCGCATTGATCGGCGCCGTCGCCCCCGTGATGTTGGCGCTCGTGTTGGCGTAGCTGCCCGCGGTGTTGCCCTGCACCGTCACCGTGAACGTGCACGTGGCCGTGGTGAGCGCCATCGTCGCCCCGGTGAGCGTCACGCTCGGGTTGCTCGTGGCGTTGAATGTCGGCACGGTGGCCGAGCAGCCCGCCCCGGAGAGCGCCGTCACCCCCGTCACCGTGAGTCCGGCGCCCGTGGCCAGCGTGTCGGTGAAGGTGAGGTTCGACTGCGCCGGGTTGCCCGTGCCGTTGGTGAGCGTGAAGGTGAGCGTGCTCGACTGGCCCGTCGCGATCGAGGCCGCCGCGTAGCTCTTGGTGAGCGCAACGCTCCTCACGTTGAGCGTCGCCGTCGTGGCACTCGTGTCCAGTCCCCCGCCCTGGAGGCTGAACTGCCCGCTCGCGTTCACGTAGCTGCCCGCCGTGTCGCCGCGCACCGTCGCCGTGAAGGTGCACGCCGCCGTGCCCCCCGTCATCGTCGCGCCGCTCAAGCTCACCGTGGAAGCCGTGAACCCCGGCGTCCCTCCGCAGCCCGCCCCGGCTATGGCCGAGACCCCCGTCACCGTGAGACCGGCCGGGAAGGTGTCGGTGAAGGCAAGGCCTGACTGCGCCGGGTTGGTCGCGCCGTTGTTGATCGTGAAGGTGAGCGTGCTCGAGGCCCCCACCCCCACCGTCACCGGCGAGTAGCTCTTCGCCAGCGTGGCACGGTTGTACACCGTGAGCGTGGAGCTCATCGCGGTCGCATTGATCGGCGCCGTCGCCCCCGTGATGTTGGCGCTCGTGTTGGCGTAGCTGCCCGCGGTGTTGCCCTGCACCGTCACCGTGAACGTGCACGTGGCCGTGGTGAGCGCCATCGTCGCCCCGGTGAGCGTCACGCTCGGGTTGCTCGTGGCGTTGAATGTCGGCACGGTGGCCGAGCAGCCCGCCCCGGAGAGCGCCGTCACCCCCGTCACCGTGAGTCCGGCGCCCGTGGCCAGCGTGTCGGTGAAGGTGAGGTTCGACTGCGCCGGGTTGCCCGTGCCGTTGGTGAGCGTGAAGGTGAGCGTGCTCGACTGGCCCGTCGCGATCGAGGCCGCCGCGTAGCTCTTGGTGAGCGCAACGCTCCTCACGTTGAGCGTCGCCGTCGTGGCACTCGTGTCCAGTCCCCCGCCCTGGAGGCTGAACTGCCCGCTCGCGTTCACGTAGCTGCCCGCCGTGTCGCCGCGCACCGTCGCCGTGAAGGTGCACGCCGCCGTGCCCCCCGTCATCGTCGCGCCGCTCAAGCTCACCGTGGAAGCCGTGAACCCCGGCGTCCCTCCGCAGCCCGCCCCGGCTATGGCCGAGACCCCCGTCACCGTGAGACCGGCCGGGAAGGTGTCGGTGAAGGCAAGGCCTGACTGCGCCGGGTTGGTCGCGCCGTTGTTGATCGTGAAGGTGAGCGTGCTCGAGGCCCCCACCCCCACCGTCACCGGCGAGTAGCTCTTCGCCAGCGTGGCACGGTTGTACACCGTGACACATGCGCCGGTCGTGCTCGAACCGCCGCCGGCCGCAGAATTCGCAATCTGGGCCACGACGTTGGTAGTTCCTGAAATGTTTCCGTTTCCGTTGGTGTTGTTTGCCTGCGGGCAAACACCTACCGTCGGCGACGCCGCTGTAGTCACGGGAACCGTGATCGTGCAGCTCGTGGCCGGGTTCACGATCTGGCGCCCCGCCACCGTGATGGTGCTCGTGCCCGCAGTGGCCGTCACGGATCCGCCCGAGCACGTGCCGCCCACCGCGCCCGCGCCCACCCGCAAACCCGAAGGCAGCGTGTCGGTAAAACTGAAGGTTTGCGTCGGGTTGCCCACCGGCTGCGAGACCGTGAAGGTGAGCGTCGTCGTCCCGCCGACCGGCAGGCCGGCGCTGAAGGCCTTGTCCAATGTCGGGAGGGGCAGGCACCACTCGAACTGGTTCCACCCGGCATGCTGCTCATTGCCGCCGGCAGCTGGTCCCGCCCAGAACTGCATCGCGGCAGAGGTGATATTGGTTGTGTTGAAGCTGCTCACAATGTTGCAAGCCGGGTCCGTGGCAATGCAGTTGAAGTTGCCGGAGGCGTAACCGGAACCCGTGGTGGGAATGGGCGCGGGAGCGGGAAACGTGTGGTCTGGCCCTCCGGTCATCGAAGTCGGATCCGTGGATCCATTGACACGAACGACGATGGCGTCCTGCCAGTTGCCCGTCGAGCGATCGACGTCGGTCGCGGTGAAGCGCAGCTTGTTGACCGGACGATTGAAGGCCAGATTGAAGGTGGAAAGCAGGATGCTGAGGGAGGATGTCGTATGCCGGTGGGTCAGTGTGGGATTGAAGTTTCCGGATTGCTCGAAATGCGGCGTTCCCCCCGTGTAGGCCACCCCCCCCGTGTTCGAGGACGTGAAGGTCAGGTTTGTCTGGGTGGCGCCAGTGCCCACGATGGTCGGTGAAGCCGGCGGATACGTGCCCGTAAAAGCAAATGTCTGAAGCGTCTCGTTCGCCGCACAGGCCGCCGCCTGCCCGTGCGCGGTGATCGGGAAAACGGCAGCGAGCGCAGGCACAAGCACCGCGATCGCGCGAGCGAGCGAAAGACGCAGGTTTCCGAGGCGTCTCTTCACGGCGTGCCTTCGGCAGGTGCGCCAACAGAGACTGGCGCGCCGCGCTTGTCCCACAGCCCCAGGAGTTGCTCGTCGAACTTGTAGCGCAGCCGCACGAAGGGCCCCTTGGCCGTGTAGTCGGCGCCCGCGAGATCCGCATCCCGGTAGCCGAAGAAGTTGTAGCCCGCCGAAACCCAGAGGTTGGTCGTGACCAGGTAGCCGAGCTCGAGCCCCACGCCATAGTGCCGCGAATCGGCGCCATCACCAACCAGCAGGCTCGTCACGAAGCCGATGTCCCAGTGCGGGGCGAACTCCCACGTCGCACGGGCGCCGACCACCTGCGCCCGGTACTTGCTCGTAAGGCCGTTGGACTTGTCCGTGGTCCACTTCGCCGCGTAACGCCCGCTCACCAGGAACGGCCGCCGCGGCTGCCAGTCGGCGTGCACCGACACCAGCGTGGTCGAGCTCTTCAGCTGCACGCCCGCCTGCGTGTCGTCGCGCTCGAGGCGATGCTCGACGCGGCCGAGGGCGTTCCACCGGTTGGTCTCGGTGTCGCGCCAGGCGAGCCCCGCCTGCAGCCGCTCGACGACCCGTTCGGCGCCGCTCTCCTTGGCGCGCTGGAGCGTATAGGCGTTCCTCGCGAGCGCCGTCCAGTCGCGGTTGATCCTCGCCGCGAGCCCCACGGTGAAGAGGAGCGATTCGGTGGTCGAGGCGTCGCGGGCCTCGAGACGCGTGGTGCCCTTCCAGAGCGGGTTGGCGGTGTACTCGAGTGCCAGCGCGCCCGCCGTGTTCTCGTTCTGGCCCTTGCCGGAGAGCGCGTGCACGCGCTCGATGGAGGTGCCCAGGCGCAGTCCCGGGGCGAGGGTCCACAGGTTCTTCAGTCCCAGCGCGGCTTCCGCGTCGCCGCCGGAGATCGCGTCGCGGATGCGGTACTCGCTGAACATCCGCCCGTCCTGCATGTAGTCGAAGTCGACGCCGACGGCGGTGGTGTTCTGCCGCTCCGTGGCGTTGAGCCCGTAGGGGCCGGTGATCGAGGAGACGAACTCGTGCCGGCCATAGACGCGGCCGCGGTTGGGCAGCGCGTATTCGCCGCCCAGGGCGAGGACGCGCCGGTCGGCGTCGCGCACGTCGACTTCCACTTCGCCGTAGGCGTTCGCACCCGCGAGGAACGGCACCTGACCGGTGAGCCGCGCACGCACCGTGGTCACCTCTTCGGGCAGCGCCGCGGGGGGGGGCTGGCCCTCGACCGCCGCCACCGGCGAGGTCGCGCCCTTCTCCGCCGCGTAGCGCACGCCGACTTCCAGCGTGAGGTTCTTCGCCACTTCCTGGGTCACCGCGGCCATGGCGCCGTCGCGCACGGAGCCGCTCGCGAGCTCCTCGGTGCGCAGCGCTTCGGCGCGCAGTTGCGTGCCTTCGCGGATCCGGTACTCGGCGCGCCCGCCCGCTTCCGAGCGGCCCTTGGCGAGCCAGGCGCCGGGGTTGTCGAACTCGCGGTCGCTGCGCGCGACGAAGGCCTGCGCCTTCAGGTCCTTCGAGTCGTGCTTCACCTCGATGCGCGCGGCTTCTCCCTTGCGCGCGTCGGTGCCGCGCTCCGTGCGGGCGACCTCGCCGATCAGGAAAGTGCCCTCGCCCAGTTTCGCCACTGCGTTGGCGCCGGCCAGCGTGAAGGGCTCCTGGGGATTCCTGTCCTTCACGAAGGTGCCGCCTACCTCGATGCGGTCCGTCAGCTTCACCTGCGCGTCCACGCCGGCGACCCAGAACTGCTCGCCGCCCTGGTCGACCTCGTAGGTCACGCGCACGAAGACCGGGTTCAGGTCGCGGTCGACGCTCGCCACGGGGCTGCGGAAGAGGATGCGGCCGGTGAGCGTTTCGATCTCGTAGTCGGCGAAGCGCGCCTGCGCGAGGGTCGCGAGCACGATCGAGGGCTGGTTGCGGTCGCGGGTGACGATCTCCACCTTCTCGCTGTTCACGAGCGCGCCGCGCGTGCCGAGCTCGTAGGGGCCGGAGGTGCCGTTCGCGCGCAGTTCCTCGATCACCTGGCGGGTGCTGTCGCGCGTGGCGAAGGCGTTGACGCTCACGCGCTCGTTCTCGAAGTGCTGCTTCACGCCCGTGAGCGAGCGGCTGTAGTTCGACAGCCGCCGCGCGTCCCCCGGCGCCTGCGTCGTGAAGTCGCCCCAGAGCAGGTAGGAGCGGTTCTTGTCGACGCGCACGTAGAGCCGGCTCGTGGACTGGGCGTCGTAGCCGCGCACCGCCGAGTCGCCGTAGATCGGGTAGAACTCGTCGGGCTGGATGTCGCGGAAGAGGCGCTCGCGGGTGTCCTTGTCGGAATCGTAGGCCGCGGTGAGGAGGTAGTCGCCGCGGATCTTGCCCTTGAGGAAGAAGGCTGCGCGCGCGCCGGCCGCGAGCTTGCCGTCGTCGCGCTCGCGGGAGAAGTGGCGCAGCTCCTGCTCGAAGCCGTCGGCCTCACGCGCCGGCAGGAGGGAGCGCGAGTTGAGGTTGCGCAGGTTGACGACACCCTCGACCACGCCGGTGGCGACGAGGGGCCGCAGGTCCGGCAGGAAGTCGAGCCGCGCCTCCGCGCGCACGTTGCCGCTCGTCACCACGATCTGGCTGGAAGCGGGCTCGAGGGGCGGGGCGAGCGCGAAGCCGGCGACTCCGCCTTCGACGAACGCCTGCACGCCCGGCGAGGCCGGATCGGCGTCGTCCACCTTCCAGGTACCGAGGCTCGCGGAGAGGGTGACGGCAGTGCGCGAGGTCACGGCCACACCGTTCTCGTCGAGGATCTTCACCACGACGCGGGCCGGGGTCCTGCCGTCGGCGACCGCCCCGCCCTTCGGCAGTTCCAGCGCGAGCTTCGCCGCGACGCCAGGCGCCACGACGCGGATCGCCACCGTGCCGCGGGGGTTGCCGAAGCCGTCCACCTGCGAGACGGAGAGCTCGTTCGCGCCGGGCTTGAACGCGACGCCGATGTATTCCCAGGCCTGGACCTGCTTTTCCGCGAGGGTTGCGCGCTTGCCCACGCGCGCCTCGGGAACTTCGACGCCGTTCACCGAAAGCTTGAAGCTGGCGCCGGCGGTGCCCTTCACGCGCACCGTCGCCTGGGCGTAGGGCAGCGTGTCGCCGTCGGCAAGGCCTACGAAGCCGAGGCTCTTGTCGAGATCCGGCACGAGTTGCTCGAGGGGCACGCCAGCCGCCTGCGCCGGCGCCGCGGGGGAAATCGCCGGCGCGGGAACGGGTCGCGTCGCCGAGACTGGCTCGAGCGCGCTCGCGAACGGACCGGCCGTCGCCGCGCCCTCGGCGCCGGGGGCGGGAGCTCCGCCCGGCGTGCTCGTGGCACTCACGATGCCGCTCGCCGGAAGCGCCTTCACGTCCTGGGCGGGCCGCGCCTCCGTGGCCAGTTGCGCGCCCGCCAGCGCGCCCAGCAGCGCTTCGCCGCCGTCGCCCAGCGCTTTGGCGCGCGCCCGGACTTCTTCCGCGACCGCGCCGTCGCAGCCGGAAACCGCGAAATCGCCGCGATGCATCTCGCCGAACTTGAGATCCACGAGGCGGCTGCCCGCGTCGCCGAGGTGGCGGGCGCTGATGGCGGCGAGCCGCGCGCCCGCCGGCATGGAGGCCGGATCGACCTTGAGCACGTGGCTGCGGGCCGACAGCCCGTAGAAGCTGTAGCGGCCCTGCCCGTCGGTCACGGCGTAGGTGCCGTCCTCGATGAACAGGCGCACGCCCGGCACGCCGGCCTCGCCCTGGTCCTGCACGCCGCTCGCGTTGCAGTCCAGGAAGACCTTCCCGAGGATGAAGCCTCGGTCGCTGAAGACGCCGCCCAGGACCTGCACCTTCGCGGTCGCGACGTTGGAAACGGTGCGCGTGCCGTTGGCCGCGTAGGTGGACTGCACGCGGTTGGTGCCGTCGCCGTGCAGGGCGCCGGGGCCCACGCGCACGCGGTAGCTCACCGCGATCTCCTGCCCTCGCGCCATCGAGCCTAGGCCGAAGACCAGGCGCGGGCCGGCGTTTGCGGGCTCGGGAAGCGCCTTTCCGTCCGCGCGCGCGCTGCCCGCCACGTAGGCGAAGCCGGCCGGGAGGTCGTCCACGAGCTGCACGCTCGCCCGGTCGAGCGCGTTGCCGGTGCCGTTGCGCACGCGCACCGCGTAGTCGACGAAACCGCCCAGGTCGGCCACCGCCCGCGAGGCCGCCTTCTGCACGAAGAGGCCGGATTGCGCCGTCGGGTCCACCGGCACGTCGACCACGATGCCGTTGCCGTCGGAGCGGAACGGCTGGCCGTAGGAACCGCCGGAGGTGGGACCGGTGACGACGAGATTGCGACCCGGCACGAGCACGGTGTAGGGAAGCTTCGACGGCGCCTCGTAGCCATTGGGCGCGGCGACGGCGAGGCAGTAGTCGCCGGCCGTGGCCGCCGGGAATGCATAGCGGCCGCTCGCGTCGGTGGTGGCCGGGTTTGCGTCGAGCGCAACCGGCACGCTCGAGCATTGGCCACCCGAGGCGGCCACGAGCGTCACGGTGGCACCCGCGACCGGTTCGTTCAGGGCGCTGTCGAAGACGATGCCCACGGGGTCGGTCACCGTGATCGTCGTGGCGATGCGCCGGCCGCAGCCGAGGATCTCCGCATCGAACACGTCGAACGCCCGTCCCTGCAGGATGCGGTCGCCGGCGGCCACGGGCGGCGCGCGCACGGGCAGCGCGGGCGCGATGAATACGCCGGTGTCCGGGCCCGTCTCCGTGGCAACGACTTCCTCGCGTTCCCCGCCGGGGCCGGTGATCACGAGCGTGCGCGATTCGGCGACGCCGGGAATCGCGTTGCAGGACGCGGCGTCGGCGCGCAGCCACGCCGTGCCGCCGAGCACCGCCCAGGCGGTCGGCACCTGGTAGCTCGGGGTCGTGAAGTTGCGCAGCACGTCCGCGGGCAGGATCGTTGAATCCTTGTCGTCGATCGTCGTGCGGTCGATCACCCGGAGCGCGCCGCCCGTGACGCTGTCGATGACGAGCGTGGTGACGTTGGTTTCCACCAGCGCCTTGGCGGCGCGCTTCGCCGTCGCCGGATCCGGCGGCGCGAGCACGTCCACGAGGATGCGCAGTCCCTGCCCCGGCGCGAGGACCGCGCTCCAGCCCTCCACCACCGGCGTGTCGGTCCGGTCGAGCACGCCCGGGACCGAGGCGCCGCCGGCCACCGGGTTGTCGAGGTAGGCGCCCGAGACCCAGCCCGGCTGGCTGTCGGCGAGATAGCCCGCCGTGACGCGCACCGACTCGTCGCAGTTGCCCTGGTTCTCGAGGAAATGGGTGTAGGTGATGTGCCGGCCGTAGGCGCTCTGCGCCTGGTTGTCCGGCGTGAGGCGGATGCGGCAAAGCCGGCCCACGGCGCCCACGATGTCGTCGGCGGATGCCGACCGGATCACGGCCCGCGCACTGCGCGCCGTCTTCGTCACCCGGTATTCCCCGGGCGGGGTCGAGGCGGGCAGGTTCGCGCGCACGACGATGCGATAGGAGGCGCCGGCCGCCACGAGGCCCGTGTCCGGCAGGCCGTTGCCGTCGCTGTCGGCGAGCGGCGTGACGCCGTCGGGCTGCCAGAGCGAGAAGGCGGTGCCCGAAGGGAAGGTCGAGCCGGCGAGCGTGATGTCGAACCGCTCGGCCTCGGTGCCGCGGTTGGTGAGCACGTTGGTGAAGGCCACCGTCGTCCCGGGCGTGGCCACCGGGATGCGCTCGCCCGTGAGCGTGAGGTCGATCGTGCCGGTGACGCGGTAGGACGCGGGGTTCGTGTCGCGCCACCAGGAATCCACGGGCCCGAGCCAGCGGGCCTGCGCGACGTTCACGAGCACCTCGCCCGCCGTGCGCCCCGCGGCCACGTTCAGGCGGAAGCTGAGCGTGCCCTCCTCCAGGGAGCCGAGCGTCGGCAGGCTGGCGTGCACCGCCCCCGGCTGCGTCACGCCGAAATCGTAGGCGATGCCCGCGGGGTCGCCGCCGGCCGCGTCGGTGAGTGCGGCGGCCGCACCGCTCCAGCGCCCGCTGCCGGGGACGTACTCGAAGCCGGCGGGGATGGCGTCGAGGATCCGGAAGTCACTGCGCACCACGCGCGTGTTGGCGTAGCGGATGCTCACGAGGATGGAGGCGTAAGGCGAGGGACCCTCGAGGACCGAGAAGGACTTCACGACGTTCACCACGTCCGGCGGCGGCACGCCGCCGTCCGCGAAGATCTCGGCGGTATCGATGTTCGCGAGCACCGGGCCCAGCGGCGTGGTGCTGACCGCGTTCACCTGGAGGCGATCGGTGCTGAAGTTCGTCGCCCCGGCGGGGGCGGTCGCGGCCACGACGAAGCGGAAGACACCACCCGCCCCCAGCGCCACCGTGGCCGGCACCGGCACGGCCGAATCCGGAATGCCGTCGCCGTTCGCGTCCGGCAGGATCACGATGGAACCGAGGTCGAAGGTACCGGCGAGGTTCGCCACCGACAGGGTGAAGCTGTCCGCCACGGTGCCATTGGTCAGCGTGTGCGGGAAGTAGACAATGCCGCCGGGCGCCACGCGGCGAGTCGAGTTCGCGACGAGCGTGGCCAAGCCGGGGCCCCCGGGCAACGAAGTGGTGAGTTGCACCACGTTCGACGAGGCCGCGACGGGTGTCGCCCCGACCACGGCGGTGCCGCTCGCCTGGTTGGCGATCACCGTGCCGGCCGGCGGCGCGCCCGACGCGGGCAATGCGAGCACGAGCGCGACCGTGCCGGCCACGCGCGCGAGCAGCGCGGCGAGGCGGGAGGCAAACGAGGGGCTCGCGTTTCTCACGGTTTTGGGGATGTCGTCGGGTGCGTCACTTTTCGCTGCGCCCTCTCCGGCGAGGGCGCAGCGAAAAGCGGGCTGCGGTCTCCCGCAGCCCGCCGAAGCTCACCCGGCCGGCCCGAAGGCCGCCGGGAAAAGCGCTGGGCGTGGCCCCGACTGCGTCACGGATCGATCCGCACGCAGAAGGTCACCATCGCGCTCTGCGAGGGCGTGAGCGGCCCCACGGTCGCGCTGACCGTTCCCGTCGCCCCGTCGGCAGGCGCCGTGACCGAGCCCAGCGTCGTCGCCGCACCCGGCGCGGCACCCGTGCCGCAGGAGAAGCGGTGCGTCGTATTCGCCGGGATGTTGTCGTTCACCACCACCGAGGTAATGCCCGCCGCCGTGGTGTTGGTGGCGGTGATCCGGTAGGCGATGCAGCTGCCCGGAGCCGTCGCCGGGCCGGAGGGAATCGGCGCCGTCGAGTAGCCCGCGTGCGGCGCGACGGTCGCGCAGTTCACGGCCACCTGCTCCTTCAGCAGCACCAGTCCGTCGGAGACGGTCGTGGAGTCCGTTGCCGCAGCCGACGCCGCCCCCGCGTTGTAGCGCGCGGTGAGCGTCGTCACGTTGGCCGGGTCCGCGCTCACGGCGCTGCCGGGCGCGAAGACGCGCACGAAGATCGTGCGGCTCGCGTTCACGGCGAGGGCCAGCGTGGTCGCGGCCGAGATCGCGTTGGACGGCACGTCGTCCACGCCCGGATCGAACACCCCGTTCGCGTTGCCGTCGAGGTAGGCGATCGAAGTCCAGCCCTGCCCGGCGCGGGAATCCGTGAGGAAGCCCGCGGCGAAGCTGACCGGGTTCGCCGGCGTCGTGTAGGCCACGTTGCCGAGGTTCGTGAGCACGTGCGTATAGGTCACCGAGCCGCCCGGGAAGGTCTGCTGCGTGTTGTTGGGCGTGAGGCTCACGCTGTTGACGGCGTTGACCGTGACGCGGTCGCGCTTCGCATCCGTCACGGTTCCGTTCAGGGCGGAAGTGGCGGTGAAGTCGAAGTCGTAGTTGCCGGCAGCGGCCTGGTTCGACGTCGTGATCGGCACCGTCACCTCGGCGCAGACCAGGCGGGCGGCGCCCGCGTTGATCGTGCCCGTATTGGTGAGGCTCGCGCCGACCGTGGAGCAGTCGTTCGCGCCGCCATCGGCCCGGAACACCACCGACCAGCCCGCCGGCGTGGCGAGCGTGGCGAGGTCGAAGGAGTCGTTGATCGACCCGGTGTTGTTCACGTACAGGCGGAAGCGGGTCACCGTCGGGCCGGTGGTGGAGGGCGTCACCGTGTTCATGGTGATCACCGTCGTGCCGGTCGAGCCCGCGCCGGGAGCTGCGCCGCCGGCGGAGTCGTTGGTGAGGTCGACGGAGTTGGCCGTGACCGCGGTGAGCGTGTCGATCACCGTGTCGGTAACCGCGCTGTTGAAGCTCGAGGTCGCCGTCTTGGTGATGGAGAACGGGCCGCCCGTGGCCGAGACCGGCAACTGCACGCGCAGGATCACGCGGTATCCGCAGTACTGGGTCGGCGCGGAGGCGTCGGTCTCGAAGCCGGCCGGGCAGCCGGCGCTGTAGACGGGGATCGAGGGCGTCGTGTTGGCGATGAGCGAGGTCAGGCCGTCGGACTGCAGCAGCGTGAAGGTCGAGCCCACCGGCCAGGAGCCCTGGCCCGCCATGGAGATCACAAAGGTGTCGGGGGCATTTCCGGTGTTCCAGATCACGTTGGTGAAGCTGATCGTGGAGCCCGCGGCGGCGGCGGCGACCGTCACCGGCTCGCCGGTGCCGTTGGTGCTGTCGGTGGTCGAGCCGTTGCCGACGACGCCGGCCGTCTGCAGCACCTGGTAGCTCGCCGTGTTGGTGCTGGTGAGCGCCTGGGTGGAGGTCTGGTACTGCGCCGTGTTGTTGATGAACCCCGGCGGGCGGCCTGCGGCGATCTGCACCTGGAAGGTCAGGTTGCCGGAGAAGCCGGCCGGCACGCTCGCGATCGTGGCGGTCACTTCACCCGCGGTCGTCACGTCCTTGTCGTAGACGATGCCGCCCTGGTCGAGGGTGTCCAGGTCGGTCAGCGTGACGCCGGCGCCGGTGACGCTCCAGCGGCCGCTGGCGGGGATGTAGGTCATGCCCACGGGGATGAAGTCGCGCAGCAGCAGGTTCGCGGCGGCCGCGCTGCCCGTGTTGGTGTAGGTGAGCGTCACCGTGATCGGGCCGGCGTTGGGCGACGGGCCGCTGGTGATGGACAGCGCCTTCGAGACGGTGATCGCGGAATTGGAGACCGTGGTCGTGTCGAGGTTGGTCAGCGTGGTCGTGCCGGTGTCCGAGACCGAGGCGGTGATGGTTCCCGTCTGGCCGTTGAGGGCGCTTCCGGGGACGGTGCCCGCCACCACGAAGCGGAAGATCCCCGCCGCGGCGATGGGGCCGCTCGTGACGATCGGCGTGAAGTTGTCGGGTACGCCGTTGCCGTCGGCGTCGATGTAGTACACGAGGCCGGTGTGGTTGAAGGCGCCGCCGGCGACCGGCGCGTTGAGCGTGAACGTGTCCGTGCCGTTGCCGGTGTTGGTGATGGTGTGCGGGTAGTACACCGTCTGGCCGGCCGACGCGGTGCGGAAGCCCGGCGCCGTGAGCGTGAAGCTCTTCACCTGCGAGACCGTGGTCTGCACCAGGTTCGACGTCGCGGTGCGCGGCGCGAGGCTCGAATCGAGGTACGTCGCCGAAGCCTGGTTGCCGATCACGGTGCCCGCGGCGGGCGCGGCGAGCGCGGCGCGCGGCGCGAGGGCGACGAACGCCCCGGCGACGAGCACCGCGAACGCCACGATCGCCGCGCGGAGGCTTTCGCCCCGGCCCTGCGTCTGCGTGAATCCGTTCATGGATTTGTCCCTTCTTTCACTGAAGTGGATTGCGGAATATCTGCGGATCGAAGAAGCGGTGTGCCCGGCCGGGGCCGGGCGCTGGAATGCTTGCGGGTGCCTGCTCATGTGCCACCTGCCTTGGCCGGCGTCGCGCCGGGAACGGGGTCGTCGATCACGCGGACCCGGGCGGTGAAGGCGGCCGACTTCTCGCCGCCCAGCTCTTCCGCGGACCAGCGCAGGGCGCGGTACTCGCGCCAGGGAACCGGCACCTCCACGCGCTTGCCGTCGCGCTCCACCGTGCGCATGAGCGGAATGGCGGCGAAGGCTCTGCCGTCGAGGCTCGCGCTCACCTGCGCAGGGCGCGCGGTGCCGGGAATTAACTCGGTCTGCGGCGGGATTGGCAGCGTTGCCTGCAGCCCCGTGATCGCGGCGTTGCCCGCGTTGCGGTAGGTGGCCGTGTACTCGATCACGTCGCCCGGCTTCGCGCTGGCGGCGTCGACGAGGGACTCGCGTCCGTCCTTCACCACGACCCTGCTCGCCTCCAGGCGCGATTGCAGCGGGTCGCCCGACTTCTGGGCCAGCACGGCGCCTGCGGGCAACAGCAAAAGCGCCGCGACGGCGAGTGCGGCGGTCGGTCCTTTCATCATCGTTCCTCTCTTCATCCCCGTCCGGCGCTTTCGCCGGAAACCGGTCCTGCATGAAAGATCGTCCATCCTCTGGCGTGATTGTGGCTGCTGGACGCCTGGAAGCCTATGCGTAACCCCACAAATCCGGCCGCGCACGGCTTACAACTGCAACACGGCCGACAACCTCCACGAATATTCCAGAAACACGTTCCTGCTCAACCACTTGAAAATCCAAAGCGGGCACAATCGACTCGCCCGCCCGTATCCGGTCGATATCCTGGAAATAATATTTCGCTTTTATTTTCAAAGACTTCCAGCGTTCCTGCGTGCCCCGACGCGCTCGCCGCGGGATCGTGCCTTGTGGCGGAAGTCGCATTCCCGGCCGCCGGCTGCTGCTCGTCCCGCGCACGGAGCGCCACGAGCGAGAAGGCGACGTTGTACCGGGCAAGGCGGTCAACGAGATCCGGGTGGCGGGCGAATTCGTGCGCCGCAGCATCGAGGAGACGCCGCGCCGTGTGGCCGTCCTGGCCGGCCTTGGCGTAGGTGCGCAAGGTCCTCCCAGTTTCAAATTATGGTTTGAAACTGGATTTTTACTTGTTTTCAGCTAGTTGCGCAACATTCTTCACTATTAACTTTAGTTCATCGCCGCTCGTGCTGCGGTGCGGAATATCGCGCCGCGAAGCCGAGGGCGTCGCACACGTCATCGCCGCGGCTGCGTCATGGTCCCGTCGACGTGAAATTCATGCCCGCGGACCAGGGTCCCGCGCCGTTGGGGTTCCACGTGAGCACGTACCAGGCATAGCTGCCCGCGGGAAGCGCGGTGCCGGTGATGGCGCATGTGCCGATCCCGTTCCCGCACCCCGCCGCCATGGCGTCATGCACCGTGAGCGAACCGTCGCTCAGGTAGAGCAGGTAGTGCGACGCGTTCGAGACGGCATTCCAGTTGTAGGTCGGCGCGCCGCCCACCGAACCCGAGGGACCGATCGGGCTCGAGGCCGCCGGCAGCGCGGTGGAGGCGACGGTGAATCCCATCCCCGCCGACCACGGCCCCGCGCCGTTCACGTTCCAGGTCAGCACGAACCACGTGTAGTTGCCCGAGACCAGCGGCAGGCCGGCAACGGAGCAGTTGCCGATGCCCAGCGCGCAATTCGCCTCGCTCGCCGTGTGCAGGGTGAGCGCGCCGTTGCTGAGGTAGCGGAAGTAGTGGGTCGCGGCGGGCACCGCCGTCCACGTGTAGGTGGGCGTGCTCATGATGGTTCCGGTCGGGCCGATCGGGCTCGCCGCGGCTGGCGGACCGGCAGGCGACACCGTGAAGTTCATGCCCGCCGACCACGGGCCCACTCCCGTGGGGTTCCAGGTCAGCACGAACCACGTGTAGCTGCCCGAGGGCAACGCCGAGCCTGCGACTGAGCAGGTGCCGGTGCCCGCGCCGCAGCCCGCCGCTGCGGCTGTGTGCCAGGCGCCGGTGCCATTGCTCAGGTAGACGAAGTACTGCATCGCGGCGGCAACGGCGTTCCACGAATAGGTCGGCGAGCCGCTGATCGTGCCCGACGGCGCGATCAGGGTCGCCGCGGCGGGCACTGCAGGCGGCGAAAGCCACTGGTACAGCGCCGCGCCGTACGCCACGTCGAAACGCCCATATTGATCCGGGGAAGTGGGCATGGCGCAGAAGCTCGATCCGCCATGCAGCTGGCCCACGAGGAAGCGGCTGGCGCCCGAGGTGACCCACAGGCCGGAGCCGCTGCTGCCGCCTTCGGTCACGCCCTGGTTCCACACGACGTTCAGGTGGTTGGAGGTGGCTGCGGATGCCGAGCTGCAGGAGTAGTTGGATCCGCCGGGGATCGTCGAGCAGTTGAGATAGCCCGTCACGGTTCCGAAACTGATCTTCTGCAGGTCGCCACTGGGATGGTGGATTCCCGTGACGGCGGCGCTGAGTGCCGCGATGCTCGCGCTCCATCCGGCGAACAGGGCGCCGGCAGGCGGCGTGCCGTTCAGGCGCAGGAAGCTCGTGTCGGTCGCGGCACTGTTGTGGAGCAGCGCGGCGCCGCCCGCGAGGGTCTGGGTGGACGGGTTGAGCGTGCCGCTGTTGCAGCTCGACGCACGATAGAACCAGTAGGTCTGCAGCGTCGAGGCGACGGTCTGGGTCGAGATGCAGTGGTTCGCGCTCAGGAAGTACGGAACGAACGTGGCCGGCACATTGTCGGCGAGGAGCGTCCCGGTGCAGAGGTAGGACGAGCCGGAGTCGGTGAACACCATCCGCGCGGTCGCGAGCGATTCGGCATTCCACGGCGAGGTGTAGCACGCCGCGTCCAGGTTGCATGCGCCCGACTGGCCAATCTTCGCCTGCAGCGCGCGCGTATCGACTGGCGAGGCGAAGAGGTGCGAGAGCAGCGGTGCGGCAATCGCCACCGTTCCCGTCGACACGCCGGCGGGCAGGTCGATCTCCACGGTGATTTCCGCACCGTCGATCACGGGCGACCAGTAGGTCCGCGCCGCATCGCCCTCCTCGCCGGAGGCGAGGTTGCGATCGATCGTCTCCCGCATTTCGCGCCCCGACACCTCGAATACCGTCGCCGCATCCGGCGCGTAGAAGCGCAGCACGGCCGCATCCGGGAGGCGCTCGATCACGAGGCCCAGGCGGACGCCTGTCGCCTCCGGGGAAACCACGCTGAATGCCGAAATCTGTCGACCGTCCACGGGCGCCCACGCCATCAAAGCCTTGGCGCGGGAAGCGCTTGCGAGCGACGGCACCGAGCGGCCGAAGCCGATCCGCAGCGGCGTGCCGGGCTTGTGAGCCTGCAGCATTGACTCCGGGCTCGCGAGCTTCGCTTCGTCTCGCTCCAGGATCACCTGCACGGGCGATCGGTCCCGGGGCCAGTGCCGCTTCGCCGCCGCGCGGGAGCTGGCGGGCGCGGGCGCGAACTCGCCTTCGGCGTGGGGATCCGCGCGGATGCCACCGTGCGGTTCCGGGCCGGCGGCCGGTGCGGAGGACGGCAGGAGCAGGAAAATCGCCGCAAGGGCTGCGACGAGCGATTGGCGAGCGGACCGCGATTCGATTGTCATGACGCCTCGCTGCACGGGAAGGGACGCAAACGCGGGGTTGCGCTGCGGCGGGACCACCCGGGCCACGCTACCCCGATTGCCTTCCCCGGACAACACCCGCAGGGCTCGAGCGCACAGCCGCTCCTAGCGCAGCGAATGCGCCAGGTTTCGAAATGCCGCGACCGCGGCGGTCGGCACGCGCCGCAGGTTCCCGTCGGGCTCGGCCACCACGTCGTAGAGCCCGTTGTTCCAGCCTCCGGGATACAGGAACTCGCCCAGGGGCTTCTCCGCCGCTTCCCGGTATTCCCAACGCACGGCCTGCAGCAACGGCCACCAGTTCAGTCCGACCAGCGGAAAGGCTTCCGCACGCAGGCGCGCGACCATCCGGCCGAGGGCCGAAGCGTAGGCCGCGCGGGCCTCCGCACCGAGCCCTGCGCTCGTCTCCGCAAGCGAAATGTCGCGCCCGAAGTAGGCGTGGGCGCGGCGCAGCCCGCGTTCGACGCCGAGGGTCGCCTCGTCGGCGGCGGCGTCCAGTGGCACTGCTGCGCCACGCGTGAAATCGGGGCTGCCGGGAAAATCGACGAGGTCGGGGTAGTGGTTGTAGCCGAGGACATCGGGCGGTTGGGCGCGGCTCGCGAACCATTCGAGGTCCGCCCTGGGCACCCCGAGGCTCACGAGAATCGCGCCGAACGCGTGTTCCGGCGGGAGCTTGCCGTAGGCGAGGTTCGCCGGAAAACTGCCGACTGCGGCACGCAGTTCCTCGGTCACCAACCCCTGGGCCGCCAGTTCCGGCATCAGCACGTCGGCCAGTTCCCAGTTGATCGATTCGGCCGAGATCAGCCGCGATGCGGGCCGCACGCTGCGCAGTCCGTCGGAAGCCAGGACCAGCGCGCGGGCGACGCGCACGCCGATCGTCGCGAACGCCGTCGGGCTCGCGGCATAGGGCGGCCACCGGCCCACGGCCCCGCACAGTGCAGCCGCCACTTGCGGCTCGTTGTAAGGGGTGAAGCGGTTCGCGAGGTCACCCAGGCCCTGCGCGGTCGCCCGGGCGTAGCGCCCCAGCGCCTCGGGAAATCCCGGGTCGCCGATGCCATCCGGCATCCATGCAGGCGTGCCGTAGTGAATCAGGTCCAGGACCGGCGCGATGCCGAGCGACACCAGATACTCGAGGCGCGTGCGCAGTGCGGAAAACGCGAACACCCCCGGCGCAGTCTCGATGCGCGGCCAGGGCATGCCGTAGCGCAGGGTGTGAACCCCCAGGTCCGCAGCCCGCTCGAAGTCTTCTCGCCAGTGGTCGTCGTGACCGGTCAGGGCGAAGGCGTCCAGGGCGCGCCGGTTTCCGTCCTTCACCGGGTCGGACTGCACCATCCAGGTGTTCTCGATGCCGACGCCCAGCTCGAACCCGGAAGCGGGCGAAGCCTGCAAGCCGGAGCCGCCCTGCCCGCAGCCCTTCACCCACAGCGCACCTGCCGCGATGCCGAGTCGGCCCAGGAATGTTCGGCGATTGATCAATGCGTGAAGACCCCGGCGAGTCGGGTGCGGGTTTGCTGCGTTGCGGACCGGAAGAAAAACGCCAGACTGCTGGTACAGCCTGGCGCATCCTTCGTGAATTGGCGGAGAGGGTGGGATTCGAACCCACGGTACCCCGGAGGGTACTTCAGATTTCGAGTCTGACGCGATCGACCACTCTGCCACCTCTCCGGGTCGAAGGGCGCGATTATAGCCGACCGGGGCTTCGATTTCGACTGGCGCGCTCAGCGCGCGGGCACGTCGAGGGCGGCCAGCAGTTCTTCCACGTGCTGCGGACCCACCGCATCGCGCCAGACGCGCTCCACCCGGCCGTGGGCGTCGACGAGGACGAAGAGCTTGCGCGCGAATTTCAGGAACCCGAGGTTCACGAACGCCCCGTAGGCCTTCGTCGCGCGCCCGTCGGGGTCGCACAGGACGCGCAGTTCATTGCCGTGTGCGTCGCCGTAGGCCGCCGCCGCCTCGCGCGTGCTCACCACCACGGTCGCGAGCAGGACGCCGGCCGCCGCGAGGCGCGGCGCCGCTGCGGAAAGCCGCTCGACCAAGGCGATGCACTCGGGCGTCTCGTCCTGCGGGTGAAACACCAGAACCACACGCTGTCCCGGCGACGGCAGGCTCTGCTCCTCGCCCTGCGTCCCGGCAAGCCGGATCGCCGGCGCGGGCCTTCCCTGCGCTGGCGGTTCGCCCGATTGCGCGATGGCAAGCCACCCCACGACGGCGAAGGAGAAGACGACCATCACGACGAGCACGATTTCCATGGGCGGCAGTGGCAGTTGGCGCGCTGGAAGTGTAGCAGCGGCGCCTCGCGGCGTGCCGGCCGGTGTTATCCTCGCCGTACGTTCCCATGACGAAGATCATCCACCGGAACCTGCGCGGCACCCTCCCCTACGCCGTCTCGGCGAAGGGACTTCGCATCGTCGATCGCGAGGGACGCGAGTACCTCGACGCCTGCGGCGGCGCCGCCGTCTCCTGCCTCGGCCACGGCCACCCGGACGTGCTCGCCGCCATGCACGCGCAGATCGACCGCCTGGCCTATGCGCACACCAGCTTCTTCACCACGGACACGGCCGAGGAACTGGCGGACACGCTCATCAGTGATGCGCCGGCCGGCATTTCCCACGTCTACCTCGTCTCCGGCGGCTCGGAGGCGATGGAGGCGGCGCTCAAGATGGCGCGCCAGTATTTCGTGGAAGCCGGCGAGCCGGAGCGCAGCGTTTTCATCGGCCGCCGCCAGAGCTACCACGGCAACACGCTCGGAGCCCTTGCGGTGGGCGGCAACGAGTGGCGGCGACGCCAGTTCGCGCCGCTCCTGATCGACGTGGCGCGCGTCTCCCCCTGCTACGAATACCGCGACCGCCGCGAGGACGAGTCGCCGGAGGCCTACAGCGAGCGCCTGGCCGCGGAACTGGAGGCGAAGATTCGCGAAGTCGGGCCGAAGCGCGTCATCGCCTTCGTGGCCGAGACAGTCGTGGGCGCGACGGCCGGCGCGGTGCCTCCCACCCCCGGCTACTTCAGGCGCGTGCGCGAGATCTGCGACCGCCACGGCATCCTGCTCATCTCCGACGAGGTGATGTGCGGCATGGGGCGCACCGGCACGCTCTACGCGATCGAGCAGGAGGGCGTGGTACCGGACCTCGTGGCCATCGCGAAGGGGCTCGGGGGCGGCTACCAGCCCATAGGCGCGGTGCTCGCGCAGGCAAAGATCGTAGATGTGCTGCGCACCGGAAGCGGCCTCTTCCAGCACGGCCACACCTACATCGGCCACCCGGTGGCCGCCGCCGCGGCGCTCGCGGTGCAGCGCGTGATAAAGCGCGACGGCCTGCTCGCGGCCGTGCGCGATCGCGGAGCCTTCTTCGAGCGGCGGCTGCGCGAGGTGCTCGGCAAGCACCCGCACGTGGGTGACATTCGCGGCCGCGGCCTCTTCTTCGCGGTGGAGCTCGTCCGGGACCGGTCCACGAAAGAAACCTTTGATCCCGCGCACCGGCTGCATGCGCGGGTGAAAGCCGGCGCCATGGCGCGCGGACTCATGGTCTACCCCATGGGCGGCACGATAGACGGCGTGCGCGGCGACCACGTGCTCCTCGCCCCGCCCTTCATCGTCTCCGAGGCCGACCTGGACGAAATCGTCTCGCGGCTCGCCGCGGCCATCGAGGCCGGCACCGCGGAAGTCGCGGCGCTCGACGCTTCCGCGCATCGTTCCCCGGCCACTTCCTGAGCGGGCGGCCGCGCCGCCGGCGCCGGGCGGCCCTTGACATGCCTCAACGGCGCGAACCGCAGACGGGTTACAACGGTGCCTTCGCTTCATCGATCGCTCGCGCACCGGAACCCCCATGGATGCCGCCAAACGCCCCGACACCGACCAATGCCCGGCGATGCGCTCTGCCGTGGCGATCATCCGCGGCGAGCACCTGGCTTTCGCGACGGCGCTTCGCGCACTCGAGCGTTATCTCGCGCAGGCTCTCGAACACGGGCTGAAGCCCAACCACGACCTGTTCGGCACGATCCTCGCCTACATCGAACGCTTCACCGACCGCTTCCACCACCCCAAGGAAGACGAGCACCTGTTCCGGTTGCTGCGCGCGCGCACCGATCGCGCCGACGCGACGCTGTTCGACCTGCAACACGATCACGCAACCGGGGCGGCGCGGCTGCAGGCGCTGCACGAGTCGCTGCGACGCACGCAAAGCGGCAGCGGCGCGGACCTCGCGGAATTCGCAAGCCTGCTTCGAAGCTACATCGCGAGCCAGGAAGCGCACATGGGCAAGGAACACGAGATCGTCATCCCGATCGCGCGCGAAACGCTTTCATCGGGCGACTGGGAGATGATCGACCTCGCGTTTCGCGACAACCACGATCCGCTGTTCGGGACCGGTCCCGACGGATCGGTGGGCTACCTCTTCCGGCGGACCCGGGAAGCGCAGGACCCGTAGGCGGCGCGCTTCCCGGCCCGTTCGCCGGCTCCGGCCGCTCGCGACCCGCGTGCGATAATCCGCCCGGCAGCGCCCCGGTAGCTCAGTGGATAGAGCAGCCCCCTCCTAAGGGGCAGGTCGGACGTTCGATTCGTCTTCGGGGCGCCAACCGCCCGTGCCGCGCCGCTCATTCCGGTGGCGTGTTGAGCGCGATCCAGTGGGTCTCGATCTGCTCGGTCACGAGCAGGAAGCGGTCGAAATCCACGGGCTTCACGATGTAGGAATTGGCGCCGTTCCGGTAGGCCGCGCGCACGTCCTCGGCCACTTCCGATGTGGTGAGCATCACCACCGGTATCGAGCGCAGGTCGGGGTGCGCCTTCAGTTGCCGCAGCACCTCCAGGCCGCCGATCCGGGGCATGTTCACGTCGTGGAGGATCACCAGGGAGCGCGGCTCTCCCGCCTCCCAGCGCGGGATCCAGGCGAGCGCCTCCTCGCCGTCGCGCGCGAGGCGTCAGTTGACGGTGACCGGCGGAACCCTGCGCAGCACGATCGAGTCGCCCTCCTGCAGTCGCTCGGCGAAGCGCACGTTGCGCCGCACCGCCTCCATGTAGAGGTTGGCGCCTCCGAAATGCTCACCCGCGTACTGCCAGGCGGCTCCGAGATCGTGGTCGAGCCGCCTGGTGGCGGTGACGAAGAATCCGGGGGTCTTGCGGATGAGGTCCTCCGCCGAGGCGAAGACGGTCACCTCGCCCTCGCCCGTCACGCGCCGCGCGATGCCGCCGTCGACGAACTCCGGGTACAGGCGGTCGTGGCATTTCTCGAGGTAGCAGCGGTCCGACATCTGCGCGATGATGTCCGCCGATCCGAGGAGGCTGCCGAGCAGGCGAAACCGGGGATGCGGAAGGCGGATGGAGGCGACCGTCCGCTCGTATCCGGTGAAATGGAGCACGGGCCCCGCCACGGACGCGAACTCCCCCAGGCCGATGCCGGGAAGGTAGTCGCGCAGGAAGCGCGCGCCGCGCGAGACGTGGATGCGCGTGTACTCGGCGCCGCGACGGTGGCGGCGATCGCCCCGGCGACGCAGGTAGCCCATGTCGTGGAAGAGCGCGCAGACGATGCCGAGCTGGAAGAGGCGATCGCCCAGTGCCGGACCGTCGGCGCGGGAGCGTTCGTAGCCGTCGAGGAGCCGCGCCATGGCGAGGGACACCTCGAGCACGTGCTGCAGGTCGTGGTAGGCCGTGTCGCACTTCTCGAAGCCGGGATGCTCTCCCCGGTAGAGGGCCGTCACGTCGTCGAAGGCCCGGGCGAACGCCGGTATTCCCGCCTGCGCGTGGAGCGACTGGTGGATGCGGGAGACCTCGAGCTTCACGCTCACGGGGTCGGTCGTGTTGACCCGGTTGCTCACGTCGAAATCGTTGCGGCGAAATGACATCGTGCGCTCCTCCTTGACGCAACATCTTGTTTTTGTTGCCTTTGACTGCAAGGCGCTCCGGCCATTCTCCGGGGAAAGCCACGCACGGGCAAGCGATCCTTGCGGCCTGTCAAGACTAGCCAACCGCAGGGCTTGGGAGTAAGGTTTCCGGGACATCTTCGGAGGAACAGAAACATGGTGACCATCGCGGAGAATGCCGAAGAGATAAAGCGGCGCATCGGCGAGTTGAACCTCGAGCACCGTGATCTCGACCGCGCAATCGAAGCTCTCGAACTCAATCCCCTCCACGACGAACTGCAGCTGAAGCGGCTCAAGAAACGCAAGCTCATGCTGAAGGATCAGATCTTCATGCTGCAGCGCCAGCTGGTCCCCGACATCCCCGCCTAGCACGCCGACCGAGGCCCGCGAGGGCCGCGACTCCCCGGCATTTCCCGAGAACCGATCCAGGTCCCTTCTGCGCCGCCTTTAGGGGACGGCAAGGGATTTGGTTCATAATCACGCGCTTGCCGAAACACGCGGCCCGGACGCCCCCGGGCAACCCGACCATGCGCATGCTTCCCTTCGTTGTGGGTTCACTCGCCCTCGTGGCCGTGGGAACCCTTTCCTATTGGGCCGGGACGCGCACCGCCACGCCCGGTAGCGCGCCCGCCGCGCGCTCCTCGCCGGCGAAAGCCGGCGGCGCCCCCGCCGAAGTCCTCGTGGAGGCGGCCGCCGTCCGAGTCGAAAGGCTGCCGCGTTCCATCACCACCGTGGGCAGCCTGCGCTCGGACGAGACCGTCGTGGTGCGCCCCGAAGTGCCGGGTCGGGTGGCCGCCATCGGCTTTCGGGAAGGAGAAAGGGTCGAGGCGGGCGCCGTGCTGCTCTCGCTCGACGATTCGGTCCAGCGCGCGGAGCTCGCCCGCGCCGAGGCGAACCTGGCGCTGTCGAAATCCAAGCACGAGCGCTCCCTCGAACTGCGCGACAAGGGCTTCATCTCGATCCAGGCGATCGACGAGGCCGAGAACCACCTGCGCGTCGCGCAGGCCGAGGCGCAACTCGCGCGCGCGCGCCTGGCGAAGACCCAGCTCCGTGCGCCGTTCGACGGCTTCATCGGCCTGCGCCAGGTGAGCCCCGGCGACTATGTGAAGGAGGGGCAGGACGTCGTGAACCTGGAGAAGACCGATCCGCTCAAGGTCGACTTCCGCGTCCCCGAGGTGAGCCACCGCGACGTCCGCGACGGCCAGTCCCTGCAGATCACCCTGGACGCGCTGCCCGAGCAGTCGTTCGAGGGCCGCGTGTACGCGATCAATCCGCTGCTCGACGCAAACGGACGCGCGCTGGTTATCCGCGCCCGGGTTCCCAACCCCCGTGCGCGCCTGCGCCCCGGCATGTTCGCCCGCGTGCGCCTGCTCACCGCCGAGGTCGTCGACAGCCTCGTCGTCCCCGAGGAGTCCGTCTTCACGGTGGGCGAGGACCGGTTCGTCTATCGTATCGTCGCGGGGCGTGCCGAGCGCCGCAAGGTGGAAACGGGGATGCGCACCGACGGGAAGGTCGAGATCGCCTCGGGCCTTTCCGCGACCGACCGCGTCGTGACCGACGGCCACATCAAGCTGCGCGAGGGCGTGGCCGTGCGCGTGGCCGGCGACCCCGCCGCTCCCGCGCCGGTGGGCAAGGCCGAGGCTGACCCGGCCCCCAAGGGCCGCAGCTGAGCGCGCCTGCGCGAGCGCCCCGGCCATGACGCTGCCCGAAATCTGCATCAAGCGCCCCGTCTTCGCGTCGGTGCTTTCGCTCGCCATCCTGCTGGTGGGCATCATTTCCTACTCGCGCCTCGCGGTGCGCGAATACCCCAAGATCGACGAGCCGATCGTGAGCGTGCGCACCGATTATCGTGGCGCCTCTTCCGACGTGATGGAGTCCCAGGTCACCAACGTGCTGGAAGATTCGCTCTCCGGCATCGAGGGCGTGGACGTGATCTCGTCGGTATCGCGGACCGAGCGCAGCGACATCACCATCCGCTTCACGCTCTCCCGGGACTCCGACGCCGCCGCCGCCGACGTGCGCGACAAGGTCGCCCGCGTGCGCGGCCGGCTGCCCTTGGACATCGAGGAGCCGGTCATCTCCAAGACGGAGGCCGACGCGTGGCCGATCATGTGGATCGGGTTCACGAGCGACCGGCACTCGCGGCTGGACGTCTCGGACTTCGCCTCGCGCAAGATCCGCCCGCGCCTGCAGACGCTCCCCGGCATCGCCGACGTGCGCGTGTTCGGCGAGCGCCAGCCCTCGATGCGGATCTGGATCGACCGCGCGAAGCTCGCCGCCTACCGCCTCACCCCGCAGGACGTCGAGGCCGCCATCCGCCGGCAGAACGTGGAGATTCCCGCGGGGCGCATCGAGTCGCGGGCGCGCGAGTTCTCCGTGCTCTCCCAGACCGACCTCGCCACGCCCGAGCAGTTCGGCGCCATCGTCGTGCGCGATTCGGGCGGCAACCTCGTGCGCCTGCGCGACGTGGCGAAGGTGACGCTCGCCCCGGCTTCCGAGCGCATCATCACCCGCTTCAACGGCAATCCGTCGGTTTCGCTGGGCGTCATCCGGCAGTCGACCGCGAACGCCCTCGACCTCGCGCGCGCCGCGCGCGACGAGATCGACCTGATTTCCAAGACCTTGCCCGAAGGGATGCAGCTCGCCCTGTCGTTCGACTCGTCGGTCTTCATCGAGGAGTCGATGCGCGCCGTGTTCTTCACGATCCTCGAGGCCGTAGCACTCGTGGCGCTGGTGATCTTCGTCTTCCTGCGCAACGTGCGCGCGACGCTGATACCCCTGGTGACGATCCCGGTCTCGCTCATCGGCGCGGGCGTGCTGCTCTACGGAGCGGGCTTCTCCATCAACACGCTCACGCTTCTCGCCATGGTGCTGGCGGTCGGCATGGTGGTCGACGACGCCATCGTGGTGCTCGAGAACATCTACCGCTACCTGGAAGGCGGCATGTCGAAGCTGGACGCCGCGCTCAAGGGGACCCGCGAGATCGCCTTCGCCGTCGTCGCGATGACCTTCACGCTTGCGGCGGTGTACGCGCCGCTCGCCTTCGCGAGCGGGCGCACCGGGCGCCTGTTCACCGAGTTCGCCCTGGCGCTCGCCGGCGCCGTCGTCGTCTCGGGCCTGGTGGCGCTGACCCTCTCGCCGATGATGTGCTCGCAGATTCTCCGGCACGAGCCCCGCCACGGGCGCCTCTTCAATCTGACCGAGCGCTTCTTCGCCAGCCTCAATCGGGCTTACCGCGCGGGCCTCGTCCGCGCGCTCGACCACCGCGCCATCGTGGTCGCCGTGATGCTGGCACTCGGCGCGGCAAGTGTTGCGCTCTTCCTGCAGCTGCGCCAGGAACTCGCGCCCATCGAGGACCGGGGCGTGCTGTTCGGTCCGGTCACGGCGCCGGTCGGCTCGACGGTCGCCTACACCGCCGAATACATGGAGCGGATCGAGGAAATCTTCCGCGGGCTGCCCGAGACCAGCCGCTACTTCACGCTCGCCGGCAACCCCACGCCCGATGCCGGTTTCTCCGTGCTGATACTCAAGCCCTGGCGCGAGCGCGAGCGCAGCCAGCAGGAGGTGGCGCGCGACCTGATGCCGAAGTTCCAGTCCCTGCCGGGCGTCTTCGCCTTTCCCCTGAGCCCGCCTTCGCTGGGCGGCTCCCGCGGCACGCCGCTGCAGTTCGTGGTCATGACGCAGGCGCCGTGGAACGAGCTCCAGGCCATGGTCGAGCGCCTCATGGACGAGGCGCGCAAGAACCCGGGCCTCATCTCGGTCGATTCGGACCTGCGCCTGAACCAGCCGGAGCTGCGCGTGGGAGTCAACCGCGAGAAGCTCGCGGACGTGGGCGTGCCCGTGGACGCTGTCGGCCGCACCCTCGAGACGCTCCTGGGCGGGCGCGTCGTCACGCGCTTCAAGCGCGACGGCGAGCAATACGACGTGATCGTGCAGGTGGCCGACGCGGACCGCACCTCGCCCCGGGACATCAACGACATCTACGTGCGCGGCCGGGACGGCGAGATGATCCAGCTCTCGAACCTGCTCTCGGTGAGCGAGGGCGTCGCTCCCAAGAACCTGAACCACTTCCAGAAGCTGCGCGCAGCCACCGTCTCGGCAAGCCTCGCGCCGGGCTACAGCCTCGGCGAGGCCATCGACTACATGCAGAAGACCTCGCAGCGCGTGCTCCCGGGCGTGGCCACGGACCTCAACGGCCAGTCACGGGAATTCCGCGACTCGGCGGGCGGGACGACTCTGGTGATCGTCCTCGCGCTCATGTTCATCTACCTCGTGCTGGCGGCGCAGTTCGAGAGCTTCCGGGACCCCTTCGTCATCATGCTTACCGTACCGCTCTCGATGACCGGGGCCTTCGGGGCGCTCATGCTCACCGGCGGCACCTGGAACGTCTACAGCCAGATCGGGGTGGTGACGCTGGTCGGGCTCATCACCAAGCACGGCATCCTCATCGTGGAGTTCGCCAACCAGCTCCAGGAGGCCGGCCGCTCGGTCCACGATGCGGTCCTGGAGGCCGCCACCCTGCGGCTTCGCCCCATCCTCATGACCACGGGAACCATGATCCTGGGCGCGCTTCCGCTCGCTTTCGCCACGGGCGCGGGCGCGGAATCCCGCCAGCAGATCGGCTGGGTGATCGTGGGAGGGATGTTCGTGGGGACGCTCTTCACGCTTTTCGTGGTCCCCACAGCCTACGCCCTGGCCGCCCAGCGCCACGAGACCTTCGAGCAGCGCCTGGAGCGCGAGCGGGCGAAGACCGCCCGGGAACGTTCGCCTTCCGCGGCCGACTGAGCGCCGGCTAGCCGCTTCTCGCGCGGAAGCGGTGGTAGAAGTCGATCACCTTCGGGACGTAGTTCTGCGTCTCGGGGTACGGCGGGATGCGGTTGCCCGCCCGGATCACGGCATTCTCCCCCGCGTTGTACCCGGCGACGGCGAGCCGCATGTCGCCATTGAACATCGCGAGGAGGTCCTTCAGGTAGCGCACTCCTCCGTGGACGTTCTCCACCGGATCGAAGATGTTCTGCACCCCGTAGCGGCGCGCGGTATCGGGCATGAGCTGCATGAGCCCCGAGGCGCCCTTGCGCGAGAGCGCGTTCGGGTTGTAGCCCGATTCGGCCGAAATGACCGCGTGCACCAGCGCGGTATCCACGCCGTGGTGCCGCGAGGCGCTCTCCACGATTGCCTGGTAGCGCCGGATGTCGGCCTCCGTCGGCATGAATGCGCGTGAAGGTCCCGGCCCCGAGCCCGCTTCGCGGCGAACGAGCTTGTAGCGCCGGTCCAGGCTCGGGATGTTGGTGAAGTGCACCACGCCCCGCTCGTCCTTGAAGGAGAAGATGTCCGCGCGCGCCGGCAGCGCCGCGCCGGAGGCGGCCAGCAGCGAAACGACGGCGAAGAAAGCAGCGGTGGACCGGAGGACCATGGGTCTATTCTAAGGTGCCTTCTCAAAAACGCAAGGCAACTTCATCATTTTATTGATATTTCCCAAAAGGCACGCTGCCAGCGGGGAATGTCGCGCCCTGCAGGGACCGAAAGTATCCCCCCGGGGTTCCCGGGCCGTCCACCGGAAAGCGGCCATTCCGCCTGCGTTTTCAGGCGATGCGCGCCCCGGCCATCCCCCCAGAGTCGGAGTCCTCCGGCAAGGGTGTTGCCCTGCGGTGCGCCTCAAGTTCCCGCCGCCGGGGTTGGCCGCGGTCTTCACGAAGTACAGGGTGAGCGAGTGCGCATTGCCCGGGCTGTCGTAGCGGCACGACGCAACCCTCGCAGTCCAGCATCGGTCGACTGCGCGCCGCGCGCTTCCTGCGCCGGCACTCTTCCTCCGGACTAGCTGCCGGAGCCGGGCATGGGCGCCTGGTTGATCTCCATCCAGTAGCGGGCGAGTTCGCCCATCGCCCGCGTGAAGGCCTCGAAATTCACGGGCTTCACGACGTAGCTGTTTGCGCGGTTCTGGTAGCAGGCCTCGATGTCGCGCGGCTCCTTGGAGGACGTGAGCACAACCACCGGGATGTCGCGGGTGCGCGGATCTTCCTTGAGCCGGCGCAGCACTTCGAGCCCGTCGATCTTGGGCAGCTTGAGATCGAGCAGCACCACGCTCGGTCGGGCGTGCACGGAACGCTGCGCGAACTCGCCCTGGCAGAACAGGTAGTCGAGCGCACGGGCGCCGTCGTCCACGTGCAGCACGCGCGGCGTCACCGTCGCCTTGCGCAGCGCGCGCAGGGCGAATTCGGCATCGTTCGCGTTGTCCTCCACGAGAAGGACGTCGACTTCCTCTTCCCGGACCATCGCCATCTGCTCCTCGAAAGTGCGCCGATTATGCCCCGTCACGACGAGCACTTCCATGTCGTGACCGGTAACGTCTGCAACCGCGCGCGGGCCTGCTTCGCCGCTCACGGCCGCTCCGGTGCCAGCCCTCCGGACCGCGCGGGGACGGTGAAGTGGAAGCTCGCGCCCTCGCCCGGACGGGAGTCGGCCCAGATGCGCCCGCCGTGGCGGGTCACGATGCGCGCTACCGTGGCGAGCCCGATACCCGTCCCCTCGAACTCCTCGCGGGAATGCAGGCGCTGGAAGACGCCGAAGAGCTTCGAGGCGTACTGGGGGTCGAAGCCGACGCCGTTGTCGGAAATGCTCACCACGACCTCGCCCGGCGCCGTGGAGGCCTCCACGCGCACCCGCGGCTCCGCCACGCGCGAGGAGAACTTGAGCGCGTTGTCCATCAGGTTCACGAACACCAGGCGCATGAGCGTCGGGTCGGCGGCGACCACGGGCAGGTCCCCGAATGCCACCGACGCGTTCGCGTAGCCGGGCGAGATCTCGCCGGCCACCAGGCGCGCGAGCCCGTCCAGGTCCACCAAGCGCAGGCCCAGCTCCGCGCGGCCAATGCGGGAGAAGTCGAGCAGTTCGTCGATCATTTGCGCCATGACGGTGGTGTTGGCGCGGATGCGCTTGAGGAAGCCGCGCTCCTCCGGGGCGAGCCGGGAGGCGAGTTCGTCCTCGAGCACCTGCGAGAACCCGTCGATCGCCCGCAGCGGCGCGCGCAGGTCGTGGGCCACGGTGTAGGAGAACGACTCAAGCTCGCGGTTGACCGCGGAGAGCTCGGCGGTGCGCTCCTGCACGCGGGACTCGAGCGTGGCGTTCATCTCCAGGAGTTCCCGCTCGGCCCGCTTGCGGATCTCGATGTCGCGCACAAACCCGACGAGGTAGCGCCGGCCGCCGAGCCGGGTGAGGCTGAAGGACAGCTCGATGGGGAACTCGCGCCCGTCGCGGTGCAATCCGGTCGCCTCCGCGGCGCGCCAGTTCAGGCGCCGCACGCCGGTGGAAAACGCACGCCGCACGCCGGCGCCGTGCGCCTCGCGCAACCGCTCGGGCTGCAGGATCGAGAGTTCGCCGCCGTCGAGTTCCGCGGGGGTCCAGCCGAATAGCGCCTCCACCGCCGCGTTCGCGTAACGGATCGTGTCGGTGTCGTCGACCATGATGACCGCGTCGGTAGTGGTCTCGAGGAGCGTGCGGTAACGCGCCTCGCTCTCGCGCAGCGCTTCGCCGGCGGCGACTCGGTCGGTGATGTCCTGGGAGATGCCGAAGATGCGGTCGCGCTCCCCGGGAGTGCCGCGCCGCACCACGCCCTGGGCCTTGATCGTGTGCACGGAATCGTCGAGCCACACCACCCGGAACTCGCAGCGGTAGGGCCCGATCTCCTCGAACGCGCGTCGGCCCGTCGCGAGGTAGCGTTCGCGGTCGCCGGTATGGACCATGTCGCGGAAGTCGGGGTAATCGGCCACGCCGGGCGGAAGCGGCCCCCGGATCTGCTCGTTGCGCTCGCCCCAGCCGATGTGCGCGTCGCCCACGGACCATTCCCACGCCACCAGCCGGCCCGCGGCGAGCGCGAGCTGGTGGCGCTCCTCGCTCGCCAGCAGGGCCTGCTCGGCCAGCTTGCGCGCGGTGATGTCGACCCGCAGGCCGATCACGCAGCCGTCGGCCGTCTTGCGGTCCGAGACGAGCAGCCACTTGCCGTTCTCGTCCCGGTATTCGTAGTCGCCGTCGTCGGGATGGGCGTGCTGCTCGACGCGCGCGCGCACGTAGTCGTCCTCGCACAGCGGGTAGCTTCCCTGCAGACAGCGGCGATGGTGCGCGCGGGCGATGTCGGCGTAGTCGGCGCCGGGCACGAGCAGTTCGGCCACCGCCGGGTAGATCTCGCGGAAGCGCCGGTTGCAGAAGAGCACCCGGTCGTCCGCGCCGTAGAACACGAGACCCGCCTCGAGATGGTCCAGGCCCTCGAGCACCTGGGCGAGGCGACTGGAGACGTCGGCGTGCTCGCGCGGGGTGCTCGCGGCGTTTTGGGATTCGTCCACGCGAAGGGGGCGGGCTGGGGGCATTGCAGCGAAGGACAGAGGATATCGCGGACGGGAAGGCGCTGCTTGCGCCGGGGGCACCCTACTCCCGGATGTTGGCGACCTCCCCCTGCCACTCCATGAAAAAAGCCCGCACGAGGCGGGCTTTTTTCATGGTGGCGTCCCCACGGGGATTCGAACCCCGGTTATCGCCGTGAAAGGGCGGTGTCCTAGGCCTCTAGACGATGGGGACAAGAAAAAGGAAGCCTGGCGGCTTCCAGTTCCCGTCGAACTCGTTTGGTGGAGGTAAGCGGGATCGAACCGCTGACCTCTTGCATGCCATGCAAGCGCTCTCCCAGCTGAGCTATACCCCCAACCGAGTCGGCGATTATACCGGCGGACCCGGCGCGATGCAAAGGCGGCTATCCGGCCGCGGCGTGGCGCAGCCGCTCCAGCACCACTTCCTTGCGCAAGGCCGCCACGATCGCGTCGATCGCCTTGGTCTGGGCCTTGCGCGTCACGGCCACGCGAAGCGGCATCATGACCTCGGGCATCTTGAGGCCGCGGCCCTTCACGAAGGCCTGCAGCGCCGCCTTCACCCCGGCGGCCGTCCAGTCGGCGGATTCGAGCGCCGTAGCGAGGTCACCCACCACCGCGCGGCCCTTCGCGTCGAGGTACTGGTCCACGACGGCGCGATCGGTCGTCACCGGCGAGGCGAGCTCGTGCAGGAAGGCCTCGTGCTCGCCCACCAGCGACCAGCTCCCCTGCCCCACCGCCGTCATCGCCACCGGGTCCATGGCCGCCAGGATTTCCGCGTGGACCGCGGGGTTTCGCGAACCGATGCCCGCCACGAGTTCCTCGGCAGGGATCCGCTTCAGGTACTCGCCGTTCATCCACTTGAGCTTCTCCGGATCCCAGCGCGCCGGCGAGCGGCTCACGTGCTCGAGATCGAACCACTCCACGAGCTGGTCGCGGGAGAACACCTCCTCGTCGCCGTGGGACCAGCCCAGGCGCGCGAGGTAGTTCACCATCGCGTCGGGCAGGTAGCCCTCGTCCCGGTACTGCAGGACGCTCACCGCGCCGTGGCGCTTCGAGAGGCGCTGGCCGTCGGCGCCCAGGATCATCGGCACGTGCCCGAAGCCGGGAACCGGCGCGCCGAGCGCGCGGTAGAGGTTCAACTGACGCGGCGTGTTGTTCACGTGGTCGTCGCCGCGGATCACGTGCGTGATCGCCATGTCCAGGTCGTCGACCACGACGCCGAAGTTGTAGGTGGGCACGCCGTCGGCGCGCACGAGCACGAGGTCGTCGAGCTCCTCGTTCGCCACGCTGATGGGCCCCTTCACGAGGTCGTCCCAGGCTACGGCGCCGTCGAGCGGGTTCTTGAAGCGGATGACGGCGGTCCTCCCGGCGGGCGGCGCCTCGGTCGAATCGCGCCAGCGCCGGTCGTAGCGCGGCTTCTCGCCGCGGGCCGCCTGCGCCTCGCGCATCGCGTCGAGTTCCTCCTTCGTGCAGTAGCAGCGGTAGGCAAAGCCGGCCTGAAGCAGCTGTTCGGCGAGTTCTCCATAGCGCGCGAGACGCTGCATCTGGTAGTGCGGACCCTCGTCCCAGTCGATGCCCAGCCAGGCAAGGCCCTCGAGAATGGCCTGCACGGAGGCCTGCGTGGAGCGCTCCTGGTCCGTGTCCTCCACGCGCAGGACGAACTTGCCGCCGTGCCGCCTGGCGTAGGCCCAGGAAAAGAGCGCGGTGCGAGCGCCGCCGATGTGGAGGTAGCCGGTCGGACTCGGCGCGAAGCGGGTGCGGACCATGGGAGTCTGGCTAGGGGGAGAAGGACACATTCTAAGGTGCCGCGCGGTGCGCGGCCGTGCCCGCAGCGCCGAATTCCGCTAAAATGCGCGCCTTCCGGGTGGTTAGCTCAGCGGTAGAGCACTGCCTTCACACGGCAGGGGTCACTGGTTCGATCCCAGTACCACCCACCAGCTCTCCCGGGTCCGCACCGCACCGCCGATCGAAGCCGGGACTGCCCGGATTGACGATCGTCAATCGGTCAACCGGCCGGCCCCTTTATGCGTTTTTCCGTTGTAGCGTCTTGCGCCCCGCCCTGCCCGGCAATGCCCGGGCGCCCGGCCCCGTCCATGGATCCCAGGAGATAAATCATGAAGCGACTCATCATTCCCCTCGTCATCGCCGCTTTCGCGGCCCCCGGCCTCGTTTCGGCCGACGAAGGCCTCGCCAAGAGCAACAAGTGCCTCAAGTGCCACGCCGTGGACAAGAAGAAGGACGGCCCGGCGTTCAAGGAAGTGTCCAAGAAGTACAAGGGCAAGGCCGATGCCGAGGCGAAGCTGACCGCCTTCCTGTCCAAGGGCGGCAAGATCAAGGTCGACGGCGTGGAAGAGGAGCACACGACGGTCAAGGGCGGCGACGCCGCCGTCGCGAGCAAGATCACCAAGTGGATCCTCGCCCAGTAGGCCGGTCCCGCCGTTCAGGAAAAACGCCGGCTTGCGCCGGCGTTTTTTTTCATCTCGCCCCGGCTACTTGGCGCCGATGGCGTGGGCGACCAACTTCTTCAGCTCGTCGTCGGTCGCGTCCACCTCGGGGTGGTCCTTGCCCTTGAGCATGGCGACCAGCTTGCCGGCCGCCGCCTTGTCGCCCTTGTGCTTGGCCGTCATCGCCGAGACCGCAGGCCCCTTCTTCTTCTTCTCCGCGTCGTGGCACTTCACGCAGCCCTTGGACTTGAACAGCGCCTCGTCGGCCGAGGCCGGAAGGGTACCCGCGAGCAGGCCGGTCGCGGCCAGGACGATCAACATGCGTTTCATGACTTCTCCTTGGTGGAAGGCGGCGCCCGGGCCCATCCCGGTCACCGCCGTGGTTTCGGCCGCGAACCGCGGCAACTAGCCCTTCTTCGGCGGCTCCGCCGCGGCCTTCTTCGGCGGTTCCACCATGAGGTTCACGCCCGGCCACTGGCGACCGTGGCAGGCGGGGTTGGAGCAGAAATTGCCGCCCTGCTTGCCGAACTTGAGGGGCGTGCCGTGGCACTTCTCGCAGTCCGGCCCCACCTCGTCGCTGTGGACGTGCATGAAGTTGGGTTTCTGGTGGCTCTCCGGCTGCTTCTCGCCCGCCTTGTCCGGCAGGAGCGAGGCTACGCTGCCCTTGCCCTTCTCGCGCGTGACCTGCGGCAGGGCGTGGCACAGCGTGCACTGCAGGCGGATCGCCTCGCCCTTGTCGTTGTAGTGCTTGCCGTCGTGGCAGCGGAAGCAGCCCGGCGTGTCGGCGTGCCCCGTGTGGTTCGCGAAGGATTTCCAGCTGAAGCCCTTTTCCCGGAACGAGGCGTTGAGCAGGATCTCGCGCATCGCCCGTGTCGAATTTCAGCTCCGCCGGCTTCAACTCCGCCGGAGTCGCGGCCTTCGCCGCCTGCTCTGCGATCAGCTTGTCGACTTTCGCTTCCCGGTCCTTGCGTTCTCCCGTGAGATCGCCGAGCGCACCGACGAGCGCCGCGGCCCGGGCCTTCGCGTTCGGCAGCGCCCGGTCGATCGCGCCGGTGCGGATGGCCTCGTCCACCACCGTCTCGGGATTGGGAAACGGGTGGCCGACCTCGTTGTGGCAGTCGTAGCAGGCCATGGCCCGCGGCTCGCAGGGCGGAGATCTGCTGGGCGGTGAGCTTGGTCTCGCCGTCCGTGTAGGTGATCCTCGTGCCGTCGGGCTTCCTCACCTCGACCCACGGGATCTCGCGGCGCTGCGGGTCGGGCGAGACGAAGCGGACCTCGTTCTGGATATGCCAGTGGATGCCCTTGGTGTAGCCCTCGCGGATCGCGTCCATGCCGGTGTGCAGGACGATCTTCGTGCGCGACTCGCTGCTTTCCGGATCCTCGCCGTAGCGGACCTTCACGGCGATGCTGTCGTGGTGTTCCACGCTCGGGCCAGTGGCAGCTCTCGCAGGCCTCGCGCGACGGGCGCAAAGTGCCGGAAGTGATCGGCCGTCGTAGCCGACGATCATGCCCCACAGCTCCTTCGCGTGCGTGGGCTTCAATGCCATCAGGTGCAGCGTGGAATTGCGGCCCATGTGGCACTCGACGCAGTTCACGCGCGCGTGCGCCCCGACCTTGTGGGCGGCGATCTCCTCCGGGTGGACGTCGTGGCACATGGTCGCGCAGAAGGCGTTGCTGTTGGAGTATTCCCAGCCCGCGATGCCGGCCGCGCCGACCGCCGCGAGCCCGACGAGCACCACCACGATCGACGTGATCGACCCGAGCATCAGTGTCCTGCGACCCATCCGGATTTTCATGTTCCTGCGCTCCTCCCCGTTGTTGCGCGCCGGGTGGCCAAGGCCCCTTGCACGCTTCGACTCCGGCATGACGGCAGGGCCGGACGAGCCGGCCCTGCGCCGATTCCTGCGGGCAGGCCCCGCGTCAAGTGATCACGCTGTAGACGATTACCACCACGGTGACCGTGCCGACTATCACCGCGGTGCCGCCCACGATCCAGCCGAAGAGCAGGGACGGAAGCGAAGGCGGCGAGGTCTCGGTCGCCTCGAGCCTTCCCTCGCTCACCAGGCGCCGGTACTCCATCGGACGCTCGTCCTTCAACTCGTGCTCGGAGATCCGCCCGGTGAAGATCACCGTGTCCATCGGAAACTTCTCGGGACGCAGGTGGCCGTTGAAGAAGTGGATGGTGAAGATGAAGCCAACTGCGAGGAGCGCCTCCTCGCCGTGCACGACGGTCGCCACGTTGAATATCCAGCCCGGCAGGAAGGCCGCGAACTGCACCGGGAACCACAGTATCAGGCCCGAGCCGCCGATGATGAACATGCCCCAGAAGACCGCCCAGTAGTCGAACTTCTCCCAGTAGGTGTAGCGGTCGAATTGCGGCCTGGGCCCCTTGCCCACGAACCAGAGCACATGGCGCCAGATGTCGACGGCGTCCTGGGGCTGCGGCGTCATGGAGTTCGGGCCCCACAGGATCGCGAGGAAGCCGGTCCGGCGCGCGGCGCCGATGAACACCCGCGCGACGTGGGAGAAGAACACGGTGATCATGATCACGGCGCAGATGCGGTGGATGAGCGCGGCGCCCGAGAACCCGCCGAGCAGGCCCGCCAGGGCTGACGGCCCAGCCGTGGTCGGAGAAGAGCGGCGGGATGCCGGTGATCGCGCAGCCGATGAAGGTGATCATCAGCCCGGCGTGCATCACGCGGTCGATGCGGTCGAAGCGCTTGTAGTAGCGCCGTGCGGCGCCGGGTCCCGCTTGCGACGGCGAGACGCCCGTGGTTTCGAGTTGGCTGGCCATCAGTGCTTCTCCTCGTTGCCTTCGTCCCGCCGCTTGCGCATCTCCGCGAGCCCCCGGTAGAGCCACAGTATCGTGTGCAGGCCGAAGAACGCGAACACGCCCGCGAGCAAGAGCTGCATGGCCTTGGTCGTGTAGTAGAGGATGAGCCCGCTCTCCTTGCTGTACTTGTTCGCGTGCGGCTGGAACTGCACGAAGTTCGCATTGGCCTTCGGGTGGCACGCCTGGCAGGTGGAGAGGATGCGCTCGTCGGAGACCTTGGACAGCGGGTTCGACTTCGGCAGCACCTCGTGGGAGCCGTGGCAGCTCGAGCAGGTGGCCACGACCGTGTAGCCCAGGTCCGTCACCTGGCCGTGATAGGTGTCGCGGTAGGTCTTGATGTACTGGGTGTGGCAGCCGCCGCACTCGCGGATCACGTCGACCTGCCATTTCGGCGTCTTGGGATCGGCGATGGTGTGGGTGCCGTGGCAGTCGGTGCAGCCCGGCGCGGTCATGACGAGGCTCGCGCGCATCTTGCCGTGCTGCCCGCCCGCCCAGACCTTCTTCGCCTTGGCGTGGCAGGTGCCGCAGGTATCGGGGATGTTGGCGCGGGACACGGCGCTCTCCGGATCCTTCTTCGGGCGCATGTCGTGGGAGCCGTGGCAGTCGGTGCAGACGGGCACGCGGTCCTTCGACTTTCCGTTCGACCGGAGAAGCCTGCCGTGGATGCTGTCGTGGTACATCGCCGCCACGTTGCCGCCCGGGACCTTGCCCTGCTTCACGAGGGCTTCGTTGCCGTGGCAAGTGGCGCAGGTCGGCTCGATGTGGGCGCGGTTCGTGAGCGAGGCGGGGTCGATCGACGGCTTGATGTCGTGGGTGCCGTGGCAGTCGGAGCAGGTGGCCGCCACGCCGCTGCCGCCCTTGCGCGCGATGCCGTGGGCGGTCGCGGCGTATTCCTTGACGGCTTTCTCGTGGCAGCTCGAGCACTGGGCGGGCCCGGGCGACTTGTGGGGATACTTCTTCAGGCCCTCGTCGGCGTGGCATTCGATGCAGGCGACTTTCGACTTCCCGTGCATCGACGCGAGGAATTTTTCCGGCACCACGAGCACCGGCTTGCCCGCCGCGCTCTTGTCGGCCGGCTCGGCCTCGGCGTGGCATCCCAGGCACTTCTCGTTCGGATCGGCCGCCTTCGCGGCGGCCTGCTTGGCCATCGCCGCGGCCGGCAGGCCGAGAATCATGGCGAGCGCGAGGATTCGAAGCGTCACGGGGTTCATCTGTCGTATTCCTGCCTGATCGGCCCTTGCCCCGGCCCGGAAACCGGGCGACTTTCCCTGCACGGATGCCAGCGGGCGCCGGCCATGGACTTCTTCGACGGCAACGGTCTCACGGAGGGGGGTATCCAATGTTGATATGGGTCAATGGGGAAAGGCCGCCTGCACCCCGGCCCGGCGCAGCTAGAATGGACCCATGCGGATCCGCTTTCTCGGCGCGGCGCGCGAAGTGACGGGCTCGTGCTTCCACGTGGACACTGGCCGCGTGCGCTTCGTGGTCGACTGCGGCATGCACCAGGGCGGGCGCGAGGCGGGTCCGAAGAACCGCGCCTTTCCCGCTTTCGACCCCGCGGAGCTTGATTTCGCGCTCGTCACCCACGCGCACCTCGACCACTGCGGGCTCCTGCCCGTGCTCTCGTCGCGTGCGCCTGCGCTGCCCGTCTACTGCACCCGCGCAACCGCCGACCTCCTGCCGGTGATGCTCCAGGACAGCGCGCACATCCAGGCGCGCGAGAAGACCCATGAATCGCGACGGCGCGGGCCGGCCCCGGCGCCGGCGCCTCCCCTGTTCACGGCGAAGGACGTCGAGCGCGCCATGCGCAGCGTGAACGGCGTGCCCTACGGCGTGGAGTTCAGGCCCCATCCGCAGGCGCGCGTGCGCTTCCTCGACGCCGGCCATATCCTCGGCTCGGCGATCGCCGAGGTGCGCATCCGCGAGGGCGGGCGCGAGCGCCGCCTCGTCTTCTCCGGCGACCTCGGCCAGCCGGCGCGCCCGATCGTGCGCGACCCCGAGACCGTCGCCCGCGCGGACGTGCTCCTGGTGGAATCCACGTACGGCAACCGCCTGCACAAGCCGATGGACGAGACATTGCGCGAGCTCGTGCACGTCGTGCGCGACACCCTCGGCGGGCGCCGCGGCAACCTCGTCGTCCCGGCCTTCGCCCTCGGGCGCGCGCAGGAGCTCCTCATCCTGCTCTTCGAGCTCTGCGAGCAGGGCGAACTCGACGGGCTCAACGTGTTCGTCGATTCCCCGCTCGCGCGCAAGGCGACGCAGGTCACGTTCGCGCACCTGGAAACCCTCGATCCCGTGGTCGGGCGCTTCGTGCGCGCGATGCGCGGGCGGCGCCTGCCGTTTCGCCTCAAGTTCACGGCGACGCCGGAGGAATCCATGGCCATCAACAAGATCCGCTCCGGCGCCCTCGTGATCGCCGCGAGCGGCATGTGCGAGGCGGGCCGCATCCGCCATCACCTGCGGCACAACCTTGCCCGCGAGGAATGCGCGGTCCTCTTCACCGGCTTCCAGGCGGCCGGCACGCTCGGACGCCGCCTCGTGGACGGCGCCCGCACCGCGCGCCTCTTCGGGGAGACGGTGCCGGTCCGGGCGAGCGTACATACCCTCGGGGGGCTATCGGCCCACGCGGACCGAAATGCGCTCCTCGCCTGGCTGGGCGGGTTCAGGCAGTCGCCTGAGCGCACCTTCGTCGTGCACGGCGAGGAGCAGACCGCCGTGGAATTCGCGGCGGCGATCGAGGCGGGCCTCGGCTGGCCCGCCACGGCGCCGGAAGCCGGCGCGAGCCTCGAGTGCTGACTCCGCGCCTGCGTACGAGTGCCGCCGCTCCTGCTATCCTTCCGCAGCGCCTGCAACCTCCTCCGTAACGCCCGCCCCCATGCCCCCGCCCGACTCGCCCGCGTCTCCCGAAATCACCGACTGCTGGCGCGAGGCCGTGCTCACCGCGGGGCTCGCCGTCTTCGACTGGGACGTGCGCGCCGGGCGCGTCTACCGGTCGCCGGAGATGCTCTCCACCTGGGACTACCCCGAGGGACCCAACAACGCCGTGGACGGCGTGCGGGCGGTGGCCTTCCCCGACGATTACGCCGCGATCCAGGCGCGGATGGTGGAGATGGAGACAGGCGCCATCGAGCGCGCCACCCTGGAGGTGCGCATGCGCCACCGCGACGGGGCCTGGCGCTGGGTGCGCTGGCGCGCGCGCGTCGTGGACCGCGGCGAAGACGGGCGCGCCCTGCGCGTCGTGGGAACGGTCAACGACATCGACGAACTCTGGAAGGGCCGCGATGTCGCCCGCGAAAGCCAGATGCGCCTGCAGGGCATCGTCGATTCCGCCATGGACGCGATCATCTCGGTCGATGGCGAGCAGCACATCACGCTCTTCAACCGCGCCGCCGAGCGCATCTTCGGCTACGAGCCGCGCGAGGTGCTGGGCCGTCCGCTCGACCTGCTCATCCCCTCGCGCTTCCACCGCGATCACCGCCGGCACGTGGACAACTTCGGCCGCACGGGGGTGTCGAGCCGGCCGATGATGGCGCAGCGCATCGTCACCGCGGTCCGCAAGAGCGGCGAGGAGTTCCCGATCGACGCGTCTATTTCGCAGAACGAGATCCGCGGCCAGCGTTTCTACACCGTGATCCTGCGCGACGTGTCGATGCGCGAGCGCACGCGCCGCGAGCTCGCCCAGGCGCGCGAGGACCTGCGCGAGCTGTCGGTGGCCTCGCGCACGGCGCGCGAGCAGGAAAACAGCAGGATCTCACGGGAGCTCCACGACGAGCTGGGCCAGAACCTCACTTCGCTCAAGATGGACCTCGCCTGGCTCGAGGCCAACGTGGTTGACGGCAACGAGCGGATCGGGCGCACGCTCTCGGGCATGCGCTCGGTGCTCGACAGCACCGTGGCGGCCACGCGGCGGATCTCCGCGGACCTGCGCCCGCTCCTGCTCGACGACCTGGGGCTGCTCGCCGCGCTGGAATGGCTCGCCGAAGAGACCTCGCGCCGGCACGGGTTCACGGTCGACCTCGCGGTGGACGAGCAGACCGGGGCGCTTCCCGAGCCCCTGGCCTCCCACCTCTACCGCATCGTGCAGGAGAGCCTCACCAACGCCGGCCGCCACGCGGCCGCCCGGAAAGTGCGCGTGGGACTGCGCAGCATCGGGCGCGAGGTGCACCTCGACGTGCGCGACGACGGCCGCGGGCTCTCCCCCGAGGACCTCCAGAAGAAGGGATCCTTCGGCCTGGTGGGCATCCGCGAGCGCGTCTACATTCTCGCCGGATCCGTGGAGATCCGCGGCGATCCCGGCCACGGCACCGAGATCCACGTGCGCCTTCCCATTCCGGAGAGCGCGCCATGACCCGGGTGCTCGTCGCCGACGACCATGCCATCGTCCGCGAGGGGCTCAAGCGCATCCTCGAGGGCCAGGAAGGCATCGAGGTCGCCGGCGAAGCGACCAACGGGCACGAGGTGCTCGAGCGCGTGCGCGAGGGCGGATTCGACATCCTCATGCTCGACCTCTCGATGCCGGGCAAGAGCGGCATCGAGCTGATCAAGCAGGTGAAGGAAGCGAGCCCGAAGCTGCCCGTGCTCGTCCTGACCATGCACGAGGAGGACCAGTACGCGGTCCGCGCCATCCGCGCCGGGGCCTCGGGCTACCTCACCAAGGAGAGCGCGCCGGGCCAACTCGTGTCCGCGCTGCGGCGCCTGGCCGAAGGGCGGCTCTACATCAGCACGAACGTGGCCGAGCAGCTCGCCCTCAACGTGCAGCCGCGCGACGACGAGGCGCCCCACCGGCACCTCTCCGACCGCGAGTTCGAGGTGTTCCAGCTCCTGGTGGGCGGGCGCAGCATCTCCGAGATCGCCGTCCAGCTGCACCTGAGCGTGAAGACGGTCAGCACGCACAAGACGCGCATCCTGCAGAAGATGAGCGCGGCCTCCGTCGCCGACCTCGTCCGCTACGCGATCCGCCACCGGCTCGTCACGGAGCCTCCCGCGGCAGGCTGAGTCGCGCGTAGGACGATTCCTACCCCCGTCCGGGGCGCTTTCCTACCCCCCGAATCAGCCCGCGCCGATGGTGCGCCGGGGAGCGGCCGCGCAGAATGGGTTCATGGATACGAACCCAAGCGCAAGGCTTCCCCAGATGAATCTCTACATCGTTGAGGATTCCCCGCTCATCCGCGAACGCCTGATGCGCACCCTCGAGGACCTTCCCGGGCTCGACATCGTGGGCACCGCCGAGGACGTGCCCGCCGCGATCGACGGCCTGACCAGCAGCCCCCCGGATGCGCTGATCCTCGACCTCCAGCTTCCCAGCGGCAGCGGCCTGCAGGTCCTGCGCGCCGTGCGCGAGCGGCTGCCCCGCATGCGCGTGATCGTCATGACCAACTTCGCCGCCGAACCCTATCGCAAGGCCGCGCTGGCCGCGGGCGCCGAGGTATTCCTGGACAAGTCTGCGGAGTTCGGCCGCGTGCGCGACATCCTGAGCGGATGGCGCGACGAGGCGAACGCGCCCGCCCTGCACTGAATGCACCCGATGCCAAACCGAAAGGACCCCTCCATGAGCACCGCCAAAGCCAAGAGCCACGTCGATGCCCATCGCTCGACACTCAGCGACGTCTGCCGCCTGCTCGGCCTGCCCGAGGTCGCCGGCGCGCGCCACGTGGACACCACGTTCCTGCACCGGCACCTCAAGGCGGGCCAGCGCCTCACGTCCCAGGGCGAGCCCTTCGAGGCCCTCTACATCGTGGCCGGCGGGTACTTCAAGACCTTCGTGGCCGACGAGACGGGCAACCAGCTGGTGCTCGGCTTTCCGCTGCGCGGCGACCTCGTCGGCGCCGACGGGCTCTGCAACCACCGCCACGCCTCCTACGCCGTGGCTCTCACCGATGCCGACGTGGTCGTCGTGCCCTTCCGCTGCATCGCTCACCTGGGACGCTCCCTGGACGACTTCGAGCAGATCATCTACCGCGCCATCAGCCGCGAGCTGGTGACGGACCACGCGCTGCGCTCCCTGGTGGGCACCCTCGGCGCGGAAGCCCGCGTCGCCCGCTTTCTCGCGAACTTCGCGGACCGCTGCGGCCGCCCGGGGCTCCCCGCCACGCGCTTCACGCTTCCGATGACGCGCCAGGAGATCGGCAGCTACCTGGGCCTCACGCTCGAGACAGTGAGCCGGGCCTTCTCCGCGCTCGCCGAGGCCGGGCTCATGCAGGTCGCCCAGCGCGAGCTGGAACTGCACGACGTGGACCAGCTGCGTGTGCTGCAGAAGCTCCACGCCTCCGCCGCGGCACGAGGCGCGTCGCGTCGCGGCGACCGCCCCAAGCGCGGCAACGTGACCTGGGTGGACATGCTGGGCGCGAACGCCTGACGGAACTCCTCCCGCCGTGCGCGAGCACGGCCTTCGACACGGGCGGCCCATGCCGCCCGCTTCTTTTTCCGGCGCCGGAAGCGTACCGTCGCAACGTGGAAGACCTTGCGATGACGCTTCGCGCGCCGCGAACGGCGCTGGTCCCGGTGCCGCGCGCGGTGCCCTCTCCCGGACCCGGCGAGGTGCTCCTCGAGGTAGCCGCCTGCGGCGTGTGCCGCACCGACCTGCACCTGCTGGACGGCGAGCTGCCCCAGGCGCGCATGCCGGTCGTTCCGGGGCACGAGATCGTCGGTCGCGTCGCCGCGCGTGGCGCCGGCGCCACGCGGTTCCGGCAGGGAGAGCGCGTCGGCGTGCCATGGCTGGGAGGCACCTGCGGACATTGCCTGCAGTGCGCCACGGGCCACGAGAACCTGTGCGACGAGGCCGTCTTCACCGGCTGCCACCGGGACGGCGGCTACGCCCGGTTCGCGACGGCGGACGAGCGCTACTGCCTCGCGCTTCCGGACGCCTACGACGACCTGCACGCCGCGCCGCTGCTGTGCGCGGGGTTGATCGGCTACCGCGCCTACGCGATGGCGCCCGGCGCGGAGCGCCTCGGGCTCTACGGGTTCGGCGCCGCGGCGCACCTCGTCGCCCAGGTCGCGCTCGCCGAGGGCCGGGAGGTATTCGCCTTCACCCGCCCCGGCGACGAACGATCCCAGGCCTTCGCCCGTGCGCTCGGGTGCGCGTGGGCGGGAGGTTCGGACGAGTCCCCGCCGGCGCCCCTGGACGGCGCGCTCATCTTCGCACCCGTGGGCTCCCTCGTGCCGGCCGCGCTCGCCGCGTCCCGCAAGGGCGCCACCGTCGTCTGCGCGGGCATCCACATGAGCGACGTACCGTCGTTCCCGTACCGGCTGCTGTGGGGAGAGCGGGTCCTGCGCTCGGTCGCGAATCTCACGCGCGGCGACGGGGAGGCGTTCCTCGCCCTGGCCGCCCGAATGAAGCTCGATGCGCGTCCGGTGCCCTATCGCCTGGAGAGGGCCAACGAGGCACTCGAGGATCTGCGCCGCGGGGCCTTCGACGGCGCGGCCGTGCTCACGATGCGCTGACGCCGCGCGCCTGCGTGCGTCAACGGGTCGAGCACCCTCAGTGGTCGCCGTGCGTCCCGGACAGTTCGCGCAGTGCCCCGCTCGCCGCACGGGAAAGCGAATCGCCCGTGGCGCGGTTTTCCCGCTCGCACGGGGATCCGGGCTCCCCGGTTGCAGTCCGCTCCAGGAGCGCCGATACGGTCGCGATCCGCCCGCGAAGCGACGCCGGCATGGCCTGCGCAGGATCCCACCCTTCTCCCAGGGAGCGCTCCAGGTCGGCGAACTCGGCGAGCGCCTCTTCGCGCTCGGCGGACGAAAGGCTGCCGCGCCCCTCGGCGAACGGCCTGGCCGCCGACTCGATCGCCTGCAGCGCCTGGCCGACGGCCTCTTCCAGCCCCGCCCAGGCTCCGCGGCGCGTCTCGCGCACCGGCGCGGTGGGCGCCACCTCGCAGCTGCGGATTCCCTCGCCCACGGTGCGCGCGACCACCGCCACGTGGCCCGCGGTGAGCGAGCGGCTGCAGAGCGCATGCAGCGTGATGTCGCGGATCGCCTCGCGTACGTTGCGCATGCCCGCGGCTTCGCGCGCGCGCTGCAGCAATTCGTCGGACGTAGCGGATCGGACCATGGGACTCCCTGGCGTTTCAGGCGCTTCTCGAGTCGTCGCCTTTCGCGATGAGACTAGTGGAAAGCCGTGGCGCGGCGTTGAGATAGATCAACGGCACCGGCGCGCGCGCGATGCTGCACCGCACGGTGGCCTGCGCGACCGAACGGTCTAGAATGGCCCGTCGTTCGCGAAGCACCCCTATCCCGGCATGCGGCACTACCTTCTGGAGGAGGCGTCGATGGGTATTTCCGTTTCGATGAAGGTGAACGGCAAGGCGGTCACCGCCGAAGTCGAGTCGAGGACCCTTCTCGCGGCGTTCCTGCGCGAGACGCTCTCGCTCACCGGCACGCATATCGGCTGCGACACCGCGCAGTGCGGGGCCTGCACCGTGCTCGTGGACGGGCGAAGCGTGAAATCCTGCAACGTGCTCGCCGTGCAGGTCGAGGGCGCCGCGGTGACCACGATCGAGGGCCTCGCCCCCGCCGAGGGACTGCACCCGATGCAGGCTGCGTTCAAGCGCCACCACGGCCTGCAGTGCGGCTTCTGCACGCCGGGCATGGTGCTCTCCGCCGTGGAACTCGCCGCACGCCCGAAGCCGCCCACCGATGGCGAGATCCGCGAAGCCCTCGACGGGAATTTCTGCCGCTGCACGGGATACCAGAACATCGTGCGCGCCGTGAAGGCGGGCCTCGCGGACATGGGAGGCGCCAAATGAACGCATCCACACTCGGCACCCGCGTCGAGCGCAAGGAGGACGTGCGCTTCCTCACCGGCGCAGGCCAGTACACCGACGACATCGTGCTGCCGCGCCAGTCCTGGGGGCACTTCCTGCGCTCGCCCTACGCGCACGCGCGCATCAAGGCGATCTCGCTCGACGCCGCGCGCAAGTCCCCCGGCGTGCTTGCGGTCTACACGGGCGCGGACCTCCCCGACTCCGTGGGCGGCCTGCCCTGCGGCTGGCTCATCACCGGCACCGACGGCCAGCCCATGAAGGAGCCGAAGCACCCGCTCCTCGCACAGGGAAAGGTGCGCCACGTGGGCGATCCCGTGGCGCTCGTGGTCGCGGAGACCGCGATGCAGGCGAAGGACGCGGCCGAGCGGATCGAGGTGGACTACGAGCCCCTCCCGGCCGTGGCCGACGTGCGCGACGCGCTCGCCAAGGGAGCGCCGGCGGTCCACGACGACGCGCCGGGCAACGTCTGCTACGTCTGGGCGCTGGGCGACAAGGCCGCGGTCGACGCGGGCTTCGCGAAGGCCGCGCACGTGACCACCCTGGAATTCGTGAACAACCGCCTCATCCCCAACGCGATCGAGCCGCGTGCCTGCAACGCGGTCCACGCGAAGTCCGACGATTCCTACACGCTCTACGTGACGAGCCAGAACCCGCACGTCGAGCGCCTGCTCATGACCGCCTTCGTGCTGGGGCTTCCGGAGCACAAGGTGCGCGTGATCGCCCCGGACGTGGGCGGCGGCTTCGGCTCGAAGATCTACCTCTACGCCGAGGAGACGATGTGCGTCTGGGCCTCGAAGCTCGTGGGCCGGCCCATCAAGTGGACGGCCGAGAGATCCGAGAGCTTCGTCTCCGACGCCCACGGGCGCGACCACTTCACGAAGGCCGAACTCGCCCTGGACAAGGACGGGAAGTTCCTCGCGATGCGCGTGACGACGAAGGCGGCCATGGGTGCCTACCTCTCGACCTTCGCCTCGTGCATCCCGACGATCCTCTACGCGACGCTCCTCGCGGGTCAGTACACGACGCCCGCCATCCACTGCGAGGTGACGGCGGTATTCACCAACACCGCGCCGGTGGACGCCTACCGGGGTGCGGGCCGCCCCGAGGCGACCTACGTGGTCGAGCGCCTGGTGGCCACGGCGGCGCAGGAACTCGGCATTGCGCAGGACGAGATCCGCCGCCGCAACTTCATCCGCAGCTTTCCCTACGCAACACCCGTGGCCCTCACCTACGACATCGGCGACTACGACGCGTGCCTGGAAGGCGCGATGCAGCTCGCCGAAGTCGCCGGCTTCCCGAAGCGCCGCGAGGAGGCCGCGAAGCGCGGGAAGCTGCGCGGCCTGGGCTACTCCTCGTACATCGAGGCCTGCGGGCTCGCGCCTTCCAACATCGCCGGCGCACTCGGCGCGCGCGCCGGGCTCTTCGAGGCCGGCGAGGTCCGCGTGCACCCCACGGGCAAGGTGACCGTGTTCACCGGCTCCCACAGCCACGGCCAGGGCCACGAGACGACCTTCGCCCAGGTGGTGGCCGCGCGCCTGGGGATCGGCGTGGACGACGTGGACGTGGTGCACGGCGACACGGGCCGGGTGCCCTTCGGCATGGGCACCTATGGCTCGCGCTCCCTCGCCGTCGGCGGCACGGCGATCGTGAAGGCGCTGGACAAGATCGTCGCCAAGGGCAGGAAGATCGCCGCGCACCTGATGGAGGTGAGCGACGCCGACGTGGAGTTCGCCGACGGCAAGTTCACCGTCAAGGGCACGGACAAGAGCGTGCCCTTCGCGCAGGTCTCGCTCACCGCCTACGTCCCGCACAACTACCCGCTCGACAAGCTCGAGCCGGGCCTGGACGAGACCGCGTTCTACGACCCCACGAATTTCACCTATCCCGCAGGCACCCACATCTGCGAGGTGGAAGTCGACCCCGAGACGGGTGCGACGCGGATCGTGCACTTCAGCGCCTGCGACGACTTCGGCAACATCGTGAACCCCATGATCGTCGAGGGCCAGGTGCACGGCGGACTCGCCCAGGGCATCGGCCAGGCGCTCCTCGAGGGCTGCGTCTACGACCGCGAGAGCGGCCAGTTGGTCACCGGCAGCTACCAGGACTACGCGATGCCGCGAGCCGACGACTTGCCGGACTTCAAGGTCGACACGCGCGTCACACCGTGCACCCACAATCCGCTCGGCGTGAAGGGCTGCGGCGAGGCCGGCGCCATCGGCGCTCCCGCGGCCGTGATCAATGCCCTGTGCGATGCGCTGGGCGTGAAGGACATCGCGATGCCCGCCACGTCGGAGCGCGTCTGGCGGCTCGCGCGGTCGGCGAAGGCCTGAGGAGGAGACGAGACCATGCACCCGTTCAACTACCACGCACCTTCCTCCCTCAAGGACGCGCAGTCTGCCAAGGGGGGCGACGTGAAGTACCTCGCGGGCGGGCAGTCGCTCCTCGCGACCATGAAGCTCAGGCTCGCTTCGCCCTCGGACCTCGTGAGCCTCGCGGGCATCGCGGAGCTGTGCGGCATCCGGGCCGACGCGGCAACGCTCACCATCGGCGCCATGGTCACCCACGCGGAAGTCGCCGCCTCGCCCGAGGTCGCCGCGAAGATCCACGCGCTCGCCGCCCTCGCCGGCGGCATCGGCGACCGCCAGGTGCGAAACCGCGGCACGCTGGGCGGGTCGCTGGCCAATAACGACCCCGCGGCAGACTACCCGGCCGCCGTCCTCGGGCTCGGCGCGACGGTGATCACGTCCAAGCGCAAGATCGTGGCCGACGAGTACTTCACCGGGCTCTACGAGACGGTCCTCGAGCCGCGCGAGATCATCACCGCGGTGAGCTTCCCGGTTCCGAAAAAGGCGGCCTACGAGAAGTTCAGAAACCCCGCGTCGCGCTTCGCCCTCGTGGGCGTGTTCGTGGCGCAGACGGCCTCGGGCCCGCGGGTTGCGGTCACCGGTGCCGGCGGCGCGGGCGTTTTCCGGGTGGCCGAGATGGAAGCCGCACTCGCGAAACGCTGGTCGCCGGACTCCGTGCGTTCGCTCGCCGTCGACACGAGCGACCTGAACGGCGACATCCACGCGAGCGCCGAATACCGGGCGCATTTGGTGGCGGTGCTCGCCGCGCGCGCCGTGGCGGCCGCGGGCTAGGCGGGCGCGGGTCCCGGGCGAGCAAGCCGCCGTGCATCCTGGATCGATCGACGAGACCGCCGCCCTCCTCGCCGAAGGCGGCTACGTCGCCGAGCGGCGCCTCGCGACGGCGCTCTTCCTCGCGCTGAAGCTCGGGCGGCCGCTCTTCCTCGAGGGCGAGGCAGGCGTGGGCAAGACGGAACTCGCGCGCGTGCTCGCCGCGCAGCTGGGGTGCGAACTGATCCGGCTGCAGTGCTACGAGGGCCTGGACGCCGCGGGCGCGGTCTACGAGTGGAACGTGCAGCGCCAGATGATGGCCATTCGCCTCGCCGAAGCGGCAGGCGTCACCGACCGCGAAGGGATCGCCGAGGACATCTTCTCCGCGGCCTACCTCATCAAGCGCCCGATCCTGCGCGCACTGGAGGGCCTGCCCGGCGCACCGGCGCCCGTGCTCCTCATCGACGAGCTGGACCGAGCCGACGAGCCCTTCGAGGCCTACCTGCTCGAGGTGCTGTCGGACTTCCAGGTGACGATTCCCGAACTGGGAACCATCCGCGCCGGGCAGCCGCCCGTCGTGGTGATCACCTCGAACCGCACGCGCGAGATCCACGACGCCGTGAAGCGCCGCTGCCTCTACCACTGGATCGACTATCCGGCCGCCGAGCGCGAGCTGGAGATCCTGCGGCGCAAGGCTCCGGGCGCGTCCGAGCGCCTGTCGCGGGAGGTCGTTGCCTTCGTGCAGCGCCTGCGCGGCATGGACCTCTTCAAGGCGCCCGGCGTGGCCGAGGCGATCGACTGGACGCGCGCCCTCCTCGCGCTCGACGCGGTGGCGCTGGATCCGGAAACCGTTGACGACACGATCGGCGTGCTCCTCAAGTACCAGGACGACGTGGCGCGCGTGCAGGGCGCAGAGGCCGCGGCCGCGATCCGCGAGGTGCGCGCGCGCCTCACCGCGTGAGCCGGCTCGCCGAGAACGTGCTGCACTTCGCCCGCGTGCTGCGCGCCGCGGGGCTTCCCGTGGGTACCGGCAAGGTTGTCGACGCGACGCAGGCGCTGGCCCTGGCCGGCGTGGAGAGCCGCGCGGACTGGCACGCCACCCTCTCGACGCTCTTCCTCACGCGCCACGAGCAGCAGCCCGTTTTCGACCAGGCCTTCGACGTCTTCTGGCGCGACCCGGCGCTGGAGGAAAAGATGATGGCGATGCTGCTGCCGAAGGTGCGCGGGCGCATGCCCGACCCGGAGAGCGGCGTCGGCCCGCGCGTCGCCGCGGCACTCCTGCCGCGCCGCGAGCTGCGCCAGCAGCCCGATGCGGGTCCCGACGAACTGGGCGTCGACGCGAGCCTCACGTTCTCCCCCGGCGAGCGGCTTCGCCACGTGGATTTCGAGAAGATGAGCGCCGAGGAATGGGCGCAGGCCCGGCGCCTGGTGGCGAAGCTCGACCTTCCCGTGCCATCGGTCTCGACGCGGCGATTCCGGCCGGACGCGCGCGGGCCGGCGATAGACCTGGCGGCCACGCTCAGGCGCATGGCGCGCCAGGGCGGCGAGCTCGCCACGATCGTGCGCAGGAACCGGCGCCGCCGCATGCCCCCGCTCGTGATCCTGTGCGACATTTCCGGCTCCATGCACCGTTACTCGCGCATGTTCCTGCATTTCCTGCATGCCCTGGCGGGCGAGCGCGAGCGCGTCTCCGTGTTCCTCTTCGGCACGCGGCTCACGAACGTGACCAGGCAATTGCGCGGGCGCGACGTCGACGAGGCCGTGCTGCGCGCGGGAGACGCCGTGACCGACTGGGCCGGCGGGACGCGGATAGGCGCGTGCCTGCGCGAATTCAATTGGCGGTGGTCGCGCCGCCTCCTCGGGCAGAACGCCTGCGTGCTGCTCATGACCGACGGACTGGACCGGGGCGACGAGACGGGGCTCGACCAGGAGATGGCGCGGCTCGCGCGGTCCTGCCGGAGGCTCGTCTGGCTCAATCCGCTGCTGCGCTACGAGGGATTCGAGCCCGTGGCCTCCGGCATCCGGTCGATGATGCCCCACGCCGACGAGTTCCTGCCGGCGCACAACATCGACTCTCTCCAGGACCTCGGCCGCGCCCTCGCGCATGCTCCCGCGCGGCGCCATGGGTTACGATACGGACAGTCCTTCCAACCACGCGATCGAATCCCATGAAAGCGAACCTCCTCCTCGCCTGCCTGGCCGCCAGCGCTGCTGCAACGGGCCTCGCGGCCCCGCCCGACGCCTGCGCCGTGATCACCATCGAAGAGGTGAACACCATCGCCGCGGGCACGGCCACGAAGATCTCGCCGAGGAAGAGCGGCAATCCGTCGGAGTGCGCCTTCGAGGACTCGCGCCGGGCCGCGGTGGTCGTGGTGCGGATCCGCGAGGTCCAGTACGCGGCCGAAAACGAGCTCCAGTACGAGCGCGAGAACCTCGAGAAGATCTACCGCCGGAAGGTGGATTGGGTCGACAGCGTCGGCGACCGCGCCTTCTGGCTCGAGGCGAACAAGTCCGGCATGTTCCGCAAGGGCAAGCTCCTGGTGACGGTGACTTTCGCGCGCGAGAAAAACGCCAACCGGGTCGACACGATGCAGGCGGCGCGGCTGATCGAGAGCCGCCTGAAGTAGCGCGCGAGCAGCCCATCGCGGTATTGCCGGAATTGGCGACGCCAATCGCCCGAATCGGAACAATCAATTGGACGCTGCCGCCCGGTCGCGCCTATGATTTTGACCGGATGAGTTGATCACCCGATGGATGCCTTTCCGGCATCGTCACCCAACCAGGAGGCCTGCATGAAATCCCTCAAAGGCACGAAGACCCACGACAACCTGAAGGCCGCCTTCGCCGGCGAGTCCCAGGCGAACCGCCGCTACCTGTACTTCGCGAACAAGGCCGACGTGGAAGGCCAGAACGACGTGGCGGCCCTCTTTCGCTCGACGGCAGAAGGCGAGACCGGCCATGCCCACGGCCACCTGGACTACCTCGCCCAGGTGGGCGACCCCGCGACCGACCTGCCGATCGGCTCCTCGCGCCAGAACCTCAAGGCCGCGGTGGCCGGTGAGACGCACGAGTACACCGACATGTACCCGGGCATGGCCAAGGGTGCCCGTGACGAAGGCTTCGAGGAGATCGCCGACTGGTTCGAGACGCTTGCGAAGGCTGAGCGCTCCCACGCCAACCGCTTCCAGAAGGCCCTGGACGCGCTGACGGACTGAACCGGGACCGCGGCCAACGCGCAGAGCGACCGAAAGGGGCGGGCAACCGCCCCTTTTCGCTGGACAACCCACTAGGACCAAAGTGCCATGAGCGTGAGAGAAGGCAGTCTCGAGGCCCCGACCCGCCACCCCCTGGACTGGAAGAACCCCGAGTTCCACGACGAGGCGAAGCTCCACGCGGAAATGGAGCGCGTCTTCGACATCTGCCACACCTGCCGGCGCTGCGTGAGCCTGTGCGGGTCCTTCCCGACGCTCTTCGACATGATCGACGAGGGTCCGACGGGTGAACTCGACGGCGTGCCGAAGGAGAAGTACGCCGACGTGGCCGACCAGTGCTACCTGTGCGACGTCTGCTACATGACGAAGTGCCCCTACGTCCCGCCGCACCCGTGGAACCTCGACTTCCCGCACCTGATGCTGCGCGCAAAGGCGGTGAAGTTCGCGAGCGGCAAGGTGGCCTTCCGCGACAAGCTCCTCGCCTCGACCGACGCGCTGGGCAAGCTCGCGACGATTCCGGTCGTCGTGCAGGTGGCCAACGCGGTGAATTCGACCTCGCTCGCCCGCGGCGCCATGGAAAGCGTGCTCGGCGTGGACCGCAAGGCCTGGATTCCCAGCTACGCGCCGCGCAAGTTCCGCCCGAACGCGGCCCCGAGCGCGGCGCACCCGGTCAAGGACGGCAGCCGCACGCCCGGAAAGGTCGCCATCTACTCGACCTGCTACATCCACTACAACGAGCCGGGCATCGGCCACGACCTCACGAAGATCCTCGCGCACAACGCGATCCCCTACGTGATCGTCGAGAAGGAGGCGTGCTGCGGCATGCCCAGGCTCGAACTGGGAGACCTCCAGGCGGTGGCGGCGAGCAAGGAGAGGAACATCCCGCTGCTCGCGAAGCTCGCGCGCGAAGGCTATGCGATCGTGACGCCGATCCCGTCCTGCACGCTCATGTTCAAGCAGGAGCTGCCCCTCATGTTCCCGGGCGACGCAGACGTGCTCGCGGTGCAGGAGGCGATGTTCGACCCCTTCGAGTACCTCGTCGCCCGCCGCAAGGACGAGCTGCTGAAGACCGATTTCCCGGTGCCGCTGGGGAAGGTCTCGTACCACATCCCCTGCCATTCCCGCGTGCAGAACGTGGGCCAGAAGACGCGCGAGGCCCTCGAGATGGTCCCCGGCACCACGGTGAACACGGTCGAGCGCTGTTCGGGCCACTCGGGCACCTGGGGCTGCAAGAAGGAGTTCCACCAGATGGCGATGAAGATCGGCCGCCCCGTGTTTCGCGCCATGGCGGAGCCGCAGCCCGACTGGATCAGCTCCGACTGCCAGCTCGGCGGCCGCCACATCGAGCAGGGCATGGGCGAGACGCTGGGCAAGGCGCAGCTGAAGCACCCCCTCACGCTGCTGCGCATGGCCTACGGGTTGCCCGAATGACGCCAACTCGCGCGGCGACAGGCCAGGTCCGCCGCGCTCCCGCACACGCCAAGACAGGAAAGCCATGACGCCCAAGCCGAAGATTTCCCGGGATTCCCTCATGACCCTCGAGGCCTACGCCAAGGCCCGCAAGGAGTTCCGCGCCAAGGTCATTGCGCACAAGAAGCCGCGCGCCGTCCGCCTGGGCGAGCACGTCACACTCCTCTTCGAGGACGAGCTCACCATCCGCTACCAGATCCAGGAGATGTTGAGGATCGAGAAGACCTTCGAGGAGGCCGGCATCCAGGACGAGCTGGACGTCTACAACCCGCTCATCCCCGACGGAGCCAACTTCAAGGCCACGATGCTGATCGAGTACGAGGACGAGGACGAGCGCCGCGCCGCCCTCGCGAAGCTGAAGGGCATCGAGGACCGCGCCTGGGTGCAGGTCGAGGGTTCCCCGCGGGTCTACGCCATTGCCGACGAGGACCTCGAGCGCGAGAACGAGCAGAAGACCTCCTCCGTGCACTTCCTGCGCTTCGATCTCACGCAGGAGATGGCCGCGGCGTTCAAGTACGGTGTGGCGCTCTCGATCGGGGTCGACCACCCGGAATACACCGCAGCCGCGGATCCGGTGAGCCCGGAAACGCGCGCGGCACTCGCGCGCGACCTCGCCTAGCGCCGAGGGGTCGCCTTCCCGGGCGCGGCGCCCCGCTTCAGGCAGGCGAGCTTCACCGAACCGATTGCGCCGGCCAGGACCTCGACGGCCTCTGGGCGCGAGAAGCTCGCGCGCCATGCGATGGCGACCTTGCGCGAAGGCGCTGGATCGGTGAAGGGAATTTCCTTCACGAGCCTGGTGAGGTAGCGCCGTTGCAGCGCGGTTGCTGGCAGCACGCTCACGCCGAGACCGGAAGCCACCATGTTGCGGATCGTCTCCAGCGAGCTGCCCGAGCGAGCGCCGTCGGGATTGGCGGTGTTCGACTGCCCGGGGCAGGTCTCCAGCACCTGGTCGCGGAAGCAGTGCCCCGCGTTCAGCACGAGCAGGCTCTCCCCCGAGAGCTCGTCCGGGCGGACGCGCTTTCGCTTCGCCCAGGCGTGGCCCTCGGGCACCACGACGCTGAACGGTTCCTCGTAGAGCGTTCGCGTCTTCACGCCGGGAACCGTGAAGGGCAGCGCCACGATCGCCACGTCGATCTCGCCGTCGCGCAGCATCGGGACCAGGTTGCCGGTGAAGTTCTCCTCGATCATGAGCGGCATGCCAGGGGCGCGCTTGCGCAGGATGGGCACCAGTTCCGGCAGCAGGTAGGGCCCGATGGTCGGGATCACGCCCAGGCGCAAGGCCCCGGCGAGCTGGTCCTGGCTGCCGCGCGCGAGCGAGGCGATCTTTCCCGCCTCGTCCAGCACGCGCCGGGCCTGTTCGACGATGTCGCCTCCCAAGGCGGTCACCAGCACCTCGTTCTTGTTGCGCTCGAAGAGGAGTACGCCGAGCTCTTCCTCGAGCTTGGCGAGCGCCAGCGAGAGCGTGGGCTGGGTGACGAAGCACTTCTGCGCGGCGCGGCCGAAGTGGCGCTCCTGGGCGAGGGCGACGACATAGCGCAGTTCGGTGAGGGTCATGGTCGCGTCAATTGGGGTTGGCTATGGAAAGTATAACCATTATCAATTGGAAAAATCAATCACCAACGCCTATAATGGGTTCTGTCATCTATAACCACCCAGGAGTCGCGCCATGCTGCAGCCCAAGGAAGGCCAGAAAGTCCCCGCCGTCACGTTCCGCACGCGCCGGGACAACCAGTGGAAGGACGTCACCACCGACCAGATCTTCGCGGGAAAGACGGTGATCGTCTTCGCCCTGCCCGGGGCTTACACGCCCACCTGCTCGACCACCCACCTGCCGCGCTACAACGAGCTCGCCGCGACCTTCTCCGGCCTGGGCGTGGACGAAATCGTCTGCCTTTCGGTGAACGACGCCTTCGTGATGTCGGAGTGGCAGAAGGACCAGAACGCGCCGAACGTCACGTTCATCCCCGACGGCAACGGCGAATTCACCGGGAAGATGGGCATGCTCGTCGACAAGTCGAACCTCGGCTTCGGCAAGCGCTCGTGGCGCTACTCGATGCTCGTGAAGGACGGCGTCGTCGTGAAGCAGTTCATCGAGCCCGAGAAGGAGGGAGACCCCTTCGAGGTCTCCGACGCGGACACGATGCTCAAGTACCTCGCGCCGGCCGCGAAGGCACCCGAGCCGGCCGTCATCTTCACCAAGCCCGGCTGCCCGCACTGCGCGCGCGCGAAGGCGCTGCTGGAAGCGAACGGCGTGGCCTACGAGGAAGTCGCGATCGGCAAGAACGTGAGCTTCTCCACCATCCGCGCCGTTTCCGGGCGCGGAACGGCGCCGCAGGCCTTCATCGGCGGGAAGCTCATCGGCGGCGCCGACGAACTCGAAGCCTGGTTCGCGGGCAAGCCCAAGCTCGCGGCGTAAGCATCGTCCCACCCGGGCCGACTCACGGTGCATCCGGCATCGGAGCCGGCCCGCCCCTTCCAGGAGAGCACCATGAAGTCCCTCAACGTCGACGTCGCCATCATCGGCGCCGGAACCGCCGGCCTCGCCGCCTACCGGGCCGCGCGCGCGGGCGGTGCCCGGGCCGTGCTCGTCGAGTCCGGCCCCCACGGCACCACCTGCGCCCGCGTGGGCTGCATGCCGTCGAAGCTCCTCATCGCCGCGGCGGAAGCGTCACACGCCATTGACCACGCCGCGGGCTTCGGCGTCCATGTCGAAGGCACGAAGCGGATCGACGGCCGCGAGGTCATGGCGCGCGTGAGAAGCGAGCGCGATCGCTTCGTGGGTTTCGTCGTGCAGGATGTCGAGGCGCTTCCCACCGCCGACCGCGTGAGCGGCCGGGCGCGTTTCGTGGATCGCAACACGCTGGAGGTCGACGGCACGTTGCGCATCACCGCCCGCGCGACCGTTATCGCCACGGGGTCGCGTCCGGCGGTGCCGGCGATGCTCGAGGCCGCGGGGGACCGCCTCGTGGTGAACGACGACGTGTTTTCCTGGGATACCCTGCCCGCCTCCGTGGCGGTCTTCGGACCCGGGGTCATCGGCCTGGAAATCGGCCAGGCACTCTCCCGCCTCGGCGTGCGGGTCGTGGTGCTCGGCCGCGGCGGGCGCGTGGGCCCGCTCACCGATCCCGTCGTGCGCGACGCCGCCGTGCGCGCGCTTTCCGGGGACATCTACCTCGACCCCGATGCGCACGTAAAGCGCGTCGCACGGACCGCGCAGGGCGTGGAAGTGGCCTACACGCGCTTGGACGGATCCGAGTGCACGGAGACCTTCGACTACTTGCTCGCCGCCACGGGCCGGCGTCCCAACGTGGACGGCCTGGGACTGGAAGGCCTCGGGCTCGCGCTCGACGCCTCGGGCGTGCCGGAATTCGACTCCGCGACGCTGCGCGTCGGCGACACGAACCTCTTCATCGCGGGCGACGCGGCGAACGACATTCCCCTGCTCCACGAGGCCGCCGACGAAGGCCGGATCGCGGGCGGCAATGCCGCACGGTTTCCGGCGACGCCCGAACGCGGCCTGCGCCGCATGCCGCTCGCGGTGGTGTTTACCGACCCTCAGATCGCCATCGTGGGCCGGGGCTTCGCGAAGCTCCCCTCCGGCAGCTTCGTCGCGGGCGAGGTGTCCTTCGAGAACCAGGGTCGCGCCCGGGTGATGCGGGTGAACCGGGGGCATTTGCGCGTCTACGCGGACCGGGCCACGGGTCGCTTCCTGGGCGCGGAAATGGCCGGCCCCGCCGCCGAGCACATCGGGCACTTGCTCGCCTGGGCGGCCGCGAACAGAATGACGGTCGCATCGATGCTCGAGATGCCCTTCTACCACCCCGTGGTGGAGGAGGGGCTCCGGACGGCGCTACGGGATCTCGACGCGAAGCTCAGATCACCCCAGGCGAGTGCCGCATAGACGGCCCCGCGGGGGCAAACGCCCGGGAGCGCCGTCACATGACGCTGGAAATGAAGAAGTTCGGCTTTCGCATTCGCACGCGCGGGGGCTCGGTGGTCGACAACCTCACCATCCAGGGCCGCGACCGCGAGGAGGCCGAGCGCAAGCTCCGGCAGGTCTATCACCACTGCGTGGTGCTGGAAGCCCACGAGAGCCAGGACCCCTTGCCCGCGGACGCCTCGGATTTCGAAGGGGTGATCTCGCTGATCGCCGACGAGGGCCGTCGCGGCGACGGCTAGGCGCCCCTAGGCGACGGCTGCGAGCGGCTTGCGGGCAGGCGCCGCGTCGAGGAACCCCGTCGTTTCCAGCTCGTCGAAGAGCGCGCCGTAGTCCGCGGCACCCCGGCTCGCCGGCGCGTGGGAAAAGACGTCGCGCTCGCGAAACGGGCTTTCGGCGATGCTCACGTTCTCGGAGATCCGGCTCTCGGCCACATCCGCGCCGAAGCGCGCCTTGACCGAGGCGAGGATGTCCCACGACATCCTGCGCCGCCCGTCGAACCGGGTGATCACGTAACGCCGCTCGATGCGTCGACCCACCACGCGTTGCAGGGCGTTCAGCGTGCGCTCGACCTGCACCGCGCCTTTCACCGCGAGGTAATCGGCCGAAACGGGAACGAGGACGCGCTCCGCCGCGAAGATCGCGGAGAGCGAAAGCACGCCGAGCATCGGGCAGCAGTCGATGAGCACGCAGCCGGCCTCGCCGATTCCGTCCCGGTCGAGCCCCACGCGCAACCGGTTGAGGATGTTCGGGCCCTTGCCGAACTGGGTGTCCACCTTGGCGAGTTCGATGTGGGCCGGGATGACCGGCCAACCCAGCGGCGAGGCGACCACGAGCCTGGAGAGCGGCTTCGCGTCGCGGTAGAACGCGTAGATGCTGCCGTCCGAGGTTCGCGGCACAGCGCCGGCGATGGCCGACAGGTGCGCCTGCGGGTCGAGGTCGATGGCCAGCGGAAGGCCTCCGCGGGCAGCAATCGCCGCGGCTAGATTGAGCGTGGTCGTCGTCTTGCCGACGCCGCCCTTCTGGTTGAAGACCGCGATTCGGGCCACGTTTGACCTGCCGAAATGTTCGTTCGTCGAACCGATGCCGGGGAGAGGCATGGCATGGCTGGGGCTGTCCGGCCATAATAGACACGAAAATCAGCGGCTTGGCAATAGATCCTGCGACGACGCCTCAAGAAAGGGTCGCAAGGGATTGATGAAGCTGGAGGCCGGCTAGAGGAGCTCGGGAAAGCGGAGCGCGAACTCGCGCAGGTTGTCCGTGACGATGCCGTCGACGCCCATCGCGAGCAATTCCTCGCCGCGCGCCAGGTCGTCGACGGTCCAGGCCAGGATTCGCCGGCCTTGCGCGTGCACGCGCGCCACCAGCGCCGGCGTGATCAACACGTGCTCCAGGTGAAACGATGCCGCGTCGAGCCTGTCGAGCGGCGAAAGGTCGCCGTCCCAGGGTTCCTCGACGATCCAGCCCCGCGCGAGCGAAGGCTCCGCCGCCTTGGCGGCAGCGAGGGCGTCCGCCGAAAACGAGATGAGCAGCGGTGGCTCCGCAGCCCCTTCCCATCCCGAGGCCGCGGCGCGTGCCACTTGCTCCCCGCACTCGCGGTGACGCCCCGGGACGCGCTTGATCTCGACATGGGCAAACATCCGCAAGGATCTCAGCAGCGCGACCGCGTCCGGAAACCGCGCCAGGGGCTCGCCGCGAAACGCGTCCCCCCGCCAGGAACCCGCGTCCAGCGATTGCAGCTCCGCCCAGGTGTGGTCCGCGATCGCACCTTTCCCGTTGGTGTTGCGGTCGATCTCACGGTCGTGCTGGAGCACCGCGACGCCGTCGCGCGTGAACCGGACGTCGATCTCCACGGCCCGGTAGCCGAGGGATTTGCCGAACCGGATCGCGGCCAGGGTGTTTTCCGGTGCAAGCGCGCCGCCCGCCCGGTGGGCGATGAGGCGTGGGTAGGGCCAGGGTTTCATGGCGAGGGTCCGAGTCGGTGCACGGCGATGACGGTGACGGCGAAGACGAGGTAGGCGTAGCAGGCGGCGAGGAGATCGTCGAGCATGACGCCCAGCCCGCCCTTCACGCGGGACTCGAACTGGCGGATCGGGAAGGGTTTCCAGACGTCGAAGAGACGAAAGAGCGCGAAGGCGAAGGCCTGCAGCCAGGGGCTTGCCGAGGCGAGCGCCGCGAGCGGCAGGAATGCGACGATCTCGTCCCAGACCAGGGCACCGTGATCTTCCGAACCCAGGTTCCTGCCCGCCACCCCGCAGGCCCACACACCCACGAAGAAGAGCGGCACGGCGAGGAAGGCGATGGCCAGCGGCGGCAGGGCGAGCGCGAGCAGCCAGTAGAGCGCAAGGGAGGCGAGCGTGCCGGCGGTTCCCGGCGCCCGCGGCACCAGGCCCGCCCCGAATCCCAGTGCGATGAAATGAGCGGGATGCGCGACGAGGAAGCGCGCGTCAGGTCGCCGTGAAGTGGTCGAATCCACGCCCGTCGACCTTGATCGGCTTGCCGTCGGCGCCCATGAGGGACACGCCCCTGCCCTTGCGGATCTGGCCGATCCGCGTGATCGGAATGCGCAGGACTTCCGTCAGGTCCTCGATGCTCTCGCGCGCGGTCGACGGCGCCGTGAAGCACAGTTCGTAGACATCGCCGCCGGACACCACGGCGCTCAGGCCCTGGGGAGTGTCGATGTGCCGGGCACCGACTTCGGATATCGGCAGGCGCTCGGCCTCCACCGTCGCGCCGACCTTGGAGAGCGCGCAGATGTGATCCAGGTCGGCGAGCAGGCCGTCGGAGACGTCGATGGCGCTGGTGGCGAGGCCGCGCAGCGCCTGCCCGAGGCTCACGCGCGGCATCGGCTCGTACAGGCGCATCACCGCCTCCAGGTAATCGGCCTCCGAGAGCTTCACCTGGCCGCGGCGATGGGCCACGGCGAGCGCCGCGTCGCCCAAGTGGCCGGAGATCCAGATGTCGTTGCCGGGACGCGCACCGCTTCGGCGCAGCGCGGCACCGGCGGGCACCTCTCCCATGATCGTGACCGTCATGGTGAGCGGACCCTTGGTGGTGTCGCCGCCGATGAGGGACACGCCGAACTCCTCCGCCAGGTCGAAGAAGCCCTTGGCGAACTTCTCAAGCCACTCGTGGTTCACCTCGGGAACGGTCAGCGCGAGCATCGCCCAGTAGGGCATCGCCCCCATGGCCGCCATGTCCGAGAGGTTCACCGCGAGCGCCTTGTGCCCCAGGGTCTCGGGATCGACGTCGGGAAAGAAATGCGTTCCCGAGACCATCGTGTCGGTGGAAACGGCGAGGTCCATCCCGTTGGAGACATCGACCAGCGCGCAATCGTCGCCGACACCGAGGACCGCGTTGCGCGCCGGGCGCGTGAAGTGTCGGGCGATTACGTCGAATTCCGGCGATTTCTGGGTCATGCCTGCACCTTGTGCGGGGGAACGCGCGCGGCCTTCTCCTTCTCCGCCCGCCTCGGTTTCCGATCGGCCGTGCGGCCGGCCGCGACTTCCTCGGGACGAGCCGCCGCGGCGATCCGGTCGAGAATGCCGTTCACGTACTTGTGCCCGTCGATGCCGCCGAAGCGCTTCGCGAGCTCGATCGCCTCGTTGATCGCGACCCGGTAGGGAACCTGCGGCGCATGGACGATCTCCCACGCGCCCATCAGGAGGATCGCCTTTTCCACCGGGCTCACTTCCGCCCACTTGCGATCGGCGAGAGGCTCGAGGAGCACCCGCAGGCCCGCGGCCTCACCAATCACGCCGGCGATCTCGGCTTCGAGGAACGCCCCGTCGGCGGCCCCGTGGCCCTCGAGTTCCGCGAGGTTGCGCAGCACCTCGCCGGCATCGGCGCCGGTCATCTGCCACTGGTACAGGCCCTGTAGCGCGAATTCCCGCGCCCGGCGCCGGGGGGACCTCATCCGCTCACCGCTTTCAGGAGGTTGGCCATCTCCACGGCGACGCGCGCGGCTTCCGCGCCCTTCACCGCGGCGCGCTCGCGCGCCTGCTCCTCGGTGCTCGTGGTGAGCACCGCATTGGCCACCGGCACGCCGGTCTCCAGCTGGACTTCCACGATGCCCCGGGCGCTCTCGTTCGCGACGACCTCGAAATGGTAGGTATCGCCGCGGATCACGGCGCCCAGCGCCACGAGCGCGTCATAGCGGCGGCCGAAACCGCGCGTGCGCAGGGCGAGCGCCTGCAGGGCGAGCGGTATCTCCAGGGCGCCGGGAACGCTCGCCACGTCGATGTCGGCGGGCGCGACGCCCAGGTTCACCAGCTCGCGGTCGCAGGCGGTCAGGAGCTCGCGCACGATGTCCTCGTTGAAGCGGCTCCACACGATGGCGACGGCAAGCCCGTCGCCCTTGAGGTCGGGTGCGAAGGCGGTCATACGGCCCTCACCTGCGTCGCGTCGTCCGGCGAGACGTACTCGACCACCTCGAGGCCGAAGCCTTCCATGCTCGGGATGCGCTTGGGCCTCGCCAGGACCCGCATGAGCCCGACGCCGAGGTCGCGCAGGATCTGCGCGCCGATACCGTGGAACTTCGGATCCCACTTGCGCACCGAGCGCGCGGGCACCGGGACCGCGGAGAAGCGCTCGAGGACCTCCGCGGGCGGCTCGTGGCGGCGCAGCAGCACGATCACGCCTTCCTTGTGGTGGGCGATGATGCGCATCGAGTCCTGCACGGAATAGGCGTGCCGGCTCGCGTCGAAGTCGAACATGTCGATCGAGTGGAACGGCTCGTGCACGCGCACGAGGACCGGCCGTTCCGGCGTGGGCTCCCCCTTGACCAGCGCGTAGTGCAGCTCGCCCGCGGAGCTGTCGTGGTACACGCACAGGCGAAACGGCCCGTAGGGCGTGGCGATCGAGCGGTCCGCGACCCGCGCGATGACCTTCTCGGTCTCGCTGCGGTGGCGGATCAGGTCGGCGATCGTCCCCACCTTGAGGTGGTGCCGTGCCGCGAATTCGACGAGATCGGGCAGGCGCGCCATCTCCCCGTCGGGCTTCATGACTTCGCAGATGACCGCCGCGGGCGTGAGGCCCGCAAGCTCCGAGAGGTCGCAGCCGGCTTCCGTGTGGCCGGCGCGCACCAGCACGCCGCCGTTCTGCGCCATCACCGGGAAGATGTGTCCCGGCTGGATGATGTCGGCGGGCTTGGCGTGCTTCGCGACCGCCATGCGCACCGTGCGTGCGCGATCGGCCGCGGAGATGCCCGTGCTCACGCCGGTGGCAGCCTCGATGGAGACCGTGAAGGCGGTCCCGTGCGGCGAGCGGTTGTTGCTCACCATGAGGGGAAGCGCGAGCTGCCGGCAACGCTCCTCGCTGAGGGTGAGGCAGATGAGGCCGCGCGCGTGCGTGGCCATGAAGTTGATCGCCTCCGGGGTCACGAAATCGGCGGCGAGCACGAGATCGCCCTCGTTCTCGCGGTCCTCGGCGTCGACCAGCACGACCATGCGCCCGTGGCGGATTTCGTCGATGATCTCTTCGGTGGGGCTGATGTTCAAGGCGTGCTCTCCCTCGTGAACCGCTATTTTGCCCGATTGGGCGTCAAATCGCCCGCCGCGGCATCCCTGGTGCACGGCAGCATGGCCTGCGCCGGGTTCGCGCCTATCTCTGCGGGGATTGCCTTTCGTCAAGTCCGCGGCGCGCGTAATGGTGTTTCTTTTCCATCAGGGGGCCCCTACGCCCGCCACGAGGAGGAGCCATGGACCACCTTCGGATGTCTCACCGCCTTGCATCGCCTTTCCTGGCCGCTGCAAGTGCGCTCGCCCTGATCATCCTGTCATTCGCGACCGCCCCGGCGCTCGCCGCGCAGCGAAGCGCGGCGGAGGTCGTGAAGAGCCATTGCGCCCGCTGCCACGACGCCGGCACCGCCGGCGCGCCGAAGCCGGGTGACAAGGGAGCGTGGGCGCCGCGCTTCAACCGCGGCGTGGATTCCCTGGTGCTCTCCGCGATCCGGGGCCACGGCGGCATGCCGCCGCGCGGGGGCAAGGCCGACTTGACCGACGCCGAACTGAAAGCGGCCGTGCTCCACCTGTTCAATCCGGCGGGCCCGCCCAAGGCGCCGAAAGGCGCGCAGGCGCAGCTGCCCCCCGGTGCCGGTCCGCACCGCGTCACCGTCGACGGCCTGGACGTCTACCTGGGCCTCGTGAGCGCCGAGCGGATGCGCGGCTTTCCGGCCGGCTCGCCGGAAAGGAAGCTCCACGGCGGCATTCCGGGCGGAAGCGGCCATTACCACGTGAACGTCTCCGTCTTCGACGCGGCGAGCCAGTCCGCGGTGGCCGGCGCGAGCGTCCAGCTCGACGTCGAGCAGGTGGGCCTGGGCCGCGAATCGAAGGCCCTCGAGCCCGTCACCCTCGCCGGCGGGCCGAGCCACGGCGCCTACGTTCGCCTCGTGCCGAAGGGCGACTATGTCTTCGTGGTGCGCGTGCGCCAGCCGGGTTCCGCGCAGGACGTCGAGGCGAAGTTCCGCGAGAAGCTCGACTGATCCGGGCCGGCAGGCTCCGTCCGGGGCGAGCCTACGCCCGCTCGCCGACCAGGCGCTCGAGATAGCGCGCGGTCATGTCGACCTCGAGGTTCACGGGGCTTCCCGCGGCCAGGCGGCGAAGCGTCGTCGCCGACCGGGTATGCGGAATGATGTTCACCTCGAAACGCAGGCCCGAGACCGCGTTCACCGTGAGGCTCACGCCGTCCACGGCGATCGACCCCTTGCGCGCGACGTAGCGCGCGAGGTCCTCCGGCATTTCGACTTCCAGGCGCCAGCTCCCGCCGAGGTCCTCGAAGGCCGAGACGGTGCCCACGCCGTCGACGTGTCCGCTCACGAGGTGCCCGCCGAGCCGGTCGGCCAGGGTGAGCGATTTCTCGAGATTCACTTCGCGGCCCTCGGCGAGTCCCGTCGTCACCGCGAGCGTGGCGGCCGACGTGTCCACCTCGAAGCCGCCGTCGTCCTTCGCGACGACCGTGTGGCAGACGCCCTGCAGGGCGATGGAATCGCCGAGCGCCACGTCCGCCATTCCGAAGCCCGGGGCGTCGATCCGCAGTCGCAGGCCGTCGCCCCCGGGGCGGGCAGTGGATATTCGCCCGATGGCGGTCACGATGCCGGTGAACATTTCAGCCCTCCAGTCTGGTGGTGATGCGGATGTCTTCCCCGATCCGGCGCACGTCCACGATGCGCGGGCGCAACGCCTCGCCGAGTTGCTCGAACACCGGCAAGGCAAACAGCCCCTGCGCCGCGTCGCCCAGCAGGAGCGGCGCGAAGTAGAGCACGATCTCGTCGACCACGCCCGCGCGCAGGAGCGAGCCGTTCAGCTTCGTTCCCGTCTCGACGGTCACTTCGTTGAAGCCGCGCTCCGCGAGAAGCCTCGCCACCGCCCCGAGGTCGGTCTTTCCCCCGACGGCGGCGACGGTCACGACCTCGGCGCCCCGCGCCTCCAGCGCCGCGCGCCGTGCGCGATCCTCGCTCACGGTCAACACGAGCGTCGGCTCTCCGGAAAGGATCTTCGCGGTGGGTGGCGTCTCGAGGCGGCTGTCGACCACCACGCGCCGCGGCTGCCGGGAGCACGGGACGTCGCGCACGGTGAGCGACGGGTCGTCGCGAAGCACCGTGCCGACGCCGGTGAGCATGGCGCAGGAGCGGGCACGAAGCGCGTGCACATCCCGTCGCGCGGCTTCTCCCGTGATCCATCGACTCTCCCCGTTGGCGAGCGCGATGCGCCCATCGAGGGACGCCGCGGACTTGATGCGCATCCACGGCCTGCCCCGCGTCATGCGCGCGAGGAAACCGAGGTGCGCCTCCCGTGCCTCGGCGGCGAGGAGCCCCGTCTCCACGCGGATGCCCGCGGCGAGGAGTCTCTCGCGACCCTTCCCGCACACCTGCGGATTGGGATCGTCGAGTGCGGCGACGACGCGCGCGAGCTTCGCCTCGACGAGGGCGTCCGCGCAGGGCGGCGTCCGGCCGTGATGGCTGCACGGCTCCAGCGTCACGTAGGCGGTCGCGCCCCGGGGCGATTCCGTGCACGCCGCGAGCGCCATCGCCTCGGCGTGCGGCTCCCCGGCCCGCGCGTGCCAGCCTTCGCCGAGGATGCGCCCGGACCTTGCGATGACGCAGCCCACGCTCGGGTTCGGCGTGGCGGTGTCGCGCCCGCGCGAGGCCAGCGCGATCGCGCGCGCCATCAGGGCATGGTCTTCGGCGGAGAAGCTCACCCTACTTGTCCCGCACCTCGCGGATGACGTCCCGGAAGTCGTCGACATCCGAGAAGCTGCGGTAGACGCTCGCGAAGCGGATGTAGGCCACCTTGTCGAGCTTTCGCAGCTCCTCCATCACCATCTCGCCCAGCCGGCGCGAGTCGACCTCGCGCTCGCCCAGGGCCAGGAGCTTCTGCTCGATGCGGGTGATCGCCGCGTCCACGAGTTCCGTCGTGACCGGCCGCTTGTGCAGCGCACGCTGGAAGCCGGTGCGCAGCTTCGCGGAGGAGAAGTCCTCGCGCTGGCCGTTGCCCTTCACGATCTGCGGCATGCGCAGCTCCGCCGTCTCGTAGGTCGTGAAGCGCTTCGCGCACACCTGGCAGCGTCGGCGCCGGCGGATTGAATCGCCCTCCTCGCTCACGCGCGAGTCGATGACCTGCGTGTCCTCGGCGCCGCAGAAGGGGCATTTCATCGCACTGGCTCCCGGCGCCTCTCAGGCGAGGCCATAGGATGCCCGCATGGCGGGACCGTACACGGGGAAACGCGCGCACAGCGCGTTCACCTGCTCGCGGATGGCGGAGAGCCGCGCCGCATCGCCGCGCGCCTCGAGCGCGTCGGCGATGAGGTTGGCCACCGCGGCCGCTTCCGTCTCGCCGAAGCCGCGCGTCGTCATGGCGGGAGAGCCCACGCGTATCCCGCTCGTAACGAAGGGCTTTTCCGGATCGTTCGGGATGGCGTTCTTGTTGACGGTGATATGGGCTTCTCCGAGCGTGGCTTCGGCGTCCTTGCCGGTCACCTTCTTGGCGCGCAGGTCGACGAGGAAGAGGTGGCTTTCGGTCCTTCCCGAGACTATCCGCAGGCCCCGTCCGGCCAGGGTGGCGGCCATGCGCTGCGCGTTCGCGAGCACTTGCGCCTGGTAGGACTTGAAGGCCGGCTCGAGCGCCTCCCGGAAGGCGACCGCCTTGGCGGCGATGACGTGCATCAGCGGCCCGCCCTGGATCGCCGGAAAGATGGCCGAGTTGAGCGCCTTCTCGTGCTCTGCCGCGGCGAGGATCACGCCGCCGCGCGGCCCGCGCAGCGTCTTGTGCGTCGTGCTGGTCACGAAATCGGCGATGCCCACCGGGTTCGGGTAGAGCCCCGCGGCGACAAGCCCCGCGTAGTGCGCCATGTCGACCATCAGCATCGCCCCGACCTCGTCCGCGATGTCCCGGAAGCGCTGCCAGTCGGCGCGCAGCGCGTAGGCCGAGGCGCCCGCAACGATCATGCGCGGATTGAACTCGCGCGCGCGGTCTCGCACCTGGTCGTAGTCGATCTCCTCGGTTTCGCCAAGCCCGTAGGCCACCGAGTGGTAGAGCTTGCCGGAGAGATTCACCGCGGCCCCGTGCGTGAGGTGGCCACCGTGGGCGAGCGACATGCCGAGGATCGTGTCGCCGGGCTTCAACATCGCCATGTACACGGCCTGGTTCGCCTGCGATCCGGAGTGCGGCTGGACGTTGGCGTATTCGGCGCCGAAGAGCTTCTTCACGCGCGCGATGGCGAGGCTCTCGGCCACGTCCACGAACTCGCAGCCGCCGTAGTAGCGCTTGCCGGGATAGCCTTCCGCGTACTTGTTGGTAAGCGGCGTGCCCTGCGCGGCCAGCACCGCGGGGCTCGCGTAGTTCTCGGAAGCGATCAGCTCGATGCCGTCCTCCTGGCGGCGGCACTCGTCCTGGATGGCCTGCCAGATTTCGGGATCAACCGCGGCGATGGTGTGGGTATCGGGGAACATGGTCGGCCCGGCGCTGCCGGGGCCTCGGGAAGTGATTGAAAGCGTGGAGGATTCTAGCACGCAGGCCGGTCGCTCCGGCCTCCCGGCACCCTCCCCTATAATCGCCCCAGCCGGCCGGAGGCGGCGGACGTGTGCCGCGGCAGGGACGGAGGAGAAGCGATGGACGCAATGCTGAGAATTTCCCGGTGGATCGATCGGCTGAACGAGCGCGTCGGCAAGTGTGTGTACTGGCTCGTCCTCGTGGCGGTCGTGGTGAGCGCGTTGAACGCGATCGTGCGCAAGGTCTTCAACTACAGCTCCAACGCGTTCCTCGAGGCGCAGTGGTACCTCTTCTCGGCGATTTTTCTCCTCTGCGCCGGATATACGCTGCTCAGGAACGAGCATGTGAGGATCGACGTGGTCGCCGGCCGCTTCTCGCGCCGCACCCAGGCCTGGATCGACGTCTTCGGCACGGTCTTCTTCCTGCTGCCCATGGCGCTGGTATTCGTCTACCTTTCGTGGCCCATCTTCGTGCGCACCTGGGTGCACGAGGAGATCTCCGGCAGCGCCGGCGGGCTCGTGATCTGGCCCGCGCGCCTGCTCGTGCCCATCGGCTTCTCGCTGCTCGCGCTGCAGGGCCTCTCGGAGCTCGTCAAGCGCATCGGGTTCCTGCGCGGCCACGCGCCCGACCCCGGCCTGTCGCCGCACGATCGCGCCGCGGAGCAGGAACTCGCCGAGGAGAACCGCAGGATCGCGGAGAACCGGCCCTGATGGAGTTCCTCGCACACAACCTCGCGCCGATCATGTTCGCGGCGCTGGTGGCGTTCCTCCTGCTGGGCTATCCCGTCGCGTTTGCGCTCGCCGCCAACGGGATATTCTTCGGGCTGGTCGGCATCGAGCTGGGGCTGCTGCGCCCCGAACTCTTCCAGGCGCTCCCGGAAAGGGTCTGGGGGATCATGTCGAACGAGACGCTCCTCGCGGTGCCCTTCTTCACCTTCATGGGCCTGGTGCTCGAGCGAAGCGGCATGGCCGAGGATCTCCTCGACACCATAGGCCAGGTCTTCGGGTCGCTCCGTGGCGGGCTCGGATTCGCGGTGATCTTCGTGGGCGCGCTGCTCGCGGCGACCACGGGCGTAGTGGCCGCCTCGGTCATCTCGATGGGACTCATATCGCTGCCGATCATGCTGCGCTACGGCTACGACCGGCGGTTCGCGACCGGGGTCATCGCCGCCTCGGGCACGCTCGCGCAGATCATCCCGCCGTCGATCGTGCTCATCATCATGGCCGACCAGCTGGGCCGCTCCGTGGGCGACATGTACGCCGGTGCGATCATCCCCGGGCTCGTCCTCACGGGCCTCTACGCCCTCTACACCATCGGCGTGGCGGTGGTGAAGCCCGCGTGGGCGCCCGCGCTGCCGCCGGAAGCGCGCACGCTCAAGGAGGCCGACGGATCCGCCGGCACGACCTCGCTCGCCCTCCTCGTGGCGGCCTCGGCGGCGGTCGCCGTGGCCTTCGACCGTCTCTGGTACCTGGAGCGCTACCCGGAGGCGCACTTGGACGAGCGGCTGGTACTCGCCGCCGGCGCGGGCGCCACCTTCGCGTTCGTCCTCGCCCTCGCCAACGGCCTGCTGCGCTTCGGAGTCCTGTCGCGCCTGGCGCAGCAGGTGATCTTTGTGCTCGTCCCGCCGCTCGGCCTCATCTTTCTCGTCCTGGGCACGATCTTCCTCGGCTGGGCGACGCCCACCGAGGGCGGCGCCATGGGAGCGGCCGGGGCGCTCGCGATGGCGGTGGCGAGGCGCAGGCTCTCGTTCGGGTTGCTCCGCCAGGCGATGGACACGACGGCGAAGCTCTCCACCTTCGTGCTCTTCATCCTCATCGGCGCGCGGGTCTTCAGCCTCACCTTCTACGGCATCGACGGCCACAAGTGGGTCGAGGAACTCCTCGCGAACCTCCCTGGCGGGCAGATCGGTTTCCTCATCGCGGTGAACGTCCTCGTCTTCCTGCTCGCCTTCTTTCTCGACTTCTTCGAGCTCGCGTTCATCATCGTTCCGCTCCTCGTGCCCGTGGCGGAGAAGCTCGGCATCGACCTGATCTGGTTCGGAATCCTGCTGGGGGTGAACATGCAGACCTCGTTCATGCATCCGCCCTTCGGCTTCGCGCTCTTCTATTTGAGGAGCGTCGCGCCGGCCAGGGAGTACCTCGACAAGGTCACCGGAAGGCGCACCGCGCCCGTCACGACCGGGCAGATCTACTGGGGCGCCGTGCCGTTCGTGGCTATCCAGATGGTGATGGTCGGACTCGTGATCGCCTTTCCGCAGATGGTCATGGTGTACAAGGACGAGGCGCCCAAGGCGGACCCCGCGACGATCCGGTTCGACATTCCCGAAGTCGACCAGGGAACCCAGGCGAACGACCTGATGCGGGACCTGCGCGGGCCCGGAGTGCCGCCGACCGACGGGGATCCCGCCGCGGCGACCGAGCGCGCGCTCGAGGGCGGCTCGCCCGGGAGCGCACCCGCCAAGGGCCGCGGCCGGGAGAAGACGTCCGAGGAAAAGGCCGCCGAGGAGATCGAGCGGGTGCTTCGCGGCGGCAAGTAGCCCCTACTTGATCGACCCGATGCCGTGCATGAAGTCGTCGAAGCCCTTCTCCGCCACGCGGAACCAGAGCAGCTGTTCGCTGCGGAACGCCGCCATCGATTCGTAGATCCTCTTGAAGGCGGGACTCTTCTCGCCGGCTTCCTTGTAGACCTCGAGCGCCGCCTTGTAGGCGGCCACCATCGTCTCGCGCGGAAAGGCGCGAAGCTGGGTGCCGCCCGCCACCAGGCGCTTCAGCGCCGCGGGATTCTGGGCGTCGTACTTGGCGAGCATCCAGGTGTTGGCCTCCCAGCACGCCGCCTCGAGAATGTTCTGGTACTCCTTCGAGAGCTTGTCCCACTCCTTCAGGTTCACGTAGAGGTCCAGCTGCGGGCCGCCTTCCCACCAGCCGGGGTAGTAGTAGTACTTGGCGACCTTGTTGAAGCCGAGCTTCTCGTCGTCGTACGGGCCCACCCACTCGACCGCGTCGATGGTCCCTTTCTCGAGCGCGGGATAGATGTCCCCGGCGGCGAGCTGCTGCGGGACGACGCCGAGCTTCTCCATCACCTTGCCCGCGAAGCCCCCGATGCGCATCTTGAGGCCCTTCATGTCGGCGGCCTTCCTGATCTCCTTGCGGTACCACCCGCCCATCTGCGCGCCGGTGTTGCCGCAGGGGATGTTGTGGATGTTGTAGCCCTTGTAGAACTCGCGGAAGAGCTCGAGCCCGCCGCCGAAGATCTGCCAGGCGTTCATCTGCCGTGCCGTCAGGCCGAAGGGGATGGCGGTGTCCAGCGCGAAGGCGGCATCCTTGCCCCAGTAGTAGTAGGGCGCGGTGTGTCCCGCGTGAACGGTGCCGTTCTGGACCGCGTCGAGGACCTGCAGCGGCGGCACGATCTCGCCCGCGGCGAACACCTGGATCTGGAACTTGCCGCCGGTGGCCGCGGCAACGCGCTTCGACATCGCTTCCGAGGCGCCGTAGATCGTGTCCAGGCTCTTCGGGAAGCTCGACGCGAGGCGCCACTTGATCTCGCCCGCGCCCTGGGCAAAGGCGGGCGCCGCGCCCGCGGCCAGGATGCCGGCCATGCCTGCGCCTGCGCCGTTCAGGAATTTTCTGCGCTGCATCCGATTCTCCTCGGTGGTTGATGGTGCCGGGCCCGCTGGCGAAGGCTTCAACCCGCGGCGGGAACGCGGCAAAGCCTACCAGAATCGACCGGCGCGAAAGGGCCGGGACCGCGCGCTCAATGACCGGCGACGGTCATGCGCTCCACGAGGATGGAGCCGGTGGACTTCGCCCCGCGAACGAGGACGTCGCGACCGATGGCGACGATGCCGCGGTACATTTCGCGCAGGTTTCCCGCGATGGTCACCTCTTCCACGGGATAGCGGATCTCGCCGCCTTCGACCCAGAAGCCCACCGCGCCTCGCGAGTAGTCCCCGTTCACGGGATTCACGCCCTGCCCCATGAGTTCGGTCACCACGAGGCCGCGGCCCATCCTGCGCACGAGTGCCGCGAAATCGTCGTTCCCCGGTTGCAGCGCGAGATTGTGGCTGCCGCCGGCATTGCCGGTCGTCTCCAGCCCGAGCTTTCGCGCCGAATAGGTCGACAGGAAGTAGCCGGTGAGGATTCCCGCGTCGATCACGCGGCGCGCGGAGGTGGCCACGCCCTCGCCGTCGAACCAGCCGCTCGACATGGCGCCCGGTTGGTGCGGCTCCTCGTCGAGGTGCACGATCGGGGAGAATACGGGCTGGCCGGCCGTGTCGACGAGGAAGGACGAGCGGCGGTAGAGGCTCGAACCGCTCGCGGCGGAGACGAAATGGCCGATGAGGGAGCCCGCCACGTTGGCCTCGAAGAGCACGGGCACGTCGGCTGTCGACACGCGCCGGGCGCCGAGGCGGCGCACGGCGCGCTCGCCGGCGCGGCGGCCCACGGCCGCGGCCGCCTCGAGCCGGGCGGGGTCGCGCTCCGAGGAGTACCAGTAGTCGCGCTGCATCGCCGCAGCCTCCGAAGCGAGCACGCCGCAGGCGATGCTCGCACGCGAGGACGGGAAGCCGCCGACGAAACCGAGCGAATTCGCGAAGACGAAGTCCACGTCCGAGGACGACACCGTCGCGCCTTCCGAATTGGTGATCCGGGCGTCCACCGCCCGCGCCGCATCCTCCGTCTCGCGCGCAAGCGCGATGGCCGAGTCCACCGGGAGGTTCCACGGATGACACAGGTCCAGGTCCGGCGCCTCGCCGCGGTAGAGCCTGCGGGGTTCCGGCAGCCCCGCCGCCTCGTCCAGCGCGGTGTGGCGCGCGATGGCGCAGGCCGCCTCCACCGTGCGACCGATGGACTCGGGCGAGAGGTCCGATGTGCTCGCATTGCCGCGACGCTTCCCGAAGTACACCGTGATCGCGAGCGCCTTGTCGCGGTTGTACTCGACGGTTTCGACTTCTCCCAGGCGAACGGTCACGGACTGGCCCACGGAAGCGGAAACCTCGGCCTCCGCGTCGCTCGCGCCGCGTGCGCGGGCAAGCTCCAGCGCGCGAAGGGCGGTCGATTCGAGCGAGGCGCGGTCGAGGGGAAGCGCCGGGGCGGCAGAGGTATCGGGCATGGGTTCCGGTGGCATGCCAATGCGCCGTTCGCGCGCGCGGCCGCCAAAACCTCTAAACTCCTGCGGGCCCGGCAACGCGCGTGCACCGGCCATTGATGACCAAGATGAGCGACGAGAATCTTATCAGCAAAACCCGCCGCAAACGGCAGATGCTCGACCTGCAGGACGCGGGCAAGGCGCTCACGCGCCTGCCCGCGGAGCAGCTCGCCCGCATCGAGATGCCGCCGAGCCTGCGCGAGGCCGTCGTCGCGTGCCGCACGATGACCAAGCACGAGGCCGTTCGCCGCCAGCTCCAGTACATAGGCAAGCTGATGCGCAAACTCGATGCCGTGACGATCGCCGCCCAGATCGAGGCGCTGCACGCGCCCACGCATCGCCAGACCGCCCTCTTCCACCGGGCCGAGCGCTGGCGCACGGAAATGCTCGCCGAGCCCGGGGCGGTGGCGCGATTCGCGCAGGAATATCCGCTGGCCGACGTGCGCCACCTGCGGGAGCTAGCCGAGGCCGCGCTCCTCGAGCGCGACGCCGACCGGCCGCCGAAGCGCTTCCGCGAACTCTTCCAGGCGATCAACGACATTCTCCAGGAGCAGGAGAGGCAGGTTCCATGAGCGCCCCCGACGCCGTCACCATCGGCCTGGTGGCCACGAGCGACCGCGCCTCGCGCGGCGACTACCGCGACGAAGGCATCCCGGCGCTCGAGGCCTGGCTTTCGGGCGCGCTGGTCAATCCCGTGCGCTTCGAGCGCCGCCTCATCCCCGACGATCGCGCCACCATCGAGGCGACCCTGATCGAGCTCGTGGACCGTGCCGGCTGCCACCTCGTGGTCACCACGGGCGGCACCGGGCCGGCGCCGCGCGACGTGACGCCGGAGGCCACGCTCGCGGTCGCCGACAAGGTGCTTCCCGGATTCGGCGAGCAGATGCGCCGGATAAGCCTCGCGTTCGTGCCGACGGCGATCCTTTCGCGGCAGGTTGCGGTGATCCGCGGCGGCGCGCTCATCGTGAACCTCCCCGGGCAGCCGAAGTCGATCCGCGAAACCCTCGAGGGCACGAAGGACGCGCCGGGCCGTGCGGGGGCGGACGGGATCTTCGCGGCCGTTCCCTATTGCATCGACCTGATCGGCGGGCCCTACCTCGAGACGCGCGAGGAGATCGTCAAGGCCTTCCGGCCGAAATCGGCCCTGCGCCGCCCCTCCCCCGACACCCCCGCCGAGACCTGACCATGGAACTGCTCTCCCACATCGAACTCGCGACCGGCGCCGATCCGCGGGGCACCGTCCTCTGGCTGCATGGCCTGGGAGCGGACGGCTGGGATTTTGTCCCGCTGGTGCGCGAACTCGACCTGCCGGAGGACCTGCCCCTGCGCTTCATCTTTCCCCATGCCCCGGTGCGCCAGGTCACCATCAACAACGGCCACGCCATGCGCGCCTGGTACGACATCGCGATGGCCGACATCGGGCGCTTGCCCGACGAGGCCGGCATTCGCCAGTCCCAGGCGCAGGTGGAGGCCTTTCTCGCCCGGGAGAAATCGCGGGGCGTCGCCGCGGACCGGATAGTCCTCGCGGGATTCTCGCAGGGCGGGGCGATCGCGCTGCATGCGGGCCTGCGGCACACGCAATCGCTCGCCGGGATTCTCGCGCTGTCGACCTACCTGCCGCTCGCAGAGACCTTGGAGCGCGAGAGCGCGGACGAAAACGCCTCTGTGCCGATCTTCATGGCGCACGGCAGGGAGGACCCGGTGGTGCCGCTCGCGCTCGCGCAAGCCTCACGCGCGGCACTCGTCGCGCGCGGCCATTCGCCCGAGTGGCACGACTACCCGATGCCCCATTCGGTCTGCGCCGAGGAGGTGACGGCGATCTCGCGCTGGCTCGCCGCCCGCTACGTGGGCCCGATGCTCACCGCCTGAGCGCCTCGAGCGCGCGCCTCCAGGCCTGGGGCAGCGCCGTGGGCCGACGCGTGACGCGGTCGACATACACGTGCACGAAGTGCCCCTGGGCCGCGGCGCTGTCCTTGCCCTCGCCGAACAGGGCGACCTCGTAGCGCACGCTCGAGTTGCCGACGTGCGCCACGCGCATCGCCGCGGTCACGGTCTCCGGGTAGGTGAGCGAGTCGAAGTAATGGCAGCCGGTCTCCACCACCAGGCCGATGATCGCCCCCTCACGCACGTCGAGCAGCCCCTGCCGGATGAGCCAGTCGTTCACGACCGTGTCGAAGTACGCGTAGTGGACGACGTTGTTCACGTGCCCGTACGCGTCGTTGTCCATCCAGCGCGTGGCGATGTCCCGGGCGTGCGGGTAGTCGGCGCGGCGATGCGCTTCGGGGCGGGCCATCAGGGCGCTCCGGCTTCGGGCGCCTTCTCCGGCGGCACGAAGAACTTCACGGTGCGCGCGTAGGCGCCGGGCACCGGGCACATGGCCCCCCCGAGAAAGGCCTCGACCTCGTCGCGGCGCTTCATCGTGTCGTGGTAGCCCAGGTTCACGAGCTCCCGGCAATAGCCCTGCTCGAAGAGCAGGTAGCTCGCGAGGTTCGCCCCGCCGCGGCGCATGGCCCCGACCAGGCGCAGGAGGAAGCGGATCGTCCACGGCAGGCTGCGCAGGTGCCGGATCGCGATGGTATCCAGCGGCTGCGAAGGCGTCATCACGAGGACATCGACATGGTGCAGCGTGAGCCCGAGCTGGCGAAGTCGGTCCCGGGGCACCGCGCTGATCGTGCGGTTGATGCGCTCCAGGCGCTCGATGTCCACGGCAAGGCTGTCGAGGAAGATGGAGTTCATGACGTGGCCGGCCACCTGTGCGAGCGTGGGATAGATATCGCCCCGGGTGCGCTCCGGGTCTTCGTTGCGGATCCTGGCCGTGCCCACCACGACCACGCGATCGGCCCCCAGGTGCAGTGCGGGACTGACTGGCGCGATCTGGCGCATCGACCCGTCGCCGAAGAACTCGCGGTTCAGCTTGTGCGCGGGAAAGAGAAACGGGATCGCGCTCGAGGCCATCAGGTGCTCCACCTGGATCTTCGCCCGGATGCCCACGCGCTGCGACCGCTTCCACGCGCCCAGGTGCGCGGCCCCCTCGAAGAAGGTGACGCTCTGCCCCGAGGTGTAGCCCGAGCAGGTGATGGCGAGCGCATCCAGCGCGCCCGCGGCGATGTTGTCCGGGATGCGATCGAACTCGAGCTTTCTCGCGAGGAGGGCTGCGAGCGGCCGGTTGTCGAGCAGCGAGACGCGCCGGTCTCGCACGACGGCGCCGAAGAAGAGCGACGCGAGCCACCGCGCGCTGTTGGCCGCCACGCCGGCGAAGTCCGACCGGTAGACATGGCGGGGCTCGAAGTTGCGCCACACGTCCAGGAGGTTGTCCACCGCCTTGCCGAAGTCGTCCGCGTTGCAGGCCAGCGCGCCGGCGTTGACCGCGCCGGCGGACGTCCCGCCGATGATCGGGAACGGGTTGACCTTTGGATCCGGAAGCATCTCCTTGATCGCCTGGAGCACGCCCACCTGGTAGGCGGCCCGCGCGCCACCGCCCGCGAGAACCAGCCCCACCTTGCCCGACGCGACTTCCATGCCCTTGCCTCCGATGTCCGCTGCGCCGCGCTAGCGCGCTCGCCCGGCGACCCTGGACTTCCCGTGCCCGTCGGGAGCGGCAACCTGCCCCAGCATTTCCCCGGCGTGCCGCCGCGTCGTTTCCGTGATGCGCGCCCCGCCCAGCATGCGCGCGATCTCCTCCACGCGGCCCGCGGCGTCGAGCGGTTCCACCGTCGCGAGCGTGCCGCCCCCTCGCGCCTGCTTGGTCACCCGCAACTGGTGGCGGGCGCAGGCGGCCACCTGCGGCAGGTGCGTCACGCACAGCACCTGGTGATGGCGCGAAAGCTCCGCCAGCAGGGAACCGACGATCTCCGCGACCCGCCCGCCGATCCCCGCATCCACCTCGTCGAACACGAGGGTCGGGATTCCGGCGCGCCCCCCCATCAGGACCTGCAGGGCGAGCGCCAGGCGCGAGAGCTCCCCGCCGGAGGCCACTTTGCCGACCGGCCCGGCGGGCTGTCCCGCATGGGCCGCCACGCGGAATTCGACCGACTCCAGTCCGCATGCTGCCGGTTCCGCAAGCAGCTCGAGGTGCACGTCGAGGCTGCCGCCTTCCATGGCGAGGCCCTGGAGTCGGCTCGTGACTTCCTCGCCGAGCCGGCGGGCGGCCTCGCGCCGCTTCGCGGACAACGCCCTGGCTGCCTTGGCGCACGCGGCGCCGGCGGCCGCTTCGCGTTCGCGAAGAACCTCTATGCTCTGGTCGCCGCCGATGTCCTCGAGCCGTGCGCGGCGCTCGGCGAGCGCCTCCGGCAGCCCGGCCGGTTCCACGCGCAGGCGCCGCGCCGCGTCGTGCACGGCGCGAAGGCGCCGGTCCAGCACGTCCAGCCGCGCGGGATCGGGCTCGACGCCCTGCAGGTAACGGCGCAACTGGTGCGCCGCCTCGGCGGCGTGCGCGGCGGCACCCTCGAGGTCGCGTTGCGCCTGGACGAGCGCCGGGTCGACCTCGGCAGCCTGGGCCAGCCTCGCGGACGCGGCGGCGATGAGCGCGGTGGCACTCGGCTCGGCCTCGTCGACGGCCTCGAGCGCCGAACGGCAGTGGAGGATGAGTTCCTGCGCATGGGCGAGGCGACGGTGCTCGGCCGTCTCCCGGGCCCACGACTCGTGCGTGAAGCCGAGTGCTTCCAGGTCGCGGATCTCGCCGCCCAGGAACTCGCGCTCCCGGACCGAGGAAGCCTCGGCGCGCTCCCGGGCCTCGCGCGCCTGCGCGGCGCGCCTCCAGACGCCGTGAAGCTGCGCTACCGCTTCCGCATCGGCCTCCGAACCGCCAAAGGCGTCGAGGAGCCGGCGCTGGTAGTCGCGCTGCGAGAGCCACTGATGCTCGTGCTGCCCGTGGATGTCCACCAGGCGCTCGCCCAGCTCGCGCAGCTGCGAGGCCGTGGCGGGCCGGCCGTTGACGAATCCGCGCGAGCGGCCCGCGCGGTCGATGGTGCGGCGCACGAGGCAGGCGTCGCCTTCGCCCTCCTCCAGGTCGTTGGCTGCGAGCCAGCGGCGCGCGGGCTCGAGGCCGCTCACGTCGAATTCCGCGCTGAGATCGGCGCGGTCGGCCCCGGGCCGGATCACGCCCGGATCGGCGCGGCTCCCCAGGACGAGGCCCAGCGCGTCCACGAGGATCGACTTGCCCGCGCCGGTCTCGCCGGTGAGCGCGGTGAATCCCGTGGCGAGTTCCAGGTCGAGCGACTTGACGATCACGAAGTCGCGAAGCGCGAGGGCGCGGAGCATGGCGCAGGCCGTTGCCTCAGGCGTTGCGCTCGTTCCAGCGCAGCTTGTCGCGCAGCATCGAGAAGTACCGGTAGCCGCGCGGATGGAGGAGGATCGCCGGCTTCTCGGCGGCGGCGATTCCCACCACGTCGTCGGCCTCCAGGTCGACATGCGACTGCACGTCGAAGTTGGCGCGGGCCCCGGGACCCCGGACGAGGATGATGTCGATGCGCGACGAACTGCGGATCGCCACCGGCCGGTTCGACAGCGTGTGCGGCGAGATCGGCACGAGCGCGATGGCCGACAGCCCCGGGTGGAGGATGGGCCCTCCCGCCGATAGCGCGTACGCCGTGGAACCCGTGGGTGTGGCGGCGATGATGCCGTCGGCCCGCAGGCTGTAGATGAACTCGCCGTCCACGTGCACGGAGAACTCGATCATGCTGCCGGCTCCCGCGCGGCTGACGACCACGTCGTTCATGGCCTGCGTGGCGAAAATCTCGCGGCCCGCGCGCATGACGCGCGCGCCCAGCAGGAGCCTTTCCTCGGCGACGTAGTCCCCGTCCAGCACGGCCGAGAGCGTCTCCGACACCTTGCCCGACGGAACGTCGGTGAGGAAGCCCAGCCGTCCGAGATTCACGCCGATGAGCGGCACGCCGTGGGCGACCATGAGCCTCGCGCAGGACAGGAGCGTCCCGTCGCCACCCACCACCACCGCGAGGTCGGACCGGGCCGGCAGCTCGCCGAGCGCCATCGCCTCGTCCGGCGGCGCGCGAGCGGCCCGGGCGGTGCGCGTGTCCATGAGCACCGCGGCGCCGCGGGAACGGAGCACGGCCACCACCTGGTCGAGCATTTCCGGGAGCACCGTGGCGTCGCTCTTGCCGACGACGGCCACGGTCTTGAAGGGCGTGGGCATGGAGCGCATTAGATCACAGCGCCCCCTGCAAACAAAGGCGAAACCCCGCCTCCGGACCCTCCGATTTTTCGTACAATGACCCCCATGCTCAACGATCGCGCGCAAGCCCTGCTCAAGATCCTCGTGGAGCGCTACATCGCGGACGGCCAGCCCGTGGGTTCCCGGGTGCTCTCCCGGGCCTCGAGCCTCGAACTCTCGCCGGCCACCATCCGCAACGTCATGGCCGATCTCGAGGAAATGGGTTTCGTCGCGAGCCCGCACACCTCCGCGGGGCGCGTGCCCACGCCGAAGGGCTACCGGTTCTTCGTCGACACGCTGCTCACCGTGCGCCCCCTGGAGGAGGTCGAGCGCGCCCAGATCGAGGAGAGCCTCCTGCCGGACGACCCCCACCGCGTCGTCGCGGCGGCCTCGCAACTCCTGTCCGACCTCACCCATTTCGCAGGCGTGGTGGTCTCCCCGCGGCGCCGGGCTTCGCTGCGGCACGTGGAGTTCTTCCACCTCTCGGAGAAGCGCGTGCTGCTGATCATCGTCGCCTCCGACGGCGAGGTGCAGAACCGCGTGCTCCTCACGGACCGGCCCTACAGCCCCGCGCAGCTGGTCGAGGCCGCCAATGCCATCAACCAGCTCTACGCCGGCCTCGACTTCGCCACCATCGCGAGCCGCGTGCGCAGCGAGCTCCTCGATTTGCACCGCGACATTTCCGCGCTCATGCGCGCAGCCATCGAAACGGGCGGCGAGGCGATGCGCCAGCCCGGGGACGGCGTGGTGCTCTCCGGCGAGAGGAACCTCCTCGAGGTCGAGGCCCTGTCCTCGGACCGCGCGCGCCTGCGCAAGCTCTTCGACCTGTTCGAGCGCAAGGCGCAGCTCCTCGGGCTCCTGGACGAGAGCGAGCGCGCCGAAGGCGTGAAGATCTTCATCGGCGGCGACTCCCTCCTGGTGCCGCTCGACGAGTGCTCCATCGTGACCGCGCCCTACGAGGTCGACGGCAGGGTCGTGGGCACCGTCGGCGTCATCGGCCCCACCCGCATGGCCTACGAACGGGTCATTCCGATCGTCGATGTGACCGCGAAGCTGATCTCGTCGGCGCTGTCGCAGCACTGAATGACCTACCTCCCCGAACCGCCCTACACGCACGGCACCCGGTCGCGCACGGGCGTCCTGCTCGTGAACCTCGGCACGCCCGATGCGCCCACGGCGGGAGCGGTGCGCCGCTACCTGTCGGAGTTCCTGTGGGATCCCCGCGTGGTGGAGATCCCGCGCGCGGCGTGGTGGGTGATCCTGCGTTTCATCCTCCTCGTGCGACCGGCGAAGAGCGCGGCCAAGTACGCGGCCATCTGGACGAAGGACGGCTCGCCGCTGCGCGTGCACCTCGAACGGCAGGTCCAGCTGCTGCGCGGTTTCCTGGGCGAGCGCGTGAAATCGCCGCTCGCGGTCGCCGGGGCCTGCCGGTACGGCAGCCCCGGCATCGCCGAGGGCATCGCGGCGCTACGCGGCAAGGCCTGCGACCGCATCCTCGTGCTGCCCCTCTATCCGCAGTACGCGGCGAGCACGACCGGCTCCGTGGTCGACGCGGTCGGCGCGGCGCTCTCCCGCCTGCGCAACGTGCCCGCGATCCGGACGGTGCGCGGCTTCCACGACCACCCCGCCTACGTGAAGGCCATCGCGAAGGGCGTGAACGACTACTGGATGAAGCACGGCCGCCCGGACCGGCTCGTGATGAGCTTCCACGGCCTGCCGCGCTTTTCGCTCGACAAGGGCGACCCGTACCACTGCGAGTGCCGCAAGAGCGCGCGCCTCATCGCCACGGAACTCGGCTGGGACGACGAGCGCACGCTCGTCACCTTCCAGTCGCGCTTCGGGCGCGCGGAATGGCTCAAGCCCTACACCGCGCAGACCCTCGCCGAACTCGGCGCGAAGGGCACGGGGCGCGTCGACGTGATCTGCCCGGGGTTCGCGGCCGATTGCCTGGAGACCCTCGAGGAGATCGCAATCGAGGGCCGCGAGACTTACCGCGCGGCCGGCGGCCGCGAGTTCCACTACATCCCCACCACGAACGACTCGCAACCGTTCATGACGGCCCTCACCATCGTCGCGCTCGAGAACCTCCACGGCTGGGCGAGCCGCGACTGGGACGCCGCGGCGGCCGAGGCCGAGGCACGCGAATCCGCGGCGCGCGCGCGCGCGCTGGGCGCGGGGAAATAGGCACCGGCATGGGATATCTCCTGCTCCGATGGCTGCTCAGCGCGCTGGCACTCCTTGCCGTCGCCTACCTCTATCCCGGCGTGCGCGTGGAGACCTTCTTCGCGGCGGTGATCGCCGCGCTCGCGCTCGGGCTCGCCAATGCGCTCATCCGGCCGATCCTCGTGGTGCTCACCCTGCCGGTGACGATCGTGACGCTCGGCCTCTTCCTCTTCGTGATCAACGCGGCCCTGTTCTGGCTCGTGGCGCAGATCGTCAAGGGCTTCCACGTGCAGGGCTTCCTGGACGCGCTCGTCGGCTCGATCCTCTACAGCCTGGTCACCCTGGTGGTGAGCTGGATCGTGTCGGGATCGCGCAATTCGGGACCGCGCAGGTAGTCCGAAACAGCCGGTGGGCAGCGCGTCGGGCCGGCGTGGGCGCCGGTGTCGGTGGACAACCTTCCCCTTTTTAATCAGCAACTTCCGAGTCCTCCGGGAAGCTTCCTCGGGCTTGTCGGACGGGCGCATCCCTTGAAGTTTCCGGGCCCGCCCCAAGTTGCTTCGCAACGGTTCTGTTTTTTTCAGGGAGAAGCACTGTGGACGACCCCATCACGCCCGGGCAGGGGCAGGATGCCCCGGCCGGGCCCGAAGCCGGGCAAGCGGACCTGGCAGGCAGGCTCGCGGCGGCCGAGGCAGAAGTTGCGCGGCTGAACGACGAGTTCCTCCGCGCCCTGGCCGAGACGGAAAACACGCGACGCCGCGCCGCGGACGACGTGGCGCGGGCACACAAGTACGGCAACGAGTCTTTCGCCTCGGATCTCCTCGCCGTGCGCGACAGCCTCGAGGCGGCCCTGGCCGTCGAGTCGCCGACGATCGAGTCCCTGCGCACGGGCGTGGAGCTCACCTACCGCCAGCTTTCGACGGCTTTCGAGAAGGCCGCGCTCGCCGAGATCGATCCCCGGGGCGAGAAGTTCGATCCCCGCCGCCACCAGGCCCTGAGCCAGGTGGAGGCGGACCAGGAGCCCAATACCGTCGTGAACGTGCTCCAGAAAGGTTACCTCCTGAACGACCGCGTCGTCCGGCCCGCGCTCGTCATGGTGGCCGGAGAGCGCGCCCGATAGCCGCAGCAACCGCCCCCGGGCGCTTGAAATAGCGGCGCCTCCCCCCGACATTCCGAACTAGGCTCAGAACAAGGACAGCGAACATGGGAAAGATCATCGGCATCGACCTGGGGACCACCAATTCCTGCGTGGCGATCATGGAGGGCGGCAAGCCCAAGGTCATCGAGAACAGCGAGGGCGCGCGCACGACGCCCTCCATCGTCGCGTACACCGACAATGACGAGATCCTCGTGGGCGCGACAGCCAAGCGCCAGGCGGTCACCAACGCGAAAAACACCCTCACCGCGGTCAAGCGCCTCATCGGCCGCCGGTTCGAGGAAAAGGAGGTCAAGAAGGACATCGGCCTCATGCCCTACAAGATCTCGCGCGCGGACAACGGCGACGCGTGGGTCGAGGTCCGCGGCAAGGGCATCGCGCCCCAGCAGGTTTCGGCCGAGGTGCTGCGCAAGATGAAGAAGACGGCCGAGGACTACCTCGGCGAACCCGTCACCGAGGCGGTGATCACGGTCCCCGCCTACTTCAACGACTCGCAGCGCCAGGCCACGAAGGACGCGGGGCGGATCGCGGGTCTCGAGGTCAAGCGCATCATCAACGAGCCGACGGCGGCCGCGCTCGCCTTCGGCCTCGACAAGCGGGAGGGCGACCGCAAGATCGCCGTCTACGACCTGGGCGGCGGCACGTTCGACATCTCCATCATCGAAATCGCGGTGGTCGACAACGAGCACCAGTTCGAGGTCCTCTCGACCAACGGCGACACGTTTCTCGGCGGCGAGGACTTCGACCAGCGCCTGATCGACTACATCGTCGAGGAGTTCCGCAAGCAGTCGGGCATCGACCTGTCCAAGGACCCGATCGCGCTCCAGCGCGTGAAGATGGCGGCCGAACGCGCCAAGATCGAGCTCTCGTCGTCGCAGCAGACCGAGATCAACGAACCCTACATCGCCATGGCGGAGGGTGCGCCCTCCCACCTCACCATGAAGGTCACGCGGGCCAAGTTCGAGTCGCTCGTCGAGGAACTCGTGGACCGGACCATCGAGCCGTGCCGCATCGCCATCAGGGACGCGGGCGTGAAAGTCTCGGACATCGGCGACGTGATCCTGGTAGGCGGAATGACCCGCATGCCGAAGGTCCAGGAGAAGGTGAAGGAGTTCTTCGGCAAGGAGCCCCGCCGCGACGTGAACCCGGACGAGGCCGTGGCCGTGGGCGCGGCCATCCAGGGTGGCGTGCTCAAGGGCGACGTGAAGGACGTGCTCCTCCTGGACGTCACGCCGCTCTCGCTCGGCATCGAGACGCTCGGCGGGGTGATGACCAAGTTGATCCAGAAGAACACCACCATCCCGACCAAGGCGCAGCAGGTCTTCTCGACCGCCGAGGACAACCAGGGCGCCGTGACGATCCACGTGCTGCAGGGCGAGCGCGACGTCGCCACCGGCAACAAGAGCCTGGGGCAGTTCAACCTCGAGGGAATTCCGCCTTCCCCGCGCGGCATGCCGCAGATCGAGGTGACGTTCGACATCGACGCCAACGGCATCCTGCACGTGAACGCGAAGGACAAGGCCACCGGCAAGGAATCCAAGATCACCATCAAGGCGAGCTCCGGCCTCACGGAGGAGGAAATCCAGCGCATGGTGAAGGACGCGGAGTCCCACGCCGACGAGGACCGCAGGCAACTCGATCTCGTCACCGCGCGCAACCAGGCGGACCAGCTGCTGCATTCGGTGAGGAAGTCCCTCGCCGAGCACGGCGACAAGGTCGAGGCGGCGGAGAAGGAGTCGATCGAGGCCGCGGCGAAGGAACTCGAGGCGGTCCTCAAGGCGGGCGACAAGGCAACGATCGAGGCGAAGAGCCAGGCGCTCGCCACGGCCTCCCAGAAGCTCGGCGAGCGGCTCTACGCCGATGCCCAGGCGAAGGGCCAGCCGGGCGGCCCGCCCGAGGGCGGCGCGGGGCCGGGCCCCGGGCCCGGTACGGGATCGGGGAGCAAGGACGACGGCAACGTGGTCGACGCCGAATACACCGAGGTGAACGACAAGAAGTCCGCCTGACGAGGCGCCACCTCGCGCTACCGGGGTGAAGGAGGCGAGCCTCCTTCACCCCTTTCCGCATGGAAGGGCTGGACACCAGAATGGCGAACAAGCGCGACTACTACGAAGTGCTCGGCGTGAACCGCGATGCCTCCGAGGAGGACATCAAGAAGGCCTATCGCAAGCTCGCCATGAAGCACCACCCCGACCGCAACCCCGACAGCAAGGAGTCCGAGGACAAGTTCAAGGAGGCGAAGGAAGCCTACGAGATGCTGTCCGAGCCCGACAAGCGCCGCGCCTACGATGCCTACGGGCACGCCGGCGTGAACCCGCAGATGCACGGGATGGGCGGCGGCGACCAGGGCTTCGGCGGATTCGCCGAGGCCTTCGGCGACATCTTCGGCGACATATTCGGCGGCGCCCGCGGCGGCGGGCGCTCCAACGTCTACCGCGGTGCGGACCTTCGCTACAACCTCGAGGTGTCGCTCGAGCAGGCGGCGCGCGGCACGGAAACGAAGATCCGCATCCCCGCGCTGGAGGAATGCGAACCCTGCCGCGGCAGCGGCGCCAAGCCGGGCACGCAGCCCAAGACCTGCTCGACCTGCGGCGGGACCGGCACGGTGCGGATGTCGCAGGGATTCTTCTCGATCCAGCAGACCTGCCCGACCTGCCACGGAAGCGGCCGGATGATCGCCGACCCCTGCCGCGCCTGCGGCGGCGCCGGCCGCGTCAAGCGCCACAAGACGCTCGCCGTGAAGATCCCGGCGGGCATCGACGAGGGAGACCGAATCCGGCTCGCCGGCGAGGGCGAGGCCGGCGTGAACGGCGGCCCGCCGGGCGACCTCTACGTGGTCATCCACCTGAAGGAACACTCGGTCTTCCAGCGCGACGCCAACGACCTGCACTGCCAGATGCCCGTGAGCTACTCGACGGCGGCGCTCGGCGGTGAGATCGAGATTCCGACGCTCGACGGGCAGGCCAAGGTGAAGATCCCGCCGGAGACGCAGACCGGCCAGGTGCTTCGCCTGCGCGGCAAGGGAATCAAGGGGGTGCGCTCGAGCCATCCCGGCGACCTCCTGTGCGAGATCGTCGTGGAAACGCCCGTGAAGCTCACCGACCGCCAGAAGGAGCTGCTGCGCGAGTTGGAGGAGATCAACCGCGGCGACCGGGACCGCCACAGCCCGCGCGCCAAGTCCTTCATGGACCGGATGCGGGATTTCTTCGCGGGCTGAATCCGCACTACTGCCCCGCAGCGGGCCGCGCTATCATGGCCGGGACTCGAATCCCGGAGGAGGCAATCCACCATGCATCGCGCACTTGCATCGATACTCGTGCTGGCCGCCGCAGCCGGCACGGCCCTCGCCCAGGGTGTGAGCGACAACCAGGTCGTCCTGGGCCAGTCGGTCGCGCTCACCGGGCCGGCGCAGGAGCTCGGCAAGGACATGCAGCTCGGCGCGAGCCTCTACTTCAACCAGGTGAACGCAAAGGGCGGCGTCCACGGCCGGAGGATCGTCCTGAAGACCCTCGACGACGGCTATGAATCGGTCCGGGCGGCCGAGAACACGAAGAAGCTGATCAACGACGAGAAGGTATTCGCGCTCTTCGGCTACGTCGGGACGCCGACTTCGGCGGCCTCGCTGCCGATCTTCACCGAGGCGAAGGTGCCCTTCGTGGGCCCGTTCACCGGCGCCGAACTTCTGCGCACGCCGGTGAACCGCTACATCTTCAACGTCCGCGCGAGCTACTACGACGAGACGGAAGCGATCGTGCAGCATCTGACGGCAATGAGCGTGGACAAGATCGCGGTCTTCTACCAGAACGACGCCTACGGCCAGGCCGGTCTCTCCGGCGTCGAGCGCGCGCTCAAGAAACGCAATCTCCAGATCGCGGCCAGGGGAACGGTAGAGCGCAACACGGTCGATGTCGCAAAGTCGGTGGCCGAAATCCGCAAGGCCGACCCGCAGGCAGTGGTGATGATCAGCGCCTACAAGTCCTGCGCGGCCTTCATCCGGGAGATGAAGCGTGCCGGGTCGAACCCGACCTTCTGGAACGTCTCGTTCGTCGGCAGCAAGGCGCTCGCGAAGGAGCTCGAACGCGAGGGGCGAGGCGTGCAGATCTCGCAGGTGGTTCCCTTCCCCTGGGACTCCTCGGTGCCGGTCGTGAAGGAGTACCGCGCGCTGCTCGAGGCTGCAAAGGGCGAGCCGGGGTTCGGCACGCTCGAGGGCTACATCGCCGCGAAGGTCATGGTCGAGGGCCTGCGCCGCGCGGGCCGCAACCTCACGCGCGAGTCCTTCATCAGGGCCATGGAAACCCTCGATCCCTATGACGTCGGGGGATTCAAGGTGAGCTACGGCCCGGACAGCCACAACGGCTCGAAATTCGTCGACCTCACCATCATCTCGAGGAACCAGAAGTTCGTGCGCTGACCGCCGGCCGCGGTCCCGAACCCGCAGGGGCCCGGTGGATCCGGGCCCCTTTTCATTTCTTGCGCCACTCCGTCGACCCGCCCGGCCTGTCCTCCAGGACGATGCCCGCCGCGTCGAGCTCCGCGCGGATCGCATCGGCGCGAGCGAACTGCCCGGCCTTCTTCGCGGCGGTGCGCTCGGCGACGAGCGCATCGACGTCGAAGCTCACGCCCCCCTTGAGGAACGCATCCGGATCGTGCTGCAGGAGGCCGAGCGTGGCGCCCAGCCCCTTGAGGAGACCGGCGAGTCCCGGCGAACGCGTCCGGTTCACCTCGCCGCGAAGCTCGTGGAGCACGGCAAAGGCGACGGGCGTGTCGAAGTCGTCGTTCATCGCGTCGCGGAAGCGCACCGCGATCGGGTGCGCCCAGTCGACGGCGCCGCCTTGCGGCGGCACCTCCCGCAGCGCGGTGTAGAAGCCCCGCAGCGTGTTGCCGGCATCCTGCAGCAGTTCGCGCGTGTACTCGATCTCGCTGCGGTAGTGCCCGCGCAGGAGGAAGAACCGCAACTGCTCGCCGCCCTGCACGGGGTCCAGGCTCGCGAGCACCTCGCGCGCCGTGGACACGTTCCCGAGCGACTTCGACATCTTCTCCTCCCCCATGTTGAGGAAGGCCGCGTGCATCCAGACGTTCACGAAGGGCTTCGCGTTCGCCCCCTCGCTTTGCGCGATCTCGTTCTCGTGGTGCGGGAACTGCAGGTCCCATCCGCCGCCGTGGATGTCGAAGGTCGCGCCAAGCTCGCGGCAGGCCATGGCCGAGCACTCGATGTGCCAGCCGGGCCGGCCCGCGCCGAATGGGGACGGCCAGGACGGCTCGCCGGCCTTGGCGGCCTTCCAGAGGACGAAATCGAGGGGATCGCGCTTGGCGGCCTCCACGGCCACGCGCTCGCCGGCCCGCAGGTCGTCGAGATTGCGGCGCGAGAGCTTGCCGTACCCCGGGAAGCCGCGCACGGAGAAGTACACGTCCCCGGTCGCGCCGCGATAGGCGAGCCCCTTGGCTTCCAGCGTCGCGATGAGATCGAGCATCGGGGAGATGTAGGCGGTGGCGCGCGGCTCGCCGTCGGGGGCCAGGAGGCCCAGCGCCGCGCAGTCCTCGGCGAATGCGGCGATGGTGCGCTCGGTGAGCGTCTCGATCGGCTCGCCCCGGCTGCGGGCCCGCTCCATGATCTTGTCGTCCACGTCGGTGATGTTGCGCACATAGCGCACGGCAAGTCCGCAGGCCCGCAGCCAGCGCACGACGAGATCGAACACCGTGAAGGTGCGCGCGTTGCCGATGTGGATGGCGTCGTAGACGGTGGGTCCGCACACGTAAAGCCCGGCATGGCCGGGCACGAGCGGGACGAACGTTTCCTTCCTGCGGGTGAGGGTGTTGTAGATCGCGAGCGAGGACATGGCGGGTGGTGGCCCGGGTCGGGCGTCGGTCTGGCGTCGGGGAGCGGGCGCGGGGCCCGCCGTCGGCTTCAGGAAGCTCGGAAGGAACGACAGCCGAAGGACACTGCCAAAGCGCTGGTGGCGCTCCAGAAGGGCAACCGCGTGCGCCCGCCGTCAGTCCCCGGCCCGCACCGCCCGATTGTGAAGCCCCCCCAAGGTTGGTAGAATCTGTTTTCCATATAAATTCAACAAATTATAACACGATGCTCCTCCGTCCTCTGCGCATTCCCGCCGTGATCGCCGCGTTTGCGCTGGTGCTTTCGGGCCTTGTCGCGGCCGCACCGGCCGACGACCTTCGCGAGGCGCAGAAGCTCTATGCCCAGGGCAAGCTGCAGCCCGCGATGGAAAAGGTCGACGCCTACCTCAAGTCGCAGTCCCGCGAACCGCAGGGTCGGTTCCTGAAGGGGCTCCTGCTCACCGAGCAGAAGAAGGTGAGCGAGGCCATCCAGGTGTTCACCGGCCTCACAGAGGATTTCCCGGAGCTTCCCGAGCCCTACAACAACCTCGCGGTGCTCTATGCCTCGCTGGGCAACTACGACAAGGCGAAGTCCGCGCTCGAACTTGCGATCCACACGCACCCGAGCTACGCCACGGCCCACGAAAACCTCGGCGACATCTACGCGCAACTCGCGAGCCGCGCCTATGACCGCGCGCTCCAGCTCGACAAGACCAACACCGCCGCACAGGTGAAGCTCGCCATGGTGAAGGATCTCTTCGTCTCGCAGAAGGCCGCGCCCGCGTCGCGGCCGGAACCGGCCAAGGTGGCCAAGGCGGAACCGGCCAAGGTAGAGCCGGTGAGCTCGGAAACGCCGAAAGCCGAGCCCCCCAAGGCCGCCCCCGCGAAAGCCGCGCCGCCGAAGGCCGAACCCGCGAAGCCCTCCGTCGCCAAGGCCAATCCCGCTGCCGCCCGGCCGGGGGCGGACGACAAGGCGGCCGTCGGTGAAGCCATCGAGGCCTGGGCCAGGGCCTGGAGTGCGAAGGACGTGAAAGCCTACCTCGCCGCCTACGCACCCGATTTCGCCCCCCCCGGCGGTGAGTCCCGCGCGGAGTGGGAGAAGCAGCGCACCGATCGCATCGAGCGCCCGAAATCCATCCAGGTCACCCTGAAAATCCAGTCGATCGCGGTCGAAGGCGATACGGCGACCGCCGTGTTCCGGCAGTCCTACCGGTCCGACACGTTCAAGGCCACCGGCACGAAGACGCTGACGCTCTCGCGGGTCGGCGGCAAGTGGCTCATCCGCCAGGAGCACGTGGACGGGTGAGCGCAACGCCCCATCAGTCGGCTTCCTGCCGGCGCCTGATCCGCGCGGCCGCGACGGCTACCCTCCTCTTCGCCCTGCCCGCGGCCACGGTCGCCGACGACGCGGCGCCCGATGCCACGTTCCCGGCGTTCGCGAACGACGTGGAAGCTTCCCTCGTGCGCGCGATCGTGGGCTTGCGCGAAAGCGGCCTTCGCCGCGCCCTCGGCGAAATAGACCTCGCGCTCGCGAAGACGCCGAACTTCCGCCTCGGCCACCTGGTGAAGGGCGACCTCCTGATGGCGAGTTCCGGCAAGCCCATCGCGTTCGGGCCGCTGGCCGCATCGGCGAGCCCCAGCGTGGCACCCCTCCAGGACGAGGCGAGGGCGCGCCTGAAGCACTACTTCGAAGCTCCGCCGCGCGACCACCTGCCCCTGCCCATGCTCCAGATGGGCGCCGGCCAATCCCACGCGATTCTCGTCGATACCGCACGCTCGCGGCTTTTCGTCTATGCCAATCACCAGGGCGAGCCCCGGTACGTGACGGATTTCTACATCAGCCTCGGCAAGAACGGGGTCGAGAAGCGCCGCGCGGGCGACCGCAAGACGCCGCTCGGCGTCTACGTGATCGTCTCGGCGCGGGAGAAGCTTCCCGACTTCTACGGGCCCGGGGCCTTTCCGATCAGCTACCCCAACGAATGGGACAGGCAGCTGGGTCGCAATGGCCACGGCATCTGGCTGCACGGCACGCCCTCGGAGACCTACAGCAGGCCGCCATGGGCCACCGACGGCTGCGTCGCGCTCACCAACGACGACCTGCGCCGCCTGGCGCGCTATGTCGACGTCGGCCGCACGCCGGTCATCATCAGCTCCGGAATCGAGTGGGCCACGCCGGAACGCTGGCGGGAGAGCCGCCGCGAGTTCCTCGACACCTTCGAGCAGTGGCGCTCGGACTGGGAGAGCCTCGACACCGAGCGCTACCTTTCCCACTATTCGCCCAGGTTCCGCTCCGACGGCAAGGACCGCTCCGCGTGGGGCGCCTACAAGCGCAAGGTGAACGCCGGGAAATCGTGGGTGAAGGTGGCGATCTCCGACCTGAGCGTCTTCGGCAATCCCGACGACGGCGACATGGTCGTCGTGACCTTCTCCCAGGACTACAAGTCCTCGAATCTCTCCAACCGGGCCGTCAAGCGCCAGTACTGGTCCCGGGACCAGGGGCGCTGGCGCGTCGTCCTCGAAACCCTTGTCTCCTGACCCTTCCGACATGAAACCCAACCAAGCCGCCGGACACCTCCTCGCCGCCACCCTCCTCCTCGTCCTCGCCGGCGTGCCCATGGCCGCCGCCGCGCAGGCGAAGGACAAGCCGCGCGCGGCCGGGGCCGCGAGCTGCTCCGCCAACCTGAAAGGAAGCGCAAAGATGAAAGTGAAGCTCACCACCTCGATGGGGCCCATCACCATCGAGCTGAACCAGGAAAAGGCCCCTGCTTCGGCCGAGAATTTCGTGAAGTACGTCGAGTCCGGCCACTACAACGGCACCATCTTCCACCGCGTGATCGACGGCTTCATGGTCCAGGGCGGCGGGTTCACGAAGGACATGCAGCAGAAGCCGACCCTCGCGCCCATCAAGAACGAGGCGGCCAACGGCCTGAAGAACGAGAACTACTCGCTTGCCATGGCGCGCACCGGCGTTCGCGACTCGGCCACCGCGCAGTTCTTCATCAACGTGAAGGCGAACGAGTTCCTCGACTACCGCGACGAGTCCGCGCAGGGCTGGGGCTACGCGGTGTTCGGCAAGGTCGTCGAAGGCCAGGACGTGGTCGACAAGATCCGCAAGGTCCCGACCGGCAACGCCGGGATGCACCAGAACGTCCCCCTGGAACCGGTCGTGATCGAGAAGGCCGAGTGCCTCTGATTCGCGCGAGAAACTGAGTAGCGCACGGGGCCGGACCACGCTCCGCCGGTTCGCGTCCATGCCGCGCACGCTCTTCGTTTCCGACCTGCACCTGGCCGAGGAGCGGCCGGAATCCACCGAGTCCTTCGCCCGCTTCCTCTCCGAAGCCGTGCCCGGAGCCGACGCGCTCTACATCCTGGGCGACCTGTTCGAATACTGGGTGGGCGACGACTGCCTGTCCGGGGGCCTTCCCGCGCGAATCGCGGACCTGCTCCGACCGGTCGCGCGCCATGCGCCCGTGTACTTCATGCACGGCAACCGCGACTTCATGGTCTCGTCCCGGTTTTCCTCCGAGACGGGGATCCGCCTCATTCCCGATCCGACCGTGATCGACCTCTACGGGACGCGGGTTTTGCTCATGCACGGCGACACCCTGTGCACCGGCGACCGGGCCTACCTCGCCTTCCGGGAGCAGGTCCGCAGCCCCGCCTGGCAGGCGGCGGCGCTCGCCCGCCCGATCGAGGAGCGCATCGCGCTCGCGCGCGACATGCGCGAGAAGAGCGAGGACGCCAAGGAAGGAAAGGGCGCGGCGATCATGGACGTAACGTCCGAGGCCGTGGAGGCCGCGTTCGCGTCGGCCGGGTGCCGCGTGATGATCCACGGGCACACTCACCGGCCCGCGCGGCACGTCCACGAGGCGAGCGGCGGCCCGTGCGTGCGCTGGGTCCTCCCGGACTGGTACGAGTCGGGCGGCTACCTCGAGGCGACTCCCTCGGGCATCCGGGCCGTCGCCATCTGCTGAGTCATGGCTCGTCCAGCCGCAGTGTGAGGCACTTGGCGGAGCCGCCCGCCTTCATGAACTCCGACAGCGGCGTCTGCACGACCTCGAACCCGCGCCTGCCGAGCGCATCGACGAACGCCGTGGTGGCGCGGTTCACCACGATCCGCGCGCCCACCGAAACGGCGTTGCACGCGAAGGCGAGTGCGTCTTCCTCGCCGATCGCGATCCGGCGCGAGGCGGGCACGAGGCGCTCGATCGTCGCCCGCGACGTCGCGTCGAACGCATTCGGGTAGTAGAGCAGGTGGCCGCCGTCGAGCGGGCAGAAGCAGGTGTCCAGGTGGTAGAAGCGCTGGTCGGTGAGCTTCAGGGGGACCACCTCGCCGCCGAGCTTGCCGGCGATCACTTCCTTCGCGGCGAGGACGGACCGGTGTCCGTAGGCGAGCCAGAGCCTTGCGGCGCCACGGTCGTAGAGCGCGTCGCCCGCCCCCTCGAACGGAACGTCGCGCGGCATCAGCGAAACCTCGTAGCCCCGGTCCAGGAACCAGTCGGCGAAGTACGGCTCCTCGTACTGGCGTTCCGGATAGCGAAAGCGCGAGACGAGCACGCGCCTTGCCTTCACGAGTCCCGCATTGGCCGTGAAGACCATGTCGGGAGAACCCGGCTGCGAATGGACCAGGCGGACGCTCGCGTGGTCGGTGAGGATGTCGTAGAGGGCCCGCCACTGCTGCTTGGCGAGCGCGTTGTCGATCTTCCGGACGTTGCCGTGCATCCACGGGTTGATGATGTACGAGACGTCGAAGTACTCGGGCGGGCACATCAGGAACACGTGCGGGGTCTTCATGGATCGTCCTTGGCGCTTGGCTCCGCCTTGTGGGCGTTGCCGTGGGTGGCACGGGCGGGTGGCCCGCGTCCGGATTCGCTAGGCGGCGGCGAGGCCGCCCTCGAGATCCTCCCGGATGTCTCCGGCATCCTCCAGGCCCGCGGCCACGCGCAGGAGCCCCTCCACGACTCCGGCGGCCTCCCGTTCGGCGGCCGGCAGGCGGCCGTGCGTGGTCGAGGCCGGATGGCAGATCGTCGATTTCGTGTCGCCGAAATTCGCGGTGATGGACAGCAGCCGGGTGCCGTCGACGACGCGCCAGGCCGCCTCGCGCCCGCCCCGGACGACGAACGACAGGACCGGGCCGCCTGCCGACTGCTGGCGCATGGCGAGCGCGTGCTGCGGATGCGACTCGAGCCCCGGAAAATTCACGCGCTCGACCTTCGGATGCGCTTCCAGCCAGCGCGCGAGCTCCAGGGCGCGCGCCGACTGCGCCTCCACGCGCAGCCGGAGCGTCTCCATCCCCTTGAGGCACACCCAGGCGTTGAAGGGCGAGAGCGCGGGCCCGGCGGTGCGGACGAAGTTGAAGAGCGGGCCCTCGACCAGGTCGGCTCGCCCCGCGATGGCCCCGCCCAGCACGCGCCCCTGGCCATCGAGATACTTCGTTGCCGAGTGCACCACCAGGTCAGCACCCAGCGCGATCGGGCGCTGGAGCGCCGGGCTGCACATGCAGTTGTCGATCGCGAGGACCGCGCCAGCGTCGCGCGCGATGGCCGCGAGCCCGGCGATGTCGACGATCTCGCACACCGGGTTCGAGGGCGTCTCGGCGAAGAGGAGCCGCGTGCGTGGCCGAAGGGCGGCGCGCCACGCGTCGAGATCGGAGGCGGCGACCCAGGTCGTTTCCACCCCGAAGCGGCCGAGAATCTGGTTGAGCAGCGGCACGACCGTGCCGAAGACGCCGCGCGCGGCCACCACGTGGTCGCCCGCTGAAAGCAGGCCCAGCGCCATCGTCGCCACCGCCGCCATGCCGGTGGCGGTGGCCACGCACGACTGCGCCCCCTCGAGCGCCGCCAGCCGCGACTGGAACATCGAGACCGTCGGATTCGTGAAGCGCGAGTAGATGTTGCCCGGCTCTTCGTTGGCGAACCGGCGCGCCGCTTCCGCCGCGCTGGCGAACACGAAGCTCGCCGTGAGCACCAGCGACTCCGAATGCTCCCCGAAGTCGCTGCGCAGCCCCCCGGCCCGGACGCCCAGCGTGTCGGGCCTGTAGTCTTGCGCCATGGAAGGCTCAGTCGACGGCCGTGAGGCCGAGGTCGAGCTGGTAGCTCGACAGGCGGGTTCCCGCGCTCGACTCGCCGTCGTGCCGCGAGGCCTCGATGTCCGCGAGATAGTCGCTGGAAACGTCGCCGGTGATGTACACGCCGTCGAAGCACGAGCAGTCGAAGCCCTCGATGGCGGGATTGCAGGCGCGCACGTCCGCCATCAGCGAGGCGAGGTCCTGGTAGAGCACCGCATCCGCCCCGATCGCCTCGGCGATCTCGCTCTCGTCGCGACCGTTCGCGATGAGTTCGGAGCGCGTGGGCATGTCGATGCCGTAGACGTTCGGGAAGCGCACGGGTGGAGCGGCCGAGGCGAAGAAGACTTTCTTCGCGCCGGATTCGCGCGCCATCTGGACGATCTCGCGGCTCGTCGTCCCGCGGACGATGGAATCGTCCACCAGCAGGACGTTCTTGTCCTTGAATTCGACGGCCATTGCGTTCAGCTTCTGCCGGACGCTCTTCTTGCGGAGCTCCTGGCCGGGCATGATGAAGGTGCGGCCGATGTAGCGGTTCTTGATGAACCCCTCGCGATAGGGCTTGCCGAGCTTGGTGGCGACCTCGAGGGCGCTCGGCCTGCTCGAATCCGGAATGGGAATGACGACATCGATCTCCGGCGCGATCCCCGCGGCGAGTATCCGGTCGGCCAGGCTCTTGCCCATGTTGCGCCGGCTCTCGTAGACGCTCACCCCGTCGATCATCGAGTCCGGGCGCGCGAGGTAGACGAACTCGAAAATGCACGGATTGAGCGACGGCGATTCGGCGCACTGCCGCGCGTAGAGGTTGCCACTCTGATCGACGAGGACGGCCTCCCCGGGAGCGACGTCGCGCATCGCCTTGAATCCCAGCGCGTCCAGGGCCACGCTCTCGGAGGCCACGATGAACTCCACGCCCTTGTCCGTGTCGGCCCTGCCGATGATGAGCGGGCGGATGCCCTTCGGGTCGCGAAAGGCGAGCAAGCCGTAGCCGGCGATCATGGCCACCACGGCGTAGGCGCCCTTCACGCGCCGGTGCACGCCCCCCACCGCCTTGAAGATGGCGTCCGGCGTCAGGCGATGGCCGCCGTCGCACGCGTCATGGATCTCGTGCGCCAGGACGTTCAGCAGCACCTCGGAATCGGAATTCGTGTTGATGTGGCGGCGATCCTGGAGGAAGAGCGACTTGCGCAGTTCCTGCGCGTTCACCAGGTTGCCGTTGTGCCCGAGCACGATGCCGAACGGGGAGTTCACGTAGAACGGCTGCGCCTCGGCCGCCGAAGCGGCGGACCCCGCCGTCGGGTAGCGGCAATGGGCGATGCCCATGGTTCCGGCGAGGCTTCGCATGTCGCGCGTGCGGAAGACGTCGCGAACGAGGCCGCTGCCCTTGTGCATGTGGAAGCTGTGGCCGTCGGCCGTGACGATTCCCGCCGCGTCCTGGCCGCGGTGCTGCAGGACCGTGAGCCCGTCGTAGAGATACTGGTTGACGGGACTGCGCGCGACGACTCCGACGATTCCGCACATCTTTCAGGCGTCCTTCAGGCCGGGGGATCGTGACCCCGCGATAGTGTAAGCGCTTTGCCCGCCATTGTGGCCGGCGCGGATCGGCGCCCCCTGGCCCGGACCGGTCAAGGCAGCGACACCACGCGCGCCTCGAGCCCGCCGCGCTTGAGTTGCGCCGCGGCCCGCTCCGCCGCCTCGCGCGTCGGAAACGGCCCAGCGCGCAGGCGCGTGAGCTCTCCGGAGGCGCCGTCGAGGCGCTCCGTGTAATGGGCGAGGCGCGCCGCGGCAATGCGCTCGCGGGCCTGGGCGAGCTTCGCATCGTCCCGGAACGCGCCGACCTGCACGGCGAATCCCTCGAGCACGGGCGCAGGCGTTGCGGGCTTCGGCTCCGTCCGCGCTCCCGGTGGCGCCGGCTTGAACTCCGCAGCCTTCGGCGCCACCGTCTTCCTGGGATCCGGGGCCGGGGACGCGACAAAGGGTGTCGCGGGCGTGGCAGTGGCGGCAGGAGCACGGGGGGAAAGCTCCGGCGCGGCCTGGCGCGTAGCGGCCGTTTCGGCCGGTTTCGCCGCCGCGACCTGGGCGGGCAACCCCTCCCTTGGGGGAATGGCTAGCTCCGGCTGCTCGCGCTCGCGTCGGGGTTCCGGGTCGAGCAGCATCGGAACGAACACGACGACCGCGAGGGCGAGCACGACGGCGCCGATCAGGCGTTGACGGCCCTTGCGGCGGCGCTCGATCTGCTCGACGGTGGGGTCGTTCGGCATGTCAGGCTTTGGTCATCGCGGCATCTCGAGAACGGCGGCGACGGTGTGGAACGAGCCGAAAACGAGAATTCTATCATTCGGTCCGGCCTCCCGAAGCGCGGCTTCATGCGCAAGCGCCACCGTCGCGAAGACCCGGGTTCGACCGGCCAGGCCGCGCGCGGCCAGCAGTTGCGCCACCGCCTGTGCGGGCGCTGCCCTGTCGGTGGCGACCGTCGCCACATGCCAACGGTCGACGCGCGGCGAAAGGGCGTCGATCACCGCGCCGATGTCCTTGTCGGCGAGGATCGCGAAGACCGCGATCGTGTTCTCGCAGTAAGGCATCTCCCCCAGCCCTCGCGCGAGCGCGCGCGCCGCCTGGGGGTTGTGGGCGACGTCGAGCACCATGGACGGACGCCCGGGCAGGGCCTGCAGGCGCCCTTCAAGGCGCACGCCGGTGAGTCCGCGCCGGATCTCCCCGAGCGAGACCGGAAGGCGCTCCGGGAACTCGTCGAGCGCTGCCAGCGCGAGGGCTGCATTGTCGAGTTGCCACGCCCCCCGCAGGGCCGGGAGCGGCAGCGACCGCTTGGCACCGCGGCGGCCCTCGAAGTCCCACTGCCCCTCGCGGGCGAGCGCGCGGAAATCGCGGCCGCGCACCTGGAGGTCCGCGCCGATCGCCCTGGCGTGTTCCACGAGGCTGCGCGGCGGATCGTCGTCGCCGCAAAGAGCCGGGCGGCCAGGCCGGAAGATATGCGCTTTCTCCAGGCCGATCGCTTCCCGCGTGCTGCCAAGCCAGCTCTGGTGATCGAGGTCCACGCTCGCGACGACTGCACAATCGGCGTCGAAGAGGTTCACCGCGTCCAGGCGCCCGCCCAGGCCGACCTCGAGGACCGCGGCCTCCACCCTCGCCTCCTCGAAGGCAGCCAGGGCGGCGAGCGTCCCGAACTCGAAGTACGTGAGCGGCGTCGCCCCTCGTGCGGACTCCACGCGCGCGAAATGGCGGACCAGCTCGGCGTCCGTCGCCTCCACGCCGTCGATGCGCACGCGCTCGTTGTAGCGCAGCAGGTGCGGCGACGTGTAGAGCCCCGTCCGATAGCAGGCCGCCCGCAGGATCGCCTCGAGGAACGCGCAGGTCGAACCCTTGCCGTTCGTGCCTCCCACGGTGATCGCGAACGCGGGCGGGGCAAGTCCCATCCGGCGAGCCACCTCGCGCACGCGCTCGAGGCCCAGTGCAATCTGCGCGGGGTGCTGCGCGGAGATGTAGTCGAGCCACGCCGCCAGGGCGGCGGCCGGACCGGGCGGACGGCTCACCGCGCGGAATGCGGGGCCGGACGGGCGTTCATGCCTCGGGCGCCGGCTCGCGCTTGAGCAGCGCGATCAGCCGCGACACGCGTTCCCGCATCTCCCGGCGATCGACGATCATGTCGATGGCGCCCTTTTCCAGCAGGAATTCGGCGCGCTGGAACCCTTCCGGCAGCGTCTCGCGCACGGTCTGCTCGATGACGCGCGGGCCGGCGAAGCCCACGAGCGCGCCGGGCTCCGCTATCACCACGTCGCCGATCATGGCAAAACTCGCCGACACGCCGCCCATCGTGGGGTCCGTGAGCACCGAGATGAAAGGCTGCCGGGCCGCGCTCAACTGGTGCAGGGACGCGGTGGTCTTCGCCATCTGCAGGAGCGAGAACAACCCCTCCTGCATGCGCGCCCCGCCCGTCGCGGTGAAGCAGACGTAGGGCACGCGCTCGTCGCAGCAGGCCTGGACCGCCCGCACGAACCGTTCCCCCACCACCGATCCCATGGAGCCGCCCAGGAACTCGAATTCGAAGGCGGCCGCGATGACGGGCACGTTTCTCACCGCCCCCTGCATCACGACCAGGGCGTCGGTCTCTCCGGTTTCCTTCTCCGCCTCGGAGAGCCGCTCGGTGTACTTGCGGCTGTCCTTGAACTTGAGCGGGTCCAGCGGGATCACCTCCGAAGCGAGTTCCGCGCGCCCTTCCGCATCCATGAACGCGTCGAGACGCTGGCGCGAGGTGAGCCGGTTGTGGAAGCTGCACTTCGGGCAGACGTGCAGGTTCTTCTCGAGATCGGTGAAGTAGAGCACCGCCTCGCACGAGGGGCACTTGCTCCAGAGGCCTTCCGGGACGGCCTTGCGGTGCGTGCCCTCCTCGCGCTTGATCTTGGGCGGCAGGAGCTTGCGGAACCAGCTCATGCGGCGGCCCTGTCGCCCATCGCCGCGTCGATGCCGGCGCGAAACTGCGCGAGCACGGCGCCGGCACGGTCGGCCGCATCGTCGGGGTCAGCGCGCTCGATCTCCTCGACGATCCGGCTTCCGACGACTACCGCGTCGGCGAAGCGCGCGATGGTGCGGGCCGTCTGCGGGTCACGTATGCCGAAGCCCACGCCCACAGGGACGCCCGTGCGCGCGCGAATCCGCCCGAGCATGCGCTCCACGTCGCCCGTGTCGATGTGGGCGGAGCCGGACACTCCCTTGAGCGAGACGTAGTAGATGTAGCCTTTCGCCAGGCGCGCCACGAGTTCGATGCGGGCCTCGGAGGACGTGGGTGAGAGCAGGAAAATCGGGTCGATGCCGGCGCCGGCAAGCGCCTTGACCCAGGGCCCGCTTTCCTCCGGCGGGTAGTCGACGATCAGGACGCCGTCGACGCCCGCATCCCCCGCACGCGCCGCGAAGGCGGCGGCGCCGATGCGCTCCACCGGGTTCGCGTAGCCCATCAGCACGATCGGCGTGCGATCGTCCTCGCGCCGGTATTGTGCGACCGCCTCCAGGATGCCCGCGAGCCCGGCGCCCGCGCGCAGCGCCCGCTCGGAGGAGCGCTGGATCGTCGGGCCGTCGGCCATCGGGTCGGAGAAGGGAACGCCGAGTTCGACCACGTCCGCGCCGTTGCGGACGAGCGCCCGGATCACGTCGAGCGTGTGCGCGGGCGTGGGATCGCCTGCGGTGACGAAGGGCACGAGTGCTGCGCGGCCCTTGGCGCGAAGTACCTCGAAGGTGGCGGCGATGCGGCTCATGGCGTGGCGGGCGGGATCGTGGCGGCGGGCACTAGAACTCGATGCCGGAAGCCTTGGCGACGGTGTGCATGTCCTTGTCGCCGCGCCCGGAAAGGTTCACGAGCAGGATTCGGTCCCTGGAGAGCGCCGGCGCCATCTTCATCGCGTGGGCCACCGCATGGCTGGACTCGAGCGCGGGGATGATGCCTTCGGTGCGGCACAGCGCATGGAACGCGGAGAGCGCCTCCTCGTCTGTCACGGAAACGTACCGGGCGCGCCCGCAGTCCTTGAGCCAGGCATGCTCGGGGCCGACGCCAGGATAGTCGAGCCCCGCCGAGATCGAGTGCGTCTCGAGTATCTGCCCGTCTTCGTCCTGCATCAGGTACGTGCGATTGCCGTGCAGGACACCCGGCGATCCCGCCGAGAGCGTGGCGGCGTGCTTTCCGGTCGCGATCCCTAGGCCGCCCGCCTCCACGCCGATAAGCTCCACGCCGGCGAGGGGAATGTAGGAGTGGAAGATGCCCATCGCGTTCGAGCCGCCGCCGACACAGGCGAGGATGCAGTCCGGCTGGCGGCCGGCGAGCGCGGGCATCTGCTCGAGGCATTCCTTGCCGACGACGGCGTTGAAGTCGCGCACCATCATCGGGTACGGGTGCGGGCCGGCGACGGTGCCGATGATGTAGAACGTGTTCGCTACGTTGGTCACCCAGTCGCGCATCGCCTCGTTCAGCGCATCCTTGAGGGTTCGCGAACCGCTCGCGACCGGCACCACCGTCGCGCCGAGCAGCTTCATGCGATAGACGTTCTGCGCCTGCCGCGCGACGTCCTCCGTGCCCATGTAGACGACGCATTCCATGCCGTAGCGCGCCGCCACCGTGGCGGCCGCCACGCCATGCTGTCCCGCGCCGGTCTCCGCGATGACCCGGGGCTTGCCCATGCGGCGGGCGACGAGCGCCTGGCCCATGGTGTTGTTGATCTTGTGGGCGCCGGTGTGGTTCAGGTCCTCGCGCTTCAGGTAGATCTGCGCACCGCCCAGTTCGTCCGACAGCCGCCGCGCGTGATAGACGGGGCTTGGTCTCCCTACGTAATGGGCGAGTTCGCCATCGAGCTCCGCCCGGAACGCCGGATCCCTGCGGCAGGCTTCGTACGCCTCGCGAAGCTCCGCCAGGGCCGCCTGCAGCGTCTCGGCCACGAACACGCCGCCGTACGGGCCGAAATGGCCCGTCGCATCGGGTAGGTCGTAGGCCTCCGGGATCCGGGGATCAATCGCCGGCGCGCGCATCTGCATCTCTCACACTCCTCACGAATTCCTCGATCCGGCCGGCGTCCTTGACCCCGCGTTCGCGCTCGACGCCGCTGGAGACGTCGACCGCCCAGGGCTTCACGGCACGGATGGCTCGGCCCACGTTTCCGGCGTCCAGCCCCCCCGAGAGCACCACGGGCCGGGCGAGCGCGGGCGGCACGAGTGCCCAGTCGAACACGCTGCCGGTGCCCCCGAATTCGCCCGCGACCTGCGCATCGAGGAGCAGCGCCGCCGCGCGCTGGAAACGACCTGCGCATTCTAGCAAATCGACCTCCGGGCCGACCCGGATGGCCCGGATCCACGGCAGGCCGAACTGGTCGCAGAAATCCGGCGTCTCGTCGCCGTGGAACTGGAGCATCGCGAGCGGCACGCGCGCCAGCACCTCGCGCACGGCCCCCGCGTCGCGATTGACGAAGAGCCCGACCGTCGCCACGAAGGGCGGAAGGGCCCTCGCCACGGCCGCGGCCGCCTCGGGATCGATTGCGCGCGGGCTTGCCGCGTGGAAGACGAACCCGATCGCGTCGGCGCCCGCTTCGGCCGCCGCGCGCCCGGTCGCCGGGTCGCGAATGCCGCAGATCTTGATGCGCGTGCGGTGGGAGATCATGGGGAGGGGAGGAGCGGATTCGGCCGGAAGGCGGGGAGGCCGAAGGCAGGATCATACTCGATGGCCGAGAGGTAAAGGCCGTCCGGCGCGAACGTGGGAGCGGCTTCCCGCCGGTCGCGACGGTCGAGCAGATCCGCTATCCACGTCACGGGCTGGCGTCCCGCGCCCACGTAGACGAGGCTCCCGACGAGGTTTCGCACCATGTGGTGCAGAAACGCATTCGCCCGCACCGTCGAGACCACAAGGCCGCCGACCCTTTCCACCTTCGCCTCCTGAACGATCCGCACCGGCGAGCGCGCCTGGCACTGGGCATCGCGAAACGCGCTGAAATCGCGCTCGCCCACGAGGCACCGGGCGGCCTCGTGCATCGCCGCCACGTCGAGTCGGCGGTGGAACCACCCGGCCTTCGCCTTGAGGATTCCGGGCGCCACCGGATCGTCCACCAGCAGGTACTGGTAGGTGCGCGAACGCGCGCCGTAGCGCGCGTGGAACGATTCGGGAACCCGTCGCGCCCACACCACCCGGATCGCGGCCGGCAGCGCGGCATTGGTTCCGCGAACCCACGAGATGTCCTCGCGCTCGGCGACCGTGTCGAAATGCACGACCTGGGCACGGGCATGCACGCGGGCGTCGGTCCTGCCCGCCGCCACGGTGTCGACGGGGCTCGCCGCCACCGCCGTCAGGGCGCTCTCGAGATGATCCTGGACAGCGCATCCCCCGGGCTGGTGCTGCCACCCGCAGAAGGGCGCGCCGTCGTACTCGAGGCCGAGAGCGATTCGCATGGGCCGGGAAAGAAATCGGCGGGGGGAAACCCCGCCGATCAAGCGACTTGCAACGGCGAAGCGATCAGAGCGAGGCGATCAGCTTCTGCGCTTCGGCAACCTGCGCAGGCGATCCTTCCTTCGCCACTTCCTGCAGGATCTCGCGCGCGCCGTCCTTGTCCCCGATTTCGAGGTAGGCCTTGGCGAGTTCGAGCTTGGTGGTCACGGCATCGCCGCCACCGGCATCCCCGCCTTCGCCGAGGTCGAGATCCGTGAGGCCGAGCGGAGACTGCGGCGCGCCCCCGGGGCGATCGTCGGAGAGGTTCAGGTCCGGTGCGGACGGCGCCGCAGCCGGGGTCGACGGCGAGGACGACGGGAAATCCATTGCCGAGAGGTCGAAATCGAACGCGGGCTTCTCGTCGGGCTGGGCCGAAGACGATGCGCCCGGAGCTGCCGGCGCAAGGTCGAAATCGAGCGCGGGCACGTCGCCAGATCCGGCCCCGGTGGACGACGCTGCCTTGTCGGAACCGAGGTCGAGGTCGAAGCTCGATGCGGGCGCCTCCGGGATGCCGGCGCTTTGCGCGGACGAGGAAGAATCCAGGTCGAAATCGAGGTTGGGCTTCGGCGCAGGCGCCGATGTCTCGAACCCGGCCGATGCGGCCGCAGATCCCGAACCTCCCCCGTAGAGCGGATTCGAGGGATCGATCTGCACGCCCATGGCCGCCGCCTTCTGCCAGATCGCGCTGGATTCCCCAGCGGCCGTGCGCAGTTCCTTGGCAACCGTCTCGAAAGCCGTCGCGCTCTTGCGGGCGTGGTAGATCTCGAGCAGCTTCAGCCCGATTTCGTGGCGATTCTTGTCGCGCGCCATCGCCTCCTTGAGGATTTCCTCGGCCTGGGCGTCGCGACCGTAGGCGATGTAGACCTCGGCTTCCGCCACGGGATCGACCTCGTCCGTGTCGATCGAGCCCGGTCCGGTCTTGTCGAAGTCCGTGAGGAAGGAGCTGTTGCCCGTGTCGACGAGCCCTCCACCGGACTTGCCGGTCACCGTGTTGGGTTTGAGATCGGAGGGGAACGCGCTGGTCATCGAGCTGGAGGGCCCCGCCTCCGCCTTCCGGCGGCGGTTGCGCATGAACAGGAAGCCACCGAGCAGCACCAGGCCCAGGCCACCGACCCCGCCGGCGACGATCGCCGGGTTGTCGAGCAGCTGGTCCATGAGATCCGGTTCCGGAGGCGGCGCGGGTTTCTTGGCAGCCGGCTTTGCCGCGGGCGGCGGCTTGGCGGCCTCCGCGGGCTTGGGCGGCTCGGTCACGGGAGGTGTATCGGCCGGCTTCGCCGCTTCGGCGACCTTCGTGTCGACCGCCACGGGCGCCGGCTTGCCGTCGGCCTTGGGAGCCTCGACGGGCGTCGGAAGGGGGGCGGGCTGCGGAGCCGCGGCCGCGACCTTCGTTTCCATGGTCTTGGCGGGCTCGCCGGCCTTCACGGGGGCGCTGCCCTTGAGATCCACGAGACGCTGCATGTCGCGAATCTGCTTTTCGAGGTCGGCGACCCGGGACTGCGATTCCTTGAGCGCCTTGTCCTTCGCCGTGATTTCTTCCTGCATCGCGCTCACGCGATCCTGCGGGCCGCCCGATTTCCCGGCAGCCCCGGCGCCCTTGGCGCCCTCGGTCTTCGAAAGCTTCAGCATGTCCTTGGGTTCGGCGGAAACGGAAGGCGGCGGAGAAACCGCCGCCGCACCCACCTGACCACTCGCGGTCCTCGCGGACTCGCCCCGCGCGGGCATCGCCGCCACTCCTCCCGCCAGCCCCTCGCGGTAGGTCTTCCAGTTGCTCACGTGCGTCCGGACTTCCTCGTTGGCCTCTTTCCCGGAGATCTTGCCCACTTCCTCGGCGGAGGGAACGCGCAGGATCTGGCCCGCCTTCAGGAGGTTCATGTTGTTGTCGATGAACGCCGCCTTGTTCTCCCGGTACAGCGCGACGAGCATCTGCTCCATGCTCAGAGCCGAGGGCTTCACCTCCCCGGCGATCTTGCTGAGCGTCTCGCCCTTCTCGACGGGACCATAGGAATCACGCGACGTCTTGCCTTCCGCGTCGGGCGCCGGTGACGCGGCGGCCATCTCGGTTTTCGCGGAGGGGGAACCGCTGGCGGCCGGCATGGGCGCGGGAGCGTCCGGGGCCGCTGCGGCGGCAGGAGCGGCCGCCAGCGGCGCAGGAGCCGGGGCGGCGGCCGCGGGAACCGCGGCCCTTGCCTCGGAGAATCCCGGCGGGTCGAGAAGGATCGGGTACTCGCGTTGCAGGCGCCCCGCGGGCCACGTCACCTCGATCAGGACGTCGACAAAGGGTTCGTTGATCGGCGCGACGCTCGTCGCCTTGAGGTAGGGCTGGCCGTTGGCGCGCTTCTCCACGGAAAAACGCAGCAGGCGCAAGACCGACGAATACTCGATCCTCGCGTCGCGGTAGGACTCCGGCGATGCGACGCGCGCCGAAAGCGAATCGAGTTCGCCCGGCTGGATGGACACCAGCTCGATCTCGGCGGCAAGCACCTGCCCGAGCGCCGAACTGACGGTGAGCTTTCCAAGGCCGGCGGACTGGACCGCGAACGAGGCCCCGGCGAGCAGCGCGAAGGCTACCCCGGTTCTGATTGTGCGCAGCATTGTGTGCCCTCTCCCACCCCGGGAACTAGGTATGGAATACCATTGAATCAACAGCTTGGCGTTTCAATTTCACCCGGATTTTCACATTATCGCGTAAATCCGGCTTTTTTCAACCACTTTTTCCCTTTCAGCCCCGGAACCCGGCGATATTGCCGGGTGCCCTAGGGTTGCGATCCGCACACCAGCCGGAGCATCCGCCGCAGGGGTTCGGCGGCCCCCCAAAGCAGCTGGTCGCCCACCGTGAAGGCCGATACGTACTCTCCGCCCATGCGCAGCTTGCGCAGCCGCCCGATCGGAATGTCGAGCGTCCCGGTCACTGCGGCCGGGGTGAGGCGCTCCAGGGAATCGGGCCGGCGGTTGGGTATCACACGCACCCAGTCGTTGGCCTGCGCCAGGAGCTTTTCGATTTCCTCGATGGGAATGTCCTTCTTCAGCTTGAGGGTGAGCCCCTGGCTATGGCAGCGCATCGCCCCGACCCGCACGCACAGGCCGTCGACCACGACCGGCGCCGCTTCGCGTCCGAGGATCTTGTTGGTCTCGGCGTGCCCTTTCCATTCCTCGCGGCTCTGGCCGTCGCCGAGATCGGCGTCGATCCACGGAAGCAGGCTTCCCGCCAGAGGCACCCCGAAATGCGTCGTCGGGAACCGCTCGTCGCGCAGGATCCCCGCGACTTCACGATCGATGTCCAGGATGGCCGACGCCGGGTCGTCCAGGAGCGCCTTGGCCGCGAAGTGCACCTCGCCCATCTGCTGCAGGAGCTCGCGCATGTTCTGCGCGCCCGCCCCGGAGGCGGCCTGGTAGGTCATGGCGCTGACCCATTCCACCAGGTCGGCCTTGAGCAAGCCGTCGATCGCCATGAGCATGAGGCTCACGGTGCAATTGCCGCCGATGTAGTCCTTCACGCCGGCGGCCAGTGCGCGGTCGATGACCGGCCGGTTGACGGGATCGAGGATGATGACCGCGTCCTTCTCCATGCGCCGGGCCGAGGCCGCATCGATCCAGTAGCCCTTCCAGCCGGCTGCGCGCAGCTTCGGATAGACGGCCTTGGTGTAGTCGCCGCCCTGGCAGGTGATGAGGATCTCGCTTTTCGCCAGCTCGGCGATGTCGCTTGCGTCCTTGAGCGGACCCGTGGGGCGACCGATATCCGGCCCGGACGCGCCGACGGCAGAGGTGGTGAAGAACACGGGGTCGACCAGGTCGAAATCCCCCTCGGCGCGCATGCGCTCCATGAGCACGGAGCCCACCATCCCGCGCCACCCGATGATTCCTGCCGACTTCCGGTTTGCCATGGTCATTCCGATCGTTTCGTGGTTGAAGCGCCTGCCTACAGCGCCTTCAGGACCGCCGTGCCCATCTCGGCGGTCGTGCAGGAGCGCTCGCCCCGTGCCGCGATGTCCGCCGTGCGCAATCCGGTGGCGAGTGCCGCCCGGACCGCTTTCTCGATGCGCGTCGCCACTTCCGCCAGGCCGAAGGTGTAGCGAAACATCATCGCCATCGACAGGATCTGCGCCAGCGGGTTGGCCACGCCCTTGCCCGCGATGTCCGGGGCGGAGCCGTGGATGGGCTCGTACAGGCCCTTGCCGTTCGCGTCGAGCGAGGCCGAGGGAAGCATCCCGATCGATCCCGTGAGCATCGAAGCCTCGTCCGAGAGGATGTCGCCGAACAGGTTGCCGGTTACCAGCACATCGAATTGGCGCGGATTCCTCACCAGTTGCATGGCGCAATTGTCCACGAGGATGTGGGTGAGTTCGACGTCCGGATACTCCGGCGCGATCTCCTCGGCGATGTCGCGCCAGAGCTGCGTGGTCTCGAGCACGTTCATCTTGTCCACCGAGCACAGGCGCTTGCCGCGGCTTCGCGCCGTGCGAAAGCCCACGTGCAGGATGCGCCGGATCTGCGCCTCGGTGTAGCGCATCGTGTTGATGCCGACCCGGCTCCCCTTCTCTCCGGTGACGCCGCGTGGCTCGCCGAAATAGAGGTCCCCGGTGAGCTCGCGCACGATCATGATGTCCAGGCCCGATACCACTTCCGGCTTGAGCGTCGAGGCGTCGGCGAGTTCCGGGAAGACCGTCGCCGGGCGCAGGTTCGCGAAGAAGTCGCACTCCCGGCGCAGCCCCAGGATCGCCCGCTCGGGCCGCTTGTCGCGGGCAAGCGCGTCGTACTGTGGCCCGCCTACCGCGCCAAACAGCACCGCGTCGGCGCCTCGGGCGAGCGCCAGGGTCGCCGCGGGCAGGGGATCGCCCGCGATGTCGTAGGCCGCGCCTCCCACCGGCGCCTCCTCCGTCTCGACCTTCAGGCCGTCGCTGCGAAGCGCCTCGAGCACGCGCACGGCCTCGCGCAGGATCTCCGGCCCGATGCCGTCGCCGGGCAGCAACGCAATCTTCACCGGCGCCTCACGAGAAGATCCACGGCTCGGCCTTCCGGCGCCGCTCCTCGTAGGCCCGGATCGCGTCCTGGCGGCGAAGCGTGAGGCCGATCTCGTCCCAGCCGTTCACGAGGGACTCCTTGCGGAATGGCTCGACATCGAAGCCCATCGCGAGCCCCGAGGGCGTGGTGACGGTCTGCGCAGGCAAGTCCACCGTGAGGCGCAAGCCCACGTTCGCCGCGATTTCCTGGAAGAGGTGGTCGAGGTGGAAATCCGGCAGGACGATGGGAAGCAGGCCGTTCTTGAAGCAGTTGTTGAAGAAGATGTCCGCGTACGAAGGCGCAAGGATTGCCTTGAACCCGTACTGCTGCAGCGCCCAGGGCGCGTGCTCGCGCGAAGAACCGCAGCCGAAGTTCTTGCGCGCCACCAGGATCGTGGCGCCCCGGTAGCGCGGCTGGTTCAGCACGAAATCCGGATTGGGCCTGCGCGAGGCGGGATCCTGCCCGGGCTCGCCCGGGTCGAGATAGCGCCAGGCGTCGAAGAGGTTCGGACCGAAACCCGTCCGGTGGATGGACTTCAGGAACTGCTTCGGGATGATCGCGTCCGTGTCGACGTTCTCCCGGTCCATCGGTGCGGCCAACCCGGTATGTATCGTGAATTTTTCCATCTGCCTGTCTGGGTGCCTGGAATGCAAAGGGTGTTTCCGACAGCTGCGGGCGACGCTCAATCCTTCGCGCCGGCGCCTTTCCTGCCCAAGCGACGCTTCATCCTTCTCGTCGGCGCCTCTCCTGCCCGCCGGCGTTGAGCGGCGACTTGTCGTCCGCTCGAACGCCATTCCCGCTGACCGCAGCCTTGCTGCGGCCTATTTATTTTTGTCCGCGGCCTTTTCAATCACCTCCCCGCCCTTCTTGATGTCCTTGCCGAGGCCTTCGACGGTGTTGCAGCCCGCCAGCGCGAGCGCGGCGACGAGGGCGAAGAGAATTCGGGTCATGGTCTGTCTCCGTTTCAATCGAGTTTGCGAACGTCCACGAAGCGCCCCGCCAGCGCGGCGGCGGCGGCCATCGTGGGGCTCACCAGGTGCGTGCGGCCGCCCGCACCCTGGCGGCCTTCGAAATTCCGGTTCGAGGTCGACGCGCAGCGCTCGCCGGCCAGGAGCTTGTCGTCGTTCATGCCCAGGCACATCGAGCATCCCGGATCGCGCCACTCGAATCCCGAGGCGAGGAAGATCCTGTCCAGTCCTTCCTGCTCCGCCTGGCGCTTCACGAGCCCGGAACCGGGAACGACCATCGCAAGCTTCACTCCTTTCGCCACGCGCCGCCCGCGCACCACGGCCGCTGCCGCGCGCAGGTCCTCGATGCGGGAATTGGTGCACGAGCCGATGAAGACCTTGTCGATGGCGATGTCCGTCATCGGCGTCCTGGGATCGAGCCCCATGTACTCCAGGGCGCGCTCCATGGCCTCGCGGCGCACGGGGTCCCTTTCCTGCGCGGGGTCGGGAACCCGGTCTTCGATCGACACCACCATTTCCGGCGACGTGCCCCAGGTCACCTGGGGCCTCAAGTCCTTTGCCTCGAGGACGACCTCCCGGTCAAACCGCGCGCCCGCGTCGGAAACCAGCGTGCGCCAGTAGGCCGCCGCCCGGTCGAACATCTCGCCCGACGGAGCAAAGGGCCGGCCCCCGAGGTAGGCGATCGTGGCATCGTCCACCGCGACCATGCCGGCCCGCGCGCCCGCCTCGATCGCCATGTTGCACACCGTCATTCGCCCTTCCATTGAGAGCGATCGGATGGTGGAGCCCGCAAACTCTATCGCGTGTCCCGTGCCTCCCGCGGTGCCGATGCGCCCGATCACCGCCAGCACCACGTCCTTCGCGGACACGCCCGGCGGCAGCGCGCCCTCGACCCGGATGCGCAGCGACCGGGCCTTCTTGGCGAGCAGGCATTGCGTGGCGAGGACGTGCTCCACCTCGCTCGTGCCGATGCCGAAGGCGAGTGCGGCGAAGGCTCCGTGGGTGCTGGTATGGGAGTCGCCGCACACGACCGTCATTCCGGGCAGGGTGGCGCCCTGCTCGGGCCCGATCACGTGCACGATCCCCTGGCGGGCGTCCGACATGCCGAAATAGACCGGCACCGCGAACTTCTTGATGTTGCGGTCGAGCGTCTCGACCTGCAGCCGCGCGATGGGATCGGCGATTCCCGCACGCCGGTCGTGCGTGGGCACGTTGTGGTCGGCCGTGGCGACCACCGAGCCGATTCTCCACGGCTTGCGGCCCGCGATCGCGAGGCCCTCGAAGGCCTGCGGGCTGGTCACCTCGTGGACGAGATGGCGGTCGATGTAGATGAGCGCGGTCCCGTCCGGCTCCTCGTGGACGAGGTGGGAATTCCAAAGCTTGTCGTAGAGGGTGAGCGCGTTCATGTGTCGTGCCGGGCGAGGCGAAATTATAACCCGCGCCCGGCACCGCTCGCCGCGTCACGCCTCTTCGGGATCGGGATCCTCGAGGGGTTGGGGCGCGCGATCGCCGCGCGCACCGGCCGCCGCCGCCGGAATGCGCGGCGTGTGGCATTCGGCGTCCGCATTCTGGGCGCGGTGGCGAAGTGCGTGGTCCGCGAGCACGAGGGCGACGAAGGCTTCGGCGATCGGTGTCGCGCGGATGCCGACGCACGGATCGTGGCGGCCATGGGTCTCAATGGCAGCGGGATTGCCGGCGACGTCCACCGTGCGCCGCTCGAGCCGGATGCTCGACGTGGGCTTTATCGCGACGGAGGCAACGATGTCCTGCCCCGTGGAAATGCCGCCGAGGATCCCTCCGGCATGGTTGGAGAGAAAGCCCTCCGGTGACATCTCGTCGGAGTGCTCGGTTCCGAGTTGCCCGACGGACGCGAACCCGGCCCCGATCTCGACGCCCTTGACCGCGTTGATGCCCATCAGGGCCTGCGCGAGGTCGGCGTCGAGGCGCCCGTAGAGCGGCTCGCCCCAGCCGGGCGGCGCGCCGCTCGCCACGACGCGAAGGCGCGCGCCGCAGGAATCGCCCGACTTGCGCAGCCGGTCCATGTACGCCTCCAGCGCAGGGATTTGCGTCGCATTGGCCGCGAAGAAGGGATTGGCGTGGACATGCTCCCACGATTCGAACGCGATCTCGTTGGGCCCCAGCCGCGCGAGGTGCCCGCGCACCTCGACCCCGTAGCGCTCCCGGAGCCATTTCTTCGCGATCGCTCCGGCCGCGACCGCCGGTGCGGTGAGGCGCGCCGACGAGCGCCCGCCGCCGCGCGGATCGCGGATTCCGTATTTCTGCAGGTAGGTGTAGTCCGCGTGGCCGGGGCGGAAGCTCCCCGCGATCTTCGCGTAGTCCTTGCTGCGCTGGTCCTCGTTCCTGATGAGGAGCGCGATGGGCGTGCCCGTGGTACGCCCCTCGTAGACGCCGCTCAGGATCTCCACGAGATCGGCCTCCCGGCGCTGCGTCACGTGCCGGGAAGTGCCGGGCTTGCGCCGGTCCAGCTCGGGCTGGATGTCGCTCTCCGCGAGCGCCATCCCCGGCGGGCAGCCGTCGACCACGCAGCCGATCGCCGGGCCGTGGGACTCGCCGAAAGTGGTGACCGTGAAGAGGGTGCCGAGGGTGTTGCCGGACATCGCTCAGGAGGCTTGCGCAGGAGCTTCGAAGTCTAGCATGTGCCGCCTCGCGAACCGGGCGCTCACGAGCCATCCGAAGGCGGTTGCGCATCGCGCGCGCGCGCCTTCACCTGCCGCGCGAGTCCCCAGGCCATCGTGGCGAGGAGTGCCACTCCCGCGAGCAGCAATGCCCAGAGCGTGAGCCGCTTTCCGTCGGCGTCCTCGAGCCATTGCATGAATCCCGGTTCCCCGGCGTCGGGACGCTCGACCATCGCGCCCAGGCGCGCGGCGGGAAGTGCGAACTCGTCATGGAGCCGGTATCCGGGCACGAGCGTCGTGATCGGATAGGCGGCCGACGTTTCCCGCGCATTGCCGAACGAGAGCTCGTAGGGGCCATCGCCGCGCACCGCGAAGACGATCTGGCGCGGCAGCCAGGCCAACTCCAACGCGACGGGCCCGTCGCCGAATCCGCCACCCCGCGAATCGGCAGTGACGCGCCAGTATCGGTGGGCGCGCGGCGCGATCACGAGCGGCGGCGAGGCGACTTCGACGCCGTCGCGCCGGATGCGATAGGCGGTGCCGCTGGCCGCCGGCCGCCACTCGGCTTTGGGATCGTCGCGGGAATCGATCCGCACGGGCACGACGCTGTTCTCCTGGGGCAGGAGGACGCGGATGCGCTCCACGGGCACCCGTGCGCCGATCGCGAAGACCAGCTCGTTCGCGCGCGCTCCCCGGCTCGGCGCGACGGCGAGCTCCCGGAGCGGGCGTTCCGCGATGCCGGCGAGCGATTCCGCCTCGACCGACTCGAGGGCGAGCGCAGGCCCCTGGAAGGTGAAACGCAGGTACTTCGCGCGCACGGCGGGAAGCGCCACCGTGTCGCGCCTGACGCGCGCCCCTTCGTGCGCAAGATCGACCATCGGCGCGTCGGACACGACGGTGCGCCAGGTCGCGAGGTCGTCGCCCGCCTCGATGCGCATCCTGGCCAGGATTCCCGCCGGCGGCTGCGCCCAGGCGAAACGCAGGCTTCGCAGGGGCTCCTCCAGGCGGGAGGCGTCGGCGATCCACGCGACCACGGTCCCCGGTCGCGCGCGCGGCGTCGGGCCGGATCGCAGTTCCACCAGCGTGCCGTCGCTGCGGCTCCGGATGCGCAGGTCGACTCCCCCCGCGGCACTCGCGGTCGTGCCGCGCACCGGAAACAGCGGCAGGGTCGACGTCTTCGACGTGGGCGGCACCGGCGCCGGCTCGCCCGCGAAGGCGAAGGCAAGCCGCTCTCCCCGGCCGTTGAAGACGCGCAGGTCCCCGAGATCGGCGCGCGCGGCGCCGCGGTGCACGTCGGCCGTAAGCTCCACCCGCTGCAGGCCCTCCGTGCCCGAAGGCGAAAGTGGAATCGCGAAACGGAAATCCCGCGGCGACTCGGCCCCCGCGGCGAGCGCCACCAGCGCAGCCACACCCCACGCGGCCCTCATGCCTCGCCCTCCTTCCGCGGCGGGACCGGTGCGAGGTACCCCACCAGCAGCATCAGCAAACCCACCCCGATGAACGACACGATGCGCTCGAGCCCGGCGATGTGCGAAAGATCCACAAAGAAGAGCTTGCCTACCACCACCGCCATCAGGGCCGCGCCCACGATCCAGACGACTCGCCATCCCTTTCGCGTGGCCGCGAACATGAGGACCAGGGCGAGGAGCGTCCAGAAGAGGGAAAGCGCGGCCTGCACGAGCACCGAGCGCAGCATCGTGTCGAGTTCGTAGGCGACGCCCGCCCAGTGGTGGATCGTGCGCAGCAGGATCGCATTGAGCCAGACGAAGACCGCGCCCGCGGCCGCGGCGCGCATAAGATAGCGACCGGCCGGCATTGCGATTGCCGTCCGGCGCAGGGCAAGCACCCACGCGAACACCGCGAACAGCCCGAGGACGTGGCCGAGGTCGATCGCGTTCAGGAGCGGCAGGTAGGGCAGCGGCTCGCTGCGGCCGTCGTGCGTGGCGTTGGCATAGAACGTCCACAGCCACAGCGCCACGACCACGGGCAGGGCGCCGCGGACGAGGTAGGCCTCCGGGAAGCGTTGCACGGGCCAGCGCGCTCCTGCGCGCTCCGTAGCGATGCCGACGAGGGCCAGTGCGGGCACCAGCATCGCCGCGGCGACCGACCATGCGCTGTGTCCCAGCCCCTGCGAGCGGGCGAACCAGTGCAGCTCCCACGAGCCCATCGCGGCCGCGAGCAGGAACCCGATGGCGTGCAGCCACTGCAGCCAGTCCGCCGCGATCCCTTCTTCGTGCCCGCGCAGCACCTTCAGGTGTACGTGGAAGGCGAACGGCCAGGCGAGCCACCCGAGGTTCGCGAGGAGGCTCGCATCATGGGCGACGGCTACGGCCGCGAGCCCCGCGAGGGCGGGCGCAAGGCCCCAGGAGGGCCACGACGCATGGGTCCACGCGAGGCGCGTGCTGAGCGCGCTGAACGCCAGGGCCGTGCCGGCGAGGAACGCGGCCCCGGCGCTGAATCTCGCATCTGTGAGGAAGCGGTCGATCTCGTTGGCGCCGGCGAAGAGCCACCAGCCGAGGCCCCACGCGAACAGCAGGGGCAAAGCGGCGCGCTCGACCGCGGTCGAGTTCTCCCCCAGCCTCGACAGCAGGCGATTGGACGCAACTCCCGCCAGCGCGATCAGGAATGCGCCGATGAACGCGCCGTTCAGGACCGGAATATCCCCGAGAACCCCGCCGTTCAGCACGTCCAGGAATACGAGGCCGGCAAGCACCTGGAGCGCGACGCCGAATGCCCGGGCGAGCCAACGGCCCTGGCGCGCGCCCGCCCAGACGATTCCCAGGCCTTCGAGGGCCCAGGCCGCGGAAGTCCAGCGCGCGTCGAGCGCAAATGGGATCGCCAGCGTGGCGAACACCACGCCCAGCGCGAGGAAGCTCTCGACCAGCAGGCGCAGCTCGTCCCGGCGCCGGGCGTGCAGGACGCGAGCGAGGACCAGGTAGAACGCGGACACCGCCACCGCGCTGCCGGCGAGCGCGAACCGGTCGTCCTGCAACATCGCCGCCTGGAAACCGAACGCGACGAGCGGCGTGCCGAAGATCAGCGTGCCATCGGCGTAGCGTGCGGCCCCGGAAGCCGGCCGCGAGGCATGCAGCACCGCGATGGCGACGTACAGCACGAAAAAGAAGACGAGGAAGGCCTCGGTGGACGCGAAGAGCCCGTCGCGATAGCTGCGCCAGCCCCACAGGAAGCCGATGGCCGCGGTGAAGAAGAACCCCAGCAGGTTGAGCGGCCGCCACGACTTGCGCCAGGCGACCGCGAGGATGCCGGCGTTGAGCACCGCGTAATAGCCGAAGAGCGCCACGTGATTGCCGCCGCCCGTCGAGGTGAGCACCGGCGCGAGGAAGCCGCCGGCCGTGCCGATCATGGCAAGCGCCATCGCGTCCTGGCGGACCGCGAGCACCGCGGAAAGCCCCGCCGTCGCCACCAGGAGCCCGAAGGCGGTGCCCGCCGGAAGGAGTTCGTAGAGGCGAAACGCGCCGAACATCGTGAGGTAGAAGAGCCCCACGCCTGCACCCTGGAGCGTGAGCGCGTAGCCGCGGCGCTTTTCGCGCAGCCGCCACCCCGCCACGAGCAGCGCGAGCGCGCCGCCCGCCACGGCGGATAGCCGCAGCTCGATGGGCAGCAGGCGGTGGTCGGCAGCGTACTTCACGAGGAACGCCACGCCGAAGAAGAGGATGATCGCGCCGACCCGGGCGATGGTGTTGCCGCCGGTCAGCCACGCGACAAGGACGTTTGGCGCGGCCGGTTCCGGCGCCGCGCGGGGCGGCTCGCTGCCCGCAGGTGTCGCCTCCGGTGCCGGCGAAAGCGCTCCCTCGTCCTGCTCCCGCGGCGCTGGCGCCGAAGCGTGCGCCACGACTCCCGCGTCCTGGACGTCCGCTGCCGCCTCGTCATCCCGCACTTCGGCCATCGCGTCCGTTGCGCCGGGATGCTCGAGCCGGTCCAGCCTTTGTTCGGCGCGCGCGAGCCGCTGCTCGAGCAACGCGATGCGCTCCTCGCCGGCGGGGCGCAAGGCCCCGCCCACGGGCTGCGCGCGCTTGCGCGAAGCCAGGGCCAGACCGGCGAGCCATCCGAGGAATGCCCCTACGAGCGCACCGGGCCACTGCCCGAGCAAGGCGCCGACGACAAATCCGACCAGCAAGCCGATGAACCACATTGCCGCCCTCCCTCGGCGCCTAGCGCCAGTCGCCCCGCAGTTCGAGAACCCGCGCCTGCAGCGCTTCGGGCGTTGCATCCGCCGGGTCCACCGGCGCACCCACCGCAAGCCCGATGCGCGAGAACACCCCGCGCCGGAAAGGCCGGGTCATCGCGGCCCCTCCCCTCCTGCTGAAGAAGCTCCCCCAGAGCCCGGAGAGCGCCATGGGAATCACGGGAACCGGCGTTCGCTCCACGATGCGGCGAATGCCGCCCTTGAAGGCCAGGAGCTCGCCGGAATCCGTGATCCGCCCCTCGGGAAAGATCCCCACCAGTTCGCCCGCCTCGAGCGCCTGCGCAATGCTCTCATAGGCCTCGTTCAGGATCCGCTCGTCCTCCCGGGCCGAAGCGATGGGGATCGCCTTGCCCGTCCGGAACACGAACGAGAGAACGGGAATGCGGAAGATGTGGTGGTCCATCACGAAGCGTATCGGCCGGGGGCTCGCCGCGAGCACCACCAGGGCGTCGACGAAACTCACGTGGTTGCACACGATCACCGCGGGTCCCTCCTCCGGAACGTGCTCGAGGCCGGTCTTCCCCAGGCGATAGACGCCGTGCACGAGCAGCCAGCACAGGAAGCGCATGAGGAACTCGGGGACGAGCGTGTAGATGTAGGCCGCCACCAGCACGTTCATGAGGCCCACCGCGAGGAAGAGCTGCGGCAGCGTGAGCCCCGCCCGCAGCAGGCCCGTCGACAGGAGCGCGGCCACGATCATGAAGAGCGCGTTCAGGATGTTGTTGGCCGCGATGATCCGGGCGCGGTGCGACGCCTCGCAGCGGCTCTGGATCACCGCGTAGAGCGGCACGCTGTAGAGGCCGCTGAACATCGCGAGCAGGAAGAGGTCGGCGATCACGCGCCAGTACGCGGGCTCGGCGAGGAACGCACCCACGCCGATGCCGCCTGCGGGAACGAGCCCCCGGCTCGCGAACCACAAGTCCACGGAAAAGAGCGTCATGCCGAAGGAGCCGAAGGGAACGAGCCCCAGCTCCACCTTCCTCCCGGAGAGCCGCTCGCAGGCGAGCGAGCCCAGCCCGATGCCCGCGGAGAAGACCGCGAGCAGAAGCGTGACGACGTCCTCGGCGCCGCCGATCACTTCCCGGGTGAACGGCGTGAACGAGGTGAGGAAGATCGACCCGCAGAACCACAGCCAGGAGATGCCGAGCATGGACAGGAAGACCGACCGGTTCTCCCGGGCCACGCGCAGGTTGCGCCACGTCTCGGTGAACGGGTTCCAGTTCAGGCGCAGCGCCGGAGCCGGCGCCGGCGAGTGCGGGATGAAGTGGGCGACCAGCCTTCCGGCGACCGCCGCCGCGAGGATCGCCGCCGCCACGAAGACCGGGCCATTCGCGGAGTGACCGACCAGCGCGCCGCCCGCCATGGTTCCCGCGAGGATCGCGACGAAGGTGCCCATCTCCACCATGCCGTTGCCACCGGTGAGTTCCGCGGGCTTGAGCTGTTGCGGCAGGTACGAGTACTTCACGGGCCCGAAGAGCGTCGAGTGCAGGCCCATGAGAAAGACACAGCCGTAGAGCAGCCCGGCGTTCTGCGACAGGAATCCCGCCGCCGCCACGCCCATCACCACGATCTCGAAATCCTTCACGAAGCGGATCAGGCGCCCCTTCTCGATCTTGTCCGCGATCTGCCCGGCGGTGGCCGAGAAGAGCACGAAGGGCGCGATGAAGATGGCGCCGATCACGAACCCGGCGGTTGCAGGATCGACCCCGCCCCACTCGGCTGCGTGGTACGTGGCGAGCAGCGTGAAGGCGAACTTGAACAGGTTGTCGTTCGCGGCCCCGAGGAACTGCGTCCAGAAGTAGGGAGCGAAGCGGCGCTCGCCGAGCAGGGCAAATTGGTTCCGTCCGGCCATCGTCAGGTCCTCCCGGGCCCGGGTTCGAAGAAGCGCCGCGTCTCGAACACGCCGCGCGGCAGGCGCGCCCCGCGCCAGGCGAGCGAGCGCTTGAGGACGAAGTCGAAGACGAGGGGGTTCACGTGGCGAAGCTCCCGGAGCACCGGGGCCGCCGAAGCGTCGAGGAGCCCCGCGCGCACGAGCCCCCCGATCGAGTAGAGCGGCATGATTCCCGGCAGCGGATAGTCGCTGCCGTTCAGCAGCCGCCCGTGCCAGGCCGTCGCGTCGATGATCTCGGGCACGGCCTGCGCCCGGTTCGCCTGCGTCACCGCCGACAGGTCGCCGTGCAGCAGGTGGCGGTAGCGCGCCTCGCCCATGAGCCTCGCGAACAAGTCGAGGTTCCTCGCCTGCGGCGCCTGCGCCGGGTCGGGATTCGCGTCAAGGTCCGGGCTCTCTCCCCGGGACGCGCAATGCGCGGCGATCACCCGCACCCCGGCATCGAGCGCGTGCCGCAGCGCGAGGGGGTTGCCGAGATCGTGCCGCCCCGCGCCTTCCACCGCCTCTTCCTCGCCCACGTGGACGAGCAGCGGCAGCGCGAGCCTGCGCAATTCCCCGTAGAACGCGATGCTCCGCGCGTGCGCGAGGTCGATTCCCATGGCCTGGGGAAGCCATTTGACCGCGCGCGCGCCGGCGGCATGCGCGGCTTCCAGGGCCGCGACCGCGTCGCGGCGATAGGGATGCACGGAGGCGATCCACTCGAAGCGCTCCGGCCGGGCGCGGGCGACGCGCGCGGCATGGGCATCGGAGATGGCGAAGCTCGAGAGGTCGGCGCGGCGCGTGCCGTCCGCGTCGTGGACGTAGTCGAACGCGAGGAGCATCGCTTTTGCGCCGGGCGGCAGTTCCTCGGCGAGGTGGGCGAGGCGGTCGACGATGGCCGCGTCGAGGCGCTCCTCGTCCTCGCCGCCGCAGGCGGCGTTGAAGAACATCGCGCGGCGAACCCGTCCCGCGATGGTCGACGGGCGGTCGAATCCGGGGTTGAGATAGACCCCCGCGCCGCCCCTGCCGTTTCCGAAGAGGTGCACATGGCAATCCCACACCTGTGTCGCATCCACTCCCTCCCAGGCGGCGCGCACGAGCCGGTCGCGCAGTACCCGGTGGCCGCCGGGGGCGCGGCACTCGTTGAAGAGTCCCTGCTCCAGGCTCAGCCCGCAGCCGCCGAGTGCGGGGGCCATGGCGGTGGTGGTGGCCGCAGCAAGGAAGCGGCGCCGGTTCACGCCTTGTCCTCGAGGTAGGCGCAGACCGCACCCAGGGCGGACAGGAGAAAGCCCTTGTCCAGCCAGAACCACACCTCCTTGCCGATCTTTTCCGAGCCCAGCACCCCGGCTTCGCGCAGCACCTTGAGGTGGTGCGACACAGTGGTGCGGGACAAGGTCGAGACCTCGACGATCTGCCCCACGTTCAGGCGCTCGCCGGGCTCGAAGGTGAGCAGGATGCGCTGGCGGTGCTCGTCTCCAAGGGCGGAGAAGACCTTCGACAGGTTTCGCCATTCCCGCGGGATGGCTCGCAGATAGTTCCGGTTCATGGGCAGGGCTCCAATATGTCGATATGTTTAGTTATATCGACTTGTGATGTCAAGCCCCGCCCCGGGCGGGCCCGTCCTGCATGCTAGACTTCGCACAAACTTCAAGCCGCTCAAGGGTTTAGCACCATGCTCGACGACATCAAGCAAAGCGCCCTCGACTACCACCGCGAGCCGCGGCCGGGCAAGATCGAGATCGCGGCCACCAAGCCGCTGGCCACCCAGCGCGACCTGGCGCTCGCCTATTCCCCCGGCGTGGCCTTTGCCTGCGAGGCGATCCAGGCCTCGCCCGCCGAGGCGCGCAACCTCACCGCCCGGGGAAACCTGGTCGGCGTCGTCACCAACGGCACCGCGGTGCTCGGCCTGGGCAACATCGGCCCGCTCGCGGCCAAGCCGGTGATGGAGGGCAAGGGCGTCCTCTTCAAGAAGTTCGCGGGCATCGACGTGTTCGACATCGAGGTGAACGAACTCGATCCGGACCGGTTGATCGAGGTCATCGCCGCGCTGGAACCCACCTTCGGCGGCATCAACCTCGAGGACATCAAGGCTCCTGAATGCTTCTACATCGAGCGCAAGCTGCGCGAGCGCCTGCAGATCCCGGTGTTCCACGACGACCAGCACGGCACCGCGATCATCGTGGGCGCGGCGGTCGTGAACGGCCTGCGCGTCGTGGGCAAGAAAATCGGCGAGGTGAAGCTCACGGTGTCGGGCGCGGGCGCCGCGGCGCTCTCCTGCCTCGACATGCTCGTCGCCCTCGGGGTGCGCCTGGAGAACATCTGGGTCTCCGACATCGCGGGCGTGGTCTACGAGGGCCGCAAGGAGCTCATGGACGAGAACAAGGCGCGCTACGCGAAGAAGACCGACGCGCGCACGCTGGGCGACATCATCGGCGACGCGGACATGTTCCTGGGACTCTCCGCCGGCGGGGTGCTCAAGCCCGAAATGGTCGCGCGCATGGCGACCAACCCGCTCATCTTCGCCCTGGCCAACCCCACGCCGGAGATCCTGCCCTCCGAGGTGAAGGCGGTCCGCGACGACGCGATCATCGCCACCGGCCGGTCGGACTACCCGAACCAGGTGAACAACGTCCTGTGCTTTCCGTTCATCTTCCGCGGAGCGCTGGACGTGGGCGCGACCACGATAAACGAGGCGATGAAGCTCGCGGCGGTCAACGCCATTGCCGACCTCGCGATGGCGGAGCAGTCCGACATCGTCGCCATGGCCTACCAGCACGAGTCGATCAGCTTCGGCCGCGAGTACCTCATCCCCAAGCCCTTCGATCCGCGCCTCATCGTGAAGATCGCCCCGGCGGTCGCGAAGGCGGCCATGGACAGCGGTGTTGCGACGAGCCCCATCGACGATCTCGACGCCTATCGCCAGCGGCTGAACGAGTTCGTCAACAAGTCCGGCTACATCATGCGTCCGATCTTCGCCGCGGCAAGGGCCGCGCCGCAGCGAATCGTGTACGCCGAAGGCGAGGACGAGCGGGTGCTGCGCGCGGTCCAGGTGGTGGTCGACGAGAAGCTCGCGCGCCCGATCCTCGTGGGGCGCCCGGCGGTGCTCGACAAGCGCATCGAGCGATTCGGCCTGCGCCTGAAGGCGGGGGAGCACTTCGACGTCGTGAATCCGGAGCGGGACGCGCGCTACCGGGACTACTGGACCGAGTACCACCGCCTCACGCAGCGCCGCGGCGTGTCGGTGCCGTACGCAAAGATCGAGATGCGCCGCCGCCACACGCTCATCGGCGCGATGCTGATGCACAAGGGCGAGGCCGAGGGGATGATCTGCGGCACCTTCGGCACCCACAAGCTGCACCTTCACTACGTCGACCAGGTGATCGGCCTGCGTCCCGGCGTGAAGCACTACTACGCGATGAACATCCTCATGCTGCCGCGGCGCACGGTATTCATCTGCGACACCTACGTGAACGACGACCCGACCCCCGGGCAGATCGCCGAGATGACGCAGCTCGCCGTGGAGGAGATCCAGCGCTTCGGCCTCGTGCCGCGCGCCGCCCTGCTGTCGCACTCGAGCTTCGGCACCAGCGACGCGCCCTCGGCGGTGAAGATGCGCGCCGCACTCGCCCTCATCCGCGAACGCATGCCCGACCTCGAGGTCGAGGGCGAGATGCACGGGGACGCCGCACTCTCCGAGGAGGTGCGCCTGGCCGCCTTCCCGGACTCGCAGCTGAAGGGCGAGGCGAACCTCCTCATCATGCCGACGCTCGACGCCGCCAACATCGCGTTCAACCTCCTGAAGACCTCCTCGGGCGACGGCATCACGATCGGCCCCATCCTGCTGGGCGCCACGAAACCCGCCCACATCCTCACGCCGACGGCGACCGTCCGGCGTATCATCAACATGACGGCGGTCGCCGTCGTCGATGCGCAGGCGCAGCGCGGCTAGAACCGGGTTTCCATGATCGATCGCTTCGACCATCTCCACATCCAACCCGCCGACTTCGACCGGTCGCTGGCGTTCTATCGGGACACGCTCGGCTGGTCCGTGGTCGCCTCGTGGGGTGATGCCGCTTCGGGGCGCGGCGCGGTCCTCTCCGGCGGAGCCACCAAGATCGTCCTCGCCGAGCGCTCCAGCTTCCCCGTGGGCGCCGCGCAGTCCCGGCTCTCGGTCCACTTGGACATCCACGACATCGACAAGCGCTTCCGAGAGCTGCCCCCGGGAGACCACGTGGTGTGCGCCCCCGCCCTGGGAGAGCGCGGCATGCGCGGATTCGTGGTGCGCGATCCCGACGGCAACCACATCACCTTCGAAGAGCTCCACGGCGAACGTGGCTGATCGCCTTCCGGGGAGGCCGCGGCCCCCGGGCGCCCCCGCCACCCTCGGCGTGTTCTGCCTGTCGGGGCGCGTCGAGGCTGCCAGCCTGGAAGCCGGGATCCGGCGCCTCGAGGCCGCGGGCCACCGGGTGATCACCGCGCCGGAGACGCGCAGCGAGTGGCGCTACTTCGCCGGAACCGACGAGGAACGTCTCGCGGGATTCCACCGCCTCCTCGCCGACCCGGCCATCGACATCATGCTTGCCGCACGGGGCGGTTACGGCGCGAGCCGGCTGCTGCCGTCGATCGACTGGCGCCGGGTGGCGGACAGCCGCAAGGCCTTCGTCGGCTTCTCCGATTTCACCGCGTTCAACTGCGCCGCGCTTTCCCGCGCGGGGCTCGCGAGCTTCCACGGGCCGATGGTCGCGATGGACTTCGGCGACGGCGAGCCCGATGCGTTCATGCGCGGGCATTTCGAGGCCACGCTCTGGGGCGCGCGGGATTCGCACACGGTCGCCTGCGACCACGACTCGCCCGCGGGCACGATCACCGGGCGCCTGTGGGGGGGCAATCTCTCCATGCTCGCGCACCTGGCGGGAACGCCCTACCTGCCGCAGGTGGACGGGGGCCTGCTGTACGTGGAGGAAATCGACGAGCAGCCCTACGCGGTCGAGCGCCTGTTCGTCCAACTCCACCTGGCGGGAGTGCTCGCGCGCCAGTCGGCGATCCTGCTGGGCGATTTCGAGGATTGCCTGCCCACCAATCCGAAGCGCTACCCCTACGCCATGGCGGAAGTCGTGGAGTCGCTTCGCGCCCTCGCGGGCTGCCCCGTGCTGCCCGGCCTGCCCTTCGGCCACATCGCCCGCAAGCTCACCCTGCCCTTCGGCCTCGACGCCGAGCTGCATCTGGGGCACGGTGAATACACGCTCGCCTGGCCGGGACTCGCGCGGCCCTGATCGCGGTTCAGGCCGCCTCCTTCACCACCTTCGCCCCGCCAACGGCCGCCGGCTTGCGAAATCGTGTGAGCAGCACGGTCCGGCGCTCCGCGACGCGGGCCAGGTTCCGCGCCTTGACCGGCCCGAATCCGCGGATTTCGTCGGGCAGCGAGGCCAGCTCGACGGCGGCCGCGTGGTTCGCCGGTGCGAGGCGTCCGATGATCTCCTCCACCGTCGACTCGTACTCGGCGACGAGATGGCGTTCCCCGCGCCGCTCCTCCGAGTAACCGAAGGGATCGAAGGCCGTTCCGCGCAGCCGCCTGCACCGGGCGAGCAGCGCCATCGCCTTGAGCATCCAGGGACCGAACGCGGACTTTCGGGGCTCGCCCGTGGCAGGATCGGCCCGGGCCCACAAGGGTGGCGCCAGGTGGAGCACCACCCGGTAGTCGCCCTCGAACCGGCCGGACAGGCGCGAGAGAATTCCCCGTCAGTGTAGAGCCGGGCCACTTCGTATTCGTCCTTGTAGGCCATCAGCTTGAAGAGGCAGCGCGCCACCGCCTCGGTCAGCGCCGTCGACCCGGGCATTGCGGCCTCTTCGGCCTCGCGCACCCGCGAGACGCGCCCGGCGAAGCGCGCCGCGTACTTCCCGTCCTGGTAGCGGGCGAGCTCCCCGCGCCGCCGAGCGATCGCCTCGTCCACGTCGGCCGACAGCCGGTGGCTTTCCGGCGACGCGCCCTGTCCCGCCGCCGCCTTGCGAACGGCCGCGAGATCGACCGCCGCCCGCCGTCCCCACTCGAACGCCGACTGGTTCGACTCGACGGCCGTGGCATTGAGCGCGATGGCGCGCAGGATCGACTCGCGCGCCACGGGGACGAGGCCCTTTTGCCAGGCCATTCCCACCATGAAGAGATTGGTCGCGATCGCATCGCCCAGGAGGGCGGTCGCGAGCGTGCCGGCATCGACGAATTCCGCGGCGTCCTCTCCGCACGCCTCCCTGACCGCGGCGGACAGGTCATCCGCGGGCACCACGAAGTCGGGGTCGCGCGTGAAGTCGCCCGTCGGTGCCAGGTCGGCGTTGACCACCGCGCGCGTGGTTCCCGACTGCATCTTCGCGAGGGCCTCGTCGGAAGCCGTGACGATCAGGTCGCATCCGATCACCGCACTTGCCTCGCCCGCGGCGATGCGAACGGCGTGAATCGCCTCGGGGTGCGCCGCCAGGCGGATGTGCGAGAAGACGGAACCGCCCTTCTGCGCGAGCCCCGCCATGTCGAGCACGGACACGCCCTTGCCCTCGAGGTGCGCCGCCATGCCGATGAGCGCTCCGATCGTCACCACGCCGGTCCCTCCCACGCCGGTGACGAGGATGCCCCACGGCCGATCCAGCGCGGGCAGCACCGGCTCCGGCAGCGCGCTCCACGCCTCGGACGCCACGGGCAGGCGCTTGCGCAGGGCGCCGCCCTCGACCGTCACGAAGCTCGGGCAGAAGCCCTTGAGGCACGAGAAATCCTTGTTGCAGCTGCTCTGGTCGATGGCGCGCTTGCGCCCGAACTCGGTCTCCACGGGCACGATGGAAAGGCAGTTCGACTTGACGCCGCAGTCGCCGCAGCCCTCGCACACGCGTTCGTTGATCACCACGCGGCGCGCGGGGTCGGGGTACCGGCCTCTCTTGCGGCGGCGGCGCTTCTCCGCCGCGCAGGTCTGGTCGTAGACCAGCACGGTGACGCCCGGGATCTCGCGCAAGCCGCGCTGCACTTCGTCCAACTCGTCGCGATGGTGCACCGTGACGCCTTCGGCGAGTGCGTTTGCGCCGCGGTACTTCTCCGGCTCGTCGGTGACGACGACCACGCGCCGGGCGCCTTCCGCGGCCACCTGGCGCGTGACCATCGCGACGGTGAGGCTGCCGTCGACGGGCTGGCCTCCCGTCATGGCCACCGCGTCGTTGAACAGGACCTTGTAGGTCATGTTCACGCCCGCCGCGATGGCAGAGCGGATAGCGAGGAGCCCGGAGTGGAAATAGGTTCCGTCGCCGATGTTGGCGAATACGTGCCGCATCTCCGTGAAGGGCTGGATGCCGATCCACGGCGCACCTTCCCCACCCATCTGCGCGAATGTCTTCGTTTCTTCGGGCCGGATCCAGATCGCCATGTAGTGGCAGCCGATGCCCGCGAGCGCCTTCGAGCCCTCCGGAACCTTGGTCGAGGTGTTGTGCGGGCAGCCGGAACAGAAGTAGGGAATGCGCGCGACCTTCGGGCGGGGCCTGGCGAGTGCGGCTTCCTTGGCCTCGAGGAACGCGAGCCGCGCCTCGACGATCCTCGAGGTGTAGAACCGGCCGATCCGCGAGGCGATGACGCGCGCGACCATCGCCGGCGTGAGTTCACCCGCGGCCGGCAGCAGCCAGTCGTTGCGGTGCGTCTCCCACTCCCCGAGCTCGTCGTACTTCCCGACGACGCGCGGCCGGACGTCGTCGCGCCAGTTGTAGAGCTGCTCCTTCAGCTGGTACTCGATGAGCTGGCGCTTCTCCTCGACGACGAGGATCTCGTCCAGCCCCTTGGCGAACTCGCGCACGGCGTCCGGCTCGAGGGGCCAGGGCATCGCCACCTTGAAGAGACGGATGCCGATCTCGGCCGCGTGGCGCTCGTCGATGCCGAGGTTCTCCAGTGCCTGGAGCACGTCGAGGTAGGACTTTCCCGAGGCGATGATCCCCAGGCGCGGATTCGGCGAATCGACGGTGATCCGGTTGAGCCGGTTCGCCCGGCAATAGGCCAGCGCGGCGTAGATCTTGTCCTTCTGCAGGCGAAGCTCCTGCTCCATGGGCGCGTCGGGCCAGCGGATGTTCATCCCGCCGGCGGGAACGGGCCGGTCTTCCGGCAACACGATCGCGGGAAAGGCCGTGTCCAGGTCGATGGACGCCGTGGAGTCGACGGTCTCCGACACGGTCTTCAGCGCCACGTAGCATCCGGAATGGCGCGACATCGCGAACCCGTGCAGTCCCAGTTCGAGGATCTCCCGGACACCGGTCGGGTAGAGCACGGGAATCATCGCCGCGTCGAAGGCGTGCTCCGACTGGTGCGGGAGCGTCGAGGACTTGCACGCGTGGTCGTCGCCCGCCACCAGCAGCACGCCGCCGTGCTTCGCCGAACCCGCCGCGTTCGCGTGCTTGAACACGTCGCCGCAGCGGTCCACGCCGGGCCCCTTCCCGTACCACATCGCGAAAACGCCGTCGTACTTTGCGCCCGGGAACAGCCCTGCCTGCTGCGAGCCCCACACCGCGGTCGCGGCGAGCTCCTCGTTCACGCCGGGCGTGAAGAAGAGATGGTGCGATTCGAGGTGCTCCTTCGCCTTCCACAGCGCCTGGTCGAGGCCGCCCAGGGGCGAGCCGCGATAGCCCGATATGAAGCCCGCGGTATTCAGTCCCGAGGCGGCGTCGCGCTCGCGCTGGGCCAGGGCGAGGCGCACCAGGGCCTGCGTTCCGGTGAGGAAGACGCGGCCCGTCCCGCGCGTGTACTTGTCGTCGAGGGAAGTCGGCAATGCGGACATCGTTTGATCCTCTGCGTGGCGGCCCGGGGGATTGCAACGCCGGTCGGTCGATTGCCCGTCCTCCGGCGTTCGGCGCGGCCGGAGAATACCACCGCGGGCGCCGCACGCCCCGGACTCACTGCCCCGCGCCGCGCTCCACGAGTTCTGCGAGCGCGAGATCGCGCAGGTCGTGCAGCAGGGCCAACTGCCCCGGATCCAGCATTCGCGGCCGCACGTCGATCAGGCAGAAGGTCCCGATGCAGGCTCCGCCGTCGAGCATGAGCGGCGCGCCCGCATAGAAGCGGATTCGCGGCCCGTCCGTGACCAGCGGGTTGTCCGCGAAGCGACCGTCCTGGAGCGTGTCCGGCACCACCATGTCGGCGTGCTGGTGGACGACGTGGGCGCAGAAGGCCTCGTCGCGCGACGTCTCGGACACATCCAGCCCGTAGCAGGACTTGAACCACTGGCGGTCGGCATCCACGAGACTCACCAGTGCGATGGGAACATCGAAGGCCGCGGCCGCCAGGCGCGTGAGCCGGTCGAAGCGATCCTCCGGCGGCGTATCGAGAACGTCCAGCTCGCGAAGCGCCCCGACGCGGGCCGCCTCGTCAACGGGCAGGCGCGCGCGAACCCACCGGATCGCCGAGCGCAGCGCCCAGGCGCGGATTCGCGCACGCGCGTAGCTCACGCTGAAAGGCTTGACGAGCCAGTCCGTGGGCGCATCGCTCCCGCGCCTCGCCAGGTCTTCGGTCGTGGTGACGACGGCAACGGGAACCTGGACCTCTTCGGCGCCCTCCTGGCCGCGGATGGCGTCGGTGATGGCGAGGCTGTCCATGCCGGGCGGATGGTGCTGCACCACGACCAGGAGCGGCCGTTGCTCGCGGGCGGCGCGCAACAGGGCCGCCTCGTCGGCGACAATCTGCGCCGAAAGGCCTTCGCCTGCTATCGCCTGTTCCAGGATCTTCCGTATTCCCGCGTCGTCCACCCGCACCACGACGGTTCCCTGCAGGGCCTCCGGAGAAAGGGCTGCCCTGGCCTCGAACCCCTCGCGCACCGGTGCCGGGGCGTCCGGCCTGCCGGCAAGGAGGATAGTCTCGCCCTCCGCCGCGGCGACGACCTCGAGGTCCGCAGCGCTCGCGCGCACGCGGGCGCGCATGCCGGCGAGGATCTGGTCCACGGCGGCATCGTCTCGCAGCGGATCGTGGTGCGTAAGCGCGACCTTGCGCACGCCGGCCTCGAGGCAGATGCGCACGGCGAACTCCGCCGAACTGTGCCCCCAGCCGATCTTGGCCGGGAAGTCGCTGGCCGTGTACTGGGCGTCGTGAATCACGAGGTCCGCGCCGGCGACGAACTCCGCATAGCGTCGGTCGTGGCCCACGATCTCGCCCTCGCCCGAGGCAAGGGCCGGCGCGTGGGGCTCGTGGTCGCAGCAATAGACCGCGCTCGCCCCGTCCGCCTCCAGGCGGTAGCCGAGGGTGAGCGCGGGATGGTGGAGGTAGCGGGCGGTGATCCGCACGTCATCTATCGTGAAAACGCCCTCGACGAGGTCGTGGTAGCGGATCGTCGCCGCGAACTTCTCGAGCGTCACCGGGAAATAGGTGTGCTCCATCTGGCCGGCGAGCGTCTCGCGGATGCTTCCCGACAGGCCCTTCGGCCCGTAGACGTCCCATTCGTTTCCCGGGACGAAGAGGGGCGCGAAAAAGGGGATGCCCTGGATGTGGTCCCAGTGCGTGTGGCTGATGAGGATGTGCCCGCGCCGGCCACCGCCGTTCCCGGCGCAGAGCTCCTGCCCCAGCCCGTGGGAGCCGGTGCCGCAGTCGATCACGATCAGCGTCCCGGCATCGGTGCGGACCTCGACGCACGACGTGTTGCCACCGTAGCGCGCCGTCGACGGGCCGGGCTTGGCGATGGAGCCGCGCGTGCCCCAGAAGCGAACTCGCAACTTAATCTCCCTCGCGCCAAAGTCGATCCGGGCCATGCTTCCCCGCGGCCTTGCGAAAGTCAATGGGCGCCGGGAAAAGGCCCGCCTGGCCGGCAGGAAAACGCGCTCTGCGCCGCGCGCGCTTTGTGCAAACGGTGCCGATATGGTAGAATTCACCATCGCTCGCGGCACCGTTTGCTCGTCAATCCAACTTGACCCTGCCGCGATGAGCACCGCGCCGCCAGGCGCGTCTTCCCGGCGGCCGATCGGCCGTTCGGTCCAGTCCATCAGCGCAATCCCGGAAGGCAACCGTGTTGACCGAACAGGACATCCATCTTTTTCGCGAGGGTTCCCATTGCCGTCTCTACGATCGGCTCGGGTGCCACCTTGACCCCGGCGGCCAGGGAGCGCGTTTCGCGCTCTGGGCGCCCAACGCGCGCGCCGTCTCCGTGATCGGGGAGTGGAACGACTGGAGGGCCGGCGCGGACTCGCTCGCACCCCGCGACGACGGCTCCGGCATCTGGGAAGGAAGCGTGCCGGGCGTGCGCCGCGGCCAGTCCTACAAGTACCGCATCGAGTCGCACCAGCGCGGGCACGTGGGCGAGAAGGCAGACCCGTTCGCGACCTTCGCGGAGCTTCCCCCGGCCACGGGTTCGCGCGCGTGGACGCTCGACTACGAGTGGGACGATGCGCAGTGGATGGCCTCGCGCGGGCCGCGCAATGCGCTCGACGCACCGCAGTCCATCTACGAGGTCCACGTGGGTTCCTGGCGCCGCAAGGACGGTGAGTTCCTCGGCTACCGGGAACTCGCGCACCAGCTCGCCGCCTATGTCCGGGAGCTGGGCTTCACGCACGTCGAACTCCTGCCGGTGATGGAGCACCCCTTCTACGGCTCCTGGGGCTACCAGACGACCGGCTATTTCGCGCCGAGCGCGCGCTACGGCACGCCCCAGGACTTCATGTACCTGGTCGACCACCTGCACCAGAACGGCATCGGCGTGATCCTCGACTGGGTGCCCTCGCACTTTCCCGCCGACGCGCACGGGCTCGGGTACTTCGACGGGACCTCGCTCTACGAGCACGCGGATCCCAAGCAGGGCTTCCACCCGGAGTGGAACTCGAGCATCTTCAACTACGGGCGCAACGAGGTGCGCGCGTTCCTGCTCTCGAGCGCGCTCTACTGGCTGGACAAGTTCCACGTGGACGGGCTTCGCGTGGACGCGGTCGCCTCCATGCTCTACCTCGACTACGCCCGCAAGGACGGCGAGTGGGTCCCGAATCGCTTCGGCGGACGGGAGAACCTCGAGGCGATCGAGTTCCTGAAGATGCTGAACCAGTCCGTCTACCGGGACCACCCGGACTGCATCACCTACGCCGAGGAATCCACGGCCTGGCCGATGGTCTCGCGTCCGACCTACCTGGGGGGCCTGGGCTTCGGCGCCAAGTGGAACATGGGCTGGATGCACGACACGCTGAAGTACTTCCAGCAGGACCCGGTCTTCCGCAAGTACCACCACGACCAGCTCACGTTCTCGCTGGTCTACGCGTTCCAGGAGAACTTCCTGCTGCCGCTCTCCCACGACGAGGTCGTCTACGGGAAGGGCTCCCTCATCGGCAAGATGCCCGGTGACGCCTGGCAGCAGTTCGCCAACCTGCGTGCGCTCTTCGGCTACATGTGGGCGCATCCCGGCAAGAAGCTGGTCTTCATGGGCGGGGAGTTCGGCCAGCGCCGCGAGTGGACCCACGAAGGCGAGCTCGAATGGTGGGTGACGGAACAGGCCGAGCACAGCGGCATGCAGCGCTGGGTCGGGGATCTCAACCGCGTCTACCAGGACGAGCCCGCGCTGCACGAGGTGGATTTCTCCTCGGATGGATTCGAATGGGTCGACTGCACGGACCGCGACGCGAGCGTCATCGCGTTCCTGCGCAAGCCGAAGGCAGGCGCGCCGGTGCTGGTGGTGTGCAACTTGACGCCGCAGCCGCGCGCGAACTACGTGCTGGGCGTCCCGCGTCCCGGGCAGTGGCGAGAGATCCTGAACAGCGATGCGAAGGGCTACGGCGGCGCCGGCTGGGGCAACCTCGGCGGCGTCGAGGCGGTTCCGATCGGCGCGCACGGCCGCCCCTGCTCCATTACCCTCACGCTGCCGCCCCTCTCCACCGTCTACTTCAAGGGCAACCCGGATGGCTGAGCGCAACCCGACGAAACCCGAAGCCGACGGCCGACTTCGCGTGGTGATCGAGTCCGTGACTCCCCGCGTGGACGGCGGGCGCTTCCCCGCCAAGCGGGTCGAGGGCGAGACCGTGGTGGTCGAGGCGGACTGCTTCGCCGACGGGCACGACGTGCTGCGGGCGCGGCTGCTCCTGCGCGCCGAGGACGAGAAGCAGTGGCGGGAGACGGAAATGACCGCGCTCGTGAACGATCGCTGGCGCGGAAGTTTCGTCGCCGGGACTCCGGGCCGGTATCGCTTCGCCGTGTGCGCGTGGGTCGACCACTTCGCATCCTGGCGAAACGAACTCGTGCGCCGAGAGGACCCGGAGGATATCCGCATCGCCGCGCTGGTCGGGGCCGAACTGGTCCGCGAGGCGGCGGGACGGGCTAGCGGCGCGGATCGCAAGCGCCTGGAGGACTGGTCCGCAGTACTTCGCGTCAAGGCGCCCGCGGATTCCCTCAAGGCCACGGCCCTCGACGAGGCGCTCGCCACGGTGGCCGCGCGTTTTCCCGATCGCTCGCTCACGACGTGCACGGCCGAGATGCCGCTCGAGATCGATCGCACGCTCGCGGCCTTCGGCGCCTGGTACGAGCTCTTCCCGCGTTCGGCCTCGACGGCGCCGGGCCGCCACGGCACGTTCAAGGATGTCGAGAAGCGCCTGCCCTACGTCGCGAAGCTCGGCTTCGACGTGTTGTACCTGCCGCCCATCCACCCGATCGGCCGCGAGAAGCGCAAGGGCAGGAACAACACGCTGGTCACGAAGCCCGGCGACGTCGGAAGTCCCTGGGCGATCGGCTCCGCGGAGGGCGGCCACATGGAGGTGCATCCCGATCTCGGGACGCCGGCAGACTTCCGCCGCCTGGTCGCCAAGGCGAAGGAGCACGGCATCGAGATTGCGCTGGACATCGCCTACCAGTGCGCGCCCGACCATCCCTGGGTCAAGAAGCATCCCACGTGGTTCCGCAGCCGGCCCGACGGCACGGTGCAGTACGCGGAGAACCCTCCCAAGAAGTACCAGGACATCTACCCGTTCGACTTCGAGTCGAAGGACTGGCGCGCCCTCTGGGAGGCGCTGAAGGGCGTCGTCGATTTCTGGATCGGCGAGGGCGTGAGGATCTTCCGCGTCGACAATCCCCATACCAAGTCCTTCGCGTTCTGGGGCTGGATGATCCCGGAGGTGAAGCGCTCCCACCCGGACGTGATCTTCCTGGCGGAGGCGTTCACCCGGCCGCGGGTGATGCACCGGCTCGCGAAGCTCGGGTTTTCCCAGTCCTACACCTACTTCACGTGGCGCAACACCCGCGCCGAGTTGACGGAGTACTTCACGGAGCTCTCCCGCGGGCCGGGGCGCGACTACTTCCGGCCCAATATCTGGCCGAACACGCCCGACATCCTGCCCGAGTCGCTGCAGTACGGCGGGCGCGCCATGGCCGTATCGCGCGTGGTGCTCGCCTCGACCCTCGCGGCGAGCTACGGCATCTACGGCCCGGCCTACGAACTCATGGACAACCGGGCGCGCATCCCCGGTGCCGAGGAATACCTCGACTCCGAGAAATACGAACTGCGCCACTGGGATCTCAAGCGGCCCGAAAGCCTCGGGCCGATCATCGCGATGCTCAACCGCATCCGCCGGGAGAATCCCGCGCTGCACGCGAACGGGAGCCTGCGCTTCCTGCCCACCGACAACGAGCAGGTCCTGTGCTACTCGAAATCGACGGCGGACGGCTCGAACCAGGTCGTGGTCGCCGTGAACCTGGATCCGCACAACCCGCACACCTGCTGGATCGACCTGGACCTCGAGGCCCTGGGACTCGAGCCCGGCCGCGCCTTCCAGATGCACGACCTGCTCACCGGCGCGCGCTACCTCTGGAATGGCGCGCGCAACTTCCTGCGGCTCGACCCGGCGCACTCGCCCGCGCACATCTTCCTGGTCCGGCGCCACGTGCTCCGCGAACAGGACTTCGACTACTTCCTCTGACATCCAGGACGCCGTGAGCACACCATCCGTAACCGATTCGCCGGCCTCCGAGGCCACTTTCGCCGTAGCACCGGGCGAGGACGCGCTCTGGTACAAGGACGCGGTCATCTACCAGGTGCACGTCAAGGCGTTCTTCGACTCCGACGACGACGGGATCGGGGACTTCCGCGGCATCACCTCCAAGCTCGACTACATCCGCGACCTCGGCGTCAACACGATCTGGATCCTGCCCTTCTACCCGTCGCCGCAGAAGGACGACGGCTACGACGTCGCCGACTACCACAACGTGCATCCGCAGTACGGCACGCGAAACGATTTCCGGCAGTTCGTCCGCGAGGCGCACCGGCGCGGGCTGCGCGTCATCACCGAGCTGGTGGTCAACCACACCTCGGATCAGCACCCGTGGTTCCAGGCCGCCCGCCGCGCGCCCCCGGGATCGTCGAAGCGCGACTTCTACGTCTGGAGCGACTCGGACGAGAAGTACAAGGGCACGCGCATCATCTTCACCGACACGGAAACGTCGAACTGGACCTGGGACCCGGTCGCGAAGGCCTACTACTGGCACCGGTTCTTCAGCCACCAGCCGGATCTCAACTTCGACAACCCGATCGTGCTGAAGGCGGTGGTCCGCGCCATGCGCTTCTGGCTCGACATGGGCGTGGACGGCTTCCGCCTGGACGCGATCCCGTACCTGGTCGAGCGCGAGGGAACCTCCAACGAGAACCTTCCCGAGACGCACGTCGTCATCAAGGAAATCCGCAGGCTGCTCGATGCGCACTACACCTCCCGGCTGCTCCTGGCGGAGGCCAACCAGTGGCCGGAGGACGTCCGCGAGTACTTCGGCGAGGGCGACGAGTGCCACATGGCGTACCACTTCCCGCTCATGCCGCGCATCTACATGGCGATCGCGCAGGAGGAGCGCTATCCGGTCATCGAGATCATGGAGCAGACGCCGGACATCCCGGAGAGCTGCCAGTGGGCGATCTTCCTGAGGAACCACGACGAGCTCACGCTCGAGATGGTCACCAGCAAGGAACGCGACTACATGTACCGCATGTACGCCGCGGACCCGCGGGCGCGCATCAACCTCGGCATCCGCCGCAGGCTCGCTCCCCTCATGGAGAACGACCTCGACCGGATCAAGCTGATGAACAGCCTGCTGCTGTCGATGCCGGGCTCGCCGATCATCTACTACGGCGACGAGATCGGCATGGGCGACAACATCTACCTGGGCGACAGGAACGGCGTGCGCACGCCTATGCAGTGGAGCCCGGACCGCAACGCCGGCTTCTCGAAGACCGACCCGCAGCGCCTCTTCCTGCCCCCGATCATGGATGCGATCTACGGCTACGAGGCCGTGAACGTCGAGGCGCAGTCCCGCGAGCCCAACTCGCTCCTGAACTGGATGCGCCGCACGCTCGCCGTGCGCAACCTGAGCCGGGCCTTCGGGCGCGGAAAGCTCAAGTTCCTCAAGCCCGGAAACCCGAAGATCCTCGCCTACCTGCGCGAGTACGGCGACGAGGTGATCCTCTGCGTGGCCAACCTCGGCCGCTCCGCGCAGCCGGTCGAGCTCGACCTCGCGCACTACAAGGGACGCGTGCCGGTCGAGCTCATGGGCCGCACCGCCTTCCCTCCGGTTGGCGAGCTTCCCTACCTCCTCACGCTCCCCGCCTGCGGCTTCTACTGGTTTCGCCTGGCGACCGATGTCGAGATGCCCCGCTGGCACGAGGAGCGCCTCGCCCGCGAGGACCTGCCCGTGCTCGTGCTCTTCGACGGGTGGTCCAGCTTCTTCCGCGACCGCGTGGTGCCCTGGCGCATCGGCATGGCGCAGAAGGTGCGCGCGCAGCTCGAAGAAAGCGCCCTGCCGCGCTACATCGAAGCGCAGCGCTGGTATGCCTCGAAGGGCGAATCGCTCAAGCGGGCGGCACTTGCCGACCAGGTGCTCTGGACGGCGGGAAGCAACACCTGGATGGTGGCGCAGATCGACACCGAGGGCGCGGCCGAGCCGGCCAGCTACTTCGTTCCGCTGGCGCTCGCCTGGGAAGGCCAGGACGAGGAGCAGGCGCGCGCGATGGCCCCGCTCACCGTGGCCAAGGTCCGGCAGCAGGCGAGCGTCGGCGCACTGGCCGACGCCTTCGCCGACGAGTCGTTCTGCCACGCCGTGGTCGACGCGATCGCGCACGGGCGCGAGGTCGCGACCACGAAGGGCAAGCTGCGCTTCACGCCGACCGCCGCGTTCCGCGAGATCGCGGGCGCGGACCACGCCGGCCTCGAGGTCAAGCGCCCGGTCGCGCAGAGCAGCAACACCATCGTGGCGCTGGGCGACCGGCTGTTCCTGAAGGGCTACCGGAGGCTGCGTCCCGGGCTCAATCCGGAACTCGAGATCGGCCGGTACCTCACCGAGACCGCACACTTCACGAACTGCGCCGCCGTGGCGGGGGCGCTCGAGCACGTGGCCGCGGACGGGACACCAACGACGCTCGCGCTGCTCCAGTCCTACGTTTCCAACCAGGGCGACGGCTGGAACCACACCCTGGGCTACCTCGAGCGGTACCTCGAGGCCGCAAGGGACGCCTCGGACACGCCGCTCGAGGATCCCCACGGCGCCTATCTCGAACTCGCGCGCACGCTCGGCACCCGCACCGCCGGGCTGCACGCCGCCTTCGCCCTTCGCAGCGGCGATCCGGCGTTCGAGCCCGAGCCGGCGACGGACCGCGACCTGGCTGCCTGGAAGAAGCGCGTGCGTGACGAGGCCGATGAGACGCTCGCACTTCTCGAGCGGCGCGCGAACGACCTTCCCGAGGCCGCGCGCGAGGACGCACGCACGCTCGCCGGGCGCCGCAAGGAGCTTCTCGCACGCATCGAGGCGAGCCGCGCACCCGCAAACGCGATGAAGACCCGCTACCACGGCGACTTCCATCTCGGCCAGGTCCTGCTCGCGAGGAACGACTTCCTGATCGTCGACTTCGAGGGCGAGCCTTCCCGGCCGCTCGCCGAACGCCGCGCGAAGGGCCCGGCGCTGCGCGACGTCGCCGGAATGCTGCGCTCCTTCGATTACGCACGCTGGAGCGCGCTCGATCGCGCCGCGCGCAACGACACCGAGCGCGAGCGCCTGGGCGTCCTCGCGGGGCAATGGCTCGAGGAGACGCGACGCGCCTACCTCGATGCCTACCAGGCTGGCACCGGCCCGCTGGAAGGCAGCCTGCTTTCGCTCTTCGAGATCGAGAAGTCGCTCTACGAGCTTCGCTACGAGATCGGCAACCGGCCGGCCTGGATCCGCATTCCGCTGCAAGGCATTCTCGCGCTGGTCGCCTGACGGCACCTGCGCGGGGCACACCCCAACAAGGAGACACCCACCATGAACGTCGAGATCCTTCTGGAGCCCGTCCGGGCGCTGCTTGCGCAGATAGGCGCGTTCGCGCCACGCCTAGCGCTCGCCCTCCTGGTGCTCGTCATAGGCTGGCTGCTGGCCAAGGGAGCCCGCTTCGCGCTGGAGAAGGGCCTGCGGGCGATCAACTTCAACGTCCTCACGGAGCGGGCCGGCGTGGACGGCTTCCTCGAGCAGGGAGGCATCGGCCTCGACACCACGGCGATCTTCGGCATCCTCGCCTACTGGCTGGTGATCCTCGCCGCGCTCGTGATCTCGTTCAACAGCCTGGGGCTCACCTACATCACCGACCTGCTGGGGCAGGTGGTGCTCTTCGTGCCCAAGGTGATCGTCGCCCTCCTGATCCTCGTCTTCGGCGCCTACTTCGGGCGCTTCATCAGCGGCACGGTGACCACGTACTGCAAGAACGTGGGCGTGAGCGACGGCGAGCTGCTGGGCAAGATCGCCCAGTACGCGATCATCGTTTTCGTGGTGCTCATCGCGCTCGACCAGGTAAACGTGGGCGGCACCATCATCCGCGAGACCTTCCTGATCCTCCTCGCCGGCGTGGTGCTCGCGCTCGCGCTCGCCTTCGGGCTGGGCGGAAAGCAGTGGGCGGCGGGACTGCTGGAACGCTGGTGGCCGAAGTCCGGAAAGGACGAGCCTTGAGCGGCCTCGGGCCGTCCATCTTTCTTTCCCGTAACCCCGAAGGAGCTGGTCCATGAGGCGCGGCGCCCCCACCATCCCGATCACCGCGGTCTGGTCGGGCCGCCCCTATCCCCGCGGCGCCACCTGGGACGGCGAGGGCGTCAACTTCGCGCTCTTCTCCGAGAACGCGGAGAAGGTCGAGCTGTGCATCTACGACCTGAACGGCCGCCGGGAGCTGCAGAGGATCGAGCTGAAGGAGCGCACGGACGAAGTCTGGCACTGCTACCTGCCCGAGGCGCGTCCGGGGCTCACCTACGGCTATCGCGTGCACGGCCCGTACAAGCCGGAGGAGGGGCACCGCTTCAACCCCAACAAGCTGGTCCTCGATCCCTACGCGAAGAACATCATCGGCGCCCCGATCTGGAGCGACGCGCTGCACGGCTACTCCGTCGGCCACCGCCGCGAGGACCTGTCCTTCGACCGGCGCGACAGCGCCGCCGGCATGCCCAAGAGCAAGGTGATCGACCCGGCCTTCACCTGGGGAGACGACCGGCGCCCCGACATCGCCTGGCACGAGATGGTGATCTACGAGGCCCACGTGGGCGGCCTCACCGCGCTGCATCCCGAGGTCCCTCCCGCACTGCGCGGAACCTACGGGGGGCTCGCGAGCGCGCCGGTGATCGAGCACCTGCAGCGCCTCGGCGTGACCAGCGTCGAGCTCCTGCCGGTGCACGCGATCGTCGACGACCGCCGCCTCGTGGACATGAAGCTGCGCAACTACTGGGGCTACAACTCGCTCGGCTACTTCGCCCCCGACAGCCGTTACTCGTCCTCGGGCAAGGTGAACGAGTTCAAGACCATGGTGAAGGCGCTGCACTCGGCCGGCATCGAGGTGATCCTCGACGTGGTGTACAACCACACCGCCGAGGGCAACCAGATGGGGCCGACTTTGAGCCTGCGCGGCATCGACAACGCGTCCTACTACCGCCTGAGCCCGGAGAACCCGCGCTACTACGTGGACTACACCGGCTGCGGGAACACGCTGAACATGGTGCACCCGCGCGTGCTCCAGCTCATCATGGACAGCCTGCGCTACTGGGTCACGGAGATGCACGTGGACGGATTCCGCTTCGACCTGGCCTCGGCGCTGGCGCGCGAACTCCACGAGGTCGACCGCCTCGGCGCGTTCTTCGACATCATCCGCCAGGACCCGGTGCTCAACCGCGTGAAGCTGATCGCCGAACCCTGGGATCTCGGCGAGGGCGGCTACCAGGTCGGCGGTTTCCCGCCCGGCTGGGCGGAGTGGAACGACAAGTATCGCGACACCATGCGCGCCTACTGGAAGGGCGACGGCGGGCAGATCGGGGAATTCGCGGTGCGGCTCACCGGGTCGAGCGATCTCTACAACCGCTCCAGCCGGCGGCCCTACGCCAGCATCAACTTCATCACCGCCCACGACGGCTTCTGCCTGCACGACCTCGTGTCGTACAACGACAAGCACAACGAGGCCAACGGCGAGGACAGCCGCGACGGCCACAACCACAACCTGTCGTGGAACTGCGGCGCCGAGGGGTCGACGGACGACCCGGCCATCCGCGCGCTGCGCGAGCGCCAGAAGCGCAATCTTCTCGCCACCCTGTTCCTCTCCCAGGGCGTGCCGATGCTGCTCGCAGGCGACGAGGTCGGCAGGACGCAGGGCGGCAACAACAACGCCTATTGCCAGGACAACGAGATCTCCTGGCTGGACTGGAACCTGGACGGCGACAGGACGAAACTGCTCGAATTCACGACCCGGTTGATCGCGCTGCGGCGCGCGCATCCCGCGTTCCGGCGGCGCGACTTCTTCCAGGGGCGCCCCATCCACGGCGGGGGCGTGAAGGACATCGTCTGGTTCAAGCCCGACGGCACGGAGATGAACGACGACGAATGGCAGCATGCCCACGCACGCGGCCTCGGCATCTACCTCTCCGGCGCGGGGATCACGGAGACGGACGGGCGCGGCCGGCCGGTGCGCGACGACGACTTCCTGGTGTTGTTCAACGCGCACCACGAGGCGATCGATTTCGCGCTTCCGGCGCCCGGCGGAGAGACGCACTGGATCGCGCTCCTCGACACGGCCCACGACGAGGCCGCGCCCAACCCCGCGGCATTCAAGCCCGGGCAGGCCTATCCGCTCCAGGCGCGGGCGCTCGCGGTGCTCCAGCACGAGCGCCAGCACGCCGCACCCGTTTTGCCATGAAGTGCCGGCACGAGATGCCCTTCGGCGCCGAGGCGCGCGCAGACGGGACCACCCGCTTCCGCTTCTGGGCCCCGGCGAGCAAGCGAATCCACCTGGAGCTGGACAAGGCGCGCAGCACGACGAAGCACGCCATGAGCGCGCTGTCCGACGGGTGGCACGAGTTCGTCGCCCGCGACGCCCCGCCCGGAACCTCCTACCGCTTCGTGCCCGAGGGCGCAACCGCCGTCCCGGACCCCGCGTCGCGCTACAACCGGCAGGGCGTGCACGGCCCGAGCGAGGTGATCGACCCCCTCGCCTTCCCGTGGCTGAACGGCGACTGGCAGGGGCGCCCCTGGGAAGAGGCGGTGATCTACGAGATGCACATCGGCACGTTCACCCCCGAAGGCACGTTCACCGCGGCGACGGCGCTGCTGCCGGACCTCGCCGACCTGGGCATCACCGCGATCGAGCTCATGCCCGTCGCCTCGTTCCCGGGAGACCGCAACTGGGGTTACGACGGCGTCCTGCTGTTCGCGCCGCACGCGGGCTACGGGACTCCGGCGGACATGAAGGGGTTCGTGGATGCGGCGCACCGCGCCGGCATGATGGTGTTCCTGGATGTCGTCTACAACCACTTCGGGCCAGAGGGAAACTACCTGCACGGCTATTGCCCGCAGTTCTTCAACCCGGCGCACCAGACGCCCTGGGGCGCGGCGATCAATTTCGACGGCCCCCACAGCGGCGAGGTGCGCGATTTCTTCGTCCACAACGCGCTGTACTGGATCGAGGAGTACTTCCTGGACGGCCTGCGCCTGGACGCCGTGCACGCCATCCGCGACGACTCCGACCCGGACATCGTGTGCGCAATCGCACGCGCGCTTCGCGAAGGGCCGGGGAGTTCGCGGCACGTGCACCTGATCGTGGAAAACGAGGACAACGAGGCCGCCTACCTGGAGCGCGACGCGAAACTCTCGCCGCGCTTCGCCTCGGCGCAGTGGAACGACGACGTCCACCACGCGCTGCACGTGCTCGTGACCGGCGAGAGCGACGGCTACTACGCCGACTACGCCGACCGGCCGCTGGAGCGGCTCGGGCGCGGGCTCGCCGAGGGATTCATCTACCAGGACGACCCGTCGGCCTTCCGCAACGGGGAGCGGCGAGGTTCGCCCAGCGCGCAGCTTCCGCCCGCCGCGTTCGTGAACTTCCTGCAGACCCACGACCAGGTCGGCAACCGTGCGATGGGCGAGCGCATCGGCGCACTGGCCGGCGATCCGAAGCGCCTGCGCACCGCACTCGCGTGCCTGCTGCTCTCGCCGCAACCGCCGATGCTCTTCATGGGCGAGGAATTCAACGCCTCCAGCCCGTTCCTGTACTTCTGCGACTTCGGGCCCGAGCTTGCCGAGGCTGTCTCGCGCGGCCGCCGGGAGGAGTTCGCGCGCTTTTCCGCGTTCAGCGATCCGGTCGCGCGGGAGAGCATCCCGGATCCGGGCGACCGCGAGACCTTCACGCGCTCGAAGCTTCGCTGGGAGGAGCGCCTGGCCCCGGGGCACCGGGAGCACCTCGAGCTCACCCGCAGGTTGCTGGAGTTGCGCCGGCAGCACATCTCGCCGCGCCTGGCCCGCACGGGCGGCCACTGCGGCCAGCACGAGATCGTGGACGGCGCCCTGCGGGTGACGTGGACCCTGGGCGACGGCGCCCGATTGCTCGTCGCGGCGAACCTGGGCGATGCCGAGGCGTTCCTGCCCGGCGCGCCCGCGGGCACTCCGGTCTACGAGGATGGCGCCGCCACGGACGGCTCAGGCACGCGGCTCGCGCCCTGCGGCGTGTCCGTTCGCCTGGATCCGGCATGAGCGCCGGGCGCGCGACGCTCGATCGCCTCTGCGCGCACCACGGCATCGCGACCGCCTATCACGACATCTGGGGCAAGCGGCACGAGGTCCCCGAGTCGGGCCTGGTCGCGCTCCTCGCCCAGCTCGACGTCGACGCGACCACGCCCGAGCGGGTGGCGGAGTCGGAGAAGTCGGCCCACGCGAGGCATTGGCGGGAGAGCCTCGCCCCGGCAATGGCGATCGGTGCCTCCTCCTCGCCATGGAGCGCGAGCATTCGCCTGTCCGAGGCGACCCGGACCTTGCGCTGGAAAGTCACGGAGGAATCCGGAAGCGCGCACGAGGGCGAAGTCGATTCCACGACGCTTCGCGAGTCGGGATATGAGCGCATGGACGGGACGGGGTACGTCCAGCGCGAACTCCGGCTGGACGCGGCACTTCCCGCCGGCTACCACAGGCTCGAGATATTCGACGGCGACAAGGCGCTCGGCAGCTCGCTGGTGATCGCCGCCCCGCCGCGCTGCTACTGGCCGGAAGCGCTCGCCGGCGGACGTCGCGTCTGGGGTCCCGCGGTCCAGCTGTACTCCCTCCGGTCCGACCGGAACTGGGGCATCGGGGATTTCACCGACCTCGGCCGCCTGATCGAGGACTGGGCCGCGCTCGGCGCCGGCATCATCGGCCTGAACCCGCTGCATGCCCTCTTTCCGCAGTTTCCCCGGCACGCGAGCCCCTACAGCCCGTCCTCGCGGGAGCGCCTGAACGTGCTGTACCTGGACGTCGAGGCGATCGAGGACTTCCGGAACAGCGAGCCGGCGCAGCAGCGGGTCCGCTCGGCGCCGTTCCAGGCGCGCCTCGCCGCGCTTCGCGAGTCGGATATCGTCGACTACGAGGGCGTGGCGGGCGCCAAGTTCGAGATCCTTGAACTCCTATACACCGGCTTTCGCGCGCGGCATGTCGAAGCCGACTCGCCGCGCGCCCGCGCGTTTCGCGATTTCCAGGCCCGCGAGGGCGAGGCCCTGCGCCGGTACGCGCTGTTCGAGGCGCTGCACGCGGAGTTCCATGCGCGGGAGCCCTCGGCCTGGGGCTGGCAGCACTGGCCGCAGGAATGCCGCGATCCCGATGCCGGGGCCGTCGCGCGCCTGGCCGCCGAACGGCAGGAGCGCGTCGAGTTCCACGAATACCTGCAATGGCAGGCCGCTCGGCAGCTTGCCCGGCTCGGGGAGCGCTGCAACGAGCTTGGCCTGGCTCCCGGGCTCTACCTCGATCTCGCCGTGTCCGTGGACCGCGGCGGTTCGGATACCTGGTCGAATCCGCACGGCTATGCGCTCGAGGCGAGCGTCGGCGCGCCGCCCGACGAGTTCAACCCGAAGGGCCAGGACTGGGGGCTGCCTCCGCTGCGTCCGGACCGGCTCCGCGCCGACGGCTACGCCGACCTGAGGCGGGCGCTCGTCGCCAACATGCGCGACGCGGGCGCCATCCGCATCGACCACGTCATGGGGCTCATGCGCCTCTTCTGGATCGCTCGCAACTCCGGCGCGGGCAGCGGCAGCTACGTGCAGTACGCGTTCGACGAGCTGCTGGCGATCGTCGCGCTGGAGAGCCATCGCAACCATTGCCTGGTGATCGGCGAGGACCTGGGAACGGTTCCGGACGAAGTCCGCGCCGGGCTCACGCGAGTCGGCGTGCTCTCCTACCGGTTGCTCTACTTCGAGCGCGGCAATGACGGGGCCTTCCTGCCGGCGGCCGACTATCCGCCCGAGGCGCTGGTGGCGGTCAGCACGCACGATCTCGCCACACTTGCGGGCTGGTGGGAGGGCCGGGATCTCGTGCTGCGACGCGGGCTGGGCCTCTTTCCGAAGGACAGCACCTACGAGAAGCAGCTGGTCGATCGCGCGCAGGAGCGCGTCCGGCTGATGCTCGCGCTGCAGCACGCGGAATTGCTGCCGGCGGACACCCCTGTGGATCCCACGGGCGCCCAGGCGCTCACGCCCGCGCTCGCCGAGGCGGTGCACGCATTCGTCGCCGCTTCCCCGTCGCGCGTCCTGATGGTGCAGTTGGAGGACGCCCTCGGCGCGACCGAGCAGGCCAACATGCCGGGCACGACCGACGAGCACCCGAACTGGTGCCGCAAGCTCCCGGAAACCCTCGAGCGGATGCGCGGTTCCGCCCGCGTCGCCTCGCTCGGCAGGCGGATGGCCGCCGCGCGACCGCAACCGCCGAGGGCTGCGCCGCGAGGGGCGCGGGAAGTCCGCATCCCGCGGGCCACCTACCGGCTTCAGTTGCACCGGGGGTTCGACTTCGATGCCGCGATCGCGATCCTCCCGTATCTCGCCCGGCTCGGCGTGAGCCACGTCTACTGCTCGCCGCTGCTGCGCGCGCGCACGGACAGCATGCACGGCTACGACATCACCCACCACGGAGAGATCGCCCCTGACCTCGGGGGGCCGGAGGGCTTCGCGCGCTTCTGCGCGGCGCTGCGCGAGCACGGGCTCGGGATGCTCTTCGACATGGTGCCGAACCACATGGCGGTCATGGGCGCGGACAACGCCTGGTGGATGGACGTGCTCGAGAACGGCCCCGCCTCGCTCCATGCGCGCTATTTCGACATCGACTGGCTGCCGGCGAATGCCGAGCTCGCCGGCAAGGTGCTCGTGCCCGTGCTCGGCGAGCACTACGGCGTCGTGCTCGCGAACGGCGAGCTCGTGCTCGCCTTCGAGGTGGAGACCGGCGCGTTCGCCGTGCGCTACCACGAGCACCGCTTCCCGGTGGATCCGCGCGAGTACGCGCCGCTGCTGCGCAGGGCCGAGCAGTTGCTCCCCGCGGACGCTCCCGCGCAAGCGCGCGGCGAACTTGCGAGCCTCGCCTCCGCCTTCGGGCACCTGCCTCCCCGGGACAGCACGATCGCGGAGGAAATCGCCGAGCGCTCGCGCGACAAGGAAGCCCACAAGCGGCGCCTCGCGGGTCTGGCGCTAGGGCAACCAGTGCTCGCCCGCGCGCTCCAGTCCGCGGTGGCGGAAGCGAACGCGGCGCGGTCCGGCGGCGGTACGCGGGAGGCGCTGCATGCGCTCCTCGAAGCCCAGGCGTACCGGCTGGCCTACTGGCGCGTCGCCTCCGACGAGATCAACTACCGGCGCTTCTTCGACATCAACGAGCTCGCCGCGCTGCGCATGGAGGACGAACAGGTGTTCGAGGCCACCCACGGCCTCGCGCTGGAACTGGCCGCCTCCGGCACCGTCGACGGGCTGCGTATCGATCACCCGGACGGCCTGTACGACCCGGCGCAGTACTTCCGGCGCCTGCAGGAAGGCTACGCGCGCCGGCTCGGGATGCCCCTCGCTCCGGAGGGCGACGACGGCAGGCCCGCCCGTCCCCTCTACGTGCTCGCGGAGAAGATCACCGCGCCGCACGAGCACGTCCCCGAGGACTGGGCGCTCCACGGCACGACGGGCTACCGGTTCGCGGCGGTGGCGAACGCGGTCTTCGTGGACCGCAGCGCTGCCCGCAGGATCGAGCGCACGTGGCGAAGCTTCACGGGGGAGAGCCTCGAATTCGAGGAACTCACTTACCTCTGCAAGCGCGACATCATGCGCAGCGCGCTCGCTTCCGAACTCACCATGCTCGCCACCGAGCTCATGCGCATCGCGCGCGCGGACCTTCGCACGCGCGACTTCACGTTCAACACGCTTCGCGAGGCGCTCGCGGAAGTGGCCGCCTGCATGCCCGTCTACCGCACCTACATCGCGGGCGCGCCGTCCGCACAGGATCGCCGCTTCGTCGACTGGGCGGTCGCGCACGCCACGCGCCGCTCGCGCGCGGCCGATGCGAGCGTCTTCGGCTTCCTTCGCCACATTCTCTTCGGCACGGTTCCCGAGGGATCCCCGGAGGGCCTCGAGAAGCGCGTGCTGCGCTTCGCGATGAAGTTCCAGCAGTTCACCTCCCCGCTCGCGGCGAAGGGCGTCGAGGACACCGCGTTCTACATCTACAACCGGCTTGCATCCCTCAACGAGGTGGGCTCGCACCCGGAGACCTTCGGAATGTCGGTGCGCGCATTCCACGGGGCGAGCGCCGACCGTGCCGCACGCTGGCCGCACACGATGCTCGCGACCTCGACGCACGACAACAAGCGCAGCGAGGACGTGCGCCAGCGGATCAACGTGATCTCGGAGATGCCCGCCGCCTGGCGCCTGCTGCTGCGCCGCTGGAGCACGCTCAACCGCAGCGCGCGATCGGCGGTCGAATCGGCGCCCGTGCCCTCGCGCAACGACGAATACCTCCTCTACCAGGTCCTGCTCGGCACCTACCCGCCGGAAGGACTGGCGGGCGAGGCGCTGGAGGACTATCGCGGCCGCATCGAGCGCTACATGCTGAAGGCGGCCCGGGAGGCCAAGCGCAGCACGAGCTGGACGCGGCCGAACGAGGCCTACGAGCAGGGCCTCGCGCGCTTCGTGGGCGCCCTGCTCGGCCGAGATCGCCCCACGCCCTTCCTCGACGACCTGCACGCGCAGGCCTCGCGGCTGGCCTGGTTCGGCGCGCTGGGCTCGCTTTCACTCGCACTCGTGAAGCTCACCTCGCCCGGCGTGCCGGATCTCTACCAGGGCAACGAGCTGCTCGACTTCAGCCTGGTCGATCCGGACAACCGCCGTCCGGTGGACTACGCGCTCCGTGCGCGCCTGCTCGAGGAAATTCTCGCGGCCGCCGCCGGACGCGCCGAATACGCGGGCTCGCTTGCAGCTTCGCTCCACGATGGCCGCGCGAAGCTTCTCATCACCGCGTGCATTCTCGGCCTGCGCCGGAAGGATCCCGAATTGTTCAGGCAGGGCGGGTACCAGCCGCTGGAATGCCGCGGGGAAAAAGCCGCGCACTTGATCGCCTACGCCAGGCGGCACGGGGATCGCACGCTGATCGTCATTGCCGGAAGGCTCTTCGCGAAGCTGATGGGCGAACCGGGAAACCTGCCCCTGGGCGCACAGGCCTGGGCCGACACGGCCGTTGCGGCAAGCGATTTCGCCGAGGGCGCGCGGTTCACGAACGTGCTCACGGGCGAGACGATCGTGTTGCGCGATGGCTCCATTTCGCTCGCACAGGCCTTTGCGGGCTTTCCCGCGGCGGCGCTGATTCCCGAGGGCCAGGCGCACTCGGCATCGTAAGGCGACCCCGGAAAAGCAAGAGGGCCACCCCTTGGGGTGGCCCTTCTGTGTGCATGGCCCTGGCCGCGCCGGCCCTACGCCCGCGGTTCGCCCTGCGAGTTGACGCTGATCGTCCGTCCCGGGGCAGAGGTCATCTGAATGCGATGCTCCTGCCCGCGGAAGTGGTAGGTCACATCCCAGTAGGCGGGCGTCTGGCTCGGCACGCTTTCACAACGCTTGACGTCCTGGCCGTAGCCGGTGTTCCCGCTGTCGCGGCCCACATTGGCACCCAACACGCCGCCGGCGATGGCGCCACCGGCCGTGGCCACATCCTTGCCTCGTCCGCCACCGATCTGGTGGCCGAGGATTCCGCCGATCACCGCGCCGACGAGGGCACCGGGAATGTTGGTCCCGCCGGACGCGACCTGCTCACGCTCGACCCAGCAGCGCTGCTCCGAAGGTCCTACCACGGCGCGCACGGAGGTCACTTCGGCCTCGAAGACGCGTTCCTCGTGGCGGCGGCGATAGTCGTGAACCGTCACCGGCGCCGGTGCATAGCGATTGTCCTCGACCTGCGCACGGCGCTCCACGATGCGTACCGACGAGACGCGGTCGTTCAGTCCCATCGCGGCGAGCGAGCCATACTGGCCCGGTCGCAGCACCACGCAGCGTCCGGAGAATCCCGCGTCCGAGCACACCTCCCATCGATCGCCGACAACCAATGCCGAAGAGGCGCGGTCGTTGAAGCCATGGCGCTCGATGTTGCCGACCTGCTCCCCGGTGCTGAAGCTGCGGCCCTGGAAGCCCTCGTGCTCGTAGAAGGTGATCTGCGCGGGCCCCTCGTAGCCGCGATCCGCGAGAGGAAGGGGCGCGTAACGGCGCTCGTCGACGAGCGCATCGCGGCTCACGGCGCGCACCGAGGAGACGCGTTCGTTCAGGCCCATCGCGGCAAGAGAGGCGTAGCGGCCGGGTCGCAACACCACGCAGCGCCCGGAGAAGCGGCTGTCCTCGCACGCCTCCCAGCGATCGCCGGCGACCACCACCGAGGAGGCGCGGTCATTGAAGCCGTAGCGCCGGAAGTTGCGCACCTGCTCTGCGGTGCTGAATGAACGGCCCTGGAAACCCTCCTGCTCGTAGAACGTGACCCGGGCGGGCCCGGCGTAGCCGCGATCCGCGACGGGAAGGGGAGCATAGCGATTGTCGGCGACGCGAGCGTCGCGTTCCACGGCGCGCACCGAGGAGACGCGTTCGTTCAGGCCCATCGCCGCGAGCGACGGGTACTGGCCCGGTCGCAGGACGACGCAGCGGCCGTCGAAGCGCGCGTCCTCGCACACCTCCCAGCGCTCGCGCTGCACCACGACCGACGAGGCGCGGTCGTTGAAGCCGTAGCGCTCGAAATCGCCGATCCGCTTCTCCGTGGTGAAGGACCGGCCTGCGAATCCTTCCCGTTCGTAGAAGGTGATCTGCGCGGCGGCCTGCGTCGCAAAGGCCAGTGAGGCCAGCGCCAGGGCGTTTCTCAGGAATTCGTTCATTCGTGTCTCCAATGAAGTGTTGCGTTGGCGCAGGCGATGCCTCCGCTGCGCCGTGCCTGGCTTCGGGGCAAGCCAGGCGACATGGCGCCCACTGTGGCGCGGCATCGGTGCGGTGTCGGTGCGGTGTCGAACATAGAGACTCGTTGACAGGCTGTGAAACGGCGAACAGCCGTGCCCTTGAGACCGGTCAGGGCCCAGGGATGCAACGTCGCCTCGCGTCGCCCTCGCCACCCTCCTCGCGCGGAGCGCGAGGACAAGAAAAGGCCCCGCAGTCGCGGGGCCCTATCGTTGCGTTGCAGCTTGTTGAAAGACCCTATTCCTTGTCCTTCCGCGTCGCCATCCAGGCCACGAAGCCGACGAGAGCCACGACGAGCAGCACGGGCACCCAGAAGCCCCCGAACAAGCCGGCGCCCATCGATCCATGATCGACCATGCCACCGCCGCCATTCATCGTGGTGCCGCTCTGGCCAAAGGCGGCGCCCGCCGCGAGGACGGAAGCCGTGCCGATCGTGAAGGTGAAGAGGGCTTTCGTATTCATGGGCATCTCCCGTGAGGTGCTCAAGCCGGCGAACCCGCCGGCTCGGGCGCGTGCAGCGCGATCAGCGCGGGGCGACCTTCCCGTTGTCGTCGGAGACCACCATCTCGACGCGGCGGTTCTGCTGCCGTCCCGCTGCGGTATCGTTGCCGGCGACCGGATAGGACTCGCCATACCCGCGCCAGGTGATGCGCTCGGCGCTCATGCCCATGCCCAGCAGGGCCGTTCGCACCGAGTCGGCACGCCTTTCGGAAAGCGCCTGATTGTGGCCGCCACTGCCGGTACTGTCGGTGAAGCCCTCGATCATCACGTTGCGTTGCGGATACTGCCTGAAAAAATCCGCCAGCTTCTGCACGTTGCGCACACCGCCGGACTTCAGCTGCGACTCGTTGGTGTCGAACAGCACGTCGCCCAGCGTGACGACCATGCCGCGATCGGTCTTGCGCGCCTGCATGGCGGCGAGCTGCGCTTCCAGTTCGCTCGAGCGCATGCCGGCGTCCGCGGCCTGCCGGCGGGCGTCCTGCGCATTGAGCAGCGCGACATTGGCCGCCTGCGTCTGCGCTTCGGCCTGCCGCTGCGAGTCCGCGGCGCTTTGCCTGGCCGCGTCGGATTCGCGTTGCGAGCGTTCCGCCATGCGCTGCGAAGCCTCCGAGCGCAGCTGCGAGTTCTGCGCGCTGCGCTGCGCGGACTCCGCTTCCCGGGTACGCGCCTCGAGACGGACCGCGTCGCGCTCCGCCATCGCGTTGGTCACCGCAAGGTCGGCCGTTTTCTCCTCGGCGGTCCTCGTCGCGATCGCCACTTCCTGCTTCGCGACGTACGCCAGGTGGTCGACCTTGGCCTTGCCTTCCTCCTTGGTCCAGGCGCCATTGGCCTTGTCCAGGGAGTTGCCGGCTTGCTGCAATTCGGCCGCGGCAAGGGAAGTGACCCGTGGATCGGCTCGCGCAATGCCGTAGTCGCTGCGCGCCTGATCCAGCAGGGAATTGTTCGCCGGCATCGAGCTGCAGCCGGCCAGCACGGCCGCTGCGATGAGCGTGAGCGGAAAAATACGTTGGTTCTTCATGGTCATTTCCTCGATTCGCGGTTACTTGCTCTTGCGGTTGATCTCTTCGCGCAGCACGCGAATGTCGTCGCTCAGGGCGACGGCTGCCCTTTGCGCCTTCGCCGACTGCGCCGTTTTCTCGGCGAGCCTCGCGTCGGCCTGGGCCTCTTCGGCGAGCCAGCGGGCATTTTCGTAGTCTTCCTTCTCCATCGCACGGTTGGCCAGGACCATCTTGTCCTGCGCACTCTTCATCTCGACCGGCGCGTACTCGACACCGCCCGCACGCACGGCGTTGGTGATCGCGGCGTTCGAGACCGCAATCTGCTCCGTCGGACGCGGGAGGCTCGCGCAACCCGCCATGATGACGGCCGCGACGCCTATCGCGCCGGCGGTTCGGTACCACTGGTAACTGGACATGGTCTTGATCCTCTTCATGAGCGTGCGTTGGGCTGCGGCTCCACCGCCACCGCGCCGAGCGCGGGGCCCATGGCGCCCGCGACTGTTGCCGCGATCGTGACTATCGATGGGACAGGCGAACGGTATCGCGCGCCGGATATCGCGTCTGTCTCCCAGCGCACAAAGCGATCGCGGGTGGCTGACCGGTGGAATCGATGGCCCGGTGGCGCAGCAGCGCTATTGCGGCGCCCCCAGGGAGCCGGCGTAGAACACCTCGCAATCGCCGCCCTTCCCGGGGAGCAGGTGATCGAGCTCGAAGGCCGGTGGCTGGTGCTCACGTCGCTGCGCGGCGAGAGCGATGTGGAGCGCCTGCGCGCAGCACTCGCTGCATCGACAAGCACCCAGCTCGTGGACCTGAAGCAGATCTCCGTCGACATGCTCGATCGATTTCGCAGCCACGCCGTTCGCCAATCCGCCTTGGGTGCCCTGCTGATCGTCGCGCTCCTCGCGGCGGGCCTGCGCTCGTTCCGCCGGGCCGCGCGCGTCGTGGCGCCCGTCGCCGCGGCACTGCCGGTCACGATGGCGCTGCTCGCCACCATGGGCCAGCGCATCGGCGTCCTTCATCTCGTGGCGCTCCTGCTGGTGGTGGGCATCGGCCTGAACTACGCGCTCTTCTTCGAGCGCCCGGCTGCCGACGAGGAGGAGCGCGGCCGCACGCCCCTAGCCGCCTGGCCCTGGCCCTGGCCCTTTGCACCACGTCCACGGTGATCACCTTCGGGTGTCTCGCGCTATCGGCAACCCCGGTGCTGCGCGCCATTGGTACCGCGGTGGCGATTGGCGCCGCGCGCTCCCTGATGCTCGCCGCGCTCTGGGCTCGATCCGGCAAGTGAGCCGGGCCGGCACTCCATCGCTCCTCCAAAACGCAAACGCCGGGCGTGCACCGTACTCCACCGCACAGACCGACCTTCAATCTCCCGGTAGGCTCGGTGCACGATTTGCCCGGGTTGTTCCTGAAGCGAGACTGACCAGGAGAAGAACGATGAAAATGACAATGCTGAGAGCCGTGATCGCGATGTTCCTCGGGACATCGCTTCTGCTGCCGCTGACCGCCTGCAACACGATGGAAGGCGCGGGCAAGGACGTGAAGGCCGCCGGCGGCAAAGTGGAAGCCGAAGCCAAGGAACACAAGAAATACTGAGCGCTCGCAACGAATCCGGTGACCTCATCGCCTGTGTCTTGGGCTGAGGTGCCTTTCAAGCCGAGGCTGTGAACTTGTAGTGGCGCCCGCCCCTCTGGCGGGCGTTTGCATCGGCATTGCGGAAAGCTGATCGGCTCCCGCGCGATTCGCACGGACCTGTTTGGGCCTGCGCGCCATCGGCACCGTAAGTGCAAACGCCCAACCTCTTTCGAAGTCGGGCGTTTGTTTGTAAGGCCCTGGCGATGACCTACTTTCTCACGGGCAATCCGCAATATCATCGGCGCGGCGTCGTTTCACGGTCCTGTTCGGGATGGGAAGGGGTGGTGCCAACGCGCTATGGTCGCCAGGAATTCTGTGTCGTGGCCGCGGTGGTGCTGGGGTGCGGTCACGCGCTTGTCTCGGGAAGTGAAGGTTGGGTGTGGCACTGCCTCGGCGCCATCGGCGCGCACAGGCTTCTTGGCAGAGTTATAGAGTCAAGCCGCACGGGCAATTAGTACCGGTTAGCTCAAGCGGTTGCCCGCCTTGCACACCCGGCCTATCAACGTCCTGGTCTCGGACGACCCTTCAGGGGGGTTAAACCCCCGGGAGATCTCATCTTCAGGCAAGTTTCCCGCTTAGATGCTTTCAGCGGTTATCTCTTCCGCATGTAGCTACCCGGCAATGCCACTGGCGTGACAACCGGTACACCAGGGATGCGTCCACTCCGGTCCTCTCGTACTAGGAGCAGCCCCCGTCAAATCTCCAACGCCCACGGCAGATAGGGACCAAACTGTCTCACGACGTTTTGAACCCAGCTCACGTACCACTTTAAATGGCGAACAGCCATACCCTTGGGACCGGCTACAGCCCCAGGATGTGATGAGCCGACATCGAGGTGCCAAACTCCCCCGTCGATATGAACTCTTGGGAGGAATCAGCCTGTTATCCCCAGAGTACCTTTTATCCGTTGAGCGATGGCCCTTCCATACAGAACCACCGGATCACTATGACCTGCTTTCGCACCTGCTCGACTTGTCTGTCTCGCAGTCAAGCCACCTTATGCCATTGCACTATGAGTACGATTTCCGACCGTACCTAGGTGACCTTCGCACTCCTCCGTTACTCTTTGGGAGGAGACCGCCCCAGTCAAACTGCCTACCATGCACGGTCCCCGACCCCGTCAAGGGGCCCAGGTTAGAACCGCAACGCTATCAGGCTGGTATTTCAACGTCGCCTCCACCGGAACTAGCATCCCGGCTTCAAAGGCTCCCAGCTATCCTACACAGACAGCGTCACAGTCCAATGCAAAGCTACAGTAAAGGTTCATGGGGTCTTTCCGTCTAGCCGCGGGTAGATTGCATCTTCACAAACATTTCAACTTCGCTGAGTCTCAGGAGGAGACAGTGTGGCCATCGTTACGCCATTCGTGCGGGTCGGAACTTACCCGACAAGGAATTTCGCTACCTTAGGACCGTTATAGTTACGGCCGCCGTTTACCGGGGCTTCGATCAAGAGCTTGCACCCCATCACTTAACCTTCCGGCACCGGGCAGGCGTCACACCCTATACGTCGACTTCCAACGTCTTAGCAGAGTGCTGTGTTTTTGATAAACAGTCGCAGCCACCGATTCTCTGCGGCCTTCTTCGGCTCCACGGGCAAGCCGCTTCACCTACCAAAGGCACACCTTCTCCCGAAGTTACGGTGTCAATTTGCCGAGTTCCTTCTCCTGAGTTCTCTCAAGCGCCTGAGAATTTTCATCCTGCCCACCTGTGTCGGTTTGCGGTACGGTCCCGACGGGCTGAAGCTTAGTGGCTTTTCCTGGAAGCATGGTATCTGCAGCTTCGGGGAGTAAAACTCCCCTGGTCCCGCGTCTCAGTGGTAACGACCCCCCGGATTTCCCTAAGGGATCCACCTACACGCTTCACCAGGACGTCCAACACCTGGTCTGCATAACCTTCTCCGTCCCCACATCGCACCCGCCGGCGGTTCCGGAATATTGACCGGATTCCCATCAGCTACGCATCTCTGCCTCACCTTAGGGGCCGACTCACCCTGCGCCGATGAACGTTGCGCAGGAAACCTTGGGCTTTCGGCGAGGGAGCTTTTCACTCCCTTTATCGCTACTCATGTCAGCATTCGCACTTCCCATACCTCCAGCATGCCTCTCGACACACCTTCACAGGCGTAGGGAACGCTCCTCTACCGCCGCAGTAATCCCCTCAGAGCACTCTTGCAAGTGTCCGCGCACGCAAACACACACGCGCACGCACGCACGCTGCGAATGACCTCTCGCAACGCCTCAAGAACCCTCTCAGGTGGATTACTGCGACCCGCAGCTTCGGTTATTGGCTTGAGCCCCGTTACATCTTCCGCGCAGGACGACTTGATCAGTGAGCTATTACGCTTTCTTTAAAGGATGGCTGCTTCTAAGCCAACCTCCTGACTGTCTGTGCCTTCCCACCTCGTTTTCCACTTAGCCAATATTGGGGACCTTAGCTGGCGGTCTGGGTTGTTTCCCTCTTGACCCCGGACGTTAGCACCCGTGGTCTGTCTGCCGCGCTCTACTCTTCGGTATTCGGAGTTTGCCATGGTTTGGTAAGCCTATAGCGGCCCCCTAGCCATAACAGTGCTCTACCCCCGAAGGTAATACGCGACGCACTACCTCAATAGTTTTCGAGGAGAACCAGCTATCTCCGGTTTTGTTTAGCCTTTCACCCCTATCCACAGCTCATCCCCGACCTTTTCAACGGGCGTGGGTTCGGCCCTCCAGTAGGTGTTACCCCACCTTCAGCCTGGCCATGGATAGATCAACCGGTTTCGGGTCTACGCCCAGCTACTGAACGCCCTGTTCAGACTCGCTTTCGCTGCGCCTCCGGCATCAAGCCTTAAGCTCGCAACTGAACGTAAGTCGCTGACCCATTATACAAAAGGTACGCCGTCACCCCTTGCGAGGCTCCGACTGTTTGTATGCATGCGGTTTCAGGTTCTATTTCACTCCCCTCCCGGGGTTCTTTTCGCCTTTCCCTCACGGTACTGGTTCACTATCGGTCGATAACGAGTATTTAGCCTTGGAGGATGGTCCCCCCATCTTCAGACAGGATTTCACGTGTCCCGCCCTACTTGTCTCGAGCTCAGTTCCACACTCACGTTTTCGCGTACGGGGCTATCACCCTCTGCGGCCGGCCTTTCCAGACCCTTTCGCTAACGCGCGTGCTAAAACTCGACGGCTGGTCCCATTTCGCTCGCCACTACTTTGGGAATCTCGGTTGATTTCTGTTCCTCCGGTTACTGAGATGTTTCAGTTCTCCGGGTTCGCTCCTGGCACCCTATGGATTCAGGTGCCGGTGACCCTCACGGGCCGGGTTTCCCCATTCGGAAATCTGCGGATCAGCGCCCATTTGCCGGCTCCCCGCAGCTTATCGCAGGCTGTCGCGTCCTTCATCGCCTGTTATCGCCAAGGCATCCACCGCATGCACTTATTCGCTTGACCCTATAACCCTGCCCCCTTCAGACCCTCTTCGGACCCAAGGAACAACAGAAGCTACAAGGCTTCTCTTCATAAGCGCTTGTGCGCACTTGCGCCCTTTTGACTTGCGCAAATGCACGATGCAATACATACACCCAGTGTCCTCGCAGAACGGCCACGCACCCCATACCACCGGGCACGCACCCCTCCACAAGAACTACCTTCATGTTTCCCGAATTGTTAAAGATCAGCCGAATCTCCGACCTCCGAAGAAGCCAGAACAGAACCAAGGCCTCGCCTTCGCTCTGTTATGCCCTCTTGCCTGCATGCGCCGGCTCCCGCCGCCCTCCAGCACCTGGTGGAGCCAACCGGGATCGAACCGGTGACCTCCTGCTTGCAAAGCAGGCGCTCTCCCAGCTGAGCTATGGCCCCGTGTGACCCTCTCGTGATTTCTCGCCCCCCACGCCCGAGTCGGTAAGTGGTGGGTCTGGATGGATTTGAACCATCGACCCCACGCTTATCAAGCGTGTGCTCTGACCAACTGAGCTACAGACCCCGCAGGCAAGGCGCGCTGCGCCAGACGATACAACCGATAGATGGTGGGAACTGCAGGATGACGCTTCTCTAGAAAGGAGGTGATCCAGCCGCACCTTCCGATACGGCTACCTTGTTACGACTTCACCCCAGTCACGAATCTCACCGTGGTCGGCGCCCCCCTTGCGGTTAGGCTACCGGCTTCTGGTGAAACCCGCTCCCATGGTGTGACGGGCGGTGTGTACAAGACCCGGGAACGTATTCACCGCGACATGCTGATCCGCGATTACTAGCGATTCCGACTTCACGCAGTCGAGTTGCAGACTGCGATCCGGACTACGACGCGCTTTCTGGGATTGGCTCCACCTCGCGGCTTGGCAACCCTCTGTACGCGCCATTGTATTACGTGTGAAGCCCTACCCATAAGGGCCATGAGGACTTGACGTCATCCCCACCTTCCTCCGGTTTGTCACCGGCAGTCTCATTAGAGTGCCCAACTAAATGTAGCAACTAATGACAAGGGTTGCGCTCGTTGCGGGACTTAACCCAACATCTCACGACACGAGCTGACGACAGCCATGCAGCACCTGTGTTCCCGTTCCCTTTCGGGCACAGCCCCATCTCTGGAGCCTCCAGGACATGTCAAGGGTAGGTAAGGTTTTTCGCGTTGCATCGAATTAATCCACATAATCCACCGCTTGTGCGGGTCCCCGTCAATTCCTTTGAGTTTTAACCTTGCGGCCGTACTCCCCAGGCGGTCGACTTCACGCGTTAGCTTCGTTACTGAGAGTGTCAAACCCCCAACAACCAGTCGACATCGTTTAGGGCGTGGACTACCAGGGTATCTAATCCTGTTTGCTCCCCACGCTTTCGTGCATGAGCGTCAGTATTAACCCAGGGGCCTGCCTTCGCCATCGGTATTCCTCCTGATATCTACGCATTTCACTGCTACACCAGGAATTCTAGCCCCCTCTGCCATACTCAAGCCTTGCAGTCCCAAATGCCATTCCCAGGTTAAGCCCGGGGCTTTCACATCTGGCTTACAAAACCGCCTGCGCACGCTTTACGCCCAGTAATTCCGATTAACGCTCGCACCCTACGTATTACCGCGGCTGCTGGCACGTAGTTAGCCGGTGCTTATTCTTCCGGTACCGTCAGTAGTCGCGGATATTCACCACGACCGTTTCGTTCCGGACAAAAGAGCTTTACAACCCGAAGGCCTTCTTCACTCACGCGGAATGGCTGGATCAGGGTTTCCCCCATTGTCCAAAATTCCCCACTGCTGCCTCCCGTAGGAGTCTGGGCCGTGTCTCAGTCCCAGTGTGGCTGATCATCCTCTCAGACCAGCTACCGATCATCGCCTTGGTAAGCCTTTACCCCACCAACAAGCTAATCGGACATCGGCCAACCCAATCGCGCAAGGCCTTGCGGTCCCCTGCTTTCCCCTCTCGGGCTTATGCGGTATTAATCCGGCTTTCGCCGGGCTATCCCCCACGACATGGACATGTTCCGATGCATTACTCACCCGTTCGCCGCTCGCCGCCAGGTTGCCCCGCGCTGCCGCTCGACTTGCATGTGTAAAGCATTCCGCCAGCGTTCAATCTGAGCCAGGATCAAACTCTTCAGTTCAATCCATCAAAACTCACAAAAGAATCACTTGGATTCAAAAGTGAGTACTGCAAGATGCTTGTTTCACGGTCACCGCAAAAATCACGGCTCCCGCTTGCGCACCCACAGAACCCACCTCTATCGGCTGTAACTTGTTAAAGAGCAAAAAGCGTCCCTTGCCGAGCAAGATGCCTGTAAGGGAGTTGGTTGCGGGGGCAGGATTTGAACCTGCGACCTTCGGGTTATGAGCCCGACGAGCTGCCAGACTGCTCCACCCCGCGCCCGATTTCGAACCGCCGGCCCAACACCTGCATGAACCGAGCGTCGAGAGGGAAGATTATGGCATCTTTGGCGTTGCTGCGTCAACGACAGCGGCGGCCCGGCGCCTGGCGGCGGCCGCTTCCCGTGAAGAAAGGGAAATAGCCCATTGGACCCGCTCAATTGGCCGCTCATGCAGGCCATCGCCCTGGGCGCCCTCGTCGCCTGGGCGAGCGGCCTGCGCCTGTATCTCGTCGTGTTCGTCCTGGGGCTCGCCGCCCGCCTGGGCTACCTCGCGCTGCCCCCGGGGCTGGAGATCCTCGCCCACGACTACGTCATCGCGGCCGCCGCAATTCTCCTGGCCGTCGAATTCCTCGCCGACAAGATTCCCGGGATCGACAGCGCCTGGGATGCCTTGCACACATTCGTCCGGATACCTGCGGGCGCACTGCTCGCCGCCGGGGTCGCGGGCGATGACTTCACGGCGATCACCCTGGCCGCGGGGCTCCTGGGCGGGACGATCACCGCGGGGACGCACTTCGCGAAGGCGGGAGGCCGCGTGGCGATCAACACCTCGCCCGAGCCGATCTCGAACTGGGTGGCCTCCATCACCGAGGACGCCATGGTGCTCGGCGGCATCTGGGTCGCGTTCAACTACCCGGTCGTGTTCATCGCCCTGCTCGCCGTGTTCCTGCTGTTCGCGACGTGGTTCGTGATCGCGTTCGCCCGGTTCGTCCGGCGCCGACTCGCCCGCGACGATGCGCCTCGGGCGCCCGGCGGAAGACCCGCCTCCTAGGCGGGGCGGCGCTCGATCAGCGCCTGGGCGAGCGTGCCCGCGTCGACATGCTCGATCTCGCCACCCACCGGGAGTCCGCGGGCGATCCGCGAAACGGCGAGCCCCTTGCCGGCGAGCATTTCCGACACGTAGTGCGCCGTCGCCTCGCCTTCCACCGTGAAGTTGGTCGCGAGGATCACTTCCTTCACCACGCCGTCCATCGCGCGCTTCAGGAGCCGGTCGAGGTGTATTTCGCGCGGCCCGATTCCATCCAGCGGCGACAGCCGCCCCATCAGCACGAAGTAGAGCCCACCGTAGCTCTGCGTCTGCTCCATCATCAGCAGGTCGGCCGGCGATTCGACGACGCACAGCAGCGAAGCGTCGCGGCGCACCGAGGCGCACAGCCCGCAGGTCTCGGCCTCGGAGAACGTGTTGCAGCGCCCGCAGTGGCGGATCCTCGCGAGCGATTCCCCGAGCGCCGCCGCGAGCCTGCCGGCGCCGGCGTGGTCGCGCTGCAGCAGGTGGTATGCCATGCGCGTGGCCGACTTCGGCCCGACCCCCGGCAGGCAGCGCAGGGCCTGGATCAGCTCCTCCAGCGAATCGGGCGTCTGCATCGCGGGCGGCAGCTCAGAACGGGAGCTTCATCCCGGGGGGCAGGTTCAGCCCCGAGGCGAACCCGGCCATCTTCTCCTGGCTCGTTTCCTCGGCACGGCGCGCCGCGTCGTTGAAGGCGGCTGCGACGAGATCCTCGAGCATGTCCTTGTCTTCGCCCAGCAGGCTCGGGTCGATGGTCACGCGCTTCACCGAATGCTTGCACGTCATCACCACCTTCACGAGCCCGGCGCCGGACTGCCCCTCGACCTCGATCGACTCGAGGCTCTCCTGGACCTTGCGCATGTTCTCCTGCATCTGTTGCGCCTGTTTCATCAGGCCACCCAGGCCGCCCTTCATCATCGCTTTCCTCCCCTGTCTTCGCTTGCCCCGGAATCCTGCTCGCCCGCGGGCCGGATGGACGACGAGACGACTTGCGCGCCCATGCCTTCCACCAGATCCTTCACGAACGGATCGCTCTCTATGGCCGCCGTCGCGCCGTCGAGACGCTTCTGGGCCTCGACGCCCCGCACCGCCGCGACACTTCGGCCCTGTGTCTCGCCGACCCGCACCGATAGCCTGAAACCTGCGCCGAATGGCACGGCCAGCGCCGCCTTGAGCTTCGCGAGGTAGGCCTTTTCCGCGTACATCCGATGCGCCTCCGGGAGCACGAGATGCAGGTGATTGCCCTCGAAGGTTTCGAACTCGCCATACCGCGCCAGTAGCCCCGCCATGCCGCTCAGGTTCTGTCCTTCGACGAATGCCGCCCAGTCGCCGTCGAAGACGGCCGTGCTCTCCGCGACAACGGGCGGAGGTTTCTGCCCGGCGCTGGCCGGAAGCCCCGGCTCCGCCCGGGATGGCGCATCCTCCGACGCGGGGCGAGCGGCCGCGGACCGGCCCGTCGGTGCCGCGCTGAAAGAGAGCATCCGCATCACCGCCATGCCGAAGCCCGCGACTTCGTCTGGCGCGAGCGGCAGATCCCGCCTTCCGAGGACCGCCACCTGGTACATCACCTGGACGCGTCCGGCATCGAGCACGTCCGCGAGCGAGGCGATCCGCGTCGCATCGGGCTCGTCGGAGGCGGGCGGCGCACCGATTTGCGCCAGCGCAACGCGGTGCAGAATCGCGGCGATGTCCTGCAGCGCCTGGTCGCACGAAAGCCCGCGCTCCGAAATGCGCTCCGCTTCCGCCAGTGCCCCCGCACCATCCCCGGCCGCGACCCGGTCGAGCAGCGGCCACACCAGGTCGCCGCCGACCGCGCCGAGCATGTCGGCGACCTGTGCGGAGCTCACCTTTCCGGCGCCGAAGGCGATGGCCTGGTCGGCGAGGCTCAGGCTGTCCCGGACGCTGCCCGCCGCCGCACGGGCGAGTTGCGCGAGCGCGGGCTCCTCGAAGGCGATCTGCTCGGCCTCCAGCACGTGCCGGAGATGGCCGGCGAGCGCCTGGGGCGAGAGCGCCTTCAGGTTGAACTGCAGGCAGCGCGACAGGACGGTCACCGGCAATCGCTGCGGATCGGTCGTCGCGAGGATGAACTTCACGTGCTCCGGCGGCTCCTCGAGCGTCTTCAGCATCGAGTTGAACGCGTGCCGGGAAAGCATGTGCACCTCGTCGATGATGTAGACCTTGAAGCGTCCCGACGCGGGCAGGTACTGCGCGTTGTCGAGGAGCTCGCGCATCTCGTCGACCTTGGTGTTGGTCGCGGCGTCGACCTCGAGCATGTCCACGAAGCGCCCGGCGTCGATGTCGGTGCAGGCGCGGCACTTCCCGCAAGGCCGTGACGATACGCCCGTCTCGCAGTTGATGGCCTTCGCGAGGATGCGCGCAAGCGTGGTCTTGCCGACGCCGCGGGTGCCGGTGAAGAGATAGGCGTGGTGCAGGCGCCCGGTGTCCAGCGCATTGGCGAGCGCCGTCACCACGTGCGGCTGCCCGACCAGTTGATCGAACGCCTTGGGGCGCCACTTGCGCGCGAGGACCTGGTACGTCATGGAGTCGTCCGGCGGATCGACCGCGCCTCGCGCGGCCGAAGGAGTCTGAAGAGGCGAGCCTGACCCCGGCACTTGAAGGAATCGACTATGGCTGCTTCGTTCCCGACCTGACCAGGTTCGCCGCCCCTCAATGCGGGGGGGCCCGCCGGAACGGATTATCGCACATCGATTCAGGCCTCTGCCGCGCAGCTGCGAAAACCCGCGAACACGTCGTCGCGTTCGGCCAGATAGAAGTTGCGCCAGCGGTTGTGCACGAGGCGGGCTCGGGTGGCGAAGCACCCGCCGCGAAGCACGCCGTGGGTTTGGAACCAGGGCTCGGAATATTCCGCGTAGGCGTCCATCTCGAAGCCGGGGTACGGCGAGAAACTCGAGGATGTCCACTCCCACACGCCGCCGATCATTATCTCCAGGCCGCTCGCGGACGGGTGCGGGTCCCTGACCGCGCGTGGTCGATCGCCGCGGTAGTCGAGCCCCGCCGCCTCGACCGGCATCGCGCCCCCCCACGGATAGCGATCGTCGCGCCCGCCGTTTCGCGCCGCGAATTCCCATTCGCTTTCCGTCGGAAGCCGGCGCCCCGCCCACCGGCACCAGGCCTCGGCCTCGTGCAGGCTCACCTGCACCACGGGCTCGTCTTCGCGCAGCTCGTGCATCGAATCGAACCAGCGCATCGCCCAGCCCGACCCGTCCCGCTTCCAGTTGCGCGGCGCCTCGGCACCCGTCGACTCGCGCCAGCGCCGTCCCTGCGGCGTCCAGAACTCCTCGCGCCGGTATCCTCCGTCCTCCACGAATGCGAGGTATCCGCCGTTCGTCACCGGCCTCGTCGCCATCGCGAACGGTGCGACGCGCACCGGATGCGCCCACTTCTCGTTGTCGAACGCGTGCTCGCCATCGTCCTTCCGGGCGCCCTGCAGGAATTCGCCTCCGGGGAAGCGCACGTCGTGCCCGGCGTCGCCCGGCGAGTCCGGTGCCTCGGCGTGGGGCCGGAGCGGCGCCGGCAGGCCGAGCGTGTGCAAGGTCATGAGAAGCGCCTCGCCGTGCATGTCCTCGTGGTAGAGGGACAGCCGGAAGCGGTGGCGGTCGTCGTCGCGGCTCGACGCGAGGTCCTCGAGCGTGGCCGCGAGCGTCTCCTCCAGGTAGCGGTGGACCGCGTCGCGCGGCGGGTAGGCGAGCGCCCAGCGCGAATCGTGGGCAACGGTGCGCGAGTCGAAGAGCGCGTCCGCACCTGCAAGACGCGACGGCGTGCGCGCGCCGGCCGGATCGTCGGGCCGCCAGCGCCGGCAGAAGAATTCCTGGAAGAACCCGATGTGCGCGAGTTCCCAGATGGGCGGGTTCACGATCTCGAGCAGCGGCACCTCCCACTGCTCCCCGGTGAGGTGGCCGTACATCGAGAGCGTATACTCGCGGCTGTCCCGCAGTGCGGCCGCTAGCGCGTCGATATCGTTGAGCATGGGCAAGTCTTCCCGGGCCAAATTCACGGCCTTCATCGTGACCCCCGGCACGCGCGAGGCCAACAACGGCAACTGGCGCACCGCCCGGCGTTGGGCGGATTTTCTCGCCGGGGTCGCGAAGCCGATTGTACAGAGTGCGTGGAACGGCGAGCCGGCCGACGTGGTGCTCGCGCTGCACGCGCGCCGCAGCGCCGATTCGATCGCGCGGCTGAAATCCGCCCGCCCCCGTACGCCCCTCGTCGTCGTGCTCTCCGGCACGGACCTCTACCGGGATCTCCCGACAAGCGCCGAGGCAGCGCGCTCTCTCGCGCTCGCCGACCGGATCGTGGCCCTCCAGGACGACGCCCTGTCGCACGTGCCCCGCGAGCACCTCTCCAAGTGCGAGGTCATCTACCAGTCCTCGAAGTCCATCGCCTCCGCCCGCAAGGCGCCGGGGCGGCTCGACTGCGTGGCGGTGGGCCACCTCCGCGGGGAAAAGGACCCGCGCACGCTCTGGCGCGCGATTGCCCTCCTCGACCGCCGGCTGCCCATTCGCTTCCGTCACCTGGGCGCGGCGCTGGACGACCAACTCGGGCGCGAAGCCCGCGCGCTGATGGCGCAGGACCCCCGGTACCGGTGGAACGGAGCGCTCCCCCACGGTCTCGCGCGGTGCGCCATCCGGGACGCCCACCTCCTCGTCCACCCCTCCGTGATGGAAGGCGGGGCCAACGTGATCGTCGAGTCGATCACCGCAGGCACGCCTGTCGTCGCGAGCCGCGTGTCGGGCAACGTCGGCATGCTCGGCGGGAACTATCCGGGCTATTTCGAGGTCGGTGATGCGGCGGGGCTCGCGAACCTGCTCGCCTCGCTGCTCGAAGACGGGCGCGGCCTCGAAGCGCTGCGAGCGGCTTGCGAGGAGAGGCGCAAGCTCTTCTCCCCGGCGCGCGAGCGCCAGGCGCTGATCCGGCTCCTGCGAAACCTGGTCGAGGGCGACCGGGGCTAGAATCCCACCGACGAACCAGCATCCCTGGAGATTGCACGATGGACATGAAAGTCCGGCTCACCCAGTTCAGCCACGGCGGCGGTTGCGGCTGCAAGATCGCGCCCGGCGTGCTCGAGCAGATCCTTTCGAAATCCGCGCCGGGCCTGGTGCCCAAGGAACTCCTGGTCGGCATCGAGACCGCCGACGACGCGGCGGTCTACCAGTTGAACGAGACGCAGGCCATCGTCGCCACCACCGACTTCTTCATGCCGATCGTGGATGACCCCTTCGACTTCGGCGCGATCGCCGCGACCAACGCGATCTCCGACGTCTACGCGATGGGCGGCCAGCCGCTCTTCGCACTGGCGCTCGTGGCGATGCCGGTGAACCAGATTCCGCTCGAGGTGATCCGCCGCATTCTCGAGGGCGGCGATTCCGTCTGCGCCCGCGCGGGCATCCCGATCGCGGGCGGGCACACGATCGATTCCGTCGAGCCCATCTACGGGCTGGTCGCAATCGGCCTCGTGGACCCGCGCCACTTGAAGCGCAATGCCGGCGCGAAGCCGGGAGACAAGCTCATCCTCGGCAAGCCGCTCGGCGTCGGCATCTACAGCGCCGCACTCAAGAAGGACAGGCTCGATGCCGCCGGCTACCGCGCGATGATCGACAGCACCACGAAGTTGAACACACCCGGGCCGAAGCTCGGCGCCCTGGCCGGGGTCCATGCGCTCACCGACGTGACGGGCTTCGGCCTGCTGGGGCACCTGCTGGAGATCTCAAAGGGGTCGAACGTGAAGGCCCGCGTCGACTTCGCTGCCCTTCCGCTCCTGCCGGGCGTGCTCGAACTTGCCCGCGAAGGGTTCACCACCGGCGCCTCGGGGCGCAATTTCGCCGGCTACGGGAACAAGGTCACGCTGGGCGATGCGATCGACGAGGCGGGCAAGGCCCTGCTCACCGACCCGCAGACGAGCGGCGGGCTGCTGGTGTCCTGCAGCGCCGACGTCGTCGACGAGGTGCTCGGAATCTTTTCCGCCGAGGGCTTCGCGGACGCAACCGTCATCGGGGAGATCTCCGCGGGCGAATCCGGCGTCCACGTCGCCTGACGGGGCTTTCGCGCCACGCCGCCTACGCGGCGTGGAAGACGGCGTAGTCCACGCCCTTCGCGTCCCACCGGCGAACCGAGACGAATCCCGCGCCGGAGAGCACCGCCTCGAATTCCACCGGGGCGTACTTGTAGGAATTCTCCGTGTGGATGCGCTCGCCGCGCCGGAACGCACGCTCGTGGCCGCCCAGCCGCACCACCTGGTCGCGCAGGCTTTCCAGGTGCATCTCGATCCGACTTTCGGCCTCGTGGTAGAAGCCGACGTGCGAGAAACCGCCCACGTCGAAATCGAGGCCGAACTTCGCGTTCAAGTGGCGCAGCACGTTTCGGTTGAAGGCCGCGGTTACGCCCAGCGCGTCGTCGTAGGCCGCGTCCAGCATCGTCTTCGCCTTCTTGCCGTCCACGCCGATGAGGAGCGAGCTTCCGGGCCGCTCCGCGCAGTAGGCGTGGACCCGCGCGAGGAACGCCGTCGCCTCTGCCGGCGTGAAGTTGCCGATGCTGGAGCCCGGATAGAAGAAGAGCGCCGGCGTGTCGTCCAGGACGCCGTCCAGGTCCAGCACGCGCGAGAAGTCGGTCGCCACCCCCACCAGTTCGAGCTCCGGATAGTCCGGCTCCAGGCGCTCGAGTGCGGCCGCGATTTCCCGGGCGGCTATGTCGACGGCCACGTAGCGCGACGGGGACAGGACGTTCAGCCAGCCTTTCGCCTTGCAGCAGTCGCCGGCGCCGAGATCGACGAACTGCCGCACACGCCCGATGGCCGCGGCGATCTCGGGGCGCCGCGTCTCGAAAAGCTCGACCTCCGTTCGCGTCGGGTAGTACTCGGGCAACCGGCAAATGGCTCCGTAGAGCGCGCAACCCAGTTCGTCGTAGAAGTATTTCGGCGAGACGCTCGCCGGCTGCGCGAGGAGCGCTGCGACGAGGGCTCGCTTTTCCGCTTCACGGTCCGCGGGAAACCGGTCGACGATGGTGATGGGCATACGGGGGGCTTGTGGAAAGTGGGGGAAGCTGTGCAATGATAACGAACCCGTCCCGCCCCACACCATTCGCGTGCCCCGAGGCTCCTCGCCCCGCGCGGCGGCGGCGTGAATGCCCCCTTCCACACCAAGGAGATTCCCCATGATCGTTCCCAGCCCTTCCCGCACGCTCAAGTCGATCCTCGCGCTTTTTGCCGCAACGCTCTTCGCCACTTTCGCCGCGGCGCAGTCCTCGCTCAAGGTATCGGCCATCCCCGACGAGAACCCGTCCGAGCTGCTGCGCAAGTTTGCTCCCCTCGGCAAGTACCTCGAATCGAAGATCGGCATGAAGGTCGAGTTCGTCCCGGTCACCGACTACGGCGCCACCGTCGAGGCGCTGGCGGCCGGCAAGCTCGACATGGTGTGGTACGGCGGGTTCACCTTCGTCCAGGCGCGCATCCGGACCGGCAACGCAATTCCGATCGTCCAGCGCGAGGAGGACGAAAAGTTCAAGTCGGTGTTCATCACCGCGAATCCCGCGATCACCAAGCTCGCCGACCTGAAGGACAAGACCTTCACGTTCGGCTCGCAGTCGTCGACCTCCGGCCACCTCATGCCGCGCTTCTTCCTGATGGAAAACAAGCTTGATCCGGACAAGACCTTCAAGCGCATGGCCTTCTCGGGGGCCCACGACGCCACGGCCTTCCAGGTCGCCGGGGGCAAGGTCGACGCGGGCGCGCTCAATATCTCCGTGTGGGAAAAGCTCGTGGCCGACAAGAAGGTCGACACCGCGAAGGTCAAGGTCTTCTTTACGACGCCTCCCTACTACGACTACAACTGGACCGTGCGCGGTGACCTCGATCCGGCCGTGGTCAAGAAGCTCACCGACGCCTTCCTCGCGCTCGACCCGAAGAACCCGGCCCACGCCGAAATCCTCCAGCTCCAGCGGGCATCGAGGTTCGTTGCCACCAAGCCCGAGAACTACAAGGGCATCGAGCGGGCTGCGCGTTCCGCAGGGCTCATCAAGTAGGAAACGGGGAAGTCGCATGCCCACGCGGCTCGACGGTGTAGCGCTGCGCTACCCCGACGGCAAGCTCGCCCTCGAGGAGATCACGCTCGCCTTCTCCCCCGGGGAGCAGGTCGCGATCATCGGCCCCTCGGGCGCGGGCAAGACCTCGCTCCTGCACGTGCTGGCCGGCGCCCTGGAACCGGCCGCAGGCCGCGTCGAGTTGCGCGGGTCCGACCCCTGGCGGCTCGACCCGGCTGCGCGGCAACGCCTGCGCCGGAAGGTCTTCCTTTCGATGCAGGCGCCTCCCTTGCCGCCACGACAGCGCGTCGTGCATGCGGTGCTCGCCGGAAGGCTCGCGCAATGGTCGGCGGGAAAGGCGCTGCTGTCGCTGTGGCGTCCCGCCGACGCCGGCGCGGCGCACGCGGCACTCACGCCCTTCCAGCTCGAGGACAAGCTCTGGCTGCGCTGCGACCGGCTCTCGGGCGGCGAACGCCAGAGAGTGGGCCTTGCGCGGATGATGCTGTCGGACGCCTCGCTCCTGCTCCTCGACGAACCCGTATCGTCGCTCGACCCCGTGCTCGGCAACTCGGCGCTCGCGGTCGTGCAGGAGGAAGCCACGCGCCGCGGCGCCACCCTGGTGGTGAGCCTGCACGACGTCGATCTCGCCCGGAGCCGCTTCCGGCGCCTGGTGGGTGTGCGCGCCGGAAAAGTGCACTTCGACCTGCCCGTCGGCGAAGTCACGCAAGCCCTTCTCGCGCAACTCTACGGGGCTGAACTGCCGACAGACCATTCCTTCGCGGTCGATGCGCCGCCCGCCGAGCGCGAACCGGCACCGAAGATCACCCGGTGCTTCTGACCCCCGCGCACAGCCCTGCCGTCGCCGCGCGAGACCCCGCGTGGCCCGGACGGGTGCAGCTTGTGCTCCTGTTCCTCGCGCTCACCCTTCCCGCGGCATGGCTCGCGGAGTTCAATCCCGCGGTCTTCCTCGACCCGTCGAGCCTGGATGCCGCGCGCGGGTTTCTCGGGTCCTTCCTGCCGCCCGCGCACTCCGCGGAGTTCCTCGCCCTCCTCGCCCGGAGCGCCTGGCAGACGGTCGCGATCGCCACGAGCGGCATGGCGATCGCGCTCGTCGCCGCGATCCCGCTCGCGATCGCCGCGAACCGGACCCTGTCGGTGTCGCGCATCGGGCGCCGAAGCATGCGTCCCGCCGGCATGGCGATTCGCGCGTCCATCCGCTGGCTCCTCATTGCGCTTCGCAGCATTCCCGAACTGGTGTGGGCCCTCATGTTCGTGCGCGCGGTCGGGCTGGGCGACACCGCCGGCGTGCTCGCCATCGCGCTCGCCTACGCCGGCATGATCGGCAAGGTCTTCCTCGAGATCTTCGAATCCCAGGACTCGGGGGCCTCGGCCGCGCTCCTGGCCAACGGCGCCGGTCGCATGGGAGCTTTCCTGTACGGCACGCTGCCGGCGTGCCTGCCCGAGATGGTTTCCTACACCGTCTACCGCTGGGAGTGCGCGGTCCGCTCCTCGGTGATCCTGGGATTCGTCGGCGCGGGCGGGCTCGGCATGCAGATGGAGCTTTCGATGAAGATGTTCGCGGGCGGGGAGGTGTTCTCGTTCCTGCTCGCGTTCCTCGGTCTGGTGTGGGTCGCCGACCTCGCGAGCAAGTGGCTTCGCGAATGGATCGATTGACGCCGCCGTCGCGGGCGCCGCGCTGGCCGCTTGCCGCGGTGGCGATTTTCGTCGTCGCCTGCTTCGCGAGCCTGGAGGGAGAGTGGTCGTCGCTCTTCAGCCTCGACTCGGCGCGCCGCATGGCCGACCTGTTCGCCGGGTTCGTGCCGCCCGCGACGGATGCGCAGTTCCTGCGCAAGGTAGGCATCGGCACGCTGGAGACGCTTGCGATCTCGTGGGTCGGCACGCTCCTCGCCGTCGCGGGCGGCATGCTCGTCGCGCTGCCCGCCGCGGGACTCTGGGGAGGGCTCCCGCGCGCGCTTTCCCGCTTCCTCCTGAACGGATTGCGGGCGGTGCCCGAACTCGTCTGGGCCGCGCTCCTGGTCATCGTCGCCGGCCTCGGGCCCTTTCCCGGCACCATGGCCCTGGCACTGCACACGACGGGCGTCCTCGGAAGGCTCTTCGCCGAGGCGCTGGAAAACGTTCCGCCGGAGCCGACCCTCGCACTCCGACGCAACGGCGCCGGCGCCGTGGCCGCGTTTGCGTACGGCACCTTCCCGCAGGTGGTTCCGCAGCTCCTGAGCTACACGCTCTATCGCTGGGAGAACAACATCCGCGCCGCGGCCATTCTCGGCGTCGTCGGCGCCGGCGGCCTCGGGCAGCTCCTCTTCTATCACCTGGGCCTCTTCCATTTCGCCGAGAGCGGCACCGTCATCTTCGCGATGCTGCTGCTCGTCGGCCTCGTCGACTGGGCGAGCACGGCGCTGCGCGAACGCCTGACGCGTTGATCCGCCGCGGCGGCGGCGCAAGGCAATGGAGCCCCGCAACGCGCGCTCGGCTAAAATGAACGGCTTCCGAACACGACCGCCCGCGCAAGTCCACACGCCGGGCATGGGAATTCCATGAACACCCGCAGCGAAAATCCGGCGGCCGAGCTGACGCTTTCCTTCGACACCCGCTTCGAGGATCTCTACGAGACCGACGGGCTCGCCAGGCTCGACGCGCGCTTCCTGTCCGTCCTGGCGTCGGAAGACCCGGACCTGCACGCGCGCCTCGTCGCGGCACGCGCCGACCCCGACGCCCTTCCCGCCAAGGAAGAGGCGGAGCTGCTCCTCGCCGTCTCGCCCGTACTGGACGATTTCGTCGCGACCCTCTTCGGCATCGGCCCGGACCTGGACCGCCTCGTGGCCGCGCACACCGAGGCCGAGCCGCTCTTCCGCGTCAAGCGCAAGTTCGTGCAGCGCCGCGCGATGCTCAAGATCAAGGCCGACGAGGCCGCGACGTTCGACGGGCCGGCGCTCGAGGCCGAGCTGGCCGCCGTGCTCGGCGGGCGCTTCGAGGAACTCGCGTTCGCGCGCGCCGTGCTCGCGTGGCAGGCGGACGAAGCGGCGAACGCGCCGGCGCTGGCGCTCGCGGAGCGCTACTGCGCATGGGCCGCGCACACGAGCGTCGGACGCCGCCGCAACCGGACCGGCGTCCTCTTCAAGCCGCCACAGAAGGTCGAGCCGCTTCGCCTCGTGCCCGTTTCCACGGACACCACGGCAGGCTACCCGGTGCACACGATCGACCATGTGCGCCGCCGGGAGGGCTTCGCGCTGACCGACCCGGGCACGACCCTCGTCGGGGGACTGGCCGAGGCCAACTACTGCATCTTCTGCCACGAGCAGGGCAAGGACTCGTGCTCGAAGGGCCTGAAGGAAAAACCCGACGACAGCGGCAAGGCGGCTTTCAAGAAGAGCGCTTTCGGCGTCCCGCTCGCCGGCTGCCCGCTCGAGGAGCGCATCTCCGAATTCCACAAGCTGAAGACCGAGGGCGTGGCCATCGCCGCGCTCGCGATGATCACGGTCGACAACCCCATCGTCTGCTCCACGGGCCACCGCATCTGCAACGACTGCATGATGTCGTGCATCTACCAGCGCCAGGACCCGGTGAACATCCCGCAGGCCGAGACGCGCACCCTGAAGGACGTGCTGGGCCTGCCCTGGGGATTCGAGATCTATTCGCTGCTCACGCGCTGGAACCCGCTCAGCCTTCGTCGCCCCCTGCCCCGCCCCGCGACGGGCAAGCGCGTGCTCATGGTCGGCATGGGCCCGGCCGGCTTCACCACCGCGCACCACCTGATGAACGACGGCCACACCGTGGTGGGCATCGACGGCCTGAAGATCGAGCCGCTCGATCCGGCGCTCTCGGGCGTGGACGCAACGGGCAAGCGGGTGCCCTTCCGGCCCGTGCGCGACATCGAATCGCTGCGCGAGCCGCTCGACGATCGCGTGATGGCCGGCTTCGGCGGCGTGGCGGAGTACGGCATCACCGTGCGCTGGGACAAGAACTTCCTGAAGGTCGCGCGCCTGCTCGTCGAACGGCGCGCGAGCTTCGCCCTCTTCGGCGGCGTGCGCTACGGCGGCACGCTCACGACCGACCTCGCCTTCGAACTGGGCTTCGACCACGTGGCGCTCGCCGCCGGCGCCGGCAGGCCCACGATCCTCGACCTGCCCAACGGGCTGGCCCGCGGCGTGCGCACGGCTTCCGATTTCCTCATGGCCCTGCAGCTCACGGGCGCCGCGAAAGCGCAGTCGATCGCGAACATGCAGTTGCGCATGCCGATCGTCGTGGTCGGCGGCGGCCTCACGGCCATCGACACGGCCACCGAATCCCTCGCCTACTACCCGGTCCAGGTGGAGAAGTTCCTCTCCCGCTACGAGACGCTCGCGAAGGAGCTCGGCGAAGCGAAGGTGCAGGCGGCGTGGCGGGAGGAGGAGCGCGGGATCGCCGCGGAATTCGTCTCCCACGCGCGGGCCATTCGCGAGGAGCGCGCCATCGCCGCGAGTGAGGGGCGGACGCCGCGCGTGCTGGAGCTGCTCCAGTCCTGGGGCGGCTCCACGATCGCCTACCGCAAGCGCATGATCGACAGCCCCAGCTACACGCTCAACCACGAGGAAATCGAGAAGGCCCTCGAGGAAGGCATCCGCTTTGCCGAGGGGCTCACGCCGGTGCGCGTCGACGTGGACCGCTTCGGCAGCGCGAGCGCCCTCGTGGTCCGCACGGGCACCGGGCCGGGGGCGAGCGAAATCTCCCTGCCTGCACGCAGCATCCTCCTGGCCGCCGGCACCCAGCCCAACACCGTGCTCGCCCGCGAGGAGCCCGGCCGCTTCGTGCTGGACGGGCGCTACTTCCGCGCGGTCGACGAGAACGGCGACCCGGTCTCTCCCGAGCGATCCTCGAAGCCCGCGGTGGCGGACATGCTGCTCGCCCGGGACTCCCAGGAGCGCTACATCAGCTTCTTCGGCGACCTGCATCCGTCCTTCTCCGGCAACGTGGTGAAGGCCATGGGCTCGGCCAAGCAGGGCTTCCCGGTGGTGAGCCGCGTGCTGGCGCGCAGGCCTTTGCGGCCGCCCGCCGAGACGACCGCGTTCCTCGCGAAGCTGAACGGGCTGCTGCGCGTGCGCGTGCACCACGTGGAGCGGCTCACGCCCACCATCGTGGAAGTGGTGCTCCACGCGCCGATGGCGGCGCAGCAGTTCCGCCCCGGCCAGTTCTTCCGGCTGCAGAACCTGGAGACGCGCGCCGCGGAAGTCGAGGGCACGCGGCTTGCGATGGAGGGCCTCGCGCTCACCGGCGCCTGGGTGGACCGCAAGCAGGGCCTCGTCTCCACGATCGTGCTGGAGATGGGCGGCTCGAGCGACCTGTGTGCGCTGCTTTCGCCCGGCGAGCCGGTGGTCCTCATGGGCCCGACGGGAACGCCGACGGAGACGCCCGGCGGGGAGACGGTCGTGCTCGTCGGCGGGGGCCTGGGCAACGCGGTGCTCTTTTCCATCGGCGCGGCCATGCGCGCGGCGGGCTCGCGCGTGCTCTACTTCGCCGGCTACAAGAAGCGCGTGGACCGCTACAAGATCGAGCAGATCGAGGCCGCGGCGGACGAGATCGTGTGGTGCTGCGACGAGTCGCCCGGGTTCGAGCCCGGCAGGCCGCAGGACAAGGCCTTCAGCGGAAACATCGTCGAGGCGATGAAGGCCCATGCCGAGGGACGTCTCGGAGCACCGGCGATCGCGCTCCGGGAGGCGGACCGCCTGGTCGTCATCGGGTCGGACGCGATGATGGCCGCGGTGGCCGGCGCGCGCCACGGCGTGCTCGCACCGCACCTCAAGGCCTCGCACGTGGCCGTGGGCTCCATCAACTCGCCGATGCAATGCATGATGAAGGAGATCTGCGCGCAGTGCCTGCAGCCGCACAAGGATCCGGTGACGGGCAAGACGAGCTATGTCTTTTCCTGCTTCAACCAGGACCAGGCCCTCGACCACGTCGATTTCGGCGCGCTTCGCTCGCGGCTCGGGCAAAACGCGGTGCAGGAGAAGCTCACCGCGATGTGGGTGGACCGCTGCCTGCAGCGGCTGGGGCACCGGGCGGCGGCGGACTGAGCGGCGGCTGTCGCAAGGCCGGCCCGTCTCGGGAATCTAGCGGACGGGCGCCGTCGGCGCAGGGACCACTATTTCCTGGGTGCCGGACGGCTTGCTGTTGATGCTCGCGAAGAACGCGACGCCTATCACGGCGAAGGCTACGAGCAGCACGACGACGAGCATCTTCTGGAACCGGCTCTTGCCCGCTTCCTCCGCCTCGATGCGGTCGACGAGACCGCGCACTTTGCGAAGCGCCTTCTGCTCGAGGTGGCGCTGGGCGTCCTGCCCGTCATCGTCCCGTGTGGAGTCTTCGCTGCCCATGGCGTCCTCCCAAGTCCCGTGCTACCCGCAGTCGGGCGAGGCGATGATCCTAACCCGGGCGGGCTGCCGGGAAGATCCGCGGCGACGGGAAGCATCGGGGAAACTGGCGGAGAGGGCGGGATTCGAACCCGCGTTAGGCTATTAACCTAAACACGCTTTCCAGGCGTGCGACTTAAACCGCTCATCCACCTCTCCGTGGATACTTGATTCTTCCGTCTCGGGAAGCCCGAAATTATACCTTGGCGCGATTGCCCGAGCGAGCCCGCCTAGCGCCCCGCGCCGAACCACCGCCGTGACACCATCTGCCGGGACAGGAGGTAGGCGAGGATCGCCACCACGGCGAGGTGCACCGGCCACAGGCCCAGCCAGGTCGGGATCTTCCCTTGCGCGGTCCAGGCCTGGAAGATGGACAGGAGGTTGTTGTAGAGCGTGTAGGCGAGCACCGCGAGGACCAGGTTCCACGATCTCCCGGAGCGCGGGTTCACGAACGACAGGGGCACGGCGAAGATCGCCATGAGCACCACCGAGAACGGCAGCGCGACCCGCCAGTGAAGCTCCGCGATGTTGTGCGGCGTGGGGTCGCCCAGGAGATCGAAGGTCGACATCGCCTTCGCGGGTGGCGTCTCCTTCTTCGCCTCCCGCGGCTCTATCCGCAGCATGTAGCGCTCGAAATCCACCGTTCGGTAGCCGAGCGTGCCGGGCGTGCCTTCGTAGCGCCGGCCGTTCAGCAGCACGATGAAGCGGTCGCCATTCTCCACGGTCTCGATGAACCCCTTCTGCGCGACCATCACGCCCAGGCGGTTGGCGTGGGTGGACTGCACGAAGACGTTGTTCACGACGTCGTCGCGTTCGGAGAGCTTGTCGACGAAGAAGACGCGGTCGGCCTGCCGCGACTCGCGGAAGACGCCCGGAGTGACCGAAGAGACCTCGTCGCGGCTCTCGAGCAGGCGCCGGTATTCGCGGCTCTGCGCCTCCGACCAAGGCGAGACCGCGAGCGAGAGCACGGCGCAGACGAGCGCGATGGGCAGCGCGAAGCGCAGCACCGGTTTCACCCACGCGGCGATGGAAAGCCCCGACGTGAACCACACCGTCATCTCGCTGTCCCGGAAGCTCCGCGTGAGGGTGAGCAGCACCGCCACGAAGGCCGCGATCGACAGCAGCACCGGCATGTAGGCGAGCACGCCGAAGGCGATGAGCCCGATCACCGCTTCCGGCAGCACGTCGCCGCCGGCCGCCTTGCCGAGCAGCAGGATCAGGAGCCGGGTGAGGATGAGCGCGAGCAGGACCGCCACGACGGCGATCGCCACGAGGCTGAATTCGCGAAGGAGGCTGCGTTCGAAGATCAAGGGGTCGCGGGGCTCGGCTGGCTTTGACTTGGCGCGCCCAAAACGGGGATAATTACGGTCTCCGCGCGCGTCCAAGTACAGGAAAATAAATGGAATTTAGCATAAAGAGCGGTAGCCCCGAGAAGCAGCGCACCGGCTGCGTGGTCGTGGGCGTCTTCGAGGGCCGCAAGCTCACCGCCTCGGCGCAGGTCATCGACCGCGCCGCCAGGGGCTTTCTCACCGAAGTGCTTCGCCGCGGCGACCTCGAGGGCAAGGCCGGCACCACGCTCCTCTTGCAGAGCGTGAGCGGCGTGCCTTCCGACCGCGTCCTTCTCGTGGGGCTCGGCAAGGAGCGCGAGCTGGGGGAGTCCGCCTTCCGGAAAGCCATCGACACGGCGACGAAGGCGCTGCGCGCCACGGGTGCCACCGAGGCCACCTTCTATCTCGCCGACCAGGCGCTGCGCAAGCGCGACACCGCCTTCAAGGTCGAGCAGTCGGTGCTCGGCATCGTGGAAGGGATGTACCGCTTCGACCGGATGAAGAGCAAGCCCGCGGCGGAACCCAAGCGCACGCTGCGCAAGGTGGTGCTGCACGTCGCGCGCCGCAGTGACATCGCCGCCGGGGAAGCCGCCGCGGCCCGCGCCATGGCTATCGCCGAAGGCGTGCACCTCGCGCGCGACCTGGGCAATCTCCCGGGCAACATCTGCACGCCGGCGCACCTCGCTTCCGAAGCGCAGGCGCTTGCGAAGCAGTTCGGGATGGCTTGCGACGTCCTGGAGGAGAAGGAGCTCGCCAAGCTCGGCATGGGCGCCTTCCTCGCGGTTGCGCGCGGCAGCCGCCAGCCGCCCAAGCTCATCGTGCTCGAGCACCGCGGCGCAAAGAAGAAGGACGCGCCACCCGTGGTCCTGGTGGGCAAGGGCGTCACCTTCGACACCGGCGGCATCTCGCTCAAGCCCGCGCCCGAGATGGACGAGATGAAGTTCGACATGTGCGGCGCGGCGAGCGTGCTCGGGACCATGAAGGCCGTCGCCCTGATGAAGCTGCCGCTGAACGTGGTCGGCATCGTGCCGGCCACCGAGAACATGCCGGGCGGCAACGCCGTGAAGCCGGGCGACATCGTGACCACGATGTCCGGCAAGACCGTCGAGATCCTCAATACCGACGCGGAGGGGCGCCTGATCCTCTGCGACGCGCTCACCTACGCCGAGCGCTACAAGCCGGCGGCGGTCGTGGATATCGCCACGCTCACCGGTGCGATGGTGATCGCGCTGGGCCACATCGCCACGGGCCTCTTCGCCAACAGCGACCCCCTGGCCCGGGAACTGCTCCACGCGGGCGACGCCTCCTGGGACCGCGCCTGGCGCCTGCCGCTCTGGGACGACTACCAGGAGGGGCTCAAGTCCAACTTCGCGGACATCCCCAACATCGGCACCCGCGCCGGCGGATCGATCACCGCGGCGTGCTTCCTCGAGCGCTTCGCCAAGGCCTACCCGTGGGCGCACCTGGACATCGCCGGCACGGCGTGGAAGTCCGGCGTCGACAAGGGCGCCACCGGGCGACCCGTCGCGCTGCTCGCGAACTTCCTCGCGCGGCGTTCGGCGTGACGCGCATCGACTTCTACCACTACGCCGAGGACAAGCTGCGCTACGCCTGCCGCCTCGCCGCGACCGTGGCCGAGCGCGACAATCGCCTCGTGGTCTACGCGCCGGACGCGCAGGTGCTTTCGGCCTTCGACCGCCTGCTGTGGACCTTCCAGTCGACGCGCTTCGTTCCCCACTGCCGTGCCGCCGACGCGATCGCCGCGGAAACCCCCGTGGTGCTCGCCGCGGAGGAAGAGCCCCTGCCCCACCATGACGTGCTCCTGAACCTGGGAGATGAGCGCCCGCCCTTCTTCGCCTCCTTCGAGCGCGTGCTGGAAGTCGTGGGCACCGACGAGGAGGACAAGCAGCGCGCCCGGGGCCGGTTCGTGTTCTACCGGAGCCGCGGCTACGAGATCAACGTGAACGCGATCAAAGGGGCCTGAGGTCATGGCGGAGGACGACCGCGACATCCTGGGCAAGGCCGACGCGCTGCTGCGCCGGCATGTCCCGCCGCGCACGGGTTCCGGAAGCGGCGCCGACGTGCCGGTCCTCACCGAGCTGATCACACCGGGCGGCACTGCGCCCCCTCCGGAACCTCCCCCGGAGGAGGAACCACCAGCGCCTCCCGCAACCGACGGGGGCGAAGACGAACTGCGACGCCAGCTGGTCGCAGAGATCGTCGACACCGTGCAATCGCGCCTGGCGCACGACGTCGAGCAGCGCCTGGCCGACCAGGTGCTCTCGGAAGTCCGCGCGTCCGTCGCGGCCGCGCTGGAGGACCTTCGGCAGGACATCGCCCGGGCCGTGGGCGAAGCGGTGGGCGAAGCGCTCGCCCGCCACCCGAAACGATGAAGCCCGGATCCATGGAACTCGCGAAAAGCTTCGACCCCCACGCCATCGAGGCGCACTGGTACCCCTTCTGGGAATCCCGCGGCTGGTTCAAGGCCGGCTTCGATCCCTCGCGCCCCTCGTTCTCGATCCAGCTGCCGCCGCCCAACGTCACGGGCACGCTGCACATGGGGCACGCCTTCCAGCAGACGCTGATGGACATCCTCACGCGCTGGCACCGCATGCAGGGCGAGAACGTCCTCTGGCAGCCGGGCACCGACCACGCCGGCATCGCCACGCAGATGGTGGTCGAGCGCCAGCTCGAGCAGGAAGGAACCACGCGCCGCGACCTCGGGCGCGGGAAGTTCGTCGAGCGCGTTTGGGCCTGGAAGGAGGAATCCGGCTCCACCATCACGCGGCAGATGCGTCGCCTGGGCGCCTCCTGCGACTGGTCGCGCGAGTACTTCACGATGGACGAGGCGCGCTCGCGGGCGGTCACGGAAGTGTTCGTGCGCCTGCACGAGGAGGGCCTCATCTACCGCGGCAAGCGCCTGGTGAACTGGGACCCGGTGCTGCACACCGCGGTCTCCGACCTCGAGGTCGAGTCGCGCGAGGAGAACGGCTCCCTGTGGCAACTGCGCTACCCGCTCGCCGAGGGCACGGAGTCGCTCGTCGTGGCTACCACGCGTCCCGAGACGATGCTGGGCGACACCGCCGTGGCCGTGCACCCCGAGGACCGTCGCTACAGCCATCTCATCGGGCGCATGGTCCGCCTGCCGCTCGCCGACCGCCTCATTCCCGTCATCGGCGACGAGTACGTCGACCGGGAGTTCGGCACGGGTTGCGTGAAGATCACGCCCGCCCACGACTTCAACGACTACCAGCTGGGGGCGCGCCACGGCCTGCCCATGGTGAGCATCTTCACGCTGGAAGCGAAGGTGAACGAGAACGCGCCCGAGGCCTACCGGGGACTCGACCGCTTCGAGGCGAGGAAGCGCGTGCTGGCCGACCTGGAGCGCGCAGGCCTCGTGGAGAGCGTGAAGCCCCACAAGCTCATGCAGCCGCGCTCGCAACGCTCGGACGCCGTCGTCGAACCCATGCTCTCCGACCAGTGGTTCGTGAAGATGGAGGGATTTGCGCGCAAGGGCCTCGAGCCGGTGAACGACGGGCGCATCCGCTTCGTGCCGGACGAATGGGCCTCGGTGTACCGCCAGTGGCTGGAAAACATCCAGGACTGGTGCATCTCGCGGCAGCTCTGGTGGGGCCACCAGATCCCCGCGTGGTACGCGGACGACGGTACGTCGTGGGTGGGTCGCGACTTCGCCGAGGCTGCCGCGAAGGCGAAGGCCGCAGGAAAGGCTCTTTCCCCGGACCGGCGCGACCCCGACATGCTCGACACCTGGTTCTCGTCGGCTTTCGTCCCGTTCTCCACGCTGGGCTGGCCCGACGAGACCGCCTTCGCCCGGGAGCGCAAGTTCTTCCTCCCGTCGTCGGTGATGATCACCGGCGCCGACATCATCTTCTTCTGGGTCGCCCGCATGATCATGACGACCCTGCACTTCACCGGCGAGATCCCGTTCCGCGACGTGTACCTGAACGCGACGGTGCGCGACGGGGAAGGCCAGCGGATGTCCAAGTCGAAGGGCAACACCATCGACCCGATCGACGTAATCGACGGGATCGACCTGGCCGCGCTCCTGGAGAAGTCCACGCGCGGGTTGTTGCTCGCGTCGCACAAGGAATCGGCGGCCAGGCGCGTCCGGCGCGACTACCCCGAGGGCATCGCCTCCTACGGCGCCGACGCACTTCGCTTCACCTTCGCCGCACTTTCCACGCAAGGCCGCACGCTCAATTTCGACCTGAAGCGCTGCGAGGGCTACCGCAGCTTCTGCAACAAGCTCTGGAACGCCACGCGTTTCGTGCTGATGAACTGCGAGGGCAAGGACACCGGCCGCGATCCGGCCGCACCCGTGGAGCTCTCCTTCGCCGACCGGTGGATCGTCTCGCGCCTGCAGCGGGCGGAGGCCGAGGTCGCGAAGGGCTTCGAGGAGTACCGGTTCGACACCGCGGCCCGGGCGCTCTACGAGTTCGCCTGGGACGAGTACTGCGACTGGTACGTGGAACTCGCCAAGGTGCAATTGCAATCCGGAACGGAGGCGTCGCAGCGCGGCACGCGGCGCACGCTCATCCGCGTGCTCGAGGCCACGCTTCGCCTCGCCCACCCGGTGGTCCCCTTCATCACCGAGGAACTGTGGCAGAAGGTGGCGCCCCTGGCCGGCGCCGAGGGCGAGACGGTCATGCTGGCGCGCTGGCCGCAGCCGCAGCCCGAGAAGGTCGACGAAGCTGCGGAACAATCGGTCGCGGCGCTGAAGGAACTCACCAACGCCGCGCGCAACCTGCGCTCCGAGATGGGGCTCGCCCCCGGGCAGCGCGTCCCGGGCTTCGTCCAGGCGAGTCCCGAACTCGCCTCCCACCTGCCGTACCTGCAGGCGATGGCCCGCCTGTCGGAGGTGAAGCTGGTCGCGAACCTTCCGGACGCGCAGGCCCCGGTCGCCGTCACCGGCAGCGGCAAGGTCATGCTGCACGTGGAGATCGATCGCGCCGCCGAGCGCGAGCGCCTCGCCAGGGAAGCGGCCAGGCTCGATGGCGAGATCGCGAAGTCCGAGACCAAGCTCGGCAACGCGTCCTTCGTCGAGCGCGCCAAGGCCGAGGTCGTGGAGCAGGAGAAGAAACGCCTCGCGGACAACCGCACCAAGCTCGAGGACGTCCGTTCCCAGCTCCTCCGCCTGGCCTGACGGTGGCCGGTAGACGAGCCGGCCGCTGAACCGCCGTGGCGATTCCGCACAGCCTGCGCGCGCTCGCCTCGCCCAATTTCCGCCGCTACTACGTCGGGCAGGCGGTATCGATGGTCGGCACCTGGGTGCAGTCGCTCGCACTCATGTGGCTCGCCTACCGGATGTCGGGCTCCACCTGGTTCACCGGGCTCGTGGGCTTCCTCAACTCGATCCCGTACCTCGTGCTCTCGCCCTTCGCCGGCGTGCTGGGCGACCGGCTCGACCGGCGCCGGATCCTGATCACGGTGCTCACGCTCCTCTTCCTGCAGTCGGTCGTGCTCGCCATCCTGTCGGGCTTCCGCACGATCACCATGGGCCAGCTCGCCGCGCTTGCCCTCTTCTCGGGCGTGGCCAATTCCTTCGAGACGCCCACGCGCCAGTCGTTCTTCGTGCAACTCCTCGACGACCGCAATCACCTCCCGAATGCGATCGCTCTCAATTCCGTCCTCATGAACGGCGCGCGGCTCGTCGGGCCCTCCCTGGGCGGCCTGGTCATAGCGGCCTGGGGCGTGACCGCGTGCTTCGCGATCAACGCGGCGAGCTACCTCTTCGTGATCGGGGCGCTGCGGCGGGTCCATCCCGTGCGCGCTTCCCCCGCGCGGGCACCGAGCCATCCCCTGGCCGACCTCGCCGACGGCTGGCGCTACGCGATGGGCTTCGTGCCGATCCGGCGCATGCTGTTCCTGCTCGCCACCGTGAGCCTCACGGTCGGACCCTACTCCTCGCTCATGCCCGCCATCGCGGTGAAGACCTTCGCGGAAGGCGCCTGGCTCGTGGGGCTCTTCATCGGCGCCGTGGGGTTCGGCGCCGTCGTCGCCGCCGTGGGCCTCGCGAGGAGGGCCACGACCCGCGGGCTCGCGAAGTGGATCGGCGTCTCGGCGATCGCCGCGGGCGTGGGCTCCGCGGGGTTCTGCTTCTCGCGATCGATCCCGCTCTCGGCCGCACTCATGGCCGTGGCGGGGTTCGGGATGTTCATGACCGCCGCCTCATGCAACACCATCGTCCAGAGCGTCGTGGACGAGGACAAGCGCGGGCGCGTGATGAGCTACTACACGATGTTCTTCATCGGCTCGCTCCCCCTGGGCCACCTCGCGGCCGGGGCCCTGGCCGAGGCCATCGGCGCACCGCTCACCTTCCTCGCGGGCGGCATCGCGTGCGCGCTCATGGGCTCGGTCTTCGCGTACCGACTCCCGTCCTTCCGCGAGCACCTGCGGGCCGCCTACGTCGCGCGGGGTATCATCGCCTCGACCGGAGAGCCTCCCCAATGACCGACACCGTCCTGCTCGAACGACGCGGCGCCGCCGCGATCGTCACCCTGAACCGCCCCGACAAGTTGAATGCTCTCGACGCGGCCCTCATGGGCGACCTCGACCGCGTCACGCGCGAAGTGGCCGAGGACAAGGCCGTGCGCGCAATGCTGCTGCGCGGGGCCGGGCGCGCCTTCATGGCCGGCGGCGACGTCGCCCATTTCCACGCGAACCTCGACACGCTCGCGGTCCGGTTCCGGGAAATGGGCCAGGGCTTCCATGCCTCGGTGAAGCGCCTGCGCACCATGGACAAGCCCGTGCTCGCCTGCGTCCACGGCGCGGTGGCGGGCGGGGGGCTTTCGGTCATGCTCGCCTGCGACCTGGCCATCGCTTCGCGCGATGCGCAGCTCTCGCTCGCCTACGCGAACATCGGAACCTCACCGGACGGCGGCAGCTCCTTCACGCTGCCGCGCATCGTGGGGCTTCGCAAGGCGCTGGAGCTCGCGTTCCTCGGCGAGCGCCTCGACGCCGATGCGGCCTGTGCGCTCGGCCTGGTCAACTGGGTCGTCGAACCGGCCGAGCTCGAGGCGCGCGCATTCTCCATCCTTGATCGCCTCGCGTCGGGCCCCACCTTCGCCTTCGCGCGAACCAAGGCCCTCTTCAACGAGACCTGGGAGCGCCCCATGGACGCGCAACTGGACGCGGAACTCGCTTCGTTCTCGCTCTGCATTCCGACCCGCGACTTCGCCGAAGGCACCGGCGCCTTCGTGGCCAAGCGCAAGCCCGAGTTCACGGGCGGGTAGGCGCCGTGGCCACGCTCGCGGGGAAGACCCTCTTCATCACCGGCGCATCCCGCGGCATCGGGCGCGAGATCGCGATCCGGGCCGCGCGCGACGGCGCCAACGTCGTGGTCGCGGCCAAGACTTCCGAGCCGCACCCCAAGCTCAAGGGCACGGTCCACTCGGTCGCGGCGGAAGTCGAGGCCGCGGGCGGCAAGGCGCTCGCGATCGTCCTCGACGTGCGCGACGATGCCGCCATCGCCGCGGCGGTGGAGGCGGCCGCGAAGGCCTTCGGCGGCATCGACATCCTCGTGAACAACGCGAGCGCCATCGCGCTCACGCCGACCCTCGAGACGCCGGCGCGGCGCTTCGACCTGATGGTGGGCGTGAACGTGCGCGCGACCTTCCTGTGCACGCAGGCCTCGATCGCCCACCTGCGCCGCGCCCCCAATCCCCATGTGCTGAATCTCGCCCCGCCCCTGTCGATGCAGGCGAAGTGGTTCGCGGGCCACGCCGCGTACACGATTTCCAAGTACGGCATGAGCCTGTGCACCCTCGGCATGGCGGAGGAGTTCCGCGCCGACGGCATCGCGGTGAACTCGCTGTGGCCGGCGACCACCATCGCCACGGCCGCCGTCGAATTCAATTTCCCGCCGGAGATCCTCGCGGCGAGCCGCCACCCCGCCATCATGGCCGACGCGGCGCACGCCGTCCTCACGAGCCCGAGCAGGGAGACGACGGGGAACTTCTTCCTCGACGAGGAAGTGCTCCGCGCCGCCGGCATCGCCGATTTCGACCGCTACGCCGTGACTCCGGGCGTGCCGCCGTTCAAGGATCTCTTCGTCGACTAGCCGCGGGCGCGCTTGCCGATGTCGCCGGCTCCGCGATACCATCACCCCCCACGGGAAGTCGCAGGCTCCCGGCGCCCCCAGGGGCGAAGACGGTGTCCCGTCCAAGTTCTGCGTTCCTGCTCCGTAGAGAGGACGACCATGGACACCGTGCCCCTTCCCGCATCCCCCGCCCTGTTGCTTTCATCGATCGGCAGCCCCGCGGCACCGCTCGTGATCGACGTGCGCCGCCGCGCCGCGTTCGACGAGGACCGCATCCTCATCGCCGGCGCGACCTGGCGCGACCCGTTCGCCGTGGGCGAGTGGGAGAAATACCTGCCCCGCCACCGGCCGGTGGTGCTCTATTGCGTGCACGGCCACGAGGTGAGCCGCAATGCCAGCGCCGCGCTGCGGATGGCCGGCGTGGATGCGCGCTATCTCGAGGGCGGCATCGAGGCGTGGCGCGCGCTCGGTGCGCCGACGGTGCTGGGGCGGCGGCATCCCGCCGTGCCGTCCGAGCCGGGCAAGCCCTCGGTCTGGGTCACGCGCGAGCGCCCGAAGATCGACCGCATCGCCTGCCCGTGGCTCGTCCGGCGCTTCGTCGATCCCTTCGCGGAGTTCGTGTTCGTGGCCGAATCGCAGGTGCGCGCCGAGGCCGCGCAACGGGGCGGCATCGCCTTCGACATTCCCGGCGTCGACTTCACCCACCGCGGCGAGCGCTGTTCCTTCGATGCGCTCGTCGAAGACTTCGGCCTGGAGGACGAGGCACTCGCGCGGCTTGCGCTGATCGTGCGAGGCGCCGACACGGGGCGGCTCGACCTTGCGCCCGAGTGCGCGGGGCTTCTCGCGATCTCGCTGGGCCTGGGCAGCCTGCATCGCGACGACCACGCGCTCCTCGAGAAAGGTTTCCTGGTCTACGACGCGCTCTACGCCGCCTGCCGCGCGCAGGCCGCGGGCAAAGCCGAGCCCCACACCTGGAACACCCCTTCGTGAGCGCTCCCGCACAGGGCGTGCCGTTCGGCGAGGCGCTGCGCTTCTGGCTGAAACTGGGATTCATCAGTTTCGGTGGCCCGGCCGGGCAGATCGCGATCATGCACCGCGAGCTCGTGGAGACGCGGCGCTGGATCTCGGAACGGCGCTTCCTGCACGCGCTCAACTACTGCATGGTGCTGCCCGGGCCCGAGGCGCAGCAGCTCGCCACCTACATCGGCTGGCTGATGCACGGCGCGTGGGGCGGCATCGTCGCCGGGGCGCTCTTCGTCCTGCCGTCGCTCGCGATCCTCATCGCGCTGTCGTGGGCCTACCTCGCCTTCAGCCAGGCGCCGCTGGTCGCGGCCATACTCGTCGGCGTGAAGCCCGCGGTCGTGGCGATCGTCGTCGCTGCGACCGTGCGGATCGGCTCCCGCGCGCTGCACCACCCGTTCCACATGGCCATTGCCGTCGCCGCTTTCCTGGCGCTCGCCGTGGCCTCGGCGCCGTTTCCCCTGGTGATCGCCGGCGCCGCCTTGGCCGGCATTGCCGGGCGTCGTTTCGCGCCCGGCGCATCGATGCACGCCGCGGCGAACTCGGCATCGCGGGAACCCTCGGTCCTCGACGACGACACGACCGCGCCTGCCCACGCCGCCGCATCGATCGGGAAGTTCGCGACGACGCTGGCCGTGGGAGCGGCCCTGTGGCTGGCTCCCTTCGCGGGCCTCGTGGCCGTCTTCGGGCAGGGAAACGACTTCGCGAACATGGCGCGCTTCTTCACCCAGGCGGCCTTCGTGACCTTTGGTGGCGCCTACGCCGTGCTTCCGTACGTGGTCGACAGCGCGGTCGACACCTTCGGCTGGGCCACGATGGCGCAGATGATCGACGGGCTCGCCCTCGGCGAGACGACTCCCGGCCCGCTGATCATGATCGTCGCGTTCGTGGGCTTCGTCGGCGCCTGGACCAAGGCGACCCTGGGTCCGGAGGGCCTCGTCGCGGCCGGCATTCTCGGCGCGGCGGTGGCGACCTGGTTCACCTTCCTGCCCTCCTTCGTCTTCATTCTCGCGGGCGGCCCGTTCGTGGAGCGTTCCCGCGACGACGTGCACCTCGAGGGCCCGCTCTCGGCGATCACCGCGGCGGTGGTGGGCGTGATCGCGAGCCTCGCGGTCTTCTTCGCCTGGCACGTGTTCTGGCCCGGCGCGAGTGCGGCCACGCCCTTCCCGGGCACGATGGACCTGCCGTCGGTGGCGATCGCCGTCGCCGCGTTGCTGCTGCTGGTGAAGGGCCGCGTGGGCGTGATCGGCGTCATCGCCGGTTCGGCGCTCGCGGGAGTCGCCCTCCAGGCGCTTGGCGCGTAGCGGGGTGGCTCAGGTGGCGGAGAAGTGACCGGACTTCCCGCCATCCTTTTCCAGCAGGCGGATGTCCCCCAGCGTCATGCCGCGGTCGACCGACTTGCACATGTCGTAGATCGTGAGCAGACCCACGCCCACGGCGGTGAGCGCCTCCATCTCCACGCCGGTGCGGCCCCGGCATTGCGCGACGGCGCGGCAGGTCACGAGCGAGGCGCCTTCGTCCACGTCGAAGTGGACCTCGAGGGCGGTGAGCGCAACGGGATGGCACAGCGGGATCAGCTCCCACGTGCGTTTCGCCGCCTGTATCGCCGCGATGCGTGCAACGCCGAGAACATCGCCCTTCTTTGCGCTTCCGGAACGCACCAGCGCCAGCGTCTGCGCCTGCATGCGGATCACGCCCTCGGCAACGGCGCGGCGCGCGGTCTCGTCCTTGGGACCGACGTCGACCATCCAAGCCTGGCCGCCTTGGTCGAAATGGGTGAGCTTTTCGTTCATAATCAGGCACTCCGGTTGCGGCGAACCATTGCCGCCGACGCGTGTCCCAAAGTATCCACGATTTCACTTCCGCCCGCTTCGGCTCCAAACCCATGATGCGCCGCCTCGTCGCCCTCGCCGTCTGCGCCGCCCTGCTTCCGGTGCACGCGCAGGGCCTGCCCGACCTCGGCGACTCCTCCGACGCCGTGCTCTCGGACAAGCAGGAGCGCACCATCGGCAATCGCGTGATGCGCGAGGTGCGGATCGATCCCGCGTTCATCGACGACCCCGAGATCTCCGATTACGTGAAGTCGCTGGGCAACCGCCTGCTGGGCGCGGCCGAGGCGCCCAGGCGCCCGATCGAGTTCTTCGTCGTGCAGGACGAAGCGGTCAATGCCTTCGCGCTGATCGGCGGGCACATCGGGCTGCACACGGGACTGCTGCTGCTCACGCGCAACGAGTCCGAACTGGCCGGCGTGGTCGCCCACGAGATCTCGCATATCCTCCAGCGCCACCAGTCGCGCCTCTACCAGGGCCAGGGGAAATACCAGCTCGCCTCCCTCGCCGCGCTCGCGCTCGCCGTCCTCGCCTCGCGCGGCAGCAGCTCCCAGAGCAGCCAGATCACCGAAGCGGCCATCGTGGGCGCGAGCGCCATCATGATGCAGGGGCAGCTCGACTACACGCGGGAGCATGAGCGCGAGGCCGATCGCGTCGGTGTCACGATCATGGAGCGCGCCGGCTACGACCCGCGCGGCATGGTGAGCTTCTTCGAGCGCATGCAGCGCGCGAACCGCCTGAGCGAGTTCAAGAGCGCGCCCTCGTACCTGCGCACGCACCCGCTCACGGTGGAGCGCATCGCCGACATGCAGAGCCGCGTCGAGGCCATGGCCCCGAGGCTCGTCCCGGACAGCTTCGAGTACCGCCTCGCCCGCGCCAAGATCCGCGCCGCCACCGGTTCCTCGACCGAGGCGATCGCCTATTTCCGCGACCAGCTCGCGGACCGCACGGTGCTTCGCCCCCGCGAGGACGTCTATGGGCTCACGATCGCGTTGCGGCGCGCACGGGATTTCGCCGCCGCGGAAAGGGAACTCGCCACTATCCGCACCGGCGAGGGCGCGGGCCCCGCGTTCGAATGGCTCGCCGCCCAGTTGCAGGCCGACCAGGGGCGCACCGACAGTGCCGTCGAGACCTACCGCGCCGCGCTCAAGACCCATCCGCGCCACCGCGGGCTCGTCTACGGCCTCGCGCAGCTCCTGCTCGACGCGGGTCGCACCGCGGAGGCCGTCGCATGGCTGGAAGAGCGCGTACGCCTTGCGCCGGAAGATGCGAAGCTCTACGAACTCCAGTCGCGTGCCTACACGGCCACGGGCAACCGGCTGGCCCAGCATCGTTCCCTCGCCGAGGCCTATTACCTCAGGGGAAACCTCGCCGCAGCGGTGGATCAGCTCGAACTCGCCACCAAGGTGCGCGGTTCGGACTTCTACGCGCTCTCGAGCGCGGAGGCGCGGCTTCGCGAACTCAGGTCCCGGCTCGAGGTGGAGCGCGAGGCCGAGAAGGCCCTGAAGCTCAGCTGATGGGCGCCGGCCTTCGCCTTCTCGCCGCCGGGGCCATGCTCGCGGCGAACACCTCCTGGGGACAGGAGGCCGAAGGCCGCGATCTCTTCACCCGTGCGGACAAGGGAGGCTGCATCGCCTGCCACCAGTTGCCTCCGGGGTCGGGCCCCGTGGTGCGCTCCGACGTGGGGCCACGCCTGGACGCCGCGCGCCTCCAGGGATGGGACCGGGGAAGGCTGCGCGCTTTGATCGAGGATCCCACGCGGACCAACCCGGCCACCGTGATGCCGCCCTACGGGCGCCACCGGTTGCTCGAGGCGGGCGAAATCGAGCGCCTCGTCGACTTCCTGCATGCGCTTCCCTGAACTGCGGCTTCCCGTCGCCCTGCTCCTCGCGGCGGTCCTGCCGCTTCCGGCGCTCGCCGGCGCGGAGGACGTGCGGCGTGAGATCGTCTCCCGCATGGCCGCGCAGTTTCCCGCGCTCTCGCCGGCGGACCTGGCGGGCGGATCGGCGGCCTTCGATGCCGAGCGCCGCGCTCAGGCCGAGCGCAACGCGCCCGCGCCCGGCGCCGCGGAGGCGATCGAGGCCGGGCGGCGGATCTGGAAGCGCAAGTTCGCCAACGGCCGCTCCCTTGCCGGGTGCTTTCCGAACGGCGGGCGGCGGATCGCCGCGGCCTATCCGCACTACGACCGGCGCCTGAAGCGCCTCGTCACGCTCGAGACCGCGGTGAACCAGTGCCTGAAGACCCACGGCGAGCCGCTGCTCGACGCGGGCGACCCCGACACCATGGGCGCGGTGCTCGCCTACCTGCGCACGCTCTCGGAGGGACGCAAGATCGCGGTGAGCGCCTCCTCGCCCCTGGCCGAGGCGCGGTTCGAGGAGGGCCGGCGCCTCTATTTCACGCGCATGGGCCAGCGCAACTACGCCTGCGCGTCGTGCCACCTGAACCATGCCGGCAGGTTCTTCGGCAACACGGCGATCCCCGCGCCCGTGGGCGCTGCCGCGCAATGGCCGCACCTGCGCGAAGGCCGCCCGGTGACGCTGCAGATGCGCGTGCGCGAGTGCCTCGAGCGCATGGGCGCCGCACCCTTCCCCGCGGGCTCCGACGATCTCGCCCACCTCGACTACTTCCTCTCCTACCTGTCCAACGGGATCGCGATCCGGCCCAATGCCTGGCGAGCGCCCCTTGCGCCCGGCCACTTGTAAGCATTGGCAAGGCGCCAGCACCGGCGCGGGGCGCTCCCCTCTAGAATAGCGACCACAAGAAGAGCCCGCGACCCATGACCGGCAAGATCCTCCGCGCCCGCATCATCATTCCCGTCCTCGCCCTGGGCGTGGCCATCGCCGGCTACGCGTGGTGGAGAAGCGGCGCCACGGCGGACCCTGCCGCGCGCTGGCGCCTCGAGGCGGCAGACCGCGGCGACGTCGTGCAGGTGATCTCCGCCAACGGCAACGTGAATCCCGTGACGTCGGTCAACGTGGGCACGCAGGTGTCTGGCGCGATCATCAAGCTGCACGCGGACTTCAACAGCGAGGTGAAGGAAGGCCAGCTCCTGGCCGAGCTCGACCCCGCGCTCTTCAACGCCGCCCTCGCGCAGAGCGAGGCGAACCTGAACAGCGCCCGCGCCGGGCTTCGCCTCGCCGAGACGAAGGAGGCACGCACCCGCTCCCTCGTCGGCAAGGGCTTCATCTCCCAGGCGGAGCTCGACACCGCCGTGAGGGAACTGGAAGCCGCCCAGGCCCAGGTCGAGCTCGTGAAGGCCCAGGTGGAGCGCGACCGGACCAACCTGCGCTACACCGTCATCCGCTCGCCCATCTCCGGCGTCGTCGTGGCGAGGAACGTCGAGCTCGGGCAGACCGTGGCGGCGAGCTTCAACACGCCCACGCTCTTCCAGATCGCCCGGGACCTCGCACAGATGCAGATCGAGACGAGCATCGCCGAGGCCGACATCGGCGGCATCAAGCCGGGACAGGCGGCGCGCTTCCGGGTGGACGCCTACCCGGGCCAGTTCTTCCGGGGCGAGGTGAAGCAGGTCCGGCTCAATCCCACCATCCAGTCCAACGTGGTGAGCTACACGGTCATCGTGAGCGCCGACAACGCCGAGGCGAAACTGAAGCCCGGCATGACGGCGTTCGTGCAGATCACCGCGAACCGCCGCGAGGGCGTCCTGCGCGTGCCCAATGCGGCCCTGCGCTTCCGGCCACCGGCGGACCCCGCCCAGTCCGACAAGGCCGCCGCGGGCGCCGCCGCGAAGCCGTCCGGATCCGGAGCGGGTGGACGGGCTGCCGGAAGGCGGGATGCCGCCTCGCGCGTATTCAAGGTGGACGGCGGCAAGCTCGTGGCCGTGCCCGTCCAGGTCGGGGTCTCCGACACCACCTGGACGGAAATCGTGGGCGGGTCCGTCGCCGAAGGCGACAAGCTCGTCACGCGCGACTTGGCCGGCCAGGGCAGCGCGCAGTCGCAGATGCGCCTGCGCATGTTCTAGGGCCATGTCCGGCCGCTTCATCGAGGTCGAGGATCTCGGCAAGCAATACGAGGCCGCCGCACCCGGCACGCCGGCGGCGCTCCAGTCGGTCTCGCTCTCGATCGAGGCGGGAGAATTCGTCGCGGTCATGGGGCCGTCGGGCTCGGGCAAGTCCACGTTCATGAACCTGGTCGGGCTCCTCGACACGCCCACGGCCGGCACCTACCGCCTCGACGGCCAGAACGTCGCGGGCCTCACCACTGACGAACTCGCGCACGTGCGCAACCGCGTTTTCGGCTTCGTCTTCCAGGGCTTCAACCTCCTCAAGCGGTTCACTGCCTCGGAGAACGTGGCCCTTCCCATGGTCTATGCCGGCACGCCCGGGGCCGAGCGGCGCCGGCACGCGGGCGACCTGCTCGCGAAGGTGGGGCTCGCTCCTTACGCCGACGCAATGCCCAACCGCCTCTCCGGCGGCCAGCAGCAGCGCGTGGCCATCGCCCGGGCGCTCGCCAACCACCCGCAGCTGATCCTCGCCGACGAGCCAACGGGAAACCTCGACACGCAGACGAGCGCCGAGATCATGGGCCTCTTCACGGCGCTCAACCGCGAGACCGGCGTGACGATCCTGCTGGTCACCCACGAGCACGACATCGCGCAGTACGCGAACCGCCTCATCCGCTTCAAGGACGGCCTCGTGGTGCATGACGGCGCCGTGGTCCACGAGGGCGCGGCGTGAACCTCCTCACCGTCCTGCGCGAGGCCGCGCGCTCCCTCAACGCCAACAAGCTGCGCACGGGTCTCACGATGCTCGGCATGGTGATCGGGGTGGCGGCCGTGGTCCTCATGCTCGCGGTGGGCACGGGCGCCCAGAACCAGGTGAACCGCGCCGTCTCCTCCATGGGCAGCAACCTGCTGGTGATCCTGTCCGGGAGCACCAGCGCGGGGACGCTGCGATTCGGCTCCGGCAATGCACCGACGCTCACGACGGGCGACGCCGAGGCCATCGCGAGCCTGCCCAACGTGCAGGCGGTCGCCCCGACCTTCCCCGGCGGCGCACAGGTCGCCTACGGCATCAACAACTGGGGCACGCAGGTGCTCGGCGTCACGCCGGAATACACCTCCGTTCGCGATTGGTCCGTGGAATCCGGCGACGCCATCAGCGAGACCGACGTCCGCAGCTCCACCCGCGTGGCCCTCCTCGGCGCCACCGTGGTCGAGAAGCTCTTCGACATCGAGGACCCGGTGGGGAAGACCATCCGCATCCGCGGCCAGCCGTTCCAGGTCCTCGGGGTCCTCCGGAAGAAGGGCCAGAGCCTCGACGGGCGCGACCAGGACGACTCCATCCTCGTCCCCATCACCACCGCCCAGAACAAGCTCTTCGGCAACCGCTTCCCCGGCACCGTGCGCTTCGTCTTCGTGCAGGCGGTGAGCCAGGAGGCCACGGCCGCGGCCGAGAACGACATCACGCTGCTCCTGCGCCAGCGCCATCGCATCCAGCCCGACGCGGAGGACGACTTCACCGTGCGCAACCTCACGCAGGTGGCCGAAGCCGCCTCGGCCACGGCGCGGATCCTGTCCCTCATGCTCGGGGCCATCGGATCGATCTCGCTCGTGGTCGGCGGCATCGGGATCATGAACATCATGCTGGTGTCGGTGACCGAGCGCACGCGCGAGATCGGCATCCGCATGGCCATCGGCGCGCGCCAGCGCGACGTGCTGATGCAGTTTCTTCTCGAGGCCCTGATGATCTGCATCGTGGGCGGCGTGATCGGTATCGCTTTCGGGGTGGCCGGCGCCCTCGCCATCGGCAGTGCGATGAAGATCGAGGTGGCGTTCTCGGCGTGGGTGATGCTCGTGGCCTTCGCCGTGTCGGCGGCCACCGGGATCTTCTTCGGGTTCTGGCCGGCCCGTCGCGCGGCGGCCCTGCGGCCGGTCGAAGCGCTGCGTCACGAGTAGCGTGCCCGCAAAAGGCGCGTCCGAGCGACCCAAAGAAAAAGGGCGGGGTTTCCCCCGCCCTTCTCCTTCAGACAGCAGCCGGTATTACTGGCGGCAGTTGGCCGGGAAGAACTTCCAGGCGGTGTTGGCGGCATCGGTGGTGCACTTGAAGGTGGCAACGGACTTCGTGCCATCCGCAATCCCGCCGCCCTCGTCCATGGCGGTCAGCATGAAGTACTTGCCGTCAACGGCGGCATCGACGGCCTTGATCTTGACCTTGATGACCGCACCGGCGACTTCCACGGCGTCCACGTACGTGGTGAGGGTTTGCGAGCAGCCTGCCTCGAGCACGGTCGGGGGCACCGCGTTCTTCGCGGCGATGTACTCGGAGACCGAGGTCTTGCAAGCAGCGGCAGTGGCCGCCACTTCCGTGATCTTCGAGCGCTTCAGGTAATCCTGGTACGCCGGAATGGCTACGGCGGCCAGGATGCCGATGATCGCGACGACGATCATCAGTTCGATAAGCGTGAAACCTTGTTGGACTTTTTTCATTCGATAGCTCCTTGTGATTGTGGATGAAACCTGCCGACTGTTGGATTCCCAGCACACCTGACGTGTGTGGTGAAGGATACGCAAGCGTCGTGCCAATCGGGCGTGCCTCCGTGACCACGCAGGATTCGCCAGACCGACCTGCTTTTTTCTTTAAATATCAACATGTTAAATGATGGCCATCGCGCGATCGCGCATTACGGCCGTAGCGGTTGAGGGCTGGCCGGCCCGCCATGCCGGCAGCGAACCTCGGCCCCGGCGTCATTGCACGACAACGGCAGCGCAATAGGTTCCGACCTGCCGCAAATGGTCACTGCTTCGGTGCCGTCTTCGTCGCCGCCGTCTTCCGGGCCTGCAGTGCGTGCGCGACGATCAATTGCGACGACGGCAACTCCGCGAGCTTGTCGGGAATCCGCCCGACATGGCGATTCCACGTCTCGATGGCCCGGTCCGGCGCACCGTTCACGATGTTCCCCACCATCGCGGTCAGGACGAAGGACAGGCGCTCCTGGGCCTTGCGCGGCGTATCGACGGCCAGCAGGGCCTCGGCCTGCGTGCTCATCGCGGCCGGGTCGAGCTGGTTCACGGCGCGAAGCAGGTCGAGCCGGCGGCGCTGGTCGTCGCTCAGCCCCTTGGCGCAGGGCGACAGGCGCAATCGCTCGAACGCCGCCTCTACATCCTGCTCCGCGAGCACCGGAATGACGAACCGGAAGAAGTCCTCGAGCGCCTCGACCCAGAGCTCGCTCTCCAGGCGGCAGTCGATGGTCCCTGCGCGGGCCAACATGAAGATCGTCCGTCCCGATGGTTCGAGCCAGCGCGGCCCCGAGGGGGTCCCCGCGAAAAAGATGTCGTAGGCCTCCGCCGCCGCCTCCGCCTGGCGCCGCGAGATCGGCGCAAGCTTGTCTTCCCGAAGGAGACTCGCGCGCCGCACGCGGCGGTCGCCGTCCACGAAGGGGATCATCGAGACGTGGCTCCTGGCGAGCATCTGCACGTCGAGCGCGCTTTCATTCTTGAAGAGCGACCGCGCCGCATTCTGGTCGAGGATGGGAAAGAAGTCCGAGTTGGCCACGCTCGCGAGCCGGTGGAACAGCGGGTCGAGCGCGGCGCGGCTTGCCACCCGCGTGGCCCGGAGATCGGCCAGCGAGCGGAATCCCGTGCCCGCGAGTTCCTCCCCGAGCCTGGGGAAGGCAAGGAAATCGGGCCGCATCTCCGGAACCTTTCCGGTCTTCGCGGCCACGACGATCATGTCGCCGGCACTCGACATGTGGATCACGTAGTCGCTGAAGCTCTCGCCCAGTGCCCGGAAGACCGTCGCCACGAGCGCGGGGTTGATCTCGTAGACCTGTATCCATTGCACCAGCAGCCCGTCGTCCTTGAGATAGCGGCGAACCTGGCTGTAGAACTCCTCGGAGAAGAGGGTCGACACGCCGCTCACCCAGGGGTTGGAGGGCTCCGAGACGATGATGTCGTAGGTCTTGCCGTGCGCGGCGAAGAAGGTCTTCGCGTCCTCGATGTGGATGCGGCTGCGCGGATCCCGGTAGGCGCGCTCGTTTCGCGCCCCGAACGCCCGGGCGCCCTCGATCATGGCCGACTCTATCTCGATCGAGTCCACGACGCGGGCATTGTCGCTTCCGAGGAGCGCATGGGTGGTGAGGCCGGATCCGAAGCCGATGTTCGCGATCTCGGTGGCGTCGGGCTTCATCGCGATGGGAATGGCGGCGGCCAGGATCATGGTGGCTTCGTCCTGGGTCGGGCGGCTGCGATCGACGAGCTCGACGCTCGCGTCAGGCTTGCCGTTCGTCCGGATGACGAGGACATTGTGGTCCCGCGTCACGGCGATCGTCGCGGTCTTGCCGTCGCGGTACCACTCGACCCGTGCGTGCTGCGGGTCCATGAACGTCCTGCCCCGAAAGATCCCGGAAGCCATGCGCAGCTGGTCCAGGTCGAAGAACGTGAACGCGACCACGCCGGCGGCGACGGCCGCCCCGATGCGAGGGTACGCGGCGCGGCGCTGGCCCGGCGAGGCGAGCGCGAGCACGAGCACGGCCCCGATGCCGATGTCCATCGTCGCCCCCAGCCCGGTCAGTCCCTTGACCCCGAGGAGTTCCATCCCCACGTGCGTCGTGAACGCCGCGCCGACGATGCAGCCGAGCGTGTTGGCGCCGTAGACCGCGCCAATGGCGCTTTCGCCGTATCCCCGGCGGATGAGGGCGTTCGTCGCGAGCGGCAGCGTCATCCCGGCGCAGAAGGCGGTCGGAAGCATGACCAGCATGGAGGACACGAGGCCATTGAGGGTGAGGAACGCGTATCCCGCATCCGTCGGCGAAAGGCCCGACATGGCCCAGCTGATGTATCCCAGCACGTGGCCGTACACCCAGATCGCGCCGATGGCGAACAGGCCCTTCGCGACGAGGATGCCCGAGAGCCAGCCCGTATCGTTGACGAGCGAGCCGATGCGGTTGCGCAGCGCATACCCGCCCAGCGACATGCCGAGGATGAAAGCCGCCAGCATCACCTCGAAGGCATGGGTGGAGGCCCCGAGCCCCATGGACAGCATGCGGATCCAGGTGATCTCGTAGATGAAGGACGCGGCGCCCGTCACGAAGGCGAGCAGCAGGACGGCGCGAAACGCGGCGCGGGGCGGCCCGCTGCCGTCGTGCGCTGCGGGCGCGGCCGGCGCCACTTCCGGAAGACGCTTGGTGAGGCCCCACACGAAGATCGCGAGGCAGACGTTGAGGATTCCCGCCGTGAGGATCGTTCCGGGCAGGCCCAGCTCGTGGATCAGCACGAAGCCGCTCGCCAGCACGCCGATCGAGGCGCCGAGGCTGTTGGTGAAGTAGAGCATCGATAGCGCCCGCCCGCTGTCGCCGGGGTAGAGCCGGATGATGCCGGCGCTCATGAGCGGGAACGTCGTCCCCAGCAGCACCGAGGCCGGGAGGATGAGCAGCGAGGCGAGCGACCACTTGAACACGTCGACCGCGGTCGATCCGCCGAGGGCGGGAATCACGGTATCGAAGGCCCACCCTGACAGCGAGACGAAGACCTGGTGAAACACGATCGCGAGGAGGCCGATGCCGAGCTCGGCGAACGCATATCCCAGCAGGAGGTTCCTGATGCGATTCGTGTAGCGGCTCACGAGCCAGGAGCCGAGCGCCATGCCTCCCATGAAGATCGCGAGGACGAGCGTCTGCGCGTAGGCGGCGTGCCCCAGGAAGAGCTTGAGGTAGTGGCTCCAGATGGATTCGTAGATGAGGCCCGCGAATCCGGAGATGGTGAAGAGCGCGAAGAAGACGCTGACGGGGATGCGTGTCGTCATGGGGGCAGTCTGGAAAAGGGATTGGTGGACCGCCTCCAGGAGGCAAGATCCGTGCCGCTAGCTTCGGTAACCGGGAATCTTCGAGAGATCCACCTCGTCGAGCTGTTCCGGATCGAGGAATTCCTGGGCGTAACGCAGGTAGACCCGGTCCTTCACGAAGATGTCGAAGAGATCCGGGTCGACGTGGCCGTTCTCCTTGAACTTGCCGAGGATGGAGAGCGACTCGGAAAGCGTCTTGCCGGGCTTGTAGGGGCGGTCCTTCGCGGTGAGGGCCTCGAAGATGTCGGCGATGCCCATGATGCGGGCCTGCACGCTCATCTGCCCGCGCGTGAGCCCCCGCGGGTAGCCCTTGCCGTCCATGCGCTCGTGGTGCCCCCCCGCGTATTCCGGCACGTTCACCAGGTGGCGGGGCCAGGGCAGCGCCTCGAGCATCTTGATCGTGGCCACGATGTGGTGGTTGATGATCTCGCGCTCCTGCTGGTTGAGCGTCCCGGCGGGGATGTTCAGGTTCGCCTCCTCGTCCCGGGACAGGAAGCGCTCGGGCACGCCGCGCGGCCCCGTCCACGTGTACTGGGCGATGCGGGAGACTCGCGCCTGGTCCTCCGGGTTCATGCGCTCGCCGCCGATGTTGGTCCGGCGCAGGAACTCGCGGTCTTCGTCGTACTGGCGGACCTTGGCCTCGTAGTCCTCCCGCGCGCGCTGCTCCGAGGCCGCATCCCCTGCCCCCCGCGCGGCGAGCATCGCGCGCAGCATCGCGACCTCCGCCTCGCGCTTGAGCGCCTGGAAGCGCGTGTCGACGAGGCCGATCCGGTCGAAGATGGTCTGCAGCTTCGTGGCCTTGTCCACCACGTGGACGGGAGTCGTGATCTTTCCGCAATCGTGCAGCAGCCCCGCGATCTTCAGCTCGTAGCGGTCCTTGTCCGTCATCTGAAAGGACGCGAGCGGGCCTTCGGAGGCGGCATCCGCGGCCTCGGCGAGCATCATCGTGAGCGTGGGTACGCGCTTGCAGTGCCCGCCCGTGTAGGGGCTCTTGTCGTCGATCGCGGTGTTGATCAGCTCGATCAGGGACTCGAAGAGCTCCTCGAGCTGCTGGATGAGGAAGCGGTTGGTGATCGCGATCGCCGCCTGGGAGGCGAGCGATTCGGCCAGGCGACGGTCCTCGTCGCCGAAGGCGGTCACGCCTCCCGCGGCCGCGTCGACGGCGTTCAGGAGCTGGAGCACGCCGATGATCTCGCCCTCGTGGTTCTTCATCGGGACCGTGAGGAAGGAGGTCGACCGGTAGCCCGTGCGCTTGTCGAAGTTGCGCGTCCCCGAGAAGTCGAAGCCCTCCTCCGTGTACGCGTCGGCGATGTTCACCGTGCTGTCGTTCAGCGCCGCGTACGCGGCCACCATCGTGAGATTCGGCTTGCCGTCCTTGTCGTGCAGCGGAATGGGGTAGAAGGGCACCGGGTTGCCGGAGGTGCCGCCCATCGCGATCGACAGGCTGTCGTTCCTGAGGATCTCGAACTGCAGCTTGTCGTCGACCAGCCGGTAGAGCGTGCCCCCGTCGGCGCGCGTGAGGTTCTTCGCGGCGATCAGGATCGTCTCCAGGAGCCGGTCGATGTCGCGCTCCTGGGAGAGCGCAATGCCGATCGCGTTCAGGTACTCGAGCTTGGTAAGGAAGTGCGTCTCGAGCGAATGCTGCAACTCCGCAAGCCGTGCCGGCCTGCCGCTGGGACGCGCCTGCCCGGCCTGCGGCGTCATTTGATGCAGACCGCCCGCACCTGCTTCATGTCGGTAATGCCCTGGAGCACCTTCTCCATGCCGTCCATCTTGAGGGTGATCATCCCGTCGGAAAGGGCCTGGGAGAAGAGCTGCGCGACCCGGGCGTGCTCCTGGACCATCTTCTTCACCGGGTCCGTGCCGACCATGAGTTCATGCAGGCCCACGCGGCCCTTGTAGCCGGAGCCGCCGCAGACCTCGCACCCCTTGGCCCGGTGCATGACGAAGTCGGGCTTGCCGAAGCCGTAGTCGCGCTGGAAGCGGTCGAAGACCTGCTTGTAGCCGGCGTTCGCGTCCTTCTTGAATTCGTCGGTGTTGCGCAGCTCCTCGCAGTACTCCGTGATGAAGTGCTTGATCTCGTCCTGGCCCGGCGTGTAGGCCTCCTTGCACTTGCACAGGCGCTTGGCCAGGCGCTGCGCGAGGATGCCGAGCAGCGCGTCGGCGAAGTTGAACGGGTCCATGCCCATGTCGAGGAGGCGGATGATCGATTCCGGCGCCGAGTTCGTGTGCAGGGTCGCGAACACCAGGTGGCCGGTGAGGGAGGCCTCGATGCCGATCGAGGTCGTGTCCTTGTCGCGCATCTCGCCGACCATGATGATGTCCGGGTCGGCTCGCAGGAAGGCCTTCATGGCGGTGGCGAAGGTGAAGCCCGCCTTGGGGTTCACCTGGCACTGCCGCAGGCCCTTCTGCGTGATTTCCACCGGATCTTCGGCCGTCCAGATCTTGGTGTCGACGGTGTTGAGGAACCCCAGCACCGAGTGCAGCGTCGTGGTCTTGCCCGAGCCGGTCGGCCCGCAGACGAAGAAGAGGCCATAGGGCTTGGACACGCAGGTCTTCAGGCGGTCCATGTTGGCGGGCAGCACGCCCAGCTTGTCCAGCGGGATGGGCTCGCCGGCGGCGAGGATGCGCATCACGATGTCCTCGACGCCGCCCGCCGTGGGAATGGTCGCCACGCGCAGCTCGATGTCGAGGGGCCCGAATTTCTTGAACTTGATCTTGCCGTCCTGCGGCCGGCGCTTCTCCGAGATGTCCAGGTCGCACATGATCTTCAGCCGCGTGACCAGCGCCTGGCGGTAGGAGGCCGGGACCTCGATGTAGGTGTTGAGCGAGCCGTCCTTCCGGAAGCGGATTCCGGTCTTGGCCTTGCCCGGCAGGGGCTCGATGTGGATGTCAGAGGCCCCCTGGTTGTAGGCGTCCACGATGATCTTGTTCACGAGCTTCACCAGCTCGTTGTCCGCGGCGGCGGAGACGTCGTCCGCGCCGATCGACATCGGCTCTTCCTCGTCGTCCAGGTTCGACAGGAGGTCGCCGATGGATTCCGAGCTCATGCCCATCTCGGCCGCGCCGCCGAAGAAGTGGGTGAGCGCCTGCGCGAAGTCGCGCTGCGTGGTGACCTTGTAGACGATCTTCGCGCGCGGGAACACGTTGTCCACCATGCGCGAGTTGCGCATGCGCTCCGGATCCGTGGCCATCACGATGATCCCCTGCTTCGAGTCCTCCAGCGGGATCCACTGGTTCGCCTCGCAGTACTCGCGCTTCAGGTTCTTCAGCAGGTCGATCGGCTTGATGCGGTCGCTCTTGTGCGGCTCGTACTCGACGCCGAAGAACTTGGCGAGCGCGGCGCCGATGGACGTGAGCGTGACCTGGAACTCGTCGATGAGGATGTCCTCGACGTGCTTGTTCTTGCGGCGCGCGGCCTTGGTGGCCAGGTCGAGCTCTCCGGCCTGGATGATGCCGTCGATCACGAGGTACTCGAACTTCGAGGCGATCTGCCCCGGCATCTGCTGGCGGACGCGGAAGGCGATCGCGAGCGTCTTGGCGAGCTCCATCACCCCTTCGTCGTGGAGCGCGCCGAAGGGCTGCCCCGAAAGGGAATTGATGAGCTGCAGCACCCCCATCAACTCGGTGCCCGACTCGCCGCCGAGGATCGGTGCGATCAGCATCTGCTTGGAACGGTAGCCGGTGCGCTGGTCGACGGCCTTGAGAAACGCGAGATTAGGCGAGTACTGCCGCAGCTCCACGTCGTCGTAGACGTCCTTGATGTTCATGTGGCGCCGGTGGAGGGCGCTGAATCCCGCAAGGGAAGATTCCGAGATCGGGAGCTTGATGTCCTTGAAGGAATTGAGTCCCGTCTTCACCTTCGAGACGATGGACTGGCCGTCCTCGCTCATGGTGTAGATCGTCATACGGTCCGCCTCGAAGAGCTGGCAGATGTCGCGCGACACCTCGAGGATGATCTCGTCGACGTTGTTCGTCGAGTGGATGCGGTTGGTGACCGCCTGGATCTTCTTCGAGAAGGCGAGCTTGACGGCGACGTCTGCCGCGCCGGCGGAAGCCTGCGGCACCTTGGGATCGAGGACTGCGCTCATGTGTGCACCTGCCGATCTGAGAGTTGCTGCTGGTCCGTGTCTTCACGCCCCGGTAGCGCTAGAGCATGAACTCCTGGTTGTTCTCGAGCATCCGGGGGCGCCAGCGGCCGGCGGCCTCGGAGATCTCCTTCATCGTGAGGGCGCCCTCGCCCGGCTTGAGGTGGGTGATGAACACCTCGGGTCGCACCCTCAACTTCTCCAGTTCCTGCGCGAGCATGTCCGGGCAGAGATGCTTGGAGGCCACTGCGATGTCGCGCTCCTTGTTCGAGAATGCCGTCTCGATGATCAGGTAGCGCAGGTTCGGGGCCTCGTTCACGGCCTTCCAGAGGCCGTCGTTCGTGGTCGTGTCGCCGGAATAGGCGAGGCTCGCCCGGCCGCTGTCCAGAAGATACCCCACCGCGGGCACCGTGTGGTTGGCGGGAAGGGCGGTGATTCGCCGGCCACCCAGCTCCACCGCCTCGCCGACCTCAATTTCGCGGTAGCGCATGAAAGGGGCGTCGCCGTCGGGAATCTGGGTGAAATCCGGCCATACCTTCCAGTTGAAAAGGTGGGAGCGCAGGATGTCCAGCGTGTCCTTGATGCCGTAGACGATGATCGGGTTGCCCCGCATCCAGCACACGGTATCGACGAGAAAGGGGATGCTGGTCACGTGGTCCAGGTGCGAATGGCTCACGAAGATGTGGTCGATCTTCGCGAGCCCCTCCAGGGACAGGTCGCCCACGCCGGTTCCGGCATCCACCAGGATGTCGTCGTCGACCAGGAGCGCGGTGGTCCGCAGGCTCCCGCCGATGCCGCCGCTGCACCCCAGAACCCTGATCCGCATCTCCTGACCTCGGCCCGTGGCCACGGGTTGGTTTCCGGCCCGCGGGCCGCGGTGCCGGCCGGGCCCGGGGCCCGGAATTCACGGGCCATTATTGGCGAAAACGTCGGCGCCAGGTGTGCGGGATCGCACATTCGCCACGACGGGAAATGCGGTGCGGCCCGGGCACCTGCCCCGGCCGTCTCCTCATCAACGCTTGAAGAAGAACTCCATTTTCACCCCTGCGATCTCGATCATGTCGTGGTCGGCCAGCGGATGGGCCTGGGCGCCGAGCGACGTTCCATTGAGCGTCGGGTAGGTCGCCCCCTCGACGTGGGTGATGAAGTAGCCGTTCGGCCGCTTGGTGATGACCGCCACCTGCAGCCCCGGCTTGCCGATGGTCGTGAGGTTCTTGGTCAGATCGAGCGTGCGCCCCGCGGCAGCCCCGGAGAGCACCTGGATCGCGGCGTCCGGCAGGGGAGCGTGGTCGGCCTGGGCCGTGGGGCTCTGGGGAGCGGCGGCGGGCTTGACCACTTCAGGCGCCGGCGCCTTCATGCTGGTGACCGTGTCGGTCGCGGACCGCTCCTGGGAGGCTCCGGTCACCTGGGGCGGAGGTGCGGCGGGCTTCACCGGGCTGCGGATGATCATCGTCTTCTCGAAATCCGCGGCCGAGGTCTGCGAAGGCGCATCGTTGAAGTACTTGAGCTTGTGCTTGCCGATCTCGATGACGTCGTTCGCCTGGAGGAAGTGCTTCTTGACGGGCTTGCCGTTCACCATCGTGCCGTTGGTGCTGCCCAGGTCCTCGATGAACGAGTCGTTCAGGATCGTGATGATCGCCGCGTGCTCTCCGCTGACCGCGAGGTTGTCGATCGGGATGTCGTTGTGGGGCTTCCTCCCGATCAGGGTGCGCTCCTTGGAGAGCGTGTGCTCCTTGAGCACCTGCCCGTCGACACTCAATATCAGCTTGGCCATGGTCGGTTTCCTTCGGAATTACCGGAATAGTGCCTTGAATCGCGCAAGCCAGCCACGCGGCACGGCAAAGGGTTCGGCGACCCTCACGAGCATCGCCGATACGTTGTCGCGGCCACCATTGTCGTTGGCCGCTTGTACGAGTTGCTGGACGGTGAGGCTCGGATTGGACCGCAGGGTGAGGAGCGTGAGCCGGATCTCCTCGTCCTCCACCATGTCGTTCAACCCGTCGGAGCACAGCAGGTAGAGATCCTCGGGTTCCGTCTCGTAGACGTGGAGCTCCGGCTCGACGGACGGGTCTATGCCGAGCGCCTTGGTGACGAGGTTGCGGTTCTGCGAAAGCTTGGCTTCCTCCGGCGTGATGAGCCCAGAATCGAGCTGCTCCTGGAGAAGCGAGTGGTCGCGCGTGATCTGGTCCATCGCCTCTCCCCGCAGGCGATAGAGGCGCGAATCCCCGATATGGGCCACGCTCACGAAATTGTCGTAGAAAAGGCAGACCACGAGCGTCGTACCCATGCCGGCGCATTCGGGATTGTTCTGCGAGGTGGTGAAGATGGCGGTGTTGGCCCGCGCGATCTGCTCCCGGATGAGGCGTTCCGCAAGGCTCATCGCCTCCTCGCGGGCAAGGCTGTCCACCTCCCGGGCGTTCCAGAACTCCGCCAGCCCGTCGGCAATCAACGATGTCGCCATGCCGCTTGCCACCTCCCCCGCGTTGTAGCCGCCCATGCCGTCCGCGAGGACGTAGAGCCCGATCTCGGGACGCAGCTCGACGCAGTCCTCATTGTGGTCACGGACCCGCCCGGGGTCCGTGAGGCTTGCGCTCTGAAGCGCCTGGGCGAGGCTCACTTCCCTTCGCCCCAACGGCGGTGCGCGGGAAGGGCGAGCGCCACGGCCGCCCTCAGGCTGGCGCCTCGCGCTCCGCTCTCCCTTGTTCGGTGCGCCCGATGGTCCATGAATTTCTCGTTTCTTGTGGTTGCCGGTCGCGAGGCCCCTCCGGCCAGCGCCCGCGGAAACTGCCACCAGCCCTGGCTGAAGGCTAGTTCCGCCCCCTGACGAAAAGTGCAAAAACCCGTTTTTATAATAACTTAAAATGTTTTTTTGAGAAACAGTCCTGATTGTCGGCCCGATGTCACTGATTTGTCTAGAGGTTTTTAATGCCAGGACACCCTCCCCGCCCCTGCGGGAACCTCGCTTCCCCGGCGGGAACCCAAGTTGCCAGCCATTATACGATTGGGTCTAATGGAGTCCTTCCTCGCAGCAGCGCCCTCCTGAACCACCCCCTTCCCCCGAGGCCACCATGGACCGCTTGCAAGACATCGACCCGTTGGAAACCCGAGAGTGGGTCGACTCGCTGGAAGCCATCCTCGCCGTCGAAGGCCCGGATCGCGCGCACTTCATCCTCGAAAGCCTCATCGACAAGGCGCGCCATTCGGGCGTGAACCTGCCTTACAGCGCCGACACGGCCTACATCAACACGATCCCGCCGCACCTGGAGCAGCCGATCCCGGGCGACATGGAGATCGAGAACCGGCTGCGCAACATCGTGCGCTGGAACGCGGTGGCGATGGTGCTGCGGGCCGGACGCAAGGACCTGGAGCTGGGCGGCCACATCGCGAGTTTCGCCTCCGCGGCGGCGCTCTACGACGTGGGCTTCAACCACTTCTGGCATGCGCCGACCAAGGACCATTGCGGCGACCTGATCTACATGCAAGGCCACTCCTCGCCGGGCGTCTACGCGCGAGCCTTCCTGGAGGGGCGCCTCACCGAGGCGCAGCTGGACATGTTCCGCCAGGAGGTCGACGGCAAGGGCATCTCCTCGTACCCGCACCCCTGGCTCATGCCCGACTTCTGGCAGTTCCCGACCGTGTCCATGGGCCTGGGGCCCATCCAGGCCATCTACCAGGCGCGGTTCCTGCGCTACATCGAGGACCGGGGCCTCGCCCACACGGAGAGCCGCAAGGTGTGGGCCTTCATGGGCGACGGCGAGATGGACGAGCCCGAATCCATGGGCGCCATCGGCATGGCCTCACGCGAGGGGCTCGACAACCTGGTGTTCGTGGTCAATTGCAACCTGCAGCGGCTCGACGGCCCCGTGCGGGGAAACGGCAAGATCATCCAGGAGCTCGAGACCAACTTCCGGGGCGCCGGCTGGAACGTGATCAAGGTCATCTGGGGCTCCTACTGGGACCCCCTGCTCGCCAAGGACAAGAAGGGGATCCTCCTGAACCGCATGGAGGAGGCGGTCGACGGCGAGTACCAGAAGTTCAAGAGCCGCGACGGCGCCTACGTGCGCGAGCATTTCTTCGGCAAGTACCCGGAGCTGAAGGCGATGGTCGCCAGCATGAGCGACGAGGACATCTGGCGCCTGAACCGCGGCGGCCACGACCCGCACAAGATCTACGCGGCCTACCACTCCGCCGTGAACCACGCCGGGCAGCCCACCGTCATCCTCGCGAAGACCGTGAAGGGATACGGCATGGGGGCCGTGGGCGAGGGAAAGAACGTCGCCCACCAGCAGAAGAAGATGCCGATCGAGATGCTGCGCCAGTTCCGCGACCGCTTCGCGATCCCGATTGAGGACGATCGGCTCGCCGACCTGCCCTACTACAAGCCGGCGGACGATTCCGCGGAGATGAACTACCTTCGGGAAGCCCGAGCGCGGCTCGGCGGCTCCATTCCGCAGCGCCGGCGCCGCTCGGCGAGCCTCGACGCGCCGAAGCTCGAGGCCTTCAAGGCGCTCCTGGAGGCCACGGCCGAAGGCCGCGAGAACTCCACCACGATGGCGTTCGTGCGCGTCCTCACGACACTCGTGCGGGACAAGAACATCGGCCGCAACATCGTGCCCATCGTCCCGGACGAGTCGCGCACCTTCGGCATGGAAGGGCTCTTTCGCCAGCTCGGCATCTACTCCTCCGTCGGCCAGCTCTACGAGCCCGAGGACAGCGACCAGCTCATGTTCTACAAGGAGGACGCGAGCGGGCAGATCCTCCAGGAGGGAATCAACGAGGCGGGCGCGATGTGCTCGTGGATCGCCGCGGCGACCTCCTACTCGACCAACAACGTGCCGATGATCCCGTTCTTCATCTTCTACTCGATGTTCGGCATGCAACGCGTGGGCGACCTCGCCTGGGCCGCCGGGGACATGCGCGCCCGCGGGTTCCTGCTGGGCGGCACCGCCGGGCGCACGACCCTGAACGGCGAGGGCCTGCAGCACGAAGACGGGCACAGCCACATCCTCTCCTCCATGATCCCGAACTGCCGCTCCTACGATCCCACCTTCGCCTACGAGGTCGCGGTGATCGTCCAGGACGGCCTGCGACGCATGATCGAGGACCAGGAGGATGTCTACTACTACATCACCCTGATGAACGAGAACTACGCCCACCCGGCGCTGCCCGACGGCGCGCGCGAGGACATTCTCAAGGGGATGTACCGGCTTCCCGGAGGCGGCGCCGGAAAGGGCGCGCGCGTGCAGCTGCTTGGAAGCGGCACGATCCTGCGGGAAGTCATCGCCGCCGCCGGCCTGCTGGCGGCCGACTGGGGCGTGGCCTCGGACCTGTGGAGCTGCCCGAGTTTCACGGAGCTACGCCGCGACGGCATCGACGCGGCCCGCTGGAATCTCCTGCACCCCACGGACAAGCCCCGCCTGTCCCATGTCGAGCAGTGCCTCGCGGGCACCAAGGGCCCTGTCATCGCGTCGACCGACTACGTGCGCGCATTCGCCGACCAGATCCGCGAGTTCGTCCCGCGCCGCTACAAGGCGCTGGGAACCGACGGGTTCGGGCGCAGCGATTCGCGCGAGAACCTGCGCCGCTTCTTCGAGGTCGACCGCCACTACGTCGTGCTGGCCGCGCTCAAGGCGCTCGCGGAGGACGGCGAGATCCCGGCGGCCAAGGTGGCCGAGGCGATCAAGAAGTACGGCATCGACGCCGCGAAACCCGCGCCCTGGACGGTCTGAGCGCCACCCGGGTTCCCACAACAACGACAACGCGAGGAGAACGCCTTGGCCGTCATCGAGGTCAAGGTCCCCGACATCGGGGACTTCAAGGACGTGCCCGTCATCGAGCTGCTGGTCAAGCCCGGCGACGTGGTGAAGAAGGAGGATTCGCTCGTCACGCTCGAGAGCGACAAGGCCGCGATGGACGTGCCCGCGCCCGCCGCCGGTGTCGTGAAGGAGCTGAAGGTGAAGCTCGGCGACAAGGTGAGCGAAGGCAGCGTGGTGCTGGTCCTCGAACCGTCCGAGGCGGCCTCCCCGAAGCCCGCCGCGGTCGCCGCGGTCGCCGCGGCTGCCGGGACGCCGGCAGCGCCCGCGACCCCCGAACCGCCGGCAGCCACGGCTGCCAAAGTGCCGCCGGAGGCCGTGCCCGTCGCGGCATCGCCGCGCCCCGCGCCCGTTCCCGCGGAGCCCGCGGCGCAATCCGGCACGCCCGCCCATGCGAGCCCCGGGGTGCGCCGCTTCGCGCGCGAACTGGGCGTGGACCTCGCGAAGCTGAAGGGTTCGGCCGCCAAGGGCCGCATCGTCAAGGAAGACATCCAGGCCTTCGTGAAGGACGCGCTCTCCGGAACCGGCGCGGCGCGCGCCACCGGCGGCGGGTTCGCCGATCTCGGACTGCCCGCCTGGCCCAAGGTGGACTTCGCGAAGTTCGGCCCCGTCGAGGTCCAGCCGCTCTCGCGCATCAAGAAGATCTCGGGGCCGGTGCTGGCGCGCAACTGGGTCATGATCCCCCACGTCACGCAGTTCGACGAGGCGGACATCACCGACCTCGAGGCCTTCCGCGCGCGCGTGAACGAGGAGAACGCGAAGGCCGGCATCAAGGTGACCCCGCTCGCCTTCCTCATCAAGGCCTGCGTGGCGGCGCTGAAGAAATTCCCCGAGTTCAACGCATCCCTCGACGGCGACACCCTCGTGCTCAAGCGCTACTGGCACATCGGCTTCGCCGCCGACACGCCCAACGGCCTGGTGGTGCCGGTGCTGAAGGACGCCGACACGAAGGGCGTGGTGCAGATCGCGAGGGAAACGGGCGAACTCGCCGCGAAGGCGCGCGAAGGCAAGCTCGGCCCTGCGGAAATGCAGGGCGGGACCTTCACCATCTCGTCCCTGGGCGGCATCGGCGGCACGGCGTTCACCCCGATCATCAACGCGCCCGAACTGGCGATCCTGGGCGTGTCCAAGGCCTCCATGAAGCCGGTCTGGAACGGCCGGGAATTCGCGCCGCGCCTGATGATGCCGCTGTCTCTCTCCTACGACCACCGCGTGCTCGACGGCGCAGCGGCGGCCCGCTTCACCACCTACCTCGCCCTGGTCGTCGCCGACCTGCGGCGCGGCATGCTCTAGGAGGGTCCCCGCCATGGCAATCCTCGAGATCACGGTTCCCGACATCGGCGACTTCAAGGACGTCCCGGTCATCGAAGTGCTGGTGAAGCCGGGCGACGCCGTGAAGAAGGACGCTTCCCTGGTCACGCTCGAATCCGACAAGGCGACGATGGAAGTGCCGTCGACCCACTCCGGGACGGTGAAGGAGCTGAAGGTGAAGCTGGGCGACCGGCTCTCCGAGGGCTCCGTGATCCTGCTCCTCGAGAGCGCGGAAGCGTCGAAGCCCGCCCCGGCGCCCGCCCCCGCCGCCCTTCCGGCGGAAGCGAAGGCGCAGGGTGCGGCGAAGCCGTCGCTTCGCGAAGCGCTCACCTCCACCCTGGCGAGCCTGGATGCCGACCTGCACGCCGAGGTGCTCGTGCTCGGCGCCGGGCCCGGGGGGTACACCGCGGCCTTCCGCGCAGCCGACCTCGGCAAGAAAGTCGTGTTGGTCGAGCGCCATGCCACGCTCGGCGGCGTGTGCCTGAACGTGGGTTGCATCCCGTCGAAGGCGCTGCTGCACACGGCGAAGGTCATCGCCGACGCGCAGGACATGGCCGCGCACGGCGTTTCCTTCGGCGCCCCGAAGATCGATCTCGACGGCGTTCGCCGGTTCAAGGATGGCGTCGTCGGCAAGCTCACCAAAGGGCTCTCGAGCCTCGCCAAGGCGCGCAAGGTGACCGTGGTCGAGGGCCGCGCCGAGTTCACCTCCGCCCATGCAGTCGCGGTGGAGACGAAGGAGGGCCGCAAGCTCGTCTCCTTCGACCACTGCATCATCGCCGCGGGCTCGCAGTCCGCGCGCATCCCCGGCTTTCCCTACGACGACCCTCGCCTCCTCGATTCCACGAGCGCGCTGGCGCTCCAGGACGTTCCGAAGCGCCTGCTCATCATCGGCGGCGGCATCATCGGGCTCGAGATGGCCACCGTCTACGACGCGCTCGGCTCGAAGGTGACCGTGGTCGAGTTCATGGACCGCCTGATTCCCGGCGCGGACCCGGACATCGTGCGCCCGCTCGCCAAGCGGATCGAGAAGCGCTACGAGAAGATTCTCCTGAAGACCAAGGTCGCGAAAATCGAGGCGCTCAAGGACGGGTTGCGCGCCACCTATGAAGGCGCCGACGGCGCCGCCGCGCCGCCGCCCGAGATCTTCGACCGCGTGCTCCTCGCCGTCGGCCGCCGTCCCAACGGAAAGAATCTCGCCGCGGAAAAGGCGGGCGTGAAGGTGGACGAGCGCGGATGGATTGCCGTGGACAACCAGATGCGCACGAACGTCGCGCACATCCACGCCATCGGCGACATCGTGGGCGAGCCCATGCTCGCGCACAAGGCCACGCACGAAGGCAAGCTCGCGGCCGAGGTGATTGCCGGCATGACCCACCATGTCTGGGAGGCGCGCACGATCCCCAGCGTGGCCTACACGGACCCGGAGGTCGCCTGGATGGGGCTCTCGGAGGCCGATGCCAAGGCGAAGGGCGTGGAGTACGAGAAGGCGCTCTTTCCCTGGGCCGCGAGCGGCCGCGCCATCGGCATGGGCCGCGAGGAGGGGCTCACGAAGATCCTCTTCGAGAAGGGCACCAAGCGCATCCTCGGCGCAGCGATCGTGGGCCTGAACGCGGGCGAGTTGATCGCCGAGACGGTGCTGGCCCTCGAGATGGGCGCGGACGCGGAGGACATCGGCCTCACCATCCACCCGCACCCGACCCTGTCGGAGACCGTATTCTTCGGCGCCGAGATCGCCGAGGGAACCATCACCGACATGATGCCGAAGGCCCGGACCGGGTCGTAGCACCGCCCGGCAGGCAGGCAGGCAGGCAGGCAGGCAGGGTCAGGCCCCGGGGGGGCCTTTCAGTTCCACGGTGTTGCCCTCGGGATCGCGAACGTAGATCGAGGGACCCTCGCCTTCCGCGCCGAACCGCCGCGCGATCTCGCCGGGTTCGAAACCACGCGCGGCGAGGAAGGCGCGGATGGCCTCCCCGTCGAAGGGCTCGACGCGCAGGCAGAAGTGGTCGAGGTTTCTCGCTTCCGGCCCCGGCGCCGCACCGCCCTCGCGCCCGAGCTTTCCGTTCACGTCCACGAGGTCGATGAGGCTCGCGCCCGCGCGCAGCTGGATGAGCCCGAGGTCATCCCGCCTGCGCTCGAGCGTGCAGCCCAGGACGCCGATGTAGAAGGCGGCCAGGGACTCGGCGTCGCGGGCGCGAAGAACGAGGTGATCGATGCCGGCCGGGCGGATCATGGCCTCAGGGAAGCACCGCGCCGGCGACGATCGCAAGCGCGGAGAGCGTGGCGAGCCGCACCGGGTTGTAGAACGACCGCGGCTTCGCCTCCGCATCGACGATCCCGACGACCGCGCGCGCGTCGTCGAGGAGCGGCAGGCACGCCTCCGATTGCACTTCCCCGTCGCACACGTAGAAGCCGCCGCCGTCCGCCACGTGGCGCTTCACGTCGTCTATCACCAGGGCCCGCCCGGTGAGTCCGACCGTGCTGTTCGTGCTGCCCGCCGCGAACTCCGGCGTGAGCGGGAATTCGGCCCGGCTCGCGCGCCCGACGTAGGCGAGCTTCACCAGCACGGGCGATCCCGCGGGAGTCATGCGGCGCTGGTAGATGCCCACCCAGTCGGATCCGGTCGTCTCCTGGGCCCGCTCCACGAGCCGCTCGAGGAGCGCAAGGCGCCTCGTGGCCTGCTCGCTTCGGCCGCCGAGGATGCCGGTGAGGTCGTAGGGAACCGGGGCCAGCGCATCCGGCAGGGAGCAAGTGCCGTCCTCGGTCAGCATCGGCACCGGATAGGCGTAGAGGGACGCCGCGTCGCCTATCGCGACCTTGTCGGCCATGGCCTCGAGGAAGTCCGCGATCGCGAGCGCCACCTCGTCTTCGTGGCCTTCGATTTGGTCGAGCCCCGCGGCGCGCAGGTAGGCCGCCACGCGAGCCGCCCCATCGGGCGTGTTCAACTGAGGGCCGGTCATCGGTGCGGATTCTCCATGGGTCATTTCCGCGGGGCATCGACCTTGAAATCGACGAACTCGAATTCGAGCCCGCGCGAGCGCATCCAGTCGGCCACCGCGAAGCCGGTGGCGCGCGGCCAGGGCTTCAGGTCCGCCGGCGCGTGCCTGCGGTACTCGACGATCTCCTCTCCCAGCGTGACCGTCCCGGTGGCGACCGCGTGGTAGCAGAGCATCACCTCGTTCTTGCGCTCGAAGATGTAGTTGCCGATGAGGTTCGTCTCCACCACGTCGAGACCGAGTTCCTCCTTCACCTCGCGAACCACCGCCGCGCGGGGATCCTCGCGCGCCTCGAGATAACCGGTGACCAGCGCGAACCAGCCTTCGGGCCAGGCCCGGTTGCGGGCAAGGATGATCTCCCCCTCGTGCTCCACAAGCGCGCCGACCGCGGGCACGGGGTTTTTCCACTGGATGAAGCCGCAGGCCTCGTCCGGGCAGGCGCGGCGCACGACGTCCTCGCCGCTGTCGTCGGCGATGGCGCGCTCGGCCAGGGGCCGGGCGCAGCGCGGGCAGAACGCGAAGGTCTCGTCGCTCACGATGCGGCCTTGTCCTCGCCTTCGAGCGCCCGGCGCACGCGGCGCACGCCGCCGAATACCGCGGCGGCGACGACCGGGATGGCGATGCCCATCACGACGTCGGGGTTCCAGTCGAGGCCGGCCGCCTTCGCCGCCTTGGCGAGCACGCCCACCAGCGACACGCCGTAGTAGGTGATGACGACCACCGAGAGCCCCTCCACCGCCTGCTGCAGCCGCAACTGCAGGCGCCCCCGGCGGTTCATCGCCTCGAGGATCTTCTGGTTCTGCTGTTCGCGCTCGATGTCCACCCGCGTGCGCAGCAATGCGCTGGCCCGGGTGACACGCTCGGCCAGGTTCGCGATCCGCCTGGAGGTGCTGCGACAGGTCGCCATGGCGGGCGCGAGCCTCCTGTGCAGGAATTCCTCGATCGTGGACAGCCCCGGGATGCGCACCTCGCGAAGTTCCGCGAGGCGGCGCATGACGATCGCGTCGTAGGCCTCGGCGGCCTCGAAGCGGAAGCGCGTCGCGCTCTGGAGATGTTCCACCCGTGCGGCGAGGTGCGTGAGGTCGTCGAGGAGCTTCGCCTCGTCCTCGGGCGTGGCCCCGGCGATGCGCTCCACGATGGCGGCGAGTTCGATTTCCATGGCGCCCAGGTCCGGCGCGGCCTTGCGCGCCACGGGGAAGGCGGAAAGCGCCATCATGCGGTAGGTCTCGATCTCGAGCAGGCGCTGCACCATCCGCCCCGCCTGTCCGAGTCCCATCTCGCGGTTGAGCAGCAGGATGCGCGTGAAGCCGTCCTCGCGGATGCGGAAATCCGTGTACCCCCACCCCCGGCCCGCGGCCACCGCTCCGCCGACGACGGTGTCGCCGGACGTGCGGAAGGCATCCGCCGGCGGCGCCTCCCCCGGGAAGGGAACGAGATCGATGGACACGGCAACCACCACCTCGCCGGGGATCGAGATCGCGATGGCGGGCCAGCCGGCGCGCTCGAGCACCGCGGCGGGCGCCAGTTCCCCCGCGCCTTCGGCGAAGAAGGTGTAGCTCGCGAACTCGGAGTGCCCCTCCCACTTGAAGCGCAGTCCGCCGGAAAGCGTGACGACCGCGTGGTCGACTCCGGGCGCGACCGGGGTTCCCGCAGCCTCCGCCATGTATGCGAGCGCCCGGCGGTGGGCCGCGCGGTCCGCGGGATCGTGGCGAATCGCGAGGTAGACCACGTGCTGCGCCCCGGCGAGGCGCACGGGCGGCCGCGAATGCACCTCGTCGTTGAGCGCATGGCGCAGCTCGTGCTCGGGCAGGAGAAATCCGGTGTGGCCCATGGTCCTCGCGCGCTCCCCGGCAGGCCGCGGCTAGAGCCGCTCGCCGAGCCAGCCCTCCACGCTCCGGAGTGCTTCGGGCAGCCCCGCGGGATCCGTGCCCCCGGCCTGCGCCATGTCGGGGCGGCCGCCGCCCTTGCCGCCCACCTGCTGGGCGACGAAATTCACCAACTCGCCCGCCTTCACCTTGCCGGTGAGATCCTTGGTGACGCCTGCGATCAGCGAGACCTTGCCATCGGCCACGGAGGCGAGGAGCGCCACGCCGCTGCCCAGGCGCGCCTTCACCTTGTCCAGCGAATCGCGAAGCATCCCCGCATCGACACCGTCGAGCAGCATGGCGACCGCCTTCACGCCCTTGATGGTGCGCGTGGAGCCCGCGAGCACCTCGTCGAGCCGGCCCGCGGCGAGTTCGCCCTTCAACTTCGCGACCTCCTTCTCGAGGGCGCGCACGTTCTCGACGACCTGCGCGATCTTCGCGTCGAGTTCCTGGGGTTGCGCCTTGAGGGCCTCGGCCGCGCGCGCCAGGCGCTCGCGGTCCGTGCGGGCCTGCGCGAGCGCGACGCCGCCGGCGATCGCCTCGACGCGGCGTATGCCCGCTGCGACGCCGCCTTCCGAGACGATGCGGAAGTAACCGATGTCTCCGGTGCGCGCAACGTGCGTGCCGCCGCAGAGTTCCCGCGAGGACCCGATGTCGAGCACGCGGACCTCGTCGCCATACTTCTCGCCGAAGAGCATCATCGCGCCGGTCTTCTGCGCGTCGTCGATGGGCATCACGCGCGCCTCGGTGGCCGCGTTGGCGAGGATCTCGGCGTTCACGATCTCCTCGACGCGGTGGATCTCGGCGGCGCTCATCGGCGCGTTGTGGCTGAAGTCGAAGCGGGTCTTGTCCTCGTCGACGAGGGAGCCCTTCTGCTGCACGTGCGGCCCCAGCACCTCGCGCAGTGCCTTGTGCATGAGGTGCGTGACCGAGTGGTGGCGCATGGTGCGCGTGCGCTTGTCGAGATCGACCTGGGCCGCCACCGTGTCGCCCACCGCGAGCTCGCCCGTCTTCACGACGCCGTAATGGCCGAACACGTCCGGCTGGATCTTCTGCGTGTCCTCCACCGTGAAGAGCGTGAGGCACACCCCGCCTCGGGTGAACTCCCCGCGGTCGCCGACCTGCCCGCCGGACTCCGCGTAGAAGGGCGTGCGGTCGAGCACCGCCACACCCGCCTCGCCCGACGAGAGGCTCTTCACCGGGCTGCCTTCGCAGTAGAGCGCCACGATGCGGCCTTCCTCGGAGAGCGTCTCGTAACCGCGGAAGGCCGTCTTCGCGCCGCGGTAGTCGAGCTGCGCCCCGGCCTTGAACTTGCTAGCAGCCCGCGAGCGCTCCTGCTGCTCGGCCATCGCGGCGTCGAACGCCCCCATGTCCACCGTGAAGCCGCGCTCGCGGCCGATGTCGGCCGTGAGGTCCACGGGGAAGCCGTAGGTGTCGTAGAGCTTGAAGGCGGTCCCGCCGTCGAGTTGCTTGCGGCCCCCGGCGAGCGCCGTGTCGAGGATGGCCATGCCGTTCTCCAGCGTCTCGCCGAAGCGCTCCTCTTCCTGGCGAAGCGTCGCGGTGATGCGCCCTTCGGACTGGCGAAGCTCGGGATAGGCCTCGCCCATCTCCGCCGCGAGATCGCCCACGAGCTTGTAGAAGAAGGGCTGCTTGCATCCCAGCTTGTAGCCGTGGCGCATGGCGCGCCGCGCGATGCGGCGAAGCACGTATCCCCTGCCCTCGTTGCCCGGAATGACGCCGTCGCAGATGAGGAAGGCGCAGGCGCGGATGTGGTCCGCGATCACCCGGAGCGAAGGAGAGGCGAGGTCCCGGTGGCCGGTCTCCCGCGCCGCCGCTTTCACCAGCGCCTGGAAGAGGTCTATCTCGTAGTTCGAATGGACGTGCTGGAGCACCGCCGTGAGGCGCTCGAGCCCCATGCCCGTGTCCACCGAGGGCCGCGGCAGCGGGTGCATCGTGCCGGCATCGTCGCGGTTGAACTGCATGAAGACCAGGTTCCAGATCTCGATGTAGCGGTCGCCCTCGGCATCAGGCGAGCCCGGTGGGCCGCCCGCGATCCCCGGGCCGTGGTCGTAGAAGATTTCCGAGCAGGGCCCGCAGGGGCCGGTGTCGGCCATCTGCCAGAAGTTGTCGCTCTCGAACTTGCGCCCGCCGGGCTTGTCGCCGATGCGAATGCAGCGCTCGGCAGGGACGCCGATCTCCTTCGTCCAGATGCCGAAGGCCTCGTCGTCGGTTTCGTAAACCGTGGTCCAGAGCTTCTCCGGCGGGATCCCGTAGACCTGGGTGACCAGCTCCCAAGCGTAGCGGATGGCCTCGCGCTTGAAGTAGTCGCCGAAGCTGAAGTTGCCCAGCATCTCGAAGAAGGTGTGGTGACGCGCGGTGTAGCCCACGTTCTCGAGGTCGTTGTGCTTGCCGCCAGCGCGCACGCAGCGCTGCGAGGTGACGGCCCGCTGGTAGGCGCGCTTCTCGGTGCCGAGGAAGACGTCCTTGAACTGGACCATCCCGGCGTTGGTGAAGAGGAGCGTGGGGTCGTTCGCAGGCACCAGCGGGCTCGACGCCACGCTCTGGTGGCCTTGGGAGACGAAGAAGTCGATGAATTTCCTGCGGATCTCGCTGGTCTTCATGGGATGCGGAGGGCGCTTCGGGCGAAACCGCAAGGATACCAAATGCACGGTCCGCTACCGGCGCCGCTCGCGCGGGCCGGCCGGAGCCGACCCGCTCACGGGTCCTTCTAGCGCTTCGCGCCGCCGATGATGCCCGACTCGACGCACCCGCTCGAGCGGGTCGCATAGTAGCGCGCGAGGAATCCCTTGTCGCTCGCCTCGATTTCCGCGGCGAAGAAGGAGCCGCTCGCCCCGTTGGAGCAGGAATAGGTGCCCTGGATCTCGCCCACGCTCCCCTGCTGGATGTAGTCGCCGGTGTAGACGCACTGCAGAAACACGTCACTGAGCGTGGCGGTGATCTCGACATAGGAGCCGGAATGGACGATGGCGTAGCGAGCGACGCTCTCGATCGGACCGTCCTCTGCGCCGCAGAACGACTTGTCGCCAACCTGCGCGCCGAAGTACGACCCGCCGAGGTTGTTGTTCCTGAATGTCTGCCGCGTGACCTGCTTGCTGACGTTGACGCCGTCGATGCTGTAGGACAGCGTTGCCGAATTGATGCCGGAGAAGAGCAGCGAGGCACTACCCACCGCGCGCATCGTCACGTCAGCCGGATTGAAGGCCGAGCCGAGGTAGGGCCCGGTGGTCTCGTAGAGCGTGCCATCGAAGGCGTGGGTGGTCTCATCCGCGTTCCGGGAAGCCATGGAGCTCGCCACGTACCACTTCGGCTTCGAATCCGAGCCGTAGGCAAAGAGCGTCATGAAGATCGTGTCGCCCTGGTGCGCGAGGTTCGCGCCCCATCCGCTCTCCTGGGGATTCCACCAGAGGTCGCTGAAATCGGTACCGAAGGTGTTGGCCGCCTGCGCATGGGCCGGCAACAGCGTCGCCAGGAAGAGGGCGACGATCTTGAGAAACTTGTGCATGGAAACACTCCTGTTTGGGGGTGCCTGCGCGACCGCGTTTGCTTCCGGCCCGCGAAGGCACCTTCCCGCGATGCCCCATCCGGCGGAATGCCGGGCACGACTCGCTTCGCAGGTTGCGCGCCGCGTCTCCCGCATGTCGGTGCGCCACCGCACACTGATCGGTTCGCGCCGTCAAACGACTACTCGCGGCTGGCCTACGCGGAGATCCTGCCCAACGAGCGAGGATCTACCTGCGCGGCCTTCGCGCTGCGAGCGGGGGGCTTCTACTTTTGACGCTCCTGCCAGGCAGCCACCTGCTTCTTCGCGGCCTCCTTCGTGATGCCGTAGGTCTCCTGGATGAAGCCTGTCAGGTGGTCGCGCTTGCCGGCGATGACGTCGAGCTGGTCGTCGGTGAGCTTGCCCCACTGTTCTTTCACGTTGCCCTTGAATTGCTTCCAGTTTCCTTCGATGCGATCCCAGTTCATGGTGCGGTTTCCTTGGTTGGGGTGTCCGGCAAGGCGGGGTGCTTTCCCTCCTCCCGGGCCACGGTGTTGCACAGGTCTTTTCGTTTGCCCTTCAGGGCCTTGCATTTGGCGCGCGCCGCGACATATCTCGCCGACGCCTGGCGCCAGGCGGTTTCCGTCTCGGACTGCCGCGCATTCAGGCTCGATTCCGTCACGCTGAAAGTGCCGGCCATCGAGGTCGCGGTCATGGCGGCGGCGACGTATACGCCGCCGGCAACGCCGGAGGCGGCCCCGGCGGCGACCAGCCAGCGCACAGGATGTGCCCTCACCGCCAGTGCATCCCGCTGGCGCCGAAGAGGCCGATCAGCCCGATGACGATCAGGTACGCGGCGACGATGTAGTTGAGCAGGCGCGGGACGGCAAGGATCAGGATTCCCGCGATGAGCGCGAACAGGGGTCCAATGGTCAAGGCGATATTCATGGTGTCTCCCGCATGGGCCGGCCGGCCAAGGGTGGTCGGTCGGAAACCCGAGACTAGCGCCGGCGGCACCCCGCGTCGGTGCGCTGGAGAACATTGCGGCAACGGCTTTTGTTCGCTACCGAACAGATCGCTTCGCGGGCGACTGATACCTTTTTTTCATGCGATCCAGTTTCCTGACGATCGCCCACGCCAAGGAGCGCCACGATGGACACGAATCCGGACTATCTCGCGGGCATGCGCTCGCACTTCAAGCAATGGGACGAGGCCGTCACCGTCCTCCAGGCCGAGGGCAAGAAGGCCGACGGCGTGGCGCGCACCGCCTACGAGCGTCGCCTCAAGGAGCTTCGCCTCGCCCGCAATGCGGCCCAGCGGTCGTTAGACGCGTTTCGCACGGCGAGCCCCGCGGCCGCCACGCAATCGGAGGCCGGCCTGAAGGCAGCCTGGGAAACGATGCAGAAGGCCCTCGACCACGTCTCGAAAGACCTGCATGCGCCGGAGAAGTCCATCGCAGCCGCTGCACCCGCCGCACCGGAAGCAACGGAAGCAGCGACGGACGTGGAGCCACCAACTCCACTATTGGTGCCCTAGCGCTCCGTCGCGCGCCGTCCCTGCCCCTGGCCTCGATCGCTCCACCATGAAGGGGAAGGCCGCCGACAAGGCCCAGCCCAAGCGCTAAGACAAGGGGACGAGAAGGGCAAGAACCAGGTCAAGGACAAGGACGAGGACAAGCCGAAACCCTAGCGGGCGGCAGGCTCGTCCTTCGCCAGCTGCCTTGCGAACTCGCGTCGCTTCATCTCGAGATAGTCCGCGATCGCCATCTCGTGCAATTGCCGCGGATGGCGCTCAGTGGCGGCGAACCATGTGCGCTGGGCCGCTTCGCGGCGCGCCAGCGCCGGCCGCGCGGGCGCGGCCAGGATGGCATCGATGGCGAGGAAATAGCGCATCGCATTGCGCTCCACCACGCCCCGCAGGCCGCCCACGAGAGCGGGATTGCCGTCGGCGTCGCGCCCGGCGATCGTGAAACCGACCTTGTCGCGCCCCACGGTTGCCAGGTAGACCTGCATGGCGAATCGACCCAGGGGACCGTACGCATACGCATAGGAGAGCCGCATGATCGTGCGGCCGGCCTCCGTGGGCGCCGCCTCGAGGACAATGCGGTAGTCGCGCGTGTCGAGCGGCCCCTCGCCCGCGCCGAGCGTGACCGCGAGATAGCTCTCGTTGCGGGCCGAGACCCGCCAGGTGAAGGCGAGCGGATAGGCGTCCGCGAGCGCCTGGTCGTGCTTGGTGCCGATGCCCACGTGCAGCACGGTGTCCGCCGCCTCGAAGGAAGGACGGCAGTACTTGGTGTTGAAGTGCAGCAGCAGGATCTCGCACCAGCCCGCCGGACCCGCGAGGGCCGGGCCCGCGAGCGCGTAGGGATAGTCGAGGAGCGCGTAGACCTCGCCGGCCACGCCTCCCGCGCTCTCGCGCGAGCGCAGGTACATCGGGCGGCGGAACGCATTGTCCACGGTGGCCTCGCGCATCGCGGCATAGCCGGCCCGAAGCCGCGACGCCGGATCGGGTACCTCGCCGCGCGACCAACCCGCGGGCAGCAGGAGGGCGAGCAGCAGGATCGCGCGCACTACAGCAGTCTCGCCCACGCCCGCGCGGCGATTTCCTTGAGTCGATCGGAGATCGGGCGCAGCGCCCACTCGCCGGCCGTCACGGGTGCGGACTCCGCGAGGTCCGCGTTGAACATGGCCTGCATTTGCGCACCGAAGCCCTGCCCGAGGACGACGAGGTTGACCTCGTCGTTGAGCAGGAAGCTGCGCCAGTCCAGGTTGGTCGAGCCGACCGTGGACCAGACGCCGTCGATCACCGCGCTCTTCGCGTGCAGCAGCGCTCCGCGGCGCTCGTGGATCTTCACGCCCGCTTCGAGCATCTGCGCGTAATGCGAGCGACCCGCGTGGAACACCGCCCAGAAGTCGGTCTGGCCCGGGACGATGAGGCGCACATCCACGCCTCGTCCCGCCGCCTCCTCGAGCGTCGCGAGCAACTGCGGATCCGGAACGAAGTAGGCGATGGTGATGTAGACGCTCGTCCGCGCGTTCCGGATGGCCGAGACGAGCGTCGCGTAGATCTGGTTCAGCGGCTCGTCGGGCGAGCTGCCGATGGCGCGCACGACCTCGCGGCCCGGCGTGGCCGGCGGGGGAAAGAGGGTCCGCGCCGGCACGGCGCCACCTTTCTGCTTCTCCCACGTGGCGAGGAAAAGATCCTGGAACTTCGCGACGACGGGGCCTTCGATCTGCACGTGCGTATCTCGCCATGGCGCGGCGCCCCCCGGGCGATGCCGGGAACTGGAGTGGAAAGAGCCTCCCGAATACACGCTGCTGATGTTGACGCCGCCCACGAAGGCGATGCGCCCGTCGACGACGAGGAGCTTGCGATGGTCGCGCTGGTTCACGTCCCAGCCGGTCCTCGCCTTGAGCGGGTTGATGGGGTTGAACTCCAGGACTTTCACGCCGCTGTCGGCAAGCTCCGCGAAGAACGCCTTCGGCGTGTTGATCGACCCCACGCTGTCGTACATCACGCTCACGTGCACGCCTTCGGCCCTCCTGTCCATGAGCGCCTGCGCGAATTTGCGGCCGACCTCGTCATCCTCGAACGCGTATGTCTCGAGATGGACGTGGTCCCTCGCCGCGCCGATGGCCTCGAACATCGCCTGGAAGGTCGCGGGGCCATCCTTCAGGAGCGTGACCCTGTTTCCCGTGACGAGGGAAGTGCCGGCGATCTGCTCCTCGAACGCCAGGTGCCGCTCGAAGATGCTGGTCTCCTCACCGCGGCTCGCGAGCCGCGCGAGGATGGCCCGGCTCTGCTTCGCCGAAAGGGGACCGCCGGGGCCGTCGAGCCGCACCGCCTGGCGGGGCGGGTACGCCGACAGGTCCGGCACGAGGACTGGCAACGCGGTACAACCTGCGACAGCGATGAGCAGCGAGGCCAGCACCGCGTGCGCCCCGAGGCGCCGCGATCCTGCCGGACGCACGGTGGTCATGCCACCCCGAGCCCGGCGGCGGTAGCCTTCGAGACCGCCGCTTCCCATTCGGCCGTCGCGAAAGTCCCGGCGCCGAACGCATCCATGACCCCGATCGCGAGCGCGACGGTCGGCGCATCGAGCCCCGCGATCTCGGCGCGCCGGAACTCTCCCTTCTGATAGGTCAACGCGACGAGCAGCCGCGCGAGCAGCCGCGACTGCGAGAACGCCGGATTCTGCTCGATGCGTTCCACGGCCTGGGCGAGCGGATCGTCGATCGGCGGCCCGGCACGGAAGCGCGCGGCCTGCCGGAGCGCCTCCTGGAATTGCGCGGCGTTGAGCCTCTCCGCGTCGGCCATCATGGACGCAGCCGTGCCGCGGCGAATCCCGGACTATTTCTTGGCATCGCGCGCCGCATCCTGGATCTTCTCGCCGGCTTCCTCCACCTTCTTGCCGACGGTGTCGACCGCCTTGTCGACCTGCTTGCCGGCACGCTCCGCGGGTCCTTCCTCCTTCTGGCAGCCGGCAGCGCCGCCGAGCAGCATGGCCAGCGCAAGGGTGGTCGTGGCAAAAGCGCGGATGGGGTTCATGGTTCGCTCCTTGGGGTTGGTGGTCGTCGAGGGATGGTGTGCAAGGCGTCGATTCCAAGCTACGCGGAGCCCGCCGGCGCGTCCGTGCGGTTGCGCGCATAACCCCTCCTGCATCGTCCCGCAGCCCCCCCTCTGTACGCTGCCGCACGGTGAGCGACGCGGGGACGCGTCAGGATGCTCGTGCGCTGCGCCACGCGATCGGATCGATCGCCTCGTTAGAGACTTGAATGCCGTACACCCCCGCAGGCCGCCCGTCGCGATTCGCGATGATTTCCCAGCTCGCCGCACGCTGGAACGCGGGCCTGCGGGCGCCCGCAGTCCGGAGCGTGCAACCGCCGCTGCGAGCCGAGCTCTTCAACGCCGACCAGATGGAGCGCCACGGGCGGGCGCTCGGGACCGCGCATCGCGTGGGCGCCGGCGGATCGCACGAACCCCTGCTGCCCCGCCTGGCCGAGAACGAAGCGGCGCTCCTCGCCGTGTGCGAGCAGCTGGGCGACGCGGTATCCCGCGGCGAGCGCATCAGCCCCGCCGGCGAGTGGCTCCTCGACAACTTCCACCTCGTCGAGGAGCATATCGCGCTCGCGAAGCGGCACTTGCCGCGCGGCTACAGCCGCGAGTTGCCTCGGCTGGGGCCGGGCCCCTCGGCCGGACTGCCCCGCGTCTACGACATCGCCCTCGAGACGATCGCCCACGGTGACGGGCGCATCGACGGCGAGGGCCTTGCGCGCTTCGTGGCGGCCTACCAGACGCGCACGCCGCTCGCGCTGGGCGAGCTATGGGCCATCCCCATCATGCTGCGCCTCGCCCTCGTCGAGAACCTGCGCCGCGTCGCCGTTCGCATCAGCGCGGCGCGCGAGGAACGCGCTCTCGCCAACGCCTGGGCCGACCGCATGATCCTCGAGACCGGGCACGACCCGACCGGGCTCATCCTCGTCGTCGCCGACATGGCACGCTCGAACCCGCCGATGGGCACCGCCTTCGTGGCCGAGTTCGCGCGCCGACGGCAGGGGCAGAGCGCGGCGCTCGCCCTGCCGCTCACCTGGATCGAGCAGCGGCTCTCGCAGGCGCACCGCACGATCGAGGACTCCGTGCTCGCCGAGAACCGCCAGCAGGCGGCGGACCAGGTGTCCCTGAGCAACAGCATCGGGAGCCTTCGCTTCGTGAGCGCCCATGACTGGCGCGACTTCGTCGAGGACACGAGCGCGGTCGAGTCGGCTCTGCGCCAGGATCCGGCGGGCGTTTACGCCGCGATGACCTTCGAGAGCCGGGACCGCTACCGGCACGCTATCGAGCGCATCGCGAGGCAGGCATCCGTGAGCGAGGCGCAGGTGGCCGCCCTCGCGCTCGAGCGCGCACGCCACGCGGCCGGGGGACCGGACGGCTCCGACAACCGCCGCGGGCACGTCGGCTACTTCCTCGTCGGGCCGGGGCTCGTCGCCTTCGAGCGCGACGTGGGCGTGAAACATTCCCTCGCGGGACGATTGCGCGCTTTCGGTGCGTGCCACCCACTGCCCCTCTACCTGGGCGCCATCGCCGCGATCACCGTCGCCCTGGCGGCGTGGCTTGTCGGCAAGGCAGGTAGCGCCGGCGCAAGTCCCCTGCTTCAGGCCGCGTTCGTGCTGCCCGCGCTGCTCTGCGCGAGCCAGGCCGCGGTGCTGCTCGTCAATGCGATCGGCACCCGGCTTGTCTCACCGCGGCCGCTGCCACGCCTCGATTTCTCGGAGGGACTCACGCCCGAGGTGCGCACGCTCGTGGTGGTGCCGACCATGCTCACCGATCCCGCGGGGGTCGAGTCCCTCGTCGAGGCCCTCGAGGTGCGCTTCCTCGCCAACCGCGACCCCTGCCTGCACTTCGGCCTCCTGACCGACTTTCCCGATGCGCCCGTGCGCGAGCTGCCCGCGGACGATCCCCTGCTCCAGCTGGCCGCCCGGCGCATCCGCGAGCTCAATCTCGCCTACGGCCCGGCAGGGACGTCCGGGGACGACGAGGCCAGCATCTTCTACCTGTTCCATCGGCCGCGCCTGTGGAACGCCGGGGCGCGCGCGTGGATGGGCGAGGAACGCAAACGCGGCAAGCTCGAGGACCTGAACGCCCTGCTTCGCGGCGCCGAGGGGTCGGCCTTCTCGCTCATGATCGGCGCGACACCGGTCCTCGCGAAGGTGAAGTTCGTCATCACGCTCGACACCGATACCGAGTTGCCCCGCGACGCTGCGCGCCAGTTCATCGGCGCCCTGGCGCACCCGCTCAACCGCGCCCGCTTCGAGGAGCGCGAGGGTCGCAGTCGCATCACCGAAGGCCACGCGATCCTCCAGCCACGCGTCTGCGCGAGCCTCACCGGCGCGCACCGCTCGCGCTACGCGCGCCTCTTCGCCGGCGACACCGGCATCGACCCTTACACGCGCCTGGTGTCGGACCTCTACCAGGACGCCTTCGGCGAGGGCTCCTACATCGGCAAGGGCATCTACGACGTGGATGCCTTCGAGCGCGCCCTGCACGGACGATTTCCAAGCGATCGCATCCTGAGCCACGACCTGATCGAGGGTTGCTACGCGCGCGCCGGACTGCTGGCCGACGCGGAGCTCTACGAGGCGGGCCCGTCGCGTTACGGCGCCGACGTGGCGCGCCGCCACCGCTGGGTGCGCGGCGACTGGCAACTGGCCGGGTGGTTGCGCCGGGAGGTCAGGCTGCCGGACGGGAGCCGGGAGCCGAACCCGCTGTCGCCGCTGTCGCAGTGGAAGCTTTTCGACAACCTCCGCCGCAGCCTCGTGCCCGCGGCGCTCGTGGCACTGCTGGCCCTGGGCTGGGCCCTGCCCGCCGGCGCGGCATTCTGGACGGCCGCCGTGCTCGCCTTCCTGCTGCTGCCTGCGGCGTTTTCCGCGCTCTCCGACCTCGCCACCTGGCCTGCGGAGTTGTCGCTGGCGCGCCGGCTGCGAGTGATAGGGCGAGGCGTGGGCCGGGGTCTCGCGAGAAACGTGCAGCAGGCGTTCGTCGCGCTCGCCTTCCTGGCGCACGAGGCCGCGTGGAGTCTCGACGCGATACTGCTCACGCTGGCGCGGGTGTTCGTCACCCGCCGAAGCCTGCTCGAATGGACCCCGTCGAGCGAGTCGGGGCGCTCGCTTGCGGAGCGCAGCCGCACGACGCTCGCGGCCAGCTTCCGGGAGATGGCCGTCGCACCGGCCCTCGTGGTCCTGGCCTTCGCCGGACTCGCGGCCTTCGCCCCCGCGGCCCTGGGGGCTGCGGCACCGATCCTGCTGCTCTGGGTCGCCTCGCCCGCGATCGCCTGGTGGATCAGCCGTCCGCCGCCCCCTCCGCGCGCCGAGCTTGCCGCGGACGAGACGCGATTCCTGCGCGGCCTCGCCCGCAGGACGTGGGCGTACTTCGAGACGCACGTCGGGCCGCAGGACCATTGGCTCCCCCCCGACAACGTGCAGGAAGCCCCCGTCGAGCGCGTGGCGCATCGCACTTCGCCCACGAACATGGGGCTCGCGCTGCTGGCGGACCTCTCGGCCCACGACTTCGGCTATCTCACGACCGGGCAATTGATCGAGCGCACCACGCTCGCGCTGCGCACTATGCAATCCCTCGAGCGCCACCGCGGCCATTTCTACAACTGGTACGACACGCTCACGCTCGCGCCGCTCGCGCCGCACTACATCTCGTCGGTCGACAGCGGTAACCTGGCGGGCCATCTGCTCACGCTCCGGCCGGGGCTTGCGAACCTGGCGGACGCGCCGATCCTGGGGACCCGATGGCTCGAGGGGCTCGAGGACACGTACGCCATCCTCGCCAAGACCGTTGGCGGCAATCCGCTCGCCCCGATCGAATCCTTTCGCCAGTGCCTTGCCCGCGCCGCCGGCCCCCGCGAGCCATCGCTCGCCGCGGCCTGGATCCACGTCGACCAACTCGCCACCTGCGCAGCCGACACCATCGGCGCAGCGGCGCCGCTGGGCCCCGAGGCACTCTTCTGGGCAAGGGCGCTTGCCCGCCAAGGCGCGGCGATCCGTGACGACTTGCTCCTGCTCGCACCGTGGCTCGAGCGCGGCCCGCCCGCACCCCCGCTGTCCGGCGCCGACGCGATACCGACGCTGCGCCAGCTCGCATGCCACGCCGCGGACACCGCAGCCGGCCCGCACGTGCTCCAGGGCGCGCAGCGGGCCGCGACCCGCATCGCCGCCCTCGACCCGCTGGCGCGCCAGGCACTCGCGATGGCCGACATGGATTTCGACTTCCTGTACGACCGGGCGCGCCGGCAACTGGTGATCGGCTACAACGTGACGCAGCAGCGCGCCGACTCGAGCTGCTACGACCTCCTCGCCTCGGAGGCGCGCCTCGCCCTCTTCGTGGCGATCGCGCAAGGCAAGCTGCCGCAGGAGAGCTGGTTCGCCCTCGGGCGCCTGCTGACCTCGGCCGGCGGCGATCCGGTGCTGCTCGCGTGGAGCGGCTCGATGTTCGAGTACCTGATGCCGCTCCTCGTGATGCCCTCCTACGACGACACCCTGCTCGCGCAAACCTGCGACGCCGCCGTGGCGCGACAAGTTGCCTACGGTCGGCAGCGCGGCGTGCCCTGGGGAATATCGGAGAGCGGCTACAACGCCGTCGACGTGCAACTCAACTACCAGTACCGCGCGTTCGGGGTGCCGGGGCTGGGGCTCAAGCGCGGCCTCGCCGAGGACCTCGTCGTCGCGCCGTACGCCTGCGCGCTCGCGCTCCTCGTCGCGCCGGAGGCGGCCTGCCGGAACCTGCAGCGCCTCGCGGCCGAAGGCCTTGCCGGCCACCTCGGCCTGCACGAGGCCATCGACTACACGCCCTCGCGACAGCGCCCCGGGGAGGCGAGCGCCGTGGTGCGCTCGTACATGGCGCATCACCAGGCGATGAGCCAGCTCGCGATCGCCTCGCTCCTGCTCGGGCGGCCCATGCAGCGGCGCTTCGCGGCCGAGCCGCTCTTCCAGGCGACTCTGCTCCTGCTTCAGGAGCGCATTCCTCGCGCCGCCCTCTTCCCGCCGCGGGCCATCGACCGGGCCGACCTGCACGCGCCCGCCGGCGCAACGCCACTGCCCGCGCGCGTCTTCACCGATCCGAACACCACCATGCCAGCTGTTCAGCTCCTGTCGAACGGCCGCTACCAAGTGATGGTGACTAACGCGGGCAGCGGCAGCAGTCGCTGGAAGGACCTTGCCGTCACGCGCTGGCGGGAGGACACCACCGCGGACCCGTGGGGCAGCTTCTGCTACCTGCGCGACGAGGCGAGCGGCGATACCTGGTCGAATGCCTTCCAGCCGACTCTGTGCCAGCCCGAGCACTACGAGGCGATCTTCTCCGAGGGGCGCGCGGAGTTCCGCCGGCGCGATGCCGGCTTCGAGACCCACACCGAGATCGTGGTCTCGCCCGAGGACGACATCGAGGTGCGCCGCATACGCGTCACCAACCGGGGCCGCGCGGCCCGTGCGATCGAGATCACCAGCTACGCGGAGGTGGTGCTCGCCCCGCCCGCCGCCGACGCGCTGCACCCGGCATTCAGCAATCTCTTCGTCACCACCGAGATCCTGCCGGAGCGCCACGCCATTGTATGCTCGCGCCGCGCGCGCTCGCTCGACGAGCCGGTGCCGTGGATGTTCCACCTGATGACCACGCACGGAACGCCGGCCTCGGAGGTCTCGTACGAGACGGATCGCATGCGCTTCATCGGCCGCGGCCGCACGGTCGCCTCTCCCCTCGCGATGGCGCAGCCCGGCGCGCTCTCGGGAACCGCGGGCTCCGTGCTGGATCCGGTCGCCTCGATACGCCACCGGCTCGTCGTTCCGGCCGGCGGCACCGTGACCGTGGACCTCGTCATGGGTGCGGCGAGCTCGCGCAAAACGCTCCTCGCGATGATCGACAAGCACCGGGACCGCGCGCTCGTCGATCGCGTCTTCGAGCTGGCCTGGACGCACGCCCAGGTCATGCTGCGCCAGCTCGATGCGAGCGAAGCCGACGCCCAGCTCTATGCGCGCCTCGCGGGCTCGCTGATCTACGCCAACCCGTCGCTGCGTGCCCCGGGTGCCGTCATCGCCCGCAACCGCCGCGGGCAATCCGGACTGTGGCGATACGCCGTTTCCGGTGACCTGCCGATCGTTCTCGTCCAAATCGGCAACGCGGCCAACATCGAGCTGGTGAAACACCTCGTGCGCGCGCACGCGTACTGGCGGCTCAAGGGGCTCGAGGTCGACCTCGTGATCTGGAACGAGGACCACGACGGCTACCGGCAGCAGCTGCAGGAGCAGATCGTTGGCCTCATCGCCGCCGGCGTCGAGACCCATGGCGTCGACCGCCCCGGGGGCATCATCGTGCGCAACGCCGAGCAGATCTCCGCGGAGGACCGCACCCTGTTCCAGTCGGTTGCCCGCGCAATCGTCAACGACGACGCTGGGACGCTCGCCGAGCAACTGCAGCGCCGCGTCGCGAGCGAGCCGAGGCCGCCGCGCCTCGACCCGGTGCGCACGTGGCGGGCGCCGGCGGGCGGGCGCGAATACGCCACGCCAACGGGCCTCATCCTCTCCAATGGCATCGGCGCCTTCCGTCCCGACGGCCGCGAGTACGTCATCGCCCCCGGCCCCGGGGAGACGACGCCCGCCCCGTGGGCCAACGTGATGGCGAACCCGCGCTTCGGCACGGTCGTCTCCGAGAGCGGGCTGGGCTACACCTGGGGCGACAACGCCCACCTCTACCGCCTCACGCCCTGGCACAACGACCCGGTGAACGCGTGCGGGTCGGAGGCGATCTACCTGCGCGACGAAGACACGGGGCACTTCCACTCGCCCACGCCGCTGCCTTGCGGCGGCGCCTCGCCCTGCGTCACGCGCCACGGATTCGGCTACAGCGTCTTCGAGCGGGCCGAGGACGCCCTGGCCACCGAACTCACGACCTTCGTGGCGCGCGACGCCGCGGTGAAGTTCTACTGCCTGAAGGTGACGAACGCATCGGACCGGGTGCGAAGGCTCTCCGTCACCGCCTACGTCGAATGGGTGCTGGGCGCGCTGCGCGCCGCAACGGCGATGCACGTGAGCACGGAAATAGACGCGCGCACCGGCGCCCTGTACGCCCGCAATCCGTACAACAACGAGTTCCCGCGCTGGGTCGCCTTCCTCGACGTCGACGATCCGTCGCGGGTTGTGAGCGGGGACCGCGCCGAGTTCCTCGGCCGCAACGGCACGATGGGCAATCCCGCCGCACTGCATCGCACGACGCTCTCGGGAAAGGTCGGCGCCGGGCTCGATCCGTGCGCGGCGATGCAGGTGTCTTTCGAGCTTTCGCCGGGCGTGGAGCACGAGGTCGTCTTCCGCCTCGGCGCCGCGCCCGATGCGGAGGCCGCGGACCGCCTCGTCCGGCAATTGCGCGGGCCCGCCGCGGCCCGCGAGGCGCTGGAAGCAGTCATCGCGCAATGGGACCACGTCCTCACGGCCGTGCAGATCGAGACCCCCGAGCCGGCGCTCGACGTGCTCGCCAATGGCTGGCTCCTCTACCAGGCGATCGCGTGCCGGCTCTGGGCCCGCAGCGGCTACTACCAGTCGGGCGGCGCCTACGGATTCCGCGACCAGCTCCAGGACGCGATGGCGCTCACGCACACCGAGCCGCGCCTGCTGCGCGATCAGATCGTTCTTTGCGCCGGCCGCCAGTTCCGCGAGGGCGACGTGCAGCACTGGTGGCACTTGCCCACCGGCCAGGGCGTGCGCACCCGATGCTCGGACGACTACCTCTGGCTACCGCTCGCCGCCAGCCGCTACGTCCTCGCGACGGCGGATGCCTCGGTGCTCGACGAGCGGGTCGCCTTCCTCGAGGGCCGCCCGGTGAAGGCCGGCGACGACTCGTACTACGACCGGCCGGCCCGCGCCGACGAGAGCGCCACCGTCTACGAGCACTGCATGCGGGCGATCGTGCACGGCCTTCGCTACGGCGAGCGCGGCTTGCCGCTCATGGGATCGGGCGACTGGAACGACGGGATGAACCGCGTGGGCATCCAGGGGCGCGGCGAGAGCGTGTGGCTCGCCTTCTTCCTGTGTCGCGTGCTCGCCGACTTCGCGCCGCTCGCGCGGGCGCACGGCGATGTGGACTTCGCCGACCGGTGCGACGCCGAGGCCGTGCGCCTGCGCGGCAACATCGAGACGCACGCATGGGACGGCGAGTGGTACCGCCGCGCCTGGTTCGACGATGGCACGCCGCTCGGCTCGAGGGCGAGCCCCGAGTGCCGCATCGACTCGGTGGCCCAGAGCTGGTCGGTGCTCTCCGGCGCCGGCGATCCGGACCGATCGCGCGCGGCCATGCAGGCGGTGCAGGTCCACCTCGTCCGGCCGGAGCATGCGCTCATCCAGTTGCTCGATCCGCCCTTCGACACCTCCCCGCTCGACCCGGGCTATATCCGCGGCTACGTGCCGGGCGTGCGCGAGAACGGCGGTCAGTACACGCACGGCGCCATCTGGGCCGCCATGGCCTGCGCCGCGCTGGGCCAGGCCGAACGCGCCTGGGGCCTCACCGCGATGATCAATCCCGTGAACCACTCGCGCTCGCCGGAAGGCGCGCAGGCCTACAAGGTGGAGCCCTTCGTCATGGCGGCCGACGTCTACGCGCGCGAACCGCACGCCGGGCGCGGAGGTTGGACGTGGTACACGGGTTCGGCGGGCTGGATGTATCGCCTCGTGATCGAGTCGCTGATCGGGCTCACGCGCGAAGGCAGCCGGTTGCGCTGCGCACCCTGCCTGCCCGCGGACGGGCCCGCGATCAAGGTCCGCTATCGCTTCGGCAATACCGTCTACCGGATCGAGATGCGCTGCGGCGACGCTGCAGAGGTCGACGCGGCGACCCTGGTCGTGGTGGACGGGGTCGCCCAGGCCGAGGCGTTCATCGATCTCAATGACGACGGCCGGCCGCACGAGGTCGTCGTGCAGGCCGCCCGCCGTTGAACTGCGGAAACGCCGCCAAGGCATTTCCAACGCGCGCTCCGTGCGCGGTGCGCCGGCGCACAGACCCTTGCCGCCTCGCGCGTGCACCATCGCCGGCATGAACCTCTTCGCACTGGAACACAGCAAGGCGGCCTATCGCGCAGACATCGCGCTCTACGGATTCGCCGTGGCCCTCCTCGCGGTCGCGCTGCTGCGGGCCGGCCCGGACGTCGGCCGCATCGAGATCGCCGCCGTCGCGCTGGCGGGGCTCGCGGGCTGGACCCTCGTTGAATATGTCCTGCACCGCTTCGTGTTGCACGGCATCGCCCCGTTCCGGCGTTGGCATGCGCTTCACCATGAACGCCCGATGGCGCTCATCTGCACGCCGACGATCCTGAGCGCCTCGCTCTTCCTGGTGCTCGTCTTCCTGCCGGCGCTGATCCTCGGCGGACGATGGCGAGCCGGTGCTCTCACGCTCGGTCTGCTCGCCGGCTATCTCGCCTACACCCTCACCCACCACGGCACGCACCATTGGCGCAGCCGAAACGCCTGGTTCAACCAGCGCAAGCGCTGGCATGCGCTGCACCACCACGGCGACCGCCCCGCGTGCTTCGGCGTGACCACCGGCTTCTGGGATCGCGTGTTCGGCACGGCCGGGCGCGCGAGGCGCTAGCTCCGCCCCATGAGAAGCGGCCGGGGGATCGCCCCCCCGGCCGCCGGTCGGGCATGGACAATCCGGATCAGGACTTGCCGAAATCCAACCTGGCCGTCGCCACGCACGCCGTCTTGGCGTCGCCGGAGAAGGTGTCGCACTTCTCGATGGCCACCTTGTACAGCGCGTCGCGGGTTTCCTCGTTCGCCTCGGTACGCGCCTCGCTGCGCTTCTCGGCGCCTTCCCTGCGCGTGTCGGCCGCGACGCGGTCGACCTTGGCGTCGGCTTTGCCCGCGACGAACGCGGCCTTGGCTTGCTTCACGCAGACGTCCTTCGGGTTGCCGGCCTGGTCGTCGCACTTCTCCATCGACTCCTTGTAGGCAGCCTCGGCGCGGGCGACGCGCGCTTCTTCGCGGGACTTCGACGTGTTCTTGAAAGCGGCCGCGGCGTCGGCTTTGGCGATGTTGAACTTGCCCTTCGCCTGCGCACGCAGCGAGGCCACGCGCGCGGGCGCGAACCGGTCCCGGCGGCGGCCGGCTTCAGAGCGGGCTGCGGCCGCTGATCACGCGCAGCAGCACGACCACGAGGGCGACGACGAGCAGGATGTGGATGAACCCGCCCATGGTGAACGAAGTGACGAGCCCGAGGGCCCACAGGATGAGCAGCACGACGGCGATGGTGTACAACATGGTGACTCTCCTCTGCTGCGGCGCCGGCCCGTGTCGGGGAGGTTCCCCGACGGGTGCGGCCCTCGCGGGTCGCGGCGCATTGGAGTCCGCGAGGACTCGAAAACATCGTCGCGCCGCCGAAGGGCGCGATCTGTGCGCCAGCGAACGGAAGGCCGGCACGCCTGGCGTCAGAATCCGATGTGTTTCCGTCGCCCCCTTTTATCGAGTGACTGCATGACCATGCGCCTCACGATCGACATCACCCCGCCGCAAGGCATGGGCCTCGCGCCGATCTACGCGGCGATCGGTCTGCTTTTCTGCCTGGGGATCCTGGGCATTGCCATCGCCCTTTGGCCTTCGGGACCGCCGAGTCCCGCGCCGCGCGCAGGCGTCCCCGTAATCCTGACTGTTAACCATCCGGAAACCCAGAGACAATCGCTTCCCGAGCCCCTTCGTTCGCAGGCACGCGCCTGGGCGAGGGTATAGGCCGGCGCTTGGCCAGGCGGGGGGGTTCCGGAAGCGCTGCGCGCTTCCAATCGCGCATTGTGTTAGAGTTCGTCCCGCAGGATAGTCAAGCAGCGAATCACGCAGTCCCTCCTCGCCCGCATACGGCGACCGATGTGGCAGTCCATTCCCCACTTGATCGTCATGCCCGCAACGAGGCTCGGTCTTGCCTCGGATTTCGATCAGGAAGGAAACAGCAATGGCTACCGGCATCGTGAAATGGTTCAACGACTCCAAGGGCTTCGGCTTCATCACCCCGGACGACGGCGGCAAGGATCTCTTTGCCCACCACTCGTCCATCCAGATGGACGGCTACAAGTCCCTCAAGGAAGCGCAGCGCGTGGAGTTTGACGTGCAAGAGGGCCCCAAGGGTCCGGCCGCGGGCAACATCCGCGCGCTCTAGCCTGACAGCGCCGCGCTCGACGCGGCGCAAGAATGGCCGAAAGGGCCTGGGAAACCAGGCCCTTTTTCTTGGATGTTCCCGCGCGGCGCTTCGCAATCGGTGCGCCGTCGCACCATGCCCCACCGCCTTGTGTACGCGGGCGAACAGACAGGTCCCGGCGCCGCGGACATTCTCGGCATCTGCCCCCCCGAACCCGGCGAAGCCGGGAAGCCGAGGGATGCATCACCTGCCGTCATCTGCATTCCCTTGGCGTCGACTCACCGAGACCCTATGGACAAGAGACCCTTCCTTGCCAGCATCGAGTCCCGGCACGAGTGCGCCCCCGGGCACGCCGGCGAGCGCGAAGTGAGCGCCGCGACGCCGTCGAAGTCACGGGCGGCATCCGGATGAGCGCGACGGCGCCCCTGCCCGAGCCTGCCGAGGGGACCCCCGAAGCGGCGACGCCGGCCGCCCGAACGAATCCCGGGCCGCGGGCTCCGGTGGCGCTCGGCATCGGCATTCTCGCGGCCATCGCGGTCGTCGCCGCGCTCTACCTGGCGCGCGCGTTCTTCGTGCCCCTGCTGATCGGGATCCTCGCCAGCTACGCGCTGCGGCCATTTGTCGACTGGCTGAAGGCGTGCGGCATTCCGCGCGCGGCAGGAGCGGCATTGGTACTTGCCGCACTCGTCGCCGGCACGACCTGGGCCGCCTTCTCGTTGGGCGGCGATGCGGCGTCGCTGATCGAAAAGCTTCCCCGCGCCGCGCGCGCGGTGCGCCAGCACGTGACCGACTCGCGCGTTCGCGGCCCCACGGCGCTGCAGACCATCCAGGAAGCGGCCACCGAACTCCAGGGAGCCGCGACCGAGGCGACCGCCGCGAGCCCGGGCCCCGGGAAGCCGGCCTCGCGCGGGCGCCCGGCCCCGCCATCGGAGCCCAGCCCCTGGCTGAGCGACTACGTGCTGGCCCAGTCCGCGCAGGCTTTCATGGTCGTCGCGCAGGCGCCGATCGTCGTGTTGCTCGTCTATTTCCTGCTGGCCTCGGGCGAGCACTTCCGCCGCAAGCTGGTGCAGCTGGTCGGGCCCTTGCGGTCCCGCCAGAGGGACGCCGTGCGGATCCTCGAGGAGATCGATGCCCAGATCCAGCGCTACCTGCTCGCCACGCTCGGGTCCAACATCCTGATCGCCATCGCCACCTGGATCGCGTTCGAAGCCCTGGGCATGGAACAGGCGGGTGTCTGGGGCGTGGCCGCCGGCGTCCTTCATCTCATCCCGTATCTGGGCCCGGTCCTGTTCGCCGTCGCGAGCGGTGTCGCGGCATTCCTGCAATTCGGATCCACGCTGGATGCCTTTGCGGTCGCGGGAGCATCGCTCGTGGTCGCGGCCGCCGTCGGATCGTTGTTCATGACTTGGCTGCAGAGCCGCTTCGCACGCGTAAATGCGGCGGTCCTGTTCATCGGCTTGCTGTTCTTCGGTTGGCTGTGGGGTATCTGGGGCCTGCTGCTCGGGGCACCCCTGGTCGCGATCGCGAAGGCGATCTGCGATCGCGTCGAGGCGCTCCGGCCCATGGGCGAGCTCCTCGGGCACTAGCCTCGATTCGGGGTCTGCCGCCTGCGTGTCGAACCGGGCTACCTCGCCCGTGGCCCGTTGCCACTAAGTGCGCTAGGAAACAGACGCGCCCGGCGGATAGGCCTACGGTTCTGCGGATATCCATGGAAAAGACCATTCCGACCTCCGCCCGGCCTGTCGCCGCGGGCAATCGCCTGCTCGCCTTCCTTCCCCGTCGCGAGCGCCAGCACCTCATCGACCACAGCGAAATGGTGAATCTCGCCTTGCGGGAGGTGCTTTTCGATCCCGGTGCGCGAATCCGCCACGCCTACTTTCCGATCACGGCCTATGTTTCGCTGCTCACGCCCGTCGACAAGTCGACCCGAGTGGAAGTCGGGCTGGTCGGCGACGAGGGCATGGTGGGAACCCCGCTCGTTCTCGGGGTGGCCTTCTCGTCGCTGCAGGCCATCGTCCAGGGCGCTGGTCGCTGCCTGCGCATGGACGCGGCCTTCTTTCGCCGCGAGCTGGCGGTAAACCCGGTCCTGAAGCTGCACCTTGAGCGCTATCTCTTCGTTCTCATGACGCAGCTTGCGCAGTCGACCGGCTGCACTCGCTTCCATCTCGTCGAGGCGAGGCTCGCGCGCTGGCTCCTCATGACGCAGGACCGGGCGCGATCGAGCGGCTTCTACGTCACCCACGAGTTTCTCGCCAAGATGCTGGGCGTGCGTCGAGCCGGCGTGACCAAGGCCGCCACGGCGCTGCAGGCCGATGGATATATCCGCTACAGCCGCGGCAACGTCACGGTGCTCGACCGGCCGGGGCTCACCGATGCCGCTTGCGCCTGCTACCGGATCGATCGCAACACCTATCGCAACACCCTCAACTAGTTTCGTGTCACAGCCGGCAGGAACGGTGCCTCGTCGCGTATGTACGGCTCCGCACCGACGTGCGCCGCCACGCCATCCATAGTGGGCCCGTCGATGCCCGCCTCCCAATCCGTGCAATCACGGGCAGGCTCCGGGCGACTTTCCGGCTCTCAAACGAACTTCAGGAGGTACTCATGAACGCCATTCTCAGGACAGCGCTTGCGATTTCCGGCTTCGCCTTCGCGGCACAGGCATCGGCTGAGGTCATCATCTACGAGCACGACGGATTCGCGGGCCGGACACTCACCGCGGAAAAGCAGATCGACGACCTGGGGCGATCCGGATTCGACGATCGCGCCTCGTCCGCCGTCGTGATGAGCGATCGCTGGGAGGTGTGCGAGGACGCGCAGTTCGCCGGCCGCTGCATCGTCCTGCGTCCGGGCCGCTACGCGTCGTTTTCGGCGATGGGCCTGAACGATCGCATCTCCTCCGTCCGGCGCCTCAACGGCAACGCACGCGTCGAGGAGAGCCGCTATGCTCCGTCGCCCCAGCCCGTCTACGACAATCGCCGCCGCAATCGCGAGCGGCTCTTCGAAGCCAACGTGACTTCGGTGCGCGCCGTCCTCGGGCCGTCCGAGCAGCGATGCTGGGTCGAGCGCGAACAGGTGGACGCGCAGCGCGGCGACCGCAATGTCGGCGGTGCGATCGTCGGCGCGCTGATCGGCGGCGTCCTGGGCCACCAGGTCGGCGGCGGACGCGGCAAGGACGTCGCCACCGCGGGAGGTGCGATCGCAGGCGCGCTGGTCGGCTCGAACGTCGGCCGCGACGGCTCGAGTGAAGGCTACAGCCGGGACGTCAAGCGCTGCGAGACCACGAACAGCCAGGCAAGCCCCGCCTACTGGGATGTCACCTACGAGTTTCGTGGCGTGGAGCATCGCGTCCAGATGGCCACGCCTCCCGGTGCGACCGTGAGCGTCAACAAGCAGGGCGAGCCTCGTGCGTGAGGCAACTGCGGCCGCCTCGCGCGACCGCACTCGCGATCGCCTCTCAAGCGCATGGCCCGCGCGGCCGTCGCCGGCGCGAAAGCGCCGCACGGCTTTCATGCGTGCGCCAGCGTACAGACCAGGGCAGCACGCCCGGATAGCCTGAACTACCTAACCAGGAGCACATCATGAAATCAATCTCTCGCATCACCTCCCTGCTCGCTATCCTCGCCGTTTCCGGCATCGTCGGTTGCGCCTCCACGGCGAAGACCGAAGGCACCGGCGAGTACTTCGACGACGCGGTCATCACCACCAAGGTGAAAGCCGCCATCGTCGACCAGCCCACGCTCAAGTCCGCGGAGATCAACGTCGAGACCTTCAAGGGCGTCGTCCAGCTGAGCGGCTTCGTGAGCTCGCAGGACAATGTCAACGTCGCGGTCCGGACGGCGAAGAGCGTGAAGGGCGTGACCTCGGTCAAGAACGACATGCGCCTGAAGTGACCGGCTCGTCCCCTCCGGAGCGCGCCCTTCGGGAGGACGATTGATCCGACTCGCCTTCGCGATCGATCTGAGGTACGAAATCGCCGAGCAATCGGCCGATTTCGTCTTCAACATCCACGCGGCGCACACACCCTGCCAGACGGTCGTGTCCGAGCAGCTCGCCATCAAGCCGCCTGTTGTACAAGTCCTGCAGACTGACCCGGCACTGGGCAACTGCGCCCTGCGCCCTGCGCCCCGCCCACGAGTGTGGTGCTCGACGATCCGTCGAACAGGTACTTCCTGCCGCATCATTATCCGCAGGCGCTCTCCACGATCGCCTGACCGCGCTCGCTTGCCGCTAATCCGGCGCCGCGGTAATCTGCGCCTGTCGCCCGTGCCGGCTGACCTTGCCGCGCGCCCCCAGGTCACGCCGTGCGTGGCGCCGGACGCCCACATCGCCCCGGAGTCCCCGATGCCACCAGCACCGCCGATCCCGCACCCCAGGCAGAACCTGCTCCTGGGAGCCCTGCCGAAGGCCGACTACGAACGCATCGCGCCCCATCTCGAGTCCGTAGCGATGCCACTGGGCAAGGTGCTCTACGAATCCGGCGGCAAGCTGCAGCATGTCTATTTCCCGACGACCGCCATCGTGTCGCTCCTGTTCGTCATGGAAGACGGGGCGACGGCCGAGATCGCCGTCATCGGCAACGACGGAATCGTCGGCATCTCGCTGTTCATGGGGGGAGAGACGACGCCCAACCGGGCCGTCGTGCACAGCGCGGGGGAATGCTACCGATTGAAGGCGGACCTGCTGAAGGCGGAATTCAACCGCTTCGGACCGACGATGCAGCTGCTTCTGCGCTACACCCAGGCGCTGATCACGCAGATGACGCAGACTGCCGTGTGCAACCGGCATCACTCGGTGGACCAGCAGCTGTGCCGCCTGTTGCTGCTCAGCCTGGACCGGCACACGTCGAACGTATTGGTCATGACCCAGGAGCTGATGGCCAGCATGCTCGGCGTGCGCCGGGAGGGCGTCACCGAAGCCGCCGGCAACCTGCAGTCCGCCGGGTTGATCAACTACAGCCGCGGGCGCATCCAGGTGCTCGACCGCCCCGGCCTCGAGGCGCGCTCCTGCGAGTGCTATGACGTGGTCAGGCGGGAATTCGCCCGCCTTCTTCCCTACGCCCTACCGCGGTAACGCCGTCGCCGTACGGGCGCCTTCCCGGGGCTACTTTTTGGCGTCCTTCGCCGCTTCCTGGATCTTCTCCCCGACCTTCTCGACCTGCTTGCCGGCGTCCTTCGCCGCTTCCTGTACTTTCTCTCCGGCTTTCTCGACTTGCTTTCCGGCGTCTTCGACGGCCTTGTCGACCGTCTTTCCGGCACGTTCCATCGGGCCTTCCTTCTTCTCGCAGGCGGAAAGCCCCACGATCAGGATACCCATTGCCAGGACTGCGCCGACGCCGTTGCGGATCTTCGACATGTGCCTCTCCTATGGTTGCGTGCCCCCCGGATGGGTCCGGATCGAAACCGCATCGGCCGGACCGGATGCTGCGAATGTCCGCCCCGTATCCACGGGGGGCAAATGAACACTCGCGTCGATCATGCCTCGCCGCCCGAACCCGCTCTGTACGCTGGCGAACGGAAAGACCTCGCAAGACACCGGAAGATGCGAACAGTCCTTGTCGCTTTCGCGCCCGACCGGATACGCCCGACCGGGACCTGAAGTGTCCCGCAACGGTCACCGCGTTGCGAGCCCTCCATCCAGACCGAGGAGTTCTTCCATGCTTTACACCATCGCCGTCGTCCTCATCATCCTGTGGGCCCTCGGGCTCGTCACTTCCGTAACCATGGGGGGCTTCATCCACGTCTTGCTGGTTATCGCGGTCGTGGTGGTCCTGCTGCGCGTGATCAGCGGGCGCAGCCCGCTCTGAACTAGCGGGAAACCTCCTTCAGGAAGCGCAGGACGGATTCGAGCGGGAAACCCCGCTGCTGCAGGAACCGGACCTGCTTCGCCCTTTCGCGCGCATCGGCCGCGGGGCGGCCAAAACGTGCGCGCCATGCCGAGTCGAGAGACTCATTCTCGGTGGACCTTGCCTGCGCGAGCCCCTCGGCAATCCCGGCTTCATCGATGCCTTTCCCGCGCAGGTGATGCGCGATCTTGAGCGGTCCATATCGCTTCGCCTTGGCGCGCACGGTCTGCTCGACGAAGCGCTCCTCCGACAGCCACTCCCGCTTCGTGAAGTCGTCGAGGAGCGCCTCGAGGTCGACGCCCTCCTGCGCATGTGGCGCGAGCTTGCGCCGCAGTTCCGCCCGCGAATGCTCGCGGCGGGCCAGCAGCCTCAGCGCACGCGCACGAAGCGGTTCATCGACCGCAGCGACGGCAAAACCCCAGGCCATGGACGGAATGCTACGCGTCCGACAAGCAGCAGGATCAGTCCGCCTCGGCGGCGTCGGCCGCGTCGTGGGCGAGCGGCATGCCGCCGGCGATGCCGACGGCCTCGCGGATCTTCGTCTCGATCTCGTCGGACATCGCCGGATTTTCCCTGAGGAACTCGCGCGTGTTGTCCTTGCCCTGGCCGATCTTCTCGCCCTTGTAGGCGTACCACGCGCCGCTCTTGTCGATGATGCGGTGCTGCACGCCCAGCTCGATGATCTCGCCGTGGCGGGAGATGCCCTCGTTGTAGAGGATGTCGAAATCCGCGACCTTGAAGGGGGGGGCGACCTTGTTCTTCACCACCTTCACCCGCGTTTCGTTGCCGATGACTTCCTCGCCGCGCTTGATGGAGCCGATGCGGCGGATGTCCAGGCGCACCGAGGCGTAGAACTTGAGCGCGTTGCCGCCCGTGGTGGTCTCGGGGTTGCCGAACATGACGCCGATCTTCATGCGGATCTGGTTGATGAAGATGACGAGCGTGTTGGAGCGCTTGATGTTGGCGGTGAGCTTCCTCAGCGCCTGACTCATGAGGCGCGCCTGCAGGCCCATCTGCGGCTCGCCCATCTCGCCCTCGATCTCGGCTTTCGGCGTGAGTGCGGCCACCGAGTCGATGACCACGCAATCGACGGAGGCCGAGCGAACCAGCATGTCGGCGATCTCGAGCGCCTGCTCGCCGTTGTCGGGCTGCGAGAGAAGCAGTTCCGAAGTGTCGACGCCGATCTTCTGGGCGTATTGCGGATCGAGTGCGTGCTCGGCGTCGATGAAGGCCGCCGTGCCGCCGAGCCTCTGGACGTTGGCGATGACCTGGAGCGTGAGCGTGGTCTTGCCCGAGGATTCCGGACCGTAGATTTCCACGACCCGGCCGCGCGGAAGACCGCCGACGCCCAGGGCGAGGTCGAGTCCCAGCGAACCCGTGGAGACGACCTCGATGCCCTTCTCGACGTCCTTGTCGCCCATGCGCATGATCGCGCCCTTGCCGAACTGGCGTTCGATCTGGGTGAGCGCGGCCTGCAGGGCCTTCGCCTTGTTGTCGTCCATCTTGGGGGCTTCGGATTCGCGGTTTGCGATGACTTTGAGCATTGGAATTATCCCATATCGGTAAGGTTGAACTTTCCGCCCAGGACCCGTCGCTAGCGCGTGCGCCGGACGAGCCCCGCCATCACACCGAAAATCTCCAGGCGCCCCTTCGGGCGAATGACCGGGAAGGCTTTGTTCGCGGGCTTCAGGACGAACGTGCCCTTTTCTCGGTCCAGGTACTTCACGGTGAATTCGTTGTCCACGATCGCCACGACGATCTCGCCGACGTTGGCGTTGGGCTGCTGCTCGACCACGATCAGGTCGCCGTCGTGGATGCCGGCGTCGATCATCGACTCGCCCTTCACGCGCACCAGGCTCGTCTTCGACGGCACCCGGATGAGGTAGTCGTCGATGGTGACGAGGTCGTAGCCGTCGGAGAGCGCCGGGTTGGGCAGCCCCGCCTGGACGGTGTCGTGCGCGAGCCGCCGCTCGAAGAACCGGGCGCCGGGCTTCAGCTGCCGGTCAGGAGTCCAGTCCAGGAAGCCCGCCTCCTCGAAGCGGCGCACGCACTCCGACACCCACGACTTCGCGGAGATCCCCCACAGGGTGGCGAGCACCGAGTAGGAGGGGATCACTTTGTGCTCGGCGTAGTAGTCCTGGAGCTTCTCCAGGTACGCCGGGTCGAGGGGCTGGTGGTTCTTCAACGCCATGGGTGGGCAAGTGGTGTACAGAACGATTGTTCGGTAAGCTACAGAACGATCGTTCTGGTGTCAAGCGACCCGGAAGCGGCGGCAGGAGAATGGGCAGAAGGGGTGAAGCAAAGCATTCCGGAATGCCTTGCTTCACCCCTTCGGCGCGACGAGCGCCACCAGCCCGTTCAGCGCCTCGAGCACGGCCTGCTGGCGCACCGCCGCGCGGTCGCCGCCGAAGATCTCGAACTTCGCCCGGACCTCGCCTTCCAGGGAGGCCCACGCAAACCAGACGAGGCCCACGGGCTTCGAGGGGCTGCCGCCCCCGGGCCCCGCCACCCCGGTGACCGCGACTGCGAAATCGGCGTCGCTCTGGTGGAGGGCGCCGACGGCCATTTCGCGGGCCACCGCCTCCGACACCGCACCGTGGGAGCCGATGGTCTCCTGCTTCACGCCCAGCAGGTCGACCTTCGCCGCATCGGAATAGGTGACGAACCCCCGGTCGAACCAGGCGGAGCTGCCCGCCGTCCGCGTGATCGCTTCCCCCACGCCGCCGCCGGTGCAGGATTCCGCGGTGGCGATGGAGGCCCTGGCCAGGAGGCAGGCTTCGCCCAGTTGGCGGGAAGCCAGGTCGATCTCGTTCATTGCGTGTCCCCCGGCCGCGCGCGGTACCAGTAGCGGTAGGCCAATTCGAATCCGAAATCCCGGTAGAGCGCGATGGCCGGGGCGTTCTCCGCCTCGACCTGGAGATAGGACTGCCGCGCGCCCCGCTCCCAGGACCATCGTAGCAGCGCGGCCACCACGGCGCGCGCCAGCCCGCGCCGGCGCTCACCTTCGCGCGTCACCACGTCGAAGAGCCCCACATGCCCGTCCTCGAGGATCGCGAGGCCCGCGGCGAGGGGAATGCCCGCCTCGACCAGGGCCACCGGGCGCATCTCCAGCGGCAGCGCCGAGAGGCGCGCCAGATGGGCGCCGCGGTGCGCGATCGCCGATCCGCGAAGCTCCCCCACCATGTCGAACCACTCGTCCAGGCGAGGATTCGCGACCTCGGGACCTGCAAGGTGGGCCGGGTCGATGGCGGCGCACCGCACCTCGGTCGGGCTGAACGACTCGTAGCCATTCCCCTCGAGAACCTCGTCGAGCCGTGGCGGGTCCGTATGCGCCGAGATCCGGAAGATGGCGGCAAGGCCGCGCTCGCCGTAGACGCGCTCGCAATGGGCGATCTTCTCCTCGAGCGGCAGGCGCGAGGGATAGACCGCATTGACCGAGCGGGCGCGCTTGGCCTTCCCGGGCGAGAAGCGAAGCAGCCAGCCGTCGTAGAGGAGCTGCCCCGGCGGCGCGGACGAGTTGAGCGTGAGCTCCTCGAGGCGCCGCGGGTCGATCGCCATCCCGCTCAGGCGCCCAGCCGCTTGCCGGTGACGGTATCGAAGAAGTAGGCCTTGCCGGGAAGGACCGAGACCTCGAATTCGCTGCCCGCCCGGGGCGTCGAATGGCCTTCGATGCGCACGACCAGGTGCGAACCGTTGAAGCCCGCGTGCAGCAGCGAATCCGCGCCCAGTGCCTCGACGGTGTCCACGCGCAGCTTGAAGCGGGGGCCGCCGCCGTCGCCGGCCACGAAGTGCTCGGGGCGCACGCCCACGGTCACCTGCTCGTCCGCGTTGCCGCGGATTTCCTGCGGGAGGGGAACCACCAGCCCTTCCCCGACTTCGACGCCGTCGCCGGAGCGCCGGCCGGGAAGGAAATTCATGGACGGGGAGCCGATGAACCCCGCGACGAAGAGCGAGGCCGGGTTGTCGTATACATCGAGCGGCGCACCTATCTGCTCCACCACGCCCGCATTGATGACGATCATGCGGTTGGCGAGCGTCATCGCCTCGACCTGGTCGTGGGTCACGTAGACGCTGGTGGTCACGAGTTCCCGGTGCAGCTTCTGGATTTCCAGGCGCATCTGCACGCGAAGCTTCGCGTCGAGGTTGGAGAGCGGCTCGTCGAAGAGGAACGCCGCCGGCTCGCGAACGATGGCGCGCCCCATGGCCACGCGCTGGCGTTGCCCGCCCGATAGCTCGCGGGGTTTTCGCTTCAGGTACGGGCCGAGCTCCAGGATCTTGGCGGCACGCTGCACGCGACGCTCGATGTCGTCCTTGGCGAGCTTCCTGATCTTGAGCCCGTAGGCCATGTTGTCGTACACGCTCATGTGCGGGTAGAGCGCGTAGTTCTGGAACACCATCGCGATGTTCCGGTCCTTCGGCTCGACCTCGTTCACGCGCTTGCCGGCGATGCGGATCTCCCCCGTGGTCGACGTCTCCAGGCCCGCGATCATGCGAAGGATCGTGGACTTGCCGCAGCCCGAGGGCCCGACCATCACGACGAACTCGCCGTCGTTGATGGTGATGTCCGTGGGATGGATGACCTCGGTCTTGCCGAAGCTCTTGGTTACGCCCTGAAGGCTGATTTCCGCCATAAGTCCTTCGCTTCCCTCGTTCGCGTCTCGCTACTTCTCGGTCTCGACCAGGCCCTTCACGAACCACTTCTGCATCAGCACCACGACCAGCGCCGGCGGCATGAGCGCCAGCATCGCCGTGGCCATGATGAGATGCCACTCGTTCGAGGCGTCCCCGCCGGCGATCATGCGCTTGATGCCTATCACCACCGTGTACATCGACTCCGAAGTCGTGATGAGCAGTGGCCAGAGGTACTGGTTCCAGCCGTAGATGAAGAGGATCACGAAAAGCGCGGCCATGTGCGTCTTCGACAGCGGCAGCACCACGTCGATGAAGAACCGGATGGGCCCCGCGCCGTCTATGCGCGCGGCCTCGGCGAGTTCGTCGGGAATCGTCATGAAGAACTGGCGGAAGAGGAACGTCGCCGTCGCCGATGCGATCAGCGGCAGGGCAAGGCCCACGTGGGTATTGAGGATGCCGAGATCCGAGGCCACCTTGAAGGTGGGGATGATGCGCACTTCCACCGGCAGCATCAGCGTGACGAAGACGCTCCAGAAGAAGAAGGTCCGGCCCGGGAAGCGGAAATAGACGATCGCAAAGGCAGAGAGGATGGATATCGCGATCTTCCCGGTCGCGATCGACAGCGCCATGATCAGGCTGTTCACGAGCATCGTCGATACCGGCGCCGAGGAGCCCTTTTCCGAGCCCGCGGTCAGCACCTGCGTGTAGTTGGCGATGAAATGGTCCCCGGGCCAGAGCGGCATCGGGACCGTCACGATTTGCTCGAAGGTGAGCGTCGAGGCGACAAACGTCACCCACAACGGGAACGCGACCAGCAGCACGCCCGCGATGAGCACGACGTGCGCCAGGACATCCCGGACGGGCCTGTTTTCTACCATTTCATTTCCCGGCGATGCATGCGCTTGGCCACGCTAGTACTGGACCCTGCGCTCGATATAGCGGAACTGGATCACGGTGAGCGAGATGACGATGGCCATGAGGATCACGGATTGCGCCGACGAGCCCCCGAGGTCGGCGGCCTTCACGCCGTCGTAGTAGACCTTGTAGACGAGGATCTTCGTGGCGTCGCCCGGCCCGCCTTCCGTGGTCGCGTCGATCACGCCGAAGGTGTCGAAGAACGAGTAGATGATGTTCATCACCAGCAGGAAGAACGTCGTCGGCGACAGCAGCGGGAAGACGATCGTCCAGAAGCGCCGGAACGGTCCCGCGCCGTCGATCGCGGCGGCCTCCAGCAGCGACTTCGGGATCGACTGCAGGCCCGCGAGGAAGAAGAGGAAGTTGTAGCTGATCTGCTTCCACACCGAAGCCACCACCACGAGGAGCATGGCCTGCTCGGAATTGATGATCCAGTTCCAGTCGATCCCGAGTTTTTTCAGGAAGTAGGTCACGATCCCGATGGACGGGGCGAAGATGAACGCCCAGAGCACGCCCGCGATGGCCGGGGCCACCGCGTACGGCCAGATGAGGAAGGTCTTGTAGGCGAGCGCGCCGCGCACGACCGAGTCGGCCATCGTCGCGAGAACGAGGGAGATCACGATCCCGGACGTCGCGACCATGAAGCTGAAGAAGGCCGTCACGCGAAACGACGAAAGGTAATGCGAGTCGTTGAAGAGATAGACGTAGTTCTCGAACCAGACGAACTGCGACGTCAGCCCGAACGCGTCCTGCACCAGGAACGAGTAGTAGACCGCCTGCGCCGCGGGCCAGAAGAAGAACAGGACCGTGATCGTGATCTGCGGGAGCAGGAGCACGTACGGAAGCCAGGCCGACTTGAAGACGACGCGTTTTTCCATGGCGGGGATTGAGAAGGGGGCCCTCGCGGGCCCCCCTGGCCGGTTGGTTCGATCAGCCCTTGTTGGCGGCCTCGAACTTGCGAAGGATATCGTTGCCGCGCTTGACGGCCTCGTCCATCGCGGATTTCGCGTCCTTCTTGCCCATGATCACGGCTTCCATTTCCTCCTCGATCACCTCGCGGCCCTGGACGAAGTTGCCGAACCGAAGGCCCTTGGAGTTGGCTGTCGCCGGCTTGTTCATGAGCTGCTTGATGGCAATGTCGGCGCCCGGGTTCTTGTCGTAGAAGCCGGACTTGCGCGTCAGGTCGTAGGCCGCCTTGGTGATCGGCACGTAGCCGGTGCCGATGTGCCATTCCATCTGGATTTCCGGCTTCGACAGGAAGGCGAAGAACTTGGCGATCCCCTTGTAGGCGTTGTTGGTCTTGCCGCCCATCACCCAGAGCGAGGCGCCCCCGATGATCGAGTTCTGCGGGGCGCCCTTCACGTCATCGTGATAGGGAATCATGTTCACCGACCAGTCGAACTTGGCGGTGCGGCGGATGTTGGCCTGCGCGCCGGTGGACGAGGTGAGCATCGCGCATTCGCCGCTCGCGAACTTGGCCTCGGCCTGGTTCCTGCGACCGGCATAGGTAAGCAGGCCCTTCTTCGCCATGTCGCCCAGCATCGCCACGTGACGCACATGGAGCGGGGAGTTCACCTGGAACACGGTGTCGATGCCGGCCATGCCGTTTTCCTTCGTCCCGATGGGCACGTTGTGCCAGGCGGAGAAGTTCTCGATGTGCATCCAGGACGGCCAGCCGCTGGTGTAGACGCACTGCTGTCCCGCGGCCTTCAACTTCTCGGAGGCGGCGAGGAATTCCTTCCAGGTCTTGGGCGCCTTTTCGGTGTCCAGCCCGGCCTTCTTGTACGCGTCCTTGTTGATGTAGAACACGACGGTCGAGCTGTTGAACGGGAAGGACAGCATGTTGCCCTGGCTGTCGGAGTAGTAGCCCGAGACGGGGCCGATGTAGGCCTTCGGGTCGAAGGGCTCGTCGGCGTCCTTCATGAGCTTGTAGACCGGCACGACCGCGCCCTTGCCGGCCATCATCGTGGCGGTCCCGACCTCGAAGACCTGCACGATGTGCGGCGCGTTGCCGGCGCGGTAGGACGCGATCGCCGCGGTCATCGACTCCGGATAGCTGCCCTTGTAGCTCGGCACGATCTTGTAGCCCGTCTGGCTGGCGTTGAACTTGTTGGCGAGGTCGTTCACCTTGTCGCCGAGGGCGCCGCCCATGGAATGCCACCACTGGATTTCGGTCTGGGCCTGCGCGCCGGAAATGGAAAAGGCGGTCGCAAGGGCGGCCACCAGCAGGAATTTGCGGTTCATTGAACGTTTCTCCATGGATGGGTGTGGCGGGTTGACCGGATCGCTCTGGTCCCGGGGCCTGTCTATGCGGCCCCGTGGCCGGCTCTTGTCTTCGTCCGCCCATGTTACCCCGGAGCGCCCCGGGTTGCCTTGCCGATTTGTGACGCAGCGCAACAAGGGCGCGGAAATTCAGCCCCCCGAAAGCGCGGCCACCAGCAGGATTTCGTCGCCCGGTGCCAGCCGCCTGGCGAGTGATCGGGCCATCTCCCGGTTGACGAATATCTTGATGTGGGCGCGGATCGCGTCCTGCTCGTCGATCACCCGGAAGCGTATGCCCGGGTACTGCCGGTCGAGGTCGGCGAGGACCTCGGCGAGCGTGGCGCCCCCGGCATCGACCTCCCTCCGCCCTGCGGTATAGGCCGCCAGCGGGCTCGGGAGGACGACCTTCACCCGGGGAGCGCCGCCTCGATCGAATAGACGTGGGGCAGGTGCAGGCACAGGCAATGCCAGCGCGCGCCCTCGTCGAAGCTCGCCCAGACCTCGCCCCCCGTGGTGCCGAAGTACAGTCCCACGGGATCGAGCGCGTCGGCGCCCATGGCCTGGCGCTTCACGGTGAACCATGCCTGCCCCTTCGGCAATCCGTGGTCCATCCGCTTCCACGACCGGCCGGCATTGCGCGTGCCGTAGACCGCCGGCCGGCCGCCGATGGGCGTCCTCGGCCACACGGTGGTCCCGTCCATCGGGAAGACCCAGGCCACCGCGGGATCACGCGGGTGCAGGACCATCGGGAACCCGATGTCGCCGATCCGCGCCGGCATGCTCGCGCCGACCCGCTTCCAGCGGTTTTGGGCGCGCTCGAGCCGGTAGATGCCGCAATGGTTCTGCTGGTAGACCACGTCGCGCGCCGTGGGGTGGACCCGGAGGCAGTGCGGATCGTGTCCGAATTCCGCGGCGGGGTCCGGGAGGAAATCGGCGGCGCAGCCGCGGTTCAGCGGCGTCCACGTCGCGCCGCTGTCGCGCGACTCGAAGACGCCTCCCCCCGACAGCCCGATGTAGAGATGCGCGCTGTCGAACGGGTCGATGTTGATCGAGTGCAGCGTGCCCCCATCCGGCGGCGCGTCCTGGGGCCCTCCTATCCACTTGCGCCGGTCGGGGTGCGCGTTGAAACCCTGCACGCCGCGCCAGGTGACGCCCCCGTCTTCCGACACGAAGAGCGCCTGCGGCGAGGTGCCCGCATACCAGCGCCCGGGCTGGTCGGCATGTCCCGGCGCCAGCCAGAAGACGTGGCTCACGCTTTCGCCGGTCTCGCCGGAACGAGCCTTGGGGAATGCCGGGGGCGCCTTCGCCTCCTTCCACGTCTTCCCCGCGTCGGTCGAGCGGAACACGGTGGGGCCGAGGTGCCCCGCGCGCACCGCGGCGAGCATCGTCCGCCCGTCGCGCGGGTCGAGGACGGCGTGATTGACCACCTGCCCGAGGAAATGCGGGCCTTCCATGGACCAGCTTCGCCGGTCGCGACCCGCCTTGAGGATGAAAAGCCCCTTGCGCGTGCCGACCAGGACCGCGAGTCGGGCCATCGGGGGGGTCGCCGGACGGGAAGGCGCTTATCGCGCCCCGCCTAGCTGTCCTTCTTGATGAAGGAGCGCAGCGAACCGAGCAGGCCGCGCTTCTCGTCCGCGGCGGCGGCGGGAGGCGCCGGCTCCTTCGGGACGACGTAATTCGGATCGATCTTGGGCTTGGGCTTCGGCGCGGGGGCTACCGGGGCCCTCTGGTTGAGCGTCGAGCGCTTCACGATCTCGTTCCACTCGTTCGGCCGGCCGATGAAGTACTTCGCGAACTCCTCGACCGCCTTGTCGTTTAACTCGAACGCGGTCATCTGGAAGACATCGATGGTGAAGTCGCCGACGTTCTTCGCCATGATCTTCAACTTCCCCGTCTCGTGGTCGCCCTCGAACTTGGCCTGCACGCGGAAGTCGCACTTCACCTCGAACATCTCGTGCGTGATGACCTTCCGCTGGTCGCGGAACTGCTCGCTCTTGTGCTCGATGTTGAACTGCCAGAGGATGTTCCGGAACTTCTCCATGTCGTCCGGGCCCTTCTTGATCGCAAGGACCTGGTCGGAGGCGCTGCGGGTGGCAAGGTGCACCTCGCCGTAGTAATCCTTGTCGATGAAGTGCTTGCTGCGGAAGTCGGCGAAGAAGTCCTTGAAGGTAAGCCCCGTGATGTCGCCCACCGTCGGGAGCTTGTAGACGAACGGGCAGGGCATCTTCACCAGGTTCAGCTGCTTGCCCAGGTCGTTCATGTAGAGGAACGCCCGCCGCAGGGCATGGTCGACCGCCACTGCGTTCGACCGCAGGCTCTCGGTGCGGTCGGTGTCCTGCGCCTTGAGGGCGTCGGCCTGTTTCTTGAGATCGTCCAGAAGTCCCACTTTTAGATGCTCCTCCGCGGCCTCGTGGGGCCGTCTTCCGGGATTATCGTATCATCGTCGGCCCGCGCCCGCAGGTCCCAAGTCGATGAAAGCCATTCTCGCCCTCGACCAGGGAACGACCAGCTCCCGAGCGATCGTGTTCGACCGGGCCGGGCTGCCCGTCGCCATGGTCCAGCAAGAATTCCGCCAGATTTTCCCGCAACCGGGCTGGGTCGAGCACGACCCGGAGGAGATATTTTCCTCGCAGCGCGACGTCGCAGCCCGGGCGCTGCAGCAATCCGGGCTTGGCGCCCCGGAAATCGCGGCGGTTTCCATCGCCAACCAGCGCGAGACGACGGTGCTCTGGGACCGATCCACCGGCCGGGCGCTCGCCAACGCCATCGTGTGGCAGGACCGACGCACCGCGTCCCGATGTGACGCGCTCCGGCACGCGGGGCATGAGGCAGGGTTCCGGGAAAAGACCGGGCTCGAGCTCGACGCGTACTTTTCCGGGACCAAGCTCGCGTGGCTCCTGGACACCGTGCCCGGGGCCCGCGCACGCGCCGAGCGGGGCGAACTCGCGTTCGGGACCGTCGACTCCTGGCTCGCCTGGCGCCTCACCGGCGGCGAGGCGCACGTGACCGACGCGAGCAACGCCTCGCGCACCCTGCTCTTCAACATCCACACGCTCGACTGGGACGACGCGCTCCTCGCCATCCTGGACATTCCCCGCGCGCTGCTGCCCCGGGTGGTCGCCGCGGGCGAGATCGTCGGAAGGACGCGCTGCGCAGGCCTCCCGGAGGGCATCCCTATCGCCGCGCTGGCAGGAGACCAGCCGGCTGCGCTCTTCGGGCAAGCCTGCCACTTCGCCGGCCTCGCCAAGAACACCTACGGGACCGGCTGCTTCCTGCTCATGAACACCGGCGAGCGCCCGTCGCCCTCGCGCCATCGGCTGCTCACGTCCGTGGCCTGGCGACGCGGCGATGGGGCGCACTACGCGCTCGAGGGCAGCGTGTTCGTCGCCGGCGCCGCCGTGCAGTGGCTGCGCGACGGTCTCGGGATCATCGCGCGCGCCGAGGACGTGGGCCCGCTGGCCGCCAGCGTGCCCGACTCCGGCGGCGTGCACTTCGTCCCGGCGCTCGCCGGGCTGGGTTCACCGTACTGGGATCCGCACGCGCGCGGCACGATCGTCGGCCTTTCGCGCGGCGCGACGGCTGCCCACCTCGCGCGCGCCACGCTCGATGCGATCGCGTTCCAGAGCGTGGAACTGGTGGCGGCCATGGCGGCCGATTCCGGCATCGCGCTCTCCGAACTGCGGGTCGACGGGGGCGCCACGGCGAACGACCTCCTCATGCAGATCCAGGCCGATCTCCTCGGCGTGCCCGTCGTGCGGCCGCGGGTCACCGAGACGACGGCGCTGGGAGCCGCATTTCTCGCGGGCCTGGCGGTGGGATTCTGGGAAGATGAATCGGAAATCGCCTCGCTCTGGGTCCGCGAGCGCACGTTCGATCCGGGTATCCCCGCAGATCTCGCGGCCGAACGGCTCGCGCAATGGCGACGCGCCGTCGAGCGATCGCGCGATTGGGCGAAAGACTAGCCTTCGCCGGGCTCCGCGCGCAGGAACGTGCGGCGATAGTGGCGCAGCTCCTCGATGGACTCGTGGACGTCGGCCAGCGCCTCGTGCTTGGACTCCTTCACGACGCCGGCCAGCACCTCCGGCCGCCAGCGCCTCGCGAGCTCTTTCAGGGTGGAGACGTCCACGATGCGGTAGTGGAGATAGGCTTCGAAGGCGGGCATGTAGCGCGCCATGAAGCGGCGATCCTGGTGCACCGTGTTGCCGGCGAGGGGCGCCGTGCCGGACGCGACGTGGAGCTTCAGGAACTCCAGGATCATCGCCTCGACCTCGGCCTCGCTGAACTTCGAGGCGCGCACCTTGTCGATAAGGCCGGAACGTCCGTGCGTGCCCTTGTTCCAGGAGTCCATGGCGTCGAGCACCTCGTCGGGCTGGTGGACCACCCAGACTGGCGCCTGCGCGATCGTGTTGAGTTCCCCGTCCGTCACGACGAGGGCGACTTCGAGGATGCGGTCGCGGTCGGGAACGAGCCCCGACATCTCCATGTCGACCCAAACGAGCGGTGCGATGTCCTGTGCCATAGAATGAGAGAGTGATGACGCGACCCGATTGTGTCACGGGCGCGCGCTTCCACCAAACGCCGTGAACGCCTTCGCCACACTTTTCGTCGCATTCGCCCTCGCCTCCCTCGGGTGGCGTTTGTGGCTGCTCGCCCGCCACGCCGCGCACGTCGCGCGCCATCGCGACCGCGTGCCCGCGGACTTCGCCGCCGTCGTCCCGCAGGAGGCGCATGCCCGGGCGGCGGACTACACGCGGGACAAGATCCGCGTCTCCGCGGTGGAGGCAGTGGCCCTCGACGGCGCCCTCCTCCTCGCGTTGAGCGTGGGCGGAGGCCTCGCGATGGTCGACGGCCTCTCCCGTTCGCTCCTGGGCGACGGCTACGCGCGGGATCTCGCCACGGTCTTCGGCGTCGTGGCCGTCGGGGCCATCGCGGCCCTTCCCTTCGACCTCTGGCGAACCTTCGGCGTGGAGGCGAGGCACGGGTTCAACCTGACCACGCCCGCCACCTTCGCGGCGGACCTCCTCAAGGGCCTGGCGCTCGGCGTCGCGCTGGGCACGCCGCTCGTCCTGGCGGTGTGCTGGTTCATCGAGGCGACCGGGGACTGGTGGTGGGTGTGGGCGTGGTTCGCATGGGTCGCCTTCACCCTGGTCCTCGTCGCCGTCTTCCCACGCTGGATCGCGCCGCTCTTCAACCGCTTCACGCCGCTCGAGGAAGGCGAGCTGCGCTCGCGCATCGAGGCGCTGGTGGCGCGCTGCGGTTTTCGCGCCGAGGGGCTCTTCGTGATGGACGGCTCGAAGCGGTCGAGCCACGGCAACGCCTACTTCACCGGCTTCGGGCGCGACAAGCGGATCGTGTTCTTCGACACGCTGGTCGAGCGGCTCACGCAGGGCGAGATCGAGGCGGTGCTCGCCCACGAGCTCGGCCACTTCGCGCGCGGCCACATCCCGAGGCTCCTCGCGGTGCGCTTCGCGCTCGCCTTCGGGCTCCTGGCCGTGCTGGGGTGGGCTGCGCGCGAACCCGCCTTCGCCGCCGCACTCGGCCTCGCCTCGCCGCCGCCCACGGGCGCGCTGCTCGCCGCCTTCATGCTGGTGGTCCCCGTCTTCACCTTCCCGTTCCAGCCGCTCGCGAGCCTCCTGTCCCGGCGGCAGGAATTCGAGGCCGACGAGTACGCGGCGAGCCACGCGAGCGCCGAAGATCTCGTGAGCGCATTGGGCAAGCTCTACCGCGACAACGCGGCCACGCTCACGCCCGATCCGCTGCATTCGCTCGTGTATGATTCCCATCCCCCCGCGGCCCTGCGCATCGCCCACCTGAGGCGCCTCGCCGCGAGACCTGCCTGAAACGGTCCGCGCCATGAACGAACTCGCCCGCAAGAAATGCATCCCGTGCGAAGGGGGCGTGTCTCCCCTCGCGGACGCCCAGGTCGGCCCGCTGCTCAAGGGGCTCTCCGGCTGGTCGCGCGAAGGTGACGCCATCTCGAAGACCTTCCGGTTCGCGAACTACCACGAGACCATGGCTTTCGTGAACGCGACCGCCTGGATATCGCACCGCGAGGACCACCACCCCGACCTCGCGGTCGGCTACAACCAGTGCAAGGTTTCGTACTGGACCCACGCCATCGGTGGCCTGAGCGAGAACGACTTCATCTGCGCGGCCAAGATCGACGCGCTCCTCGAGCTCTAGGCCCGGGGCGTCCGTGACGACCCGGCGCGAAAGGGAGCAGCAGGTCGTCGTCGAGGGTCGCGTCGTGGCCGATTTCGGGCGCGAGTGCCTCGTCGAGATGGCCGACCGCCGCCAGATCGTCTGCACGCGCAAGGGCCGCAAGCAGGACGCGGCCTGCGGCGACTTCGTGGATGTCCGCCTCACCGGTTCCGCGCAGGGTTCCATCGAGCGCGTGGGCACGCGGCGCAACATCCTCTTTCGCTCCGACCAGTGGAAGGAGAAGACGCTCGCGGCGAACGTCGACCAGGCGGTGATCCTGCTCGCGCCGAAGCCCGTCTTCAGCGAGGCGTTCCTGAACCTGAGCCTGGTGGCCTGCGAGGCCGCCGGCATCCCGGCGGTCATCGCGCTCAACAAGTCCGACCTTCCCGAGCATGCCGAGTCCCGCCGCTCGCTCGAGGCGTGGGAGCGGGTTGGGTACACGGTCATCTCGATGTCGGCCAAGTTCGACACCGCGGCGCTCCTGCCGCTTCTGGAAGACAAGATCACCCTCCTCGTCGGGCAGAGCGGCATGGGCAAGTCGAAGACCGTCAACGCGCTCGTGATGAACGAGGTCGCCCGCGTGGGCGAGATCTCGGCGTCCCTCGGGATCGGAACGCACACGACCACGTTCTCGCGCATGTTCCGGCTCGACCGCGAGGCGGCCATCATCGACACGCCGGGATTCCAGTCCTTCGGTCTCTTCCACCTGACCGAGGGCCAGATCGCGGAGGCGATGCGCGAATTCGGCCCCTACCTCGGCGCCTGCAAGTTCAACGACTGCGTGCATCTGACGGAGCCCGGTTGCGCCATCGTCGCGGCCGCGGGAAAGGGTGCCGTTTCCGCCGAGCGCCTGTCGTTCTACCAGGTACTCATCGAGCAGCACCGGGAACTGCACGACCAGCACCCCGACTGGTCGCGCTAGCTGCCCGCTCTACGACCGCTGTTCACGGAGCCGGCGGCGAAACGGGCGCGAAGCGCGGGCGGCCCCGCCCTTCAGCGATTGATCTGCCACGCGATGGTCAGCGTGCCGCCGTCGATGTTCTTCGTCAGCGATCCCGATTGCACCGGACCCTTGACCGGGCCCCACGGGTTCGGAAAGACGCGCTGGGTGAGACCGACCGGCAACTTGTCCTCGATCGTGCCGGCCTTGTAGCCGGTCCTGACCGTCTTCCTGTTGAAGAGAACGGGCTCGGCCTCGTTGAAGCGATACTGCGTCTGATTCCTCGCGAGATCGTTCTCGATGTACACGGCAAGCCAGCCTTTCTCGCCGCCCTCGGGAATGGGTGCCGAGCCGGTGACGGTCGATTTCGCCGTGTAGGACAGGTTCCCGCCATCCTTGATGTCGGCGTCGTACATGTCGCTCGCCGTGAACGACCCGCTGCAGGACTTCGGAAACCAGACTTGGACCGCGCCCTCCGCCTGCGCGGCCTTGGGCTCGACATCCTGCTCGGCCATCTTCTGCGCGAGCGCCATCAGGCAGGCCTGGTTGCCCTTGCACCTGGCGTGCTCCTTCTCGAGACCGGCCATGACGGGATCCCTCCGTTTCATCGCCTTCTCCTGCTGCTTGGTCGGGCCGTCCAGGCCGTAGGGGCCGACCACGCTTGCCTCGAGCTGGCACCGGCCCTTCAGGACCCGGTTCACCGCGCTCGACGTCGTGGCGTTCCGGCCATCGACAAAGCGGCCGGTGGTCTTCACGGTGGCCGTGAACTCGACGACCACCTTCGTTCCCTCCCGTGCCGCGGTCGTGGCCTGCACCGTCGCTGCGCCCGCGAGCGCGGCAACGGCTAACACCCCCAATACGCCAGCTTTCATAAGGACTCCCCGGTGGATGAATGCATGCAGGGCCAGAACATTGCCCGGAGTGACGCAGGAGAGCAAGCCCGTCGCGCGGTGAAAAATGGCCGCGAAATCCCCGCTAGGAGACAGGAGCCAGGCGCAGCGCAACCCGCCGCCGCCCGAACTGGCGGCCCGGGTCGAAGGCCTCGAAGCGCCCGGGAATCACCGCCGCACAGTCAGGGCACTTGCCGTCGGCCGTGAGCCGGTAGCCGTCGATGCGGTGCCAGTCGCGCTCGACGAGGCGCGCGCGGCACCCGGGGCAGAAGGTGGTGCCGCCCTCGGCATCGTGGACGTTGCCCGTGTAGACGAAATGGAGCCCCTCGCCCAGCGCAATCTCCCGGGCGCGCGCGAGCGTGGCCGGCGGGGTGGCCGGCACGTCGACCATCTTGTAGTCGGGGTGGAACGCGGTGTAGTGCAAGGGCACGTCCGGGCCCAGCTCGCGCCGGATCCACCGGCTCGCGGCCAGGATCTCGGCATCGGAATCGTTGCGGCCGGGAATGAGAAGCGTCGTGATCTCGAGCCAGACCTTCGTCTCGTGGACCAGGTACGCGAGCGTTTCCAGCACCGGCGCGAGCGTCGAGCCCGTGAGCTTCACGTGGAACTCGTCGGTGAAGGCCTTCAGGTCCACGTTCGCCGCGTCCATGCTCGCGTAGAACGCCCGGCGAGGCTCCGCGCGCATGTAGCCGTTGGTCACCGCCACGGCGGCCACGCCCTGCGCCCGGCACGCGTCGGCCACGTCCATCGCGTACTCGGCGAAGATCACCGGGTCGTTGTAGGTGAACGCGACGCTCCTCGCGCCGGACTCCCGCGCCGCCCGGGCGATGGCCTCCGGAGTGGCCGCGTCCATCATCCGGTCCATGTCGCGCGACTTGCTGATATCCCAGTTCTGGCAGAACTTGCACGCGAGGTTGCACCCCGCCGTGCCGAACGAGAGCACGGAAGTCCCCGGGTAGAAGTGGTTGAGCGGCTTTTTCTCGATCGGGTCCAGGCAGAAGCCGGAGGAGCGGCCGTAGGTGGTGAGCACCATCGCGTCGCCCTCGCGTGCGCGCACGAAACAGGCACCGCGCTGCCCCTCGTGCAGGCGGCAGTCGCGTGGGCACAGGTCGCACTGGATGCGCCCGTCGTCCAGCCGGTGCCACCAGCGAGCCGGATGGCGAGAGCCTTCCAGGGGTTCAGCCGGCCGGGTGCCCATCGGCATACTTCTCCACGGTGTAGCGCGTGAGCCGGATTCCCGGGTCCCAGAAGCGCGCCGGCAGCCGCGCCTTGTCCCGAAGGGCGGCGAGGAAATCCACGGGATCGGGCAGGCTTTCCCACACTTGCGGCAGGAACGTCGCCGCCCGTCCCTGGTACTCGAGATACACGCCGTCCACGCCGGGGCGAAGCCGCGCCGCCGCGTCCGACTCCCCCGTCACGTCCAGGGGGGTTCGCGGCGACAGCACGGAGACCTCGACGCGAACCGTCCCGAGTTCCGCCTGCGTGAGCGGCGAGAAGCGCGGATCGGAAAACGCCGCCGCGCAGGCATTGGCGGCGACGTCGACGCCGAGCGGGCGGCGCGGATCGACGCTGCCGATGCAGCCGCGCAGCGCCTCCTCGATCCGCAAGGTGACGAAGGTCGCGGCGGGAATCGCGAGCCACGGCTCGCGCCGCTCGCCAGGCGCCGGCAGTCCCAGCCTTTCGGCGATCGCCTCGCGGGCTATCGTCACGAGCACCGTTCCCCGGTCGAGGTCTTCAGGCATGGGGACGCGCCGGTTCATGCAGCACGAAGGCACCGTAGCCGACGACCTGGCCCCGGCCGCCCGCAGTATCCCCGGAGTTGCGCAAGTCCACGAGCTCGATCCGGAGGCCGAGGCGGCGCGCAAGCACCAGCAGCCCGTTCACCGGCGCGGCACCACACGCATCCTCGGGATCCAATCGTGGGGAGAACGCGAGAATCGCGTCTGCCGTCCGGCGATCGCGTTCGCTCGCCATGGCGTAGGGCAGGTAATGGGAAAGGTCCGTGCTCACGACGATGAGGGTCTCGTCTCCTCCCCACACCGTTTCCAGGAGGCGGGCCATCTCTTCGGGCGAGGCTCCTCCGACCACGACGGGAACGAGCCGGAACTGCCCCAAGACGGCTTGCAGGAACGGCAGTTGCACCTCGAGGGAGTGCTCGAGCGCGTGGGCACGATCGCTCGACTCGACGAACGGAAGCCGGCGCAGCCGCTGCAGGGCCTCCTCATCCAGGGCGATGTCGCCGAGCGGCGTGGCGAAGGCTTTCGCCTCCGGCACGGCCGCGCCCGGGACCGCGACGCGATGGGCCGGCCCCGCGAGCACCACGCGCGTGACCGTGCCGCGCAGCGATGCCACGCGTGCATAGGCGCTGGCGGCTACCGGCCCGGAGTACACGAAGCCGGCATGGGGAGCGATGATCACCTTCGGCGCGCGCGCCTCCCCGCGGGCGCCTGATGCGCCGCGCAAATACCGCCGCACTTCGTCGGCGAGAGTTGCCGCGTCACCGGGGTAGAAGGCTCCCGCGACCGCGGCGGGGCGAACCGTGGAATGCATCACGCACCTCCGTGCAGAACGGAGATGCGGTCAGGTTAGCACTTTCGCAAGGGCGCCGCGTCCTCGTCCCGGCACGCGTGCCGTCGCCTCCGGGGGCTTGCTAGGCGGGCTTCCTGCCGGGCCCGAACCAGCGCCAAAGCCACGGCGCGGCGATCACGGCCACCGCCACCGCGAGCAGTCCCGCCGAGATGGGATGCGTCACGAAAATACTCGGGTCGCCCTGGCTGATGGCGAGCGCGCGGCGCATCTGTTCCTCGGCGAGCGGTCCCAGGATCATGCCGACGATCGCCGGAGCCGTGGGGAACCCGAACCGGCGCATGAGAAAGCCGACGAGGCCCACGCCGTAGAGCAGGAAAACGTCGAAGGGCGACTGGCGCATCCCGTACACGCCCATCGTCGCGAAGACGAGGATCCCGGCGTAGAGCTGCGGCTTCGGGATCGCGAGCAGCTTCACCCAGAGCCCCACGAGCGGCAGGTTCAGGACGAGGAGCATCACGTTGCCGACGTAGAAGCTCGCGATCAGGCCCCAGACGAGCGCGGCATTGGACTCGAAGAGGAGCGGCCCCGGCTGCAGCCCGTATTGCTGGAACGCCGAGAGCATGATCGCCGCGGTGGCCGAGGTCGGCAGCCCGAGCGTGAGCAGCGGCACCATCGTCCCCGTGGACGAGGCGTTGTTCGCGGCTTCGGGCCCGGCCACGCCCTCGATCGCGCCGTGGCCGAACTCCTCCGGGTTCTTCGCGAGCTTCCTCTCGATGGCGTAGGAGAGAAAGGTCGGGATCTCCGCGCCTCCCGCCGGGATGGACCCGAACGGGAAACCGATGAGCGTGCCGCGAATCCAGGGCCTCCACGAGCGCTTCCAGTCTTCCGCCTTCATCCAGATGGAGCCGGAGATCGCCTCGAGCTTCTCCTGGACCTGGTGCATCTTGGAGGCGAGATAGATCGTCTCGCCGACGGCGAAGAGGCCCACGGCGACGGTCACGACCTCGATGCCGTCGAGGAGCTGCGGAACGCCGAAGGCGAAGCGCGCCTGCCCCGTCTGGTTGTCGATTCCGACCAGCCCGATCGCAAGCCCGAGGAAAAGGCTCGCGATGCCGCGCAGGGTCGAGTCGCCCAGCACCGACGACACCGTGGTGAAGGCCACGATCATCAGGGCGAAATACTCCGGCGGCCCGAACTTCAGGCCCAACTCCACCACCAGCGGCGACAGGAAGGTGAGCCCGATGGTGGCGATCGTTCCCGCGACGAAGGAGCCGATGGCGCTCGTGGCGAGCGCCGGGCCCGCCCGCCCGCGCCGGGCCATCTGGTTGCCCTCCAGCGCGGTGACGATGGTCGCACTCTCGCCGGGCGTGTTCAGCAGGATCGAGGTGGTCGAGCCGCCGTACATCGCACCGTAGTACACGCCCGCGAACATGATCAGCGCGCCGCTCGCGTCCACCTTCGTGGTGATCGGCAGGAGCAGCGCGATGGTGACCGCCGGCCCCACGCCGGGAAGCACGCCCACGGCGGTGCCCAGCGTGACGCCGACCAGCGCCCAGAGGAGGTTCTGGGCGGTGAGCGCGACCGCGAATCCGTCGAGGAGCGGTGCCAGGACGTCCATCTAGGGAAGGATCGCCTGCAGCAAGCCCGCGGGCAGCGTGAGTCCCAGGGCGTAGTTGAAGACCCCGAAGATGAAGGACGCGAGCACCAGTCCCACGAGGGAGTTGGAGAGCCAGCGCCGGCTCGCGAAACCGCGCGAGACGGCCACGAAGAGCATCGCCGAGGCGAGGATGAAGCCGGCGCGTTCGACCAGGAAGCCGTAGAGGATGATGCCGCCGGTGATCCACGCAAAGGCCCGCCAGTCCATGGGCACCCGGGATTCGGCCTCCTCGTCGTGGCCTCGAAAGCCCCCGGTCAGCGCCTCGCGAAGGAGCAGCGCGCCGAGAAACAGCAGCGCGCCGCCGACGATGCGCGGCACCACTCCCGGCCCGACCTGCGCATAGCCGCCGCCGGTGGAGAGATCCCACGCGCCGGCGAGCACTAGCGCGCCCAGCACGAGCACGCCAAGCGAAACCGCGAGTTGCCCCTTGGGAAGTGGCTTGACCATCGAAGCGGCGGCGCCCGGTCACCCGGGCGCCGGCAGCACCGCTATTTCTTGCCGAGCTTGAGCCCGGCGAGGATCTCGCCGATGCGCTTGGTCTCCGCCTGGATGAAGGCACCGTACTGTTCGCCCGGCAGCCAGAACGCTGTCCAGTCCTGGCGCTGGAGCGTCTCCTCCCAGGACTTGGACTTGGTGCCGGCCTCGACCACCTTGATGAGCGCCGCCTGCTGTTCTTTCGAAATGCCGGGCGCGCCGAAGATGCCGCGCCAGTTGGCCAGCTCGACGTTGAAGCCCTGCTCCTTCAGCGTCGGGATGTTGGCGACCCGGGAGGCGGAAGACACGCCCAGCGCACGCATCTTGCCGGACTGGATGTGTTGCGCAAACTCCGATACGCCGGAGACTCCCGCCGAGACGTGGCCGCCGATGATGGCCGCCACGGCCTCCCCGCCGCCCTTGAAGGGGACGTAGTTCACCTTGCCGGGCTCGACGCCGACTTCCGTGGCGAGCAGGCCCGCGAGGATGTGGTCGGTCCCGCCGGCGCTGCCGCCACCCCAGGAGATGCTGCCCGGATCGGCCTTGAACTTCGCCATCAGGTCCTTCATGTCCTTGATGGGCGAATTGGCCGGCACCACCACGACCTCGAACTCCGAGGTGAGGCGCGCGATGGGCGTGACCTGGTCCATGGTCACGGCGGACTTGTTCTGGATCGTGCCGCCGATCATCACCATGCCGCCCATCATGAGCGCATTGGGATCGCCCTTGGAGGCGCTCACGAACTGCGCGAGACCGATGGCGCCCGCGGCGCCGCCCTTGTTGTCGTACTGCATGTTCTTCACCGCGCCCGAGGCGAGCATCGCCTTGCCGAGCTCTCGGCCCGTGGTGTCCCAGCCGCCGCCGGGGTTGGCGGGGATCATCATCTTGATGCTGTCGACCGCGGCCGCTGAACCTGCGATCGCGATGCCGGCGGCGAAGGCCGCGGTGCGAATCAGGGCGTGGGGGGAAAGTCGTGCCATGGGGGATCTCCTCGTATGGAATGGTCTTGCCCCGCGGGCAGCCTCTTCTAGGGCCCCTGGCGAGGTTCGACGCGAGTGTAGCAAATGCCCCGGGGCCACGCTTGGCGCGGACGGTGCACTTCAGGATAGCGAAAGCGTCGCCAGGAGGAGGAACGCGGCAAGCCACAGCACGAGTGCGCGCCACAGCAGGCCCTCGAGGCTCGCGAGCGCCTCCTCGCCCGCCGCCTCTCCCGTGCCGAGGGCCGGCCGGTCGACGATGGCCTCGCCGTGCGCGACCGGTTCGCCCAGGCGCACGCCCAGCGCGCCGGCGCCGCTCGCAAGGACGATGCCTTCCCCGGGGCGAAGCCAGTGCGCGGCCTGCGAACGCCAGCAGTAGAGCGCGTCCTCGAAATTGCCGACGATCGCGAACACGAATGCCGTCACGCGCCGCGGAATCCAGTCGAGGGCCTCGAACGCGCGCCCCGCGAACCATCCGAATTCGCGTTCGTCGGGTTCCTCGCCCAGCTCCCAGAGTCGCGCGGCGCGCTGCGTGAGCGGGTAGAGCACTGCGCCCAGCGGCCCTGGCAGGACGAGGAACCAGAAGAGGATCGCGAAGGTTCCGTGGTGCGCCTCGCGCAGGCCGTGCTCGGCCGCCAGCCGGGCGGTGGCCCCGGGATCGTCGGAAAGCGCGGGCTCTCCCTGCCATTGCGCCAGGCGGCGCGAGGCCGCCGCCGCGTCTGCGTCGCGCAGGTGGCGCTCGATCGCGCCCAGGTTTGCCGTGCTCTGCAGGAAGCGAAGGCTCCCGTAGAGGATCAGGGCGTTGAGCGCGAACAGCAGGAAGCCGTGGAGCCACGCCGCCAGCGCCGCGACGAGGCCCAGGGGAACGAGGACCACGGCGATGAGCAGCACGTAGGCGAGAATTCCCGAATTCCGGTCGCCCGCGTTCAGGCGCTTGGAGGTCGACAGGCACAACCGGCCGTAGAACGCGGCAAGCGGTGGCCTGTCCGGCGGTGGATAGGCGTACTGCGCGACGAGGGCGGCCAGGAGGGCGGCGAGGTTCAAGGAGGGCTTCCGGTTCTCCCGACGATTATAGGTGCATGGGGCACGCCGCCGCGAGCGCGGACCCTGGGCGCAGTCGCGGTGGCCAGCGCCGACGGCTGCCGGATCCTGCACAGGCACATCGGCACCGCCGCCGGCCCGCCTTCCCGGGCTACTGCGGATACCGGCCGGGGATGCGGGCGAAGTGCGCCTCGATGCGCCGGCGCTCGGCGTCGATGTCCTCCCCCACGTCTATCACGGGGCCGATGCGCACCGTGCGCGACCCGTAGTCGAGGCCCACGAGGACGACGGGCACGTCCGCGCCCCGGGCGATGTGCAGGAACCCCGTCTTGTAGCGCTCCACCTTCCTGCGCGTGCCCTCGGGGGCGATCACCAGCATGCGCGACTCCGCGCCCCGGAAGGAGGCGACGGCCTCGCCGACCACGCCGTGGGCCGCCGACCGGTCCACGGGGACGCCGCCCATCCAGCGCAGCAAGACCGAGAAGGGCCACACGAAGAGCGTGTGCTTGCCGATGAAGGTGAGCTTCAGGTCGAGCGCGAACATCGCCGCCGCGCCGTGGAGGAAGTCCCAGTTCGACGTATGCGGCGCCACCGCGACCACCATGCGAGAGACGTCGGGGAACGCCCCGTCGAACTTCCACCCCGTCATGCGCATCACCGTGCGGCCTATCCACCGCCACAGCGCGGATCGGCGCCTCGGAACGGCCGGAGGCACGACCACCCGAGCAGGGCTCACGCGAAGAGTTTCGCGGCGGCGCGCAGGTCGACGTTTCCGCCGGAGAGGATGATGCCCACGCGTGCACCTCGCGCGTCGAGCCTGCCGGAGAGCACCCCGGCCGTCGCGAGCGCTCCCGTGGGCTCCACGACGAGCTTCATGCGCTCCCACAGGAAGCGCATCGCCTGCACCAGCTCGTCGTCGGATACGGTGAGGAAGTCGTGGACGTTCGCCAGCACGAGCGGGAAGGTGAGCGCGCCCAGCGACTGGGTGCGCGCGCCGTCGGCGATGGTCTGCGGATTGTCGACGCGCTGCAGCTCGCGCGTGCGGAACGACCGGGCAGCGTCGTCGCCCGCCGCCGGCTCCACGCCCACGACCTTGATGCCCGGCGAGAGGTGGCGCGCGGCCACGGCGCAGCCCGACAGCAGCCCGCCTCCGCCACAACACACGAAGAGCCAGTCGAGCGGCCCGGTCTCCTCGATCAGCTCGCGGGCGGCCGTGCCCTGCCCCGCGATCACGTGCGGGTGGTCGAAGGGAGGAATGAGTGTTGCGCCCCGCTCGGCCGCGATGCCCGCGGCGAACTGCTCGCGATCCTGCCCGGCGGCGCGGTCGTAGAGGATGACCTCGGCGCCGTAGCCCTTCGTGGCCGCCACCTTCACCTCGGGGGCGTCCGCGGGCATGACGATCGCGGCGGGAATGCCGAGCAGCCGTCCCGCGAGCGCCACGGCCTGTGCGTGGTTGCCCGAGGAAAAGGCGACGACACCACGCTCGCGCGCCTGCGTCGGGAGTCGTGACATCGCGTTGTAGGCGCCGCGGAACTTGAACGCTCCCATGCGCTGGAAGTTCTCGCACTTGAAGAAGGCGTGGGTGCCCGTGCGCTCGTCGAACGTGCGCGAGGTCATCACCGGCGTGCGGTGCGCGACGCCCTCCAGGCGCTGCGCCGCGCTCTCGACATCGTCCCAGGTGACGGCCTGGGCGCCTTCGCGGCCGCTCACGGCCTGCTATTCGAGCGCAATGCGCCCGTCGACGGTCACGCTGAGCGCGAGTCCCTCGATGGTGAGCGTCATCTTCGCGGGAAGGGTCTCGCCGCCCTTGAGCTTGCCGGCGGCGATCGCCGCTTCCACGGCGACCTCGATCTCGCGCTGGGACTGCACGCCCACGCTCTTCAGGAACTTGCGGATGCTCATGTTGAAGGCTTCGGGATTCATCGATCTTCCTCCTGGCGGGGCCGGGTGATGGCCGAGAGCGCGTCGCGCAACGTGTCCTCGGGCAACGCGTTGACGCTTTCGCCAAGGAGCTCCGCCTCCGTGGCCACCGAGGCGGGGAGCGACCGGCTCTCCATGAGGGCGACGAACTGCGCAGCCGCTCCCGCGACGCGGAGCAGGTGGGAGCGCTCGGCCATCAGGAGGTCGATTTCCTTGCTGAGCATGAAGGCGCCCGTGGTTTCGCCGGCGGAAGGCATGGTCTCACCCGTGGATCGTTCGATACCGGCATCTTACCGCGATGCGGCCCTCAGCTCGCCCGCGCGAAGGGCAGGTTCACGAGGAGGTTCTGCGGCTTCAGCTTGAACGTGTGGTCCTCGCGGAAGGCGAGCCCGAGGTAGACCGGGCCGCCGGCCACCTCGGCGATCGCATCGGCCGGATCCTCGAACGCGAGCCGGAAGAGCGTGGCGAGCCTCTCGCGCATCCCGTCGGCGAGCGCCTCGCCGAGATAGAGGGCGTTCAGGATCGCGGTCGACTCGACGTCGAGGCCCACGTGCCAGCGCCAGTGCTCGTCGTCGACGCGCTCCACCGGCTCGATCGCCACCCGCACGCCGGCGAAATGCGCGACCCAGCGCTCCAGGACACGGGCGAGCGCCTCCGCACCCTCGCGCCCGGGCGTGAGGTCCAGGAGAAAGGAGAAGAGCTCGTCGCGCAGGAAATAGAACGGCGCGTTTTCCGCAGTCAGCACGTCCATCTTCACCGTGGCCACGGGCGTCTGCTGCTGCTTCAGGAGCCGTCCGACGTTGCCGAAACCGCCCGTCTCCGCGTAGGCCTCGATGGTGGAGGCGTCCGCCGCGAGCACCTGCCCGCCCTCCACGCTCACCCGCTGCCGCCGGAAGAAGAGCTCGCCCGCGCGCGCGAGCCAGGGATCCGCCGTGCCTTCGAGGAGACCGCGGACGATCGCTTGCGCGAGCGCGTCGACGAACGGCGGCGCAATGGCCCCTGCCTCTGGCGGGCCGGAGCGGTCGGCAGTGGAAGGCCGGAAGCGGTCGAGGTAGCACGCCTCGAGCGAGCCCGAGGCCAGCAGGCGGTCGCGAAACCGCAGGTACTCGGTCCAGTTCTCCCGGGCGTCCGCGTCTTCCACGGCCGCGAGGTCGGCTTCCCCGACCGCCAGGCGCGGCTTGTCGAGGAGCCGCGCGTGCAAGTGGCGCTCGCCCGGGCCCGCCTCGGGGGGCGGCACGAGCTCTGCCCGGGCTAGGAAATGCCGGAAGTAGTCGTCGCGGGGCACCAGCCAGCCCTCGGGACCGCGATCGAGCAGCCGGTAGCCGCTCGAAGCCCAGAAGTCCTGGGCCACCGCTAGCCGCGCACGCCGGCGCGCCCGACGATGCGCATGACCGTCTGCAGCCCCGTCGCGCAGTGCGTGCGCCGACCCGGCTCCACCCGCCCGAGCGACGCCCCGAGGAGCGCCATCGCACCCTGCCTCGCGAAGCTCTCCCGCGTGCAGCGCGCGAAATCGGGGTCGGCGGGCTCGAAGGCGAGCGCGGAAGCGGCCGTCACCGGCGCGGCCCCCTAGACCACGCCGAGGACAGCCACCTCGGGCAGCGGGAAGCCGTTGAAGTTCGAGGCGTACGCCGTGGTGTACGCGCCGGCATTCTTGATGAAGATGAAGTCGCCTTCCTGCAGGTCGGCGGGCAGGAGCTCGTCGCGCATCACCACGTCGACCGAATCGCAGGTCGGCCCCGCCACGTTCCAGGCGACCGGCTCGCCGTCACGGTCCGTGTACAGGTTGTAGCGCAGCCCCTCGGTGGTCTCGATCACGCCGCCGAAGACGCCCGCGTCCCAGTACAGCCAGCGTTGGCCGTTGCGGGTGGCGCTGCCGATGACGCGGCAGATGAAGTAGCCCGCGTCGGAGACGAGGTAGCGCCCGGGCTCGGCGATCACCTGGATCTCCGGGCCGAAATGGCGCAGTTCCCGGTTGATCACCTCGGCGATGGTCTCGATGGAGGGGATCGGCTTCACGTGGCGCACCGGGTAGCCGCCGCCCAGGTTCAGCAGGCGTGGGGAAAGGCCCGAGGTGCGCATCGCCGCGAAGACCTTGCGGGCGCGCTCCATGCCCACGCGCCAGTTATCCGGGTTCAGGCATTGCGAGCCCACGTGGAAGGTGACGCCCGCGAGGTCGGCCTTGCATTCCACCGCGGCCTCGATCAGCTCCGGGATGTCGCTCATGTGCGCGCCGAACTTGCCCGCGAGCGGCCAGTCGCTGCCGATATTGGGCGCGTCGATACGCAGGTAGAGCTTGGCGTCGGCCTTCACGGACTGCACCTTGCGGATTTCCTCGACCGAATCGACCACGTACCACTCCACACCCTTCGCCGCGGCGTACTGGAGGTAGGCGCGCGACTTCATGGGGTTGGAGTAGAAGATCTCGGCCACGGGAACGCCCAGCCCGAGGAGCAGGTCGAGTTCCGCGATGGAGGCGATCTCGAATCCCGAACCCTCCTGGATCAGCGCCTTGAGGACGCGCGGGTCGGGGTTCGCCTTCACCGCGAAATGCGGGCGCACGCGCGGCAGCGCCGCCCGGAAGCGCCGGGCCTTGGTGCGGACGATATCGAGATCGACGAGGAGGACCGGCTTCTTGTAGGCGTGCCGGGCGAGGTACTGCTTGACGCGGGTGAAGTCGAGGCTGACTTCGGGATGGGTGTCGAGGGGAAACTCCGGAAGCGGGCGGAGCTTCTTGACTACGGCTCGGGGCATCGATGTCTTTCGTGACGGGTCGTCGAGGCGATACGGGAAGGACGGATGGCGCGCACGGGCACGCCAGCGGCGTCATTCCGGTACTTCCTCGCTCCTGTCATGATGACCTCCTTCGGCTCCCCGTCCGGGGGCGGTTGCCTGCCCCCGGCCGTGCCGGGGGCGAAAAATGCGCGAAGTATAGGGCAAATCCCGGCGCGCGCCGCAAGTTTTCTGCGGCCGCGCCTGCCGTTGGCCCGAAGGGGCATGCGCGCCCTCCGCGCTCACATCTTCGGCAGGGTGACGCCGAGCTGGCCCTGGTACTTGCCGCCGCGGTCGCGGTAGGAGGTTTCGCAGACCTCGTCGGACTCGAAGAAGATCACCTGCGCGCAGCCCTCGCCGGCGTAGATCTTGGCGGGAAGCGGCGTCGTGTTGGAGAATTCCAGCGTCACATACCCCTCCCACTCGGGCTCGAAAGGGGTCACGTTCACGATGATCCCGCAGCGCGCGTAGGTCGACTTGCCGAGGCAGACGGTGAGGATGCTGCGCGGGATCCGGAAATACTCCACGGTGCGCGCCAGCGCGAAGGAGTTCGGCGGGATGATGCACACGTCGCCCTCGAAGTTCACGAAGGACTTCTCGTCGAAGTTCTTCGGGTCGACGATGGTGGCGTTGATGTTCGTGAAGATCTTGAATTCCCGCGAGCAGCGGATGTCGTAGCCGTAGCTCGAGGTGCCGTAGGAGACGATCCTCTTGCCGTCGACCTCCCGCACCTGCCCGGGCTCGAAGGGCTCGATCAGGCCGTGCGCCGCCGCCATGCGCCGGATCCACTTGTCGCTCTTGATGCTCATGGTCTCTTGCTCACGGAGTTGAGCGGCGCCGATCGTCCGCTCGAACGATCACCCCGATGCCCTTTCAATAGCCGGTGATCACGTGTTCTGCACGACGATCTTCGGGAAGATCGCGGTGCGGTCCTCCGCCTGCCGGGCGATGCGCGCGGCCACCTTGCGGGCGATGTCGCGGTAGATCCCGGAGATCCGTCCGTCGGGGTCGGTCACCACGCTGGGCTTGCCGCTGTCGGCCTGCTCGCGGATGGTGATGTCGAGCGGCAGCGCCCCCAGGAACTCCACGTCGAAGTCCTTGCACATCCGCTCGCCGCCGCCCTGGCCGAAGATGTGCTCGGCGTGGCCGCACTTCGAGCACACGTGTGTCGCCATGTTCTCGACGATGCCGAGGATGGGCACGCCCACCTTCTCGAACATCTTGAGGCCCTTTCGAGCGTCGATGAGGGCGATGTCCTGGGGCGTGGTGACGATCACCGCCCCCGTCACCGGCACCTTCTGGGCGAGCGTGAGCTGGATGTCGCCCGTGCCCGGCGGCAGGTCCACCACGAGGTAGTCGAGATCCCGCCAGCGCGTTTCCGTGAGCAACTGCTCGAGGGCCTGCGTGACCATCGGTCCGCGCCAGACCATGGGGGTATCGGCCTCGATGAGGAAGCCCACGCTCATCGCCTGGATGCCGTGCCCTTCCATCGGCTCCATAGACTTGCCGTCGACCGAGGTCGGCCGCCCGGTCACCCCCAGCATCGTGGGCTGGGAGGGCCCGTAGATGTCGGCGTCGAGCATGCCGACCGTCGCCCCCTCGGCCGCCAGCGCGAGCGCGAGGTTGACCGCGGTCGTGCTCTTGCCCACGCCGCCCTTGCCGGAGGCCACCGCGATGATGTTCTTGATGCCGGGAACCAGCTTCACGCCCCGCTGCACCGCGTGCGAGACGATTTTGGAAGAGACGTTGACGCTCGCGCCCTCCACGCCCGGCATCGCCTTGAGCCGGTCACTCACCTGGGCGCGCACCTGCTCGAGCACCCCCCGGGCGGGGTAGCCCAGGATGATGTCGAGCGAGACCTTGCCGCCGTCGACCTTCACGTTCTTCACGCACCGGGCCTCGACGTAGTTGCGTCCGGTGACCGGATCGACGAGTTCGGAAAGTGCTGCGAGGACGTCCTTGTCGGTGATTGCCATGGCTGGGGAGCGGCGTTCGCGGGGCGAACGCGGAAGCGGGAGGGAAGCGCGCAATTCTAAAGCAATTTGCTACAATCGCGTTGACCCCTATCGCACCGAATTCATGCACTCGCCGCCGCGAAGCGCGGCGGCCCGAGCCGTCCGTCAACCACCTTAGGCTCGCCACCCGGCTCCATGCCCCGCAAGCTTTTCGTCACCACGGCGCTCCCCTACGCCAACGCCCCGTTCCACATCGGGCACATCATGGAGTACACCCAGGCCGACATCTGGGTGCGCTTCCAGCGGCTGCAGGGGCACAAGGTGCACTTCGTGTGCGCGGACGACACCCACGGGGCGCCGATCATGCTCAAGGCCGAGGCCGAGGGCATCACCCCCGAGGAGCTGATCGGCCGCGTGGCCGAATCCCACAAGCGCGACCTGGCGCGCTTCGGCATCAGTTTCGACCACTTCCACACCACGCACTCGGAGGAGAACCGCGCGCTCGCCGGCGAGATCTTCGCGGCGCTGCGCGAAGCCGGGTTCATCGCCTCGAAGACGATCGAGCAGTTCTTCGACCCGGTGAAAGGCATGTTCCTGCCCGACCGCTACATCAAGGGCGAGTGCCCTAAGTGCGGCACCAAGGACCAGTACGGCGATTCCTGCGAGTCCTGCGGGGCCGTCTACACGCCGACCGACCTGAAGAACCCCACCTCCGCGCTGACCGGCGCCACGCCGGTGATGAAGAAGTCGGATCACTTCTTCTTCCGCCTGTCCGATCCGCGCTGCGTGGAGTTCCTCAAGGCCTGGACGCAGGACGGCAAGCTCCAGCCCGAGGTCGCCAACAAGGTGCGCGAGTGGCTCGACGGGGGGCTCAACGACTGGGACATCACCCGGGACGCGCCCTACTTCGGAATCGAGATCCCCGGAGCCAAGGGCAAATACTTCTACGTGTGGCTCGACGCTCCGATCGGCTACCTCGCCTCGCTCAAGAGCTTCCTGGACCGCAAGGGGCTCGACTTCGCCAAGTACGTGGCCGACCCCAAGGTGGAGCAAATCCACTTCATCGGCAAGGACATCATCTACTTCCACACGCTCTTCTGGCCCGCCATGCTCAAGTTCGCCGGCCGGAAGATCCCCGACAACGTCTTCGTGCACGGCTTCATCACCCTCTCGGGCGAGAAGATGTCGAAGTCCCGCGGCGTGACCGTGAGCCCGCAGAAGTACGCGGACCTGGGCCTGAACCCGGAGTGGCTGCGCTACTACCTCGGCGCGAAGCTGAACGCCCGCGTCGAGGACTTCGACTTCAACCCGGACGACTTCCTCGCGCGGGTGAATTCCGACCTGGTGGGCAAGTACGTGAACATCGCGAGCCGCGCGGCCGGGTTCATCTCGAAACGCTTCGCCGGCAAGCTCTCGGACGAGGCGCTCTCCGCCGGCCGGGAGTTGAAGTACAAGCTGCGCGGCAGCGTCGCCGCCCCGGTGCCCGACAACGAGGAGCAGGTGCCCGCGATCCTCTTCGAGGTCAGGAGCTTCGCCGACCAGATCGCTGCCGACTACGACGCCCGAGAGTTCAGCAAGGCGATCCGGCAGGTGATGTTCCTCGCCGACCGGGTGAACCAGTACGTCGACGAGCAGAAGCCCTGGGAGATCGCCAAGGAGCCCGGCCAGGAAGCCGCCCTGCAGTGGTTCTGCACCCTCTACCTGGAGCTCTTCCGCATCCTCACCATCTACCTGAAGCCCGTGCTGCCGCGGGTGGCCGAGGACGTCGAGGCCTTCCTCGGACTGGCCAAGCCGATGACCTGGGAGGACGTCGCCAGCGCCCTCAAGCCGGGGCACACGGTGCAGCCCTACAAGCACCTGCTGTCGCGCATTGACCCGAAGCAGATCGAGCAGCTGCTCGAGCCCGCGTCCGAATCGAAGCCCGAGGCCGCGAAGCCCGCCGCCGCGGAGGCGCCCGAGTTCCGGCTGGAGCCCGTCGAGCCGCCACGGCCCGCGCCCATCCCGCCCGTGGGCGAGACGATCTCCATCGACGATTTCGGCAAGATCGACCTGCGCGTGGCGCGCATCGTCGACGCGGAACTGGTCCCGGACGCCGACAAGCTCCTCAAGTTGACGCTCGACATCGGGCAGGAGACGCGGACCGTGTTCGCCGGCATCCGCTCGGCCTACACCCCCAAGGACCTCGTCGGGCGCCTTACGGTGATGGTCGCGAACCTCGCGCCCCGGAAGATGCGCTTCGGCGAGTCGCAGGGGATGGTGCTCGCCTCCGGCGACGGCAGTTCCATCTACCTCCTGTCGCCCGACGCGGGCGCGACGCCGGGCATGCGCATCAAATAGGCGTCCGATGGATCGGGCGCCCGGAAAGCCGCCTGGCGAACGCTGCGATCGTGAACCGGTCGCCGATCATCGGCCGGGAGTTCAATGAACGCCGGACCTGCAATCGACCATGGCCACGAGAAGGGTTCCCCTCGCCCCACCGCCCTACGCCACGGACCGCGCCACGCTCGAGCGCGAGGTGGTGGTCGAGGTCTTCCGCGCGAGCGGCCCGGGCGGGCAGCACGTGAACCGCACCGAGTCGGCGCTCCGGCTCACGCACCCGCCGTCGGGCGTCGTGGTGATCGCGCAGGATTCCTCCTCGCAGCACCGCAACCGAGACATCGCCTTCGAGCGCCTTGCCGGGCGGCTCGTGCGCCTGAATCACGTCCCGAAGAAGCGTGTCGCGACCAAGCCCACGCGGGGATCGCGCGAGCGGCGCATCGGGGCGAAGAAGCTGCGCGGCGTCACCAAGCGCAGCCGCGGCCGGGTGGGTGGCGATGAGTGAGCCGGCCTGCCGGCGGCTTCGCATTCACGGCGTCGTGCAGGGCGTGGGGTTCCGCTACTCGCTCCAGCACGAGGCGCTTCGCCTGGGCCTCGCCGGCTGGGTGCGCAACCGGCGAGACGGCACGGTGGAGGCAGTCGTGGCGGGGCCGGCCGCGGCCGTCGAGCAACTGCTCGCCTGGTCGCGCCACGGGCCGCCTTCGGCACGCGTCTCGAAAGTCGAGGTCGCGGAAGAAAGCGGCGCCTTCGCGGATTTCGAATCCCGTCCCACGGAGTGACGGCCCGCCGGTGCCATCACCGGAGTCACACGGTTGCTGGTGCCTTCCCCATGTGCTCAAGCGGCGTTTCCGTTGCCGGCCGACGTTGACCGGCGCATTCACCGGATTCAGTCGGGCGCAGTTGCATCATGCGTCCGGCCGTACGGCGATCCCGCTGCCCGCCGACGTTGACCGGCGCAATCACCGGTTTCAATCGGGCGCGAGTGCATCGTGCGTCCGGTCGTACGGCGTTCCCGCTGCCTGCCGTCGCGGGAACGCCTCCTCAATAGACGACCTCGACATTGCGCTCCGTGAGCCACTCCGACAGCGCGGCCAGGAGCGGCGCCGAAACCTTCACCCGGTATTCGTCCGGCAGCCGGATGTCGCATTCGCCCTGCGCATTGCGGTAACGGATCGCCACGGCGCACTTCCCGCCGGCGTGCGGCGCGATGAGCGCACGCAGCTTCGCCGAGTCTGCCTGCCCGTTGATGGAAAGCCGGATCAACTTCGCGTACTGGCTGCGTATCTCGGCCAGGTCCATGAGCTTGTCGGCATTGAAGCGGATCCCGCCCGAGAAGTCGTCCTGGGAAACCCGGCCCTGCACGACGACTACCTGGTCCTCCTGGATGACCGCCCGCTTCTCGTGGAAGAGCTCCCCGTAGACCACGACCTCGATGCGCGCGCTGCCGTCGTCCAGGGTGAGCACGGCCATGCGCCCGCGCCGCGAGTTGCGCATCGCGACGCCGTAGATCACCCCGGCGGCCATCTGCGGCTCGGCCGCGGGCTGCAGGCTCGCGAGCGGCGTGCGGGCCACGCGGCGGATCTCGTCCTTCCACGCGCTGAACGGATGACCGCTCAGGTAGAAACCCAGGCTCTGCTTCTCGGCGAGCAGGCGCTCGCGCTCCGGCCACTCCGGCACGCGGATGAGCTCGAAGGCTTCCGCGGCCGTCTCCTCCGCCCCGCCGAAGAGGCTCGTCTGCTGCGCGAAACGCTCGGCCTTTTCCGCGACCTCGATCGCGGCACCGAGCGAGGCGAGGATCCCGGCGCGGTTGCGGTCGACGGAATCGAATGCGCCCGCCTTGATGAGCGCCTCCATGGCACGGCGGTTCACCACCCGGCGGTCCACGCGGCGGCAGAAGTCGCCCAGGTCGCGGAACGGCCCGCCCGCCTCGCGCGCGGCGACCACGTTGGCGATCGCCTGCTCGCCGGTGCCCTTCACCGCCCCCAGGCCGTAGCGGACGTGCTTCGCATCCATGGGGGTGAAACGGTACCCGCCCTCGTTCACGTCCGGCGGAGCCACGACGAGGCCGTTTCGCCGCGCATCGTCGAAGACGACCTGCACCTTGTCGGTGTCGTTCATCACTGCCGAAAGGTTGGCCGCGCAGAACGAGGCGGGGAAATGGGCCTTGAGGTAGGCGGTCTGGTAGGCCACGAGCGCGTACGCCGCCGAGTGCGACTTGTTGAACCCGTAGCCCGCGAACTTCTCCATCTGGTCGAAGAGGACGCTCGCCTTGCGCGCTTCGAGGCCGCGCTCCGTCGCCCCCTTGAGGAAGATCTCGCGCTGCTCGGCCATCTCCTCGGCCTTCTTCTTGCCCATGGCCCGGCGCAGCACGTCGGCCCCGCCCAGGGTGTAGCCGCCGATCACCTGGGCGATGGTCATGACGTGCTCCTGGTAGGTCATGACGCCGTAAGTGGGCTCGAGGATGTCCTTCAGCCTCGGATCCAGGTATTCCCAGCGCGCCCGCCCGTGCTTGCGGTCGATGAACTCGCCGATCAGGTCCATCGGGCCCGGGCGGTAGAGGGCGTTCAGGGCGATGAGGTCCTCGAGGCGGTCCGGGCGCGCCTTCATGATGAGGTCGCGCATGCCGCGCGATTCGAACTGGAAGATCGCGACCGTGTTGCCCGAGGAGAAGACCTTGTAGGTCGCCGGGTCGTCCAGGGGGATCGCCTGGATGTCGAAGTCGGGGTGGCCCATGGCGCGGATGTGGCGCTCGCTCTCGGCGATGAGGGTGAGCGTCGTGAGGCCCAGGAAGTCGAACTTCACGAGCCCGGCCTTCTCCACGTCGTCCTTGTCGAACTGGCTCACCGACGCGGCCGAGCCGTCGGCGCAATAGAGCGGCGTGAAGTCGGTGAGCTTTCCGGGCGCGATCAGGACGCCGCCCGCGTGCATGCCCACGTTGCGCGTGAGCCCTTCCAGGGCCTTGGCCAGGCGCATGAGCTCGGCGACCTCCTCGTTCTCCTCGATGAGGCTCTTCAGCTGCGGCTCCGCCACGATGGCCTTGTCGAGCGTGATGCCCAGCTCGAAAGGGATCAGCTTCGCGATCCGGTCGACTTCCCCGAAACCCATGCCGAGCACGCGCCCGACGTCGCGCACCACCGCCTTCGCGGCCATGGTCCCGAAGGTCACGATCTGCGACACGCACTGCGCGCCGTACTTGTCGCGCACGTAATCGATCACCCGGTCGCGGCCTTCCTGGCAGAAGTCGATGTCGAAGTCGGGCATCGACACGCGCTCCGGGTTGAGGAAGCGCTCGAAGAGCAGTTCGTAGCGCAGCGGGTCGAGACCCGTGATGCCCAGCGAAAACGCCACCAGCGACCCCGCGCCGGAACCGCGCCCCGGACCCACCGGCACGCCGTGGGACTTGGCCCAGCCGATGAAGTCGGCCACGATGAGGAAGTAGCCCGGAAATCCCATCTGCACGATGGTCGCCACTTCGTAGTCGAGCCGCTCGACATAGCGGGGGCGCTCCGAGGAACGCTTCGCCTCGTCCGGATAGAGCACCGCGAGCTGCGCATCGAGCCCGCGCAGGGCCTCGGCGCGCAGGTACCGCTCCACGGACTCGCCGCCCGGCGTCGGGAAATCCGGCAGCCGGGTCTTGCCGAGGGAGAACTCGTAGGTGCACCGCCTCGCGATCTCCACGGAGTTCTCGAGCGCCTCGGGAAGGTCGGCGAAGAGCTCCGCCATCTCCGCCTGCGACTTGAAGTACTGGGAGGGCTTGAAGTCGCGGGGCCGGCGCCGGTCGCCGAGCACGAAGCCCTGGGCGATGCACACGCGCGTCTCGTGCGCCATGTAGTCCTCGGGCCGCACGAACTGCACCGGGTGGGTTGCGACGACGGGAAGCCCCAGCCGCCCCGCCAGGGCCACCGCCGCCCTCACCTGCGGCTCGTTCCTTGCGGGGTCCGCGCGCTGCACCTCGAGGTAGTAGGCGCCGGGGAAATCCTCCGCCCAGGCCCGGGCGAGCGCTTCCGCCTGCGCCGCCTGGTTCGCGAGGAGCGCGCAGCCCACGTCTCCCGAAGCGGCACCCGACAGGACGATGAGCCCCGCCACACCCTTGAGCCATTCCCGGCGCACTTCGGCCCGCCCGCGCCACTGGTTCTCCGCGTAAGCACGGGTGATCAGGTCGCACATCGCCAGGTATCCCGCCCGGTCCCGGCAAAGCGCCACCACGCGGTGCGGGTGGTCGCGGCTCTTCTCGTTGGTGATCGCGAGATCGCAGCCGATGACCGGCTGCACGCCCCTGGCGCGCGCCGCCAGGAAGAACTTGACGGCGCCGAAGAGATTGCCGGCGTCGGTGATCGCGAGCGCCGGCATCCCGTCCACGGCGGCTGCCTCGACCGCATCGTCGACGCGCGCCATGCCGTCCACGATGGAGTACTCCGTGTGCAGGCGCAGGTGGACGAAACGGGGATCTGGCATTCGGGATTCTGCGAAGGAAAGCCCCGAAATTCTACACCCGGGCCCCTGTCCAGACGGGCTAGCGACGCTCGGCGAAGAAGCGCTTGAGGAGCGCGCCGCACTCCCCGGCGAGCGTGCCGCCCGCGAAAGCGGTCTGGTGGTTCAGCTTCGCCTCCGACGACAGGGACACGGCGCCGCCGCAGGCGCCCGTCTTCGGGTCCGCCGCGCCGAAGACCACGCGCCCGATCCGGGCATGCAGCATCGCGCCGACGCACATCGCGCAGGGCTCGAGGGTCACGAAGAGTTCGCAGCCGCTCAGGCGGTAGTTGCCCAGGGCGGCGGCGGCCTCGCGCAAGGCCACGATCTCCGCATGCGCGGTCGGGTCCTTTGCGCCGATGGGGCGGTTTGACCCGCGGCCGACGATCGCGCCGTCCTTCACGACCACCGCGCCGACAGGGACCTCACCCTCGCGCGCCGCGGCGGCCGCGAGCACGAGCGCCTCGCGCATGAAGGCCGCATCGTCCCTGGCGCGATCGGCTTCCATGTCAGTCGCCTTCCGCCGCGAGGCATTCCTCGAGGATCGCGAGGGCCCGGTCCATGTCCACCGCGGTCGTGACCAGCGGCGGCGTGAGGGTGAGCACGTTGCCCATCGAGGTCTTGAAGGAAAGCCCGCGGTCCAGCGCGCGGTAGAGGATGCGCTCGGCCGCGTCATGGGCCGGCTCGCGGGTGCCGCGATCGCGCACGAGCTCGACGCCCATCAGCAGGCCGCGCCCGCGCACGTCGCCCACGAGGGGAAAGCGCGCGGGCCATCCGCGCATCCGCTCGAGCGCCTTCGCACCGACGCGCGCGGCGTTGGCCACGAGGTCTTCGTCATCGATGATGGAGAGCGTCTCGAGCGCTGCGCGAGCCGTCACCGGATTCTTCTCGTGCGTGTAGTGTCCGAACGCGTAGTCGCCGGCGACGTCGAGCCCGTCGCGGCACACCGCGGCCGCGATGGGCAGCACCCCGCCGCCGAGCGCCTTGCCCACCACGACGATGTCCGGAACAACTCCGTCGTGCTCGGACGCGAAGAAGCGCCCGGTCTTGCCCAGGCCCGTGGGAATCTCGTCGAAGACGAGGAGCGCGCCGAATTCGTCGCAGGCTTCGCGGACCGCCTGCCAGAATCCGGGCGGCGCGAGGTAGGGCACGGCGCGGGCAGGCTCCGCGACCACCGCCGCCACGTCGCGCTCCCGTTCCAGGACGTAGCGCACCATCTTCGCGCAGGCAAGCGCGCAGGTCTCGAGCGGCGGCGCACCACCGGGCCCGGTGCGGTACCCGTAGGCGCAGCGATAGCACGCGAAAGGCGCCACGTGCTCGGCGCCGGTCGGAAGCGGACCGATGGGCCCCGAGCGGAAGAGCGACTCGCCTCCGAGGGCGGATGCGCCGAATCCCGCGCCGTGGAAGGCGTCCCAGAACGAAACGGTCTTGAAGCGGCCGGTGGCGGCGCGCGCGACCTTGAGCGCGACCTCGATGGCGTCGGAGCCGCCGGTGGTGAAGAGCACCTTGCCACCCGGGAACGGCGCGCGCGCCGCGAGGACCTCAGCAAGGCGCACGCTGGTCTCGCAGGTGAAGCGCCGCGGTGCGAAGGACAGTTCGTCCAGCTGGCGCTTTATGGCAGCGATGACGCGCGGGTGCCCGTAGCCCACGTGGTGGACGTTGTTGCCGTGGAAATCCATGTAGCGCCGGCCCGCCGTGTCCTCGATCCAGATGCCTTCGGCCTTCGCGATGGCGTCGAGGCAGGGCGTGGAGACCGCCTGGCGCAGGAAGACGGCCGCATCGCGATCCAGGAGCGCCCGCGTGGGGGCATCGATGGCGCGTGCCTGCCATTCGGCCCGCCGCGAGGTGGCGTTGACGTCGCCCTCGCCAGGCGCGGGCGGAGGTTTCTTCGGGGTCACGGGTCGGCCTTCGACTGCGTTCGGGACCGCCATGCTACCGCGCGGCGCTTTCAGGGAGCGCGGCCCTCCCCCGCCTCCTCTTGCGTGCGGCCGTCGCGGATGTGATAGAGGCGGCGGAAGGTGGGGATGATCTTCTCGTCGTGGGTTACGACGATGATCGCCGCACCGAACTTCGCCGCCATGCCGTTGAGGATCCGGACGACGGTCAGCGCGCGTTCGCTGTCGAGCGGCGCGGTCGGTTCGTCGGCGAGGATGACGGGCGGGCGGTTGGCGAGAGCGCGCGCGATCGCCACGCGCTGCTGCTCGCCCCCGGAAAGCTGCGAGATGCGCGCGGCCGCCCGGTGCCCGACGTCGAGCGCCTCGAGCAGCTCCCGGGCGCGGCTCCGGGCATCCGCGTTGCGGGCGCCCGCGAGCATGGGCAGCAGCGCCACGTTGTCCGTGACGTCGAGAAACGAGATCAGGTAGGGCGCCTGGAAGATGAAGCCGATGCGGTCCCTGCGAAGGGCCCGGAGGTCGTCCAACTTCCATCCCCCGTCGTAGATGGCCTCGCCGGAAATCTCCATGCGCCCCGCCGTGGGCTCGATCACGGCGCCCAGGCACTTGAGGAGCGTGCTCTTGCCGGAGCCGCTCGGGCCGATGAGGCCCACCACCTCGCCGGGCGCCACCGTCATGTCGACCCCCTTCAGGGCATCGACCGCCGTGTCGCCGGACCCGTAGCGCTTGGTGAGGCCCTGGATGCGGATAGCCGGCATGTCGTTCGCGATCGCCATCGCCGCTAGCCCCCGATCGCCTCGGCCGGATCGACCCGCAGCGCCGCCCGGATCGCGACGACGCTCGCGAGCGCGCAGATCGCCATCACCGCCGCGAAGCCGCGCGCGGCGTCGCCGGGAAGCAGCAGGACGTACTTCGGGAACACCGGCGCCCACAGTCCCGCGACGATCCGTCCGACCGTGAACCCGATGAGCCCCAGGCCGAGGGCCTGCTGCAGGATCATGCCGCCAATGGTGGTGTCGGTGGCGCCGATGAGTTTCAGGACGGCGATCTCGCGCACCTTGTTCACCGTGAGCGTGTAGATGATGAAGGCGACGATGGCCGCGCTCACCACCGAGAGGATGACGAGGAACATCGCGATCTGCCGCGACGAGGTGGCGATCAGCTTCGCCACGAGGATCTCCTCCATCTGCGCCTTCGTGTAGGCCTGCAGGCGCTTCCACCGGCGGATGTTCTCCGCCACCGCGTCCGCATCGGCGCCCTCCGCGAGGCGCACCAGCACGCTGTTCACCTGCCGGCTTTGCGCCTGGCTCGCCTGCACGGCCTCCAGGAGGCCTGGCACCCCGGGGCGGTTGAAGGCGGGATTGGCGGCCGTGCGCGCGCGCTCGTTCACCAGCGCGTCGTTGTCCTTGAGGAACTGGACTTCCTGTGCGTCCTTCAGGGGCACGAAGAGCATCGGGTCGCCGCTCGCCGACACCATGCGCCGAGTGAGGCCCACCACCTCGTAGTCGTGGCGGCGGATGCGCACGCGCTCGCCGACCCGCATGCCGGTCTTCTCGTCGGCGACCGCCTCGTAATGCCCCCGCGTCACCGGGCGGCCCGCGACGAGATGGCCGGGCTCTCCCGGCCTGCCGGGCTCGAAGCCCACGAGCAGCACACGCGACTCCGTGTTGCCGTGGCCCACCTGCATGGTGAGATAGGCAGCGTTGCCGGCGGCAGCGACACCCGGCAGTCCGGCGATCGAGCGCACGACGTCGTCGCGCAGGCTCGACGGCTCCGCATAGGGCCCCAGCGTTCCCTGCTGGACGACCCAGATGTCGGCTCCGCTCCCATCGATCAGCACCGTCGCGTCCTCGACCATGCCGCGGTAGATGCCCGCCATGGACAGCGTCACGCCGATGAGCAGGCCGAGACCCACGCCGGTGAAGGCGAATTTCCCCCAGCCGTTCAGGATGTCGCGGCCGGCGAGGTTGATCACGGCGAACTCCGGACGAGGCGCTCCGCCACGGCCACGCGGTCCCCGCCGGCGAGCGGACGGCTGCTGTGGACGATGACGCTCTCACCCTCCTTCAGGCCGGAGCGCACCTGCGTGAAGCCGTCGAGGGTCGCCACGCCCACGATGACCGGCCGGAATTCAGCCCCGCCCTCGCGAACCATCCACACGCCTGCCTGCGACCCGACCCGCTTGATCGCGGCAGTCGGCACGACAACCGCGGCCTCTACCGCGGGGAGGCGAAGGGTGACTTCGGCGAGATCGCCTATCCTCGTCGCGGCGGGGAGCGACTCGAACACCACCTGGGCGATGCGCTCTTCGGTCACAGCGTCTCCCACCAGGTCGACCCGCTCCACGCGCCCCGCGACGGCCTCGCCCGGCCGGGAGCGCAGCGTCACCTCGGCCGCGAGCCCGGCGGCAAGCCCGCCCGAACGCCCCTGGTCGATGCGGGTGCGCACCCAGAGGCTCGCCGGGTCGATCACCTGGAGGACCATCTGCCCCGCAACGAGCGTCGTTCCCGGCTCCGCGAGGCGCGCGGCCACCACGCCGTCCACGGGGCTCGTGAAACGCAGGTTCGCCCGCGTGCGGGTGAGGCCCGCGAGATCCGCATTCGCCCGCAGCGTTTCCTGGCGAGCGGCGGCGAGCGCCGACTCCGCGGCATGGCGGGCTGCCTGGGCCGCATTTGATTCGTGCCGCCGGGCATCGGCCGCTTCCTGGCTCACGAACCCCGTGCGCCGCAGTTCCGCGTACCGGTCTGCATTGGCCTGCGCCACCCGTGCGCGGCTCTGCGCCTCTTCCAACGCCGACTGCGCGGCGAACGCGTTCTGCACCGCCCGCTCGGCGCCGGCCCGGCCGGCGGCCAGGCGATCCTCGAGGTCAACCGGTTCCATTTCCGCGAGCGGCTGGCCCGCCTTCACGCGGTCGCCCTGGTCTACGAGCACCCGCAGCACGCGACCCGGGGCCGTCGGTCCGATGTCGTAGGAGCGCCTCGCCTCGACCGTGCCGATGCCGAAAAGGGAGGGCGCAAGCGTCCTCGCCTTGGCTTCATCGAGGGTGACCTGCACGCGGGCAAGCGGTCCCTGGGTGGCGATCACCCACGCGAGGCCCGCGACGACGGCCAGGCCGAATGCGGCCACTGCGAGGGAACGCCCGTGGGGGAACTTCATCGTCATCTTCATCGGTGTGGCCCCCGGAAGCCGTCGAGCAGCAATGGAAAGAGGCGTCGCGCCGCGGCATTCATGCCCGCTTCGCCGCGGAAGAGCGTCGATTGCACCGCGAGCCCCTGCACCGTGCCGATGAAGAGGACCGCGGCGGCCTCCTCGTCGAGCGTTGCCGGGAGCAGTCCCGCGCGCTTGGCCTGCGCGAGCAATTCACCGATGCGCTTTCGGTAGCCGCGCACGGCCTTGCGCACGCGGTCGCGGAATTCGGAATCGGCGGGGCGCTGCAGTTCGTGGAACAGGATGCGCGGCACTCCCGGGTGGCCGGAGACGAACCGCACGTGGGCGAGGAACACCCGCTCGAGGACCTCGATCGGATCGCCGCCGCCGCGAAAGGCCTCGTCGACGACGGCTTCCAGCCGCTCCTCGACCCAGTCGAACACCGCCGACCACATGGCGAGCTTGTCAGGGAAGTGACGGAACAGCGCTCCGTTGGTCACGCCGACGCGATCGGCGATGGCCTGGGTGGTGATCCCTTCCGGGCCGCGCTCGCGCGCAAGCTCGACGACGGCGGCGACCACGTCGCGCCGGCGCTGCGGGGCGCTCGACCGCGTTCGCGGGCTCGCGGATTTTTCGGTGACGGCGGTAACCACGGGAAACCTTCCGTAAGTAAGTAACTTGTTACTATCTTACGCGCGCAGCCGGACCCTGGCAAGGGCCCTGCCTCCCCCTGGGGGACCTACGGATTTGCGCCTGCGGGCGCCCGCCAGTCGCGGAAGACGTCCAGGTCGAAGCCGTCGGGGTAGAAGAGGTAGCCCGGCTTGTGCCCGGGCGTATCCGTCACGCCGTACTGCCAGATGATCTTCTTCGTTGCTCGGTCGATCACCACCACGCGATGGCGCAGGTCGTCGGCCACGAGAATGTCACCGGTGACCGGCAACTCGCGGGCGAGCGAAGGGTGGTCGAGCATGGCCTCGCCCTGCCGGACGTCGTACTTCCAGAGCACCTTGCGCGTCGCGGGATCGAAGATCACGACCCGCCCCGGCTTCCAGAAATCCGCCACGATCACGTGCCTGCCGTCGACAGTCGGGAAGGCGTCGGAGGGATAGCGGATATCGGGCGCCTTCACGCTCCAGACGACCTTGCCTTCGCGGGTGATCCGCGTGATCCAGGCGTCCCGGATCTCGGAGACGAGGATGTCGCCATTCTCCAGAGGCGTGGCGCCGTTCGGGTAGGCGAGGCGCGACGGCGGGTCGTGCCGGCAGTCGCCGGGCTTGCCCCACTGCGTCGCGATGGCGTTCGCCTTCGGATCGATGATGAGCACGCGGCAATTGCGGATGTCCGCGGTCAGGAACTTCCCGTCGGACAGCAGGTGCGCGTCGTCGGGATAGTTGAGGTAGCCGGGCGCCGACCCCTTCTTTTCCGGCACGCCGTAGGTCCAGGTGATCTCGCGCTTCTCGTAGTCGACGATGTGGACGTCGTAGTTGTCCTCCTCGCTCACGGCGAGAAGCCTGCCGTCCTCCGAAAAGTTCACGTCCTCGTTGCCGCTGTAGACGGTGAGGTTCGGCGTCGGGAATTCCCAGACGATGCGCTTGTCGGGCGTCACCTCGATCAGCCGGTTGTTGCGCCGGTCGGCGATGAGGATGGGAAACGGCAGGGGCTTGCCCCACGAGGCCACGGGCGACTTGCGGTTGCCGGAGACAGGCGGGATCGCGGGAAGGACGACACCGCTCGAGACGACACCGGCCCCCTTGGGATCGTCCACCGAGCCCTGGACCAGATCCGCCGGAGGCGAGGCGAAGGCGACGGCGGCCGGGACGAGGAAGACGGCGGGCAGCGAACCCCGCAGGAAAGCCGCGAATACGCGAGTCGCTCCCATGTCACGAGCCTAGGGCGGCTGCGATTGTGGGGGGTTGATCCCGGGCAAGAAGCGTGCGACTTCGCGGTCGCGACGTCTCTCGCCGGGGCAGGTCGCCGGGGAAGGCCGGCGGGAAAAGGCCGGCTACCTCTTCAATTCCACCAGGACCTCGTCCAGCATCTTCTTCGCGTCGCCGAAGAGCATGCGGTTGTTGTCCTTGTAGAAGAGCGGGTTGTCGACGCCGGCATAGCCCGAGGCCATGGAGCGCTTCATCACGATGGAGGTCTTCGCCTTCCAGACCTCGAGCACGGGCATGCCCGCGATGGGGCTCGCGGGATCTTCCTGCGCCGCCGGATTCACGATGTCGTTGGCGCCTATGACCATGGAGACGTCCGTCTCCGGGAAGTCCTCGTTGACCTCGTCCATTTCCATGACGATGTCGTAGGGCACCTTCGCCTCGGCGAGGAGCACGTTCATGTGTCCCGGCATGCGACCGGCCACCGGGTGGATGCCGAAGCGGACGTTGACCCCTTTTTCGCGCAGGTGCTTCGTGATCTCGAAGACGGTGTGCTGCGCCTGCGCCACCGCCATGCCGTAGCCGGGCACGATGATGACGTTCTTCGCGTCGCGCAGCAGCTCGGCGGTCTCGGCCGCCGCGATGGGGGTCACTTCCCCGGCGGGCTCGCCGTCGCCCTTCGCGGCCGGGGCGCCGCCACCGGTTCCGAAGCCTCCCGCGATGACGCTCACGAAATTGCGGTTCATCGCGCGGCACATGATGTAGGAAAGGATCGCGCCCGAGGATCCGACCAGGGCGCCGATGACGATGAGGAGGTCGTTGGACAGCATGAACCCCGTGGCCGCTGCCGCCCAGCCCGAGTAGCTGTTGAGCATGGAAACCACGACCGGCATGTCCGCGCCGCCGATGGCCATCACCATGTGGATGCCGAAGAGGAGCGCGATCACCGTCATCACGATGAGCGGCGTCATGCCCGAGGCGATGTCGGGCGCCAGCACGAACTGGCGGCCGAACCAGAGGACGAGGAGCAGGCCCGAGAGGTTCAACCAGTGGCGCCCCGGCAGCAGCAGGGGCTTGCCGCCGATTTTCCCGGAGAGCTTTCCGAAGGCGATCACGGACCCGGAGAAGGTCACCGCCCCGATGAGGATCCCCACGTAGATCTCGATCTCGTGGATCGTCTTCTCGGCGCCGGAGAGCACGATCGAGGTGTCGATGTAGCTCGCGAAGCCCACGAGGCAGGCGGCGAGGCCCACGAGGCTGTGCATGATCGCGACCAGCTCGGGCATCTGCGTCATCTGCACCTTGCGCGCGGCATAGAGGCCGACCGCGCCCCCCACGACCATGGCGCCGACGATCCAGGGAATGCCGGCGGCCGTGACGCGCGGGCCGAAGACGGTCGCGAGCACCGCAATGGCCATGCCGATGACGCCGTAGAAGTTCCCGCGGCGCGAAGTCTCGGGGTTCGAGAGGCCGCCCAGGCTCAGGATGAAGAGGATGGTGGCGCCGATGTAGGCGGCGGTGACGAGGCTCGGTGACATGGTTTCGCTCCCCGTCTACTTGCGGAACATGGCCAGCATGCGCCGCGTAACCGCGAAGCCGCCGAACATGTTGATGGAGGTGAGCGCGAGGCCGACGATCGCGACCCAGCGGATCAGTTCATCCGGCCTCCCGCCTCCCGCCTCGGGCGGCGCGATCTGCACCAGGGCGCCGATGGCGATGATGCTGGAGATGGCGTTGGTCACGCTCATGAGCGGCGTGTGCAGCGAGGGCGTGACGTTCCACACCACCATGTAGCCCACGAAGCAGGCCAGCACGAAGACGGTGAAGTGGCCGAGGAAGGCCGCCGGCGCGTACAGGCCCACGAGCAGGAAAAGGAGTGCGCCGACGCCGAACACGGTCGCGAGGCTGCCCGCCGACATGGGCTCGCCGGCACCATGGCCGTGCCCGCCCTGCTTCGCCACCGGAGCGGCTGCGGCCGGCTTCGGCTTGGCGGCCGGGATGTTCGGGGGGGGCGGTGGCCAGGTGATGCCGCCGTCCTTGATCACCGTGAGGCCACGGATGGCGTCATCGTCCATGTTCACATCGATGATGCCGTCCTTGGTCTTGCACAGTTCCTCGGCGAGACGGAACAGGTTACTGGCGTACATCGTCGAGGACTGCTTGGCCAGGCGGCTGGGCAGGTCGGTGTAGCCGATGATGGTCACGCCGTGGCGCACCACCGCCTGGCCGGGTTCGGTCAGCTCGCAGTTGCCGCCCTGCTCGCCCGCCATGTCGACGATCACGCTGCCCGCCTTCATGCTCTTCACCATCTCGGCGGAAATCAGCTTCGGCGCGGGCTTCCCGGGAATCAGCGCGGTGGTGATGATGATGTCCACCTCGCTCGCCTGCTTCGCGTACATCGCGCGCTGGGCCTGCTGGAACCCCTCGCTCATGACCTTGGCATAGCCGCCGCCGCCACCACCTTCTTCCTCGTAATCGACCTTGACGAACTCGCCGCCCAGGGACTTGACCTGGTCGGCGACTTCGGCACGCGTGTCGTTGGCGCGCACGATGGCGCCGAGGCCGACGGCGGTGCCGATCGCCGCGAGCCCCGCCACGCCGGCTCCCGCGATGAAAACCTTGGCCGGCGGCACCTTTCCCGCGGCCGTGATCTGGCCGTTGAAAAAGCGGCCGAAGGCATTGGCGGCCTCGATCACGGCCCGGTAGCCGCTGATGCCGGCCATCGAAGTCAACGCGTCCATCTTCTGTGCGCGGCTCAGCATGCGCGGCAACGAGTCGATCGCGAGCACCGTGGCCTTCCTCGCCGCCAGCTGCTGCATCAGCTCGGAGTTCTGCGCCGGCCAGATGAAGCTCACGAGCGTCTGGCCTTCGCGAACCAGCGCGACCTCGTCGGGGCCGGGCGCGCGGACCTTGAAGACCAAGTCCGCCTTTGACCAGAGGGTGGCGGCGTCGGGCGCGATCTCGGCGCCGGCGGCGCGGTAGGTGTCGTCGGCGAAGTTCGCCGCGTCCCCGGCACCGGCTTCCACCAGGACGCCGAATCCCAGCTTCTTCAGCTTCTCCACCACCTCCGGAACGGTGGCGACGCGCTTTTCGCCGGCAAAGGTCTCCCGCGGCACTCCAATCAGCAACGGCATGTCAGGTTCCCCAAGTTTGAAGGTGTTCGCAACGGTGCAAGGATACCGAAGTCATCGGTCATTCCCACTCGATCGTGGCTGGCGGCTTCGAGGAAATGTCGAGGACGACCCGGTTGATGCCCCGCACCTCGTTGATGATGCGGTTGGACACGCGCCCGAGCAGGTCGTAGGGCAGATGCGCCCAGTGCGCGGTCATGAAGTCCGTGGTCTCGACCGCCCGCAGCGCCACCACGAATTCGTAGGTGCGCCCGTCGCCCATCACGCCCACCGAGCGCACGGGCAGGAACACCGTGAAGGCCTGGGCCACCTTGTCGTACCAGGGCACGCCGTCCGGCCCCTTGGTGTTGCGCAGTTCCTCGATGAAGATCGCGTCGGCGCGCTGCAACAGGGCCGCGTATTCCGCCTTCACCTCGCCGAGGATTCGCACGCCGAGCCCCGGCCCGGGGAACGGGTGGCGGTACACCAAGTCGCGCGGCAAGCCCAGCTCGAGCCCCAGCGCGCGCACCTCGTCCTTGAAGAGCTCGCGCAGCGGCTCGAGGAGCTTCAGGTGCAGCGACTCCGGCAGGCCGCCCACGTTGTGGTGGCTCTTGATGCTGACCGCCTTCTTGGTCTTGGCGCCGGCCGACTCGATCACGTCCGGGTAGATCGTGCCTTGCGCGAGCCACTTCGCCTTCGGCAGCGCCTTCGCCTCGTGCTGGAACGCCTCCACGAAGAGCCGGCCGATGATGCGTCGCTTTTCTTCGGGATCGGCCACGCCCGCGAGCTCGCGATAGAACTCGGGCGCGGCATTCACGCGGTCGACCTTCACGCCCATGTGCTGGGCGAAGGTGTCCATGACCTGGTCGCCCTCGTCCAGGCGCAGCAGCCCCGTGTCCACGAAGATGCAGGTGAGCTGGTCGCCGATCGCCTTGTGGATCAGCGCCGCGGCGACTGCCGAATCCACGCCGCCGGAAAGCCCGAGGATCACTTCCTCGCCGCCCACCTGCTCGCGGATCTTCGCGATCGCCTGCGGCGCGAACTCCGGCATGTTCCAGTGCCGGTCGCAGCCGCAGATCTCGTGCACGAAACGCGCGTAGATCGCGCGGCCCTGCGTCGTGTGCGTGACCTCGGGGTGAAACTGCACCGCGTAGAAGCGCCGCGCCTCGTCGAACATCCCGGCGACCGGGCAGGCCTCGTTCGAAGCCATGACGGAGAAGCCGGGCGGCAGCTTCGTGACCTTGTCCCCGTGGCTCATCCACACGTCGAGGAGCCCGTGGCCTTCGCCGTTCACGCGGTCCTGGATGCCGTCGAGCAGCTTCGAGTGCCCGCGCGCGCGCACCTCGGCATAGCCGAACTCGCGCACCTTGCCGGATTCGACCTCGCCGCCGAGCTGGGACGCCATCGTCTGCATGCCGTAGCAGATTCCGAGCACCGGCACGCCCGCGCGGAACACGTACGGGTCGGCGGCCGGCGCGGCCTCCCCGATCACCGAGGCATGGCTTCCCGAAAGGATGATTCCCCTGGGCGCGTAATCGCGGATGAAGCGCTCGTCCACGTCGTGCTCGTGGAGCTCGCAGTAGACGCCGGCTTCCCGGATGCGCCGCGCAATGAGCTGCGTGACCTGCGATCCGAAGTCGAGGATGAGGATCTTGTCCATGGAGTGCTGCCCGTCAGTGGCCTGCCGCCGCGGGGCGACGACCGGCGATGCGCGCCGCGAAAGGCCGGCTATTCGATCTGGTAATTGGGCGCTTCCTTCGTGATCTTCACGTCGTGGACGTGGGATTCGCGCATGCCCGCCGCGGTGATCTCGACGAACTCGGCGCGCGAGCGCATCTCCTCGATGGACCGGCACCCGGTGTAGCCCATGCTCGCGCGCAGCCCGCCCATCAGCTGGTGGACGATGGCGGTCACCGGCCCCTTGTACGGCAGGCGCCCCTCGACGCCCTCCGGGACCAGCTTGTCGGCGTTCATGTCGCCTTCCTGGAAGTAGCGGTCGCTCGAGCCCTTCTGCATCGCCGCGAGCGATCCCATGCCGCGGTAGGACTTGTACGAACGGCCCTGGTAGAGCTCGATCTCCCCGGGCGCCTCCTCGGTGCCCGCGAAGAGGCTGCCCAGCATCACGCTCGAGGCACCCGCGGCGATGGCTTTCGCCACGTCGCCGGAGAAGCGGATGCCGCCGTCGGCGATGCAGGGGATGCCCGTGCCTTCCAGCGATGCGGCGACGTTCTGGATGGCGGTGATCTGCGGCACGCCCACGCCGGCCACGATTCGCGTCGTGCAGATCGAGCCCGGGCCGATCCCCACCTTGACGCCGTCCGCCCCGCAATCCACAAGGGCCTTCGCGCCTTCGCGCGTGGCGATGTTGCCGCCGATCACCTGCACTTGCGGGTACTGGCGCTTCACCCACTTCACGCGGTCGAGCACGCCCTGCGAATGCCCGTGCGCGGTGTCGACGACGATTACGTCCACGCCGGCATCCACCAGCCGCTCCACGCGTTCCTCCGTCCCCTCGCCCACGCCGACCGCGGCGCCGGCGCGAAGCCTGCCCTGCAGGTCCTTGCTCGCATTCGGGTGCTCGGACGACTTGAGGATGTCCTTCACCGTCATCAGGCCGAAGAGCTGCCAGTCGTCGTTGATCACCAGCACGCGCTCGAGGCGATGGCGGTGCATGAGCGCCTTGGCCTCGTCGAGGCTGGCGCCCTCCTTCACCGTCACGAGCTTTCCGCGCGGCGTCATGATGTTCTTCACCGGCTGGTCCAGGTTGGTCTCGAAGCGCAGGTCGCGGTTGGTGACAATGCCCACCACGCGGCCCTTGTCCAGGACCGGGAGCCCCGAGATGCGGTGCTTGCGGGTGATCTCCAGGACTTCGCGCACCGACATCTTCGGCGTGACGGTGATCGGCTCCTTCACGACGCCGCTCTCGAAGCGCTTGACCTTGGCGACCTCGTCGGCCTGGGCCTCCGGAGTCATGTTCTTGTGCAGGATGCCGATACCGCCCTCCTGGGCGAGGGCGATGGCGAGCCGCGACTCCGTCACCGTATCCATGGCGGCGGAGAGCAGGGGAATGTTCAGCGTGATCGACCCGGTGAGGCGGGAGGTGAGGCTGACTTCGCGGGGAAGGACGGTCGAATGGGCGGGGACGAGGAGGACATCGTCGAACGTGAGTGCTTTCTGGATGACCCGCATGCTCTTCGGCCTCTCTACAAAAGGAAATTATACCGGTGCCCTTCCCCTCCCAACAATCGCGACTCCCGGCGCGGGTCTCGATTGACGCTGCGGTAGATTCTCGGTAAGGTTCCGTAAATGCTTGAAAGATCACGGATTTGGGGTAATGTTTCGCAGGGCCTCGCAGGAGGGCTCCTGGCGGCCGGGCTTGCGGCTTGCGCAACTCCCGGGCCGGCAGAGGCTCCCCCGGCGGCGGCGGCCCCGGGAGCGAACGCAGCGGTCGTGAAACCGGCCGCCGATCCGCGGGCGCTTGCGGAGGAAGCCCGCGCGCTCCTCGCGCAGGCGGAAACGGACATCCTGAGGGCCCGCGCGCGCCGGGCGCTCTGGAGCAAGGCATGGGAACACCTGGTCGTCGCTCGCGCGAGCTTCGCCCAAGGCGATCACGCCGACTCGATCCGACGCGCAGGCCGCGCGAGCGAACTCGCGCGGCTTGGCCTCGAACAACTGGCCTACCCGGCCGTGCAGCAGAACGCGACAAGGAGTCCACCATGAAACGCATCCTGGTTTTCGCCTGCGCCCTCGCCGTCTCTATCACGGCGTTCGCGCAGCTCTACAAATGGGTCGACAAGGACGGCCGGGTCACCTATTCGGACCAGCCGCCGCCCGCGCAGGAATCCAAGCAGCTGAACGTGGGCGGGGGACCGTCCACGCCGGCCCGGCGTTCGGCCATCGAGCGCGACAAGGAACTCGAGAAGAGCCGCCTGGACGCGAAGGAAAAGGCGAAGCTCTCCGAGAACCTCGAGAAGAAGGCCCAGATAGACGAGGAGAACTGCAACCGCGCGAAGGCCTACCTGCGCACGGTGACCGACGGCGGCCGCATCGCCACCTACGACGCCAAGGGCGAGCGTGTCCTGCTCGACGACGGGCAGATCGAGGAAGAGCGGGTGAAGGCGCAGAAGGCGGTCGACGAGTCCTGCAAGTCCCCTTGAGGAATCCCTAGGGAAAACGCCCGACAGAGGCGACACGAACCCCATGACGGCGCAGCCCCCTTTGTTCTTCCGGAGCATCCTCGCCTGCCTTCTGGTGGGCGTTGCGACGCCTGCGTGGGCGCTGGGCCTGGGAGAACTGCAGGTCCACTCGGCACTGGGCGAGCCCCTCGATGCGACGGTTGCCCTGTCGTCCGCCCCAGGGGCCATTCCCCGCGCCGATTGCTTTGCCATCGGCCGTGCAAGGGCCGGCGGATTGCCGGGCGTTCCGCGCGCCACGTTTTCCGTCGAGCCGGACGGTTCGGGGTGGCGCGTCCGGATCCGCACGCGAGCCGCCCTGGGCGAACCCGCCCTCCAGCTTCGCCTCGACGCGTCCTGCGAAGGCAGGGACGCGGCCTCGCGCAACTACGAGATCCTTCTCGACCCGCTACCGACGCGCTCGCCGCCGCCCGCGTTCCGGTCCCTTCCGGGCGACACGCTCGCAGCACTCGCGGCAGCGATCTACCCGAACAGCACGGCGGTGCGCGAAGCGTACGTGCGCGCGCTCCTCGCCGCGAATCCCGCGGTTGCGGGCCTGCCGCCCGACCAACCCGTGCCGCCCGGCACGCCGATCGTATTGCCGGACCTGCGGCGTTTCTCGATGAGCCTTGCCGCGACGCCCCCCGCTGCGCGACCGGAGATGCCCGCACCGGCGACGCAACGGCCATCCCGGCCGGCCGCCCAGACTGCGCCGGAGGAAACGGCGGCCGCCGCGAAACCCTCCAAGGTCGCACCCGCGCCTGCCAAGCCCGAAGCGCCGAAAACGGCGCCCGTCGCGAAGGCCGAAGCGCCACGACCGGCTCCGGAAGCGAAGCCCGTGCAATCGCGGAAACCGCCTTCGCCGGCGGCGGCGTCCGCGCGGCAGGCAGAGGGCCGTTTCGTGCTCCGGCTTTCCTCTTCCGAGGTCGATCTCACCCGCAGCCGCGGAATCGACGATGGCACGAGGTCGCGGTTGCGCGAGCGACTGCTCGTGCTGGATGCGGACGACCAGGTCGCCGCACTCCTGTCGATGCGCAACAGCCTGAAGCAGCTCGAGGGCCGGGTGGCGGAACTGCAGCTGAAGCTCTCCATGCTGCCATCGACCCTGACGGCGACGCCCGCCAAGCCCCAGCCTGCCCCGGCGGCCACCTCGCCTCCTGCCAAGCCGCAGCCTGCCCCGGCGGCCACCCCGCCACCTGCCAAGCCGCAGCCTGCCCCGGCGGCCGCTCCGCCTCCCGCCGCGCCGGCTCCGGTTGCGGCTCCGGATGCGCAAACGGTGAAGACGGTGCAGCCGAAGCCCGACGTAGCCGCCGCAGCCGGAACCACGATCCCTCCGCTGGAGTTCGCCGCACCCGCAAGGCCGGCGCCCGCCGCCGCCCTGGCTTCGAAAACCCCGGCTCCCGTCGCGCCTGCGATTACGGAAAAGCTTCCCTCGTGGCTCTGGGGCGTTCTTGCCTTGATCGTTGCCTTGATCGCCGTTCTCGCATGGCGAATGAGGCCTCGCTCCCGCTCCCGAAGCGAAGATGACCTGCCGGCGTCCCCGTCGGACCTCGACGGCGCCGATGCCATGATGCGTCGCGCGGGTGCGACTCTCGACGAGAATCCTCCCGTGAAGGCCGACCGCGAGCATCGGTTCGTCGCCGGTTCCGACGAGAGTCTCGCGACCGAGGTGCCGGCCGGGGACCCCGAGGTCCTTCGCCGCCGTTACATCGAGGAGCGCTTCCCCGAGATCGCCACCGGAACGATAGAGCCCGGTGACGAGGACTCCGTGGTGAAGGCGGCGCGTCTCTTCTACGAGGACGGCGCTACCGCGCGCGCCATCGAGCTGCTGCATTTCGCCGTGGAGGAGCAGCCGGCGGCGCTCAAGCCCTGGCTCGCGCTCTTCGAGATCTTCCGCCTGGAGCGCCTGGCCGGCCCGTTCGCGGATCTCGCCGCTCGGTTCCGGGAACACCATGGCTCGAGCCAGAGCTGGCTCAAGGTCCAGCACATCGGGCGCGAGATAGATCCGAAGAACCCGCTCTTCGGCGAGCCTGCCTTCAACAGCATCGAGACCATCGCGATTCCGGCGCAGAAGGCGGGCGAGGCGGTCACCTTCGACCCGCTTGCCGAGAACTGGCTCAATGCGCCGATGGACTTCACTACCGACGCACTCGCCGCAAGCCTGCGTTCCGGACTCCTCGCCGACGCGGGAGTGACCGATTCCGATCTCATAGCCAACCCGATGCCGGCATTGAAGAGCGTCGAGATGTTCAACGTTGCCTGAGGCACAGACCTTGCCGACCGACGCGACAACCGCCTACCCCGTCGACCTGGGCCGCGTGCTTGCCGCGAAGACGGTTCGCGAAGCCGGCTCCCGCGCGCTCTTCCTCGCGGCGATGCGCGAGCTGGGCAAGAATGCGCCGCCCTTCTCTCCCGGGCGCCTGGCGTGGCTGATAAAGGTCGAGGAGCACTTCCAGACGCTGCTCGTCTACGACCAGCTCGAGTACCTCCGCGGACCCGCGACCGTGGCGGAAACGGAGCGCGACTTCGTCCTCACCGTCCAGCGGATTCTCCTCGAGGCGGCCAACGGATTCCAGCGCTTCCTGCGCAACCGGGACGAATGGGCTGCCGACTCCGACGACGCAGACCTGCGATTCCGTGTCACGGGGCTTGCGCTGAACGCGATCCACGGATTCGTGAAGTGGAGCTGGTTCCTGGGCGAACCGGGCCGGGGCATTCCGTGGAAGCAGATGCACGCCCTCTACGGCCTCTCGGAAGCGGAAGGGTACTCGCAGACGCCCTTCGTCCTGCACGCCACGCAGCCGAGCTTCAAGCCCTCGGTGCAGTCCCTGTACCTGCGCACGCTCGTCCTCGACCTGGTGAACGCGGGCCAGCTCTCGCGCGCGCAGGTGGAGATCGCCGACGGCTGGTTTTCCTCGTGGTGCGAGGAGTACAGCCTGGACGCCGACTACTCCTCGCGCTCCCACCTCTTCTTCGTGGACCTCGCGACGGACCGCGGGCTGCGCCACATGCGCAAGGACAGCCACGGCGACTCCGTGCGCTACGTGCGCGCCGAAGGCCTGAAGGCGCAGCTCGAGGAGATCCAGGCGGGCCTTCGCCACGGCAGGCTCTTCGCTGGGCACGGCGCCGGCGCGATCCTCCCCGTCGAGGAGCATGCCGCAATGCTCGCGACGATCGAGAAGCTCTACCAGTCGATGATCGCCGGCGCCGAGAACCGCATCGAGGAGCGCACGACCTTCGAGAACCGCGAGATCGACGTCGTCGTCGGCATGGACTTCGTGCTCGCGAGGATCCGGCGGGGGCCGGAAGCCACTTCCGCGGAGGGAGCTTCACCGGGCGCATCGGTGGCCACCGACATGGTCGAGATCAGCCCATCGGGCCTTTCGCTCACCGCGATCGACGCCAGCCCGCCGCCGGCCCCGAGCGTCGATCCCGACATCCAGACATGGCGGGTGAAGGACCTGAGCTCCAAGGGCTACGGCCTGCTCGTGGACAAGGCGTCGGCGGACACGGTCATGCTCAACGGCATCATAGGCCTGCGCGACCAGGTGTCCGGCGGCTGGATCCTGGGCAGCGTCGTGCGCAAGCTCGCGAACCGCATCCGCGGGGAGATGCTCGCCGGCGTCGAGGTGATTTCGTACCACCCGCTGCGCATCGTGCTCGATCCGGTCGAGGGTGGCGACGGGATCGAGGCGCTCTACCTGCCGGGCCTCGATCCTTCGGGCAAGCTCGACTCCATCCTGATCCGCAACACCGACTTTTCCGCGACGACTCCCTACCATATCGTGACGGGAAAGGCGGTCTACCGCATCCGCCTGAACCGCATCGCGAAGAAGGGCGCCGACTGGATCAGGGTCCGCTTCGAGATCGAGTCGAAGTCCTAAAGTCCGGCACGCGCGCGGCGGGCCGCCTTCGGGTCGGTACGCAACGGGCGATAGACCTCCACCCGGTCCGCGTCCCGAAGCACGCGATCGGGCGCGCAACGCTTGCCCCACACGCCGACGTGATCCAGCGCGAGCCCGGGATGGCGCTCGGCCACGCACGCAGCGGCGAGCGCCATCGCCACGCTCGCACCCTCCTCGAGTTCCACTTCGAGCGCGTCCTGCCGGTCGACAGCGGCAACCACAACCAAAATCCGCATCACGGTGGCACCTGCGGCGCCGCGGGTCCGACGCGCGCAAGCACGGCAGCGCGCTCGACGAAGCGATCGACGATCGTCTCCATGATCTGGCCGAAGACCGGGCCCATCACGACCTCCAGCGCGCGGCTGGAAAACGCGTAGTCGATCGAGAACTCGATGGCGCAGCCTTCCGGGCCCAGCGGACGGATGTGCCAATGCCCCGCGAGGTGCTCGAAGGGACCGTCGGCAAGCTCCAGGTGGATCCATTCCGGCCGGACGTTGCGATTGCGCGTGGCAACGTGGCTGCGGATGCCGTGGAAATCGATGTCGATGCGCGCGTGCGTCTCCGAGTCCGTGCGGCTGAAGACCTCCACGCCGCTGCACCAGGGGAGGAACTGCGGGTAGGCCTCGACCCCGTCCACCAGGGCGAACATGTCCTCGGCGGAATGGTCGACGATGACCTTGCGGATCACGGTGGGCATGGGAGCGGCATTTTAAGGCCAGCCCCCGGTAGAATGCGAACCTCGCGGTTCCGATCGACATCTCCGCCAGCCGCGCCCCGCCATGAGCATCGCCGAGAACCGCAAGGCCTTCCACGACTATTTCATCGAAGAGCGCTTCGAGGCCGGGCTCGTGCTCGAGGGCTGGGAGGTGAAGGCGATCCGCGCTGGCCGCGCGCAGCTGAAGGAGGCCTACGTGATCGTGCGCGGCGAGGAGGCCTTCGTGATCGGCATGCACGTGAGCGCCCTTCCCACGGCATCCACCCACGTGCATCCCGACCCCACGCGCACGCGCAAGCTCCTGCTCCACGCGGCGGAACTCGCCAAGCTCATCGGCAAGGTCGAGCAGCGCGGCTACACCCTCGTTCCGGTGAACCTCCACTACGCGAAGGGGCGCATCAAGCTGGAGATCGGGCTCGCCAAGGGCAAGAAGCAGCACGACAAGCGGGAAGCGGAGAAGGACCGCGACTGGGCTCGCGAGAAACAGCGCTTGCTGCGCCGCGGATCCTGACGGCGCGAGCGCGCCCACTCCGGTCAGCGAGGTAACAGCCGTTACACCCGCCGATCAGGCACCGCCGCGTGTCGGTCGTCCTACCATGCATCCACAAGACCGGATCGCGAAGGGTCTCGGGTCTCCACGAGGGGCCAGGCCTGTCCGCACCGCCACAAGCGCTGGAGGAGAACGACATGGCTGCTCGCAAGATCCTGATCCTGGGAGCCTCGTACGGCTCGCTCCTGGGCATGAAGCTGGCACTCGCGGGGCACCGCGTGAAGCTCATCTGTCTCCCTGCGGAGGCCGAGCTCATCAACGCCAAGGGAGCGGTCGTCCGCATTCCCGTAAAGGGCCGCGAGAAAACCGTCGAGGTGAATTCGCAGCGCCTTCCCGGACGTCTCGATGCCGGCGAGCCCGCCGGCATCGATCCCGCAGGCTACGACCTGGTGGCGCTTGCGATGCAGGAGCCGCAATTGCGCACGCCCGGCGTGCGAGAACTGCTCGATGCGGTGGCGAAGTCCGGCGTGCCGTGCATGTCGATCATGAACATGCCGCCCGTTCCCTATCTGCGGCGCATCCCCGGAATAGACGCGGGCAAGTGCGTGCACTGCTACACCGACGCCTCCGTCTGGGACAGCTTCGAACCGCGCCTGGTGACACTGTGCAGCCCGGATCCCCAGGCTTTCCGTCCGCCCGAAGAGGGCGTGAACGTGCTCCAGGTCCGGCTGCCGACGAACTTCAAGGCGGCCCGGTTCGAGTCCGTCGACCACACGGCGCTGCTTCGCGAGCTTGCCGCGGACATCGATGCCGCCCGCTTCGAGGAAAATGGCGAGTCCATCGAGTTGCCCGTGAAGCTCAAGGTGCACGATTCGGTGTTCGTGCCGCTGGCGAAGTGGGCCATGCTCCTCACGGGGAACTACCGCTGCGTGCAGGCAGACACGGTCCGCCCCATCCAGGAAGCGGTCCACGGCGACCTGGAAGCTTCCCGCGCGGTCTACGATTGGGTGGTAAAGCTCTGCCTGGCGCTTGGCGCCCGGGAAGAAGACCTCGTGCCGTTCGACAAGTACGCGAATGCGGCACTGTCCCTCGGCAATCCATCCTCCGCGGCCCGGGCGCTGGCCGGTGGTGCCCAGCACATCGAGCGGGTCGACCGCCTGGTGCAGGCGGTGGCGGCACAGAAAGGGATGCACAACGCCGTCGTCGACGAGACCGTGGCGCTGGTGGACGGGTGGCTCGTGCGCAATCGCCGGAAAGGCTGAATCCGCGGCGACGGCGGCCGGATCGGCGCCGCCACACTGCCCTGCTACCGGGGGGCGAGCGTCCAGTCGGGCGACAGGGCTTCGGGCAGGGGAGAACGCGCCTTGAGCATGGCAAGCTCGCGGGTCGCGATGCCGCCCCAGAGCGCGAACAGCCGGCCGAGGGCCCTGTCATTGGACGCCGCATCGACACGCTGCAGCGTCGGGTATTTCAGGGTTTGCCGCTTGTCGCGAATCCGGCCGAGCAGCTCGCCGGTCCTGGAATCGCGCACTTCCACCTCCAGCGTGGCCTCGCCGGCGACATTCGCGTAGTTGCGCTCGATGCCAGTGGTGGTGGTCGCCGGCGCGTTGACCCGCAGGTCCCGTACGCTCGGCGACACCAGCAGGACGTCATCGCCGGGCGCCGTGACGATCTCGTAGCCGGCGCTACGGAAGACTTCCGTCCAGGCCTCGTCGAATCCCGCACGCGCCGACTCGAGAAGGACCTGCGCGTCGGCTTCCGTCACCCGTCCGGCAAGTGTGGCGCCGCGACGGTTCACGTCGCGAAGCCAGCCCCTCTCGAGGGTGACGCTCGCCGGCATCAGGACAACCTTCCCATAGGGCCTGAAATCCGCCCTTGGTCTGAGGAAAGCTTCGTCGACCTCCTTCGTGCGAACCGGCACGAGACCGTCCGACGGTGGCGCGGCGGCCACTGCGGCGATGTCCGCCGCTGAAAAAAGCATTGAGATGGCTGCAACCCGGATCATGGCGATCATGGCGCCTCCTGTCCCCGGGACCGGTTCTCGGTCCGCAGGCTTGCCGCAACGGCCGCGAGCGCGGCCTGCGGAATGGATGGGGTGGCTGATGGGATTCGAACCCACGACAACTGGAATCACAATCCAGGACTCTACCGCTGAGCTACAGCCACCACCGCTGAACCTGGCACGCCCGACAGGATTCGAACCTGTTACCCCCGGCTTAGAAGGCCGGTGCTCTATCCGGATGAGCTACGGGCGCATTCCAATCCTCTACGGGCGATGAATCTGGTCGGGGTGGAGGGATTCGAACCCCCGACACCTTGCTCCCAAAGCAAGTGCGCTACCAGGCTGCGCTACACCCCGTCGGACGTTTCCAAGGCGAGCGCGGATTATACGCGCCGCGCCCCGGGGCCCACAACGCGGCGGGCACAGCCCGCCGGCGCCTACTGCGCGGAGGTGCCGCCGTCCCCTGCGGGGGCGGCAACGGGCTCTTCCCGTCTCGCGGGCGGATCCAGCAGCGCCTTCCGGGACAGGCGGACGCGGCCCTTGTCGTCGGCCTCGAGGACCTTGACCTTCACGATCTGGCCTTCCTTGAGGTAGTCCGCGACCGCGTTCACGCGCTCGTGGGCGATCTGCGAGATGTGCAGCAGGCCGTCCTTGCCCGGCAGCAGCTGGACGATTGCGCCGAAATCGAGAAGGCGGATCACCGGGCCCTCGTAGACGCGACCGACTTCGACGTCCGCCGTGATGGCCTCGATGCGGCGCTTGGCGTCCTCGCCCGCCTCCACCGACAGGCAGGCGATGGATACCGTGCCGTCGTCCTCGATGTCGATCGTGGTGCCGGTCTCGCGGGTGAGGGCCTGGATGACGCTGCCGCCCTTCCCGATCACGTCGCGGATCTTGTCCGGGTTGATCTTGATCTTGATGACGCGGGGGGCGTAGGTGGAGAGCTCCTCGCGCGGGCCCGGCACTGCCGTCTTCATCAGGCCGATGATGTGCATGCGGCCCTCGCGGGCCTGGTCGAGGGCGACCTTCATGATCTCCTGGGTGATGCCGTTGATCTTGATGTCCATCTGCAGTGCCGTGATGCCCTTGTCGGTGCCGGCCACTTTGAAGTCCATGTCGCCGAGGTGGTCCTCGTCGCCCAGGATGTCGGTGAGCACCGCGAAGCGGCCGCCCTCCTTGATGAGGCCCATGGCGATGCCCGCGACGTGGCCCTTCAACGGCACGCCCGCGTCCATGAGCGCCAGGCAGCCGCCGCAGACGGTGGCCATCGACGAGGAGCCGTTCGACTCCGTGATCTCGGATACCACCCGCAGCGTGTAGCCGAACTCCTCGCGGGAGGGCAACACACCCAGGAGCGCGCGCTTGGCGAGGCGCCCGTGGCCGATCTCGCGGCGCTTCGGCACGCCCACGCGGCCGGTCTCGCCGGTGGAGTACGGCGGAAAGTTGTAGTGCAGCATGAAGCGCTCGGTGTATTCCCCCTGCAGGGCGTCGATGCGCTGCTCGTCCTGCCCCGTGCCGAGCGTGGCGGCGACGATCGCCTGGGTCTCGCCGCGGGTGAAGAGGACGGAACCGTGCACGCGCGGCAGCAGCGTCGGCCGGATCGAGATCGGGCGAACGGTGCGCGTGTCGCGGCCGTCGATGCGCGGCTCGCCGTTCAGGATCTGGCCGCGGACGATCTTCGCTTCCATGTCCTTCAGGATGCCGCGCACGACGTTGCCGTCGGCGGGCGCTTCCGCGTTCTCCACGCAGGCTTCGAGCACCCGCTTCTTCACGTCCTCGAGCTTCTCGGAACGCACCGACTTCGACTTGACCCGGTATGCCTCGGCGAGATCGTTCTCGGCGATGGCGCGGATCTTTTCCACGAGCGCCGGATCGGTCTTCGCCGGCTCCCAGTCCCAGTCGTCCTTGCCGCCCTCATCGGCCAGCTCGTTGATGGCCCGGATTGCGCCCTGCATCTGCTCGTGCCCGAAGACCACCGCGCCCAGCATCACTTCCTCGGAAAGCTCGTTGGCTTCCGACTCGACCATGAGGACGGCCTGTGCCGTGCCGGCCACCACCAGGTTGAGCTTGGAGCTTTCGAGTTCGGTCTTCGTCGGGTTGAGGATGTACTCGCCGTCGAGGTATCCCACGCGGGCGGCGCCGATCGGGCCGTCGAAGGGGATGCCGGCGAGCGTCACGGCTGCCGAGGCGCCGATCATCGCCGGAATGTCGGAATCGACCTCCGGGTTGATCGACAGCACGGTCGCGACGACCTGCACCTCGTTGTAGAAGCCGTCCGGGAAGAGGGGGCGAAGCGGCCTGTCGATGAGACGGCAGGTGAGGATCTCCTTCTCCGAGGGACGGCCCTCGCGCTTGAAGAACCCGCCGGGAATGCGGCCGGCGGCGTAGGTCTTTTCCTGATAGTCGACGGTGAGCGGAAAGAAATCCTGGCCCGGCTTCACGCTCGTGCGCGCCGTGACGGCAACCAGCACCACGGTGTCGTCCATCGTCACGAGCACGGCGCCATCGGCTTGCCGGGCGATCTCGCCGGTTTCCAGGGTCACCTGGTGCCGGCCGAACGCGAACGTCTTCTTGATTGGTTTCACGGTTCAATCCTCTCGAAAGGGGGGAAACGGGGCGGGGCGGCGACTACTGCCCGAGCTCCCGGCGAAAAAAACCCGCGCACGTCCGGTCCGGATCGTCGCGGGGGGAGGTTGGTCCGGTGAGCGACCCGCTACTTGCGCAGGCCGAGACGCTCGATCGTCGAGCGGTACCGGTCGACGTCGCTGCGCTTGAGGTAGTCGAGCAGGCTGCGGCGCTGGCTCACCATGCGCAAGAGCCCACGCCGGGAGTGGTGATCCTTCACGTTCGCCTTGAAGTGCCCGGTGAGGCCGTTGATGTTCTCGGTGAGGAGGGCAATCTGCACTTCCGGCGAGCCGGTATCGCCCTTCGCACGCTGGTATTCGGAAACGATGCGCGCCTTTTCGGCGGTGGTAACGGCCATTCCTAGTTCTCCTGGGCGATTCGCCCGTCAAATTGTCTCGGTCTCGAAGAAAGGGTCATTTTAGCAAGTTTTGCGCGCCAAACTCAAGACGAATCAGGGGCCTACCCCGGCGCGGGCGCATCCGTGGCCATCAGCCGCGATGCCTCGAGACGGCCCTCGACGACCACACCCACGCCGAGAAACTTCCCGCCCGGGCCGAAAAGCGCCCGATCTCCCGCGGTCCAGCCCGGGTCGGCGGGCATCACCTGGCCATTTCGGATCGCCCATGCCTCCCGCTCCTCCAGGTCGGTCCTCGGAAGGGACTTCACCAGAACCTCGGCCGGAAGCAGCCGACCGCGGGCGGCGTCCGGCCCCATCGCCTCGAGCTCCGGAAGGCTGGCCGCATCGCTTACGAGAAAACCGCCGGTCTCCGTCCTGCGCAGTTCAGTCAGGTAGGCACCGCAACCCAGCTTTTTCCCGATGTCCTGGGCTAAAACCCGAACATAAGTGCCCTTTGAGCACTTAACCGAAATTATGAGCTTTTCACCGAAGAAACTCACTATATCGAGGAAGTCTATGCGGACATCCCGGGGTGCGCGCGGTACCTCGACACCCTGCCGGGCGAGGTCGTAAAGCCGCTGGCCCTGCACCCGGATGGCCGAGTGCATGGGTGGAATTTGTGTCGATCTACCCACCAACTCCTTCGAAACTGCAACTATTTCTTCGATATCGACTGTCGCTGGATTGCCTTCGAGAATCTTGCCTTCCGTATCTCCCGTGGTGGACGTGGCTCCCAGGCACAAGGTAGCGAGGTAGGTCTTGTCGGCGTCGATGAGGAACCGCGAGAACTTGGTGGCCTCCCCGAAAACAAGGGGCAGGAGCCCGGTCGCGAAGGGATCGAGGGTGCCGGTGTGGCCCGCCTTGCGCGATCCAAGGGCGCGTTTCGCCAGTGCAAGGGCTCGCGTCGACGTGATGCCCGCGGGCTTGTCGACGAGGAGAACCCCGTCCGGACCGCCTGGCACCGGCGACGCCTCAGCCGGCGGGGCGCCGGCGGCGCGGGGGGGTGGGCGGAGCGACCGCTTCGTCGATCAGCCGGGAGAGCCTCACGCCGCGCTCGATGGACTCGTCGTAGGCGAAGTGAAGCTCGGGCACGGTGCGGGTCGACAGCCGGTGGGCCAGGCCACCGCGCAGGAACCCGGCGGCGCGCTCCAGCCCTTCGCCGCACGCCTGTGCCTCCTCGGTGGTGCCGAGCGTGGTGAAGAAGACCTTGGCGTGCGACTGGTCCCGGGTGAGCTCCACGCCCGTGATCGTCACGAGCTTCACGCGCGGGTCGCGAAGGCCCTCCCGGATGAGTTCCGAGAGCTCGCGCTGGATCTGGTCCGCGATGCGGGCGAGGCGCGCGGTGCTCATTGCCGGACCGGAACCCCGATGGGGCTCAGGCGAGCGTCCTCGCCACCTCGACGACCTCGTACACCTCGAGCTGGTCGCCGACCTGGAGCTCGTTGTAGCCCTTCAGCGAAAGGCCGCACTCGAAGCCCGCCTTGACCTCCTTCACGTCGTCCTTGAAGCGCTTGAGCGAATCGAGCTCCCCGGTATGCACGACGACGCCGCCGCGCAGCAGGCGTATCGACGCCCCGCGCTTGACGAGGCCCTCCGTCACCATGCAGCCGGCGACGGTGCCCACTTTCGAGATCTTGAAGACGTTGCGCACCTCGACCACGCCCAGCACGGTCTCCTTGCGCTCCGGGGAGAGCATGCCGTTGATCGCGGCTTTCAGGTCGTCGACCGCCTCGTAGATGATGGTGTAGTAGCGGATGTCCACGCCGGAATGTTCCGCGAGCTTCCTCGCCGCGGAATCGGCGCGGGCGTTGAAGCCGATCACCACCGCCTTGGAGGCGAGCGCGAGGTTCACGTCGGACTCCGTGATGCCGCCCACCCCGGTGTGGATGATGTTCACCTTCACCTCGTCGGTGGAGAGCTTCGTGAGCGAATGGGCGAGGCCCTCGTAGGAGCCCTGGACATCGGCCTTGATGATGAGCGCGAGCGACTTCGAGGGCCCGCCCTCCGCCATCTGCTCGAGGGCACTCTCGAGCTTCGTCGCCTGCTGCTTCGCGAGCTTCACGTCCCGGAACTTGCCCTGCCGGAACAGCGCGATCTCGCGCGCCTTGCGCTCGTCGTTGAGCACGAGCATTTCGTCGCCCGCCCGCGGCACTTCCTGCAGGCCCTGGATCTCGACCGGAATGGACGGCCCGGCCTCGGCAACGGCCTTTCCGTCCTCGTCGGCCATCGCCCGCACCCGGCCGAAAACCGCGCCGGCGAGCACGTTGTCGCCCTTCTTGAGCGTCCCGGATTTCACGAGCACCGTGGCCACCGGACCGCGGCCCTTGTCGAGGCGGGCCTCGATCACCACGCCCCGGGCCGGCGCATTCACCGCGGCGCGAAGCTCGAGCACCTCCGCCTGGAGCTGGATCGCCTCGAGCAGCCGGTCGATGCCCTCGCCGGTCTTGGCCGACACCTCGATGAACTGGGTATCGCCGCCGAACTCCTCGGATACCACTCCCTGGGCGAGCACTTCCTGCTTGATGCGCTGCGGGTTGGCCTCCGGCTTGTCGATCTTGTTTACCGCCACGATCACCGGCACCTTGGCGGCCTTGGCGTGATTGATGGCCTCGATCGTCTGGGGCATGACGCCGTCGTCCGCAGCCACTACCAGGATCACGAGATCCGTGATCTGGCTGCCCCGTGCACGCATCGCCGTGAAGGCCTCATGGCCGGGCGTGTCGAGAAAGGTGACGACTCCCCGTGGCGTCTTCACGTGATAGGCGCCGATGTGCTGCGTGATCCCGCCGGCTTCGCCGACCGCCACGCGCGCCTTGCGGATCGTGTCGAGAAGGGACGTCTTGCCGTGGTCCACGTGACCCATCACCGTGACCACCGGCGGGCGGGTCTCGCTCACGTGAGCCGCCTCGCCCTCCGCGGTTTCGGCGAGGAAGGACTCCGGGTCGTCGAGTTTCGCGAGCTTCGCGATGTGCCCCATCTCCTGGACCACGATCATCGCCGTTTCCTGGTCGAGGACCTGGTTGATGGTGACCATCGATCCCATCTTCATCATCGTCTTGATGACCTCGGCGGCCTTCACGCTCATCTTGTGCGCGAGGTCCCCCAGCGTGATCGTTTCGGGCACGAGCACCTCGATCACCTTCGGCTCGACCGGCGCGCTGTGCGCGGATTGCGAGTCGTCGTCGCGATGGCGCGAGCCGCGCGCGCCGGCGCGCCAGCCGCCACGCCCGCCGCCGGCGTCTCCGCGGGTCTTCATCCCGCGCCGCTTGGCCATCTCGTCGGCCCACGACGTGGTCGGCCGCGCGGGTTTCTTGACCGGCTTCTTCTCGGGGGTCTTGAGGGCCGGGCGGTGCAGCGTTCCCTCGCTCGCCGGCGCCTTGGCCTGCGCGGGCGCTTCGGCCTGGGCGGGAGCCTCGGCCTTCACCTCGACGAGAACGGGAGCCTCGGCCTCGGTGGCGGGTTCCTCTCCCTTCTTGCGGATGACGCGCTTCTTCTTCGGGGCCTCGCCGTCGGCAGGGGCGGCGGGTGCGCCGGCAGCTGCTTCCGCCTCTTCCTTCTTGGTGCGGGCCTTCGTGGTCTTCGATTTCGCGTCGGCCGCCTGGCGGGCGGCGAGCTCGGACTGGCGGCGGGCCTCTTCCTCCCGCTTCTTCGCCTCGTCGGAGTCGATGATCGGTGCAGCGGGTGCCGCGGGTTTCTCGACCTCGACCACTTCGGGCTTGTCGACCTTCACGAAGGTGCGCTTCTTGCGGACCTCGACCTGGATCGTGCGCGCCTTGCCGGTGGAGTCGGAGCGCCTGATCTCCGTCGTCTGCTTGCGCGTAAGCGTTATCTTCTTCTTCTCTTCCTTGTGGCCGTGTACCTCGCGCAGGTAGTCGAGCAGGCGCGTCTTGTCCTGCTCGGTCACGGGATCTTCCGCGGCCTTCTTGTTCACGCCGGCGGCCTTGAGCTGCTCGAGCAGCCGAGGCACCGGGAGCTTGAGTTCCTCGGCGAACTGGGCGACGTTGGACTTGGCCATGGGCATTCTCTCCGGGCGGCGATCAGGCCTGCGCCGGCTCCTTGAACCACGGCGCGCGCGCCGTCATGATGAGTTGGCTGGCCCGGTCGGCCTCCATCCCCGTGAGCTCGGTGAGCTCCTCGGTATCGAGGTCGGCGAGCGCATCCATCGTGGTGATGCCCTTCGAGGCGAGCGTGCGGGCGGTCTGCGCGTCCATGCCATCCATGCTCTCGAGGCTCCCAGCGGCGTCTTCCACCGTCTCCTCTCGCTGGAGTTCCTCGGTGAGCAGGGTGTTCCTCGCGCGCCGGCGAAGCTCGTTGACCGTCTCCTCGTCGAAGGACTCGATCTCGAGCATCTCGTTGATCGGCACGTAGGCAACCTCGTCGAGCGAGGTGAAGCCCTCGCCCACGAGGATGTCGGCGACTTCCTCGTCCACGTCGAGCTTTTCCATGAACAGCGCGCGCAGGGACTCGGTCTCCGCCCCTGCCTTTTCCTGGCGCTGTTCGACGGTCATGATGTTGAGTTCCCACCCCGTGAGCTGGGAGGCGAGCTTCACGTTCTGCCCGAGCTTGCCGATCGCGATGGCCTGCTGGTCTTCCTCCACAACGACGTCCATCGAATGGCGCTCCTCGTCCACGACGATGGAGCTCACTTCGGCCGGCGCCAGCGCGTTGATCACGAACTGCGCCGGGTCCGCCGACCAGAGGATGATGTCGACGCGCTCCCCCGCGAGTTCCTGGGTGACTGCCTGGACCCTCGAGCCGCGCATGCCCACGCAGGTGCCCACCGGATCGATGCGGGGGTCGTTCGACTTGACGGCGATCTTTGCGCGAAGGCCCGGGTCGCGGGCCGCCGCCTTGATCTCGAGGAGGTTTTCCTCGATTTCCGGTACCTCGAGCTCGAAGAGCTTCACGAGGAAATCCGGCACGATGCGCGAAAGGATCAACTGCGGCCCCCTCGCCTGGCGGTCGATCTTGTCGATGTAGGCCCGCACGCGGTCGCCCACGCGCAGGTTCTCCTTGGGAATCAGGTGATCGCGCGGCAGCAGGGCCTCCACGCGGCCGGATTCGACGATGAGATTGCCGCGCTCGGCGCGTTTCACCGTCCCCGTGACGAGCGATTCGCCGCGCTCGAGGAAATCGTTGAGGATCTGCTCGCGCTCGGCGTCGCGGATCTTCTGCAGGATCACCTGCTTGGCAGCCTGGGCGCCGATCCGGCCGAAAGTCTCCGGCTCCAGTGGCTCCTCGAAGACATCGCCCAGCTTGGCTTCGGCGTTCTCCGCGAGCGCATCGGTGATCGCGACCTGGTGGGCGGGCTCTTCATGGTCCTCGTCCAGCACCACCGTCCAGCGGCGGAACGCCCGGTACTCGCCCGATTCGCGGTCGATCTCGACCCGGACATCGACCTCGTCCTTGAACCGCTTCTTCGTGGCCGAGGCGAGCGCCATCTCGAGTGCGAGGAAGACCACGTCCCTCGGGACGTTCTTCTCGCGCGACAGCGCATCGACCAGCAACAGGATTTCCTTCGTCATCTCCACCACCTCCAGCTTCAGACGTCCGGCACAAGCCGGGCCCGGTCGATGTCCGTCATCGCGACCGACCAGCGCTTCCCTTCCACATCGATGAGGACCGAACCACCCTCGACTCCCGCGATCCGCCCTTCCAGGCGCCGCCTGCCTTCGCGCGGCAGCTTCAGGCGAACCGTGGCATCCCTGCCCGCGAACCGCTCGAAGTCCCCGAGGCGCTTGAGGGGGCGGTCCAGCCCCGGAGACGACACCTCCAGGCGCTCGTATTCGAACCCCTCGACCTCGAAGACGCGAGTCAGGTGATGGCTCACCATCGCGCAATCGTCCACCGAGATCCCGCCGGGCTTGTCTATGAAGACACGCACCAGCCTGCTCCTCGAAACCTCGAGATCGACGAGCTCGTAGCCCAGGGATCCGAGGGTCGCCTCCAACCAGTCTTCACTGCCGAGAATCGGTTTCACAAACGAAAAATGGGCGCTGCCGCCCATCTGTTTATCGAAACCGCGAAAGTATAGCAGAACTCGCGTTCGCCGGATATCCCGAAAGCGGCCCGACGCCGTGGCGGGGCACGTGGAACCCGCGGCTTGCCGTGCGCATGGCCCCTTCCGAAATGTCCTTTGAAAGAAGGAGCTCATGGCCACCGTCGCGAGGGCTGCTCTCCTTTCGACTCCGCCCCCATGCCCCTGAAATCCGCACAACCGCGCAAACAGCAACGAAACCGGGCAAACAGCAACGAAGTTTCACAATCCCCTGATTTGTTCGTTAGAATCCACTCGCAGCCGGGCAAGGGAGGCGGCGCGGGACCCGACGGGGTGGTTCGATCAGACGGGTCCGATTGCGAGCCGGTGTCCGGCACCAGATCGAAACCCATGAAAGGGCAATCGCCATGAAGAAGCAAAGCGCCGCTGCGGTCTTCCGCCGCACCGCGATTTCAGTAGCCATCGGCATGTGCATCGCGGGCGTGGTGCACGCGCAGGGCGCCGACGGGAGCATCCTGGGCAAGGCCAAAGCGGGGGCGAGCGTCACGTTGACCAGCCCCTCGGGGACGACGACGCAGGCCAAGGCACAGCCGGACGGTTCCTTTTCATTCTCGAAGCTGGCACCCGGTACCTACAAGCTGGCGAGCGACGGCGTCGCACGCGATGTCGTCGTGGCCGCGGGCGTGGATTCCCGGGTGACGCTCGAAGTCGAGTCGGTGGAGAAGATCACGGTCACCGGTTCGCGAATCCGCCGCGACACCTTCAACTCGACTTCGCCGATCCAGGTGGTCACGCGGGAAGAGACGCTGCTCTCCGGCTTCAACTCCACCACGGCCGCCCTGCAGTCCACGTCCGTCACGACCGGATCCGCCCAGATCAACAACGCGTTCGGCGGCTTCGTGACCGACGGGGGTCCTGGCGCCAATACGCTGTCGCTGCGCGGCCTGGGCGCGACCCGTACGCTGGTCCTGCTGAACGGCCGCCGCGTCTCCCCCGCCGGCTCCCGGGGCTCCGTCGGCTCGGCCGACCTGAACGTACTTCCGAGCGCAGTCGTGGACCGCATAGAGATCCTGAAGGACGGCGCTTCCTCGATTTACGGATCCGACGCGGTGGCGGGCGTGGTGAACATCATCACGCGCAAGAATATCGAGGGCGTCACCCTCGAGGCCCAGTACAACAACCCCGAGGCCGGCGGCGGCGAGGAGAAGCGCCTGTCCGCGACCATGGGCTACACCGGCGACCGCGGGTTCATCAGCGGGTCCATCGAGGCATACGACCGCAATGACATCCGGTGGGGCGACCGGGAATGGATGGCCTGCCAGACCGATTACCGCCGGCTCGTTACCGGTGGCGTCCCGGGCGAGTGGGACAGCCTCGGGTTCATCGACCCGCTCACGGGCAAGCCCAAGTGCTACGGCATCACGGGCACGGGCAACAACGGAGTGACGATCAACACGATCGGCACCGGCACCATCCCGGGGGCCGTGGGCGCGGCCGGTTCAGTCGGCACCAGCTTCAACCGGTGGCGGCCGAATTCAGGCGTCACCACGGGGCTGGTCGGATTCGAGGGCGTGGGTGGCGGCGCGAACAGCATCAACGTCCGCGACACCTTCGATCCGAAGATGATGAACCAGTCGCTGATCTCGCCCGTCAAGGTGCGGACGGCCTTCGTGCAGGGCGCCCTCGACGTGAAGGCGCTGGGCAACGCGGAGGCGTATTTCGAGACCCTGCTTCACAAGCGCGAGTCGAGCCAGGTCGGCTACCGGCAGCTGTCGCTGGACTACGCGCGCGGCAGCCCGCTGATTCCCGCCGGCCTCGCCGGTGTCCCGAACCTCCAGGGCGCGCCGACTGTTCTCACCTACGGGCAGCCGCTGCAGATCCGGGCCTTCATCGGCTTCGGCAATTACGACAGCGAGCAGGACCTCAACTACCACAAGATCACGGGCGGCCTGCGCGGCGATCTGCCGTGGTCCAACTGGAAGTACGACGCCAACGCGAGCTTCTCCAAGTCGAAGGCGAGCTACACGTTCGAGCAGTGGCTGACCGATCGCCTGGCCCAGAGCATGGACGTGGTGAGCAACGGGAGCGGCGGCTTTACGTGCCGCAACCCGGCCAATGGTTGCGTGCCCGCCCCGATGCTCAGCTCCGCCGTCATCGGCGGCACGCTTCCGCGGGACTGGGTGAACTGGACTTTCGTGCCCGACACCGGCAACACCAATTACGACGAAAAGACCGCCACGCTGAACGCGAACGGCAAGCTCCTCGAGCTGGCCCACGGGGACGTTCGCGGTGCGATCGGCCTCGAGTGGCGCGAAGCGAAGATCGACGACACGCCGTCGATCAACATGCAGACCGCCAACGTGTACAACTTCTCGTCCGCCGCCATCACGCGTGGCAAGGACTCGGTCAAGGAGCTCTACGGCGAGGTGGAGGTTCCGCTGCTGAGGGGCATGAAGGGCGCCGAGGAACTCGTCGTCAACCTGTCCGGCCGGTGGACCGACTACAAGTCCTATGGCAGCGACACCACGTACAAGATGGGCGTGCTCTATACGCCGGTCAAGTGGCTCTCGTTCCGCGCCGCGCAGGGAACTTCGTACCGTGCTCCGGCGCTCTTCGAGCAGTTCCTGGGTTCCACCAGCGGGTTCCTGAGCAGCCAGAACGACCCCTGCAACAACTGGGGCGCGGGCGACCCGACGTCGATCCGCGCGGTGAACTGCGCGAGCGAGGGCCTGGCGCCCGACTTCCAGTCGACCAGCTCCGTCCGGGTCAACACGGTGGGCGGGGCCGACGCCGGGCTCAAGGCGGAGACCTCGAAGAACGTCACCCTCGGCTTCGTGTTGCAGCCCGAGCTGCCCACCGGCTGGGGCGACCTGTCCCTCGCGTTCGACCACTACGACATCGAAGTGGACAACGGCGTGGCACGCGCCGGCGCTTCCGCCATCCTCAGCCTGTGCTACAACGACACGGGCTTCCGGGCCGCGGGCGGCTTCTGCCGGCTGGTCACGCGCGATGTAGCGGGAACCAACCGCGCGCTGACCATCAACGACAGCTACGTCAACCTGTCGACCGACATCGTGAAAGGCTACGACGTGACGCTGCGCTATGTCCGCAATCTGGGTCCTGGCCAGCTCACCGTGAACGGCCTCATCTCGAAGTACAAGGAGCAGGCGAACAAGCTGTTCCCCGAAGACCCGCTGGAGAGCTTCAACGGCATCATCGGCGCCCCGGACCTGACCGGCAACCTCGACCTGACCTACCGGTACAAGGGCTGGCGGTTCCGTTACGGCATGGAATGGATCGACAAGATGTCCAGCTACGAGTACTACGGGGAGAACCCGGATACGAGCACCTACCAGATGGAGACGCCCAGCTACACGCTGCACAACCTCTCGGTGCAATACACGGGCGACAAGTGGTCCGCCACGGCGGGCGTGCGCAACGTGGGCGACAAGACGCCGCCGCCCATCTCGCAGGGCTTCGCCAACCGCAGGGGCAACGCACCCTTGTACAGCGGGTTCGACTACATCGGACGATCGTTCTTCGTGAACGTCCAGCACTCGTTCTAGCCAAAGCAGGGACGCGCCACGTCACCTCCCGGGGTGACGTGGCGTTTTTACTTTCGCCGGCGGATCAAGCCCCGGCAGGAGACCAAACGCCATGTTGACCGTTTCGCACTGGACTCGATTCACCGCCACTTTGGCCATCGCGTTCGCCGTGGGGCTGGCCCACGCCAAGCCCAAGGCGCCCTCGATCGAGCAGCTGGCCGCCTATCCCAAGCTGTCGAGTTTCTCGGTCTCTCCGGACGGGAAGCACATCGCGGCACTGGAAGGCCGTGGCGAGGATCGCGTGATCCTCGTCTGGAAGACGGATGGGCTCGACAAGACGCCGACGGCGATCGGCTCGAGCCGGATGAAAATCTCCGGCGTGCAGTTCATCAAGAACGACCTGCTGGCCGTCACGATGTGGCAGCCCTACGATTCGCGCCTCGACACGCTTGCGAAGCAGTTCATCTCGAAGCTTTTCATTACGGACCTCGCCGGCAAGGAATGGAACGAACCGATGCCGCAGAGCCGCGCGATGAGCCGCGCCGCGGAAAAGCGGCAGGCCGTCTCCAGCCCCGGCGTGCTCGACACCCTGCCCAACGACCCCGATCACATCCTGGTGGTCAACGACGTGGGCACCACCTCCGGCGATGTCTTCAAGGTGAACGTGCGCAGCAATCGCGCCGAGCGCATCCAGCGCTCCGATGACAAGGTCGCCGGTTACGTCACCGATCTCGACGGGGAGCTGCGCGCCAGAACGAGGGGGGACGTCGATGGAACCGGCGCCTACATCGCCGCGGAGATTCGGGAGCCCGGCAGCGGCAAGTGGGTCGAGCACTTCCGCTCCTACGTGAAGAACCGCGATGTCGTCCAGATCGTGGGCTTCGCCAAGGATCCGAACACCGCGTTCCTCGTGACCAACGTCGGCCAGGACAAGGCGGCCATCTACGAATACGACGTCGAGACGCGCAAGCGCAAGGAGATCCTCTTCCAGCACCGTTTTTTCGACGCGGCCCGGGTATTGATCAATCGCTACAAGAATGCCGGGGACGTCCCCTTCGGGGAGATCCTCGGCGTCGGCTTCGACGGGCCCCGTGGCAGCGGTGCTGACATTCAGTGGACGGCGCCCAAGGCGCGGGCGATAGAGAAGTCCATCCGGGAGGCGCTGAACCTCCGCCCACAGCCCCTGACGATCGTCGATCCCGCAACCGGCCAGAGCGCCCAGATCGACTACGACGTGGACGCGACGTTCGTTCTTTCCGCCGCCACACCCGACCTTTCGACGGCCGTCGTGAGCCTGAGCGGCCCGTCACGCCCGCCGGAGTTCTACCTGTTGCGCGACGGCAAGCTCATGCTGCTTTCGAAGGCCTATCCTGACATCGACCCGGAATCGCTGGGCAAGACGCGTCTCATCTACTACAAGGCCCGCGACGGCCTGGACATTCCCGCGTTCGTCACCGCACCGAACAAGGACCTCTGCGGGGCAGGACCCTGGCCCGCGGTCGTGCATCCTCACGGAGGCCCCTGGTCCCGGGACACCCTGAACTTCGATGGCTCGATGTGGGTGCCGCTCATGGCGTCGAGGTGCCTTGCCGTACTGCGGCCACAGTTCCGCGGGTCGCAGGGATGGGGGCGCAAGTTGTGGACGGAGGGCGACGCCGAGTGGGGCCAAAAGATGCAGGACGACAAGGACGACGGCGCCAAGTGGATGATCGAACAGGGCATCGCGCAGCGCGGCCGGATCGCCATGTTCGGGTTCTCCTACGGCGGCTACTCCGCGTTCGCCGCCTCCATTCGACCCCACGGACACTACAAGTGCGCCATTGCCGGGGCCGGCGTCTCCGACATCAAGCAGATCTGGGCGCAGTTCTATACCAACCCGTTCTTCCGCGAGCGACAGGCGCCGACGGTCGATGGCCTGAATCCGGTGGATCGCGCCAGTGCCATCCAGATTCCGATCATGGTCTACCACGGCGACCGCGACCAGGTCGTGCCGCTGGTGCAGTCGGACTGGTTCGTTTCGAAGGCCAAGAGCTCCAAGCAGCCGGTGGTCTACCACGAGATCGCCGACTATGCCCACGGTCCGGCATGGACCCGCAAGATCATGGGCGACCAGCTGCGCCACATCGAGGACTACCTGCTTCGCGACTGCGGCGCCAAGGGCCTGTAGGCCTCGATTGCACGGCCCGGCGGCGCTGCCGGGCCCGATGGGCGTATCGAGCCAAGCCCGCGGGTTAACGCCTGCGGGCTTTGTTTTGCCGTCCCGACCTATTCCCCCCCCCGAGGGAAGGAAAGGACGGCTTTCCACCTCGTTGCGGAAACGCCACAAAATATCGAAAATTGTTGGATGTTTGGCAAGACTGTCGCTATTATCCGGCGATCAGTCGCGTCCGAACGGCCCCACGGCCCGCCCTTGTGCACACAAGTCCCTGATTATTAAAATATATGTTTACGACCGGGGCAACGCGATGATTCCCGTGGCACAGCCGCTATCCGTAACAGCCACCGTAACGACGACGCCCCGGGATCGACCGAGTTGGATCGGACGTTTCGCTTAACCAAGTCAATTGAGGAGCCCTTGATGATCAAGAACAAGCAGCCGGCCAAGTCCTTCAGGAGGAAGACGTGCGTCGTCGCCACCGAGATCGCGATCTCGCTGATGGCCGCGCCCCTGGTCTTCGCGCAAGCCACCACGCCCACCACCGTGGAGAAGCTCGAGATCACGGGCACGCGCATTCCGCCCCCGAACCTCGAGGGAAGCAGCCCCGTCAACCTGATCAGCGCCCAGGACATCAAGTTCGAGGGCGTGCGTAACGTCGAGAACCTGCTGAACAACCTGCCCCAGGTCTTTGCTGACCAGGGCGGCAACATTTCCAACGGCGCCTCCGGCACCGCGACGGTGAACCTGCGCAACCTCGGCGCCGACCGCACCCTGGTGCTGGTCAACGGTCGCCGTCTCCCGGCCGGCTCTCCCGGCCTGTACGCGACGGACCTGAACGCCATTCCCGCCGGCATGATCAAGCGGGTCGAGGTGCTGACGGGCGGCGCCTCGGCGATCTACGGTTCCGACGCCGTCGCCGGCGTCGTGAACTTCATCATGAACGACAAGTTCCAGGGCGTAGAGGGCGAGATCAACCACAGCTTCTACAACCACCAGCAGGACAACCCCCAGGGCGTCGCGAGCCTCATCGCAGGCCGCGCGCTCACGAACCCGCAATTCATCGTCCCCGGCGACAAGAGCCGCGACGGCGAGGAGTCGGAATACAACATCACGCTCGGCAGCAACTTCGCCGACGGCCGGGGCAATGCCACGGTCTACCTGGGCTACAAGAAGACGCGCGCCCTCCTGCAGTCGGAGCGCGACTACAGCTCGTGCGCCCTCGGCTCCAACGCGGCCGGCTTCACCTGCGGCGGCTCGTCGACCAGCTTCCCGGGCCGCTTCTTCGGCAACGCCCTGGACGGAAGCCTGGACAGCGTCGACCACACGGTCGGTGCGGACGGCAACCCGGTTCCGTTCAACGCCGCCCTCAACCTCTACAACTACGGGCCGCTCAACTACTTCCAGCGTCCTTCCGAGCGGTACACGGCAAGCGCGTTCGCGCACTACGACGTGAACCCGAGCGCCCGGGTGTACACCGAGCTCATGCTGCACGACGACCAGACCACGGCGCAGATCGCGCCCAGCGGCCTGTTCGGCCTCGTCGCTTCGGATAACCCCCTGCTCGCGCCCAACACCCGCGCGATCCGGTTCGAAAACCCGCTGCTCAGCGCGGGCTGGCGCAACCTCCTGCTGCTCAACAACCCCGGCGATACGGCTGACATGTTCATCCTTCGCCGCAACGTTGAAGGCGGCGGGCGCCAGGACACCCTCGGCCACACCTCGTACCGCGGCGTCATCGGCATGAAAGGCGAGATCGCGAAGCACTGGAACTACGACGTCTTCGTCCAGCACGGCCGGGTGAACTATTCCGAGGCCTACCTGAACGACTTCTCGAAAATCCGCGCGGGCCGCGCGATGGATGTCGTGACCGACCCGACCTCGGGCGCCCCGGTCTGCGCTTCCGTGCTCGATGGCTCCGATCCGGGCTGCGTGCCCTACAACATCTGGGCCCCGGGCGGCGTGACGCCGGCGGCCGTCGCCTACCTCGCCACACCGGGCATTCAGAAGGGCTACACGTCGCAAAGCGTCCAGGGCGCGTCCCTCTCGGCCGACCTGGGCAACTACGGCATCCAGTTCCCGGCCGCGAAGAGCGGCGTGGGCATCGCGTTCGGCGCCGAGCGCCGCGTGGAGAAGCTCGAACTCCTCACCGATTCCGCGTTCTCCACCGGCGACCTGTTCGGCCAGGGCGGACCGACGATCGGCCTGAACGGCAAGTACACCGTCAATGACCTGTTTGTCGAAGCCCGTGCCCCCCTCATCGAGGGCGCGCAGTTCATGCACCTCCTGAGCGTGAACGGAAGCTACCGCAATTCCGACTACTCGACCGGCCAATCGTCCGACTCCTACGGCCTGGGCGTCGATTGGGCGCCGGTCAAGAATGTCCGGTTCCGCGGCAGCTACCAGCAGGCGGTCCGTGCGGCCAACATCATCGAGCTGTTCCGGGCGCAGGGTCTCGCGCTCTACGACAACGACTTCGATCCTTGCGCCGGGGCCACCCCGGTAGCCACGTTCGAGCAGTGCGCGCGCACCGGCGTCACGGCGGCGCAGTACGGCCGCATCATCGACAGCACGGCGGGGCAGTACAACTACCTCCAGGGCGGCAACCCGAACCTGAAGCCGGAGACGGGCAAGACCTCCACCCTCGGTGTGGTGGTCACGCCGATGCGCGACCTGAACGTCACGGTCGACTACTTCAACATGAAGGTCGAGGACATCATCAGCACCCTGCCGCCGACGGTGATCCTGCAGCAGTGCCTGGACAACGGGTCGTTCTGCAACCTGATCACTCGCGACGCGATCGGGACGCTGTGGGCCACCCCGCAGGCCCAGATCGTCGCGACGAACCAGAACCTGTCGAAGTGGAGGACGTCCGGCGTCGACGTTTCGGCCGACTACAACCACAAGCTTCCCGGCTTCGGCAGCCTGAACCTGAACATCATCGGCACGTACCTGAAGGAGTTCAAGCAGGAGCCGGTTCCGGGCCTGGGCGAGTACGATTGCGCGGGACTGTACGGCTCCGGCACCTGCGGCACGCCGCTGCCCGAGTGGCGCCACAAGGCCCGTGCGACATGGCAGACCCCCTGGAACGTCGACGTTGCGCTCACCTGGCGCTACATCTCGGAGGTCCTCTTCGAGCGGACCAGCGACAACCCGTTGCTCACGGGGATCGTGCGGGACGTGGACCGGAAGCTCGCGGCGCAGAACTACATCGACATCGCGGCCGCCTGGTCGGCCACGAAGAACATCACGCTGCGCGGTGGCATCAACAACCTGCTCGACCGGGATCCGCCGCTCAGCGCCCAGGTCGGCGCCGGCTTCGGCAACGGCAACACGTTCCCGCAGGTCTACGATGCGCTGGGCCGCAAGGTGTTCGTGACCCTGACCGCGAAGTTCTGACCGACAGGGTCGGCTTCAAGAACAAACGGCGAGCTTCGGCTCGCCGTTTTTTTCGTCCGCGCCTTGCCGAGGACGACCGCTGCCGTCGGACCAGGGGGGCGGCATTGCGACCGAATCCCCTATTCGCCTACGGTCGATCGCAGACGAGCACCCAGGCGGCCGAGACCTCGCCCTCCCGCACGGTGCGCAGTTCCTCCGCCATCCGAACGGACAAGCCACGAGCCTGCGCACGTGCAGAGGCTTCGCGCAGCCCCGCCGCGTCCAGCGCCGACTCCACCATCGCGGACATCCGCCCCGCATAGGCATCCACTTCCGCTTCCATGCGGTCCGCCCAGAGGGCCACTTCGGAGGGATCGAAGGCGCCCAGGCGCCGGTACATGTGCCCGAGATCGGCATACATCCGGTGTACGGTTCCGCCCGCGACGCCATCGCCGCAATCGCCCAGGACGCGGTCCACCTCGGTCACGGCCGCGGCAAACCGCTCTTCCGCCCTCTGGAACTCGGAGCGACTCCCGTGGCCGCGAATCGCCGCCGTGCCCCTTCGAAAGGCTTCCTTGGCGGTCGCGAGGATCCGCGAGGCCCGCACCCGCTCCACCGCCCGAAGATTCGCTTCGCACTCGCGGAACAGGGCGCCCTCCCTCCGGTGCACGACCGCTGCGAGCACCCCCCCGCGGGCCACCAGGCGCGCGGCCTCGTCGACGGCGCCGATGCCCGCGTACTCCAGGCCGAACTGGCTGGCAACCACATCGAAGGCTCCGTCGGGAAATGGCGTGCGGATCGCGTCCGCCACCACGGCCAAGGCGCCGGGAAAACGAACCCGGTAGGCGTCGGCCGCCGTCCTCGCACCGTCGAATCCGATCAGGACCGGTTTGGCTCCGGCCGCTCCTGCGGCCTTCAATGCGATTTCGGTGACGGCACCACTGCCGCAGGCGAAGTCGAGTACTCGACCCGCCACGCTGCCCTCGAACTGCCGGGAACACACGCCGCTCCAGAACCGGGAAAGCGCCTCGTCCTGCGGTCCACCGGCCCGGTGCGCCGCGGTCTCGGACGTGAGGCGCCAGTAGTCGTTCCAGGCGCCCGCGCCCCGAACCCTTTCAGCATCTGCGTCGGCCATGGTCCAGTCACCTTCCGGCTAGATTTCCCACGCCGGCCGCTCGCCGCCGCAGGCATCGATCGCCTCGAACATCGCCGCCACGAACGCCCGCTCCTCCTCCGAAAGCTCCGGTCGCCAGATCTCGAAGAGCAGGATCACGCGCGTCCCGTCGCTCCGGTTCCATGCCTCGTGTTCGATCGAATCGTCGAAAACCCAGGCCTTCCCTTCCACCCATTCCCGTGTCTCGCTTCCCACCCGGAAGACGCACTGCCCCGGCACGATGAGCGGCAGGTGGCAGATGAGGCGCGTGTTGACGAGCCCGCAGTGCGGCGGGATGTGCGCCCCGGGGCGCAGCAGCGAAAAGAGGATCGAAGGCGAACGGTTCGCCACGCGCGCTATGGGCGCCTCGGCGAGCGCGGCCATCGCCTGTGGGCAGCGTGCGGCGTTCTCGGCAACGGCTTCCCCGTTCTTCCAGAGGTAGAACGCGCTCCAGTCCGGGTTGTCCAGCATGCCGTCCTGCTCGTTGCGGGGCCGGCGCGGATCGCCCTGCACATAGGGACTGAATGCCGAATCCTGCTTCATGACCTCGACCAACTCGGCACGGATGCCTGGCGTCGCGGCCTCGACCCGGTCGAGCCACGCAAATCCCGCACGGTCGAAGAACGGAATGTGCGCGAGCCCCGGAAAGAAGTAGTACCGCGGCTGCTGGTAGTAGACCGTCTTCCGGCCGAAGAGAATGTCGAGCGACTGCAGGAACCGGCCAGACGAGCGCCCTTCCAGGAAACCCTGCGTGGCGAGCCTCGCACGGATGCTCTGCTCGATCTGCCCGCCTAAGCGCTCGCACTGGGCTTGGGCCCGGGCCAGGTCCTCGTGGAGATCGACAGGCACCTGCCCTGCCGCGCGGGCGAGGGTGACTGCGGCCAGGTAATGCGAGGACGCGCCCCGTGGGTCGCCCTGCCAGTCGAGCAGGTCGCCCTTGACGATCATGGCGCGCAGGTTGCGGGGCTCGCGGGCCAGTGCCCGGTCGATGGCCGCCAGGGACGCGGGACCATCCTCGAGCTGGCGACAGGCAATCGCGAGCCCGGTGCAGGCCGATGCGTCGTCCGCCCCTGCGGAGACGATGGCCTCGAACGCCTCCCGCGCCTTTCGCGCATTTCCCGAGCGCAATGCGAGCATTCCTTCCGTGGCCAGCGATCGGGCGTCCTTGCGGGGGTTTTCCATGGATTTCCCATTATGCATGGCGCTGGCATTTGGCCGGATTGTCGAATAAAATTCGGGGCTTCTGAAACGGTCCCTCCCTTGAACGGTCATTTTCGGGAGGGGGCGGCAAACCCGTGTGTCCGGAGTCGGCACGCGGCCTGCATAACGGGCGGCCGCAGGGGCCGCCGTGGCCAAATGGCGCTTACACGCGTCGAGGGGGTAGAGGGTGGCTTCATGAAGAGCTATAGGGAGACCCAGCGAAACCCGGCTCGGCACTTGCCGAGCGTGATCATGGTCGGCCTCCTGCACTTGCTCGTGGGCTATGCGCTGGTCAGCGGCCTCGCCAGGAAGGTGGTCGAGGTCATCAAGGCGCCCTTGGAGACCAAGATCATCGAGGAGATCAAGAAGCCGCTCCCGGATACCCCGCCGCCGCCGCCGCCGAAGCTCGCGCCGCCGCCGCCGCCGTTCATCCCGCCGCCCGAGGTGAACATCCAGGTTCCCGTCCAGGCGCAACAGGCGCCGACCATCACGACGGTCACCACGACGAAACCGCCTCCGGGGCCACCGCCCAAGGCGGCGCCGCCCGCTCCGCCCGCGCCACCTGCGCCCGTGGTTCGCAAGAACGTGCGGCCCGTGGGCGAGATCGTGCGGCCGGTATTCCCGCGCCAGGCGATCCGCGACGGCATCCAGAGCGGCAGCATCGTCGCCCACCTGGTGATCCGCCCCGACGGGACCGTATCCGAAGTCCGGATCATCAAGGCGAAACCGCCGCGCATCTTCGATCGCGAGGTCATCCGGGCACTGTCGCAATGGCGGTTCGCGCCGGAAGCCGTGGGCTTCATCGGCGAGGTGGACATCGATTTCAAGCTTACGGACTGACGCTCCGTCGGCCCTCACTCACCCGCAGCACGTCACCAGGAAATTTGGAGGAATACACATGCACCTGATCCGCCGACTGCCCGCGCTGCTTGCGGCCATCATCTTTGCCTGCGCCCCCGCAGCTTCGCTGGTGTTTTCCGCCACGGCGCACGCCCAGGCCCCGGCCGCCGACGCGGCAAAGCCCGCCGATGCGGCGAGCCCCGCCGAGGCCCCGAAGCCCGCCCCGATGCCGCCGCCCGGGCCCGTGACGGAAAAGGACACGATCGAGAACCCGTACGGCCTCGAGGCCCTCTGGAAGCAGGGCGACTGGGTGTCCAAGGGCACGCTGATCATCCTGGCCATCATGTCGATGGGCTCGTGGTACATCATGTTCGTGAAGGTCTACGAGCAGTTCAAGCTGTTCCGGGAAGCCGCCAGGGTCAAGTCGACCTTCTGGTCCTCGGGCTCCGTTGCCGAAGGCGTGTCCGGGCTCAAGGAAGGCAGCCCCTTCCGCTTCATCGCCGAATCCGGCATGGAGGCGACCAAGCACCACGAGGGCAAGCTCCTCGAGCAGATCGACCTCAATGAATGGGTGACGATGTCCATCCAGCGCGGCGTCGAGAACGTCGGCAGCCGGCTCCAGGACGGCCTCGCGTTCCTCGCGACGGTGGGCTCCACCGCCCCGTTCGTCGGCCTCTTCGGCACGGTGTGGGGCATCTACCACGCGCTCACCGCCATCGGCATCGCCGGGCAGGCGTCGATCGACAAGGTCGCGGGCCCGGTGGGCGAGGCGCTCATCATGACCGCCTTCGGCCTCGCCGTCGCCGTGCCGGCGGTGCTGGGCTACAACTGGCTCGTCCGCCGGAACAAGGTGGCGATGGAGCACCTGCGCGGATTCAGCGCGGACCTGCACCTCGTGATCGTGAGCGGCGCGGCCAGGAAAGCCAAGGCCTGACGCCATGTCTATGACCGTCGGACAAGGCGTCGAGGAAGACCAGGAGGTGATGTCCGCCATCAATACCACGCCGCTCGTCGACGTGATGCTGGTGCTGCTCATCATCTTCCTGATCACCATCCCCGTCGTCATCCAGCAGATCCCGATGGAGCTGCCGAAGGAGCGCAACGTCCCCACGCAGACGAAGCCGGAAAACATCGTCATCTCCGTGAACAGGGACGGTGACGTATTCTGGGGAATGGAGATGGTTCCGAGCTCCAAGGCGCTCTTCGAGAAGTTGAAGAAGGTCGCGGTGCTCGTGCCGCAGCCCGAGATACACGTTCGCGCCGACGAGGAGGCCCGCTACGAGTTCGTCGGGCGCGTCGTCGCGACCTGCCAGCGCGCCTCGATCTTGAAGATCGGCTTCATCACCGAGCCCCCCGCGCGCGGCGTCTGAACGCATCATTCGAAAGGAACGACCATGGGCATGCAAGTCGGCTCGGGCGGAGGCGGCGATCCCGAAGTGATGATCGACATCAACACCACGCCGCTCATCGACGTGATGCTGGTGCTCATCATCATGCTGATCATCACCATCCCGATTCAGACGCACGCGGTGAAGCTGAACATGCCGGTGGGCACTCCCCCGCCGCCGACCGTGCCTCCGGAGGTGATCCTCGTCGAGGTGGACTTCGACGGCACCATCCTCTGGAACGGCGACACCATCGCCGATCGCCCGACGCTGGATGCGAAGTTCGTGAACGCCGCCGCCCAGGCCGTCCAGCCGGAGTTCCACCTGCGGCCCAACAAGATCGTGAGCTACAAGCACGTCGCGGGCGTGATGGCGTCGGCCCAGAGCCACGGAATCACGAAGATCGGCCTGATCGGTGCCGAGCAGTTCATCGACTGAAGCCCGCACGCCCGGGGCCGCGCCCGCGAGCGCGGCCCCGTCGATTTAGAAACCTGGAGAACGCACGATGAACGGCTTCCACATGCTTCGCGCGGGCGCATTCGCCGGCGCCCTTCTCCTGGCCGGCGCCGTTTCCACCCTGGCCCGGGGCGCCGACGCGGACACCGTCCGCCCCGAGGTCGGCAAGCCCCTCCAGGCGGCCGAGGCGCTCTACAAGGCGAGGAAGCACCGCGATGCACTCCAGAAGGTCGACGAGGCGGATGCGGTCTCCGGCAAGACGGCCTACGAGAACTACATCATCGAACGCACGCGCGGCAGCATCGCCGCGGCCGCAGGCGATCACACCAAGGCGGCGCGCGCCTTCGAAGCGGTCATCGCCACGGGACGCGCCTCGGGGGCGGAGCAGCTCAAGCTCATGCAGGCGGTCGCCGGGCTGCATTACCACGCCAGGGACTACGCCAAGGCGGCCCAATGGGCCCAGCGATACCAGAAGGACGGCGGTTCGGATTCCTCCGTGCGTACCGTGCTCATCCAGTCGTACTTCCTCCTGAATGACTGCGCCAGCGTTTCGCGCGCCGTGGGCGACGGGGACAACGGCCGCCGCTCGAGCGAACAGGAATTGCAGATCCTCGCCAACTGCTACAGCAAGCAGAAGGACGACTCGGGGTATGTCTCCGCCATCGAAAGGCTGGTGACGCACTATCCCAAGAAGGAATACTGGACGGATCTCCTCAACCGCGTCCAGCGCAAGAACGGGTTCTCCAGCCGGCTGTCGCTGGACGTCTACCGCCTCAAGCTCGAGACCGGGAACCTCGCTTCCGCGAACGACTACCTCGAAATGGCGCAGCTCTCCCTGCAGGCGGGGTTCCCGGCGGAAGCGAAGAAGGTCGTCGACCGGGGCTACTCGGAGAAGGCGCTGGGCGTGGGCAAGGACGCCGAGCGCCACCAGCGCCTTCGCGACCTCGTGACGAAGACCCTCGGCGAGTCGGCGAATGCCCGTGCCCGGGTCGAGAACGATGCCCTCGAGGACAAGAGCGGCGACGCCCTCGTGAACGTGGGCTACAGCTACGTGATGGAGGGCGCCCCGCAGAAGGGCCTCGCCTTCATGGAGCGCGGCATCAAGAAGGGCGGGCTGCGGCGCGAAGACGACGCGAAGCTCCTGCTCGGCGTCGCGCAACTGAAGGGTGGCGCCCGCTCGCGGGGACTGCAGACGCTCAAGGACATCCACGGCAAGGACGGCACCGCCGACCTCGCACGCCTTTGGATCCTGATCGGCCAGCGGGGGGCGTAGCGCCCGCTATCCGCGGCGCAACCGGGGACGACCTCCCGGCGATCGTGGCGATCTACAACGCCTCGATCCCGGGGCGGCTCGCCACGGCGGACACGGCTTCGGTCACCGTCGATGAACGCCGCGAGTGGTTCGCGGCATTCGATCCCGCGACGCGTCCGATCTGGGTCGCGCAATCCGGAGGCCGCGTGGCCGGCTGGCTCGGCATGCGTTCCTTCTACGGGCGTCCCGCCTACCATCGTACGGTGGAGCTCGCGGTCTACGTGTCCCCCGATAGCCTGCGACGCGGCATCGCCCGAGCCCTCCTCGCGCATGCGATAGGCGCCGCGCCGGCGCTCGGCATCGCCACCGTCCTCGCGTTCGTCTTCGGTCACAACGCGGCGAGCCTTGCGCTCTTTCGCCGGGCTGGGTTCGACGATTGGGGTAGGCTTCCGGGTGTCGCGGAGCTCGACGGAATCGAGCGCGACCTGGTGATTCTCGGAAGGCGACTGGCTCGATGAAAGCGTACCTGGACCTCATGCGTCACGTGCTCGAGCACGGCGCGACGAAGACCGACCGTACCGGCACGGGCACGCTGTCGGTGTTCGGCCACCAGATGCGCTTCGACCTGTCGGACCGCTTTCCCCTGGTGACGACCAAGCGCGTGCACATGAAGAGCGTGATCCACGAGCTGCTGTGGTTCCTGCAGGGGTCCACGAACGTGGGCTACCTCAAGGAGAACGGCGTCAGGATCTGGGACGAGTGGGCCGACGAGCAGGGGGAACTCGGGCCCGTCTATGGCCATCAGTGGCGAAGCTGGCCGGCGCCGGACGGCCGCCACATCGACCAGATGGCCGATCTCGTCTCCCAGATCCGCGCGAACCCCGATTCGCGCCGACTCATCGTCTCCGCGTGGAACGTGGCGGACATCCCGCGCATGGCGCTCGCGCCCTGCCACGCCCTCTTCCAGTTCTACGTGTGCGACGGGCGCCTGTCGTGCCAGCTCTACCAGAGGAGCGCGGACATCTTCCTCGGCGTGCCTTTCAACATCGCCTCCTACTCCCTGCTCACGCTGATGGTCGCGCAGGTGACGGGACTCGAGCCCGGCGAATTCGTCCACACCTTCGGCGACGCCCACCTCTACCTGAACCACCTCGACCAGGCACGCGAGCAGCTCGCGCGGGAGCCGCGGGCGCTTCCGACGATGCGCCTGAGCGCCTCGGTCACGGATCTTTTCGCGTTCCGGTACGAGGATTTCGCGCTCGACGGCTACGACCCCCATCCGCCGATCAGGGCGCCCATCGCGGTGTGAGCCCGTGATCCGGTCCCTCATCGTCGCGCGCGCGCGCAACCACGCGATTGGCCAGGACAACCGCATGCCGTGGCACCTGCCGGAGGACCTCGCCCACTTCAAGCGCACCACGCTCGGGCACCCCGTCATCATGGGGCGCCGAACCTGGGAATCCATTGGCCGGCCCCTTCCGGGCCGCCGTAACATCGTCGTGAGCCGCACACCCGGATTCCGGCCGCCCGGGGCGGAAGCGGCCTCTTCGCTGGAAGACGCGTGGCGGGCTGCGGCAGGCTCGGACGAGGCATTCGTCATCGGGGGGGCGCAGCTCTACGCACAGGCCCTGCCGCAGGCCGACCGCATCTACCTCACGGACATCGTGGCCGAAGTGCCCGGCGACACCTTCTTCCCGGATCTCGAACCGGGGCGCTGGCGCGAAACGGTGCTGGGCGAATGCCCGGCGGACGACAGGAACCGGTTCGCGCTGCGCTTCCTGCTCCTCGAGCGGCAAGCCGGCTCCGATGGCCGCTGATCCCGCAACGGCGCCGGCGTCGGCGCAGGAGACGATCTTCGACGTCGAGGGCGTGAGCTGCGCGGCGTGCGTCACGCGCATCGAAGCGGCGCTGGCGCGCATTCCGGGCGTCGAGGAGTCCAGCGTGAACCTCGCCAGCCGGCGCGTGCGTATCGATCATTCGCCTGCGACAACCCGCGAGCAGCTTGCCGCGGTGATCGCCAGGGCTGGATACCGTGCGCGCGAGCCCGGCCGCGATCCGAGGAGCGCGCGCCGCGCGGAAGAGCGGCGCGCCCTCTTCCGGCTCTCGGTGGCCGGATTCGCGATGATGCAGATCATGATGTTCGCCTTCCCCGTGTATCTGGACGAGGAAGGAGCCATGCCCTGGGACCTCGAGAGGCTCCTGAACATCGCGAGCCTCGTGCTCACCGTGCCCGTGCTGCTCTTCTCCTCCGGCCCCATCTTCCGGGCGGCCTGGCACGGCATAGCGGCCCGCCAGCCGGGGATGGACGTGCCGGTCGCGCTCGGCATCGCGGTGAGCTTCCTCGCGAGCCTTTACGGCACCTGGGCGGGCGGCGAGGTCTACTACGACTCCATCGCCATGTTCGTCTTCTTCCTGCTCTGCGGGCGTTACTTCGAGGCGCGGGCCCTCTCGGGAACGGTGGATGCCGCCGATTCCCTCGCGCAGCTTCTTCCCCGCCGGGCGTGGAAGCTGGCCGGCGAAGATCGCGTAGAGGCCGATCCATCGGTGCTCGTTCCCGGGGACCGGGTCTCGATTCCGGCCGGCGAAGCGGCCCCCGCCGACGCCACCGTCGTCTCGGGCGCCACGGAGTTCGACGAGTCCCTGCTGACCGGCGAGACCTACCCCGTGCAGAAGAAGCCCGGCGACAAGGTGCTCGCCGGGAGCGTGAACCTCGCCTCGCCAGTCACGGCCCGGGTCGACCGCGCCACGGGGGAAGCCATGCTCGACGTGATCCGCCGGCAGATGGATCGCGCGGCCTCGCAGAAGCCGCGCTGGTCGCTCCTCGCCGATCGCGTCGCGAGCCACTTCGTGGTCGTCGTGGTGGCGCTCGCGGCCCTGGGCGCACTGGCCTGGTGGTGGATCGATCCCTCGAAGGCGCTCTGGGTGGCGGTCTCCACGCTCGTGGTCACGTGCCCCTGCGCCCTTTCGCTCGCAACACCCGTGGCGCTCACGGCCTGCGTGAACGCCCTGTCGCGCCAGGGCGTGCTGGTGACGAGCGGCCGCGCCATCGAAGCGCTCGCCTCCGCGACCCACCTCGTCTTCGACAAGACCGGGACGCTCACGACGGGGCGCATGCACCTGCGCGCGGTCGAGGTCCTGGGCAGCCTCGATCGCCGCACCTGCCTGCTGCTGGCCTCGAGCCTCGAGTCCGCCCTGTCCCACCCCATCGCCCATGCGCTCGTGAAGGCACGCCCCGCGGGTGCATTCGCGGACGAGGTCGCCGACATGCGAGCGATCGCGGGCGCGGGCGTGGAGGCCCGTGCCGGCCACCGCGTCGTCCGCGTCGGATCGCCGGATTTCTGCGCGGAGATCGCGGGAACGCCGTTTCCCTGCCCCACGGATTCGTCGGAACCGCTGGCGGCCATGGCCGCCAGTGGAGAGTGGCTCGCCGCCTTCCATTTCGAGGATGCGCTGCGGCCCGAGTCGCGCGAACTCGTCACCCGGGCGCGGGCGGCGGGATGCGAAGTGCTGCTGCTCTCCGGAGACCGTGCGCCGGTCGTCGACCGCGTCGCCCGCGAGCTGGGGATCACCGCGACGTTCGCCGGCGCAAGCCCCGAGGACAAAGCCCGCCGCGTGGAGGAAATGGCCGCGGGTGGCGCGGTGGTCGCCATGATCGGCGACGGCATAAACGACGCGCCGGTGCTTGCGCGTGCCCAGGTTTCCATCGCGCTGGCGAGCGGCGCGGCGCTTGCCCAGTCCCAGGCGGACCTCGTCGTGGCGAACCCCTCCCTCCTTGCGATCGGCGAGGCCCTCGAGCTGTCGCGGCGCACTCGTCGCGTCATCCGGCAGAACATCGCCTGGTCGATTGCCTACAACGGACTCGCCCTGCCGCTGGCACTCGGCGGGTTCCTCACGCCCTGGCTCGCGAGCCTCGGCATGTCCCTGTCGTCGCTGCTCGTGGTGGCCAATGCGCTGCGCCTGCTTCGCCGGCCCGCGGCCCCCGGTGGCGCGCTGCCCCGCGAAACGTCCGCGGTCCCGACCTGAGACGCCATGGACATCCTCTACCTCCTGGTCCCGGTGAGCGTCGTGATCGTGTTCGCGATCGGGGCCGTCTTCTGGTGGGCGATCGCCAGCGGCCAGTTCGACGAGTTGGACCGCGAATCGCGCACGGTTGTGGAGGACGACGAATCCCGGCCATAATATTAGCTTGGCCTTATTGACTGCCATCAATCACGGGGCACGGCCAGCCGCTATAGTCGGCGCAGGAGGCGCGGCAGGCGAATCCGCGTCTTCCTTCACGCCAGTTCCAGGGGGAAATTCATGGGCGAAGCGCAATACAACTACAAGGTCGTGCGCCAGTTCGCGGTGATGACCGTGATCTGGGGCATCGTCGGCATGCTGGTCGGGGTGGTGATCGCGGCCCAGCTCGCGTGGCCGGCGCTCAACTTCGACATCCCGTGGCTGTCCTACGGGAGGCTGCGCCCGCTGCACACGAACGCGGTGATCTTCGCGTTCGGCGGCAGCGCGCTCTTCGCGGCCTCCTACTATTGCGTGCAGCGCACCTCGCACGCGCGGCTCTTCGGCGGCCGCCTCGCGGCCTTCACCTTCTGGGGCTGGCAGGTGGTCATCGTGCTGGCCGCCATCACGCTTCCGATGGGATTCACCTCGGCCAAGGAATACGCCGAACTGGAGTGGCCGATCGACATCCTGATCGCCGTGGTCTGGGTGAGCTACGCCGTCGTCTTCTTCGGGACGATCGCCAAGCGCAAGGTGAAGCACATCTACGTGGCCAACTGGTTCTTCGGCGCCTACATCCTCACCATCGCGATCCTGCACATCGTGAACAGCGCTGCCGTGCCGGTCGGGCTCTTCAAGTCCTATTCGGCCTATGCAGGCGTCCAGGACGCGATGGTGCAGTGGTGGTACGGCCACAATGCGGTGGGCTTCTTCCTCACCGCCGGCTTCCTCGGGATGATGTACTACTTCATCCCGAAGCAGGCGGGCCGCCCGGTCTACTCCTACCGCCTGTCCATCGTGCACTTCTGGGCCCTGATCTTCACCTACATGTGGGCGGGCCCGCACCACCTCCACTACACGGCGCTGCCGGACTGGGCGCAGTCGATCGGGATGGTCTTCTCCCTCATCCTGCTCGCCCCGTCGTGGGGAGGCATGATCAATGGGATCATGACGCTCTCCGGGGCCTGGCACAAACTGCGCACGGACCCGATCCTCAAGTTCCTCATCGTCTCGCTTTCCTTCTACGGCATGTCCACTTTCGAGGGGCCGATGATGTCCATCAAGACGGTGAATGCGCTCTCGCACTACACCGACTGGACCGTCGGCCACGTGCACTCCGGCGCCCTCGGCTGGGTGGCGATGATCAGCATCGGCAGCATCTACTACCTCCTGCCGCGCCTCTTCGGCCGCGCCGAGATGCACTCGGTGAAGGCGATCACGCTGCATTTCTGGATCACCACCATCGGCATCGTGCTCTACATCGCCTCCATGTGGATCGCGGGCGTGATGCAGGGCCTCATGTGGCGCGCGGTGAACGAGGACGGCACCCTCACCTACACCTTTGTCGAGAGCGTGAAGGCGACCTATCCGTACTACGTGATCCGCCTCGCGGGCGGCGTGCTCGTGCTGAGCGGCATGGTGGTGATGGCGTGGAACATGTTCAGGACGATTGCCGCAGGCAAGGCGGTCGAAGGCGACATTCCCCCGGTGGCTGCGGGCTCCGGCCTCGAAGCCCCGGCGCACGCCTGAAGGAGGCCGCCATGAAACTCACCCACGACATCATCGAACAGAAGACCGGCCTCCTCGCCCTCCTCGTCGTGCTCGTCGTGAGCGTCGGCGGCCTGGTCGAGATCGTCCCGCTCTACTTCCAGCGGTCCACCACGGAGCCGGTCTCGGGGCTGAAGCCCTACACGGCCCTGAGGCTGGAGGGTCGCGACATCTACATCCGCGAAGGCTGCTACAACTGCCATTCGCAGATGATCCGGCCGTTGCGCGCCGAAGTGGAGCGGTACGGCCACTACTCCGTGGCCGGGGAATTCGTCTACGACCATCCGTTCCAGTGGGGCAGCAAGCGCACCGGCCCCGATCTCGCGCGCGTCGGCGGGCGCTACAGCGACGACTGGCACCGCGCGCACCTGCGCAATCCCCGCGACCTCGTGCCCGAGTCCAACATGCCCGGCTATCCGTGGCTCGCGAAGAATGCGGTATCCGCCGAGGACCTGCCGGCGAAGATGAAGGCGCTTCGGCTGCTGGGCGTGCCCTATTCCGACGCCGAGATCGCCTCCTCCACCAAGGACGTCGCCGGAAAGACCGAGGAGGACGCGCTCGTCGCGTACCTCCAGGAACTCGGCACCATCATCAAGTCGCGGAGATAGACCATGGACATCAACGCCGTCCGGGCCGGAATCACCGTCGCAGCCCTGATCACCTTCCTCTGCATCGTCGCGTGGGCCTGGTCCTCGCGCCGCCGGGCCGACTTCGAGGCCGCCGCGAGGCTTCCCCTCGAGGAAGGCGACGAGGCATCGCCGCAGGGGGAGGACGGGAAATGAGCGACTTCGTCGACGGCTTCTGGAGCCTCTATGTCGCCGGCCTCACCCTGGTGTCCATCGTGGCCTGCGCGCTGCTGCTCACGATGCAACACAAGAAGCGCCCCGCGGGCGAGGCCGTGGGAACGACCGGCCATGAATGGGACGAAGATCTCGCCGAATACAACAACCCCCTGCCCCGGTGGTGGATCTGGCTCTTCTGGATCACGATCGTCTTCTCCCTCGTCTACCTCGTGCTCTATCCGGGCCTCGGGACCTTCAAGGGCGTCCTGGGATGGTCCTCGACCGGCCAGTACGAGGCCGAGCAGAAGAGCGCAGACGCCACTTACGGGCCGGTCTTCCGGAAGTACGCCGACATGGACATCGAGGCGATCGCGAGCGACCCGAAGGGCAAACTCATGGGCGAGCGCATGTTCCTCACCTACTGCTCCCAGTGCCACGGGTCGGACGCGCGCGGATCCCGGGGCTTTCCGAACCTCGCCGACGGCGACTGGCTGTGGGGCGGCGAGCCGAAGGCAATCCTCGCCTCCATCCTCGAAGGACGCAACGGCCTGATGCCCCCGATGGGCGCCGTGGTGGGCGGGCCGGATGGCGTGAAGGAAGTCGCGAACTACGTGCTGTCGCTGTCGCAGTCGGCGCACGACGCCCGCCTCGCCGAAGCCGGCAAGGCGAAGTTCGCGATCTGCGCGGCCTGCCACGGGCCCGAAGCGAAGGGCAACCCCGCCCTCGGCGCGCCGAACCTCACGGACAAGATCTGGCTGCACGGCGGCAGCCTCGCCGCGATCTCGGAGACGATCGACAAGGGCCGCGCGGGCCTCATGCCGGCCCACAAGGACTTCCTCGGACCGGAGCGCGCGCGGATCATCGCCGCATACGTCTGGGGGCTCAACGCGCCGCCCGCCGCGACCAAGTGACGACCGCTTCGCCCGAGCCGAGACGCGGCGCGTCCGGCGCTCCGGTGATTCCCCTCAAGGTCGCGGCCGGCAACGAAGCCGAAAGCGGCCTCTTCGAGGTCCGGAAGAAGATCTACCCGCGCGCGGTGAGCGGCTGGTTCGCAACCTGGCGCTGGGCGCTCGTCTGGGCGACGCAGATCCTGTTCTACGGCCTGCCGTGGCTCGCCTGGAACGACCGCCAGGCCGTGCTCTTCGACATTGCCGCGCGCAAGTTCTACATATTCGGGCTCGTCTTCTGGCCGCAGGACTTCATCTACCTCACGCTGCTGCTCGTCGCCTCGGCGGTCTCGCTCTTTCTCTTCACCGCCGTCGCCGGAAGGCTCTGGTGCGGCTACGCCTGCCCGCAGACCGTCTACACCGAGATCTTCCTCTGGATCGAGCGCGTCATCGAGGGCGAGCACCACGCCCGCACGAAGCTCGACGCCTCGCCGCTCTCCGCCCGCAAGATCGGGCTGAAGGCCGCCAAGCACGGCGCGTGGGTGGCGCTCTCGTTCTGGACGGGCTTTACCTTCGTCGCCTACTTCACGCCCGCGCGCGAGCTCGGCGCGGAAGTCCTGGGCCTCGCCCTGGGGCCGTGGGAGGCCTTCTGGATCCTCTTCTACGGGCTCGCCACCTACGGCAACGCGGGGTGGATGCGCGAGCAGGTCTGCAAGTACATGTGCCCCTACGCGCGCTTCCAGGGCGCCATGTTCGACCGCGACACGCTGGTCATTGCCTACGACCCCGCGCGCGGGGAGCCGCGGGGCTCGCGCGGCAAGAAGGCCGACCCGGCGGCGCTGGGGCTCGGGCACTGCATCGACTGCGAGATCTGCGTGCAGGTCTGCCCCACCGGGATCGACATCCGCGAGGGCCTGCAGTACGAGTGCATCGGATGCGCCGCGTGCATCGACGGCTGCGACCAGGTGATGGACAAGATGGGCTACCCGCGCGGGCTCATCCGCTACTCCACCGAGAATGCCCTGCGCGAGCAGCTCGGCTTGGTCGGCATCCTCAAGCGCTTCGTGCGCCCGCGCACGCTCGTCTACACGACGATGCTTTCCGTGATCGTGGCCATCACCGCGGTGGCGCTGGTGATGCGCGTGCCGCTCAAGGTGGACGTGATCCGGGACCGGGGCGCCATGGTCCGCGAGGTCGAGGCGGGAGAACTCGAGAACGTCTACCGCCTGCGCGTGACCAATGCCACGGAATCCGCGCATCGCTACCGCATCGCCGTGGACGGCCTTCCGGGCGTGCGCGTGGCATCCGACGCCGTGATCGAGCTTGACGCCGCTTCAACCCGGGCCTTCCCGGTTCGCATCCGCGTGCCGGGCGAACAGGTGATGGGCGGCTCGCAGAAGATCTCGATCACCGTGACCGCCGAGGACGCGAGCGGCCTCGAAGTCCGCGAAGCGGCCGCTTTCTTCCTGCCGCGAAAGGAGGGAAAGTGAACGTCCCGGCGCCGGAAACCAGGCTTGGAACTGCGCGAAACCCCTGGTACCGGGAGCCGTGGCCCTGGATCATCATGGCCGGCCCGGCCCTGGTGGTGGTCGCAGCCGTGGTCACGGCCGTCGTGGCCTTTCGCGGCGCCGACGGGCTCGTCGCCGACGACTACTACAAGCAGGGCCTCGGCATCAATCGCCAGATCGCCCGCGACCAGGCCGCACAGGACCTGGGCATCGCCGGCGAAGTGCGCTTGCTTCCGGGGCTCGTGCGGGTGAACCTGCGAGCCTCAGCGGCGCTGCCCGACCGCGTGACGTTGCGCTTCGTGCATCCCGCGCGCGCCTCGGATGATCGCGTCGTGCACCCGGCGCGGACGGCGAGCGGCGACTGGGAGGCACCGCTCGCGGCCCTTCCGGCAGGCCGCTGGCGCGTCATCGTCGAGACGGCGCAGTGGCGGGTCGCGGCACGGATCGACACCGCCTCGCCCGAAGCGGCGGCGCTCTCCCCCGGCGTGCGCTGATGCCGGGACGGCGCAATGGACAGTAAGGCAAGGAGTTCGCACATGCTCACGCAACGCATCGCCTGGATCATCTGGCCGGCGTTTCTCGTCGCCTGCGCCATGGAGGTCGTCTTCTTCACGCTTTTCGACCCGGCGGATTTGCAGGTCTTCGGTCTCGGTCTCGAGGCCAGCCGCATGACCCTCTACTCGGTCGGCTTCCTCGTCTTCTGGGCGATAGGGGCGGCCTCGAGCTTCCTCACGTGCTTCCTGCAGCGCTCGCCGTGGGAAGTCAACCGCTGCCCGCTTCCGGCCACGGCGCGCCCCGACGGATGCCCGAAGCGCGAAGGGGACGCCACCTCCTGCGGCCGCTAGGGCGGCCCGCGCGACGCTAGAGGGACTTCACCACGTCGACGAGACCCGGGTCGTCGGGCACGGGAAACGCCTCGAAGCCGAGCCGGTCCATCAACTCCAGCATCGATTCGTTGGTGGAGAGCACGAGCCCGCGAAGCCTTTCGATGCCGGCGAAGCGCGCATGCGCCATGAGGCGGCCCATGAGCTTCGAGGCGAGCCCCTTCCTCTGGGCGCGGTCGGCGATGACGATGGCGAACTCGGCGCTGGCGGGGTTGGGATCGCGCACGTAACGGGCGACCCCGATGATCGACTCGCCCTTGGCTTCCTGGCTCGTGGCGATGAGCGCCATCTCGCGGTCGTAGTCGATCTGCGTGAAGCGCGCGACCATTTCCGGCGTCACGTGGCGCACGATCGAGAGGAAGCGCATGTAGCGCGACTCCTCCGACAGCTCGGTGATGAACGCCGTCTCCATCTGCGCGTCCTCGGGGCGGATCGGGCGGATCGTCACCTCCGTTCCGTCGCGCAGGCGCTCCAGCGCCTCGAGGGCGGCCGGATAGGGGTGGATCGCCAGGTGCGAGAAGCGGCTGTCCAGCCGGCGGTGGCTCGGGTCGACCACCACCCTCGCGTCGAGCGCGATCGCGCCCGTGGGGTCGAGCAACAGCGGGTTGATGTCCATCTCCGCCACCCAGGGCAGCGAGCAGACGAGGTCCGAGACGCGCAGCAGCACGTCTATCAGCGCCTCCCGATTGGCCGCGGGCACGTTGCGGTAGGCGCCCAGCAGCTTCGCGGCCCGGGTGCGATCGATGAGCGCGCCCGCGAGCCGCACGTTGAGCGGCGGCAGCCCCACGGCATTGTCCCGCAGCAACTCGACCGCCACGCCCCCGGAACCAAAGCTGATGGCCGGCCCGAAGGCCGGGTCGGTCATCACTCCGATCATGAGCTCGCGGCCGTGGCGGCGCTCGACCATGGACTGTACGAGCACGCCGGCCACGCGCGCGTCGGGGCGCATGCGCTTCACCGTGTCGATGATGTCGTCGAACTGGTTGCCGACGGCCTCGGCGTCGCGCACATTGAGCCGCACGCCGTTCACGTCCGACTTGTGGGAGACGTCCTGGGAGAGGATCTTCAGCACCACGGGGTAGCCGATCGTCTCCGCGGCGGTCACGGCCGCTTCGCGGGTCTCCGCCACCGCGTACGGCGGGACCGGCACACCGAAGGCGGAAAGCAGGCCCTTGGCCTCCACCTCGTTCAGCAGCGTTCGTCCCTCGTCGATGGCGGCCTTGAGTATCCTCTCGGCCCGGGGGATGCCGTACTCGGCCGCGGCGGATCTCGGCGCCGGCGCCTCTAGGAGCAGCCGCTGGTTCTTCACGTGGGAGGCGAGCGCGGCGAACGCCTGCACCGCGACCTCCCCCGAACGGTAGGCGGGCACGCCCGCCGCCTCCACGCGATGGCGCGTGTCCACCACGCCGCTCTCGCCCAGCCACGCGGTGAGGAACGGCTTGGCGCAGTCCTTCGACACGGGAAGAATGCCGTCGGCCACGGACTCCGCGCTGGCTATTCCCGTGGGGCAGAACACGGTGAGCACCGCGTCCACGTTCGGATCGGCGGCCACGATCGCCGCCGCGCTGCCGAAGCGATTGCCGTCGGCGTCCCCGATCACGTCGACGGGATTTCCGTGGGACCAGTGCCGGGGAAGCACCGCGTTCAGCTTCTCGATCGTCTCCGGCGCGAGCTTGGCGAGCTGGAGATCCTCGGAGCTCACGGCATCGGCCGCGAGGACACCGGGGCCGCCGCCGTTCGTCACGATCGCGAGCCGGTCGCCGTGGGGCTTGCGGCGTGACGACAGGGCGCGCGCCGCCGCGAAGAGATCCTGCGCGCTGTGCACGCGCACCACCCCGCAGCGCTCGAGCACCGCGTCGAACACCGCGTCGTTGCCCACCAGCGCTCCCGTGTGCGAGCGCGCCGCCTGGGAGCCGGAGGCATAGCGCCCGACCTTGAGGACGATGACCGGCTTGGCCCGCGCGATGGCGCGCAGGCTGCTGATGAAGGTGCGGCCGTTGTGCACGCCCTCGACGTAGAGCAGGACGCTCTCGGTCTTGGGATCGAAGAGGAGGTAGTCGAGCACGTCGCCGAAGTCGACGTCGACCGCGGCACCGAGCGAGACGACGCTGGAGAGCCCGACCCTGGCGCTGGCGGCCCAGTCGACGAGCGCGGTGCAGATGGCCCCGGACTGGGACACGAGCGCGATGCTGCCCGCCTCGCATGCGGTGCGGGCGAATGAGGCGTTCAACCCGATGGACGGGCGCAGCATCCCGACGCAGTTCGGGCCGAGCATGCGGACGTCGGCTTCTCGGGCCACGGCCAGGACGCGCGCTTCCAGCGCCTTGCCCTCCGCGCCGGTTTCGCCGAATCCCGCCGAGAGCACTATGGCCGCCGGCACTCCGGCCCTGCCGGCCTGGGCGATGATCTCCGGGATGGCCACGGCGGGTGCGGTCACGATCGCCAAGTCGACCGGCTGGGGAAGTTTCTCGAGCGAGGGGTAGCACGGCGTCCCACCCAGCTCGGCATGCTTGGGATTGACGAGGTGAATGGGCCCGACGAACCCGCCCTGCCGCAGGTTGGCGAGAACCACCTGGCCCAGGGAGCCCGGCCGCTCGCTCGCACCGACCAGCGCGACCGAAGCCGGCGACAGCAGCGGGTGGAGCGGATGGATCAGTTTCGAGATCCCCGGCGCGGCGGGCACGGCCGCAGCGTCGGGAATCCGGAATCGATTCGCAGCGAGTCGATTCCTCAGCTTGATGTTCATGGTGGCAGCCTATCCGGAAAAGTGGGCGGGGCCTTCCTGTTTCTCCGCGCGTTCCTGGCAACGGACGCATCGCGAAGCGGCGGGCTGGGCATCCAGTCGCGGCAAGCCGATGGGTTCGCCGCAGTCCTCGCACAGGCCGTACTCGCCCTTCGCGACGCGGGCTTCCGCGGCCACGAGGGCGATGAGCGCGGCGCGAACCTGGCCGGCGCCGGCCACGTCGCGCTCGAACTCCGCTTCGGCGACGGCGCCGTCACCCGTGAGGCCCAAGTCGCGGAACAGCTCCGCATCCTCGCCGCTCATTTCACCGGCGGCACGGCGCACGCCGGCGAGCGCCTCGCGCTTGAGCCGTGCCAGTTCGGCGCACAGTCGGGCAAGCTGGCGGGCGTCCAGGCCGTTCATGCCGGGACGGTCGGCCATCAACGCACCACGAGCACCGGCACCGCGGTCCGCGCGAGCACCTTCTGCGTCTCGCTGCCCAGGAGCAGGGCCTCGAATCCCTTGCGCCCGTGGGAGGCCATCACGATCAGGTCCGCCTTCGCCTTCTTGGCCGCGGCCAGGATCTCGTCGGCCGGAGAATCGCCGAAGGCGTGCAGCGATTCCGCCTCGGCGCCTTCCTTCAGCGCGAGGGCGATGTCCTTCGCGAACACCTTGTCCGCGGCCGCCTTGCAGTCGCGCTTGTAGTCCTTCTCCGACGGCCAGTCGATCATGACGCCGTCGGGGTAGTACGGCGTGCGATAGTCCGGCGTCACGTGAACCAGGGTGAGCAAGGCTCCGGAGCCGTGCGCGAGAGCGGCGGCCGTCTTGACTGCGTTCGCCGAGCGCTTCGATCCGTCGGTGGCGCAGAGGATTCGTCTGAACATGGCTGGTCTCCTCTGGGGGGAAAGGGTCACTTCTCTCAATCCATGCTACGCCCGCCCCCCCTGCAATGCTTGACCGGGATCAAGGGGTAATTGGCGTCCCTTCCGGGCGATGCGCAGAGGCCGTGGAGGCGTTCAGGAACCGCTCTGGGCCTGGGCCATCACGCGCTTCAGGCCGTCGATCTCGATGATCCGCACGTGCTTCTGGTGGACCTCGATCAGGCCGTCTTCCTGGAAGCGGGAGAACAGGCGGCTCACGGTCTCCAGCTTCATGCCGAGGTAGCTGCCGATCTCGTCGCGCGTCATGCGCAGCACGAACTCGGATGCCGAGAATCCGCGCGTCGTGAGCCGCTGCGAGAGATTCACCAGGAACGCCGCGAGACGCTCCTCGGCACGCATCGACCCGAGCAGCATCATCACGCCCTGGTCGCGCACGATCTCGCGCGAGAGCACCTTGTGGAAATGGCGCTGGAGCGGCTCGAACGTCCGCGACAGATCCTCCACGCGGGCGAAGGGCATCACGCACACTTCGCTGTCCTCCAGGGCCGACAGCGTGCAGGTATGGCGATCCCCGCCGATGCCGTCCATCCCCAGGAGTTCCCCGGCCATGTAGAAGCCGGTCACCTGCTCGCGGCCGTCGCCGCTGGTGAGGGTGCTCTTGAAGAACCCGTAGCGCACGGCGTAGAGGGCCGTGAAGGGCTCGCCGCCGTAGAACAGGCTGTCGCCGCGCCGCACCTTGCGCCGCGTGGACACGAGGTTGTCGAGGCTCTGGAGCTCTTCCGCGCTCAGGCCGACCGGCAGGCAGAGCTCGCGCAGGGTGCACTGCGAGCAGGCGGTGCGCAGCCGCGTGGCCGTGGCAAGGGCGGGTTCTGTCATGACGCCCCAATTGTAGACGGCAGGAAAGCGCCCGGCGACCCTTGATCGGCGTCAAGGACCATGCATACCATTGACGCAAGATGCGATCCATGCTCACGGTCGAGAACCCCGACACCGCCACCGCGCCGCCCCCGCAGACGCTCCCGGCCCAGATCGACCTGGACCTGGTGCAGCGCTTCGACAAGCTCGGGCCCCGCTACACCAGCTATCCGACGGCGGACCGTTTCGTCGAGTCCTTCGGCGCGCCGTCCTTCGAGCAGGCCATGCGCACCCGCCACCTGGGCGGGGGCCGCGAGCCCCTCTCGCTCTACGTCCACCTGCCCTTCTGCAACACGATCTGCTTCTACTGCGGATGCAACAAGGTGGTCACGCGCGACAAGTCCCGGGCCGCCCGCTACCTGCACTACCTCGGCATGGAGATCGGGATGCAGGCGGCACTCGCCGGCGACTCGCGCCGCGTCCGGCAGATGCACTGGGGGGGCGGTACGCCCACCTTCCTCGCCGACGAGGAACTGCGCCAGGTGTGGGATCTCCTGCGCACGAACTTCGACTTCTCCCCCGACGGCGAATACGCCATCGAAATCGATCCGCGCTCGTGCTCGCCGGAGACCATCCGCGTGCTGGCCGACCTGGGATTCAACCGCGCGAGCTTCGGCGTGCAGGATTTCGACCCCGCGGTGCAGCGCGCGGTGAACCGCATCCAACCCTACGAGATGACGCGAGACGTCGTGGCGGCCTCGCGCGCGAACGGATTCAGGTCGCTCAACGTCGACCTGATCTACGGCCTGCCCAAGCAGAGCGTCTCGAGCTTCGCCGACACCGTCGAGCGCGTGCTGGAGCTCCGGCCGGACCGCATCGCGCTCTACAGCTACGCGCACCTGCCCCAGCGATTCAAGCCGCAGCGGCGCATCCTCGACGCGGATCTTCCCAGCGCCGCCGAGAAGCTCTCCATCCTCGCGCGCGCGATCGACCTCTTCAACCGCGCCGGCTACATCTACATCGGCATGGACCACTTCGCCCTGCCCGACGACGAGCTCGCACGCGCGCAGCGAAACGGCACGCTCACGCGCAACTTCCAGGGCTACACCGTCGGCCCCGACGGCGACATGCTGTCCTTCGGCGTCTCCGCCATCGGCAAGGTGGGCCCGACCTACAGCCAGAACGCGAAGGACCTGCCCGCCTACTACGAGACCCTGGACCAGGGAAAGCTCCCGGTCATCCGCGGCCTCGAGCTTTCCGCCGACGACATGCTGCGCCGCGAGATCATCATCGCGCTGATGTGCCAGTTCAGCGTCTCCTTCGCCTCCATCGAGGCGGCTCACGGGGTGAAGTTCGACGATTACTTCGCCTGGGAACTCGCCGCACTCGCGGAGTTCGAGGACCTGGGCCTCGTCGAGCGCAGGCCGGGCTGGGTCGCGGTGACGCCGAAGGGCCGATTCTTCGTGCGCGCCATCGGCGCGGTCTTCGACCGCTACCTGCGGACCGAGGACAAGGCCCGCGTGGCCTACTCCCGCATCATCTGATCGCTCGCCGCGGCAGCGCCATGCCTTACCGGGTGGTCGCCTCCGGCAGCTCCCGCTCCAGCCGCTGGGTGACGGTTTCGGCCACGATGCCCCGTTCGTCGAGCATCACGGAGAATTCGGCCAGGTATCCCCAGGCGTCCCGGAACCGGTAGTCCCAGGCCACCTGCCGCTTGTTCGGGAAATCGATCGTGCGCCACGGCGGGCCGATCAGGCGCTCGACTTCCGAGCGCGAGGTCCTGCCCGCGGAGATGCGGCGAAAGCGGTCCTCGGTCAGGGCCTGCTCGAGGCGCGCCAGGCGCCCGTCGGGTGCGATGAACGCCATCGTGGTTTCGGTGCCCGCCGGGCCGTGCGGGAAGACGAGCTGGCGGGATCCGTCGCTCCCCTCGAAGGCCATGGCCGGCTCCCCGAGCACCTCGCGCACCTTCCCCTCCGGAGACACGCCCGGCTCGAGGCCCAGGACCGCACATCCCGCCAGGATCGCCGTGGCGAAGGCATACAGGCCGTTTCGCAATTCCATGGACCGCCTCCCTGCGTGCACGCGTTGCCCATTATCATGCTCTGCATACGCCACTATTCGCCAACCCCCCACCGGAACTGCCGCGAACACGACCATGAGCGACGCCCTGAACTACCTCGTCAAAGCGCGACCCGATGCGATCGGGCCGTACCTCGCCTTCCTGAAGGAGGCGGGTCGCCACCTCGATCCCAAGACCCGCAACCTCATCTCCGTCATCACCAAGGTCCATTCGCAGACCCGGAATGGCTTCAAGCAGTACCTCGGGCGCGCGCTGCGGGAGGGCGCGACCCCCGACGAAGTCCTCGACGCGCTGCTCATGGCCTTTCCCGCGCTCGGGCTGGCGAAGATCATCTGGGCGATAGACATCGTCCTGGAGATGAAGATCCCCGGCTTCGACCCGGCGAATCTCGGCGGAAAGACGGTCGCGAAGTGGCATGACGTGGCCGCGCTCGCCGACCTGCCCGCGGACGGCGTGAAGCGCATCGAATCGGGGGACCGCGGCCTCTTCATCCTGCGCACGCCCGCGCAGGTCCGCGTCTACGACAGCCGTTGCCCGCACCAGGTGACCAACATCCCCGAGCTCGCGATCCAGGGGCGCACCCTCACCTGCCCCAAGCACGAATGGGCCTTCGATCTCGAGACCGGCGAATGCATCGCCAAGGGCACGAGCCCGCTCAACCGGCTCGAGCACCGCGTCACCGGCGATCGGCTCGAGGTGCGCTGGTAGCGGCTGCATGGCGCGCGCGCACTCCGGGAGCATCGCAGGCCCTTCCGCGGCTGTTGCGCGCAATCCCGCATCCGGGCGTGCCTAGCGGGCGGAATGTCCCGTGAGCTTCACTTCGACCTTCTCCGTGAGCCCCGCGTAGTACGCGCGCAGGATCTCGAGCACTTCGGGGCGGCTGAACTCCGCCGGAACCTCCGCGCCCTCCGAGAGCCATTTGCGCAGCTTCGTTCCCGACACCAGCAGTCGGTCGCCGTCGCCGTGCGGGCAGGTGCGCGCGGAGGCCATCCCCCCGCACTGGTAGCACCAGAAGGTCCAGTCGATCTTGAGCGCCTCGGTCTCCAGCGCGCCGCGGGGGATCTCGTCGAAGATGTGGTGCGCGTCGAAGGGACCGTAGTAGCTCCCCACGCCGGCGTGGTCGCGCCCGACGATCTGGTGCGAGCAGCCGTAGTTCTGCCGGAAGAGCGCGTGCAGGAGCGCTTCCCTCGGGCCCGCGTAGCGCATGTCGAGGGGATAGCCCGCCTGCACCACGGACTTGCCGACGAAGTACTTCTCGGTGAGGACCGCGATGGCCTGGGTGCGCACGTCCGCCGGGATGTCGCCGGGCTTCAAGTTGCCCAGGAGCGAGTGGATGAGCACGCCGTCGCACACTTCGATCGCGACCTTGGCGAGGTACTCGTGGGAGCGGTGCATGGGGTTTCGCGTCTGGAAGGCGGCGACCTTCGACCACCCCAGCCGCCCGAACTCGGCGCGCGTTTCCGCGGGCGTCATGAAGAGTGCGCCGTACTTCGCCTTGAAGCCGCCGTCGGAGACCACCTTCACGGGGCCGGCGAGATTCACCTCGCCCTGGCTCATCACCATCTGCACGCCGGGGTGCTCCGCGTCCGTGGTGCGAAAGACGCTCGCGCACTCGTGCGCCTTGTCGATGGCGTACTTCTCGGTGACGAGCATCGTCGCGAGGAGCGAGCCGTCGTCCGGGTCCAGGAGCGCCACCTCGCGGCCCACGGCGACGGCCGAAGCCTGGTCTGCCGTGGCGGAGAGGGTGATCGGGATGGGCCAGAAGAGCCCCGAGGCGGTCCGCATGCCATCGCAGACGCCCTGCCAGTCGGCGTGGGTCATGAAGCCCTCGAGCGGCGTGAAACCGCCGATCCCGAGCATGATGAGGTCGCCCTTCTCGCGCGAACTCACGGTGAGCTTCGTGAAATGCTGCGCGCGGGCCCTTTCGGCCGCCGCCGCGTCGCCTGCGAGCGCCAGCGGGCGCAGTGCCGCGCCGCCGTGGGGATTCACCAGGGCCATCGTGCCTCCTGTCGTGGGTTCGTCTTCAATCGGGTTTTCCCGGCCCTAGGCCACGGCCTGGTAGTAGAGGTTTTGCGGGTGGTTGGCTTCCGCGAAGAAGAACCAGCGCTCCGCCATGAGGCCGGCCATCTGCGCCAGGATGGCCGCCGTCAGCGCGGCGGACGACCCGGTCGCGAAATGCGTGGCGACCAGGGCTGCGGGAATCGCGAAGGCGAACAGGAGAAAGATCCACCGCACCGCGCGCACCAGCGACATCGCCTGCCCATGGAAGAACTCGCGGGTATTGAACGACCCCGCGGTGAAGCCCTGCGTGATCTGCCGGATGACGGGGTGGCGCACGCCGATCGCGGTCTGCACCGTGCTCACCGGGCGCAGTCTCGCGTTGCGCACGAGCGAGGCGCCCCGCGAAATCGCGCCCAGCGCGGTGAACACCAGCGCCCAGCCCGCGAAGAAGCCGGCTTCCGAGGGGGCAAGCCCCGCCGCCAGCGCCGCCGCCAGCGTAAAACCGGACGCGGTGCCGAGCAGGATGTAGTTGGCCACGGTGAGCGGGCTGTGCCATTCGCGCAGGAACTTCAGGCACGCGTAGATCATCGCCGTGCAGACGTAGAGGGCGAACGCGAGCAGGGAGCCGGCCACGCCGATGGCCACGCTCGCGTCGACCGACGCGCCGCCGGCGAGATGCAGGAGCACCGGGTTGTAGCCGGTCAAATGCGCCGCCCCGTAGAGAAAGACCGTGCCCATGAACGCCGGCAGCACGATCACCTCGCGCGAAAGCCACGAGGTGCGCCACATGGCGGCCGAGCGCCACGCGCGCTCCGGGCGGCCGAGGTGGAAAAAGGAAGCGACGAGCCCGGCGCCCAGCAGCGCGAGCGAGATCGCCGCGGCGGGCCCGTACAGGCCCTTCGCGTCCTGCGACAGCACGCCCAGGAGCGCGTAGGCCTGGTGCGTGAAGGTAGCCAGGAACAGCCCCTGCCCCGCACCGAGCAGGGTGGTCAGCAGGATCACGGAGAGTGCGGGGCGCATGGCGGGCCTCTACCAGGTGACCGCGTCGTCGAGCGTGGGTTCGCCCTTGGCGGGGCGGGGTTGCTGGCGGTCGACCTTGAGGGGGTTGTCGGCGCGCTCGAGCTCGTCGGCGTGGATGTTCACGCGGGTCTTGCGCCGCGGCAGGTAGTGGTTGGCCGGATGGGTGCCCCACTCGGGCATCAGGGGATAGCCCCCTTCCTCGCGGATGGCCCGGGAGACCTCGCTCTCCGGGTCATGGATGTCGCCGAAGAGCCTCGCGGAGGTCGGGCAGGCCATCACGCAGGCGGGCTTCCGGTCCCGGGGCTCGAGCGACTGGTCGTAGATGCGGTCGACGCACAGGGTGCACTTCTTCATGACCTTGTTCCGGTCGTCGAGCTCGCGCGCGCCGTAGGGACAGGCCCACGCGCAATACTTGCAGCCGATGCACTTGTCCAGGTCCACCAGGACGATGCCGTCCTCCTTGCGCTTGTAGGACGCCCCCGTCGGGCAGACCGGGACGCAGGGCGGGTCCTCGCAGTGCAGGCAGGACTTCGGGAAGTGCACCGTCTCCGTGGCGGGGAAGGTGCCCACCTCGTAGGTCTGCACGCGGTTGAAGAACGTGCCCGCGTACTGCTCGCCGTAGGCCTGCGTGTCCGGCAGGGGCCCGGCCGGGCCCGAGGTATTCCACTCCTTGCAGCTCGTGACGCAGGCGTGGCAGCCCACGCAGACGTTCAGGTCGATGACCAGGGCGAGCTGCGTCATGGCATCCGGCTCGCGCGCGCATGCATGGGGAAAGGACCTTCCGGGAAAACCCTATGAGGTGATCGTCTATTACCGCAGCTTGGGGCTTGCACTGTCTATTACCGAAAGGGGGAACGTCCCCCTACCCACATGGGGGAGCCCGCGGGTGGGGGGGTCGGTCCATCGTGCCCGATTTCTCGTAGAATTGTCGTTGCCGTTACAGATCGAGGCCCGGGAACAGCGGGGCCGCAATTCCCACTCGGAGGAAGCCAGCGCGTGACGAGGAAGCAGCCTGCATCCAGTCCCGTCAAGGGGTGCGCCCCAGGGCCCGCCCTGGCGCCGCTTGGCGCGCCCACGGACAAGGTCTGCGACATCGTGGCCAGTCCAGCGCTCCACGCCCTCCTCGAGCGCGGCCTGAAGGCGATCGTCGCCCTTACGGGCGCCCGCGGGGGGATCATCCGCCTCGTGCCTCCCGCCGGCGGACCCATGAAGCTCGTCTGTTCGGTCGGGTTGCCGGACGACGCTCTCGCCCGCGAGGCCCTGGTCGATGCCGGCTGCGGCATGTGCGGCGCGGCGCTGCGCACCGACGACGTGCAGGTGGAGGATGGGTCGCTCGACTGCGCGCGGCGCATGGGCGTCTTCGCCACCGGGCCGGATACCGGCCCGATGCTGGCGATTCCCCTGCACTGCCGGGGCGAGACGATGGGCGTCTTCAACCTGTTCTTCGGCCAGCCCGCGCGCCTGCCCTCCGACATCATGGGGCTGCTCGGCCCGGTCTCGGAAATGCTCGACCTGGTCCTCGACAACGCGCTCCTCGAGCAGGAACGCCTCGAAAGCTCCCTTTTCGCCGAGCGCCAGATGTTCGCGGGCGAGATCCACGACTCGCTCGCCCAGGGGCTCGCCTTCATGCGCATGCGCATGAGCCTGCTGCAGGACGCGATCCGCGAGCGCGACACGAGCCAGGCACTCAAGTATTTCCGAGACATCCAGGAGTCCCTCGGGGAGGCCCATGCGGGGCTTCGCGAGCTCATCACCCACTTCCGCCAGCCGCTCGACAGCGAGGGGCTGGTGCACGCCCTCGAGAACACCGCCCGCAGCTTCCACAATCGCACGGGCGTGGCCCTGCGCATCGAGAACCGCGCACGCGACCTGCGCCTGCCCGCCGAGCAGGAGGCCCAGGTCTTCCAGATCGTGCGCGAGGCCCTGGCCAACGTGATCAAGCACGCGGGAGCGAGCAACGCGCGCGTGGTGCTCGAGCGCACCGCCACGTCGCTGCGGGTGAGCGTCGAGGACGACGGCTCGGGCGCGCGCATCGCCCGCCGCCGTTCCGGTTCCGCGCCGGACGAGCATTACGGGCTCGAGATCATGCGCGAGCGCGCCCGGAGGATCGGCGGACGGCTGCGCATCGTGAGCGCGCCGGGCAAGGGAACGCAGGTGAGCCTGTCCATTCCCCAGGGCCCCGCGATTCCGGACTGAGCCATGAGCGAGACACCCATCCGCGTCGTGCTGATCGATGACCACGGGCTCTGCCGCCGCGGGCTCGCGGAGCTGCTCGAGCACCGCGCCGGAATTCGCGTGGTCGGCGCGACAGGCGAGCCCGAGGCCGCGCTTCGCCTCGTGCACGAGCTGAAGCCGGATCTCCTCATCATGGACTTGCGCATGCCCGCCATGCACGGCTTCTCGCTCCTGAAGCGGATCCGGGACGAGGGACTCGAGACCCCGGTGGTTATCCTCACGATGTGCGACTCGCACGAGGACCTGGCCAACGCGCTGCGCGCCGGCGTGCGCGGCTACCTGCTGAAGGACATGGACCCCGACGACGTCGTGGACTCCATCCGGCGGGCGCTGCGCGGGGAGCTCGTCGTGGCCCCGGCGATGGCCACCAAGCTCACCCACCTGCTCGGTGCGCAGTCCGGCCGCCCCGAGGGGCGCGCCCTCACCGAGCGCGAGCTGGAGATCCTGGGCTACATCGCCCAGGGCATGAGCAACAAGGGAATCGCCAAGGCGCTCGACATCAGCCACGACACCGTGAAGCTGCACGTGCGCCACATCCTCTCGAAGCTGAACCTCAGTTCGCGCGTCGAAGCCGCCGTCTACGCGGTCGGCCGCAAGTTCTCCGGCTCGACGCACTGACGGCCGCCCCCGCGCCGGGCTCTAGCCCTGCTGCGGGGCGCCTTCGGGCTCCGCGGCCCGGTTCGCCTCGAACCATTCCAGGCGCTCGCGCAGCCGCACCACCTCGCCCACGATGATGAGCGTCGGCGGCTTCAGGCCCGCCTCGTGCGCCCGGTCGGCCAGGGTGGCGAGATCGGCGCTCACCACGCGCTGCGCGCTCGTCGTGGCCTGCTGGATCATCGCGGCCGGCGTGGCGGGCGACAGCCCGTGGGCCACGAGCTCGTGGCAGAGCTCGGCCAGGTTCTGGAAACCCATGTAGATCACGACCGTCTGGCGCGGCCGCACGATGGCCGCCCAATCGACGTTGAGCGAGCCGTCCTGCGTGTTGCCCGTCACGAACACGCACGATTGGGCGTAGTCGCGGTGCGTGAGCGGGATGCCGGCATAGGAGGCCGCGCCGAGCGCCGCGGTGATCCCGGGCACGACCTCGAAGCGCACGCCGCTCGCGCCGAGGGTCTCGATCTCCTCGCCGCCCCGGCCGAAGACGAAAGGGTCTCCCGCCTTCAACCGGACCACGCGCCGGCCGCGGCGCGCGAACTCCACCAGCAGCTCGTTGATCGCCTCCTGGCGCATCGCGTGGTCGCTGCGCTTCTTTCCGACGTAGACGCGCTCGGTTCCGGCCGGCACGAGCGCCATGATCTCCGCGGAGACGAGATTGTCGTAGAGGACGACCTCCGCCTCGCGGATCAGGCGCAGCGCCTTGACCGTGAGGAGCTCCGGATCGCCCGGCCCCGTCCCGACCAGGAAGACCTCGCCGCGCGCGCTCATCGGTCGCCCGCCTCGCCTGCGGGGGCGAAGATGAAGCGGAAGTCCCCGGGCTCCATCTCGACGAAGTCGATGCGCGTGCCTTCGACGAACTCCCGGCTGGTCTCGGCCACCACCACGACGATGCCTTCGAGCTCCACGGTCGTGTCCCCGGGACGCTCCTGGTCGAAGCCCATGCCGAACTCGAGCGTGCCGTCCGCCGAGGGCTTCGCGGCCACGCGCAGCACCGGCGGCTCCGTTCCCGATTCCGTGGCCGATTGCCGGATCCGCTCGGCGGCGTTCTGCGTAATGGTGATCATGCGTCGGTTTCCTCTGGAAGATTCCGGCCCTCAGCGGGCCGCGACTGCGGCTGCGCCCTCGCGCGCGGCCTTCACGCGGGCGACGTGGCGCAGGAAGCGCCGGACCCAGTCGTTGCCGCCGACGCCGCGCTGGTGCGAGTAGGACGCGAGCACGTTGCGATGGACGATGCCGTCGCGGCCGGCCCCCGCGCCCTCGCCGCGCTCCATGCGCCAGGCGTAGCGAAGCCCCGGGTCGGCATGCACGAGCGTGGAATAGTGGAACTCGTGAGCCCGGATGCTCGTGCCCTCGCCCGCGCCCCAGGGATGGTCGCCGGTTTCCGCGAGCCGCACGTACCCCTTCCCCACCGGCTTCGCCTGCATGACGATGTCGGCGGGAATCGCCCCGACCATCTCCCAGGTCTGCCCCCGCCACGTGAGCGAGCGTGCGAGGTACATGAGGCCGCCGCATTCGGCATAGACCGGCAGTCCGTCCTCGATCGCCTGGCGAATGCTTTCGCGCAGCGCACGGTTCGCCGCGAGCCCCGGGGCGTGGACCTCGGGAAAGCCGCCACCGATGAAGAAACCGTCGACCTCCGCGAGGCGCCCATCGGCCAGGGTGTCCACCGTCACGAGCTCGGCGCCGCACGCCCGGAAGGCATCGAGGTCGTCGGGGTAGTAGAAGCCGAAGGCCCGGTCCCGGGCGATACCGATGCGAAGCGCCGGTGCCGGCGGTGCCGGCCCGGGCGCCGGCGCGACGATGGGTGCCGCAGTCCGGGCGATCGCGAGGACGGCATCCAGGTCGACGCAGGCGCAGACGGCCTCGCGCATGCCCTCCACGCGCTCGCGGGAATCGTCCAGCTCGCCCGCCGGGACGAGGCCCAGATGGCGTTCGCGCACGCCAACGCGCGGATCCTCGCCGATCGCGCCCAGGACCGGAATCCGGGTGAAGCGCTCGATGGCCGCGCGCAGCTTGCCCTCGTGCCGGGCCCCGCCCACGCGGTTCAGGATCACGCCCGCGACGCGAACGCCGGAATCGAAGAGCGCCAGCCCCTGGAGCAGCGCGGCCGCGCCGCGGCCCATGCCCCGTGCGTCGAGCACCAGGATCACGGGCACGCCGAGCAGGCGCGCCAGCGCCGCGTTGCTGTCGCCGCCGTCGAGGTCCATGCCGTCATGCAGGCCGAGGTTTCCCTCGATCATCGCGAGATCGCAGCCGCCGGCGTGCCTCGCCCAGTCGGCGGCGACCTCCGCGTCGCCCTGCAGGTAGGGATCGAGGTTGCGGCAGGCGCGTCCGGCGGCGAGCCCCAGCCACTGCGGGTCGATGTAGTCCGGCCCCTTCTTGAAGGGCTGTACGCACAGCCCGCGCGCGGCAAGCCCCGCGAGGAGGCCGGTGGCGATGCTCGTCTTGCCCGACGAACGCCAGGCAGCGGAAACCAGGAGCCCGCTCACGGGGCCGCCCTCGGCAAGATCACTTCGCCGGCGCGGCGACCGGCGCTGCGACCGGCAAGCCGATCTCCCTCGGCGGGAGAATCGGCAGCGCGCGCACGCCGACCAGCGCGATGAGGAACGAGGCCGCCAGTCCTCCCGCGCCCAGCAGGAATTCCGCGAGGCTCGGCGCATAGGCCCCGACCCGGCCATCGTGGAACGTGCTCCGCGCCTCGTAGCCCGGGAAGATCTCGAGGGGGAACACCTGCCCGCCGATGATGAAGACGTAGAGGAACGCGAACGCCCCGAGCGCGACCAGCGCCGCGGCGATCGCCGTCGCGCGGGGGTCGGAGAAGCGCGGGTGGAAGAGCAGCACCAGGGGAGCCGCGCTCCCCAGGCCGACGAAACCGGCCCAGAAGAGCAGCGGATAAGGCGAGCCGGCGACGAGGATGAAGCGCTCGAAGGCGGCCTGCTTCGCCCAGTACAGGTTGGTCACATGGTGCACGGCCACGAAGTAGAGCACCGCGACCACGAATATCCCGAGGAGGCGGCGCACTCGGGCCTGCATCGCGGCGTCCATCTCCCGCCCGTCCAGCCGCGCGAGCCCGGCCTGGGCGAGGTGAAAGACCGCGAGGCCCCAGGCGAGCGAGAGCGCGATGAAGAGGGGTGCGATGACCCCGGAGGCATAGGCCTGACGCGACACGAGGAACCCGAAGATGGAACCGGTGCCGGTCGTGAGAATGACGCGCCAGGCGAAGGCGGCAAGGCCCACGGGCTTCGCGAACGCGCCGAACCGGCGCTCGAGCAGCGACCAGAGGTAGAGCGCGCAGATCACGAAGAGCCCGTTGTAGAGGATCATGTTCCACGCGAAGATCGAGCGGAAGTTGTAGTGCGTGGCCGCGATCACCAGGCGCTCCGGGCGGCCGAGATCGAGCACCAGTACCAGGAGACCCCCGGCGAGAAGGGCCACGGTGAGGAGCACCGACAGGGGCGAGAGCGGCTTGTAGGCCGCCTCCCCGAAGACGGAGCCGATCGAGGCCACGTTCAGCGCGCCCGAGGCCGCGACGATCAGGAAGATCGCGAACACGTGCGGCAGGCCCCACACGACCTGGTTGTTCATCCCGGTCACGACGTGGCCGTGCTCCTCCATGTAGTGCGCCGCGCCCAGCGCGATGGCGAGCACCACGGCCCCCGCCGCGGCCAGCGCCCAGAAGGCGCGCTTCAGCGTCGTTTTCGAAGTCGTCGCGCCCATGGCCTAGAGCCCCCGGTAACGCACGCCGTTGTCCGTGCGCAGGTCGGCGCGAAGCTGCGTGGTGGCGACCTCCCGGATGCGCCGGGAGATCTCGCTCTCCGGGTCGTTCAGGTCGCCGAAGAGGATCGCCTCGTGGCCCGCGGCCGCGCAGGCCTCGACGCACGAGGGCGTGCCGCCGCGGTCGACCTTGTGCACGCAGAGCGTGCAGCTCTCCACGCAGCCCTTGCCGCGCGGGACATCGGGCTTCTGTCCCGTCGTCGGCTCGTGGACGAAGCTCCTCGCGTTGTACGGGCACGCCATCATGCAGTAGCGGCAGCCGATGCAGGTGTGGCGATCGACCAGGACGATGCCGTCCTCGCGCTTGAAGGACGCCCCCGTCGGGCAGACGTCCACGCAGGGCGGCTCGGCGCAATGCTGGCACATGACCGGGGCCGAAATCGTCTTGCCGCTCTTCAGGTCCTTCAGGTCCACCTTGCGGATCCACTGCGCATCGGTTGCGCTCGCCGCGGGGGGAAGGCCGTGCTCCGTGTTGCAGGCGACGACGCAGTCGTTGCAGCCGGTCTCGCACTTGGTGGTGTCCACCAGCATGCCCCAGCGCACCTTGCCGCTGGCGGGCGCGCTGGCCGCGCTTCCTGCCTGGGCGTAGTCGTAGAGGAACACGCCCGGGGCGATCATGGCGCCGGCGACCGCGGCCGCGCCTCCGAGGAAATCGCGCCGGCGCTTGTCCACCGGGTTCACCGGCGCACTCCCGTCGTGGGCGCGGACGCGGTCACCGGCTTCCGGGCGGTGGCGGCATGGCAGTCGAAGCAATCGAGCTTCACCGCCGCGTAGGTGTGGCACCCCTGGCAGAAATGCCGTTCGGTGCCCAGGACGCGGCCGTCCTTCGCGCTCGCGTGGCAGTCGACGCACGCCGAGAGGCTGTGCTTCACCGGACGGATGCCCCGGCGGACCGTGTCGTCCCGGTCGTGCTTGAGGAACTCCATGTGCAGGCGCCGCATGACCTTGGGATCCTCGACGCACGGTCCCGCGCGTGCGGGATCAAGGGCCGGTCCGGCGGCGAGCGTGGCCTCGCCCGCGGCGACCCCCGCCAGGAGGAGCGCCGCGGCGAAGAGGGGCCGCAGGAGGGAGGAAACCGTCATCCGGTGCCCCGCGCCTATTCCCCGAGCCCCATCTGGATGTAGCCCGTGGGACAGACATCGGCGCAGATGTGGCAGCCGATGCACTTGTCGTAGTCCGTGTCCACGTAGCGCCCGGTGGTCGACTTCGCCTTCGGCACCTTGAAGACGGCCGTCTGCGGGCAGTAGACCACGCAGTTGTCGCACTCGAAGCACAGGCCGCAGCTCATGCAGCGCTTGGCCTCCGCGATCGCCTCGGCCTCGCCCAGCGTTCCCAGGCGCTCCTCGAAGTTGCCGAGCGCGGTTTCCTTGGTGAGCGTGATGAACTTGCGCTTGACGCGCGGCGTGTAGCCGAAATGCCCGAGGAAGAGCTCCTCGTGGGTGATGACGTGGCGTTCGGACTGGTTGTCGTAGTTGTGCACGGCGGCGGTCGAGTCGCAGGTGCCGTGCATCGGCTCCACGGCCTTCTCCACCTTGAGGCCCTTCTCCAGCATCTTCCTCACCAGGTCGAACTGGTGCACGTCGATCTTCGGGCGCTTCTCGGGATCCTCACCGCGCAGGAAACGGTCGATGCCTTCGGCGGCGATCGAGCCGTGACCGATCGCAGTCGTGAGCAGATGCGGGCGCAGGACGTCGCCACCCGCGAAGACGCCTTCCTTGCCGGCGACCTTGTAGTTGCGGTCGGCGCTCACGGCGCCCTTGCCGTTGTCGAATTCCTCGAGGCCGGTAAAGTCCACCGACTGTCCGATGGCCGACACGATGAGGTCGCAGGGAATGTCCTCCTCGGAGTCCGGCACCATGTCGATCTGCAGGCGGGTACCCACGAACTTGGCCTCGCAACGCGCCACGCGCAGCGCCGTGGCGCGGCCGTCGGGTCCTTTCACCAGGCCAACCGGCGCGAGCCCGCCGCGGATCGCAATGCCCTCGGCCGCGGCCTGCTCGATCTCGTGCTTGTTCGCCTGCATCTTGTCGACCGGGAAGACGGAGGTGAGCGTCACGTCCGCGCCCTGCTTGGCCGACACGTGGGCCACGTCGCTCGCCATGTGGCCGGCGATCGCACCCTCGAAATCCGTGGGCTTCGAGTTCTCGATGTGGCCGAGGCGCCGCGCGACGGTCGCCACGTCGATGGAGGTGTCGCCGCCGCCGACCACCACGACTCTCTTGCCGACGTGGCGAAGCCGCCCGTCGTTGAACGCCTTCAGGAACGAGGTCGCGGTCACCACGTTCGGCGCCTGGGAATCGGCCACCGGCAGCGGGCGCCCGCCCTGGGCCCCCATGCCGAGGAAGACGGCGTCGTACTGCTTGCGGATGTCCTCCAGGCTGATGTCCGTGCCCACGCGACATTTCATGCGCGTCTCGATCCCGAGGTCGAGGATGCGCTGGATCTCGGTGTCGAGGACCTCCCGCGGCGTGCGGAAACCCGGGATGCCGTAGCGCATCATCCCGCCGAGATGCTCGTGGTCGTCGAAAACCGTGACGGCGTGGCCCATGAGGGCGAGCTGGTACGCGCATGACAGCCCGGCGGGGCCGCCGCCCAGCACCGCGATCTTCTTGCCGGTCGATTTCTCGGGCTTCGCGTAGGCGAGCTGGTTCGCGTTGGCGTAGTCGCCGAGGAAGTGCTCGACGGAATTGATGCCGACGTGGTCCTCGACGACGTTGCGGTTGCAGCCCGTCTCGCACGGCGCCGGGCACACCCGCCCCATGACCGAGGGAAAGGGGTTGGCCTCCGTGAGGCGCCGCCAGGCGTATTCCTGCCACGGCACGCCCTGCGGGGGCTTCTCGGTGCCGCGGGCAATCTGCAGCCAGCTGCGGATGTCCTCGCCCGACGGGCAGCTTCCCTGGCAAGGGGGCGTGGTCTGGATGTAGGTCGGGCACTTGTGCGACCAGGAGGCCTGGAAGATCACTTCCTGCCAGGCCGGCGGCTTGGAGTCGCCCTCCTGGTAGCGCCGGTAGTTGAGGGCGGTGCCCGACTTGGTGTCCTGGGGATTGGTGGCCACGGGATCCTCTGTTTCGTAAGGGGTGGGTGGTGGCGCGCTACTGCTTCGCGCCGAGACGGATGGCGGTGCTCACCAGCTGGTGGATGCCGCCGACCATGCTCCGGTTGAATCCGTAGTAAGGCAGGACCTTGGTGAACTGCGCCTTGCAGATGGCGCATATCGTCGCCATGAAATTGACGCCGTGGCGGTCGGCGACCTCGCGCAGCGACTCCATGCGCGGAAGCGCGCCCTTGACGCGCAGGTCGAGGATCTCGTCGGTGAGGAGGCCGCCGCCCCCGCCGCAGCAGAAGGTGGCCTCGTGGGTCGTGCCTTCGCGCATATCGACATACTTGTTCACCACGGCGCGGATGAGCGCGCGGGGAATCTCGAACTGCCCGCCGGGATCATCTCCCATGCGGGAGGCGCGGGCGACGTTGCACGAGTCGTGGAAGGTGACCACACGGTGGTCGTTCGCCTCCCGGTCGAGCACGAGCGCACCCTTCTGCACCAGGTCCCAGGTGAGCTCGCAGATGTGCATCGGCTGGCGGTAGTTGTGATCGAGCTGGTCCTGCAGCATCCGGGCGAACTTGTCCTCGGCGCCGGAGCCGATGCCGGCAAGCGTGTTCCAGTAGCTGTAGGCGACGCGCCAGGCGTGCCCGCACTCGCCCACGACGATCCGCTTCACGCCCAGCTCGAGAGCGGCCTCGCGGATGCGAAGCGCCACGGCCCGCATCTGCTCGTAGCTGCCGATGAAGAGGCCGAAGTTCGCCGCCTCCGAGGCATGGGACGAGAGTGTCCAGGAGATGCCCGCGGCGTGAAAGACCTTGGCGTAGCCGATCAGGCTGTCGACGTGCGGCTCGGCGAAGAAGTCCGCGGACGGCGTGATGAGCAGCACCTCGGCGCCCTTCTGGTCGAGCGGGAACTTCACGTCCGCGCCGGTTTCCTCCAGCACGTCCTCCTCGAGGCCGAGGAGCGTGTCGGCGAGTGCCGGCGCCGGCAAGCCCAGGTTGTTGCCGATCCGGTGGACCTTGCCGATGATCTCGTTCGTGTACTTCGCACCATAGCCCACGGTGTCCAGGATCTCGCGCGCGGCCATGGTCACCTCCGCCGTGTCGATCCCGTACGGGCAGAACACGGAGCAGCGGCGGCACTCGGAGCACTGGTTGTAGTACTTGTACCAGTCGTCCAGGACCTCGCGCGTGAGCTCGGTCGCGCCGACCAGCTTCGGGAAGAGCTTTCCGGGGAGGGTGAAGTGGCGCCGGTAGACGCCGCGCAGGAGGTCCTGGCGCGCGACGGGCATGTTCTTCGGGTCGCCCGTGCCGAGGAAATAGTGGCACTTGTCCGAGCAGGCGCCGCAATGCACGCAGGAATCGAGGTAGACCCTGAGCGAGCGGTGCTTGCCGAGCAGCTCCCCCATCTTGCCGATGGCCTTGTCGTGCCAGTCGTCGACGAGCTTGCCGGGAAAGCCGAGCGCTTCCTGCATCTTTTCGGTCGCCACGTACGGCTTCGACCCGGCCATGGCGTCTGGCTGGATGGCCGGGGCGACCGGGAATTCCCGCAGCGCAGGGGCGGTGACGTCGGCCATGCTAGCGATCGGCCTCGAGGCGCGAGGCCCACTCGGCGAGGTGCCGCTTCTCGCGGGGATTGTCGACCTGGTTGCGGCCCGGGCTGAAGAAGAGCCCGGGCGCATGCAGGAGCTTGGAGAAGGGGAAGACGATCATCAGGGCGGACACGAGCCCGATGTGCACCGCGAGGATCGGGTCCGCGGGGAGCGGGCGCACCTCGAGGACAAGCAGACCGAGGAAGAACGACTTCACCGTGACTATGTCGACGTGGGCGACGTACTTCATCGCGAGCCCGCTCGCGGCGATCGCGATGAGGAGCGCCAGCATGAGGTGATCCGACGGCGTCGAGATGTAGCGGACCCGGTCGACCAGGAAGCGGCGCGCCCACAGGCCCGCGAGACCCGCGACCATGGCGAAGCCCGCGTAGACGCCGAAAGGCTGGATGAAGGCGACCCATGCCCACACCGGATCGATGAAGTAGCGCAGGTGGCGCGCGAGCACGAGGGCCAGGCCCGCGTGGAACATCCAGCCGAAGACCCAGGTCCAGAGACTTGCCTTGAACAGGCTCTCGAAGAACACCACCTCGCGCACGAGCCGCAACGCCACCCCGCCGCCCGTGGTCGGCGCCGGCGTGGTGGGGATCTTCAGCGGCGCGGGCGTTCCCGCGTACTGGCGGACGCGCCACGCGAGGCCGGCCACGAGAACGGTGGCGGCGGCGTAGAAGAGCGTGGCGAGAATGGCGGCCATCGGCGGGCTATCGGCGGGCTATCGGCTGCGGGCGCGAACGGTTGCCCGCGCCCGCGGCGAGCTCTAGACGCAGCCGGTCGGCTTCGGCAGGCCCGCGATCTTGCAGGCCTGCTTGGCGGGGCCGTAGGGAAAGAGCTCGTAGAGGTAGGAGTTGCTGCCCTTGTCCGGACCGAGCTTCTTGCCGATCGCCTTCGTGAGCACGCGAACGGCCGGCGCGATCTGGTACTCGTTGTAGTACTCGCGCAGGAAGTTCACGACTTCCCAGTGGTTGTCGGTCATGTCGATCTTCTCGGCCTTGGCGATCTCGCCGGCGAGATCCTCGTTCCACTCCGAGAGGTTGACCAGGTAGCCTTCCTCGTCGGTTTCGTAGGACTTGCCATTGACTTCGATGCTGCTCATTTCTTCTCCTTTCGAGGTTCGCTGCGACTGTGCTTCGCGTTGGTTCCTGCGCTACAGCCAGGACTGCACGCGGGGATTCTGGGTCACGAGGTCGACGAAACCCCGGTAGTCGACGGGCTCCACGCCGTCCAGGACGGCGCCGGCGCGGGCCCTCGCCTCGAGATCCGGCATGAGGACGTAGACCTTGACGGCCGCCGCTATCGCCGCGACCAGGCGCGGCGCCGTCGCGTGCCCCTTCGTGGCGGCGTAGACCGCGTCCTCGATGAGGAGCACCGCATGGCCCGGGCGGGCGTGGGCGAGGCAGCTCTCGAGCGTCGATCGCTCGCCGGGTGACTTGTTGACGATGTGCAGCATCGGTTCGGATCCTGTCTTCAGAAGCTGATCAACACGTCCATCTCGTCCATCAGCGCCGCCATCTGCGCGGCGTCCACTACCTTCACGTCCACGAGGAGATCCTCCTCGGCGAGGCCCCGGGCCTCGAGCGACTCGCGCTCCACGTAGAGCTTCTCGATATCGTAACCCTCGAGCGCGCGGTAGGTCGGCGAGAAGTTCTTCGTCTCGATCGCCTTCGTGTTCTGTCCCTTGGCGAGCTGGAAGACGCCGTCGTCCAGGAAAGCGAGGCTCACGTCCTGGTCGAAGGCGGCGCTGATGAGGACCACCTCCAGCCCCTCGAGCGCATAGACGCTGCCGTAGGGAGCCTTGCGGTTCACGAACAGGAACTTCTTGATCGTCGCGGCCTCTTCCATCGCGCTAATCCCCGAAGACCACGAGGCGATCGGACTGGATCGCGGACTCCACCAGCTGCCCGAGCCCCGAGATGCGGAAGCCCTGCGCCAGGTTCTGGTCCACGATGCCGCGCCGCAGCGCCGCGGCCACGCAGACCACGAGGTCGACGCCGTGGTCCTGCGCGAGCTTCGCCCAGCGCGCGACCACGTTGCGGTCGTCCTGCGGCGGCTCCGTGAGCTTGGTCGCGTTGTTGACCCCGTCGTGGTAGAAGAACACGCGCTCGATCTCGTGGCCGGCCTCCAGCGCCGCCTTGCAGAAGAGGTAGGCGCTGTCGCTCGACTGGCGCTGGTAGGGGCCATCGTTCACCATGACTCCGATCTTCACGGCGGTCTCTCTTCCTTCCTAGAAGCGGATGTGCGCCGAGGCGTTGAGGCTGGCGCGCGCGCCCCGCCAGTCGTCGATCAGGTACTTCGTGAACGGCAGCCCCGTCTTCTCGAAGAAGCGCGGCCAGCCGATGCGCTCCACCCAGTCCGACAGGCGCTCCCAGGGGCGCGCGTCGTCCTTGTACGTGTAGAGGATCTTCTTCACGATCTCGGAGACCTCCGGCCAGCGCGGGGGATTGTTGGGAATCCCCGAGGCCACCATCTTCATGAAGGTCGGCTTCGCCCGGGCGTTGGAGTTCTTGCCGCCGACCCAGATCGCGAACTTGGAGAATTCGGGGTCGTTGATCTGCATCGGCGGACACGGCGGGTAGCACGCGCCGCAGCAGATGCATTTCTTCTCGTCGACTTCCAGCGAGGGCTTGCCGTTCACGAGCGCCGGGCGGATGGCCGCCACCGGGCAGCGCGCGACGACCGCGGGCCGCTCGCAGACGTTCGCCACGAGGTCGTGGTTGATCTTGGGCGGCTTGGTATGCTGGATGATGATCGCGATGTCGGCCTGCCCGCCGCAGTTGATCTCGCAGCAGGAACTCGACATGTGCACGCGGTTGGGCATGTCCTCGCGGATGAACTCGTGGTGCAGGTCGTCCATGAGGGCCTTCACCGCGCCGGAGGCGTCGGTGCCCGGGATGTCGCAGTGGAGCCACCCCTGCGTGTGCGCGATCATCGTGACCGAGTTGCCGGTGCCGCCGACCGGGAAGCCGCTCTTCGTAAGTTCCTCGACGAGAGGGGCGACTTTCTTCTCGTCGGCCACCATGAACTCGATGTTCGAGCGGATGGTGAAGCGCACGTGCCCTTCCGCGTACTTGTCGGCGATGTCGCAGAGCTTCCTGATCGTCCAGACGTCCATCTGACGCTGCGTGCCGGCGCGCACGCTCCAGACTTCCTCGCCGGAGTGGGAGACGTGATGCAGGACACCCGGCCGCGGCCGGTCGTGGTACTTCCAGTTTCCGTAGTTCTTGATGAGCGTCGGATGCATGTACTGCTTGTTGTCGGGCACGCCCGATTCGGTCGCGCGGCGCGGGGTTGCGGTGGCTGTTGCCATGTCGTGTGCTCCGGGTTCTGTCGTCGTCGGGGGTCGGGGCGCGGGGTTCTAGGCGGCCTGCTGCTTCGCCTTGATCTTCGCGACCTCGTCGTCCCAGCCGTCGGCACGGACGTAGGGGTTCGTGCGCGGCGTCGAGACCATGTTGGCGTCGATCTCGAGGCCGATGCCCTCGACGAAGTTCACCAGGCCGATGCGTTCGATGGTCTCGCCGATGCGCTCGTGCTCGAGGGCGTTCTCGGCGAAGAAGTCGACGATGCGCTGGCCGAGATCCACGAGCTTCTCGCGGTCCTCGTCGGTCTCGAGCTTCATGAACGGCACCACGACGGTTCCCATCAGGTCGCCGATCTTCAACGTGCGCTTGCCGCCCACGAGGATCGTGGCACCCTTGTCCTTGCCGGGCGCGAGCCCCCCGGTGATCACGTTGATGCAATGCATGCAACGCACGCAATCGCGGTTTTCGATGCAGATCGCCTTATCGTCCGAGACCTTCACCGCCGAGATCGACGCGCCCGTCGGGATCTTGTCCGCGTCGACCAGCTGGATCGCCTTGGTCGGGCAGCGGCTCACGACGTCGTTCACGAGGTTGTTCATGCCCTGCTTGGCGAAGTAGGCGCGGGCGAGCTTCTCGTCGGTGCGGATGTTGTCGCGCCAGGTGCCGATGACCGCCATGTCGGAGCGCTGGATTGCGTTCATGCAGTCGTTCGGGCAGCCCGAGAACTTGAACTTGAACTTGTACGGCAGCGACGGGCGGTGGATGTCGTCGAGGAAGTTGTTGAGCACCGTGCGGTGCGCGGTCGCTTCGTCGTAGCACGATTGCTCGCAGCGCGAGGCGCCCACGCAGGACATCGAGGTCCTGACGGCCGGGCCGGCGCCGCCCAGGTCGAAGCCGAGTTCGTTGATCTCGTCGAAGGCGACCTGGACCTTGTCGGAGCGCACGCCCTGGAACATGATGTCGCCGCTCTGCCCGTGGAGCGCAATGAGGCCGGAGGCGTTGCGCTCCCAGGTGTCGCAGAACTTCCGCAGGATGTCGGTGTTGTAGTGCATGCCGGGAGGCGGCATGACGCGAAGCGTGTGGAACTCGGCCGCGTCCGGGAACTGGGGCTTGCCGGCGGCGTCCTTCAACTCCGTGAAGCGCGGGATGATGCCTCCGCCGTAGCCGAAGACGCTCACGGTGCCGCCCTTCCAGTAGCCTTTCTTGGTCCGGTACGACGCCTCAAGCTGGCCCATGAGGTCGACCATCATGTCGTTGTTCTTCGCCAGGCGCTTCAGGCCCGTCACGAAGCTAGGCCACGGGCCGGTTTCCAGCTCGTCCAGAATGGGCGTCGGGTGCATTTTCTTTGCCATTGCAGCCTCCTCGTAATTGTCGTTCGGTTTCAACGGCTCAGGGTCCGGCCGTACCCTCCCAGGTTCAACCGATCCTACGGTGCCCCCGGGGGCTTGGCCATCCCTCCGACGGTGGAGGGCGTTCCCCGATGGGGAGTGTCGGGACTACCCGAATGGGTTATGCGGCCGGTCCTTCGCCCGGGGAATAGACGGCGGGCGCAACGGGGGGCGTAATGTAGCCACTCGCGAGGGGTCCCGACTTCGCGCCCATTTCGCCCGATAGGCCGCCCATGGACCGCCCCACCCCCCTCGCCAGGCTCACCGTTCCCATAGGGGGCCAGCAGATAGAAATGCACCCGGTCGACTCCGAGTCGGGCGGCTTGGCCATGCTGCGGGTGCGCATCCGCGAAGGGCGCCGTTTCACGGTATTCGACATCGATCCCGGTACCGCCGTGGCCTGGGGTGAAGCCCTCGCGGGCTGGGGGCGATCGCAGCCGGGGAACGCATCGTGAACGCCACCGGCGTCCTCGGCCCGGGCTGCGGTCCGGCCGCCGCCGCACTGCCGGAAATGGTCGATGTCGTATTCGCCGTCACCGGGCAGCACCTGCCCCCGGACCACGAATGGCCCCTGTTCCGCGAGGTCGCGCGCATCGTGCCGTGGATCCTGAAGACGCCCAGGGCCGGCATCCTGCCCATGCGGGGTCCGCGCACGCCCGAGGGCGGCGTCATGATCACCCGCCGCTCGCGCCTCGTGATCCGTCTTCCGCGCGACCGCGTCTGTTCAGCGAGCGCCCTCGAGCGCGAGTCGGTCCAGGTCGGCGAAGTCTCGCTCGCCATCGGCGAAGGGACCTTTCGCAAGCACCTGGCGGCGGCGACGCTCTATTCGCCGCGCGTCACCACGGGGGAGGCCGACGAGGGGCGCTTCCTCGCCGAACTCGAGCAGGAACTCGCCGCACTCGGCGTGCGTGGCCGCCTGATCTGCGGGCGGCGCGTGGAGATCGAGAGCGGGGAAGGCCGCCTCACGGCCTACCCCGTGGCCGTCCACGACCTGCGCGACGTCGATTCCCTCCTGCTCCAGCGCGCCGGCCTGGGCCGCGGCCAGCCGGTCGGTTGCGGCATTTTCGTACCCCACAAGACCATCACCGCGGCCGAATGAACCGCCGCCAGGAGCCTTTCCACATGTCCGCTATGACTCCCGGCGAACCGGCCGCCATGGTCGACCTCACCGGACTCACCTGCCCCGGCCCGATCCTGGGCGCCCGCGAGATCCTCGAGGGCCTGCGGGACGGCCAGGTCCTGCTGCTCCTGTCCGACTGCCCGGGCACCCGCGACGACCTGTTCGCCTGGGCTCGGCAGACGGGCAACGAGGTGATCCACACCGAGCCACGCGAGCGCGGCGCCACCGGGTACCACTTGCGCAAGGGCCGCTCCGGAACGGTCGCCGCCCACGTGCGTCTCGACCTGCGCGGCGTCTCCTGCCCCGGCCCCATCGTGGAGGCGCGGCAACTCCTGAAGGGCATGCGTCCGGGAGAGGTCCTGAAGCTCGTGAGCGATTGTCCCGGCGTGCGCGACGACATCGCCGGGTGGGCCGAGGCGACGCACCTGGAGATTGTGAGCACCGCTGGGGCCGGCGCAGGCGCCTTCGAGTTCTACCTGCGCAAGCTTTGAGCACCTCCAGCCGAACCCCGATCCGGGTCAAGAGCACCTGGTTTCGCCCCGGCCGCCCGAAGTCGCCCGAGGAGATGGCCGCCGCGCTGGCCTTCATCGCCTGGCGCGTGGCCCAGAACATGCTGAAGAGCATGCGCAGGGCCGAGTTCGACATCGACCCGGGCCCGCAGTATTTCGACTTCCTCGCCGAGGCGGTGGTCTACGCGATCCAGGTCGCCTGGCGCCTCGTCCATCCGCGCTACGACGACGCGGGCCGTGCCGCCTTCATGACCGTCCTCGCCAACCGAACGGGTGACGAACTCGCCGAGAACCGGGCGCGACTGCTGGAGGCGGAGGAAGCGGCCGCGATCAAGGCGCGCTTCATCGACCTCCTCAACCGGCGCACGGCAGAGTACGCCGATTTCGGTTTCGGCCCGGAAGGTCCCGACTTCGCCTTCCTGCGCTATTTCGCCACGCTCGTCTCGGAAATCATGCCGGAAAAGGACAAGCGCTGGACCTGGGACCAGGTGATCGCCATCGAGGGCCCCGAGGCGGCGGCGACGGTCGCGAAGAGCGTGGCCGGCCTGTTCGACAACACTCCCCGTCGGCCCCGTCGGGCGGCGTCGCAGGGCGAATGAAACAGCGGCGCTGCGCGATGCGGCCATGAGCGATACGGCGCGCGGGTCTCCCTTCGAAACGGGCGACGACGCCGCCTATGCGCGATGGCGCGACCGCAAGCTCGCCTCGCGCGCGCGCGCTCCCGCGGACCTCGTGGTCGAGGTCCGCGATCCGCGCGCCCTGACCGGGCGCGAGATCGCCGAGATCGTCCGCATTTGCCGGCGCGACAACATGGCACTCTATGCAAGCCGCGTCGCCGACGAGGACAAGGAGGTCCCCAGGCGGCTCGGCGCGCAATTGGGCCTCGCCACGCTCGACAACAACCTGCTCGCCGACGAGGACGGCATCACCCGCATCGCGGTGACCGGCGCGAAGGCGAAGGCCGGGTTCATCCCGTACACGACCCACCGCATCCGCTGGCACACGGACGGTTACTACAATCCGCCGTCGCTTCGCATCCGCGCCATGCTCCTGCACTGCGTCCGGGACGCTGCGGCCGGGGGCGACACGGCGCTCCTGGACCACGAACTCGCCTACATACTGCTGCGCGAGGACAACCCCGACCACGTGCGTGCGCTCATGCAGTCCGACGCCCTGGCGATTCCGGCGAGAACGGACGACGAGGGCGTGGCAAGGCCCGCGGCCGTAGGGCCCGTGTTCTCGACGGACCCGGAATCGGGCGACCTGCACATGCGCTACACGGCGCGCACGCGCAGCGTGGCGTGGAAGGGCGATGCGGCCACCCTCGCCGCTTCCGCCCGCCTGCTGCAGATCCTGGAGAGCGACGCCGGGCACGTGCTGCGCACGCGGCTTGCGCCGGGCATGGGCCTCGTGTGCAACAACGTCCTGCACGAGCGCAGCGCCTTCGAAGACGCTCCCGGGCGCGAACGCCTGCTCTACCGCGCCCGCTACGTCGAGCGCATCGCCGGCACCGCCGGCGCCTGGAAAGCGTAGCTACCGCCAGGGCGCCAAGGCGCAAAAGGGGACGCTCCCCATTCTTCGGCGCAAAAAAAGGGACGCTCCCCATGTAGCGAGCACGAGGCTCGATACATGGGAAGCGTCCCCTTTATTGCTGCTGCGGGGTTGTCAGGCTACCAGCGCTTGCCCCAGGCGACTCCGAACGAGTTCTGGTACATCTCGATCGTCTCCACGCCGCCCATTCCCGGCGCGAAAGCGTTGAAGAGCGAGAATCCGGTGACGGAGTTGCGCTTTGCGTGCATGTACGCCCCCGTGATCTCCGAGGACTGGTCGATCGCGTAGGTGAACCCCAGCGTGTAGTGGTCCTTCACCACGCCCGGGGCGAGGATGTTGAACGACACGTCGCGCCCCTGGATCGGGTTGTCCGTGCGCCCGAACCCCGCGCGCACCGCGAGCGCCGGGGTCGCCTGGAACTCCACGCCCAGCTTGAACACGTCCACGTCTTCCCACCCGAAGCCGGGCCCTCCCGCCGCGCCCAGGGGAGCCTGGTTCGTGCTGGGGTTGCTCACCGCGGCGACTCCGCTGTACTTGATCTTCTTGTAGTCGAGGGCGACGAGCCAGCCCTGCATGGGCCGCACCGCCACGCCGAGCGTGTAGTGCTCCGGCAGGTCGAAATCGCCGCCGCCCGCGAAGAGCCCCTTGTACTTGTCGAACTCGCCCATCCGCATCTTCGAGGCATACGAGGCGCCGACGGTCACCGAGGGGCTCAAACGCCCCAGGTAGCCGATCCGCACGCCGAAACCGGTCGAGTTGTCGTGGTCCAGGTTGGTCACGTTCCCCGGCGCCTGGGAGAGCGTCGTGAAGAGGTGCGCGCCCTGCATGCGAAACTTCTGGTAGCCGAAAAGAGGCGAAATGCCCACGGAATGCTCGCCCGCGAACTTCCACGCGATGGTGGGTGCAACGATCAGCTGCTCCAGGTTCACGCCCAGCCGACCCACGCCGCACAGGCCGTTGGCCGAGGGCGGGCCGCCGAAGTTCGTGCAGTTGAGCTGCCCGCCCTCGAAGTCGGTGTTCATCCCGCCGTTGCCATAGACCGAGACGCCCAGCGAGACGTTCGGCGAGTACATCATGTTGTAGGCGAGCTCGGGGATCGCGAAGAGCGTGCTGTCGCTGTCGACCGAAAAATCGAGCATGCCGCCCCCGCTTCCCGTGCGCTTCACGTTGCGGCGCGGGCTGAAGAGGTCCACACCCACGTCGAAGCGGTTGCCTACCCAGACCATGCTGGCCGGGTTGTTGGCGCCGCCGAAGCCGTCGGCCGAGAGGGCAGTGGTGGCGCCCGCCATGCCCTTGCCCTTCATGCCGTAGCCGTGCGAGAAGTAGCCGTCGGTGGCCAGCGCCGCGAAAGGCACTGCACAGGCCATGGTGGCCAGGGCGCAGCGGACCGCGGTCGAGATCGTCTTCATGGTCTTTTTTTCCTCCGATAGTGGAAGGTGTGGCGTGGTGTGCCGTAACGTCAAACGAACAGGCAGATGTCGGTGTTGCCCGCAAACTCGAAGAAGGTGGAAGCACCCCCGTACTCGATGCCCTCGATGAAGTCTTCCCGCTTGAAGTCGAACAGGTCGACGGTCATCTCGCAGCCGATGAACTTGACGCCCGACTCCAGGCAGGCCGAGCGCAGCTCCTCGATGGAAGCCACGCCCTTCTTCTTGATTTTCTGCTTCATCATCATCGTGGCCATCGATTCCATTCCCGGCAGCGCGGCCACGAGCACCGGCATCGGCACGGGCATCGGCATGGCGGGGTTGGCGAGCGGGCTGATCTTCACGCCGGACAGGTCCTTCCGCAGGAGCGTGAGGCCGTAGAAGGTGAAGAAGATCTGCACTTCGTAGTCCAGGGCCGCCGCCGTCGAGGCGAGGATGAAGGGCGGGTACGCCATGTCCAGCGTCCCCTTTGTGGCGATCAACGCCATTTTCTTTCCGCTCATGGCGCGCCCCTATTTCTTCTTCAGGAAAAAGACGTACTCCTTGCCCTCGGCCTCGGAGCCGAGGAGTTCGTTGCCGGTCTGCTTGGCGAACGCCTCCATGTCCTTCACGCTTCCCGCGTCCGTCGAGACAACCTTGAGCACCTGTCCGGCGGTGAGCTCGCCCAGGGCCTTTTTCGTCTTGAGAATCGGCAGGGGGCAGTTGAGCCCGCGCGCGTCCAGTTCCTTGTTGAAGTCCATTTCACTCTCCATGGCTTGAGCCCTGGTGGCAGGCCGCGCCGCGCCCTTCCCACCCGCTGGCAATCCCGCAATTTCGCGGCCCGGTGCGGGATGGGTCTATACCCGTTTCGGGTAATCCCTGACCCCCCACATGGGTAATGTATCCCAACGCCCGCGGGGATGCCGGTGGCCCGAGGTCCTACGCTACACTGGACCCCGGCGCCCCAGGGTCGGGGCGCGTGGATCCTCGCGAGGAGGAATCGTGGCCCACCGGATGTCGTTATCGCGGGCGGCCCATCTCGTAGGCGTGCACCGCAGCACGCTGCAGAAGATGATCAGCGAGGGAAATCTCGCGGCCGCCGAAGGCATGATCACAGTCAGGGAGCTCCTGCGCGCGTTTCCGCAGGTGAACCTCGAGGCTTCCGGCGGCATCGAATGGGTCAACCGGATCAAGGAGGAGTCCTTTGGCAGACGCGTTCGCGAACGCATGCTTCCCTCGCAGGAGATCCTCGCCCAGCGCCTGTTCTCCCAGGGACTGGAACTCGCCGACCTGCGGCGCACGGTACAGCGCTACCACGCGCTGGTGGATGAGCTCGAGGCGCTGCTGCGAGAGGGCTTCCGGGGGCACCCCGCGCAGCCCGGCGCGCTCGCCGCGCTCTCGGAAGGCCTCGGGCGCGCCCTTGCAGGCGATGCCTCCGACGCATTCGCCGCGATCGACGAGGCGCTGCGCGTCATGACGCCGCGCGTCGAAGTCCGTCCCAGCGGCCGCGAGTTCTTCGTCGAGGGCCACGATTCGATCCTGGAATCGGGCCTCAAGGCGGGATTGCAGTTCTCCTACGGTTGCGGAAACGGCACCTGCGGCCTGTGCCGGGCGCGCGTCGTCGACGGCGAGGTGCAGCGCATCCGTCCCCATGATTTCGCGCTCTCCGAGGCGGAGCGCGCGCAGGGCCACGTCCTGATGTGCGCCTACTCGGCCGTCACCGACGTGAAGATCGAGACCCTGGAGGCCGCGGGCCCCGAGGACATCCCGCGCCAGGAAATCGTGGCGTCCGTGCGCGCGGTCTCGCCCCTGGGCGAGGACACCCGCCTGCTGCACCTGCAAGCGCCCCGCTCGAACCGGCTGCGCTTCCTGGCCGGGCAATCGGCCAGCCTCGGCGCGGTATCGCCGGCGGGAGACATGCAGGGCTCCTACGCGATCGCGAGCTGCCCCTGCGACGACCGGAACCTGCATTTCCACGTGGGACGGGACGATGGCGACACGTTCGCGGCGGGAGTCTTCTCGGGCGCCATCCGGCCAGGCGAGCGCGTCACGCTCGTCGGTCCCGAGGGACGATTCGTGCTCGGGCGTGAGCCCGGAAGGCACCTCGTGTTCGCCGCCTGCGACCTGGGCTTCGCCCCGGTGAAGAGCCTGGTCGAGTACGCGCTGTCGGCCGATTCCGCCGCCTCCTACACCATCGCATGGCTCGCCACCCGGCCCGACGGGCATTACCTGGCCAACCAGTGCCGGGCATGGGCCGAGGTGCTGGACGGGTTCTCCTGGATGCCGTTTCACCATGCCGATGCCGCGGAGGGCGCGACCGAGCTGGTCGCCGGCTTGCGGGCGGCAATGGACTTCGCCGGCACCGACGTGTACGTCGCCGGTCCCGAGGCCTTCGTCCACTGCGCGGAATTCGAGCTTCGCTCGGCGGGCGCCCCGGCCGAGTCCATCGCCACGCTGGTGCTGTGAGGAGGCCATGAAAACTGCCGCGAATTCCCCTTCCCGCACCATTCCGATCGCGCCTGCGGGCGGCGACGAGCACGGCGCCTGCAGCGGCGCCGAGTCCTTCGCCCTCATGGTGCTGGGTGATTCCATGGCTCCCGAGTTCGCCGAGGGGGACGTGATCGTGATCGAACCCGAGGGTCTCGCGACCGATGGAGCCTTCGTGCTCGCCCGCCACGAGGGCGAGTGGGTCTTTCGCCAGCTGCTTGCCGCCGGAGGCGGCTGGCGCCTGAGCCCCCTGAACTCCCGCTATCCGTCGGTCGACCTGGAGAGCCTCGCCGCCGTGCGCGGCGTGGTGATCCAGAAGTCCACGCCCGGAAAGCGTGGATCCACCACCCGTTACTGCGAATAGGACGCGACGCGACGCCATGCCCTACTACCTCTACAAGGTGTTTCCTTTCCACCGCCTCGAAAAGCTGGCCGTGCTGGATGCGTTCCCCGAAGCGTCCGCACGGGCCAAGGCCCTGCGCAAGGACCCGGAGCTTCCCGCCGACTGCAAGGTGAAGGTGATCTTCGCCGAGGACGAACTCGGCGCCGAGACGCTCCTCACGGAAGTGCGCGAGCCCCGGCCGCGCTTCGATGACGACGACTGATTCGACCACCGCGCCGCTACCCTGCGCCTTCGGCGGCGCGATCCTCGCGCGCCAGGGCGGCTGCCCCCTCGCGACGATGGCGCTCCTCGGCGAGGCCGAGCGTCCCCGGTGCTCATCGCCGGTGGCCAACACCAATTGCCGGACCTTTCGCGCGCTGGTGCGCGAACGCGCCACCTTTGCCCTTCGCCTGCCGCCGCCGGCCACCCCGCTCACGCACGCCGCCGAGATCCGCATCGAGTGCGGCGGGCTGCGCGGGCTCGCGGATGCCCTGGGGGATCCACCCGGTCCGTCCGCGGACATCCATGCCCTGGTCACCCGGGCGCGGGATGCCTACGACGGGCTCCTCGGCATTCCGTTCGTCACCGTGGTCGCCGCCGTGGTGGGCTGGGAAGGCCGCCCGCGTTCGGCCGGCGGGGGCGGCGCGCCATGACGCTCGCTTTCGCGCCCATCCTCGCGGCGGTGCAGTCGAACTGCCACCTGTCGGATGCGCGCCACGCGCAGGACCTCACCCTGTGCAATTACCTGCTCGCCATGCGCGAGTACTACTGCTGGGAGCACGAGCTGCCGCAGCAGGCCGTGCCGCCGCGCGGCGACGTGGGTCGCTGGATCGCGGAGCGCGAGGCGCTCTGGGAGACGCTCGCGGATGCCGACTGGTCGCGCGTGCCGCTCCCCTCTGGGCAGGCCGATCCGTTCGACGCCGACGCGGTCAATGCGGAACTCGTCCCCGCGGGATACCTCTATGGCGCGGGGCGGGGACGCTTCGGCAAGCCGCACTTCTTCCTGGCGCGCCTGGCGCGTCGCGAGCGCCGCGACGGCGTCGAGATCCTCGAAGCCGGCTGCGAGTACGCCCGTGACCTCGACGCCGCTCCGGCAGTCCTGCGGGGCGAAACGATCGTGCTGCGCCGGGAAGCCTTCGAACGCTGGTTGTGGCTCCAGGCGGAGACGTGGGAGGCGCGCGGTTCCGGGGACGCCATGGCAGCCGCCCTCGAGGCCTACGGCTACGGGCGGGAGCGCGAGCGCGCACTCGGGCGCATGGCCGAGGCCGAGCGCGAGACGCTCATCCTCCACGAGTTGGGCGAGCACGCTGCCGGAAGGCTCCTCGGCGACGACTGGGAACGATTCATGGAAGGCCTGGGCGACCGCCGCCAGGAGATCACCGCGCGCGCGGTGCGCGACCTGCTCGCCGACTCCCTCGTCACGCTGCCGACCCTGCTCGCGCGCGATGCGCGGCCCTCGCTGCATTTCTGGTTCGCGACCTTTTCGGGCCTGCGGCGGGAGCTCTTCCCGAGGCTCGCCTCGGCACAAGCCGCGTGGATGGCGGGCGACGACCACGAGGGCCTGCGGGAGGCGGCCGCGGAGGGCCGCACCCACTGGCTGCGCGTGGCGCGCGAACTGGCAACCGACCCGCGAGCGGCCGAGCGCTACGCTCGGGCGCCCGGCCAGATCACTTTGGCCTGAGGGGTGCGCCGGCTCCTCAGGCGTCGCGCGAGAGCGCTTCCCGGGCAGCCTCCCGGAATTCCTCCGCCTTGACTTCGTCGATGGTGAGCCGGATGAGCTTGTAGCAGGCGTCCACCACGGCGGCGAGCTCCTCGCGGGACGGCCCCGCCTCCTCGATCTTCCTCGCGACCTTCTCCGAACGCTCGCCGAGAATGCTCTGCGCAAGGCCCAGCAGCGAGCGGTGGTAGGGGCTCGCGGCCACCCGCGACGCCGGCGACTTCGCAGCACCCATGCCTGCCGCCCCTCGCGGCGCGACGAGCCCTCGTGTGATGAGTTCCCGCAATGCGGCCAGGAACTCCGGGATGATCGCGCCCTTCTTCTCCAGTTCGTCGACCGTGGAGCGGCCGTCGACCAGGATCAGCGCGTGGCGCAGGGTCCGCGGCAGGTCATGGCTGCGGTTGCTCAGTTCCTCGACGCCCTGCGGCGTCTTCGCTAGAACGATGTGCGGATCCATGCGTCACCCCGCGAGTTCCTCGATGATGCGGTAGATCAGCTTCACCGTGATCACCACGTAGATCGCGCCGAACAGGAAGATGAGCGAGACGATCACGTTGGCGAGCACGGGCGGCAGCAGGCCGAAGAACGGCGTCACGAGGTAGCCCAGGGTGAACAGGATGACGAGCGAGGTGAGCGTCTTCCACGTGCCGCCCACGACGCCGCCGGGGATGTTCTTGCGAAGCGACAGCACCAGCCAGAGGCAATAGAACATGACCAGGATGGCCAGGACGCTGACCACGATGCTTACGTCGAACTTCATTTTTTTCTCCCTCTTATGGACTGCGGACTTGAATGCGCCTTTGTGCCACGGAGTTTCTCAGTACCCCCCTTTCCCGTAGGGCTGCGGAAGCCCGGCCACCTTGCATCCCTGCTTGGCCGGGCCCAACGGAAACAGGTCGTAGAGCGACTTTGAATCGCACCCGGGTAGGGTGTCCTGCAATTCCTTCACCATGGTGCGGAAATTGGGCGTGTGGCCCTGGTCGCGGTACTGGTCGCGCAGGAAGCCCACCACCTTCCAGTGATCCTCGGTGAGCGCGATGCCGTCGGCGGCCGCGATCACCTGCACGGCCTCCTCGCTGAAATCCGGCTCCTTCAGGTAGCCGTCCGCGTCCGTTTCCTTCTCGATTCCGCCTATCACGTATCCCATCGATCCCCCTGTGGTCCTGGTTGTCGGCCCGCTGCGGAGCCTTTCCGAAATCCCGGTTTCCCCCTAATGCCCGCCGCCCACGAGTCCCGAGGCGGCGAACACGATCACCACCGCCTCCACCGCGCAGATCGCGGCGAGAACGCGCTGGCCCGCGGCCCAGTAGACCGGCATCACGGCCACGAGGCAGGGTACCGAGCAGATCGCAAGCGCCACGATGCCCACCAGCGTGAGGATGTCGCCCCGGTGGACGAGCGCAACCCACCCCCACCCGTTCGGGATGCCCGCCTCCTCGAGGAAGCGGTCGACGGGCAGCGTCCACAGATCGGGAAGGCGCTCGTGCGCCACCTGCGGCTCGACGATGCCGAGCATGTAGAGCGCGAAGAGCGCCACCAGGAGCGCAAGCCCGGAGGAGGTCCCGATCGCGAGCAGGCGCGCGTAGCGCGCCTGGTCGGCCGCGGGTCCTGGTGCGTCGCTCACGGAAGCATCACTCCGGGCAGCCGGCGGTGTCGCCGGGCACCTTGCCCACGAGCAGCAGGAAGCCCTCGAAGGGGCCCATGTTGCCCATCGCCTCGCCCATGGGGCCGTCGAAGCTCAGGCGCCCGAACATCATCGCGCGCATCGGGCCGTACTCGCCCTTGCCCATCTCGATCCAGCGCTTGGTATCCGCGGTCATCGCGTAGTCCACGTCGAGATCGAGCTTGACCGTCGAGCGGCCGCCGGAGACGCAAAGCGCCTTGCCGTCCTTCTCCGCGATGCGCAGCTCGACCTTCGGGCTCGCCTTGCAGTCCTTGCGGGCGACCTGCAGCGCCTTGTAGCCGCGCTTCTTGTCGTTGGTCGACCAGCCGCTCTCGTGCAGCCCGGCCGTCAACGTCGCATCCACGTTCCAGGCCGTGCAGGCCTCCTTGGCCCATTCGTCGGACATCAGTTTCGGCGCCGCCGCGGCCATTCCCGCCGCCGCCATCAGTACCGCGGCACCCATCATTTGCACTGCGCGCATCGTCATACCCCCCGTGGTTGGAAAATCATCGCAAATTCATGGCCATACGCCAAGCCCCTTGAGCAGCGCCCGGATCCCCGCGAAGGCGAGCAGGCCCAGCACCATCTTGCGTACCGCAGCCGCCGGAAGCACCGTAAGCAGCCGCGCGCCGATCTTGGCGCCCAGCATCATCCCGATCACCGACGGCACCGCGATCATGGGCAGCACCGCTCCCTTGTTCAGGTAGACCCATGCGGCCGAGCTGTCCACGAGCGAGAGGATGAAGCTCGAGGTGCCCGCCGAGACCTTCAGGGGCACGCCCATGAGGAGGTTCAGCGCGGGCAGGTTCGCCCACCCCGCCCCCAGCCCGAACATCCCGGCGAGGATGCCGATGAAGAAGAAGACCACCAGGCCCGTGGCCGTGCGGTGGACTTGCCAGGGAACCTGCCGCCCTGTCGTGGGCTCGACGAAGACGCCGTGCATGCCGAGCGCGGTCGATATGGCGTCGGGTGCGGCCACTTCCGGCAGCTCGGACTTCTTCGCGACCGCCATGAGCAGGACGATGGCGAGGATGGTCCCGCCCAGCGCGACCTGGACCACGCTGGTGGGAAGCGCGAAACCGATCATGGCGCCGAGGATGGAACTCGCCGAGGCCACCACCGCGAGCGGCAGTGCCAGGCGCAGGTTCGCCAGCCCCGACTGCAGCAGCGCGGGGCCCGCCGAAAGCGCACTCGCCAGCGCCACAAGCAGGCCCGCGCCCCGCACGAAATCGAGGTGGAAGGGAAAGAAACCGCCCACGATGGGAACGAAGAGGACGCCGCCGCCCACGCCGGCGGGCACGGCGACTATGCCGAGCACGAAGCTCACGACGAAGAGCGAAAGCGGCCATCCCCACCACGGCATCCCGGAATCCGGCGGCACCGCGGCAGCCCAGACGTCGGGAACCGCGGCGATGAGCGCCACGGCGGCGGCTAGCGCCAGCCACCGCCTCATCGGCGCTTGCCCCCCGCCTGGTAGACGACATCTGTGGGCGCCTCGGCCATTCCCGGATACGGTCGCATCGCCGTGCCGCCCGGGTCCAGGGTGCCCGTCTCGCCGGCCTCGGCCTTGCGGATGCGCACTTTCACGTCGTACCACGCCGCCTGGCCGGTGATCGGGTCGGAGTTGGAGAAGCGAACGCCGTCGGCATCCGGCGGCAGCTCGTCGCTGATCAGCCCGTTCAGGAGGAAGCCCCGGCGCGACTCGTCGGCGCCCGGCGCGAGGTTCCACGCGCCCGGCGCCTTGCCGATTGCGTTCCACGTCCACACGGTCCCGGGTTCGACCGCTTCCGACAGCCGCGCCACGCAGCGCACCTTGCCCCAGGCGGACTCCACCCAGATCCAGTCGCCATCGGCGATGCCCTGCGGCGAGGCGGCCAGCGGGTTCACGAAAAGACTGTTATGGCCGTGGATCTGGCGAAGCCATGCGTTCTGGGAGTCCCAGGAGTGGTACATCGCCATCGGGCGCTGCGTCACCGCCGAGAGCGGGTAACGCGATTTGTCCGTGGCCCGGGATTCGAGCGGCTCGTAATAAAAGGGCAGCGGATCGAAGAACGTGTCGACGCGTTTCCTCAGCGCCTCCGGGGGCTGCCGGGACATCCCCTTTCCGCGGGCGGCGAGACGGAACTTCTGCAGCACTTCCGAGTAGAGGTGGATCAGGATCGGCTCGTCGTAGCGCGTGATGCGGTTCCTGAGCGACCACTCGAGGTAGCCCTGGTTCCAGTTGCGCATGTACTGGTAGCTCTTCGGCAGCTCGTAGTGGAAGACGCAGTTGTTCTGCTCGTACATCTCCCACTGCCGCGGGTTGGGCTCGCCGCGCAGGCTCTTCTCGCCGCCACTGCCGCGCCACCCCGCGAGAAAGCCGATGCCCGAGCCGGGCTCGGTCTCGTAGTTCAGGATGAAGTCCGGGTAGTCGCGGTACTTGCGGCGGCCGTCCTTCGCCACGAAGGCCGGCAGCTTCAGGCGCGTGCCCAGCTCGATCAGCACTTCCTGGAACGGCTTGCATTCGCCCGTGGGCGGCACCACCGGGATGCGAACGGAGTCCGCCGGGCCGTCGAATTCCGAGATCGGGCGATCGAGGAGCGACATCACGTCGTGGCGCTCGAGGTAGGTCGTGTCCGGCAGGATCAGGTCCGCGAAGGCGGTCATTTCCGACTGGAAGGCGTCGGCGACCACGATGAACGGGATGCGGTATTCCCCGTCGCCGTCGCGGTCGTTCAGCATGCGGCGCACCTCGTCCACGTTCATGGTCGAGTTCCAGCTCATGTTCGCCATGAAGATGAGGAGCGTGTCGATGCGGTACGGGTCGCCCCTCCAGGCATTGGTGATCACGTTGTGCATGAGCCCGTGCACCGCGAGCGGGTACTCCCAGGAAAACGCCTTGTCGATGCGCACCGGCCGGCCCTCGTCGTCCACGAAGAGGTCGTCGGGCTCCGCGGGCCAGCCGAGCGGCGCGCCGTCGAGCACGGAGTCGGGCATCACTGCAAGCGGCGTGGCGGGCGTCTTCGCGCACGGCGGGATGGGCCGCGGGAACGGCGTCTTGTGGCGGAACCCGCCCGGGCGGTCGATCGTGCCCAGCAGCGTCATCAGGATCGCGAGCGCGCGGATGGCGTGAAACCCGTTCGAATGCGCGGCGAGCCCGCGCATGGCATGGAAGGCGACGGGGTTGCCGGTGACGGTGTCGTGCTCCTTGCCCCAGCTGTCGGTCCACGCGATGGGCAGCTCTATCTTCTGGTCGCGCGCGGTGATGCCCATCTCGTGGGCGAGCCGGCGGATGGTCTGCGCCGGGATTCCGGTGACCCCCGCTGCCCAGTCGGGCGTGTAGTCGCGCACGCGCTCCTTGAGGAGCTCGAAGGCGGGGCTCACCTCGGTGCCATCATGCAGGCGGAAGCGCCCGAGCAGGAACGGATCCGCGCCCTCGGCGTGCGTGACCACGGGCTTGCCCGTGTGGCGGTCCCACCAGAGCTTGTTCTGGGGGTCGAAGCAGCCCTCTTCCTCCGGCACCTCGGTGCGCACGAACATGCCGAACTCGTCGTTCGCCTCGTCCAGGTTCACCAGCTGCCCCGCGTTCGTGTAGCGCACCAGGAACTCGCGGTCGTACAGTCCCAGCTCGATCAACTCGTGCACCAGCGCGAGGATCAGCGCGCCGTCGGTTCCGGGACGGATCGGGACCCACTCGTCGGCGATCGCCGAGTAGCCGGTGCGAATCGGGTTCACCGAGATGAAGCGCCCGCCGTCGCGCTTGAACTTCGAGATCGCCATCTTGAGCGGGTTGGAGTGGTGGTCCTCCGCGGTGCCCAGCATGATGAAAAGCCGGGCGCGCTCGAGGTCCGGCCCCCCGAACTCCCAGAAGGACCCGCCGATCGTGTAGATCATCCCGGCGGCCATGTTCACCGAGCAGAAGCCCCCGTGCGCGGCGTAGTTGGGGGTGCCGAACTGGCGCGCGAAGAGCCCCGTGAGCGCCTGCATCTGGTCGCGCCCCGTGAAGAGCGCGAACTGCTTCGGGTCCGTCGAGCGGATGCGTGCCAGGCGCTCGGCGAGGAGCGTGAACGTCTCTTCCCAGCTTATCGCCTCGAATTCGCCCGCGCCCCGCTCGGCGCCGCTCTTCCGGCGCAGCGGCCGGGTGAGCCGTGCCGGCGAGTACTGCTTCATGATGCCCGAGGCGCCCTTCGCGCAGATCACGCCCTTGTTCAGCGGGTGGTCGGGGTTGCCGTCGATGTAGCGGACTTCGCCGTCCTTCAGGTGGACGCGGATGCCGCAGCGACAGGCGCACATGTAGCAGGTGGTCTTGCGCACGCCGGAGCGCGCGCCCGGAACTTGCGCGGCGGCGGCGGCCCCGTTAGATTGATCGCCCATGATTTCCCTTTTTGCTTCCGACGAACTCGGGCTGGTCCCTGAACTTTACCGCGAAGCGGGGAGCGCGCATTTCGTGGCCGTCAAGGCCGGCGCATGCCACGGCGGCGCGCGCGACATCCTCGACGCGAACCTGCGCGGGCAAGGCTAGCATGCTCGTCGCCATCGTCTCCGACAGCCACGACCGCGCCGAGCCCCTGGCGAGCGCCGTGGCCGCTGCCCGCGACGAAGGCGCCGAGGCCGTCGTGCATTGCGGCGACGTGATCGGCGCCCACACGCTGCGTCCGCTCCTGGCGATCGGGCTTCCGGTACATGTCGTTCACGGCAACAACCTCGGTGACTCCCAGGCGATGTGGAGGCTCTGCGCGGGCTCTGGCGGGTTGATCCACTACCACGGCCAGGACGCCGAAATCTCGCTCGGCGGCCGGCGGCTCCTTGCAACCCACCTGCCCAAGCACGCGCGCGCATTCGCGTGCACCGGCGAGTTCGACCTCGTCTGCTGCGGCCACGACCACCGAGCTTACGTCGAGCAGGTGGCGAATGTCGCCGGCACCCGGACGTGGCTCGCCAATCCGGGCACCGTGGCAGGCCTTGCCGCGCCGGCCACCTGGATCCTCGCGGACCTGTGCGAGATGCGCTTCGACATCCGGGAACTCCAGGCTTTCGCGGCCAGCGTCGATTCCGAGGCAACACATCAGGGAAGTCCATAACTCCAAAGGGGTATTCGTTTCCCAACGGAGTAATTGACCGACCCGGGTGGGTAGGACTTAAGGTCTGCCCCTGATGGTGATCCTGCCCCTCGCGAAATCGGGCGGCTTGCGTGCGATCAAACCGGGGGAAGAATGGCTGCGGTCGTGGGGATCGGAAACGATGCCGATTCGCACCGCTGCCTTCGAGATCGCCGGGGTGGATGCCTTACCCATTCAGTTTCCATGGCTGCATAATCGTAGTTCGCCAGCGCGACCGCCTGCCCACCCTGGATCGGCGCGAGTGACAAGGAGGTCTTGATGTTCTCCAGCAATCCGTTTGCCGAGCTTTCGGCGATCCTGCCGCCCGCCGTCATGCAGGCCTATGTGGTCTGCATGATCGTCCTGGTCGTGGCGGGGACGCTGTTCGACGTGATCCACAAGGGCAGCGCCAGGTATTTCTTCGAGAACTGGCGCAAATCCCGGAGCAAGGCGGTGAAACCCGTCGATGCCGGCGAGCTGGTGTCGATCGCCGTCAAGACCGGCGTCGTCGACGTCCTCACGTCCGGGGAGTTCTGCAACCCGCGCCGCCGGGTGGCCCATCTCCTCACCATGTACGGGTTCGTGCTCTACGTCGTGACCACCGCCGTCATGATCTTCGCCTATCCGACCGCCGCCACACCCGCGCCGGCGATCCTTCCGCAGCTGTGGTGGCTGGGCGGCCTGATGGCCTGCGCGGGCGGATACTGGTTCTGGTTCTTCATCCGGGTCGACGTCGCGGCCGAGGGTCATTCGCCGTTTCGCGTCATGCGCGCAGATCTATTCATCCTCTCGCTGCTCGCCAGCGTGACCCTGGGTCTCCTCTGGGCCTACCTGCAGGCGAAGGGCAGCAGTCCGGGGGACACCGTCGCCTTCGGCCTGTACATCCTCGCCACGACGGTCCTGTTCGGCTCGGTGCCGTGGTCCAAGTTCGCGCACATGTTCTTCAAGCCCGCGGCGGCTTTCGAGAAGCGGGTATCCAAGGCCAGTGGCGCAGCCGACAATTTGCCGACGCAGACCCGTGACGATCCCGAACAGCAAAAGAGACACTCCATGGAGCTGTTGCGGGACGCTCCGATGAACATGGGGCTCGGCATCAAGCGCGAAGCGCCCCGCCACCATTAAGAAGCAGCCCGCAAGTTCTGTTGGAATGGATAAGGAGCCGAAATAATGCCTACCTTCGTCTACATGACAAGGTGCGACGGATGCGGACACTGCGTCGACATCTGTCCGTCGGACATCATGCACATCGACAAGACCTATCGCCGTGCCTACAACATCGAGCCCAACATGTGCTGGGAGTGCTACTCCTGCGTCAAGGCCTGCCCGCAGAACGCGATCGATGTGCGCGGATATGCCGACTTTGCCCCGCTCGGTCACAGCGTTCGTGTCCAGCGCGACGAAGAGAAAGGCACGATCGCCTGGCGGATCAAGTTCAGGAACGGCACGGAGAAGAACTTCCTGTCGCCCATCACCACCAAGCCCTGGGGGACGGCGATCCCCAAGCTCGCGGAGGTTCCCGGACCGAGCCCGGAAATGCGCGCGAGCGAACTGCTGTACAGCGAACCGAAATACATCCGCATGGATGAGGGCGACCTGCATACGCTCAAGTCCGCGGGTCTCAAGCTGAAGAAAGGCGTGTACTACTAATGGCCACCAAAACGATCGTCGAAGACGGCATCGATGTCCTGGTCGTCGGTGCGGGCCTTGGCGGCACGGGTGCCGCATGGGAGGCCAGATTCTGGGGCAAGGACAAGAAGATCGTCATTGCCGAGAAAGCCAATATCGACCGCTCCGGAGCGGTCGCCCAGGGCCTGTACGCCATCAACTGCTACATGGGCACCCGCTGGGGCGAGAACAAGCCGGAGGACCATGTCCGCTACGCCCGCATCGACCTGATGGGGATGGTGCGCGAAGACCTGCTGTTCGACATGGCCCGCCACGTCGACTCCACGGTGCACCAGTTCGAGGAGTGGGGCCTGCCCATCATGAAGGACCCGAAGACCGGGCGCTACCTGCGCGAAGGTCGTTGGCAGATCATGATTCACGGCGAGTCCTACAAGCCCATCGTGGCCGAGGCCGCCAAGAAGTCGGCGGACAAGGTCTTCAACCGCATCTGCGTCACCCACCTGCTGATGGACGACAGCAAGAAGAACCGGGTTGCCGGTGCCGTCGGATTCAACGTCCGCACGGGCGACTACCACGTCTTCAAGGCGAAGACCGTGATCTGCGGCGCGGGCGGCGCCTCCAACATCTTCAAGCCGCGTTCCGTGGGCGAAGGCTCCGGGCGCACCTGGTATGCGCCCTGGTCGTCAGCTTCCGCCTATGGGCTCATGATCGACGCCGGCGCCAAGATGACGCAGATGGAAAACCGCATCGTGCTGGCGCGCTTCAAGGACGGTTACGGCCCGGTCGGCGCCTACTTCCTGCACCTGAAGACCTATACGCAGAATTGCCTGGGGGAGGAATACGAATCCAAGTGGTTCCCTGCGCTTCAGCAGATGGTCGGCAAGGAGTATCTCGATCCGGAAGCGTCGCACCTGACCCACCGGCCGATCCCGACCTGCCTGCGCAACCATTGCATCATCAGTGAAGTGAATGCCGGCCGCGGCCCCATTCACATGGTGACGATGAAGGCCTTCCAGGATCCTCATCTGGAAGAAGTCGGCTGGGAGAACTTCCTCGGCATGACCATCGGCCAGGCGGTCCTCTGGGCATCCACCGATGTGGATCCCAAGCACGAGAATCCCGAACTGACCACCTCCGAGCCCTACGTGATGGGCTCCCACGCGACCGGCTCGGGTGCCTGGTGCTCGGGTCCGGAGGACGTCTCCCCTCCCGAGTATTTCTGGGGCTACAACCGCATGACGACGATCGAGGGCCTGTTCGGCGCCGGGGATGCGGTCGGCGGCACGCCGCACGCCTTCTCATCGGGCTCGTTCACCGAAGGCCGCCTCGCCGCGAAGGCCGCCTGCAAGTACATCGACGACGGCAAGGCCGAAGGCATCGTCGTATCCGATGAGCAAGTCGACCGCCGCCGGAAGGAAATATACAAGCCCCTGGAGCACTACAAGACCTACCGCAACGCGATCGTGGCGGGCGACGTCAACCCGCACTACATCAATCCCAAGCAGGGCCTGGAACGCCTGCAGAAGCTGATGGACGAGTATTGCGGAGGCGTGACCGTCAACTACATGACCAACGAGAAGCTCCTGAACATCGGCCTCAAGAAGCTCGCGATCATGGAGGAAGACCTCCAGAGCCTGGCTGCGCAGGACATTCATGAGCTGTTGCGTGCGTGGGAATTGATGCACCGTCACCGGGCTGCGGAGTGCGTAACGCAGCACACGCTGTTCCGCAAGGAGACCCGTTGGCCGGGTTACTACTACCGTGGCGACGCCATGAAGGTGGACGACGAGAACTGGCACGTGCTGACGGTTTCGCGTCGCGACCCGGAATCCGGCGAATACACCATGGAGAAGGCGCCTTGCTATCACCTGGTTGCGGAGAACGAGTAGCGATGCCCCTGGCCTGGAGGTCGCGTTTGATCGCCTGCCTGGCGCAAAAGGGACAGGCATGTCCTCTGTCTTGAGCCCAACGAAGCTGGATTCTCCCGTTCGCACAGAGCCACGCGTGAACATCATTGATAAGACCGATGAAGAGATCCTGGCCATCGCCGATCCCCTGTGGCGCGACCTGGCCAAGCACTCGAATGAAGGCAAGTACGGGGAATTCGTCAGGAACTTCTCCACTTCCCTGGCGCTTGCCATGAATCAAGTGGTGGCAGGACACCAGTTCGCGAACAGTGAACTGGCGAGAAACCTCGCGGAAGACGTCGACTCGCTCGGCATCATTCGCCGGGGTGAGCATGTGACGGTTCTATACCGGCAGCGCAGCACCAAGAAACCCGGCGAGTGGCTTGGCCGGCTCGTCCTCGGCTATGAGGATGGCGCGGTCAGGATTTTCGGCGCTTCCATTTTTTGAGCTGCCCGTCCGGCTTCGACATGCGTGAATCCATCCAGGACGGCAAGTTCGTCGAACTCACCTACAAGGTGACCGACAGGAAATCGGGGCATGTCCTCACCAGGGTCGAGTTCCCTCTGGGCTATGTTCACGGCCACAACGAAATTCTGGCCCCTTCCGTTCACCATGAACTGGAGGGCAAGTCCGCCGGCGACGTGATCGAAGTGCCGATCGACGGCAATCAGATCTTCGGCGTCAGGGACGAGTCGCTGGTCTTCTCCGATCGCCTCGAAAACGTCCCCGAGGATTATCGGCAGGTCGGCACCTCCATCCTCATGGAGAACGACAAGGGCCAGACCCGCAGCTTTCTGGTGACGCGGATGGACGACGAGACGCTGACGGTCGATGGCAACAATCCGCTTTGCGGCAGGCAGGTCGTCTTTACGCTCGAGATCCTGGCCGTTCGCGACGCAACCGATGAAGAGACGAGAATGGGCGCGTCGATCATGGCGGGCGCGGATGTCGACCCGTCACTCATGCGACCCGTTTGAGCAGGGCGGGCGTTGAAAAGACATCGGACAGATTCCGGTTCTGGTAACTTGCACCTGCAATCCTGACTTCACGGCAAAGAGGTGACATATGAGCGAGCAAAAACCCATCACCAAGGTTCCGGACGGCCATACGCCTTTTTATACGACACGCCAGATGGCGCCCAACGAAAAGGGGTTCGTGGGATACGAAACCGTCTGGAAGCCGTTCCAGAAGGAAGTCGAATACCAGACGCCGAAAAAGCCGTAGGCGACATGCCGCAGCCTGGCTGAGCCCTGCGCAAAGGGCTCCCACGCCGCCTGCTCCCGGCGCTTCTACACGGTATCGGTTCGATCGAGCCTTCCGAGCGCGTAGACCAGGCCCGCCGATGCGATCACCAGGAAGAGCGGGCCGAAAAGCCAGAACACCAGCGGCACCGCGAAGAAGAAGGCCCGCATTCCCGCGGCGTAGTGACTGCCGGCGCGATTCAGGCGCCTGGCGACCGCCTCGGGAGATAGCATGGGATGTGCCTCGGGCCCGGGGACGTTCACCATGAACACCACGTGGTTGGCGAGCCGAATGGCCATCGCGAAGGCGAAGAACGCGACGATGAAATCGGCCAGCAGGCACATCACCTTGAGAATCCACAGCTCCGCCGAACTCGAGCCGAAGAGACTCGTGACGTGCCAGCTGCGACTGATGCTCTCGGCCTGGCCGGTGAGCGTGAGCGCCCCCAGGATGAGAAACGCCGACGTCGTCGCCATGAGCGAGGCACCCATGATGAAATTGCGCAGGGTCTGGACCGCCATCACGTCCTTTCCGGCGGTGCCCATGACGCTTCGAACCCAGAGGCTTCGGGCCAGCTCGTTCACGCCGTGGATGCTGCTCGTGCGATCACGCCGGGTGCGCGCGAGCAGGACCGCGTAGTAGACGGCGACGAAGGACAAGCTCGCGAGCATCGCCAGCACATCGGCGGTGTACTCGCGAACCCAGGCTTCCACGCCACCCATCAGGGTCTCCCGGGAATCTTCACGGTGGCCGGGGGAGACGCCCGCTCTCCCCGAGATTGCACCGCATCGACCGCCATCGCGCTGGCATCCTTCGCGCCATGCCCGGCGGCAATGAGCTGGTCCATCCGGGCGGCGATGGAAGGCAGCACCGCCAGCGCGCCGCTTCCGGCAAGTTCCACCATCAGCCCGACGTCCTTGCGCGCCATGGCGAGCTCGAAACTCGCGTCGAAATCTCCCTTTGCCATCTTCACGCCGCGTCCTGCCACCATCGCGTTCAGGTCGAGAAGCTTGAGCAGCTTCATCGCATCCTCCGCGTCTACGCCGCTTGCCCGGGCCATGGTGAGGATGTCCGCGTTGACGGCCATGACGCCGATGATCATGGCGTTGCCGAACAGCTTGTTGACCGCGGCGAGGTCGGCGCGCTCGCCCAGGTATTCCAGGCGACCGGTCATCTTCGCCAGCTCGGCTCTTACCTGCTCGAAGAGGTCCCTGGGGCCGGCGACCATCATCGAACCCTGTGCGTTGCGTGCCGCCGGCGGCCCCATGAAGACGGGACAGTGCAGGTATTTCACCCCCTCGGCCTGGAGACGCTTCGCCCGCCCGGCGGTGCGCTGCGGCGACGTCGTGGTGTGGTCGACGAGCACCGCTTCGGCAGAAAGGCCGGGGCGCGCTGCCGAAACCACTTCTTCCACGACCGCGTCATCCTTCAGCACCAGATGGATCCTCGATGCGCCTCGAACCGCCTCCGCGGGCGTCGAGGCGGGCTTGACCCCGAACCGGGCCAGCGCCAGCACCTTGTCCGGGGAGCGGTTCCAGGCGGTGACCGTGTCACCACGCTTTGCGGCGGCTTCGGCGAAGGCGCCACCGAGCAATCCGGTGCCGAGAAAGGCTATGTTTGCCATGGGGGTTGTCCTGGAGGGGTTGCGTGGGTTGTCGGGATTCCGCGGCGGAAAATGGGCCTGGCATTCGGGGGGTGATCGGCGGGCACCTGGGAAAGACACGCGTCGAATTCCGTGTAGCCGCCGGGGTCGGGGCCCGATGCCGCGGGCGCCGCGGATGTCACCGATGGCGCAAGCAGCGTCGCGAAGAGGCGAGTCATAGTGCCCAGGTCGGGGGTTGCCCCGAACGTGAATGCTCTCGGTGGGAGCGATCGTCCCACGATGGTCAGGCGGCAAGGACGAAAACCGAACCTGCGCGAAGGCCTGATCCGGCCTTGAATTGCTGGTGGGCCGTGCAAGATTCGAACTTGCGACCAACGGATTAAGAGTCCGCTGCTCTACCAGCTGAGCTAACAGCCCTGAAACGGGGGAGGCACTTCGAGGCGGGAGGGTGGTAGGGCGTGGCGGATTCGAACCGCCGACCAACGGATTAAAAGTCCGCTGCTCTACCAGCTGAGCTAACGCCCCGGAAAGCGGGAAATTATAGCTTTCCGGGCGAGTTCGGGTCAAACCGTTCCGCCGTTCAGGCCTCGCGCATGAGGCGCCAGTACTGGACCTTCATGGTCGCCCAGGACCCGGCGATGATCGACAGGAGCGCGACGATCGATCCCGCCGCCAGCGTCGAGATTCCGGTGATGCCCTGGCCGATGGTGCACCCCAGGGCGAGCACGCCGCCGAACCCCATCAGGATTCCGCCCAGGACGTGGCTGGCGGTGTCCTCGGCCGAGGCGAAGCCCTCCCACCGGAACGTGCGCGTGGCGAGCGCGTACGCGGCTGATCCCGCGATCACGCCCAGCGCCAGTGCGATGGTGAAGGTGAAGGCGAGCGACTTGTCGCTCCACAGCAGCAGGAGCTCCAGGAGGTAGGCCGCCGGTGCGATGAAGGAGAGCGACTCCACGGTGCGGCTGTTCGTCCCGAAGTAGCTCATCTCGAGCGTGTCGGGGTTCTCGCCGAAGCCGATGTGGCCCGTGAGGTACCAGCCGGCCACGACCGCAAGGCCGATCACCATGCCGCCGAGGATGTGGTCGAAGCTCGTGCGGAATTCGCGGTCCTTGAAGACGAATGCGGCCATCGCCACGGCCGCCACGGCCGCCACGCCGACATACGCGCCTTTGCGGTCGAGGCCGAACGCGGCCGCGAGGAGCGAGGGCAAGTCCTGCCCGGCCGCCCCGTGCGCGGCGAGATCGATCGACACGGGGTCCAGCCAGGTCACGCGCCAGATCCCGAAGAGGCCCTTGATCGTCATGTAGGCCGAGATCGCGAGGAAGGCGAGCACCACGACCGACTTGAGGCTCCCGCCCCCTATGCGCACCAGCGTCTTGTTGCCGCACCCGGAGCCGAGCGTCATGCCCACGCCGAACACGAATCCTCCCAGCGCGTAGGACAGCCAGGAGAACCCCGGTCGCGAATAGATGGACTTCGACAGGTCCACCAGCCCGGCCAGTTGCAGGGCGGTCGCACCGGCGATCGCGACCGCCATCGCGAGGATCCACATGCGCATGCGCCCCCAGCTGCCCATGTTCACGACATCCGAGATCGCGCCCATCGTGCAGAAGTTCGTGCGCTGGGCAACCGCGCCGACGACGAAGGCGATGCCGAAGCCGGACCAGGCAACGAGGGAGGACAGGTTCGAGGCGGTGGTGCTCATGGCGGACTCCCGGGAATGCGATCCATTATTCGGCATGCCTCCCCGGCGACCCATCCCTCAAAAGGATTAGGGGCCGATACCCGTGTGGGCAGGAGGCCCTCACGCGTCCCGGGAGGAATACCGGGTGGGGTCCGGGAGGCCGGCAGCGGTGAACCCCTCGCGGCGAATCCGGCACGCATCGCACTGCCCGCAGGCCCGGCCTTCCGCGTCCGCGTCGTAGCAGGAGACGGTGATCGCGAAATCGACGCCCAGTGCCGCGCCTCGGCGGACGATTTCGGCCTTCGCCCACTGCACAAGCGGCGCGCGCACCGCGAGGCGAGAACCCTCCACGGCCCGCCTGGTCGCGAGGTTCGCCAGGGCCTCGAAGGCCGCCAGGTACTCGGGGCGACAGTCTGGATAGCCGGAGTAGTCGACCGCGTTCACGCCGGTGAAGATCGCGTCCGCGCGGACCACCTCGGCAAAGGCGAGCGCGAGGGAAAGGAAGATCGTGTTCCGCGCCGGGACGTAGGTCACCGGGATGCCGTCCGTCGGAGCCTTGGGCACCGCAATCGCGGGATCGGTCAGCGCGGAGCCGCCGAAGAGGGCAAGGTCCACGCGAACGATCCGGTGTTCGATTGCCCCGAGGGAAGCCGCCACGGCGGCTGCGGCGGCGAGTTCCGAGCGATGGCGCTGGCCGTAGTCCACCGAAAGCGCATGGCACCGCCACCCTTCGGCGCGCGCCATGGCGAGCACGGTTGCCGAATCGAGCCCACCCGAAACGAGGACGACTGCCTCTCCCACCGCGGCCGACCGACCTAGCGCCGGGTGATGGCGAGGCGCGTGCGTGCCTTGCCCGCCGCCTCCGACGCAGGGTAGCGGGCGATGATGTCCTCGAGCGTATTGCGCGCGGAGCCCGTGTCCCCTTGCTCCGCTTGGACCGCCGCGACGGCGAGCAGCGCATCGGGGGCCTTCGGCGACTGCGGGTAGCGCGCGAGCAGCCCTTCCTGCGTGGCGAGCGCGCCCTTGTAGTCCTTCAGGTTCGCCTGGCAGATGCCGATCCAGTAGGTGGCGTTCGGCGCGAGCGCGCTGTGCGGGTATTCCCGGAGGAACGCACGGAAAGCCTCTTCCGCCGAGGCGAAGTCGTTGCGGCGGAAGAGGCCCGAAGCGGCGTCGTAGGACTTCACTTCGCGCGCCTGCTCCTCCTTGGTCATGGGCTTCGCCGGCGCCGGGACCTGGTCCGTGGCGGGAGCGGCCGCGGCGAGCGAGGCCGGACCCTGCGCGGCGGCACCGCCGCCCTCGAGGCGCTTCAGGCGCGAATCGAGGTCGAGGTAGAAGTCGCGCTGGCGCTTCTGGACCTGCTCGTTCTGGTTCGCGAGCACCTCGATGCTGCCGCGCAGGCGCGCGATCTCCGCGTGCAGGCCCTCGATCTGGCGGAGAAGGTCCACGACCCCGAGGCCGCGCACGCTCTCCTCGAGGCGGGCAATGCGATCGGCCGTATCGCGCGCGATTCTCTCCTGCGCGACGCGCGTGTCCTCGATGCGCTTGCGCGCCTCGTCGTCGTCGAAGAGCCCGGCGTGGGCGGCGCCGGCGGCGAACGCCATCGCCGCCACCGCGAGGCGGATGCTACTCGCCGGCATACTTGATGTCGCTGCGGCGATTCTGCGACCAGGCGGAATCGTCGTGGCCGGCCGCGGCGGGCTTCTCCTCGCCGAAGCTCACCGTCTCGATGCGACTTTCCTGGACGCCCAGCACGGTCATCACCTTCTTCACGGCCTCGGCGCGCCGCTGGCCCAGGGCCAGGTTGTATTCGCGGCTGCCACGCTCGTCGCAATTGCCCTCGATCTTGACGTTCATGCCGCGCTTGTCAACCAGGTACTTCGCGTGCGCCTGCACCAGCCCCTGGTATTCCTCCTTCACCACGTTGGAGTCGAAGTCGAAATACACGCTGCGCTTGCTCAGGATGTTCTTCGGGTCGGTGAGCGGATTGGCGGTGATGACCGGTTGCGCGGTGGGTGACGTCGAGGGCGTCGTTCCCGGCGTCGTCGGCTGCGTCGTCGCGGTCGTGCGGTCGGTGACCGGCACGTCCTTCTTGACTTCCTGGCTGCCGCAAGCTGCGACGAGGGTGGCCAATGCAATGCTCAGGACGATCTTCTTCACGGGCTGCTCCTTTTGGGTATTGCGCTCGGTATGCGTACTGGCGGATTCTGCGCCCCGCTCAGTTCGTAGGCAACGGTCCCCAGGCCGGGTCGCGGACGTCGCCGGACGACGACACGAGGCGCTGGCGGACACGGCCGTCGCTCGAGACCGCGGAGAGCTGTCCGCGGCCGTTGGCCTGGGCTTCGTAGAGAATCATCTTGCCATTCGGCGCGTAACTGGGCGAATCGTCGAGCGAGCCGTCGGTGAGGACGGTCACCTGGCCGGTATCCACCTCCAGCACGGCGATGCGGAATTTTCCCGACTCGCGCTGCACGAAGGCGATGGACTTGCCATCGGGGCTGTAGCGCGGGCGAACGTTGTAGGTGCCTTCGAAGGTAAGTCGCTGGGCGGGCCCGCCTTCGGCCGGCATGCGGTAGATCTGGGGCGATCCTCCCCGGTCCGAGGTGAAGGCGATCCATTGCCCGTCGGGCGAGAAGGTCGCTTCCGTGTCGATGGCCGGCGTCGTGGCCATGCGCCGCGGCTCGCCGCCGCCGGACGGGATCACGTAGATCTGGGAGATGTCGTCCTTCGTGAGGGTCACCGCGAGCTTCGTCCCGTCGGGGGACCACGCAGGCGCGCTGTTGTTGCCGCGGTGGTTCGCCAGCACGCGCGTCGTGCCCTGCGCGAGGTTCTGCACCACGACCACGGGCTTCTTCTGGTCGAAGGAAACGTAGGCGATGCGGCTGCCGTCCGGAGACCACGCGGGAGAGATGATGGGCTCGTTGGAGGCCAGGACCGCCTGGGCGTTGGCGCCGTCGGCGTCCGAGACCTGGAGCTCGTAGCGCGTGCCGCGCTTCACCACGTAGGTGATCTTCGTGGAAAAGACGCCCTTCTCGCCGGTGAGCTTCTCGTAGACGACGTCGGCGATGCGGTGCGCGGTGGCGCGCAGCTGCGCCGGCGCGATCACGTAGGAGAAGCTCGAGAGCTGCGACTGCTTCTGCACGTCGAAGAGGCGAAAGCGCACCTCCAGGCGGCCATCCGGGAGCGGTTCGATCTTGCCGATCACCAGCGCCTCGGAGGAGCGCGCCTGCCAGTCGATGAAATTGACTTCCGAGGGCTCGGTGGGGATCGGGCTCACGCCCACCGTGTTCACGAGCCGGAAAAGACCGGTGCGCGCGAGATCCGCGCCGACGACCGAGCTCACCGACTGCGGCTGGGCGGCCTCGCCCGCGAACGGCAGGATCGCGACCGGAATCTGGCGGCCGCCGGAGGTCGTAATGTCGATGGTGAGCTGCGCGCGCGAGACGAGCGCGGCAAAGGCGAGGAGAACGGCGAGCAGGAATCTTTTCATGACATCGGGCCCTTGCGGGCCCAGGGCCCGGCTAGCGTTCGTGCTTGATATTCAGGGTAAGGCTGCGGAACTGGCTGAAAAGTTCCGGGTCGCTCGGCACCGGCAACGGTTGCGCGCTGCGGATCGCCCGCTCGATCGCCGTGTCGTAGACGCCGTTGCCGCTCGACTTCACGACGACGATATCGAGCACGTCGCCGCCCGGCAGGATCGTGATCCGCACCTGCACCTCCGTCCCATCCCGCACGGTCTCCGGGACATTGGCCTTGCCCCTGATTTTATCGCTAATGCGCCCCCGGTATCGATTGATCTCGGAAATCCGCGCCTCGCGGGCCGCATCCGCGACGGCCTTCGCCTGGGCCTCGGCCTCCGCCATTGCCTTTGCCTCGGCTTTCGCCACGGCCTTCGCCTTCGCCTCGGCTGCAGCCTTCGCTTCGCGAGCCTTCTTTTCCCGCTCTTTCTTCTCAAGCTCCTTTCTTTCCTGCTCCTTCTTTTCCCTTTCCTTCAGCTCGCGTTCCTTCCTTTCCAGCTCCTTCTGTTCCCGCGCGAGCTTCTCGCGTTCCAGCTTCTCTGCGATCGCGGGATCGGGCTTGGCCGGTTCCGGCTTTGGCTCGGGCTTCGGTGGTTCGGGCTTCGGTGGTTCGGGCTTCGGCGGCTCGGGCTTCGGCGGCTCGGGCTTCGGTGGTTCGGGCTTCGGCGCCACCGTGGTCTTGCCGGTCGGGAGCTTGTCCCACAGCTCGGCCTGGACCGGCGGCGTGGGCCGGCTCTGCCAGGACACGCCGAAGACGATGAGTGCGAAGAAGGCCACGTGCACCGCGACCGCAAGCAGGATCGACCGGATCTTTCCCGGCTGGCGTGGCCGCTCGCCCCCCTCCATCGGACCCATCGCGCGGGCCTACTGGGCCGGGCGCGCGAGGAGCCCCACGCGCGTCACCTGCCCCTGCTGCAGGATGTCCATGACCTTGAGGATTTCCTCGTATCGCGCCTTGCGGTCGCCAGCGATCACCACGGCCTGCCCCGCATTGTCCTGCTGCGCCTGCCGGACGATCGCGAGGAGCTGCTCGCGCCTCACGAGGACTTCGTCCGGAGACCGCGAGCGGTCCACCACGGCGAGGTCGCCGTTGGCGCGCACGCGCACCTCGAGCGGCGCCACGGCGGGATTGAGCTTCGCCCCCACCTTCGGCAGGTCGATCTGGCCCGGGTTGATGAGGGGGGCGGCGACCATGAAGATGATGAGGAGCACCAGCATCACGTCGATGTAGGGAACGACGTTGATCTCGCTCATGGCTCGCCGGCGTCGCATCTATCGCTCCGGCTGGTGGGCCTGGCGCTGCAGGATGTTGGAGAGCTCCTCCATGAAGCTCTCGTAGCGTCCCGCGAGCCGGTCGATGTCGTGCGCGAAGCGGTTGTAGGCGATCACGGCGGGAATGGCCGCGAAAAGGCCGATTGCGGTGGCCACGAGCGCCTCGGCGATGCCCGGCGCCACCTGCGCGAGCGTGGCCTGCGCCACGTTGGAGAGCCCCCGGAACGCGTTCATGATCCCCCACACCGTGCCGAAGAGCCCGATGTACGGGCTCACGGAGCCCACGGTCGCGAGAAACGACAGGTGCGATTCCAGCGCGTCCACCTCGCGCTGGAGCGTCGCCTTCATCGCGCGGCGCGTTCCCTCCAGGAGCGCCGACACGTCCGCGCCGGCGCGCCCCTTGAGCTTCAGGAACTCCTTGAACCCCGCCTCGAAGATGCGCTCCATGCCCGCCGCCACGTAGCGCCCGCCAGCGGCCCTCTGGTAGAGGCCGACCAGGTCGGAGCCACCCCAGAACTCGCGCTCGAACGCCTCGGCCTGGCGCAGCGCACGGCGCAGGGCGAAGACCTTCATGAAGATGTAGGTCCACGAGAAGATCGACGCGAGCACGAGGACCGCCATCACGGCCTTCACGACGATGCTCGCGTTCACGATCATCGCGAGGATGGTGAGGTCGTGGCTTACGATCATGCTGTCCTCGGCTTTCCTAGAGCGAGGCCTGCATCTTGCGACGCAGCGCCTCGGGAATCTCGACGGGCTTCATGCCATCGCCCGTCACGCATGCCACCGTCACCTTCGCTCGCACGAGGAGGTCGTCCTCGCGGCGGATATCCTGGGAGAACACGCAGCGGACCTTTCCGAGCGACTCCAGCTGGACGCTCACCGCGACGTTGTCGTCGAGGCGGGCGGGCTTCACGAAATCCACGACAGCCTGAGTGACCACGAAGACGATCCGATGGTTCCTCGCGAGCCACTGGTGGTCGAAGCCGAGGTGACGCAGCCACTCCGTGCGGGCGCGCTCGAGGAACTTCAGGTACTCGCCGTGGTAGACCACGCCGCCCGCGTCGGTGTTCTCGAAGTACACGCGCACGGGAAAGGAGTAGACGAACAGCTCCGGCTGCAGCCGGGGCTTCACCGCTATCTTCGTCACCCGAAGAGCCCTCCGCCGGCCGCCGGCCCGCCGGGCAGCCCGAAGTGCTGGTACGTGAGCGCCGTGGCCATGCGCCCGCGAGGCGTCCTCTGGAGGTAACCCTGCTGGATCAAAAAGGGCTCCAGGACGTCCTCGATGGTGTCGCGCTCCTCGCCGATGGCCGCGGCGAGGTTCTCCACCCCCACCGGACCGCCTCCGAACTTTTCCACGATCGCGAGGAGGAGCTTCCGGTCCAGGAGGTCGAGCCCGATCGCATCCACGTCGAGCATGCGCAGCGCGAGATCCGCGATTTCCGCAGTGACGCGGCCTTCGTGCTTCACCTCCGCGAAGTCGCGCACCCGCCGCAGCAGGCGATTGGCGATGCGCGGCGTGCCTCGGGCGCGCTTCGCGATCTCGATCGCGCCATCGGCCTCGACCGCCATCGACAGCAGGCCCGAGGAGCGGGTCACGATCTTCGTGAGCTCGTCCGGGGAATAGAACTCGAGGCGCGCCACGATGCCGAAGCGGTCGCGAAGCGGGTTGGTGAGCATTCCGGCCCGGGTCGTCGCGCCGACCAGCGTGAAGGGCGGCAGGTCCAGCTTCACGCTCCTGGCCGCCGGTCCTTCGCCGATCATGATGTCGATCTGGTAGTCCTCCAGCGCGGGATAGAGGATCTCCTCGACGATCGGGCTCAGGCGATGGATTTCGTCGATGAACAGGACGTCCCTCGGCTCGAGGTTGGTGAGGATCGCCGCGAGGTCTCCCGGCCGCTCGAGCACCGGCCCCGAGGTCTGGCGCAGGTTCACGCCCATCTCTCGCGCGATGATGTGCGCGAGCGTGGTCTTTCCCAGCCCCGGCGGGCCGAAAAGGAGCGCGTGGTCCAGCGCCTCGCCGCGGTTCCGGGCCGCCGTGATGAAGATCTCGAGCTGCTCGCGGATCTTGGCCTGGCCGACGTACTCGGCGAGCTGGCGCGGGCGAAGCGCCCTCTCCTCGCCCTCCTCCTGCGGCGAAGCCGGTGCCGCGGTCATCAGGCGGTCGGTTTCGATCACGGCTTGGCGAGCACCTTGAGTGCCTGGCGAATCGCGTCGGTGAGCGCCAGGTCGGGCGGCAGGCCGCGGATGGCGACCGACGCCTCGCGGGCATTATAGCCAAGGGCGAGCAGGGCATTGAGGACGTCCGGTTCGTGCGGGGCGGCCGACTTCGCCGCCGGAACGGAACTCGGCAGCTTGTCGCGAAGCTCGAGCACCAGCCGCTCCGCCGTCTTCTTGCCGATTCCCGGCACGCGGGTGAGGCGCGCCGCGTCCTCGGAGGCGACGGCGACCGCGAGATCGTCCACGGAAAGCCCCGAAAGCACGGCGAGCGCCACCTTGGGGCCCACGCCGCTCACCTTGATGAGCTGGCGAAAGGCGCTTCGCTCGCCCGCGCTCAGGAACCCGAAGAGCAGGTGCGCGTCCTCGCGAACCACGAGGTGCGTCAGGAGCTCGACCGTCTCTCCCGTTCGCGGCAGGTGGTAGAACGTGCTCATGGGCACGTCGATCTCGTAGCCGACGCCGTGGGCGACCACCACCACGTGCGGCGGGTTCTTCTCGGCGAGCGTGCCGGCGATGCGCCCGATCACCCGAGCCTCCCGTCGCGCATCCTGAGGCCCTTCGTGGGCAGCGCTCCCATCCCGAGGCCGCCGTGGGCATGGCAGATGGCACAGGCAAGCGCGTCGGCGGCATCCGCGGAGGGATGCCCGGAGAGCTTGAGCAGCCGCTTCACCATCTCCTGGACCTGCTCCTTGTGCGCGTTGCCCTTGCCGACCACCGCCTGCTTCACCTGCAGCGCGGTGTACTCGGCCACCGGAAGGTCGGCCAGCACCGCCGCGCACACCGCCGCGCCCCTGGCCTGGCCGAGCAGCAGCGTCGATTGCGGGTTCACGTTCACGAAGACCTTTTCGATGGCGACCTGTTCCGGGCGATGGGTGGCGATCACCTCCGCCAGCCCGTCGAGAATGGTGCGCAGGCGCTCCGGCAGCTCGCCGCCTTCGCGGGTGCGGATGCAGCCGCTCGCGACGTAGGCCAGGCGCTGGCCCTCGCGCCCGACCACCCCGAACCCCGTGACCCGCAGGCCCGGATCGATGCCGAGGATGCGCAAGGGCGGCGGCCTCTAGGGCGCCTCGTCCATGACCGCGGTGGTGTGGACTTCCTGCACGTCGTCGAGCGATTCCAGCGCGTCGATGAGCTTCTGCATGCGCTGGGCGTCCTCGCCTGCCAGCTGCGTGTCCGCCGTCGGCTTCATCGTCACCTCGGCCACCTCGGCCTTGAAGCCCGCCTTTTCCAGCGCGGATTTCGCCGCCGAGAACTCGTGGGGGCCGGTGATCACCTCGATCGACCCGTCGTCGTTCGCGACGACGTCCTCGGCACCCGCGTCGAGCGCCACGCCGAGGAGCTTGTCCTCGCTGGTGCCCGGTGCGTAGACGAGCTGCCCGCAGTGCCGGAACAGGAACGCGACCGATCCGTCCGTGCCGAGATTGCCGCCGTGCTTCGAGAACGCGTGCCGCACGTCGGCCACGGTGCGGGTGCGATTGTCGCTCAGGCAGTCGACGATCACCGCGGCGCCGCCGATGCCGTAGCCCTCGTAGCGGATTTCCTCGTAGCTCACGCCCTCCAGGTCACCGGTGCCGCGCTTGATGGCGCGCTCGATGTTGTCCTTGGGCATGTTGTTCTCGGTCGCCTTGTCGACGGCGAGCCGCAGCCTCGGATTCATGTCGGGGTCGCCCCCGCCCATCCTCGCCGAGACGGTGATTTCCTTGATGAGGCGGGTGAAGATCTTGCCGCGCTTGGCGTCCTGGCGGCCCTTGCGGTGCTGGATGTTCGCCCACTTGCTGTGACCTGCCATGGGTCTTTGCCGCGCATTCAGTTTCGAGGGGGCTAATGGTACCATCCCCGCAACGTCTTCTCGCTCGAGCCAATCCCTTGCTTGCCCCTCTCGTCGTCGCGAAATCCAGCGTGGATCTCGGCCTGCTGCCGGGGATGGCCAACCGCCACGGCCTCATCGCCGGCGCGACCGGGACCGGCAAGACCGTCACGCTGCAGACCCTGGCGGAATCCCTGAGCGCGGCCGGCGTCCCTGTGTTCATGGCCGACGTGAAAGGCGACCTCGCCGGGCTCGCCGCGCCCGGCGGGAAGAATGCCAAGGTCGCCGAGCGCGTGGAGATGCTGGGCCTTGCCGGGCATACGCCCCTCGCCTCCCCTGTCGCCTTCTGGGACGTGTTCGGCGAACAGGGTCACCCGGTGCGAGCCACGGTTTCCGAGCTGGGCCCGCTTCTCCTGGCGCGGATCCTGAATCTCAACGACACCCAGGCCGGCGTGCTGGCTGCGGTCTTCAAGATCGCCGACGATGGCGGACTTGCGCTCCTCGACCTGAAGGACCTGCGGGCGCTGCTCCAGCACGCCGGCGACAACGCCGCGCAATTTCGCACGCAGTACGGCAACATCTCGACGGCGAGCGTGGGCGCGATCCAGCGTGGCCTCCTCACGCTCGAATCCCAGGGAGGCGAGAAATTCTTCGGCGAGCCGGCTCTCGCGCTCGACGACCTCATGCAGACGGTGGACGGCCGGGGCGTGGTGAACATCCTCGCCGCCGACAAGCTGCTCTCGAGCCCGCGCGTCTACGCCTCCCTGCTGCTGTGGCTGCTTTCCGAACTCTTCGAGCAGCTGCCCGAGGTGGGCGATCCGGAAAAGCCGAAGCTCGCCTTCTTCTTCGACGAGGCGCACCTGCTCTTCGACGACGCCCCGAAGGAGTTGCTCGATCGCATCGAGCAGGTGGTGCGGCTCGTGCGCTCCAAGGGCGTCGGCGTCTGGTTCATCACCCAGAACCCGCTCGACGTGCCGGACACGGTGCTCGGGCAGCTGGGAAACCGCGTCCAGCACGCGCTGCGCGCCTTCACGCCCCGCGACCAGCAGGCCGTGAAGGCCGCGGCGACCACCTTCCGGCCCAACCCGCCGCTCGACGTCGGCAAGGCGATAACGGAACTGGGCGTCGGGGAGGCGCTGGTGTCGTTCCTCGACGAAAAGGGGCGGCCCTGCCCCGTGGAGCGCGCCTTCGTCATCCCGCCGCGCTCGCGCATAGGGCCCATCACGCAGGAGGAGCGGCAGAAGGTGATCGGCGCCTCGCTCGTCGCCGGCCACTACGAAAAGGCCGTCGATCGCGAGTCGGCCTACGAAAAGCTCGCGGCCCGCGCGGCCGATCGCACCCCCGGGGAAAGCACGCCGGTGGAAGCATCGGATGGCGGCGGCGGGGGGATCCTCGGCAAACTCGGGTTTCCCGGCGGCACGGCGAGCAAGGGCAGGACGCGGGAGACGGCCTTCGAGGCCGCGGCCAAGAGTGCGGCCCGCGCCATGGGAAGCGAAGTCGGGCGACGCATCATCCGCGGCGTGCTGGGGTCCATCCTCGGCGGGCGCCGCTGATCACAGGGGGAACCCATGGCGAAGACCGGGGAGCGAAAAGCCCAAATCCTGCAGACGCTCGCCTCGATGCTCGAGGCACCGAAGGCCGAGCGGGTGACGACCGCGCTGCTCGCCGCGCGCCTGGACGTGTCCGAGGCCGCGCTATACCGCCACTTCGCGAGCAAGGCGCAGATGTTCGAGGGGCTCATCGAGTTCATCGAGCAGACGCTCTTCACCCTGGTGAACCGCATCCAGGCCGAAGAGCCGGACGCGATGAAGCAGATCGAGTCCACCGTAGCCACCTTGCTCGGCTTCGCGCAGAAGAATCCCGGCATGACCCGCGTCCTCACGGGCGACGCCCTCGCGATCGAGGACGAGCGCTTGCAGGCGCGCGTCAACCAGCTTCTCGACCGCCTCGAGGCGAGCATTCGCCAGAGCGCCCGGCTGGCGCTCGCGGCCGGCCGGCTTCCGGCCGACTGGGACGCCAATGCTTACGCCACGACGCTCATCGCCTACGTAATCGGTTGCTGGCATCTCTACGCCAAGAGCGGCTTCAAGCGTTCTCCGACCGAGGGCTGGCCTGAACACTGGCGGGTGTTCTCGGCCTGAGTGCTGCGGGTCGCCTGAGCGTGACCTCACCCGAGATCGAGACCGAGAGGCTCAGGATCGTCATCGCGATGCCCGGGCTCGAAGAGCCGCTCGCCCGCTTCTTCGAGGAGAACTTCCCCGGACACCTGGACCGGTGGTCCCCGCCCCCTCCCCCGGATGGATTCGGCGCTTCCTACTGGGCCAGGGCGCTCGCAGTGTTCGCGAAGGAGTTCGAGTCGGGCACGACGGCGCGCTGGGTCATGCTGGCGCCGCAATCCTCCGGCCCGGAAGTCGTCGGGACCTGCAATTTCACGCAGATCGCCAAGGGCCCCTGGCGCGCGTGCGTGCTCGGATACCAGATCGCGCGAAGGCATGAGGGCCGCGGGCTCATGCGCGAAGCGCTGTCCGCCACCATCGATTACGCGTTCCGTGAGCTGCGGCTGCATCGCATCATGGCCAACTACCGCCCGGAGAACGCGCGCAGCGCGCAGCTGCTGGAACGCCTGGGGTTCGTCCGCGAGGGGTTCGCACGCGACTACCTGTTCATCGACGGGGCATGGCGCGACCACGTTCTCACGTCGAAGACGAATCCGGCGTTCGACGCGGCCTGGCTGCGCGATTGAGCGCGGGCTGGACCTAGTCGGCGGCGGACTCGCCCAGCGTCGAGCCCGCACGGACTCCCGGCCTTGGGGAGGGGTGGAACGCGATGTCGCGGTGGATCCTGTCGTAGGCTCGGAAAAGCTCCGCCTGGGACCGGGCGCCGGTATTGACCACGCCGTACCGGTAGCTGCCCAGCCATTTCATTTCCCGGCGAAGGTCGGCGCCGCGCTTCGGATAGACCATGATCCTCGCTCCGGGATGACGGGCGCGCAGCCGATCGATCTCGCCTCTGCCGGGCCAGTGCCCGAGACCTGCGCCCGAGAGGTCGCGAAGCACGAAACTCGCGGCGAACGCGTCGCGACCCTTGCGGCGGCCGATGACGGGGGCTTCCCCGACCTGCAGTGCGACGAGCGCATCGAAGAGGTTGTAGCCATCGACGCGCTCGAAGATGTCGTAGAACTGGCCTGCCGCGCGGGGATTTATCTCGATCACCTTGGCGTGGCCCGTGGTCGCGCAAAGGCGCAGCTCCACGTTGAACATGCCGTGGGTGAAGCCGATCGCAGCCAGCGCCCGGCGCGCGACCTCTTCTGCCGTCGACTGCTTTTCAGGCGCGAGCATCGAGGGGTACTGGAAACGCTGGAACTGGTCGGTGCCCGGATACATGATCGAGTCCACCACGCCGAGCATGGTCACTTCGCCCCTGCGGACAAAGCCGTTCACCGTGACCTGCGCGCCATCCACGATTTCCTCGGCGAGCATGCTGAAGGGCTCGACGTCGTAGTTCGAGTGGGCCCGCATCACGTCGCCGAACGGCTTGACGAGCCGCTCGATGATCGCCTGCTCGAACCAGCTGAAGCGCGCGTGCCGGTCGAGCGCCTCGAAGGAATCGACGCGCCGCGCGAGCACCGAAAAGGCCGCTTTCACCGGCTTCACGAAGAATGGAAAGGCGAGCGGCATCTCGAGGCTGCTGCGGAAATCGCGCGGGATGAGCCCGAAGCGGGGATTGCATTCCGGCATCGACTGCTCGAATGCGCGCCTCGCGTAGTACTTGTGCTGCGCCGTCAACACCGCCCCGAGGGGCGTGCTCGGAAGCCCCAGGCGCTCCCCCAGGAGCGATGCCACCACCGGCCCGAACTGCTCGTCCGAGGTGAGTATTCCGTCCAGCCCGATCTTCGCGTACTTGCGCGCGAGCCGGTCGACGAAGCGCGCGACGTCGAACGTGAAAAGGCGCGCGTTCCCGGGAAACTGGAACAGGTCGAAACCCTCGAAGTGATAATCGTTCGCGCCGTCTTCCCGGGTCGCCACCGAGCGGTCCCACTCGTCGGGAAAGAGTACGAGAAGCTTTCTTCGGGTCATCGGCGCTCTGTGTGCTGTCGGCAAGGGGTCAGGAATCGGCTGCGGGGCCATGCAACGGGCCTCCAACCCGAATTTTACGCGGTCAACAGCCGATTGGATGCCGGTATTCCCGGGCCCCGCCCGTTGCTACAATCCCGGCGAGACCCGAAGAGACACCGACATGAATGGATTGCGCATCGTGCTGATTGCCGCCCTCGCGGCGTGCCTCGCAGTCGTGACCGATGCCACCGCGACGGACCTCGACAGGGCGCGCAAGATCGTCTCCGGGCGCTGCTTCCTGTGCCACGGCATGAGCGGCGAGAGCTCCAGCGAGGTCTTTCCGCGCCTGGCGACACAGAATGCGACCTACCTCGCCAAGCAACTCCTGGATTTCCAGTCGGGGCGCAGGAAGGGGTCCACGATGAACGCGATGGTGGCGGCGCTCACCCAGGAGGAAATGGCGGCCCTGGGTGCCTTTTTCGCCGTGCAGAAGGCGGATCCGCACCCGCCGTCGGACGCCGGGCTCGCGACGGTGGGGAAGTTCCTCTACTCGCGAGGCAATCCCTATTCGGGCGTCGCGGCCTGCGCGACCTGCCACGGGCCCGACGCCCACGGCACGGAATCGCTGCCGCGCCTGGCCGGGCAGCAGGCTCTCTACCTCGAAGGGCAACTGCGACAGTTCAACTCGGGCGGCCGCACCAACGACAGCTCCGTCATGCACGCGATTGCGTCCAAGCTCACCGAACTCGAGATCAAGGCGCTCTCCGAGTATCTCGCATCGGTTCCCTGAAGCGCGAAAGAGGACGGGCCGCCCGAAGGCGGCCCGTCCGGTCCTGCGCAAACCCCCTTCAGGCCAGCGTGTCGGCCCAGATGTTGCGCGCCCAGTTGAGCGCGAAATCGGCCTCGAGCTCGTTCCTCGCCGGGGACACGCCGCCGGAACCGGGCACCGCCTTCATGGTGCGTGCGGCTGCGTCGTACTTGTGGACGGAGGCCACGTGGACGACCTGCGTGTCCGACACGAAGCTGTAGCACGTGTTCGTAAGCGTCGGCGAGGGATTCGGGGCCTCGCCGTTGAGCAAGGCCACGACCGCCGCCGCGCAGGCCTTCCCGTGCGCGTTCGCCATGTGCCCCGACTTGGGCATGCCCGGTGCGCTCAGGGTCGAATCCCCGATCAGGTGGACGCCCTTGGCCGCCTTGGACTCGTAGGTGATCCAGTCGACCTCGCACCAGCGGTTGTTGGCGGTGATGAACGCATCGGCGATCTTGCCGCACTTCATCGGCGGGATGACGTTCAGGACATTGCCCTTCACGTCCTCGACCTCCAGCTTCACCACACCGGCGCGCAGGTCCACGTCGACCGCCCGGCTGTTGGGCCGGTACTCGATGATGCCCTGGTAGAGCTCCGCCCACGCCTTCTTGAAGAGCGGCCCCTTCGAGGTCACGTCGCCATTGGCGTCGAGCACGAGGACCTTCGACTTGGGCTTCTTCGCCTTGAAGTAGGCAGCGATCTGGCAGGCGCGCTCGTACGGGCCCGGCGGGCACCGGTACGGGGACGCGGGGATGGCGAGGATATAGACCCCCCCATCGGGCATCTCCTCGAGCTGGCGGCGAAGCGCCACGGTCTGGGGGCCTGCCTTCCACGCGTGCGGGACGCGCTCCTGCGCCTCCGCGCTGGCGAGGGCAGGAATCGCGCCGGCCATGAAATCGATGCCGGGCGACACGATGACGCGGTCGTAAGGCAACGGGGCGCCGTGGGCGAGGCGCACCTGCTTCTTGTCCACGTCGATGGCCGTCGCCATGTCGCGAACGATGCGAACTCCATGGTGGCTCGTGAGGCCGGTGTAGGGCGTCGTGATGTCGGCGAGGGTCTTGAACCCCCCGAGGACGAGGTTGGAGATCGGGCACGAAACGAACGCCTCGTTGGGCTCGACCAGCACCACCTCGATGGAGGGATCGAAGAGCCGGACGTACTTGGCGGCGGTCGCACCTCCGTACCCGCCGCCGACGACCACCACGCGGCCCCTGGAACCGGACCCGTGCATTCCCGCGCAGCCCGCGAGGCCTGCTGCCGCCGCAAGGGCGCTCGCCCGAAGGAAATCCCGTCTTTGCATGCTCATGTGATGTTCTCCGTGGCCTAGCGGGTCAGTTTCGAGAAATATTCGGCGAGCGCTGCGATTTCCTCGCTCGAATAGCCCTTGGTGAGCTGGTGCATGACCGTGGCCGGCTTCTTGCCTTCCTTGAACTGGGTCATCGCCGTCTGCAGTTCGTTCTGCGGCTTGCCGGCAAGACCGGCCAGCGTCGACCCTGGGGCAGGCCGGCCGTTCGTGCCGTGGCAGGCGGCGCAGTTTGCGGCCAGGGAACGCACGCCTGCCGGAGTGAGGTTGGATGGAGCGAAGGCTGGCGGGGCCGGCTGCTGGGCAACTGCACTGCCTGCGGCCAGCGCGGCCGCCGCCGCGACGGCAATTCGCAAGATTCCGATCATGGGTCTACTCCTCGAAGTGTTTTGGGCGCAGGTCGAGAGTATCCGGGGGGCAAATGGCTGTAAACCTGCCCCAATGGGCAGTGGGGGTAATAACCCCAATGAGTAGCGGGTTTTCCCGCCCCGGGACCCGCCCGCAAAGGCCAGGCGCAGGGATCTCGCCCTGGTTTGGGGCTCAGCCCGGGGTCGGTACCGGCTCCCCGGAGGGCGCCGCCGTGGGAAGCTCCAGCTTCACCTTCCCGTCGGCATCCACGTCGATGGTTACCCGTCCGCCGCTCGCGAGCCGCCCGAAAAGGAGCTCGTCCGCCAGGGCGCGGCGGATCGTGTCCTGGATGAGCCGCGCCATCGGCCGGGCGCCCATCAGCGGGTCGAACCCGTTCTTCGCGAGGTAGGCCTTGAGCCCTTCCGTGAACTGGGCTTCGACCTTCTTCTCGGAGAGCTGCGCCTCCAGCTGCATGAGGAACTTGTCCACGACCCGCAGGATCACCTGCTCGTCGAGCGCCGCGAACGAAATCACCGCGTCCAGGCGGTTGCGGAATTCCGGGGTGAACAGGCGCTTGATCTCGGCCATCTCGTCACCGGCCTTCCGATCGTTCGAGAAGCCGATGGCGTTTTTCGAGAGGCCTTCGGCGCCGGCGTTGGTCGTCATGACGATCGCCACGTTGCGGAAATCGGCCTTGCGGCCGTTGTTGTCCGTGAGCGTCCCGTGGTCCATGACCTGGAGCAGGATGTTGAAGATGTCCGGGTGCGCCTTTTCGATCTCGTCGAGCAGGAGAACGGAATACGGATGCTTCGTGATCGCCTCTGTGAGGAGCCCCCCCTGGTCGAACCCCACGTAGCCGGGGGGTGCGCCGATGAGGCGCGACACGGCGTGCCGCTCCATGTACTCCGACATGTCGAAGCGAATCAGCTCGACTCCCATGATGAACGCGAGCTGCCTCGCGACCTCGGTCTTGCCCACGCCCGTGGGACCGGAGAACAGGAAGGAGCCGATCGGCTTCTGGGGGTTGCCCAGCCCGGAGCGCGCCATCTTGATGGCGGCCGACAACGCCTCGATGGCCGCGTCCTGGCCGAAGACCGTCGCCCTGAGGTCCCGGTCGAGGTTCCTCAACTGGGTGCGGTCGTCGGAGGAGACGCTGCGGGCCGGAATGCGCGCGATCTTCGCGATGATCTCCTCGATCTCGGGCTTGCCGATCACCTTCTTCTGCCGGGACTTGGGCAGGATCCGCTGCAGGGCGCCCGCCTCGTCGATCACGTCGATCGCCTTGTCCGGAAGGTGGCGATCATTGATATAGCGGGCCGAAAGCTCGGCGGCGGTGGTGAGCGCATTGGCCGTGTACTTCACGCCGTGGTGGGACTCGAACCTCGACTTCAGGCCGCGCAGGATCTCCACCGTCTCCTGGATGGAAGGTTCGTTCACGTCGATCTTCTGGAAGCGGCGGGACAGCGCGTGGTCCTTCTCGAAGATGCCGCGGAACTCGTTGTACGTCGTGGCGCCGATGCACTTGAGCGCGCCCGAGGACAGCGCCGGCTTGAGCAGGTTCGAGGCGTCCAGCGTGCCACCGGACGCGCTACCGGCCCCGATCAGCGTGTGGATCTCGTCTATGAAGAGAATCGCATTCGGGTTCTCGACGAGTTGCTTCAGCACCGCCTTCAGGCGCTGCTCGAAGTCCCCGCGGTACTTCGTGCCCGCGAGGAGCGCGCCCATGTCCAGCGCGTACACCTGCGCCTTGGCGAGAACTTCCGGGACTTGCCCGTCGATCACGCGCTTGGCGAGCCCCTCGGCGATGGCGGTCTTTCCGACGCCCGCCTCGCCCACCAGGAGGGGGTTGTTCTTCCGCCGCCGGCAGAGGATCTGGATCACGCGCTCGAGCTCGCTTTCGCGGCCGATGAGCGGATCGATCTTGCCGTCGATCGCCAGCTGGTTGAGGTACTGCGTGAAGCTCTCGAGCGCACCACCCGCGCCGGGCGCCTCCTGCCCCTCCTCGGGACCCTCGCCCTCCTCGCGCCCGCCGGATTGCGGATTCTTCGTGATGCCGTGGGAAATGAAGTTCACGACGTCGAGCCGGGAAACGCCCTGCTGGTGCAGGAAGTAGACGGCGTGCGAGTCCTTCTCGCCATAGATCGCCACGAGCACGTTTGCGCCGGTGACTTCCTTCTTGCCCGACGACTGGACATGCAGGATGGCGCGCTGGATGACGCGCTGAAATCCCAGCGTGGGCTGCGTGTCGACCTCGCCGGTTCCCGCGACGGTCGGCGTGTGCTGCATCACGAAATCGGAAAGGGCCTTCTTCAGCTCCTCGATCTTGGCGGCGCAGGCCTTGAGCACTTCCGAAGCCGACGGGTTGTCGCAGAGGGCGAGAAGCAGGTGCTCCACGGTGATGAACTCGTGGCGCTTCTGGCGGGCCTCGACGAAGGCCATGTGCAGGCTGACTTCCAGCTCCTGGGCGATCATGTTTCCTCCATCGCGCACTGCAGGGGATGCTGATGCTGGCGCGAATATTGAACCACCTGCTCCACCTTGGTGGAGGCGACGTCCTTCGGGTAGGTTCCGCAGACTCCACGGCCCTCGGTATGGACTTTGAGCATCACCTGGGTCGCTTGTTCCCCTGGAAGCGCGAAGAACACCTGCAGCACCTCGACCACGAATTCCATCGGCGTGAAGTCATCGTTATACATGACGACCTTATACATCGGCGGCGGCTTGACCTTGGCCGCGCTCGGCTTGAGCAGAGTGGAGCCGCTGGACTTGCTGGGCATGCCGTGGGCGAAGAGGATGCGGCGGGCATCGGTGGTTTCCGTCCCGACCAATATGGGCAAAGGACGGGCATTTATCAAGACCCCGCCCATTCTATTGACTTGCCCCGGCAACGGGGGTAAAAGGCGCGTTGGAGTTTGGCTTCACGGATTTCGCATCGCCATTCCGCCTTGCGGGCCTGGAACCGAACGATGTGCGGGACTCCACCCGTGTTCCCAGGAGGTGTGCAAGCGAATGGCAACCGGTACCGTCAAGTGGTTCAACGATGCGAAGGGCTACGGGTTCATCACGCCGGACGACGGCAGCGAGGATCTATTCGCCCACTTCTCCGCCATCCAGATGCAGGGTTTCAAGACCCTCAAGGAAGGCCAGAAGGTCTCCTTCGACGTGACGCAAGGCCCCAAGGGCAAGCAGGCGTCGAACATCCAGGCCGCCTAAGAGCCGACTCACCAGCATTGAAAAGCCCCCGGGGCACGAGCCCCGGGGGCTTTTTTCTCGCCGGCGACGCGTCGCCTCAGGCCATGCGTTTCCTGAGTTCGGCATCCACCGCGTCCATGTAGTCCTCGGTGGTGAGAAACGGCTGGTCGGGCCCGACGAGGAGCGCGAGATCCTTCGTCATCTTCCCGGATTCGACCATGTCGACGCACACCTTTTCGACCGTGGTGGCGAAATTGACCACGTCCGGCGTGTTGTCCATGCGACCGCGATACTGAAGACCCCGGGTCCAGGCATAGATCGAGGCGATGGGGTTGGTCGACGTGGGCTTGCCTTCCTGGTGCATCCGGTAATGGCGCGTAACCGTTCCGTGAGCCGCCTCCGCCTCCACGGTCTTGCCGTCGGGCGTGGTGAGCACCGAGGTCATGAGCCCGAGCGAGCCGTAACCCTGGGCCACCGTGTCGGACTGGACGTCGCCGTCGTAGTTCTTGCATGCCCAGAGATAGCCGCCGCTCCACTTGAGGTTCGAGGCGACCATGTCGTCGATGAGCCGGTGCTCGTACGTGAGCCCCGCGGCATCGAATTTCGCCTTGAACTCCGCCTCGAAGATTTCCTGGAACAGGTTCTTGAACCGGCCGTCGTAGATCTTGAGGATCGTGTTCTTGGTCGACAGGTAGACGGGATAGCCGCGATTGAGCGCGTAGTGAAAGCACGCCCTCGCAAAACCGCGGATGGACTCGTCCAGGTTGTACATGGCCATCGTGATGCCGGCACCGGGCGCCTGGAAGACCTCCTTCTCGACGGGCGCGCCGCCGCCCTTGGGCGTAAACGTGATCTTGAGCGTGCCTGCACCCTCGAATTTCATCTCCGTGGCCCGGTACTGGTCGCCGAATCCGTGGCGGGCGACGACGACGGGCTTGTCCCAGTGGGGAACGAGGCGCGGCACGTTCCGGCAGATGATCGGCTCGCGGAAAATAGTGCCGTCGAGGATGTTGCGGATCGTCCCATTGGGGCTCTTCCACATCTGCTTCAACTTGAATTCCTTCACGCGCGCCTCGTCCGGCGTGATGGTCGCGCACTTCACGGCAACGCCGTGCTCGAGCGTCGCGTTGGCGGAATCCACCGTCACCTTGTCGTCGGTCGCGTCGCGGTTTTCCATGCCCAGGTCGAAGTACTTGAGATCGACGTCCAGGTAGGGGAGGATCAGCTTCTCGCGGATCTTCTGCCAGATGATCCGCGTCATCTCGTCGCCGTCCATTTCGACGACCGGGTTCTTGACCTTTATCTTGCTCATGGGTACGGCTCCTGTGGGACCACTGGGGGAACAGGCGGGCATTGCGACCGCCGGCCGGCGCGTCCGGCCCCGGGAAAAACGCGAAATTATAGCAAAGCCCCACCTGCCGCCTTGCCATGCCGAAGCTGATCCTCGTCAACAAACCCTACGGTTTCCTCTGCCAGTTCAGCCCCGTCCCGGGACGCGGGACGCTCGCCGATCTGGTTCCGGTCCCCGGTGTTTATGCCGCCGGGCGGCTCGACGCGGATAGCGAGGGTCTCCTGGTCCTCACGGACGATGGGCGCCTGCAGGCGCGCATTGCCGACCCCCGACACAAACTCGAGAAGGGTTACTGGGTGCAGGTCGAGGGCCGGCCCGCGGCTCCGCAGCTGGAAACCCTGCGCAGGGGAGTGGATCTGGGGGACTTCGTGACCCGTCCCGCCCGGGTTGCCGCCATCGAGGAGCCCGCCGGGCTCTGGCCGAGGATGCCGCCCATCCGCGCGCGCAAGGCGATCCCCACGGCCTGGCTCGACGTGCAAATCCAAGAGGGGCGGAATCGCCAGATCAGGCGCATGACCGCCAAGGCGGGCCTGCCCACCCTGCGGCTCATCCGGTACCGCATCGGCCCGTGGACGCTGGAAGACCTTCCCGTTGGGAAGTGGCGGGAAGCCGACGCGGAACCCGGTACCCACGCAGACCGGGATCCGCGTCAACCGGCAGGCCCTCGTCCGCGTTAAGCGCGGTGACGAAGCTGGCTTCCAGCGCAGTCGACACAACAATCCCCCACTCCACGCAAAGGATCTCAGAATGAAGAAGCTCTCCGCCCTGATCGCCGCCGTGTTCGCCACCGTATCGCTCGGCGCCATGGCCCAGGCCCCCGCCAAGCCCGCGGAACCGGCCAAGCCGGCCGCAGCCGCACCTGCAGCCGCACCTGCACCTGCAGCCGCAGCCGCAGCCGCGGCGCCCGCCAAGGCCGAAGTCGTGAAGAAGGCCGAGGCTCCCGCGGCCGACAAGCCCGCCAAGAAGAAAGTGGCGAAGAAGAAGGCCGAGAAGAAAGCCGAAGACAAGATGGAAGCGCCGAAGAAGTAGTCTCCCGCATCGCGGGCACTGAAAAGGCAGGGCTTCGGCCCTGCCTTTTTTCGTTGTTTCTCCCCCCGCCCCTTTTTGCCTCAAGATAGCCACCCATGAAAATCGTCGTCGGACTCTCCGGTGGTGTCGACTCGGCCGTCGCCGCGCTGCTCCTGAAGCGGCAGGGGCACGAGGTGGTCGGCCTTTTCATGAAGAACTGGGAGGACGACGACGACGACGAGTACTGCTCGACGCGCGAGGATCTGGTGGACGCCGTATCGGTGGCGGAGAAGGTGGGCATCGAGGTCGAAGCGGTGAACTTCGCGGCCGAGTACCGGGATCGCGTGTTCACGAGCTTCCTCGCGGAATACCGCGCCGGCCGCACGCCGAACCCGGACGTGCTTTGCAATGCCGAGATCAAGTTCCGGTCCTTCCTCGACCATGCCATGGCGCTCGGCGCCGATCGCATCGCCACCGGCCATTACGCCCGGATCGAGGAACGCGACGGACGCTTCGCGCTCCTGAAGGGCGACGATCCGGCCAAGGACCAGTCCTATTTCCTGCACCGGCTATCCCAGGCCCAGCTCTCGAAGGCGCTCTTTCCCGTCGGGCATCTGCGCAAGAAGGCTGTGCGCGAAATCGCGCTCGCGGCCGGGCTGCCCAACCACGCGAAGAAGGATTCCACGGGCATCTGCTTCATCGGTGAACGCCCGTTTCGCGAGTTCCTTTCGCGCTACCTGCCGCGCGAGCCGGGCCCGATCGTCACGCCTGCCGGAGAGCGGATCGCGCAACACCACGGCCTCATGTACTACACGCTGGGGCAGCGCCAGGGGCTCGGCATCGGTGGCCGGAGAGGAGGCGACGGCGCGGCCTGGTACGTCGCGGCCAAGGTCCTCGCTTCGAACACGCTGGTCGTGGTCCAGGGCCACGACGACCCGCGTCTGCTCTCCCTGCGCCTGCGAGCCCAGGACGCGAGCTGGATAGCCGGCGTGGCTCCCGAGAACGGCGCTCGCCTGGGTGCGAAGTCGCGCTACCGGCAGGAGGATTCCCCTTGCCGCCTGGAAATTGCGGAAGCCGGCGAGTTCGAACTGCAGTTCGACCAGCCGCAGTGGGCCGTCACCCCGGGACAGTCCGCGGTGCTCTATCGCGGCGAGGAATGTTTGGGCGGGGGCGTGATCGCCTGAGGCGGGCGCCTCAGGCCTGCGGCCGGGTCTGCTCGAAGGAGGGGCGGGGCTCCAGCCTCTCGATCCATCGCCCGAGCGTGGCGTACTGCGTTCGCCAGATGATCTCCGGCAGGCGGAACTCGAGCCAGAGCAACGCGCATGCGCAGGCCACGTCGCCCAGCGACAGGGTGTCGCCACGCAGGAAGGCCTTCCCGCCCAGCTCCTGCGCGAGTGCTGCGACGCCGGCATCGATCTTGTCCCGCTGACGCGCCATCCACGCCGGGTCCTGGCGGGCCTCGTCGCGCTTTCGCTCGAGGAATATCGCGATTCCCGCGTCCGCGATGCCGTTGCCGAGCGCCTCGTCGCGCCGTACGCAGGCGCGTTCGATGCCGGAGGGCGGAATGAAGGAAGGCGCACCCAGCGGATCGAGGTATTCCGCTATCACGCTGGAGTCGTAGAGATTGGTTCCGTCGTCCGTGACCAGCACGGGAATCTTGTTGAGCGGGTTGTATCGGGGCACGGTCGTCCCGGCGTTCCACGCGCTTTCCTCGACGAACTCGAAGGCGAGCTGCTTCTCGGCCAGAAGCACCCGGATCTTGCGGGCGTACGGGCTGGTCTTCGATGCGACGAGCTTCATTCGGGCTCCCCCACGAACGCGACGGCCGCCGAGTATAGCACCGCGATTTCCGGCCGCCGGCCGTTCCCGGCCGCGTGATAAAATCCGCGCACGGTTCAACCATGTCCCACGCCCTCACCGCACTTTCCCCGCTCGACGGGCGATACGCCGCCAAGACGCGCGCGTTGCAGGACCATTTCAGCGAGTTCGCTCTCATTCGCCTGCGCGTGCGGGTGGAAATCGCCTGGATAAAGGCGCTCGCGTCCGACCCCGGCTTCGGGCTCCTGGCGCCCTTCTCCCCCGCGACCCTGGACGAGCTCGACCGCGTGGCGGCCGGCTTCTCGATCGTCGACGCGGAGCGCGTGAAGGCCATCGAGGCGACGACGAACCACGACGTCAAGGCCGTGGAGTACTGGCTGCGCGAGAAGCTCAAGGGAAATGCGGAAGCCTCGGCGGCGGGCGAGTTCATCCATTTCGCGTGCACTTCCGAGGACGTCAACAACCTCGCGCACGCCCTCATGGTGCGCGGTGGCCTCGAAGGCGTCCTATTGCCCGCGGTCGACGCCATCGCCGCCCGGCTCGACGAGCTGGCCCGGGCCCACGCGGACCTGCCGATGCTTTCGCGCACCCACGGGCAGCCGGCGACACCTACGACCCTCGGCAAGGAAATGGCAAACTTCGCGTGGCGACTCAAGCGCGCGAGGCTTGCGGCCGCGGCAGTGGAGATGCTGGGCAAGGTGAACGGTGCGTCCGGGAATTTCAATGCCCACGTCGTTGCGGCGCCGGGCATGGACTGGCCCGGATTCGCGCGGCGTTTCGTCACGGGGCTCGGCATCGCCTACAACCCGCTCACCATACAGATCGAGCCCCACGATGCCCTCGCCGAGGCGTTCGATGCACTTGCGAGGCTCAACACGATCCTGATCGATCTCGACCGGGACGCGTGGGGCTACATCTCGCTCGGCTACTTCCGGCAGCGGGTAAAGGAAGGGGAGGTAGGCTCCTCCACGATGCCGCACAAGGTGAACCCGATCGACTTCGAGAACTCCGAAGGCAACCTCGGCCTCGCGAACGCGCTCCTGCGTCACCTGGCCGAGAAGCTGCCCGTCTCGCGGTGGCAGCGGGACCTCACCGACTCCACGGTGCTTCGCAACATGGGGGTGGCGTTCGGCTACTGCCTTCTCGGGTACGAGGCATGCCTGCGTGGCCTCGGGAAGCTCGAGGCCCATCCCGCGCGCATCGCCGCCGATCTCGAAGGATGCTGGGACGTGCTGGCCGAGCCTGTCCAGACGGTGATGCGCGCCCACCGCATCGACGGGTCGTACGAGAAGCTGAAGGACCTCACCCGGGGCAAGGGCGGAATCACGCGCGAGGAACTGCATCGTTTCGTGCGCGCCCTGCCCATCCCGGAAGATGCCCGGGCACGCCTGCTGGCGCTCACGCCCGCCACCTACATCGGGCTCGCCGCGAAGCTCGCGCGGGAAAGCTAGGCCGGCTTCGCGCCGCCGGCGCGCTCCGCGATGGTGCCGATGTCTCCCGAAATCTCGCCGCCCTCCTGCACCAGAAGCTTCCCGTAGCGCACCTTGCCGGCGATGCGCCCGGTGGCGTGGATCACGAGCCGCGCGCGGACGGTCAGCTCCCCTTCGAACAGGCCGCGGATCTCGGCGACCTCGATGTCGGCCGTTCCCTTGAAGGACCCGTTCTCCGCGATCTGTATCGCGCGACTCACCATGGTCGCCTCGACGCGGCCCTCCACGACGAGCGTGTCGCAATCGTCAATCTCAACGCCCCGGAGCTTGATGTTGGGCCCGACGATCAGCCTGGACCCGGCCGCCTCTTCGGCACGTTTGGCGGGTTCCGCTGCCGGCGCCAAAGATGCGCCGGCGCCCGGTCGCGGAACGACGGCGAGCCCGGCTGCCGTCTGGGGTTGCGGTTGTCCGGTTGCGTTTCCTGAAGGGGAAACAGCCCGCTGCGGCTCCTTCCGGCCGAACAGTCCATCTGCATATCGCATATCCATTCCTCTTTCGGGTTCGTGGGCTGTTCCATCCACGAATCGTGCCAGAGTGCCGAATCGCCCGGAAAGCGAGCATCCACGCGGGTCTGCACCAATCGAGACCTTGCGTGGCGATGGGAGGGAAGTCGCCTCGAGCCGACACGCGCTGCGCGCGCTTGCTCCAAGGCCATGATTGCAGGAGCTATCCCCGTGTCTCCCCGCGGTGACGGCAGTCAACCGGATCGGCAGGCTCCGCGTTACAGGCTCGCGGTCGCGGGGAATTTGCTAGCATCCGCCCTGCATCCCGCCCCCTCAACGTTTCCAGGAGAATCCATGAAGAAGTTCCTTGCCGCCGCCGCCATCGCGCTCCTCGCAGCCACCGGCCCGGCATTCGCGAAGGACGAACCGAAGAAGCCTGCCGCCGCCGTGGAAAAGAAGGCGGAGGCGCTGCTCGATCTCAATTCCGCGTCGCGCGACGAGCTCCTGAAGCTCAAGGGAATCGGCGACGCGCGCGCCGACGCGATCATCAAGGGCCGCCCGTACAAGGGCAAGAACGAACTCGTCGACCGCAGGATCGTCCCGGAGAACGTCTACAACGACATCCGGGAGAAGATCGTCGCCAGGCAGGCGGAAGCGAAGAAGAAATAGGGAGTGCCGGTTCCCCGGGCCGGCTCCCTGCCGGCCCGGCACCCGCGCCCAGGCAGCGAGGACGCCGGCAGGTCCCCGTCCCGCCTCTTCAGGGCGTTTCCGGCTCCTCTCCGTACTGCGGGTTCACACGCGCGGAGCTGATGCCCATCTTGTTCAGTGCGCTCAGATACGCCTTTGCGGAGGCCACGACGATGTCGGTGTCCGCGCCCATCCCGTTCACCACGCGCCCGCCCTTCGCGAGGCGCACCGTCACCTCTCCCTGGGAGTCCGTTCCGGTCGTGATGTTGTTCACGGAATAGAGGAGCAACTCCGTCCCGCTGTGCACCATCGACTCGATGGCCTGGAACGAGGCGTCGACGAGGCCCGCTCCTCGAGCTTCGGAGCGCATTTCGTGGCCGTCGCTGGCGATCACCACCTTGGCGAAAGGCTGCTCGCCCGTCTCCGAATGGGCCAGCAGCGACACCAGCTTGAAGCGCTCCTGTTCCGGAGTGACGCTTTCATCCGAGACGAGCGCCTGGATATCCTCGTCGAAAATCTCGCGCTTCTTGTCTGCCAGCTCCTTGAACCGGGCGAAAGCGGCATTCAGGGCCTCTTCCGATGCGAGCGTGATGCCGAGCTCCGAAAGCCGGCTGCGGAAGGCGTTCCGGCCGGAGAGCTTTCCGAGCGTGAGCCGGTTCGCGCCCCAGCCCACGTCCTCGGCCCGCATGATCTCGTAGGTCTCGCGGTGCTTGAGCACGCCGTCCTGGTGAATGCCGGACTCGTGGGCAAAGGCGTTGGCGCCCACCACCGCCTTGTTGGGTTGCACCGGATAGCCTGTGATGGTCGACACGAGCTTGCTCGTGGGCACGATCTGCGTGGCGTCGATTGCGGTGGTGCACGAGAAGACGTCCGATCGCGTCCGTACCGCCATGACGATCTCCTCGAGCGAGGCATTTCCCGCCCGCTCGCCCAGGCCGTTGATCGTGCACTCCACCTGCCTCGCGCCGTGCATCACCGCGGCGAGGGAATTGGCCACCGCCATCCCCAGGTCGTTGTGGCAGTGTGTCGACCACACCGCCTTGCCGGCGTTGGGTATGCGCGCGAGCAGGTCGGCGAAGAGCGCGCCCCAGCGCTCGGGCACGCTGTAGCCGACGGTGTCGGGAACGTTGATCGTCGTCGCTCCAGCCGCGATCGTCGCCTCGAAGACGCGACAGAGGAAATCGACTTCGGATCGCACGGCGTCCTCCGCGGAGAACTCGACATCGTCCGTGTACTCGCGCGCGAGCTTCACCGCCCGGACCGCCGCCTCGAGGACCTGCTCCTCGCTCATGCGCAGCTTGAGCTTCATGTGGATCGGGCTCGTGGCGATGAAGGTGTGGATGCGTTTGCGCCTGGCCGGCGCCACGGCCTCGCCGGCACGCCGGATGTCGTTCTCGTTGGCGCGCGCCAGGGAGCATATGGTGGATTCCCGCACGGCCTCCGCCACGGCTTGGATCGCGTCGAAATCGCCGACGCTCGCGGCGGCGAATCCCGCCTCGATCACGTCCACGCGCAGCCTTTCGAGCTGCTTGCCTATCCGGACCTTCTCGTCTCGCGTCATCGAGGCGCCGGGACTTTGCTCGCCGTCGCGCATGGTGGTGTCGAATATGATCAGCTGGTCCTGCATGGTTCGCTCCCGGAAAATGGAATCGAAACTGCCGGCCCGTTTGCCGGGCGGCACCGCGACTGCCTGAGGGGGGGTGGGGTATTTAGCGCGCGAGGCGCAGCAGCAGGCCCGGGAGGCCGGCCAGAGGGAGGCGGAGCAGGTGGTCGGCGATTCGCGCGACGGGTGTCATGGGCCGAATATAGCAATGGCCGTCCGGACTGGCAACTAGGGCGCCGTGGGAGTCAGCTCCCGGCCGGATCTCCCGCCGCTGCGCAGCAGGGCGGCGACGATATCGTGGGAACCGTGTTCCTCGGCCAGGTCCAGGGCTGTCATGCCCGAGGGATCGCGGAGGTTCGGATCCGCCCCTGAGGCGAGCAGGACTTCCACGGCCTCCTGGAATCCCATCTCGGCCGCCAGCGCCAGCGCCGAGGTACCGCGCCCATCGACGAAATCGGGTGTGGCACCCCGCGCAAGCAGGAGCTCCACGGCGGGCAGGTTCGATTCCTCGACCGCGACCATCAGGAGCGAACGTCCGACGCCGTTCACCACCGTGTCGGGCGGCGTGGAATGCAGCATGCGCGCGAGCGCGGTCACATCACCCTCGTCGATCGCGTCACGAATGTCCTTGTACTGTTTTTCCTTGGCCTCCGATCGCCAGCGATGGACGAACCAGCCGAAGTAGCCCGAGACCCCGTAGGCGACCATGATTCCCCAGAGCACGTGCGAAGGCTCGATCGAAATGAGCAGGAGCGCCACCACGATCACGAGCGTCATCCAGAACGGCACCGCGCGGCGCAGGTTCAGGTCCTTGCCGCTGTAGAAGCGCACGTTCGAGACCATCGTGACACCGGCGTAGATGGTGAGAGCCGCGGCGTACCACTTCACCTCGCCGCCCTTCACCTGGTAGTCGTTCAGGACCCAGATCATCCCGGCCACGAGGGCCGCGGCGGCGGGGCTCGGCAGGCCGTTGAACCAGCGCTTGTCGGCCACGGAGAGCTGCGTGTTGAAGCGCGCCAGGCGAAGTGCTGCGCCGACGCAGTAGACGAAGGCCGCGATCCATCCGATTCGCCCCATGCCGCGCAGCGCCCACTCGTACATGATGAGCGCGGGTGCGGCCCCGAACGACACCATGTCGGAAAGACTGTCGTATTCCGCCCCGAACGCGGACTGGGTCCGCGTCAGCCTCGCCACCCTCCCGTCGAGGCCATCCAGCACCATCGCCACGAATATCGCGATGGCCGCACGTTCGAAATCGTGGTTCATGCCCTGCACGATCGCGTAGAAACCGGCGAACAGCGCAAGGGTCGTGAGGAGGTTCGGAAGGAGGTATATTCCGCGGCGCCGAATGGGCTCCATCAGGGTCGTGCGCGGTTTTCCCGGGGTGCTCACGTCGCGTCCTCAGGCGCCCGGCAGGACGGCGAGCACCGTCGTCGTGGCGGCGACCTTGTCGCCGATGGCCACTTTCGGCGTCGAGCCGGGCGGCAGGTACACATCCACCCGCGAACCGAAGCGGATGAAGCCGTAGCGCTGCCCGCGCGCGAGCCCGTCGCCCTTCGTCACGTAGCAGAGGATCCGTCGTGCAATGAGCCCGGCCACCTGCACCGCGGTGACATCGCTTCCCGCGGGCGTGCGCAGGTGCACGGCGTTGCGTTCGTTGTCCGTGGAGGCCTTGTCCAGGTCGGCGTTCACGAAGAGTCCCGGGAAATACCACACGTTCTCGACCGTGCCGTCCACGGGAGAGCGGTTCGAGTGCACGTTGAAGACGTTCATGAAGACGCTGATCTTCAGCGCGTCCCGGCCCAGGTAGTCGTCCCGCGCCTTTCCGACCTGCACGATGCGCCCGTCGGCGGGCGACAGTACGAGCCCCTCTCCCGACGGGATCTCGCGAGGCGGATCTCGAAAGAACTGCAACACGAACGCGGCCACCATCCAGAACGGCGTCGCCCACCAGCCGCCGAGCCAGGTGACCACAGCCGCCAGGGCGACAGCTCCTGCGAGAAACTGCCACCCCTCGCGGGCGATGATCGGGTGCGGGTAATGCGCCAAGTGCCCTCCGGATATCGTCTTTCCCGCCATTTTACTTCGGAGCGGTCCCGCCGAAGCGGGAAGGCCGGGTTTCCCCGGCCTTCCCGCTCCTAGTTTTTGCTCTGGTCGACGAGCTTGTTCTTCCGGATCCACGGCATCATCGCCCGCAGCTTCTCGCCCACCTGCTCGATGGGATGCTCTGCGAGGAGTCGCCGCCGCGCCATGAGCGTGGGCGCACCGGCGCGGTTCTCGAGGATGAAGTCGCGGGCATAGCCCCCGGACTGTATGTGGGCCAGCGCGTCCCGCATCGCCTGCCTCGCCTCGGGGCCGATCACTTTCGGTCCCGTCAGGTACTCGCCGAACTCCGCGTTGTTCGAGATCGAGTAGTTCATGTTCGCGATGCCGCCCTCGTAGATGAGGTCGACGATGAGCTTCGTTTCGTGCAGGCACTCGAAATAGGCCATCTCCGGGGCGTAGCCCGCCTCTACCAGCGTCTCGTAGCCGGCCTTGATGAGCTCGACTATCCCGCCGCAGAGGACCGTTTGCTCGCCGAACAGGTCGGTCTCGGTTTCCTCGCGGAAATTGGTCTCGATCACGCCGCCGCGCGTGCCTCCGATCGCGCAGGCATAGGAAAGCGCCAGGTCCTTGGCCTTCCCCGTTGCGTCCTGGTGAACCGCGATGAGAGCTGGCACTCCGCCGCCTTGCGTGTAGGTCGATCGCACGAGGTGACCGGGCCCCTTGGGCGCGATCATGATCACGTCCAGGTCCTTGCGCGGCTGGATCTGCCCGAAATGGATGTTGAATCCGTGCGCGAAGGCGAGCACGGCGCCCTTCTTGATGTTGGGCTCGATGGACTCCTTCCAGACTGCGGCATGGTTCTCGTCCGGAAGGAGAATCATCACCAGGTCGGCGCCTTTCACGGCCGCGCCGACATCCTTCACCTCGAGCTTGGCCTTCTTCGCCTTTTCCCACGAGGCGCCGTCGGGGCGAAGCCCGACGGTGACTTTCACCCCGGAATCCTTGAGATTCTGGGCGTGCGCGTGCCCCTGGGAGCCGTAGCCGATGATCGTGACCTTCTTGCCCTTGACCAGGGAGAGGTCCGCGTCCTTGTCGTAGTACACCTTCATGTTCGTTTCCTCGATTTGCAGAAATGTCAGGCCTTGAGCACCCATTCGCCACGGCCGATGCCCGAGACTCCGGTGCGGACGGTTTCCAGGATCGCGCTCTTGTCGAGCGCCTCGAGGAAGGCATCGAGCTTGTCGGTGGTACCGGTGAGCTCGATGGTGTAGGACTTGTCGGTCACGTCGATGATCCGGCCGCGGAAGATGTCGGCAGTGCGTTTCATCTCCTCGCGATCCTTGCCGGCGGCACGCACCTTCACGAGCATCAGCTCACGCTCGATGTGGCGGCCTTCGGAGAGGTCCACGACCTTCACCACGTCGACCAGCTTGTTCAGCTGCTTCGTGATCTGCTCGACCACCTCGTCCGACCCGGTGGTGAGGATCGTCATTCGCGACATGGTCGCGTCCTCCGTCGGGGCGACGGTGAGGGACTCGATGTTGTAACCGCGGGCGGAAAAGAGTCCGGCGACGCGCGACAGGGCGCCCGCTTCGTTTTCGACCAGGATGGAGAGGATGTGGCGCATGGCGTGGGATCGGGGTAAGTGGTGCCGGTGAGGGGGCGGAAGCCGGCGCGAAGCCCGCCCCGCCCGCTGCGGCGCTACAGGTCTTCGGCGAGGATCATCTCCGACATGCCCTTGCCGCCGGGCACCATCGGAAAGACGTTCTCGGTCTGGTCGGTAATGATGTCGAGGAACACGAGGCGGTCCTTGAGCGCAAAGGCCTCGCGAAGCGCCCCTTCGACGTCGCCGGGCTTCTCGACGCGAATGCCCACGTGGCCGTAGGCCTCCGCGAGTTTCACGAAGTCGGGCAGCGCGTCCATGTAGGACTCGCTGTAGCGATTGCCGTGGAAGAACTCCTGCCACTGCCTGACCATGCCCATGTAGCGGTTGTTGAGGTTCACGAGCTTCACGGGGAGGTGGTACTGCTTGCAGGTGGACAGCTCCTGGATGCACATCTGGACCGATGCCTCGCCCGTGACGCAGGCGACGTCCGCGTCCGGGAAGGCGAGCTTCACACCCATGGCGTACGGCAACCCCACGCCCATGGTTCCAAGTCCGCCGGAGTTTATCCAGCGGCGAGGCTTCTCGAACCGGTAGAACTGTGCAGCCCACATCTGGTGCTGGCCCACGTCGGACGTGACATAGGCATCGCCCTTCGTGACTTCCCAGAGTTTCTCGATCACGAACTGCGGCTTGATGATCTTGGAGCTCCTGTCGTACTTCAGGCAGTCCTTGGCCCGCCAGGCCGATATCTGGTCCCACCACGAGGCCAACGCGGCCGCCTCGGGCTTGCTTTTCGAGGCCTTGAGCAGCGCCAGCAATTCCTCGAGGACGTCCTTCACGTGCCCGACGATCGGGACATCGACCCGGACCCGCTTGGATATCGACGAAGGATCCACGTCGATGTGGATGATCTTGCGATTGGCGCTGCCCGCGGCGAAGTGGGCGGGATTGCCGATGACCCGGTCGTCGAAACGCGCTCCCACGGCGAGCAGCACGTCGCAATTCTGCATGGCCATGTTGGCCTCGACGGTGCCGTGCATGCCGAGCATGCCCACGAAGCGCTTGTCGGAGGCGGGGAACGCGCCCAGCCCCATGAGGGTGTTGGTGCAGGGGTAATCGAGAAGCCGCACCAGCTCGGTCACTTCCTTCGTCGCCTCGCCGAGGATGGCGCCGCCGCCCACGTAAATCATGGGCCGCCTGGCGTCGAGCAGCAGCTGCAGGGCCTTCTTGATCTGGCCACCGTGGCCCTTCACCACCGGGCTGTAGGAGCGCAGGTGGATCTTCTCGGGATAGTGGAACCGCGCCGACTGCTGCGAGACGTCTTTCGGAATGTCCACGAGCACCGGGCCGGGACGTCCCGTGGTGGCGATGTGGAAGGCCTTCTTGATCGTTATCGCGAGTTCGTTCACGTCCTTCACGAGGAAGTTGTGCTTCACGCAGGGACGCGTGATGCCGACGGTGTCGCACTCCTGGAAGGCGTCCTCTCCGATGGCCCGGGTCGGCACCTGGCCGGTGATGACCACCAGGGGAATGGAATCCATGTACGCGGTCGCGATTCCCGTAACCGCATTGGTCACCCCGGGCCCGCTGGTGACCAGCGCCACCCCCGGCCTTCCGGTGGCGCGCGCATAGCCATCCGCCGCATGCAGTGCGCCTTGCTCGTGCCGGACCAGGATGTGCTTCACCTTCTTCTGGTTGAAGAGGGCGTCGTAGATGAAGAGGACCGCGCCCCCCGGATAGCCGAAAACGAACTCGATCCCCTCCTCCTGGAGGCAGCGGATGGCGATCTCGGCACCCGTCAGGGTTTCTCCGGTTTCCGCGAGCGGGGGCAGCTTGAGTTCCATAAGGCCTTGTAAATCGGGGAGTTATGCAAAGGGGAACCCAGAACATTAGCGGGGAGGTCGGGATTGGTCAAGCCGAACGGCCCGGCAAATCGTGTAGACCGCCGGAAGGTTGCGCCGCAGCCCTTTGCTATAGTCCCGGCGACGCGGGCCGAGCCTTTCTGCAGCCCGCGGGAGGACGCCCTGGCCACGAAAAAAGAACTATCCGACTTCCTCGCTTCGGTGGAACGACGCGCATTCAAGCAATGCGTGTTCTCCGTCCAGAACGATGACGCGGCCCTCGATATCGTCCAGGACGCGATGATGAAGCTCGCCGAGCACTATTCGGCCCGCCCCGCAGCGGAACTTCCGCTGCTCTTCCAGCGCATCCTGCAGAACGCCATCCGGGACCATTACCGGCGCAACCGGGTGCGCTTCGCCTGGACTTCGCTGTGGTCGTCCCTGGGCCTGACGGGAGAAGACGAGGATGCCGACCCCCTCGAGACCTTCGAGGTCGAGGCCCTTGGCGCCGTCCCGGCCTCCCCGGCCGATCGGCTCGAGCAATCCCAGGTGATGGCGATCATCGAGGAGGCCGTGCAGTCGCTTCCCGAACGTCAACGCCAGGCCTTCCTGCTGCGTTATTGGGAGGAGTTCGATGTCAGTGAAACGGCCAAGGCCATGGGTTGCTCGGAGGGCAGCGTGAAGACGCACTGCTCACGGGCCACGCACGCATTGGCAAAGCTCCTGAGATCAAGAGGCATAACCCTATGAATGATAAAGACTTTGCGAAAAAGCTCCGGCCGTGGCTGGAGCGGTCGGCAGGGGACCTGGGCGAGATCCAGGCCACGCGCCTGCGTTCGGCCCGGCTGCGGGCGCTGGATTCGTGGCGCGAGCCGGTCCAGGTCCTTGGACTCGTGACCGTCGACGCCGGAACGGTGCAGACCATCAAGTACTCGGTGTTCCAGCAAGGGCTCCTGTGGTTGCCGATCGTGATCCTGCTCGCGACCCTCGTCGCGAAGACCCTGTCGCCGGAGGTCGACCTCGGCGAACTCGACGCCCAGCTGCTCACCGGGGAGTTGCCGATCGATGCTTTCCTGGACAAGGACTTCGACAAGTGGCTCAAGAACGCATCCGGCTCCTTCTAGGAATCCTTGCCGCCTGCGCCTCGCTCGCGGCCTTTCCCGCGAACACCGATCGAACGACCGCCAAGACACCCTGGTCAAGCCTGGCGCCCGAGGACCGGGAAGTCCTGCTGCCCCTCGCACCGGACTGGGACAAGCTGCCCGGCTACCAGCAACGCCGCCTCATGTCTGCGGTCCGCCAATTCCCGAAAATGCGCCCGATCCAACAGGATCGGTTCCAGGAGCGCATCCGCGACTGGGCGGCAATGACCCCGGAACAGCGCAAGGCCGCTCGCGAGACGTTCAAGGACTTGCGCCGGCTTCCGCCGTCCAAGCAGCACGAGTTGCGGGAGCGCTGGTTGGAGCGCAAGTCGGGTTCGGGGCCGGAGCCCGGATCCGGGTCCGGGTCGGAACGCCGCTGATGGCGGGTCCTGCCTCGAACGCGCCGGGCCTGGCGCGCCGGCTTGCGTGCGCGGCCTACGAGCTGCTGATCCTCACCGCGCTGGTTCTGATCGCCACATTTCCGTTCCTCGCTCTCGCCGGGGATTCCACGAGCGGGCTTCGCCGGCACCTGCTGCAGGCATACGTTCTCCTCGTGGTCGGCACGTACTTCGTCGGCTTCTGGACGCGGGGAGGCCAGACGCTCGCCATGAAGACCTGGCGCATCCGCGTGGAGTCGTCCGACGGCGGCCCCGTCCGCACTGCGAGCGCCGTCCGACGCTACCTGCTGGCGCTGGCGGGAACGGCCGCCCTCGGCATCGGATTCCTGTGGGCGCTGCTGGACCGCGATGGACTGTTCCTGCACGACCGCCTGGGGGGCACGCGCCTCGCCGACGCGGGCCGCGAGCGGTCGCCGGCCTAGCGACGCTCCGCGTAGGCAAGGCCCGCTGCGGCCACGCCCAGGAAGATGAGGGTCGGCATTCCCGCCGAGACGGCCGCGGGCCAGTCGTTCAGCAGCCCCACATGCGAGAAAAGCCGCCCCGCGAAGTGAAAACCGAGTCCCAGCAGGATCCCCAGGACGATCTTTGCCCCCGTTCCGCCCGCCCTCTGCGACTGGATCGCGAAGGGAATGGCGAGCACCATCATCACGATCGCGGCCGCGGGGTAGACGATCTTCTGCCACAGGGCGATCTCGAAACGCGTCGCTTTCTGCCGGCTCTCCCGCAGGTGCTCGATGTAGGCCGAGAGGTTCAGCAGCGACATCCGTTCGGGGACTATCTTCAGTACCGACAATATGTCCGGAGTGAGCACCGAGCTCCACACCGCCGTGGGCAGCCGGTCGAGCACCGTCTTGTCGCCGTCGAAGCGGGTGACCTCCACGTCCGCGAGCGACCAGCGGTTCGCGCCGCCATAAGTCGCCTTTCCCGCGCGGCTGATGGACGCCAGCCGGAAGGCATCGTCGAACTGGTATATCTTCAGGTCCAGCAGCTCCGTATCCGCCGTCACGTCCTGGATGTTCACGAAGCTGCGATCGTCCTTCACCCAGAAACCGGACCGGAACTGCCTCGCGACGATCGAGCTCGTGGCCTTGAGCCGCAGGCTCTTGGCCGCCTCCTCCGTGAAGGGCGTCACGAACTCCCCGACCACGAGGGTGATCGCAGCCACCACGAACCCCGCGCCCGCCACGTGCGCCGCCAGCTGCAGGATCGACAGGCCGGAGGAACGCATGACGGTGAGTTCCGACTGGTCGGACATGCGCGCCAGCGCGAACAGGGTCCCGATGAGTGCCGCTGCGGGGAGCAGCACGTAGGCGTGCGAGGGAAGCGACAGCACCACGTAGCCGATCATGACGCCCAGGCGATAGCCTCCGCGACCCACGTCGTCCAGCTCGCGCACGAGGTCGAAGAATCCGAACAGCGCGAGCAGAGCCACAAGCACCAGCAGGCTCGTGGCGAGGATCTCCCGGGCGAAGTAGCGGAAGAGCATCGCCTTCCGGCTAGGCGCCCCGCGCGAGGCTCGCGAGCCCCACGATGAGGAATATCCAGGCCCAGAGGAGCAGGCCGAAGGCGATGAACGGGATGTGCCGGTCGGGAATGAACCGGGGCATCAGGAAACGCGTGGCGCGCGTGACCGGCCCGGTCACGATGCGAAAGACCTGGAAGATCAGGTTCTGGTCGCGCCGCGATCCGGCGAAGATCGCGACCAGCCCCTGTCCGAGATAGGCGAATCCCGCGACCTCGACGACGGCCTTGAGGGCCCGGAGAATCAGTTCTGGTTCCATGAATGAAAAAGGCCCGCGCCGAATGGCGCGGGCCAATTGTGCCACGCGAGCTGCGGGTCAGGTGCCCCGCGTGTCGATGTCGCCAGCCAGGCTCGGGTAGCGCACGTGATCCACCAGCTCCTGAACTTCCTTCTCCGGCGCCGGCGTGAGCAGGCTCACGATCCAGATGGTCACGATGCCCACCGGGACGCCGAACATGCCGGCCGAGATCGGCTCGAGCCCGAACCACTTCTTGATGGGCGTGGTGCCGAACCAGTCGATGAAGGTCGGGTAGGTGTGGACCATGTAGTACAGGCACACGCCGAGACCGGCGATGATCCCGATGATCGCGCCCCACTTGGAGGCTCGCTTCCAGAAGATCCCCATCACCAGCGCGGGGAAGAACGCGGAAGCCGCCATCGAGAACGCCGCGCCAACGAGGAACAGTATGTTTCCCGGCTTGAGCGAGGTCACGTACGCCGCGATGATCGCCACCACGAGCAGCAGCGACTTGGCCACGGTGATGCGCATCGTCGGCGAGGCGTTGGGGTTGATCATCTTGTAGTACACATCGTGCGACAGGGCGTTGGCGATCGTGAGCAGCAGCCCGTCCGCGGTGGAGAGCGCCGCGGCGAGGCCACCGGCCGCAACGAGGCCGGATATCACGTACGGCAGGCCCGCGATCTCGGGTGTGGCCAGCACGATGATGTCGCCGCCGATCACCATTTCGGCGAGCTGCACGATCCCGTCCTTGTTGATGTCCACGATGCTGAGGAGCGATGCGTCCACCGCCTGCCACGCGTTCACCCATCGTGGCAACTCCGCGAAGGCCTTGCCTATCACAAGGGTGTAGACGTCGAACTTCGCCAGCACCGCGAGGGCGGGTGCGGTGAAGTAGAGCAGGAAGATGAAGAAGAGCGACCAGAACACCGAGACGCGCGCTTCCTGGACCGAAGGCGTCGTGTAGTAGCGCATCAGGATGTGCGGCAGTGCGGCGGTCCCGAACATCATGCAGAAGACGACGCCGATGAAGTTGAGCCGCTGTGTGTCTCGCGCGGCCTCGTCCTTGCCCGGATACGGCGTGGCGTGCGGCCGGGGCGGTGCGGTGCGACCCGTGGCACTCGCCCTGTCCTTCGTCCACTGCGCCTTGGCCTCGTCCGCGGAGGCCGGGTACTTCGTCAGCGCGGCTTCGGCGGCATCGAGTTCGGCCTTCGGCGCGGCTGTCGCCCGGAGATCCTCGACCTTCTTGGCAAGGACGTCCTTCTCCGTCTGGTAGGACGCGGGCAGGCCCTTGATCTTGTCATCGGCCGCCTTGGCGCGGCTGGCGAAGATCTGCCGGACCTCCTGCTCCTTCGGATCCGCGGTGAGCTCCTTCTCGCGCTCCGTCAGGCGCTCGAGCACCTTGCCGTACACGGCCTGCGGGATCGGCACGCCCGTGTGCTTCACGGAGAGCCAGACCACGGGAATCATGTAGGCCACGATCAGGATGATGTACTGGGCCACCTGCGTCCAGGTCACCGCCCGCATGCCGCCCAGGAAGGAACACACCAGGATGCCGGCGAGACCCACGAACACGCCGATCCCGAACTCGAGCCCGGTGAAGCGGCTGGTGATGATGCCCACGCCGTAGATCTGCGCCACCACGTAGGTGAAGGAGCACAGGATCGCGGCGAAGACGCCGAACGAGCGCACGATGTTTCCGCCGTAGCGCGCCCCGAGGAAGTCCGGAATCGTGAACTGGCCGAACTTCCGGAGGTATGGCGCCAGCAGCAGCGCGACGAGCACATAGCCGCCGGTCCATCCCATGATGAACGAGAGGCCCTGGAAGCCCGTGAGGTAGAGGGTGCCAGCCATCCCGATGAAGGAGGCCGCGCTCATCCAGTCCGCGCCGGTCGCCATGCCGTTGAAGAAGGCCGGTACGCGCCGACCCGCCACGTAGTATTCCGCGACCTCCACCGTGCGGCTCATGATGCCGATGCCGGCATAGAGCAGGATCGTGAAGACCAGGAAGCAGTAGCCGATCCACTTGTTGGACATGCCCATCTGCTCGGCGATCGCGAGCAGCACCACGAAGAGGACGAAGCCCCCCGTGTAGAAGGTGTAGTACTTCTTCAACTGCTGCGTGAATGACTTCTGGCTGGTGGCCATTACTCGCCCTCCCCTTCGTGAACGCCGTGCTCGAGGTCGTTCTTGCGCATGGCGAGGGCGTAGTAGCCGATGATCACCACGTAGACGACGAGCGAGCCCTGGGCGGCCATGTAGAACGACAGCGGCCACCCGAAGATCTTGATCTCCGCGAGCGGAATGGCGAACCACGCCATCACGTAGGTGACCACGAACCAGATGGCGAGCAGGATCGCCGTGAGCCTCAGGTTCTTGTGCCAGTAATCGATGTGAGACTGGGTGAGCTGCATCTTCTTCCTCCTGATTGATCGTTATCCTCGGAACGGGTGGTCCGTCCGGGCCGGTCGAGGTGCCGGGGCGCCAACGCGGGGCGCTTGATCGGCTCGGGTCGCGGTCGATGCCAGCTGAAGGGGGAACGACGGAATCCACCGCGGCCCGTGCCGGCGCTCGCGCCCCGCCATCCCTCTTGCCGGGGACTGGCCGGGCGCCGCCGATTATTGTTCTTGGGTGGCCCTCCTCCTTACCGGGCGGATGCTAATGCGCCGGCCGACGCGGGAGCAATTGGGGTTAACCCTAACCCTCCGAGTCCGGTCCTCTCGCCCCCCCGCCCGCTCGATCCGGCGCCCTCGCGCCGAGCGTGGCCTGGACGAGCTCCGCGACCGAGTCGACCGCGAGCTTCTCCATGATGCGGGCGCGGTGCGCCTCCACCGTCTTGATGGAGATCTGCATCTCCTCGGCGATCAGGCGATTGACCTTGCCGGCGATCACCCGCTCCAGCACCTCCCGCTCGCGCTGGGTGAGCGTGGCCAGGCGATCGGCGCGCGCCCTCGCCTCTTCGCGTCCCGCACGCGACTGCGCATCCCGGCGCAGGCAATCCCGAACCAGGTCGACGATCTGGCGGTAGTCGAAGGGCTTTTCGATGAAGTCGATCGCCCCGCTCTTCACCGCGAGCACGGCCTTCGGGACGTCGGCGCGGCCCGAGAGGAAGATCACCGGCATCTCGATGCCCGTGTCGATGAGGTAGCGCTGCAGGTCGAGCCCGCTCATGCCCGGCATGTAGAGATCGAGGACGAGACAGCCCGGCGCGCCGGGCTGGTAGGCCTTCAGGAAGCTCTTTGCGTTCGGGAACGACTCGGCTCGGATGCCATTGCGCTTCATGAGCCACCCCAGGAGCTCGCGTATGGACTCGTCGTCGTCGATCACGTACACGGTCGGCTCGGCCGGGTCCGGGCCGGCGCCCGGCAGCTTCGGGTTCACTGCCCCTCCCCGGAGACGACGCCCGGCGGCGCTGCGGGGCCTGCGGCGGCGAGAAGGTCCTTGGCGCGCTCCACGAGGTCCTGGGTGGAGAACGGCTTCGTGATGTAGTCGTCGGCACCTGCCTCCAGGCCGCGCTCCACGTCGCGATGACCTCCCTTGGCGGTGAGCATGAGCACGCGCGTTTCCGAAAGCGAGGCGTCGGCACGGATAAGCCTGCAGAGCTCCAGGCCGCTTCGCCGCGGCAACATGATGTCGAGGAGCACGAGATGCGGCCTGAACGTGCCGAGGAGGGAGAGCGCTTCCTCGCCGTCGGTCGCGGCGCGCGTCTCGAAGCCGGCCTTGCGCATGAGGAATTCCAGCGACGTCACTATGCTGGGCTCGTCTTCCGCGATCAGCACGCGCTTCGCCATGCCGTGTCTCACGCGCCGGCGACAGGGCGGCCGGAAACCGCGGCGCCTGCGGCCGCCGGCAGGTCGAAGGAGAAGACCGATCCGCGGCCCGGCTCGCTTTCGACCCACAGGCGCCCGCCGAAATGACCCACGATGCGCCTGCAGATGGCCAGGCCGAGCCCGGTTCCCGAGGGCTTTTCCGTCAGGGTGTCGCCGACCTGGCGGAATTTCTCGAAGATCAGGGCCTGGTTTTCCGTGCTGATCCCGACGCCGTTGTCGGCAACGTCGACGCGGATCGTATCTGCGTCGCCCGACAGGCGTACCTCCACGCGGCCGGACCCGGGCGTGCAGAACTTGGCGGCGTTCGACAGCAGGTTCAGCAGCACCTGCATCAGCCGGTCGCGATCGGCCATGACCCGGGGCGTGACGGGGGAAATCCGCGTCTCGACCTGCACGCCGCGCGCCTTGAAGATCGCGCTGGTCGCGTTGAGGGACTCGAGGACGATCTCCCGCATGTCGAGTTCCGCCGTTCGCCACTCCGCGAGCCCCGACTCGATCTTCGCGAGGTCGAGCACCTGGTTGATCAGCCGGGTCAGTCGCTCCGACTCCTTGATCACGAGCGCGAGGAAGCGCTGCCGCTCCACGCCTTCCAGGTCGGGATTGTCGTGGAGTATCTCGGAGAACGCGCGGATCGAGGTGAGCGGCGTGCGCAGTTCGTGCGTGACCGTGGAGATGAAGTCGTCCTTCAGCCGGTCCAGCTCCTTCAGGCTCTCGTTGGCGGCCTTGAGCTCCAGGGTGGCGCTCTCCAGCTCCTGCTGCTTTTCCTCCAGGCGATGGCTGTAGGCGATCACCTGCGAGGCCTCGTCGATGATCGTCATCACCTCCTCGAGGCCCAGGGGCTCCTCCTGCGCAACGGTCGCCACCATGGTCTTCGCGCTTGCCGCCCCGATGGTTCCGGCCAATTGCAGCTCCGCGAAGCGCACGAGGTCGCGATCACCCTCGAGCTCGTCCACGCTCGTCACGCCGCGCATCCGCGCGTAGGACATGAAAAGCTCCGCGGCCCGTGCCGGCCCCAGGAAGCGGCCGACGAGCGTCTGCAGCGCCGATGCCGAAGTCGCCCCGCGCCACGGCGAACCCGGCTCGCCCGTCTGCTGGTACACGTCCACGAACAGCGTGGCCTGGACGTGTTCCGCCGCGCTCTGGCGGCGGACCACGGACCCGATCATGTAGGCGCCCACGTTGGCGATCATGCTCCAGATCATCGCATGGGTGATCTGGTCCAGGCCGGTGAGCCCGAAGAGTTGCGTGGGCCGCAGGAGCTCCATGCCCCAGGGCCCCTGCTCCACCAGCTCCACGCCAAGCCAGCCCGACTTCGCGAAGGCCGGAAGCAGGAGCGTATAGACCCAGACGGTGAATCCGGCCGAGAGCCCGGCCAGCGCGCCCAGCCGCGTTCCGCCCTTCCAGTACAACCCGCCGATGACCGCGGGCGCGAACTGCGCCACGGCCGCGAAGGAAATGAGTCCGATGGATACCAGCGCGTAGGCCTCGCCCGCGAGGAGGTAATAGAAGTAGCCGCCCATGAGCAGCGCGATGATCGCCGCGCGGCGGATATCCAGCAGCAGGCTCGAGAGGTCGCGCTGCTCCGTGAGGCGGAAGGCGCGGGTGCGAAGCAGCACCGGCATCACGAGGTCATTGCAGATCATCGTCGACAGCGCGATCGTCTCGACGATCACCATGCCCGTGGCCGCAGAGAGACCGCCGATGAACACGAGGAGCGCGAGCCCCTCGGCCTTCTGGACCATGGGAAGCGTCAGCACGAAGGTATCGGCATCCACCTCGCCTTGCGGGAAGTGGAGCACTCCGCCGAACGCGATCGGCAGCACGAATATGTTGATCGCCAGCATGTACAGCGGAAAGACCCAGGCCGCGCGCCGCAGGTGGCGCTCGTCCGTGTTCTCGATCACCGCAACCTGGAACTGGCGCGGCAGGAAGATGATCGCGAGCATGGAAAGCACCGTGAGCCACACCCAGCTCGCGTAGCTTCCGGCCGCGCCTCCGAGGGGCGCCATCAGGAGGCCCAGGTCCGGGCGGCTGGCCGCGCGCGCGAAGAGATCGCCCAGCCCGTCGTACATGAAGAAGGCGACGTAGGACCCGACCGCCAGGAAGGCGACCAGCTTCACGATGGACTCGAAGGCGATTGCGGCCACCATGCCCTCGTGGCGCTCCGCGGCATCGAGCTGGCGGGTGCCGAAAGCGATGGCGAAGAGCGCCATGAAGAGCGCGACGTAGAAGGCCGTGTCCTGCATGACCACCATCGATCCTACCTTGGGGGGCATGACGATCTCGGGATAGCCCAGGAGGATCTGGAAGCTGTTCGAGACGGCCTTCAGCTGCAGCGAGATGTAGGGCAGGATGCCGATGACGGCGATGATCGTGACGAGGCCGCCGATGAGCGCGCTCTTGCCGTATCGCGAGGCCACGAAATCGGCGAGCGACGTGGTGCGGTTCAACCGGACGATGCGCACCATCTTGCGCAGGACGAACCAACCCAGCAGCATCATGAGCGTCGGCCCGATGTAGATCGGCAGGAACCCCACGCCGTCCGTCGCGGCACGCCCGACGCTTCCGTAGAACGTCCAGGCCGTCGCGTAGACCGCGAGCGACAGGCTGTACACCCAGGCATTGGAGATGATCGAGCGGCCCTGGGCCGCCCGCTTGTCCGCGAACCAGGCGACCGCGAAGAGCAGCCCGATGTAGGCGAACGAAACCGTGATGATGATCCAGCCCTGCAGCACGGCGCGTCCCCGCTAGGTCCCGCCCTCGATCACTACCGCCGCGAGCGCGATCGTCACCCCCCACGCGACGAACAGGTATACGTAGAGAACCGGCACCCCTGCGGCAGTGGCGCCCACGTTGAAGAGCGCGAGGACGGGGTAGTTGAAGAGGAGGCACCCGAGCAGGAACAGGGACACGATGCGATACGCGCGCAGGCTCGGCTTTCTCATGGACTCCTCGGGAAGTCTGCGGGCGGATCAGCGGCCCCCGGGGCCGCGCGCCCGGCCCTAGTAGAGTGCCCCGGTGCCCGCCTTGTCAATCGAGCCGGCGCGGCCGGTCAGGAGAGCCAGCGATCCGCCCCCGACAGGGAGACCAGCTGCCCGGCGGTCGACGCCCCGATCCCGGCAGCCGCCGGAAGGACCATGAGCAGCAGCTGTGCCGTCGCAAGGCAGTCCGCAATCGCGCGGTGCCGGAAGGCCACCGGGATCGAGAACGTCTCGAGCCAGTCGTCCAGCCCGGAGAGCCGGCTCGCGTACCGGGGCCACACGAGCGGCGCGATGTCCGCGAGATCCAGCCACGGTCGCTTGAACGCGATGCCGAGGTGCCTATCGACGGCCCGGCGCAGCATCGTGGAATCGAACGGCGCGTGAAAGGCGACGAGCGGATCCTTGCCGACGAAGGCGAGAAAAGCGGCCAGCGCCTCGCGCGGGTCCTCGCCCTGCGTCTGTTCCGTGCCCCCGATGCCGTGGATCTCGATGTTTGCGACCGTACTCGGGGCCTCCTGGCGCAGGATCACCTCGAAGCTGTCGGCAAGGTCGATCTGGCCGTCGACGACGGCTAGGGCTCCCACCGCGATCAAGGTGTCGTTCACCGCATCGAGGCCGCTCGACTCCACGTCGACCACCACCCATCTCCCCGTCGCCGGCGGCCGGCCGCGCTCGTACTCGGCGAGGCCACGCCAGCGCTCGACGCAGCGCGCCACCTCGGCGGGAAGCGCGGTTCGGGCGCGGCGGAATGGCCAGATCGAGGAAATCACCGCCGCGGGGCCCTAGAGCTGATAGTCCAGAGCGACCCGGTTCTGCAGCTTGCGTGCCTGCCGGAGGGACTCGCGCAGGATGCGGCGATCGAGGCTGTTCAGCGAATCCGGGTCGATCCGGTTCGGCTCCGATGCCCCCGAGCCCCGGTCGAGGCTGTCCTGGGCGCGCAGTCGCAGCATCTGGACGAACTGGAACGCGTCGATGGCGGTCGCGATGTCGTCGCTGCTCACGCGGATGCGCTTTCCGGTGCCCCGCAGCCGCTCCGCGGTGGAGACGGCGTCCACGCCCGCGGCGAGCGCCATGATCCGCGCGCAGTCGACGAATACGCGGGAGGCCTGCCGCTTCAGGTCGATCGTCCCCCCCTCGCCGCCGACGATGTCCCCGAAAAGGCCCAGGGGCGGGCGCGTCTGCAGCGCGTTGGCCGCCATCTGCCGGAGGAAGACAGGCCGGTCCTTCACGTGGGCCAGCAGGAATTCGCGAAGCCGGTCGACCAGGCTCGCGTCGCCGTGGAGCGCGCGGAAGTCGAAGAAGATGGAGGCATTGAGCAGCGCCTCGGGATCCGAGTTGCGAATCCAGTCGTCGAAGCGGTGGAACCACTCCGCGAGGCTCAGGCACCACGCCGGGTTGCGCGCCATGATGTCGCCCCTGCACAGGGGAAACCCGCAGGCATCCAGCGCGCGGTTCACCTGGTCGGCGAACGCGAGGAGCTTCTTCCTCGTGGCCTCCCGGTCGTCGCCGGCGGCGTCGGGAAAGATGATGGCATTGTCCTGGTCCGTCGCGAGCGTCTGCTCGTTGCGTCCCTCGCTCCCCAGGCCCATCCAGCAGAACCCTATGCCGGCCACGTCGTGCTCGCGAAGCGCGAGTTCTATCGCCCGGTCGGTCACCGCATCGTTCAGGGCCGAGATGAACTGCGTGAGCTGTTCGGCGGCCACCCCCTGCGCGAGCATCGCCGTGCCGAGTTCCCGGACCTCGCGGGCCGCAAAGGCGAGCGCGTCGACCGTCTCGGCGCGGCCGATGTCCTTGCGAAGCCCCTGCATCGACAGGCGCTGCAGGCCGAACAGGTCGCGCTCGGAGATCACCCCCATGAGCCGGTCGCCATCGACGACCAGCACGTGGCGAAAGCCCTTCCTCGCCATGAGCTGCGCCGCCTCCGACAGGGCGCTTCCCGCCGAGAGCTTGGCCGGGTCGCGCGTCATCACCTCCGACACCGGCCGGTCCAGCGGCTGCGCGGCGAGTGCGACTCGATTGAGGACATCGGTCTGCGTGAAGATCCCCGATGCGGCCCCGTCGCCGCCGGTCAGGACGATCGAGCCGATTCGCCGCGACTTCATCAGTTCCAGCACCTGGCGCACGCTCGCCGACTCCGGAAGCGTCACCGGCGCGTGGCGAAGGGCGTTTCGCAATGGCGAGGCCATCGTGAGCTCGTCGGCCGCGCGGCTGGAGTACGCCTCGCGCGTCCCTCTCGTGGAGGCGGCCAGGAGCGCAGCCAGGCGTCGCGTGCAGAAGGCGTGGAACTCGGGGCTGCTCGCCATCACCTCCTTGAAGCGGGCCTCTTCGAGCACGTAGCAGAAGGTGTCCTTGAGGGCGGTGTAGCGCAGCGTGGTGGCGCGCGAGGCGACGAGCGCGCCGATGGGAAAGCATTCGCCGTCGGTGAGCGTGGCGGCCATCGTGTGCAGCGAGACCTGCGTGGGCTCGTCGGCCTGCACGGCGCCGCGCTGGATGATGAAGAGCGAGTCGATGATCCCGTTCTCGGGCGACAGGATCACCGTGTCGCGGGCGAAATAGCGCAGCTTGAGGCCGCCCGCCAGATGGTCGAGGTCGGCCTTCGCCATCGCATCGAAGGGCGCATGCTTGCGCAGGATGTCCGCGGTGGCGGCGACGAGGAGCGGCGGCGGCTGGCGTTCGTTCATGGCGGGAAGTGTTCCATGCTTCGGCGCGCCCGGAATGACGGCCGTCAATCGGGCGCGGGCAGGGGGTGCGCGCCCCGTTCCGCGCCACCCCCCCCACGCCGCGGCCTACAACGGTTGCTTGAGTTGCTCCAGGATTGCCGGATTCTCGAGCGTCGAAACGTCCTGGGTGATCTCCTCGCCCCTGGCGAGAACGCGCAGCAGCCGGCGCATGATCTTGCCCGATCGCGTCTTCGGGAGATTGTCGCCGAAGCGGATTTCCTTGGGCTTCGCGATGGGACCGATTTCCTTGCCGACCCAGTCCCGCAGCTCCTTCGCGAGTGCCCTGGCCTCGTCCCCCGTGGGGCGCTGGCCCTTGAGCACCACGAACGCCACGACGGCTTCTCCCGTCACGTCGTCCGGCCGTCCAACCACGGCCGCCTCGGCCACGAGCTTCGTGTTCGCGACCAGGGCCGACTCGATCTCCATCGTCCCCATGCGGTGCCCCGAGACGTTGAGCACGTCGTCGATGCGCCCCATGATCGTGAAGTAGCCCGTCTCCTTGTCGCGGATCGCGCCGTCGCCCGCGAGGTAGAGCGTTCCTCCCAGTTCGGCGGGGTAGTAGGACTTCCTGAACCGGTCGGGATCGCCCCAGATCGTGCGGATCATCGCGGGCCAGGGGCGTTTAACCACGAGGATGCCGCCCTGCCCGTTCGGGAGCTCGTGGCCGGTCTCGTCGACGATCGCCGCCATGATCCCCGGCAGCGGCAGCGTGCAGGAGCCTGGCACGAGCGGCGTGGCTCCCGGCAACGGCGTGATCATGTGGCCGCCGGTCTCCGTCTGCCAGAACGTGTCGACCACGGGGCAGCGCGACCCGCCCACCGTCCGGTAGTACCACATCCAGGCCTCGGGGTTGATCGGCTCGCCGACGGTCCCGAGGATGCGAAGCGACGACAGGTCGTACTGCTTCGGCAACTCGCCTCCCGCCTTGATCAGGGAGCGGATGGCGGTCGGCGCAGTGTAGAAGACGTTCACCTTGTGGTCCTGGATCATCCTCCAGAATCGCCCCGCATCGGGATAGGTGGGCACCCCCTCGAAGACGATCTGCGTGGCCCCCACCGCGAGCGGCCCGTAGGCGATGTAGGTATGGCCCGTCACCCAGCCCACGTCGGCCGTGCACCAGAAGACGTCGCTGGGCTTGTGGTCGAACGTCCAGTTCATCGTGAGCATCGCGTGCAGCAGGTAGCCGGCGGTGGAATGCTGGACGCCCTTGGGCTTGCCCGTGGAGCCCGAGGTGTACAGGATGAAGAGCGGATGCTCGGCGTCGACCCAGGTCGGTTCGCACTCCCGGGGCTGGCCCTGGACCGCGTCGTGCCACCACTGGTCGCGCGGCGCCTGCATCGCCACCGCGGAACCGGAGCGCTTGTAGACGATCACCTGGCGGATGCTCTCGCATCCGCCCATCGCGAGCGCCTCGTCGACCGCGGGCTTGAGCGCGATCTCCTTGCCGCCGCGGAACTGTCCGTCGGCGGTGATGACCGCCACGGCGCCCGCGTCGATGATCCGCTCCTGCAGGCTCTTGGCGGAAAAGCCGGCGAAGACCACGGAGTGGGTGGCGCCGATGCGCGCGCAGGCCTGCATCGCGACCACCGCCTCGATCGACATCGGCATGTAGATGAGAACACGCTCGCCCTTGGCGATGCCGCCGGCCTTGAGCGCGTTGGCGAACTCGCAGACGCGATGGTAGAGCTCCCGGTACGTGACCTTCGTCACCTTCCCGTCGTCCGCTTCGAAGACGATCGCGACCTTGTCGGGCTGCGACTTCAGGTGCCGGTCCAGGCAGTTGTACGAGGCGTTCAACTCGCCGTCGTGGAACCAGCGGTAGAAAGGCGCCTTCGATTCGTCGAGCGGCTTGGTGAACGGCTTCGACCACAGCAGGTTCTCGCGCGCGAGCCGGGCCCAGAAGCCCTCGAAATCGCGTCCCGCCTCGTCGCAGAGAGCCTGGTAGGCGGCCATGCCGGACACATTGGCCTGCTTCACGAAAGCTTCCGCGGGCGGGAAGACGCGCTCCTCGTGGTGGACGGATTCGATCTTCGACATGCCGGTATTCCTCCTTTTTCTGGTGCCTGCTCGGCGGCCTTCGGCCTTCTCGTGGCGGCTGGCGCCCGCTGCCTGCGGGCCGCGTTTTTTATAGCACAGGGCTGCCGCCGCCGCGCCCCTCGCCCCCCGGGAAAACCCGCGTCCGCGCGCCCAAGTCTGCTATCTTATATAAGAGCGTTGACGCACTGCAACATCGGTGCTAGCGTGAAACGCGGCCCGGGAATTCGCGGCAGGCAGGTGCCATGCCGCCCCAAGGGCCATCACCGCAAACCCTTGAATCCTAGAGGATCCCATGACCTCCCCGCCGATCGCCGCCATGACCGCCCCTTCCCCGGCCGCGCCCGAGATCCTCGGCGACTACTGGCCCGGCATCCAGATCTACTACCCGCCCGTCAAGTACGCGCCCTCGCTGGGCATCTACGAGGACCTCGAGCAGGCGGCGCAGCGCTTCAACAAGCACGCGTGGAACACCACCTCGCATACCCTGCTCTTCGACCTCGAGGACGGCTGCCGCCAGAAGGAGCTGAGCCGCGAACTGCTGCGCCGCGAGCTGCCCGGCCTGCCGAGGAAGCGCGAGGTCCAGATCGCGGTGCGCATCAACCCGTTCCGGACGGAGGAGTACGAGAAGGACCTCGCGCTGGTGCGCGACCTCGCCGACTACTTCGACGTCGTCATGCTCGCGAAGGCCGGGGAGGCCTACGGCGCCCCGGAAATACGCGACCTTTCCGCGGTTCTCGTGGGGCTGAACAACCGGATCACCATCCAGCCCATCATCGAGCACCCCAAGTCGCTCAAGATCGCGCCGGAGCTCATGCAGTACAAGACGGTGAAGCACGTGGTGTTCGGCATCCACGACTTCTCCAAGGCGATGGGAATCCATATCACGCCGCGCCACTGGACCGAGGAACTCAAGTTCTACCTGCACGACATCCTCTTCGAGGCGCGCATCGCGGGCAAGGGCGTCATCGGGGGCGTGGAGACCCTGATCGGGGAGTCGACGATGCCCGAGGACTTCGTCGAGCCCGACGACGTGCGCCGCTGGCTCGACCTGCACGGCGACGAGGAATCGCGCGTGGTCTACAGGCACGCCTGCGAGGAGGCTTCCCTGGGGCTCTCGGGAAAGCAGGTGATCCACCCCTCCCACATCCACCCCTGCAAGGTGGCGTTCACGCCCTCCCCGTCCGAGATCAAGACCAAGCGAGAGATCCTCGGGGCGGCGGTGGAAGCCGATGCGCTGCTCGGCGGCGCCATCAAGTTCCAGGGAGAGATGCTCGACCCGCCGATGTTCGGCAAGGCCCTGCAGACGCTCCTGCGCGCCCACGCGCTGCACGCGCTCTCCGCGGAGGACACCGACTTCGCCATGGACGTCCTGCGGCGCCTCCCCGCCCAGGTCGTCCGGGAAAACTGGCCGTACGGAGTCATCCTGTGAGTCCGCGTCGAGGGCAGTTTCGGCGGTCACTGACCTTCAGGTCACGGGACCGCCAAAACTGGCCGTACGGAGTCATCCTGTGACCACGAGCAACCGCTCCGCACTCGCGCCCTTCCCGCCCTGGTCGTGGGAGATTCCCGCGCGACTGAACATCGGCGTGGCCTGCACCGACGCCCACCTGGGCACGGACGCGGCCGACCGGTTGGCAATGATCGTGGAAGACGATGCGCTGGGCACGAGTTCCATCACCTACCGCGCCTTGGCCGAGCGCACCAGCCGCTTTGCGCAGCTGCTTCGCGACCTGGGCATCGGCGCGGGAGAGCGCGTGCTGATACGGCTGCCCAACGCCATCGACTACCCGACCGCCTTCCTGGGCGCCATGAAGCGCGGGGCGGTGAGCGTGCCGACGTCGACGCTCCTCACCGCCGAGGAAGTCGAATACCTCGCCCACGACTCCGGAGCGCAGGCGATCGTCATCGACAAGGCCGCCTGGAAGGCGATGGGCCCCCAGCTCGCGGGAAAGGAGTCGCTGCGTTTCGCGCTGTTGTCGGGCCCCGGCGAGGCGCTTCCCTTCGACGGCGTCGAGGTGATCGACCTCGACGGCGCGCTGTCGGCAATTGCGCGGTGGGAACCAGCCGCCGATACCGCGATCGACGATCCCGCGTATCTCGTCTACACCTCGGGGACCACCGGTTACCCGAAAGGGGTCCTCCACGGCCACCGCTCGCTCATCGGGCGCACCCCCGCAGCGGCGTACTGGTTCGATTTCCGGGATCCCCGGTCGCCGGAAGCGCAGGGGCGCGGCGACGGCGCCGGGGAAGTAGACCGCATCGTGCATTCGGGCAAGTTCAACTGGACCTACGTGCTGGGCTCGGCGCTCATGGATCCGCTCTACCGCGGCAAGACGATGATCGCCCACGAGGGCAAGAACGACGCCGCGACCTGGCCGCGCCTCATCGCGAAGCACGGCGCGACGATCTTCATCGGCGTGCCGACCGTCTACCGCCAGATACTGCAGAAAACCGCGTTCACGCGCGCCGACGTGCCCACCCTGCGCCACTGCATGAGCGCAGGCGAGCATCTTTCCGACGAGGTGTTCGGCCTGTGGAAGGAGCGCTTCGGCCTCGACATCTTCGAGGCGGTGGGCATGAGCGAGTTCAGCTACTACCTGTCCCAGAGCAAGCTGCGCCCGATTCGCCCGGGCAGCGCCGGATTCCCCCAGCCCGGCCACGACGTCCGGCTGCTCGACCCGGAGACGCTCCAGGAGGTCGCCGCCGGCGAGGAGGGCATGATCTGCATCCCCGAGTCCGACCCCGGGCTCTTCCTGCGCTACTGGAACCTCCCCGAGGAGACGGCAAAGCAGCGTCACGACGGCTGGTTCTTCACCGGCGACTACGCGCGCTACGATCCGGACGGCTACCTGTGGTTCCTCGGCCGCAAGGACGACATCATCAAGAGCTTCGGCTACCGCGTCTCGCCCTACGAGGTCGAGCGGGTGCTGAAGAGCCATCCCGCGGTCGCCGATTGCGCCTGCGTGGGCGAGGAAGCGGGCCGGGACAAGCTCCTCGTCGTCGCCTACGTGATCCCGCACCCCGGCCAGAGCGTCACGCCCGACGAACTCGCGGCCTTCGGGCACGAGCACCTGGCTTCCTACAAGGCGCCGAAGGTGGTCTACCTCGCCCGCGATTTTCCGAGGACCCGCAACGGCAAGATATTGCGTCGCGACATCACGCCGGCCATCGCGATCTCGCGTTCCGCAGGCTAGAATCGCCGGATGTCCACGCTCACCCCGCCCCGCACGCCCGTCCGCCCGAACGCCCTGCGCTACCTGGGCGGCTTCATCTTCTGGACCCGCTGGCTGCAGGCGCCGCTCTACCTGGGCCTGATCGTGGCCCAGGCGGTCTACGTCTTCCACTTCTGGGTGGAGCTGGTGCACCTGGTCGAGGCCGCGTTCGGCGACAAGGCCGCGCTCGCCTTGCTCATAGACAGCGTCGGCTACAGCCTGCCCGAGATCAAGGATGCCGCGGGAACGGTGATCGGCCACGCGGCTCCCAAGTTCAACGAAACGGTGATCATGCTGGTGGTGCTCGCGTTGATCGACGTGGTGATGATCTCGAACCTCCTGATCATGGTGATCGTCGGCGGCTACGAGACTTTCGTCTCGCGCCTCGATCTCGAGGGCCATCCCGACCAGCCCGAGTGGCTCTCCCACGTGAACGCGTCCGTGCTCAAGGTGAAGCTCGCCACCGCGATCATCGGCATCTCCTCCATCCACCTGCTCAAGACCTTCATCAACGCCGACAACTACACCGAGAAGGTGCTCGTCGCCCAGACCGCGATCCACATCGCGTTCCTCTTCTCTGCCATGGCGATCGCGGCCTGCGACCGCATCATGCCGCGGCCGCCGGTCGCCTCGCACTAGCCCGGCGCGCCTCGCCGGGCCTTGACCTGGCGCAATCGCCCCTCACGCCGCCGCGTAGGACTTTCCGCCCCTGCGGAGCGCCCTGCACTTTGGTCTAAAATGACCGTCTCCCACTCCCGATGTCCGGCCCTTCCCGCCGGGCCTCCGCCGCCATGACCACGATCCGCCAGGAAGACCTGATCCAGAGCGTCGCCGACGCCTTCCAGTACATCAGCTACTACCATCCGGTCGACTACATTCGCGCCCTCGCCAAGGCCTACGAGCGCGAGGAATCTCCCGCCGCCCGGGACGCGATGGCGCAGATCCTCATCAACTCGCGCATGTCCGCGGAGGGCCACCGCCCCATGTGCCAGGACACGGGCATCGCGATCGCCTTCCTCCGCGTCGGCATGGACGTGCGCTGGGACGTGAAGATGACGCTGCAGCAGATGGTCGACGAGGGCGTGCGCCGCGCCTACACCGACAAGGACAACCCGCTGCGGGCCTCCGTCCTCTCCGACCCCGACGGCAAGCGAAAGAGCACCGGCGACAACACGCCCGCCGTGGTGCACGTGGAGCTGGTACCCGGCAACAAGGTCGAGGTGATCGTCGCGGCCAAGGGCGGCGGCTCCGAGAACAAGAGCAAGTTCGCGATGCTGCTTCCCTCGGACTCCGTGGTCGACTGGGTGCTCTCCGTCGTGCCCACGATGGGCGCGGACTGGTGCCCGCCCGGCATCCTGTCCCTCGGCATCGGCGGCACGCCCGAGAAGGCGATGCTCATGGCCAAGTGGGGCATGATGGATCCGATCGACATCCAGGACCTGCTTGCGCGCGGTGCCAGGAACCGCGCCGAGGAACTGCGCCTCGAGCTCTACGAGAAGGTGAACGCGCTGGGCATCGGCGCCCAGGGGCTGGGAGGCCTCACCACGGTGCTCGACGTGAAGGTGAACGACTATCCCACGCACGCCGCCTCCAAGCCCGTCGCGCTCCTGCCCAACTGCGCGGCCACGCGCCACCAGCACTTCGTTCTCGACGGTTCCGGCCCCGCCACCTTCGCCCCGCCTGATCTCGAGGACTGGCCGAAGCTCGCCCTCGACTTCGCCAAGAGCCGGCGCGTGGATCTGGACTCGCTCACCCGGGCCGACCTCGCCAGCTGGAAGGCCGGCGAAACGCTGCTGCTCTCCGGAAAGCTCCTCACCGGCCGCGACGCCGCGCACAAGCGCCTGGTGGAAATGATGGCCAGGGGCGAGAAGCTCCCCGTGGACTTCACCAACCGCTTCATCTACTACGTGGGCCCCGTTGACGCCGTGCGCGAGGAGGCGGTGGGACCCGCGGGTCCGACGACCAGCTCGCGGATGGACAAGTTCGTCGAGCCCATGCTCGCGAAATCGGGACTGATCGGCATGGTCGGCAAGAGCGAGCGCGGGCCGGTCGCGATCGAATCCATCAAGAAGCATGGCGCGGCCTACTGCATCGCCGTGGGCGGCGCGGCCTATCTCGTGTCCAAGTCGATCAAGAAGGCGCGTGTCCTCGCCTTCGAGGAACTCGGCATGGAGGCGATCCACGAGTTCGAGGTGAAGGACATGCCGGTGACCGTGGCCGTCGACGCGGGCGGCAACGCCGTGCACAAGTCCGGTCCCGCGCAGTGGCGCGCGAAGATCGGCAAGATCCCGGTCGTCGTCGCGTAGTCGCGTTGGCAAGGCCCGCGGTCGCCCGCTCGGGCTCCTCCGACGCCCTCTGGCTCGCGCGCCTCGCGAGGAGTACCAGGCCCGTCTTCGTGATCACGGAGTCGGCGCAGGACGCGGAGCGCCTTCGCGACGAGATCGCGTGGTTCGACCCCTGCCTCGCGGTCAACCGGCTTCCGGACTGGGAGATCCTGCCCTACGACCAGTTCTCGCCGCACCCCGACCTCGTGTCGGAGCGGCTGGCGACCCTGCACCAGTTCTCGCAGGGCGCCTGCGACGTCGGGCTCATCCCCGTCTCCACCGCGCTGCAGCGCCTGGCGCCGCGCAGCTACCTCGCCGCGCGAACCTTCTTCCTGAAGCAGAAGTCCCGCCTGGACCTCGAGGCGCTCAAGGCGCAGCTGGCACTGGCGGGCTACGCCGCCGTCCAGCAGGTGATGGCGCCCGGGGAGTTCTGCGTCCGCGGCGGCCTCGTCGACCTCTTCCCGACGGGCAGCGCGGTTCCCTACCGCATCGACCTCCTCGGAGAGGAGATCGAGACCATCCGCAGCTTCGACGTGGACTCGCAGCGCTCCATCTACCCGGTGACCGAGGTGCGCCTGCTGCCCGCACGCGAGTTCCCCATGGACGACGAGGCGCGCACGCGCTTCAGGGCCAACTTCCGCGAGCGTTTCGAGGGCGACCCCACGAAACGGCGCGCCTACAAGGACGTCTCCAACGGCATCGCCCCGGCGGGCGTCGAATGCTACCTGCCGCTGTTCCACGAGGCGACGGCGACGCTCTTCGACTACCTGCCGCCCGGGGCGACCTGCGTCCTGCAGGAGGACGTGCCTGAGGGGGCGGAGGCGTTCTGGCGCGACCTGAAGAGCCGCTGGGAATTGCTGCGCGGCGACGCCGACCGGCCGCTCCTGCCGCCGGGCGATCTCTACCTTCCGGCGGAGGCGTTCTTCGTCGGGCTGCAGGCGTTCCCGCGCATCGACGTGAAGCGCGGCGCCGCCGGCCCGCCCCCCGCGAACGCGTCGTCGTTCGTTGCGGCCGACGTGCCCGACGTCGGCGTGGACCGGCGCTCCGCGGAGCCGCTGCACGCGCTCGAGCGGCTGGTCGGCACTTTCGACGGGCGCGTGCTCATCGTCGCCGACGGCCCCGGACGCCGGGAGACCCTCGCGCAGATGCTCGGCGAGCATGGCCTGCATCCGGCGCTTGTCGACGACTGGACGCGTTTCGCGCAATCCGCCTCGCCCCTCGCCCTCACCCACGGCCCGCTAGCCGCGGGGTTCTCGGTGCCCGGCGAGCGGCTGGCGATCGTGACCGAGGCGGAGCTGTACCCCTCCCAGGTCCGCCAGACCCGCCGCAGGGACGCGCGCGGGCGCACCAGCGCGGAAGCGATGCTGCGCGACCTGGCCGAGGTCAAGGAGGGCGACCCGGTCGTCCACAGCCAGCACGGGATCGGGCGCTACCAGGGGCTCGTGACCATGGACCTCGGGGAGGGCCCGACGGAGTTCCTGCACCTCGAGTACGACGGCGGCGACAAGCTCTACCTGCCCGTCTCGCAGCTGCACGTGATCAGCCGCTACGCCGGCGCCTCGCCCGAGGACGCGCCAGTGCACCGCCTCGGCAGCGGCCAGTGGGAGAAGGCGCGGCGCAAGGCCGCCCAGCAGGTGCGCGACGCCGCCGCCGAGCTCCTCGACCTCTACGCCCGGCGCGCCGCCCGGCAGGGCTTCGCCTTTCCCCTGAAGGAGCAGGACTACGAGGCGTTTTCCGCCGCCTTCGAGTTCGAGGAGACGCCCGACCAGGCGAGCGCGATCCGCGCGGTCATCACGGACATGACCGGGGGCAAGCCCATGGACCGCCTCGTGTGCGGGGACGTGGGCTTCGGGAAGACCGAGGTCGCGATGCGCGCGGCATTCGTCGCCGTCGCGGCGGGCCGGCAGGTGGCGATCCTCGTGCCGACGACGCTGCTCGCGGAGCAGCACTTCACGAATTTCAGCGACCGTTTCGCCTCCTGGCCCGTGAAGCTCGCGGAGCTCTCGCGCTTCCGCAGCGCAAAGGAGACCGCTGGCGCGATCGCGGGGCTCGCCGACGGCACGGTCGACATCGCGATAGGCACGCACAAGCTCATCCAGAAGGACGTGGCCTTCAGGAACCTGGGCCTCGTCATCATCGACGAGGAGCACCGCTTCGGGGTGCGCCAGAAGGAGAGCCTGAAGCGCCTGCGCTCCCAGGTCGACGTGCTCACGCTCACGGCCACGCCCATCCCGCGCACACTCGCGATGTCGCTCGAGGGCTTGCGCGACTTCTCCGTCATCGCGACCGCGCCGCAGCGCCGCCTCGCCATCAAGACCTTCGTCGCTCGCAACTCCGCCGGCATCGTGCGCGAGGCGGTGCTGCGGGAGTTGAAGCGCGGCGGCCAGGCCTATTACCTCTGGAACGAGGTGGAGACGATCGAAAACCGCCGCGAGACGCTGGAGAAGCTGCTGCCGGAGGCGCGCATCAGCGTGGCCCATGGCCAGATGCGCGAGCGCGATCTCGAGCGCGTCATGCGCGACTTCTACCACCAGCGGTCCAACGTGCTGCTGTGCTCCACGATCATCGAAACCGGCATCGACGTGCCCTCGGCCAACACGATCCTGATCGACCGCGCCGACCGCTTCGGGCTCGCCCAGTTGCACCAGTTGCGCGGGCGCGTGGGCCGGTCCCACCACCAGGCCTACGCGTACCTCCTCACCCCGCCCGAGGACGCGCTGGGCGCCAACGCGAAGAAGCGCCTGGAGGCCATCCAGGCGATGGAGGACCTGGGCGCGGGTTTCTACCTCGCGATGCACGACCTGGAGATTCGCGGCGCCGGGGAGGTGCTGGGCGAGAGCCAGTCCGGCGGCATACACGACGTGGGTTTCGCGCTCTACACGGAGATGCTCGAGCACGCCGTGAAATCCCTGCGGGCCGGGAAGGAGCCCGACCTCTCGCGCCCCCTGGCGGTGGCCGCCGAGGTGAACCTCCACGCCCCGGCGCTGCTTCCGGAGGCCTATTGCGGCGACGTGCACGAGCGTCTCGTGATCTACAAGCGGCTGGCGAACTGCGCCGCCGAGGACGACCTGCAGCGGCTCACCGAGGAGCTCGTCGATCGCTTCGGCTCGCTTCCGGAGCCCGCACGCGTGCTGCTCGAGTGCCACCGGCTGCGCGTCCTTGGCGCCCCGCTCGGCGTGGCGCGCATCGACGCGAGCCCGTCCGCCATCGTCGTGCAGTTCGTTCCCGACCCCCCGGTCGACGGCCGGCGCATCATCGCGCTCGTGCAGTCCGGCGGGCGCTACCGCATGCCGGGACCGGACCGCGTGCGCATCGAGGCCGCCATTGCGGACCTTCGAGAGCGCGCGGCCGAGGTGCGCGGGTTCATGAAGCGCCTGGGTACCCCGTGAACGCCTTCGACCTCGTGATCCAGGGAGCGCAGGTCGGGGCGCCCGATCTCGAGGCGCTGCGCTCGCTCTCACGGGCAAGCGCGGTCGAGCGCGGCTCCGGCGGGGTCTTCCGGATGCCCGGCGCCGACCCTGCCACGCGCGCGGACGTCGCGGCGCGCTGCGCGACGGCCCGTCTCGACTGGGGCTTCGTCGCCCGGGGCAGCCGCCTCGCGGACTTCGGCCTGCTCGCCCTCGACATGGACTCGACCCTCATCACCGTCGAGTGCATCGACGAGATCGCGGACTTCGCCGGACGCAAATCGGAAGTTTCCGCGGTCACCGCCGCCGCGATGCGCGGCGAGATCGACTGGGCGCAGAGCCTGCACCTGCGCGTGGCCGCACTCGCGGGCCTCGATGCCGGCGCGCTCGATCGTGTCTACCGGGAGCGGCTCGAACTCACCGCCGGCGCGCGCGAACTGCTGGACGCCGCGCACCGTTGCGGGACCAGGACATTGCTCGTCTCCGGTGGGTTCACGTGCTTCACGGACCGACTGCGCGACCGGCTTGGCATCGACGAGGCCCATGCCAACGTGCTCGTCGTCGAGGACGGCCGCCTCGCCGGGCGCGTGAGCGGCCCGCTCGTGGACGCCGCGGGCAAGGCGCGGCACGTGGCGCGGTTGCGCCGGTCGCTCGCGCTGCCGAAGGAGCGCGTCCTCGTCATCGGCGACGGCGCGAACGACCTGGAGATGATGGAAGAGGCGGGAACGAGCATCGCCTTCCACGCCAAGCCGATCGTGCGCGAGCGCGCCACTTTCGCGCTCTCGCACGTGGGGCTCGAAGGGGTGCTCGGGCTCTTTCCTGCCTAGCTGCCGGAGGGACTGCGCTCCGTTCGCGGACGGGGGAAATAGACGTAATCGCCCTGCGCGACCCGCGCGGCCTCGCGCTCCTCGAGTGCTTCGGGTTCCTGCGTCCGATCCCACCATGTCGCGCGGTTGCGGCTGCGCAGCTCGCGAAGCTCCGGGTGCTTGTCCAGGAGCTGGTCGAGGAACCGAGTGGCTTCGGAACGGTAGGCCATGGGAAGTCGTGACGCCGGCGGAAGGAAACGGCGGCGATCATAGCACGCGCCTTCCGGCGCCCGATTGCGCCACGCGCGCGGCACGGAGGATAATCCACGGCCCAACCCGGACCCATTCGCGATGCGCATCTCCTACCCGCGCTCGTTCCTGTCGCTGCTGCTCATCGGCTTCACGATCGTCGCCGCGCCCCTGGTGTTCGCGCTCTTCGCCAACGCGGTGGCGTTCGACAAGCTCGCCGCGCTCTCGGAGCAGGCGGTCCTCGCCGCCGTGCGCGTGACGCAGGCGAGTCGCGCCCTCGCCTCGCAGGTCCCCCCCCTCGAGCGCGCGGCGCGACAGTATGCCGTGGCCGGAGAGGCGCCCTTCCTCGACGCCTATCGCGCCGACCGAACCGACTTCGCCGCTGCGCTGCGAGCGCTCGAGGAGATGTCGCTGTCGGAGGCTCAGCGCGTGGAAACCACGGCGATCGCGGCCATAGAGGAGGAGATTCACGGGCGCCTGTCGCGGATGCCGTCCTCGCCGGAGCTTTCGATGCGCCTCACGGCCGAATTCCGCCTCCTCTCGTCGCGGGCGCGGTCCCTGGTTTCCCTGGGAGAGGGCGTGATCGACGAGGCCATCGAGCGCCTTCGGGCGCAGGCGGTCCGCTCGCGCAGCGGCGTCTTCTGGCTGCTGGTCGCGCTGATCCCCACCGCCGTGCTCCTCATCGCGAGCTTCACCTTCCTGATCTCCCGCCCCATCAACCAGGTGAGTTCCGCAATCCGGTGCCTGGGCGACGGCGAGTTCGCGCGCCCCATCGAGATCGAGGGCCCCGGCGACATGGTCCGCCTGGGCGAGCAGCTCGACTGGCTGCGCCGGCGCCTGGTCACGCTGGAGGAGCAGAAGACCCGGTTCCTGCAGCACATCTCCCACGAGCTGAAGACGCCCCTCACGGCGCTTCGCGAGGGATCCGATCTCCTGTCCTCCGGCGTCGTGGGAAACCTCAACGCCGAGCAGCACGAGATCGCGAGCATCCTGCGCGAGAACTCGATCGAACTGAGGAAGTTGATCGAGGGGCTCCTCAACTACAGCGCGGTGCACGCCCAGGCCTCCTTCCTCGACGCGAAGATCGTGCAGCTCCGCGACGTCGTGAAGCGCGTCGTGAACGACCGCAAGCTCGCCATGGTGGCAAGGAGCATCCGCGTCGACTTCAACGCGGAAAACGTCACCGCCTACTGCGACGAGGAGAAGATCCGCGCGATGCTCGACAACCTGCTGTCCAACGCGGTGAGGTTCTCGCCGGAGCGGGGCCTCGTCACCGTGAAGCTCTACAAGGACCGCGGGGAAGCCGTATTCGAGGTGGCCGACGAGGGGCCGGGAATTCCCGCACCGGAGCGCGAGAAGGTCTTCGAGGCCTTCTACCGTGGAGCCGACGCCCCCCTAGCGGCGATCAAGGGCAGCGGCCTGGGGCTGTCGATAGTCAAGGAGTACGTGAGCCTCCACAAGGGCCGCGTGGAGATCCTCGACGGGCCCGGCGCCCACTTCCGGATCCGCATTCCCCGCAAGCGGGACCAGCACGAAGCGGCCGCATGAGGCGCGCGCGCCGGATTCCGGGCCACCGGCGGCCACTGATGGCAGGATTCTTGCTGCCGGTTCGCGATGACAGCCCGCCGCCCGGATACGGGCCTGCGCCCCCTCCCGAAACGACCCGCCTCGATCGCCACCATGCTGATGACCCCCATTGCAGCGCCCGCAAGGACCCCACCTCCCGCCATGACCTCGCAAGGCCGCGCCTCGCTGTTGCTGGTTGACGACGACCCGGATCTCCTCCGGCTCCTCGCGATCCGGCTCAAGGCCAACGGATACGCCGTGAACGCGGTCGACAGCGGGCCCCGAGCCCTTGCGGCCATCGCCGCCTTCCGCCCCGACGTCGTGCTCTCCGACCTGCGCATGAGCGGGATGGACGGCATGGCGCTGTTCCGGGAGATCCAGGCGTCCTACCCGGGACTGCCGGTCATCATCCTCACCGCGCACGGCACGATTCCCGACGCCGTGGCGGCGGTGAAGCGCGGCGTCTTCGGGTACCTCACCAAGCCCTACGACGCGGACGAGCTGCTGGCGCAGATCGCGCGCGCGCTCGCGCTGCACGGCGGGCACAAGGGGCGCACGGGAGAGGGGCAGGCGTGGCGCGAGGAAATCGTCACGCGCTCCTCGCTCATGGAAGACCTCCTGTCGCGGGCGCAGCGCGTGGCCGCGAGCGACGCGAGCGTCCTGATACAGGGCGAGAGCGGATCGGGCAAGGAGCTCCTCGCCCGCGCCATCCACCGCGCCAGCCCGCGCGCCGGCGAGCCCTTCGTCGCGATCAACTGCGGGGCCATTCCGGAGACGCTGCTGGAGAGCGAGCTCTTCGGACACACGAAGGGCTCGTTCACCGGCGCCATCGCGGACCACCGCGGCCTCTTCATCACCGCCGACCGGGGAACGCTTTTCCTGGACGAGATCGGCGACATGCCGCTGCCGCTGCAGGTGAAGCTGCTGCGCGTGATCGAGGCCCGCGAGGTGCGCCCGATCGGCGCCTCGCGCACGGTTCCCATCGACGTGCGCATCATTTCGGCGACCCACCGCGACCTCGCGAAGGAAAAGGAAACCGGTGGCTTTCGCGAGGATCTCTACTACCGCCTGAACGTGGTCGGCCTGCGCCTGCCCAGCCTGGCCGAGCGCCCGGAGGACATCGCGCTCCTCGCGCGGCACTTCCTGGAGTCGATGGCGCACCGCTACGGACGCGACAAGGCCTCCTTTGCCCCCGCGGCGCTGGAGATGCTGGGCAAGGCGAAATGGCCGGGGAACGTCCGGCAGCTCTACAACGTGGTGGAGCAATCGGTCGCGCTGTGCCCGACGGAAGTTATCCCGACCGTGTTCGTCGAGCAGGCGATCCAGGTCGAGATGCACGAGATGACTTCCTTCGAGGATGCGCGAAAGCGCTTCGAGCGCGACTACCTCACGCGACTGATGAAGCTCACCCAGGGCAGCGTGTCGCAGGCCGCGCGCCTCGCCCGGCGCAACCGGACGGAGTTCTACAAGCTCCTGCAACGCCACGGCATCGAGGCGGCGATCTTCAAAACCGGCTCGAAGTGACGCGGGCCGTCTCCGCCCGGAGACAGCCTGCGCAGCCGAAAATCAAGGGGTTACGTTTGTAACGCATTTTGGATGTCGCCGGTTGGCGACGCCATCCGATGCCCTGCCCCACCATCGACCAGGCAGCGATTCCGGTAAGAGTCTGATTCTTCAGGGAAACATGGACTTGGCACTACGATTGCTAGATAATCCATGCGAAACGTCATGCCAGAGCCTCCTCGGCTCCGGGTCGGTGAAAGGCCGGCTGGTTCTTCCTCCGTTTTCAAGAGTGCGCCTTGTGGGGCAGGTTTCCTGCCCCTTTTTTTTGCCTTTTTTTCAGGCACTTCGGGCCGAAGGCCGGGGGTATATAAGGGCGCGTTGATATAAGTCAGCCGGTCCGTGCCGTCCCGGGTGCCTAATGGTGGCGAAAGGGAGGCACGCTCGCGCAATTCCTACTCGCAGGGCTTGCGGGCGTCGTCCCCGACGACATACCACACTGTCAGAGAAGGAGTACGCGCCATGAAGCTTCGCACCCTTGCCGCCGTGATCGCGATGGGACTCGCTCCCGCCGCCCTCGCCGAGGCTCCGGCCGCCAAGGCCAACATCCCGAAGTTCTGCACCAACTGCCACAAGGCCGGGGACGGCGAGACCTTCGGGAATTTCGAGAACGTCGCCTTCAAGTCCCAGTCGATCCAGCTGAAGATCGACGCGGCGACCGAGATCGTGAAGTTCGACCCCAAGACCATCCAGGTGGTCGAAGGCGGGGATCCCAAGCCCGCGGAGGCGATGCGCGACATGCGCAAGGGCCACGAGGCGAAGATCGCCTACGTCGACAAGGACGGGGTCAAGACGGCCACGAAGATCTGGTTCAAGGGCCCGATCAAGATCGCCCCGGAGAAGCTCGCGCACTACGAGGACGTCGCCGCGCTCGTGGCGAAGGGCCCGGATGCCGGCAACTACGTGCTGGTCGACTCCCGCCCCGTGCCACGCGTGCAGGAAGGCACCATTCCCACCGCGATCAACCTGCCCTTCACGACCAAGGGCTTCGACGCGCTCGCCGCGGAGAAGCTGCCCGCGGACAAGGCAAAGCGGATCATCTTCTTCTGCCAGGGCATCACCTGCATGCTGAGCCCGAATTCGCTCCTGCGAGCCGAGGCGATGGGCTACACGAACGTGCGGGTCTACCGGGAGGGGTGGCCGGAGTGGACGCAGAAGAGCGTCGGCGTGCTCGCGGCGGCGCACCTGAAGGAGGCGTGGATCGGCAAGGCCATCCCGCACGTCCTGGTCGACGCACGCCCGGCGGCCGAATCCAGGGCGGGCTTCATTCCGGGAGCGGCTTCCATCACCCCGGCGCAGGTGAAGGCCGCGGTCGCCAAGTTCCCCGACAAGAAGTTGAAGCCCCCGGTCATGGTCTATGACGCCGACAACGGGAAGGCGGCCATGGAAGTGGCTTCCGCGATCACCCGGGCCGGTTACGTGAACGTGACCGTGATTCCCGGCGGCTTCAACGGCTGGAAGTCCGCGGGCTACCCGGTCGCCACCGGCGCCCTCGCGACCACGGTCGCCTATGTGCCCAAGCCGCGCGCAGGCGACATCGGGATAGAGGCGTTCCGCAAGCTCGTGGCAAGCACCCCGGCCGACACGCTGATCCTCGACGTGCGCAACACCGACGAAGCCAACGCCGGCATGATCAAGGGCGCGAAGCTCATCCCCGACGAGGACCTGCTCGCGCGCATGGCGGAAATCCCGAAGGACAAGCGCATCGTCGCGCACTGCTCGACGGGCGTTCGCGCGGAGATGGCCTTTCACAAGCTGAAGGACAAGGGCTACAACGCGGCGTTCGTGAATGCCGAGGTCGACATCAACAAGGCCGGCAAGGTCACGGTAAGCCCCAACTGACCCGCGGCGCTTCGCTTGAGGGGGGCGGGGAAACCCGCCCCCCTCAGCATTTCAGGCGATCAATCCGCTTCCTCGATCCAGGCCATCTGGATCGCCTCGAGGATCTTCTCGCCCGAGCGATCGGGCGCGTCGGAGAAGCCTTCCAGCCCCATCACCCACCCGCGCAGGTCCGTGAACCGGACCGACTTCGGGTCGACGTCGGGGTAGCGGTCGGCGAGCGCGATCGCGATCTCGCGCGTGTCGGTCCATTTCATCGCTTGGCCTCCGATACCTGGTTGATCGTGTACTTGGGGATCTCGACCGTGAGCGGCGTGTCTCCCACCTTCGCCTGGCAGGACAGGCGCGAGGTGAATTCCAGGCCCCATGCCTTGTCGAGGAGATCGTCCTCCTTCTCCGAGGCGGGCTCGAGCGAGTCGATGCCCTCGCGGACAATCACGTGGCAAGTGGTGCAGGCGCAGGACTTCTCGCACGCATGCTCGATCTCGATGCCGTGGGCGAGCAGGTTGTCGCAGAGCGTCGTCCCGGGCTCGGCATCGAACTGCGCGCCTTCGGGACACAGGGCCTCGTGCGGCAGCACCGTGATCCGGGTCATTTCGATCCAACCTCGTCCAGCCGCCGGCCCGCGAGCGCTTTCGACACCGAGCGGTCCATGCGCCGCGCCGCGAACGCTTCGCTCGCACGATTGAGCGACTCGACAGCCGACTTGAGCGCCCGGTGGTCCGTCGCCTTGCCTGCCGCCTCGAGCGAGGCGATCCCGGCCGAGAGGGACGCGCGCTCCTCGGGCGAGAGCAGGTCGCCGTCCTGCTCCAGGGCGCTTCCGATCGCGGCAATGAGCGCCTGCGCCTCCACGCGCTGCTCGGCGAGGGCGCGGGCGTCGCGGTCCGCCTGCGCGTGGTCGAACCCCTCGCGCAGCATCGCGGCGACCTCGTCGTCCGTGAGACCGTAGGAGGGCTTGACCACCACGGAGGAACTCACGCCGGTGGTCTTCTCGCGGGCGGACACCGACAGCAGCCCGTCCGCGTCCACCTGGAAGGTCACGGCGATGCGCGCGGCGCCCGCGACCATGGGCGGGATGCCGCGAAGCTCGAAGCGCGCGAGCGAGCGGCAGTCGGCCACGAGCTCGCGCTCGCCCTGCACCACGTGGACCGCCATCGCCGTCTGGCCGTCCTTGAAGGTGGTGAACTCCTGGGCGCGCGCAGCCGGAATGGTGGAATTGCGCGGGATCACCTTCTCCACGAGCCCGCCCATCGTCTCCAGGCCAAGCGAGAGCGGGATCACGTCCAGGAGCAGCCAGTCGTCGCCGGCGGCGCGGTTTCCCGCGAGCGCGTTGGCCTGGGTCGCGGCACCCAGGGCGACCACCTGCTCCGGATCGAGGTTCACGAGCGGCTCGCGCTGGAAGTAGGACGCCACGGCGCGCTGCAGGTGCGGCATCCGGGTCGCTCCGCCGACCAGCACGACACCGTCGACCTGCGTCGCGGCGAGGCCCGCATCGCGCAGCGCCTTGCGCGTCGGCACGATCGTCTTCTGGATGAGGGAGGCGGTGATCTCCTCGAACTCCCGGCGCTCGAGGCGAAGGTGCAGCTGCTGCCCCCAGGTGAAGGTCACCTTGGCGTCGGCGGAATCCGCCCCGGACAGGCGCTCCTTCACCTCCCGGGCAGCGGCCAGGAGTCGACGCGTGTCCCGACCGGAAGCGTCCGCCAGTCCGTGCGCCTTGCGCCAGTGCCTCGCGATCGCCTGGTCGAAGTCGTCGCCGCCCAGGGCCGAGTCGCCGCTGGTGGAAAGGACCTCGAAGACGCCGCGCGTGAGCTTGAGGATGGAAAGGTCGAAGGTGCCGCCCCCCAGGTCGAATATCGCGAAGGTCCCCTCGGAGGCGTTGTCCAGGCCATAGGCGATGGCGGCCGCCGTGGGCTCGTTCAGGAGCCGCAGCACGTTGAGTCCCGCGATGCGGGCCGCGTCCTTGGTGGCCTGGCGCTGGGAATCGTCGAAATAGGCGGGCACGGTGACCACGGCGCCGAAGAGCTCGCCGCCCAGGCTTTGCTCGGCACGCGCGCGAAGCGTCCTCAGGATGTCCGCCGAGACCTGCACCGGCGAGCGCAGGCCCGCGGCCGTTTCGATGCCCACCATCCCCGGCGCGTCCACGAAGCGATAGGGAAGCGCGCCGTACTTCGCGACGTCCGAGACGCCGCGGCCCATGAAGCGTTTCACCGACGCGATGGTATTCGACGGGTCGTCCGCCGCCATGGCCAGCGCCTCGTGCCCCACCACGACTGCGCCGCCCGGCCCGTAGCGCACGACAGAAGGCAGCAGCACGCGGTCCTGGGCATCGGGGAGGCACTCCGCCGAGCCGCTGCGCACGGTGGCCACGAGGGAGTGCGTGGTGCCCAGGTCGATACCGACCGCGAGGTGGCGCTCGTGCGGCTCGGGCGTCTCGCCGGGCTCAGAAATCTGCAGGAGCGGCATCTAGGGGAATCCTCTCGACGAACGGATCGGGCACGGCCTCATCGCGCGCTCTCCAGCATCGATTCGAGCACCTCGTCTATCTCGGCCTCGATCTTGTCCAGGAAGCGCAGCTTTCGCACCAGGGAGCACCCGGCATCGTAGTTGCGCTCGCCGCCGAGGGCCCTGGCGAGACGCGCCTGCATTTCCGCACGGGAGGCCTCGATCTCGCGACGCAGGGACTCGAGCGCGGCGGCATCGCGTCGCGAGCGCCCGTCCTCGACGCTTTCACGCCATTCCATCTGCTGCATCAGGAAGTCCGGCGGCATCGAGGTGTTCGATTCCTCGCCGGTGTCGAACCCCTTGAGGCCCAGCAGGTAGCGCGCGCGGTCGACCGGGTTGCGCAGCGTCCGGTACGCCTCGTTGGCGCGCGTGGCCCACTGCATCGCCACGCGCCGCTCGGCTTCGCCCGCAGAGGCGAACTTGTCCGGGTGCACGCGGCTCTGCAGCTCTCGGTAGGCGTCGTCGAGCGCGGCGGCGTCGACCGCGTAGGCAATCGGCAGACCCAGCAGTTCGAAGTGGTTTCGGGAGAATTCGGGGTTCATGGTGCGCAAAGGGGCGTGGCCGCCCCCCGATCTTGCCGTGCCGCGAACGGCGCTCAAACGTTGAAGGACTCCCCGCACCCGCAACGATCCTTCTCGTTGGGGTTGTGGAACTTGAAGCCCTCGTTCAGGCCCTCCCGGACGAAGTCGAGCTCCGTCCCGTCGAGGTAGGCGAGGCTCTTCGGATCGATGAGGACGTGCACGCCGTTCGAGTCGAACTGGAGGTCGCCCTCCTGCGCCTCGTCCGCGAACTCGATCTTGTAGGCGAGTCCGGAGCATCCCGTCGTGCGCACGCCGAGGCGAAGGCCGATGCCCTTGCCCCGTTTCTCGATGTAGCGCTGGACGTGGTCGGCGGCGCGGTCGGTGAGCGTGACGGCCATCAGTCCGCCGCCTTCTTCGCGGGATCGGCCTCGCCGTCGCCGTACTTCTTGCGATAGTCGGCCACCGCGGCCTTGATCGCGTCCTCGGCGAGGATCGAGCAGTGGATCTTCACCGGGGGGAGCGCCAGCTCCTCGGCGATCTGCGTGTTGCGGATGCCCGCGGCCTCCTCGAGGGTCTTGCCCTTGACCCACTCGGTCACCAGGGAAGAGGAGGCGATCGCGGACCCGCATCCGTAGGTCTTGAATTTGGCGTCCTCGATGAGCCCGTTGGCGCCGACCTTGATCTGCAGCTTCATCACGTCGCCGCAGGCCGGCGCGCCCACCATGCCGGTGGCCACCCCTTCCTCGTCCTTCGTGAAGGACCCCACGTTGCGGGGATGCTCGTAGTGATCGATAACTTTTTCGCTGTATGCCATGGCTTTATCCTCTTGCCGCTGAATCGAAGGAACCGCGATCGCGGGCCGCGCTCAGTGCGCCGCCCACTGGACCGTGTTGAGATCGATGCCGTCCTTGTACATTTCCCACAGCGGGCTCATCTCGCGCAGCTTGCCGATGCGCTCGCGGATGAGCTTCACCGCGAAGTCGATGTCCGCTTCCGTGGTGTAGCGGCCGATGGTGAAGCGGATGGAGCTGTGCGCCAGCTCGTCGTTCCTGCCGAGCGCGCGCAGCACGTACGAGGGCTCGAGGCTTGCGGACGTGCATGCCGAGCCCGACGACACCGCGAGCTCCTTCATCCCCATGATGAGGGATTCGCCCTCGACGAAGTTGAAGCTCACATTCAAGTTGTGCGGCACGCGCTGCTCGAGGTCGCCGTTCACGTAGATCTCTTCCATGTCCGTCACGCCCGCGAGCAGGCGGTCGCGCAACATCCTGACGCGCTCGCTCTCCGCGGCCATCTCGAGGCGCGCGATCCGGAAGGCCTCCCCCATGCCGACGATCTGGTGCGTGGCGAGCGTACCGGAGCGGAAGCCCTTCTCGTGGCCGCCGCCGTGCATCTGCGCTTCCAGCCGCACGCGTGGTTTCCTGCGCACGTAGAGCGCCCCGATGCCCTTCGGACCGTAGGTCTTGTGCGCGGAAAAGCTCATCAGGTCGACCTTGATCGTGGAGAGGTCGACCGGTACCTTGCCGGTGGCCTGTGCGGCGTCCACATGGAAGATCACGCCCTTCGCGCGGCAGATCTCGCCGAAACGCGCGATCGGCTGGATCACGCCGATCTCGTTGTTCACCAGCATCACCGAGGCGAGGATGGTGTCGGGGCGCAGCGCCTGCTCGAATTTCGCGGGATCCACCAGGCCGTCGGGTTCGGGGTCGAGGTAGGTCGCCTCGAAGCCCACGCGCTCGAGTTCCCGGACCGTGTCGAGGACGGCCTTGTGCTCCGTCTTCACGGTGACGATGTGCTTGCCCTTGGACGCGTAGAAGTGGGCAGCGCCCTTCAGGGCGAGGTTGTTCGACTCCGTGGCGCCCGAAGTCCAGACGATCTCCTTGGCGTCGCAGTTCACGAGCTTCGCGACCTCCGCGCGGGCGTTCTCGACGGCCTCCTCGGCCTCCCAGCCGTAGGCGTGGCTTCGCGATGCGGGGTTGCCGAAGTGCTCGGTGAGCCAGGGAATCATCTTTTCGGCCACGCGCGGATCCACCGGCGTGGTGGCGGAATAGTCGAGATAGATAGGCAGCTTGGCTTGGGTCATGGCGGAATGCGTTCGTCGGCTTCTCAAACGGTGATGGTGGGACCGTCGGCGCGGGAGGCGCGCGTGCGCGGCGCCACCACGGAGACCGGCTTGGTGCGCTGCTTCTCGACCAGTTCGGCGAGCGTCACGCCCGACAGGAACCCGAGGACGGTCGCGTTCAGGTCCTCCCACAGGTCGTGCGTCATGCAGCGGTGGTTGTCGTGGCAATTCTCCTTGCCGCCGCACTGCGTGGAATCGATCGATTCCTCGACGGCATTGATCATGTCCGCAACGGTAATGAGGGATGCGGCCCTGGCGAGGTTGTAGCCGCCACCCGGGCCACGGACGCTCTCGACCAGCGCACGGCGGCGCAGCTTGCCGAAGAGCTGCTCCAGGTAGGACAGGGAAATGCGCTGGCGCGCGCTGATGCCCGCGAGCGTCACCGGTCCCTTCGTCGAATGCAGGGCGAGATCCAGCATCGCCGTGACCGCGAACCTGCCTTTGGTGGTAAGTCGCATCGGGACCTCGCTCGGTGGGGCCGGTTAAATCCGACCAGGTTAGTCAAGTATAGAAAGGTCGATGAATTTCGTCAACTATTACCCGGCCCGGCGCCGGCGGGCGCTGCCGTTCTTGCCGGCGACTTTTCCTTATCTGCATGTTTTTCATCAACCTTTTCCTCAAGCGCCTCGAGCCGTCGCACCAGTTCCTCGAGCCGCCCGTCCACGGCTTCCGACTTCGAGCCGATCGTCAGCAGGATCTGGTTGAGCGGATCGTCCAGGTTGCCGCTGACGGCGTAGGCGTCGAAAGTCATCCGTGAGGCCGTGTGGTCTTCGACCAGGCGGGCCGGGATGCCCACCACGGTCGCTCCAGCCGGAACGGGTTTCACCACCACGGAATTCGAGCCGATTCTCGCTCCCTCGCCCACCTCGAACGGCCCGAGTATCTTGGCGCCGGCGCCCACCACCACCCCCTTGCCGAGGGTCGGGTGGCGCTTGCCCTTGTTCCAGGAAACGCCGCCGAGGGTCACCCCGTGGTAGAGCGTGCAGTCGTCGCCGACCTCGGCGGTCTCGCCGATCACCACGCCCATGCCGTGGTCGATGAACACCCGGCGGCCGAGGGTGGCGCCCGGATGGATCTCGATGCCCGTGAGGAAGCGCGAAACGTGCGACACGAGACGACCGAGCCACTGGAACCCCGCCAGCCAAAGGGCGTGCGCGAGGCGGTGGAAGGTGACCGCGTGAAACCCCGGATAGCACGTGAGCACCTCCCAGACCGAGCGGGCGGCGGGGTCGCGCTCGAAGACGCAGCGGATGTCTTCGCGGGTCTTCCGGAACATGGCGTTATGCTCTTTCTATCGGGGGAACCGTAGAAATCTACTATTACCCGACCAGAACAATCAACCATTGGATCGGAACGGCGCCGCCCGGTTCCGTGCTCGCATGCGCCGCTTCGCCGACCGATACCGCGATTTCTTCCGACAGGCCGACGTCGCCGCCCTGATGGGCGTGGCGCTCGTCGCACGGATGCCTTTCGGCATGGTCGGGCTCGCGATGCTGCTCTATCTGCGCGAGGCGTTCGGGTCCTACGCGCTGGCCGGCAGCGTCTCGGGGGTCTATTTCGTGGCCATGGCGATCGGAGCCCCGATCCAGGGCCGGCTCATCGATCGCGCGGGGCCCCTGCCGACGCTTCTCGTCACGGCAGTAGTGCATACGGCGGCGCTCCTCGCCATCCTCGCCGCCATCCATTCGGGCGCCGGCCTTGCGCCGGTGGCCGCGGCTGCCGCGTGTGCGGGGGCATTTGCGCCGCCGACCAACGTCCTGACGCGCACCCTGTGGCGGCACCGCTTCACCGCGGAGGAAGACCGTCGCCGCGCCTTCGCCGTCGACGCCGTGATGATCGAGCTGAACCTCACGCTCGGCCCGGCCCTCGTCGCCGGGCTCGTTGCCACCACGGGAACGACGGCCGCCTTCTCCGTTGCGATTGGCGTCACCGTCGCCTCGCTGTGGGTGTTCACCATCTCGCCCGCGCTGAAGTACGTTCGTGCCGAGGCGGCCGGCCCGCGATCCCTGTTGGGGCCGCTGGCCGACACCCGGTTGCTGCTCGTCTTCGCGGCCACTTTCGGGCTGGCGACCGGCATCGGCTTCCTCGAAGTGGGCTACCCGGGCTACGCCACGGCGCTCTCCGCACCCGCCATGGGCGGGGTCTTCCTGTCGCTGAGTTCGCTGGGCAGCGCCTTGGGGGGCGCACTCTTCGGGGGACTCGCCCTGCGCGCGGCGATCGAGCGCCAGTTCGCCGTCGCAGCGGCGCTCATGACCGTTCCCCTCGCATTGCACTACACCCTCGACGCGACCGCGGCCTTCGCCTTCGTCGCCTTTCTCGCCGGCGCCCTGATCGCGCCCTGCATCGCGTGCCAGTCGGTGCTCGTCTCCCGCCTCGCGCCGCCCCGGTTCGTCACGGAAGCGTTCACCTGGTCCTCCACCTTCATCGTGGGCGGGCTAGGCGCGGGCATGGCGATCGGAGGGTGGCTCATAGAGGCTGCCGGCGCGAAGGTCCCGTTCCTCGCTTCGGCGGCGGCCATGGGCGCGGTTTCGCTGGGCGCCCTCGCGATGCTCCGGGTGGCAGGCAAGCGGGAAAGGCGAGCGGGCAGCGCCGATTTTCCGTAGACGCCGCAAGCCGAGAGCTACCGTCTACGCGCGAGGGAGGCGATCATGCCGTGCAGGATGGCGACTTCTTCCGTTTCCAGCGCGAGTCGCGCCGCCAGTCGCCGCATGCGCTCGTCCAGGCGGCCGGGTTCCGCGGGATCGAGGTAGCCGCTCTCGAGCAGCGCTTCGCGCAGGCGGGCATGCAGCCGCTCGAGCTCAGCGCCGGTGGCCAGTGCGCGCGCCGGCCGGTCCGGAACGCGGAAGGCCGACGCCGCGAGCGAGAGCTCGTAGCAGGCGACCTGCACGGCGGCCGCGAGGTTGAGCGACGCATAGCCGGGGTCGGCGGGAATCGAGACGAGACGCTGGCAGGACAACAGTTCGTCGTTGGAGAGCCCCGAAGTCTCGTTGCCGAAGACCAGCGCCACGAGCCCCTCGCCGGTCGCGGCGATCGCCTCCGGCGCGGCAGCGCGCCAGTCGCGCGCCGGATGGGACAGGTCGCGTCCCCGGGCGCTGAAGCCGAACGCGAGCGTGCGGTCGGCGAGCGCCTCGGCGAGCGTGGGCAGCACGCGCGCCTGCTCGAGCACGTCCGCGGCCCCGGCGGCGAGTGCGACGGCCTCGGCGTCCGGGGCGTGGCGCGGCGCCACCAGCACGAGATCGCGCAGCCCCATCGTCTTCATGGCGCGTGCCGCGGCGCCGATGTTGCCGGGGTGGCTTGTTCGCGTGAGCACCACCGCAATGCGCGACAGGGGAAGCTTCGCCTTCATCGTATAATTCTGCCTGACGAAACTTCCCGGCGCCGGCCCCAGTGACCGCGCCCGCGCTCTTTCCCATGCACCCGATGCTCACCACGGCCGTGAAGGCCGCGCGCAAGGCCGGCTCGATCATCACCCGCGCCTCCTTCGACCTCGACCGCCTCACCGTGCGGCGCAAGCAGCACAACGACTTCGTCACCGAGGTCGACCACGCCGCCGAGGATGCGATCATCCGTACGCTGCGCGACGCCTACCCGTCGCACGCCTTCCTCGGGGAGGAAAGCGGATCCTCGGCCCCCGCGGCCGAAAGCGACCATCTCTGGATCATCGATCCGCTGGACGGCACCACCAATTTCCTGCACGGCTTTCCCCAGTACTGCGTGTCGATCGCGCTCCGGCACAAGGGCGTGCTCCAGCAGGCCGTCGTCTACGACCCCAACCGCAACGAGCTCTTCACCGCCACCCGCGGTGCCGGGGCCTTCCTGAACGACCGGCGCATCCGCGTGAGCAGCCTCGACCGTCTCGACGACGCGCTCATCGGCACGGGTTTCCCGTTCCGCGACTTCTCCCATTTCGACGAGTACCTGCGCATGTTCGGCGAGATCACCCGCCGCGTGGCGGGCGTGAGGAGGCCCGGCTCGGCCGCGCTCGACCTCGCGTGGGTCGCCGCCGGCCGTCTCGACGGTTTCTGGGAAATGGGGCTGTCCCCCTGGGACATGGCGGGAGGCGCCCTGCTGGTGCGCGAAGCGGGCGGCATGGTGGGCGACTTCCAGGGCGCCGACCTCTTCCTCGACAGCGGGCGCATCGTCGCGGCCAACGCAAAGCTCTTCTCCCCGCTGCTGCAGGCGCTCTCGAAGCGCTCCTGAGGCTCCGGGCGGCGACTTCTTGCCCCGGATCAACGAGGGCGCGGGGCAGCCGCGCCAGAATGGACCATGGGCCGCGCACTGGTCATCTTCGCATCGGAGGAAGGGCAGACCTCGAAAATCGCGCTTCGCCTGTGCGAAATGCTGCGCGAGCACGGGATCGAGGTCGCGGTTCGCGATGGCACGAAGGCGCATGCCGGCGAAAAGCTGACCGGCTACGACGGCGTGGTGATCGGCTCCGCGATCCACTACGGCCACCACGCGAAACCGATCCGCGAGCTGGTCAGCAGCCACCGCGCGATCCTGCGGACCCGGCACACCGCGTTCTTCTCCGTGTCGCTCTCCGCCGGCGGCCCGCACCGCGATTCCGCCGCCGCGAAGCGCTACCTCGAGGAGTTCACGGCCGAGACGGGCTGGAAGCCGGACCTCGCGACGAGCTTCGCCGGCGCGATCCGGCATTCGCGTTACGGCCTGCTCAAGACGCTCCTGGTGCACCTCTCGCTTCGCAAGACGGGGACGCCCGAAGCCGGCGATCACGAGTACACCGACTGGAAGGCGGTGGCGGAATTCGCCGCGGCGTTCGCCCGGCGCCTGGCCGCTCCCGCGCGGTCGCCCTAGGCGGATCCTGCCCGCGTCACGAGCCCTGCCCGGCGAGACGCTGCAGCACCGCACCGGCGGAAAGGGCCGCTCCGAAGGCGAGTTCGAGCTTCACGGTGCGAAACAGGATGCGGTTGAACGCAGGCCCCTCCGGGGTGGCCAGGAAGTCCCGCTGCAGCCCCCACGCCATCGGCAGGAGAAGCAGGGGAGCGGCGAGTCCGGGTCGCGCCGCGATGGCCGCCATGGCCGCCGCCGCCGCGAAGGGCATCCACAGCGCGACCGCGAAGAGCCTCGCGGAGGCGGCCGTGCCGAAGCTCGCGGCGAAGGTCCGGCGACCGGTTTGCCGATCGTGCTCCGCGTCGCGGTGGTTGTTCACGACGAGCACCGCCGCCGCGTGCGATCCCGTGGCGGCCGCGGCCAGCCAGACGAGCGCCCCCCCCGGGCCGGCGTGCAGGAAATAGGTGCCGAGCACCGCCACCAAACCGAAGAAGACGAACACCGCGAGCTCTCCGAACGGCGTGTAGGCGATGGGCCGGGGACCGCCCATGTAGGCGAGCGCGGCGAGCACGGACGATGTGCCTATCGCGGCCACCGCCGGCCCGGCATGCATCGCAAGCGGCGTGCCGACGAGCACCGCGCAACCGATGGCCACCGCGATCGCGCGCCGCACCTCGCCGGCCGTGAGCCAGCCGCGGGCGGTGGCCCTGGGCAAGCCCACGCGCATCCCGTTCTCCAGTCCGCGCGCCGTGTATCCCACGTCGTTCTGGAGGTTCGTGATGACCTGCATGAGGATCGAGGCGACGAACGCCGCGGCGACCACCCACGGCACGACTCCGTGCCCCAGCATCCACGCGAGCGACGTCGCCACCACCACGGGGATCGCGGCGATCCACAGCGTGCGCGGACGGATCGCCACGGCCCAGGCTCGCAGGGACCCCGGCGCTACGACACCGGGCGTCGCCTCGCGGCCAGCCCGAGGTGCCTGCGGTCTCATGGCGCCACGCCCGGCGCCGCCGGCGCGACTCCGAGCGTGAAAAAGAACGTCGCGCCCACGCCGACCACTCCGTCGGCCCAGACCCTGCCGCCGTGTCGCTGCACGATCCGGCGCACCGTCGCGAGGCCGATGCCGTGGCCGGGAAATTCGCGATCCGCGTGCAGCCGCTGGAAGGCGCCGAAGAGCTTGTGGGCGTGCGCGAGGTCGAATCCGGCGCCGTTGTCCTTCACGAAGAATACCTGGCGCCCGCCCGGGTCCGTGCGCATCCCGAACTCGATCCGGGCGTGCTCGCGTCGCGAGGTGTAGCGCCAGGCATTTTCCAGCAGGTTCTCCAGGATGTTCCTCAGCAGTCCCTCTTCGCCGGAGGCGCGAACCCCCGGCGCGATGACCCAATCGCAACGCCGGCCGGGATCCTTGCGCGAAAGCTCCGCGGAGAGTTCGGCCACGATGTGGCTCAGGTCGACCTCCGTGCGTTCGATCTCGGCACGACCGATGTAGGCGAGGTTCAGGAGGTCGTCGATCATGCGCGCCATGCGGGCGGCGGCCGTGCGGATGCGGCCGAGAAGCTCCCGCGACTCGGGCGAGACGCGCCCGCCTTCCTCGTCCATCACCACGGCGCTGTAGCCGTCGATCGCGCGCAGCGGCGTGCGCAGGTCGTGGGAAATCGAGTAGCTGAACGATTCGAGCTCGCGGTTGGCCGTCTCCAGCTCCGCGGTCCGCGCCGCCACGCGCCGCTCGAGCACCAGGTTCATGCTGCGCACCTCCTGCTCTGCCGCGTGGCGCTTGGTGACGTCGGAGAATGACACGAGGACCGCGCCCGCTCCTCCCGGACCCGGGATCTTCCGGGCGCTGACCTCGATCCAGATCCGCCGCCTTCCCATCGGCGCGACGCCCATCACCACGTTGCGGAGATATTCCTCCGAGCGCAGGGCCATGGTGAGCGGCATCTCCTCGACCGGGAAGGGCGAGCCGTCCTCGCGAATCCCGTCCCACGACCAGTCCGCGGAAAGTACCTCGCGGCCCAGCATCGCCTCGGCCGGCGCACCCAGCATCCGCTCCGCGGCGTCGTTGCACAGGAGCAGCCTGCCCTCCAGGTCGAAGAGCATGATCCCCTCCGAAAGACCGGCCACGACGGAACGGAACCGCTCCTCGCCCTCGCGAAGCGCCGCCTGCGCCCGGTGCAACTCGGTGAGATCCACGTCGATGCAGTAGATCTCGGGCTCGCCGCGGATGTTGGGAACGATCACGGGGCTGGTGAACACCTCGACCGTCGTGCCGTCCTTGCGCCGGAGGCGGAACTCCCCGGCCGGAACGGCCGGCCCGCCAACGAGCCACGCGTTGCACGAGGCGACGATCGCGTCGCGAGTCTCGGGGGGGAAGAGGAGGTCCTCGAGCCGCCTGCCGGTGGCCTCGGCCGCCGCGTAGCCGTAGAGGCGCTCGCTCGCCGCGTTCCAGAATACGACGCGCCGGTCGCGGTCGAATCCCTGCACCGGTATCGAGGACACGCCGTCGACGAGCGAGCGGAAGCGCGCCTCGCTCTCCCGCAGCGCCTCCTCGGCCTCGCGCCGCACCGTCACGTCCTCGCCCAGGCTCGTCGTGCCCACGATATGCCCGCCGGCATGGATGAGGGTATTGGACCAGCGCACGAGTCGCCTTTCGCCGGCCCGGGTGAGAATCTCGTTCTCGTAATGCTGGAGAAGCTCCCCCGTCGCGACGGCCTTGCGGAAGAGCTCCCGAACCGCCGTATCCGTCGCCCCGATGAAGCGCGAGAACCAGTCCGCACCGAGCACCTCCTCGCGCGACCATCCGGTCAGGCGAAGCAGGGCGTCGTTGCAGAACGTGATCCGCGCCTGCGTGTCCAGGCTCACCGCGACGAGCGGCACGGTCTCGAGCACCTCGCGCAGCCGGCTCTCCGAGGCGAGCAGCGCCACCACCGCGCGTTCGCGCTGTGCGTCGGACTCCATCTTGTCCAGCGCGAACGCGATGTCCTTCGCCATTTCGTCGAGGAGCCCGACCATTTCCTCGTCGAAGAAGTCGGGCTCGCCGGCGTGGAGGTTGAGCGTGCCGATCGCGCGCCCGTCGCGCACCAGGGGCACCGCGGCGAGGGCGCGGAACCCCGCCGCCCGCGCCCGTTCGCGCCACGGCGCCGTGAACGGCTCCGCCTCGTAGTCGTTGAAGACCACGTTGCGCCGCTCGCGGATCGCTGTGCCCGTGGCTCCGCGACCCTCGGCCTGCTCGGCATCGACCGATATGCGCAGGCCCTCGAAGTAGTCGCCGGCCTGCCCATGCCACACCGCCGGGACGACCTGCCCCGAGGCTTCGTCCAGGAGCCCGATCCAGACCATGCGGATGCCCCCGTCGACGACCGCGATCCGGCAGATGTCGGCATAGAGCGCCGCGGGATCGTCGGCGCGCACCAGCGCCTCGTTCGTGTGGCTGAGCGCAGCGTAGAGCCGCGCGAGGCGCGCGAGGCGCTTGTCCGCGCGCTTGCGGTCGCGGATGTCCACCATGCTGCCGCGGACGTGCATTCGCCCTCCCCACTGCATGGGAACGAGCCTCACTTCGCTGTCGATCGCACGGCCCGCGGCATCGAGGTGCATCCACTCGAAGACCGGCCGCCGGCCGTCGCGGCACATTCCGATCCACTGGCGCGCGGCCTCCTCCGAGCCGCGGCCATCGGGCTGCACCGGCGGGCTGAGCGCCGCCGGCCCGGTGCGCAGCAGTTCCTCGCGATCCAGGCCGAAGAACTCCTCGGCCCGTGCGTTGGCTTCCACGAAGATCCCGGAATCCGGATCTACGATCACGATGGCGTCCGGCGCGTTCTGGATCACGTCGCGAAAGCGCGACTCGCTTTCGCGCAGGCCATTCTCTGCCGCCTCGCGCGCTTCGAGCAGGTCGTTGAAGCGCGCGGCGATCGTGCGCACCTCCGATGGCCCTGCCACCTGCGCACGCACGCTTCGCCCGCCCACCGCGGCAGATCGCGCCGCTTCCGCGAGACGCTCCATCGGCTTCACGAGCCGCGCCACGATCCACGCGAGCACCACGGCGATCACCACGAAGAGCGCGACGACATTCGTCGCGATGCGCCGGGACTGCGCGGACGCCTCGGCCAACGCCGCCTGTTCGGGCACCACGACGACCGCATGCCAGCCGGTGCCGGTGATCGGCTTCACGGCCGCGATGCGCCCCGCGCCCGCGGCCCGTTTTGCCGCCGCCTGCGGGTCTTCGTTCCCGGGCCCGCCCGCGAGAAGCAGCTCGTCGCGCGCGGGCTTGCCGACCGCCTCGGGCTCGGGGGGCATGCCTGCGACCAGCGTTCCGGCCCCGTCCACGATCGCCGCAAAGCCGCCCTCCGGCACCGGCGACTCCGTGACCAGCGCCGAGAATCGCGAGAGGTCCACGGCAAGGACCGCGACACCCACGATTTCCCCCTTCGGGTCGCGCACCGGGTGGGTGAACACCGCGACCCAGCGCTGGTTGAGCGGCCCGAAGAACGCGCCGCTCACCCGCGGGGCGCCGGCCGCCAGCGCCGGCGCAAACCAGGGTACGCGCGCGAGGGAAACCCCTTCCGGCGGCAGGGCGATCACGGAACACACGAGGCGTCCCGTGCGATCGATGAAGCCGATGTTGCCGATATCCGGGATCGCCTCGCCCACCGCCACGAGATCCGGATCGCATTTGCCTTCGATCAGCGCCTGCCTGCCGGCCCGGCGCGCGGCATAGGCCACGACCTCCCCGGCAAGCCTCGCGACTTCCTCCGCTTCCCGGACGATTTCCTGGGCCCGGGATTGCGCGGCCTCCTGCGCTCGCCGGTACTCCGCATCGGCGCGCTCCCGGTGGCCCAACGTGATCACGATGACCGCCCCCACGACCGCGATGGCCATCAGGGCGACGAGTTGGGATCGAAACGAGGCGAACATGGAAGGTGCGTGCGGACAGTCGTCGGTCGGACGGCCGGAGGTCGCGCCGGCAATTGCCCGCCGCGCGCCCGCCGTCGCCGTTATGGAATCCTCACCGCCAAGGGTAGCCGATCTGCGAGCCCGCCGAACGCGGCGATCGTCCTGGCGTCACTCGGGATCGTCCTCCTCGACGGGAATGCACGCGCCCCAGGGGCCGGGGACCAGGTCCTCGACCCGGACAACGCCGGAACGGATGCGCTCATGCCGGCTTGCAGGCGCTCGCCGGGGACAAAGGACTGCGGGGAAGGATCCTGTGGAGTGATTTCACGTCGCCTGGTCATCCCGGCGGCAAAGGCGCCGCCCGGGATAGCCGTTGCTACAATGGCGGCGTGCCGTTCGGCCCGCCGGGCCACGGACTGACTGGCAGAGCCGTGAGCGCATCCCGAAATCCCGGGCAGTCCCAGGCTGCCGCCCATACCCCGATGATGCAGCAGTACCTCGCCCTGAAGGCGGGGTACCCGGACACGCTGCTCTTCTACCGGATGGGAGACTTCTACGAGCTCTTCCACGCCGACGCGGAGCGCGCGGCGAAGCTGCTGGACATAACCCTCACCACGCGCGGCGCCTCCGCGGGCCAGCCCATCCGCATGGCGGGCGTGCCCTACCACGCCGTGGAGCAGTACCTCGCGAAGCTGGTGAAGCTGGGAGAATCCGTAGCCATCTGCGAGCAGGTGGGAGATCCCGCCGCCTCGAAGGGGCCCGTCGAGCGCAAGGTCGTGCGCGTCGTGACCCCGGGGACGCTCACGGACTCCGCGCTGCTCCCCGCCACGCGCGAGAGCCTGCTCGTGGCAGCCTGCGTGGGCGGGGATAACGCTGGCCTCGCCTGGCTGTCGCTCGCGAGCGGGCGCCTGCGCCTGGCCGAGGTGCCGTCTGCCCGCCTTGCGGGAGAACTCGATCGCCTGCAACCCGCCGAGCTGCTGGTCCCCGACGATGCCGATCCGCCGGCGCTGCGTGCCGCCGTGCCGGTCCGGCGCATCGAATCCTGGCAGTTCGATCCCGCCGGCGCAGCGCGCGAACTCGCCCGGCAGTTCGGCACGACCGATCTCTCCGGCTACGGCGTGGAAGGGCTTTCGCCGGCGCTCGGCGCCGCGGGCGCCCTGCTCGCCTACGCGCGGCACACGCAGCAGTCGACGCTTCCCCATGTGACCGGCCTCGCGGTGGAACGCGAGAGCGAGTTCGTGCAGATGGACGCGCACACGCGCAGGAACTTGGAGATCAGCGAGACGCTCTCGGGCGCGCCTTCCCCGACCCTCGTGTCGCTCCTGGATCGCTCTGCCACCTCCATGGGCAGCCGCCGCCTCCTGCACTGGATGCACCACCCGCTTCGCGACACCGGTGCGCTCTCGCGGCGCCACGACGCCATCGCCGCCCTCCTCGATCGCGAGGCTCGCGTGCGCTACCCGGCAGTGCTCGACGCACTCGCGGGATGGTCGGACGTGGAACGCATCGCCGCCCGCGTGGCGCTCGGCACCGCGCGGCCGCGCGATCTCGCGGGGCTTCGCGACACGCTAGCCACACTTCCGGAGCTGCACGGCCTGCTCGCGTCGGCGGGATCGCCCGCGCTGGAAGGGCTCGCCGCGCCGCTCGCACCGGCCGACGCCCTCCACGCCGATCTCGCGGCCTCGCTCCGGGACGAGCCCGCCGCCGTCGTGCGCGAGGGCGGCGTGATCCGGGACGGTTTCGACCGCGAACTCGACGAGCTTCGCGCCATCCAGGGGGACTGCGGCGCCTTTCTCCTCGAAATGGAAAGGCGCGAACGCGAGCGCACCGGCATCGCCAACCTGCGCGTGGTGTTCAACAAGGTCCACGGCTTCTTCATCGAGGTCACGCAGGGCCAGCTGGACAAGGTGCCGGACGACTATCGCCGCCGGCAGACCATGAAGAATGCCGAGCGCTTCATCACGCCGGAGCTGAAGGCCTTCGAGGACAAGGCGCTCGCCGCCGGGGATCGCGCGCTGGCCCGGGAGAAGGATCTCTACGAAGCGCTCCTTGCACGCCTGCTGGAGAGCCTCGCCCGGCTGCGCGAAATCGCGGATGGCGGTGCTGCGCTCGACGCGCTCGCTTCCCTCGCCGCCTCCGCCGAAACTCTCGGCCTCACGCGACCCGTCTTCACGAACGACGACATGATCGAGATCGCCGGCGGGCGCCACCTCGTGGTCGAGAGCCAGGTCGAGGACTTCATCGCCAACGACACGAGCCTTTCGCGCTCGCGCCAGTTGCTCCTCGTCACCGGCCCGAACATGGGCGGCAAGTCGACCTACATGCGCCAGGTCGCGCAGATCGCGCTCCTCGCTTCCTGCGGCTCCTACGTTCCGGCCGCCGCGGCAACGCTCGGCCCGATCGACCGGATCTTCACGCGCATCGGCGCCTCCGACGACCTCGCGGGCGGGCGCTCGACCTTCATGGTGGAGATGACCGAGGCGGCGGCAATACTCAACGGCGCGACCACCCGCAGCCTCGTGCTGGTCGACGAGATCGGGCGCGGCACCTCCACCTTCGACGGACTGGCGCTCGCCTACGCGATCGCCCGCCACCTCGCCGAGCGCGTGCGCTGCTATACGCTCTTCGCGACGCACTACTTCGAGCTCACGCAGCTCGCGGCCGAACTGCCCAACGTCGTGAACGTCCACCTGGACGCCGTGGAGCACAAGGACCGCATCGTGTTCCTGCACCGCCTCGAGCCCGGCCCCGCCGACAAGTCCTACGGCATCCACGTGGCCCACCTCGCCGGCATCCCGAAGGAGATCGTGCGCGCCGCGAGAAAGCACCTGGCCGAGCTGGAGACGCACCTGCGCCCAGCGGGCGCCCAGCCGGATCTCTTTTCCGCGCCCGCCGCGCAGGCGCCGCCGGAACCGCATCCGGTGCTCGACGAACTCGCCGAACTCGACTGCGACGCCCTCACCCCGCGCGAGGCGCTCGAGGCGCTCTACCGCCTGAAGAAGCAGCTCGGCTAGGCGCGCGCATCCGTCGCGCGTCCTGCGTCGATTGACACTGGTCAATATCGACGATCGATACCCGCATACCCTGTATGCACCATCCGCGGCGCTGCATTCCGCGAACCTTCCCTACCTCCATCAGGAACCCATGATGAAACCCCTTCTCAAGCACTCGCTGCTCGCAGCTTGCCTCGCCCTCGCGTTCGGCGCGGGCGCCGCGCAGAACGTCCTCACCGCCGTCAAGGCGGGAGCCGCCCCGAAACTCGACGGCGTCGCGAACGACGCGGTCTGGGCCAATGCCCCGGAGATCAAGGTCGCCATGCGCGGCGGGAAGAACCTGCCCGAAGGCAAGACCAACGCGACGCTCAAGGCCGCCTACACCGCCGACACGCTCTACATCCTGGTCCAGTACGACGACCCCACCAACAGCCTGCGCCGCGCCCCGTACCAGAAGCAGGCCGACGGCACCTGGATCAAGCTGAAGGACCCGGCCGACAAGGGCGGCGACAACAACCTCTACTACGAGGACAAGCTCGCGTTCATCTGGAACATCGGCGGCACGATCAAGGCCTTCGGCAAGACCGGCTGCTTCGAGATGTGCCACGACAACGAGCCGCCCAAGCCCTACGGCAACAAGTACACCGAAACCGCGGGCGAGCTGGGCGACATCTGGCACCTGAAGGGCGTGCGCGGCGGCCTGTCGCTGGGACAGATCGACAACCAGTACGTCGACCACACGCGCTACGACAAGGACAAGGCCCCGGGCGCGGGACGAAAGTCCGACGCGAAGACGGGCGGCGGCTACGCGAACATGAACCTCGTGAACGGCAAGCCCGAGTTCATGAACAAGGACGGCAAGGCCGCGAACAAGGGCGGCACCTACTGGCTCAATGTCGCGGACAAGGCGCCCTTCGACGATTCGAAGTTCGTCGCCGGCGACGAAGTGGCCTCCATCCTGGTCGAGAAGTTCCAGGGCGAGCGCGGCGTGATCGACGTCGGCGGCAAGTGGGAGGGCGGCAAGTACACCTTCGAGATCGCCCGGACGCTCAAGACCACCTCGAAGTTCGACGTGCAGTTCGACAAGCTCGACGGCGCCTACGAGTTCGGCGTCGCGGTCTTCGACAACGCGCAGGTCCGGCACGCCTACCACCGCGGGCCGCTGGTGCTCAAGTTCGCGAAGTAACCCGGACGCCGGGGACGAAGGGCGCCTGCGGGCGCCCTTTTTCCTTGCGTCGCGCTGCTACCATCGTGATGGCATGACCCGATCCTCCGCCACCGCCGCGCTGCTCGCCGCCTTCGTCGCCCTCGCGGGATGCGCGGCGTCGCCGCCCCATCCCGAATCGTTCTCCTTCGCGGTGATCGGCGATGTCCCGTACAACGCCCGGGAGGAGATCGCCTTCGACGCCATGCTAGGCAGGATGGGCGCCGAGCCCCTCGCCTTCATCGTGCACGTGGGCGACTTCAAGGCGGGAAGCGGCCCCCCCTGCACCGACGCCCTCTACGACCGCGCCAAGGCGAGGTTGGACGCTTCCCGCCATGCGCTCGTCCTCACGCCCGGGGACAACGACTGGACCGACTGCCGCCGCGAATCGAGCGGGGGAATGGATCCGCTGGAGCGCCTGGCAAGGCTGCGCGAGGTCTTCTTCGCGGACACCTGGTCCCTCGGCCGGTCGCGCCTGCCGCTCGCGCGCCAGGAGGCGTGCGCCGAGCGCGACGGCGTTGCCTGCCGGTGCCCGGGCCTGCCGGAGAACCGCCTGTGGACCAGGAACGGCGTGGTCTTCGTCACCGTCCACGTGGTGGGCAGCAACGACAATCGCGGATTCGACGCGGCGAACGACGCCGAGCAGCGCTGCCGCGCCGCGGCCAATCGCGAGTGGCTCGAGCGCGCATTGCGTCTCGCGGAAGGCCGCGACCACCGCGGCCTCGCGATCTTCACCCAGGCCAACCCGTGGATCGCCAGCCGCGACAAGGTCTACGAGGGATTCGTCGCGCAGGTTGCGGCCGGCGCGAGGCGGCTCGCGAAGCCGGTGCTCTTCGTCCACGGGGAAACTCACGCCCACCGCATCGACCGCCCGTTCCGCGACGGGCTCGGGAACCGCGTGGAAAACGCGGTGCGCGTCGAAGTCTTCGGAAGCCCGGTGGTGGGCTGGGTGCGGGTCACGGTCGACCCGGGAGATGCGCAGCTCTTCCGGTTCGAGCCGAGCCCCGAGCCGCCCGCGCGCGACTAGCCGCCCTCGCCTTCCGGCGCGTGCTCGCCGTGCGCGTGGCCGTGGCGAAGTTCCTCCGGCGTGGCGGCGCGCACCGCCTTCACCTCGCACCGGAACCAGACCCGCTCGCCGGCGAGGGGATGGTTGCCGTCGACCACCACCCGGTCGTCGGCGATCGCCGTCACCGCGTAGACGCGAAGCTCTTCCGTGGGCGCCTGCCCGGGAATGCCCTCGAAGCGCATGCCGACCTGGAGCACGTCGGGGAAAGCCTCGCGAGGCTCGACGCGCAGGAACTCCGGATCGTAGTCGCCGAAGGCGTCCTCGGGATCGAGGCTCAGCGCCACCTCGTGGCCAGGTCCGTGCCCCTCGAGGGCCGCCTCGACGCGGGGAAAGATGCCGCCGTGGCCGCCGTGCAGGTAGGCCACCACCGCGCCTTCCTCGTCGAGCAGCGCACCGTCGGAATCGCGCAGCTCGTAGGCGAGCGTGACGACCGTGCCGGCCTCAACCCGCTCGGCCATTGAGCATCTTCACCCGCTTGAGCACCTCGTCGGCGTGGTCCCTGGGATTCACGTCGCGCAGGACGTGGCGCAGGATCCCCTTCTTGTCGATGATGAAGGTCGAGCGGATGAGCGTTTCCTTCGTGCGCCCGTCCACCGTCTTCTCGCCGATCACGTCGTACTTGCGGCATACCTCCGCTTCCGTGTCCGCGAGGAGCTGCACGGAAAGCCCCTGCTCGTCCCGGAAGGCGGCATGGGAAAGGACGTCGTCGCGGGAGATTCCGAAGATCACGGTGTCCAACTTCGAGAATTCCTGCTCGCGGTCGCTGAAGTCGATGGCCTGTATGGTGCAGCCCGGCGTGCGGTCCCTGGGATAGAAATACAGGACGACGTTTTTCTTCCCGCGGTAGCTGGAGAGATGCATCATTTCCATGCAGGCGTCGGGAAGCGAAAACGACGGGGCCGGGTGTCCAAGCTGTAACATGATCCTCCTCGTTACTCGAATTGATTCTAGCGGATTTTCATGGCGCGCAAGGGCGGGCCCGGCCAAGGGCGAGAATCGGCGGATGCGGCCCGCTTTCCGGGCCCGATGACGGCGTCGCAGTTCCTGCGCCGGCACTGGCAGAAGCGCCCCCTCCTGGTGCGCGGCGCCTTTCCCGGATTCACCGATCCGATCGCTGCGCGAGGCGTTCTCGCCCTCGCCGCATCGCCCGACGCCGAATCGCGCGTCGTGCGGCGAACCGGCAGGCGCTGGTCCCTCGAGCACGGGCCATTCACGCCCGCGGCGCTTTCGCGCAGGCCCGCACGCGACTGGACTGTCCTCGTCCAGGACACGAACCACTTCAGCACCCGCGCCGCGGCGCTGCTTTCGCGCTTCGCCTTCATTCCGCATGCCCGCGTCGACGACCTGATGGTGAGCTACGCGACACCCGGGGGCGGCGTCGGCCCCCATGTCGATTCCTACGACGTCTTCCTCGTGCAGGGAATGGGACGGCGGCGATGGCAGGTCTCGCGGCAGCGCGACCTCGGCATCGTCCCGGGCCTCGACCTGCAGGTCCTCGCGCGCTTCGAGCCGGAAAACGAGTGGGTGCTCGAACCCGGCGACATGCTCTATCTCCCGCCCGGCGTGGCGCACCACGGGGTCGCCGAGACCGAGTGCCTCACCTGGTCCGTGGGGTTTCGCGCGCCGTCGGACGCGGAACTCGCGCAGGCCTTCCTCGACTACCTGGGCGAGCATCTCGCGCTCGCGGGGCGCTACGCCGACCCGGGGCTGCGCCGCGCGCGCGCGGCAGGGCGCATTCCGGACGAGCTTCTCGCGCACGTCGCGCGCACGCTCGGGCGCATACGCTGGCGCGCGAGCGACACGCTGGAGTTCGCGGGGCGGTACCTGTCCGAGCCCAAGGCGCACGTGCGCTTCACGCCGCCCGCGCGGGCACTTTCGCGAGCGCGATTCGAGGCGGCGGCCGCTAGCCGCGGCATCGCCCTCGACGGGCGCACGCGCCTGCTCCACGCGCGCGGGAAGTTCTTCCTCAACGGCGAGCCGGTGGCCGCGCGCGGGCCTTGCGCGGCGTGGTTGCGCAAGCTCGCCGACTCGCGCACGCTTGTCACGATGGCCGGCGCGCCCGCGGCATTCCGGGACATCGCCCACGAATGGCACAACCGGGGCTACCTGCACCTGGGCGAGGAGACGTGAACCATGAGCACTGCCGACAACGCCCGACCCGAACCGCTCTACCGGCAGATCTCCGGGCAGGCCGAATCGCGCACGGCGATAGACGAGGTGATCGGGGCCGCGCAGAAGTCCCTTGCGATCTTCGATTTCACCCTCGAACTGCGCGGGTTCGGCGATCCCGCCCGCATCGAAAAGCTCCGCCGTTTCCTGCTCGCGGGGCGCGCGCACCGGCTGAGGATCGCCCTGCACGAGCCCGATCTCCTCGAGCGCCACGAGCCGCGCCTGATCGCGCTGCTGCGCCAGCTCCCGGGCTCCATCGCCATCCACCGCACCGTGGGGCAGGCGCGGGACGCCGCCGATCCCTTCGTGGTAGCGGACGACCACAGCGTCTGGCACCTGCTTCGCCACGACCAGCCGCGGGCGATTGTTGCACTGCACTCCCCGCCCGATGCCTCCCCGCTGCACGACCGCTTCGAGGAAATCTGGCACCTGACCGAGCCCGCCGTCGGCTCCTCGACGCTGGGCCTATGAAGCAATAGGGGTTTTTGCCGCGCCACCCTTCCGGGCGCCGCGCCGCGCTGGTATCATATCGGGCTGGTTCCGGATGCTCAGGATCGTATCCTGCAATGCAGCATTTCCGGGCCGCGGCACCCCACACTCCACTCCCCGTATCCAAGGACCCCACACCATGAAGATTTCCTACCTTCTCGCCACCCTCCTGGCTGCCGGCGTAGTCGCCTGCGGAAAGACCGAAGCCCCGGCGCCTGCCCCGGCCCCCGCCCCGCAGGTCGAGGCGCCCAAGCCCGCCGAAGCCCCGGTCGCCCCGCCCGCCTCGGCCGGCGCCGATGCTCCCAAGGCCGATGCCCCGGCAGCCGACGCGGCCAAGCCCGCCGAAGCCCCCAAGGCCGACGCGAAGCCGGAAGAAGTCATGAAGAAGAAGAAGGGCGGCTGCTGATCCCACGGTCGCGCGGCAGCACGGCGCGACCAGACCAGCGCAACCAGGGAAAAGGCCCGCGAGGCGACTCGCGGGCCTTTTTTCGTGTGCGCGTCCGGGAAGTGCCGCGCCCTAGACTTCCCGCCAGGCGAAGCCGTCGGCCTGGGTGGCCACGCCCACCCAGCCCGGCTCGCATCCCAAGGCACCGGCGAGGGCGCCGACGGCGAGCTCCGGCCGGTTGTTCTCCTTCGACAGGTGCGCCGCGAGGAGGTGCTGGAGACGGGTGCAGTCGATGCGCGCGAGGATCGCCGCGGCCGCATCGTTGTCGAGATGGCCAAAGCGCCCGGCGATGCGCTCCTTGAGCGCCTTCGGGTAGGACCCCCCGGAAAGCAGCGCGGCATCGTGGTTGCATTCCAGCACCAGCGCATCGCACCCGGTGAGCTTCTCCTCGACGTGCGGGGTGGACATGCCGAGGTCCGTCACCACCGCGAGCCGGGCGGCGCCGTCGCCGAAGACGAACTGCACGGGCTCGCGCGCATCGTGGGGTACCGGAAAGGGCTCCACGAGCAGGTCGTCCACCGCGAAGGGCGCATGGGGATCGATGAACCGCACGAGGCTCGCCGGGAAGTCGAGGGGCAGGGACAGGGCCGTTCCCCGCGTGAGGTGCACGGCAATGGCATGCCGTTTCGCGAAGCGCGCGACTCCGCCCAGGTGATCGGTGTGCTCGTGGGTGACGACGATCGCGGAAAGATCGCAAGGCGCAAGACCCAGCCTGCCCAGCCGGGTGGCGGTCTCGCCCAGCGCGAAACCGCAATCCATGAGGACGCGGGTGCGCCCCCGCTCGACCACCAGGCCGTTGCCCGAACTGCCGCTCCCGAGGCAGGCGAAGCGCAGCGCCATGCGCCCCGGCGCTCCCGCTACTTGAGCTGCTCGAAGAGGAGCGCCAGGATCCTCCGGGTCGTGGACGAAGTCTCCGCCCCGCCCTTCGGATTCTGCACCACCACGTTCGAAAGCCCGCCGCCGGCGTCCGTGACCAGCACGCGGTAGGGAGCCAGCGGCGCCTTGGTCGACGGGCGCCAGAAGGCGAGCTTGTCGAGGAAACCCTCGTTCGAGGTCGAGGCGGGCGCATCCGGATCGAGGTAGCGCACGAAGTAGATGCCCTTGGAGCGGTCGCGGTCCTCGACGGTGAACCCGGTCCGGTCCAGCGCGAGCCCGACCCGGCGCCACGCGCGGTCGAAGCCGTCGTTCACGACGAGCGGACCGGCCCCGTTGTTCTGGAGCGTGGCATTGCTGGAAACGACCGCCGCCGCGGCCAGGGGGGCCCCGGACTTGCCTGCCGGCGCCGCCGAGGCGCTGCGGGTCGGCTCGCCCAGCTTCGCGAGCAGCTTGCCGAGCATCTCGGCCTCCAGGTCCCGGTCCGTACCGGTGCCGCGCGGTTGCCAGCGCGTCGCGTCCTGATTGGCGGTGGTGAAGACTTCCTCGAGCCCGCGGTGGCTCACGTAGATCTCGGTCGTGCCAGGCTCCGCGCCGCGCTCGAGGCGGGTGCGAAAGCGGTCGCGCTCGCCGGAGGCGTACATGCCGGGAAGCACCCGGCTGATCATGCCGCGAATTCCGCCGGTCTCGACGTTGGCGCGGGTGTCGCGCCAGTTGGTCTCGAGGATTCCCGATTCCGGAGTCTCCCGGGCGATGGAGAAGCCGATGTCCTGCCAGAAGCCGCGCACGATCGGCCACACCTGCGCCGGTTCCGCCTTGGCCACGATCCAGCGCTGGTCGCCGCCGCGCTCGATGCGCGCGTTGGCCACCGCGGCGAGCACCGTCGAGGACGCCGCGGCCGCGGGCGTTCCGGGGGAGGACCGGTCGCGGTTGTACTGGGAGAAGCTCGTGGAGGCGCGCGGATCGGGAACCGCGAAGCGCTCGTCCACCGTGGGCGTGGTGAGGTCCGGCGGCACTTCGAGCGGCCGCTCGCGAGGGCGCGAGGCGCGCTGCTGGTCCTCCGTCTTGAGGAGCCCGCAACCCGTGGCGAAGACGAGGGGGGCGAGGAGGATGGCGAGGGAGCGGAAGCGTTTCATGGATGGGGGATTTCCGGTTCAGGTGAGGCAGCCCGCTTCGCGGAGCGCGCCGGTGACGGTTTCGTGGAAGGCGGGCGCGAGCGCCGTGAGCGGCAGGCGGATGCCCTCGCCGATGCGGCCCATGCGCGCGAGCGCCCATTTCACGGGGATGGGATTGGCTTCGACGAAAAGCTTCTGGTGCAACCCCAGGAGGCGCTGGTTGATCGCGATGGCCTGCTTCGCGTCCCCGGCGAGTGCGGCCGCGCACATCTCGTGCATGGCGCGCGGGGCCACGTTGGCGGTGACGGAAATGTCGCCGCTCGCGCCCAGCAGGATGTACGGGAGGGCCGTCGCGTCGTCGCCGGAGTAGACGAGGAACTTCGCCGGCTTGCGCTTCAACAGGTCGGCGCCGCGATCGAGGTTGGCGGTGGCGTCCTTGATGCCGACGATGCCGGGCACCTGCGCGAGCCGGAGCGTCGTGTCGGTCGCCAGGTCGGCGACGGTGCGGCCCGGGACGTTGTAGATGAGCATCGGGATGTCCACCGCCTCGGCGATGGCCTTGAAGTGCCGGTACAGCCCTTCCTGCGAGGGCTTGTTGTAGTACGGCACCACGGAAAGCGAGTAGTTCGCGCCGACTTCCTTCGCGAACTTCGTGAGCTCGATCGCTTCGCGCGTCGAGTTGCCGCCCGTGCCTGCGATGACGGGAACGCGTCCGCGGCAATGCTCGACCGCCGTCCTGATGAGGAGGCAATGCTCCTCGACGTCCACCGTAGGCGACTCTCCCGTCGTGCCGACCACCACGATGCCGTCCGTGCCCTCGGCGATGTGCCAGTCGAGGAGCGACTTGAAGCGGGGGAGGTCGAGCGCGCCGTCCGCCTCCATGGGCGTGACGATCGCCACTAAGCTGCCGGTAAGCATGGTTCCTGGCGTTTGGGCGGGTGCAAAAACCGCGATTTTACCGCGATTCCCCCTTCCCGGCGCCCTGCCCTAGGCTCCCGGATCCTCCCGGCGCGCGCACAGGCGCTGCACGGCGGCGGGTCGCGGGGAGTCCACGACGAGATCCTCGTAGGCCAGCACCCGCAGCCTGCCCCTCACCGCCTCGAGGAGCTCGCCCGGGGCGAGGAGGAAATCGGGGTTCGAGGGCTTGCCGAAGCGCTCGTTGCCCCGCGCGAAGGTCTCGTAGATGAGCACGCCGCCCGGCTCGAGCGATGCCGCGAGGATGGGCAGCAGCGGCCGGTGCAGGTAGTTGGTCGCCACGATCGCGTCGAAGCGACGGCCTTCGTAGGGCCAGGGGCCACCCTCGAGATCGGCGCCGAGGAGTTCCACGCCGGGCGGCGGTTCGGGAAAAAGCGCGGGGTCCCGATCGACCGCGAAGACCTCGAACCCTTGCTTCGCGAGCCAGCGCGCGTGCCGCCCCGCCCCGCAGGCCACGTCCAGGACCTCTCCGCCCGGGCGAATGCACTGCGCCCAGCGCGTGACCCAGGCCGAAGCGGGAAGATCGCCGAGATGGGAGGCCATGGGCGTCAGCCGAACATTTCCGCGATCGTCTCTTCGCCGATGGCGAAGGCCGTGCTCATGCCGGTGCCGCTCGTGACGACGACAGCCCGGGTGCGATCGCCCAGCCGCTCCCGCAGCAAGGGGGCGACATCGGCCACGGGGTAGACGCCCGCCCAGCGTTGCGCGATGCCCGGACGCGGCACGTCCAGCACCGCATCGAGTTCGTCGAGGATCAGCGCGTCGACCGACTCGTGGGAAAAGGGCGGCGCGGCCTCGGCATACTCGTGGGAATCGCCGACGACGAGCGAGCCGTCCGCGTCCTGCGCAACGAGAAGGTGCACGCCGCGCGCGAGCGGCTCGGCGGCTTCCGCCTCGAGCCTCGCCCGCAAGCGTGCCGCGGGCCGCTGCGCGGCGAAGCCCTCGTAGCGCACCAGGCTCAGGTCCGACATCAGCACCGCGTCGAGACGGAAGGCTGGGGGCTGCGGGACAGTCCTCAGCATCTGCAACCGGCACGCGCGCAGGCCCGCGCGCCGGGCGATCTCCGGTGCGAGCGCACGGATCCCGTCGCCCGGGGCGAGCACCACCGCACCCGCGGCGATGCGCCCTTCGGCGTGGCGCACCAGCGTCTCCTCTACCCCGGTGACGGACACGCCCCAGCGGAACTCCACGCCGTGCTCCTGCGCGAGCCAGCGTGCGAGCCCCGGCAGCGCCTCGCGGGCGTCCACGCGCAACTCGTGCGGGCTCCACAGCGCCCCGGAAAGCCCCGCGGCGAGCATCGGCCAGCGGCGCCGTGCGTGGAGGGCATCGTGGAGCTCGCAGCCTTCGCCTTCCGGACTGGCGGCGTAGGCGGCCAGCACCGCATGCGCCTCGGGCCGGCGGGCCACGGCAAGCGCGCCGCGCTGGTGTATCGCGATGCCCGCCTTCGGCGCCACCTCCTCCCACACCGCCCGGGACCTCAGTGCGCGGCGGCGCGTGTCCCCTTCCGCCTGCCCGGTGACGGTCACGAATCCGAAGTTTCGGATGGAGGCCCCCATTGCGGCCGGATCCCGGTCGACGACCATCACCCTGAGCCCGCGGCGCGCCGCGGCGAGCGCGTGCGCGAGGCCCACGATGCCCGCGCCGACCACTGCGAGATCCGTCGTCGTCGCCATTGGCGCGTCTCCGGGCCTCAGGCCGCCAGCAGCTTCACCGGGTCGTGGAACGGGTAGCCCAGCGCCTCGGCAACCTCGCGATAGGCGATCTTCCCTTCGCAGACGTTCAGGCCGGCCATGAGGTGCGGGTTGGCCGCGAGCGCCCCCTTCCATCCCTTCTCCGCCAGTTGCTGGACGAAGGGCAGCGTCGCGTTGTTGAGCGCGTAGGTCGAGGTGCGAGGCACGGCACCCGGCATGTTGGCCACGCAGTAGTGCACGACGTTGTCGACGACGTAGGTGGGCTCGGCGTGCGTCGTCGCGCGGGAGGTCTCGAAGCAGCCGCCCTGGTCGATCGCCACGTCCACGACCACCGAGCCCGGCTTCATGTGCGCCACGTGGCTGCGCGTGACGAGCTTCGGTGCGGCCGCGCCCGGGACGAGCACGCCGCCGATCACCAGGTCCGCGGTGAGCACGTGATGCTCGACGTTGTCGCGATTCGAGAACACGGTGATCGTGCGCGCGCCCAGCAGGCGGTCCATGCGCCGCAGTGCGTCGATGCTGCGGTCGATCACGACGACGATCGCCCCGGTGCCCACGGCGATCTGCGCCGCGTTCGAACCCACGACGCCCGCGCCGAGGATCACTATCTTCGCCGGTGGCACGCCGGCCACGCCGCCGAGCAGGATGCCCATGCCGCCATGCGCCTTCTCGAGGCAATGGGCGCCCGCCTGCACCGCCATGCGCCCGGCGACTTCCGACATGGGCGCGAGCAGCGGCAAGCCGCCGCCGGGCTGCGTTACGGTCTCGTAGGCGATGCACACGGCGCCGCTCGCGAGGAGTCCCTTGCATTGCTCCGGGTCCGGCGCGAGGTGGAGATAGGTGAAGAGGACCTGCCCGGGACGAAGACGGGCGATCTCGACCGCCTGCGGCTCCTTCACCTTGACGATCATGTCGGCCGCGGCGAACACCTCGCCCGCGCCGGGAAGGATTTTCGCGCCGGCCTTTTCATAGGCGGCGTCCGCGGCTCCGATGCCCGCACCCGCAGCCCGCTCGACGACCACTTCGTGTCCCTGCGATACCAGCTCGCGCACCGACGACGGGGTGAGGCCCACGCGGTACTCGTGGTTCTTGATCTCCTTCGGCACGCCGATTCTCATGCTCGACTCCCGTTGTCGGTTCCTGGTTCAGGCCGCAGCCTTCACAGACGCGACCCGGGTCACGCCCATGTCCTTCAGGGTCTCCGCCACGGCGGAAACCACGTTTCGCATCTCGTTCTCGTCGATCGCCCCGATGCATCCCACGCGGAAGGTCTCCACCTGCGTGAGCTTTCCCGGATAGAGGACGTAGCCCCTGGCCTTCACCTTCTCGTAAAAGGGCCCGAAGGCATAGGCCGGATCGTCCGGCGCGTGGAAGGTGACGATGACCGGCGCCTGGATCTCCCGCGGAAGGAAGGCCTTGAAGCCCAGCGCGGTCATGCCCTCCACGAGCGCCTTGCAGTTGGCGGCATACCGCGCGCCGCGCGCCGGCGTGCCGCCCTCGGCGAGGAACTGGTCCAGCGCGGCGCGGAAGGCTGCGACGACGTGCGTGGGCGGCGTGAAACGCCACTGCGTCGTGCGCTGCAGGTAGGTCCACTGGTCGTGCAGGTCCATCGCGAGCGAGTGCGAGTTGCCCTGGCACTTCTCGAGGACCTCCCTCCTCGCGATCACGAAGCCCATGCCCGGCACGCCCTCGATGCACTTGCCGGAGGCGGCGACCACCGCATCGACGGAGTACTTCGAGACATCGATGTCGATCGCGCCGAAGGAGCTCATGGCGTCCACGATCAGGCCCTTGCCGTGGCGCGCGCAGGCTTGCGCGATCTCCGGCAGCGGGTTGAGGATGCCGGTGCCGGTCTCGCAGTGCACCTGCGCGACGTGGGTGATGGCCGGGTCGGCCCGGAGCGCCTCCTCCACCATCGCGCCGGTGGGGTGCCGGTCTTCGGGCAGGTCGAGCGCGGCGTGCGCACGCCCGAGGTACTTGAGGATCTTCAGTATCCGCTGGCAATAGGCGCCGTTCTGCGGCACGAGCACCTTGCCGCCGCGGGGGACCAGGTTCGCGAGCGCGGCCTCCACCGAGAAGGTCCCGCTTCCCTGGAGCGGCACGCACACGTGGCTCGCCTCTCCCCGGACCACGTCCACCAGGTCCCGGCAGATGCTGCCGGTGATCGCGTTGAAGGACTGGTCCCAGGACCCCCAGTCGCGAAGCATGGCCGCCTTGGTCGCGAGCGACGTGGTGAGCGGTCCGGGCGTGAGAAGGATGGGTTCGTTGCCGCGGATCATGACTGCCTCCAGGCCTGCGTGCGGCGGTCGAGCCACAGGTGCAGGAAATGATAAAAGACGCAGACGAGCGCCGAAGTGACCACGATCAAGGTTGCCATGGCCGCCGCCGCGCCGATGTCGCCGGCCTCGTCCAGGTTCACGATGGCGACCGAGGCCACGACCGTATCTGGCGAGTAGAGGAACATCACGGCGGACACGGTCGTCATGGCGTTCACGAAGAGGTAGCGGCTGATCTCGAGCACCGCCGGCAGGCACACCGGCACCGTGACCCTGAGGAACGTGCGCCAGAACGCGACCCGCAGCGACGCGGACACCGCCTCGAATTCGTTGTCCAGCTGCTTCAGGGCCGTGAGCGCCGTGAGGTGCGAGGAAGTGTAGTAGTGCACCGTCGTGCACACGACGAGGATCGCCATGCTGCCGTAGAGCGCGTGCAGCGGGTTCGACTGCTCCACGAAGAAGAAGATGTAGCCCAGGCCGAGCACCATGCCCGGCACGCCCATGGGCAACACCGCCGCGAGCCGCACGAAAGGCCGCCAGGCTTTCAGGCCCCGCGTCTTTTCCAGCAGGTAGGCCGTCGCGAAAATGAAGACCGTGCCCAGGCTCGCGCACCAGAGCGCCATGGTGACGCTGTTGAGGTACGAACTGAATACGCCCGCCTGCACGAGTCCCATGCGGTAGTGGGTGAGGGACAGCGAGAAGTTGTAGGGCCAGAGCTTCACGAACGACGCGTAGATGGCCATGCCGAGGACCGCGAGCATGAGCGCGCCCATCAGCCAGCAGTACGCGGTCATCGCCCAGTCGAATCCCCGCGACGGCCGCGGCACGTAGGGAACCGAGCGTGCCGAGAGCAGCGCCGACTGGCGCTTCTGCACCCAGGAATCCACGAGGAAGGTCACGGCCACGGGCGCGAGCAGGATGATCCCGACCACCGCGCCCTTCGCGAAGTCCTGTTGCCCGATCACCAGCTTGAAGATGTCGGTGGCGAGCATGTTGAAGTTGCCGCCGATCACCTTCGGGATGCCGAAGTCGCTGAGCGAATAGGTGAAGACGACCATCGAGGCGCTGATGAGCCCGTACTTGGCTCCGGGAAGGGTGATCGTCCAGAACTTGCGCGGCGCGGGCGTGCCGAGGGCATCTGCGGCCTCGTAGAGCCGCGCGTCGGTGAGCGAGAGCGCCGTGACGAGAATCATGAGCGCGTGCGGGAACGTGGCGAAGACGAGCGAGATCACGATGCCCGGCGCGCCGTAGATCTGCCCGTCTCCCAGGAGGGGCTTCAACAGCCCCTGGTTGCCGAACCAGAAGATGAAGGAGATCGCGGCGAGGAGCGAGGGCGCCAGGATCGGCACGAGCGCCACGCTGCGCAGAAGCGCCTTGAATCGCATGCAGCTTCGGGTGAGCGCGTAGGCGAACGTGAACGCGAGGGGGATCGTGACGACCGTCACCAGCGCGGAGACCCACACGCTGTTCCAGATCGAGCGGAAGAGCGCCGGCGTGCGGAAGTAGGAGACGAAATTGGCAAGCCCCACGAATTCCCCTGCGCGATCCTGGGTGCTCTTGACCAGAATCATGGCGAGCGGCGCGAGGAGGAACACGGCCAGCGCCACGCCTGCGGCCACGAGGATCGCGTGCCCGATCCGGTCGCTCCAGTGCACGCGCAGGCGCGGCTGGTACACGCGCCCGAGAAGCTGCGGGCTTCCCGGCGCGACCGAGCCGTAGGCGGGTTCCGGCAAGGAACTCACGGGACGCGGGCTGCGAAGACGCGCATTCTCTCTCTGGGGATCGCGACGCGAAGCGTGTCCCCGGATTTCACGCGCAGATCGGACAGGTCGTTCACCGAAAGGTCCGCGATGAGCGGCTGCTCGATGCCCTCGACGCGAACCGTGAGGCGCGAGTAGGAGCCGAGGAACTCGACCTCGCCGACCACCGCCGAGGCCGAATTCGGCGTGGATTCGTCCACGCCCCGGACGAGGACGTCCTCGGGGCGGAAGAAGACCTGCAAGGCCTCCGAGGGACCCAGCGCGTCGTCGAACTCGCAGTCGAAGGTATGCCCGCCCACCCGGAGGCGGCTCGCGTCCGCGCGGCGCGCCGGCAGCAGGTTCGTCTTGCCCACGAAGTCGGCGACGAAGGAAGTGGCGGGATTGCGGTAAACCTCGGAAGGCGTTCCGATCTGCTCGATCACGCCGTGGTTCATCACCACGATGCGGTCGGCCATGGAGAGCGCCTCCTCCTGGTCGTGGGTGACGAGGATCGTCGTGATCCCCAGGCGCTGCTGCAGGCCGCGGATCTCGCCGCGCAGGCGCACGCGCACTCGCGCATCGAGCGCGGAGAGCGGCTCGTCGAGGAGCATGAGGCCCGGCGACGTGGCGATAGCCCGCGCGATCGCAATTCGCTGCTGCTCGCCGCCGGAAAGCTGCGCGGGAAACTTGCGCCCGCTGCCGGCCAGGCCCACGAGCGAGAGGAGTTCCGCCACGCGCGCCTCGCGCGGCTTCTTCGCCACGCGCCGGTTCACCAGCCCGTAGGCGACGTTCTCGGCCACGGTGAGGTTCGGGAAGAGCGCGTAGGACTGGAACACGATCCCGTAGTCGCGCTGCATGGGCGGCAGGAGAGAGATGTCGCGCCCCGCCTGGACGATCTTCCCGGCGCTCTGCACCTCGAGCCCGGCAATGATGCGAAGCAGCGTCGTCTTCCCGCAGCCCGAGGGCCCCAGGAAGCACACCAGCTCGCCGGGCTTCACGGCGAGGTTCACGTCGTTGAGCGCGACGAAGCTCCCGAACTCCTTGCGGATGTGCTCGAGGACGAGGAAATCGGGCGGGGGCTGGGACAAGGCCGGCGTTCGAAAGGGGGAATCCGGACGGCGCGCCTCGCGCGTCGCCCGGCCCCGGTTCAGCCTCTGGTCACTTCTCCGACTTGGCGCCGTAGCGCTTCTGCCACTCGGCGAGGATCTTTTCGCGGTTCGAGGCGGCGAAGGCGAAGTTGTTCTTGATGATCTTCTTGTCGAGGTCCGCCGGGATGTGCGGCAGGGAAGGCTTCACTTCGGGGTGCGCCACCAGCGCGAAGTTCTTCGCGTAGGCCATGTTGGCTTCCTTCGTGGCCACCCAGTCCATGAGCTTCTTCGCCGCGTCCATCTTCTTCGTGGCCTTCACGATGCCCGAGGACTCCACGTCCCAGCCCAGGCCCTCCTTCGGGAAGACCAGGTCGACCGGCGCGCCCTTCTGCTTCACGTCGTTGCCGCGGAAGTCGAAGGAGATGCCCACCACGAACTCGCCCGCGCCGGACTGGCGGCAGGGCTTGGAGCCCGAGTGGGTGTACTGCGCGATGTTCTCGTGCAGCTGGTCCATGTACTTCCAGCCGCCCGCCTCCCCCATGACCTGGAGCCACCCCGAGACGCTCAGGTATCCGGTGCCGCTCGAGGCCGGATTGGGCATCGTCACCTGGCCCTTGTAGACGGGCTTCGCGAGGTCGGCCCAGCTCTCGGGTTTCGGAATGCCCTTCTTCTGCCCTTCGACCGTGTTGTAGCAGACGACCGCGGCGTAGACGTCCATGCCGACCCACGACGGCGGCCGCGAGGTGTCGCTGAAGGTGGCGGTGAGCTTGTCGAAGCCGGCGGGCGCGTACGGGGCCAGCATGCCCTCGGCCTTGAAGATCTCCAGCGAGGAGGCGGAAACGCCCAGGATCACGTCGGCCTGCGGGTTCGCCTTCTCGGCGAGGATCTTCGCGGTGATCACCCCCGTGGAATCGCGCACGAACTTGAGGTCGATCGCGGGATTGGTCTTCTGGAAGCTCTCGGTGTAGGCCTTGAGCTGGTCGGTTTCCAGGGCGGTGTAGACGAGGAGCTCGGTCTTCTGGGCCCAGCCGGCCCCGGCCGAGAAGGCGAAGGTGGCGGCGAGGGTTCGCGTGAGCGTGCGGACAGCGTGGCGCATGGGATTCTCCTTGGGGACAGGACGGCGTGCGAAGCACTTCTACGGGTCGTGGCGAACGCGGATTATCGCCGGATTCTCCGCCAGCACAATAGCGGGGGGCTCCTACCGCGCCGGGCGGGGATCGAGATCGAGTCGTGCGCCGGGCAACGGCGCGCCGTCCACGCCGTGCATTCGTACCGTGAGCCGGGCGGTGCCGCCGTCGACCGTGACCGAGCCGTAGGCGAAGGACGCCTTCCCCGCGTCGGTGAAGAGCCGGGTCGGGCCGTGGGTCGGGTCGAACGCGACCTTTCCGGATCCGGGGCCCGAGCGAAGCGAACCGATGTTGGCCTCGTGGAAATCCGCCCGCCCGTCGCCGTCCGGATCGTAGGAAAACAGGTTCGAGAAGTGCTTGTCGCCCGTGAGGAAGAGTACGTTGCTGACGTCCTTGTCGCGAAGGAACGCCACGATTTCGGCCAGTTCACGCGAGTACGCATAGGGATTGTCGGTATTCCCCTTCGCCCAGGCGTCCCGGTAGTCGCGACCCTCCGGGTCCTTCTCGTTGCCGCCCTCCAGGGAGAGGGGCACGGTGCTCACGACGATCTTCCAGGTCGCCTGGGATTTTTCCAGCCGATCCTTCAGCCAGCGCTTCTGCGCGTCGCCGAGCATCGTCTTCGGCGCCGCCTCGCTGTCGATCCGGTAGCGCGGATCGCGGTAGCTGCGCACGTCGAGCACGATCAGCTCGACGTGCGCACCCCAGGAAAGGCTGCGGTAGAGACGGCGCTCGCGCGGGTTCGCCGGGTCGGGGAGCACCGGAATCGGATTCCACTCGAACATCGCCCGCCGCGCGGCCTCGTAGAGCGGCGGGTTGTGAAACACGGACTTGCGGCGCCCCTCGGCACTCTTGGTCGTGCTCCAGGGCATGAATTCGCCGCGCGGCCGGGACGGATCGCCCTGCCGCAGCCGCGCGTCGCGCGCGAGTTCCTCCTTCGTGGGGCCCTGCACGAGCTCGGGCCCGCCACTGTCGTTCACGATTTCGTGGTCGTCCCAGGTCGCCACCAGCGGCGTCGCGCGCAGGAACCGGTCGAACTGGTGGTCGCTGCGGTGATAGTGCCAATCCTGGCGGAAATCCTCGAGGTTCGCCACGAATCCCGGACCGGGTTTGGGAATCTGCCAGTCGTTGCCCTTCGGATAGGCCTTGTCCGGTGCTTCCGCGGTGATCGGACGGTCGGAGTAGAGCATGTCGCCCAGGGCCACGAAGAAGTCGGCCTTTTCCGCGAGCATCGGCGCGAAGATGGGCCAGCCGTCGGCGGCAAGCCCCTCGCGGGGGCGCAGGCGACCGTAGCCCTGTCCGCCGAGGTCCGCACCGAAGAGGAGCTTGAGCGACCGAGCCGCGGCGACGGGCGGCGCGGTCTGGAAGCTGCCCGAGCTGTCGAGCGCGCCTCCCGCGGCGGTGATCACGCGATAGTGGTATCGCGTGGCGGGCTCGAGGCCGCGGGCGTCGACCTGCGCGGTTAGCCCGGTGTGCGCTTCTACGCGCACCGGAAATCCCTTGACCGCCGTCGCGAAGCGCGGATCCGTGGACACCTCGAAGCGATAGGATCCGGCTTTCTCGACGCGCATCCACATCAAAGCGCCGTCGGGTCCGGGGTCGCCGGATGCGAGCAGCTGGGACGCGGCCGGAAACACCGAGAGCAGGCCGAGAGTCGCGGCGCCGAAACGGACACGAAACTTGCGCGAAGACCATGCCGCGAGGGCGCGCCCGCTGCGGTCCGGTGATGGACCTTCCGAGTGGGCTCCCCCTTGGCAGGGCCGTATCCGGGCCGGCGGCGAGTGATCGAGTTCCGAAAGGCCTGAATTCGCCCCCGACGAGATTGCAGATTGTTGACAATCGACAGTCAGCATGGTCAGATCGTAGCGCTCAATGTCCTCCACGTCCATCGATCTCGTTCAGCGCAATTCGCTCGCCACGCTGGTGCTGCGCGAGCTGGAGCGGCGCATCCTCGGCGGCGAAGTGGCCGCGGGCGTGAGGCTCAACGAGGCCGATCTCGCCAGCGAGCTCGGCGTCTCCCGGGGTCCGGTCCGGGAGGCCTTCCGCGCCCTGGAGCAGTCGGGCCTCGTGAGGACGGAGAAGAACCGCGGCGTGTTCGTGAGGCAGGTCTCGATCGACGAGGCCAACGAGATCTACGAAGTGCGCGCGGCGCTGGAGGGCATGATCGGTCGCCTGGCCGCCAAGCGGATCACCCCCGAGCAGGTCGGGAAGATCCGCGCCGTCGTGAAGAAGATGCACGCGGTGAGCAAGACCCGCGACGCCGCGGCCTACTACCCCCTGAACGTCGAGTTCCATGAATTGCTCGCCGAAGCCGCCGGCAACCGGGCGCTCACGGCCAACTACCAGCGGGTGGTGAACGAACTCAACCTCTATCGTCGCGAGACGATCGAGCGCAGCGCCGAGAACATCCCCCTGTCCACGAGGGACCATGAGGCGATCGTGAACGCAATCGCCAAGGGCGACGAGGCGCTCGCCGAGCGGCTGCTTCACGAACACGTCATCACCAGCCGCGAGCGGCTGCACAAGGCGCTTGCCGGCCATCAAGCGCCTGCCTGAATCCCTCGGTCGACCCTTTCCAACGTTCCTGGAGCAGAGCCTACATGGCATCCGATAGACCCCCGATAGACGTAAACGGCACGCTTTACCGCTGGCCGCGCAAGCCCGTGGTGGTGGTGTGCATCGATGGCGGCGATCCGGCGTACCTCCGGCATTTCCTCGCCGACGGCTCGATTCCCAACATCGCGAACCTCATGCGGCGCGGCTTCAGCACGGTGGCCGACGGCACGGTGCCCAGCTTCACCTGCCCGAACAACATGTCGATCATCACCGGCACGCCGGCGTCCAGGCACGGCATTTCCGGCAACTACTACCTCGACGTGAAGACCGGCGAGGCCGTCGTGATGACCGGCCCCGACCTGCTGCGCGGCGACACCATCCTCGCCCAGTTCGCCAAGGCCGGCGCGAAGGTCGTCTCGATAACCGCCAAGGACAAGCTGCGCCGGCAACTGGGCAAGAACCTCGACATCTCGAAGGGCAACATCAGTTTCTCGTCGGAATTCGCGAGCAAGTGCACCCTGAAGGAGCACGGCATCGAGAACGTGCTCGAGTTCGTCGGCATGCCGCAGCCCGACATGTACTCGATGGAACTGTCCTGGTTCGTCCTCGAGGCGGGCATCAAGCTGCTCGAGAAGAACCGCCCCGACCTGCTCTACCTGTCGCTCACCGATTACGTGCAGCACAAGTACGCGCCCGACGAAGCCGAGGCGAAGCGCTTCTACCAGCGCCTGGACAAGTGCTTCGGAAAGCTGGCCGACCTCGGTGCGATCGTGGCCCTCACGGCGGACCACGGCATGAACGACAAGTCCGACGCCGCCGGCAAGCCCAACGTGATCTGGCTGCAGGACATCCTGGACGCGAAGTTCGGCAAGGGCGACACGCGCGTGATCTGTCCGATCACCGATGCGTTCGTGGGTCACCACGGCGCGCTCGGCGGGTTCGTGCGCGTGTGGTGCACCGGCAAGGCCACACCCCGCCAGGTGATGGACGTCATCCGGGGTCTCGACGGGATTGAATCGGTGCTCGACAAGGAAACCGCGTGCAAGGTGCATGACCTGCCGGCGGACCGGGAAGCCGACGTGGTGGTGATTTCCACCGCGGAGGTCTGCATCGGCGGCGCCGAGGCGGAGCACGACCTGAAGGGGCTGGAAGGCCACCGCCTGCGCACGCACGGCGGCGTCTCCGAGGCGAAGGTGCCGTTCATCATCGGCGAACCGCTGAACGACGAGTACAAGCTCAAGGCGGGCGTCGCGACGCCGAAGAGCTACCAGATCTTCGATTTCGCCATCAACGGAGTGCAGCAATGACCGTCACGAGCGGAAGACTCGCGGTCTACGACGCGCCCAACAAGCCCTTCGAGATCCGCGTCTTTCCGATCCGTCCGCCACGCGCGGGTGAGGTGCTGGTGAAGATCCGGATGTCGACGATCTGCCGCTCCGATATCCACTCCTACCTGGGGCACCGCCCCAATCCCTGCCCGGGCGTGCTCGGCCACGAGATCATCGGCACGATCGTCGCCCTGGGCGAGGGCGTCGACCGGGACATGCGCGGCGATGCGCTTGCCGAGGGAGACCGCATCACCTGGAGCGAGTACTTCATTCCCGGCAACAATTTCTACACCGAGGTGCTGGACCTTCCCCAGAAGTCCCCGGGCGTGGACAAGTATGGCCACATGGCCGTCTCGACCGAGCCCCACCATCACGGCGGCTTCGGCGAGTACTGCTACGTCCTGCCGCGTTCCTGGATCCTGAAGCTGCCCGACGATCTCACCGACGAGGAAGCCACCCCGATCAATTGCGGCGTGGCCACCGTCGTCTGCGTCACCGAAAAGGCGCAGATCGCCATGGGCGATTCCGTCGTGGTGCAGGGCTTGGGGCTGCTCGGGCTCTACGGCTGCGCGCTCGCGAAGGCCCGAGGCGCGCGCCTGGTCATCGGCATCGACACGGTCGCCGCGCGGCGAGACCTGGCGATGCGCTTCGGCGCCGATCATGTCCTCGACCCTTCCGCGATGAGCGAGGCGGAACTCGTGAAGCAGGCGAAGGCGCTGTGCAAGCCCGAAGGCGCCGACGCGGTGATCGAGCTCTGCGGATATCCCGAAGTGCTGCCGGCAGGCATCGAGATGGTGCGCACGGGCGGGCGCTACGTGCTGGGCGGGCTGGTCAATCCGGACGCCTTCGTGAAGATCGACGCCAACAAGATCCTGCGCAAGCTCCTGACGGTCTGCGGCGTTCACAACTACCATCCGCGTCACCTCATCCAGGCGCTCGATTTCGTGCACGTGAACCGCGCGCGCTTCCCCTTCCACGAGCTCGTCGACGGCAAGTACGGGCTGGAGCAGGTCGGCCAGGCGATGCAGGATGCGGCCGATCGCAAGGTCTTGCGTGCGGCGATCGTGCCGTGAACGACAACGTGAACGTTTCCGAACCCGACCTCGGCTACAAGCCGCGGGGCCTGTACTACGGCGGCGCCTGGCACGAGGCGAGGAGCGAGCGCAGCTTCGCGTCGCACAATCCCGCCACGGGTCGCAAGCTCGGCGAGGCGCCCTACGCGGACGCGAACGACGTCGATCTTGCCGTCCGGGCCGCGGAAAAGGGCTTTGCGCAATGGCGCAAGGTCGGCATAAAGGAACGTGCGAAATGCCTCGAGGCGTGGGCCAGGCGCGTGCGCGCCGAGGCAAAGCGGCTCGCGCTCATAGACGCGGTCGATTCCGGCAATGCGGTGAAGGGCATGGAAGGCGACATGCACTGGACCGCGGACAGCCTCGACTACTTTGCGGGCCTGGCCACCGAGATCAAGGGGACGACCAGTTCCCAGGGCCCGCGGCACATGAACTTCACGCGCCGCGAGCCCTATGGCGTCGTTGCCAAACTGAACGCCTTCAACCACCCCTTCCGCTTTTGCGTGGAGAAGGCGGCCGCACCGCTCGCGGCGGGCAATTGCGTGGTGATCAAGAGTTCCGAGCAGGCGCCGCTCTCCAGTTTCGAGGTCGCCGCGCTCGCCGACGGGATATTTCCGCCGGGCGTGGTGAACGTGGTGGCGGGCGACGGGGCGACCGGCGCCGCGCTGGTGACGCACCCGCTCGTGTCCCGCGTGGGCTTCATCGGCTCCGTGGAGACCGGCCGCCTGGTGGCAAAGGCGGCGGCAGAGGGGCTCAAGCGCGTCACGCTGGAGCTGGGCGGCAAGAACCCGATCATCATCTTCCCCGACGCGGATCCGTTGCAGGCCGCCGCTGCCGCGATCAAGGGCATGAACATGAACCGGCAAGGGCAGTCCTGCAGCTCGACGTCGCGTGTCTTCGTGCATGCTTCGCTTCACCGTCCCGTCGTCGAGGAGATCGTGCGCCTCGCGGAGGCGCTCCCCGTCGGCTTCCCGTGGATCGAGACCAACGAGGTCGGCCCGGTGGTCTCGGAGCGCCAGTTCGCCCGCATCATGGATTTCGTTGAATCGGGAAAGAAGGAAGGCGCACGACTCATCACCGGCGGCGACCGGCCGAAGGACCCGGCACTCGCCGGCGGCTGGTTCATCCGTCCCACGGTATTCGACGAAGTGCGCCAGGAGATGCGCATTGCGCGCGAGGAGATTTTCGGCCCGGTGATGTCGGTGCTGCCGTGGTCGGAACCGGAGGACATGCTCGCGCAGGTGAACGGCGTCCAGTACGGGCTTACCGCGGCAATCGTCACCAACCGCCTCGATCTCGCGATGGAGACCGCCGAGCAGGTGCAAGCGGGCTACGTCTGGGTCAATTCGACCGGGCGTTACCTGGGTGAACCCTACGGCGGCTGGAAGCAAAGCGGCCTGGGCGTGGAGGAGTGCTTCGAGGAGTTGTTGAGCTACACCTGCGTCAAGAACGTGAACCTGCGTTGGTAGTCGTTCCTGTAAACCACAAGGAGGAGACAAAAATGAGGCAATTCAAGTTCGCAAGACGGACCGTTCTGGCCCTTGCCGCGGCGATGCTGGTGTCGCCAGTCTGGGGACAGAACACCGCGAAGCCCGGGGTACTGACGGTCGGCTTCATTCCCGCCGAGGATTCCCGGGCCATGGTGCGCCAGTCCCAGGCGATCCTCGACATCGTGGCAAAGCACACGGGCATGAAGGTCGACACCTTCGTCGGCTCCGACTACAACGCCACGATCGAGGCGTTGCGCGCCGGCCACATCGATGTCGCGCTGCTCGGGCCGTTTTCGTACGTGCTCGCCACGACCGTGGCGCAGGTCGAGGCGTTCGGGGTGACGGTGACTTCGCGCACCATGCAGCCGAGCTACAAGTCGATCATCATCGCCGGCAAGGACAGCAACATCAATTCGCTGGCCGACCTCAAGGGCAGGACGTTCGCCTTCGTCGATCCGGGCTCCACCTCCGGCTACATGGTTCCCGCCGCCGCCTTCGTTGCGGCGAACATCACGCCGGAAAAGGATTTCAAGCAGGTGATGTACTCGGGCGGGCACGATGCCACCATCGTTTCCGTGGGCTCGGGAAAGGTCGATGCCGGCAGCGTCGCCGACCGCATCTATGAGCGCGGCTGCGCCAAGGGACTTGCGGACTGCGCCAAGATGAAGGTGGTCTGGACCTCGAAGCCGATTCCCAACGATCCGCTGCTCTATCGCAAGGCCCTGTCGGAAGACATGAAGAAGAAGATTCGCGAGGCCTTCTACAGCGTGAAGAACCTTTCCTTCGGCGAGATGGGCACCGTGGCGCGCTTCGATCCGGCCACGGACAAGGACTACGACCCCGTTCGCGACATCGCCAAGGCGCTGAAGCTCGACCTGAAGAAGATGAAGTAGGGTCCGTGAGTTCGACCACCACAAAGCCCGGCGTGGACGCGGTGATGCAGGCGCTGGCGGCGCGCAAGCGCTGGCGCCTGCACCACATCGTGCTCGCCGCCGTCGCCATCGCCTTCCTCGCCTGGTGCGCGGACGGCGTTGGCCTGCGGCCCACCGAGGTCGCCGGCGCACTTCCGGAGATCGGCGCGTACTTCTACCGCATGGCGCCGCCGAAGTGGGAGTTCGCCGAGGTTCTGTGGAAACCCGCCGCGGAGACGCTCTACATCGCGCTCTGGGGCAACGTGATCGCCATCGTGATCGGCTTGCCGCTCGGCATCCTGGCGGCCTCCAACGTCACCCGCTCTGCTCCGCTGCGTCACACGGCAAAGGCCGTGCTGAACTTTCTTCGCAGCGTCTCGGAGTTGATCTGGGCGATATTCTTCGTCGCCGCGGTCGGCCTGGGGCCGTTCCCCGGGGCCCTGGCGCTGGGAGTCAACTTCGGCGGGATTCTCGGGCGACTCTATGCCGAGGCACTCGAAAATATCGACAACGGCCCCGTCGAAGCCCTGCAGGCGACCGGGGCAAGCCGCCTTCAGGTCATCGTCTACGCGATGCTGCCGCAGGCGCTGCCGCAGTTCGTCACGTACAACCTCTACTGGTTTGAGGTCGGGGTGCGCTCCGCGACCGTGCTCGGCATGGTTGGCGCGGGCGGCATCGGCTTCGAGCTCGTCACCACCATCCGCCTGTTCGAGTGGCGCGAGACCGGCGTGGTCCTGCTGCTCATTCTCGCCATGGTCACGGTCATCGACCTGGCGTCGACCTGGATCCGCGCGCGGATCTACTGAGGAATCCCCGTTGAACGCCATCGCCTCCGCCACCCAGCCCACCGTGCCGATGATTTCCGTGCGCGGCGTCTCGAAGACCTACCCCGGCGCCAGCACGCCGGCACTGAGCAACATCTGCATCGATGTGCCTGCGGGCGAGTTCCTCGTCATACTCGGACCCAGCGGCGCCGGAAAGTCGACGCTCCTTCGCTGCATCAACCGCCTTGTCGACCCGAGCGAGGGCCAGATCTTTCACAACGGCACCGAGATCACCGCGCACCGCGGCAACCTGCGGAAACTGCGCCGTCAGTTCGGCATGGTTTTTCAGCAATTCAATCTCGTGAAGCGCCTGTCGGTACTGACCAACGTGCTCACCGGGCGGCTTGGTTACCGCAGTGTCCTGCGCAGCCTCGCGTTCAGCTTCCCCGATTCGGACAAGCGCATCGCCATCGAATGCCTGGCGCGCGTCAACATGGACCACAAGGCATTCCAGCGCGCCGACACGCTCTCGGGCGGTGAACAGCAGCGCGTTGCGATCGCCCGTGCGCTCGCGCAGAAGCCGATGGTCATTCTCGCCGACGAGCCGGTGGCGAGCCTCGACCCGAAGATCGCGCGGCAGGTGCTGGGCTACCTGCGAGAGGCCGCGAGCGATCTCGGCATCACGGTGCTCTGCAACCTGCACCAGGTGGACTACGCGCGCGAGTTTTCCGAGCGTGTCGTCGGCATGAGCCACGGCGCGGTGGTCTTCGATGGTCCGACCGACAAGCTCACGGACGAAAACCTGCACCAGATCTACTACCGCGAGCCCGGCGAAGCGGTGAGGGACGAGGCGTGAGCGCCACCACGCTCGAGGCCGCGATTTCGAGCGGGCTCGCGCAAGCCTCGCGCGTGCAGTCGCGTCGGCTGAGGAGGGGCCTCGCGTGGGCTGCCGCCGCCATCGCGGTGCTGTGGTTCGCCGGCGCGCAGATCGGCATGAATCCGTGGGCGCTCCTGAAGGGCTTTCCCTTCATGGCGGATTTCCTGTCGCGCATGTTTCCGCCCAACCTCGGCCACCTGGCATTGCTGGGCGATGCCACGATCGAGACCGTCCAGATCGCAGTCTGGGGGACGCTCATCGCGATAGTGCTGTCGATCCCGTTTGCGCTGCTGGGCGCCAGGAACACGTCGCCGCACGCGGTCGTGTTCCATGTCACCCGGATGTTTCTCAACGCGCTGCGCGCCATCAACGAGCTGGTTTTCGCCCTCATATTCGTGAGCGCGGTCGGCCTGGGACCCTTCGCCGGCGTGCTGGCGATCGCGCTTCACGCCACCGGCATGCTCGCCAAGTTCTGCGCCGAGGAGATCGAGGGCGTAGACCGGGGCCCGATCGAGGCCATGCAGGCCACCGGCGCCGGCCGCATGCAGGTGATCCTCTTCGGCATCATTCCGCAGGTGGTTCCCGCCTTCATCAGTTATTCGATCTACCGGTTCGACGTCAGCATCCGCGCCGCCACCATCCTCGGGCTGGTCGGGGCCGGCGGCCTGGGCTTTTCGCTCATCAAGACCATGAAGCTCTTCCAATACCACGAGACGGCCACCTGCATCCTGGTGATCTTCCTGATCGTGTTCGTCTCCGACTGGGTCTGCGCGCACGTGAGGTCGCGAATCATATGAACATCCGAATCGCACTGGGCGCGGCACTGCTTGCCGCCGCATCGCTTCTCGGCGGCTGCGGCGGTGCGGAAAAGCTGGAGCAGCACCTCGTCAAGGGCAAGGCACAGCTCGCCGAGGGCAAGTACGAGGCCGCCGCAACCACCCTCAGGGCGGCCACCGAACAGGACAAGAACTCCTTCGAGGCCTGGCTGAACCTGGGCCACGCCTACCGCGGCCTGAAGAAATTCGAGGATGCACTCTCCGCCTACGTGACCGCGAAGCGTATCGACAGGCATTCGATCCTGCCGCACCTGGCCCACGCGAAGGTGCAGATCGTGCTGGGCCGCGTGGCGCTGGCGACCCAGGAACTGAACTTTGTCGTCGAGATGGACCACAAGAACCTCGAGGCATTGATTCTGCTCGGCCAGATGTCGCAACTGCCCCGCCTGCAACCCGACGGCACCATGGGCGTGAGCCGATCCGACCTGGAGCGCGCCGAACTCAACCTCGGGGCCGCAGCAACCCTCGCGCCCGACGATGCCGCCGTCCGCGCGGAACTCGCGAAGGTACGCGAAAAGCTCGGCAGGAAATGACCACCGCGTCGATCCGCGTTGATCACTCCGAGGCCGCGCACCCTTAAGGGATTCGACACTGCCGGGAAACCCTTCCCGCGGCACGGGCCCCGTTCGGCATGACCCATACACGAGGAGAATCGAAATGAAACGTCGTGACCTTATCGTCGCCACCGGCGCCGCGCTCGCGGGCCTGGGATTGAAGGACCTGTTCGGGCCCGGCGAGGCGCTGGCCCAGCCCAAGCCCAAATCCGGCGGCAAGTTCGTCTACACGAACCTCTACCCCAACAACCGCATGGGGGACGCGAAGAACGGCAGGCACCCCTACTACCTCCTGGACATCAACACGAGAAGCGCCTTCAACGGCCTGGCCTACGTGACCGACCGGCTGAAGGTCGAGCCGGAACTCGCGACCTCCTGGGAGCCCAGCGACGACCTGAAGGCCTGGGACATCCAGTTGCGCGAGGGCGTGGTGTTCCACAACGGCCGCGACATGACGGCCGACGACGTGGTGGCCTCCTTCGCCTTCCACCGCGAGAAGACTTCCTTCGCCCGGCAGATCGTGAAGGTGGAGAAGACCGGCAGCCACAAGGTGCGCATGCACCTGGACCGGCCCAACAGCGAGTTCCCGTTCATCCTCGGGGAATACCAGCTCATGGTGATGCCCGCCGCCCCGATCGACAGCATCGGGCTCGACGGCATCGGCACGGGGCCCTTCAGGATCGTCGAGCTGGATCCCAAGCGGCGCCTCGTCATGGAAAAGCACGAGCGCTACTGGCGCACGGGCTTCCCCTACCTCGACCGCTTCGAGGTCGCGAGTTCCCCGGGGCGCATGGAGAGCGCGCTCAACGGCTTCCGCGGCGGGCTCTTCGACGCTGTGCTGGGCGTCGACCCCGGCATGCTCCCGGAACTCGAGCGCATCGCCGGCACGAAGATCAGCGTCGCGGGCGCGGGCGACCAGGCGCTGATGATCCTTCCCAAGCACGAGGGATCGCCCTTCAACGACAAGCGCATCCGCCAGGCGCTCGCTCTTGCGATCGATCGCGAGAAGCTCATGCGCATCGTCTACGGCCCGAAGACGGGCTGGGTGGGCAACGATTCGCACCTCACGCCCTCGAATCCCGAATTCCTGCCGCGTCCGGTGAAGCGCGACCTCGCCCGGGCGAAGCAGCTGCTCGCCGAGGCGGGCCATCCCAACGGCATCACCCTGCCCACGTTCTATTTCACCGCCTCGTGGCCGGAGATCCCGCGCGTCTTCCAGGTGCTCTCGGAGTCCGTGAAGGAGGCCGGCATCACGCTCCCCGTCGAACAGCGCCCCTCCGACGGCTATCGCGACTGGCGGGTCGAGGACAAGGCGAAGACCCGCAAGCACCGCTTCGCCTACGGTCCGGCCGGTGTGCGCAATCCCGGCGTGAGCCTCTACCGGATGCGCCCGGACAACAACGAAAGCGGCTACTGGAGCGGCCCGGCCTGCGACGAATACATGAAGCTCTACGCGGAGGCCGTCGGGGAACGCGACACGCTCAAGCGCAAGTTCCTCTACGTGAAGATGCAGCAGATACTGGCCGAGGAAGTGCCCGCCATCCACCCCGTCGGGCGCAGGAACGTGCTCATCCACAAGCCGAACGTGCGCGATCTCGCGAACCACTCGCAGTTCTGGTCGATCCGCTTCGACGAGGTGTGGAAGGCCTGAGATGGGAAAGGCGATCGCGCGGCGCCTGGGCCTTTCGGCCCTGGTGATCTGGCTGGTGACGGTGCTGGTCTTCGTCTCCACGGAGGTCCTTCCCGGCGACGCGCTGCAGGTGAGCCTCACCGCCGACGAAGCCGCGCAGATGACCGAGGAGGATTTCGCCCGGCGGCGCGCCGAGCTGGGACTCGACCGTCCCGCGCCGGTGCGCTATACGGAATGGCTGCTGGCCGCGGTGCGGGGTGACTTCGGCAAGACCATCATGGGGAAGGCGAGCGTCACGGAGGTGATCGCCTACCCGCTGCGCAACTCCGTCCTGCTGGGTCTCGTCACCGCGCTCATCGCGATCCCGACGGCGCTCGCGATCGGCATCGCCGCGGCCTACTGGCGTGGACGCTTGCCCGACCTGGTGGCCTCGACCGGGGCGATCGTCGGCTACTCGATTCCCGAGTTCGCCTCGGGCAATTTCCTCATCCTCTGCCTCGCCATCTGGCTGCCGATCTTCCCGGCGGTGATCACGGCGTTCACGAACGACGCGCCGTCCGTGCTCCTCGCCACCGCGTTCCTGCCGGTGCTCACGGTGGTGATCGGCTCGATCGCCCACCTCGTGCGCCTCGTGCGCGCGGGGTTCATCGAGTCGCTCAACAGCGACTACGTCGAACGCGCGCGCCTCGCGGGCGCCTCCGACCTTCGCCTCGTGCTCCGCCACGCGCTGCCGGCATCGGTCATTCCGGCGCTCAACTCCGCCGCGCTCTACGTGGCGGGGCTGCTGAGCGGAATCATCGTCGTGGAAAAGGTCTTCGCGTACCCGGGCCTGGGCCTGGTCCTGATCCAGGCGGTCGAGAAGCGCGAGGTCGCGGTCGTCCAGGCCATCGGTCTCATCGCGGCGGTGATCGTCGTCATCCTCAACCTGCTCGCCGACACCGCCGTCATGGCGCTCGATCCGCGCGCGAGGAGGGCCTGAAGTGGCGTTGCGGATCGATTTCTTCGCGCTTCGCAAGCCCGCGGCCATCCTCGGGCTGTCCCTCGTCGCGGTTCACCTGGTGCTCGCCTTCCTTTCGCCCTGGATCGCGCCGCACGACCCGATCGCGCTCGTGGGCGGCCGCATCGAGGAGCCGGGCGCGGAGTTCCTTCTCGGCACCGACATCCTGGGACGCGACTATCTGTCGCGGCTGCTGCACGGCGGGCGCATGGCGCTGCTCGTGACCTTCACCGGAGTCATCGCCGCCGTGTCGGTCGGAAGCATCCTGGGCGTGGCTGCCGCCTATTTCGGCGGCCTCTTCGACGACGTCATGATGCGCATCTGCGACATCAAGCTGGCGCTGCCGGGCATCCTCTTCATCTCGCTCTTCATCACCGGCTTCGGCGAGTCCGTGGGCGTCCTGGTCACGCTCATCGGGATGGTCTATTTTCCCGGCGTCATCCGCATCGTGCGGGCGCAGGCGCTCACGCAGGTGAACCTGGGCTACGTGAAGGCGGCGCAACTGCGGGGCGAGAGCGCCGCGTCGATCATCGCCCGCGAAATCCTGCCGAACACGCTCGACGTCGTGTACGTGGAGTTCGCGATCCGCATGTCGCATGCGGTGCTGCTGCTGTCCACCATGTCCTACCTGGGGCTGGGCCTGTCGCCACCGACGCCGGACTGGGGACTCATGGTCTCGGAGGGCGTGGGCCAGATCTCCTTCGCCCCCTGGCTGGTGCTCTTTCCCGCGATCTTCATCAGCACCCTCGTGATCGGCCTGAACTTCGGCGCCGAGGCGCTCGCCAACGCGCTCGGCATGGACGCGGCGCGCGGCTACGTGGGGGGCGTATGAGCGTTCTCCAGGCCACCGGGGTGAACGTGAGCTACCGGCGCCATGACGGCGCCCTCCTGCCCGCGGTGATCGATGCCAGCCTGTCGCTCGAGGCCGGGGAGAGCCTGGGACTGGTCGGCGAAAGCGGCTCGGGCAAGTCCACCCTCGCCCGCGCCCTGATGGGCTACTGCCGGCCCGGCGGCGTGATCACGTCGGGCGAGATCCTCCTCGGCGGGCGCGACGTCCGCTCCCTCGCCGGCGAGGACCTGCGCCTGCTGCGCGGCGGCACGGTCGCCTTCGTGCCGCAGAATCCGCTCTCCTCGCTCACGCCGCACCTGAGCGTCGGCAGCCAGGTCGCCGAGGCCGTCCGCATCCATCGCGGCGGCGGCCCGCGCGAGGCGCGCGAGGCGGCCCTCGAACTCTTCCGCGCCACCAACCTGCCCGATCCCGCGCGGCTCTACGACACCTACCCCCACGAGCTCTCCGGCGGGCAACGCCAGCGCGTGGTCATCGCCGCAGCCCTGGCCGGCAACCCGCGCCTCATGATCCTCGACGAGCCCACGACCGCGCTCGACAAGACCACCGAGATCCAGGTGCTCGAGCTCGTGCGCGGCCTTCGCGAACGCCTGGGGACGGCGCTCGTCTACGTGAGCCATGATCTCAACGTGATCTCGGAGATGTGCGGCCGCGTGCTCGTGATGAAGGACGGCGTGGTGGTCGAGGATGGCCCGACCGCGCGCGTCTACCGCGACCCGCGCCACGACTACACGCGCCGCCTCATTGCCTCCGTGCCCCGCATAGACCGGGCGCCGCCGGACGAAGCCGCGGTGCATTCGGCCACCCCGTTGCTGGAGGTGGAAGGCCTCGACTTCACCTACGGCCGGCGCCGCCGCTGGTTCGGCGGGGCTACCGCGAACGCCGGCCCACCCGCCCTGAGCGGCCTTTCCTTCGCGATCGCGCCCGGCGAGACGCTCGGCCTGGTGGGAGAATCCGGCAGCGGCAAGAGCACCGCCGCGGCGATCGTCGCCGGCCTCCTGGCACCGGACAAGGGGATGCTTCGTTTCGACGGGCGTGAACTGCGCGGTCTCGCGCGCGAACGCAACCAGGACCTCCGGCGCCGCATCCAGATCATCTTCCAGGACCCGCTCTCCTCGCTCAACCCGCGCCAGCGGATCGACGCGATCCTCGCCCGCCCGCTCGCGCTCTTCCACGGCCTCGCCGGGCCCGAGCTTCGCCGGCGATCGGTCGAGCTCCTCGAGCAGCTCCAGCTCGACCCGGCGCTGCTCGACTCCTATCCGCGCCAGCTCTCGGGCGGGCAGCAGCAGCGCGTCGCGATCGCGCGCGCCTTCGCCGCCGACCCCGACCTCATCATCTGCGACGAAGTCACCTCGGCGCTGGACGTCTCGGTGCAGGCGCAGGTGCTCTCGCTCCTCAAGCAGCTCCAGGGGCGCTTTCGCGCCGCGTGCCTCTTCATCAGCCACGACCTGGGCGTGATCCGCCAGGTGGCCGGCCGCGTGATCGTGCTGCGGGACGGCGTCGTGCGCGAGTCCGGGCGCACCCAGGCGATCTTCCGCGCGCCCGCCGACGACTACACGCGGCTCCTGATCGACGCCGCGAGCCGCGGCTATGCCAACCTCCCGGACGCGGCGCCGGCCCTGGCGGGAAGCCCCTAGACCATGAAGCTCGTCCACATCACCGACACCCACCTCGTCGAGCCCGGCAAGTCGCTCTACCAGACCGATCCCTACGAGCGCCTGGCCCAGTGCATAGACGACGTCGCCGCCCACCACGCCGACGCCGCCTTCTGCGTGCTCACCGGCGACCTCGCGCACAAGGGCGAGCTCTCGGCCTACCAGGGGCTCGCGAAGCAGCTCTCGCGCCTGGCCATGCCCACCTACCCGCTCCTCGGCAACCACGACCTGCGCGCGCCCTTCCGCCAAGCCTTCCCCGACGCGCCCCGCGATCCGGGCGGGTTCGTGCAGGCGGTCGAGCGCCGGCCCGAGGGCGATTTCATCTTCCTCGACACCCTCGACGAGGGCGTGAACGGCGGCAAGTACTGCGAGGCGCGCTCGGCCTGGCTGCGCGAGCGGCTCGACGAGGCCGGCGACAGGCCCGTGTACCTGTTCATGCACCACCCGCCCTTCTCGATCCGCATCCCGTGCGTGGACCGCATCGCGCTCTCGGAGCCCGACCGGTTCGCGGCAATCCTCGAGGGCCGGCGCAACATCCGCCATCTCTTCTATGGGCATGTGCACCGCCCGGTGTGCGGAAGCTGGCGCGGCATTCCCGTCTCGACGATGCGCGGCCTGAACCACCAGGTGCCCTTCGACCTGCACACCGTGAGCCCCGTGCCCAAGAGCCACGAGCCGCCCGCCTACGCGGTGGTATTCGTCGATCCCGACCAGGTGACGGTGCACTTCCACGACTACCTCGACCGGCGCACGCTCGTGAAGGTCGGCGATCACTACGAGTACGCACGGTGAGCGCAGCGCCCATGGCCGTGCTCGTGGTCTGCGACAGCCTGCGCGCGGACCTGGTCGATCGCGACACGGCACCGACGCTGGCCCGGTTGATCGGGGAAGGGCCTCGCTTTCCCGCCTTTCGCAGCGTCTTTCCGTCGACCACGCGCACCAGCGCCGCGTCGATCGCGACGGGATGCCGGCCGGCCGCGCACGGCCTGCTGGGCAACACGATGGTGCTCGACGAAGGCGACGGCCTCGTCTGCCTTTCGGCGGGCAAGCCGGACTTCCTCGAGCGGCTTCGCCGGGCAACCGGTCGCGCGCTCGGCCGTCCGACGCTGCACGAACGCGTCGCGGGCCTGGGCCGGGCCGTGGCGATGTCGAACGTCTCGCCGGGCGCTGCCTACGTCCACGACCCGGAGGGTGCGGGCTTCGTGTACCACCGCGCGGGCTCCTATGGGCCCGGCCGGGCCCGCCTCGACGACGGCCTCGCTATCGAGATCGGCGCCGAGGGCGACCGCGCCATGACCGGGCGCTTCTGCGACGAAGTCCTCGCCGAGCGGGCGCCGCCTTACGCCCTCCTCTGGCTCTCCGAGCCCGACAACACCGGGCACCATTCGCCGCTGGGCTCGCCTGCGCACCGGAAGGCGATCGGCGAGGCCGACGCCAACGTCGCCCGGGTGCTGTCCACGGTGGAGCGCCTGGATCCCGGAGGCGGGCGGATCCTGCTCGCGGTGTGCTCCGACCACGGCATGCAGACCATCCGACGGCGCGTCGACATCGGCGCGCGGCTCGTCGAGGCGGGTTTCAAGGCCTCGGCCGATTCGCGCGACGTGGTCGTGGCCCCCCAGGGAACGGCGGCCATCATCCATCTCGCGGCCGGCGAAAGGCACCGGCTGCCGGCGATCGTGCGATGGCTGGAGCGCCAGGACTTCGCCGGCCGCGTCGTCGCCGGAGAAGCCCTGGACGCGCTGGGCCTGCCGCACGAGGGAACGATCGCGGTCGCGGTAAGCCTCGCGGGTGACGACGAACCCAACGCCTTCGGCCTCCCGGGGCGAAGCGACGTTGCCGAGAACGCGCTCGGCGGCGAATCGGCGCCGGGGCACGGCCAGCACGGGGGGCTCGGCGAGCATGAGCAGCGGCCCTTCCTCGCGCTGCGCGGCGGCGGCTACCAGCCCGGCGAGCGGCCCGGCCCGGCGAGCCTCATCGACCTCGCCCCCACTTTCCTGCGCCACCTGCACCTTCCCGTTGACGGGATGGACGGCAGGGCGCTGCAACCGACATGCCAGAGGAGAACGTGAAATGAGCGCCCTTCCCAAGACCTCCCGCAGCGCCCGCTTCGTCGCCGAGTCCCTGCGCATCGGCGGGGAGAAGGTCCAGCGCGAGCGCGCGATCGAGGTGCGCAACCCGTTCACGGGCGAGCTCGAGGGCACCGTTCCCAAGGCCTCGGTGGAGGACGTGCGCCGGGCCTTCGCGATCGCGAAGGGATATCGTCCGGTGCTCACCCGCTACGAGCGCGCCACCATCCTCCAGAAGGCCGCGGCGCTGCTGCGCGGCCGCACCCAGGACGCCGCCGACCTCATCACGCGCGAGTCCGGCCTCTGCCGGAAGGATTCCGTCTACGAGATCGGCCGCGTCGCCGACGTCCTCGTCTTCAGCGCCAACGAGGCGCTCAAGGACGACGGCCAGGCCTTCTCCTGCGATCTCACGCCCCACGGCAAGAACCGTCGCGTGTTCACCCGCCGCGACCCGCTGCTCGGCGCGATCTCGGCCATCACGCCCTTCAACCACCCGATGAACCAGGTGGCCCACAAGGTGGCGCCCTCGATCGCGACGAACAACCGGATGGTGCTCAAGCCCTCCGAGAAAACGCCGCTATCCGCCCTCTACCTCGCCGACCTCCTCTACGAGGCGGGACTGCCGCCGGAGATGTTCCAGGTGATAACGGGAGACCCGCGCGAGATCGCGGACGAGCTCATCACCAACGAGCACGCGGACTTGGTCACCTTCACCGGCGGCGTGTCGGTGGGCAAGTACATCGCAGCCCGGGCCGGCTACCGGCGCATCGTGCTGGAGCTGGGCGGCAACGACCCGATCATCGTCATGGAGGACGCGGATCTCGAGGAGGCGGCGACCCTCGCCGCGAGCGGCTCCTACAAGAACAGCGGCCAGCGCTGCACCGCGGTGAAGCGCATGCTGGTGCACGAGCAGGTGGCAGACCGCTTCGTGGATCTCCTGGTCGCGAAGACCCTCGCCTGGAAGCACGGCGATCCCTCCGACGCCGCCATGGACATGGGCACCGTGATCGACGAGGAGGCCGCGCAGCTCTTCGAATCCCGCGTGAACGAGGCGGTTTCCCAGGGCGCGCGCCTGCTCGCGGGCAACGAGCGCCGCGGCGCGCTCTATGCGCCCACGGTCCTCGACCGCGTCGCACCGGAGATGGCCGTGGTGAAACAGGAGACCTTCGGCCCGGTCTCGCCGGTGATCCGCTTCCGCGACATAGAAGAAGCGATCGCGATCTCGAACGGCACCGCCTACGGGCTCTCGTCCGCGGTCTGCACCAACCGTCTCGACTACATCAGCCGGTTCGTGGCGGAGCTCGTTGTCGGTTCGGTCAACGTGCGCGAGGTGCCCGGTTACCGGCTCGAGCTCACGCCTTTCGGCGGCATCAAGGATTCCGGCCTCGGCTACAAGGAGGGCGTGCAGGAGGCGATGAGGAGCTTCACCAACGTGAAGACCTTCAGCCTTCCGGGCTTTTGAGCCGGTCCGGGGCATCGCGAAGCTGTCATAATCGCCGCTCACCGGCGCGCGTTGCGCCGGCCTGAGGGAGGGGAGTTCTCCTCCGGGCGCTTCGCCCGGGAAAGCAAGCGGAACAGAACAAGGTGCAGACGCTTCTCAATCTACTCGCCAGCGTGGCTCTCCTCGTGTGGGGCACCCACATCGTCCGCACGGGGATCCTGCGCGTCTACGGCACGAACCTCCGGCGGGTGCTCTCGAAGAGCGTCTCGCAGCGCGGCTCGGCCTTCCTCGCCGGCCTGGGCGTCACGAGCCTGGTGCAGTCCTCCAGCGCCACCGCGCTCATCGCGAGCTCCTTCGTCTCCCAGAACCTGATCGCGCTCGCCCCGGCGCTCGCCATCATGCTCGGCGCGGATGTCGGCACCGCGCTCATGGCGCAGGTCTTCTCTCTCGACCTGTCCTGGCTCTCCCCGCTCGCCATCTTCTTCGGCGTGGTCTTCTTCCTGTCGCGCAAGAACACGCGCGCCGGCCAGCTCGGGCGCGTGTCGATCGGCCTGGGGCTCATCATCCTCGCGCTGCAGCTGATCCAGGTCGCGACCCAGCCCATCGTGTCGGCGGCGGGCACGCGCGTGCTCTTCGGCTCGCTCTCCGGCGACCCGATGCTCGACATGCTGATCGGCGCCCTGTTCACGGTCCTGTCGTGGTCGAGCCTCGCCGTGGTGCTGCTCACCGCTTCGCTTGCGGCCTCGCTCGTGATCTCGGTGCCGGTCGCGGTGTGCCTGGTGATGGGCGCGAACCTCGGCAGCGGCCTGATCGGGTTGCTCGCGACTTTCAACACGCCCGGAGGCGGCAGGCGCGTCGCACTCGGCAACCTCAGCTTCAAGCTCACGGGGTGCGTCATCTTCTCGCTCGCGCTCCCGCTCGCGCTGCAGGCCATCGCTTACCTCGACGAGGACCCGCGCCGGCAGGTGCTGCACTTCCACGTGATCTTCAACGTGGCACTCGCCATGGGATTTCTCTTCTTCACCGACCGGATCGCCGCGCTCATCGAGCGGTGGTTCCCCGAGGCCACGGTCGCCGGCGTGCAGGTGGCCGAGCCCCGCCACCTCGACGGCGGTGCCCTCGTCACGCCGACCCTCGCGCTCTCGAATGCCGCCCGCGAGACGCTTCGCATCGGCGACACCATCGAGCAGATGCTCAATGGCCTGCTCGAGGTCATCCGCACCAACGACGAGAAGCGCGCGGACGAGCTGATCCGCCTGGACGACGACGTGGACCGCCTCTACACCGCGGTGAAGCTCTACCTCACCCAGATCAGCCGCGAGGCCCTGGACGAGCGCGACGCCCGGCGCTGGGCCGAGATCATCTCGCTCACCATCAACCTCGAGCACGTGGGCGACGTGATCGAGCGGATACTCACCGACATCCGGGACAAGAAGATCGCGCACAAGCTCTCGTTCTCGGAGGCCGGCGTCGAGGAACTGGCGAACCTGCACGCCAAGCTCGTGACCAACCTGCGGCTCGGGCTGTCGGTGTTCCTGACGGGGGACGTGAAGAGCGCGCAGATGCTGCTCGCGGAGAAGGAGAAGTTCCGCGACCTCGAGCGCTCCTATGCGAGCCAGCACCTCGACCGCCTGGCCGACCAGTCGGTGCAGTCGATCGAGACGAGCTCCCTGCACCTGGACATCATCAGCGACATGCGCCGCATCAACTCGTTCTTCTGCTCGACGGCGTACCCGATCCTGGAGCAGGCGGGGCAGCTGCGAACGAGCCGCCTTCGCCCCGCCACCCCCACGGGCGAGGCCACGGGCAATTTCGCCAAGGGCGACCTCGCCGCCGGGCCGAAGTAAGGCCCCGCGCCCTCAGGCGCGACCGGGCGCGGCCCTGCGCAGCGCGCCCCACTGCATCGCCACCACCAGGCCCAGCAGGCCCAGTCCCACCGCGTCCGTGATGGGGCCCGGCTTGATGAGCAGGAGCGCGCCGGCCCCGAGCGCCAGGCGCTGCCAGAGGGCAAGCGGCGCGAGGAGATAGCCGTAGAGGGAGCCCGCGAGCGCCATCACGCCGACGACGGCGGTCGCGGTGGCGAGCGCGATCGGCCCCCAGTCGCCGATCGAGAGCAGCGCCGGCTCATAGACGAACATGAAGGGGATGAGGAAGCCGGCCGCGGCGATGCGCACCGCCTCGAAGCCCGCGCGCCACATGTTCGCCCCGGCAAGCGCGGCCGCCGCGAACACGGCGAGGGCCACCGGCGGGGTGATCGCCGAGAGCACCGCGAAGTAGAGCGCGAACATGTGCGCCGCGGGAGTGACGACCCCCAGCTTCACGAGCGCCGGCACGAGGAGCGAGACCATCACGATGTAGGCCGGGGTCGTGGGCATGCCCATGCCGAGGATGATGCCCGCCACCGCGGTGAGCACGAGCGCGAGGATGAGGCTGTTCTGGGCGAGCGCGATCACGATCTGCGTGAAGGTGATCCCGAGCCCGGTGAGCGAGATCACGCCGATCACGATGCCGGCGCAGGCGCAGGCCATCGCCACCGAGAGCGCGTCGCGCGAGCCGCCCTCGAGCGCCTCGACGACCGTGCGCCAGGTGATCCCCTCCCGGGTCGTCCGGCGCAGGAGCGCCACGGGAAACGTCGCGAGCGCCCCGGCGAGGGCGCACAGCGGCGCGCTGTAGGACATCGCCATCCCGAAGAGCACGATGAGGATCGGGATGAAGAGGTGCCCGCGCTCGCGCATCACCGTGCCGATGCGCGGGCAGTCGCTGCGGGGCACGCCGTGCAGGCCGACGCGCTTGGCCTCGAAGTGCACCGCGAAGAAGAGCGCCACATAGAAGAGGAGCGCCGGGATCCACGCCCAGACGGTGACCTGGAAGTAGCTCACCGCGAGGAATTCCGCCATCACGAACGCGGCCGCGCCCATGATCGGCGGCATGATCTGGCCCCCGGTGGAGGCCGTCGACTCGACCGCGGCCGCGAAGGCCGGCCGGAAGCCGGTCTTCTTCATGAGCGGGATGGTGATCGGCCCGTCGACCATCACGTTGGCCACGGCGCTGCCGGAGATCGTGCCGAAGAGGCTGGAACTCACGATCGCGACCTTGCCCGGCCCGCCCGCCGTGTGCCCCGTGAGGGCGAGGGCGAAGTCCATGAAGAGCCGGCCCGTGCCGCTTCGCTCCATGAAGGCGCCGAAGAGCACGAAGACGATCACGTAGGAGGCCGACACGCCGAGCGTCGAGCCGAAGATGCCGTCGGTGGACAGGTACATCTGCTCGAGCAGCCCCGGGAGCTGCACGCCCCCGTAGGTGAGCGCGTAGCCGAGGAAGAGCATGGCGGTCACCGGCAGCGCCCAGCCGATCATGCGCCGGGAGGCGTCGAGCACCAGCACGACCGTGAGGACCGCCATCGCCTTGTCCCACGCCGTCAACTCGTCGATGTAGATGATGCGGTTCACGATCGAGTCGTACGTCACGAAGATGTAGCCGACAGCGACCGCCGCCGCCGCGACCAGCGCGAGATCGAGCCACACGAGCCGGCGCGGGCCCTCGCGGCCGAGCGCGGGGGCGTACAGGAACACGAGGACGAGCGCGAACAGCAGGTGCGTGCCGCGGAAAATCATCGCCTCGGGCGGTGCCGAGGCGGCGAACCACATGTGGTAGAGCGACATCGCTATCGCGATGCCGCCCGCCACGCGCCGCATGACCGTGCCCAACGGCACGCGCCCGAGGGTGCGGGAAACCTACATCGCCCCGACTTCCTTGTAGAACTTGACCGCGCCCGGGTGGAAAGGCACGCCGATGTCCTGCGCCATCATCTTCGGCGTGAGCTCCGCCATCGCCTTGTTGATGGCGGCCATGTCGGCCACGTTGGCGGCCATCGCCTTCGCCATCTGGTAGACCTGCTGCTCGGGCATGGCGCACGAGACCACCAGGTGCGTCGAGTAGATGATCACCGGCACTTCCTTGTCCTGCTTCGGGTAGGTGCCCGCCTTGATGGCGCCCTTCACGTAGCCGGGATTCATCTTGCGCATGGCCGCGACGATCTCGTCGGTCACGGGCACGAGCTTGATGTCGCGTCCCGCGGCCACGTCCATCACCGAGGAGGCGGGAACGGTCGTGCCCAGCGTGAACACCTGCGCGTGCCCGTCCTTCAGGAGTGCGGCGGCGTCGGTGTAGCTGTTCACGAAGCTCACCTTGGCGCTCTGGTACGAGAGCCCCACGGATTCCAGGATCTGCTGCGAGATCAGCTCCGCCGTGTTGCCCTTCGGCTGGACGGCGATCGACTTGCCCTTCAGGTCGGCGATGCTGTTGATGCCGCTGTCGGCGAGTGCCACCACCTGGAAGTACTGCGGGTAGAGGTTCGCGAGCTGGCAGGCCTTGGTCACCTTCTGCTTGAACGAGCCGCGCCCGTGCACGCCGTCTACCGAGGTGATGCTGTTGCCGAATCCCACGTCGGCCTTGCCCTCGTCCACGCCGCGCACGTTCGCGATGCCGGCGCCGGGAAGGGTCTGGACCGACAGGCCCGGGATCGCCTTCTCCCACATGTTCTTGAGCGCGCCGCCCAGCGGCACCCAGACGCCGCCCTGCGGGCCGGTCATCATGCGGATGGTCTCGGCCTGCGCGCCCGCGGTGGCGAGGGCGGCGGCGACTGCGACTGCGAGGGAAAGCCTGCGGATCATGGTCTGCTCCTCCGGAAATTTTGGGAATGTGGTCCCTTGTTGGGCCAGGGACTGGGGGCCCGAGTATCGCATAGGCATCCGCGCCGGGGCATTGAGCGCAGGCACCCATCGGCAGCCGGGCCGCGGGCGGCTACACTGTCGCCTTTCGCCAAGGAGCCCGCCGTGAAGATGAAGCCCGCCGGCCCGGCCCCGGACGACGCCCGCGTCGTCGAGGCCATCCGCAATTCCCCCCACGGGAAGGTGAAGGTCGCCGTCTCCGACATCGACGGGATCCTGCGCGGCAAGTACCTGCACAAGGACAAGTTCCTCGCGGCCGTCGAGGGCGGATTCGGTTTCTGCGACGTGGTCTTCGGCTGGGACTCAGGCGACCAGTGCTACGACAACACGAAGCTGACCGGCTGGCACCACGGCTTCCCGGACGCGATGGTGCGGCTCGACCTCGCGACGCACCGCCGGGTGCCGTGGGACGGCGGCGTGCCCTTCTTCCTCGGGCACTTCGTGCGGGCCGACGGTTCTGCGCTGCCCATCTGCCCGCGGCAGGTGCTGCGCCGCGTGCTCGCCCGCGCGGAAAAAATGGGATTCCGGGTGATGGTCGGCTCCGAGTACGAGTTCTTCAATTTCGCCGAGACCCCGAAAAGCTGGGAGGCCAAGCAGGGCGTGGGCCCGGAGCCGATCACCGCCGGCATGTTCGGCTACTCGCTCCTGCGCGCCAACGCGAACCGCGAGTACTTCAACGCGCTCATGGACGAGCTGGGCGCCTTCGGCGTCCCCATCGAGGGCCTGCACACGGAAACGGGCCCCGGCGTGTACGAGGCCGCGATCGTGTTCTCGGAGGCCCTGGAGGCGGCGGACCGGGCGATCCTCTTCAAGGCGGGCGCAAAGGAGATCGGTGCGCGTTTCGGCATCATGCCGTCCTTCATGGCGAAGTGGAGCGCGAAGTATCCCGGCTGCTCCGGGCACCTGCACCAGAGCCTCTCCGACGGGAAGAAGAACCTCTTCTTCGACGCGAAGGGCCGCCACGGCGGCATGTCGAAGCTCTTCGAAAGCTACCTCGCCGGGCAGGTCGATGCGCTCATGGGCATGGCGCCGATGTACTGGCCGACGGTGAATTCCTACAAGCGCCTGGTCGACGGGTTCTGGGCGCCAGTGAAGCCCACCTGGGGCGTCGACAACCGCACGGCGAGCTTCCGCGTGCTCTCCGGGAGCCCGAAGTCCACGCGCCTGGAGACGCGTTGCCCCGGCGCCGACATGAACCCGTACCTCGCCACGGCTGCGGTGATCGCGGCGGGACTGCACGGCGTGGAAATGGGGCTCAAGCTCACCGCGAAGCCCATCCACGGCACCAACGAGGGATCGGAGAACATCCCCCGTGCCCCGCGCACGTTGATCGAGACGACGCACGCCTTCCGCAAATCGAAAGTCGCGCGCGACTGGTTCGGCGACGACTTCGTGGACCACTTCGCGGCCACCCGCGAATGGGAATGGCGGCAGTGGCTCGACGCGGTGACGGACTGGGAGCTGAAGCGCTACTTCGAGATCATCTAGGGGGCGGGACGCCGCCGCGAAGGCGGGGCGGCCTCCCTTCCGGCGCCGATCCGGTGCATCATGGCGGCCTTGCGCGCCCGGCCTGCACCCGGGCCCCTCCCTGAAATCCTCCCGCTCCGCTCCCCGCCATGGCTCTTTCCCGCTTCTCCTTCCCCACGACCGTCCATTTCGGCGCCGGCGCGCGCCGCATCGTGGACGAACACCTGCGCCAGCACGGCATCACGCGCCCGCTCATCGTGACCGACCGCGGGCTCGCCGCACTGCCCATCCTCGCCGAGTTCCGCTCGCTCCTGCCGGGAGTGGCCTGCGAGGTCTACTCGGGCGTGCACGGCAATCCCGTGAAGTCGCAGGTCGATGCCGGGGTCGCGGCTTACCGGGCGCACCGGGCCGACGCCGTCATCGGCTTCGGCGGCGGCGCCGCGCTCGACGTGGCCAAGGCCGTGGCGTTGATGGCGGTCCACGAGGGCGACATCCTCGAGTACGCGTGGGACCACCCGCAGGCGCGCGCGATCGTGAACCCGCTGCCCCATTTCATCGCGCTTCCCACCACCAGCGGAACCGGCAGCGAAGTGGGGCGCTCGAGCGTGATCTCCCACGACGAGACGCACGTGAAGAAGATCATCTTCTCCCCCGCCCTCCTCGCGAAGGCGGTATTCGCCGACCCCGACCTCACGCTGGCGCTTCCGCCCGGCGTGACCGCGGCCACCGGGCTCGACGCCCTCACCCACAACGTCGAGAGCTACCTCTCGCCGGCCTACCACCCGATGTGCGACGGCATCGCGCTCGAGGGCGCGCGCATCGCCGCGCGCGCGCTGCCGCTCGCCGTGCGCGAGCCGGGCAATGCCGGGGCGCGCGCCGACATGATGATGGCTTCCCTCATGGGCGCGGTCGCCTTCCAGAAGGACCTGGGCGCGGTGCATTCCTGCGCCCACGCGCTGGGCACGGTGGCCGACATGCACCACGGGCTCGCCAACGGGATCATGATCGACCACGTGATGCGCTTCAACGCGGACGCGGCCGGCGAGAAGATGGCGGAGCTCGCGCGGGTCTGCGGCGCCGGTTCCACCGAGGGCGATTTCGTGACCTGGCTCGGGCGGCTCAAGCGCGAGATCGGCATTCCCGCGCGTCTCGGGGAGGCGGGAGTGACCGCGCAGCAGGTTCCCGCGCTCGTCGACGTGGCCGTGAAGGACACCTGCCACCTGACCAACCCCAAGCCCTGCACCGCGGACGACTTTGGCCGGATCTTCTCGAACGCGATATAGTTTTGCCATGGAACCCCTCAAGATAGGCCTGTCGGCCCGTCTCCTGTACCCGGATCCCCGCCGCGTCTTCCTGCCCACGAAGACCGTCCAGTACCTCGAGCAGTCGGTGGCCAACTGGGTCATGTCCGGGGAGGTGCTCGCGTTCATGATTCCCGAGATGAGCCTCGCCTCCCCGCACCTGCCGGCCAACGTGACGGTGCGCGACTTCGCCAACGCGCTCGACGGGCTGCTGCTCCAGGGCGGCAACGACATCTCCCCGGAGATGTACGGCGAGAAGCCCCTGAACCCCGCGTGGGCGGGCGACCCGATCCGCGACCGCTACGAGATCGCGCTCTTCGAGGAGTTCGTACGCCAGGGCAAGCCCGTCTTCGGGGTCTGCCGCGGTTGCCAGCTCATCAACGTGGCCCTGGGCGGCACGCTCTACCAGGACATCGAGACGCAGCTCCCGGGCAAGCTCTCGCACCGCGACGACGCCCAGTACGACAAGATAATCCACAGCACGCGCATCCTCGAGAACACCTGGCTCGCGAGCATGTACCCGAAAGCGACGGTGGTGCGCACCAACTCGATCCACCACCAGGCCGTGAAGGATCTCGGCCGCGGCCTGGTCGTCGAGGCGAGGAGCGAGCCGGACGGGATCATCGAGGCGGTGCGCTGGGAAGGCGATAGCTTCGTGCTCGGCGTGCAATGGCACCCGGAATTCATGGATCCCCGCGATCCCGATCTCCTGGACGGAAAGGCGATGCTCGACGCCTTCCTCTGCGCCAGCGCGGACCGCAAGCTCACCGGAATGGCCTCGCCGGTGCAGACCGCGAAGGCCGCCTGAGCCCGCGCCGGGCATGCCCATGCCCACGCTGAAGATCACGAATCCGGCCAACGGCAGGCCCGTCGCCGCGCTCCCCGCGGACGACGCGGCAAGCGTGAAGGCGAAGTACGCGGCCGCCCGCGACGCGCAGCCGCGCTGGGCGGCCCTTCCCGCGAAGAAGCGCCTCGACGCGATCGCGAAGTTCCGCGCCGCGGTCATCGCGCAGGCCGAGGAACTCGCCGCGATCCTCACCACGGAAGTCGGCAAGCCCATCGCGCAGTCGCGCGGCGAGTTGAAGGGGCTCGTCGGCCGGCTCGATTTCTTCCTCGCCGAGACGGTCCGTACCCTGCGGCCCCGCAACGTCTCCGGTGCGAAACCGGGCGGGATGATGGAAGTGATCGGCCACGAGCCCCTGGGCGTCGTCGCCAACATCTCGGCCTGGAACTACCCGTACTTCGTCGGTGCGAACGTCTTCGTCCCCGCCCTCGCCGCCGGAAACACGGTCCTCTACAAGCCCTCGGAATTCGCGACCCTCACCGGGCTCGCCATCGCGCGCCTGCTCCACGCGAGCGGCGTTCCCGACGACGCCTTCATCCCGCTCGTCGGCGCGGGCGAGGTCGGCGCGGCGCTGGTGAAGCAGCCCGTGGACGGCGTGTTCTTCACCGGCTCCTACGGCACCGGGCGGCGCATCGCCCAGGCCGTCCGCGGCCGGATGATCCGCCTGCAGCTCGAGCTGGGCGGCAAGGATCCCATCTACGTCTGCGAGGACGTGGACGTGGCCGCCGCTGCCGCAGGCATCGCCGATGGCGCGTTCTACAACAACGGCCAGAGCTGCTGCGCCGTGGAGCGGATCTACGTCGAGGAGCGGATATTCGAGGCCTTCGTCTCCGCCTTCGTGCGCACGGTGAAGGGCTTCCGCGTGGGCGACCCGCAGGACGACGCCACCTACATCGGCCCCCTCGCCCGCGCGCCGCAGGTGCAGGTGCTGGCCGACCAGGTCGCCGATGCACGCGCGAAGGGCGCGAAGGTCCTCACCGGCGGCAAGCGGATCAAGGCGAAAGGCAACTGGTTCGAGCCGACGGTGCTCACCGGTGTCGACCACACCATGGCGGTCATGCGCGAGGAGAGCTTCGGCCCGGTGATCGGCCTCATGCCCGTGGCCGGCGACGAGGAGGCCGTGCGGCTCATGAACGACACCGACTACGGCCTCACCGCGGGCGTCTACACGAAGAGCTCCGTTCGCGCGCGCAGGATCCTCTCGCGGGTGCGTGCGGGCTCGGTCTACTGGAACTGCTGCGACCGCGTGAGCCCGCGGCTGCCCTGGTCCGGCGTCGGCCATTCCGGCCTGGGCGTCACCCTTTCCACCGCGGGCATCGAGGCGTTCACGCGCCCGAAGGCCTGGCACCTGCGCAACCCCTGATACCGGAGACCTCGATGAACACCCCGGCCCTGGCCGTCTGCCTCGCGTTCCTCGCGCTGCCCGCAACCGCGCAGGACCGCGATTCCGGCGACTACCGCGAAGGCTACCGCCGCGGCTACGACGACGGCTTCGCGAGCGGCTACCGCAAGGGCCTCACGGAGTCCTCCCGCCCCGCGCCGCCGGCCGCGGCCCCGGCGCCCCCGCGGCCCACCGGCCCGATCACCGTGTCCACGGCCTACTACGGCACCTCGTCGAAGAGCTGCGACGCGACGCGCTGGCTCGCCCGCCGCGTGAACGGCCGGCGCACCGCTTCCGTCCAGGTCAACAACGAGATGTGCGGCGACCCGGCGCGCGGCGACCGCAAGGAGCTCGAGGTGACCTTCATTTGCGGCTCGATCGCGAAGACCGCGTCGGCCTACGAGCACCGCACGCTCTACCTCGACTGCACGGACTGACGACGGGCCGTGGAGACCGAGTTCGCCACCGTCGCCCGGACAGCGCTCGTGACGCTCGCGGCACTCCTGCCCATCACCAACCCGCCCGGCAACGCCCCGATCTTCCTCGCGCTCACCGGCGGGATCGCGGAGAACGCGCGGCGCGCCTTGGCGCGCCGCGTCGGGCTCAACTGCCTCGTGCTGCTGCTCGCGGCGGCGTTCATCGGCTCGCATGTGCTCGCGTTCTTCGACATCTCGCTGCCGGTGGTGCGCGTGGGCGGGGGCCTGCTGGTCGCGGCCACGGCCTGGCGCCTGCTCGCGGCCGAGGGCGACGCGGCACCCAATGCCCCCGGCGTCTCGCAGCTGGTTTCGGGGCACGAGCACGCGGGCCGGGCCTTCTACCCACTCGCCTTTCCGATCACCGTGGGACCGGGCTCGATCTCGATTGCGATCACGCTGGGTGCGAGCCTTCCGCAGCAGGGCGTGCCGCTCATCACGTCCTCGGCGGGACTGGTGATCGGCATATGGGCCGCCTGCGTCGCGATCTGGCTCGCCTACCGGTACGCCTCGATCCTCGTGCGCCTGCTGGGGACCACGGGCACCGCGGTGTTCCTGCGGCTCTCGGCGTTCATACTGCTGTGCATCGGCGTGCAGATCTGCTGGGACGGCGTGGCCGAACTCCTCGCGCCGTGGCGCCCCGTGCGATGAAGGGAGGCAGGCGATGACGATCCAGGGCAAGGTGGCCGTGGTGACGGGCGGGGCCGGAGGCCTCGGGCTCGCCGCGGTGCGGGCGCTCCTCGAGGACAACGCCCGCGTGGCGCTGGTCGACCTCGACGCGCTTCGACTCGACACGCTCTCGCGGTTCCTGCGCGGCGAGCGCATCGTCATCGCAGCCGACGTAACCGACCCGGCGGCGGTGCGCGCCGCGCACGAGCGCGTGCAGGCCGAGCTGGGGTCCGTGGACATCCTCGTGAATGCGGCCGGCGCTTCCTCGGACGCGCTCGTCGCGGCCACCGACGAGGCCGACTGGCGCCGCGTGCTCGGCGCGCGAGTGGACGGGTCGTTCCTGTGGTCGCGCGCGGTCCTGCCGGAGATGATGGCGCGCGGCTGGGGCCGCATCGTGAACCTCGGCGGCCACGACCCCGCGGCCGCGCCGCGCGGCACGGCCGACGCCGCCGCTTCGGGAGCGGTTGCCGCGCTCACCGCGGCGCTCGCGCGCGAAGGCGCGCCCCGGGGCGTCACCGTGAACGCGATCGCGCCGGCCTTCGTGCGCACGCCCTCGACCACGGAAAACCTCACGGAGGCGCAGCGCCGGCAGGCGCACGCCGCGATTCCGGCGGGCCGTTTCGGCGAGCCCGAGGAGTTCGCCCACGCCGTGCGCTTCCTCGTTTCCCCGCTCGCCGGGTTCGTCACCGGGACCGTCCTGGGCATCGACGGCGGGCTGCACCTCGTCTGAGCGCGCCGCGCCCGACCGGGTCGCGGTGCCGATTTCTTGATCTTCTTTAAATTTTCGGCGCTCGCGCGCCGGTAGATTGGCATCTGCCTTTCAGGAGTGCCGATGCCAGACCCGCAGGACGCGCCCCCCGGCGCCCCCTCGCCGCGCGAAGCGCTCGGCCAGTGCCACCAGTGCATCGCGCGCATGCTCGACCGCCTCGATGCGCTCGCGGGCGTGCTGGCCGCGGGCGGCGGCGCACCGATCGTGCCGGCGAACGTCCGCGCGCTGGTCGCGGAGCTCGACGAGGCGCTGGCCGTGCACACCGCCGACGAGGAGACGGACGTGTTCCCCGCTCTCCTGGCCTCGGCCGACTCCCCGGCGAGGCGCGCCCAGGCCTTCGAGCTGGTGTCTTTCCTGCTGGTGGAGCACCGGGAACTGGCGGAACTCTGGCACGCGCTTCGCGTGCCGCTCCTGGCGCTCGGCGGCGGCGTCGCGGTCGCCTTCCCGGGCGGCACGGCCGCCGACTTCCTCCTGCGCGCCCGCGGCCACCTCGCGCGCGAGACGGGCGAACTCGCCGAACTCATGGGCGTGCTCGACCCGAGGCGATCCCGGGAAATCGGCGTCTCCCTGGCCGCCCGCCACGACGCCGCGTGCCCGCGCTTCCGGGACTGCCCGAAGAAGACCTGAGGACGCCCCCCGGTCGCCTAGCGCAGCGACCGCGCGAGCCACAGCGCGACGGTGAGCACGACGACCGCGCCGCCCTGGTGCGCAGTTCCGAGCCCGAGCGGCACGGCCAGGACCAGCGTCGCGATCCCGAGCCCGACCTGTGCCAGCGTGACGGCGGCGAGCGTGCCGGCCGCGGCCTTCGCCTCCCCGCCCGCCGCGGGCGAGGCGAGCACGCGCCACGCGAGGATCCACGCGGCCGCGAGCACGACGAGGGCGAGCGTGCGGTGCACGAACTGCACGGTGGCCATGTTGTAGCCGAAATTGCGCCACCACGGCTCGATCAGCAGGATCTCCGGCGGGATCCAGTGGCCGTTCATGAGCGGCCAGGTGTTGTAGGCGAACCCCGCGCGGATGCCGGCCACGAAACCGCCGGTGAGCGCCAGCGCGAAGACCAGGGCGGCAACGAGGAGGCCCGCGCGGCGCAGCCCCGCGGGCGCGCCCGATGGCGCCGGCCGCAGGATCGCGTGGGCCACCCAGAACATGGCCGCGTGGATGAGGAGCGCGAGCCCCAGGTGCGCGGTGAGGCGGAACTGGCTCACCTGCGGGTCGTCCACCAGGCCGCTTTTCACCATGTACCAGCCCATGCCGCCCTGCAGCCCGCCCAGCACGAAGATGCCGGCGAGTTTCCAGGCGAGCGGCCGGTCGAGGCGCCCGCGAATCCAGAAGTAGAGGAACGGCAGGAAGAAAGCCACGCCGATCAGGCGCCCGAGGAGGCGGTGGAAGTACTCCCACCAGAAGATCGCCTTGAAGCCCTCGACGTTCATGTCGTGGTTGCGCAGCCTGAACTCGGGCGTGCCCTGGTACTTCGCGAAGGTCTCGGCCCACTGGGCGTCGTCGAGGGGCGGAAGCGTCCCCACCAAAGGCTGCCATTCGACGATGGAAAGGCCGGAGTGGGTGAGCCGCGTGGCCCCGCCCACGACCACCATCGCGAAGACGAGGGCGCAACAGGCGAGGAGCCAGGCGGCCACCGCGCGCGACCCACCGACCCGGGAAACCGGGCCTGGCGCGTCGGCGAGCGTGGCGGCGTTCACAGGCTGCATTCTAGCCGCCGGCGCGGCCACCGGCCACGCCGTCCCGGCCCAAAAGCCGTTTTCTTGAACCCGTTCAAGTTTTTCCCGGGCCCGCGTCCCTAGCATAGCCCGGTGACGTGCCGAACCTCTACGGCCCACGCCCAATCCAGGAGGAGACCCCATGAGCCAGGTACCCACCCCGAACGGCCCGGCCGAAGACGCCGACCCGGATGACGAACCCATCCCGATGATGCAGAGCCTGATCGACAACCCGTTCCTGCTGCTGTTCCTCGGCGTCGCGATGCCCACCGTCCTCTACATCGTCTGGGGCGTGATGGAAATCGTCGGCATCCCGCTGGCCAAATAAGACCCCTTCCCCCGAGGCCCCCATGAGCGCCATTCAACCACCCACCGAACGCATCTGGTGGAAGCAGCCCCTGGACCGCGTCGAAGGCACGTGGATCGTGATCGCCTTCGTCTGGTGCCTGGTGATGTTCTTCATGATGCCGTACTGGCACATCTACGGTAAGCAGAACCTCTCGAACGAGGCGTACCGCTCCACGCCGGAGGCCTTCCTCGCGAAGGCGCAGGCGATGGTGGACAAGTACACCGTGCGCACCGTCACCGAGCAGAACATCCCCGTGGTGCATCCCGTGCCCGGCAGCGACGTGTACCTGGTCGCGCGCCTGTGGCAGTTCTGGCCGGTCCTCGAGCTCGAGGAAGGCGAAACCTACCGCGTGCACATCATGTCCACGGACTGGCTGCACGGCTTCTCGCTGCAGCCCGAGAACATCAACATCCAGATCCACCCCGGCTACGAGCACGTCGTGACGATGACGCCCACGAAGGAAGGCACCTACTCGATCATCTGCAACGAGTACTGCGGCATCAACCACCACACGATGGCGAGCAAGCTCTACGTCGTGAAGCCGAAGAAAGGCTAGGGAGACCGCCATGGCCGTCAATCGCAATTTCCGCACCTGCCCGTCCACCGGTCTCGTCTACCACGAGCCCGCCGAGAAGCTCATCCGCTGGAACGCCGTCGCGGGCGTCGTCTTCCTCCTCGTGGGCGGCATCCTCGCGCTCCTGGTCACGCTCACGCGCTGGCCGGCGGTGAAGCTCCTGCCCCCGGACTGGTTCTACCTCGTGCTCACCGCGCACGGTCTGGACATGCTCGTCTTCTGGATCATCTTCTTCGAGATCGCCGTCCTCTACTTCGCCGCCTCCACGCTCCTCAGGTGCCGGATCGCGACGCCGAAGGTGGCCTGGGTCGCGTTCTGGCTCATGATCGTCGGCGCCATCACGAACAACATCGCGGTGTTCAAGGGCGATTCGAGCGTCATGTTCACCTCCTACGTGCCGATGGGGGCGCACCCGCTCTTCTACCTGGGGCTCATCCTCTTCGCCGTGGGCGCGCTCGTCGCCTGCTTCGTGTTCTTCGGCACCCTCGTGGTCGGCAAGTCGGAGAAGACCTACAACGGCTCCATCCCGCTGGTGACCTTCGGCGCCGTGACGGCCGCGATCATCGCCGTCTTCACCATCGCCGCGGGCGCGATCATCCTGATCCCCACCTTCCTGTGGTCCGTGGGCCTGGTCTCGCACATCGACTCCCTCATGTACCGCACCGTGTGGTGGGCGTTCGGTCACTCCTCGCAGCAGATCAACGTGGCCGCCCACGTGTCCGTCTGGTACGCGATCGCCGCCATCGTCTTCGGCGCGAAGCCGATGAGCGAGAAGGTGAGCCGCGGCGCGTTCGTGCTCTACATCCTGTTCCTGCAGCTCGCGAGCGCGCACCACCTGCTCGCCGACCCCGGCCTCACCTCCAACTGGAAGATCTTCAACACCAGCTACGCCATGTACCTCGCCGTGCTCGCCTCCATGGTGCACGGCCTCACGGTCCCGGGCGCGATCGAGGTGGCCCAGCGCGAGAAGGGCTTCAACAAGGGCCTCTTCGAGTGGCTGAGGAAGGCCCCCTGGGGGAACCCCAGCTTTTCGGGCATGTTCATGTCGCTCGTGGGATTCGGCTTCCTGGGCGGGATCTCGGGCGTGATGATGGGCACCGAGCAGCTGAACCTCATCATCCACAACACCATCTACGTGCCGGGGCACTTCCACGCGACGGTGGTGGTGGGCACCACGCTCGCCTTCATGGCGCTCACCTACTTCCTCATCCCGACGCTCTTCCGGCGCGAACTCATGTTCCCCGGCATGGCCAAGTGGCAGACCTACGTCTACGGCCTGGGCATGATGGGCTTCTCGGTGTTCATGATGGGCGCCGGCACCCTCGGCGTGCCGCGCCGGCACTGGGACATGGCGTTCTCGGGTGCGGCGCTGCCCCACGAGTTCCCCGGAACGGCCTACCTGATGATGGGCCTCATGGCGGTCTCGGGCATCCTCGCGGTCGTCGGCGGCGCGATGTACCTGCTGATCACCGTGGGCTCGGTCTTCCTCGGCAAGAAGATCCAGACGCCGGACTTCAAGCGCGTCCCCGTGCGCGAAGGCGTAGCGCCGCCGCCGGTTCCCGTGGCCGCAGTCCCGGCCGGGCACGGCAAGATCGGCATGGGAGGCTTCGTGGCCCCGGGCACCTTCGTGCTGGCGATGGTTTTCCTCACCTCGTTCATCCTCTACTACTTCGTCAACTGGAAGTACCTCTCGACCGTCTGGCCGCTCAAGTGAGGGGTGCCACCGGGAGAACGCCATGCGCAGCCGAATGAGACTCTTCTTCGACCTGTTCAAGCTCCGCATCGGGTTCGCGATCGGGCTCACCGCGCTCGCGGGGGCCCTCGCGGTCCCGGGGAGCGCGGTCGACGCGTGGCAGGTGGCGCTCCTGGTCGCCTGCGTCATCGCGGCCTCGGCATCGGCGGGCGCGTTCAACCAGTACGTCGAGCGCGATCTCGACGCGCGGATGGCGCGCACCCGCAAGCGCGCCTTCGTCACCGGAGAACTCACGCACGGGCCGTTCTGGCTCGCCGTGATCGGCCTGATGCTGGCGCTCTCCGTCTGCGCGGCGGCGGTCGCCGTGAACCCCGTGGCCGCGGTCTTCGTCTTCCTGGGCGCCTTCTTCTACGGCGTGGTGTACACGGTGCTCCTCAAGCGGCGCACCTGGATGAACATCGTGATCGGCGGGCTCGCGGGCAGCTTCGCGGTCCTCGCCGGCGCGACCGGCGTCGCCCCGGGCGAGATCGGCCCGGTCGCGGCCTCGCTCGCCTGGGTGCTCTTCCTGTGGACGCCTCCGCACTTCTGGAGCCTCGCCATCGCCTTCCACGACGACTACCGCGCGGCCGGCGTACCGATGCTCCCGGTGGTCGTGGGCGACGCCCGTGCCGCCCGCGCGGTGCTCGCCGGCACCGTCGTCCTCGTCGTCTCATCGCTCCTCCCGCTCGCCTTCGGCCTCGGCCCGATCTACGCCGTGGGCGCGGTCTCCGGAGGCCTTCTCTTCCTGCGCGCCGCGGCGCGCCTTGCGGCAGAACCCTCGCGCGCCACCGCGATGGGAAGCTTCCACGCTTCCCTCGCCCAGCTCTCGCTCCTGCTCATAGGCGTGATCGCGGACGCGGCCTGGCGGGGCTGACCCGCATGGGCACCGGTTGTCGACCGCGCTGGCTGCAGACGGCGGCCGCATTCCTCTTCGGCGTCGTCCTCGGTACCGCCCAGGCGCGAGCGGGCTCCGAGGGCGCCACGCTGGAGGCGAACGCGGCCCTCGAACGCAGCCAGCGCGTCATCGGCAATGCCATCGGGGACCACGCCTTCAAGGCCACCGACGGGAGCGCCATGCGGCTCTCGCAGCTGCGCGGCCGGCCGCTCCTGGTGAGCTTCGTCTACACCGGCTGCTCCCAGGTATGCCCGACCACCACCCGTTTTCTCGCGAACGCCGTGACGGAGGCCGACCGCACGCTGGGCCCCGGGCGCTACTCCGTGGTCACCATCGGCTTCAACTTTCCCTTCGACACCCCCGAGGCGATGCGCGCCTTCGCGCGCCAGCAGGGCATCGATCGCCGCGACTGGCATTTCCTGAGCCCCGAGGCCGGGGTGGTGGAGGCGATCACAGCCGACCTGGGCTTCAGCTACGCGGCCTCCGCGGGCGGCTTCGACCACCTCACGCAGGTCACGCTCCTGGACGCGAAAGGGCGCGTGGCCACGCAGGTCTACGGCGAGAGCTTCGACCTGTCCATGCTCGTGGGGCCCCTGAAGGCGCTCCTCACGGATTCGCCCCTGCCGGCGGTCACCGTCGCCAACATCCTCGAGCGCGTGCGCCTGCTCTGCACCGTCTACGATCCGCGCACCGGGCGCTACGAGCTCGACTACTCGATCGTGGTCGAGCTCGTCGCCGGCGCCTCGATCCTCGTCGCCGTCATCGTCTTCCTGCTGCGTGAATGGCAGAAGTTCCGGCGCCGCCCCCGCACGGTAAGCTGAGCGGCCCATGCTCGCTCTCCTGCAAAGGCTGCTGCAGCGCCTCTTCCTCCTCGCCGAGCGTTTCGCGAACGCCGTCTTCGGCGAGCGGCTCAACCCCCTCTACCACCTGGGCGCGCTGAGCTACTGGCTCTTCTGGGTGGTGGTCGCGAGCGGCATCTACCTCTACGCCTTCTTCGACACCAGCGTCACCGGCGCCTTCGAGTCCGTCGAGCGGCTCACACACGACCAGAAGTGGATCGGCGGCATCCTGAGGAGCCTGCACCGCTACGCCTCCGACGGCATGGTGCTCACCATGGGGCTGCACCTCACCCGCCATTTCGCCTTCGACCGCCATCGCGGCTTCCGCTGGTTCTCGTGGGTGAGCGGCGTGGTGCTCCTCTGGCTGGTCTACGCCTCCGGCATCAACGGCTACATGCTGCCCTGGGACCAGCTCGCGCAGTTCACCGTGATCGCCACCGCGGAGTGGTTCGACGCGCTCCCGGTCTTCAACGGGCTCCTGATGCGCAACTTCCTGAGCCCCGAGAACGTGAACGACCGCTTCTTCTCGCTGCTCTCCTTCCTGCACATCGGCCTGCCGCTGGGCGTGATGGCGCTGCTCTGGATCCACACCCACCGCGTCCCGAACGCAAAGACCACGCCGCCGCGGCCGCTCATGGCCGGGCTCGGTGTGGCGATGATCGTGCTTTCCGTGGTGAAGCCGGCGCTCAGCCAGGCCCCCGCCGACCTGACCATGACCGCCACGGCGATCGAATTCGACTGGTTCTACCTGCCGACCTACGCGCTCGTCTACCTCTGGTCGCCGGGGGCGCTCTGGGTCCTCGTGGGATCCCTCACCCTGCTCGCCACGGCTGCGCCGTGGCTGCCGCCGAAGTTCGGGCGGCGGGCGATCCGCGCCTTCCACGTGCTGGCGCACCCCGACAACCGCATCGTCCCGGTGAAGGAGGACGAGACGATCCTCGACGCCTGCCTGCGCGAGGGGCTTCCGATGCCCTTCGACTGCAGGAACGGCGGCTGCGGCGACTGCAAGTGCACGATCCTGCACGGCGAGGTGGCGTTGGGCGCGTACCAGGAGAGCGCGCTTCCCGCCGCCGAGCGCGAAGCCGGCCGCGTGCTCGCCTGCGTGACGAAGCCGCTCTCCGACGTGGAAATCGAGTACGAGCCCGGCGCCGGGACCGCGCGCGCGGTGCAGGTGCACGAGGCGCGGGTGGTCTCCCTGGACCTCCTGGCGAAGGACGTGATGCGCGTGCGCCTCGAGGTCGAGGGCGGCGAGACGATCCCCTACTACGCGGGGCAGTACATCAACATCCTCCTGGACGACGGCGAGAAGCGGGCCTTCTCTTTCGCGACCCCGCCCCACGAGCCGGGACCCATCGAGCTGCACGTGCGCCTGATCGAGGGCGGGCGCTTCACCACCCACGTCTTCACGAAGATGCAGGTCGGCGACCGGCTGCGCTTCGAGGGCCCGGTGGGTTCCTTCTTCCTGCGCGAGGACGGCGACAAGCCGGTGATCTTCGTGGCCGGCGCCACGGGCTTCGCGCCCGTGAAGAGCATGGTGGAGCACGCCCTCCACGCCGGAGTAGCGCGGCCCATGGTGCTCTACTGGGGCACGCGCCGGCTCGCGGACATGTACCTGCGCGAACTTCCCGAGCGCTGGGCGCTCGAGCACCCGAACTTCCGCTTCGTGCCGGTGCTCTCCGACCCGGGGGCCGAGGACGGATGGGAGGGTCGCACGGGCCTCGTCCACGAGGCGATCCTCGCCGACTATCCCGACCTCGGCGGGCATCGCATCTACGCCTGCGGCTCGGTGAAGATGGTCGAAGCCGCGCAGCCCGCATTCACGAAGCAGGGGCTTTCCCCCGACGACTGCTTCTCCGACGCCTTCTCGCTTGCGCCGCGCATCCACGCGAAGGACGCGGACCTCGTGCGCCTCGGGGGCCGGCCGTGAACCGGGCGCTGCGCTACGGGATGCAGGTGATCCTCTACGCCGCCTTCGCGGCCACGCTCGGCTACCTGTCCACCTCGCCCGCCTTCGAGCCCCTGCCGCCGGGACACGCGCTCATCCGCGTCTCGCTCAACCACGCAGGCCAGCGCATGGTCGCCTGCCGCAAGCGCACCGCGGAGGAACTCGCGAAGCTCGCGCCCAACATGCGCGCGGCCGAGGATTGCCCGCGCGAACGCGCCGCCGTGCGCGTGAAGGTCGAGCTGGACGGCCGGCCGGTCGCCGACATCGTCGCCCCGCCCGCGGGCCTGTCGCGCGACGGCGCCTCCGTGGCCTACCGGCGCCTGCCGGTGCCCGCGGGCACGCACCGCCTGCGCGTGAGCCTCGCCGACGACGCCGCGTCCACCTTCGACCGCGTGCGCGAGGAGGAAATGCATCTCGCGGCGGGGCGCGTGCTGATCATCGACTTCGAGCCGGGACAGGGCGGGATCCTCTTCCGCTAGCCATGGACGCAGCCCGCGCAACCCTCCCCCACCCCGGCCGAGCAGCGCTCGTCCTGGAGCGCGTGGAGGCGTTCTTCGACCGCGCCTTCGGCCAGCGCCTGAATCCGTGGCGCCACCTGGGCGCGCTCGGCTTCCACTTCTTCTGGATCTGCTGCGCCTCGGGCATCTGGATCTACGTGGGCTTCGACACGAGCGCCACCGGCGCCCGGGAAAGCCTCGCCGCGATGGACGCGAACGACTGGCCCCTGGGAGCCTTCGCGCGCGCACTGCACCGCTACAGCGCCGATGCGCTCGTGGCGGTGACGGCGCTGCACCTGCTGCGCGAACTCGCACGCCGCCACTACGCGGCGTTCCGGCGCTTCGCCTGGCTCACCGGCATCTTCGTCCTCGTGGTGATGTTCGCGGCCGGCATCGGCGGCTACTGGCTGCCGTGGGACCAGCTCGCACAGTGGAGCCTCACGGCCACCACGGAATGGTTCGACGCGCTTCCGGTCTTCGACGGTGCCCTCACCCGCAACGTGATCTCCGGCGACCAGGTGAGCGACCGCTTCTTCTCGCTTCTCATCTTCCTGCACATCGGGCTGCCGCTCACCATGCTCGGCGCGATGTGGGTGCACGTGCAGCGCGTGAGCCCGGCGCGCACCAGCCCGCCCGCGGCCCTCGCGTGGGGCTCGGCCGCGACACTCGCCGCCCTGTGCCTCGCGAAGCCCCTCGCGCTCATGCCCGCGGCCGACCTCTCCCGGATGCCCGCGACGATTCCGCTCGACTGGTTCTACCTCTTTCCGCACGTGCTCATGGCGGCGATCGGCCCGGAAGGCCTGTGGGTCGCCGCCGCAGCCTTCCTCGCGGTCCTCGCCGCGCTGCCGTGGGCCACGCGCGTGCCGCGCGCACCGGCGGCCCGGGTGAACCTGGACAACTGCAACGGCTGCGCGCGCTGCTTCGCGGACTGCCCCTACGACGCCGTGGTGATGGTGGCGCGAACCGATGCGCGCCCGCATCTGCGCCAGGCGCAGGTCGATCCCCTGCTGTGCGCGGGCTGCGGAGTCTGCACCGGCGCCTGCCCCTCGTCCACGCCGTTTCGCCGCGACGAGCAACTCGCGACCGGCATCGACATGCCGTCGCTCCCCATCGGCGAGCTGCGCTCCCGGCTGGAGGCGCGCGCGGAAGGCCTCGCGGGCCACCCGCGCATCGTCGTGTTCGGATGCCGCTGGGGCGCCGAAAGCGCCGCGCTCGAGGACGCCTCCACCGCCGCCGTCGAATTCCTCTGCGCCGCGATGCTTCCGCCTTCGTTCGTGGAGTACGCCCTGCGCGCGGGCGCCGACGGCGTGCTGGTGGCCGGCTGCCGCGAAGGCGACTGCGAGTTCCGCGTGGGCGAGGCGCTTGCCGCCGCCCGGCTCGAGTCCCGCCGCGCGCCGTCGCTTCGCCCGACGGTTGCCCGCGAGCGCGTGCGACTCGTTCCCGCCGGCCGCACCGATCTCGCCCTGCTCCGGGAGCAGCTCGCGGATTTCCGCGCCGAACTCACCCGACTCGGGCCGCGCGCGGCCCGGCATGCCTTGCCCCCCAAACGCCAGGAGAAGCGCCATGGCTGAACAGCCCTCCCTTTCGCACCGGCACTACGCCCCCGCCGCGCCGGCAAGCGCCCGGACCGCGGTCGCCACCCGCTACGGCATCACCGTCGCGCACGACGCCTCCGCGCGCCTCGCCGCGGGCTGGCTCGCGCTGGGCATCGCGGCCCTGGTCGGCTCCGGCGTGTTCTCGCTGCTGCTCGTGCTCGCGCGCACGCCCGGCCTCCAGGACCTCTTCCCGGTGGCAGACTTCTTCCGGGTCGCGCTCGTCGCCCACGTGGACCTCTCGGTGCTCGTGTGGTTCCTGTCCTTCGCCGGCGTGCTCTGGAGCCTTGCCTGCGACACGCGCGGGATCGCCCTCGGGAAGGCCGCGCTCGCGCTGTGCGCGGCGGGAACGGTCGCGCTGTGCGTGGCCCCGCTCACGGGGAACGCCGTGCCGGTGCTCGCCAACTACATTCCGGTCATCGACAACGCCGTCTTCCTCGGCGGGCTGGGCATCTTCGGCGCCGGCGTCGCCCTCGCGGTGACGCGCACCTTCTGGGCGGCGCGCACCTCGGGCGCGCTCGACGGCGAGGCGGCGCTGCGCTGGGGCATCATCGGCTCCGCCGTGGCCACGGCCGTCGCGCTGGCCGCCTTCGGATGGTCCTGGATGGAGATCTCGCCCTACCTCGAGCGCAAGGCGTATTTCGAGCTGCTCTTCTGGGGCGGCGGGCACGTGCTGCAGTTCACGTGGACCATCCTCATGCTGGTGGGCTGGCTGTGGCTCGCCTCGGCGCTCGGGCTTCGCCTCGCCCTCTCGCCGCGCGTGGCCCTCCTCGTGCTCACGATCGCGCTCGCCTGCGTGTTCGTGACCCCCGTCATCTACCTCGCCCATCCCGTGGCGTCGGTGGAGCACCACAAGCTGCAGACCTGGCTCATGCGCTTCGGCGGCGGGCTCGCGATTCCGCCGATTCTTCTCGCGATCCTGTGGGCGATGCGAGGCCTCCCGGCGCTCGACGCCGAGAAGCGCCCCCTCTTCGGCGCCCTCGCCGCCTCGATCGGCCTCTTCGCGGCCGGCGGCCTGATCGGCTTCGCGATCAGCGGCCCCAACGTGAAGATCCCCGCGCACTACCACGGCTGCATCGTGGGCGTTACCCTCGCCTTCATGGGTCTCGCCTACCACCTGCTGCCGAAACTGGGTTACGCCGCGCCGCGCTCGCGCCTGGCCGCGTGGCAGCCCTGGCTCTACGGCGGCGGGCAGCTCGCGCACATCGTGGGCCTGGTGTGGTCCGGCGGCTACGGGGTCGAGCGCAAGGTGGCGGGCGCGGAGCAGGTCCTGCGCACGCCCCAGGAGGTGGCCGGCATGGGGCTCATGGGTCTTGGCGGCCTCGTGGCGATCATAGGTGGCCTCGCCTTCGTGATCGTCGTCATCGGTGCGCTGCGCCGCGGAACGGCGGAAGCGGCGCGTTGAACCCGGCAGGCCTCTCGCGCGACGATCGCACGCTCTCCGCGCTGGCGGCGGCGTGCGCGGCGCTGGTCTTCGTCGTCGTCGCCGCCAGCGCCTGGCTGCGGCTCGCGGCAGCGCCATGCCCGGCGGGTGGCTGCGAGGGCTTCGTGCTGGCCGATGCGGTCCGGCTCGCCCACCGCGTGGCGGCCATGGGGGTGAGCGTGCTGGCGCTGGTCATCGTGGCCCTTGCCTGGAAGGCGCCCGCGCGCGCCGGGCGCCGCGTCGCCTCCGTCGCGATCCTGATCCTCGTGGCCGTGCTCGCAATCGTCGGGCGAAGCTCCGCGGGGTCTCCCCCGCCCGCGGTCGTGCTCACCAATCTCCTCGGCGGTCTCGCGCTCCTCGCCGCCTGCGTCGGGCTCGCCGTGACCGCGCGCGCCTTGCCGGGCCGGGTGTCCGGCAGCTTTGCCGTTGCGCTGTGCCTGCTTGCCGTGTCCGTCGCAACGGGCGGCGTGCTCGCCGCGGCCCCTGCCGGAGGGCCATCGCTCCTCGACCTCGCGCACCGGGGCGCATCCTGGGCGAGCCTCGCCGCCTGGGGCCTGCTCGCCGTGAGCGCATCTCCCTCCCCCGGCGTGCGCCTCGGCGCCCGCCTCGCGGCAGCCTGCATCGCGGCACTGGCCGTGGTCTCCATCGCCTTTCCCGCCTGGCCGCTCGCGCGCTGGATGCACAACCTCCTCACTTCGGCGGCCCTGGGCGCGGCCGTGGCGGCGGCCGTCGCATCGCGGACTTCCGCGCGACGCAAGACGATGCATCCGGAACGCGTGACGATCCGGCCCTGAACGCCGGCCGGGGTATCATGGACGCTTCCAACGCCCAGCCCACGCCGACATGCAAACCGGAGAGCCGCGATCGCGCGGGCCTGACATCCCGGTCGAGCAGTTCCTCGTCACCCTCCCGCTCTTCAGCGATCTCACCGCCGAGGAAATCAAGCGGATCGCGGGCAGCACGCGGCGCATCTACGCGACCAAGGGCGAGACCCTCTTCACGCGGGGCGACCGCTGCGAGGGCTTCCACGTCATCCTCTACGGGCAGGTGAAGCTCTTCGTCACCTCCCCGCAGGGCTCCGAGAAGGTGATCGAGATCATGGGCCCCGGGATTTCCTTCGGGGAGGCGATCCTCTTCATGGACTCCCCCTACGTGATTTCGGCGCAGGCGCTGAAGGACTCGCTGCTGCTGCACGTATCCAAGACCCTGGTCTTCGACGAGATCGAGCGCGACCCCCGGTTCGCCCGACGGCTGCTCGCAGGCATGTCGCGCAAGCTCCACCAGCTCATCCGCGACGTGGAGGCCTACTCGCTTCGCTCCGGCGTGGAGCGGGTGATCGGCTTCCTGCTGCGCGAAGACGAGCTGTCGGAGGGCTCGGAGCGCTCCACCAGCGTGACGCTGCCGGCCAACAAGATGATCGTGGCGTCGCGGCTGAACCTCACGCCGGAGTACTTCTCGCGCATCCTGCACGAGCTCGCCGCCGCCGGCCTCATCGTGATGGAGGGGCGAACCGTGAACGTCCCCGACATCGAGCGGCTGCGGACCTACGGGGGCTAGGGGCCGACCATGGCCGCGCGCAGCATCTCCCGCCGCAAGCCCGCGCCCCGGCAGCCCCTCCTCGACGAACACCTCAAGGCAGCCGCCCTCGACGTGGCCGACGACGGCATCGTGATCTCGGACGCATCCGATCCCGGGGCGCCCATCGTCTACGTGAGCCCGTCCTTCGAGCGGCTCGTCGGCTATCCCGCGGCGGAGATCCTCGGCACCAACTGCCGCATGGTGCAGGGGCCGGGGACCGACCACGAGACCGTGCGCCGGATCGCGATCGCGCTGCAGGAGGGCAGGGTGTTCCAGGGCGAGATCCTCAATTACCGCAAGGACGGCACGCCCTTCTGGAACTTCCTGCGCATCGCGCCGATCCGCAACGCCTCGGGCACGGTCACCCACCACGTCGGGACGCAGACCGACGTGACCGAGCTGCACCTCGCCCGCGAGCGCGAGAAGGACCTCGAGAGCACCCTCGCCCACGCCTCCCGCGTGCGCACCGTGGCCGCCCTGGGCGCCTCGATCGCCCACGAGGTGAACCAGCCGCTCGCGGCCATCGTTTCCAACGCCGAGGCCGCGCTGCGCTTCCTCGAGGCGGGCGACACCGGCGAGGTGCGCGAGGCGCTGCAGGCCATCGCGGGCGACGGACGCCGCGCCGGCGAGATCGTCCTGCGCGCCCACCGCCTCGTGCGCAGGCAGCCCGCGAAGACGGAGCGTGTCGATGCGGCGCAGGTCGCGGCCGAAGTGCTCGCCTTCACGCGCACGCGGCTGCGCCATGCCGGCGTGAAGACCGTGCTCGACGCGGACGAGGCGGCCCCGAAGGTCGTGGGCGATGCGATCCAGCTCCACCAGGCGCTCCTGAACCTGGTGGTGAACGCGATCGAGGCCATGGAGACGCAGCCGCCCGGCCTCGAGCGGGCCCTGAAAGTGACGGTATCCAGCGAGGGAAAGGGCGTCGTCCTGCGCGTGGCCGACACCGGCCCGGGCGCCGACGACGAGCTGATCGCGCGCATGTTCCAGACCTTCCACACCACCAAGGTCCGCGGCACCGGCCTGGGGCTCCTCGTCACGCGCTCCCTCGTCGAGGCGCACGACGGCAGCCTCGAGGTCGCGCGCAACGAAGGCCGCGGCCTCACCTTCACGATCCACCTTCCCGGAGACCTGCCGAAATGATCGCCGCCGATGGCGTGAGCCTCTTCATCGTCGATGACGACCCCTCCGTGCGCACCTCGCTCACCAGGCTCCTGCGCGCCGAAGGCGCCCAACCGCGCGCCTTCGCCACGGCGGAGGAATTCCTCGACCACCTTCCGGCCGTCACCGGGCCGTCCTGCGCGCTGCTGGACATCGGCCTGCCCGGCAAGAGCGGCATCGAGCTGCACGCCCGCCTCCAGGCCCTGCGCCCGGAGATCGCGGTGGTGTTTCTCACCGGGCATGGCGACGTACCCGGCGCGGTCGCCTCCATGAAGCGCGGCGCCGTGGACTTCCTGCTGAAGCCCGTGGAGGCCGCGACCCTGATCGCAGCCCTCACGCGGGCCATCGAGCGCGCGCGCGCGGCTTCCGGGGAGAAGAGCGCCAAGCGCGACATCGCGCTGCGCTACGGCGAACTCACGCCGCGCGAGCGCGAGGTGCTCACCCACGTGATCGCGGGCAAGCGCAACAAGGTGATCGCCTCCGAGATCGGCACGACGGAGAAGACCGTCAAGGTCCACCGCGGCCGCGTCATGGAGAAGATGCAGGTGCGGTCCGTCGCCGAGCTGGTCCGCGCCGCCGACAAGCTCGGCATCAAGCCCACGCCCTCCCCGCCGCGCGGCACCCCGCCATGACCGACCCGGTTCACGAGGACGCGCTGCAGGGGTTGAACGCCGACGGGCCGCTGCGCGCGCGGATCCGCGAGATCCACTGGGCCGTGAAGAGCTTCCTGCCCTTCGTCGAGCGCATCGCCGTCGCGGTCTACGACCCGAAGTCCAAGCTCCTCAAGTCGTACGTCCACTCCAGCGACGGCGAGGACCCCCTGCTCCACTACCAGGTGCCGATCGACGACGTGCCGTCGCTCAAAAAGCTCCTGACGGAGGGCCACCCGCGCGTCATCCAGAACATGCTCACGTTCGAGGAGGCCAGCAGCGAGCATGCCAGGCGCCTGGGCCGGGCGGGCTTCGCCGCGAGCTACACGATGCCGGTGTTCTCGAACGGCGTCTTCCTGGGGTTCGTCTTCTTCAACTCCCGCGAGCCTGGGGTGTTCACCGAGACCGCCCTCGCGCAGCTCGACATCTTCGGGCACCTGGTGTCGCTGCTGGTGATCCAGGAGCTCACGGCCGTGCGCACGCTCTCGGCCGCGCTCGAGAGCGCCCGGCACATGGTGAACGCGCGCGACGCCGAAACCGGCAGCCACCTGGACCGGATGTCGCGCTATGCCCGCCTGATCGCCCGGGCGCTTGCCGACCGGCACGAGCTGGACGACGAGCGGATCGAACGCATCCAGGCCTACGCGCCGCTGCACGACATCGGCAAGATCGGCATTCCCGACGCGATCCTGCTCAAGCCCGGCGGCCTCACGCCCGACGAGATGGACGTGATGCGCTCCCACAGCAACCGCGGCCAGGCGATCATCGACGATCTGCTGACCAACTTCGGCCTGGAGACGCTCACCGACACGGAGCTGGTGCGCAGCATCGCGCTGCACCACCACGAGCGCGTGGACGGCACGGGCTATCCGCACGGCCTCGCGGGCGATGCGATCCCGCTGGAGGCGCGCATCGTCGCGACGGCGGACGTCTTCGACGCCCTCACCAGCAAGCGCCCCTACAAGGAGGCCTACGGAAACGACGTGGCCTTCGTCATGCTCGAGCAACTCTCCGGGACGCACCTGGACGCCGAATGCGTGCAGGCCCTCGTCGACAACCGGGGCGAGATCGAGGGCATCCAGGCCCAGTTCCGCGAGGACCGGATCGGCTGATCAGGCCGCGGCCTGCCGGAGCAGCGATTCCATCGCGCAGGCGATTGCCCGCGCGGCCTCCGGGGCGAGCCGGCGGGCGTCGTGCACCACGTTGAGCGCGAGCCGCCCGTCCCAGGTGCTCGCCGCCACGAAGAGCGGCTGGTGCGCCATCGGGCAGAGCGCGAAGGAGATCTCCTCCACGCGCACGCCGCCCGCCTCCGGGAGCGGTGCCACGCGGCCCAGGTTGCTCAGCACGAGCGCCGTCGGCATGCGCCGCATCGCGGCTGCGAACCCGGCCACGCCTTCGGCCGTCGCGGGGATGGTCTCGGCGGGAGGTGCGAGATGGTAGAAGAGATGCCCGCAGCCCCGCGCAACCTGGCGCCGCAGGTCGTCGGTGAGGGATTTCGCGAGCGCCCCGAAGTCGCCGGGGCCGGAAACCTCCCGGATCGACGAGAGCAGCGTCACGCAGAATCCCGGCGTCCCGTCGTCGAGCGGCTGGGAGAGGCTCGCGCGCAGGTCGACGGGACTGGTGAGCATGAGCGCCGGCGCCGCGCCCTCGCCGAAGCGATCCCGCGCCGCGATCAGTTCGGCCGCGCCGATGAGGCCGTGGACGCTCGCGCCCTCGCGCCGCGCACGGCGAACCAGCCCTTCCACGACGGGTGCCTCCAGGCGCACGGCCACGATGCCCGGCCGGGGAGATCCGCCCTCGCGTTCGAAACCCGGGAAGGGCGCCGGGCGCAGCGGCTCGCGGCGCAACTCGTCCTTCCAGGCCCTGGCGAGGGCCTCACCCGCGGCGCCGGAGAACGCCTCGGGAACGAGCCCCATCAGGGATGGCTGCGGCGAAATCGGCGCGGACCGCACCGGGCCGCCGCTCGCCTCCCGCACCAGCTCCGCGACCAGCCGAAAACCCGTGCGGCCATCGCCGATGGCATGGTGGAAGACGACCGCGAACGCCCAGTGGCCGGCGGGGCGCTCGAACCAATGGGCGCGCAGCAGGGGGGCTTCGCCGAGGCCGAAGGGTTCGGCAAGCCGCGTGGCGAGCGTGGCGCGCCAATCGCCGCCGCCGGGCTCGCGGGAGAGCTCGGCACGCGCATCGGGGCGCGGCACGAAGGCGAGCCGGCCCGCCGCATCCGCCTCGATCGCAACGCCGAGCGCCGGGTGGGACCGGCAGGCGCGATCGAGCGCCGCCGCGAGGCCCGCAGCCTCGAGCGGGCCGGTGCCCTCGGCCAGCACGGCGAAGTTCATCGAGGAGCAGCGGTCGAGAAACCAGAAGAAGGACTCGGCGCGGTCCAGCGGGCGGGCGAGGGAGGAAGGCATGGGTGGCCGGAAGGATGCGGTCGTCCAGTCTGCCCCGGGGCGCCCCGCCGGGGGCTGACCCTTCGCAAGTTCCACGACGGGTACTCCCAATGGGGGGTTTGACGACGAAGACCCGTCCGCTACCATCTTGATTATGGAAGGTGTATCGCACATGCCGCTTCTGGACGCGGAGGGCTACCTCGTCGACCCGCGCGAATGGACCGAGGAGATCGCCGTCATCCTCGCGCGCCGCGAAGGCGTCGAGCTGGGCCCGGACCACTGGGACGCCATCCGCTTCATGCGCCGCTACTGGGAGGAGCACCAGCTCACCCCCGACGCGCGCTTCGTGATCTGGCACCTGAAGGAGCGGCTCGGGCCCGACTCCCGCAACCGGCTCTTCGAACTCTTCCCCTACGGCTACCCCGGGCAGGCCTGCAAGATCGCGGGCATGAAGCGCCCGCGCGCCTGGAGCACCGGCTAGCGTCGATCGCACGCGCCCGGCGAGCGGGGCACCCGAACCGGGTTCGCGTGCCCGTTGCCGCAGCTTCAGCCCTTGAGGCAGCTCGACATGAAGGCGCGGCGCTCGTCGCCCTTGAGCACCTTCTCCTTCGCCTTCGCGTTGCACAGCTTCATCTTGTCCTGCTGGGAAATCGGCGCGGTCGCGGCGGGCTTCGCCTCCCGGGGCGGCGCCTTGGGCGTGCCCTCGGCGGCGAAGGCGGGCGATGCGGAAAGGAAAGCGGCCACGGCACACGCGACGCACTGGCGCAAACGGATCTTCATGTTCACCTCTCTGGTTCGGTCGGTCGTTGAAGGGGAAGGCGCCTTCGGGCGCGCTCCGGTCATCCAGCGACCCCATGAGACCCGCTGCCCGCGGGCCGCGCGAGCCGAAATCGCGGCCCGCGCGCGCGGCATTCCTCCTTGCGCAGCGCTGCTCGAGCTTCGCGAGGCCCATGCCGGCGAGGCAGGTGGCGCTCCACGTCGCCTTGTCGCCGCCGCCCATGAAAAAGGGGGCTCCGAGGAGCCCCCTTTCGCGGTCGCGGACGAGCTCAGTTGAGCTTCACCTTCGACTCGATCGCGTCGCCCTTGAGCATGGTGTATTCCACCATCGACCCGTCGTAGAGCTTCGCCTTCTTGTTGCCGAGTATCTCGCTGGAGACGAACCAGCCCACGGACGCCCAGTGGCCGGTGTTGCAGAAGGCGATCTGCTCGCCCTCGGCGGGCACGCCGGCGTACTTGTAGAGCGCGGCGAGTTGCTGCTTGCTGCGGAACTCGCCGCCGCCGTTCACGGTGGTCCACTGGTTGGGCAGGTTCTTGGCACCCGCGATGGTGCCGCTCATGGTGGACTTCGGGTGGCGGTTGATGCCCACGTACTGGTCCTCGGGCCGGTTGTCCACCAGCACGACGCCGGCCGCGCGGGCCTTCTTCACGTCATCCATGGTGACGAGCATTTCCTTGCGCACGCTCATCTTGAAGGTCTTCGGCGCGGCCTTGACTATGCCCTGCTGCAGCGGGTTCTTTTCGTTGTTCGTGTAGGTGGACATCCCGCCGTTCAGGATCGAGAGCTTGTCGTGCCCGAGCACCTTGAAGGTCCAGTAGACGCGCGTGGCCTGGCCGACGTCGAGTGCGTCGTTGCCCTGCGGCACGAGCACCACGTGGGTGTCGTTGTCGATGCCGAGCTTGGTGCCGATCATCGCGGCGAGCGGCTCGAGGTTGTCCGGCAGCATCGCGGGAACCTTGTCGGCGCGTTCCTTGCGCCAGCCGTCCTTGCCGTAGTTGGTGTTGATCGCGCCCGGGATGTGCGCTTCCAGGAAATCCTTCGAGGGCTGCAAGTCCAGGAAGACGATACCGGGCTTGTTCAGGTTCGCCACGGCCCAGGCCGCATCCACGAGGGGATCGGCGGCCAGCGCGCCGCGCGCGAAGCCCAGCAGCAGAATCAGTCCGATGGCCAAGTGCGTGGCCGGTTTCGAGAACCAGGTTTTCATGCGCTTCTCCTTGGGGCTGTTGACGTTGGGGTCAAGTCCTGCCCGTCGCCCGGAATGCGAGGACGGCGCCGACTTTCCTGCACCCATGCTACAAGCCCGAGCACGCGGGGAAATGAGAACGATCAAACCTCCGGCCGATACTGCACCCGACCGTGGGACCTAGGGCCAACGAGCCGAGCACGGCATCCGGTGACGGCGGAGGGCGGCGTCCGGCTTCGCGCAGGCCCGGGGTTTTCTTTCCGGGCCCGGCGGCGGCGAGCCCCGATCAGGCCCGGCGGCGGCGATCGAGCGCGGTCTCCACCCTGGCCATGCGGCGCTCGGCAAGGCCGGCGCGCCGGATCAGGTCGTTCCAGATCCCGTCGCCGCCTTCCTGCCTGAAGCTCACGTACAGCGCGACTTCCTCGGGATAGGCGCCGCTGCTGCCGAGGCGCTCGAGGTGGCGCGAGCTGCCGCCCGATGCGGCATCGGCATCCCAGGCCCGGCCGATGGCCTGCCACAGGGCCCGCGCGAAGGGCTCGTCGTCGTCGTCGAAACCGTACTGCCATTTCAGGAAGGACGCTTCCGCGGGAGACAGCTCATCGATGCGGAACTTGAAACTCATGGATCCTCCGAATGAACTGTTAGTTTACGACTTCGGGAGGGCGGCGGCGCCGGCCCTGCATCCGGCCCGTCGTTCAGGCGAAGCCACGCGACGAGAGAGTCGTCCAGCCGGGGGTGCGAGCCGTACCGGGCAATGAAGTCGCGCTCGCTGCGCCCGGCCTTGGCGCGAATCACCTCCACCAGTCCGCGCCGCTCCCCATCCCGCCATTGGCCGACGTCGAGAAGTGCCGCAATCGGCGCGAACCGGCGCCATGCCTCGCGCTCGGCAGGCGAAAGGGCGCGAAGGGAACCCAGCCCGCAGTGACGCAGGAGATCCGCACTCGCTTCCTCGATGCCGCGTTCGCGGTCGGAGCCGGCGCGCAGCGACAACGCCCCGCCCGAGTGCATTCCCAGTGCTCCCTGCGCGATCAGCGGCCGCGGTCTCGCCCTGTCCACATCGAGGAAGACGTGCCGCTCGGCCAGGCGGCGAAGCATCGCGGGCGACGTGCGGTGCGCAGGCTTGCGCCGCGCGCGCGCGGCCTCTTCCTTCGCGAGCCGCAGCGTGGCCTTGTCGCGCGGTGCGAAACCGAACTTGGCGTAGAACCACCACGCGCCGGAGGCGATCGCCTCGTCGTTGTCCATGCCCAGCTGGTACGGCTCGATGCTGAACGAGGTGACGCCGAAAAGGCCGTGCAGCGCCGCCAGCCAGCGCGCGAAGAGGTTCCCCGCTTCGCCCCCGCGGAAGGTCTCGAACGCATTGAAGGAAAGCGCCGCGCTCCGCCCCGCGATGTCGGCCTGCGTGTAGCCGACCGGCACGCCGTTGCGCAGCATGAGGCCGCCGTAGTACGAGGCGACGGCATGGCGCCGCTCCGGGATCACGCCGGCGAAAGTGAATGCAAGCCCGTCGCCATCGTCCACAAGCCACGCGTCCCGCGCATCGCCGAACGAGAAGGCCTCCAGCGATCGCGCCCGGGTGACCATGGCGCCGCGCGCGAGATCGATCGCTTCCGAGCCCGCAGAAACCGCGAGCCGCCGCACCGAGCGTGGCGCGCGCGCAAGTTCCACCCGCAGGTCGGGCCGTGCGCGCGGCGGCGGTTCGCGCCGGAAAACGACGGGCGCGCGCTCCCACCGGGCCTTCGTCCGCGAGGGTGTATCCGGCCCGGGCGCCAGCACGAAGCTCGCGTCGACCGTGTCCACGAACGCTTCGCGCGTGAAGCCGTCCCCGGGCAGCGCCGCCATGCGCCGCAACAGGAACACCGCGTCGGTCTCTCCCTTGCCACGAAGCCGGTCGAGCGCGGCGTATCCGGCAGGCTTCAGCTCGGCAAGCGCCGTGGCTTCGGCACGGGTCAGGAGCGCCGGCAACGCGCGGGCAATGCGATCCTCGGCGTACTCGTCGTCGCGATCCAGCCGCAAGCAGTCCGGCCAGTTTTTCGCGAGCCATTGCGCCTGGCCCGCGAAGAAGCGGTAGAAGATCGGCGTTCCGGCGATGCCCGTGTCCGCGAGTGCGTCGCGATGGGCGCGCAGGTCGCTGCGGCGATCGAAGCCGTCCAGCATCGCTTCCACCTGCGCGAGTACCGCCGCGTTGTCGGGATAGGCGCGAATGAAGCACAGGACCTCGTGCAATCGCCGCACGGAGCGCGCGGCTCCCAGGCGCGTGCGCGCGAAATGCTTGAGCAATGCGAGCTTCGCGCGGGCCGCCTCGGGGCCGAAGGCGAGGCGCTGGCGCTCGAGTGCGGCGAGCGTGTTCGATGGCATGGCGACAGATGGTAGTACGAAACCGCCGGGCTGCGATCCCGGAGGCTCCCCTAGGCGACGCGGGCCTGCGACTCGTCCTGCCACGCCTGGACGACCTGGTCGAGTCCCTTGCGATAGTCGGGAAAGCCCGGTTTCCAACCCGGCACGCGGGGAGACGGCGCCTTGGACGGCATGCCCAGCGCGGCCTGCTGCATGTGCTCTTCGCAAACGATCGCGCGGGCGAGCAACTTCGAAACCCGCGGAAGGTGCAGCGGGTTGGCTCTCCCGACGCGGTTCGCGAAGGCATCCAGGAACTGCCCGAACGAAACCGCATTCCCGTCGGTTGCGTGGAAGATCTTGCCGGAGTTGCCTGACCTGGCGGCAGCAAGCAGGGCCGAGGCGGCATCGAAGTGGTGGAGGTGATACTGCCGCGCACCGGCCGGTCCCGCCCAGTACGGACGGCCCATCCGAAAGGCCTTGCGGTAGGCGAGCAGATCGGCGCTCCCCGGTCCGTACAGGTATCCCAGTCGAACGACGCACGCCGGAACCGGGCCGGAAAGGGCTAGCGACTCGCATTCGAGGATCGCCTCGACGCACGAGCGCAGGGGCTCGTCGAGCGCCGCTCCCCGTTCGACCGCGTGCACGAAGGCGAAGCTCGCATGGACGAATCGCGTCGCGCCGGCCGTGCGGGCGCCGCGGATGGCGCGCCGGGTCGAGGCCACCGCGGCGCGGGCAAACCCCTTCCACGCGTGTCCGTCGTGCAGCAGCGTATTGGCCTGCTGGCCCGAGAGGTTCACGTGAACCGGCCCGCCTCGAATTTTCGACGGGTGCTGCGCGAGGACGCGGCCGAGTTCCCCGCGTGCGCCGGTGATCGACAGGTTCATGGGCTTCCCCTCAAATGGCTGCACTCCAGCAACGAGACCCTATGGGCACTCCGTCGCACCCTCGGCTCGCGCGCCCTCGTAGAAATCGGCAAGCCGGTAGTCGTGCACGGTTCCGCGCGCGCCCCGCTGCATATAGCGCCCGTAGGGACCGATCTCCATCAACACCTTCTGCGGCCCGGCCGAGAGCTGCCGCCGGCGGTCCTCGGCGTCCTTCCAGCGGAAGCACAGGTTGCGCGGATCGCTTTTCGGGAACGCATTCGGCAATTGGAAGGACATCGGCATGAACGCGGGAACGGCATCGACCGTAACAGTCGTCGTGCCTACGGGGAAGCCGCCGCGCGCGACCGGCAGCATCGTCGTGTCACGCGTCGCGAAATGCATGAGAGTGCTCTTCTCGTAGGGTATGTACAGGCCCAGGGAGGGCGAGTCGGCGGGCGGCTCCTGCCCCAGCGCGTTGAGACCCCGAGGGAAGTTCACCCGATAGGCCAGGCGCACACCGATCGGATGGCCGCGCTCCGACAACAGCGGGCCGTCGGTGGTCTCCTCGATGCGAGCGGCGGCGAGTTGGCGCTCATGCCAGAAGCCCTCCACCAGTCCCGGTACGAGAAAGGCGCCGTGATAGGCAACCGGCAGCACGACGCCGAAAACGGTGAACGGGACGAGAGCCGCGCTCCATCCGCGCCACCGGAAGACTGCCCAACCGATCCAGAGCAGCGCCGTGAGCGGAATCACGTAAAGCGCGAAGGCCACCGCCACCATCTCGAGCCACGAGAACACGATCCAGCCGCCCTGCCCCTGCGAGAGGGCAATCGCAGCCGCAAGCACCGACCCGCCTATCCAGTAGAGGGCGGTGAGTTGCGCGGCGCGTTTCGCGAGGGGATTGGCCATGGGTGGATGATGCCTGTCAAGGCGATGCGGCGCCCCATGAACCCGGCCAAAAATTCGGCGCCAGCTTTACACGAGCTTACATTTGCGCAACCGGGCCGCAACACGGATTTGCCATAATGGCACGGAGTTCCCTTCTGTCTCATTGAAACCCCATGAAACCGTTTCTACCCCCTGACGGCATTCGCCGCGCGTTGCACTGGGCGCTGCCGGTGGCCTGCGCCGCGTTCTTGTCGGCCTGCGCCACTGTTGCTTCGCCCACCGCACCGGCATTGCTCGACAGCCCGGTGCCCTCGGCCTGGCACGCCAGCAGCGCGACGCCGGGAAATGCGAACCCCGCGGCCCTTGCCGACTGGTGGCAACGATTCGACGACCCCGAGCTCGCCGGACTGGTAACGCGGGCGCTGCAGGCCAACACCAGCGTCAAAACCGCAGAGGCCGCGCTGCGCCAGGCGCGCGCGCAGGCCGACGTGCAACGGGCCGGCCTCGGCCCCACGCTCGGTACCTCGGCCTCGGCGCAACGCAGCGATACGGGCAACAGTGACGCGAGCAACCTCTTCCGCGCTGGCTTCGACGCCAGCTGGGAGCCCGACATCTTCGGAGGCAACCGCGGCGCGCTGGAAGCGAGCGAAGCCGATGCGCAGGCCTCGGCGACCAGCCTGGCCAATGTGCAGGTGTCGCTCGCGGCCGAAGTGGCGGTGAGCACCATCAACCTGCGCGGCCTGCAAACCCGGCTTGCCATCGCGCAGCGCAACCTCGCCAGCCAGCAGGAGACGCTGCAGATCACACGCTGGCGCGCGCAAGCCGGCCTCGTGTCGTCGCTCGATGTCGAGCAGGCTGTCTCGTCCAGCGAGCAGACGGCGGCGCAGGTTCCGGCGCTGCAATCGAGCATCGGCCAGGCGATCAACGCGCTTGCGGTGCTGACCGGAAAGGCACCGGGCACGCTGCAAGCTTCGCTCGGCCAGGCCCGGCAGATCCCCCAGGCGCCGTCCGATCTTGCGCTGGCATTCCCGGCGGAGACGTTGCGCCAGCGTCCCGACGTGCGCACGGCAGAGCACCGCGTGAGCGCAGCGCTGGCGCGTGTGGCAGTGGCTGATGCCGCGCGCTATCCCAGCTTTCGCCTGAGTGGTTCGCTCGGCCTGTCCGCCCTCACGCTGGGAACGCTCACCAACGGCGCGTCGGCCGTCAATTCCCTGCTGGCCAGCGTGACGGCGTCGCTCTTCGACGGCGGCGCGGCGCGGGCACAGGTGCGCGCGCAGGAGGCGGCGCTGGAGCAGGCACGCCTCAGCTACCATGCCACGGTGCTGGCTGCGCTGCAGGACGTGGAGGACGCACTGGTGGCGCTGAACGGCGACCGCGAGCGCCTGGCGCGGCTGCAGGCGGCCGCCACCGCCGCGGCCAACGCGGAACTGCTGGCCCGCCAGCGCTACGAAAGTGGCCTGATCGATTTTTCCACCGTGCTCTCCACCCAGCGCACCCTGCTCGCGGCGCAAGACAGCGTGGCCAGCACCCAGGCCAGCCTGAGCGCCGATCATGTGCGCCTGTACAAGGCGCTCGGCGGCGGGT
>CAVOQC010000003.1:0-271626 GCA_963698265.1 uncultured beta proteobacterium | reverse complement strand
ATTCCGAACGCGGATATAATGTTGCGGTCAATCGACGAAGTTCAGGTTGTGGGTGCATGGTGAAGTCAAAAAGCTGGCTAGTAGGAATAATGTCGCTGATCATGCTAGCGGGATGCGGTAAATCGAAGTCGACCGGCACAATTGATACGGCGGTACTTGCTCCTCTGTTCAATGCCCGGCATACAGCCGATAACTCCGTCCGATCGCTCAAGCAGCTTTACTGCGATAGCCCATCATTACCGATGCGGGCTGTAGTATCTGACTCAAATGCGAAGACAGAGCTGTCTGACTCAAATGCGAAGACAGAGCTGTCTGACTCAAATACGAAGACAGAGCTGTCTGATTCAAATACTAAGACGGAGCTGTCTGACTCAAATACGAAGACGGAGTTGTCTGACTCAAATGCTAAGACGGAGCTGTCTGACTCAAATGCGAAGACGGAGCTGTCTGACTCCGAAACAAAGATAGTCCGCTCTAATTCGAAGACGAAGGTAGTCCTATCTGATTCAGAACGTATTTGTCAGCAGGCCAGGCTACGCTACAACCGCACAGCGACCTCGATTAATACGGTGCTATCGCAGCTAACTTTAGCAATTAGGTCTAACTCCCGCAGCATCGCAACCGATCCTTTTTTCCAACAGGAATTGGAGCAGGCAATTACGTCGGCGTTTGAACTAGAGGAATTTTTAGAAGAGACTTTAGCACGTCCAGCATTTTTATCAGAATTGCCCTTGCTGATTAATGCGGCAGCGGTGGTCAATTCGCTCGTGACGGCGATGCCCCAGTTCTCAGAAGCGGCGAATCAGGCCGACGAGTCGCAGAAAGCGTTTATTGTCTGTGAATTGCAAGCACTGAAGCTACAGCCCTTCGATGCGATTGGTAAACCCGTTACAAATTCTAAATGTTCGACGACTTGGGCCACGACAAGATAGTCCCGATCGCGTTACCGACGGGTTGGACCTGTGTCTTTGTCTGATCTTGTGTCTTTGTCTGATCTTAAGTCACCATACAGGCGCAATTGCTAACATGGGCTTTAGAGGAAATTAGGAAAACGGCCAATGCCGCAATGTTTTCGCTGTGGGAATACCACCCAATCCACTGATGTTCGATGTAAAACTTGTGGTGCAGCGCTGAAAGCTTTTGGCCATGCTGGTATTGATCTGTATCGTGCCACTGGTGATCAGCCCCTTTGTCATACCTGTGTTTATCACGCAAATGACTCATGTAACTATGAAAAACGCCCCAACGCACAGAATTGCACCCTGTATCGGGATATCGATTGACCCGTCGTCGAAATCCGGCGTCCCGGTGCCAGAAAGCCGGGATCGACTCATTCCGTTCTGCTGATTATTGCCGTTGTGCTGGGGTTGCTGTTGCTGGCGATTTTCCTGAATTAGCGACCGTGAACTGACGGTGTGCCTGCGCCTAACAATCAATATGGCTCAACGGTACTGAGAACAGTCGCAAGCATCCGCTGATGCGGCTTTGCGGCCGCGGCTAACTCCAGACGCGTCCGACTCAGCCCCTGAGCGCCGGTCAATTTCTCCCAAGTCTGGACTAAATAGGTAGCATCCTCTGGCAGATTCCCCAACTCACAAAACGACAAGTCTAATGCTGTAGCAACCTGCCTCACCTTCGGATCGTAGCTCAGCGCAAAGCAACGACATCCGGCCGCCGCCGCCATAATTAGCCCATGTAGCCGCATGACGATCGCCATGTCCACCTGATCAAACAGGTGACGCAGTGCTTCTGGATCTTCTTGGCGCACCACTTGACTACCTGGCAGTTGTGACTGTAGACGCTCCGCTAGCGCCAAATCTAAACTCATCTGAAAGGGGACCAAGAGATACGGGCGCGCGATCGCTGTTGAAAGTCAATTAGGGCATGCGTTAATACTGCTAAACGCGCTGGCGTTAATGTCTGATGCTGCCGTAGATTGACAGCCACAGTTAGTTCTGCGGCTGCACTGATCGCACTGTGGTATCGGTTTCCATTGCCCACACTGGATCAGGTGCGAGGGTATGCGCGATAGCCCAGGCACTGAGTAGATCGGACGAGCCTTGGTCGCGCACACTCACCATTGTGCATCTGCGTAGGATGTGACGGGTCAAGCGTCGAGTCAACTGCCGTCGCAAAGGACCAATCCCTTGGGCCCAGGCAATGGTCTGCAAGCCCATCAGCTGTGCTAGCTGCATCAATCCGAGATAATACAGCGGACTCACCAAGCTCGACGCATCCTGAACCAAACTACCCCCGCCCCAGATAAACGCATCTGCCCGGCGAAATGACCCAATGATTGCTGGCAAACTCCAACGATCAATCGCCTTCACCTGATATCGTTCTGCCGTCAGCGCGGGGTCTTCGAGAGAACGATCGGTTCAATATTGTCTGGCAGCATTTGCAGCAGCGTGGCCAGCAATGCTTCATCACCGCCATTGCCCATACCGTAGTATCCACAAAGTACTGCTTGTTTCATGGCGGTTCCCAAAAGTTCACATCGTTGCCTTTGAATTCTACGAGGCCAGCGGGAAATTGCGAACTGCGAATTGCCAGGGAACACAATCCAGTTGGTACGATAGAGAGCGGACTGCAACTGAGTTTTGCTGATGCATGTACTTTCGATTCCGACTTGGGTGATTCATATTTCGAGTGTAATCGAGTGGATCGCCGCGATCGTCTTGATTTGGCAGTTCGCTGAGGTGACCCAACGCCCCGCTTGGCGATGGCTTTCATGGGGTATGCTGCCGGCCCTGGTTAGTGCCATGTGTGCCTGTACCTGGCATTTCTTCGATAATGCCGTACGCCTCAACTGGCTTGTCACGCTGCAGGCGTCAACGACGCTACTCGGCAACTGTACAATGATGGCGGCAGCTTGGGCGATTTGGCGCGCCGCGAAGGTGCAGGATGTGAGCGATTAACGGTTAAATCTGTTCACCGTTCAGTTATTTGCGGATTGACTGATTGCCCAGTTGATCGCCGATATCGAATTTCGCTGGACCGACTCACAATGACTAAATTAGTGCAATTTCGCCCTTTAAATGCCGATTCTTGCTTTAGAACTTGTCCATCATGCCTAAAGAAACAATATTTGCGCTATCGCTCTTTCCTTACCTGGGATTCCTCTGGTTCCTGACCAAGTCTCAACAAACGCCAAAAGTCGCGCTAATTGGGTTTTATTTGCTGCTGATTTTTGTGGTTGTGACTATTCCCGCCGGAATTTACGCGAAAACGGCATTGGATGCCGAATTGGCCAATGTTGATTGGCTCCATGGCGGTGCTGAGTCATTCCTTACCCTGTCTAACATCGTTGTTGTGCTTGGCTTTCAACAAGCACTCCGAGTGGCCCGATCGCCGCAAAACAAATCCTAAAATCACCAATTTGTGCCGCTTCATGCTTTACGGTCTTGCAATTCATACCGGTAGCCCAGAATTGGGCTTTTCCATTGATAATTTTGCGGGGGATCAGCGGGCCCAGGCTTGGAATCTGGGCCGTGAGGCTTCGAGTCAGCTACACGATCGGTTGGCCCAATTTATCCAGCCCCAAACTTGGCAATCTCTGCAATTTATTGCTGTTGCCATTGGCCCCGGCGGGTTTACGGGTACTCGTTTAGGGGTCGTTTTAGCGCGGACCTTAGCTCAGCAGCTGAGCATTCCACTGTTTGGATTATCTTGTCTCATGACGATCGCCGCTGCGCATCAGCTTGAACATTCCTATGCAAGTCCGATCGCCGTTCAAATGCCCGCTCAGCGCGGCCAACTCTACGGCGCGATCTACAGCTATCAATCCCCTAACTGCTACCAAGTAATTCTGCCGGATCAGGTGTTCAGTGCGGAAGCATGGCAAACAGCACTAAGTCGCGTACCGACTGTCATGACAATCAACGCGGGTCCGGAGCAGGGACGCTATGCTCCTAGCTTGCTGGCGATCGCCCACCAACAATGGCAAAGTGGCGAATCACCCCACTGGTCGAGCGTATTACCCTACTACGGACAACAACCAGTCGGCCTCTAAGCGACTCCCCGCATCATTATGCGGCTATCATCATATACCTCAACAAAATCGGCCCCGTCAAGTGCTAAGGTCAGCTGAGTGATTTGATGAATGAATTGTCGATCGAGGCAACTACCCCGAAAAATCACAACTTTGCCGCGTTGCGATACCTCTAATCTAGCTAGAGTGTCATCACCTAATTCATGCCGAATCGCTAGTTGCACGCGCTTTGCCAATCCGGCATGATCGTATTCCCCATTTAAACCAACGCGCTCGGGTGGTATCTGTGACAGCATACAGATGATGGAATCAATAAAGTCTTGCGAACTACCCTGACCGCCAAACGCGCTAAGTGATTGAGTCTTCTCAAACTCAGATTTTATATCAGTGATTTATGTCAAGAAGCGCTTTGAGGTACAGGCAATTCAAGTAATCAGCGATGGCGGTTCTCGATCAAGCGCAGTCCATTTAGTCGGCGTGAAAGCATCTCTGGGTATGCCATTCTGGGTACGCCGTAGTTTCACTGCACCGTTTCAAGAATCGCGACAGTCAATCCTCACTGCTTCTATTAAATCTTCTAATCTGATAGACGAAAATCCACCCTGGGATAGAAGCAACGTTACCTTATTTTGTTGTTTCTCTGCAATAGTAAGTATTGGCTAATACTTTAGTAGCCTCATCGGTGGCAAATATCACTAACCCCGTGCTCGCTTCACTTAAACTGTATGCTACCCGTGCCAAACTTCAGTGAAAGCCAATACAGCTCAAGTATTATTTGATGTCTTAAGGAACGGGAAAGTATCGTATTTCTAGCTAGTGCTTTTAAGCACTTATCCGCGATATTTATTACATGAATTTTACAATCACGGCAATAATCGCGTACTGATGTGATTGTGATTTAGGTGATTTCTATTTATTTGGCAACTTGTCCCATATAGTTTCTCCAAACTTGGGCTGCCTGGGCGCTACTGCCGGATGTTGGCTGATTTTCGTCATTGCCGAGCCACACACCAGTTACAACTTCGCGACTGGGAACGTAGCCAATAAACCACAAATCAACCCCATTATTCGTCGTCCCCGTCTTTCCCGCTTCATCAAGCCCGATCGCGGCACTCGTACCGGTACCACCGGCCTGAACCACACCACGTAGTAGTTGCGTCATGGTATTCGCGGTCTGTTTCTGTAGCACCGGAATTCCAGATTCCTGGTCAGCACTATACACCAATCGACAGGTGGTGAAGTCCTGTCGGTTGCTGCATTCACTGCTATCCCATACTTTATGGATGGTTTGCACCGGCAGCTTGATACCACCATTGCCTAAAACCCCAAAGGCACTTGTCATTTCTAGCAAACTCACCTCACTCTGACCAAGAATTAGCCCCGGCACAGGATTGAGATTAGCGCTGATACCCATCTTTTTGGCGGTTTGGACAACGGCATTCAATCCCACATCCTGAGCGACGCGCAGGGCGATCGCATTTTCTGAGCGAGCGACCCCGCCATAGAAGTCTGTGCTGTTGCCTGCGGTTCGTTCACACCCACTAAACTGCTGTCCATTCCAGACTAAGGCAGAACAGGCGTAGTTGGTCAGGGGCGAAATGCCTTTTTCTAACGCCGCTGCATAGGCAAAAATTTTGAAGGTTGAGCCGGGTTGCCTTAATGCTTGACTGGCGCGATTGAACTGACTTTGCTCGTAGTCCACCCCCCCGACCATTGCCATGACTTCTCCCGTGCGATAATTCACGCTGGTAATTGCGCCTTGGGAGAAGCCAAGCTGCGCACCGGTTGTATTCACAGCGTTGCGCAAGGTCGATTCGGCTTTCGCCTGCATCTGGGGATCAAGTCCGGTTTCAATGATGAAATTCCCTTCCTGGGCGACTTGATCCCCCAGCAGCTTTCCCAAATCGTCGAGCACCTGGGCGTAATAGTAGGGAGCAATACCACTAGTCAGCGTTTCGCGGGCCTTGGGACTAATCTGAATCCGCGATCGCCGGGCCCGCTGGGCTTCCTCTGGTGTGACCGTACCTTGCTCGGCCATTCGGTTCAGTACACGGTTGCGATATTCGACGGCGCTTTGATAGTCGCGCACTGGATTAAAGGCATTGGGTGCGGGCAAAATTCCGGCCAGCGTGGCCGCTTCGTTAAGGTCCAAGTCCTTAGCCGGTTTGTCAAAATAGAATTGAGCCGCATCTTCAAAGCCGTAGTTGCCGAAGCCAAGGTAGACACGGTTGAGATACAACAGCATCAGCTGGTCTTTGCTGTAGGTGGCTTCGAGCTTCAAGGCCACGACCGCTTCTCGGACTTTTCTCGCGGCGGAGTCTTCGCTGCCGACATAGCCTCGCAATAGGTTGCGCGCCAGCTGCTGGGTAATCGTACTGCCGCCTTCCTTGATGCCACCACCGACGATATTTGCCAGGATCGCGCGGGTCGTGCCGATCGGATCAACGCCCGGATGCCAGTAAAACCGCGAGTCTTCTGAGGCCATTACCGCCTTGGGCAGGAAGCGAGAGTAAGCACTGAGTTGTTTATGCTCGATGTGGCTTTGGTTGGGCGGAATCGGGCTGATGGCCGTTTGGCCATCGCGGGCATAAACGACGATCGGTCCCTGTACAGAATTTGGCATGGGCGATACGGAAAACCCTTGCCATGCCAGGGCCAATGCGAGGCCAGATAGGGCGGTGATGCCGGACAAACCATATAGACCAAAGCGCAGTGTTTTCCGCCAGAGGCTGGGTTCTTCCTTAAACTGTAACCGAATAGCATCGGCTAGATCGGGTGGACCCAGCGTATAAACCTGATTGTGATAAAGGGTGGTGGAGCGTAGTCGTCTTTTGCCACGGTAAATGCCATTGGTCGAATTTTCATCCCGCAGGCGAAAGCGAGTGCGGGGTAGCAGTCCGAGCAACCAGCGATCGCCGCGATCACGCGTAATCGAAGCGTGGGTTTGGCTGACGAGGGGATTGCGCACCACAATATCGCAAGCCTGTGAACTGCGGCCAATCAGGTAACGATCGCCGAGCAATGGATAAACATCCGCACTGCTCGCCTCGGGTAACTGCACCAATATCTCTGGCACTTTGGCGTTTGGCTTCAGTCGGAGTTGTGAGAATTTAACCTTGGCCGGTACCCCCTGCAACAAATTTGTCAGGCTGGTGAGGATAGTTTTGCGGGGCGGTTGCGGAGAATTCATAGAGGCGAAGGACGCAAAGAGTAGTCAAGGAACAGGCACTGTGGGCCAAGGAGTATCAGTGGCCCAAGGAGTACCAGTAGCCAGTAGCCCGAGGAGTACCAGTGGTCTCTGTGAAACTAGCATTCACTACAGCTGTGAGAATAACTTTTCCGGGCCCTTGCCCATTCTAGCGATCGAAGTTGATGTTGCGATCGCTCAACCCAGTTTGACGCGGGCAAGTTAACCCGATCGACGGCGCTGACGAAACCAGTTTTGTAGTTGCTCACGGCAAGGGTCTTCCAGGATGCCGCCGTAAACGGTTAATTTATGATTCGATGCCGGACTATCTGGCAGGTTGAGGACGGAGCGAACTGCCCCAGCTTTACGATCGTCAGCACCGTAGACTAACGTACCCAATCGTGCCAAAACCAAGGCTCCCGCACACATGGGGCAAGGCTCCAGCGTTACATAGAGCGTACAGTCATTCAAATGCCAATTGCCCCGGCTGATTCCGGCTTGCCGCAGGGCCAGGATCTCGGCATGGGCCGTTGGGTCTTGGTCCTGCTCGCGTCGATTGGCGGCTTCGGTAACTATTTGATTATCCCGGTCGACAATCACGGCTCCGACGGGGACATCCCCCGCTTTTCCTGCTGTTTCTGCCAGTGCGAGGGCTCGCAGCATCCAGTGGCGATGTTGCAGATAGGTGGGATGAGTGAGGGCTGGTGGCGGAATTGTGTAGGGCAAAGTGTGAGGGAAAATTGAATTTGTGAGCTGAGATTAATCGGATTCCGGTTGGTCAATGTGTTTAAGTGTAATCTGATGGCATCATTAGAGGATGCAATGCTCGAAAGTATTTTGTGGATTGTACTAATGGGATTTTTCGGGGGCCAAATTGCGCACCGTGCGAAAGCCCCAGCCCTCGTCGGGATGATTTTGGTCGGTATTCTGCTCGGGCCGCAGGTGAGCCATACGATCACGCCGAATGTGATGGCGGCGGCGGATGATCTGCGGACAATCGCCGTTATGGTGATTTTGATGAAAGCGGGCTTGGGCCTCGATCGCGAGAAACTTGCGCAACAAGGCAATGTCGCTTTGCGTTTAGGGGTGCTTCCAGCGGCATTTGAAGCGATTACGGTCGCAGTTGTGGCGATGTGGTTGTTTCAGTTCGATTTTGCAACTGGTTTACTGCTGGGTTGCATTATCGGTGCAGAGTCTCCGGCGGTGATTGTCCCAGGTATGCTGCGGCTCAAAAGCCTCGGCTGGGGGGTCAAAAAAGGTATTCCTGATGCGATTCTGACTGGCAGTGCGCTGTCAGATGTGCTGTTGCTATTGGTCTTTAGCCTCTTGCTAGGATTTCTATCCCAGGGGCAAATAGCCAGCCTGACGATCGGCCCTATTAGCCTCACCAGTCTGCAACTTTTACCGATTCAAATTGTCATCCAAATTGTTTTAGGAATTCTAATTGGCTGGCTGACGGCCAAGGCGTTAGTGTCGCTCCTCGATCGGCAAAACTGGACCCAAAATGCGGTGCAGGATTTGATTGTCAGTGGTGGCGTCGCACTGCTGGTCGTCACGCTGTCTAAAACGCTGCCGATTTTTTCCGGCTATCTTGCCGTCATGGCGGCGGGATTTTTCCTGACGGCGATGGATGCACCGCTGGCGCGCCGACTGCGACTAGGTTTTGACAGTTTGTGGACCGTGGCACAGATATTTTTGTTTGTGCTGTTGGGGGCCAGCATTCAGCTGAATGTTTTGGGCGATCGGTTCTGGAGCGGGTTGTTGCTACTGGCGATCGGCACACTGGGGGGCAGAATGATTGGCTGGTATCTGGCGACCCTAGGCAGTAATTGGAATTGGCAAGAGAAATTATTTTTACTGCCGGGTAACTCGGCTAAGGCCACAGTCCAGGCGGCGATCGGTGCAATCCCCTTAGCCCAAGGTATTGGCGGCGGCGAAACGATTCTGGCGATCGCTGCATTGTCGATTTTGGTTACAGCACCCCTCGGGGCTTGGGCGATTCCGATATTCGCGCCGAAGTTACTCGAAAAAGGCGCAGTCGATCCAACGAAAGTGTCCGTTAGCCATAAGGTGACGCTGCTGGCCGCGATTGATGATTCACCCTACGCCCAAAAGGTGCTGACGAAAGTCGCCGAGTTGGCCCGTCGCAATGATGCTGAAGTGGTTGTGTTACATGTTGTGCGGGCGGAAGATGCAGCGACGATCGAGCGTTTACAAACGCTGACACAGAAATTACTGGCCGACATTCGATATCGCCTCATCCTATCCGCTGGGGTGGTTCCAGAGGTGATTCTGGCCACAGCACAACAATACAATGTGGCGGAATTAGTCATGGGGAAACGCAATAGCTTGGATCAATTTCTAGTTGGTTCGGTTTCCCAAGCGGTGCTAGAAACATCGGCCATTCCGATCGTGATCGTGGAATAGCCTATTCGCTGACTTTGCGCCTCAAGGATTTGATTGCACTGCGTTTTGCTTTGCCTTCTAGACGTTTCCGTTGGGCTCGTCGCGAAGGTTTAGTCGGTTTACGCTTCGGTTGGGTGACGGTTACGGATTGAATCAAGGCTTGCAGTCGCTCCAGCGCATCCTGCTTATTTTGCGCTTGGGTGCGGTGATTTTGCGCTTTGATCATAATGATGCCATCTTTGGTAATGCGCCGATCATTGAGCTTCAGTAAGCGTTCTTTGAAAATTGGACTGAGTGATGCGGCGTTGATGTCGAAGCGCAGATGGATGGCGCTGGAAACTTTATTCACATTTTGACCGCCTGCCCCTTGGGCCCGGACCGCACTCAGCTCAATTTCACTGAGCGGAATCGCAGTGCGATTGGTGATTTGTAAGTCAGTCATAGTGATTTGATGTCGGTCGCTGCTTTCACCTTAGCTTGGATTGTTCGGTCATGGCTACGACGACCGATCACGGATTCTGACATGATGTATGGATGTCAATCGAGTAAGAATATTAGAAATGTTGCTTCGCCTGTTTGACTCTGTCCAGCGATCAAAATACCGGATATCGCTGCACTATCCCCCAGCGCATAAATGACTAGGTCAGTTACAGTCGCATCGTCGTAGACTGCGGATAAGGCTTTTTTGGCGGCATCACCATCGTCAACCGCATCGAAGAGCATTGACACCGATGATTTAGCACTGGGATCAGCGATCGTCTGCATCTCAGCCACAATCTGGTGAATGCCACCCGTTACCCGTCGGTAAACCGCTTTCCAAGGGGCCATCCACGCCGCTTCACCAAACCGATCCCACAGATCACCCACAAAATATTGATAATATTTCCGGGCTACCGGCTCAAGATTTTCAGGGCATTCTAACCGTTCATAAAAAACGGCACTGCCAAATCCGGCCTGACTCGGAAGACCATAAATTGTTTGTAGATCGGCAACAGAACTAGGAGTTGGCATAGGATGTAGAACTTAAAACACTCAAGGCCAAGGCAACATGCCGATCGGAACGCCGATGGGTAAGATGAGGTAGCATACCAGCGGATGAAGCACTCAAGGGCAAGTGCTAGCTCACCGGGGGCAAATACTTCGACGCGGGAATGCCCCTGGCACTATAGCACCGAACTATCAGCTCTTGTAGGGGCAGCTCAGATTTAAGCGATAGGAGATAGATATCAGTGCTCAACCGTATTCCGACTATTCTGGCTGGCTTATATTGTGGTCTTTTTCTGCTAAGTATCGTCCCCATCTTTACAGGCGAAGATGCCCTGAGTGGGATCTTTGCTGTGGTGCTTGGTCTGCCGTGGACAATGATTCTTTCTCGGATCGCCGATGCAATCAACCCCAGTCTGACCGATGGCCTGCAACTAGGACTTGCGATCGTCCTGATTGCAGGTCTCATAAACGGCTCCATGATCTACTTGGTGTCCCGCTGGATCGTGCGGCAAATTCAGGGTCGATAGAGATCGGAGCTAAAAAGTCATATTCCTTGCGTCAAATCAATCATCAACCGCCCAGAACAAAGGCGTCCGGGATCTCATACCGTTCACTACTGATGCGAATCCGGTTGAGATCGCCTGCCTTAGTGGCGCTAAATTCAGGGTAACCATCCGCTTCGCTGGTATCAGCACCAATCGGCTGGCCCATTTGAAAGAAAATTGCTCGCGAGACCCCATCGGGCTGCTTCACTATCACCGTGACGTAGCCACCACCGGCGCGGGCAGCGCCAAACTCGCACTCAGCCATTGGTTGGCCCATCGCTTGGGCGCAGGGAATCATTCTGTTGGCATGGTAGTAGGCGGTTGAGCACTAACAGGGTTCCTTTGCCGGGTCACACATAGTCGCTGGGTCTTCCCCTTGGAAGGAGGCTTCAGCCGATCGGCTGATCGGCAGTAAGTCAGCCTTAAAGGTGAGATTTTCCAGGATTGGTTTTGCCGCAGGCCAGTAGGCATCCGACATTTCAGCCGGATAGAGCAGGGTGACGCGCAGACCTTGACCATTGGTTTCTCCGAGCAGAATTTCACCCATCATTTCTTTGTCAGTGGAGAACGTGATCACTTTTTTCACCCAGGGATAAAACAACTTCTGGGGCGGTGTCGCTTCTTGCACGGCCGTCCAGTCATTACTGGCCATGAAGCCGTTCGGACCCACGACAAACTGTTCAACCTCAGCCGCAGTCTGCGCACCGGCCGGTAAAAAGACATGCACCTCGGCTTCATCGAGCGCATTATTTTGCGGTTGGAATTTGAAGAAATAGCCGCACCCTTCGCCACTACAGACGCCTTCAGCCGTCATATTCTGAGGGTATTTAGTGGCGATCGCCATTTGCGGTTCGTCGTAGGTTTGCATGTCAGCCACCGCCACATCGCTACTGGCGTTGGTCGAGGCGATCGGGGATGGTGATGGCGCAGCAGAGGTCGCTTCAACCTCCGGTGATGGCGTGCCACATCCCAGCAACAGGCCCGTGACACAGCCGAGCATCATGCCATAGTTTTTGAGGAAACGTTGCATAAGTCCACTCATTACCTTCACTTCAAGTTTTGCATGGAGCCGATCGAGTCGCCACACAACTTGGCTTGACCACTGAAAACATCACCAGTAGTGAGGTGCGCGTGACGGCGACTCGGGCTGTCCGACGGAATCGATGATTTAGCGCCAATAGACGTAAATTGAGCCATTTTCTAGACGGTAGATGAGACCAGCCTTGCCTAAACCACCCTCTTCGATGGTCACGACACCCCCACGCTTATCGACCATGCGGCCAGTCCCATCATTGAGCTGTCGGAATGCATTCTTAACGCCATCATCCCAATCAATGTAAACATTGCCCTGGAACTGCGAGAATGTACAGCCAATCGAGACTTCAGCGTAATCTTCACCCTTGGGATAGTAATCACAATGGGCGCGGGTACTATCGGCTTTAGCTGGTGCGGCGATACCGACGCAAGCCATTGCGGCCAGTAAAGCAACTTTTAGTTTCATCGTGAATGCTCCCGGTAGTTGTTATGGAAAATCAAAGGAAAATAACTGGAAAACTCGAACAATTGGGGAATCGGACGATTGTCCAATGCCCACCTACCGAGCATCGGCTGAGTTATCAAGACGCTGCACGAGTTCAGCAGCATCCGGTTACAGCAAACTGCGCGGAATTTCAAAATACTCGTTGCTATAGGTCACATAGAAAAATTGACTATCAGCCCGCGTATTTGCGATTAAGCTTGATCCATCGAAGAAGTCACCCTGCCGGAAGGTCAATTTGCGCACATAGCCGTCAGGAAACGTGATTTGTAAGTTAATCCCGTCGGGTACACCAAATACTTGTACAGGGCATTGGGATGTTGTGTTGTTGTTAAAGCGGCAGGTTAAGCTACGCTGCGCCGCGCCTGATTGCCCGGGTCGAGTACTCGCAACATTAACCGGCTGAGCGTAGTAGTTGTAAAACTGCTCACCAGTTTCTGAACTAGACACCACAACGTGTCCATCTAACGGGTTGAAGTATATTCTGGAAACCCCGTCCTGGCCGTTGTAGCCATTTTCTCCGGGACGCAATGTCGTATAGACACGATAGTTACCATCTGTAATTTGGATGTCAATCCCGTTATCCGGCCGCACCGTTGTGTAGGTGGCAGGTGCAGGCCGAACTGCGGGGCTTGAAGGCTGTTGGGCCACAGTGCCGCCGGCATTGTTGCAGTCATAGGCAGACGCCGGAACAATCGAAGCAAAACGGCCATCATAGGTTCCGACTAGAATACATTGGCTAGTGCTGACCTGTGTCCAGTAGACGTAAGAGGTGTCAGAGGTTTTATAACCGCCTCGATCTTGGTATCCACGCTGTCGCAGTGCCGTGTCGCCACTAGCCGCATTCGTACCGACCAAATCTTGATAGCCAGTCGTACTATTACTCGGTGCAGAATTGCCGGCAGCGGCCGCACCGATGGCACCGAGTGCACCACCGATTACTGCCCCGAACACTTCGCCAGCGGTTAAGGCACTGGCAGACAGGGGATTGATCGCGATCGCCAGAGTTGCACCTGCCAATGCCGTAATGTTGCGTTTCCAATTATGTCTCATTGAATATCCTCTGATTCCTATTGCGAGTTGCAAGCGTTAAGTTAATCGTTGATTAAGTGAATTACCGAGCTGAAGTACTCAGCATTCCTGAAAATCGCAAATCTCTAAGGGCGACGGTCAATTTGAGCCTGCGAAACGTAGGCGGTAACCTGGAGCTTTCCATCAACCATGGCGAATACAGAAGTTGAGGTATTGCGGGAAGTGTAGCTTGGGCCTTCCGTAGTTGTGATCCGCTGCAAGCTAGTGACCTCGGCCACCATGACTTTGCCATTTTCGATAAAGCGGGTAGTCACTTTATTGTTGAGATACTCAACCTCTTTGATCGCACCGTAAGCCTCTCGCATGTGCGACCGCATCGCTTCCCGTCCTTCCAAGATCAACTCATGACGACTGTTGCCAGCTTCGACAATAAACTCCGTCATGACAAACGGTGCAAAATGCTCAACGATTAATGCATCAAGCGCCTTGAGATCACCAGCCACTTTGATCATGTCAGCAAGAACTTTCTGAACTTCTGCTTCATTAATCAGTGCGGGTAACTGACTCGGCAGCTGCGCCACAAGCGGCTCGGCTTGCACAGGCGCGCCCAAGAAGACGGTCGCCACTGTCACACTAGCAATACAACTCGCTAGGCGATTGTTTACGGCCATTGAAACTTTCCCCACACTATTACTTCCACACTATTACTAAAGTCAACATTCAAGAGAAGTGTAACGGGAAAATGCGTTGTTTTGTTTGTGTACTAACAAATTCTTTATGGTTGCCTCAAAATGGTTGCCTCAAACAGCACTCTTGTACTATTTTGCACATCGGCAAGTAATCTAAGTAATCAGTGTTCAAAACAGGAGAAAAAAGATGAATTCACAAGACTATCAGCAAATTAACCAGAATTATCAAAATTTACTTAGTCTGAATTCTGTTCTCTGCTGTTGAAGCAATATTTGCCTCTGGAAACCGGTACCGAGCTGATCGCCTTGACCGTTAACTATGATGAAGCATACTTGAGTGATCGGATGATTTGTACTCGTTGGATCTTCAGTCAACTTTCTGACGTTACTCTGTCTATCCCAACATCCCGATTGACTTAATGAACGTACTTCTAACGTCTTTCTCTAACTGATGAATACCCTCAAAACCCTCGGCCAATACCTTGCCGGCGAATACGATAACCGCGACCAAGCGATCGCTGAGCCAATTTGGTATGTCCATCTCAAATTTTGGCTGCGTCCAGTACCGCTCTTTGCCAATGACAGCATCACCCTCTTCGCCGAACAAGCTAATATCCTGAAAGTCGATCAACCCTATCGCCAACGATTGATGCGTCTACGGGAAACTCAGGGTCAAATTACGGCTCAGTTCTACAGTTTTCACCAACCCATCTCGCCGCCCGCCGCGTAGAGGAAGCCGGCCGTGGGTTCCGAGACCTCGACGTGACCCCCGAATCGAATCGTTCCCCCCGACCAGTCGTCGTCGGCGAGCGCACCACCGGCGAGCAGCAGGAAGGACAGGAAAACCGCGATGCGGCGGATCATGGGTGCTTCGTCTACCCGAAGGCGCGCGAGTTGGAGACCGTCCCGACGACCTGGGCGGCGATGGCGGCGAAGAAGGCGACGGTCACGAAGGCGAAGAAGAAGGTGATCATTTGGGGCTCCCGGTGGGTTGCGTCGTTGCGATGGAGCCACTCTAGGGACGCTGCCCCCCCGCCGCGAGCGGAAAGCGACGAAATGCAGGAAAAGGGGGGTGAATGCCCTGTAGCGCCGACTCGCGCCGTACCGCGCTACTCGTGCCGAAGCGCCTCGATCGGGTCGAGCCGCGCGGCGCGCCGCGCCGGGAAGTAGCCGAACAGCACCCCGATGCAGGCCGAGAACAGGAAGCTCAACACGTTGTGTGAGCCGGGCCGGTGGCCGAGGGCGGGAACGGTTGCGCCCGATAAGGGGCAGGGCTGCGGCGAACGGGTTTTCAGCGGCCGGGAGGTAGCCTCGCCAAGCGTTTGTGCCACGGGGTTTGCATGCGAGGCCCAGCGAGGCTAGCCTTCCGCCTGGACATAGGCCCCGTTATCAACCCGGCCGGGGAGCCGCAGGCCGTTTGAATTTCCTATGTGCGGCTGATATGGCAAAGCGACGCATTGCAAATGAACGCATCGACCAAGGCAGTCTTCCTCAGCTATGCATCGCAGGATGCCGATGCCGCCCGCGGTATCGGCCGAGCCCTGCGAGGTGCTGGCATCGAAGTCTGGCTGGACCAAAGCGAACTGCGCGGCGGCGACGCTTGGGATGCCGCGATCAGGAAGCAGATCAAGGCCTGCGCCTTGTTCATGCCGGTGATCTCGGCGAACACGCGTGCTCGTGCCGAAGGGTATTTCCGCCTTGAATGGAAGCTTGCGGTCGATCGTTCCCATTTGTTCGCTGCCGAGCGCGCGTTTCTGCTGCCGGTCGTCATCGATGGAACCGATGACGCAGATGCCCTCGTTCCGGACAAATTCCGCGAAGTGCAGTGGACACGTCTCCCGGCGGGGGAGGTCCCGGCCACTTTCGTCGAGCAGGTATCGCGCCTGTTATCGTCGGACGATCACATTTCGCCCTCAGCGATTCGGCAACAGGCCGGTGCAGCCCCGCTTGCGGACGCCCCCCGCGCCGGTACGCGACCGGGGCCCGCGCCGGCACCCGGACATCGGTCGGCGTCCCGGCGATCGAGGCAAGCGCTGCTCGTGATGGCGGCGGGCGTGGCCATCGCAGCCGGTTACCTTGCGGTGGACCGGCTCGTATTGGCGAAACGCAGCGCCGTCGTCGAAGAGGCCCAGACTTCTCCAGCCGGCACGGCAGCGCGGGCGGCAATATCCGAGAAGTCGGTAGCGGTGCTTCCGTTCGTCGACATGAGCGAGAAGAAGGACCAGGAGTATTTCGCGGACGGCCTGGCGGAAGAGCTCATGGGCATGCTGACCAAGGTGGTGGAGTTGAAGGTGCCGGCACGGACCTCCTCGTTCTACTTCAAGGGAAAGCAGGCGACGATCGCAGAGATTGCCAAGGCGCTGGATGTCGCGCACGTTCTGGAAGGCAGCGTGCGCAAGTCCGGCAACACGCTGCGCATTACCACACAGCTGATTCGAGCCGATAACGGCCATCACGTCTGGTCGGAAACCTACGATCGCAAGCTCGACGACATTTTCAAAGTGCAGGACGAGATTGCCTCGGCCGTGGTCAAGGCCCTCAAGGTCTCATTGTTGCAAGGCGGCATGCCGACAGCCGCGCCGACGGTGAGCCAGGAGGCCTATGGGCTTTATCTGCAGGCCCGTGCGCTTCACTATCGCGCCACGCACGCCGACAACCTGAAGGGTATTGAATATCTGGAGCGGGCACTCAAGCTGGATCCGAAGTTCGCGCCTGCCTGGTTCGGGCTCGCCGATGCCTTGGTTTATGACTACGTCTACTTCGGCGGCGGGACGCATGCCGCAGTTCATGCGCGGGCCCGCCTGGCGGCCGAAACCGCGCTGAGGCTCGATCCGAATTTGGCCGATGCGCACCTGGGCATGGCACGGGTTCTGGGCGAACTCGAGTGGAACTGGCCGGCGGCCCAATCCGAAATCAAGCGCACGCTTGAACTCGAGCCCAACAATGTCCTCGCGCTCTGGATTGCTTCAGGGTACGCCCTGGTCGGGGATCGGCTCGATGAGGCGCTGCGGCTCATCGAGCATGCTGTCGCGCGCGATGCGGCGGGCGATGGCGCTTACCAGGGGTTGGGCGATGTGCAGCTTCGAAGGGGACGACTCGCAGAGGCGGAGGCTGCATACCGCAAGGCGACTGAACTCAACGCGACGGGGTCAGGACCTCACTTGTGGCTTGGATTCGTGTTGCTGGCTCGCGGAGATCCGGCGGCCGCCCTGGCGGCAATCGAGAAGGAACCGTTCGACGGGCTCCGCCAGTACGGTCTTGCTCTGGCGTTTGACGCGCTGGGCCGGAAGAGCGATGCAGATCGGGCACTTGCGTTGCTGGAGGCGAAGTACGCCGATAACCTGGCGGGACCCATTGCCTCGGTGTATGCCTGCCGTCAGCGTCTTGACCAGGCATTTGCTTGGCTCGACCGCGCGTACAGGCAGCGCGATGGCTGGCTGCCTCTCATCAAGGCGGACCCGTGCGCAAGGAGCCTCGAGCCCGACTCCCGCTACAAGGCGATGTTGCGGAAGCTGAAACTGCCAGCGTAGCGATACTGCGATATTGGCCGAGTCATGCGCATGCCCGAAAGCTGACGCTTGCCAACTTCGCGGAAGGGTCGATCGCGATCATTCCAATATGGCCCGCGTAGAGTTCCCCGTTCGGTAGACATCTCGAAGCAGAACTTGTCTCGAGGTAAAGGCCATTCCATTGCTGACAGTGCCGCGCCGGGAATTCGTCGGGTCCGGTTGGTGCCGAACGGAAAGTGATGGGTTTGAGAGATAGCGTGCCCCTCGCCGTAGCGAATGTCCGACCTGCTTCGCCACGCGTTGCCCGCTTCGAGAAAAAGTCCCAGGTACACGCTGCCCCCGAGCACCTTGGGCAGCACCCGGTCGGTGCGGTTGTAGGCGAGCCCCCCCCATGAGGGCGGCATGCGAGCGCGATTCCATCTGCTCCGGCGTGTGACCCGCGGCGTAGGCGCCGCCCACGATCGAGCCCATGCTCGTGGCGACGATGAGATCCACCGGCGATCAGGATCGCGGCGGCGAATCGTAACCTTTTCATGATGGCTCTCCCCTCGGGTCGGGAGTGTGCCATCAACGCCGCGAATGCGGGCTCGGCGCTCGCTGCCGGTATCATCACGCAATTGCTCGGAGGAGATAGCGATGTCCGCCCCACGCGGCTGGCAGTTCTTCATGCACCCCGGCCCCACCAACATCCCGCACCGGGTGCTTCAGGCGATGGCTCGCCCCGCGGTGGACTTCATGGGGCCGGCATTCGTGGCCCTTCGCGACCGCTGCCTGCAGCGGCTGAAGTCCGTGCTGAAGACGCAGCAGGGTTTCGCCATCACCTACGCCGCCACCGGCCACGGCGCCTGGGACGCGAGCATCGCGAACCTCTTCTCCCCCGGCGACAAGGTGCTGGTGCCCCAGACGGGCTACTTCGCGGAGAACTGGGCGAAGACCGCCACGCAATATGGTCTGAAAGTCGAGATGGTGGCGACGCCCGAGCGGCGCGTGGTGGATCCGGAAGACGTCGCAGAGCATCTCGCGGCCGGCGCCAAGAGTGACATCAAGACCGCTATGTTGGTTTAGAAGGAGACTGCGACCGGCATGCGCCACCCCGTGGCCGAGATGCGGGCGGCGATGAACCGCCCCGGTCACCCGGCGCTCTTCATGGTCGACACGATCTCGTCGCTCGCCTCGTACGACTTCCGCATGGATGAGCTTCTCCTGAACGCTCAATGTAGACTGAGCCCCTAAACAAACCGGGGAAGGCTTGGCGATGCTGGAGGTTTCTTTTCTGGGTGCCGCGCTGGCGGGGCTCATCGCCTTCGTTACCCCGTGCATTCTGCCGATGGTGCCTTTCTATTTCAGTTACATGGCCGGGATATCCGTTGCCGAACTGGGCAGCGATGGTGGAATCTCGCCCGGCGCGCAGCGACGGTTGATCGTTTCAGCGGTCTTTTTCGCGCTCGGCGTCACGACGATCTTCATGCTGATGGGGCTGGGGGCGACGGCTCTGGGGCAGGCATTTGCACAATGGAAACAGCCGCTATCCTACGTCGCGGCCATCGTCATTTTCACCTTCGGGCTGCACTTCCTCGGAGTCATCCGGATTCGTTTCCTGATGCGTGAAGCGCGGATGGAGAGCAAGTCCGATCCTTCCACGGTGCTTGGCGCCTATCTGATGGGCCTGGCATTCGGTTTCGGCTGGACAGCCTGTGTCGGGCCGGTCCTGGCCTCGATCCTGATGATTGCCAGCGGCATGGGTGACCTGCTCCAGGGCGCGCTTCTGCTGGCAGCCTTCGGCGTCGGGATGACCGCCCCCTTCGTCGTCGCAGCCTTCTTTGCAAAACCGTTTCTTGGGCTCCTGCAACGCCATCGCGGCAAGATGGCTTATGTCGAGAGAGTCATGGGCGTGATGTTGATACTCTTTGCCGTTCTGATTGCGACGAATTCCATGAACTACATCGGCCAATGGCTCCTGGAGATGTTTCCGGTCTTTGGCCAGCTCGGATAGGAAGAAACCGATGAGATTCCTGACAACACTGGTTGCGCTCCTCATTGTGGCAACGCCCCTGACGGCGGCCACGACATTGGGAGACGACGGTCTGCACAAGGCGGAGTGGATGCACAACACGTTCAAGGACCTGCGCGAGGATCTGGCCGAGGCCAATGCAGCGGGCAAGCGCCTGGCCATCGTGATCGAGCAGCTGGGCTGCATCTATTGCACGAAGATGCATAAAGAGGTCTGGCCGGACCCGGTAATCAACAAGATGCTGAACAAGGATTTCTTTTTCGTGCAGATCAACATGTTCGGCGATGTGGATGTCACTGATTTCGACGGCCAGGTGCTCAGCGAGAAAAAGATGGTGATGAAGTGGGGCGTGATGTTCACCCCCACCGTCCTGTTTCTTCCCGAAGAGGTGCCAAAGGGCCTGTCAGCCCCCCGGGCCGCGGTTGGGCTGGTGCCCGGCGCACTTTCGAAAGGCATGACACTCGACATGCTGACCTGGGTGCGGGACCGTATTTACAAGAGCGGGGAGAATTTCCAGAAGTACCACGCGCGAATGTTGAATGCGAGGAAGTCGAACTGAGTTTGCGGGCGCGGCGATCGGCGCCGGTATCATTGCGAAATTGCTCTCAGGAGACGGCGATGACCGCCCCACGCGGCTGGCAGTTCTTCATGCACCCCGGCCCCACCAACATCCCGCACCGGGTGCTGCAGGCGATGGCACGGCCGGCGGTGGACTTCATGGGGCCGGCGTTCGTGGCCCTTCGCGACCGCTGCCTGCAGCGGCTGAAGTCGGTGCTGAAGACGCAGAAAGGCTTCGCGATCACCTACGCGTCCACCGGCCACGGTGCCTGGGACGCGAGCATCGCGAACCTCTTCTCCCCCGGCGACAAGGTGCTCGTGCCGCAGACGGGCTACTTCGCCGAGAACTGGGCGAAGACCGCCACCCAATACGGGCTGGATGTCGAAATGGTCGCCACGCCGAGCGCCGCGCGGTGGATCCTGACGAAGTAGCGAAGCATCTCGCCGCCGACGCCAAGGGGGCCATCAAGGCCGTCATGTTCGTGCAGAACGAGACCGCCACCGGCATGCGCCACCCCGTGGCCGGGATGCGCGCGGCGATCGACCGCCTCGGTCACCCGGCGCTCTTCATGGTCGACACGATCTCGTCGCTCGCCTCGTTCGACTTCCGCATGGATGAATGGGGCGTGGACCTGGTGATCGGCGGCTCGCAGAAGGGCCTCATGATGCCGCCGGGGATGTCCTTCACGGCCATCAACGCGCGAGCCTGGGAGGCGGCCCAATCGGCCCGCAACCCGCGCCGCTACTGGGACTGGCGCTCGATGGTGGAAGGCGGCCGCCAGGTGCGCTTCTGCGGCACGGCGCCGATCCCGTACTTCTACGGCCTCGAGGCCTCCCTCGACATGATCGAGGAGGAGGGGCTGGAGAACGTCTTCGCCCGCCATCGACGCCTGGCGAACGCCACGCGCGCCTGCGTGCGCCAGTGGGGGCAGGGCGGCGGCGTCGAGATCTGGTCGCTGGACGCCGAGGCCGCATCCGACTCGCTCACCTCGGTGCTGATGCCCGCCGGTCACGATGCCGACCGCGTGCGCGCGATCGCCTCGGAGCGCTACGGGGTGGCGCTGGGCCGAGGCCTGGCTGCATTGCAGGGGCGCATCTTCCGCATTGGCCACATGGGGGACTTGAACGAGCCCATGCTGCTCGGCGCGCTCGGTGCGATCGAACTCGCGCTCGCGGATGCCGGGGTGCCGCACGCCCGGGGCGGGGTCGAGGCGGCGATGGATTCGCTGCGCGCGCCGGCTGCACCGCTCACCGCTGTCCTCCCCGGTGCGTACCGCCAGCCGCAAGCCTTTGCATCCGCTATCGCAAAATGAGATAATCGGCCCGCGGCTCGCCTGGCTGGCGAAGATGGTGGCGCGACACCACCGAAGGGCGGCGAATGCGCGTCATCACGAGGAAGCGGATCGAGGAGTTCCATCGCGGGCATCCGGCGGCCAGGGCACCTTTGACGGCCTGGTACCGGGTCATCTCGGCATCGCATTTCGGGGACTTCAACATGTTGCGGAATGCCTTCGGGTCGGTCGACTACGTGAAGGGCCTCTACGTCTTCGATGCGGGGCCGTTTCGCCTCATCGCGGCCATCCATTTCAACCGACAGCTCGTCTTCGTCCGCCATGTCCTCACCCACGACGATTACGACCGCGGCCATTGGAGGAAGGAATGAACACCACTGCCGGCCTCTCCCCGGCTTCGTTCCGGAAGATCACCGCGGCCTGGAAGCAACTGCGGGAACACGCGGGCATCGGCGTCATCCGCAGCGACCGGGAATTCCAGCGCATGGTCGCCCTGCTCGACGAGGTGGTCGACGAGGCCGGCTCGGATGAGAACCATCCGCTGGCGGGGCTCGCGGACCTTCTCGGCGAGTTGATCGCGCGATACGAAGAGGACCGGGTCCGGATTCCCCAGGCGGAGCCCAGATCGGTTCTCGATTTCCTCATGAAGCGAAACGGCCTGCGCCAGTCGGATCTCGGCGACGAGATCGGCTCGCAGGGCGTGGTGAGCGAGATCCTGGGCGGGAAGCGCGCGATCAACGCGCGGCAGGCGAAGGCGCTGGCGACCCGCTTTGGAGTCTCGCCGGCCGTGTTCCTGTAACCGCCAAGCCTTGGTTGACCCAACGGGAACGGGCCGGGGTATTCCCCGGCCCGTTTTCCTGGTGCCGCTGAATCTGATCGTTCAGCCGTAAACGCGCGGCTTGGCGATGGTGGTCGCGATGTCCGCGACGACGGCGATGAAGAAGACGGCGGTCGCGATGGCGAAGAGGGTGGTGAACATGGTCGGCTCCTTGAATGGGTGCGTTGTCGATGGGCCCACTGTAGGCACCCGCCGCCCCTGCCGCGAGCCGAAAGCGACGAAATGCAGGAAAGGCGGGCTGAAATGCCCGATTCCGGTCCCGGCCGCAACCGCTGCGCCCCCTGCAACTCCACGATGCGCTAGAGTTTTGGGGTGCGAAGATCGCACACGGTGCGCGGCCACGAGCGCCACGACGCGGCAAGCCCCGCCCACCCAAACCGTCCCAGGAGAGCCGAATGATCACCGCCATCGCCACCTTCCGCCTGCCCAAGCGCCTCACGGTCGACGAGGCCAAGGCTATCTTCCAGAGCACGGCGCCGCGCTACCAGGCGCAGCCGGGGCTGGTTCGCAAGTACTACGTGCTTTCCGAGGACGGCATGACCGCGGGCGGCGTGTACCTCTGGGAGAGCCGTGCGGCCGCGGAGGCGCTCTACACCGACGCCTGGCGCGACTTCGTCACCGGGAAGTACGGCACGGCGCCGCAGGTCACGTACATGGATTGCCCCGTGATCGTGGACAACCCCACGCAGCAGATCCTCGTCGACTGAGCGCGGGCGCAGGACGCTGACTTCACGGAGCCCGAGTGCCCACCGCCTTCCAGGACTTCTACCCCGAGCGCTTCAGCCACTGCTTCGGTTGCGGCCGGAGCCATCCACACGGCCTGCACCTGAAGAGTCACTGGGCCGGCGAGGAGACCATCGCGCGCTTTACCGTGCCCTCCGAATTCAGCGGCGGCGTGCCCGGCCATGTGTACGGCGGCATGGTGGCTTCTCTCCTCGATTGCCACGGCACGGCCTCGGCCGCGGCCTTCGCCTACCGCGCCGCGGGCCGCGAGATGGGAGGCGAGGGCGACTTCATGCGCTTCGTCACCGCTTCGCTCAAGGTGGACTACCTTCGCCCCACGCCGATCGGCACGGAGCTCGTGGTGCGCGGCAGGCTCCTCGGCATCGACGGGCGGAAGGTACGCGTGGCCCTCGCGCTGGAAGCGGGGGATCAGGTCTGCGCGACAGGCGAGATGCTGGCCGTGCAGTTCCGCGACTGAAGCCGCGCTACGGCGGCGAACTCCCGTCCGGCCTGTTCCGGCTCAGGAGAGCTTGACGGCGAATCCCCGCTGCACCCCCGGCCGCGCCATCATTGCCTCGTACCACCGCTTCACGTTCGGATAGTCCGCCAGGTCCACCTTGTGCCGCTCGTGCCGCCACGCCCAGCCCAGGATTGCGAAGTCGGCGATCGACAGCTCGTCCGCGAAATACTTCCTATCGGCCAGCCGGCGGTCCATCACGCCATAGAGCCGCCGCGTTTCCTTGGAATAGCGCTCCAGCCCGTAGCGCCTGTCCGCCTCGTTCTCCACCGTCAGGAAGTGGTGCACCTGCCCGGGGACCGGCCCGAAGCCGCCGTGCTGGAACATGAGCCACTCCAGCACCGGGATGCGCGCCGCGAGCGACTTCGGCCAGAACTTGCCCGTCTTTTCGCCCAGGTAGATGAGGATCGCGCCCGACTCGAAGACGCTCACGGGCTTCCCGTCAGGGCCGTCCGGATCGAGGATCGCGGGGATCTTTCCGTTCGGGCTCAACTTCAGGAATGCGGGTTCGTGCTGATCTCCCTTGCGGATGTCGACGATCGTCACGTCGTAGGGAAGCCCCATTTCCTCGAGTGCCACGCTGATCTTGCGGCCGTTGGGGGTGTCGAAGGCGTGCAGTTGGATGGTCATGGGGCTCGTCCGTGTGGTGTCCGAATCATTATCGCCGCTTGGTCAGGTTCCGCAGAACGTCTGGTAGCAGGCTGTGACCTCCACCGGCGCCGGCTCGGCATAGGGCGAAGTCGCGAGCGCCTCATCGAACGGCTTTCGCACTGCATCGAGCAAGCGTTCGAACGGCGCAAGATCACCCTCGTCCGAAGCCGCCGCCAGCGCCTCTTCCACGCGATGGTTGCGCGGGATCACCATCGGGTTCACGCGCCGCATCGTCTCGGCACGGCCGGAGCCGGCCGCAGCGGTACCCTCATCCTCGCTCGCGCACCGCGCCCGCCAGCGCGCGAGCCAATCCCCGAGCGCACGCGGATCGGCGAATAGGGCTCGCAGCGGCGAATCGTCACCGCCCGCCGTATCCGCCAGCCGCCGCCACCCCAGCGTGAAATCCACCTTGCCTGCGTGCAGGAGTGCCAGCCAATCCTCGGCCAGTGCAGCGTCGCCAGCATCATCAGCGGGTTCGCCTCGAACCAGCCCCAGCTTCGCCCGTTGCCCGCGCAGCAGATGCGTGCGGTAGCGACCCGCGAAGCCGTTGAGCACCTCCGTCACCATCGCTACCGCCTGCTCGGGATCGTCGTCGATCAGGGGCAGCAGCGCCTCTGCAAAGCGCGTCAGGTTCCAGAGCGCGATGTCGGGCTGGTTCCGGTAGGCGTAGCGGCCGTATTGGTCGATGGAGCTGAAGACCGTCGCGGGGTCGTAGGCCTCCATGAAGGCGCAGGGCCCGTAGTCGATCGTCTCGCCGGAGAGCGCCATGTTGTCGGTGTTCATCACGCCGTGGATGAAGCCCACGTTCATCCACTGCGCGATGAGGGCCGCCTGGCGCTGCGAAACCGCATCGAGCAGCGCGAGGAACGGCCGCGGCGAGCCGGCGAGCTCGGGATAGTGGCGGGCGATCGTGTATTCGGCGAGCTTGCGCACGTCGCCTTCCTCGCCGCTCGTGGCGAAGTACTGGAAAGTGCCCACGCGGAGGTGGCTCGCCGCGATGCGCGTGAGGACGGCACCCGGCAGCATCTTCTCGCGTGCCACCGGTGCGCCCGTGGCCGCCACCGCCAGGGCCCGCGTGGTCGGGATGCCCAGCGCGTGCATGGCCTCGCCGATCAGCACCTCGCGCAGCATCGGCCCCACCGCGGCCTTGCCGTCGCCATTGCGCGCAAACGGCGTGCGGCCCGATCCCTTGAAGGCGATGTCTCGGCGGTGCCTGTTCCGGTCGATCACCTCGCCGAGCAGAAGGGCGCGGCCATCGCCGAGCCGCGGGGAGAATCCGCCGAACTGGTGGCCCGCATAGACCTGCGCGATGGGTTGCGCGCCCTCGGGCAGCGCGTTGCCGGTGAAGGTCGCGGCAAGCGCAGCTTCGTCCATCGACGCGATCGGAAGCCCCAGTTCCTCGGCCAGCGGGCGGTTGAGAAAAATGATGCGCGGCTCCGGGGCCACGGCCGGCTGCCAGGGGACGTAGAAGCCCTCGAGGTCGCGGGCGTACGAGTTGTCGAAGGTGAACGCGGTGGCGGTCACTGCAACCTAGGAAGCCGGGTGGATGCGGCCTTCCCGGTGCGGAAGCGCGTCTTCGTCCTCATCCTCGAGGTCGACCTTGGCCGAATCCGGAAGCTTCGCGATCATCTTCTCGACCATCTCGACGTGCTCGGCCTCTTCCTCGCGCAGTTCCTCGAACAGCGCCTTTACTTCCGGGTGCGTCACGTAGCGCAGCGCGTTGTCGTAGAACGAGAAGGCCTTCTTCTCGGAAGACAACGCCACCCAGTACGCCTTGAGCGGGGACATGTTCTGGCTGGGTGCGCCGAAGTCCGGGGCTTCCACGTCGAAGATGTCGCCCAGCGTGACATTCGGTTTTGCCTCGCCGAAGAGGGCGTGCCGGCGCTCGGCGATCTGGTCACCGTGCTTTTTCTCGTTGACGGCCATCGACAGGAACACGGACGCGGCGTCGTCGTCGGTGCGGCTTCCGAGCCGGTCGGCGAATTGCATGTAGCGCTTGTGCGCCTCGATCTCGATCAGCGTGGCCAGATCGAGGGCGTCCATCAGCGAGAGCTTGGAGTAGTCGAGTTTGGTGGGCATGGTTTCTCCCTCTAAGGTGCAACGCGCCCCTTCACGCGGGCGTGAGCGGGTTTGATGAAAGGCAATCCCGGGCGATCGGGTGTGGGACCTCAGCCAACGGCGATGAGTTCCACGTCGAAGATGAGCGTGGCATTGGGCGGGATCACACCGCCAGCGCCGCGCGCGCCGTATCCCATCTCCGGCGGGATCACGAGCGTGCGCTTGCCGCCCACCCGCATGCCCGCCACGCCCTCGTCCCAGCCCCGGATCACCTGCCCGGCACCGAGACGGAAGTCGAAGGGCGAGCCGCGGTCGACGGAGCTGTCGAACTTCTTGCCGTGGCCGTCGGGCTGCGCGGGGTCGTGCAGCCACCCCGTGTAGTGCACCGTCACCGCTCCGGGGCGCGACTCGGCGCCCGTCCCCACTACCACGTCGATCTTCTGCATTTCAGTCATGGATCCTCCCGATGCTTGGCGTATAGGTCATGGATAGTGAGATTTTAACGGAGTGAGCGGGTCGATACCTATAATGAGGGTCATGGTGCCGTTCAACGAATCAGTCGCTTTTGCGCTATCGCACGAAATCCCGTGGCCGCGCGATCCCGAGGCCGATCCTGCGCATTGGGGCGTCCACCACGATGACCCGCCGCCGTTCAACCGCCTGCGCGGGCCGGTGCATCCGCGCGGCGGCGTATCCGGCGTTATCCGCGTGCGCGGCGAGGAAGTCGCCTCCTGGGGCGAACCCGATCGCGCGGACCAGACTTTCAGCGTTGCGAAGACTTACCTCGCGTTGCTCGCTGGCATCGCGCATGCACGAGGCCTTCTCGAACCTGCGGAAAGAGTAGTCGACCGCCTGCCGGGCATTGGCTTCGATTCCGCGCACAACCGCGCGATCACCTGGGAGCACCTGCTCACCCAGACCAGCGAATGGCAGGGCGAATGCTTCGGCATGCCCGAGCAGGTGGAGCACTACCGGCGCGTGTCCCATGACCCGAAGCCGCCCGAGGGCAAGAAGGGAGAGCTTCGCGCGCTTCGCGAGCCGGGCAGCTATTGGGAATACAACGACGTCCGCATCAACCAGCTTTCACTGGCGCTGCTTCACCTCTTCAAGCGGCCGCTGCCGGAGGTGTTCCTCGAGACCGTTCTTCAGCCGATCGGTGGAGGGAAAGATTTCCGCTGGGAGGGCTACGACGACGCCTGGGTCGAGATCGACGGCCGGCGGCTGCAGTCGGTCCCCGGCGGCACGCACTGGGGCGGCGGCGCCAAGATCAGCGCGCGCGACCAGGCGCGCATTGGCCAGTTGCTCCTTGACCAAGGCGTGCACGGCGGTCGGCAGTTGATTCCCCGCGAGTGGGTGCAGCGCATGCACCAGCCCTGCGCGGCCGCACCGTTCTACGGGTGGCTCACGTGGCTCAATCGCGACGGGCGCCTGTTCGCCGACGCCCCGCGCGCAAGCTGGTTCATGTTCGGCGCGGGAGGTCACCTGGTGTGGATCGATCCGGACCACGAAACGGTGGTCGTCGCCCGCTGGCTCGACGGGGCGCATTCCGCGGGCTTCGTGCGCCTCGTGGCGCAGGCGATGGGAAGCTAGTCGCAGATCGCCATCGCCCCGAACCGGAAGTGCCGACCCACGCCGGCGACGTGAAAATGCGCTAGATTCCCCGGAACGCAATTCCAGAGCACGCCATGAACACCGAAGCCCCGCGCCCGCCCTTGCCCGACCGCCTCGCCGTGGATCCGCGCAGCCCGCACCACGTGGCCGCCGTGCTCCAGCACGACATTGGCATCCGCTTGAACGGCAACGAGCGCAAGGACGTGGAGGAATACTGCGTGAGCGAAGGCTGGGTGAAGGTCGCGGTCGGGAAGAAAGTCGACCGCCACGGCAACCCGCTGCTGATCAAGTTGAAGGGCGCGGTCGAGGCGTTCTACAAGTAGGCGCGCCCGTGCCGCGCCATCAGGTCCAGGGCGGCTCGCCGTCCCCGATGCCCATGTGCACGCGAAAGAGCTGCTCGTTCGCGATGCGCAGCCGCCGGCTCAGCTCGCGCGAGACGTTCGTGTGGAAGAGGGCGAACTGCTCGAGGTCCGATTCGCAGAGCTGGTAGAGGCTCGCCGTCGACAGCTCGATCGCCGTGCAAGGCGCGGTCGCGCGCACCGAGGCGCTGCGGGGGAAGAGGTCGAAGAGCGCCATCTCGCCGAAGCAGTCGCCGGCCTTGAGCCGCCCGAGTTCGTAGGGCTTGCCCGCGCCGTGCCGCAGGAGCACGACCTCGCCCGTCTCGAGCACGAACATGGATTCGGCCCGGTCACCTTCGCGGAAGAAATACCCGTCGCGCGCGACGCTCACCGACTTCGCCGTCTCCACGAGCCCGTCGAGCACGTCGGCGCGGAGTCCGCCGAAGATGGGCATCGCCTGCAGTGCTGCGGTGCGCGAGGCCTGCATGGTGTCTCCCTGGATCGCAGGACGAGGCGTCGATCTTAGCCCCTTCATGGCGCCGCAGCGATTTCGCGGGGAGCCGGGCCTCGTCTCCAGGATTCTCTCCGGCGCAGAAACTCGCGGTGCCGCCCGCCCGGGATCAATGACGGATAATGGGCGCCTCGCGAAAAGAGACCCCGAAAATGAAAGCGATCGAGATCACCACCCCCGGCGAACCCGAAGTCCTCAAGCCCACCGACCGTCCCACGCCCACCCCCGCCGCAGGCGAAGTCCTGATCCAGGTGCAGGCCGCCGGCATCAACCGCCCCGACGTGCTCCAGCGCCGCGGCCGCTATCCGGTTCCTCCCGGCGCCTCCGACATCCCCGGCCTCGAGGTGGCCGGGAAGATCACCGCGCTGGGCGAAGGCGTGAAGCAATTCAAGGTGGGCGACGAGGTCTGCGCACTGCTGGCCGGAGGAGGCTATGCGCAGTTCTGCAACGTTTCGGCGGAGCAATGCCTGCCCATCCCCAAGGGCCTCACGATGATCGAGGCCGCATCGCTCCCCGAGACCTTTTTCACCGTCTGGAGCATGGTGTGGGGGCGAGGGCGCCTCGCGGAAGGCGAGTCGCTTCTCGTGCACGGCGGCTCGAGCGGCATCGGCGTCACCGCGATCCAGATGGCGCGCGCGCTCGGTCACATGGTCTTCGTCACCGCCGGCACGGACGAGAAGTGCCGCGCCTGCGTCGAACTGGGCGCGACCCACGCCATCAACTACAAGACGCAGGACTACGCGAAGGAAGTGAAGGCGCTCACCAACGGCCGCGGCGTGGACGTGATCCTCGACATGGTGGCGGGCGAGTACGTGAAGCGCGATGTCGAGGCCTGTGCCGACGACGGACGCATCGTGATACTTGCACTCCTCGGGGGTGCCAAGGGCGAGCTGTCCTTCGACCCGATCCTGCGCCGGCGCATCACCATCACGGGCGGGACGCTCCGCCCGCGGCCAGTGGCCTTCAAGGGCGAGGTGGCCCGCGACCTGAAGGCGCGCATCTGGCCGCTCATCGAGTCCGGGAAGATCAAGCCCGTCATCCACGCCACCTTCCCGTTCGAGGAGGCCGCGAAGGCCCACGCCCTGATGGAGTCGGGCGTGCACATCGGGAAGATCGTGCTCACGGTTTCCTGACGGCCGCGGATGGTGAGCCCTGGAGACCGCTAGAATGCGCAACCCGTTTCGCCCTGGCCTTCCTGCATCGGGCATCGCAGCTCTCCTGGCGTTGGCGGGCGTGCTCGTCGCTTGCGGCAGCAAGGTGACGCCGCTTCCCCCGGAACTCCGGGCCATCCAATGCCCGCGCGGCCACGAAGCGCACGCCACCGCGACCTTCCGCAAGGCCCGCATCACTTTCCTTTGCATCAGCAAGGAACTCGCCGATACGCCCTACCTCCTGCACTGCGATCGGGAAAGCCGGCCCATGGTGTGCGAAGACGAGGGAAACCTCCACCTGAGCCGCAATGCGCAAGGCCAGCTCTTCGTGGGAATCTCCCAGGGCCTCGCCCGCCCGACGGCTGACGACCTGCAGGGCGGCTCCAACCTCTCGGTCATCTTCCGACCGGACCCTCCGCGCACGACGACCTTCGAGGAAGAGGCGACGGACTGGAAGTTTCTTCTCGACGACGGCAAGCGCCTGCTGCCCGCGGGCTTCACCTTCGTGAAGGGCACGCTCTGCGACCGCGAGGCCACCCCGCTCAACACGGGCGTATGCAACATCGAGGCGACTTCGGCGTCGCTCTACTGGCACATCGCGGTGGCCGTCCACCGGCCCAGGGGGACGCCGATTCACGTGGACGAGTACCGCGAGGCGCTGTCCTTCTGGTTCGCGAACCTCGGAAGGCTGGTGACCGATCCGGTGAAGTAGGGGCGCGCGCGCGCGCCCTCAGGCGTCGGTTGGCGTCTCCACCGTGAGCGATCCTTCTTCCATCGCCCGTTCCGCCAGCGCCTTCAGGCGCCCGTCCTGGTTGTGCGACAGCGCCCGCAGCGCGCGGCGCGTTCGCCGCATCGCCACGGGGATGAAGATCCGCGCGTTGTCCAGGTCCGCGGTGGCCTTCTCCGGGCCGCCGGCTTTCTCGATGGCCCAGGTGGCGCGCGAAAGCGTCGCCGTGGAGAGAAAGATGTCCATCGCGGCATTGGCGAGACGCTCCTGGTGGAACTGGCGCTCGATCACGTCCTTGCCGTGTTCCATGAGGAGCTTCTCCACCGCCACCGCGAGGTCGTGGACCGCCTTGCACACCGACTCCGCCTCGCTCGCGAGCGCCGGATGCACGCGGGTGAAGCAAGGTGCCGCGAGCTGGCGCTTGACCTTCCCGCCGATGTAGGAGCCGATGGCGCCCAGCGCGCGCAACGGGTCGCGGAAGGCGCGGCCGAGTTCCTTCAACTGCTCGCCCGGTTGCTGCAGCCCGGAGAGCGCGATCAACGCCCGCAGTATTTCGTTCGTGCCTTCGAAGATCAGCATGATGCGCGAATCGCGCACGGCCTGTTCGTACGGGTATTCCTTCGAGTAGCCCAGCCCGCCGGCGATCTGCTGCGCGTCGCACGCGGAGCGAAAGGAGAGTTCGGAGGCGAACACCTTGCACGCCGCCGTCTCGAGCGAAAAGTCGATGCCGCCGCGATCCACCATGGACGCGCAGATCATCCAGCCGGCGTCTGCCGCGTAGCAGTCGGCCGCGGCGAGGGCAAACTTGCGCTGGATCATCTCGAAGGAGCCGATGGGGCGGCCGAACTGCTTGCGGTCCTTCGCGTAGGCGAGTGCCAGGTTCAGGATCGCGCGCGTGCCGCGCGAAGACCCCGCGGCGAGACCCAGCCGCCCGGAGTTGAGGATCTCCAGTGCGATCTTGAAGCCGCCGCCCACCTCGCCCAGGCGGTCTTCCACGGGCACGCGGACGTTCTCGAACGAAATGGTGCGCGTGTCGCTCGCCTTGATGCCCATCTTCTCTTCGATCTTGCCCAGCGAAACTCCGGGTGCGTGCGCATCGACGATGAAGGCGGTCACACGCTGCTTCGCCTTGCCGTCGATCTCGACCGGGACCTTGGCGAACACGGTGAAGACACCTGCGTAGCCGGCATTCGAGATCCAGATCTTCTCGCCGTTCAACACATAGTGCGTGCCGTCCGCACTCGGCACCGCCGCCGTGCGCATGGCCTGGGCGTCGGAGCCGGAGCCGGCCTCGGTCAGGCAGAACGCGGCCACCCGCTCGCCGCTCGCGCAGGGCGTGAGCCAGCGCTTCTTCTGGTCGTCGGTGCCGAAGAGCGTGATCCCCTTGCAGCCGATGGACTGGTGGGCGCCGAAGTACACGGCGAGCGCGGCATCGGTCGTGCCGACTTCGGCGAACACGCGGCTGAAGAGCAAGGCGGAAGCGCCGAAGCCGCCGTATTCCTCGGGGATGTTCAAGCCCATCATGCCGAGCTCGGCCATGCCGGCGCGCACTTCGTCGGGGAATCGCCCCTCGCGGTCGAGGCGCGCGGAGTCCACGGTGGCCCTGGACCAGTCGCCGAAGGATTCGAGGATGGCGTGGAGGCTCTCCCGGTCGGCAGGCGTGAGCTCCGGGAAGGGGAAGACGAGGTCCTCGCGAATCTCGCCGAGAAAAATGCCGCGGGTAAAGGAAGGGTTGTGTTCGGGGTCTGCCAGGTGGGCGGTCACGATCGCTTGTCGGTGGAAGGTGAATCGTCACTCTAGTCCCAATCGCGCGCGTTTGCCCGGGGGGGTATGCGCGCAGCCGGGATGCACGACCGAACGGGCCGCGGGCAGACGCGGCACGCGAGGCGTTTCGGCGCAAAATGCGGGAGCGGCTACGATGCGGTTTCGCGGGCCATCGATTCGAACGAACACAGGGAGAGGGAGAACCATGTCGGCGAACGCGAGTTTCCTTTCACCGGGCGAAGGCGAGACCGTCTTCTCCGTCAGCGCGGCGCCGATCAAGTTCGGCGCGGGCGCCTTGAATGAGCTCGGTGCAGACGCCCAGTCGCTCGGCATGAAACGAGTGGCCCTCTTCGTCGACGCGCACGTGCTCGCCAGCGCCCCGGGCGAGACGGCGCTCGCCTCCCTGCGCGCGGCGGGCCTCGATGTCGGGATCTTCGAGAAGACGCGCTGCGAGCCGAACAGCGATTCCTTCGAGGAGGCGGCTGCGTTCGCACGCGACGGCGCCTTCGACGGCTTCGTCTCCCTGGGCGGCGGTTCGGTCATGGATACCGCGAAGGCCGCGAATCTCCTCGCGACCTACCCGGACGAATTGATCGCCTATGTGAACGCGCCGATCGGGAAAGCCAAGCCGATTCCGGGGAAGCTGAAGCCCCACATCGCCTGCCCGACCACCTGCGGCACCGGGAGCGAGACGACCGGCATCACCATCGTCGATCTCAAGTCCGTGGGGCTGAAGACCGGCATCGCCTCGGCCTTGCTCAAGCCCTCGCTTGCGATCGTCGATCCGACGACCACCGAGACGCTTCCGGGCGGCGTGGTCGCGGCATCCGGCTTCGATGTACTCTCCCACGCCGTGGAGTCCTACACCGCGCGGCCCTTCACCAGCCGTCCGCGGCCGGCGCACCCGAGCCAGCGCCCGCCCTACCAGGGATCGACGCCCTACAACGACATCGGCAGCATCGCCGCCATCCGCCTGGGCGGGAAGTACCTGGCCCGCGCGGTGCGCGACGCGGGCGACCTCGAGGCGCGCCACCAGTTGATGTTCGCCTCGACACTCGCCGGGCTCGCCTTCGGCAGCGCCGGCGTGCACGTTCCCCACGCGATGTCCTACTCGGTGGCCACGCTCAAGCACGTGTTCACCGCGCCGGGCTACGAGGAGCGCGATCCCATGGTGCCCCACGGCATCGCCGTGGTGATCAATGCGCCGGCGGCGTTTCGTTTCACCGCGTCTGCCAATCCGCAGCGCCACCTGGAGGCGGCGGCGGCGATGGGCGCCGACATCGCCGGCGCGAAGCCCGAGGACGCGGGCGAGATCCTCGCGCGCACCTTCATCGCGCTGATGCGCGAGACGGGGCTTCCTTCGGGCATCGCCGCGCTGGGCTACGGGGAAGCGGACGTGCCCGCGCTCGCGGAAGGGGCGTACGCGCAGCAGCGGCCGTTGGTGATGGCGCCGAGGAGCGTGTCGAAGCAGGACCTGGAGGGGATCTACCGCAACGCGATGCGGTACTGGTGAGGCCCGCCCGCGGCGCCGCAAGCAGGCAACCCCGGGCAAGCCACGCCTTCGCGCGCCCTGCGTCTTCCTAGCGCGTCGTCGCGTAGACGCGCATCGCGCGTCTCGTGCCGTCGGGGTCGCAGCGTTCGCTCTGGAGCGTTCCCTCGTGCGCGAAGCCGAGCCGCTCGGCCACCCGCCAGCTCCGCGTGTTCTCCTCGTCGGCGCAGCACCAGACGCGCCGTGCGCCCAGGTGTTCGAAAGCGAAGGCGGTCATGGCCGCCGCCGCTTCCGTGACCAGCCCCTGCCCCTGATAGCGCTTGCGGCCCCACCAGCCGATCTCGAACACGCGCGTGTCCCAGTTGAACCGGTGCAGGCCGCAGTTGCCCGCGTGCTCGCCGGTGTCCCTGCGAAAGAACAGCATCGGGAAGTCCGCGCGCAGGATCCAGCTGGCTGCGCCGCGCCGGCAGTATTCCTCGGTCTTTTCCACGGGCTGGTCTTCGAGCGCCCAGGGCATCGAGGCGGGGTACTGGCGGAGAATTTCCAGCGTCTCGATGACCGAGGCGTTGAGCAGCGCGCCGTCGCCCGGCCGGGGTGCGCGTACGAGCAGCCTTTCCGTCTCGAGGTGGTCCGGGATGTCCAGCAGGACGGGGTTGAAAGCCGGCTTGGTCGTCATGGGCAAACGGCTGGTTGGCGAGAGGCGTAGCTTCCCAGAATCGCCGGCTCCACAAAAGGGGTCGCAGCCCGATTCCCGAGAGGGGTGCATTACGCGTATTCTCGTGTGGTCCGGTTGCAGTCGGGCCGTGTCTCGTGCGGAGGTGTTGCGTTGACATCGATCGACAAGGCCGCCATCGACAACCTGGCGGCCGGCTTTCAGGGTTCCGTGATTCAGCCCGGCGATCTCGCCTACGACGGCGCGCGCCAGATCTGGAACGGCCACATCCAGCGCAAGCCCGCGCTCATCGCCCGTTGCTCGGGCGTGGCCGACGTCATCGCCGCGGTGCGATTCGGTCGCGAACACGAAACGATGACTTCTGTTCGCGGCGGGGGCCACGCGGTCGCCGGCCACGCCATCTGCGACGGCGGTCTCGTGATCGACCTCTCGGCGATGACGGGCTCGAGGGTCGATCCGCTCGCGAAAACCATCGGGCTCCAGGGCGGCTGCCTGAATGTTCACCTCGACCGCGAGAGCCAGGTCTTCGGCCTGGCGGCCACGGGCGGCTTCGTGAGCCACACGGGGATCGGAGGGCTCACGCTCGGGGGTGGGATCGGCCACCTCATGCGCAAGTTCGGTCTGACGATCGACGCGCTCCGCTCTTGCGACGTGGTCACGGCGAACGGCGACTTCGTGGTCGCAAGCGAGCAGGAGAACGCCGATCTCTTCTGGGGCCTTCGCGGGGGTGGCGGAAATTTCGGCGTCGTCACGAACTTCACCTTCGCGCTCCAGCCCCTGGGCCCGACGGTGCTGGCCGGCATGATGGCGTGGCCAATGGACGACGCACCCGTGGTGCTCCGGTTCCTGCGCGATTTTCTCGCCGATGCGCCCGACGAAGTGGGGATCATGGCGAACCTGCGCCTTGCTCCGCCCCTTCCGGTCATCCCCGCCGAGCTGCACGGCAAGCCCATCGTGGCCTTTATCGTCACCTACGCCGGCCCGGTCGAGGAGGGTGAAAAAGCGCTCCGGCCCCTCCGGGAGCTTGCGAAGCCGGCGGTGAGCGCGATCGTGCCGAAGCCCTACGTCACGCACCAGAAGGCGTTCGACGCCGCGCTGCCGCACGGCCGCCACTACTACTGGAAGTCGCACAAGCTGGGGCCGCTCACCGACGAGATCATCGACGTGATCGTCGAGCATTGCGCGCAGATCACTTCGCCCATGTCGACGGTGCCGATCTTCTCCTTCGGCGGCGCGATCGCGCGGGTGCCCGCGGACGCCATGGCCTTCGCGAACCGCGATGCCGCCCATGACATCAATATCGTCGCGTCCTGGCTTCCCAGGGATGTCGGCGAGTCCGATCGGCACATCGGCTGGGTGCGCCGCTTCTACGACGCCCTGAAGCCGCACAGCCGGGGGTTGTATGTGAACTTCGTGAGCGACGAGGCTGGCGATCGCATCCGGGTCGCCTATTCCGACAAGCAGTGGCTCCGGCTCACGGCGCTCAAGGCAAAGTACGACAGCACCAACTTCCTCCGCATGAACGCGAACATTCCGCCCGGGTGATCGCGGAAACCCGCTTTGCGCGAAGCGCCGGGAAGGATTACCAGGAAAGCGGATCGACCCGATAGTACCCGCGCAACTCCCCGTACAACGCGGGATGCTCGAACGCCATGCGCTGCGGCTGCTTGAAGAAGACCTCCGAGCAGACTGCGAAGAATTCCGCCGGGTCCGTGGCGCCATAGGGATCGAGGAGGCTCGCTTCCTGGTTGAGAAGCCGCTCCTGCAGCGCTCCGTACTCCTGCCCGAGCACGCGCGACCATCGCGGGTAGCGCTGGAAGCCGACGAGATCCGGCGCACCGTTGGCGAAGCCCTTTTCCTGGTCGAGCTGGTGGGCGAACTCGTGGATCGTCACATCGCGCGCGTCGTCCCCGTTCGCGGCACCCTCGAGCACGTCGGGCCAGGAGAGGATCACCTGCCCGTGCGCCCAGGATTCCCCGGAGAGCACGCGGCTTTCGTCCTGCACGAGGCCGATGCCGTTCCTGCGCTCGCGGTTGACGATGAAGGGGCCGGGGTAGACCAGGACCTGCGCGAGGCGCGGGTAGTAGTGATCGCGGCGGTTCAGGAGCAGCAGGCACGCCCGGGCGGCGATGATGACCCGCATCTCGTCGGTGATCTCGAGCCCGTCGCAGCCCGTGAAGCGCTTCTCCGCGAGGAAGACCTGGATGTGCCCCTTGAGCTGGCCCAGCAGGTCCGCGGGCAGGCGGCGCGAAATCGGCACGCGCTCGCGCAGGATCGCGCGCCACGCGGCCGGGAAGGGCCGCCGGCGAATGCGCTCACGGCGCCGCGCCGTGAGCCAGGGCTGCGCTAGGAGCCATGCCGCCACCAGCAAAGGCAGTCCCGCGAGTAAGCCGATGAGCATCTTGTCGCTTCGCCCCGTGGTCCGATTTCCCCTCAACTGGGGTCCGGCGGGCCGCCTTTCAAGGGTAGGGAGGAAAGGGGCGTCGTATCGCCGCGCTGGGCGGCGGGATCCTCAAGGCTGCCTGCAGGCAGGGGCAGGTTCCAGGAAGGTGGCGGCAGGCGGGACGAAAGCGGGCGCCGGTTCGCGCGGCGCGTGGTCCCGGGCGGGCGCGCCGGCGATCACGTGGTCCCGCACGAGGCGCCCCAGCTCGCGCGCCGGCACCGGTTTGCTGAAATGGTATCCCTGCATCTCGTCGCAGCCGTTGTCGCGCAGGAAGTCCAGTTGCCCTGCGGTCTCGACGCCTTCGGCGATGACGGTGAGCCGCAGGCCGTGGGCCATGGCGATGATCGCGCGCGTGATGGCCGCGTCGTCGCCGTCGCCCGGCAGGTCGCGAATGAACGAGCGGTCGATCTTCAGGCTGTCTATGGGGAAGCGCTTCAGGTAGCTGAGCGATGAGTAGCCGGTGCCGAAGTCGTCGATGGAGAGGAAGACGCCCATGGCCTTGAGCTCGGCCAGCAGCTTCTCCGCTTTCGCCGGGTCCTGCATCACCATGCTCTCGGTGATCTCGAACTCGAGCATCTCCGCGTCGAGGCCGGTCTCGTCCAGGATCCGCGCCACGTCCTCGAGCAGGTTCTCGTGGGTGAACTGGCGCGCCGAGAGGTTCACGGCGACCCGCAGCCAGGGCAGCCCCTGGTCCCGCCACGCCCGGGCCTGGGCGCAGGCCGCCTGCAGCACCCACAGGCCGATGGGCACGATCAGGCCCGTCTCCTCCGCCAGCGGGATGAAGTCCATGGGGGCCACGAGGCCCCGCTCCGGATGCTGCCAGCGCACCAGCGCCTCGACGCTCGCGATGCGGCCGCTGTGGATGTCGACCTTTGGCTGGTAGTGGAGCACGAATTGGTCGCGCTCCAGGGCGCGGCGCAGGTCGGACTCGAGCGCCAGGCGCTCCACGGTGTGGACGTTGAGCGCCTCCGAGTAGAACTGGAAGTTGTTCTTCCCCTGCTCCTTGGCGCGGTACATCGCGATGTCGGCGTTCTTCAGCAGGCTCTGCACGTCCTCGCCGTCGCCGGGGCAGGTGCTGATGCCGATGCTCGCGGTGACGTGGTACTCCTGCATCTCGATCTTGATGGGGCGGGACACCTCGTCGAGGATCTTCTGGGCGACGATGGCGCCGTGCATCGGCTGGGGCATGTCCTCGAGCAGCACCACGAACTCGTCGCCGCCGAGCCGGCCGACGGTGTCGCTTTCGCGAAGGCATCCCAGCAGCCGGGCCGCGACCTCCTTCAGCACGAGGTCGCCCGCCTCGTGCCCGAGCGTGTCGTTGATGTTCTTGAAGCGGTCCAGGTCGATGAACAGGACGACCAGGGACTTCCCGTTGCGGCGCGCGTTGGCCACGGCGTGCTTCAGGCACTCGCCGAACAGGTTGCGGTTTGCGAGCCCCGTGAGGTCGTCGAAATGCGCAAGGTGGCGGATGCGCTCCTCGGCCCGCTTGCGCGCGATGAAGAGCCCCACCTGGCCGCCGAGCGTGTGCGCGCTCTCCAGCAGCGGATCCGGGGCCGGCCGCACTTCCCGGCCGTAGAACTCCATGACGCCGAGGATCTCGCTGCCGCAGTGCACCGGAAAGGCGAAGGCCGACCGGAGGCCGGCGCCCGCTGCGAGCGACGCGCGGTCGAAGGGCGCGGCCTGCGTGAGATCCGGGGCCCACAGCGGCTCGCCGCTCGCCCAGACGTCGGTCGGCGGTCCTCCCGCATCCTCGCGCCCGTGCCTGAACCGGCGGGTTGCGTCCGCGAACGCGCCGATCGCGGCCGCCGGATCGCACCAGGTGTCGTCGCATGCTATCTGCTGCACCTTGTCGTCCACGGCCCACCAGGCGCCGAACGCGCAACCGAGCGCCTCGCCGATGATCTGGAGGAGCTTGGTCATGGTCCCGCTCGACCGGTCCGCTTCCGAGAGCAGGCGGACGACGGCGTGTTCCAGCTGCAGGCGCACTTCCGCCTGCTTGCGTTCCGTGATGTCGACGATGGTCCCGACGAGCCCCGCCGTGGCGCCGTCGGCGCCGGCGAAGGGGGCCTTGTAGAAGAGGGCATCGTGCATCCGCCCGTCGCGGGTGGTGATGGTCGTCTCGCAGGTCCTCGGCCGGGACCGCGACCACACGGCCTCGTCGTCCGCCTGCAGCCGCCGCGCGATGCCGGGGTCGTGGGGGTAGAGGTCGTGCACGGTCTTGCCCAGGAAGGCCTCGCGCGGCAGGCCGAAGAAGGCCTCCCAGGCCTTGTTCACGCCGAGATAGCGGCCGTCCGTCGACTTGAAGTAGACCGGGTTGGGAAGCACTTCGATCAGCTCCTGCGTGCGGCGCTGTTCCTCGGCGAGCCTCGCCCGGCTCTCGCGCAGGTCGGCCGTCATCCGCGCAGCCAGCGACTTCGCGCGGCTCCTGGAAATGGCGAGCGAGTAGACCAGGCCGCCGAGCAGCAGGCTCACCGCGAGCACGGTGGCGAATGCCGCCCAGGGCAGCGCCGCGCCCGTCGCCCGGACGAACAGGGCCTGCGGGGCGCTGTAGCGCAACTCCCAGCGGCGCTGGCCGACGTCGACGAGCAGCGCCGTCGTGAAGACGGCGCCCGCCTGGAGCGGAAGCGCAGCGGCGTTCGAGTACAGCTCCTGCGGCGCGGGCTTCGGGTCGCCGTCGACGTAGCCGTGGTCGAGGATGGTCAGTGCGAACTTGCCGTCGTGCTCGCCGACCAGCATGTGGCGCGCGAGGTCGTCGACCTGGAAGGTCACGTTCGCGAGGCCGGAGAAGGCGTTGCGGCGTCGCACGACGTCGGGCGTGAAGGCGTCCTGCTCGTAGAGCGCGAGGCGCATGACCAGCCCGGGCTCACTGCCGGTGGCGTCGGATTTCAGGATGAGGCGCTCGGAGAGCGTCGGCATGCCGGAGTCGCGCGCCCGTTCGACCAGGGCCATGCGCCTTGCGTCGGAGGCGAGGTCGTAGCCGAGCGCGGTCTTGTTCGCGTGCAGGGGCTCGATGTAGGTGAGCACCAGGTGCTCGGGGCCCTTGGGCTCGGGATGAATCGCCACCCGCCCCACGCCCCGGCGCACGAGCTCGGCATCGGCGCCCAGCCGCGCCTCGAGCGCCGCCCTCCCGGACGCCGGCACCCGTTGCACGTAGGAGATCGCCCGCACGCCGGGGTAGAGCACGGGCAGGTTCAGGCTGTAGACGTAGCGGTCGAAGGCGCTCCTGTCGAGCGCTGGATTGGCCTGGAAAAGGCCCTGCAGGCCGTAGAGCAGGTCCGCGTAGCTGCGCATGCGCGTCTGGGTATTGGCCGCGAGCGAGGCCGCGGCGGACTCGAACTTGAAGCGCGCCTCGCGCTCGACCACGGACTGCGTCTCGTGGAACGCGGGGACGCAAAGCGCGATGCCGGCCGCCACCACGAGACCCGCGGCCAGCTTTCCGCCGCTCAGGGGATGTTGGTCGCGCAGTGACGATATCGGAGGCACGAATGGTTCCCTCGTGGATGGGTGCGCAGGCGCGAGGCAGCCGGTATCGGCAGCCTTTGCGCTGGCTCGGGATTATCGGCAGGTCGAGCACGGACTTGAGCCCGGCGGGACCCCTCGCGGCGGGAGGCCCGGGACCGTTTGCCGGGCGGCGGGCGCGGCGCTCCCGGGCCGCTGCCTCCGGCGGGGCGGTAACATACGCGCCAGCGATGCTTCCTTTCCAGGATTCCATGACCGATGCGGACTTGAGCGGGCAGGGCCCTGCGGCGCGGCGCCCGCGCATCGCGGTCTCCGGCCCGTGGGCGGTCCTGCTGGCGGTCCTGCTCGGGGCGCTCTTCGCGGCGGTGGCGTATTCCCTCTGGAGCCTCGAGGGCCGGTGGTTCGTGGTGACCGTGGTGGGCATCGCGATGGTCGCGGTGGCGATGATGACCGCGGGGCGGTTCTCGGAGTTCGCGTTCATCCTGCTGCTCTTCAGCGTGGCACTCGCCGGGCTCTCGAAGTGGACGTTCCTCGACGAGCACGTCTACTCGCAGATCATCCGCCACGCCTCGCTCTACAGCGGCACGCTCGGCGTGGGCCTCGTCGACATGCTCCTGCTGGGCCTCTACTTCGCCTGGGGATTCCGGATCCTCGTGCTGCGCACGGCCCCGCTGCCCCGTCCGGAACGGCTGGACTTCTGGGTGGCCATGATCCTCCTGGGGAACGCCCTCTCCCAATGGGGGGCCGAGCAGCCCCTCGCGATCTTCGCCTTCGAGCACCAGCTGAAGCACGCGCTGATCTACCTCTACGTCTCGCGGCACTTCCGGCGCGAGCACCTGCCCTGGCTGCTGGGGTCCATCGGGTTCATCGTCCTCGCCGAGTCGGTCGTCGGCTTGCTCCAGTACTTCGATGTCCTGCCCCCCGGGCTGATCATCGACAAGGGCTCCGGCGACCGGCTCGACACGCAGTACAAGGTCCTGGGCATCGAGGACATCACCCGCGCCACCGGCAGCCTCTACGATTCGCACGCGCTGGGCACCTACCTGGCCATGTTGATCCCCTTCCTGCTCATGTTTCTCTTCAAGGGCGACCTGCAAGGGCGGCTGCGACTCGCCGCGGGCGCCCTGGTCGTGGCGGGCATCGTGGCGCTGGTGGTCACCTATTCGCGCTCGGCCTGGCTCGGCACGGCGATCTCCTGCGGCATCACGATGATCGTGCTGCTGGCCTGGGGCGAGCGGCACGTCGGCAAGAGCCTTTTCGCGGGGCTCGTGCTCGCCATCGTCGCCGGTCCGTTCGTGCTCCCGAGGATATTCGCGCGCTTCTTCGATGCGCCGGCCGTCCTGCTCCTCGCGCGGTTCGACCAGTTCCCTGTCGCCTGGGAGATCTGGCGCGGGAACTTCCTCTTCGGCGTCGGCGCCGGGAACTACATGTGGGACCTGTACACCCACAACACGGACTGGCGCATCTTCGAGCCGGTGCACAACACAGCCCTCTTCATCGGTGCGGAAATGGGGCTCTTCGGCGTGGTGGCTTACTACGGCCTGGCGGTGGCGACGCTCGCGAGGCTCTGGAAGATCGCCCGCAGCGGCATCGAGCCCTGGCGCCGGATCGCGGTGGCGGCGGCGGCGGGGCTGCTCGCCTACCTGTTCGACGGCGTGAGCAATCCGATCTTTCGCGAGCCGACGATCTACATGTGGTTCTGGGTCCTGGTGGCGCTCACCGTGGCCATGACCCGGATCACCGGGGAACCCGCCGCGGCGGGCAGCGCCCCGGGCAACGCCCCGAGACGAGCCGATTGACGCTCCTTCGGGGCGGGTGATAGCGTCACCCGATGGAGGCCACCATCCAGTTCCGCGACACCGTGGATGCCGTCGATCCGATCGACCGCAGCGGCAAGCCCAAGGCGACGCGAATCGCGCTCCTCAACTTCGCCGACGACTTCGCCCTCGGAACGCGGTCGATCGCCGCGCACGTGAGGAAGCACGGCTACCGGTGCGACCTCGTCTTCGTCAAGCGCCTCGCGCACAACTCGCCGCACTACTCGCTCAACGAGGCGAACTACGTCGCCGTGGTGGGGCTGCTGCGCACGCTCGCCCCCGACGTCATCGGGTTGAGCGTGGCCACGCGGGTGCTGCCCTATGCGCTCGAGATGTCGCGGCGCATCCGCGCGGCGTTTCCCGGCGCGCGCCTGCTGTGGGGAGGCTGGCACGCGACCATGAGCCCGGACAGCGTCTTCCGGGATGCGGACGTGGACGGCGTGGCGGTCGGCGAGAGCGAGGAAACGGTGCTCGAGGTGCTCGACCGCACCGAGCGCGGGGCAAGCCTCGGCGGCGTCGCGGGCCTGCGCACGCGCGTCGCGGACCCGGTGCCGCAGCGCCCGCTGGTGCAGGACCTCGACACGATCCCGTGGTTTCGCTACGACGACGTGCCCAGCTACCTGGTCGAGGACGAGGGCGTGCAGACCTTCGACACCCTGCCGCCCCATTACGGGCCGGACCGCTACGGCTATCCGCTGATCTCGTCCCGGGGCTGCCCGTACAACTGCTCGTTCTGCTCGGTGCCCTACCTGAAGGACGTGTACGCGACGACAGACGGGCGGTTCCTGCGCCGGCGCTCGGTGGAGTCGGTGATCGAGGAACTGATCCACGCCCGCGACGTGCTCGGCGCCAACTACGTGTGGTTCTTCGACGAGGAGTTCCTCTTTCACCGCAAGTGGATGCGCAGCTTCCTCCCCGCCTACCGCGACCGCGTGGGGCTGCCGTGGTACTGCGAGGCGCACCCGGACAGCTTCCTCGACGAGGAGTTCGTGCGGCTCCTCGCCGAGAGCGGCCTGATGGACCTGGAGATCGGCATCCAGAGCGCCTCTCCCGAGACGCTCAAGCTCTTCAACCGCCCGCACCGCACCCAGGCGAAGCTGGTGGAGCTTTCGCGGACGTTCGCGCAGACCGACATCGCCGTCACCTACGACGTGATCCTCGACAACCCGCTCGAGAAGGAGGCGGACGTGCGCCTCACGCTCGACTACCTGCTGTCGCTCGAGCGGCCCTTCATGGTGCAGATGTTCACGCTCGCCTTCCGCGAGAACTACCCGCTCACCCGCAAGGCGCTCGAGGCGGGCGCGATCACCGAGGCCGACTACGAGGCCAAGGTGATGCTCGAGCAGCTCGCGGGGGACGCGGGGCACGAGCGCGACGTGAGCCGCAAGGCGAAGATCGGGGAGTTCCCGTTCGTGCAGCTCACCTACCTCAACTGCCTCGTGTACCTCACGCAGGTCGACGGCTTCCCGAAGGCGTGGATCCGCGCGATGGGCCGCTCGCCCTGGTGGGAGCGCCACGCGGGGATCCTGTCCCGGCTCGTCCTCTTCCTCGAGCGCTCGAAGCTCGCGCACGTCCGCTACCTGCTGCGCCGGCGGCGGGTGCGGCGAGTGGCGGAGAACGCGAAGCGGATCGCCGCGGGGCAGGGCGCCGGGCAGCAGCGCGCGGCGCGGGACACGGGCCGCCTGTACGCGGCGGTGCCGGCGGCGGGCGACGAGGCCCGGGCCTCCGGTGACGCGCGAATCAGGACGTAGCGGAGGTGCGGCGCGAGCGCCGCGCGAGGATATCCGCGGCGCGGAACAGGGCGGCTGCGATGCCGCGGCGAAGCGCGCGCACGGCACGCGGCCCGCGCGTGGTCGAGGGCGGGTCCTCGGTCTCCAGCGGCTTGGCGGCGATCATGCAGTCGGCGAAGGCGGCGACGAAGCACAGGTCGCGATCGCCGGGGTTGAACGTGCTGTGCACGGTGTGCGGCGGGATGCTCAGCAGGTCGCCGGGCCCGACCGTGTGCGGCGTGCCCGCGATGTCGACCACCCCGCGGCCGCTCAGGAAAATCACCGCTTCCTCGACATCATGCGTGTGCGGCGAGTGGCGGGCGCCCGGTCGCATCCAGCCGCGCACGAGCGAGACGCGCCGGGCGCCCTGGGCGCCGTCGACGAGCTTGCGCCCGAAGAGCCCGGGCTCCACCTCGATCGTCTTGTCACCTTCCCGCTGCAGGATGGCCATGTCCGCCTCGCCGTCGATCGCCGCCGCGCGCTGCAGGGCGGGCGTGCCCGCTTGCGCGCCGGCCCATTATCCCACGCGCATCGGCGCGTACCGGGGTGGCGGATGAAGGCCCTCTGCACAGGGTCGGGAACGGGCCGCGGGGGATCGGCATGACGGGAGCGTTCCCGTCCCTCGATCTCGAGGCGTACCGGCGCGACGGCTACCTCGTGTGCCGCCGCCCGCTCTTTCCGGACCCCGCGCTTCGCGCCCTCGAGGAGATCGCCGAGGCGTACCGGGGCGGAGCGGGCGCCGGGCTGCGCGCGTCCGCGCTGAACGTGCCGCACTTCGCCGATCCGCGCCTCTTCGCCTGGCTGATGTCGGGCGAGGTGCTCGATCTGGTCGAGCCGATCCTCGGCCCCGACCTGGCGCTCTGGACGAGCCAGTTCTTCCTCAAGGAGCCGCGCTCCGGCCGGGCGATAGGCTGGCATTCGGACGCCCGCTACTGGGAGGGTTACCTCGATCCGATCGAGGTGGCGAGCCTCTGGCTCGCGATCGACGCGACGGATGCCGGCAACGCCTGCCTGCGGGTCGTGCGCGGCAGCCATCGCCGGCGCGACTTCCGCTACGTGGCGCGCGCCCCGGACGACAACCCGTTCTTCCCGGCCGCGGTCGCGCCGGAGCAGGTCGATCCGGGCGAGATCGTGGACATCGAGCTTGCCCGGGGAGAGTTCGTGCTCTTCGACGCCTGGCTCGTCCACGGCTCGCGGGCGAACCGGAGCGACCGGCCCCGCCGCGCGTTCACCATGCGCTACCTGCCGACGACCTCCCGATTCCACCCCACGGGGCGCAGCGGCCTCGCGGGCCTCGCCAAGGGCCTGCTCGCGCCCATCGTCGGCGCACTGCGCGGGCGCCCGGTCTACACGCATCGGATCTACCTCGCGCGCGGCGCCGACCGCGCCGGCAACCGCTACAGCCCGTGGTCCCGGGATGCGAGCGTGCTGCGTATCCCTTCGGCGAGCGACACGCGGGGCGCGTAGCCCAGCTCGCGCCGGATCCGCGAGATGTCGACGACGTGGTCGGCGAGCAGGAAGCTGATCGTGCGCGGGTCCACCCGCGTGGCCAGCCGCGGAAAGTGGCGCGCGAGTGCGCGGTGCAGCGCGCGCGCCACCGGCAGCACCGCACGGCCGGGCAGGGGAACGAGCAAGGCCGGGCGCCCGGTCGCAGCGCGGACCGCCTCGGCGATCTCGCGCCAGGAGTGGGGCTCGCCGTCGCTCACGTTGTACACGCGGCCCGCCGCCTCGCGCCGGAACGCGGCGAGCACGACGGCGGCGGCGACATCGCTCACATGGGCGATGCTGACGCGCGCGGCTCCGCCGCCCCAGAGCGCGAACAGGCGCTTCGCGGCCCAGCGCCTGACGTAGTCGCTTCCCGGCGAGCGGCCCGGCCCGTACAGCAGGCACGTGCGCACGATCGCGACCTCGAGCCCGTGGGCGCCCGCGGCTTCCTGCACCCGGTGCTCGCCCTCGAGCTTCGAGCGCGGGTAGTTGCCCTCGTCGAAGTACTCGGCGGCGAGCGCCTGGTCCTCGAGGGCGCCTGTGGTGCCGGCATCGCCGTATACCGAGTCGGTGCTCACGTAGACGAAGCGCCGGGCTCCGGCCGCCACCGCCGCCGCGACGAGATTCGCGGTGCCGGTCGCGTTGACGGCCCAGGTGTCCTCCGGGCCCGCGGCGCCCGGAATCGCCGCCGCGCAGTGGCAGACGACCTCGACGCCCCGCGTAGCCGCGCCCAGCGCCTCCCGGTCGCGCAGGTCGGCGACGGCGATCGCGGCCCCGGGCGCGGAAACGCGGGGCGCATCCGCCGCATCGCGCACCATCGCGACCACCTCGTGGCCAGCGTCGAGGAGCTGCGCGACCACCCGGCTGCCGAGAAAACCCGCGGCGCCGGTGACCAGGCAACGGGTCAAGCGTGGCGCCCCAGGGTGGCCTCGCGCTTCGCCGGCGCGAGCGGCTTGTGGAAGACGAGGCACTCGTGGCAGGCCGAGGACTCCTCCTCCGGACCCGAGGCGAGGCCCAGCGCGATGCGCCGCGCCCGCACATAGGAGGGGCCGTTCCAGATCGCGTCGAAATCCTGCGCGAACAGGTTGCCGAGATCGTCGCGGGTGCTCATCGTCTCGCAGCACGGCGCCATCGTCCCGTCTGCGTACACGGAGACCATCCCCCAGAGGAACCGGCAGTGGAAATCCAGGTAGGACTTGCGCTCCGGCGTGATGGCGTGGACGTACGCGGGATTGGAAGGGGCCCACTGCTGCACCTTCTCCGCCGTCACGAGCCCTTCGGGGCCCGGGCGGACCGTCTTGTCGAGGCGGGCGGGCTTGACCCGAACGCCGTCCACGCCGATCTCGCGGGCGAGCCGCACGACGGCCTCGATCTCGTGCTCGTTGTGCCGCAGCGGCACGACCTGCCATTCGATGAACGGCGTGAGGCTGCCCAGGGCGCGCTTGCGGGCGACGATGGCGCGAAAGTTCGCGATGACCCGCTCGAAGCTCCCGCCGATCCGGTACTTCTCGTACGTGGACGCCGTGGCGGCGTCGTTGGAGACGATGAGCCAGTCGAGGCCGGAGCGGATCAGCGCATCGATCCTCTCCTCGCTCAGCGGCAGCGACAGGTGCGTGGACACCTCGCTGCCGACGTGGTGGCGCCTGCACACGGCCGCGAGGTCGGCGAGGTGGCGATTGAGCATCGGCTCGCCCCAGATCCAGAGGTTCGCGTAGAGGGCGTGCCGGCCGCACTTGGCGAAGATCGCGTCCAGCGTGTCCGCCGACATCGCCATGGTCGGGCGGTCGATCTCGCCGGTGCCCGAGGGGCACAGGGGGCAGCGCAGGTTGCAGGTGCTGATCGGCTCGGCACGCACGATGTAGGGCTGGCTGCGCACGGTCGTGCGCATCGCGTGATAATCGCGGCGCATGCGCAGGTAGTTCACGAGCTTCGCCCACGTGCCGTAGCGCAGCGCGTAGTAGAGGTCGCTGCGCGGCCGGTCCCGGACCACGCAACGGCGATACAGCCATTTCGTGACCAGGTGGGCGATGCGGGCGCGGGTTCGCGAGAGCATGTCCGGGGCGGCTCAGCGGTCCAGGCGGCGCGCGACGCGCCGCAGCACCCAGGAGATGCGCCCGGCGAGCAATGCGAGGGGGCCCTCCGCGGCAGGAGCGGCGAGCGGCGGCGGCGCTGCGGTGACGAAGACGAGCGCGGCGCGCCCGGTATTGCGCACGCCGAAGCGGGCCCCGGGCTGCAGGCGCAGCGTGTCGCCCGCTTCCACGCGGGATGGCCGGCCGTCGATGTCGGCTTCCCCTTCGCCTTCGAGGAAGTAGATCGCGCGCTCGTCGTCCAGCGGCACCGACGGGGCGACGGCGGCGCCGGGCTCGAGCGCGGTGCGTTCGAGCGAGAGCCGGGGTTTGTGCCCCGGGCGTGGCCGTGCTTCGCGAGCCGCGTCGGCGCCAGTCCGGTTATGCTTCTCCGCAGTCATTGATGGTCGCGCTCCTCGCCAGCTTGCCGTTGCCATGCACTCGGCGCGTATCGCATGTCGCATTGTAGCGTGCCTCCCGGAGGAACCCGTCATGGTGCAGGACCTGAAGACGCTCATCGCGACGCGCGCGGGCGATCGCTTCGATCTCCACGCGCGGCATCTCAACGCCAACCGCGTCCATTCGGCGCGCCGGATGGGCCTGGACCGCGATTTCGTCGGCGCGGAAGGCTGCTGGCTGATCGACAAAGACGGCGGGCGTACGCTCGATTGCGAGGCGGGCAATGCGGTCTTCGCGGTGGGACGCAATGCCCCGGAAGTGCGCGCCGCCGTGCGCGAGCTGCTCGACGCGGGCCCGGCCAACTGGATCTCCGGCAGCCCGCCGCTCCTCGCGGGCCTGCTCGCGGAGGCGCTCGTGGCGCAGATGCCGCCGGGGCTCTCGCGCGTGCTCTTCACCAACACCGGGAGCGAAACGGTCGAGGCGGCGATGAAGCTCGCGCGCCGCGCCACCGGGCACACCCGCTTCCTGTGCCTCGACGGCGATTTCCACGGGCTCACGCTGGGGGCGCTCTCGATCACCGATCCGTCGTCGCGGCTGGCGCTTTCCGGCAAGGGCTTCGGGCCGCTGCTGCCCGGTTGCGAAGGCGTTCCCTGGGGCGACGCCGATGCGCTGGAGCGCGCGCTCGCGGCGGGCGACGTGGCGGCCGTGGTGCTGGAGCCGGTCCAGGGGGCGAGCGCGCGCGTGCTTCCCGAGGCCTACCTGCGGCGCGCGCAGGAGCTGTGCCGGCGGCACGGCGCGTTGCTGGTCGCGGACGAGATCCTCACCGGCCTCGGGCGCACCGGGACGTTCCTCGCCTGCACTCGAGCGGGCGTGGTGCCCGATGCGGTGCTCCTCGCGAAGGCGCTCTCCGGCGGCGTGGTCCCCGTGGGGGCGATGATCGTGCGCGAGGAGGTCTGGGAGCCGCTGTTCCGTGACCGCCACTGCTTCATCCACGCCTCCACCTTCGGCGAGAACGACTACGCCATGGCCGCGGGGCTCGCCACGCTCGGCGTGATCGCGGAGAAGTCCCTCGTCGCCAATGCGGAGGCGGTCGGCGGCGAGTGGATGCGCGCGATCGAGGCCCTGCGCGCGCGCCACCCGATGATCGCCGAGGTGCGCGGCCGCGGGCTGCTCATCGGCATCGAGTTGCGGGCCGCGGGCGGCTGGATCCGAAGCCCCGCCGCACGCTGGCTGGAGGAGCACGGCATGCTCGGCCGGCTGCTGATGATGTGGCTGAACCTCCGCCACCGCATCCTCGCCTCGACGCCGACCCGCAACAACCTGCTGCGGCTGCACCCGCCGCTCACGATCGGCGCGGCGGAGTGCGCGAGCGTCGTCGCCGCGCTGGACGAGGTGCTCTCCGAGGCCGAGCGCTTTCCCGACGGCGTGGGGCGGATGCTCTTCGACCGCATCCGCGAGATGTGAGCCGCGCGGGCGGGAGGGCGAAGGGCTAGGCCTCGCCCCTGGCGGGGTAGGACTTGGCGACGGCGAAATCGATGGCGGCGGTGATCTCGGCGAAGTGCGGCCGTGCGAAGGGCATCGTCGAGAGGTTCGCCCAGTAGAGCGTGCCGTCCGGGCGCACGAGGAAAAGCCCCGGCTCGGAGAAGAGCGCCGGCTCCTCGACTCCGGTGGAGGTCTTGCCGCGGCCCGCGGACACGCAGAGATCCCATTCGCGCGCCTTGTCGATCGCGAGGCCGTAGCCGATGGTGAGGTTGGCGAGTCCCCATTCGTCGTGCGTCTTGCGCGCGCGCTCTTCGGTGTCGCTGCTCGCGACGAGGACCGCTACGCCGCGTTTCTCGAATTCCGCCGCCATGCCGTTCAGTTCCGTCAGGTACTTGCGGCACACCGGGCAGTGGTAGCCGCGGTAGAAGACGATCATGGTGAACTGCGCGGGCTTCTGCGCGGCGAGCGACCAGCGCGCGCCTGCGAGGGTATCGAGTTCGAGGGCGGGGACGGGCTGGCGGGGCTTGAAGGCCATGGGCATGGGAGGTTCCTTTCGGTGGTTGTCAGGTGTCGAGGCAGCGCAGCATCACGGCCGCCACGTCCTCGAGCGCCTTGCGGTCGGGGTTCGCCTTGCCTACGAGACGAAGCCCCTGGATGCCTGCGGTGATGAAGCGGGCCGTGGCGAGGACATCGGCGTGCTTTGCGATCTCTCCACGGCCCTGCGCCGCTTCCAGCGCGGCGGCGAACTCGGCCTCGATGCGGGCGAGGCTGCGGCGCACGCGCGAGGCGGCCACGCGGTCCAGGCGCGCGAGCTCCGCGGCGCAGTTGCCGATGAAGCACCCGCGCCGGCCCGGGCCCGCGACGATCGAGTCGACGAGCCCCTCGAGGAAGCGCGCCAGGCCCTCGCGCACGGGCCTGCCTTCGAGCGCTGCCCGGATGCGCGCCACCGAGCCTTCCTCGTAGCGCGCGAGCGCCTGCACGTAGAGGCCGCGCTTGTGGCGGAAGGCGCCATAGAGGCTCGAGCGGCCGAGGCCCGTCGCGTCGCAGAGCTCGTCGACGGACGTGTGCTCGTAGCCCCGCGCCCAGAAGACCCGGGTGGCGCTGTCGAGGACCTGGCCGAGATCGAATTCGCGGGGACGTGCCATGGTTATGGACTGAATGGTACAGAATAAGGCACGCGCGCGCAAACGCGGGCACGAACGGAGATTCTCCGCGAAGCCTTGGCGGGTCTAGCGGCCGCCTTCCTGCGCGCGCCCGGTCATCGGCACGAAGCGCACCGGCAGCACCGCGCGCCGCACCACCTGCGTGCCGCGCTTCTCGAGCAGGTAGAGCTCCTGCACGCCGCCCGCCTCTCCCACCGGGATCACCATGCGGCCGCCGTCTCGCAGTTGTGCGATGAGCGGCGCGGGCACGTGCTCGGGCGAGCAGGTGACGATGATCGCGTCGAAGGGCGCGTGCTCGGGCCAGCCCGCGTAGCCGTCGCCGATGCGCACGTGGACGTTGCCGTAGCCCAGCCGCGCAAGGTCCGCGCGCGCCCGCTCGCCCAGGGGCCGGACGATCTCGATGGAGTAGACCTCGCGCACGAGCCCGGAGAGCACTGCCGCCTGGTAGCCGGAACCGGTGCCGACCTCGAGCACCCGGTCCGCGGGCGCGGGGTCGAGGACCTCGGTCATGAAGGCCACGATGAAAGGCTGCGAGATGGTCTGGCCGTGGCCGATGGGCAGCGGGCGGTCGGAATAGGCAACACCGCGCAGGGGCTCCGGCACGAACTCGTGGCGCGGCACGCGACCCATGGCCGCGAGGACCCGATCGCTTCGGATGCCGCGGCCCGGGGCGCGAAGCTGCCGGTCCACCATGTCGCGTCGCGGCGCGGCGTAGGGATCGTGCGCGCCGGCCCGGCCTCGCCCGGTCCCGCGCGCGCCACCGGATGCCCGCCCAGGCACAGCGCGGCGAGCAGCGACGAGAGCCAGGCAACGCGCATGGCCGCCTCCTCGCAGGTCCCTAGCGGCGCTTGCGCTTCGGGGCGACGAGCGCCCCGCGCAGGATCGCCTCGCAGGACTTCTGCGACAGGTACTTCGGCACCGGATAGCTCGTGTCGGCCTCCCAGCACGCGGCCTTGGCGAGCGCGGGAATGTCCTCCTCGCGCAGCGCCGCGAGATGCGCGGGGATTCCCACCGCCCGGTTCATCTTCTCGATGGAGGCGAGGAACTTCTTCGCGAGCGCGGCGGCGCGCTCGCCGGGCTTGCCGACCCTCGCCGCCACCGCCAGCAGCGCGAGGCGCTTGGTCACCGCGGGAGCCAGGACCTTGAGCACGCGCGGCAGCATGATCGCGTTGGCGAGCCCGTGCGGCGTGTGGTACCTGCCGCCCAGCTGGTGGGAGATCGCGTGCACGTAGCCCACGTTGGCCCGCGTGAACGCGATGCCCGCGTAGGTCGCCGCGAGCGCCATGCGCTCCCGCGCCTCGAGATTGCGCGGGGTTCGACAGGCCACCGGCAGGTTCTCGTAGATGAGCCCCACGGCCGCGAGCGCCATGCGGTCCGTATACGCGGTGGCCCACTGCCCGATGAAGGCTTCCACGGCGTGGGTGAGCGCGTCCATGCCCGTGGCCGCCGTCACGTCCTTCGGCAGCCCCGTCATCAGCGTCGGGTCGAGCGCGGCCATGGAGGGCACGAGGCGCGTGTCGGCGATCACGAGCTTCGTTGCCGCCTCCGGGTCCGAAATCACCGCGGCCACCGTCACCTCCGACCCGGTGCCCGCGGTCGTGGGCACGGCGTAGACGGGCACCGGGGCGGAGAGGCCCTTGAAGTAGCCCACGAGCTTCTTCGGGTGCTTCCGGTTGGCCACGGAATAGGCGATCGCCTTGGCCGCGTCCATGGGCGAGCCGCCGCCGAAGGCCACGATCGCGTCGCACGCGCGCCGGTTGTAGAAGGCGATGCCGCGCTCGATCACCGGGATGGGCGCATCGGCCGTCACCGCGTCGAACACCACGAAATCGGCGCCGCCCTTGCGCAGCGCCCGGGTGAAGCCCTTCAGGAGCCCCAGCTTCGCGACCACCTTGTCGGTCACGATGAGGATCTTCCGGTGGCCGAAGCCGGCGAGGGCCTGCCCCAGCCGCGCGCTCGAGCCCGGGCCCACCAGCAGCATCGGCTGCGGGATGGGCAGCAGCCCCGTCACCACGCCCGCGGCCTTCATCGCCGTGGAAAGCCCCACGGAGCGCACCACGTCTCCCACCACGCCCGGCATCTCGATCATGTCCCGCTCCGCGCTTGCAGACTCGATGCCGCCAGCGTGCACCATTCCCGCGTGTCCAAGGCACGGATTCGTCAAGGAAATGCGACATAAGTCAAGGCGCGCTCGCCGGATTCTGGCAAGTTGGTCCTTTCGGCAAGGCAGGGAAGCGATTTCCATGAAGACGGTGGTCGGCATCAGCCTCGGATCCGCAGCGCAGGATTTCGAGTTCACGGCGCGGTTTCTCGGCAGGCAGATGCAGGTCCGCCGCATCGGCACCAACGGCAGCACGCCGCGCGCGGCGAAGCTCCTCGCCCACTGGGACGGGCAGGCGGCGGCGATCGGCCTGGGGGTGGTGAAGGACTCCTACACCGTCGGCGGCCGCCAGTACGTGGAGAAGGACAGCGCGCGCCTGGCCGGCATCGCGACCCGCGTCCCCGTCACCACCGGCGGGCGCCTGGGCGACATCCTCCAGGAGTGGGCGCTGCGCCATGTCCAGTCGAAGCTGGGCGCCTACTTCACCAACGCGAAGGTGCTCTTCTTCTCCGGGGCGACCAACTACAAGCTCGCGCAGGCCTTTGCGGAGTACACGCCGAACCTGGAATTCGCCGACGCGCTCTTCCAGCTCGGGATCCCCAAGATGCTCACCTCGATCGACGCCCTGGAGCGCTACGCGAGCGGCGCGCACTTCGTGACCGAGCGCGTGCCGGAAGTCCTCACCGACAACCTGCTGGCCAAGGAGTGGCGCCACTTCATCCTGCGCCGCGCGATGCAGGAGGCGACCGTGATCGTCGCCCCCGTGCACGAACTGGACGAGTTCGGCTCCGAGGAACTCGCCGGCAAGACCATCGTCACCTCCACCGTCAACGACAAGCGCCTCGCGCACCTCAAGCGCAAGGGCGTGAACCTGGTGATCGACGGCGCGCCGGAGCTCTTCGGCCAGGTGCTCGCGCCGAGCCTCCTGGACGCGATGATCCTCGCCGCACGGAACAAGGAGCCGGAAGACCTCCTCGAGGACGACTACCTGGAGATCATCCAGGGCCTGAGCCCCGAGCCGCGCATCCTCTACCCCAACGGCTTCCGCAGGGTGAACCGCTTCGCGTTCGTGATCCACCCGCTGTCGCAGGAGTACTTCAAGAACATCAAGCCCATCGAGATGCTCTCCCACGTCTCGCCGCCGGTGTTCATGGACGCGCTGGAAAAGGCCATGGCCTACGCGCCGCCCTTCGTGTACTCGAAGGTGACCGGGATCAAGTCGCCCACGGGCGTGGAAACCGAGGGCTGGCTCATTTCCGTGGGCGGCACGCCAAAGGAGATCATGAACCACAGCCCCGAGTTCACCTACCGCCGGCTCCTCGACGCGGCGCGCGTGGCGCAGGGGCCTGGGCGCGCAGATCATGGGCCTGGGCGCCTTCACGAAAGTGGTGGGGGATGCGGGCCTCACGGTGGCGAGACGCGCGCCGCTGCCGATCACCACCGGCAACAGCTACAGCGCCTCGGGCGCGCTCTGGGCCGCCCACGACGCGATGCTCCGGCTGGGGCTCGTTCCCGTCGAGCGCGGCAAGAAGGTGCGCTTCAAGGCGATGGTCGTGGGCGCGACCGGCGCCATCGGCTCGGTGTGCGCGCGGCTCCTCGCGATGGTCGCCGAGGAGGTCTACCTGGTCTCGCCGGAGACGGCGAAGCTCCTTTCGCTCAAGGGCTCGATCCTCAAGGAGGCGCCGGACGCGAAGCTCTTCCTGTCCTCGAACACCGACCGGAACATCGGCGCGATGGACATGATCGTCACCGCCACTTCCGGCGCGGGGAAGAAGATCCTCGACATCATGAAGGTGAAGCCCGGCTGCGTGATCACCGACGTGGCCCGCCCGCTCGACCTCCCGGCCGAGGAGGTCGCGAAGCGCCCCGACGTGCTGGTGATCGAGTCCGGGGAGATCCACCTGCCGGGCAAGGTGGAGATGAAGAACATCGGCCTGCCGCCCAACGTGGTCTACGCCTGCCTCGCCGAGACCATCGTGCTCGCCCTCGAGGGCCGCTTCGAGAACTTCACCGTCGGGCGCTCGATCGAGTGGGAGAAGGTGCGCGAGATCTACCGCCTCGGGCATCAAGCACGGCATGACGCTCGCGGCGATCTCCGGCGTGAACGGGCCGTTTTCCGACGCCGACATCCGGCGCGTGCGCAAGCTCGCGCTCGCGGCGCGAAGCAAGGCGGCCGCGAAGTCGAAGCCGGGCGCCCGGAAGTCCGCGACGAACCCGAAGGCGAAGACCCGGAAGGCCGCGACGAAGCCGAAGTCGAAGACCCGGAAGGCCGCCACAGGCCGCGGGCGAAGCCGCGCAAAGCCCCGCGCCGGTCGCGGCGCTAAGGAAAAGCGGCGCGGTCCCGCCCCGATCGGTCACAATTGGGCTCCTGCAGCGAGGTCTCGAGCCTCGCGCGACCAGATTTTCCGGGAGCACGAGCATGTCCGACCTGAACCGCCTGCGCGATCGACTGCGCGATTTCGCCGCCGAGCGCGACTGGGACCAGTTCCATTCGCCCAAGAACCTCGCGATGGCGCTCTCCGCCGAAGCGGGCGAGCTGGTCGAGAACTTCCAGTGGCTCACGGAGGAGCAGAGCCGCGCGCCCGCCCCCGAGACGCTCGCCGCGGCGAGCGAGGAGATCGCCGACGTCCTCCTCTACCTCGTCCGGCTCGCCGACAAGCTGGGCATCGACCCGGTCGCCGCGGCCGACGCGAAGCTCATCGCCAACGCGCGGAAGTATCCGGCGGACAAGGCGCGCGGCAACGCGAGGAAGTACACGGACCTCTAGCGTGGAAGATTCCCTCACGGTGCACTGGACGGAAGGCGGCGAGGCGCGCTCGGCGCAGTGGCGCTCGGAGAGCGGAGCGCCGCCGCCGAAGCAGGTGATCGTCGCCGACGACCGCATGAGCGCCGACGAAGCGTATGGCCTCGCCTGCCAGGGCACCGCGCTCCTGTGGCGTGGCGACTTCCAGAACGCGCGCCAGATGCTCGTGGCCCTTCGCAGCCGCAGCTACCGCCAGCCGCACCGGCGCAAGAAGCGCGCGGAAACGGCCACGCCGGCCGAGGCCTTTCACCTGCACCGCCAGGCCCAGGCGCAGCGCGCGCGCACGCTCGGCATGCTGCTGGTGCCGCTCGACAAGGACTACGCCATCCCGTTGCGGCGCGCGCCCGACCTGCGGCAGGCCTGCACGGAAGCCTGGGGGCCGCCGAAGATTGCGTCGGTCGCATCGCTGCGGGAACTGCTGGGCGTGGTCGGCGCCCACGAGTGGAAGCTGGAGGGCATCGACATCCCGGCGGCTGGCGGGCGCATCCATCCCCACTACGGCGTCTTCGCGCCCATTCGCCGCGAGTACGTGGATCTCGTGGAGAAGGCGCCGCTGCCGGCGGCGCTCGCGACCCGCGAGCCTCGCCTTCGACATCGGCACCGGCACCGGTGTGCTGGCGGCGGTGCTCGCCAAGCGCGGCATCGAGCGCGTGATCGCCACGGACCAGGACCGGCGCGCGCTCAACTGCGCCATCGCGAACGTTGCGCGCCTCAAGGTCGCGAAGCAGGTGCAGGTGGTCGAGGCCGATCTCTTTCCCGAGGGGAGGGCCGCGCTCGTCGTGTGCAATCCTCCGTGGGTGCCGGCGCGGCCGAGTTCGCCCCTGGAGCGCGGGATCTTCGATCCGGACAGCCGCATGCTGAAGGGCTTCCTCGGCGCGCTCGCAGCGCACCTCGAACCGGAAGGCGAGGGCTGGCTGATCCTTTCGGATTTCGCCGAGCACCTGGGCCTTCGCTCGCGGGACGAACTCCTGGCGACGATCGAGGCCGCGGGCCTCACGGTCGTCGATCGCCTCGACACGCGGCCGAAGCATCCCAAGGCCGCCGACGAGGGCGACCCCCTGCACGCGGCGCGCGCGGCCGAAGTGACCTCGCTCTGGCGCCTGGCCGCGCGCTGAAAGGGCGCGCCGCGCCGCGGGCCCCGGCAATCCTTCACAATGGGCGCATGTCCGACCGCCCCGACTTCCCCGCAGGAGCGAGGAAGAGCAGCCTCGTCACCCTGAAGGGCCTCGTACCCTTCCTCGCCCCTTACAAGCTCCAGTTCCTTCTGGCGGGCGTGGCGCTCGTGGTTGCCGCGGGTGCGACGCTCGCCATTCCCTACGCGTTCAAGCAGATGATCGACCTGGGCTTCGGCGCGGCCGGATCCCGGAGCGCGGAGCACATCGACCTCTACTTCCTCGCGCTCTTCGGCGTGGCGCTCGTCCTCGCGGTCGCCGTCGCCGCGCGCCACTACACCGTGAGCTGGCTGGGCGAGCGGGTCACGGCGGACATCCGGGCTGCGGTCTACCGGCACGTCGTCACGCAGAGCCCGCAGTTCTTCGAGATCACCCGCAGCGGCGAGGTGCTCTCGCGCCTGACCACGGACACGACACTCATCCAGTCGGTGGTGGGCACCAGCATCTCCATGGCGCTGCGCAATTCGCTGCTCTTCGTGGGCGGGCTCGCGATGATGTTCGTCACCAGCGTGAAGCTCACCTCGATCATCCTCGTGATGCTGGTGGTGGTCGTGCTGCCCCTGATCGTCTTCGGGCGGCGGGTGCGCTCGCTCTCGCGCCATTCCCAGGACCGCGTGGCCGACGCCTCCGCCATGGCGGGCGAGATACTGAACGCCATGCCGACGGTGCAGGCCTTCACCCACGAGAGAATCGAGGCGGACCGCTTCGGCGCCTCGGTCGAGCGCGCCTTCGCCACGGCCGTGCGGCAGGTCCGGGCGCGGTCGATCCTCACGGTGATGTCCATCGTGCTGGTGTTCGGCGCGATCGTCTTCGTGCTCTGGCTGGGCGCCCACGCGGTGATCGCCGGCACCATGACGGGCGGCGCGCTCGGGCAGTTCATCCTCTACTCCGTCTTCGTAGCGGGCGCGGTGGGCGCGCTCGCGGAGACGCTGGGCGAGGCGCAGCGCGCGGCCGGCGCCACCGAGCGCCTGCTGGAACTGCTGGCGGCCAGTTCCCCGATCCAGTCGCCTGCGCAGCCGAAGCCGCTTCCGCCCCGCGCGGCCAACGGCGCCGCGCTCGCCCTGCGCGAGGTCACCTTCCGCTATCCGTCGCGTCCGGACACGCCGTCGCTCTCGGGCCTGTCGCTCGACGTCGCGCCGGGCGAGACGGTCGCCGTGGTGGGGCCGTCCGGGGCCGGCAAGACCACGCTCTTCCAGTTGCTGCTGCGCTTCTACGATCCGCAGGAAGGCGCGATCACCGTGGACGGCGTGGAGATCCGCGACCTCGATCTCCATGCGCTGCGCGACACGATCGGGATCGTGCCCCAGGACACGGTGATCTTCGCCGCTGACGCAATGGAGAACATCCGCTACGGCCGCATCGACGCCACCGACGAGGAGATCGTCGCGGTGGCGAAGCTCGCCGCCGCCCACGAGTTCCTGGAAAGGCTCCCCGACGGCTACCGCTCCTTTCTCGGCGAGCGCGGCGTGCGGCTCTCCGGCGGGCAGCGGCAGCGGATCGCGATCGCGCGCGCGCTCCTCAAGAATCCGCCGCTGCTGCTCCTGGACGAGGCGACCAGCGCGCTCGACGCCGAATCCGAGCGCCTGGTGCAGGGCGCGCTGGAGGCGGCGATGGCCGGGCGCACGACGCTCGTCATCGCCCATCGCCTGGCCACGGTGCAGCGCGCCGATCGCATCCTCGTGCTGGACGAGGGCCGGCTCGTGGAGACCGGCACCCACGCAACGCTCGTCGCGATGGGCGGCATCTACGCCAACCTCGCGGCGCTTCAGTTCCACGGGGCGGTGTAGGCGATGCGCCTGGACGACTTGCAGGAAAGGCTCCGCGATGCGGGCGCGAGGCCCTTCCACGGCCGGCGCGTGCTGCGCGCGTGGACGCAGGGCCTGCCGCTCGAAAGCGGCTCACCCGCCGCGGAAGGCCATTTCCCGCGCCGGCTCCTCGAAGCCCTGCCGTCCTTCGCGGGCGACTTGCAAGGGATCGCGAAGATCCGCTCGGAGCACGCCGCGGCAGACGGCTCGGTGCGCTGGCTCCTGGAATTGGCCGACGGGCGGACGATCGAGTCCGTGCTGTTGCCCCGAGGCGGCCTGTGCGTCTCCACGCAGGTCGGCTGCGCCGTGGGCTGCGGATTCTGCATGACGGGCGTGGGCGGGCTCGAGCGTCACCTCGGCAGCGCGGAGATCGTGGCCCAGGTGGCGCTTGCGCGCTCTCGCCGCCCGGTGAAGAAGGTGGTCTTCATGGGCATGGGCGAGCCCGCGCACAATCTCGACAACGTGCTCGAGGCGATCGACTGGCTCGGCACCGAGGGCGGCATCGGGCACAAGAACCTGGTCTTCTCGACCGTGGGCGACCGGCGCGTGTTCGAGCGGCTGCCGGCGGGGCGGGTGAGGCCCGCGCTGGCGCTGTCCCTGCATTCGACCTTCGCGCCGCTGCGGGAGAAGCTGATGCCGCGCGCGCCGCGCATCGATCCGGCCGAACTCGTGGCCGAGGGCGAGCGCTACGCGCGCGCAACCCACTACCCGATCCAGTACCAGTGGACGCTGCTCGAGGGCGTGAACGACGGCGACGACGAGCTGGAGGCGATCGCCCGGCTCCTCGCGGGCAAGTACGCGGTGATGAACCTGATCGCGTGGAACGCGGTGCCGGGACTCGCGTTCCGGAGGCCGTCGCGCGAGCGCGCGACTGGAGATGGTGCGCACCCTCCTCGGGCGCGGCATCCTCGCGAAGCTGCGCGATTCCGCGGGGCAGGACGTGGAAGCGGGCTGCGGGCAGTTGCGCTCGCGCGCGATCCGCCTGCAGCCCGCCTGATCGACGGCGAGCCCTCGGGTCGCGAGGGCCCTTCGATAGCGCGTCAGGCCGCCGTCTTCTCCGTTTCCGCCTTGATCTCCTTGTCGAGGAGCGTCAGCCGGGCTTCGAGGGACTGGCGGATCTTGTCCAGGGCGGCAGTGCTTCTCCAGCGGCGGGCACGGTCGACTTCGAGCGACAGCGCGACGCGCTGGATTCGCATTTCGTTCAGCATGATCTTCTCCGAAAGGGGATGGGCAACCGGGCTTCCCGCTGCGCGCGGACGATCCGGCCGGGAGGCCGAAGGCGAGCGGTGTCGCGCCATTCGACCACGGAAAGGCGCGCGCGTTCGCGCGCGCTCCCTTATATTTCGCGCTTCGGTGGCCTGATCGCGCTTCGGCCGCCCTTACCTCGTGCCGAGGAAATCGCCCTTGCCGATCTCCACGCCGTTGTGCCGGAGGATCGCGTAGGCGGTGGTCACGTGGAAGTAGAGGTTCGGCGTCACGTGGGTGAGGAGGTAGGGCATGCCCTGCATCGACTTCTCGCCCTTGCGGGTCTTCCAGGTGCAGGTGCGGTCCTCCGCGCCCTCGAACTTCGCGGCATCGAGGGTCTTGAGGAACTCCACGGTCTTGCGCAGGCGCGCGACGAGATCGGCGAAGGTCGCCTCGTTGTCCTCGAAGGCCGGGGGCTCGACCTGCGCGATGCGGCCCGAGCCGCCCTTGGCCGCGTCGGCGGCGATCTGCACCTGCTTCGCGAGCGGGAACATGTCGGGGTAGAGGCGCGCGCCCACGAGCACCGCGGGGTCGATTTTCTTCGCCTCGCAATGGGCGGCGGCCTTCTCCAGGACGGCGGCGAGACTTTCGAGGGAACGGATGAAAGGCGGGACGGTGGCTTCGTACATCGAGAGCTTCATGGGGTTCTCCGGTGGAGAGTCGAGAAAAATGGCCCGCGCGTCATGGAAGCGGCGGGACGGTGCGCAGGTAGGCAACGATCGCGTCGAGATCGCGCTCGCTCATGCGGTCATAGTAGTCGAAGGCCATGGGCGGCTCGAGCACGCGCCCGTCGCGGGAGATGCCCTTGGCGATGGCGCGCTTGATCTGCGCGTCGCTCCAGGCGCCCAGGCCAGCGACCGGATGCGAGGTGATGTTGCGGGCAACGGAGCCCTTCCACGAGCTGCGGAAACCCTGCACGAGCGCCGGGCCGAAGGTCCGCCCGCCCTGGCCGAGCCTGCCGTAGTCCGAGACGTTCTTCTCGCGGGGCGAGTGGCACTCCATGCAGTGCCCGATGGCGACGAGGTAGGCGCCGCGCCGCACCGGGTCGCCCATCTGCGCCTCGGTGAATCCGGCCTCGGCATCGGGATAGGTGTCGTGCCGCGAGGCGAGCTTGTACACGGGCGCGGGCGAGGCGTTCTTCACGGGCTTCACCGAACGCAGGTAGGCGACGACCGCATCCAGGTCCCGCGGCAGGAAGGCCTTGAAGAAGCCGGCCGGCATCACCGGCGCGAGCGGCACGTTGGCGAGCCTGCCGTGGCCGGGGCGCACGCCCTCGACCAGCGCGCGCCGGAGGTCCGCGTCGCTCCACGAGCCGATGCCCGTCTCGCGGTCCGGCGTGATGTTGGAAGCGGCGGCCTCGAAGGCGGGAGTGCGGATGAAGACGCCGCCGGAGAGCTCCCGGCCCGCGACCGGCTGCCCCTCGGGCGTGCGCGGCGAATGGCAGTTGCCGCAGGCGAGGATGGAGTTGACGAGGTAGCCGCCGCGTTCGACGGGCGTTTCCGCCGTGGCAGCGCACGCGACGACCGATGCCAGCGCGAGTGCCGCGAAGCGGATGCGCGCGATGACGGCCTGTGGAAAATTCGCCATGGCGGAAATCCTTCGTGAGGGGGAGGGCAGGTGCTGCCGCGAGGCGGCAGTATCGGGGCGCGCGCCGCCCCGGTCAAACAATGCCCCTGCCGGTCGCCGTGGAATGGGTTCGTCTGCCACAATCGCGTGAACTGCTGCACGCTAAGGAGGCCGGCCATGCAAACCGTTTCGCGTCGCAAGGCACTGGGCGCCCTGGGCGCCGGGGCGATCGTCGCCGCATTTCCCTTCTCCGCGCGCGCGCAGGCGCCTCGCCTGCAGTCCTGGCCATTGCGCGCGCCCCGCCGCACGGGCATTCACGACCTGGCCCCCGCCCCCGACGCCGGCGTGTGGTTCAGCGCCCAGGCGAGCGGGCATCTCGGCTACTTCGATCCCGCGAAGGGCGACGACCGAACTGATCTCGCTGGGCGGCAACTCCTCCCCGCACGGCGTGATCCAGGGTCCCGATAGGGCGGCCTGGCTTACCGACAGCGGCGCGCAGGCGATCGTGCGCGTGGGCTGGCCCGACCGCGAAGTGCGGTCCTTCCCGCTTCCCGAAGGCACGCCCTACGCGAACCTGAACACCGCCGCCTTCGACGGCGACGGCGATCTCTGGTTCACGGGGCAGAGCGGCGTGGTGGGCAAGGTGGCCGTGAAGACGGGCCAGGTGTCGGTGTGGGATTCGCCGAAGGGCCGCGGCCCCTACGGCATCTGCGCCACACCCGCCGGCGAGATCTGGTACTGCTCGCTCGCGGGCTCGTTCATCGCGCGCATCGACCGGCGCACGGGCGCATCGATCGTGGTGGCGCCGCCCACGAAGGACCAGGGCGCGCGCCGCGTCTGGAGCGACAGCCGCGGGCGGATCTGGGTGAGCGAGTGGGTGAGCGGGGATCTCTCGATGCACGATCCCGCGACCGGAAAGTGGCGCGTCTTCAAGGTGCCCGGCGATCGCCCGCGCACCTACGCGGTGTACGTGGACGGGCGCGACATCGTCTGGATCGCGGAGTGGACCGGCAACGCGGTCTACGCTTTCGATCCGACCACGGAGAAGTTCGAGCGCTTCGGACTGCCGCGGCCCGGGGCGAACATCCGCCAGATCCTCGGCCGCAAGGGCGAGGTGTGGCTGCCGGAAAGCGGCACCGAGCACATCACGGTGATCCGCACGGCGTGAGCGGCTGCGCCTTGCGCTAGCAGGTCGCGCTGGCCCATTCCCGCGCCGCTCGCCAGGCGGTCGTGGGGGTGTAGAAAAAGCCGTTGCGCTCGAAACCCACCATGAGGGAGGTCTTCACCGCGACCACGCGGCCGCAGTCGGTGCGCACCACCACCACGTCGTCGGGGAGGCCGTCGAGCAGGTGGATGTCCGAGGGGACGCCGCGGGCGTCGCGCGACGGATGCAGGGTGCAGGTCGAAAAGTCGAAGAAGGCGGGCCGGAACCCGAGTGCGCGCAGGGCCTCGCGTCTGCGGTCCACCTCGGACTGCATGAGCCGGGTCGCGCCTTGCCGTTCGTCCTTCATCAGCGATTTCATCGGGTGCCTCGCTCGGGTCCGCGAATCTGCGGTCGATGGAGCCAGTGTCCGCGCGGACGGCCCGCGGCGCTGTGAGGCACGTCGCTTTCCGGAGCGCGAGGAATCGGCGCGCTGGCGACGAACGGCGGGAATCGGGGGGACGAAGGGCGGGACGCCCCGGGGCGGTTGCCGTTGCAACGCGGGTTCCCGGGTGCTGTCGCCCGGGGACGACGGCTATTCGGACTCCGCCATCCGCATCAGGCGTGCGGCCTCCTCGAGGCGCGCGTCGTCGATCTCCCGCATGACGGCCTCCAGGTCCGGGGCGCTCTCGTCGGCCTCGAAGCGCCCGGTGAGCGCGACCTCCGGGTGCAGCGCGCCGGCGCGGTAGAGCGCCCAGATCTCCTTGCCGTAGTCGGAGGCCAGCAGCTCGGGTGCCACGCGCCCGAAGAAGCGCCGCAGGTTGTCCACGTCGCGCACGAGCATGCGCGGGGCGTGGTTGTTGCCCGCCGCGTCCACGGCCTGGGGCAGGTCGATGATCACCGGGCCCTCGGCGCCCAGCAGGATGTTGAACTCGCTCAGGTCGCCGTGGACGACCCCGGCCGCGAGCATGCGCACGACCTCGCGGACGAGGCGCGCGTGCAGTTCGAGCGCGATTTCCGGCGTGAGTGCGACGTCGTTCAGGCGCGGGGCGGCGTTGCCTTCCTCGTCGGCGACCAGCTCCATGAGGAGCACGCCTTCGTGGAAGTTGTACGGCCGGGGTACCCGCACGCCGGCGGCCGCGAGCCGGTAGAGCGCATCGACCTCGGCGCTCTGCCACGCGCGCTCCTGCGCCTCGCGCCCGAAGCGCGTGCCCTTGGCCATGGCGCGCGCCTGGCGGCTGTTGCGGGTCTTGCGGTTCTCGGTGTAGTCCACGGCCTGGCGGAAGCTGCGCTTGTCGGCTTCCTTGTAGACCTTCGCGCAGCGTGATTCAGCGCCGCAGCGCACCACGAACACCATCGCCTCCTTGCCGCTCATCAACTGGCGCACGACCGAGTCGATCACGCCGTCCTCGACGAGCGGGACCAGCCGCTGCGGAACTTTCATGCGGGCGAATATACCCCGGGGGCAGAATCGGCGTATCGGCGGTAGCATGAAAGACGCTACGAAAAACCGCGAAAGGCGCCGCCATGGTCCTGCTGGAATTCTCGATGTCCCCCTTCGACAAGGGCGAGAGCCTGAGCGCCTACGTGGCGCGCTCGCTCGACATCATCGACAAGAGCGGCGTGCCCTATCGCCTGACGCCCATGGGCACGATCCTCGAAGGCGAGTGGGACGAGGTGATGGGCGTGGTGACCGCCTGCTTCGAGCGGATGCGCGAAGACTGCAAGCGCATCTCCGTCTCGGTGCGCATCGACTACCGGGAGGGGAAGGGCGGGCGGCTGGACGGCAAGGTCGAGGCAATCGAGCGCAGGCTCGGCCGCAGGCTCTCCACCTGACAAGGCGTTCCCCGCCCGGCCCGGGAAGGGCCGGTTTCGGGCCGTTCCGGCCGCGGCCAAGTCATCTATATCATCTACTTGCCGGGTTCCCGGGAATCCTCCAGACTCCAGCCGCCTTCGCCGCGTGGCGGGCGGCGCGGCCATGCTGCTGCGCAGCACGCCGGCGCGGATCGGGTGCTTCCGTGTTGGGTGACGACAACGTGCGGCAGGGCCGGAATCGCTCCCCGGCCCCTAACCAGGAGGAGAAACACATGACGAAGGACAGGAAAGGCAATCGGGACTCGTACAGGCGCCGCATCGCCCCGGCCATCGCGTCGGTCGCAGCGCTGGCAACCGGGATGGCCGGCGCCCAGCAGGCGCAGACGGATGCCGCGAAGGGCAAGGATACGGAGCAGCTCGAGAAGATCACGGTAACGGCCACGAAGCGCTCCGAGTCCCTCCAGACGGTCCCCGTCGCGGTCACGGTGATCACCGGCGAGCTCCTGGAGCAGCAGAACATCAACAACGTGAGCACGCTCACGGCGCAGACCCCCGTCCTGAACTTCCGGGCCAATGCCTCGAACAAGGACACCTCCCTCTTCATCCGCGGCGTCGGGACGATCTCGACCTCGCCCGGCGTGGAGCCCACCGTCTCCACGGTCGTGGACGGCGTGGTCTTCGCCCGCCCCGGGCAGGCGACCCTCGACCTCATGGACATCGAGCGCGTCGAGGTGCTGCGCGGCCCGCAGGGAACGCTCTTCGGCAAGAACGCCTCGGCCGGCGTGCTCAACATCGTGACGCGGCCGCTCCAGGCCGGCCGGGAAGCCTTTGCCGACCTTTCCTATTTCGAGGGCAACGAGCGGCGCCTGCGCGTCGGCGCTTCCGGCGAAGTGTCGCAGAGCCTGCTCGGCTCGGTCACCGCCTTCGTCGGCAAGTACGACGGCAATGTGAAGAACACCTTCCTCGGCGAGGACGTCAACGGCTACGACCGCAAGGGCGTGCGCGGCAAGGCCGCCTTTTCCGCCTCCCGCGACGTGACGATCACCGTGATCGGCGACTACGCGAAGGCCGATGACACCGGGACCCGGGGGCCGTTCGTGCGCGCCAACGCCGCCATCACCGCGGCGCTCGCCCCGATCGCGATCGGCACCGAGAACCGCGACGTCGCCACCGACGTGAAGGAGCGCGTCGAGGACACGAACAAGGGCCTCTCCGCGCAGGTGGACTGGAACCTGGGCAAGCTCGCGGTCACTTCCATCACGGCCTGGAGGCAATGGAACAACGTCCAGTTCCAGGACATCGACGGCACGGCGGTCGTGTACAACCAGATCGCCCAGCTCTCGGACCGCGGCCAGCTCGAGTCGAAGACCCTCTCGCAGGAGCTTCGCGCGGCCTCGGCCAAGGGCGGCGCCTTCGATTACGTGGCGGGGCTCTTCTACATGAAGACCGAGACCGACGAGGTCTACCGCCGCGACGTGGTGCGCTGCAACGGCACGCTCGCGACGCTCGCCAACGGGCTCACGCCGTGCGCGGCGAACCTGAACGACAATGGCGTGGCCACCTACGGCACCGACGGCAAGAGCGCCTCGGTTTTCGGCGAGGCGAACTACCATTACAGCAAGGCGCTGCGCGGCGTCTTCGGCCTTCGCTACACGCGAGACGAGCTGTCCTACTACCACTCGCGCATCTCCACCGCCGCCGCCGCGATCCCGGGCGTCCAGCCGTCCCGGCCGTACACCACCGGGTCGACCAAGGAAACCGGCATTTCCGGGCGGGTCGGGCCGCAGTACGACTTCAGCGAAGACATGATGGGATACGTCACGTACTCGCGCGGGTACAAGGGCCCGGCCTACAACGCCTTCTTCAACATGACTTCCACGGCCGACCTCGCGCTCGACCCGGAGAAGTCCAAGGGCTGGGAAGCGGGCCTGAAGACGACGTTCGCCGACAACCGCGTTCGCGTGAACGTGGCCGTCTTCGACACGAAGTACACGGGCTACCAGGCCAACTACCCGGACCTGGTGGCGGGCACGGTGGTCACCCGCTTCATCAACGCGGGAGACGTTTCCACGAAGGGCGTGGAGCTCGACATCGACGCCAAGGTCACGCGGCAGCTGAGCCTGTCGGCCTCGGTCGCGAACACACGCGCGCGCGTCGACCGCTTCAACTGCCCGGTCGGCGCGACCTGTCCGGATCTCACCAACCAGCCGTTGCCGTCGGCGCCGGACTGGAAGGGCGTGGTTCGCGCGGGTTACTGGATGCGGATGGGCGCCTTCCGCATCGATCTCGGCGCGGACTACAGCTGGTCGAGCAAGGTGCAGTTCGACCTGTCGACCTCGGCCAACACGATCCAGCCCTCCTACAGCATCTACAACGCGAGCATCGCGCTCTCCCAGCCGGGCAAGGGCTGGCGGGTCGCGCTCATCGGCAAGAACCTGGGAGACAAGTCCTACGCGGCCTTCCTGCTGCCGGGGGCGAACACCCAGCGTTCCGTGCCCCGCGACGACGAGCGCTACTTCGGCGTCAACGCCCGCCTCGACTTCTGAGGCGCGGTTCCTCACGGGCGCCGCGGGCAGGCTAGACTGTCCGCGGCGCCCGCCGCTTTCCCGCCGGAGAGCCGGACGCCCGAAGGAGCCCCGACCTTGGCCACGCCCCCCCGCCGAAGCCTCGAATCGCTGCGCAGCCAGCGCTGGCTCGCGGGCGAGGGCATGCGCTCCTTTTCCCACCGCCAGCGCCTGCAGCAGCGCGGTCTCGCGCGAGACGAGTTCCTGGGCCGACCGGTCATCGCCGTCCTGAACACCTGGAGCGACCTCTCGCCCTGCCATGCCCACCTGCGGGAGCGGGCCGCCTCGGTGCGCGAGGCGATCCTGCTCGCGGGCGCGTTCCCCGTGGAGCTGCCCGCCCTGTCCCTGGGCGAGGTGATGGTGAAGCCCACCACCATGCTCTACCGCAACCTCCTCGCGATGGAAGCCGAGGAACTGCTGCGTTCGCATCCCGTGGACGGGGCGGTGCTCCTGGGCGGCTGCGACAAGACGACGCCTGGGCTGCTCATGGGCGCGATCAGCATGGACATCCCGGCCATCTACTGCCCGGCGGGCCCGATGCTGAACGACCGCTACCGCGGCGAGCGCGTCGGCGCGGGCACCCACACGCGCAAGTTCTTCGACGAGTTCACGGCCGGGAACATCGGTCGCGAGGAGTGGATCCGGCTGGAGGCGAAGATGACGCGCTCGCCGGGCACCTGCAACACCATGGGCACGGCGAGCACCATGACCTCGATCGCCGAGGCGATGGGCTTCACGCTGCCGGGCGCGTCGAGCATCCCGGCCATGGACGCGAACCACCCGCGCATGGCGCACGCCTGCGGCACGCGCATCGTGGACATGGTGTGGGAGGACCTCAGGCCGTCCCGTTTCTTCACCGCGGACTCGGTGGCCAACGGCGTGGCGGCCTACATGGCGCTCGGCGGGTCGACCAACGCGGCCATCCACACGATCGCGATCGCCGCACGCGCGGGCGTCCGGCTCACGCTCGCCGACCTCGACGCCGCCTCCCGGCGCATTCCCGTGCTCGCCAACCTCTTTCCCTCCGGCGACAAGCTGATGGAGGACTTCTACTACGCGGGCGGGCTGCCGGTGCTGCTCGCCGGGATCCGTCCGCAGCTCGCGCTCGAGGCGCTCACCGTGAACGGCCGCACGCTCGGGGAAAACCTCGAGGGTGCGCGTTGCGAGGACCCCGAGGTGATCCGCCCCGTCTCGCGCCCGGTGTCGTCCGGCGGAACGCTCGCGGTGCTTCGCGGCAATCTCTGCCCCGACGGCGCGGTGGTGAAGGCTTCCGCCGCCAGCGAGAAGTTCCTGCGCCACCGCGGCCGCGCGCTCGTCTTCGACTCCCACGCCGAGATGTCGGCGCGCATCCACGACCCGGCGCTGGAGGTGGACGAGGGCACGGTCCTGGTGCTCCGCCACGCCGGCCCCGTCGGCGCACCCGGCATGCCGGAGTGGGGCAACCTGCCCATCCCGAAGAAGCTCCTGGAGCGCGGCGTGCGCGACATGGTGCGCGTGTCGGACGCGCGCATGAGCGGCACCCACTACGGCACCTGCGTGCTGCACGTGGCGCCCGAGGCGGCCGTGGGCGGCCCGCTCGCGCTGGTCCGCACGGGCGACCCGATAGAGCTGGACATCGAGGCGCGCCGCCTGAACCTCGACGTCGACGAGGCCGAGCTCGCGAGGCGGCGCCAGGCGTGGAAGCCGCCGGCGCGGCCATACGAGCGCGGCTTCGCGCGCCTCTACGTCGACCACGTGACGCAGGCCGACCGCGGCTGCGACTTCGACTTCCTCATGGGCACCGCGCCCACCCCGGAACCCCCCATCTTCTAGAGCCCATGGACCCCTTCGAGAACCCCTTCCGCAAGCTCCTGTCCCGTGGGCAGATCCCCCTGGGCACCTGGCTCATGTCCGGAGCGCCCGCCACCGCCGAGGCGCTCGGATGCCTGGGCTTCGACTGGCTGGTGGTCGACATGGAGCACGTGCCGATCGACTTCCCGCAGGCCTGCCACATCCTGCAGGCGATCGGATCCACGAAGACCGTTCCCGTGATCCGGCTCGCCTGGAACGATCCGGTGCTCGCGAAACGCTCGCTCGACATCGGCGCGCAGGCGCTCATGTTCCCCTTCGTCCAGAACGCCGAGGAAGCCGCGCGCGCCGTGGCCTCCACGCGCTATCCCGCGGCCGGCGAGTCCTTTCCGGGCACGCGCGGCTACGCGGCGATGCACCGGGCGAGCCGCTACACGACGGCCGCCGACTACGGCAAGCGCGCGAACGAGGGCATCTTCCGGATGATCCAGCTCGAGACGCCGGCGGCGATCGAGCGCCTCGAGGAGATCGCCGCCGTGGACGGCGTGGACGCGATCTTCATGGGCCCGGGCGACCTTTCCGCGGCCATGGGCGTCATCGGCAACGTGGCCCACCCCTCGGTGCAGGCGGCGCTGAAGGACGCGGCCGAGCGCACGCACAAGGCCGGCAAGCGCATCGGCACGGTCGGGCCGACCCCGGAAATGGTCAAGGACTTCATCGGCTGGGGCTACGACTTCGTCGCGGTGGCCTCCGACATGGGCATGATGATGCGCCAGGCGAACCAGTTCCTCGCGGCGATCAAGCCCGCGCTCACCCGGACGCTGGGCACCGGGGCCTATTGATGCCGGGCATCGCGTTCTCGAAGGTCGTCAAGGCCTACGACGGCGGCGCGCAGGTCGTCCATGGCATCGACCTGGAGATCGGCCAGGGCGAGTTCGTGGTGTTCGTGGGCCCGTCGGGCTGCGGCAAGTCCACGCTGCTGCGCATGGTGGCGGGGCTCGAGAGCGTGAGCGGAGGGACGATTTCCATCGAGGGCCGGGTCGTGAACGACCTGCCGCCGCGCGAGCGCGACATCGCGATGGTCTTCCAGGACTACGCCCTCTATCCGCACAAGAACGTCTTCGAGAACCTTGCCTTCGGCCTTCGCCTGAGGAAGCTTCCCGAGGCCGAGATCCGCCGCCGCGTGAACGACGCGGCCGCCATCCTCCAGATCGGGCACCTCCTCGAGCGCAAGCCCCGCGCGCTCTCGGGCGGGCAGCGCCAGCGCGTCGCCATGGGGCGCGCCATCGTGCGCCAGCCCAGGGCCTTCCTCTTCGACGAGCCCCTGTCCAACCTCGACGCCCAGCTGCGCGCCGAGATGCGCACCGAGATCAAGAAGCTGCACCAGCGCCTCGCGGCGACGACGATCTACGTGACGCACGACCAGGTCGAGGCCATGACGCTCGCGCAGCGCATCGTCGTCCTCTCGGCCGGGCGCATCATGCAGGTGGGCACTCCCGACGAGATCTACCATCGGCCGCGGTCGCGCTTCGTGGCCGGCTTCACCGGCTCGCCGCCGATGAACTTCCTCCCCGGCCGCATCGCCGAATCGGCGGGCGCGGTCGCCGTGACGTTCGGCGAGGGCGGCGCGGCGCTGGCGCTTCCGCCGGCACGCAGCGGGCGATGGCGCGCGCTCGCGGGCCGGGAAGTGACGCTCGGCATCCGGCCCGAGGACATCCGCCTCGCGCGGGCCGCCGAAAGCGACCAGGCCCTCGATGCCAGAATCGTCGTGGTCGAGCCGCTCGGCGCGGAGACGTTGCTCACGCTCGCCGCGCGCGGCGTCGAGTTCGTTGCCCGCGTGGACCCGGACGCTTCGCTTGCAGCCGGGGCGGCGCTGAGCGCCTGGATCGACATGACGAAACTGCACGCGTTCGACCCCGAGAGCGGCGACGTGCTTTCCGCCGACTGACGACCGTGCGCCGATTCGCCCGCCTTCTCGCCGCCGCCGCGCTTTCGCTCACCGCGGCGCAAGCGGAAGTCCACCTGAAGGTCTACGTCGGCGGCCAGCAGCGGCCGGACATCATGCGCGCCCTCTTCGCCGAGTACATGGCGGCCAATCCCGGCGTGAAGGTGTCGCTCGAGGTGGGCGGCGCCTCGTCGGACCTGCACCAGAAGTACCTCAACATGGTGCTCACGGCGAAGGACGCGACGCTCGACGCCTTCCTCATCGACATCGTCCGGCCGGCGCAGTTCGCGGCCGCCGGGTGGGCCGAGCCGCTCAACGGCTACCTGGGCGCGGACCTCGAGGCCGTGATGTCGCGCTACCTGCCGGCGTACCGCGCGGCCAACACCATCAACGGCAAGGTGATCGCCTTGCCCGCGCTCGCCGACGCGATGTTTCTCTTCTACCGCAAAGACCTCCTCGAGAAGTACGGCGAGAAGCCGCCCGCCACGTGGCCGGAGCTCGCGAGAGTCGCGAAGAAGATCCAGGCGGGCGAGGGCGATCCCGACCTGCAGGGCGTGAGCTTCCAGGGCAAGGCGATCGAGGGCGCGGTGTGCACGTTCCTGCTGCCCTACTGGAGCCAGGGCGGCGAGATCATCCGCGACGGCGGGCTCGACTTCGACCGGCGCAAGGCGGAGGCGGGCCTCGCCATGTGGCTAGGGCTCGTGAAGGACGGCGTGGCCAAGGCGAACGTGTCCGAAGTGGCCACCGATGACACCCGCAAGGAGTTCCAGGCGGGCAAGGTGCTGTTCGCCGTCGGCTGGGGCTACGCCTGGAACCACTTCCAGAAGGGGGCCGCCACCAAGGTCTCCGGCAAGGTGGGCGTGACGACGCTGCCGGCCATGCCGGGCGGCGAGCCCGTCTCCTGCATGGGCGGCTGGAACTGGGCAGTGTCGGCCTTCGGCCGGAACAAGGCGGAGTCGGTGAAGCTCGTGCGCTGGCTCTCCAGCCCCCACGTCTCGCGCGAGCTCGCCATCCGGGGCTCCTTCCACCCGGCCTTTCCGGAGGTGTACGAGGATCCGAAGGTCCTCGCTTCGGTGCCGTGGTTCCGCGATGCGCTGCCGGTCGTCGCCTCCGCGCGCGCACGGCCCGTGACGCCGGTCTACAAGCAGGTGTCCGACGCGCTGCGGATCAACACCAACACCGTGATGGCCGGCGTGAAGACGCCCGCCCAGGCGCTCGACGAGATCGAGACCCGCATCGGGCGGGCCCTGCGGCGATGAGCACGCGCCCCTTTCTCGCCCGCGTGGCCGACCCCTCGGAGAAGGCTCTTGCCCGGCTCCTCCTCGCGCCCGCAGCCCTCCTGATCCTCGTCATCGTCGCCTGGCCGGTGGCCAACCTGCTTTTCAACAGCGTCATGGACGTGCGCCTCTCGCAGGGGCTGCCGGTGAAGTTCGTCGGGCTGGAGAACTACCTGGCCGCGCTCTCCGACGGCATGTTCTGGCGCGCGATGCGCAACACGCTCGTGATCGTCGTCGTCACCGTTCCCGGGGCGCTCGTCGTGGGCCTCGGCCTCGCGCTCCTCGCGAACCTGCCGTTCCGCTCGCGCGGGCCCATCCGCCTGGCGCTGCTCCTGCCGTGGGCGACGCCGCTCGCCTTCGTGGGCCTCATCTTCGCCTGGTTCTTCCACAGCGAGTACGGCCTGGTGAACGACCTTCTGCGCCGGGCGGGACTCGCGCCGCAGATCTGGTTCAACTCGCCGGCGCTCACGCTGGCCGCCATCTGCATCGCGACGATCTGGAAGACCTCGTCCTTCATGGCGCTGATCCTGCTCGCCGGGCTGCAGACGATTCCCGCCTCGCTCTACGAGGCCGCGGAGGTGGACGGGGCGTCCGCGTGGACGAAGTTCCGCGAGATCACGCTTCCGCTGCTCGTGCCCTCGATGCTGGTGGCGCTCATCTTCCGCACCCTGACCGCGATCCAGTCCTTCGACATCCCGGTGAGCATGCCCGGGCCGGGCGAGGAGACGGCCACGCTGGCGATGTACATCCAGCAGCAGGCGGTCGACTACCTCGATCTGGGCTACGGCTCGGCGGTCGCCGTCTTCATGTTCCTGCTGTCGATGGCGACGACCTGGGTCTACCTGCGCTACATCCGCGGAGGGGGCCGATGAAAGCCGCGCGCGGCGGGGCGGCCCTGCGTTGGTTCGCGGCGGCCATCGTCCTCGTGAACGGTTTCTTTCCGGCGCTCTGGATCCTCGCCACGTCGTTCAAGAACGAGGTCGAGCTCACCGCGAAGCCGATAACCTACTGGCCGCAGAATCCGGTCCTCGCCAATTACCTGGCGGCCTTCAGCGACCAGCCGCTGCCCACGTACCTCATGAACAGCGCGATCGTCGCGGCCCTGGCGATGGCGCTCTCGCTCCTGGTGAGCGCGCTCGCGGCCTACGCGATCGCGCGCCTGAACCTGCGCCACCGCAACCTCATCCTCACGCTGATCATCGCGGTGTCGATGTTCCCGCTGGTGACGCTCATGGTCCCGCTCTTCGAGATCATGCGCGGGCTGAACCTGCTGAACAGCTACTGGGCGCTCGTCTTTCCGTACACCGTGCTGAACCTGCCGGTCTGCACGCTTGTTCTCGTGAGCTTCTTCCAGGAGATTCCGCGCGACCTGGAGAATGCCGCGATGATCGACGGCTGCACGAGGCTGGGCGCGCTCTTTCGCGTCGTGGTGCCCCTGGCCGCGCCGGGCGTGTTCACCGCGGGCACGCTCGCCTTCGTGAACGCCTGGGACGAGTTCCTGCTCGCGCTCTCCTTCAACTCGGCCGTCGCCTACCGCACGCTGCCGGTGGGTATCCAGATGTACCAGGGCGAGTTCGCCTTTCCGTGGCCGACGATCTCCGCCGCCCTGGTGATCGGCATGGTGCCGGTCGTGATCGTGATCCTGATCTTCCAGGAGCGCGTGGTGAGCGGGCTCACGGCGGGCGGAATCAAGGGATAGGCAGGCAATGACCGAGGAAGGATTCGGGCAGGCGCGTTTCCGGCGGTTCGGCTCGCTCGCCTTCGAGGGCGCGAGCGCCGAAACCGCCCGGTTCCTCGCCGAGGGCAGGCCGCTGGAGGTCTCGTCCCACGCCGAGGGGATCCTGCGCGTGCGCTTCGGCGAGGCGACGCTTCCCGACTACGGCCTGCTCGCCGTCGCCAGTCCCGAGGGGGACCTCGCCGTGGTTCCGGCCGACGGCGGATGGCGGATCGATGCGGGAGAGCTTTCGCTGCTGATCCTGCCCGATCCCGTGCGGATCGAATTGGCGCACCGTGGACGGCCCGTGCTGGCCTCGATCACCGACCAGCATTTCCGCGGCCGCACGCGCCTGCCGGCCTTCGGGCTCGAGGAGGGCGAGCCGCGCCGCTGGTGCGGGGCGTTCGCCCTGGAGAGCGGCGCGGCGGTCTACGGGTTCGGCGAAAAGTTCGGCCCGCTCGACAAGCGCGGCCAGCTGGTGCGCGGACGCACCGAGGACGCGCTGGGCGTCAACACGGAGCTTTCCTACAAGAACATCCCCTTCTGCTGGAGCTCCGACGGCTGGGGACTCCTCGTCCATACCCCGGGCGTCGTGCGCCACGGCGTCGGCTACCCCCAGTGGTCGCATCGCACGCTCGTGCTCGAGGTGGAGGACGAAGCGCTCGACCTCTTTTTCTTCGCGGGCGATCCCGCCGCGATGCTCGAACGCTACACCCACCTCACGGGGAGGGCGGAGGTCCCGCCGCTCTGGAGCTTCGGGATGTGGCTTTCGCGCGCCTACTACAAGGTGCCGCAGGACGCGATCGACGCCGCGAAGGAGGTGCGCCGGCGCGCCATCCCCTGCGACGTGATCACCATCGACGGCCGCGCGGCGTGGGATGTCCGCACGCGCTTCGCCTTCGAGTGGGATCCGGCCCGCTACGACGACCCGCGCCGAACCTTCGGGGAGCTGCATGCGCAGGATCTCAGGGTCTGCGTCTGGGAGTACCCGTACGTCTCGGTGCACAGCCCGCTCTTCGGCGAGCTCGCGGCGAAGGGTTGGCTCCTGCGCAAGCGCGACGGCGGCGCGTACGTCTTCGACTGGGTGAAGGATCCCTCGGACGATCCCTTCGGCAAGGTCCTCACGCCGTTGCCGCCGTCGGGCGCTATCGACTTCACCCATCCGGAGGCGGCGGCGTACTGGGCAAGGCGCCACGACGAGCTCTTCGACGACGGGATCGACGTCATCAAGACCGACTTCGGCGAGCATGTCGAGGACGACATGCTCGCGCACAACGGGGACACGGGGCGACGGCTGCACAACGTCTACCCGCTGCTCTACAACCGCTGCGTGTTCGAGGCCACGCGGCGCTACAACGACGCTCACGGCCGCGGTGCGCCCATGGTCTGGGGCCGCGACGGCTTCATCGGCTCGCAGCGCTATCCCATCCAGTGGGGCGGCGATCCGCAGTCCGACTGGGAGGGCATGGCGGCGAGCATCCGCGGCGGCCTGGGCTACGGCCTCACGGGAGTTCCCTACTACGCCACGGACGTCGGCGGCTTCTACGGCGCCGAGCAGCCGAGCGCGGAGCTGTTCCTGCGCTGGACGGCGAACGCGATCTTCTGCTCGCACTTCCGCTACCACGGCATCGGCGCTCGCGAGCCCTGGGCGTTCGGTGCCGAGGCCGAGGAGATCGCGAAGCGGCTCCTCGCGTTCCGCTACCGGCTGATTCCCTACCTCGTCGGCGCTTCGGAGGAGGCGGCGCGCTCGGGGCTTCCGGTGATGCGCGCGATGGCGCTCGCCTTCCCGCGCGATCGTGCGGCGCGCGCCTTCGATCTGCAGTACCTGCTGGGAGAGGCGTTGCTGGTCGCGCCCATCGTCCGTCCCGGCGGCGAGACCGAGGTCTACTTCCCCTCGGGGGTGGCCTGGCACGACCTCGAGACCGGCGAGCGTGTCGAGGGTGGCCAGGCGCGGCTCGTCAGGCGCCCGCTGGGCGGACTGCCGGCCTGGGGGCGCGAGGGACACGTGCTCTGTCTGGGAAGGGCGGTCCAGCACACCGGCGAGATCGACGTCTCTTCGCCGGTGGAGGAAGCACGCGTCTTCGGCATGCCCAGGCGCGCGCCGTGCGTCATGGCCGGCGTGGTGACCGGCGGCTTCGAGCCGCAGCGATCCTGGCTGCGCGGCGTGAGCCGCGCGCAATGCTCTCTCAGCGAGGGCCTTCGCGCGCGCGACGGCGGTGACGGACGCGTCTTCGTCGAATGGGCAAGCTAGGCGACACGCCGGCGGCGGAGGTCGTCGAGCTGGCGGCCGGCGAGTGCCGCGTTCTCGTATGCCCCGGCACCGGCGGCGCGATCGCGCGCTTCGCGTGGCGCGATGCCGACATCCTCCGTCGCGCGTCGGACGAAGCGATCGCCGGGAGCAAGGTGCGGCAGATGAGCTGCTATCCCCTCGTCCCCTATTCGAACCGGATCGGCCAGGCGCGCCTGCGTTTCGGAACGGAGGAGTTCGCGCTCCGGCCGAACTTCCCGCCGGAGCGGCACGCGCTGCACGGCGTGGGGTGGCGAAGGCCGTGGAGCGTCGCGCAGCGATCGGCATCGACCGCACGGCTCGAGCTGGCGCACGAGCCGGACGCCGACTGGCCTTTCGCGTTCGAGGCGAGCCAGTCGATCGCGCTCGACGGGGATGGGCTTTCGCTCGCCCTCGAGCTTCGCAACGCCGCAGGACGCCCGATGCCGGCCGGGCTGGGATGGCATCCCTACTTTCCGCTCGCCGCGGGCACCACGCTCGAGAGCGCGTGGGAAGGCCTGTGGGAGACGGGCGAGGACCGGCTTCCCCGCGAATGGGTGCCGACGCCTTCCGCAATGGAGTTCAGGCGCCCGCGACGCGTCGACGACTGGATCGTGGACCGATGCTTCACCGGCTGGAAGGGACGGGCGCAGCTCGACTACGGCGCCCACCGGGTGGAACTGAGCGCGCCGGCGCCTCTCGACTGCCTCGTCTGCTACGCTCCCGGCGATGGCCGTTCCTTCATCGCGCTCGAGCCCGTGTCCCACGTGATCGACGCGTTCGCGCTCGCCGCGGCGGGACAGTCCGGCACCGGCATGCGAGTGCTGGCGCCGGGCGAGACGATGGCCGCCACGATGCGAATCGGTGTCGCGATGGAACGCGCGTCATGAGCGCTCCGCTTGACCTCGGCGAGGCGCGCCTGGTCCTCGGCGCTCGCGCGAAGCTCGCGGAATGTCCCTTGTGGTCCGTGCCGGAACAGCGGCTTTACTGGGTCGATATCTCGGGGCGCGCCATCCATCGCTTCGACCCGGCCACCGGCGCGGACGAGCGATGGGACATGCCTGGCGAGCCGGGGTGCATCGCGCTCGCACGCGGCGGCGGCCTCGTGGCCGCGCTGCGCGACGGGTTCCACCGGTTCGATCCCGCGACAGGGGAACTGCGCAGGATCGCCGAGGCGCCCTACGACACCGGCCGGATGCGCTTCAACGACGGGCGCTGCGACGGCGCGGGCCGATTCTGGGCCGGCGCGATGTTCGAGGAGCGCACGGCGGAGATCGCCTCGATGTTCTGCCTCGAGCGCGGCGCCGTCCGCGAGGCCTGGGGCCCGGCCCAGGGGCTGGGCGTGCGCGCGAGCAACGGGCTCGCTTTCGGCGTCGACGGGCGAAGCCTCTTCCAGTCGGATACGCCGAATCACGTGATCTACCGGTTCGATTTCGACCTCGCCTCGGGCGAGGCCGGCAATCGCCGCGTGTTCGCGCGAACCCTCGGCGACCGCGCCTCGCCCGACTACGGCGGCCGACCCGACGGCGCCGCGGTGGACGGCGAGGGCGGCTACTGGAGCGCGCAGTACGAGGGCGGGCGCGTGCTGCGCTACGGCCCGGAAGGCGAGGTGCTCGCCGTGGTCCGGGTGCCGGCGCGACGCTGCACGATGGTCGCCTTCGGCGGCGCGGCCCTGAGCACGCTCTTCATCACGACCGCGCGCGAAGGCGCGGCCGAGGCGGAACTCGCCGCGCATCCCCACGCCGGCGGGCTTTTCGCCTGCGACGTCGGCATCGCCGGACTTCCCGAGCCACACTATTCCGGAGACTGACCCATGGACATGCTCGCCCCCCCCGGGACGTATCCCAGCCTTTGCGACCGCGTGGTCTTCGTCTCCGGCGGCGCGGCCGGCATCGGCGCCGCCTTCGTCGAGGCGTTCGCTTCCCAGGGCGCGAAGGTCGCCTTCTGCGACATTTCCCGGGAGGAGGGCCGGGCGCTCGCCGCGCGCCTCGCGGGAGCCCGCCATGCGCCGCGCTTCCAAGACTGCGACGTTCGCGACGTGGCCGCGTACCAGGACTGCCTGGCCTCCGTCGGGCGCGAACTCGGGGCGGTGCGCGTGCTGGTGAACAACGCGGGGAACGACACTCGCCACACGCTGGCCGAACTCACGCCGGACGGTTGGGATGAGTGCCTCGCGCTCAACCTCCGCCACCACGTGTTCGCGATCCAGCAGGTGGCGCCGGGCATGTCGGCGGCGGGCGGCGGCGCGATCATCAACCTGGGGTCGGTCGCCTGGATGCGCGGGCGACCGCAGCTGGTGGGATACACCGCCTCGAAGGCGGCCATCGCCGGCATCACCCGCACGCTGGCGCGAGAACTGGGCGAAGGCAACATCCGCGTGAACGCCCTGGTGCCGGGGGCGGTCGTCACGCCGCGCCAGAGCGCGCTGTGGCGCACGCCGGACGAGGACCGCCGCTTCCTCGAGGCGCAGTGCCTCAAGTTCCGGCTGGAACCCGCGCACGTGGCGCGCGTGGCGCTCTTCCTCGCCTCCGACGACGCCGCGGCGATCACCGGGCAGAGCCTCGTCGTCGACGCGGGGCTCGCGCAGGTCTCGGTAGCGGGCTAGCGGCCCTTTGCATTTCGCCGCCGGCGCCTGGGCTTCGGGTACTGCACGATCTTCGCGAGCCGCGTCTCGAAGGGATCGCGCCGCGAGAGCCCTTGCACCTGCCGCGCGGGCACCAGGGGATAGTGGCGGAGTCCCACCAGGCGCTTGTGCAGGTCCCAGCAGGCCTTCGCGGGCGTCACCCAGTCGTCGGTGTCCACGCGCCGCAGGTCGAAGGCGCCGGAAAAGCTCCGGAGCGTGTGCCGCCCCTTGCGGTCGCAGTACTCGTGGAAGTAGGAGATCGCGAGTTCCCGGAGCGTGCGGTAGATGGGGTCCCGATAGCGCAGCACGCCGCCGTTGGTCTTGGAGATCGCCCCCCAGAACCGCCCGCGGCGGAACACGGCGATGCAGTGCGGGTAGTCCGAGGTATCGCAGTCCAGGTGCACGAGGAGCGGCGGCTTCCCGTGGATCCAGAGCGCGCAGGCGGCCACCAGCGCCCCTTCCAGGCAATGGGCGCGGCGCTGGCGAAGCACCTCCCGCGCCGAGAGCAGCGTCTCGCCGCCCAGCTCGTGGTTCGCGGGGATGCGGTTGAGGAAGCGCTGGATCTTCTGCGGGGTGTCCTGCCGCTCGAGGGCGGCGAATTCCGCGGCGGATAGCCCGAGATCCTCCCGGCGCGCGAATCGGCGGTGGCGCAGCAGGGCCATGGGGCGGGCGTCGCGGCCCGGGACGCAATGGCGGGAGACGCGAGGATCAGCCCGCTCGGCCGATGATCTGCGCGGTGGCGATGAGTTCCTGCAGGAAGGCCATCGCGGCCTTCCCGGACATGGCGTAGGGATCGAGCGCCGGCTTCTCGCCGTACTTGAGGAGTGTCGAGGGGTTCACCTTGGCGAGATTCACCTGCCCCATCGTCCAACCGGAAAAGGCGCGCTCGGCGACTTCCTCGTAATGCAGGATCACCACGTCCTTGTGGCGCTCGTCGCGCACGATCTGGTTGTAGAGCGCGTTCACCGCGTCGCGCCCGCCCTCGAGCACCTGCATGAACACCTCGCCGCTCTGGCACAGGAGCCCGGTGATGCCGAGCTCCGGGTTGTGCTTGCGCGACTGCTCCAGGATGGATTCGATCACCGCGGGGGCGACGGGCTTGGCGGCGCGGCTGGCGTAGAGGAGTCGGACGAGCATGGGGCCTCCGGGGCGTCTATTTCTTGAGCAGGGCGAGGAATTCGCGGCGCAGGTTGGCGTCCTTGAGGAACGATCCCCGCATGACGCTGTTCACCATCTTCGAATCGGTGTCCTTCACGCCGCGCCACTGCATGCAGAAGTGGTCGGCTTCCATCACGAGCGCCAGGCCGTCGGGCTGCATGCGCTCCTGCAGCAGGTCCACCAGGCGCGTGACCGCCTCCTCCTGGATCTGCGGCCGGCTCATCACCCAGTCGCACAGGCGCGCGTACTTGGAGAGCCCGATCAGGTTCGAGTGCTCGTTGGGCATGACGCCGATCCACACCCGCCCGATGATCGGGCACAGGTGGTGGGAACAGGCGCTTCGCACCGTGATCGGGCCCACGATCATCAGCTCGTTCAGGCGCTCGACGTTGGGGAACTCGGTGACCGGGGGCTTCGGCGTGTAGCGGCCGCGGAAGACCTCGTTCAGGTACATCTTGGCCACGCGCCGCGCGGTGCCCCGGGTGTTGTGGTCGCTCTCGGTGTCGATCACGAGGCTCTCCAGCACGCGCTGCATCTTCGCCTCGACCTCGTCCAGCAGCGTCGCAAGCTCGCCCGGGCTCGATGTGCGCGGCGATGTTGTCGTTCGCGTGGAAGCGCACGCGCGCCTTCTGCAGGCGCTCGCGGATCCTGCGCGACACCGGGGTCGCGTCGTCGCCCCGGGCGGGCGGCGGTGGCTTGGCGGAAGTCTTGTCGTCCATGTTCCTCGGCAAGGGGTTCGGTTCCGGACCCCTATCCTAACCGGCATCGGCGGCGCGGCGTTCGCGCGGCGCGGAAAGGTAGAATGTCGCCCTCCACGCGTAGTCGACCCAAAAAAGGAAGAACAGACCATGAAAAGCATGAAGACCCTCGTCGCGGCCGCCGGCCTCGCGGCGATGCTCGGCTCCGGTCCGGCCATGGGCCCAGGCGGCATCCGAGGAGGTCAAGCGCAGTTGCCGCGCGACCACCGGCCGGATCGCGAACATGATCGAGAACCTGAAGCGCCGCGGCGCGAAGGATCTCGAGCAGGGCGTGCGAAAGCCCTCCGACAACTGGGGCGAGCAGGTCGCGACCTACATGATCCAGGCGGCGAGCCGCTCCGACAGCCTGTCGGAGGCCGAACTCGCCTCGCTCGGCTACGCCTACTGCGTCGAGCGGCGACCGCGCGGCTAGGCTCGCGCCGCGCGAGGGCCGAGGAGCGCGCGGCCCGTCGCGACCAGGATCCCCACGCCGACGATCGCCCAGACGATCGCGGGCCCGCTCGGCAGGTCAGTCATCGTCGAAGCGACGAGCCCGGCCGCGTAACCCGCCGCGCCGATGGACCACGCGGCCGCGAGCCGGCCCCGGCCCATCGCGCGCGTGGCGAGTGGCGGCACGATGAGGGTCGCGAACACGAGGTAGAGGCCCACCAGCTGCACGCTCAAGGTGACCGCGACCGCGAACAGCCCGTAAAAGCCCACGCGGCCGAGGCGCTCGCCCCAGCCGAACCAGGCCGTGAGGATCGCCGCGTAGACGACGGCGGCGACGGCGAGCTGGGCCGGCTTCACCCACAGGACCTGCCCGACCAGCAGGTCGCGCAGGTGCTCGCTGCCGTGCGGGTTGGAGGCGAGCAGCAGCACGCCCCCGGTGGCCGCGAGCACGAACACGACGCCGATCACCGCCTCCTGGACCTCGGGCCAGAGGCGCTCCGTCCAGGTGAGGAGCAGGGCGCCGCCGAGGGCCGCGGCGAGCGCGGCGACCTGCGCAGCCACGCCCTCGGCCTCGAAGCCCAGCCGGTCGGCGAGCAGCACCCCGCAGCCCGCGATCTGGGCGATGGCGATGTCGATGAAGACGATGCCGCGCGCGAGCACCTGCATGCCGAGCGGCACGTGCGTCGCCGTGACGAGCAGGCCCGCGGCGAGCGCGGGCCAGAGGATGTCAAGATCGATGGCGACGCCGTTCACCGCATTCCCTGGAGCAGGCGGCGGATCGTGTCCTCGTAGAGGCCGAAGAGGTCGCCCGCGCCCTCCGAGCCGCCCACGGTGAAGGGGAGCACGACCGGGCGCAGCTTCGCCTTCCCGGCGAGCCACTGCGAGGCTCGGTCGGACTGGTAGGCCGCGCGGACGACCATCTTCACCGGCTTGCGCTCGAGCTCCGCGAGCAGCGCCGACAGGTGCGCGGTGGTGGGCTCGACGCCGGGCCGGGGCTCGAGCGCGCCCGCCTCCTCGATGCCCAGCCACGCGAAGAGGTAGGGAAAGGCCCGGTGCTGTACCAGCACCCGCGCGCCGCGAAGGGGAGCCGCCTCCTTCTCCCACTTCGCGATGGCCTCCGACCACCGGCCGGCGAACGCGGCGTGGCGGGTGCGGTAGGTACCGGCATTGCCCGGGTCGAGCTCCGCGAGCCTTGCGGCGAGCGCCTGCGCCACGCGGGCGACGTTGCGCGGGTCGGTCTGGATGTGCGGGTTGCCCGCGGCGTGCACGTCGCCGTCGGCACGGTCCAGGCGCGCGGGCTTCTCGAGCATCGGCACGAAGGCCGCGGCCTCGAGGTAGCCGGGCTGGCCGGCGCGGATCCTCGGGTTGCCCGACTGCTGGACCACCAGCGGCAGCCACGCCGCCTCCAGCTCGGCGCCCGTGGCGATCACGAGGTCGGCATTGCGGGCGCGGGCGATGAGGCTGGGGCGGGCCTCCACGCGGTGCGGGTCCTGCATCGCGGTGGTGGCGACGGCGACCTTCACCTTGTCGCCGCCGAGTTCCGCGGCGAGTGCGCCCCACTCGGGCACGGTGGCAAGGACGTTGAGCGCCGCGAGCGCGGGTGACGCGGACGCGGCGAGGCAGAGCGCGAGCAGCAGGAATCGGCGGGCAGCCATGGCGGGCCTCAGTAACGATGGGCGCCGTGGGCGCCCAGCGACAGGATGTACTGCAGGAAGAACTGGTTGTCGGCGAGGCCGGGCACGGTCTCGCTGCGCGCGAACTGCGCGCGCACGCGGCTGAATTCCGACGGGGCCCAGTCCACCATCACCGAGGTGCGCTTCGGCGAGAAGGCCTCGAGACCGAGGTTCGCGGCGTTGTCGCCGTAGTCGAGCGTGCCCGTGGAAAGGCGGTCGTGGCGCAGGCCCACGCGCCAGGCGGGCAGGAACTGGTAGACGCCCTGCAGGTACCACCCGCTTTGCGTCGAGCGGTAGGCGCCCTCCTGCGTAAGGCCGAGCGCGCCGTCGGCGTCGTAGGCGAGGTCGCCGCGCTCCTGGCGCCGCAGGTACTCGCCCTGGAGCTTGAAGCTCCTCTCGCGCGCGTTGCCCCCGGGAGCCCACTTCCAGACGAAGTCGGCGATCGCCACGCGGCTGCGGCCGGTGAAGGAGAGCAGGGCGTCGTTGCCGGCGAGGTCGGCCTGCGTCCACTCGCGACCCTGCGCCTTCGTGCGCAGGAGCGAGATCCCCGCGCGCCAGGAGTTGCTCTCGCCGAGGTCGCCGCCGGCGTGGGCGTAGATCGCGCCGCTTCCGGGGGCGTTGCGGCTGCGCGCCGTGCCGGGAAAGCCCTCGGTGCTGCCGGCCTCGGCGCCGATCTCCACAAACGAGTCGAGGGGCGCTACCCACTTCACCTGCAGCCCGTCCTGCACGAAGCGTCCGCCGAGCAGGGCCTCGTAGGCGAGCGGCGCGCCGTGGAAGTCGAAGGCGTGCGGGTGCTGCTCGTTCAGGTAGCCGATACCGGAGAAGAAGCGCCCGAACTTCGGCACGAGGCCGGCGGGCGCGGCGGTGTAGAGACCGTAGGCCTCCTCGACCGCCACCGTCTCGTCCGGCGTCAGCGCGGCGACGAGCTTGCCGCTGAACCGTTCGTCTACGTTGGCCGAGATCACGATCTCGGACTCGGCGAGGCTGAAGCCGCGCTTACCCGGCCCGATCTCGCCGCCGGGGGCGAAGCCGTGGAGGGCGTACTGGTCCGGGTCGTTCTTCAGGCTGGCGTAATTGCCCTGCAGGATGAGCGACAGGGCGGGGTTGAAGGCGCTGGCGCTCGCGGCGCCAGCCGTGGACGCGGGCGCTGGCGCGGCGGCTGGCGCAGCCGCTTGCGCGGGCTTCGCCTCGGCCGCCCGGGATTCGGCCGCGCGGAGGCGGCTTTCGAGCGCGTCGATGCGCGCCTCGTAGGCCTGGCGAAGCTGGCGGATCTCCTCGCGGATCTGCGCGAGGTCCGCCTCGGTGGCGGCGCGGGCGGCCGGTGCCGCGCACAGTGCCAGCGCCAATGCGCCGGACACCAGATGAAGTCTGGACATGGAATTTCTCCTGGAAAGGGGAACGGGCAGCGGCCGGCCTCGCGGGCGGCGCTGCGGCTTCGGTTCGCTTCAGGAGAGGACGGGTGGCGCCCGGGAGCGGTAGCAGGCCGGTGCCGCGGCGGCACGGGAGAAGAAGCGGCCGGAGGCCACCACGCCATCGGCGTACGCCGGCGCATCCTCGGGGAGGAAGGCGGAGACGCCGTCGCTGCCGGAAGCGAGGATCTCGCAGGTGGCGCAGGCCGCGCCATTGCCCGGCGCGGTGAGGCCTTCCGTCCGGGCGTTGGCGAGGTGCGCGTACGCGTGCACGGCCAGCTGCTGCTGGAAGCCGAGCAGCGCGAGGCAGAGGAAGAGGGCGTGAAGGAGGCGGCGCACGGCGAAAAGTCTACACGAGGGGACCTCGCGCCCGGGAGAAGCGCGGATTTCCTGATCCAGCCGGGGTTCCCCCTGTCGCCGGATGGGGTAGAAGGGAAGCTGGGACATGGCGCGAGGGCGCGGTCGTGAAGCGCGGCGAGTGGACCTTTCTCGATGCGATGTGGCGGTGCGCGGCAGCCACGGCGGATGCGTGCTGGACGCAGGCCGCGGGCCGCGAGGCGATCGCGCGCGCGCGCGACGCGCGCCTCGCGCGCTCTCACTGGAGCGCACCCGCCGCGAGTCGGCCTTCTATCGCCGCGCCTGGAAGGGACTCGCCGACCGCGCCCTGCGTCTCGCGGACCTGCCCCCGGTCCACAAGGCGGACCTCATGGCGCGCTTCGACGACTGGGTCACCGACCCGGCCGCTCACGCGCAGCGGCGTGGAACGCTTCGTCGCGGACCGCGCGCGCATCGGCGAGCCCTTCCTCGGCCGCTACGCGATCTTCTCCAGCTCCGGGACCACGGGCGTGCCGGGGCTCATCGTCCAGGATGCGGACGCGCTCGCCGTCTACGACGCGCTGGGCGCCGTGCGCATGGGCGCGCTCTCGCCGGCGTGGAACTGGCGCTCGCCGCTCGCCGGCAACCGCTACGCGCTCGTCGCGGCCACCGAGGGGCATTTCGCGGGCGTCGTGGGCTGGGAGCGCCTGCGCGCCCTGCACCCGTGGTTCGCCGCCAACGCGTGCGTGATCCCGGTGACGGCGCCCTTGCGCGAGATCTGCGCGGCGCTGGAACGCTTCCGGCCGACCGTGGTGGCCTCCTACGCGACGGTGCTCCGGGCGCTCGCCCACGAGAAGGATGCGGGGCGCCTCGCGCTCGCGCCTTCGGTGCTGTGGTACGGCGGCGAGTGGCTCGCACCCCTGTCGCGCGACCACATCGAGCGCGCCTTCGGCTGCCGCGTGGCGGGCGACTACGGGGCCTCCGAGTTCCCCGACATCGCCTTCGAGTGCGCGCACGGCGCGCTGCACGTGAACGACGACTGGGCGGTGCTCGAGCCCGTGGACGAGCACTGCCGGCCCGTGCCGCCGGACACGCCCTCGGCATCCGTCCTCCTTACCAACCTCGCCAACCGCGTGCAGCCGCTGGTGCGCTACGAGCTGGGCGACAGCGTCACTTTCGTATCGAAGCCCTGCCCCTGCGGCAGTCCGCTTCCGGTGATCCGCGTCGACGGCCGGCGGGACGAAATCCTTCGCCTGCGCGACGAGCCGCGGCCGCGAGGTGCCCGTGCTGCCGATGGCGCTCTGCACGGCGATCGAGGAAGGCGCGGGCGTGCACCGCTTCCAGGTCGTGCAGGCGGGGCGGAGCGCGATGCGCGTGCGGGTGGAGCAGCGCGCGAACGGGCCCGCGTGCGGCGTGCGCTCGAAGGGTTCCTGGCCGACCGGGAACTCTCCGGCGTGACCGTGCGCATCGAGACGGGCGCGATCGACGCCCACCCGGTGAGCGGCAAGTTCCGCCAGGTGTGGCGCGAGAGAGCGCGGCCCGGGGCGGGGAGCGCGGCCCCTACCGCGTCCAGACGGCGCGCAGGAGATTCTCGCCCGGCTCGTAGCGCGACCTGAGGCTTCCTTCGTAGGCCGCGTGCACGGCGTTCGCGATGGCGCGGGCGAGATGGTTGCCGGTCGTCGTGATCTCCAGCGCCTGCGGGCGCTCGCCGATTTCCATCACGCGTTCGAGCGGGTGCTCGGCGCGCTCGTGGGCTTCGCGCGCCCGGACGAGCGCGCGCAGTTCCTCGCGATGTTCCTGCACGAATGGCCCCTTGAGCACCAGGTATCCGCCCGGAAAGCGGTCCTGGATGCGCAGGCAGGCCGGGCAGGTGGTCGCGATGGCGTCCTTCGGCGCGCGGCCCCAGGCCCAGCGGCCGTTGCGGAAGACGACGCCGCAGGACGGGCAGCGCGCACCCTGCGGCGGCTTGCCGGCATCGCGGTAGGGATCGTCATGGCGCGGCGCGTAGAACTGCGGGTGCCGCACGTCGGGATGGCGAGAGGTTTCGGTTTTCATCGCACACGACCTCCGGGAAGGTATCCCGATTCCACGGTAGTCGCGGCGCGGGCCCGGTCCTTGCCGGGGATCAACGGTGCGCCGGATAGCCGAGCCGTTCCGCTAGACTCCACGCTTCCCTGCGACTTTCGTCCCATGCCCGCCCGTCCCGCCGCGCTCGTCTTCATCTTCATCCTCGTGGTGGTGGACGTGATCGCCATGGGCATCGTGATCCCGGTGCTGCCCAAGCTCGTGGAGAGTTTCGAGGGCGGCGACACGGCGCGCGCGGCCGCGGTCTACGGCGTCTTCGGCACCGCCTGGGCGCTGATGCAGTTCGTGTTCATGCCGCTCCTGGGCGCGGTCTCGGACCGCTTCGGCCGCCGGCCCGTGATCCTCGTCTCCTGCTTCGGCCTGGGCCTCGACTATTTCCTCATGGCCCTCGCCCCGAACCTCGCCTGGCTCTTCGTCGGGCGCGTGATCTCGGGGATCACCGCGGCGAGCGTCGCGACCGCGTTCGCCTACATCGCGGACGTCACCCCGCAGGAGAAGCGCGCGGCCGCCTTCGGCATGGTCGGCGCCGGGTTCGGACTGGGTTTCACGCTGGGGCCCGCCCTGGGCGGCGTGCTGGGCGGCGTCGACCCGCGACTGCCGTTCTGGGTGGCCGGGGCGCTCGCGCTCGCCAACGCCGCGTACGGCTACTTCGTGCTGCCGGAATCGCTCCCGAAGGACAGGCGCGCGCCGTTTTCCTGGAAGCGGGCCAATCCCGTGGGGTCGCTGAAGCTCCTGCGCACGCACCGCGAGCTCTACGGCGTCGCCGCGGTGCTCTTCCTCATGCAGCTCTCCCACGTGGTGTTCCCGGCGATCACGGTGCTCTACATGGGCTACCGCTACGGCTGGGGCACGATGGCCGTGGGCCTGGTGCTCGCCGCCGTGGGCGTGTGCTCGATGATCGTGCAGGGCGGGATGATCCGGCCGGTGGTCAAGCGCATCGGCGAGCGGCGCGCGCTCGCGGCGGGGCTCGCCTTCGGCGCGGCCGGGATGGCGATCTATGGTGGCGCGCCCGCGGGCTGGGTCTTCCTGTGCGGCATTCCGGTGATGGCGCTGTGGGGGCTCGCGGGGCCCGTCGGCGCAGGCGATCATGAGCCGGCGCGTGGGCGCTTCCGAGCAGGGGCAGCTGCAGGGCGCGACCGCGAGCCTGCAGGCGATCACCGGGATGATCGGGCCGACCCTCTTCACGCAGGTCTTCGCGCAGTCCATCGCGAAGGGCGACGGGCTGCACGTACCGGGCATGGCGTTCTTCGTCGCCGCGGCGATGCTCGCGGCCGCGGGCGTGATCGCGTGGCGGGTGACGCGTCGGGATGCGCTCAGCGCACGGGCACCATGAGCTCGTTTCGCCGCAGGAAGGGCAGCGTCCACGGCGGGTCGTAGCGCGCGAGCTGCGGGGCACCCGCGGCCTCGAGCCCTTCCGCGCGGACCCGGGCGAGAAGCTCCCCGGTCTTGTCCGCGACCTTGTCCTCGCCGGTGAAGCCGGAGAACCGGAGCACCGCCATCCTGCGCGCCGGGACCTCGCGCAGCCTCACGCGATCGTCGAGAGGCTTCGGGAGCGTGTCCAGCGTGTAGCGCGAGGGCATGACGAAGTGCATCCGGAAGCGTTCGCCCGAGCGCTCCGTCGTCACGGGAGCGGTCATGGCGATGCGCTCGGAGGCGGGCTCGACGGTAACCGGCGCCGTCATTGCGACCTGCTCGGCGCCCGGCCCGCGGACCGAAGCGTTGTTGCCGAAGATGTAGCCGGCGATCACGCGAAAGCCGTCGTTCGATGCGCTCCACAGGTCGCCCTCGACCGTCGTTTCCGCGACGATCATCGGTGCGTAGCTGCGGATCTCGAACTCGCCGGATTGCCTCAGCGTTTCGAAGGCAGGCTCCTCGGTGGCGGCGAGGAGCGGGCAGGGCCGCGAGGGCGGCGGAAAGAAGCAGGGCGGCGGTGCGGATCATGGCGGCAGGATTTCCCTTCAAAAGCTCGTGGACACGGGCGCGGGGCGGAAGTTCGGGAAAGGGCTGCGATGCTAGACTTTGGTCCCATGAAACGCGTCGTGTTTTCCTCGCCGGCCCACGACGCGCTCTTCGTGGCGCGAAGCCCGATCACCGGCCGCGGCCTTTTCGCCGGCTGCGCGATCGCCCGGCGCGCGAAGATCGGCGAGTTCGAGGGCGAGGTGGTGGCAATCGCGGAAGCGCGGCGGCGGGCGGCGAAGCTCGCGATCGTCGCCATCGTGGAACTGGACCGCAAGGCGATCGACGCGCGCGGCATGCGCACGGGATTTCGCTTCATCAACCACTCCTGCGCGCCGAACACCTTCATGCGCCGCACGAAGGACCGCGCGGAGTTCTACGCGCTGCGCGCCATCGCGAAGGGCGAGGAACTCACCGTGGACTACGAGGACAGCCACCACGAGGGCAGGCTCGCCTGCCGCTGCGGCGCGGCGCGCTGCCGCGGCTGGATCTAGCGGCGGCTACTTTCCCACCGCGCCCGAGGCGCGCAGCAGGCCGGCGACGGCCTCCGCGATCACCGCGTAGCCCTCGGCGTTGGGGTGCACGAGGTCGCTCTTGAGGGAACGCGAGCCCAGCACGTCGGGGAGCACCTCGGTTTCCACGGGAATGGCGAGTTCCTTCGCGACCTCCTCGTAGAATTTCACCTTCGAGGTGCCGAAGCCGGGCTTGGGCGTGGCCAGCAGCACGACGGAAATGCCGCGGGACTGTGCGAGGCGGATCATGGCGCGCACGTTCTGCGATGCGCCTTCCTCGCCCATCTTGCGCAGGAAATCGTTGCCGCCGTGACAGAGCACGAGGAGTTGCGGCTTCACCTCGTCCAGCACGGAGGGCAGGCGCGCAAGGCCCTCCTCGCTCGTCTCGCCGGGTACTCCCGCGGCCACGACCTTGCGCGAGATGAGGCGCGCGAGCACCGCCGGGTAGGCCTGCGCGGGCGCCGCGCCCGTGCCGAAGGTGAGGCTGTCGCCGAAGGCGAGGACAACGGCGCCGGCGTCGAGCCTCGGGATCTTCGGCACCGACGGGCCGCAGGCCGCGACGACGAGGGCGGCCAAGGTGAGCAGGACGGCGCGAAGGCCTTTCATGCCGCAGCCTGGCGAACCAGGGGTTCGATCGCGAGCGAGACCTGGTCGTCGGCGAGCCAGACGTGGCCCTCCTGGATGGTGCACTGGAGCTTCATGCTGCGCGCGGCCCGCGCTGCCATCGCGCGGGTCGTCTCGACGGGAAGGTCGATCACGGCAACGTTCGGGAGGCGCGCCATTGCCTCCGCATTCTGCTTCCACCAGAGTTCCGCGCCGGTGCCGTAGGTGTAGACCGCCACCCGCGCGGCCCGGCCCGAGGCCTTGCGGATCTCGCGCTCGTCCGGAAGGCCCACGTCCACCCACAGGTCGATGGCGCCGGTGAGGTCCGTGAGGCAGAGGTCGGCCTCGGCTTCGCTCGACAGGCCGCGGCCGAACGCGAGGCGCTCGTCGGCGTTGAGCGCGAAAGCGAGCACGCGCACCATCATGCGCTCGTCGGTCTCGGACGGATGGCGCGCGATCCTCAGCGTGTGCGTCCCGTAGTGGGCACGGTCCAGGTCCGATACCGTGAGTTCGGCCTTGAAGATGGTCGCCTTGAGGGCCATCGGGGCCGCGCCTACTTCTTCGCGGCGAGTCCCTTCTTCAGGAGCTCCTCGACGGTCTCGTTGATGCCCGTGCCCTTGGCCTGGGCGCGCTCGGTGATTTCCTTCACGAGGTCGCCGTGCAGCTTGCAGGCGAAGGGCACGAGGCCCGCGGCGGCGTCGAGCTTCCTCTGCTCCTTGCGATCGGGGACGAGCCCAGCGCCCTTTCCATAGCGGTCGGCTACGCCGCCGCGGCGGGCAATGCCCTCGATCTTGAGCCCCTGGTTCTTGTGCAGGTCGGTGAGTTTCATGGGGATGGCTTCTGAGGAGTGGAGTGGCGCCATTTTACGCGGTGCCGGGGCGCGGGCAGTAGAATTGCCGCTCCAGACCCGAAGGAAGCGCTCCATGACCGCCCGTCCCGCCATTCCCGCCATTGCCGCCGGTCCGCTCGCGGCGCGCATCGACCGGCAGTGGGACGCCGACATCGTCCCGCAGCTCGTGGAGTACGTCCGCATTCCCGCCAAGAGCCCCCATTTCGACCCGGACTGGGCGAAACACGGCCACATCGAGGCGGCGATCCGGCAGGCGGAAAAGTGGGTGGCCGCCCAGGGCGTGGCCGGCCTCGCCCTGGAGATCGTGCGCATCGGGGGGCGCACCCCGGTGCTCTTCTTCGACATCCCCGCCACGGGCGGGCTCGCCGGCGAGCGCACGGTCCTCTTCTACGGACACCTCGACAAGCAACCCGAGATGACGGGCTGGCGCGAGGGCCTGGGCCCCTGGATTCCCGTCTACGAGGACGGCAAGCTCTACGGCCGCGGCGGCGCCGACGACGGCTATGCGGTCTTCGCCGCGCTCTCCGCCGTGATGGCGCTCGACGGGGAAGGCGTGGCCCGCCCGCGCTGCGTGGGGCTCATCGAGACCTGCGAGGAGAGCGGCAGCTACGACCTGCCGGCCTACCTCGAGGCCCTGGCGCCGCGCATGGGCGATGTCCAGCTCGTCGTGGCGCTCGATTCGGGCGCCGGAAATTACGAGCAGCTCTGGGTGACGACTTCGCTTCGCGGGCTGGTGAACGGCACGCTGGAAGTGGGTGTCCTCGAAGAAGGCGTGCACTCGGGCGATGCTGGCGGCGTGGTGCCGTCCTCGTTCCGGATCGCGCGCCAGATCCTCGACCGCGTGGACGATTCGCGCACCGGCGTGGTGGGCCCGGCGGCGTTCAACTGCGACATCCCCGCCGATCGCCTGGACCAGGCCCGGCAGGCGGCCGCGATCCTGGGAGACTCGATGTGGCAGCGATTCCCCTGGGCCTCGTGCTGCGACGACCAGGGCACCGCGTCGATCTTCGCGGAACCCGCGACCAAGGACCCGGTCGAACTCGTGCTCAACCGCACCTGGCGAGCCGCGCTCGCCGTCACCGGCGCCGACGGCCTGCCGCCCACTTCATCGGCCGGAAACGTCCAGTTGCCCTTCACCAAGCTCAAGCTTTCCCTTCGCCTGCCGCCTCTCGTGGACGGCCCGACGGCGGGCGAGGCCTTCAAGCGAACGCTCGAGGCCGATCCGCCCTACCGGGCGCGCGTCGTCTTCGCCTGCGACTCGGCGGCCACGGGCTGGAACGCGCCGCCGGTCGCGTCCTGGCTTTCCGTCGCGCTCGACGCGGCCTCGCAGGCGTGCTTCGGCAAGCCCGCCGCCTACATGGGCGAGGGCGGCACCATTCCCTTCATGGGCATGCTGGGCGTGAAGTTCCCGGGCGCGCAGATGCTGGTGACCGGCGTGCTGGGGCCGAAGTCGAACGCGCACGGGCCGAACGAGTTCCTGCACGTGCCCTACGCGAAGCAGGTGACGGTGGCCACCGCGATGGTCGTGGCCTCGGTGCGCTAGTGCGGCGTCGCGCGCTCGTCTCCCTCGCCGTTCTCGGGCTCGCGCTGGCCGCGGGCGGGTGGTGGTACGCGGGCCGCGACAAGGCGCCGCGCGCGGCGGCCAAAGGCGGGGGTGCGGCCGTGGCGGTGACGGTGGCAACGGTGGACCGGCGCGACGTTCCCGTCAGGCTGCGCGCCAACGGCACGGTGGTCGCACTTCAGTCGGTCGACATCCGCGCCCAGATCACCAGCACCGTGCGCGAGGTGCACATCCGCGAGGGGCAGAACGTGGCGAAAGGCGAGCTCCTCGTCTCCCTCGACGCCCGCGCCGAGGAGGCGAGCCTGCAAAAGTCCCTGGCGCAGGTGGCGAAGGACCGCGCCGACCTCGCCAACGGCACGCGCACGCTGGAACGCCAGCGCCAGCTCTTCGAGCAGAAGTTCGTCTCGCAGTCGGCGCTCGACGCCGCGCAGAACCAGGTGGAATCGTTGCAGGGACAGCTCGCCGTGGACCTCGCAGCCGTCGAGGCGACGAAGGTCGCGCTCGCCAACACGCGTATCCACGCCGCCTTCGCCGGGCGCACGGGTGCGATCGGCGTGCGGCCGGGGAGCCTCGTGCAGCCCAACGGGACGGTGCTCGTCACCGTGACCCAGATCGACCCGATACAAGTCGCCTTCACGCTGCCGGAGAAGGAGCTTGCCGCCCTGCAGCGCGCGCTCGCGGCGGGCCCGGTGCTTGCCGAGGCCTCGTCGGATAGCGGCAGCGAAAACTTCCAGGGCCGCGTCGACTTCGTGGACAACGCCGTGGAAAGCGCCACGGGCACCATCCGCGTGAAGGCCCGGTTCGACAACCGCGCGAGCCGCCTGTGGCCGGGCATGTTCGTGAACGTGATCGTGGCACCCCGCAAGCTCGCCGCGGCGTCCGTGGTGCCCGTCCAGGCGGTGCAGACGGGGCCGGAGAACCGCTTCGTCTTCGTCGTGGGCGAGGACCGCAAGGTGAGCTCGCGGCCGGTCGTGCTCGACTACGTGGACGAGGGCATCGCCGTAGTCTCCGGCGTGGACCCCGGCGCGAAGGTCGTGGTGGAAGGCGCGCAGAACCTGCGCTCCGGCAGCCTCGTCACCCTGGGCGAGAAGCCGGCCCGGGAAGAAAGGGGCGTGGGCAAGCGCGAAGGGGCGGCGACCCCGAAGGCGCCGACGTGAACGTCTCCGAGCCGTTCATCCGCCGCCCGGTGATGACGGTGCTGCTCTCGGCCGCGTTCGTCGTGGCCGGGCTCATCGCCTACCGGGACCTCCCCATCGCGGCACTCCCGCAGTTCGACGCGCCGACCATCTCGGTCAATGCGAACCTGCCCGGCGCGAGCCCGGAGAACATGGCCTCCTCGGTGGCGGCACCGCTGGAGAAGCAGTTCGCGACCATCGCGAGCGTGAGCGTGATCACCTCGTCGTCGACGCTCGGCAACACCTCCATCACGATCGAGTTCGACCAGAACCGCGACATCGACAAGGCGGCCGTGGATGTCCAGGCCGCGCTCCTGCGCGCGCAGCGCGAGCTGCCCGTGGAGATGACCTCGCCGCCCTCCTACCGCAAGGTGAACCCGGCGGATTCCCCGATCATCTTCGTCTCGCTCACCTCGCCCGCGATGCCGCTCTCGGATCTCGACAGCTTCGCCGAGAACCTCATCTCGCCCACGCTCTCGACGCTGCCGGGCGTGGCGGAAGTGCGCATCAACGGGCAGAAGCGCTTCGCGGTGCGCGTGAACGTGCGGCCCGACGCGCTCGCGGCGCGCGGCCTGACCATGGACGACATCGCGCTGGCGCTGCGCCAGGCGAACGCCAATTCCCCCGTGGGCACGCTCGACGGCCCCCGCCAGACGCTCACCATCGAGGCCAACCGCCAGATGCGGCGCGCGGCCGAGTTCCGGCCCCTCATCGTTGCGACCCTTCCGGGCGGGAAGACGGTTCGCCTGCAGGACGTGGCCGATGTCGAGGACAGCGTGGAGTCGCTCAAGACCGCGAGCTGGGCCAACGGCGAGCGCGCGATCACGCTTTCCGTGCGCCGCCAGCCCGACGCGAACACTGTTGCGACCGTGGACGCGATCCGGGCCGCGGTCCCCGCGCTCGTGGCGCAGATGCCCGCTTCGGTGAACCTGTGGGTGCGCATCGACCGCTCCGAGCCCATCCGCGCGGCGATCCACGACGTGAAGGTCACGCTCGGGATCACCGTGGTGCTGGTGATCGCGGTGATTTTCCTTTTCCTGCGCCGACCGGTGGCGACGATCATCCCGGCGCTGTCGCTGCCGATATCGCTCATCGGCACCTTCGCGTTCATGAACTGGCTGGGCTACAGCCTGGACAACGTCTCGCTCCTGGGGATCACGCTCGCCGTGGGCCTCGTGGTGGACGACGCGATCGTGATGCTGGAGAACATCGTGCGCCACCTGGAGGCGGGAGATGCGCCGATGTGGGCCGCGCTCAAGGGCTCGCGGGAGATGGGCTTCACGATCGTGTCGATTTCGCTCTCGCTGGTGGCGGTCTTCATCCCGATCTTCTTCATGCCCGGCGTGATCGGCGGCATCTTCCACGAGTTCGCCGTGGTGGTCTCCATCGCGATCCTGGTCTCCGCGGGAGTTTCCCTCACGCTGATCCCGCTCCTCGCCTCGCGCTTCCTCGGGCGGGAGCGCCACGACGATCCCTCGCTCGCGTGGACGGCCTGGTTCGACCGGCTCTTCCGCTGGACGCTCGCTCGCTACGCCGCGGGCCTCGACTGGTGCCTCCACCGCCGCGGAACGGTCCTGGGAGTCGCGCTGGGTTCGCTCGTGGCGAGTGTCGCGCTCTTCGTGGCGATCCCGAAGGGGTTCTTCCCCACGGAGGACCTCGGGCAGGTGCTGGTCACGGCGGAGGCGGTCGAGGACATCTCGTTTCCCGCGATGAGCGAGCTGCTGCAGAAGGTGGGCAGGACGATCGGCGAGAACCCGGCGATCGAGACGGTGATCGTTAACGCGAGCGATTCCAACAGCGGGCGCATCTTCATCAGCATGAAGCCGCGCGGCGAGCGCGCGCCCATGGAGCGCGTGATCGAAGAAATGCGCGCCTCCACGCGGCGCCTGCCCGGCGTGACCGTGTACTTCAATCCCATCCAGAACCTGCGCCTGGGCGGGCGCATCAGCAAGTCGCGCTACCAGTACGTGCTGCGCAGTGTCAGCGACCGCGGGCTGCTGGAGGGATCGGAGGCCGTGATGGCGCGCATGCGCGCCGACCCGCTCTTCCGGGACGTGACGAGCGACGCGCAGCTGCGCGGCCTGCAGGCGCAGCTGGACATCGACCGCGACAAGGCCAACGCCCTGGGCGTGCAGATCCAGGACATCCGCACCGCGCTCTACAGCGCCTTCGGCGAGCGCCAGGTCTCGACGATCTTCACGGCGACCGACGCCTTCAAGGTGATCATGCAGGCGGCCGACGCGGACCGCGTGGACGAGAGCGCGTTCGAGAAGATCTACCTCCGGAGCAAGAGCGGCGCCATGGTCCCGCTCGCCTCGATCGCGAAGGTCACTCGGCGCGTGGGGCCCGTCTCGATCAATCACCAGGGCCAGCTCCAGGCCATCACCATCGCGTTCAACCTGGCTCCCGGCGCCTCCCTCGGCGAGGCTTCGGGCCGCATCGAGCGCTTCAAGGCGGAGGCGAACCTGCCGGCCTCGGTGCTCACCGGCTGGGGCGGGGACGCGGCGGCCTTCCAGGCCTCGCAGGCGAGCCAGGTGTGGCTGATCCTGGGCGCCATCGTCGTGATCTACGTGCTGCTGGGCGTGCTCTACGAGAGCTACATCCACCCGATCACCATCCTCGCGGGGCTGCCCTCGGCGGCCGTGGGGGCGCTGGTGACGCTGTGGCTCTTCCGCTTCGACCTGTCGATCATCGCCGTGATCGGCGTGCTGATGCTGATCGGGATCGTGAAGAAGAACGCCATCATGATGATCGACTTCGCGCTCGACGCGCAGCGCGAGCGCGGCATGGCGCCCGCGCAGGCGATTCGCGAAGCCTGCCTGCTGCGCTTCCGGCCGATCATGATGACCACCTCGGCCGCGCTCATGGGCGCGGTGCCGATCGCGCTCGGGCTCGGCGCGGGCGCGGAGCTGCGCCAGCCGCTCGGCCTCGCGGTCGTGGGCGGGCTGCTGCTCTCCCAGGCCGTGACGCTCTTCATCACGCCCGTCATCTACCTCGCGCTCGACCGATACTCGGGCCGCGGGCCGGTGACCGAGTCCTTCGACAAGCGCGCGGGCGCGCAGGCCGACTAGGGGTGTTGCAGCCCTGCTGGCCGGCTGCGCCTACTTCGCGCGCGTGAACACGAGATAGGCCTTGGCGGACGGATCCCGGGACGATGCCGGATTGAATATCTTCAGCTCGTCGCCGGCAACGGTGAATGTCCGCTTCAGATACTGGCCGACCCAGTTCGGAAACGTGCTGGCTGCCGGATGGATCGTGAAGTAGCCTTCCTTCTCGTTGGCCGTGTAGGTGCCGTAGTGCGAAAGGCTTCCAAGGAAGATCTTCTCCTTCTCGTCCGCCGTGGCGGTATCCCGTGCGTTCGAGGCGACCTTGGGCAGGTTGTTTCTGTAAAGCTGAAACGCGTATCGGCCACTGGCGTCGAATATGAAAAGGCCCAGGGGGTTGGATCCCATGGGCTCGGACTTCTGGCCGTCCTTCTCGGTGATGACCGAAGCCAGCGACCAGTGGCCCACGAGGCTGGAAGCGTCGGCCTGGGCGTGTCGCGTTCCGGCCAGGGTCGCGGCTGAAAGGAGGGCAATGGCGAATAGCAGGCGCGACCAGGGACCTACGCTGCGGCGTGTTCTTGTGCTCATGTTTCTCTCCCGATGAGTGAAATGGGCGCGGCTACGGCGCGCGCGTAACCTCGGGCGGCACGAAGGTGTCGTAGAAATGAGGGGCCCGCGCCCCAAAAGGAAACTGCGCTCTGTGGCCGGGTGGCCGGCTCTCGAAATCCTCGCCTGCGATCCCCGTTGGGCGGGGGGCTAGCGGGTGCCGCGTAGCATACCCTTACAACCAGTGGGGGAAAAGAGGGTGCCCGGCCGGGTGCTGGACATCCCCGCCAGACGACGCGCACTTGCCCCACGCGCTTGACGCTGCCGTTCGAGGCGCAATCGATGTCGCGGCGTTGATGCGTATCAGGGATTGCGGTCCCGCCGGTGCTATACAGGACCGATCGGGAAGTCTCATCGTGAAGGGTATGCCATGAACACGACCCGCAAGTCCGTGCGCCGGAATCCCCGCCTGGCCAAGCCCGACAAGAGCATTGCGACGAGGCGCAGTCGCGGCGCCACCCGTGTCGGCGCGCGGCCGGCCAATGTCGGCGACACCGCGCCGATCCTGGAGCCGCAGGCCATCGAGGATTACGCCACCGAACAGGCCGGCGCCGCGGCCGACGAGGTGACGGCAGGCGCCATCCGCGACCTGCTGGAAGGCGTGAATCCCGGGGATGCTTCCCGAATCCTGCGCGCGGTGCTCGACCAGCAGCGCGGACTCGACAAGCTCGCGCGCACCAAGGCCGACCGCGAGCTGGCGGACAAGTGGCAGGAGGGCGGCTATCCCTACAAGAACCTCCTGTCCCGCAAGGCCTACGAACGGCAGAAATACCGCCAGCAGGTGGAACTGCTCAAGCTGCAGGCGTGGGTGAAGGAAACGGGCCAGCGCGTCATCGTGATCTTCGAGGGCCGCGACGCGGCGGGCAAGGGCGGCACGATCAAGCGCTTCATGGAGCACCTGAATCCGCGCGGTGCGCGCGTGGTGGCGCTGGAGAAGCCCACCGTGGAGGAGCGCGGCCAGTGGTACTTCCAGCGCTACGTCGAGCACCTGCCCACGGCGGGGGAGATCGTGCTCTTCGACCGGAGCTGGTACAACCGTGCGGGAGTCGAGCGCGTGATGGGCTTCTGCACCGACGCCGAGTACCAGGAGTTCATGCGCCAGGCACCGGAGTTCGAGCGCATGCTCGTGCGCCAGGGCATCCACCTCTTCAAGTTCTGGTTTTCCGTGAGTCGCCGCGAGCAACGCCGCCGCTTCAAGGAGCGCGAGGTGCACCCCCTCAAGCAGTGGAAGCTCTCCCCGGTCGACTTGGCCTCGCTCGACAAGTGGGAGGACTACACGCGCGCGAAGGAAGCGATGTTCTTCCACACCGACACCACGGACGCGCCGTGGATCGTGATCAAGAGCGACTGCAAGAAGCGCGCGCGGCTGAACGCGATGCGCTGCCTCCTGCACAAGCTCCCGTACGCCAACAAGAACGCCGATCTCATCGGCTCGCTCGACCCGCTCCTCGTGGGAAGGGCCCAGGTCGTCTTCGAGCGCGGCGAGAACGTCATCACCGCTCCTTCGGGGTGAGGGGCACGCTCCCCTTATAATCCGGGCTTCGAAAGCCCCGGATTCCCAGACCCCATGAATGTCCTTTCCTGCAAGGCCGTGCTCGCCGGCACGGCTCCCGCCGACGAGCCCGTGACGCTGCGCGGCTGGGTACGAACCCGCCGCGACTCCAAGGCGGGCCTGTCCTTCGTGCACCTCTCCGACGGTTCCTGCTTCCACCCCGTGCAGATCGTGGCGACCAATGCGCTCGCCAACTACGCGACCGAGGTCGCGCACCTGACGGCGGGCTGCGCCATCGAGGCTGTGGGAACGATCGTGCCCTCGCCCGCGAAGGGCCAGCCCTTCGAGATGCAGGCGACCGGGATCCGCGTGGTGGGCAAGGTGGACGACCCGGACACCTACCCGATCCAGCCCAAGGCGCACACGATGGAGTTCCTGCGCGAGGTGGCGCACCTGCGCCCGCGCACCAACGTGATCGGAGCCTGCACCCGCGTGCGGCACACGCTCGCCATGGCGATCCACCGCTTCTTCCACGAGCGGGGTTTCGCGTGGATCAACACGCCGATCATCACCTCGGCCGATGCCGAGGGCGCGGGCGAGCTCTTCCGCGTCTCCACCCTCGATCTCGCGAACCTGCCGCGCGACGGCGCCGGAAAGGTCGACTTCACGAAGGACTTCTTCGGCCGGGAGGCGTTCCTCACGGTCTCGGGTCAGTTGAACGTCGAGAGCTATTGCCAGGCGCTTTCCAACGTCTACACCTTCGGGCCGACCTTTCGCGCGGAGAACTCCAACACCAGCCGGCACCTGGCGGAATTCTGGATGATCGAGCCGGAGATTGCGTTCGCGGATCTCGCCGACGACGCCACGCTCGCCGAGGCGCTGCTCAAGTACGTCTTCCGCGCGGTGCTCGAGGAGCGCCCCGACGACATGGCCTTCTTCGAGGAGCGCGTCGAGAAGGGCGTGATCGCGAAGCTCGAGTCGATGGTCGCCGCGGAATTCGTGCGCATGGACTACACCGAGGCGATCCAGGTGCTCGAGGGCACCAAGCAGAAGTTCGAGTTCCCGGTGAAGTGGGGCATGGATCTGCAGAGCGAACACGAGCGCTTCCTTGCGGAAAAGCACGTGGGCAAGCCCGTGATCCTCATGAACTACCCGAAGGAGATCAAGGCGTTCTACATGCGCCTGAACGACGACGGGAAGACGGTCGCGGCCATGGATGTGCTGGCCCCCGGCATCGGCGAGATCATCGGCGGCAGCCAGCGCGAGGAGCGGCTCGACGTGCTCGACGAGCGCCTCGCCGCGAGCGGCCTCGATCCGGCCGCCTACGGGTGGTACCGGGACCTTCGCCGCTACGGCACCGTGCCGCACGCGGGCTTCGGCCTGGGCTTCGAGCGCACCGTCGCCTACGTGACGGGGCTCGCGAACGTGCGCGACGTCATTCCCTTTCCGCGCACGCCCGGGAACGCCCGCTACTGAGTCCGCACCGGAAGCGACGATGCCCCGGACGCCGGAAGGACGGAAATCGCGGAGGCCTTTCGGGCCCTCGACATGCGCGACCATTCCGCCCTCGACCGGGCCTATGCGGACTGGTATCCGGAACTGAAGAAGATCGCCCACGCACGGCTTCGCGGAAGCGGCCTTCAGGGCGCGATCGAGACCACCGCCCTCGTCCACGACAGCTACCTCAAGCTGGCCGGCGGCGGGGGTGTCGCCGTCGGCGACCGGCTCCAGTTCTTCGCCTACTCCTCCCGGGTCCTGCGCAGCATCGTCGTTGACCTCGTGCGCGAGCAGCGCGCGCTGCGCCGCGGTGGCGACCGGGACATCGTGACGCTCGACACGGCGGCCGGCGAGGGGATCGGCGGCTCGGCGGACGTCGAGGCGGTGAGCGATGCGCTCGACGGCCTCGCCCGACTCGATCAGGCCCTGGCGCGGCTGGTGGAAATGCGCTTCTTCGGCGGGATGTCGCAGGACGAGATCGCGGAGGCGCTCGCGGTGTCGAAGCGCACGGTCTCGCGCGAATGGCAAAAGGCGCGCGCGCTGCTCCTCACGCTCCTCGCGGACGGGCCTTCCTGAATCTCACCCCCGAGCGCTGGCGGGAAGTCGAGCCGCTGCTGTCGGCGGCGCTCGACATGGAGGCGAGCCTGCGCGCCGCGTGGCTGGCGGGCATCGACGAGGCGCACCGGAGCTTGCGCCGGTGCTGCGCCGGCTCCTCGACGCGCACGAGCGCGGGGAGCGCTTGCAGGAGCTCGAATCGATGCCGCGGCTCGCGCCCCTCGCGGGCGCGGCGACCCTGCATGCCGCCGGAGAGCGGGTCGGGCCCTTCGAACTCGTGCATCCGCTCGGCCGCGGCGGCATGGGAGAGGTCTGGCTCGCGCGGCAGGTGGACGGCCGGGTGCAACGCGAGGTGGCCCTCAAGCTGCCCGCGCTGCCGCAGCGCGGCGAGGTGTGGCGTGAGCGTTTCCGGCGCGAGCGCGACATCCTCGCCCGGCTCGAGCATCCGCACATCGCGCGCTTCCACGACGCGGGAGTCGCCGACTCCGGGCAGCCCTGGCTCGCGATGGAGTGCGTCATCGGCCGCACGCTCCTCGAGGACGCGGCCGCCCGGGCGCTCCCCGTCGCGCAGCGCTGGCGCTCTTCCGCAGGTGCTCGCGGCGGTCGCGCACGCCCACCGCCACCTCGTGGTGCACCGCGACCTGAAGCCCGGCAACGTCCTCGTCGACGGGGCGGGCGTGGTGAAGCTGCTCGACTTCGGCATCGCCAAGCTCGTGGAGAAGGGCGCGGACGCGGACGCCTCGGGAGAGCTCACGCGCCTGGGCGGGCGCATGATGACGATGCGCTACGCGGCGCCCGAGCAGGTGGCGGCCGAACCGATCACGACGGCAACCGACATCTACGCCCTCGGCGTTATGCTGCACGAGCTCGTCACCGGCCTGTCGCCCTACCGCGCCGTGCGCGAGGGCGGGACGCTCACCGAGGCGATGCTGCTCGAGGGGCAGCCGGCGATCCCGCCGCGCCTCACGCTGACCGCGGACTTGCACGCCATCGTGCTGAAGGCGATGCGCCGCGACCCGGGGCAGCGCTATGCCTCGGTGGAGTTGCTCGATGCGGACATCACCGCCTACCTGCAACGCAGGCCGGTGAAGGCCCGCGCCGGCACCTGGAGATATCTCGCCGGGCGGTTCGCGGTCCGGCACAAGCTTCCCCTCGCGATGGCCTCGGCCGTGGTCGTGGCGCTCGTGGCCGGGCTCGTCGTGGCCGAGGGGGAGCGACGCAAGGCGGTGGCGGAAAAGGCGCGCGCCGAGCGCCACTTCGCCAGCGTGCGCAAGCTCGCCAACACCTTCATCTTCGAGGTCCACGGGAAGATCGGAACCTGCCGGGCTCGCTGGCCGCGCGCGAAATGGTGATCGCGACCTCGCTCGAGTACCTCGACGCGCTGGCCGGCGAGCCCGGACGCGACCCCGCGCTGATGCTGGAACTCGCGTCCGCCTACCGGAGCATCGCCAACATCCAGGGCGAGCCGCGGGAAGCCAATCGCGGCAACCTTGCCGCCTCGATCGGAAACTTCGAGAAATCGGCGGCGCTGCTGCAGGAGCTGGAGCGGCTCAAGCCCGGCGAGATCGCCACCCAGCGCGAGCAATGGCGAACGAGTTTCGCGCTCGCGACCGCCTATTACCAGGTGACCGACCCGCGGTGGCGGAGCGAATTCCGGCGGGCGGCCGGGCTCGCGGAGCGGATCTCGGCCACGCCGGGCGCGAGCATCGACGACCAGTTGCTCGGGGCCTTCACCCGCGGCCGGGAGGCGCACATCGTCGCCCTGTCGACCGGAAGGACGCCGGCGCTGGTGGCGACGATCCTGGAGGCAATCGCGCGGTTCGAGGCGTTGGCGAGCCAGGCGCCACCCGAGGCGGCCCTGCGCGACAGGCTGGTGGTCCTGTACAGGAACGCCGGCGTCATGCTCGCCGGGCCGGGGCAGGGCGAGCCCCGGCTGGCGGAGTCCATTCCGTATTTCGAGCGATCGCTGGCGCTTTCCCGGGAGCTGCACGCGCAGGCGCCCGGCGATTCGCAGCGCGAGGGCTTGCGCGGATCAGCACGATGGTCCTCGCGCGCCACCTCGCCGCGAAGGGCGAGTTGCCCAGGGCCAACGAGTTGATGGGCGAGGCGGTGGCGCTCGTCGAAAAGCGGGTCGAGCGGGACCCCGACGACGTCACCATGGCAGTGAGCCGCCTCGAGATCCTCGTCGGCGCCGCCGACGTCGCGAACGAGCTCCGCCCACGCGCGGGCCATTCGGCTGCCCGGGAGGTCCTTTCGAGCGCCACCCGGTTCCGGCCGAGCCTTCCGTCTCGGGTCGTCGATCCGGTCGAAGCCAAGGTGATCCTGGGCTCGGCCCTGGACGCGACCGCTGGTCGGGCGCCGCGGTCAGGAGACGCGGATCGCGCTCCTCCTCGAGGCCGGTCGAGGTTCGGCGTCGCGCATCCTGGACGCCGTCACCCGCAGCCGAGCCTGGGCGCCGTGCCCGAGTACGTGCGCGACTTCGAGGCCGCCCGGGAGCGCTGCGAGAAGGCGCTTCGGAGGCTGGCAGCCGCGTAGGCGCACCCGGTTGGCGTGATTTCCCGCGGGATTTCGTTTGGCAGGTACGAACCCCACAGGAACCCGCCATGACCCGCACCCTCCACGGCGCCGCGCGACGCCGCCGTTCCGCCGCCTCGGCCATCTGCCGCGTGCCGCCGGTGGTGGAGCACCACACGATGAGGAGTTTTTTCACGCGACGCACGATCGGTGGCGGTTCAAGGTGCTATGAAGTTCATCCTCGGGCTATCGATGGCATTGTTGTGCGCCGCGTGCGGCAACGACCGGCCAGCGGCCTCGATCCCGAACGTCCCCTTGTCGACGGTCGCTCCGGGCGCAAAGCCCGCCACGACGCCGAACGCTTTCACGCATCCGGTCGTCGACAGGAACGCGCCTTTCCCGCCCTTGAGCGGTGGGGTCCTCGACGCATTGACCGCGCAGGTGCCCGAACTGGCGAAGCAGCGTGAGGCCATCCTCGCCGCCGAGTCCGCGGCCATCCAGCGCCTCCTCGATGCCGGGCGTGGCAAGGCCGCACCCCGCCGTCCCCTCGCCTTCATCGGCCGGGTCCTGGACGACCTGGTTCCCGCGGCCATGGCGGGAGACCTCGCCACGGACAACTTGATGAGCTACGTGGTGGGCCACAACTTCGTGCTGCTGCTCGGCACGTCCGGCGCGAACGAGGACACGTCGCGGGATCGCACCGGAAGGCGCACGGAATCCGTCGAGGGCGGCCATGTCGTGGCCACCGCGTCCGTCGCGATCGAGAATGGCCAGTCAGTCGCCACGCTGGAAACCTCCGTCGACCTGCCGCTCTTCTTCGTCGACGCCAACTCGAAGGTCTCGCTGGTGGGCAGCGTGTGCCCCTCGCCCGACGGCAAGGTCGATTTCACCCTGAAGCTGGGCGCCAACGGGCACGCGGGACGAGGAGGCGCGGCCACCTACGACCAGAACGTGGAAGTCAAGGTCGCGCTGCAGGTGAACGACGAGGCGGAGATCGCCGACATGCGCTTCGACGTGAAACAGGACACCCGCTCGAACATCGGGGGCCGGCAGGCCTGGGTGGAAAGCAACCTGTCGATGCCCGGAGGGCTGGGGGGCTCCGGCGGAAATCCCACTGTCACTCGCTCGTCATCCCAGGTGACGAATGTCGAGCTGCAAAACGCGAACAACGCCATTCGACGCGCAGCCTACGCCGCGGAAGGCGCCGCCACGGGCGCGAAGGAGTTCTGGCAGAAGGGCGGTTGCATCCAGGTCGTCGCCGCTTCGCCGGGAACGGTGCGGCCGGGAGCGACATCGCGGATTCCCGTGGCGGTGAAACACCGCAAGGACGGCTCCAGCGTGCCGGCCAAGGTGAAGGTCGAGCTCTCCGGCGGCAAGTCCGTCGATCCCGCGGTGATCCCGAAGGCCCCCGGCGAGCTGACCCACGTGGCCCCGGCCAAGAAGAAGGCGGCGATGAAGATCACCCTCGACGCCTCGTCGCGTCGCGGGAGGGCCAAGCTCGAGCTCACGCTCGACACCGTGGGGGGCGCGTTCGCGGCGGAGGGTGGCCTCGACGACTTCCACGGCACGGGCGTCATCTGCGACATCGCCAAGACCTTCACCATCAAGGGCGGCGGCAACGTGGTGACGTTCGAGCCGACCTCGGAGAAGGGCGGCAACTACAGCTACAAGGGGACGATGCAGGGCTTCGGGGTCTTCGGCAAGGGCACGTACACCGTGACCTACCAAGGTGACGTCCCCGTGGGCATCACGGGCACCGGGGTGGGGTCGGTGAAGACCCCGGTGGGGGTGTTTTCGAACTCGGGCACCGAGAAATACGTCCTCACGCCCCGCGACGGCTGCTAGGACGCGGCCGGCGGCCCCGCGCCCAGGGTCGTCCGGCGCGATCGGCGGATCGTTGCTCTGGCGCAAGTCCCGGTGCGCACCCGGGGCCAGAATGGCTTCCGGAGGAAAGGAATGAACGTCGACCATCTTCGCCTGCGGCTGGACGAGCTGGAGCACCGGGTGGACGATGCTCGCGACGCAGCCGACAGGCGGCAGATCAGCCTGGAGTGCACGGCGCTGGAGCGGTCCATCGTTGCGGTCGAGGAGGAGTTCGAGCGCAACCTCGCGATGCTGGAGGCGATCCGCAAGCGACTTCGCCGCCTGCGCGCCCGGGCCTGAAGGCCGCGCCGCCCGCCTTGACACCGGACGGCCCGATATGGGGCAGAATGCCGCCTCTTCCGTCACGCGAGGCCCGCATGAAGCTCATCGGCATGCTCGATTCGCCCTACGTCCGCCGCATCGCGATCTCGCTGAAGCTGATGGAACTGCCTTTCGAGCACGAGTCGCTTTCCGTATTCCGCGACTTCGAGCAATTCCGCGCGGTGAACCCGGTGGTAAAGGCGCCCACGCTCGTCTGCGACGACAAGACGGTGCTCATGGATTCCACCCTCATCCTCGACCATCTCGAGGACCTCGTGAAGCCCGCCAGGCGCCTCATGCCGCCCACGGGAAAGCCCCGCCTGGAGGCGCTGCGCCTGGTCGGCCTGGCGCTCTCGGCCTGCGACAAGGGCGTCTCCCTCGTCTACGAGCGCGAGCAGCGCCCGGCGGAGAAGCGCCACGAGCCCTGGTACGAGCGCGTTCTGGGGCAGACGCTCGCCGCCTTCACCGCCCTCGAGGACGCCGCGGGGCGCGCGAACCCCTGGCTCCAGGGTGCCGGCCCCAACGCGGCCGATGTCGCTACCGCCGTGGCGTGGCGCTTCAACCAGTTCTACCACGCCGATCTGGTGCCGGCGTGGAAGTTCCCCGCGCTCGCGAAGTTCTCCATGCAGGCCGAGGCCCTTCCGGCCTTCGAATCGACGCCGCTCGACTGACCCGCCTCTTGAATCGTGCGGGAACCGGCACGACCTTGTGACGGTCCACCCATCCGACCATGCCATCCATGAAGAAACCGATCCTCCTCGCCGCTGCCGTGTTGGCCGCCGCGGTCGTCCTCGCCCCGTGGGCGCAGCGCGGCGGCGCTCCGGAGCCGCGCGCGGTATCCCCGCGGGGCCCCCTGCTCGCGCAGGAGCAGGCCCTCGCCGGCCTCTTCGAATCCACGGCGCCCTCGGTCGCCTACATCACCACGGAGCGCCTCGCGCGCACGGGGTTCTTCACGGCGGAAATCGCGCAGGGCGCCGGCAGCGGTTTCGTCTGGGATTCGGCGGGCCACGTGGTCACCAACTTCCACGTCCTCGCAGGCGCGCGCAGCGTGGAGGTGAGCCTGGACGCCGGCAAGCCCATTCCCGCCACCGTGGTGGGCTTCGCGCAGGACTACGACCTCGCCGTGGTGAAGCTCGCGCAGGTGCCGCGAGGCCTCAAGCCCATCCCGCTCGGCACCTCCCGGGACCTGCGCATCGGGCAGACGGTCTACGCGATCGGCAATCCCTTCGGCCTCTCGCGCACGCTCACCACCGGCATCGTGAGCGCGCTCGACCGCCACCTGCCCACTTCGGAATACCGCGAGATCGCCGGCGCCATCCAGACCGACGCCGCGATCAACCCCGGCAACTCCGGCGGGCCGCTCCTGGACAGCGCAGGGCGCCTGATCGGCGTGAACACCGCGATCCGCTCGCCCTCGGGAGGATCGTCCGGCGTGGGCTTCGCCATTCCCGCGGACCTCGTGAACCGCATCGTTCCGCAGCTGATCGCGCGCGGGAAGGCTTCCCTGCCCGGCATCGGCATCCGCGCCGTCGATCCCATGCTCGCCGCGCGGGCGGGCTTCACCGGCGTGGTGGTCGCGGAAGTGCTGCGAAACTCTCCGGCGGCGCAGGCCGGCCTCGTGGCCGTGGACCAGCGCACGGGCGAGGTGGGCGACGTGATCGTCGCGGTGAACGGCCGGCCCATCGAGGCCATGGGCACCTTCGCGGCCGAACTGGACCGCGCCGGCATCGGCACCGTGGCCGAGCTGACCGTGATCCGGGACCGCAAGGAGAGCAAGGTCAGGGTGAAGGTGGTGGACGTGCAGCGCTAGGGGATTTCGTATATGATACGTATATTATACGTAGGGATTCCCGCATGGCCGCACGCTACGACGAAAGAAGCATTCGCGTCCTGAAGGGCCTCGAGCCCGTCAAGGAACGCCCGGGGATGTACACCCGGACCGACACGCCGCTGCACATCATCCAGGAAGTGGTCGACAACGCCGCAGACGAAGCGCTCGCCGGCGCGGCGAAGACGATTACCGTGACGCTCCACGCCGACCGCTCGGTGAGCGTGGAGGACGACGGCCGCGGCATCCCCGTCGGCCCGCATCCTGAAGAGAAGGTTCCCACCGTGGAGGTGGTCTTCACGCGGCTGCACGCGGGCGGCAAGTTCGACAAGAAATCCGGCGGCGCCGCCTATGCCTTCTCCGGCGGCCTGCACGGCGTGGGCGTCTCCGTCACCAACGCGCTCTCGAAGCGGCTGGAAGTGCGCGTGAAGCGCGACGGTGCGGCCTGGGCCATCGCCTTCGAGGACGGCTTCCCCGTGGAGAAGCTGCGCCGCACGGGCGCGGTACCGGCGAAGCAGACCGGCACTTCGGTGCGCGCCTGGCCCGATGCGAAGTATTTCGACAGCGACAGGATCAAGCGGCCCGACCTCGAGCACCTGCTGCGCGCGAAGGCGGTGCTCTTGCCCGGGCTCGCGATGCGGCTCGCCGACGAGGCCACGGGCGAGACGATCGAGTGGAAGTACGAGGGCGGCATGGCCGCGTACCTCGCGGAGAGCCTCGCCGGGGAGGAGGGTGTTGCGAGCCCCGTGATCGTGGGCGAGTCGTACTGCGGCGAGGGCGACGCGCAGTTCGCCCACGGCGAAGGCGCGGCCTGGGCGCTCGCGTGGTGCGAGAACGGCGGCGGCGGGGAGTCCTACGTGAACCTTATTCCGACGGTCGAGGGCGGCACCCACGAGTCCGGCCTCAAGTCCGGCGTCTTCGAATCCATCCGCGAGTTCTGCCTGCACCACGAGCTGCTCACGCGGGGGGTGACGCTGCAGACCGAGGACGTGTGGAAGAACCTGCGCTTCGTGCTTTCCGTCCGGATGCTGGATCCGCAGTTCCAGGGGCAGACCAAGGCGAAGCTCAATTCGCGCGACGCCGTGAAGCTCGTGGCCTCGCGGCTGAAGGACCCGCTGGATGCCTGGTTGAACCAGCACGTGGAGGCCGGCAAGAAGATCGCGGAGCTGGCGATCCGTGCTGCGGCGGCGCGCCAGAAGGCCGGCAAGGCGGCGGAGAAGCGCCGCGGCTCCGGAGTGGCCGTGCTGCCGGGCAAGCTCACCGACTGCGAGAGCGAGGAGCTCGCGCGCAACGAGCTTTTCCTCGTGGAGGGCGATTCCGCCGGCGGCTCGGCGCGGCAGGGGCGCGACCGGCACTTCCAGGCGATCTTGCCGCTGCGCGGCAAGATACTCAACACCTTCGAGGTCGATCCCACGCAGATCTACGCCAACAACGAGGTGCACGACATCGCGGTCGCCCTGGGCATCGAGCCGCACGGCATCGGGGAGGCCGCCAAGGCGCTCTCGGGGCTTCGCTACGGCAAGGTGATCATCATGGCGGACGCGGACGTCGACGGCTCGCACATCCAGACGCTGCTGCTGGCGCTTTTCTTCCGCCACTTCCCGGGGCTCCTCGCCCGCGGGCACGTCTTCGTCGCGCAGCCGCCGCTCTACTGCGTGAAGGTGGACGCCCAGGGCAAGGCCCGGCCGGAGCGGCGCCTCTACGCGCTGGACGAGGCCGAGCGCGACGCTATCCTCTTGAAGCTCGCCGACGAGAAGGTGCGCGAGTCCGCCGTCCACGTGGGCCGCTTCAAGGGGCTCGGCGAGATGAATCCCGAGGAGCTTCGCGAGACCACCATGAGCCCCGACACGCGCCGGCTGCTGCCGCTCACCGTCAGCGCCGACGTCCTCGCCGACACGCACAAGGTCTTCACGCTCCTGATGGGCAAGGGCGAGGCCGCCTCGCGCCGCAGCTGGATGGAAGCGCGGGGCAACCTCGTGGAAGCCGACATCTAGGCAACCCATGCTCGACACCAAGACCCCCGACCTCTTCGACAGCCTTCCTCCCGTGCCCCCACGGCCCGCCGGAGGCGACAGCGCCTCGGGCGACGGCGACGTGCCGCTCGCCGCCTTCGCCGAGGGCGCCTACCTCGCCTACGCGATGAGCGTGGTGAAGGGCCGCGCGCTCCCGGCGATCGAGGACGGCCAGAAGCCCGTGCAGCGGCGCATCCTCTACGCGATGCGCGAGCTCGGCAACCGCCACGACGCGCCGTTCAAGAAGTCCGCGCGCATCGTGGGGGACGTGATCGGCAAGTTCCATCCCCACGGCGATTCCGCGGTGTACGAGGCGGCGGTGCGCATGGCGCAGGAGTTCACGCTGCGCTATCCCCTGATCCAGGGCCAGGGCAACTTCGGCTCCCGCGACGGCGACGGCGCGGCGGCGATGCGCTACACGGAAGTCCGGCTCACGGGTTTCGCGGAGGAGATCCTCCTCTCGGAGCTGGAGCGCGGCACGGTCGACTTCATTCCGACCTACGACGGCTCCCTCGAGGAGCCGCGCCTGCTTCCCGCACGGCTTCCGATCGCGGTGCTGAACGGGGCCTCGGGCATCGCCGTGGGCATGGCAACCGAGATCCCGCCGCACAACATGGGCGAGGTGGTCGACGCCTGCGTGGTGGCGCTGAAGAGCGCCCGGGCGACGGACGCGGAGATCCTCGCATCGATTCCGGGGCCGGATTTCCCCGGCGGCGGGCAGGTCATTTCCCCGGCCGAGGAGATCGCGCGGGCCTACGAGACGGGCCGGGGAAGCGTGCGCGTGCGCGCCCGCTGGACGATGGAGAAGCTCGCGCGCGGGCAGTACCGCATCGCCGTGACCGAGATGCCACCGGGCACCAACGCCGCGCGGGTGCTCGCCGAGATCGAGGAGATCACGAACCCGAAGCCGCGCGCCGGCAAGAAGACCGTGTCGGCGGAGGCGCTGGCCCTGAAGTCCGCCGTGCTCGCCGCCCTCGAGAGCGCCCGCGACGATTCGGACCGCGAGCATCCCGTGCGCCTGGTCTTCGAGCCGCGCAGCTCCCGCGTGACGCCGGACGACCTCATGGGGCTCCTGCTCGCGCATACCTCGCTCGAATCGAACGCCGCCATGAACCTGGTGGCCATAGACCGCGAGGGGCGTCCGAGGCAGGCCGGGCTCGCGCACTGGATCCGCGAATGGGCGGCCTTCCGGCTGGTGGCGCTGGAGCGGCGCCTCGCGCACCGGCAGGCCCAGGTGCTCGACCGCCTGCACATCCTCGACGGGCGCATGATCGCGTTCCTGAACATCGACAAGGTGATCAAGGTGATCCGCGGCGCGGACGAGCCCCGGCCCGCGCTGATGGAGAAGTTCTCTCTCTCCGAGCGCCAGGCCGAGGACATCCTGGAAATCCGCCTGCGCCAGCTCGCGAAGCTCGAGGGCATCCGGATCGAGCGCGAGATCAAGGAACTGAAGGCGGAGCAGGCCGGCCTGGAAAAACTCCTCGCGAGCGAAACGGCCCGCCGCAAGCTCGCGGTGAAGGAAGTGACCGCCGACGGCGAGCGCTTCGGCGACAAGCGTCGCACCATGATCGAGGCGGCGGAGCGTGCCGCGGCCGCGCCCGTGGAAACGCTCACCGACGAGCCGGTCACGGTGATCTGCTCGCGAAACGGGTTCCTGCGCACGCGCACCGGACACGGCATCGACGCGACGACGCTTTCGTGGAAGGAGGGCGACGGGCCGCTCGCGGTGATCGAGACGCGCACCGTGCGCCCCATCGTGCTCGTGGCCGCGAGCGGGCGGACTTTCAGCGTGCGCGCGATCGACCTGCCCGGCGGCAAGGGCGACGGCGCGCCCGCGACTTCCCTCGTCGACCTCGCTGGTGCGCGCATCGTAGGCGTGCTCGCGGGAGAACCCGAGACGCACCTGCTCCTCTCCTCCAGCGGGGGAACGGGCCTGCGTTGCCGGCTGAAGGACCTCGTCACCCGGCAGCGGGCGGGCAAGGCGTTCCTGAACGTGGGCGAGGGCGAGAAGTGCCTCGCGCCGGAAATCCTCCGGGAAGGCGTCGCCGAAGTCGCCACGCTCTCGTCCGGGGGGCGGCTCCTCGTCTTCCCGCTCGCGGAAGTGAACGAGCTCTCCGGCGGCGGCAAGGGCGTGATCCTCATGCGCCTGCACGAGGGCGAGGCGCTGCTCGGCGCGCGCGCCGTGGCCGGAACCCTCAAGGTGAAGGGCAAGGGGCGCGGCGACAAGGTCTCGTTCACGGGTGTGCCGGCCGCGGAGCTGGAGAGCTACCGCGGCGCCCGCGCCCGCAGCGGCCGCGTGCTGCAGGGTTCGCTCAAGTCCGTCTCCGGGTTCGCGGACCAGGACTAGCCATGGCCCGCCGGCGCGCGAGGACTCCGAAGACGGCCGCGCAGCGGCTGGCGAAGTCCTTGCGTGCGCTCAAGCGCCAGGGGGGAAGGCTCGTGTCGCTGCGCCTCACGCCGCAGGCGGCGGGCGTGGTGCGCGAGCTGGTCGACGCGGAGCGCTTCCGCAATGTCACCGAGTGCGTGAACGAAGCCATCCTGCGGCTGGGAGAGGGCGGCCAGGCGAGGCCCTCGCGCGGTACGCCCCCCGTAACCGGAACCTGAAGGAGGAAAGCATGGCCGCAACCGTGTACGACAAGCCGGGCCGCAGGGTGCGCCTCGACGCGATCTCCGCGGAGCCCCCGAAGGGCATGACGAGGAAGAAGGCGGAGAAGCGTTTCGCGACGCTGGGCCGGGAACTCTTCGACCTGCAGGACGCGATGTACGGCGCGAAGGTCAATAGCGTGCTCGTGGTGCTCCAGGGGCGCGACAGCGCCGGCAAGGACGGCTCGATCAAGCACGTGGTGGGCTGCCTCAATCCGCGCGGGGTCATCGTCACCTCCTTCGGCGTGCCCACGCCCGAGGAGCGCGCGCACGACTTCCTCTGGCGCGTGCACCGTCACGCCCCGCGGGCGGGGGAGTTCTCGATCTTCAACCGCTCGCACTACGAGGACGTGCTGGTGGTGCGCGTGCACGGCCTCGCCCCGAAGCCCGTCTGGAAGGAGCGCTTCGGGCACATCCGCGACTTCGAGGAGCTGCTCGCCGAGCACGGCACGATCGTCCTCAAGTACTTCCTGCACATCACGAAGGACGAGCAGGAGGAGCGCCTCCTCGAGCGCGAGAAATCCCCCGAGACCGCGTGGAAATTGAATCCCAACGACTGGAAGGAGCGCGACCACTGGGACGACTACACCCTCGCCTACGAGGACGCGATCGCGAAAACGGCGGCGAAGCATGCGCCGTGGACCGTGGTGCCCGCGAACGCAAAGTGGTACCGCAACCTCGTCATCGCCGAGTCGATCGTGGACGCCCTGAAAGGGCGGCGCAGGAACTGGGAGAAGACGCTCGAGGAAATGGGCCGGGCGGGACGCGCGGAACTCGAGGCATACCGGGCGCAGGCGGCGCAGGGCGCAGGGAAGCGGCGGCGCTAGCGGATCTTGCGGAAAGAAAAACGGCAGCCCGGAGGCTGCCGTTCTCAATTGCTGCGAGGGGCGAGGCTTACAGCGGCTTGATGGCCGTGGCCTGCTTGCCCTTCGGGCCCATCTTGACTTCGAATTCGACGCGCTGGTTTTCCTTCAGCGTCTTGAAGCCCGCGGCCTGGATTTCCGAGAAGTGCGCGAAGAGATCCTCGCCGCCGCCTTCAGGGGTAATGAAGCCGAAGCCCTTGGAGTCGTTGAACCACTTGACCGTGCCGGTTGCCATGTAATGTGTCCTTTGAACAAATTGAAATTGCGGGCGAGCCCGCGTAACGCAAGCGACACAGATTGACCAGACGGGAACTGAGTAGAGACGCCGTTTGACGGGCGGTACTGGAGTTACTGCTGAACAGGCTGGATCACCGCTGCGGCGGATGATACGACAAAAGCGCCTGATGCGTCAGGGATTTTTCGGGGCGACGGCCTTGGCGTCCTCGGCTTCCTGCCAGGCCTTCACCTGGGCGAGCCAGGCCTTCCAGTCGGCCGGGCCGTCGCGGAAGCGCTTCTCCAGGTTCGCGAGCACGCTCGTCCAGGCGCGGTCGAAGTAGGCGTGCGCCTGGTCCCACTGCCCCCCGTCGCCCCAGCCGGCATGGGTGAGGCGCACTTCGGTCGTCCCTTCGCCAGCGGGTTTCAGGCGCACGGTGACGCTGGTGCGCTGGCCGCGGACGTCGGGGAGGTGCGGCGGGGCGTTCCAGGTGAAGGAGAGCATCCGCTTCTCCTGCAGGGCGAGGAAGACCATGTCGTCCGCGCCCTTCATGCCCGGCTTCGCGTAGGGGTTGAAGTAGACCTCGAACGCCCCGCCGGGGCGCGCCTCGATGCGGGCGTCGGGGGCGAAGAACGACTTGATGCCTTCGGTCGTGGTCCAGGCCTTCCACACCTCGTCCACGGGCGCGGAGATGGTCGCGAGCTTCACGAGGACCCGCTCCTCGGCGACGGCGTGCGCGGCGGCGAGCGCTAGGACGGGGGCGAGCAGGAGCGTTGCGGCCGCGATCTTCACGGTTTTCTTCCTCAGGCCTGGTCGTAGGCGGCCCGGAGCCAGCCCACGAGTTCGCGGTCGAGGTCCTTCGCGCCCGTCACGCGCACGCGGTGGCTCACCATGGCGTTGAAGCTCCCCGAGGCCTCCAGGCGGCCCTTGGGTGCGACGCCCTTCAGGTTGATGCCCACGTCGAGGCGCTCCGCCGTGGAAGGCTGGACGAGCGCGAACTGCTTCTTGCGGCGAAGGCTCACGTAGGCCTTCTTGGGAGAGAACTCCACGTCGGCGCCGAATTGCGCGATCGTCTTCGCGAGCTGGTCATAGAGCGGCCTGAGCGCCGCCTTCGCGCCGGCGTACTGGGCGGCCACGAGGTCGTCGCCGCCGGGTTCGGGCGCGCCGCCGGCCAGCACGCGCTGCGCCACGAGGTTCGCGTAGCCGTGGCCCATGCCGTGCTTTTCCTTGAGCAGCTTCACGATCTCGCCGTGCTTCGCGAGCTTCGCCTTTTTTGCGATCGCGACCCACGCCTCCAGGGGCTTGCCGGTGTTCTTCTCGTAGTTGGCGATCATCGTCGCCACGGCGTCGTCGATGGACTTGGACATGTCTGGGTTTCTCCGCGATGGCCTTCGGGTGGGGAAGAAATTCGGGGTCGGGTTCGCGAACCCGACCCCCGGCTTACAGGGGCCAGCGATCGCTGCGGGTCTTCGCCGGCAGCACGAACTCGAGCGCGCCGAACACCGCGTACATGAGTCGCGCGCCCCAGGGCGGGCGGCCGGTCTCGACGATCGACTTCAGGTTCTTCAGGATGAAGTCTCCGCCACGGCGCATTTCCTTCTCGGTCCCGGTGCCCGCGGGAAGGTTCTCGACGGTGAGCGTGACTTCCACGCCGCCCTCGACCTGCTTCAGATCGTAGACCACGGTGCAGTACGGGTCGTCGTACTGCGTGAAGCGGTGCGTGTGTGCGAACCGCGTGGGCGCTTCGTGTTCCACCACTTCGCCCACGACGATCGCGTGCCGGCCGCTTCCGGTGCGCATCTGCATCCAGCGGCCGCGCACCAGGCCCGGCTGGTCCAGGGTGAGCACCGCGTTGAACACCGCGCCCTGCGGCTCGCCCGTCTTGGTCAGCTCGCGGAACACCGCTTCCATCGTGCCGTTCACGACGATGCGGAACACCGCCTTGTTCGCCTCAGCCACGTGCGCCTCCCTTCGCCCTCGCCAACGGCACCGGGGCGTTCTCGAGCCGATACTTCACGCGCGCGAGGCGCCCCGCCCAGTAGTCGCTGAACTCCGTCGTCCAGCGGTCGTAGATCATGTGGATGGGCACCGGGTTGAACCACAGTTGCCGCTCGCGGCCCGCCTTCGCGGAGACGACGAGGTTCGCGCCCTCGAGCACCGCCAGGTGCTTCATCACCGCCACGCGCCCGATGTCGAAGAAGGCGCACACGCGGCCCACGTTGCAGCCGGGCTCCTTCTTGAGGACGTCGAGGATCCGCCGGCGGGATTCGCTCGCCAGGGCGGAGAAGACGGTGTCCATCTCGTCGGGCTTCATAGGTCACCAAACGGTGACATATCGACCGCGGGCCTGTCAAGGGCGGGCGATCAGGCGCGCTTGCGGCGGGGCTTCTTCGGCGCGGCGGCCGGGGCGGGCGTCGTGGCGAGCCCGCGGAAGTAGGTCTCCACCAGGCTCTCGGCGTGGCGCGCGAGCGGGAAGCGCTTCGGCGCGAGCACCCAGTTGGCGATGAGGCCGGAGACGAGGGCGAAAGCGCCGATCGCCGCTTCCCGGGGATGCACCGTGGCGGGAAGAGCGCCGATCGCGACACAGGCCTTGAATCCCTGCTCGATCTGGCGCAGGCAATCCTGCTGGCTGGCGACGTGGCGCTCGCGCACGGGTGCCGCGTCGCCCACGTACTCGCACTTGTTGTAGGCGATGTCGAAGACGCGCTGCAGGTGCTTGTCGCGAGCGGTGCGCAGCAGGACGTCCGTCGTGCTGAGCTTGAGAAGCGACAGGGGATCGGGGTGCGTGCCCTTGCCGGCGCTGTAAAGGACCCCTTCGAGCGGAAGGGTCACGCGGTCCATCATCGCCTCGAAGAGATCGGCCTTGTCCTTGAAGTGCCAGTAGATCGCGCCACGCGTGAGGCCGGCGGCCTTCGCGATCTCGTCCAGCGAGGAGCCCGATACGCCGTGCTCGTGGAAGACCTGCTCGGCCGCGTCGAGCAGGCGGCTGCGGGTCTCCAGCGCTTCAGCCTTGGTCTTCCGGGCCATCGCTCCTCCGTGAAAAAGCGCGTAACGCGGACCGTTACACCGCGCCTTGACATACATCCATGACTGTATGTAATCTAGCACACTTCCGTCGCCGCACGTAAGTCCCGCCTGCAGGCCACCCGAGGCCCGCCGGGCAAATTCCCACGAGGAAACCGCCATGCCCCGGAGCTTCCGTAGCCTTCGCGCTCCCTTCATCATCATCACCGCCGCGGCTGCGATCGCCGGCTGCGGCCCGCAGGGCGGCCCGCCCGCGGGCGGCTTCCCGCCGGCCGTCGTCGCCGTGCAGGAAGTAAAGCCCGTAGCCGCTCCCGTGGAATTCGAGTTCCCCGCGCAGACCGCCGGCTCGCGGGAGGTGGAGGTGCGGGCGCGGGTCACCGGCATTCTCCTGAAGCGCAATTTCGAGGAAGGTGCGCGGGTGCGCGCCGGCCAGTCGCTCTTCACGCTCGATCCGGCGCCGTTCGAGGCCGCGCTCGTGCGCGCGCAGGCCGATGTCGCCAGCGCCGAGGCGGGCCTCGCCCAGGCCGCTCGCAACGCGAAGCGCTACAAGCCCCTGTACGACGCGAAGGCCGTCTCGCAAAGGGAATACGACGACGCGGTGTCGGCCGAGGAGATCGCCGCCGCCGCCCTCACGGCCGCGAACGCCCGCCGGGAAGAGGCGCGCCTGAACCTTTCCTGGACGAAGGTGGAGTCGCCCATATCCGGCATCACCAGCCGCGCGCTCAAGAGCGAGGGCAGCCTCGTCTCGGGGCCCGATGTCCTGCTCACCACCGTCACGCAGTCCGATCCCCTGTACGTGAACTTCGGCCTCTCGGAGGCCGAGCAGTCCCGCTTCCGGCGCGACGCGGCGGCAGGCACGCTGGTGCTGCCGAAGGACGGCCGCTTCGAGGTCGCCGTGCGCCTGGAGGACGGCAGCACCTACGCTAAGCCGGGCCGGCTCGTGTTTTCCGACGAGCGATTCTCCTCGACCACGGGGACGTCGGATGCGCGGGCGGAACTTCCCAATCCGGACGGCGAGCTTCGCCCGGGGCAGTTCGTGCGCGCGATCCTCAAGGGGGCCACGAGCCCGAACGCGATCACCGTCCCGCAGCGCGCGGTGATGGAAGGCCCGCAGGGCAAGATCGTCTACGTGCTGGGCGCGCAGGGCAAGGCCGAGCCACGCCCCGTCGGCGTGGGAGACTGGAGCGGCGCCGACTGGATCATCACCTCGGGGCTCAAGGCCGGCGACAAGGTGATCGTCGACGGGCTCATGAAAGTCTTTCCCGGCGCGCCGGTGCAGGTGGGAGATCCGAACGCGCCGCCGCCGGGCGCGCCCGGCGCAGCGCCGGCGTCGAAGGCCGACGCCAAGCCCGACGCGCAGAAGTAGCGGGGGCGAGCCGACATGTTCTCCCGCTTCTTCATCGACCGCCCGATCCTCGCGGCGGTCATCTCGATCTTCATCGTGATCGCCGGTCTCGCCGGCATGCGCGCGCTGCCCATCGCGCAGTATCCCGAGATCGCTCCGCCGGTGGTGACCGTGCAGGCGGTCTACCCGGGCGCTTCCGCCGAGACGCTCGAGCAGACGGTGGCCTCGCCGCTGGAAAACGCCATCAACGGCGTCGAGGACATGCTCTACATGAGCTCCACCTCGGCCGCCAACGGCGTCGTGCAGATCCAGGTGACCTTCAACATCGGCGCCGACGTGGACAAGGCCGCGCTCAACGTGAACAACCGCGTGAAGCAGGCCGAGCCGAGGCTGCCGCAGGAGGTCCGCCGCCAGGGCGTCACCGTGGAGAAGGGCTCGTCCGCCTTCCTTCAGGTGCTCGCCTTCTATTCGCCCGACGGGCGCTACGACGATTTCTTCACGTCGAACTACGTGACGCTGAACGTCCTCGACCGCCTGAAGCGCGTCCCCGGCACCACCAACGTGCAGATCTTCGGCGCCAAGGACTACGCGATGCGCATCTGGGTACGCCCCGACCGCATGGCGCAGCTGAAGCTCGCGCCGAGCGACCTCGTGCGCGCGCTGAACGAGCAGAACGCCCAATTCGCCGCCGGCAAGATCGGCGAGCCTCCCACGGGCGGCGGGCAGGAACTGGTCTACACCATCACCGCCAAGGGGCGCCTGTCGGAGCCGAAGGAATTCGAGGAGATCATCGTCCGCTCGAACCCCGACGGCTCGCGGCTTCGCCTGAAGGACGTGGCCCGGGTCGAGCTCGCGAGCAAGGACTACAGCTTCATCGGCAAGGTGAACGGCAGGCCCGCGACCCTCATGGGGATCTTCCTGCAGCCCGGCGCCAACGCGCTCGACGTGGCGAAAGAGGTGCGCGCCACCGTGGACGAACTCGCCACGCGCTTTCCGCAGGGTCTCACCTATTCGGCGCCCTACGACACGACCCGTTTCGTGGAAGTGTCCATCCGGGAGGTGGTGAAGACGCTTGTCGAGGCGATGGTGCTGGTCTTCCTCGTGGTCTTCGTCTTCCTGCAGAACTGGCGGGCGACTCTCATCCCCTTCGCCGCGGTGCCGGTGTCGCTCATCGGCACCTTCGCGGGACTGCTGGCGCTCGGCTACTCGATCAACACGCTCACGCTCTTCGGCATGGTGCTCGCGATCGGCATCGTGGTCGATGACGCCATCGTCGTGCTGGAGAACGTCGAGCGCATCATGCACGAGGAGCACGTCGGCGCCCGGGAGGCGGCCATCAAGGCCATGCGCGAGGTCACGGGGCCGGTGGTGGCCATCGTGCTGGTGCTCTGCGCGGTGTTCCTGCCGATCGCCTTCCTGGGCGGCCTCACCGGGGAGCTCTACCGGCAGTTCGCGGTGACCATCTCGATCGCCGTGGTGATCTCTGGCATCGTGGCGCTCACCCTCACGCCGACGCTGTGCGTGTGGATCATGAAGCGCGAGCACAAGCAGCCCGGGCGCGTCTTCTCGGCCTTCAACCGCTGGTTCGCGCGCACGACGGACCGCTACGAGAACGGCGTGGCCTGGATGATCCGGCGCGGCGGCATCGCGCTGGTCCTCTTCGCCGGCATGGTCGCGATCGCCGCGGGCCTGTGGCGCGCGACGCCGGGCTCCCTCGTGCCCGACGAGGACCAGGGCTTCTACATCGCGGCCGTGGTGCTGCCGGACGGTTCCTCGCTCGAGCGCACCGACAAGGTCGTGGGCCAGGTGGTGGAGGCCATCAAGTCGAACCCGTTCAACGAATACGCGGTCGCATTCACCGGGTTCGACTTCATCGGCGGCACCTTCCGCGAGAACGCAGCGACCATCTTCGTCACGCAGACGCACTGGGACGAGCGTTCCATGCCCGTGGGCGCGCTGGTGGGCGAGTTCTACGGCAAGACCGCGCATATCACGGAGGGCCTCGCCCTCGCCTTCCCGCCGCCGGCCATCTTCGGCCTGGGCACCGCGGGCGGCTTCGAGTTCTACATCCAGAACCGCGGCGACGGGGGAGCCACGCGCCTGTCGGAAGTGACGCAGGCCTTCCTCGCGCGCGCCTCGCAGGATCCGGAACTCTCCCAGGTGAACACGCTCTGGCGCTCGAACGTCCCGCAGCTGCGCGTGGACGTGGACCGCGAGAAGGCGAAGGCGCTGGGCGTGAACGTCGACGAGGTCTTCGCCACGCTCTCCGCGACGCTCGGCACCTACTACGTGAACGACTTCAACAAGTACGGGCGCACCTGGCAGGTGCTCATGTCCGCCGAGCCCGCCTTCCGCAAGCGCCCGGAGGACGTGGGCAACGTCCACGTGCGAAGCGACAAGGGCGCCATGGTGCCGCTGAAGGCCCTGGCGCGGATCGAGCACGCCGCGGGCCCCGGCACGCTCGAGCGCTTCAACAACCTGCCCGCCGTGAAGCTGCTGGGCAACGGGGCGCCGGGCGTGAGCTCGGGGCAGGCCATCGCCGCCATCGAGCGCATCGCGAAGGAAGTCCTGCCGCCGGAGTTCTCCCTCGACTGGAGCGGCGCGTCGTTCCAGGAGAAGCGATCCGGGGGCACGTCGGCCATCGCGCTCGTGCTGGGCGCGCTGATGGCCTTTCTCATCCTTGCCGCGCAGTACGAGAAGTGGTCGTTGCCGCTCTCGGTGATGCTGGCACTCCCCTTCGGAACCTTCGGGGCGCTGGCCGCGGTGTGGCTGCGCGGGATGACCAACGACGTGTACTTCCAGATCGGCCTGGTGACGCTCCTCGGGCTCGCGGCCAAGAATGCGATCCTGATCGTGGAGTACGCGGTGATCAAGAGCCACGAGGGGCTCTCGTTCTCCGCCTCCGCCCTGGAGGCCTCGCGCCTTCGCTTCCGGCCCATCCTCATGACCTCGCTCGCCTTCATCCTGGGCGTGGCGCCGCTCGCCTTCTCCACCGGCGCCGGGGCGGGCTCGCGCCACTCGGTGGGCACGGGCGTCATGGGCGGCATGCTCGCGGCCACCTTCCTCGCGATCTTCTTCGTGCCGTTCTTCTTCAAGCTCATCATGGAGAGGAAGCTCGGCGAGTCGCGCAGCACCGAGGAGCTCAAGCGCGAGGCCACGCACCACCGCGAGATGATCGCGGCGAGCGCGGCGCACACCGCCACGAGGCCTACGCCGCGCACGGAGGGCACGAAATGAGAGCGCCCCGGATGAAGCTCGCGCCAGTCGCGTTGGCGATCCTCGCGCTCTCGGCTTGCGCCGTCGGGCCCGACTACGCGCGTCCGGAAATGGATCTTCCGAAGGAGTTCGCCGTTGCCGCCTCGGATGTTCCGGCGCCGGAAGCGTGGTGGCAGGTTTTCCGAGACCCTGTGCTGGACCGGCTCGTGGCGGAGGCGCTCGCCGCGAACCGCGACCTGGCTGCCGCGGCGGCGCGCATCGAGCAGGCGAGGGCGCAGGGTGCGATCGTGCGGGCCGACCAGTTGCCCTCGGCGGGCGTGGATGTGTCGCGTTCCCGGGACCGCGCGTCGGAAAAGGGCAGCTTTCCGCTGCCGCCGGACGCAATCGAGACCAATACCAACCGCGCCGTGGTGCGCCTCGCGTGGGAGCTCGACTTCTGGGGCAAGTACCGGCGCGCGAGCGAAGCGGCGCGAGCCGACCTGATCGCCGCCGGCGCCGGGCGGGACGCCGTGCGTGCGAGCCTCGTGGCCGAGGTGGCGCGCGCGCACTTCGCGCTGCAGGCCTTGGACGAGAGCCTCGAGATCGCGGAGCGCACGCGCAAGGGCCGGCGCGTGGCGCTCGAACTCCTCCGCGCCCGGTTCGATGCCGGGGTACTCTCGGAGCTGGAATTGCGCCAGTTCGAGGCCGAAGTGCACGCCGCGGAAGCCGTGGCGCCCGCGCTTGCGCGCGACCGCTCCCGCCAGGAAGGCGCGCTCGCCGTGCTGCTGGGGCGAAGCCCGCGAGCGATCCTCGAGGCTGCGATCGAACGCGGCACGACGCCCGCCCGCGACGCGGTGGAAGTGCCCGCCGGCCTGCCTTCGGATCTGCTTCGCAGTCGCCCGGACCTGCGCGAGGCCGAGGCGAGGCTCATGGCCGCCAACGCGCGCATCGGCGTCGCGCGTGCCGCCTACTATCCTTCGATCTCGCTCACGGGCTTCCTCGGCGGCGAGAGCCAGTCGCTCTCGGATCTCTTCTCGGGCCCGGCGCGTACCTGGAGCCTCGCCGCGGGCCTCCTCCAGCCGATCTACGGCGGCGGGCAGATCCGCGGTGGCGTGGACCTGGCCGACGCCCGCACGCGGGAGGCGGCCGCTGACTACGAACGCGGGGTTGCGCTGGCGTTCAAGGAGGTCCGCGACGCGATCGCCCTCCAGGCGACGGCGCGCGAGGTGCTCACCGCACGGCGGGCGCAGGTCGTGGCTCTCCAGCGCGCCCTTTCCCTCGCCAAGCTTCGCTACGAGGCAGGCATGACGGGCCTCCTGGAACTGCTCGACGCCGAGCGGCAGTTGCTCGCCGTCCGCCTCGAAGCCATCGGCGCCGACCGGGACCGTCGCAACGCCGTGGTCGATCTCTACCTCGCGCTGGGGGCCTGATCGACCGGGGCTAGAATTCCGGGCATGGCGGCACTTCCGCAACGCTGGGACCTCTTCTGCCGCGTCGTCGACAACTACGGCGACGCGGCGGTGGCGTGGCGCCTGGCCCGCTGCCTTTCCCGCGAGCACGGAAAGGGCGTTCGACTCTTCCTCGACGACCTCACGGTCCTTGCGCGCCTGCGCCCCGATGCGCGCGCGGCGGCCGACCGGCAGGTGCTCGATGGCGTCGAAATCATTCGTTGGGATGCAAGCCCCGGCGCGGCCGGATTCGTGCCCCACGATGGCGTGGCGGACGTGGTGGTGGAGACTTTCGGTTGCGACACGCCCGAGCCCTACGTGGCTGCGATGGCGGCGAGGTCGCCGCACCCGCGCTGGATCAACCTCGAGTACCTGAGTGCGGAGGACTGGGTGGAGGGCAGCCACGGGCTGCCATCGCCCCACCCGCGCCTCGCACCCCTCACGCGGCACTTCTTCTTTCCCGGGTTCACGGCGCGCACCGGCGGGCTGGTCCGCGAGCGCGATCTCCTGGCCCGGCGCGACGCCTTCCAGGCCGACCGGGGCGCGCAGGCCGCGTTCTGGAAAGCGCTCACCGGCTCCGTGCCGCCCGACGGCGCCTTGAAGGTGAGCCTCTTCGGCTACGCGGGCGCTCCCTACGAGACGCTGCTCGAGGCGATGGTCCGCCGCGCATGCCCCGCGTGGGTCGTCGTGCCGGAAGGAACCGCGGGAGCCGCCTCGACCGCATGGTTGCGTGGGCAATCCCGCGGCAGGCGCGGCGCCGTGGAGGTGCTTGCCATCGACTTCGTCGACCAGGACCGCTATGACGAGTTGCTCTGGGCCTGCGATCTCAACTTCGTGCGCGGCGAGGATTCCTTCGTGCGCGCGCAGTGGGCGGCCCGGCCCTTCGTCTGGCACATCTACCCGACCGAGGACGGCGCCCACTGGGTCAAGCTCGCGGCCTTCCTCGCGCGCTATACCGCGGGCATGGACCGTGACCAGGCGGCGAGCCTCACCGCGCTGTGGGAGAGCTGGAACCGCGGCGAGTCGGTGGCGCGCGCATGGCCGGCCTTCGAGGCGGGCCTCGCGACCGTGACCGCCCATGCCGAGGACTGGGCCGCGCGCCTCGCCACGCAGCCGGACCTCGCCACGCAACTGGCGGAATTCGCGGATAACGTGCTAAAATGAAAGGCTTTTTCAATATCCCACCGAGGTCTGGCGGGCGGAAGAATTCACGGACGGACTTATGAAAACGGCTCAGGAACTGCGCAGCGGCAATGTGTTCATGGTGGGCAAGGAGCCCATGGTCGTGCTCCGCGCGGAGTACAACAAGGGCGGGAGAAACTCCGCCACCATGAAGATGAAAATGAAGAACCTCCTCACCGGCAGCAACACCGAGACGGTGTACAAGGCCGACGAGAAGTTCGAGCTCCTCATGCTCGAGAAGCGGGACGTGACGTACTCCTACTTCGCCGACCCCATGTACGTGTTCATGGACGGCGACTTCAACCAGTACGAGATCGAGAAGGAGAGCATCGGCGACGCGCTCAACTACCTCGAGGAAGGCATGCCCGGCCAGGCCACCTTCTACGACGGGCGCGCCATCTCGCTGGAGATCCCGACCACGCTCGTGCGCGAGATCATCTACACCGAGCCCGCCGTGCGCGGCGACACTTCCGGCAAGGTGTTGAAGCCCGCCAAGCTCTCAACCGGCCACCTGGTCTCGGTGCCGGCGTTCTGCTCGACCGGCGACAGGATCGAGATCGACACCCGCACCAACGAGTACAAGCGCCGCGTGAACGCGTAGCGGCGCGTTCGCAGGGCGATGGGCAAGGGGGCGCTTCAGCGCCCCCTTCTGCTTTCCCCCCGTCCGGGCATATGCTGGCGCCGTGCACATTCGTACGGGAGGACTGCGCCATGGAAAGCGTCGATTCCCGGTTTCCCCGGGCGCCCGACGGCTGGAAACCCGGCGAAGCCGAGCTACTCGCGCGCGACGAGGGCATCGCGATGGGCGAGGATCACTGGGAAGTGGTGCGCGCCCTCCAGGAGTATTTCGCGCGCCACGCCTCGGATCCCGGCTTCAAGGCGCGCGTGCTCCACGATGCGCTCGAGGAGAAATTCCACCACAAGGGCGGGCTTCGCTTCCTCTACACGCTCTTTCCCGGCGGGCCGGTCGCACAAGGCTGCCGCATCGCGGGTCTCAAGGTGCCCTGGCTCGCAGTGGACCGGAACTTCGGCAGCGTGATGTAAGCCGGCGCTTGCGCGCCGCCCGCACCGCTTTCCGGCTAAGCTCCCGGCACCGTTTCACAGGAGCGACCCGATGGCCCTCAAGCGCCCGACCTGGAAGCCCGGCACCGTGGTGGTGCTGGAGCACGTATCGAAGATCCTCAAGTCCAATCCGCTCGGCGATCCCCACGTGCGCAAGCTGGCCGCCTGGCTGCCCCCGCAGTACGACGAGGGCGCGGCGCGCGGCCGCGGCCGGCGGTTTCCGGTGCTGGTCGACATGGTGGGATTCACCGGCTCCGGGCTTTCGCACGTGGCCTGGAAGAACTTCAGCGAAAACGTGCCGGAACGCGCCGCAAGACTGGTGCACGAGCGGAAGATGGCCCCGGCCATCCTCGTCTTCCCCGATTGCTTCACGGCGCTGGGCGGCAACCAGTACGTGAACTCGTCGGCGATCGGCGGCTACGCGGACTACCTCACGAAGGAGATCGTGCCCTTCGTGGACCGCGAGTTCCGCACGCTCGCCTCGCGGGAGCACCGCGGCTGCTTCGGCAAGTCCTCCGGCGGCTACGGCGCGATCGTCCACGGCATGAAGTACGCGCGCACCTGGGGCGCGGTCGCCGACCATTCGGGCGACGCGTACTTCGACTTCGTCTACCACCACGACTGGCCCAATACCCTGAACGAGCTGGCGAAGTACCGTCCGCGGAAATCCGCGCCGGGCAAGGTCGACGTGCGCAAGCTCGAGAAGGGTGCGGATCGCGGTGTGGACGACGGCCGCGTGCGTGCCTTCCTGGAAACCGTGTGGAAGAAGCCGAAGCTCTCGATGGCCGAGGGGCACTCCCTCATGAACCTGTGCATGGCCGCGACCTACGACCCGGACCGCAGGGCGCCCAACGGTTTCCGCCTGCCGTTCAACCTGGAGACGGGCGAGCGGCTGGAGGAGCGCTGGAAGCGCTGGCAGGCGAACGACCCGGTGAACCTCGTGGCGAAGCACCGCGCGAGCCTCGCCACGCTGCGCGGCATCTACATCGACTGCGGCTCGCGCGACCAGTACCACATCCAGTACGGCTCGCGGATCCTGTCCAAGCGCCTGCAGGCCGCGCGGATCCGCCACACCTACGAGGAATTCGACGACAACCACTCCGACGTCGACTACCGGATGGACGTGTCGCTGCCTTTTCTCACGCGGGCGCTGCGCTAGGCGCTAGCGCCTGCGGCGGGACTTGCGCCGCCAGACCGACGGCGGCTTGCCGAAGACGCGCTTGAAGGCGCGCGAGAAGGAGTTGACCGCCTCGTAGCCGGCGCCCTGCGCGATCACCTCGATGGCATGGGTGGTGGAAAGCAGTTCGTGCGCCGCGAGCTGCAGCCGCACGCGGGTGAGGAAGCCAAAGATGGGTTCGCCCACCACCAGGGAAAAGCGCTCGGCCAGCGCCGAGCGCGAAAGCCCCACCTGCCGCGCCAGGCGCTCTACCGTCCAGTGCTCGCCGGGCCGGCCGTGCACCACCGCAAGTGCGCCGCCCACGTAGCGGTCGTTCAGCCCCGCGAGCCAGCCGGAGCCTCCCGGCGCGATCGCCTCGACGTGTCGGCGCAGCGCCTCGATCAGCACCAGCTCCGCCACGCGCGAAAGCGCGGCCGTGCCTCCGGGGCGCGGTGCATCGGTGCCCGAGAGCGACAGCCCGAGCGAATCGGAGAGCCAGGCAAGGGGCGCGGTGCCGCGAAGGCCGATCTTCAGCACCCTCGGCAGTGCGCCGAAGACCGGCTCGGCAAGGTGCCGGTCCGCGGCGATGGCGAGCGTCACCCAGCGCGTGCGCCGGCCGGACCCGCCCAGCGTGACCGGGGCGAGCTCCCCGGCCACCGGTGGGCGCAGGAGCGAGGCGAACGGCGCGGGCTCGAGGGTGAGGTCGGTGCCGAGGAGATGGCTTTCGCCTCCCGGCACGAACGCGAAGTCGCCCGCGCGCAGCGCGATCGGCACGTCATCGCCAGAGCGCAGCGTGCACTCGCCCTCCAGGACCACGTGCGCGAAGGCGCGCGAGCTTGCCGGGGGCACCGACACGCACCACGCGCCGCCGGCCGTCGCGTCGGCGAGAACGGTACCGGAGAGACTGGCGTGTCGGAGGACTTCGGAGAGAGCGTCCATGGCGGCGAACCGGCGACGAGGCTCATCCTCCCTTTTTCGTTCAGTGAAAGTGGGCAGCCGGCGAGTCGGCTTCCTCGGGAAGCTCGGCGTGCACCATCTCGGCGTCGGGATTTGCGAAGAGGGGCGCGCCGCAGTCGTCGCAATACTCGGGCTCGAAAGTCCCGGTCAGGCGCTTCACTTCCGTGACGCCGCACTGGCCGAGCTCGGCGACCAGGTCCTCGACGGGGCCGGGGCGGGTGTTTTCGTCCTCGCGCCCGTACAGCGGCCAGACGACGCCGTGCGCCACGTGGCTGTCGCCGTCGACCGTGAATCCCACGCGGTACTCGTCCACCCGGTCCTCGCCGAAGCCGGCGATCACCGCGCGCAACTGGGAGGGTTCGACCTGAAGCGTGGTCTCGAGGAACGCCACGCCCGAGCGGATGGCGTAGGGGCGCACGCGGCGATCGGCCTCGCGGCAGTTCACGTAGTAGGAATCCGGCAGGAGGCACTCGAAGACGCACCCCGGCAGCATCTTTGCGATGGTCGGGCGCGCCTGCGCGATCCACTGCTCGAGGCTCGCCGTGCGGCCCGCGTGGCCGCTCGCGTCCTCCTGCCAGCGGAAGAGCGGCCGGCCGCGCACCGTGGCCGCGGAAGCGATCACGAAGCGCGAATCGGAGAGGAGTTGCGCGGTTTCGGGCATGCGCGCGAAGTCGATGCGCGGGATCTCCCCGGAGACCGCCGCGTCCCCCAGGCGCGCCGCCAGGCGGCGAAGCTCCGAGAACTGGCGGGGCAGCTGGTCGATCGAATAGAGATAGGGCACGAGCGAGACCCGCGTGTCCGCGGCGAGCACGTGCGCCTGCAGCTGGACCGCCAGGGTTTGCGCGTCATCGCGCGCGATGGGACCCGAGGCGATGGCGTACTTCGACCACGCGACCACGGGTGCGGCGATGAGGAGTGTCTCCCACGCGAGGTCGCCCTGCATGAGCGTCACGGATTCGGAGATGCCTTCCGCGCGCTCGATGAGCACGTCATAGGCGCCCGAATTGGTCTGGAAAAGATGGTCGAGGGCCGCGTCGAGGGGCGCATCATTGCCGTGCTCCAGGAGCTTCTCGAGGAGTGCGGCGATCTGGGTCTCCCAGAAGCGGTCCTCGGTGAGGCTGCCGGAGGTGTGCAGGCCATTGGCCAGGGCGATGAGTCGTTCGGCGTCCCGGGTGAGGCGGGGCGCGGACTTGCTTCGGGTGCGGGCCATGGCGGGTGCGGGCGTGAAATCGCCCGTCGTGGTGACGATTCGTCGGGCACGTATTTTATCATTGCGGCTGGAATCGACCGGAGGGGACGAGATGCCCGAGCGCCTGAACGTTCTTGGCGGCGAACTGCGAGCCTGCGGCTTCGACCCGCTGACCGGCTATTACCGCGACGGATCCTGCCAGGTGGCGGGCGACGACGCCGGCACGCACGTGGTGTGCGCGCGGATGACGCCGGAGTTCCTCGCCTTCAGCCTCGCCCGCGGCAACGACCTGGTCACGCCGAATGCGGGCATGCGCTTCCGCGGGCTGAAACCGGGCGACCGGTGGTGCGTGTGCGCGCTACGCTGGCTCGAGGCGCTCGTCGCCGGGGTCGCTCCCCCGGTGGTGCTGGAGGCTACGCACGAGCGTGCACTGGACCTCGTGCCGCTGGCGGTGCTGAAACGCCATGCCCTCGACGCGAGCCCCAGCCGCGAATTCCCGTAAGCGCAGCCTGCAGGAGCCGCGACAGCTCTTCCCGGCGAAGTTCGTGCGCCTTGCGTTCGATTTCGAAGCGTTGCTCGATGCTCATGGTCTTTACCCCTGCCTGTGCGACGCCACCTTGGCGCCCGTACTTGCACTGTAATTGCATGCCGGTTGATATACAATCCATGGAAATGGCACATGATTGATGAAACCTAGGAACAAATAGGGTGGCGGTTCCCTCGGACATGGCCGCGTTCGTGCTCGCCGTGGAGAAGGGGGGCTTCTCGTCGGCGGCGCGCGAACTCGGGCTCACGCCCTCGGCGATCTCGAAGCTCGTCACGCGCATGGAGGACCGGCTGGGCGTGCGACTGCTTAACCGGACCACGCGCCGCCTCGCGCTCACGCCGGAAGGCGAGGCATTCTTCCACCGCACGCAACGCATCCTCGCCGACATCGAAGAAGCGGAGAACGAGGTCGCCCGCTTCCGCGAGCGGCCCCACGGAAAGCTCCGGATCAACGTCGGCACCGCCTTCGGCACCTACCAGTTCGTGCCGGCGCTGCCGGAGTTCCTCGCGCGCTACCCGGAGATCGAAGTCGAGATCACCATGACCGACCGCATCGTCGACCTGATGGAGGAAGGCGCGGACGTCGGCATCCGGTCGGGCAACCTGCCCGATTCCTCCCTCGTCGCGCGCCGTATCTGCGACCTGGAGCGCGTGATATGCGCCTCCCCCGCGTACCTGCGCAGGCGCGGCACGCCGAAGAAGCCCGCGGACCTCGCGCGCCACAACTGCCTGGTGCTCGCCCCCACGCCGCAGTTCCACCGCTGGCCGTTCAACTACCCCGACGGGGTGAGGAACGTCGAGGTCGCGGGCAACGTCACCGCCAACAGCGCAGAGACGCTGGTGCAACTCGGGATCATGGGCCTGGGCATCATCCGGCTCGCGGACGTGATCGTCGGCGACGCGATCGCCAAGGGGCTCCTGCGTCCGGTGCTGGCCGACGCGCACCACGTCGAACCGCTGCCGCTCAATGCGCTCTACCCGAGCGGGCGCCACCGCTCGCCGCGCGTGGCCGCGCTGGTGGACTTCCTCGTCGAGAAGTTCGCGGATGCGCCCTGGCGCGTGCGCGAAGGAAGCGCCTGACGGTGCTCGCCTCCGCCGTCGCCTTCGTCGACCTGGAGACCACCGGAACTTCCGCCGCGGGGGACCGCGTGACCGAGGTGGCGATCGTGCGCGTGGTCGACGGCGAGGTGGTGGAGGAGTGGTCCTCGCTCGTGGACCCGGAGCGCTCGATCCCCCCCGATATCCAGATCCTCACCGGCATCACGAACGAGGCCGTGAAGGGCGCGCCCACCTTTGCCCGGATCGTGGACGAGGTGCGCGAGCGGCTCGAGGGGCATCTCTTCGTCGCGCACAACGCGCGCTTCGACTACGGGTTCCTGAAGAACGAGTTCGCGCGCCTCGAGAGGCCCTTCACCGCGGACGTGCTCTGCACCGTGCGCCTGTCGCGCAGGCTCTACCCGGAGGCGGTGGGCCACAGCCTCGATGCCCTCATCGCGCGCCACGGGCTCGCGGACGCGCTCGACTCCGTGGAGGGTGGGGCGCGGACGGGCCGGCACTCTGCGCTCGGCGACGCGCGCGCGCTGCTGCGTTTCGCGCGCGTGATCGAGCGCGAGAAGACCGCCGACGAGATCGCGGCCGCCGTGAAGCGCCTGCTCAAGATCCCCAGCCTGCCGCCGCAGTTGCCGCCCGACGCCCTGGAGGGCGTGCCCGAGGCGCCCGGCGTCTACCGCTTCTTCGGCGTGAACGACCTGCCGCTCTACATCGGCAAGAGCGTGAACCTGCGCGACCGCGTGCGCTCGCACTTCACGTCGGACTACCGCAATTCCAACGACCAGCGTCTCTCGGCCGAGATCCGCAGCCTCGACTGGATCGAGACGGCGGGAGAGCTCGGGGCGCTGCTGCTCGAATCGCGCCTCGTGAAGGAGGCCGCACCCCTGCACAACGCGATGCTGCGCCGGCGCCGGCTCTCGTGCGTGCTGCGCCTGCCTTCGCTGCGCGAGTCGCCGGAGTTCGCGAAGGTGGACGAGATCGACTGGGACGGGCGCGGCCCGGGCGCCGAGGCACTCTACGGCCCGTTCGCCTCGCCCCGCGCGGCCCGCGATCTCCTCGAGTCCATCGCCGCCGAGGAAGGGCTGTGCTGGCGGCTGCTCGGCTGGGAAAAGCGCGGCGGGCCCTGTTTCGCCCGCCAGGTGCGCAAGTGCCGCGGCGCCTGCGTGGGCGAGGAGGCCGCCGAGGTCCACAACCTTCGCCTCGCCACCGCGCTCGAGGCGAAGCGCATCCCGGACTGGCCGTTCGCGGGGGCGATCGCCATCGTAGAGCGCGACGCGGCGCGCGGCATCGAGGAGGCGCACGTGATCCGGCAATGGCGCCACCTGGGTACCGCGCGCGACGAGCCCGACCTCGCCGCACTCGCGTCGGAGCGGCGCCTGCCGGAGTTCGATCCGGACGTGCTCAAGGTGCTCAGGCGCTGGATTTCGGAGCATCCGGGCTGCGCCCGCGCGCTCGCCTAGGCGTCGGCGAGCAGTTCGGGCGAATCGTTTCGCGGGTTGCCGACCAGCTTCGAGACGGCGCGCACGCGAAGCGGGCCCGCGTAGGGCACCAGGAGCGCATGGGCCTCGGCGGGCGGTGCGGCGAGCCAGTCCTGCACGCGGTCGGCGGGCAGGATCACGGGCATCCGGTCGTGGACGGGTGCCACCGTCTCGTTGGCCTCGGTGGTGAGGATCGTGAAGGTCTCGACGGGCGGTGCCTCGGGGTGGGCCTTGTCGTGCCAGCGTTCCCACAGGCCCGCGAGCGCGAAGAGCGGCTGGTCCGCCGCCGTGATCGCGTAGGGCTGCTTCCTTCCCGGCTCGCCTTTCCATTCGAAGAACCCCGTGGCGGGCACGGCGCAGCGGCGACTCCGGAAGGCATTGCGGAACGAAGGCTTCTCCGTCACGGTTTCGCTGCGGGCGTTGATCATGCGGTTGCCGATCGCGATGTCCTTCGACCAGGACGGCACGAGGCCCCAGCGCAGCAGGGCGACCTCGCGCCCGCCGGCCTCGTCCAGGCGCACCACCGGCGCCTCCTGGGTGGGCGCGATGTTGAAGCGCTTGCGGATGCGATCGTGCACCGGCACGTGGAACGTGTAGGCGATCACGTTGCCGTCGGCGTCGAGGAAATAGCGGCTGCACACGGGCGAAAGTATTGCACAGGGTTGCCCCGTCCCCGGAGGGCCGGTACCCTGTGCGCTGCCCATGCCCACGCCACACGCCTGCCCGAGTTGCCGAGCGCCGATGGACAAGCGCCGCTTCGGGCGGCAGGTCCACGGCGAAGTGATACTGGACCTGTGCTGGGACTGCCACGGTATCTGGTTCGACCAGTACGAGAGCGCGCAGCTCGCGCCTTCCTCCGTGATCGAGCTCTTCCGGCTGATCCACGAGCACCGCGACCAGCCCGCGAGGCCGGTCGCCGACCGCATGGGCTGCCCGCACTGCAAGGAAAAGCTCCTGCTCACCCACGACATCCAGCGCACGAACCGCCTGACCTACCACCGGTGCCCCTCGGGGCACGGGCGGTTCACGACCTTCTTCCAGTTCCTGCGCGAGAAGCAGTTCATCCGCTCGCTCTCGCAGCCGGAGATCGACTCCCTCAGGGCCACCGTGAAGCAGCTGCGCTGCTCGGGTTGCGGCGCAATCGTGGACCTTTCCCGGGACGGCGCCTGCGGCTATTGCCGTTCGCCGATCTCGGCCCTGGACGCGGACGCCGTGGAGCGCACGCTCGCCTCCCTGAGCGACGCCGATAGAAAGCGCACGGCTCCGGGCGCGAAGGACATCTCCGAGGCGTTCGAGTCCCTCATCGCCACGCACAAGTCCGCGCCGCGCGACAGCCTCTGGACGCGCAGGATCACGCCCATGCAGTCCACGCCCGCCGTGATCGACCTGGTGGTCGACGGCATCTCGATGCTCTTCCGATGAAAAGGCCCTCCGCCATGCACCCTGCCTTCCCCCGCACCGCGCTTCTCCTTGCCGCGGGCCTCGTCCTCGCCGCCTGCCAGACGGTGAACACCGTCTCCGAGGGCGACGATTCCCGGCTCATGCTCAAGGGATTCGATCCGGTGGCGTACTTCACCCGCGGCGACCATGTCGCCGGAAGCCCTGCGATCAAGGCCGATCACGAGGGCGTCACCTACCGGTTCGCGAGCGCGGCGCACCGCGAGCTGTTCCTGAAGCAGCCCGCGTCCTACGTGCCGCAGTTCGGCGGCTTCTGCGCCAACGGCATCGCCTACGCCATCCCCTGGGGAGGCGACCCGGACACCTGGAAGATCATCGACGGCAAGCTCTACATCTTCGGCGGGCAGTCGTCGCGGAACTACTTCCTCATGGACGAGAAGCGCAACCTCGAGCTCGCGCAGCGCTACTGGCGCGACGAGGTGGAAGGCATGCACCCGCGCATCCAGACGGCCAGGCGGCTCGTCTTCCGGGTGCCGCACTACCGGTCGGGGAAGGAACTCGAGGAAGCCTGGCGGGCGAGGCAGGGGAAATGACGATGCCACCGCTGCGCGCCCTGGCGCTCCTCGTGCTGCTGCCGGCCTGCCAGTTCGTGCCCGTGAAGCGCGAACCTCCGCCGCTGCCCTTCGTGGGCACGAAGTGGATGCTCGTGACCGAGCGCAAGCTCGCCGGCGAGGCGCCCTACCTGGAGTTCGGCGACGGGGCCGTCACGGGCTCCTCGGGATGCAACAGCATCCTGGGCCGCTACCTGCAGGACAGCGTCGGCGCGGGCGCGATCGTGTTCTCGACGATCGGCACCTCCAAGCGCCTGTGCGATGGCGTGGCGATGGCGGTCGAGGAGCGGCTCCTCGGGGTGCTGCGCACCTCGACCAGCGTGCGCGTGACCGGCGACACCCTGCGCATCGACGGGTCGGCGGGCGGGCTCGACTTCAAGGCCGCGACGCGCTGACGATCCTTCCGTTCTCGATGCGGACCTTGTCGCCCACGCGCCACGAGGGCTCCGCGGTGTAGCGCACCACCTTGTTGGTGCCGTCCTCCAGGCGCACGCGCACGTTCCAGGCGACGATGGTGGCGCGACCCTTCTCCATCTCGTTGCCCACGAGGGCGCCGCCAAGGGCGCCCGCGACGGTGGCGACATCCTTGCCGCGGCCGCCGCCGACCTGGTGGCCGAGCACGCCGCCGACGATGCCGCCGAGCACCGCACCTGCGCCGCTCGACTCGCCCTTCTTCTCGATGGGGATTATCTCGCTCACGGTGCCGCAGTCGCGGCAGAGCTTCGGCGCGGGCGCCGCTTCCGGCTCGGCGACGGCCGGCGGCGGGGCGCTGGACGCGTAGGCGGGAGCGGCGGCGGCGTAGCTGGGCGTGCTCGGCGCAGGCCTGGCGGCGGCCGGGGCCGGAGCGGGCTTGGCCACGCGCGGCTTCACGGGCGCCGGCGGTGGCGCGGGTTTCGGCGCGGGCGCTGCGGCAACGGGTTCGGGCGCTGGCGCCGGAGCTGCGGCAGCGGGTTCGGGCGCCGGCGCGGGAACTGCGGCAACGGGTTCCGGCTTCGGCTCGGGCACCGCGGCGGGTGCCGGTGCCATGGCGACGGGCGCGGGCGGGACCACGGCATCGGGAACGACGCCCGCCTGCTGCGCGGGCGCGGCCATGCTCATGGGGGTCGTGGACGACTTGCCGGCCTGGCCGGGCAGGAGGCCCAGGTAGGAGGCCGCGCCGGCGGCCCCGAAGACTACGACGGCAACGGCCCCGACGACGATGCCGGGGTGGACGCCCGTGCGGGAAGTGGCGCCGTTGGCAGCGGGGGTGTTCATCGAATCCTCCTGTGCGATTGCGCGCCGCCGGTGTTGCGCGGCGCATGTCGTAGAGCTTAACGCTTATCGCGCGCGAATCGTTGACGCGGATTCAGATGTCCACGTGGGTGCCCAGTTCCACCACGCGATTGATCGGGATGTTGAAGAAGTCGGTCGCCCGCGTGGCATTGCGGCTCATCCACGCGAAGAGGTGGTCGCGCCACGGCGCCATGCCCTGTCGCTTGCCGGCGACGATGGTCTCGCGCGACAGGAAGTACGAGGTCTCCATGGGATCGAACGCGAGCTGGTAGCGGCTCTTGCAGGTGGCGAGGATCTCCGCGATGTCCGGGTGCTCCTTGAAGCCGTACCACGCCTCCGCCTGCCAGAACCCGTCGCGAAGGTGCGCGAGCTGCACGCGGTCCTCCACGGGGACCAAGGGCACGTCGTGCGTGACGACCGTGAGGAACACCACGCGCTCGTGCAGCACCTTGTTGTGCTTCAGGTTGTGCAGCATCGCGTGGGGAACCTTGCCCGGCGCACTGGTCATGAAGATCGCCGTGCCGGGGACCACCTGCGGCGGGCTCACCGCGAGCGCGTCGAGGAAGGGCTCGAGCGGAATGCCCTGGTCGCTCATGCGACGCATGAGGAGCGTGCGCCCGCGCTTCCAGGTGACCAGGAGGACGTAGAGCCCGGCACCGACCACCAGCGGGAACCAGCCGCCGGAGAGGAACTTCGCCGCGTTGGAGGCGAAGAACGCGAGATCGACCACGAGCATCGCGCCCAGGACGCCGACAGTGGCGAGCGGGTGCCATTTCCACAGCCGGTGCGCGACGACCATGGCGAGCATGCACTCGATCACCATCGTGGCCGACACCGCGATCCCGTAGGCATTGGCGAGGCCACCGGAGGTCCGGAAACCCAGCACGAGGAGGACTACCGCCCCGAAGAGCATCCAGTTGACGAAGGGAACGTACACCTGCCCGATCTGCCGAAACGAGGTGTGCAGGATCTCGAGGCGAGGGATGTATCCCAGGTGGATCGCCTGGCGCGTGATGGAGAACGCTCCCGAGATCACGGCCTGGGAGGCGATCACCGCGGCGGCGGTCGCGAGGCCGACCATCGGCAGCACGCTCCAGTCCGGCAACATCAGGTAGAACGGATTGCGGATCGCCTCGGGGTGGGCGAGCACGAAGGCGCCCTGGCCGTAGTAGTTCAGGAGCAGCGCCGGCATCACGAGGCCGAACCAGGCGATGCGGATCGGCCTGCGGCCGAAGTGGCCCATGTCGGCATAGAGCGCCTCCCCGCCGGTGAGCACGAGAAAGATCGCGCCGAGCACGAGGAAACCGGCCACCGGGTGGGCCACGAGGAACGAGACGGCCATCGCGGGGTTGAGGGCGAAGAGGATGTCCGGGTGGTCTCCGATCCGCGAGGCTCCGGCGATCCCGATCGCCACGAACCAGACTGCGGTGATCGGGCCGAAGAAGGCGCCGACGCTCGCGGTGCCGTGGCGCTGGATCACGAAGAGCGCGGTGAGGATCGCGATGGTCACCGGGATCACCCAGTGCGCGATGACGGGAGCGGCGATCTCCAGGCCCTCCACCGCCGAGAGCACCGAGATGGCCGGCGTGATCATGCTGTCGCCGTAGAACATCGCCGCGCCGAAGATCCCCAGGCTCACCACGAACCAGCGCGTGCGCGGCTCGTGGTGCAGCCCGCGCAGCGCAAGCGCGAGGAGGGCGAGGATGCCGCCCTCGCCGTCGTTGTCGGCCCGCAGCATCACCGTGAGGTACTTGAAGGCGATCACCCAGGCCATGGACCAGGTGATGAGCGAGAGCAGCCCCACGACGTTGGCGGAAGTGGGCGCGATGCCGTGATCGGGGCTGAAGCATTCCTTGAGCGCGTAGAGCGGGCTCGTGCCGATGTCGCCGAAGACGATGCCGAGCGCGCCGACGACCATCGGGGCGAGGGCCCGCCGTGACGCGTGCATTGGGTCGATCGGTGCTGCTGGGGAATTCATGCGCCCTCCCGCCCCGGAAAGGGCTCCGGGGCGAATTGGCGGGGGACTCTACGCCGCTTTGCTGCACTGCACAAGCGAGGCCACGCCGCGAAATGCGCATTTCGACGTCCGCGATCTCGACGCGCAGGCGGGCGAGCGGCGCCGGCGGGCGAGGTGTTCGCGAAGGGGTCCTGGAACTTCGACGTGCCCCGAAGTCGCCTCAGGCCACGTAGAGCACGATGGCGGCGTAGTGGATGGCGCTGCCGGCCAGGACGAAGAGGTGCCAAATGCCGTGGAAATGCCGGAAGCGTTCGTCGTAGAGGTAGAAGACCACGCCCGCGGTGTACACAATCCCGCCCGCCGCGAGCCACGCGAAGCCTCCCCAGGTGAGCGCCTCGATGAGTGGCACCACGGCGATCACGGAGATCCACCCCATCAGCAGGTAGAGCGCGAGGGAGAAGCCGCGCGCGCCCTTTGCGAGCCAGATCTCCTGGGCCACGCCGAGGACTGCGAGCCCCCACACGACGCCGAAGAGCGACCACCCCCAGGGGCCGTTCAGCGTGACGAGCGCGAAGGGCGTGTAGGTCCCGGCGATGAGCAGGTAGATCGCGGCGTGGTCGAGCTTGCGGAACACGGCCTTCGTGCGCCCGCGCGTCGAGTGGTAGAGCGTGGAGGACAGGTACAGGAAGAAGAGCGTGGCGCCGTAGATCGAGAAGCTCACGATCTTCCACGGGTCCGCCTGGAGGGACCCCATGACGATCAGGACTATCGCGCCGGTGAGCGCGAGGAGCGCTCCGGAGAGGTGGGTCAGTCCGTTGAACCGTTCGCCGTGGTACATCGGGAGGCATCCCCTGGCGGGGCGGCGGCCTCAGGCAGGCGGGGTGTCGGCCTCGGGGGCCGCGGCGGGCTCTGTGCCTTCGCCTTCCTTCGCCTGCTTGTTCTGCAACTTGCGCTGGAGCTTTTCTTCCTTCTTGCGCTTCTGCTCCAGTTCGCGCTTGCGCTTCTCGAATGCGTAGTTGGGTTTGGCCAAGATCGAGTTCTCCTCAGTCGGGTGGGGACCGCGCCATTCTCGCACGGACGCCTCGCAAATGCTTGTCTAGGCGCAAGATTCCGGAGGCCTCCCGATGCGCCTCGCCCGGGTTTCAGCCGTCCAGGATCGCCGCGAACCCTTCGCGGTAGGTGGGGTAGCGAAAGGCGAAACCCGAGGCGCGAAGCGCCGCGCTGGAGATGCGCTTGTTGCCGCCGCGTTGCAGCACCTGCGCCGCGTCGTCGCCCACCGGCCCCGGGGCCACGCCGAGCCGCGCGGCGATCCAGTCGAGGATCTCGCCCATGGCCGTGGGGGCTTCGTCGCTGCCGAGGTAGAGCGGCGCCACGGCCGTGCGCTCCACGAGGTGCACCAGCGCGCGCGCGCAATCGTCGCGGTGGATGCGGTTGGTGATCGCCGCCCGCGACCGGGCCGAGACCGGGGTGCCTTCGCGCGCGAGCCTCACGAGCCGGTCGCGCCCGGGGCCGTAGATCCCGGAAAAGCGGATGCTCGCCGCTTCGAGCGGCGCGGCGGCGGCGAGGGCCTCGCCCTCGAGGATCACGCGACCGGAGAATCCGCGCGGTTGCGCGGGCGAGCGCTCGTCGACGACGCTGCCGTCGTCCTGCCCGAAGACGCCGGTGGAGGAGACGAACACCAGGCGCCGGGCCGCGCCCTTCGCGGCAGCTTCGATCACGCGCGCGAGCCCCTCGACATAGGCGTCGCGGTAGGCCTCGGGAGTGAAAGCGTCCGCCGAGACGCAATACACCACGCACTCCGCCCCGGCGAGCGCGGCCGGGTAGGTCTCGGGCCGAAGGACATCCATGGCGTGCGTGCCGGGAGCGCCGGTCGCCGTGCGCCGCCCGATGTCCACGGCATGGCCCGCCTGCGCGAGCAGCGCGGCGGCCACGGTGCCCACGTATCCCGCGCCGGCGATGAAGACCCGCGCCATCAGCCGATCACGAGGGCGATGGAGAATCCGTCGTAGCCCTTGCTCCCCACGGTCTGCAGCGCGGTCGCGGACACGCGCTTGTCCGAACCCATCATCCGGTTGAGCCGGCGCACGCCGAGAACCGCCGCATCCCGGCTCGCGGCGTCGGCGACGGCGCCACCGCGCACCACGTTGTCCACGATGATCACCGTGCCGCGCCGGGAGAGCTTCAACGCCCAGTCGAAGTACTCCGGGTTCGAGGGCTTGTCGGCGTCGATGAAGACCAGGTCGAAGGGGCCCGCGCCCTCGCTTTCGAGTTCCGGCAGGGTGTCGATGGCGCGCCCCAGGCGCACCTGCGCGATGTGGGCGAAGCCCGCGCGGGCGAGGTTGGCGCGCGCGACCCCGGCGTGCTTCGGGTCCACCTCGAGCGTGACGAGCCGCCCTCCACCCGGCGGCAGCGCTCGGGCGAGCCAGATGGCGCTGTAGCCGCCCAGCGTGCCGATCTCGAGGATGTTTCTCGCGCCCTGCACGCGCGCGAGCAGGTTCAGGAACTTCCCCTGCGGCGGTGACACGCTGATCGCGGGCAGGCCCGCCTGCTCCGCATCGCGCAGCGCCGCCTCGAGGACGGAGTCGGGCTGCACCAGGGACTCGGTGAAATACCGGTCGACGGCGTCCCAGGTGTCCTCGCCCGTCGTGATTTCCGTCACGGGCCGCGCTCCGCGGCCAGGGAAGCGAGCGCCCGGGCGTGCTGCGTCTCCACTTCGGGAAGCGCGCACACGGTCATGCCCAGGTCGCGCAGCAGCCCGTCCTGCAGGCCGTAGATCCAGCCGTGGACGGAGAGGTCCTGGCCGCGATCCCAGGCGTCGCGCACGATCGAGGTCCCGCACACGTTCACCACCTGCGAGATCACGTTCAGTTCGCAAAGGCGATCGGCGCGCGCCGCGGCCTCGGAGAGCACCGAGAGGATGTCCGCGTGCTTGTCGCGCACGTCCTGGACGTGGCGCAGCCAGTTCTCCACGAGGCCGAGCCGGTCGCCCTCGAGCGCGGCGCGCACGCCACCGCAGCCGTAGTGGCCGCACACGATGATGTGGCGCACCTTGAGGATGTCGACCGCGAACTGGATCACCGACAGGCAGTTCAGGTCCGTGTGCACGACGACGTTGGCGACGTTTCGGTGCACGAAGAGCTCGCCCGGGAGCAGGCCCACGATGTCGTTGGCGGGAACGCGGCTGTCCGCGCAGCCGATCCACAGGTAGGCGGGCGACTGCTGCCCCGAGAGCTTGCTGAAGAACGCGGGGTCGCTCTCGCGGATGCGCTCCGACCAGGACCGGTTGTTGTCGAAAAGGTGGGAGAGGGTTCGCATGGCGTGGCGTTCGGCTGCGCGATCGCAGGGAGCGCAATCTGCCGCCAGTATCCCACAGCGCGCCCCCCGGCTTTCGCGGAGGGCGCGCTACTTCCCGCGTTCGAGCCTCGCCTTCAGGTCCGCGAACGGCGAATGGGTGGCCGCCTTCGCATCCGTCCCGCCGGCGCTCCCGCCGGCCTCGAGCTGGCGCTGGTGCTCGTTGTCGTGGCAGTAGACGCAGAGCAGCTCCCAGTTGCTGCCATCGGGCGGGTTGTTGTCGTGGTTGTGGTCGCGGTGGTGGACGGTGAGCTCGCGCAGGTTGGCGCGCGTGAAGCTCCGCGCGCACCGTCCGCAGACCCAGGGGTAGATCCCGAGCGCCCGTTCGCGGTAGGTGAGGCCACGCTCGTCGGCCGCGCGCCGGGCGTCGGCGACGAGGCGGTCGAGCTTTCCGGCGTCGGCCATGGCGGAAGGGCTACTGGACTCGCTGCACCCGCGGCGAGCGGTTGGAGCCCTCGATCTCGAGAAAGAACGCCCCGAGCATCCCGCGACGCACGCGAACCTTGGGGTTCTCGATCCAGTGCGCGCCGGAACTTCCGTCTGCGACCTGCCAGACCTGCCCGTTGGCGAGGCGGAAGCGGTCGTTCGGCCCCCAACCGTCGAAACGGCCGGCAATCGTGCTCTCGATCGCTTCGATCTGGTCCTGGAAGCGCGGCCGTTCCAGGCCGAACTGCTCGGGCGTGGGTGTTGGCGCGGTCGCGGCGCGCGGCGAAGCGGCCCGGGGTGCGGCGGCCGGCACGGCGAGCGCGTCGTAGCAGGCGAGCCGGGCGGCGGCGTCCGGAATGGCGCGGCAGCGCAGCAACCCCGATTCGTCGGCCAGCGCGAACGGGGAGAAGACCAGCAGGAAGACGAGAAACCTCATGGACCGGATCCGCAGGCAGGGGAGAACCGGCATTCTGTCGGCCGCGGCGGGCGCGGTCAAACGCGTGCTTCGCGCGGAGTGCGCGCGAAGCGGGGCCGCGCCTACCGCTCGATCTCGCCCGCGTCGACCCGGCGCCCGAGGATGCTCAGCACGGCGTAGACGGCCACGCATATCGCCGCCACCGCGACCGCCTCCTGCCACAGCGGCCATCCCCTCGGCAGGATCTTGCACAGCAGCACACCGAACGCGGTGCCCGACGCGGCTGCGACAGCGACATTGCCGAACATGGTGCCTCCCGAACGGGACCGTGGCAGCCGCGGTTGCCGGCGCGGCGCCCGCACCGAACACCTGGCAGGTGCTGTCGCGCGGGCAGTAACGTCTGTATTCTCGCCACGTCGCCGGTCCCGGTCAATCGGCCCTTCGGGGAACCCCCGGACCGGCGCCGCCTGCCGGATTCCCGCGGCGCCCGGCAGGCGTGGTCCCCGTTGATCGCCGCCTCGAGCCCAGGAGACGCCATGGTTTCGAAATCGCGGCGCGCGAAGCGCGCGCCATCCCGTTCCGCCGCGGCGAAACGCCCGGTTCGCAACGTCTCTCCCGACAAGGTCGACCTGCGCGACCGGCCGTACCAGCCCTCCGTCGCCCTCGTGCCGCCGCCCGCGTACCGCGCGAAGGCGAAGCTCCCGGTCCTGGACCAGGAAAGAACCAGCGCCTGCACGGGCTTCTCGCTCGCCGTCGTGATGAACTGCCTGCTGCAGCAGTCGGGCCGCAGGACGGAGGCGGCGGTGTCGCCGTGGATGCTCTACTCGATGGCGCGGCGCTACGACGAGTTCCCCGGCGCGGACGACGCCGGGTCGAGCCTGCGCGGCGCGCTCAAGGGCTGGCACCGCCACGGCGCCTGCGCGTTGCGCCTGTGGCGCGAGATCGACATGCCCACGGCCACGAACATCCCCGGCGAGGACTGGTGGCTGGATGCGGTGAACCGGCCCCTCGGCGCCTACTACCGGCTCGACACGCGCTCCGTCACCGACATGCACGTGGCATTGAACGAGGCCGGCGTGCTCTATGCGAGCGCGGTCTGCCACGACGGGTGGCTGGAGGACCGGAAGGCGAAGTCGCGCAAGGACTGGGCGATCCCCTTCCGCAAGGCCAAGCCGGACGACGGCGGCCACGCGTTCGCGATCGTGGGCTACGACGCGCGCGGCTTCCTCGTGCACAACTCCTGGGGAAAGGACTGGGGCGACGGCGGGCTCGCCACGCTCACCTACGCGGACTGGCTCGAGCACGCGATGGACTGCTGGGTGGCGCAGCTGGGTGTCGTCACCGAGGAGCATCGCACGGTGGCCTCCTCGCCCGCGCCGGCGCGCGGCGGGAAGGGGCGCGCGCTCTCCTCCGACCAGGTGCTGGCGCGCCACCAGCTCGCGCCCTACGTGATCGACATGGAGAACAACGGCCGCCTCTCGGGCTCGGGCGCCTTTCGCACCGGCGAGGACGACGTCCGGGCGCTGGTGACCGATTACCTCGAAGCAGCGCGCAAGGACTGGGGCGTGAAGGCGGGCGAGGCGATCGACCTCTGCCTCTACGCGCACGGCGGGCTGGTGGGCGAGAGCGACGCGGCCGACACCTTCGCGAAATGGTGGCCTGCGCTCTACGCGGCGCGGCGCTTCCCCGTCTTCCTCATGTGGGAGTCGGACCTGTGGTCGACGCTCAAGGGGCGCCTGGAGGACCTGGTGAAGGCCGCGCCGCGGCCGACGGCCGGCCCGCTCGAAACACTGGGCAAGTGGTGGAACGCGCGACTCGAGGGGCTCCTCGCGCCCGCGGGCGCGATGCTGTGGGGCGAGATGAAGCAGAACGCGCAGTCGCTCTCCGGGGAGGCCGACTCGGGGCTTCGCCTCCTGCTGAAGCACCTCGCGCAGTCGCCCGTGGCGGCGCGCCATCCCGTGCGCCTGCACCTGGTCGGGCACTCGGCCGGCTCCATCGTCCACGCCTACCTCATCGACCGCCTGGCCGCGCAGGAGTGGGAATTCGAGAGCGTGAGCTTCATGGCGCCCGCCCTGCGCGTCGACACCTTCGACGAGCGCGTGCGCCCCTGGATCGAGGGCGGCCACGTGAAGCGCTTCCGCGAATACCACCTCACCGACGCGGCGGAACGGCAGGATCCGACCTGCCGGCCGATCCTCGGCTACGGCCGCTCGCTCCTCTACCTGGTCTCGAATTCCTTCGAGGGCGGGCGCGAGGTGCCGATCATCGGCATGGAGAAGCACTTTCCCGCGGATCTCGCGCGCAAGCGCTCCGTGAAGGTGCTCACCGCGCCCGGGGCCGACACCGCGAGCACGACGCACGGCGGATTCGACGACGACCGGGCGACCATCGCGAGCGTGATCGCGGGCATGGGGTAGCGGGGTCTGGCAAAATGGTGCCGGGCCGCGCCTCGCGGCCCGACACCCTCTCGCGCACATGGATCTCTACATCGTCACCGGCCACACCAAGGGGCTGGGCCAAGCGCTCGTTGCGCAGCTGGGCGGCGAGCCGGATATCGAGCTGATCGGCCTGGGCCGCTCGCCTGACGGGCCGATACCGGGCGGGGCGCAGCTCTTCGCCGACCTCGCCGACCCGCGCGCGATCGAGGCGACCTTCGACCGCGTCGAGGAAAGGCTCCGGGGCAAGCGCTTCGCGAAGGCCGTCCTCGTGAACAACGCGGGCGTGATCTCGCCGGTGGGCATGGTCGATCGCGTCCCCGCCGAGGAGCTCGAGCGCGCCCTCGCGGTGAACTTCACCGCGCCCATCCTCCTCATGCGCCGCTTCCTCCTCGCCACCGAGACGAGCGCGAAACTGCGGCGCGTGATCAACATCTCCTCCGGCGCCGGGCGCCGTCCGATCTTCGGCTGGGGCGCCTACTGCGCCGCCAAGGCGGGCATCGACATGGTCTCGCGCGTGGCGGCACTGGAGGCGCAGACCGCGCACACCGGCGTGGAGGTGGTGAGCCTCGCGCCCGGCGTCATCGACACGCCCATGCAGGGCGTGGTGCGAAGTGCCAGCCCCGAGGAGTTCGTGGACGTCGAGCGCTTCCGGCAGATGAAGGCCGCGGGGGAGCTGCGCGATCCCGCCGACGTGGCCGCCGACATCCTGCGCCTCGAGAGAAGCGGGAAACTCTTCGCCGAGCCCGTCGCCGACCTGCGCACGCTCGGCGCGTGATCACCGATCCGTTCTTCTTCGCGGTGGCGATTCCCGCCGTGTTGATCATGGGCGTGTCCAAGGGCGGCTTCGGCAGCGGCCTCGGGCTCATGGCCACGCCGATGGTGGCCCTGGCGGTGCCCACGCCGCAGGCCGCGGCGATCATGCTGCCGATCCTGCTGGTCATGGACGTGACCGGGCTCCTCGCCTACCGGGGAACCTTTCACCGCGGCAACCTCCTGCTGCTGCTCGCCGGGGGCGTGACGGGCATCGCGCTCGGCGCGCTCACCTTCCGCCATTTCAGCGAGGCGATGGTCCGGGTGCTGCTCGGCGCGATGGCGATCGTCTTCGTCGCGCACCGCATGCGCCTGGGCGGCACGAAGGCGCCGGCCGCAGCTCCCTCGCGGCCCAAGGGGTATTTCTGGTCCACCGTCGCGGGGCTGACCAGCACGATCGCCCACGCCGGCGGGCCGCCGCTCAACGTGTATCTCCTGCCGCTCAAGCTGGACCGGGCCGTGCTGGTGGGCACCACCGTGATCTTCTTCGCCGTCATCAACGCGGCGAAGGTCGGGCCCTACTTCTGGCTCGGGCTCTTCGATGCGCGAAACCTCCTCACGTCCCTCGTGCTCGCGCCGCTCGCGCCGGTGGGGATCGGGCTCGGCGTGTGGCTCCTGCGCCGGATGTCGCAGGAGATCTTCTACCGCGTGGCCTACACGATGCTCGTGGTCGTGGGCGTGAAGCTCCTCTGGGACGGCGTGCGCGGCCTGGCCGCCTGATTCACCTCAGCGCCCTGCGCAAGGCGCGCCACGCGAGCCCCGCGACCCAGGCGAGCGGCGCCACGCCGGCGAGCGTCCAGGCCACCAGTGGCCATGTGGAGCGCCGCGGCGGCGGCTCGCGCAGGTCCGGGTCGCGCAGCTCCTCCGGAAACGGGCGCTGCGGCACCGGCACCACCTGCCAGTCGTCCGGGTCGCGCGGAATCACGGTGAGGAATTCGCGCGGATTGGCCACGGGCCAGGTGCCGAACGGCCGCGACGACGGGATCTGCGGAAGGCGCACCCCGGCCAGCGCCACGAGATCCGCGGCCAGCATCCCCGCGAGGGCGCCGTCCCCGGGCTGCGCACCCTCGCGGGCGAGCCGCAGCAGGCTGAAGACGGCCTCCTCGAAGCTCGCCGCCGGCATCAGGCGCGTGCGGTCCTCGGTCAGGTACTCGTAGGCGATGCGCGCCGCGGGGACGCTGCCCTCGGCGAAGAGCTTCGCGGGAATCGAGAGCCAGGCGAGGAGGGTGGAGGACGGCTCGCGTGCCCCGAGCTTCCAGCCCAGCGCGCGCGCGGTGTCCACGCTGATCGCGGCGCAGTTCATCGTCGCGTGCCGGTACGCGAGTTGGCGCCGCCAGAACTGCAGGTACAGGCGGTTCAGCGCGCCCTGCAGAAGCGCCGTTGCGCGATCGTCCGAAAGGATCGCGAGCATCACGTACGAGGGCCGGTACCACCCCTGCCCGCTGTTCACGTCGGCGAGGTAGTTGTCGAGCGGCACTGGCGCGGGGAGCGTGCCCTTCTCGCTCTCGGCGTCGAGCGTGTAGAAGTTGGCGACGAGGAGGTCCGAGAGCCGCCCACCCTCGCCCAGGCGGCCGGTGGCGAAGGCGAAATGCCCGCCCCAGGCCTCGTCGTCGTCGCCCTGGGCGCCGCTCAGCACGAGCGCCAACACCGGACGGCCGGACCAGTCGCGGCGGCCCGGCTCGCGCTCCCAGACGGGGTGCGTCTCGGGGGGCGCGTTCGCGCCCGCGCGCGGCGCGCTGCGCATGAGGCCGCGGATTGCGAGCTTCGGCGTGCGCGAGCGCGAGACGGCGACGGCCGGGGCAGCCTCGTCCACCCGCCAGTCCTCGGGCCAGAGCGTGCGGGCGACGAATTGCCCGGCGGGCCCGGTCTCGCCCCGCATCGTGACCGTGCGCCCGTGGAGATAGCGGAACGTGGACGCGTCCGCCCAGGAGCGGTTGAGCGCGATCTTCGGCACGAGCGCAAGCGGCGCTTCGCGGCCGGAATCCTCGAAGCGCAGGCCGTCGGCACCGATGCGCACGCCGGTGCGGCGCTCCGGGGCGGCGATCCAGACGAGCGGCGCGCGGGTGAGCGGGCCGGGATCCGCGCTCCACGCCGCGAGATCCTCGAACGGATCCAGCGACCGGGCGAACCCGGCATGGGGCCCGGCCGCGGGAACCGCGATCGTCTCGGACGCGAAGAGCCACCGCGCGGGGGCCATGAGCGCCTCGCCCGCGGTGGCGCCCGTGGCGATCCGGTAAGCGTCGGACCCGTAGGGTCCGAGGGGAGCGTCCGGCGCCCCGGGCAGTCGGTTCTCAGGCATGGCGCCCGCCATCATGCGCGCTTGCCGCGCCTGCGCTAGACTCGGCGCGCTTCGCCCACCACACCATGAGAGGACCCTCCACCATGAAACGCCTAATCGCCGTCCTGGCCACGACGCTCTTCGCGGGCGCGGCCCTTGCCTTCCACTGCCCGGCCGACATGAAGAAGATCGACGCCGCGCTCGCCAAGAGCCCGAAGCTGAGCGATGCGCAGATGAACGACGTGAAGAAGTACCGCACCGAGGGCGAGACCCTGCACAAGTCCGGCAAGCACCAGGAGTCCGTGGACACGCTCGCCAAGGCCATGAAGATCCTCGACATCAAGTAACCGCTGCCCGGCGGCATCGGGCCGGACTGGACGCCGCGCGCATCGCGCGGCGTTTTCTTTTTCGCGTGCGCGCCTATTGCGCTTGCGCCACGCCGGGCCGGCCGGCGGCGACCGTGAAGGTGGCGGCGGTGGATACCGCGGCATCGGCGCGCTTGACGGTCTCCACCACGCGCAGGCGCGCCTCGAGGCGATCCTGCCGGAGCTCGAACAGGCCGTAGCCGCGCCGGGACCCGTCGGCGAAACGGATGTGCGGGTTCGCTTCGCGGATGGCGGCCACGCTTCGCGCACCGGGTCCCTGCGCGGTGATGGAGGTTCCGCAGAATTCGGCCGCGACCACGGGGGATTCCGCGTCGCCGGGACGGGCGTGGAGGTTCGCCACGTAGTTCGCGTGCACGTCGCCTCCGAGCACCACGGGGTTGGCCGCGCCGCTCGCGGCGAGCGCGTCGAGAAACCGCTCGCGCGCCCGGGGATAGCCGTCCCAGCCGTCCGTCCAGTGTTGCAACCCGTTCCTGCCCGCCCGTCCCGCGGGCGCCATGAGGGTCTGCTGCACGACCAGGTTCCATCGCGACTGCGAAGCCGCGAGGCCATCGCCAAGCCATCGCTCCTGGGCCGCGCCCAGCATCGTCCGTCCCGCCTCGGTGCGCTCGGTGCACCACGGCCCCACGACGTTGCTCCCTCCCCGCGAAACCCGCGGACACGCCTGGTGGGCGCGGTACTGGCGGTCGTCGAGGACGAAGAGGTTGGCGAGCGCGCCCCACGCGTGGTCGCCATAGAGGCGCATCTCGCCGTCGGCGCGCAGCACGCGGGGGCGAAGGGGCTGATGCTCGAAGTACGCGCGATAGGCCGCGGCCCGCCGGGCGAGGAAGTCCGGGTCGAGGTCCTGGCCGCGGTCGTTCGCGTAGTCGTTGTCCACCTCGTGGTCGTCCCAGGTCAGGAGCCACGGCGCGCAGGCGTGGGCGGCCTGCAGGTCCGCGTCGGACTTGTACTGCGCGTAGCGGTCGCGGTACTCGGCAAGCGACCTGGGCTCTCCCGCGTGGTGCTTGCGGACGTGCTCGCGTCCCCAGCTCGACTCGTAGACGTAGTCGCCCACGAAGGCCACGAGATCGGGCGCGTCGGCCGCGAGGTGCCGGTGCGCGACGAAGAAGCCCTGCTCGAAATGCTGGCAGGAAGCGAGCGCGAGCGTGAGCCGCTCGTCGCCGGCGCCCGCGGAAGGCGCCGTGCGGGTGCGGCCGACGGCGCTCGCCTCGCCGCCCGCGATGAAGCGGTAGTGGTACCAGCGCGCGGGATCCAGCCCCTCGACTTCGACGTGGACGGCGTGGGCGCGAGCGGCTTGCGCGATCGCCATGCCGCGCTTCGCGATGCGCGAGAACCGCTCGTCGTGCGCGATCTCCCAGCGCACCTCCACGCTTCCGGGCCCGAGCCCGCCGCCGGCGAGCGGCTCCGGCGCGAGGCGGGTCCACAGCACCACGCCCGTGGCGGTCGGTGCGCCCGAGGCGACGCCGAGCGTGAACGGATAAGCGGGAAACCCGGTGCGCGCCTGCGCGCGCGAGACGCCCGGCGCCAGGAATCCGGCGGCTGCCACGGCGAGGGCGCGGCGGAGGAAGGCGCGGCGAGGCAATTTCATCGGCCGCATTATCGCAGGGCAATCCGGTCGCCGCGCCTGCGGCGGGACCGCCGGCCCGCGAAGCGACCGGTTTGCGCGGGGACTAGCGGAACAGCCGGGGTGCCGAGCGCTTGCGGAAGAAGGTCATCCAGGCGGAGACGGCGAGGAAGACCAGGAACCACACCAGCGCCCACTCGGCGATCGACAGGCCGAAGAGGCTCCACTCCACCTTGGCGCAGTCGCCGGTGCCGGCGAAGATCTTCGGCAGCGCCTGCGCCAGCGGGAAGTTGCCGAGCAGGAAGTCCAGGTCGCCGGCCATGCAGTTCGCCGGCTCCGGGGCCGGGAAACGCTGCAGCAGGGACTGTCGGACCGAGACGCTGCCGCCGGCGACGGCAAAGGCGCCGATCAGGAAGGAATAGGCGCGCACGCCGTGGTGCACCGGGCCGTGGAGGGCGGCGACGAGGGCCACCACGCCGATCATCACGAAGGCGTAGCGCTGCAGGATGCACATCGGGCAGGGATCGAGCCCGACGGTGTGCTGCAGGACGAGGCCGAAGCCGATGAGCGAGGCGCAGGCGGCGAAAACCGCTGCGAAGACGGCGCGGGGGGTGAGTCGGTTCAGCATGGCGGGCACGGTTCGTGGGACGCGCAATTTTCCCACAGGTTCACGGGGCCACCGTTCGACGCAGGTCAAGGCACGCGCCCCGGAGTGACACTTTGGGCCCACGCGGGCGTGCCCCTGTCGCCCTCCCGCGACGCCGGCCGGAGCGCGATTCGTGACGTGCGTCACGTGTGTTCGGGCGGCTTTGAGAAAACAACGTATAAACAATGGGTTGCGGTGCCGTTTTTCCTGCACGGCAGCGCGCCCCCGGCGGGCATCCTTCTTGCGCGTAACAGGGCACGATGTCCGTGGAGTCCAAACGCCATGCGCACAGGGTCCATAGCACTGCTCGCCGCCTGGGTCGCCTTATCCGCCAACGCCGCGGACGAGGGCCCCGCGGTTTCAGGCTGGCATGCCTACGCGCCCGCGGCCAGTCGCCCCTACGCGAAGTCGATTCCCGATCCGCTGGCGAGCACCGTGCGCCCCGAGCGCGCCCCGCTCATGCACCTGAAGCCGGGCGCGGCTTGCGGCGCGAGCGAGTTCGAGGTGTGCTTCGACTCGTCGGGCCGCATCACCGTGCCGGGGGCGAAGCGGTTACTGCCGGTGCTGCCCGGGCTCAAGCCCGAGCGCCTTTCCGTGCGGCGCAGCGGGATCGTCTTCGGCTACAGCTTCTGAGGCGCGCCCGGCGGGCGCTGCGGGGGCCGCGAGCGGGAAGGTATCATCGGGCGAGTTCCTTCGCTCCGGAGTGCCCATGCCGCTTGCCCTGCCCACCAAGAAGGTCCTGACCCTCGAAGCCGCCCGTCTCATGGCCGCGGCGGCGGAGGCCGTCGCTGCGAAGCACGGCTGGAAGGTGGTGATCGCCGTCGTCGACGACGGAGGCCACGCGCTCCTGGTGCAGCGCATCGACGGCACCCAGTCCTCCAGCGTCGACACGGCGATCGGCAAGGCCCGCTCGGCCGTGGCCTTCAAGCGGCCCACGCGCGTGCTCGAGGAAATGGTGAATGGCGGCCGCCACGCATTCCTGTCCGCTCCGGGCCAGCCGGTGCTGCTCCAGGGCGGGCTTCCCATCGAGATCGACGGCCAGGTGCTCGGCGCGGTCGGGGTCTCGGGGGTCAAGGCGAGCGACGACGAGATCGTCGCCCAGGCCGGGATCGACGCGCTTCGGCAGGCCCTGGGCTGACCGGGCGGGTTGGCCGCGAGGGGTTCCCCCGGCAGAATAGCGGGATGGACTCCCCTGCCCTTGGCCTTCGCGCCCTTCACGCCGCCTTCAAGGAAGGCCGCCTCGCGGTTCTGGACTACATTCGGGCCCTCAACGACCGGATCGCGCTCCTCGAGCCGGTCATCCAGGCCTTCGAGTGGTTCGAGCCTGCGCGCGCCATGGCCGAGGCCGAGGAACGCTCCGGGGGCATCCTGAAGGACCTGCCCCTCTACGGCGTGCCGGTAGGCGTGAAGGACATCATCGCCACGCGCGGCATCCCCACGCGCATGGGCTCGCGGATCTTCGCGAGCCACGTGCCGGGGCGCTCGGCGGGGCTGGTGCGCCGGTTCGAGGCGCTCGGCGGGCTGGTGATGGCGAAGACGGTCACCACCGAGTTCGCATTCCGCCACCCCGGCAAGACCCGCAATCCCTGGAACCCGGCCCACACCCCCGGAGGGTCGTCGAGCGGCTCGGCCGCGGCCGTGGCGGCGGGGTTCGTGCCGGTGGCGATCGGCACCCAGACGCTGGGATCGGTGATCCGGCCGGCGGCCTTCTGCGGCGTCGTGGGCTACAAGCCGAGCTTCGGGGCCATCTCCCGAGACGGCGTGTACCCGTTCAGCAAGTCGCTCGATCACGTGGGCGTCTTTGCGCGCTCCGTGGAGGACGCCTCGTGGTTCGGCGCCTGCCTCATGGGCCAGGACCCGCGCGACGAGGCCACCGGCATCCGCGCCGGCATGCGCTCGCTCGCCGTGCCGCTCGCCGCCCTCGGTCACGCCCCGCGGCTTGCCGTAGTGAGAACGCCCAAGTGGGCGAACGCCACGGAAGGACAGCGCGCCAACTTCACCGAGGCGGTGGCCACGCTCAAGGACGCGGGAGCGCTCGCGCGCGACGTGCCGCTGCCGCGTCCCTTCAACGAGGCCTGGAGCGTGGTGGGCGCGATCATGGACCACGAGGCCGCGCGGGGCTTCGCGTCGCTGGAATCGCGCCACCGCCTGCAGCTGTCGGCGCCGCTCGTGCAACTGCTCGACCGCGGAAAACGCATCACGCCGGAGCAGCACGCGAGGAACCTCGCGCGCCGCGACGAGTACCGCCGCTGGTTCGACGGGCTCTTCGACGGATGCGACGCGATCGTCACCATCCCGGCCGCGGGCGAGGCCCCGGAAGGGCTCGCGAACACCGGGGACGCGACGTTCTGCTCGCTCTGGACGCTGGCCGGGCTCCCGGCGATCACAATGCCCTCGGGGCGCGGCTCGCGCGGCCTGCCGCTGGGATTCCAGGTCGTGGGGCGCTACCGCGAGGACGAGCGCGCGCTGCAGGTCGCGGCCTGGTGCGAGACGGTGCTCGGCGTGAGGATGGGGCTCGCGGGCGGCTGACGCCGAAGGGCACCGACGGTCGAGACCACGAGCAGGTCGAGCGCGGCGTAGAAGGCGCCGGCGGCCAGCGGCGGGTTGTCGGTGACGAGCCCCAGCCACGGCACTTCCCGGCGCCAGGTCCAGTTGCCGAGCCAGGTGCCCCAGAGTTCCATCGCGAGCGAGAGCACGAGCATGGTCGCGTAGAGCTTGCGGGAGCGCGACAGGAAGAGGCACGCGAGGAAGAGCGCGTAGAGCAGGGGCCCGAGCGTGTCGCGGCCGGTCCAGGCGAACGCGGCGACCACGGGCAGGGCGAGCGCCGCGATCCACCACTCGGCGCCGTCCTCGAGGCGGGCGGCGAGTTGCGTGCCGAGGTAGAAGAGCAGCACGTGGCCCGGCGGCACGAAGAGCGGGATGTTGCCGAGGCGGTAGTCGTACAGGCCCCACACGAGCGACAGGAAGACCTCGCCCGCGGTGGCGTAGGCGAGGCAGACGAGGAGGGCGGGGCGTTGCGCGCGAGCGGAAACGGACCAGAGCCGGGCGAGCAGCGCCCAGGCAAGGAGGTTCACGGCGAGCTGGCCGTGGGCGCCGCCGTGGCGGTCGATCACGAGGCCGAGCGCGATGGTGGCGACGATGAGCCCGTTCATGGCGCGCATTCTAGCGTGCCGGGCCATCGTGCCCCGGCGCAGGTGCACGATTCGCGCGCGGTGCGCATGGTGCTCGTGGCGACGGGCTTCGTCGCCGTCGGGCTGGGCATCGCTGGGATCGTGCTGCCGGTGCTGCCGACCACGCCGTTCCTGCTTCTCGCCGCGGCGTGCTTTGCGCGCTCCTCGCCGCGGTTCCACCAGTGGCTCCTGCGGCACCGGAGCCTCGGGCCGATCGTCTCGGAATGGGAGCGGCATCGCGCGATCGCCTGGCGCACGAAGCTCTGGGCGATCGCGCTCATGTCGGGCACGCTCGCGGCATCCATCGTCTTTTTCGTGCGGCCGCCCTGGCTCAAGGCGGCGCTGGCGCTCTTCGGCGTGGCGCTCGCCGTGTGGCTCTACCGCGTGCCCTCCCGCGACCGTCCGCGCAGGGGCTAGCGGCCGGTGCTCAGCGGGGAACGCGCCGGCGTTCGACGAAGTCGGGCCGGACGACGACGGCCGAGGGGTCGCCGCCGGCCGCGTGCAGCTGCGGCCGCGTGATGGCGAACGGCACTTCGAGGACGTAGCCCTGCGCCATGTCGACGCCGAAGTCCCGCAGCATGTCGAGGGTCTGCCGGTCCTCGACCGCCTCGGCCACGACCTGCTTGCCGAAACCGCGCGCGATGTCGAGCATCGCCCGGACGAAGATCTGGTTGTCGCGCTCGCGTGCGAGGTTCCGCACGAAGAGGCCGTCGATCTTGATCACGTCCACGGGCAGCTGCTTGATGTAGGCGAAGGTGGAGAAGCCAGCGCCGAAATCGTCGAGGCAGACCTTGCAGCCGGTGTCGTGCAGGGCGTGGATGAAGCGCTGCGCGTCGCGCATGTCGCGGATCGCCGCCGTCTCGGTGATCTCCACGTAGAGCCGCGAGGGGTGCACGCGGCGCTCCCGCAGGCGCCTCGCGATGAAGTCCGGCATTTCCGGCTCGTCGAACGAGCGGCCCGAGATGTTCACGGCGATCGGGCCGAGCGAGGGCGAAGCGGCGAGCACGTCGATCACGCGGGTCACGACCCAGCGGTCGATGTCGATGATGAGGTTCGACTTCTCCGCGAAGCCGATGAAGGTGCCCGGCTGCAGGACCTTGCCGGTCGCCGCGTCCGGCATGCGCAGCAGCGCCTCGTGGTAGCGGCGCGCCCCGCTCCGGGTGTCGAACACGCCCTGCAGGTAGACCTCGAAGGAGTCGGACTTGAGCGCGCTGCGGATGCGGTCGTTCCACGTGACCAGCGAGCGCTGGCGAAGGGTGGCGGTGTGGTCGGGGCGGTAGATGCGCCAGGTGTTCTTGCCGCCGTCCTTCGCCTGGTACATCGCCGCGTCGGCGTGCGCGATCAGCTCCTGGGGCGACGAGGCGTGCGCGGGATAGAGCGCCACGCCCAGGCTCGAGGTGATCGACAGGCGCACCTCGCCCAGGTTGAAGCTCATGGCGCCGATCACGCGCATGAGGCGGTCGGCGAGGCTGCGCAGGTGCTCGTCGGTGATGTCGGCCACGAGAAGGGCGAACTCGTCGCCGCCGATGCGCGCGAAGAACTCGTTCTTGCGCAGGTGAGAGCGGATCTCGCCGGCCACCTGCAGGAGCACCGTGTCGCCCATGCGGTGCCCGAAGAGGTCGTTCACGCTCTTGAACTCGTCTAAGTCGAAGAAGAGGAGCGCCAGGCGCTGCTTTTCCCGCGCTGCGTGGTCCATCTTCTCGGTTAGTTCGCGCTCGAAGCGGCGGCGATTGTAGAGCCCCGTGAGCGGATCGCACTCGGCGAGGAAGGCGAGCTGCGACTCGCTCTCCCGCGCAAGCGTGATGTCCTCGTGGATGAGCACCGCGCCCAGGCTCGCGCCTGCGTCGTCCAGCACCGGGCACACCTGCAACCGGAGGACGCGGCCGGAGACGAGCTTCAGCTCGTGGCCGGCGGAGACGTGGCGGCTCGCCACCAGTTCGGGAAGTTTCGCCGTGAAAACGCCCAGGTCCGACACCACGTCCTCGGCGAGTTCCAGGGCTTCGAAGAGGGTGCGTCCGAGCAGGGCCTCCCCGCGCGGTATCGACCAGACGTCGGCGAAGGCGGGATTGGAGTAGATGACCCGGCTCGAGGGGTCGACGAAGACCACGCCGAAGTTCATCGCCGAGAGCAGGGACACGAGCCGCGAGTGCTCCGCGCGCAGGCTCTGCGAGGTGCGCGCCTGCAGGGCGCCGGCTTCCTCCAGGCGGGCGAGCGTGGCGCGCAGGTTGAGTTCGGTATCCTTGAGCGCCTGGATGGAGTTCAGGCTCGAGCGCAGCCCGAGGAACTCCCCGTCGGGTCCGTAGAGCGGCTGCCAGGAATTGGTCACCCATTCCGCCGAGCCGTCCTTCCGCAGGACCCGGAACTCGGAGCTCGATCCCGTCGAGCGCGACGCGAGCTCGGCCACGCTGCGCTCGAGCGCGGCCTCGCGGTCGTCGGGATGGATGATGGAGAAGGGGAATTCGGGGTCGGCGAGGCATTCCTCCGCCGTGCGCCCGATGAGCCGCTCGATCGACTTGTTGATCCACAGCAGGCGCCCGTCGGCCCCGAACCAGCACTCGACGTCGTAGGTGTAGTCGGCGATGTTGTGGAAACGCTGGCGGCTCGCCTCGAGCTCCCCGACGCGGGACTGGACCACGCCCGCCATGTGGTTGAAGGCGCGCGCGAGGAGCCCGATCTCGTCGGGATCGTCCTCGGCGAGGCGCACGTTGAAGTCGCCGCCGGCAATGCGCTCCGAGGCGAGGCGAAGCCGCGTGATGCGGCGCGCGATCGGGTGGATCACGACGAGGAAGAGCAGCACCGACATGAGGAATGCGCCGGCCGCCTTGAAGACGTTGTCCGCAAATCGCTCGCCGATCGCCTCGCCGAGCGGGCCGACGGCGAGCCCCGCGCTCACGCTTCCCACGACGCGCGTGTCGACCGTGAGCGGGAAGAGGCTGTCGAAGCGCCCCGACCGGAGCGACGATTCGAGGGAGGTGTCGAGCGCCGGCAGGGCGTTGGCCGGGTCCCATCCCTCGGCGGCGACGATGCGCCCGTCGGCGTCCTTCGCGACGAGGTACTGCAGGCCCCGCGAGGTCCGCGCCCGCGCGAGGAGTTCCTGGACGCGGGCGTGGTCGCCCTCGGCCAGCGGCGGGGCAAGGGCCACGTTCAGCAGCGGATGGAGCTGTGAGACGGTGTCGTGGAACTCGCGCTCGCTGCGCGCGATGTCCATCTCGTGGCCCTGCCAGACGAGGAAGGCGAGTGCGGCGGCCTCCACGAAGAGCAGCAGGCCGACCAACTTCGCGCGGAGCGACAGGAAGCGAAGCGCGCTGCGGGTCTCGGTCATGGGCGTTTTCGGTGGTCGAAACTGGCGCGCCCGGATCGGGGGTGTGTCCCCCCGGACCCGGGCGTTCGCCCAAGGTGCGCGCTTGCGGGGTTGTTCACTGCTTGTTGCGCCACTATCGGGCAGCGCGCGCGGGGGTGTTGTGACGTGGTTCACACGGCCGATTTCACCTGCAATATTCGGCTGCTATAGTCGCGCCACGCATGGATCGCATCGGCATCGACCTGGGCGGCAGCAAGATCGAGATCGCCGTTCTCGACGCCACGGGCGCACAGGCGCTCCGGCGGCGCGTGGCCACGCCCGCGGGGGACTACGCGGCGACCGTGGAGGCCGTCGCGCAACTGGTCGAGGGCGCCGAGCGCGAACGCGGCGGCCGCGGCACCGTGGGCGTGGCCACGCCCGGCGCCGTCTCGCTCGCCACCGGCCTGGTGAAGAACTCCAACTCCACCTGCCTCAACGGGCGGCCCCTCCATGCGGACCTCGAGGCGCGTCTCGGCCGCGAGGTGCGGCTTGCCAACGACGCCAACTGCTTTGCGCTCTCCGAGGTGGTGGACGGGGCGGCACGGGGCGCGCGCGTCGTCTTCGGCGTGATCCTCGGCACCGGCGTGGGCGGCGGCATCGTGGTCGACGGGCGCGTCGTGGCGGGTGCCAACGCCATTGCGGGAGAGTGGGGCCACAACCCGCTCCCTGCGCCGCGCGCGGAGGACCTTCCGCTGCAGCGCTGCTGGTGCGGGCGCGAGGGTTGCGTGGAGACCTTGCTCTCGGGACCGGGGCTCGCGGCGGACCATGCGAGAACCACCGGCGAGCGGCTCGACGCCGGTCAGATCGCCCAGCAGGCCGGGACAGGCGACGCCGCGTGCGAGGCGACGCTTCTCCGCTACGAGGAGCGGCTCGCGCGCTCGCTCGCGGGCGTGGTGAACCTCCTCGACCCCGACGTGATCGTGCTCGGCGGCGGGCTGTCGCAGCTCGCGCGGCTCTACGATCGCGTGCCGGCCCTGTGGAAAGCGCACGTGTTTTCCGACGAGGTGCGCACTCGCCTCCTTCCCCCCGCGCACGGCGATTCCGGCGGCGTGCGCGGCGCCGCGTGGCTGTGGGAGCGCTCGTGGACCTGACGCTCGCCTCCGCGCGGCTGCACGCCGCACTCCTCGCGGCGTGGTCGATCCTGTTCGTCCTCACGGGGTGGGCGCCGAAGGACCGGCTCACCTGGGCGCTCGAGGCGGCGCCCGCGGTCGCCGCGACGCTCGCCATCGCGATCCTTTTCCGGCGCTGGCGATTCACGCCCCTCGTGCTGGTGCTCATCTTCCTGCATTGCGCCGTCCTGATGGTCGGCGCGCGCTACACCTATGCCGAGGTGCCCTGGTTCAACGCGCTGCGGGACGAATTCGGGCTGGCCCGCAACTACTACGATCGCCTCGGCCACTTCGTCCAGGGTTTCGTCCCGGCGATGGTGGCGCGCGAGGTCCTGCTGCGCAACGCCGTGCTACCGCGCGGGCCGTGGCTCTTCTTCCTCGTCGCCTGCGTATGCCTGGCGATCAGCGCGAGCTACGAGTTCATCGAATGGTGGGTCGCACTCGCCTCGGGCGAGGCCGCGGAGGCCTTCCTCGGCACGCAGGGCGACGTGTGGGATACACAGTGGGACATGTTCCTCGCGCTGTGCGGGGCCGTCATCGCGCTGGCGCTGCTCGGCCGGGCGCACGACCGGCAACTCGGCCTCGCCGGCCCCGTGCCGGAAGTGCGGCTGCGCGCGATCGGGGAGGCCAACATCGACGAAGTGGCAGAGCTGCGCGTGGGCGCCGCCCAGGTCCGGCTCGTGGCGAGCGTGGGCAGGACGCTCTGGCAGGCCGGGCGCCGCGGCGACATCGACTGCCGCGCGGTCTACGCGGGCGAGACGCCCGCCGGCTTCGTCGCCACCCTCGTCAAGCCCGAGGAAGGCGCGCCGGGCCGGCACCATCTGTACCTCGCGCGGCTGCTGGTCGATGCGCGCCACCAGGGCCGCGGCATCGGCTCGCGGGCGCTCGCGCTCGTGATAGCGCAGGCGCGCGACCGGCCGGGGTGCACCGGCGTGCGCCTGTCGTTCGTGCCGGTGAACGACAGGGCCGCCGCGCTCTACGAGCGCCACGGCTTCCGGCGCACGGGCGTGATCGACGAAGATGGCGAGCACGAGATGTGGCTCGCGTTCGGGAATTCCGTGGCCGGGCCGCGGTCGAACGGCGCACCAGAACAGATCCCCTGAGGAGATGCACCATGCGAACCCTGTCCATCCTCTGCCTCGCCGCCGCCCTCGCCGCGCCGGCCGGCGTCCTGGCGCAGGCCGCCACGGAGAAGGCCACCTTCGCCGGCGGCTGTTTCTGGTGCATGGAGCCGCCCTACGACAATCTGCCCGGCGTCCTCTCGACCACCTCGGGCTACATCGGCGGGAGCAAGGCCAACCCCACGTACCGGGAGGTTTCCGCGGGAACCACGGGGCACACGGAGGCGGTCCAGATCGTCTACGACCCCGCCAGGGTGAGCTACGAGAAGCTCCTCGAGGTCTTCTGGGTGAACATCGATCCGACGGTGCGCGACCGCCAGTTCTGCGACGGGGGAAGCCAGTACCGCACGGGGATCTTCTACCACTCCGAAGCGCAGCGTAAGGCGGCGCAGGCCTCGAAGGACGCGCTCGCGAAGTCGAAGCCGTTCGCGGCGCCGATCGTCACGCCCGTCGAGATGGCCGGCACCTTCTACGCGGCCGAGGACTACCACCAGGACTACTACGTGAAGAACCCGGTGCGCTACAAGTTCTACCGCAACGGCTGCGGCCGCGATGCGCGCCTGCGCGAGCTGTGGGGAGACAAGGCGGGCAAATGAGCGCAACGCCGTCCCCGCCGCCGGACGTGACCGGCGCGCTCGAGCGCCTGGCCGCCATGCCCGGCATCCTCGAGGCCGCGCTCGCGCGCGCCGGGGCCGATCTCCTGGGGATGCGCCCGGCCGCAGGGGGCTTTTCCCTGCGCGAGCACGCCTGCCACCTGCGCGACCTCGAGCGCGAGGGCTATCTCCTGCGCCTCATGCGCCTGCTCGCCGAGGATTTTCCCGTCCTCGAGGGGTTCGCCGGCGACCGCATCGCCGAGGAACGCGACTACCCGGCGCAGGACGCCTCGGCCGCCGCCGGGGAATTCGCGGCGGCGCGGGCGGAGTTCGTCCGCGTCCTGCGTGGCCTGGGCCCCGCGGACCTCGCGCGGGAAGGCGAGTTCGCGGGCAGGACCGTGACGCTCGCCGCAGTCGCCGCCATGGCCGCGGAGCACGATGCCGGGCATCGCGAAGAGATCGAGCGCCTCCTCGAGGAACTCGGCAAGTGAGCCCGCGTCCGGCGGGCGCGGAACCAGCGACGGGAGAAGCGACATGGAGATGAAGCGCCTGAACGCCACGGGCCTCAGGGCCGCCGGTTACGACGATCGCGATCGCAAGCTCGTGGTCGAGACGACGGCGGGTACCTACGAATACGCCAACGTGTCGCCGGAGGTCTACCGGCGCCTCATGACCTCGCCATCCCCCGCGAGCTACTACCGCGAGTCGATCGAGGACGAGTTCACGGGCCGGAAGCTGCGCTAGGAGGACAGCGCCGCAGCGGGCCGTGGGTGCGCCTCGCGGATCGGCAGGTTCACCACGGCGGCGGCGGCGGCGAGCGCCATGTCGGCGTACCACATCCAGTCGAAGCTGCCGGTGTAGGCGATCGCGAGGCCGCCGAGCCAGGCGCCGAAGAATCCGCCGATCTGGTGCGACAAGAGCGTCAGGCCGAAGAGCGTGGCGAGGAAGCGCGTGCCGAAGAGCTTGCCGACGAGCCCCGCCGTCGGCGGGACGGTCGCGAGCCAGGTGAGCCCCAGCACGGCCGCGAAGGCGTAGAAGGTCGCCGTCGTCTTCGGGAGCACGAGGTAGACGGCGATGGCGGCGGCGCGCGTGCCGTACATCCAGAAGAGGATCCACTTCATCCGGTGCGCCTGGCCAAGCCATCCGGCGCCGAGGCTGCCCGCGATATTGGCGAGCCCGATGATAGCGAGCGCCGCCGCGGATACCGAGGCGGGAAGCCCGCACAGGGCCACTTCGCCCGGCAGGTGCGTCACGAGGAAGGCGATGTGGAAGCCGCAGGTGAAGAAGCCCGCGTGCAGGCACCAGTAGCTGGGGTCGCGGAAGGCCACGCTCACCTGGCCGGAAAGCGAGAGCCCCGGAGCCGTTGCGCCGTGCGCCGGCTCGTCGCGCCGCTCCCGGAAGGCGAGCGACATCGGGATCGTCGCGAGCGCGGCGGCCGCCAGCGCCCAGAGGGCCGCGATCCAGCCCATCGTGGCAATGAGCGCCTGGGAGAGCGGGGCGAAGACGAACTGCCCGAAGGATCCGCCCGCATTGATGAACCCGGAGGCGAAGGACCGCTTCTCCGGCGCGATGCGGTTCGCGGCGGCGCCGATCAGGATCGAGAAGCTGCCGGCGCCGGCGCCGGCCGCGGTGAGCACGCCGAGGAAGAACACCAGCCCGAGCGTGGAAGACATGAAGGGCGTGGCGGCGAGCCCGATCGCGAGGAGCAGGCCTCCCGCCATCATCACGCGCACCGGTCCCACGCGATCGGCGATCACGCCGAAGACGGGCTGCGCCGCGCCCCACACGAGTTGCGCCACGGCGAGCGTGAAGCTCACCGTGACGATGCCCAGCCCCGTGGAGGTGTTGAGGGGCGAGACGAAGAGCCCGAGCGACTGGCGGATCCCCATCGTGACGGCGAGGATCGCCGCGCCCGCGATGGCGAGTGACCAATAGGGGCGCGTGGTGTGCATGCGCGCCAAGGCTAGCATCCCAGCGCCGTGCGTGGCCCGCTAGCCTCCGTCGCCGTGGTCGGGCTTGGCCGGTTTCTCGGCGGGACGCTGGGGCTTCTCCACGCCCCTTGCCGGCGCCTCGCGGACAGCGGGAGCGGGACGGGACGCGGGTTGCGCGGGGGCGGGCCGTTCGACCGCGCGCGGCGCAGCGGGAACGCTGCCGCCACGCTCGGCCGGCTTCGTGCGCGGCCCGGTGGATTCGCCGCCGCGCATTTCCGCAGGTTTCGTACGCGGGGCGGGAGGCACGGGCTGCTCGCTCGTCTCGGGCCGCGCTCGCGGAATCGACCCGGCGGGCACCGGCCGGGAGGTGCGGGCCGGCGGCTGCGCCGCTGCGGGCACGGCGGGATATGCAGGAGCCGCGGGCATCGTGGCCATGGGCCGCGTCGGCGGCGACGCTTCGGGGCGCGGGCGCGTGACGGACTCGCCCATCGCGGGCGGGTGCCGCGCGGCAGGAGGTTGCGCCTGCGCGGCGGGCGGAATCCGCGAACGCCATTCCCCGCGGGTGGGCAGCACCGTGGCGCCGGAGACGACGGGTTGCGCGGCGACGACTTCGCGCGCGATGGGCGCGACGAAGTTCTGTACCGGACGGCGGGCGCCGAAGTGCTCGCGGGGCATCACCGTGGCGCCGCGGTCGCGGTTGTCGGGGCGGTTGTCGGGGCGGTGGTCGCGCCGGTCGTCGCGCCGGTCGCGATCGCGGCGAGGCGGGAGCACGATCCGGTTCACGTGGTTCACGTACGTCACGTTGGCCGCGTACCACGGCTGGTAGCTGTCGTAGGGCGAGAGGGGGAACCACCCGACCACGTTGGCCAGCCCGGTCGAAAGGGAAATGCTCCATCCCGAGCCTCCCACCCAGCCGACGAGCGCCGGCGCCCACACCGGCCGGCTCGTGTAGCGGCCGGGATACCAGCCCCAGCGGCCGCCGATCATCGTCCAGCGGCCGTAGTGGAACGGCGCGTAACCCCAGGGCGCGTCGTCGACCCAGGTCCATCCCCAGGGCCGCACCCAGGTCCACCTGCCGTAGCGGTAGGGCGCCCAGCTTGCATCGATGCGGGTGGGAAACCAGACGGCGCCGTATTCGGGCTCCTGCCGCCAGGTGCCGTAGTCGTCCAGGTCCTCCCATCCCGTCATCTGCGGGGGAAGGTAGCGCGACGCCTCGCGCCGCTCGGAGCGCTGGTCGCGCGCGAGCGCCCAGTCGTCGAGCGCGGTCGAGGCGGCCTGCTCGAACTCGTAGCGAGGCCGCTCGCCGCCGGTCACGCGCACGCCGCGGCCGGTGTCGACGCTGATGGTGCCGCCGTTCGTCTCCAGGCGCGCGTTTCCGGAGAAGACCATCAGCCGGGTGACGCCGCCGTCGGCGTGGGCATCGATCCGGTAGCGTCCGTTGCCACGCAGCTGGAAGCGGGCCTCGGGCGTGGTGATCAGGTAGGACTCGTTCTTTTCGAAGTCCCGGATGCGAATCGAGAGGGAGCCCCGCGGAAGGTGGGCGCGAAAGGCCTCGTCGTCGAGCCGCAGGATGTCGAGCTGGGTCGCTTCCCCGAGTCGCAGCGCCGTGGAGCCGAAGCGCGCCTCGGCGCGGGCTCCCGGTTCCACCCACAGGGAATTCTCGCTGGTGAGGTGCGAGTTGATGCGCGCCTGCTCCCAGCCCGCCTCGGGGTCGGCAAACACGGCGACCTCGCCTTCGACGAGGGAGACCCGCGCCACGCGGCCGGGGGGATCGGCCCACGCGGCGAGCGGCAGCGCCACGAGGCACGACAGGAGCGCTGCGAAGGATTTCATCTCGGGTTTTCCTTCCCGTTCATCGCCGGCGATGGGCCGGTTCCATGACAGCCTAACGGCTCGGACCGGGATCCGGAGGACAGCGTTCCTTGTAACGAAATCTTTCGATTGCACCGCACGCCTGCGGCGGCGCCCTCGGCAGGGTTTCTCAACACCCTGAATTCATGCCATTATCACCCCCTCAAATCTCGCTCGCGCGGGAGAGGGCGCGGGCCGGGCAACCGGCCCGGATCGCCTTTCCGCCGGCCGCCTTCCGCCACCGAAGAAGAACTCGCCCCGGGACCATCGGATGGACAAAAGCACCGTCTTCACCAAGACCGCGAAGGGCATCACGCAGGTCAACCAGCGCTCGGCGTCCCTGTCGAAGGACCTGATGAAGATCCTCAAGCTGGTCGACGGCAAGTCCACGTTCGCCCAGATCATGGAGAGGGCGGAGCTCGACAAGGCCGTCCTCGAGAAGGCGATGAGCACCCTCATCAAGGACGGCTTCGCGCGCATCTTCGAGACGCGCAAGCAGGTCGACCCCTTCGGCGAGGACGACTTCGACTTCACGGCTCCCGGCAAGCTTCCCGGCCAGACGCAGCGCGTCGTCGCCGCGGCCGCACTCGACATCAGCGAGCTGTCGCGGCAGCAGGAGAAGGCGGATTTCGACAAGAAGGCCCGCGAGAACGCGCAGGTCGCCGCGCGGGAAAAGGTCAAGGTGCAGGCCCAGGCGCGCGCGACGGCGGAAGCCGACGCGAAGGCCAAGGCCGAGGCGGAAATGCGCGCGATGGAGCAGGCGCGCCGCGCGAAGGAGGCCTCCGACCGCGCCAAGGCGGATCTCGAGACGAGGGCGCGCGAGGAAGAGTTGCGCCGAAAGGCGCTCGCCGAGCAGCAGGCGAAGCTCGCCGTCGAGCAGAAGGCGAAGGAGGAGGCGGAGAAGCGCCACCTCGCGGAGCTGCGGGCGAAGGCGCAGGCCGAGGCCGACGCACGGGCACGCGCCGAGCTCGAGGCGAAAGTGCGCGAGGAGGAAGCCCGCAACCTCAAGGCGATCGAGCAGCAGGCGCGCGCCGCGGCCGCCGAGAAGGTGAAACAGGAGGCGGAGACACAGCGTGGCGCCGAGGCCAGGGAAAAGGCCGAGGCGGAGGCGCGCGGCCTCGCCGAGGCCAGAGCGCGGGCGGAAGCCGAGGCTCAGGCGCTCGCCAAGGCGAGAGCGCAGGCCGAGGCGGCAGCCCGCCTCCAGGCGCAGGAGGCGGTGGCCTCCGAGCAGGAACTCAAGGCCCGCCTCAAGGAGGAGATCGAGGCGCGCATCCGCAGCGAGATGGAAACGCTCCTGCGCGACGAGATCGAGGAAAAGGCCCACGCCGAGATCCGGGCGCAGATCATGGAAGAGGCGCGCCTCGCCGCGAGGGCCGAGCTGGAGGAGCGCCTGGAGATAGAGCGCGAGGCGCTGCGGAAGGCCGAGCTGGAAATGCGCGTCCAGGCCGAGAGCGCCGCCCGGGAGCGCGCGGAGAAGGAAGCGAAGCTGCGTGCCGAGGCCGAGGCCAGGGCCGTCGCGGAAACCGCGGCCCGCGAAAAGGCGGAGGAGGAAGCCAGGCGGCTGCGCCGTCTCGAGGCGCAGGCCCGCGGGCAGGCGGAAGCCGCCGTCCGGGAAAATGCCGAGACCGCCTCGCGCGCGGCGAGCGAGCGCGCCGAATCCGCCGCCCGGCTCGATACCGAGCGCAGGGCCAAGATCGAGGCCGAGGCGCGCGCGATGGTCGAGGCCGAGGAACGGGAGCGGCGCGAGAAGGAGCTCGGCGGCCGGATCGACTCCGAGCGCAAGGCCCGCGAGGAAGCGGAGATGCGCGCCCGCATCGAGGCCAAGGCGCGCGAGACGGTCGAGGAGACCACGCGCGAGAAGGTGAAGGCCGAGATCGAAGGCGACATGACGCGCCGGGCGGAGCTGGAGGGCAAGGCGCAGGCCAAGGCCTACATGCGCGCCAAGGAGCAGGCGGAGTTCGACGAGGACAACCGCATCCGCGCCGAGCAGGACAAGAAGGCGCGCGAGATCGCCGAGGTGCTGCGCACGAAGGTGGAGCCCGACGCCGAGGAGGCCGCGACACCCGTGCGCCGCCGTCCGCGCAAGAAGGTCAATTGGGTGAGGAACATCGCGGTCTCGCTGGCCGCGATCGTGGTGATCGGGGTGGGGCTGCTGCACGTCGTGCCGCTGCGCGGCTACGCCAACAAGCTGGAGAAGGGCATCGCCGGGTGGCTCCACGACGACGTCTCCATCTCCAACCTCAAGTTCTCGCTCTTCCCGTCGCCGCATTTCAAGATCGAGGGCTTCACGGTGGGCAAGGCGCTCGACGCCAAGGCGACCCACGGGCGCGTGTTCGTCGACATCGCCGCGCTCGCCGGCGAGCGTGTCGTCGTGAACCGGCTGGAGCTCGAGAACGTCTCCATCACCGGGGACGCGCCCCGGCGCATCCTCACGTGGGGCGTCGTGGCGGGCAAGAAAGTGGCCGCCGAGATCGAGATCGTGCGCCTGAAGAACGTGAAGCTCGAAGTGAAGCCCGAGGTGCGGCCCTTCGACGCCGTGCTCTCCTTCGGCAAGGACGGCGGTTTCCGCAGCGCGATCCTCTCGGGAGAAGGCAAGTGGAACGCGTCGATCCAACCGCGCGGCGCGGAGTACGACGTGAACTTCACCGCCCGCAGCTGGGCGCTTCCCATCGGAGCGGCCGTGCCGGTGAGCGAGGTCTCGGCGAAGGGCGTGCTCACGCCGAACGACATCACCTTCTCGGAGTTCGAGGCCGACGTGCTCGAGGGCAAGGTGAACGGCACGCTCAAGGTGAGCTGGGGCCCGTCCGTCAAGCTCGTCTCCGACCTGTCGCTCGCGCGCGTGCGCGCCGACCAGCTCGTGGGCGCCTTCACGCCCGACATCGCGGTCACCGGCAAGGTCGAGGGCAACTTCGCGCTGTCCTCGGAGGCGCCCAGCCTCGCGGCGATCCTCGAGGCGCCGCGCATCCAGGGCAAGTTCACGCTCGCCAACGGCTCTGTGTCCAACGCCGACCTCGTCGCCGCCATGCAGTCGCCGGACGCCGCGGGCCGGGCGGGGGTGACCAAGTTCGCGGAGCTCACGGGTGAGTTCGGCACCGCCGACGGGCGCGCCTCGTACCGCAACCTGAATCTCCAGGGCGGCGTGCTGCGCGGCGGCGGGAGCATCGACATCGCCGCCAACGGCGCCCTGTCCGGCAGGCTCTCGGTGGAGATCCGCTCCAACGTGGCGCAGGACCGGGGCGGGTTCTCGGTCTCCGGAACGGTGGCCAAGCCGATCCTGCGCCGCGGGGGCTGACCCCGCGTTGGCTTCCGCGTTGCCGGGCCGGGCGGCGGACAGCGCCGGCTTCGCGCGCCTGCTACCCCTGCTTCGCCTGCTCGCGCCCCACAGGCTGCGCATCGGCGCGACCGTGGCCGCGCTCCTCGTCTCGGCCGGCATGGTCCTCTTGATCGGCGAAGGCCTGAAGCGCGTGATCGACGAGGGCTTTGCCCGGGGCAGCGCCGAGCGCCTGGACGAATGGATCGCCGCGCTCGCGGGGCTGCTCGCGGTGCTGGGTGCGGTCACCTGGCTTCGCGTCTACAACGTCTACTGGATCGGGGCCCGTTTCACGGCCGACCTGCGCACGCGCGTCTACGCTCACCTGCTGCGGCTTTCGCCCTCGTTCTTCGAGGGCACGCGCACGGGGGAGGTGGTCTCGAGGCTCACGAGCGACGTGACCCTGATCGAGGCGGTAACGGGCGGCACGCTCCTCTACGCGCTGCGCATGGCCTTCACGCTCGCGGGCTGCGCGGTCATGCTCGCGCTCACGAGCGTGAAGCTCTCCGTGCTCGCGCTCGCCTGCCTGCCGGCGGTGGTGCTTCCCCTCTGGCTCCTGGGGCGGCGCGTGCGCCGGCTCTCGCGCCGGGTGCAGGACCGCGTGGCGGACGTCTCCGCGCACGCCGACGAGACGCTGCACGAGATCCGCACGGTGCAGGCCTACGTGCACGAGGCGGCGGAGCTGCGCGGCTTCCTCCGCCTTGCCGAAAGGGTGTTCGCGACGAGCGTGCAGCGCTCGTCGGCGCTGGCGTTGCTCATCGCGGCGGTCATCGTGCTCGCGTTCGGCGCCGTGGGAATGCTGCTGTGGGTCGGCGCGCACGACGTGATGGCCGGGCGCCTCTCCGGGGGCGGCCTCGCGGCCTTCATCTTCTACGCGGTCATCGTCGCGAACGCGACCTTCGTCCTCGCGGAGGCCTGGGGGGAACTGCAGCGCGCCGCGGGCGCCTCGGAACGGCTGGGAGAACTGCTCGCGACCGAGCCCGTGATCCGCTCCGTCGCCTCGCCCGTGGCGCTGCCCGAGCCCGTCCGCGGCCGCGTGGCGCTCGAGGGCGTCACCTTCCGCTACCCCTCGCGGCCGGGAACGGCCGCGCTCGCGGACTTCACGCTCGCGGAAGCGCCGGGCGAGGTCGTCGCACTCGTGGGTCCCTCGGGCGCGGGCAAGAGCACGGTATTCCAGATGCTGCTGCGCTTCTACGATCCGCAGGAAGGCGCGGTCAGGCTCGATGGCGTGGACGCGCGCGAGGCCGATCCCGCCGAGTGGCGGCGGCGCTTCGCGCTGGTGCCCCAGGAGCCGGTGATCTTCGCGGCGAGCCTCGCCGACAACGTGCGCTACGCCAGGCCCGAGGCCGACGACGCCCAGGTGCGCGAAGCGTGCCGCCTCGCCTTCTGCCTGGAGTTCGCCGACCGGCTGCCCGAGGGCCTCACCACGCAGCTCGGAGAGCGCGGCGTGAAGCTCTCGGGCGGGCAGCGCCAGCGCATCGCCATCGCGCGCGCCATTCTCGCCGACCGCGCGGTGCTGCTCCTCGACGAGGCCACGAGCGCGCTCGACGCCGAGAGCGAACGCAGCGTCCAGCTCGCCCTCGCGTCGCTCATGCGCGGCAGGACGACGCTCATCATCGCCCACCGGCTGGCCACGGTAAAATCGGCCGATCGCATCGTCGTCATGGACCACGGCCGCATCGTGGCCACGGGAACGCACGATTCCCTCGTGCGCGAGGATGGCCTCTACGCGCGGCTTGCCGCCCTGCAGTTCGCCACGACGATCGAGGAAACCGCCCGATGAAGACCTCCACCGCACTTGTCGTCGCCTTCCTGCTGTCGCTCGCGGCCCGCGCCCAGGCGCCGGCGGCGGATGCGCCACCCGAGGCGAAGGCGCCCGCAGCGGCGGTTGCGCAGGATCCGGCGCAGGCGGCGACGGCACCTCCCGTTCCAGCCGCGCCCGCGGTCGCCGCGCCGTTGCCGTCTGCCCCTTTCGCGGGACGGGCCTACCCGGCCGCGGCCGTGCGCGAGGTGCGCGAAACGCTGCACGGGGTGGAGGTGGTGGATCCCTACCGCTGGCTGGAGGACGTGGGCTCGCCGGAGTCGCAGGCTTTCCTGCGCGCGCAGGACGAGCATGCGCGCGCCGCGCTCGCGCGGCTTCCGGGACGATCGGCGCTCGCCTCCCGCATCCACGAGCTGTCCGCCGCCCAGGTCACCGTGAAGAGCCTCGCGATCTCGGGCGGCAAGGTGTTCTACCTGAAGCTCTCGCCGGGGCAGGACGCGCACGTGCTCTGCGTGCGCGACGGGTTTGCCGGCGCCGAGCGCGTGCTCGTCGACCCGGTGCGCTACGCCTCGCCGCAGGCGCGCGCCGCGATCAACTGGTATCGGCCTTCGCCCGACGGGCGCCTCGTCGCCTACGGGGTGTCGCTCAACGGCTCGGAGGACGCGACGCTGCGCGTCGCGGAAGTGCGAGACGGGCGCGATTCGGGCGTTCGAATCGAGCGGGCGCGCTTCAACGGCGACCTGTCGTGGCACCACGACAGCCGCGCGTTCTACTACGCGCGCATTCCCGAGGGAGGGCCGGCGGATCCCGCGCACCGCTACTCGGGGGTCCGGCTCTACCGGCACGTGGTCGGGCGCCCGGCCGGCCAGGACGAGATCGTCTTCGCCTCCGGCATGGGCGGGGCGCGCGACGTGCCGGAGTTCGTGTTTCCCTCGCTGGTGGTGCCCGAGGACTCGACCCACGCCTACGCGATCGTGCGCCACGGCGAAGGACGCGACATCGCCGTGCACATGAGCTCGGTGCGGGACCTCGCCCGGGGCCTGCCGCGCTGGACCAAGATCGTCGACGTCGAGGACGGCGTCATCGCGATCGAGGCGTGGAAGGACGATCTCTATCTCCTCACGCACAAGGGCGCGCCGCACAACAAGGTGCTGGTGGTGAAGGCGGGCAGCGACGGGGTCTCGCGGCCGCGGACGGCGGTGCCGGAGGGCGATGCGGTCATCCTCGGCATGGCGCTCGCCGCCGATGCGCTCTACCTGCGGATCACCGTCGGCGGGCTCGAGCGCCTCGAGCGCCTGAACTTCGGACTTGGGGCGTCGCGCAAGCCGGAATTCGTGAAGACCGCCTTCGACATCTCCATCACGCAGATGCTCACGCACCCGCGGCGCCCCGGCGCAATCCTGCACCTGCAGGGCTTCCTCGAGCCGCCGACCGTGGTGACCGTGGATGCGAAGTCGGGCGACCTGCGCAACACCGGGCTGCAGCCGCAGCCGAAGGCCGATTTCTCCGCCATGGACGAGGTCCGCCTCTATGCCCCGGGCCGCGACGGCACGAAGATCCCGGTCACGCTCCTCTACCGCAAGACGACGATGCTCAGTGCCGACAATCCCACGCTCCTCGTGGGCTTCGGCGCCTACGGCCGCTCGCAGGCGCCCGTCTTCGACGCCACGCGCCTCGCGTGGCTCGAGCGCGGCGGCATCATCGCGATCGCGCACATCCGCGGCGGCGGCGAATACGGGGAGGCGTGGCACCGGGCCGGACGCGCCGCGCTCAAGGAGAACACGATCCTCGACTTCATCGCCTGCGCGGAGTTTCTCGTGAAGTACGGCTTCACGAGCCCGCTGCGCCTCGCCGTCCAGGGCACGAGCGCGGGCGGCATTCCCGCCGCGGGCGCAGCGGTGCGCCGTCCGGACCTCTTCGCCGCGCTGGTGCCGCGCGTGGCGGCGCTGGACATGCTGCGCTTCGAGTTCGCGCCCGGCGGGCCGGCGAGCATCCCGGAGTTCGGGTCCGTGGCCACGCGCGAGGGCTTCGAGGCGCTGCGCAGGATGAGCGCCTACCACCAGGTGAAGGACGGCACCGCCTATCCGGCGGTCCTGCTCACCGCCGGCATGAACGATCCACGCGTGGAGCCCTGGCAGGCGGCCAAGATGGCCGCGCGGCTGCAGGCGGCAAGCGCGGGCGGCAAGCCGGTCCTGCTGCGCGTGGAGTGGCAGGGCGGCGACGGGGACGGCGATGCGCGCGCGCTTCGCGACGAGGAAATGGCCGACATCTACGCGTTCCTCCTCTGGCAGTTCGGCAACGAGGATTTCGCGCCCCCGGAGATTCCCTTCGTCGGCCCGCCCCTGCCGCCGGCCATGCTGCCGCCCGGTTCGGCGCAGACCGTCATTTCGCCGCCGCCGGTCATTGCGCCGCCGATCGATGCGCCGCCGGCCATTGCGCCGCCGATTGATGCGCCGCCGGCCACCGCCCCATCGACCTCGCAGCCGACCGGCGAGAGCAAGCGGAGCGGGCAATGGAACTGATCCTGTGGCGCCATGCGGACGCCGAAGACGGCGTGATCGACCTGAAGCGCGAACTCACGGACAAGGGACGCAAGCAGGCCGCGAAGGTGGCGCGCTGGCTGGGCCCGCGCCTGGAAGGCACCTGGCTGATCCTCGCCAGCCCCGCCGCGCGCGCCACACAGACCGCGGACGCGCTCGACCGGGACTACGCGGTGCGGCTGGCACTCCAGCCGGGGGCGGGCGAGGCAGCGCTCCTGCGCGAGGCCGGCTGGCCCGGGGGCGAAAGCAACATCGTGATCGTCGGCCACCAGCCCACGCTCGGGCGCGTGGCGGCCCGGCTGCTCACCGGACATTCCCTGGACCTGTCGGTGAAGAAGGGCGCGCTGTGGTGGTTCTCGGGCCGGCCCGGCCGCAGCACCGGCACGGGCGAGACGCTCCTCAGGGCGGTGATCGGTCCCGACCTGGCCGGATGAGGGCCCCGTGGCCGGCGCTCCGGTTGGTCGGATTCCGGGCGGGTTGACCTTCCCATGGTGGGAAGGTGGATAGTGGTGCCGTCAACCTTGCTCCCGGGAGCCCGCCATGATCCACATCACCGTCCATGACATGACCTGCGGCCATTGCGCCTCGCGCATCACGAAAGCCGTTCGCGAGACCGACGCGGCCGCCCGTTGCGAAATCGACCTTTCGGCGAAGCAGGTGCGCATCGCGAGTGCCGAGCCCGCGGGGGCGTTCGTCTCCGCGATCGCCGAGGCGGGCTACACCCCGGTCCTCGAGACGGTGGCGGCCTAGCCATGGTCGCGGGCACCCAGGCGATGCTTTCCCGGTCGCCGCGCGCAGCGCCGGCCGGAACCCTCGAGCTCACGGTCGAGGGGATGACCTGCGCATCCTGCGTGGCGCGCGTCGAGAAGGCCTTGCTCAAGGTGCCCGGCGTGGAAGCCGCGAGCATCAACCTCGCCACCGAGACGGCGACGATCCAGGCGAGCGGGTCGGTGACCGATGCGGCCGTGGAAGCGGTCCGGCGCGCGGGCTACGAGGCATTCCCGAAAGCGGACTCGCCGCCCGCGGTGCAGGCAACGGGCATTCGCCGCGATACGCTGGTGCTCGCCGCCGCCGCGCTGCTCACGGCTCCGCTGGTCGTGCCCATGGTCGCCGAAGCCTTCGGCGTGCACTGGATGCTGCCCCCGTGGCTGCAGTGGCTGCTCGCGACACCCGTGCAGTTCGTGGTCGGCGCCCGCTTCTACCGCGCCGCCTGGAAGGCGCTCGCCGCGCGTGCCGGGAACATGGACCTGCTCGTGGCCATCGGCACGAGCGCCGCCTATGGCCTGAGCGTGTACCTCGCGGTCGCGGAAGAGGGCGCCCACCTCTACTTCGAGGCGTCCGCCGTGGTGATCACGCTGGTGCGCGCCGGCAAGTGGCTCGAGGAGCGTGCCAAGCGCCAGACCACCGAGGCGATCCGCGCGCTCGCGGCATTGCGTCCCGAGACCGCGCGCGTCCTCGCGAACGGCGTCGAGCGCGTCGTGCCGGCCGACCGCGTGCAGGTGGGCGACATCGTGGTCGTGCTCCCCGGGGATCGCGTGCCCGTCGACGCGGAAGTGACCGAGGGCGAAAGCCACGTGGACGAGTCCCTGGTCACGGGCGAGAGCCTTCCGGTGGCCAAGGCGCCGGGCAGCCGCGTGACCGGCGGGTCGGTCAACGCCGAGGGCCGGCTCCTCGCGCGCACCGTCGCCGTGGGCGCGGAGAGCACGCTCGCGAGGATCATCCGCGCGGTCGAGAGCGCGCAGGCCGCGAAGGCGCCCATCCAGCGCCTGGTCGACCGCGTGAGCGAGGTGTTCGTGCCGGTGGTGGTGGCGATCGCGTTCGCGACGCTGCTCGCCTGGGGACTCGGCACCGGGCTCTGGGAGGCGGCGGTGCTCAACGCCGTGGCCGTGCTCGTGATTGCCTGCCCTTGCGCGCTGGGGCTCGCCACGCCCACCGCGGTCATGGCCGGCACCGGCGTTGCTGCGCGACACGGCATCCTCATCAAGGACGCGGAGGCGCTCGAGGTGGCGCACCGCACACGCGTCGTGGCCTTCGACAAGACGGGCACGCTCACCGAGGGCAAGCCGTCGCTCGTGGAACTGGTGCCGCTCGCCATCGCGCGCGAGGAGGCCCTGCGCCTGGCCGCCGGCGTGCAGCGCGGCTCCTCGCATCCGCTCGCGAAGGCGGTGCTGGAGGCCGCGCAGCGCGAGTCCGTCGCGATTCCTCCCGCCCGCGACGTGCGTGCGGTGGCGGGGCGCGGCGTCGAGGCGCGCATCGAGGACCGGACCCTCGCGATCGCGAGCCGGCGCTGGGCGGGAGAACTGGGTGCCGAGGGCATCGAAGGCCTGGAGGGCGATGCGCGGCGCCTGGCCGCGCGCGGGCTCACGGTCTCCTGGCTCCTCGAGACGGCGCCGAGCACTCGCGTGCTCGCGCTGCTCGGCTTCGGCGATGCCCTCAAGCCCGAGGCCGCTGCCGCCGTCGCGCGGCTGCGCGCGCTGGGAATCGTGCCGGTGCTCGTCACCGGCGACAATCGCGGCGCAGGCGAGGCCGCGGGTCGCGCGCTCGGCATGGACGAGGTGCACGCCGAGGTGCTTCCCGAGGACAAGGCCGAGGTCGTCGCCGCCCTGCGCGAAGCCCACGGGCCGGTGGCGATGGTGGGCGACGGAATCAACGACGCGCCGGCGCTCGCCGCGGCCGACATCGGCATCGCGATGGGCACCGGGACGGACGTCGCGATGCACACCGCGGGCATCACCCTCATGCGGGGCGATCCCTCGCTCGTGGCCGACGCCCTGGACATCTCGCGGCGCACGTACGCCAAGATCCGCCAGAATCTCTTCTGGGCCTTCGTCTACAACGTGGTGGGCGTGCCGCTCGCAGCGCTGGGCCTGCTCTCGCCGGTGATCGCCGGCGCGGCCATGGCGCTCTCCAGCGTGAGCGTGGTCTCCAACGCCCTGCTGCTCGCGCGCTGGAAGGCCGCGGGCGCGCCGCGGCGCAACTGATCGAACGGAGGAAGCGATGCCGCAGGCGAAACACTTCGAGATGTCGGAAGCGCGCAGCGACGGCTTCCTCAACATCGGCGAGGCCGCCGAGGCCTCGGGCGTGTCGGCGAAGATGATCCGCCACTACGAGGAGACCGGGCTCGTGCCCCGGGCCGGGCGCACGGTGGCCGGCTACCGCATCTACCGCGCAAGCGACGTGCACGTGCTGCGCTTCATCCGGCGCGCGCGCGACCTGGGCTTCACGATGAAGGAGATCGCCGCACTCCTCGGCCTCTGGCAGGACCGGCGCCGGGCCAGCGCCGACGTGAAGCGCCTGGCCACGAAGCACATCGCGGATCTCGACGCGCGCATCGCGGAGCTGCAGGGCATGCGCTCCTCGCTCGAGCATCTCGTCCACTGCTGCCACGGCGACGAAAGGCCCGACTGCCCGATTCTCGACGGTCTCGCCGGGACCGCGCGGGCTTAGAATGGTGGCCAAGCCCCCCTCAGGAGAAACCCGATGAAGCGCACCTGGATTCTGGCCGCTGCCCTTGCCTGCGCGATCGCCCCGGCACCCGCCGTCGCGGCCGACGCGCCGGCGAAGGCTCCGGCGTCCGCCGCCCTGACCGCCGGCGAGGTGAAGAAGGTGGACAGGGAAGCGAAGAAGCTCACGATCAAGCACGGCCCGATCGACAACTTGAAGATGCCCCCGATGACGATGGTCTTTCGCGTGCAGGACGCGGCCATGCTCGAGGGCCTCGCGCCGGGCGCGAAGATCCGCTTCCGCGCGGAGGAGTCCGATGGCGGCTACCTCGTGACGAAGCTCCAGGCGGCGAAGGCGAAATGAGCGCGGCCGAATTCACCGTGCAGGACATGACCTGCGGGCACTGCGTCGCCACCATCACCGAGGCGGTGAAATCCGTGGATCCCGAGGGGCGCTGCGAGATCGATCTCGCCGCGAAGCGCGTGCGGGTCGAGACCGCCCTGTCGGCCGAGCGCATCGCCTCGGCCATCACGCGGGCCGGATTCACGCCCACGCCCGCCGGGCCGGCCTAGGGCGCGGGGTGCAGTCCCCCGTTTCTTTCGCGGATCCCGACCGGGGCAGGGCGCTCGCCGCCTACGGCGAACTGGCGGGCGGCTACGACGCCTCCAGCCATCGCATCACGGGCATCCGCGAGGCCGCCGTCGCGGCCCTGGACCTGCGCCCGGGCGAGACGGTCTTCGACGTGGCCTGCGGCACCGGGTCGACCTTGGCCCTCCTGTGCCGGCGCCTCGGGCCCGAGGGCCGCGTGCTCGGCATCGAGCAGTCGCCGGAGATGGCGGATCTCGCCCAGGCGCATCTTGCCGGATGCGGCTGCCGCGGGGAGCTCGCGCGCTCGAGCGTGCAGGAGTTCGCCACGCCGTTGCGCGCCGACGCGCTGCTCTTCACCTACACGCACGACGTCCTGCAGTCGGACGAGGCGCTCGACAACCTCGTGCGCCACGCCCATCCCGGTTGCCGCGTGGCGGTGGCGGGCATCCGCTTCCTGCCGTGGAGCTGGGGATTCGCGGTCAATGCGGTCACCGCCTGGCGCACCCGCCGCTATCTCACCACCTACCGCGGCCTGCGGGAGCCCTGGCGCGGGCTCGCGTCGCGGTGCCGGGAGTTTCGCGTCGTCCAAAGCTTTCACTGCGGGTCCAGCTACCTGGGCGTGGGCAGGCTCGCGTAGCCGCGATGGCGCTCCACGATCTCTCCGCCTGGCGGCACGAGCACGCGTTCGACGCGGGCAACCGGGCGGGCGAGCGGCGCACCTGGATCGTCGTGGCGATCACCGCCGTCACCATGGTGGCCGAGATCGCCGGCGGCTGGATCACCGGTTCCATGGCGCTCCTCGCGGACGGCTGGCACATGGGCACCCACGTGGCCGCGCTCGCCATGGCCGGCATCGCCTACGCGCTCGCGCGACGCTGGTCTCGCGACCGGCGCTTCGCCTTCGGCACCTGGAAGATCGAGGTGCTGGGCGCATTTTCCAGCGCGCTGGTCCTCGCGATCGTCGCTCTCGCCATGGCGGTGGAATCGGTGCTGCGCCTGGTGACGCCGCAACCCATCGCCTTCGGGAGCGCGCTTGCCGTCGCGGTCGTGGGACTCGTGGTGAACGTCGTGTCCGCGTTCGTCCTCGCGGGACGAGAGGGCGACCATGGCCACCACCACGGCCACGGGCACGCCCACGACGACGGCCCGGCCCACGACCACGATCACCACCACCACCGCGGGGACGACCATCACGGCGCGGACGGGCACGGCGACCTGAACCTGCGCGCGGCCTACGTGCACGTGCTGACGGACGCCTTCACCTCGGTGCTCGCCATCGTGGCGCTCTCCGCCGGGATGATGGGCGGCTGGGCCTGGCTCGACCCGGCCATGGGCATCGTTGGCGCGGGCGTGATCGCGTGGTGGGCTTGGGGGCTCCTCACGCAATCGGCGCGGGTGCTGCTCGACCGCGAGATGGACACGCCGGTGGCCGCCGCGGTGCGCCACGCGATCGAGAGCGACGGCGATGCCGAGATCGCCGACCTCCACGTCTGGCGCGTCGGCCGCGCGCGGCACGCCTGCATCGTGACCATCGTCGCGCAGGAACCCCTGACGCCCGACGGCTACCGCGAGCGCCTTGCGGGAATCGCCTCGCTCGCCCACGTCTCCGTCGAGGTGAACCGCTGTTCCCACGAGAACTGCCCGTGAGCGCGGGCGAGGCGGTCGAGGCGCAGGCACAGGAAGTGCTCGGCTTCTGGTTCGGCGAGCCGGGTTCTCCCGGACACGGCAGGTCGCGGGAAGCCTGGTTTCGCAGGGACGCCGCCTTCGACGCCGAGATCCGGCGCCGCTTCCTCGCCCTGCACGCGCGAGCCGCCCTGGGCGAGCTCGAGCGCTGGCGGGACGATCCGCGAACGCTCCTCGCGCTGGTGATCGTGCTCGACCAGTTCTCGCGCAACCTCTACCGCGACGACGCGCGCGCCTTCTCCCAGGACGCGATGGCGCTCGACTGCGCAAAGCGGATGATCTCGCAGGGCTGGGACACCGCGCTGCTGCCGGTGGAGCGGCAGTTCGCCTATCTCCCTTTCGAGCACGCCGAAGATCTTGCGATGCAGGACCAGGCGGTCGCGCTCTTCTCGTCGCTCGGGGCCTGGCCGGAGACGAAGGGCCTCACGGCGTGGGCGGAGAAGCACCGCGTGATCGTGCGGCGCTTCGGGCGTTTTCCGCATCGCAATGCCGCGCTGGGGCGCGCGTCCACCGCCGAGGAACTCGCCTTCCTCGAGGAGCCAGGCTCGCGGTTCTAGGACGGCGGCCGTCCGCGGCCGATCCGGTACAGGACGTGGCGGCGCAGTCGGTGGCCCTCGGCGACCAGGGGGTGGTCGAACTCCCCGTCGCGGCGCATGCCCAGGCGCTCCATGACGGCGATCGAGCGGGTGTTCACGAGCGCGGTGAAGGAGACGATCTCCGCGAGCCCCGCCGCGCCGAGGCCGTGGCCGATCGCGGCGCGCGCGGCCTCCGTTGCGTAGCCGTGGCCCCAGGCCTCGCGGGCGAGGCGCCAGCCCACTTCCACGCAGGGCGTGAAGTGAGCCTGCCACGCGGGTACGGCGAGGCCGGCGAAGCCGACGAAGCGCCCGCGTCGACGACCTCGACCGCCCACAGGCTCCAGCCCCGGCTGCGCGATCCCTTCTTGGCGCGCTCGACCATCGCGTCGCTCTCGGCGCGGGTCGAGCGTCCGCAGCAGGTGCTCCATCACGCGCGCGTCGGCGTTCATCGCCGCGAAGGGCGCGAGATCCGACTCGCGCCAGGGGCGCAGGCGCAGGCGGGCGGTGGCGAGGATCACGGCGGCGGCTCCTGCGGCAATCGCGGGTCGTTCCCTTGTTCGTGTCCCTATTCGGCGTCGGGCTGCTTCGAGGGCTGGGAGCGGTCGAAGGCGGGGAGTTTCATGCACGCGTCGACGACGGCGGAGACGAGCGGGTAGGGGTCGACGGGCACGTGGAAGCGCCAGGCGTTGAAGACCTGCGGCACGAGGCACACGTCGGCGAGCGTGGGTGTCGCGCCGAGGCAGAACGGGCCCGGCCCGGGGCGCCTGGCAAGCATCCGCTCGATGGCGGCGAGCCCGTCGGCCACCCAGTGCGCGTACCACCGGTCGCGGGCGGCCGCCTCGGCGAGCAACTCGCGTTCGAGGTAGTGGAGGACGCGCAGGTTGTTGAGCGGGTGGATGTCGCAGGCCACCGCCAGCGCCACGGCACGCACCCAGGCGCGCTCGGCGGGAGCGGAGGGCAGGAGCGGCGGCTCGGGATGCGTCTCCTCCAGGTATTCGATGATCGCGAGGGACTGCGTGAGCTGGAGCCCCTCGTCCTCGAGCACCGGCACCAGCCCCAGCGGGTTCTTCGCGAGGAAGCCCGGGGCGCGTTGTTCTCCCTTGCGCAGGTGGACGTAGCGGCGTCCCGGCTCGATGCCCTTGAGCGCGAGCGCGATGCGCACGCGAAACGCCGCCGACGAGCGCCAGTAGTCATGGAGAATCATCGTGGGCGCATCTTATACTGGTGCACGAAACCGCCTCCCGACCGCGAGATGCCCCACCCGCCGAACCGCGCCGACCTCATCCGCCGCCTCGCCGACACGCCGCCCCTCGAGGAACTGCTCACGGCCGACGACCTCGAAAGGCAGCGCGCGGCCGCCTCCGCCTTGCAGCCCACCCCCGCGGCCGTGCTGCTCCTGGTGGTGAACCACCCGCGGGAGCCCACCGTCGTCTTCACCCAGCGCACTGCGCACCTGGCCGATCACGCCGGCCAGATCAGCTTCCCGGGCGGGCGCGTGGCACCCGGCGACGAGGGGCCCGCGCACACGGCACTGCGCGAGGCGCGCGAGGAAGTCGGCATCGACCCGGCTGGCATCGAGATCCTGGGGGAGATGCCCGACTACCACACCTCCACGGGATTCCGGGTGCGGCCGGTGGTTGGGTGGGCCGAGCAGCCCCCGGACTATTTGCCCGATCCGTACGAGGTCGCGGAAGTCTTCGAGGTGCCGCTCGCCTTTCTCCTGGAGACCGCCAACCACCGCTACGAGAGCGCGTTCTACAAGGGGCGGCTGCGCCATTACTGGGCGATGCCCTGGCACGGGCGCTTCATCTGGGGCGCGACCGCGGGGATGCTCGTCACCTTCCAGCGCATCGTGGCGCGCTAGGCATAAAAAAAGGGCCCCTCGAGGGGGCCCCCAAACTCCACGCATCCGGCGGTCGAGCGCAACTCCGCCGAATTCCAAGCGCTCCCAAAGGAGCGAATTCGCTGCAACACCAGCGGCAACTCTAGGCGAGCGTTGGCCTTCCGTCCAATCAATACTGCTGGAAGGTGTTATCTACGCCGTAGATGACCTTCCGGGGACCCCGCGACGGCGAAAAGGCGCTCGCGCAGCCACCGGTGCGCGGCATCGTGGGCGGTGCGCAGGTGCCACACCACGCGCAGCGTGTAGCCGGGCAGGGCGAGGGGGGGCTTCCTCAGCACGAGGCCGAAGCGCTTCGCCTGGGCGCTCGCGATGCCCTCCGGCAGGATCGCGAGGAGGTCGTTGGCCGCGAGCAGCGCAAAGGCGGTGGCGAAGAGCGGCACGCTCACGGGCGTGCGGCGCCGCGAACCGCGCGCGGCGAGCGCGCGGTCCACGAGCCCCGCGCTCGCGCCATGGGCCGTCACGAGCACGTGGGGGAAGTCGACCAGGCGCGCGAGCGTGAGGCGCCCGCCGGCCAGCGGATGCCCGGGGCGCATCACGCACACGAATCTCTCCTCCACGAGCGGCGCGTTGAAGAGGTCGCGTCCCTCGGGCGGATCGACGGCGGTGGCGAGGTCCACGTCCCCCGCCACGAGGCGCGTGATCGCGTCGTCGGCCGGCCTCGGGATCACCTCGAGCGTGATCCCCGGCGCCTCGCGGGCGAGGATCCCGTAGAACTCGGGCAGCATGATGAGGCCCACGTAGTCCGACAGCCCCCAGCGCACGTGCAGCTTCGCCCGGGCGGGGTCGAACTTCTGCGGCAGGGCGAGGGCGAGGGAAACGGAGGCGAGCGCGGTCTTGATCGGGCCCTGGAGGCGCCGCGCGAAGGGCGTGGGCTCCATGCGGTTGCCCGCGCGCACCAGGAGCGGGTCGGCGAAGACCTTGCGCAGCCGTTCGAGCGCGGCGCTCACCGCCGACTGGCTCAGGTTCAATCGGCGGGCGGCGCCGGTCACGCCCCCCTCGTCGAGGAGCGCCTCCAGGGTCACCAGCAGGTTCAGGTCGTAGCGGCGCAGGTCCATGGCCCGATGGTAGCGCCGCGGCGGGAAGGGGGGTTGACATGATACGAACGGTCGTTCTATTCTGCGCCCATGTCGCCCCAAGCCCTCAAGGCCCGCAAGGGAGAAGAGACCCGCGCCCAGATCCTCGACGCCGCCGTGCAGCAGGCGAGCGAGGCGGGGTTCGAGTCGCTCACGATCGGCTCGCTCGCCGAGCGCACGCGCCTGTCCAAGAGCGGGCTCTTCGCGCACTTCGGCTCGCGCACGGACCTGCAGATCGCCGCCCTGGACGAGGCCGCGCGCCGCTTCACCGAGGCGGTGTTCCTGCCCGCGCTCAAGGCGCCGCGGGGACTCAAGCGCCTGCGGGCCCTTTTCGAGAACTGGATCGTCTGGCCCGAGCACGCGAAGCTGCGCGGCAGCTGCCCGATGCAGGCGGCCTCGGCGGAGTACGACGACCAGCCCGGCCCCATGCGCGTGGCCGTGGTCGAGCGCCAGCGCGGCCTCGCGCGGGAACTCGCCAGGGCCGTGAAGATGGCGGTCGACTGCGGCGACCTGCGCGCCGGCACCGACCCGGGGCAGTTCGTCTACGAGATGTTCGGCCTCGTGCTCGCCTGCTTCCACACGCAGCGCCTGCTCGGCGACGCGGGGGCCGCAGCCCGCGCGATCGCCGGTTTCGAGCGCCTGGTGGAATTCCACCGCGCGCCCGCCCGCAAGCCCGCAACCCGCACCGCGGCCCCGCGCCGCTGATCCCCGTACGCCGGAGGTTTCATGTCCCTTGCCCTTTCGCCCATGAATAGCACGATCGTTCGTTCCATGCGGCTCCTGTCCACGCGCGCCCGCCTGCAGGTGGGTGCGCTCGTCGCGCCCGAGCGCGCACTCGCCGACGCGGTGCGCCTTTTCCTCACGCCGCCGCGCCGCACCGTGCGGGAACGCGACCGCGCCTTCCTCGCGGAAGGCGAGGGCTTCGTGGTCCGGGGCACGGAGGGGCGCCTCGCCGCGTGGCGATTCGGCCCGCGGGAGGCGCCTGCGGTGATCCTCAGCCACGGCTGGGGCGGGCGCGGCGCGCAGTTCCGCGCCTTCGTCCCGGCGCTGCTCGGCGCGGGCTTCCAGGCGGTCGTGTTCGACCACGCGGGCCATGGCCACTCGGAGGGGCACCAGTCGTCCCTCGTCGACTTCGGGCGCGGCCTCGGCGCAGTGGCCGGTGCGCTCGCCGACCGCGGAATCCGCGTGGCCGGCGTCGTGGGCCATTCGCTGGGCGCCGCGGCGATCGCGCCGTTCCTGCGCACCACGGGGCTCGCGGTGCGCAGCGTCCTGGTGGCGCCGCCTTCCTCCCTCGTGGGCTACTCGGCGTGGTTCGCGCGGAAGCTGGGCCTGGGCGAGGGACTGCGCCGCAAGCTGCAGGCGGCCGTCGAGCGACGCTACGGCGTGTGCTGGGACGAGCTCGAGCTGCCGCGCTCGGTGGACTCGCTCGCGGTGCCGGCGCTCGTGATCCACGACGAAGGCGACGCGGACGTGCCCCTCGCCGCGGGGCTTGCCGTCGCGCGCGCCTGGCCCGGGGCGCGCTTCGTGCGCACCGCGGGGCTCGGCCACAACGCGATTCTGCGCGATCCGGGCGCCGTCCAGGACACCGTGGATTTCCTGCGCGACGCGGTGGTCTTCGCGCCGCCGCCCGCCCGCGACGAATGGTCGGCCTTTCCCGGGCCGGCGCCGCTCCTGTAAACCGCACACGACAAGGAAGAACCATGAAAAGAGACGACTACGTGGATGCGCGCGATGCGGTCGTGGTTGCGCTGGTGCTCTGGGCCGGCGCCGTCGCGGCGGGCACGCAGGCCGGCGTCTTCGCACGCCTTCCCGTCGGGGTGACCGGGGCACTCGCGCTCTTCGCCGGCGCTTTCGCGGTGGCGACCGTCACCGTGGATGCGCGCGTGCGCGCCTGGCTCGCGGCTCGCGACGTCGCGACAACCTGGATCGTGCTCCTGGGGATGAACCTCGTCGTGGTGGCCGCGGGCCGGGCATTCGCCGGCGGCGAGTTCGCGGTTTCGCCCTGGACGCCGGTGCTGCTCTTCGGCGCGCCCGTCACGATCGCGGCGGGCGTGTCGGTGCTGCGCGGTTTCGCGGGCGCGGCGGGACGGCCCCTCAGGACACCGGTGTCGAAAGCACCCGCGCAGCGCCCGGCCGCGACCTGAGTCCCGCGTACCAGCGTTCGATCTGCGGGCGCGCCTCGCGCGCGAGCGGGAGGTTCAGCCACCGGTGCGCGGCGCAGCCCACCACGATGTCGGCGGGCGAGAAGGCCTCTCCGGAGACGAAGCCGCGTCCCGCGAGATGGGAATCCAGGACGGCCGCCGCCTTCTCGCCGGCTTCCCGCGAGGCCTCGACGCGCGAGGCGTCCCGCGCTTCCGGCGGCGTGCGCACGAGCTGCAGGAAGGCGTCGCGCATCGCGGGCGTGAAGGTGGTCGCCTGCCAGTCCATCCAGCGATCGACGTCCGCGCGCATGCGCAGGTCGTCGGGCCAGAGCGTACCCGCGGCGTGCTTCGCGGCGAGGTAGCGCACGATCGCGTTCGATTCCCAGAGCACGAAGCCGTCGTCCTCGATCACCGGGACCAGGCCGTTGGGATTCATGCGCCGGTATTCGGGCGTGGCCACGACGCCGAAGGCGCCGCCCGCCTCGATGCGCTCGCAGTCGATCCCCAGCTCGTCCACGAGCCAGGCAAGCTTCTGCACGTTGACGGAGGAGATCCTCCCCCAGAGCCGCAACATCCGCGCCGCTACGCGACGAGGGGTGCGTCGAGCTTTCCGGCGGCGTCTTGCGTGCGGGCCTTGATGGCCATGATGGCGCGCACCATCTCGAGAGCCGACTGCTCGCAGGGCGGCAGGTCCACCGTGCACTCCCGCTTCGGGGTGGAGCGCTCGCCCCACTGGATCACGTGCGCGCAGAAGGTGAGACCGCCGCCGAAGGCCGGGGTGAGCAGGCGCGCGCCCGGCTTCACGCGGCCCTCCTCGATCGCGTCGACCAGCGCCACCGGAACGGTTGCCGCCGACATGTTGCCGTAGCGCTCGACGGTGAGGAAGACGCGCTCGCGCTCCGCGCCGATGCGCTTGCCCACGAACTCGATGATGCGCAGGTTCGCCTGGTGGGGCACCACGAGGTCGATGTCGCCGATCGCGAGCCCGGCGCGGTCGAGCGCGACCCGCGAGGCTTCCGTCATGCCGTGCACCGCGCGCTTGAAGATCTCCTGGCCGTCGAAATCCCACGCGGTGATGCCCACCGGGAGGCCGCGGTTGGCGTAGGCCGCGCCCATGCCGCGCACGCGCAGGATGTGGCGGGCGTCCGCGTAACAGCCCAGTTTCTCGGCGAGGAGCCCCGTTTTTTCCTCGGCCGCCTGGAGGACCACCGCTGCCGACCCGTCGCCGAAGAGCACGGAGACGTTGCGGTTGTTCCAGTCCATGAACGGGGAGATCACCTCCACGCCGATCACCACGGCGTTGCGCACCACGCCCGTGCGGATCATCGCGTTCGCGGTGGACAGGCCGTAGAGGAAGCTCGTGCAGGCGGTGTTCACGTCCATCGCCGCGGCGTTGCCCGCGCCCAGGAGCGCCTGCACGCCGGAGGCGCTGTTGGGCACCTGTTCGTCGTAGGAGCAGCTTCCGAGGACGATCAGATCGAGATCGGCGGCGTCGAGGCCCGCGCAGGCGAGCGCGCGCGCTGCCGCGACGTGGGCAAGGGAGGTCACCGGCACGTGCGAGATGCGCCGCTCGCGGATGCCGGTGCGCGAGGTGATCCACTCGTCGTCGGTCTCGACGAAGGTCGCGAGATCCGCGTTGGAGAGGACGGCGGGGGGCATGCACTTGCCCCAGCCCGTGATGGCGGCGTAGGTCATTGTTGTGGATTCCGGAGTGCGGTGTGGGAGAGTGTGCCCGAGTGGCGCTGCGTTCGCACGGGCGTCGGGCTTCAGAGCTTGTGGGAGCCGATGAGGAGCCGGTCGTAGACGGCGTACTGCTCGTCCACGGCGCCGCCGCCTTCGCGCGGCGTGCGCTTCACGGTGATCCAGACCTCCGGCGCGAGCGTCTCGCACACGTCGGCGGTGTGGCGCACTTCCTCCTCGGCCAGGCGCCGCGCGATCTCCCAGGAAGGCGCGCCCCAGCCCTTCACGAGGAACCAGGCGAGCGCATCGACGTGGGCCTCGAGTTCGCCTTCGGTTGCGTCGACCACTTCGGCGATCGAGCAGCGGCTGCGCCCCTGGAGCGCGAGGAAGGACGACTCGCAGTAGCAGCGCGGATCGCACTTCGGGGCGTGGGCGAAGTCGCACACCGCGTAGCCCCCGCTCACGACCCAGTCGCCTTCGCGGGCGGCGCCGTGGGTCTTGAAGAGGTGCTCGTCGGAGTCGTCGAGGCGGACGGCGCGCAGAAACTTCGGCATGGAGCGTGCTTCGCTGGGGCGCTTGTGCCGTTATCATAGCAGCCGGCCCGGAAAACCCGTCGCCCAGAGGAGACAAATGTCCATCGCAAAGACCGCCATCGTCACCGGTGCCAACCGGGGCATTGGCCTTGAGATCTCCCGCCAGCTCGTGCGGGAGGGCGTTCGCGTCGTCATGGGGTCGCGCGACCCGGTGAAGGGAGCGCGCGCCTGCGCGAGCCTGAAGGCCGGAGATCTCGCCGTGAGCCACGCGCTCGACGTGAACGACACGAAGAACGTGCGCCGCTTCGTCGCCTACGTCGAGAAGCACTTCGGGCCGCCGGCGATCCTCGTGAACAACGCGGGCGTGTACCCGGAGTCGAAAGAGGCGCGGGTGGTGGACACGAAGACCTCGCTCTGGCGCGAGACCTTCGAGACCAACCTCTTCGGTGCCGTGCGCCTGTGCCGCGAGGTGCTGCCACTCATGCAGCGCGTGGCCTACGGGCGCATCGTGAACATCTCCTCCGGGCTGGGGCAGCTCTCCCAGATGGGCGCGGACAGCCCCGCCTACCGCGTCTCGAAGGCCGCGCTCAATGCCCTCACCGCGACGCTCGCGGCGGAGGTGAAGGGGCAGGGCATCCTCGTGAACTCCATGAGCCCGGGCTGGGTGCGCACCGACATGGGCGGGACCGATGCGCCGCGCGGCGTGGAAGAGGGCGCCGGGACCGCGATATGGCTTGCGTTGCTGCCCTCCACCGGCCCCTCGGGGCAGTTCTTCCGCGACCGCAAGCCCATCCCCTGGTGACGAAGTTCCTGCGCCACGCGCTCCTCGCCGCGGCGCTCGTCGCGCTGCTTTCCGCCTGCTCGACGGTCACGCGTCTGGCGTACAACAACGCCGGCGTGGCCGCGGCGTGGATGATCGACGACTGGTTCGACCTGCAGGACGGCCAGCGCGACTGGGTGAAGGAGCGCTTCGGGCGGCTGCTCGCGTGGCACCGCGCCCACGAGCTCCCGGCCACCGAGCGGCTCCTGCACGACATGGCCATGCACGCGGCCACCGGCATCACGCGGGAGGACGCGCACCGCTTCCACGGCGAGATGCGCGCGCTCTACGAGCGCACGATCCGCCAGGCCCTGCCCGACATGGCCGACTTCCTGCTGCGGCTGCACCCGGAGCAGGTCGAGCGGCTCGAGCGCAGGTTCGCCGAGGACAACGCGGAGAAGACGAAGGAGGTCGCGAAGGCCTCGCGCGAGGAGCGGCGCGAGCTTCGGGTCAAGCGCTACCTCGAGCGCATCGACGACTGGACGGGCAGGCTCTCGGCCGCGCAGCGCGACCTCGTGCGCGCGCACGTGGGCGCCCTGGACGACATCACCGACGACTGGATGGACGACCGGCGCCGGCGGCAGGCCGCAACACTCGCGCTCGTTCGCTCCCGGCCCTCGCGCGAGGCGATGGTTGCGGGGCTCGAGCGGATCCTCCTCGACACCGGGTCGTGGCGCAGGCCGGAGTACGCCGCGAAGATGCGCGCCCGCGACGAGCGCGTCCATGCGCTGGTGGCGGCCCTCGACGCGACGCTCACGCCCGCGCAGCGCGCGAAGCTCCACAAGCGCATCGCCGGCTACGCGACGGACGTGGGCCAGCTCATCGCCGCGGCCGGCTAGGCGCCGCGCAGGAACAGCAGGAAGGCGTTCAGGACGTAGGCCACGAGCAGGAAGATGCTAGCCCAGCCGACGGTGCCGAACACGCGCGAGCGCGGCCGGTACACGAGCCCCGCGACGAAGGCGCCGGTCATCACGATCGCCGTGAGGGCGGAGGCGGCGTGCACGGGCGAGACGTGCGAGAGGATCGGCCCGGGCAGGTAGAAGAGGTCGTCGATGGCGATCACCAGGAGGTCGAACAGGTTGCTGCCCAGGAGGTTCGCGATCGCCATGTCGAGCGCGCCCAGGCGCAGCGCCGACACGGTGACCACCAGTTCCGGCAGCGACGTGATGAACGAGATGAACACGGTGCCCACGAACGAGGTGTTCCATCCGTACGCCTCGGCGAGCGCCTGGCCCACGAAGGGCAGCGCCGAACCTGCCGCGAGCACCACCGCGGCCGCGGCGGCGTAGCGCTTCGCGGCCTGCGGGAGGGTGACCTGCGCGTCGTCGCCCGCGAGCTTGCCCGCGAACTTCGCCCGGTCGCGTTTCTCGTAGTTGAAGACGATCCACATGGCGAGCACGTAGAAGCCGATGATCACCGGCGTGTAGAGGCCCACGTGTCCCAGGGACCAGGTACCGGGCCCTCCGGCGAGCAGCAGGTTGAAGGCGACGAAAGCCGACAGCATGATGCCGAAGGACGCCGAGAGCAGGTGCCCGATGTCGGCGCGGTCGAAGAGCGACTCCTCGCGGTGCATCCAGTCCAGCACCGAGACGATGGCGAGGTTGAAGACGCACGCGCCGAGCGCGTTGCCCACGGCGATGTCGGGCGCGTTCGCGACCGCGACCGAGCTGATCCCGGTGATGAGCTCCGGGAGCGAGGTGACGGTCGCGAGCAGCACGAGCCCCACCCAGGTGCCGCCCAGGCCAGTGCGCTGGGCGATCACGTTGCCGTAGCGCGAGAGCCACACGCCACCGAACCCGATCAGGACGGCGCACGCGCCGAACGCGAGCCAGACCAGGACCGGATTCGTCGCGGGCACGGTCAGCGGCCGAGGCGTTCCCGGAAGGCGTCCATCGCGCCGACGAGGCGCGAGCGGATGCCGGGCTCGAACGCGGAGTGCCCGGCGTCGGGCACGACGTGGTATTCGGCCTCGGGCCAGGCGCGGTGCAGCGCGTCCGCGGAGACGGGCGGGCACACTGCGTCGTAGCGGCCCTGCACGATGACCGCCGGGACATGGCGGATGCGCTCGACGTGCGAGAGCAGGGTGTCCTCGGGCAGGAAGAGACGGTTGGCGAAGTAGTGCGCCTCGATCCGCGCAAGGCCCAGGGCCACGCGATCGGAGGCGAAATCCGCCACCAGCGCCGGGTTGGGCAGGAGCGTCGAGCACGAGCCCTCGTAGACGCTCCAGCGCCGCGCGGCCAGCAGGTGCACAGCGGGATCGGGGTCGATGAGGCGCCGGTGGTAGGCGGCGAGCAGGTCGCCCCGCTCCGCTTCAGGGATGAACCCCGCGAACTCGCGCCAGGGTTCGGGAAAGACGCTGCGCATGCCGTACAGGAACCAGTCGATCTCGGAGGCGCGGCCGAGGAAGATGCCGCGCAGCACCAGCGCGAGGCAGTGCGCGGGGTGGTGCTCGGCGTAGGCGAGCGCGAGTGTCGATCCCCAGGAGCCGCCGAAGACGATCCAGCGCGCGATCCCCAGGTGCTCGCGCAGCCGCTCCATGTCGGCGACCAGGTCGGGCGTGGTGTTCGCCTCGAGGCTGCCGAGCGGCGTCGAGCGGCCCGCGCCGCGCTGGTCGAAGATCACGATGCGGTAGTGGGACGGGTCGAAGAACTGTCGGTGCACGGGGCTCGCCCCCGCGCCGGGGCCTCCGTGGAGGAAGACCACGGGCACGCCGTCGGCCCTGCCGCTTTCCTCCCAGTAGAGCCGGTGCCCGCCGCCCACGTCGAGCGCGCCGCCGCCGCGGGGCTCGATCGCGGGGTAGAGCGGCAGGAGATCGCCGTTCTTCCGATGGGCTTCGGGTGGCATGCCGTTGAGCTTACCAGAGCATCGCCAGGGCCCGCCGATCTTGCGCCGCGTCAACCGTCGCACAGACGCAAACCCGCTACACTACGCCGCATCGCAGCATGCCCGGAGGCGCTACCCGTGCTCTACCAGTTCTACGATTGGCAACGCGCCGCGATGCAGCCTTGGCGCGCCATGGCCGATGCGGCCAACGAGTTCTACGGCCACCCGGTGAGCCCGCTCTCGTGGCTTCCCGGAAGCCGCAACGTCGCCGCCGCATTCGACCTGATGGGGCGCCTTACCCGGCGCTACGAGCGCCCGGAGTTCGGCATCCGCAAGGTGCGCGCGGGCGGGCGCGACTGCGCGGTGAAGGAAGTCTTCGTTCTGGACAAGCCCTTCTGCCGGCTGCTGCACTTCGCCAAGGCGGGCGCCCCGCTGCAGCCGAAGGTGATCGTGTTCGCGCCGCTCTCGGGGCATTTCGCGACGCTGCTGCGCGACACCGTGAAGACGCTTCTCGCCGACCACGACGTGTGGATCACCGACTGGATCGACGCGAAGGAGGTGCCGCTTTCCGCCGGCACCTTCCACTTCGACGACTATGTGGACACCGTGCGCGCGTTCCTGCGCCACCTGGGTCCGGAGGTGCATGCGGTCTCCGTGTGCCAGCCCACGGTGCCGGTGCTCGCGGCGGTCTCGCTCATGGCGGCCGCGGGCGAGCCGGTGCCGCGCTCGCTCACGATGATGGGCGGGCCGATCGACACGCGCTCGAGCCCCACGGCGGTAAACGATTTCGCGCGCCACCGGCCGATGTCGTGGTTCGAGGCGAAGGTGGTGCAGCGCGTGCCGATGCGCTATCCCGGCTTCATGCGCCGCGTCTATCCGGGGTTCCTGCAGTTCGCCGGATTCGTGGCCATGAACCCGGACCGGCACGTCGATTCGCACGTGCAGTACTACCAGCACCTGGTCGAGGGCGACGGCGAGAGCGCACAGGCGCACCGGCGCTTCTACGACGAGTACAACGCGGTGATGGACCTGCCGGCGGAGTACTACCTCGAGACCGTCGAGCGCGTCTTCCACCGGCACCTGCTGCCGCGCGGCCGGCTCAAGGTGCGCGGCGAGCGCGTGCGCCCCGAGGCCATCCGCGACGCCGCTCTCTTCACCATCGAGGGCGAGATCGACGACATTTCCGGCCCCGGGCAGACGCAGGCCGCCCACGGGCTCTGCAAGGGCATCCCCGCGGCGTCGAAGGAGCACTATCTCGCTCCCGGCGTCGGCCACTACGGCATATTCTCCGGGCGCAAGTTCCGCGAGATGATCTACCCGAGGATGCGCGACTTCATCGCCCGCCACGACCGGTAGGAGGATCCATGGCCAAGCCCGTCACGCCGCACGACATGTTCGACCTCTGGCAGAAGATGGTGAACCCGGGGGCGTACCCGCTGCAGAGCCTCATGTTCCCGGTGCTCGACGCGAAGGAACTCGAGAGGAAGATCGCGGAACTCGAGACCGTGGAGCACTGGCTCAAGGCGAACCTGAACATGCTGCAGCTCAGCATCAAGAGCCTCGAGTACCAGCGCCAGATGGTGAAGGGCGGCGAGCGCATCCGCGCGGCGATGGAGGAGGGGCAGTCCGGTTCGGAAGCATCGGGCGGCGGCGAGGAGCTGCCCAACCCCGCGCTGTGGGCGTGGAACATGATGTCCCAGGTTGGCAACGAGGCCGCCGAGGCCATGGGCCGCTCCGTCGAGGCTGCGGAAGACGCGACGGGCGAGGCAGCGCGGGAATCGGCCAAGCCGGCTCCCCGCAAGGCGAAGGCGCGCCGCAAGAAGGCCGGGTCGGGTCGCTGAGGGCTTTCCGGACCGACGAAATCAGCGGGCCATCGGACGCCCGCTAGTCCTTGCGATTCGGACAGCCCTCGCAGGAATCGATCGGCTTGCCGTCCGGCCCCAGCACGGCGGGACCGCCGCAGGAGCCCCGCAGGCACCGCCCCGTCATGCGCGAGCCCAGCGCCATCGCCCCCACCGCGAGGCCGAGGAGCACCAGCGTGGCGAGGAAGACGACGGCGAGCGTGGTGCCCATGGCGATCAGGCCTTCGCGCGCGCGGCGCCCAGCTTCGCGAACGCGGGCGTCTGCCGGTCGACGAACCCGCCCTTGCCGTCGCGCGTGATGAAGCACGCGGCCATGTCGCGCTGCGTGGCGAAGGCAAGACCGCGTTCGGGGCCCATCACGAAGAGCGCCGTGGCCATGGCGTCCGCCCAGGCGCATTCGCGTGCGACGACGGTGACGGAGGCGAGGTTGCCGCGCACCGGCTCGCGCGTGGCCGGGTCGATCTCGTGGGAGTAGCGGCGACCGCCCTGCTCGAAGTAGATGCGGTAATCGCCGGAGGTTGCCATGGACATCCCGTCGAGCGGCACCACGAGGTGCGCACGCGGCGGCACCGCATCCGGGCGCTCTATGCCGATGCGCCACGGCTCGCCGTCGGCATTGCGTCCGCGCACGCGCACTTCGCCGCCGGCTTCCAGGAGGTAGTCCGTCGCACCGGCCGCGTCGAGCGCGCGCGCGGAGAGGTCGACGCCGTAGCCCTTGGCGATCGCGGAGAGGTCGGCGCGAACGCCGTCGCGCGACTTCGCGAGCGTGCCCGCCTCGCGGTCCACGGCGATGGCGCGCCAGTCGATGCGAGTCCCGAGCGCGGCGAGTTCCGCTGGGCCGGGAATGCGCGTGGCCTTCGACGGGCCAAAGCCCCAGGCGTCCACGGCGGGGGCCACCGTCACGTCAAAGGCGCCTGCCGTGGCCTCGCTCACCTCGCGGGCGAGGGCGAATACCTCCAGCGTCTCGCGCGACACGACGAGCGGCGCGGCGGCGGGCTGGCGGTTGAAGCGGGAAAGCTCCGAGCTGTCGAGGTAGTTCGACATGCGCGCCACCACGGATTCGAGCGCTGCCGCGATCGCCGCCGGGCCGCGCGTGGCGAGCCCCTCGGGCAGCGCGCCGGAGAGCTTCGCGTTCCACACGGTGCCCATCGCCGGGCCCTGGAAGGCGGCGAGGGGCCTGCGGGCAAGGCCCGGTACCTCGCCGCAGCCGGCGAGGATCGCAGTGGCGCCGAGCGCCTGGATGAGCGCCCTGCGGCGGGGGGAGAGGAGAGTGTCCATGTCGTCGGTCCTTCCGGTTTTCAGGTGCCCGGCCCGCCGGCGAGGCGCACGGCCGCCTCGAAGCGGCCCTCCCCGTGGCGGATCAGGTGGTAGGCGAGGTCGCGCATCGAGACCAGGCCGTGCATGTGCGGCCCGTCGATCACGAGCAGGTGCCGGTGGCGGTGCACGTACATCAGCGAGAGCGCGGCCTCCAGCGTGGTCCCGGGCGAGACGAAGTGGACGTCGCGCGTCATCACCATGCGAGAGCGGCGTGGACTTCGGGTCGAGGCCCGGCGCGCACCACCCGCATCATGAGGTCGCGCTCGGTGAAGATGCCGCCCATGAGCGCGTCCTCGGTGCTCACGACGACCGCGCCGATCTCCTTCACCGCCATCAGCTCGACGGCCTCCTCGACGAAGGCCGAGGCGTCCACCGAGTGGATCTTGACCTGGCCCACCTCGTGCAGGGCGTCCAGGACCGTGGCTATGGTCATCGCGTTCTCCTTGCCTTCGTCAGATGCCGAAGTCGTCCAGCATGATGTTCTCGCGCTCCACGCCGAGTTCGAGGAGCATCCTGATCACCGCCTTGTTCATCATGTCCGGCCCGCACAGGTAGTACTCGATGTCCTCGGGCGCCGGGTGATCCTTGAGGTAGAGGTTCGCGCAGCGCATTGTGGCGCACCAGCCCGACGGGCCCGTTCCAGTTGTCCTCGGGGCGCGGCTCGGACAGCACCAGGTGCCAGTGGAAGTTCGGGTGCTTCTCCTGCAGCGCGTTCAACTCCTCGACGTAGAAGGCCTCGCTCAGGTTGCGCGCCGAGTACCAGAAGGTCATCTTGCGCTTCGCGTCCAGGCGCAGGAGCTGGTCGAAGATGTGCGAGCGCATCGGCGCCATGCCGGCGCCCGCCGCGACGAAGCACATCTCGTTCGTCGGTGTCGCGCGCGAAGAACTCGCCGAAGGGGCCGGACACCGTGACCGGGTCGCCCGGCTTCAGGTTGAAGAGCCAGGAGCTCATCTTGCCCGGCGGGATGTCCTCGCGGTATTCCGGCGCGAAGACGATCCGGATGGTGAACAGCAGGATGCCCTTCTCGAGCGGGTAGTTGGCCATGCGAATAGGCGCGCTCGACGGGCTCGTCGACCACCGACTTGAAGCGCCACAGGTCGAACTTGTCCCACTCCTCGCGGAATTCCGGCTCGATCGTCGAAGTCGCGGAAGGTCGAGGCTGTGCGGCGGCGCACTCGATCTGCACGTAGCCGCCGGCGCGGAACGGCACGTCCTCGCCCTCGGGCAGCTCCAGCTTCAGTTCCTTGATGAAGGTGATCACGTTGCGGTTGCGAGACCACCTTGCAGGTCCACTTCGCACCTCGAAGATCTCGGCCGGGCAGCTCGATCTTCATGTCGCGCTTCACCTTGACCTGGCAGGCGAGCCGGTAGCCCCGCCTCGCCTCGCCGCGGCGAGATGAACCCGGTCTCGGTCGGCAGCAGCTCGCCGCCGCCTTCCTTCACGATGACCTCGCAGACCCCGCAGGTGCCCTTGCCGCCGCAGGCCGAGGGAATGAAGATCTGCGCGTCGGAGAGCGAGCGCGAGCAGCGTTGCGCCCGCCGGCGCCGTGAGGGCCTTGTCCGGGTCCTCGTTGATGGTGATGGTCACGTCGCCCGTGGCCACGAGCCGGCGAGCGCGCCACCATCAGCAGCCCGATGAGCGCGAGGATCACGGTGGTGAACATGACGACGCCGAGGACGATCTCGATCATGGGGCCGGCCCTAGAGCTGGATTCCGGAAAACATCATGAAGGCGACCGACATCAGCCCGGCCGTGACGAAGGTGATGCCGAGCCCGCGCAGTCCCGCGGGCACGTTGGAGTACGCGAGCTTCTCGCGGATCGCGGCCATGCACGACGATGGCGATGGCGAAGCCCAGGCCCGAGCCGACGCCGAAGACCGCGCTCTCGGCGAAGGTGTAGTCGCGCTCCTGCATGAAGAGCGAGCCGCCGAGGATCACGCAGTTCACCGCGATCAGCGGCAGGAACACGCCCAGCGTCGTGTAGAGCGCCGGGCGCGAACGTCTCGATGATCATCTCCACCACCTGCACGGCGGCGGCGATGGTGCCGATGAAGAGGATGAAGGACAGGAAGGTGAGGTCGACCGCGGCGAGCGAAGGGATGCACCCAGGCGAGCGCGCCCTCGCCCAGCAGGTAGCGCAGGATCAGGTTGTTCAGCGGCACGGTCAGCGTCTGCACGAAGACCACCGCGACCCCGAGGCCGAACGCCGTCTCGACCTTCCGGGAGCAGGCGAGGAACGAGCACATGCCCGAGGAAGTAGGCGAGCGCCATGTTCTCGAGGAAGATGGAGCGGATGGCGAGGTTGAGGTAGTGCTCCATCGCGGCTATTCCTTCTCCTGCAGCTCGGGCTTCCACGCTGCGCAGCGCCCAGATCAGCAGGCCGATGATGAAGAAGCGCCGAGGGCGCGAGCAGCATCATGCCGTTGGGCACGTACCAGCCGCCGTCGTTGGCGAGCGGCAGGATCACGAAGCCGAAGCACCTTGCCGGCGCCGAAGAGCTCGCGCACGAACGCCACCAGCAGCAGCACGATGGCGTAGCCCAGGCCGTTGCCGAGGCCGTCGAGGACCGCCAGGCAGGGCGGGTTCGACATCGCGAAGCCCTCGGCGCGGCCCATGATGATGCAGTTGGTGATGATCAGGCCGACGAACACCGACAGCTCGAGCGAGAGCTCGTAGAGCGTGGCCTTGAGCACCTGGTCGAACACGATCACCAGCGACGCGATGATGGTGAGCTGCACGATGATGCGGATCGAGCCCGGCGTGTAGTTGCGCACCAGGCTCACCGCGAGGTTGGCGAGCATCGCGACCATGATCACGCCCACGCCCATCACCAGCGCCTTGTCGACGCGCGTGGTGACGGCGAGTGCCGAGCAGATGCCGAGCACCTGCACCGTGATCGGGTTGTTGGCGACGAGGGGCTCGAGCAGGGTCGTGCGCTCCTTCCTGCCGAAGCCTCCCGCGGCCGGTGCGGACGCGCTCATGCCATGCCCCTTTCCCGGAAGCCCTGGAGGAAGCGCCCGTAGCCGTCCTCGGAGAGCCAGAAGCGGACGAGGCGGGTGATCGCGTTGCTGGTGATCGTGGCGCCGGAGAGGCCGTCGACGTGGAGCGGGTCGGTCTCCGGCGGCCCCGCCTGGCCCTTGATGACGGTGATGCGCGCGTTCCACTGGTCGTCGTAGCCGCTGGCGGCCGCGCCAGAGCGCCTGCCAGTCGGGATTGCCGATCTCGCCGCCCAGGCCCGGAGTCTCCCGGTGGTCGTAGTAGGTGATGCCGCGCACCGTGTTGCGCGTCGCGGTCGAGCGCGAGGAAGCCGTAGATCGTCCCCCACATGCCGAGCCCCTCGACCGGGATCACGAGCTGATCCACCTTGCCTTCGCGCATCACGAAATAGACGATGCCGCGATTCGGCAGTCGTCTTCACGCCGGCCTCGTTGACGGGCGCGCTGCGGCTCGTGGCGGGATCGTTGCGTGCGGCGCGCTGGTCGAAGTCGCGGGCGTCGCGCCCGTCCTCCGGCACGAGCTCGCCGGTGGCCAGGTCGACCAGCCGCACCCGGATGTCGGCCTTGAAGATGCGCTCGACGTCGCGCAGGCCCACGTCCTGGGCGGGCTTCACCAGGCCGGCCGCGACGAGCACGTTCTTCTCCATGTAGAGGCGGGCGTTCGCCTTCTGCCGGGGCTGCAGCAGGACCGCGGTCACCGACACGAGCGCGGCGCACACCACGCACACGAGCGCGGCGAAGGCGAAGGTGTACCGGGTCGAGTCAAGCCTGGGCACGGCGTTTCCTTCGCTGGACGTTGGCCCGGACGCTGAAGAAGTCGATGAGCGGGGCCATGGTGTTCATGAAGAGGATCACCAGCATCACGCTTTCCGGGTAGGCCGGGTTCACCACGCGGATCAGCACGATCAGCGCGCCGATCAAGAAGCCGTAGATCCACCTGCCCCGGTTCGGTGAAGGGCGCGGTCACCGGGTCGGTGGCCATGAACACCGTGCCGAAGGCCCAGCTGCCGAGCACCATGTGCCACCAGAAGGGCATGGCGAAGAAGGGGTTGGTCTTCGAACCGATGGCATTGAAGAGCAGGGCCATCGCGACGGTGCCGATCGTCACGCCGGCCATGATCCGCCACGAACCGACGCCGGTCACGATGAGGATCACCGCGCCGATGAGGCACGCGAGCGCGGAGGTCTCGCCCAGTCGAGCCCGGCTCGAAGCCCGATGAAGGCGCCGGTCCAGGAGAATCCCTGGGCTGCGGAAAACGGCCCCTCGAGGCCGCGCATCGTGCGACAGCACCGTGGCGCCCGACAAGCCGTCCACCGCCTGGGCGCCCTGGCATCGCGATCCATACGCTGTCGCCGGAGATCTCCGCCGGGTAGGCGAAGAACATGAAGGCGCGCGCCGGCGAGCGCGGGGTTGAGGAAGTTCATGCCGGTGCCGCCGAAGATCTCCTTGGCCACCACGACGCCGAAGGTGATCCCGAGCGCGGCCTGCCAGAGCGGGCGCGGTCGGCCGGCAGGGTCAGCGGGAAGATGAGGCCGGTGACGAAGAAGCCCTCGTTGATCTCGTGCGGCGCACGACCGCGAAGAGCACCTCCCACAGGCCGCCCACGGCCATGGTCACGACGTAGAGCGGCAGGAAGTAGAGCGCGCCGTGGAAGAGGCACTGGCGCGAGGCTCGCGGCGGAGTAGCCGAAGCCGAGGGCGCGCATGATGTCGTGGCGCCAGCCCGCGAGGTCCGCGACCTTCGCGGGGTCGAGCGCGAGGTTCGCCTGCAGGCCCGTGTTGTACATCGCCATGAACACGCAGGGCAGCATGGCGATCACGACGAGCATCATCATGCGCTTCAGGTCGAGCGCGTCGCGCACGTGCGAGGCGCCGCGCGTGACCGAGGGCGGCGTCATGGAAGAAGGTGTCCGCCGCCTCGTAGAGCGGGTGGAAGCGCGCGAGCGGCTTGCCCGGCTCGAAGTGCCGGCCCGCCTTCTCCAGGAATCTCGCGAGGGCCGACATCAGGATTCCTTCTCGATGCGCGAGAGCATGTCGCGCAGCAGCGGCCCGTAGTCGTTCTTGCCCGGGCAGACGAAGGTGCAGAGCGCGAGGTCCTCCTCGTCCAGCTCGAGCACGCCGAGCGCCTCGGCCCGCTCGATGTCGCCGGTGAGCAGCGCGCGCAGCAGGAAGGTCGGCAGGATGTCCAGCGGCATGACGCTTTCGTAGGTGCCGATCGGCACCATCGCGCGCGGCGAGCCGTTGGTGGTGGTGGTCAAGGCGCGCCGTCCCCGGGAAAAGGCCCCCAGCACGGAGCCGATCACGGAGAACTTGCCGGCCCCCGGCGCGATCCAGCCGAGGAGCTCGCGTTCACGCCCCTCGGCGAGGACGCTCACCTGGTGGTGGAAGCGGCCGAGATAGCCCTCCGCCTCGCCCATGGCGGTGCGCCCGTCGAGCACCGAGCCGGACACGACCCGCTGCTCGCCGGGCGCGAGCTGCGCGGCCACGAGTTCCGTCATCGAAGCCCCGATGCGCGTGCGCAGCAGCCGCGGGCGGAGCACGCCGGGGCCGGCCAGCGAGATCACCCGCGTGGTGTCGATCCGGCCCGTGGCGAGGAGGTGGCCGATCGCGGCCACGTCCTGGTAGCCGCGATGTGCCAGACGGTGCGGTGCGCGCCGGCCGGATGCAGGAAATGGATGTGCGTCCCGGCGTTGCCCGCGGGGTGGGGCCCCGAGAATTCCTCGGCCACGATGCGCTCGGCCGCCGGCGCCGGCAGCTTCGAGCCCGGCGAGCGGCAGACGTACACGGGGCCCGCGGTGAGGTCGCGCAGCGCGAGGATGCCGGATTCGAGATCGGACTCGCGGCCGGCGAGCGCCACGTCGGGGTCGGGTGCGAGCGGGCGCGTGTCGATCGCCGTCACGAAGATCGCCTGGGGCTCGGCGTCCGGCGACGGCGAGCGGCTGAAGGGGCGCGTGCGAAACGCGGTCCACAGCCCCGATTCCAGCAGGAGCGCCCGGAGCGCGGCGCCGTCCCCGCTGGCGGGCGGCGAGCCCTTCCAGCCGGCGAAGGCCACCTGGGCCTGCGGGCCGTCTTCGCGCGACACTTCGATCACCACGGACTGGAAGGCGCGCCGTTCGCCGCGGTGTATGGCGAGGACGCGTCCGGCGGCAGGCGCCGTGTGGCGCACGCCGGGCATCTTCTTGTCCTCGAAGAGCAGCTGGCCGCGCAGCACCTCGTCCCCGGGTTGCACCTCCAGGGCGGGCTTGAGCCCCGCGTAGTCCGCACCCAGGATCGCCACGCGGGAGACGGCCGGTGCGTCCTCGATCGACTGGACCGGAAGGCCGGCTATGGGAAGGTCCAACCCGCGCTTGATTGCGTGCATCGGTCTTTCCGCGTGAAGGGGCGGTCCGCGATCTGCCGGCGCGCCGCGGCACCTGCCGGCCGGCCCGCCGTCCTGTCGCAAGGGTATGGGAGTGGGCCAAAGGCCAATTGACGTGAATCAACCGGCTGGCCGGTCCGGCGCGGTTCAGTACTTGGCCTGGTTCTTGTAGAGGTAATGCATGAGCTCGGCCGATTGCATGCTCATGCGGCGCTGCAGCCCGTGGGTGAAGCGCACGATGGCGCGCATCAGGCGATACGCGATCCACGGGTGCTTGTCGACGAGGCCCTCGAGATCGGCGCGGTCGAGGCTGAATATCTCGGTCTGCCCCACTGCGCGCAGCGCCGCGTAGCGCGGCGTGCCGTCCAGGAAGGACAGCTCGCCCACGAGATCGCCCGCGGTCATCACGTGCAGGTTTTCCCACTGTCCCTCGGGGCCGGGGCGCGACACGGCCAGCGCCCCGTTCACGATCACGTGCATGTGGCTGTCGGGCTCGCCCTCGGGCGTGATCACCTGCCCATCCTCCAGGCGGTGCAGGCGAACGAGCCCCGCGACGACGTCCAAGTCGCCCGCCGAGAGTTCCTTGGCGAGAACGGACTTGCCGACCAGTTCCTTCAGGCGCGGATCCATGGCTCCCCTCTCCTCGTCTTCGTATCGGTGGTCCATCCTACGGCCGCGGGCGCGGGCGCGTTTGCGTCGCGTCAAGGGGCGAATCGGCGGCTAGGGGTCGGGTGCAAAGCGCACCACGATCTTGCCCCGGTTGTGGCCTCCGGCCATCTCGCGCTCGAGGTCCGGCACCTCGTCGGGCCGCCCGGTGCGGGTGACCGCGGATTTCAGGCGCCCGCTTGTCGCGAGGCGCACGAGCGTCTCGAGATCCGCGCGGTTCGGCCGTTCCATGACCGGCACGCAGCGCTGCTTCGAGGCCAGGCGAAGCCACCAGGACCAGAGGTAGAGCGCCGCGCCGGGCAGGGTGTGGACGAATGAGCCAGCCGGGGCGAGCAGCGCGCGGCATTCCCCGAACGTCGAAGTGCCGGACGCGTCGAAGACCACGTCGAAGCGCTCGCCCAGCGCCTTCCAGTCCTCGCGGCCGCGGTCGATGCTGCGGTCGGGCGCGAGCGTGGCGAGGAATTCCTGCCCCGCGGCGCTCGCTACTGCCGTCACGTGGGCGCCCGAATCCTTCGCGAGTTGCACGGCGAAGGAGCCCACGCCGCCCGCTGCGCCCACGACGAGCACGCGCTGGCCCGCTGCGAGGCCCGCGTCCCTGAGGCCCTGCACGGCCGTGATGCCGGCGCCGGGCAGGGAGGCCGCGTCGGCGAAGGAAAGTGACGGCGGCTTCGCCGTGGCGAGCGCCTCGGTCGCGCACACGCGCTCGGCCATCGTGCCGTTTCGCGAGGCCATGGGATTGACGATGCCGGCGACGGCGTCGCCGGGCTTGAGCCGCGTCACGCCCTCGCCCGCGGCCTCGACGATTCCCGCGTAGTCGTAGCCCACGCCACGCGGCAGCCGGGCCGAGGTCATCCACCGGAAATGGCCTTCGCGCAGCTTCCAGTCGAGGGGATTCAGCGCCGCGGCCACGACGCGCACCGCGATCTCGCCCTTGCCCGGCACGGGATCCGGCAGGTCCGCCCATTCGAGCACTTCGGGGCCGCCGTAGCGGCGGAAGATCCACGCCTTCATGGCGTGGCGCGATGCGCGCGGGCGACCGCGGAAATCCCGGCTCTCATGGCGGCAGTATACTTTTCGGTGATCGACGCTGCTTCCGCCGATGCCGGCCCGGTCGGCGGTTAGTGCAGATGTGTTTCCTGCCCATTGGAGGAGTCATGGCGATGATGCGAGTTTTCCTGCTGGCCCTGGCAACGGCGCTGTGCGCGTTTGCGCAGGCGGCCGATCCGTACCCGGTGGTGAGTTATGCGAAGAAGGCGAAGTTCGAGGACGTGCGCGACGACCTCCGGACCGCGATCGAGGCGCGCGGGCTGGTGATCGACTACCACTCCCACGTGAACCGCATGCTCGAGCGCACCGGCAAGGACGTCGACTCCTCGAAGAGGCTCTACGTCGATGCGCAGGCGTTCGTCTTCTGCAGCGCGAGCCTGTCGCGCAAGATGATGGAAGCCGATCCGGCGAACGTCTCTCAGTGCCCGTACGCGATGGTCGTCCACGCCACGGCCCGGGAGCCGGAAAAAGTCCATGTGTCCTTCCGGCGCCCCTGGCGCCCGGACGGCGCTCCTGCCTCGAAGGCGGCGCTGAAGGAGGTGGAGGCGCTCCTGGACGGGATCGCCCGCGAGGCGCTCGGGATCAAATAGCGCGCCGGACAGGTGTCGTAACCTGTTGTTTGTAAGCGACATTTATGGCCGCGGGCCGAGGCGCGCGGTCCCTCTCAAACTGCGCCGGAATCCGTCGTCAGGCCCTGTTGCCAGGTCCTTCGCCTAGAACGGCAGCTTCGCCTTCGGCAAGGCTTCGGCGAGGACGCGGCGGAAGTCCGCCTGGATGCGCGCGAGGGCCGCGTCCGTGTCGGCCTCGAAGCGCAGCACGAGGACGGGCGTGGTGTTGGAAGCGCGCATGAGTCCGAAGCCGTCGGCGTATTCGACGCGCAGCCCGTCGATGGTGATCACCTCGGCCGCCCCTTCGAACCTCGCGGTCTTCTGCAGCCGCGCGATGAGGGCGTGGTTCTCGCCTTCCCGGTCGAGGGCGAGGTTCAGCTCCGGTGTGGCGATGGAATCGGGCAGCCCCTCGAGGGCCTGGGTGAGGTTCGGCGCGCGCGAGAGGATCTCCAGCAGGCGCGCGCCCGCGTAGAGGCCGTCGTCGAAGCCGTACCAGCGTTCCTTGAAGAAGATGTGCCCGCTCATCTCGCCGGCGAGCGGCGCGCCGGTTTCCTTCAGCTTCGCCTTGATGAGCGAGTGGCCGGTCTTCCACATCACCGGCTCGCCGCCGTGGTCGCGGATCCAGCCGAAGAGGTTGCGGGTGCACTTCACGTCGAAGATCACCTTCGCCCCGGGATTGCGTTGCAGCACGTCGGCGGCGAAGAGCATCAACTGGCGATCCGCGTAGATGATCCGCCCGCTCTTGGTCACCACGCCCAGCCGGTCGCCGTCGCCGTCGAAGGCGAGGCCCAGTTCCGCGTGGCCTTCCTTCACGGCCCGGATGAGGTCCTGGAGGTTCTCGGGCTTCGAGGGATCGGGATGGTGGTTGGGGAAAGTGCCGTCGACTTCGCAGAAGAGCTCCTGCACCTCGCAACCGAGCTTGCGGTAGAGCGCGGGTGCGATCGCGCCGGGCGAGCCGTTGCCGCAGTCGATCGCGACGCGCACGAGGCGGCCGAGCTTCACGTCGCCCGCGATGCGTGCGAGGTACGCCGCGGTCATGTCCTTCGATTCGCTCGTGCCCTTGCCGGTGGCGAACTTGCCTGCCTCGACGAGCTTCCTCAGGTCCTGGATCGCCTCCGCCGCGAGCGTGTCGCCGGCCACCATCATCTTCAGGCCGTTGTATTCGGGCGGGTTGTGGCTGCCGGTCACCATCACGCCGCTGCCCGTGGCGAGCTCGTGGGTGGCGAAGTAGACGACGGGCGTGGCGACGACGCCCACGTCGGTCACGTCCATGCCGGCGGCGTTGAGTCCGCGGGTGAGCGCGGCCACGAGGCGCGGGCCCGAGAGGCGCCCGTCGCGGCCCACCACGAAGCGCTTCACGCCCTGCTTCGCGCCCAGGGTGCCGAGGCCGCGGCCGATCGCTTCGACCGCTTCCTCCGTGAGGGTCCTGTCGACGATGCCGCGGATGTCGTAGGCCTTGAAGATCTCGGGAGCGATGGGGGTTGCCATGGGCGTGTCATTCCTGGTGATCGAAGAAGTGCAGCAGGCGCTGCGCGAGCCAGCCGATGTGGCCCGGGAACGGGCCGGAGACGAATCCCACATGCCCGCCCCGAGAAGGGAATTCTATCGTGACCGCGGCCGAGACCTCGCCGGAGGCGGGAAGGGCGGCCTCGGGCAGGAACGGGTCGTCGCGGGCGTTCACCACGAGCGTGGGCACGCGGATCCGGGCGAGCAGCGGCTTCGAGCTCGCGCGCGTCCAGTAGTCGTCGGTGTCCCGGTAGCCGTGCAGCGGCGCGGTCACCACGTCGTCGAACTCGCGCAGCGTGCGCGAGCGGTGCATGCGCTCGAGATCGAAGGCCCCGGGGAATCGCGCGTGCTTGGCGGCCGCGCGCGCCTTCAGGGTGGCGAGGAAGTGCTTCGCGTACAGGATCGGGAAGCCGCGCCCGAGCGCCTCGCCGGCGGCCATGAGGTCCAGGGGGGCGGAGACCGCGGCCGCGCTCGCCACGAGACCCGCGGCTTCGTCCCCGCGCTCGCCCAGCCACTTGAGCAGGGCATTGCCGCCGAGGGAGACGCCGGCGACGTGCAGCGGCGCGCCGTTCGCGAGCGGTCGCAGGCGGCGCAGTATCCAGTCGACCTCCGCGGAATCTCCCGAGTGGTAGGCGCGCACGAGGCGATTGGGCTCGCCGCTGCAGCCCCGGAAGTTCACCACCGTCCCGCGCCAGCCGCGCGCGGCCACCTGCTGCATGAGCGTGCGCGCGTAGGGCGAGGCGGAGGAACCCTCGAGGCCGTGGAAGAGCACGACCCACGGGCGGTCCGGCGCACCGTCGACCTGGTCGGCATCCACGAAGTCGCCGTCGGGCGTCTCCCAGCGCTCGCGCCGGTAGTTGATCGCGGGGCGCGCGGCGACGAGGGAGCCGTAGATGGTCTGCAGGTGCGGGTTCGCGAGCCACCAGGGCGCCCGGAAGGGCGGCGCCGCCATCAGCGCAGCTCGAGGGCGCGCGCGCCGTCGGCCCGGCGGGGGCCGAGGAGGTCCAGCAGCGGCTCGAGTTCGCGCTCGCGCCCCGGCTCGGCGCGGGCTTCCCCGCTGAAGGCGAGGCGGCCGGGGATCGGGAGCGTGCCGGTCCCCGACAGGTGGAGCGGCCCCTTCGTCGTCGCGAGCGCAATCCGCAGTGCAGCGCCTTCGGCCGTGGCCTGCGCGCGCCAGCTTCCCAGCGGGCGGGCCTGCGAGAGGGCGAGTGTCGCGTCGAGCCACGCGATCGTTGCACCGCCGGTCGCGCGCGTGCCGTCCCACGAGAGCGCTTCCGCGTCGATCGCGACCGGCCCGGCAGGCTGCCACGCGGCCGCGAGAGGCAGGACCGCGGTGATCGCGGAAGCGTCGCCGCGTACGACCAGGTCACGCAGGTGCCAGGCCAGGGGGCTGCGGGCGGCCTCCGCCTGGCCGCGCAAGGAGCCCATGCGGGCCTCGACGGCGAAGGCGACGCGGCCGGTGAAGAGGCGGGAGGCGAGGAAGCGCCAGCGCACTTCGTCCACGGTGAGCGCGAGCCCGGGTGAGGCGACCTCGACGCGCGCCACGCCCCGCCACACGGTACCGGTCAACTCCGTGAGCTTCACCTGGCCCTGCGTGGCTGCCGCCACGCGCGAGGCCGCCACACTCGCCGGCAGCGTGGCGACCAGGAAGATGCCGTAGGCGACGACGCCGAGCAGGAGTGCGCGGAAGGCATTCATGCCGGTGGCCCGCCGGTTGCTGGGAGAGCCGTGGCTGCGGCCGCTACGGAATATCGGGCGATGCTCACGACGCGGCGAGCACGATTTCGGCGCGCACGCGGCCTGCCGCGGGCAGCGCCTCTATCGTTGCCGCTTCCACGTCGAGTCCGTGCGCCGCGCCCGCGGCGGCGATCCACTCCACGAGGCGCGTCCAGGACGCGTCCTCCGCCGTGAGCCGCAAGCGCCTCGCGTCGAGCGCGGTGAGGCGGGCGCCCGGAAGCCCCTGCGCGAGCGCGCCGGAGGCCACGAGGCCGGCGAGCGAGCCGGCGGGCCCGGCTTCGCGCGCGGGCAGGGCGCGAAGCGCATCGGCCTGCGCGGCCTGGATGCGCATCTCGGCAACCGATGCGCGCAACTGCGGCAGCTGCGCGGAGAGGCGCGCGCGGGCGCGCTCCAACGGCAGCCACACCAGGACGATCACGAGAACGGCCGCGACGGCCGCGGCCGCCCAGCCGAGAACGCTGCGCTCGCGCGGGCTCCTCGCGGTCCAGAAGGCGGGTGCGTTCATTTCGGGGCCTCTCCGCGGTCGATCTCCAGCCGCCCGGCGGCGAAGCGCATGCGCCGCGCGGGCGCCGCGTCGTGCTTGGCCGCAGCAGTGGCAAGCGCGAGGAAACCGCTCGCCGTGGCGCGCCCGCGCGAACGCTCCAGGTCGGCCACGTTGCGGCGCATCTGCAGCGCCGGATCGACGACCGTCTTCGCCTCCGGGAACGCGGCGCGGAAGATGGCCTCGCGCTCGGCCTCGAGCGTTCCGCGCTCGCGCTCGAGCCGCCACCAGTCGGCGGTGGTGAATCCGATCTGCAGCACGAGGATCGCCGCGGCGAGCCCCCAGGCGAGCTTCGGCAGGCGAAGCGATCCCAGCGCCGCCGCCGGCCGCGCGAAGTCGCCGGCGAGCAGGTCGATGGCATGGGCGGAGAGCGATGCGGCAAGCGACGGCCGCGCCTGCGAGACCGCTACCGCCACGCCGGCGCGTTCGCTCCACAGCGCCGCATCGGGTGTCTCGAGCGCGGGATCCACGAGCACCTCGATCCGTTGCGGCCGGGCGTCGCGCTGCGCGGCCTCGTCCGCGGCGATGCGCACGGCGAGCGGCGGCTCGGCCCCGGTGGGCCGGTCGAAGGCCACGGCGTGGCCGTCGTCCTCCACGAGGAAGCTGCGCTCCGCGCCGAGCACGGCATGCCAGGCGCCGGCGCGCGCCGGCAGCAGGGCGCTTTCGCACACTGCGCGCGAGGGTCGGAGCCCCGCGCTCGCGAGGACTTCGAGTGCGCGGGCGAGCCAGGCGCGGTCCACGACCGCCACCAGCGTCTCGCCGCGGGCGTTGGTGGCGCCGGGCACGGCGTGGATCTGGGCGGGATCGGCGAGCAGGCGGTCTTCCACCGCGAAGGGCAGCAGCTCGCGGATGGTCGCCGCGTTCACCTTCGGCAGCTTCAGCCGGGCGAAGAGCACGCGCGAGGCCGGCAGCAGCGCCTCCACCGTGCCGGCGCGCGGCACGTCGGCGAGCGGCGTGGTGGCTTCGCGCAGCCTCTCGCCGCGCCCGTCGGCGAGCGACCACGCGAAGGAGGCTTCGGCGTCGGGGCGGTCGACGGCGGGAAGGAGGATGCGCAGGATCATGGCGGGCGGCGCGGCCGCGTTCAGTACAGCGGTCGGCGCCAGATTATAGCCGTCGCGGGTGTCGCGCCCGGGGCGAGGCGCGCGACGAGCGCCTCGGCGGCGACCTGCACGTCGTCCTGGGATACGCCCACCTGCACCAGGAAGTGGTCGCTCTTCACGTCGAGGCTCGCGTCGATGGCCGCCGCGGCCGCCGCCTGCGCCTTCGCTTTCAGGTCGGCGCGGTCCTTGAACGCGATCTTGCGCCGGGCGTCGACCAGGGCACGGACCTCCTCCCGGGAGAGCGAAGGCAGGATCGCGGCGAGCACCTCGGGCGAGGCGGTGTTGGCGTTTACCGCGGTGCGCACGGGCAACACAGTGACGAACGGGCGGAGAGCTGCGACCGCGCGGGCGTCGAAGCCGCGCACCGCGTAGAGCTCCTCGACCTGCGCCAGGGGCCGGTTGGCCGCACGGTGAGGGCGCGCGAGCCCGAGGTAATACGCATCCTCGGCGCCGCCGTTGCCGGCGAGGTCGGAGTCGGCGTCCACCCAGTCCAGCACGGCGAGCGCCAGCCCCGCGTCCAGCCCCAGGGACTCGAGGAGGCGCGTGAGGATCTGCACGTCGGCGTCGCTGCGGCGCCCGCCGTTCACGACGTTGTTCAGGTTGAAGCGCGATTGCAGGTCGACGATGGCGCCGCTCACCAGCGCGCGTTCGACGGGCAGGCCCGCGAGGGGACGCGCCCAGTCCTCGTCGAGCGTGTCGATCGCGCCCGCGCGCGCGTCCTCGGCCAGTATTCCGCGCGCCCAGTCGAGGCCGGCCCGCGCCCAGGAATCGGCCTGGGCGCGGGAGGAGACGAGCGCGGTCTGGTTGAGCGTGGCCGATTGCTGGGCGAGCATGTAGGTCGCCGCGGAGGCGGCCACGGCGACCACCAGGATCGCGGTCACCACGGCCACGCCGCGCTGCCCGGCGCGCCTCATCGCGGGATGTCCACCACGCGGACGATCTTCTCGCCGCCGGAGAGTTCGAGCGTCATTTCCACCGCGAGCGGGCGGCCTTGCGCGGCCGGCAGGGACCAGTCGCGCCGCCATTCGAAGCCGCGATCGAGGAAGCGGAAACCGAGGGCGCGCACGTCCTCCAGCACCGGCGTTGCCTGGACCTCGGCGCGCGGTCCCGCGTCCACGGCCGGCCACGCCAGGCGGTCGACTCGCCCTTCGCGGAAGCGGTAGCCGACGCGCTGCGGGGCCGCGAGGTCGTTGGCGTAGAGCGTGGCGCCGGCGCGCGTGAGCGCGAGCCCGTCGGCTCCGGGAAGATCGAGGCGGGAGGACAGGGCGCCGAGCGTCGTGCCGGAGGCGCCGATGGCCGGGCGGTCGAGTACCGCCTGCACGTCGCGCTCGAAGCGGGCCACGAAGAGCGCGAGGTCGCGCCACCGGCGCGAGTCGCGCTCCAGCGCCTCGCGGCTCTCCAGCATCACCGCGAGACCGCGGTAGGCGAAGGCCGAGAGCAGCGCGAAGATCGCGAGCGCGATGAGGAGCTCCACCAGGGTGAAGGCGCGGCTCGCCTTCACGGCTTCACCAGGAAGGCGCTGTGGGTGGAGAGCACGCGGCCCGGCACCCGCGCATCCGAGACGGCGAAATCGACGCGGCGGATCGTGGGATTGGGCGTGTCGGCGACGGTCTCCTGCACCACCAGGGTGAGCCCGCCCTGCTCGACGGTGGCGGTGGTGATGGCGGGCGCCGGGAAGAGCCCGCGCGCGCGCATCTCGGCCAGGCGGTTGCCCGCCGCCCAGGTGGCGAGGAGCCGGCCGCGCGTCTCCCGGGCGCCGTCGGTGGCGAGGCTCGCGGCGCGCGTGGTCGCGGCGAGCGCGATCGCGAGGATCGCCATGGCGACGAGGATCTCGATCAGGGTAAATCCCCGGCGGCGCTTCATCGCACGATCGCGCGCACCGCGCCGGCGGCGTCGCCCTCGATGGCCTTGGGGAGCCCGCGCACCGTGAGCGCCACGCGGAAGGGAACGCCCAGGCCGTCGGGCAGGAAGACGAGGACCTCGCGCGCGTCGACCGTCCGGCCGTCGATGGCGAGCGCCTCGATGCGCATCGCATCCGGCAGGCGGCGGCCCCTTCCGGACACGGGAGCCCAGGTCCGGTCGGCGGCGAGGCGAAGCACCCGTATCCTGCCTTCCGCAAGCGAGATCGCGGTGGGCCGCCCGCCGAACCAGGCGTCGTCACGTGCCGCCTCGATGTCGAGGGCGAGAAGCGCGGTTTCGCGCCGCGCCACTTCCTCGTCGCCGGGAAAGAGGTTCACGGCGGCCACCGCGAGCACGATGCCCGCGATCGCGACCACCACGAGGATCTCGACCAGCGTGAAGCCGGCGCCCGCGCGAGTTCGCGGCGTCACCGCCGGCGCGCCCGCGATGGCCCGCCTATTCCCAGTTGCCGATGTCCGCGCCACTGCCTTCGCCCCCGCGCGCCCGGTCGGCCCCGAGGCTGAAGACGTCGATCTCGCCCTTCACGCCGGGGTTCAGGAACTGGTAGTCGCCGCCCCACGGGTCCCGCGGCAGGCGCTCGAGATAGCCGCCCTGCTTCCAGTTGCCGGGGAGGGGCTGCGAGGCGGGCTTCTGCACGAGGGCCGCGAGGCCCTGGTCCGTGGCCGGGTAGAAGCCGTTGTCCAGCCGGTAGAGCTTGAGCGACTGCACGATGGCCGCGATGTCGGCCTTCGCGGCCACGCGCTTGGCCTCGTCCGGCCGGTCCATGATGCGCGGCACGACGATGGCGGCGAGGATGCCGAGGATCGCCACGACGACGAGGATCTCGATGAGCGTGAAGGCGGATTGTCGTTTCATGGTTCCTAGCGGCCTACGAGCTGGTTCAGGTTGAAGATGGGCAGGAGGATCGCGAGCACGATGGCGAGCACGAGCACGCCCATCACCACGATGATCGCGGGCTCGAACACCGCCACCGCCGTGGCGAGGCGCGTCGAGAGGTTCGCCTGCTGCTGGCGCGCCGCGCGCTCGAGGGCCTCGTCGAGCCTTCCCGTGGCCTCGCCGCCGGCGATGAGGTGGACCATCACCGGCGGAAAGGCGCCGGTGGCGCCGAGTGCGCGGGCGAGCGGCATGCCCTCGCGCACGCCGCGCGCGGCCGCATCCAGCGCTTCGCGCATCGGCAGGAGCGTCATCACGCCGCCGCCGGCCTCGAGTGCCGTGAGGATGGGCACGCGGCTGCCGACGAGGATCGCGAGGGTGGCGGCCAGGCGCGCGCTGTCCAGGTGGCGCAGCACCTTGCCCACGAGCGGTGCGCGGAAAATGAAGCCGTGGATGCGCCGGCGCGGGCCGGGCCGGGCGAGCGCGGCCTTCAGGCCCAGGGCGGCGGCCACCGCGAGCACGATCCACGCGGGCCAGGTGACGGCGAGGAAGCCCGAGACTCCGATGAGCGCGCGCGTGAGGACGGGCAACGCTTCCTTCGCGTGGCTATAGACCTGCACCACCTGCGGCACGACGTAGATGAGGAGCGCGCCCATCACGAGCAGGGACACCCCGGTGACGATGGCGGGATAGACGAGGGCGAGCGTGAGGCGGCCGCGCAGCGCGTGGCGTTCCTCGAGGTAGTCGGCGAGCTTCGAGAGCACGCGCGGCAACTGCCCCGAGGCCTCTCCCGCCGCGACGAGCGTGCGGTAGAGCTCCGGAAACACGCCGGGGAAGGCGGCGAGCGCGCGCGCGATCGTCGAGCCCGCCATCACCTCGCCGCGCAGCGCCGCGAGCACCTGACGCTCTCGCTCGTTGTCGGCCTGCTCGATCAGCGCGTTGAAGGACTGCTCGACGGTGAGGCCGGCCTCGATGAGCGAGGCGAGGCTCCTCGTGAGGCGCGTGAGCTCGGAGGCCGAAAGCGCGAGGCGCCGGAAGCGCGAGCCCCCGGCGGGATCGTTGGCGGCGATGACCTCGACGCGGTAGGGCGTGAGGCCGCGGTCGCGCAGCACCGAGCGCGCCTGGCGCGCGCTGTCGGCTTCCAGCACACCCTTGTGGAGGCGGCCTTCGATCGTGTACGCCTGGTAGCGGAAGCCTGGCATGTGATTCCTGGTCCCTCACCTCCCGACCCCCTCCCGGAGGAGTGGGGCCTCGGGGCGAGACCCTCTAGGTCCTCGTCACCCGCAGCACTTCGTCGAGCGAGGTCGTCCCGTCGCGCACCCAGCGCAGCCCGTCCTCGCGAAGCCGCGTCATGCCGCTCACCAGGGCCTTCTCGCGGATCGCGCGCTCGGCGGCGGTGTCGTGCACGAGGTGGCGCAGGTCGTCGTCCACGACGAGCAGTTCGTAGATGCCGGTGCGCCCCTTGTAGCCCGTGAAGTTGCACGCGGCGCAGCCCACGGCCCGGTAGAGCCGCTCCGGCGCGTCCTCCCGAAAGACCGCGCGCTCGGCCGCGTCTGGCTCGGCGGGCGTGCGGCAGGCGGTGCAGAGCTTCCGCACCAGCCGCTGCGCGAGCACGCCGGAGAGCGTCGAGGCGAGGAGGTAGGGCTCAATGCCCATGTCCGCCAGCCGCGTGACCGCGCCCGGCGCGTCGTTGGTGTGCAGGGTCGCGAGCACGAGGTGGCCGGTGAGGGAGGCCTGCACCGCGATCTGCGCGGTCTCCAGGTCGCGTATCTCGCCGATCATCACCACGTCGGGGTCCTGGCGCAGTATCGCGCGCAGGGCCCGGGAGAAGGTCATGTCGATCTTCGGGTTCACCGGCGTCTGGCCGATGCCGTCCAGCTCGTACTCGACCGGGTCCTCGACGGTGAGGATGTTGCGCGTCCGGCGATCGAGCCGCGTGAGGGCCGCGTAAAGGGTCGTGGTCTTGCCCGATCCCGTGGGGCCCGTCACGAGGAAGATGCCGTGGGGATGCTGGATCAGGGTGTCCACGGCGTCGCGCGACAGCGCGCCCATGCCGAGGGCGTCCAGGGTGAGGCGCCCGGCCTGCTTGTCCAGCAGGCGAAGCACGACGCGCTCGCCGGCCGCGGTGGGAATGGTGGAGACGCGCACGTCGATCGGGCGCCCGGCCACGCGCAGCGCGATGCGCCCGTCCTGGGGCAGGCGCTTCTCGGCGATGTCGAGCGAGGCCATCACCTTCAGGCGCGAGACCATGGCCGGGTGCAGGCCGCGCCGGGGCTCGACCACGTCGCGCAGCGTGCCGTCGACCCGGAAGCGCACCAGGGCGCGAGCCTCGAAGATCTCGAGGTGGATGTCGGAGGCGCCTTCGCGCACGGCCTGGGTGAGCAGCGCGTTGATGAGCCGGATGATCGGCGCGTCGTTCTCCGCCTCGAGGAGGTCGGCCACCTCGGGGAGCGACTCGGTGAGGCGGGCAAGGTCGAGGGACTCGCCCATGTCCTCGACGATCGTCTCCGCCGCGTTGGGCTCCCTCGTGTAGGCGAGCGCCAGGCAATGCTCGAACTCGTCCGTCGTGAGGAGCACTTCCTTCAGGGGCTTGCCGGCGATGCGGCGCACCTCGGCCAGGGTGGCGGCCTGCGGCACGCCCCGCAGCCACACCTCGAGCGCGCCGCCGGAGACGCGCGCGGCGATGGCGCCCTTCGCCTTCGCGAATGCGTAGGGCAGCAGGCGCGCGGTGGCGGGGTCGAGGTCCTGCGGGTTCACGGTGCGTTCGAGCGGCGCGGTCATTTGGCGGGCGGGGGCGCGAGCGGCGGCAGTTGCCCGGGCGCGACCGGGGGAAGCAGGAGATTGCGCTCGTGGCCCATCGTGCCCTGGAGGTTGCGGATGTACTCGTAGCGATCCGCGGTCAGCGCGCGCGCCGCCCCTTCGTCGCGCAGCACGTAGGGCCTGAGGAACACCATGAGGTTGGTCTTCTTGCTGCTTCGCGACTCGTACTTGAAGAGATTGCCCAGGAAGGGGATGTCGCCCAGCAGCGGCACCTTGTCGATCGAAGCCTGCTGGTCGTCCTGGATCAGCCCCCCCAGCACGATGATCTGGCCGTCGTCGACCAGCACCGTGGATTCGAGCGAGCGCTTGTTGGTGATCAGGTCCGCGCCCTTCACCGTCGCGTCGCGGGAGATCGACGACACCTCCTGGAAGATCGCGAGCTTCACCGTGCCCGCCTCGGTGATCTGCGGGCGCACCTTGAGCGTGAGCCCGATGTCCTTCCTCTCGATGGTCTGGAAGGGATTCGTGGCGCTGGTGGCCGAGGGCGTGTAGCTGCCGGTGATGAAGGGCACGTTCTGGCCCACGAGGAGCTTGGCCTCTTCGTTGTCGAGGGTGAGCACGTTGGGCTTGGAGAGCACGTTCACGCCCGTGTCGGCTTCGAGGGCGCGGGCGAGGACGCCGAGGTTCAGCACTTCGATGTTGGTGCCGTCGGGGCCAGGAATCGATATGCGCCCGTTCACGACGCCCACGTTGAGCCCGGTGCCGATCGCGGCGAGGTTCTGCGCGAGGCCGACGATGTTGGTGCCGAAGGAGGTTGCCGACGACGGGCTCGTGGAGAAGTTCGTCCCGCCGATCACCTGCCGGCCGTCGCGGCCGATGCCCGAGAGCCCCTGGAACTGCACGCCCAGTTCCGAGGCGCGGCCGGTCTGCACCTCGACGATCAGCGCTTCCACGAGCACCTGGGCGCGGCGCACGTCGAGCTTGTCGATGACCGAGCGCAGCGCCCGGTAGACGGGCTCGGGCGCGGTGATGATGAGCGAGTTGGTCGGCGCGTAGGCCTGGACGATGGACGACGGGGCGGTCGCCGCGGCCGCGACGGGCGGCAGGCCGGTGGTCGAAGCGGCGGCGGAGACCGGGGTGGCGGTTGCCGAGGAAGCGGCCGAGCGGCTCGCGTCCGCGCCCGAGAGCAGGCCGCGCAGGGTATCGGCCAACTTCACCGCCTCGGCGTTCCGGAGGTAGACCACGTGGATGTTGCCGGCGCCGGCGCCGGGGGTGTCCAGGCTGGCTGCGAGCGCCTTGATGCGCGTGAGGAGCCCCGGGTTGTCGCCGCGCACGAGGAGGCTGTTGGTGCGAGGGTCGATCGCGATCGCGGCCTTGGCGGGCGCGCCGGGCGAGGAGGGAGACGGCGTGGTCTCGGGAATCACGCCCTTGATGGTCTGGGCCACGTCGACCGCCGAGGCGTGCTGCAGTGCGACGACGTGCACGTCACCGCCCGAGGGCTGGTCGATCGCGCGGATGATTGCCTCGATGCGCCGCACGTTCTCGGCGTAGTCGGTGATCACGATCGCGTTGTTGCTCGCGTAGGCGGCGACGAAGTTGTTGGCGGTGACGAGCGGGCGCAGCACCGCCACCAGCTGCAGGGCCGACTCGTTCTGCAGCAGGAAGACGCGCGTGACGATGCGGTCGCCGGGCACCTTGGCGCCGGCTTCCCCCACGGGGCTCGCCCCGGTCTTGCCTTCGGCTTCCGGGACGATCTTCACGAAGCCGTTCGATTCCACCGCGGCGTATCCCTGGGTGCGCAGCACCGAGAGCAGCATCGGGTAGAGGAGGTCCTTGGGGACCGGCTTCTCGGAGACGATGTTCACCGTGCCGGTCACGCGCGGGTCGAGGATGAAGTTCTTCCCCGTGTGGCCGCCCACCGCCTTTATCACGGAGACGATGTCGGCGTTGACGAAATTGAGCGTGACCTTTTCTTCCTCGGCCGCCCGGGCGGAAGGAAAGGCGGTGAGGGCGACGAGCGCGAGGGATGCTAGAAACCGGGTCACGAAAATTTTCTTCCTCGTTGATTTGACGGGCATTTTGCGCCAAATCCCTGATTTTTCACAGGGGGACTTCGCGCCGGCCCCGGGAAGGAGGCTGCGGCATCAGGGATTGACGGTGTAGTTCAACTGGACGGTGGCGGTGCCGCGCTGGATCTCGGCCTCGACGCGGGAGGTGGTGGCGAACTGCTGGTGCAGGCGTGCCAGGTCCCCCGCCGAGGCGACGGCCTGCCCGTTCACCCGCTTGATGATGTCGCCCGGCTGCAGGCCCAGGCGCGAGGCGAGGCTCCCCGGGGGCGCCTCCTCCAGGCGCACGCCGCCGCCCGGGGGCATGCCGATGCGGCCCAGGTAGCTCAGCTGCCCCGGGTCCTTGAGGGCGCCTTCCAGGTCCTTGCGGGAAAAGGTGAAGCCGTTCGCGCCGCTGCGGGCGACGGCCAGGCGGAAGCCCGTGGGCCTGCCGCCCACCGACCGCGGCACCGCCGCCATGCGCGTATCGAGATCGACGCGCTCGCGCACCCCGCCCCGCAGGACCACGGCGTGGTCGGGCTCCACGGCGACGAGCTGCACGCCGGGCTGCACCTCGCCGCCAAGCGCTACCGCGATGTCCTTGCCGCCGGCATTGAACACCGCCGAGCCGATGCTGGCGGGGGTGGGCGCGATCACGCCTTTCAGGCGCAGGCCCGAGGCGCTTGCGCCGGGCGTCGCGGATCCCGCGGGTGCTGCGGCGCCGAAGAGCTTCGCCACAGCCGCGAGGTCCACACCACCCGCGGTCGTCGCCGGGGAGCTTGCGGGTTGCGGCGCGAGGAACACCCACGTCCACGCCGCCAGCAGCCAGGCGAGCACGAGGACGAGTGCGGCGGTCACGAGCGTGCCGAGGCGGCTCGTGGCGGGCGGGGTTGGGGAGGGTACGGCGACCATGGGCGAATGATAGGGCCTTTAGCGCTTCGGCCTGCGCGCGGTGTCGATGTCGAGGTACTTCCACGGCTCGTGGGCAAAGGGGTGCTTCTTGTAGCCGAGCACCCAGGGCTGCACCAGCACCTGCTGCGCCTTGTAGGTCTCCACGAGCCAGGGCGCGTAGACGCTGATCAGCCCCACCATGCGCGAGACGAGCGCGTCGCGCGCCGGGGAGTCGGGCATGCGCTTCACGCGCTCGTAGAGCGCGTTGTACTCGGGATGGTCGAACATGGCGTAGTTCACCTGCCCGATGGAGCCCTTCCAGAGCAACTGGAGAAAGTTCTCGCCGTCGGGGAAGTCGGCGATCCAGCCGTAGCTGAAGGACTGCACGCGGCCGAGCTTCGCCTGCTTGCGAAGCTCCGGCAGCTTCTCGACCTTGTCGAACGTGACGCGGATGCCGATCGCGTCCATGGACTTCTTCCACAGCTCGTTTCGCTGCCGCTCGCGCAGGTTGGGCACGGAGGCGTGCTGGAAGGAAAGCGGCGAGCCGTCGGGCGCCTCGCGGTAGCCGTCGCCGTTGCGGTCGACGTAGCCGAACATGTCGAGCAGCGCCTTGGCGCGCGGCGGGTCGTAGTCGAGGAGCGGGGTCCGGAAGCGGGGGTCGTGCCCGGATACCGCGGGCGGCAGCGGCGTGTAGGCGCGCACCGACTGGCCCTTGTCGAGGATCGTCATCATGTCGGGCAGGCGATAGCCCATGGCGATCGCGCGCCGAAGCGCCACGCGCTCGGGCGAGAAGCCGCCGATCGCGTTGGGCTTGCCGTCGATGGTGTCCGCGGTGTTGAAGGTCGTGTAGGTGGTGTAGGCGACCTCGTCGGGCGTGGCGTAGATGCCCGCCTTGGCGAGGTTCGGGGCCAGGGCGCCGCCGGGCAGCGCGAGGTTGGCGAAGTCCTCGGGCACGGGCCGGATGTAGTCGTGCTCGCCGTTCAGGAACGCGAGCCAGCGCGGCTGCGCCTCGTCGACGATGTGGATCTCGATCCGCCCGACGATCGGCAGGCGCCGGCCCTGGAGGCGCGCGTGTATCGCGCGGCTCGCCTCGTCCGGACCGGGGTCGCCGGCGAAGATCTCCTCGCGAAACCCGGGGTTCGCCTCCAGCACGACGCGGGAGCCGCGCACCCATTCGGCGATGCGGAAGGGGCCGCTTCCGACGGGGTGGAAGGCGATGTCCTCCCCGTAGCGTTCCACCACCTCGCGGGCGAGGGCGGCGGTGGCGGGCATGGCCAGTACGAACGGAAACGACCAGTCCGGGTTCGCGAGCCGGATGCGGATCGTGTAGCGGTCCAGCGCCTGCAGGCCCTCGAGGGGCCGGTCGAAGTCGAAGCGGCCGCTCTCCTTCGCCTCGCGCATCGCGGCGTCCGCGCCCAGGATCTTGCCCTCGACGAGGAAGAGCCACTGGCTGCGCAGCTTCGGGTCGAAGAGGCGCTTGATGGAATAGACGTAGTCGTGGGCCGTCACCTCGCGGGGCTTGCCGCCGAAGGCGGGGTCCGGGGTGAAGAAGATGCCGGGCCGGATCTTCAGCGTGAAAGTGGCGCCTTCGTCGGTGATCTCGGGAAGTGCTGCGGTGTTTCCCACGAGCTTCGCGGGGCGGGCGAGGAAGTCGTAGGCGAGCAGCGGGTCGAAGATCGCGTGCGAGATGCTCCCCGAGGCCTCGTCGGATTCCGCGGCGGGGTCAAGCTTCGACTCCGCGCTGGGATACGCGGTGCGGACGACCTTGCGCGGGTCGGGCTGCCCGTGCACGCAGGGCGCGAGGAGGAGGGCGAGGAGGGCGGCGGCCAGGCGCGCCACGGTCGGGGAGGCGGTCAGTGCAGCGTGTGCTGCTGCGCCGCCTCGTCTTCCACGGGGGCCGCGACCTGCTCCGGCGGCGAGGCGTGGTGCATGGCGATGCGCCAGCCGGCGTCGGTGAGGACGTAGACGTTCGTCGCGTTCACGAGCTGCGGCGAGGCTTCGGTGCCCGGCGCGGTGATCGATTCCACGACGGAGCGCACGGCGACCGAAGGGCCGTCGAGGCGCCGCGATTGCGTCACGCGCACGGAGAGCTTCAGGCCGCTCGTGAAGATCTGCATCCAGCTGTCGCGCACGGCCTCGAAACCGGTGAGTCGCGGGCCCGCGGGGTGCACGCAGACGACCTCGTCCCCGTCGGCCCACACCACCATCATGGCGGCGAGATCGGCGCGCTCGAACGCCTCGTAGAAGGCGCTCTCGGCATCGTCGGGCGTCGGGAAGAGCTTGCGGGTGCGCGGGGGCATGGGGGAATCCGTGGGGCGGCAGGAATGATACCAAAGGGGCAGGCCCTTGAAGGCCGGGGAGAATGGCCCAAGAATGGTCCCGGTGGCGAACCCTCGCGCGGAAACGCGGTCAGACCGGCTTCGATTCGGTCAGGGCGCCCGGCAAGGTCGGGAGGTGGAACATGGGAATGCGGCTTCGGCACGGCGAATGGCAGCGGCAGCTGCGCAAGTTCATCACGCATCCGGTCACGGAGATCATGGCGATCGTCGCCGTGGTCCTGGTCGCGCTCGCCATCCTCGTGATGGTGGAGTCGCGCCTCATCGCGAGCCCGGAGGCCCCCGTGGTCTTCAGTCCCAAGTGAGCCGCGCCCGGCGATGATGGCGCGCTCCCCCCTTGCCCGCGGCTTCGCGGCGTTCGCGATCGCGGCGGCGATCGGGGGCTGCGCCTACCTCACCGAGAAGCAGGGTGAGCTGATCTTCCGCCCGACGAAGGACACGTGGTGGGGCTACCAGAACGCGAACCTGCGCTACGAGGAGCGCTGGTTACCCGTCGGCGCCAACGGCGACCGCCTGCACGCCTTCTGGGCGCCCGCGGAGGACCCGGCAGCACCGGTGCTCCTCTACCTGCACGGCGCCCGCTGGAACCTCACGGGCAGCGTCACCCGCATCGAGCGGTGGAGGAAGCTCGGCTTCCACGTGCTCGCGATCGACTACCGCGGCTTCGGCAAGAGCACCGACATCTCGCCCTCGGAGCAGCTCGCCTACGAGGACGCGCAGGCCGCGTGGGACCATCTCGCGAAGACGCAGCCCGCGCGGCCCCGCTTCATCGTCGGGCATTCGCTGGGCGGGGCCATCGCCGCGGAGCTCGCCGTGCGCCGCCCGGACGCGTCGGGGCTCGTCCTGGAGGCCACCTTCACCTCCATTCGCGACATGGTGGATCACACCGCGTGGCGGCTGCTGCCGGTGGGGCTCATCCTCACGCAGGAGTTCGACACGCTGTCGAAGCTCTCGAAGCTGCGCCTGCCGCTGCTCATCGTGCACGGCACGCGCGACGCGATCGTCCCCTACGAGATGGGCGAGCGCCTCTACGCGGCCGCGCCGGGACCGAAGCGCTTCATCAAGGTCGAGGGCGGCAGCCATCACAATCTCTCCGCCGTCGCGAACGACCAGTACCGCGCCGCGCTGCGCGATTTCTTCGGTCTCGCGCCCCGCGTGCTCGAGGTGTCCGTCCCGCGTTGAGCCGGGAGGGCGGTGGTATATTTCCCGCCATGCAGAGCCTCGACGTAGACGTCCTCGAAAACGCCCTCGGCTGGAAGCGCGAGGGTCGCCGCGTGTGGCTCGTCACCGTGACGCAGACCTTCGGCGCGAGCCCCAGGCCGCCGGGGTCGCTGCTCGCGATGCGCGACGACGGCATCCTCGTGGGCTCGGTCTCCGGCGGCTGCATCGAGGACGACCTCGTCGCGCGCCGCGAGGAGTTCACCGCGCGCGCGCCCTGCCTCATCGCCTACGGCGTCACCAGCGAGGACGCCCGGCGCTTCGGGCTGCCCTGCGGCGGCAAGCTCGAGGTGATCGTGGAGGCGCAGGTGCCCGTGGCCGACATGGAAACGCTCCTCGCGCATATCGAGAGCGGCAAGGTGGTCGGCCGCCGCGTCGACTTGGCCACCGGCGCGTGGAGCTTCGCACCGGCCCGGCCCACGGACGAGTGCGAGCGCACGGAGTCGCGGTTCACCGGCATCCACGGGCCGCGCTGGCGCATGCTCATCATCGGCGCCTCCGAGATCGCGCATTACCTCGCGGAGATGGCGACCACCGTCGACTACCGGGTGTTCGTCTGCGACCCGCGCGAGGAATATCGCCTGGCCTGGCGCGTTCCCGGCGCCACCCTCGTCGAGGGCATGCCCGACGATGCCGTGCTGGCGCTCAGGCCCGATGGCCACACGGTCATCCTCACGGTCTCCCACGATCCGAAGCTCGACGACATGGCGCTGCTCGAGGCGCTCAAGTCGGAGGCGTTCTACGTGGGGGCGGTGGGCTCGCGGCAGACCAGCGAGGAGCGCAGGAAGCGCCTTGCCGCGTTCGATCTTTCGGCGCGCGAGATCGCGCGGCTGCGCGGCCCCGTCGGCCTTTCCATCGGCTCGCGCACGCCTCCTGAGATCGCCGTGGCGATCCTGGCCGACCTCATCGCGACCCGCAACGGCGTGATGCTCGAGCGGGCGCTGGATCCCGCCTCGCGCCTGCGCGCGTGATCCGCGGCGTTCTCCTCGGCGGCGGCGCGGGAACGCGCTTCGGCGGGGCGAAGCTCCTGGCCGTCTCGCCCATCGATCCGACGCCCATCGGCGTGCGCGCCGCGCGCGCCCTCGTCGCTGGCGCTGGCAATGCCCTTGCCGTGGTGCGGGCCGGGGACGCGGCGCTCGCCGCCGCTTTCCGCGAGGCCGGGTGCGAGGTGCTCGAATCGGCGGACTGCGCGCGCGGGCTCGGCGCGAGCCTCGCCGCGGCGGTGAAGGCGAGCGCGGACGCGGACGGGTGGGTGGTGGGGCTTGCCGACATGCCCCGCATCCTCCCGGCGACCCATCGTGCGGTGACGGAAGCGCTTGCGCGCGGCGCGAAGCTCGCCGCCGTCGTCGACGCGGAAGGGCGTCGCGGCCATCCCGTGGGGTTCGCCTCGGACCTGTTCGCGGATCTCGCCGCGCTCGACGGCGACGAGGGTGCGCGCCAGGTGATCGAGCGCTACCGCGCCTGGCTCGAGATCGTGCAAGTGGACGACCCCGGCATCTTCTTCGACATCGACACGCCCGGCGACCTGGCCGCCGGATAGGCGCCTCGCCTAGCGCGGGACGAAGCGTCCCGTCGCCGGATCCACCCAGCCGTTGCCGGTGTCGACGAGGAGCGCGCCGGTCTTCGGATCGATCATGTGCCTTCCGGCGGGAACCACCGTGCCGCCGCGTCCATCGGGAACCGGGATTGCCGCGCGCACGGGAGGGGCGACCGGCGTCACCGCAGGCTGCGCGGAAAGGGCGGGCGCCGCGGGATCCAGGGGGGCGAGGCGATCGACGGCGGCGCGGGGCCGCTTCGGCGCAAGCACCGCATCGGGCCGGGCCTGCGGGTGCATGAGCAGGCGCACGAGCTGCTCGCGCGCGGCGCGGCGCATCCCGGCGCTGGACGCGGGATCGCCCAGCGTGCGCCGCAGCGAATCGATGCGCGCCTGCGCTTCGGCATCCGGGGGCCAGGCGGGGTCGGCGGCGGCCGAGAGGGCGCCGCAGGCGAGGAGCGCCGCCAGGGCCGTGTCGCGCCGCATCGCGATGACCGCGGGCCGCCTCAGCCCGCGCGGCGCGGCGGGTACTGCTCGCCGGCGTCGATGCGCACCTTGAGGATGTTCTGCTTCGGCGGCAGCGGGCAGGTGGTGAACTCGCTGAACGCGCAGGGCGGGTTGTAGACGCGGTTCAAATCCAGCTCGAAGGGCTTGCCGGGCTCGGGCTTCTTCGCCACGTAGAGAAAGCGCCCGGGCCGGTAGGTCGTCTCGCCGGCGGTCGCGTCGCGCAGCACGAAGAAGAGCCCGTCGTCCTCACCCACGGCGTCGAGACGATGGGACTCGCCGCCGAGCGCGAACTCCACGTAGCCGGGGGAGGGCTCGTCGGAGGCCTCGTCCAGCACGTTGATGATCGTCACCTTCCGCCCGGGCGGGTAGGGAACGAAGGTCGCGCGCACGCGGTAGGCGGGATCGGGCGCATACCAGAGGCGCCCGCCGAAGCCCTTGCGGACATCGCTTTCGTTGTCCGCGAGTCGCAGCACGTAGCGGCCCTCGCGCTCGATCACGTGCATCGCCGCGCGGCCCATGGTGACCCAGTCGCGGCGATCGAGGTCGGTGCCGAGCACGACCTCGTCGAGATCCATGCCCTCCTTGCGCACCGTGACGCCCGGTGCGAGCTTCATGGTCACCTTGCCGCCGGCGATGGTGATCGTGCCCATGCGCCCGGCGCCGAGGCCCTTCGGGAAGACGATGTCGTTGGCTTCTCCCGTGCCGAAGGTGTTCACGCCCGGCTTCATCACGAAGCGGCCGGCGAGCGTGAGCCAGCCGTTGTCCGCGCGAAGGCTCTTCTCGGCGCGCGCCCGCCAATCCGTCACCGACTGCTCCCAGGCGGTGTCGACCGGCGCAGGGGTCACGCAGGCGGCGAGCAGGACGAAGGGGAGGGCGAGGATTCGCATGGTCGTGCTCCGGGCAAAGGGGTCGCGCAAGGCGCACATTCTAGTCGAGGGCGGCCAGCACTTGCGCGGGGTCGAGCTTCTGCAGGCAATCGGTGTGGCCCAGGGGGCATTCGCGCTTGAAGCAGGGGCTGCAGGCGAGCCCGAGCCGGATCACCCGGGCCTTCGGGGAGAGCGGTGGCGTGTACTCGGGGCTGGAGGAGCCGAAGACGGCCGCCAGCGGGCGGTCGAGCGCGGCGGCCACGTGCATGAGCCCCGAATCATTGCTCACCACCCGTTCGGCGAGGGAGAGGAGGTCGATCGCCTCGTCGAGGCTGGTGCGCCCGGCGAGGTCGGATACCGGAACCCCGGCCAGCGCGGCGACCTCCGCGGTCACGGCCGCATCCCTTTCCGACCCGAAGAGCCAGACCCGGTAGCCGCGCCCGGCGTGGACGCGGGCGACCTCGGCGAAATGGCGCGCCGGCCAGCGCTTCGCGGGCCCGTACTCTGCGCCGGGCGCGAGCGCCAGCACCGGCTCGACTCCTGCGAGGCCGAACCTCACGACCGCGGCATCGCGCCGTAATGGATCGACGGCGAGCCGCGGCTGCGGCACGGGACGTTCGAGCGCCTCGCCGGCCGGCTGCGCGAGTGCCGCGAAGCGCTCGACGATGAGCGGCAGCGCTTCGCGGTCGAGCGTGCGCAGGTCGTTCAGCAGGCCGAAACGCATCTCGCCTCGCCAGCCCGTCCGGCGCGCGATCCCGGCGAACCAGGGCACCAGCGCGGACTTGAGGCTGCCCGGAAGCACGATGGCGTGGTCGTAGCGCGGCAGCGCGCGGGCGAAGCGGCGCCGCTCGCCCAGGCGCAGCTCCCCGTGGCCGAAGGGAAAGGCGATCGTGCGGCGGACCTCTGGCATGCGACCGTACACGGCGGACGCCCAGGCAGGGGCGAGGACATCGATGCCGCCCTGCGGGTCGCGGGCCTTGAGCCGGGCGAGCAGGGGGTGGGCGAGGACCGCGTCACCGATCCACGACGGGGAAACGACGAGGGTCTCGCGCATGGGTTCGTGCCCGGCGGGGCGGCGAGGCGGGGTGCCGAATGCCTCAGTGCCCCTTCGCGGACGCGCCCCCCGCGAGCCGGTAGACGGTCCCGCAATAGGGGCACTTCGCCTCGCCCGTCGCCTCGACCGGAAGGTAGACGCGCGGGTGCGTGTTCCAGAGCTTCTGCGAGGCGAGCGGGCAGTGCAGCGGCAGGTCGGCCGCGGTGATCTCCACCGTCGTGCGGTCCAGCTCGGTGGGCGCGGCCATGCCTAGTCGACCTTGGTGAGCCAGTGGCGGTACTTGGCGTTGCGTCCGTTCACGATGTCGAAGAAGGCCGACTGGATCTTCTCCGTGACGGGCCCGCGGGCGCCATTGCCGATCACGCGCCGGTCGAGTTCGCGGATGGGGGTGACCTCCGCGGCAGTGCCGGTGAAGAAGGCCTCGTCGGCGATGTAGATGTCGTCCCGGGTGAGGCGGGTCTTCTCGACCGTGAGGCCCAGGTCCGCGCAGATGAGCTGCACGCTGCGCCAGGTGATGCCGTCGAGCGCCGAGGTGAGCTGCGGCGTGTAGAGCCTGCCGTCCTTCACCACGAAGACGTTCTCGCCGCAGCCCTCCGCCACGAAGCCGTCGGTGTCGAGGAGCAGGCCCTCGTCGTAGCCGTCCTGCGTGGCCTCGAGGTTCGCGAGGATGGAGTTGGCGTAGGTCGTGGCGACCTTGGCGCGCGGCATGGTGACGTTCACGTGGTGGCGGGCGAAGGAGGAGGTCTTCACGCGGATGCCCTTCGCGAGGCCCTCCTCGCCCAGGTAGGCGCCCCAGGGCCATGCGGCTATCGAGATGTGCACCCGCGCGCCCACGGGGGACACGCCCATCTTCTCCGAGCCGTAGAAGGCGAGCGGGCGCAGGTAGCAGCTCTCGAGCTTGTTCACCCGCACGACCTCGCGCTGGGCCTCCATCAGTTGCTCCTTCGGGTAGGGCAGTTCCATCATGTAGATCTTGGCGGAGTTGAAGAAGCGGTCGGTGTGCTCCTTCAGCCGGAAGATCGCGGTGCCGATCTCCGACTTGTACGCCCGCACGCCCTCGAAGACCGCGAGGCCGTAGTGGAGCGAGTGGGTGAGGACGTGGGTCGTCGCCTCCCGCCAGGGCACGAGCTTGCCGTCGTACCAGATGAAGCCGTCACGGTCGGACATCGACATGGGATTTCCTGCGCTTTCGGGATTGCTTGGGAACCCGGAATTCTATCAAACCGGGCCGGTATGCCATAATCGAACGGACCCTGCCCCTACCGACTCCGCCGATCCGTGCGCAAGCAGTTCGATCCCTCGACGGAACCCTCCGATTCCCCAGGTGCCGCGAGCGCGCCGCCGGAAATCCGGGATTCCTTCATGTCCCCCCGGTCCCTGAGCCCCGAGGAGAAACTCTCCGGGGACATGCTCGTTCTCACCACGGGCCTGATGGTGCTCGCCTCCGTCCTGTGGCTGTCGGTCTACTGGAGCATGGGCCAGCAGTTCTCGGTGTCGATCACGCTCGCCTTCCAGGCGCTCTCGGCGGGCACCATCGCCTTCTACCTGCGCACGAGAAAGCTCGAGCTCTTCGCGATGATCCAGCTGGGCCTGATCCTCTTCACGCCCTTCGCGATGCAGTGGTCCATCGGCAACTTCGTCACCGCCTCGGGCGTGAGCCTGTGGGGCCTCATCGCGCCGGTGGGCGCGGTGACGGTGCTGGGCACGCGCCAGTCGCTGCCCTGGTTCTTCGCCTGGCTTTTCATGACGGTGCTCGCGGGGGTCTTCGACTTCCTCCTGTCCGGCACGATGGCGAATGTGGACATGCAGACCATCGCCGTCTTCTTCGTGCTCAACTTCGCCGCCATCTCGCTCATGATCTACGCGCTGCTGTGGTACTTCGCGAGCGAGAAGCAGAAGCTGCGCCACCAGGTCGACCTGCAGCACGAGGAGCTGCTCGTGGAAAAGGAAAGGAGCGAGCAGCTCCTCCTGAACGTGCTGCCCCCGGCGATCGCCGAGCGGTTGAAGCGCGGCGAGTCCAACATCGCGCAGGGCCACGCCGACGTGACCGTGATGTTCGCCGACATCGTGGGCTTCACGAAGATGACCGAGGAGCTCTCGCCGGTGGAGACGGTGAAGATCCTGAACGACGTCTTCTCGATGTTCGACGAGATCGCGCAGCGCTACGGCGTGGAGAAGATCAAGACGATCGGGGACGCCTACATGGCGGCCGCTGGCGTCGAGACCGGCGCCCAGGTGCACTACGCCGACGCGGTGGCGGGCATGGCGCTCGAGATGCTCGTCCGCGTGGACGAATACCGGCAGCACTCGGGCGAGAAGATCGAGCTGCGGATCGGCATCGGCACCGGCCCCGTGGTGGCCGGCGTGATCGGCAAGATGAAGTTCATCTACGACATGTGGGGCGACACGGTGAACGTGGCCTCGCGGATGGCCGGGGATGCGTTCACCGGCTCGATCCAGGTCGACCTCACGACCTACCGGCGCCTGCACTCGCGCTTCAAGTTCGACGCGCCCCACGACGTCGACATCAAGGGCAAGGGCCGCATGCAGGTCTACCACCTGCTCGAGCGGCGCTAGGCCCCGCGGTCGCGCTAGGCGCCGAAGACTTCCCTGCGCAACCGCTTCACGGCTTCCCGCTCGTCCGCGAGCTCGCCTTCCGCCAGCAGCACGCTGTCCTCGTCGTTGAGGGAAGCGGCATGGGTGCGCGCGCGAAGCGCGAGGTAGGCGTCGGCTGCGGCCGCGGCCACGGGCATCGTCACGATGCCCAGCTCCCCCGCCCGGTGGAGCAGCGTGTGGTTGCCCTTGTTGTCGAGCAGCTGCGGGTGGCGGCAGGACTCGGCGAGCACCAGGGCCTGGACGGCGAATTCGAGGTCGATCACGCCGCCGTCGGCGTGCTTCAGGTCGCGCGGATCGGCCTTCACCTCCGCGCGCATCTTCTCGCGCATGGCGAGGATCTCCTCGCGCAGCTTCGCCTCGTCGCGCGGGGCGGCGAGCAGCTCCCGGCGCAACTCCTCGAAGCGCTCGCCAAGGCGCGCGTCTCCGGCGCAGAAGCGCGCCCGCGTGAGCGCCTGGTGCTCCCAGGTCCACGCACGCGTGGACTGGTAGTCGCGGAAGGCGGGGAAGGAGCTCACCATCAGGCCCGAGGCGCCGTCGGGCCGCAGGCGCAGGTCCGTCTCGTAGAGCACGCCGCCCGAAGTGTGGCTGGTGAGCCAGGTGTTCACGCGCTGCGCCACGCGGGAGAGCTTCTCGGCGTCGGCGCGCCGGGACTCGTCGAAGAGGAACACGATGTCCAGGTCCGACCCGTATCCCAGTTCCTTGCCGCCCAGCTTGCCGTAGCCCACGACCGCGAAGCCCTCGGGAGGCGAGAGCCCGTCGCCGCCGAACATCGCACGCGCCGCGAAGCCGAGGACCACGTCCAGGAGCAGGTCGGCGAGCGCCGAGAGCTCGTCGGAGAGCGCCATCACGGGCAGCTCGCCCTCGAGGTCCGCGATCGCCAGGCGCAGCACGTGGCGCTGCTTGAAGTGGCGCAACTCGTCCATCAGCCGCTCCGTGTCCTCGCCCAGCGCCGCGCACTCCCTGGCCAGGTGCCGGCGCTCCTCCGCCCAGTCCGTGGCGGTGAAGCTCGCGGCCGTGCGCGTGAGCTCGTCGAGGAGGATCGGGTGGCGCGCGAGCAGGCGGGCGGCCCAGCGGCTGCGGGCGGCGAGGTGCGCGGCGCGCGCGAGCACCTGCGGGTACTCGTCCAGGAGCGCGAAATAGGACTCGCGCCGGTCGATGGCCTCGATCAGGTCGAGCAGCCGGATGGCGGTCTGCGAGCCCGTCCCTTCGCGCACGGCGGCTTCCATTGCCGCCGGAAGCAGCCGGTCGACGCGGGTGCGGCTCGCGCCCGACAGGCTCCGGTAGCGCCGCGAGCGCACGAAGGCGGCGAGCCGCTCGGCCACGGGCTTCGGGTCGGCGAGGCCGGTGTCGCGCAGGTCCTCCTCGAGCCCCTCCTCGTCGGGCGAGAGCTGCGGGTCGGTGAGGCGCGCAAGCAGCGCGCTCGCCCCGCCCGCCGTACGCCGCTCGAAGAGGGCGTTGAATGCCTCCTGCACCGCTTCGCGGTGGCGGTCCAGCTCGGCAAGCAGGGCCGGCCAGTCGCCCGAGCCCATGGCCTCGGCGATGGCCGCGCGGTGCGCGGGCTCGACGGGCAGGGCCTGGGTCTGCTGGTCGTCGTAGTACTGCAGGCGGTGCTCGAGTCGCCGCAGGAACGCGTAGGCGAGGCGCAGGGCCGCGACGCGCTCGGGAGGCACGAGCCCGCGCTCGCCGACGGCCGCGAGCGCCTCCCGCGTGGAGGTGAGCTGCAATCCCGCATCGCGCCCGCCGCGCACCAGCTGGAAGAGCTGCACGGCGAACTCGCACTCGCGGATGCCGCCGGCGCCCACCTTGATGTCGTCGGAGCGCCCGCGGCGGTTCGCCTCGGCCTGGATGCGACCGTGCAGGTCGCGAAGCGACTCGAGGAGCCCGTAGTCGAGGTAGCGCCGGTAGACGAAGGGACGCACGATCGCGTCGACCTCCTCGCCGGGGCCGTTGATCACGCGCCCCTTGAGCCACGCATAGCGCTCCCACGGGCGCGCCTGGCCCACCAGGTAATTCTCGAGGGCCGCGAGGGAACTCACCAGGGGCCCCGCGTCGCCGAACGGGCGCAGGCGCATGTCGACCCGGAAGACGAAGCCCTCGTCGGTCACGTCGGCGATCAGCGCGATGGCGCGCTTGCCCACGCGCGTGAAGAACTCGTGGTGCGACAGCGCCCTCGGCCCGCCGGTGTCGCCCTCGGCCCGGTGCAGGAAGACCAGGTCGATGTCCGAGGAGACGTTCAGCTCGCCGCCGCCCAGCTTGCCCATGCCCACCACGAGGAGCCGCTCTTCGCGCGCCGGCTCGCCATAGACCTCGGCCTGTTCGGCGTGCGCGGCCCGCACCGCGGAGCCCACGGCGATCTCTGCGAGCGCCGTCGCCGTCGACACCACCTCGTCCAGGGTCGCGGCCCCGGAAAGATCCCGGTGGATGAGGGTGAACATGACGCGGGCGCGCAGTTCGCGAAGTGCCACGGCGAGCCCCGCGGGATCTCCGGGCGGCACCTCCAGGACCGCGCCCTCGAGGGCCTCCCGAGACAGGGCGGCGAAGCCCTTCGCGGCGAGCTCCTGCACGAGCGGCGCTCGCGCGGCCGCGAGCCGCCTCGCGAACGGCGAGAGGCGCAAGGTCCGCTCGAGGGCGGCCGGTGTCGTTTCGGGGGAAATGCGGTCGGTCATCACGAGGGGGGCCGTGGCCCCAGCCGCTACAATAGCGCGAATCCCCGCCCGATATAGCCAACGCCCCGCGGGTCCCTTCGCCACCGAGGACAGCATCAAGGCCTTTTCCCGCACCGTCGTTCGCGTCGCCGCGGCCCTTGCCGGCGTGGCGCTCGCCGTGTTCCTCGTCGCGGTCATCGCCCTGCGCTACGCGGTCTTCCCGCAGATCGAGCGTTTTCGCGACGACATCGCCGCGTCCGTCTCGCGCGCCTCGGGTATGGCGGTGAGCCTCGCCGACGTCGACGCCGGGTGGCAGGGACTGCGGCCCATCCTGGGCCTGACCGGCATGCGGGTGGCCGACCGGAGCGGCGCGCCCGTCTTCGAGGTGGACCGCGCGGAGATCTCGCTGTCGTGGTGGACGCTGCTCGCGGGCGAGCTGCGCTTCCACGACGTGGACTTCTACAGCCCCCAGCTGAGCCTGCGGCGCGGCGCCGACGGGCTCATCTACCTGGCCGACAAGGCGCTGAACGCACCCGAGCCCGGCGAGGGCGGGCGCCTTGCCGCGTGGTTGCTCGGCCAGCCGCGCCTGGCCATCCACGACGCGACGCTCCGGTGGGAGGACGAATTCGGCGGCGCGCCGCCCGTGCAGTTGCGCCGGGTCGAGATCGCGATGCGCAAGGTCGGGCGCCGCCACCTGGTGGCCCTCAATGCCACGCCGCCCGCGGCCATCGCCGACCGGATCGATCTGCGGGCCGACCTGCTGTTTTCGCGAAGCGGTGAGGCGTGGCAAGCGTCGGGAACCCTCTACGCCGAGACCGGACGCGCCGACGTCGCCCTGTTGCGCGCGCACCTGCCCGTTCCCGAAGCCCTGCGGACGGCCGAAGGCGCCATTCGCGCCTGGGTCGATTTCGAGCCCGGGCGAATCCGCGAGGTCTCCGCGGACCTGAACCTGCGCGGCGTGCGCGCCCAGCTTGCCGCCGATGCGCTTCCACTGGATCTCGAGACTCTCGCCGGGCGCGCCTACTATCGCCTGCAGGAAGGCGGCTACGCCGCGGGCGCGCGTGAGCTCGCCTTCCGCACGCGTGACGGGCTCGCCGTGCAGTCGGCGGCGTTCTCCGTCGCCACGGCGCAGGAATCCGGCCGCGCCCCGCGCGGGGAGGTGCGCGCCAACGGCATCGACCTGAAGATCGCGGCCGCACTCCTCGACTACTTGCCGGTTCCCCGCGAGGCGAAGGCGCAGGCCCACCGCTTCGCGCCGCGCGGGCGTCTCCTCGACACCACGCTCGTGTGGACGGGGGAGTCCCTCGCGAAGGCAAGCGCTTTCCGCCTGAAATCGCGGTTCGAGGACCTGGGCGTCAACGCGGCCGACGGCTTCCCGGGCGCCTCCGGCCTCACGGGGAGCCTCGAAGGCGACGAGCGGGGAGGCACCGTCCGACTCGCCTCGCAGGGAGTCACCTTCGAGGCCGCGGGCGTCTTCCGCGCGCCGCTCGCCTTCGAGGCGCTCGCGGCCCGCGCGGCGTGGAAGCGCGATGGCAAGGCCATCGAGGTCCGCATCGACGAGGCGCGCATGTCCAACGCGGACGCGGAGGTGAGCGTGGCCGGCACCTACCGCACGCTGCCCGACTCGACCGAGCACTCCCCGGGCTGGGTCGATCTCGCGGGCCGCGTGGAGCGCGCGCGCGCCGCCGCGGTGGCCGGGTATCTCCCGAACGGCATCGCCGGGACACGCGACTGGCTCGCCACCGCCGTGCTCGCGGGCGAGGTGAGCGGCGGGCGGTTCGAGTTGAAGGGGGACCTCTGGCACTTCCCGTTCCGCGATGCGAGCCAGGGGCGCTTCTTCGTCGAGGGGGCCATCGACCGCGGCCGGCTCCGGTACCACCCGGCCTGGCCATCGGTGGACCGCGTGAAGGGCGCGATCCGCTTCGAGAACGCGCGCATGGAGATCCGCGCACAGGAGGCGTACATCTACGCGAGCCGGGCGCGCAGCGCGAGCGCCGTCGTCGCCGACCTGGGAGCAGACGCTCCGGTCCTCGCGATCGAGGGCGACATCGACACGACGGGCGTGGACAGCGTCCGCTTCCTGCGCGAAACGCCGCTCGTGACAGGGCCGGGGGCCTTCACGCGCGTGGTCGCGATCGAGGGGCCGGCGCGGCTGAAGTTGAAGCTCGACTGGCCGCTGTGGGGCGAGGATCCCTTTCGCCTGGCCGGCGATTACGCCTTCGCGGGGGCCACGGCGAGCGTGGGCCGAAGCCTCGTCCTCACCGGCATCCGCGGTTCGCTCGCCTTCTCCGAGAAGCACGTGAGCGCGCCGCAGCTCACCGGGACGCTGTTCGGGCAGCCGTCCACGCTTCGCCTTTCCACGCAGCCCGACGGCGCGGTGCTCACGCAGCTCGACGGAAGCATGGACGCCCGCACCCTGGGCGCCTTCATTCCCTCGGGCTTCGCGCGGCGCATGGCGGGGTCCACCGCGTGGAACGCGCGCGTCATGGCGGGTGCCGCGGGAACGCAGCTTCGCGTCGAGTCCTCCCTGAAGGGGCTCGCCATCGGGCTTCCGGAGCCGTTCGCCAAGCGCGCCGACGAGGCGCGCGCTCTCTCCGTGACCATTCGCCGGCTGGGCGCGATCGACGAGGAAACGGTGGCGGCCCTCGAGGGCGGCGTGCACGCGCGCATCGGCCGCGGCCTGGACGACGCTGCCGGTCGCTGGAACGCGGCGATCAAGTTCGGCGCACCGGTATCCGAAGAGCCGGTGCGCGAAGGCCTGTGGCTCTACGGAAACCTCGCGCGATTCGATCTCGACGCATGGCGGGAAGCCCTGGCGGCGCCGGACTCGGCACAGGCGTCCGAAGCCGAGGCGGCGCTCGAGTTGCGCGGGCTCGACCTGAACTTCGGCTCGCTGCACTACGCGGGCCGGGATTTCACGCAGCTCTCGGCCCGCCTCGAGCGCAGCGCCGGCGAGTGGCGCGGCACGCTCACGGGCCCCGCGGTGGCCGGCGAGATCACTTTCGATTCCCGGGGCAAGGGGCGCGTCGCGGCGCGGCTCTCGCGGTTCTCGCTTTCCGCCGGAGCTTCGGGGGAAGCGGGCCCGGAGCCGGCGCCCCCCGCCGAACAGGAAGACCTGCCGGCCCTCGACATCGTGGCCGAGCGCTTCGACTTCCACGACCGCTGGCTGGGCCGGCTGGAACTGGTCGCCGCGCCCGACGGCCGCGACTGGAGGATCGAACGCCTCAACATCGTGAACGACCACGCGCGCTTCGATTCGAGCGGCGTCTGGCGGCGCACGGCGACGGGGCCGCTCACGCAGCTGAACCTGAAGCTCGAGACGACGAACCTGCATGCCCTCCTCGGGCAGTTCGGATTCGGCGAGTTCGTGAACCGCGGCCAGGCGAAGCTCGAGGGCCAGCTCGTCTGGCCGGGATATCCGTACGAGTTCACTCCGCGCGTGCTCTCGGGGCGCTTCGCGGTGCAGGCCTCGAAGGGCCAGTTCGCGCAGATCGAGCCCGGGGCGGGCAAGCTGCTCGGTCTGATCTCGCTGCAATCGATCCCGCGGCGCGTGAGCTTCGACTTCCGAGACATCTTCAGCGAGGGTTTCGCTTTCGACCGCATCGCCGGCGAGGCGAAGCTCGCCCGCGGGATCCTCCTCACCAAGGACTTCGAGGTGGCCGGGCCATCGGCCTTCGTGAGCATGGCGGGCGAGGTCTCGCTTCCGCTGGAGACCCAGAACCTCACGCTGAAGGTGGTGCCGGAGGTGGGCGAGAGCGTAGCGATCGCGGCGACGGTGCTCGGCACGCCGGTGATGGGACTCACCACGCTCCTGCTGCAGAAGCTGCTGAAGAATCCGCTGGGCAAGGTGGTGTCGTACGAGTACCTCGTCACGGGGTCGTGGGATAATCCGGCCGTCACGCGGCTGGGCGCTGCCCCGCCACCGAAGGAGACGGCCGCGCCGCCGCCCCGCCCACGATGATCATCACGAAGAACTCGACCACGCCCGAGGCATTGCGGGAGACGCTCGCCACCACGCAGAGCATGTTTCGCGTGGCCGCGGTGCAGATGGCCTCCGGACCGCAGGTGCAGGCCAACCTGCAGGAGGCCTCGCGCCTGATCGAGCTCGCCGCGGCGACGGGCGCGCGCATCATCGCGCTGCCGGAATACTTCTGCGTCATGGGCATGAAGGACACCGACAAGGTCGCCCTGCGGGAGAAGGACGGGGAGGGCCCGATCCAGGACTTCCTCGCCGCGGAAGCGAAGCGCCACCAGGTATGGATCGTCGGTGGCTCCGTGCCCCTGGAGGCGAGCGTCCCGGACAAGGTCCGCAACGCCTGCCTCGTCTACGACGGCGACGGCCGCCGCGTCGCCCGCTACGACAAGATCCACCTCTTCGGCTTCGAGATGGGGCAGGAGAAGTACACGGAAGAGCGCACGATCGAGGCCGGCGCCGCCGTGGTGACGGTCGAGTCCCCCTACGGAAGGCTCGGAATCTCGGTGTGCTACGACCTGCGCTTCCCCGAACTCTACCGGGCGATGGGGGAGGTCGACTTCCTCTTCGTGCCCTCGGCGTTCACCGAGACCACGGGCAAGGCGCACTGGGACGTGCTCATCCGGGCGCGGGCGATCGAGAACCAGTGCTACGTGGTCGCCCCCGCCCAGGGCGGCTACCACGTGAACGGCCGCGAGACCCACGGCAACACCATGATCGTCGACCCGTGGGGCGTCGTGCTCGACCGCCTGCCGCGCGGGTCCGGGGTCGTGGTGGCCGGCGTGAATCCCACCTACCAGGCGAAGATCCGCCGCAGCCTTCCGGCGCTGCGGCATCGAACCATCCGCAGCTGAGGGGCTCGAACGGCAAGCCCCCGAATTCATGACGAGGACGCGATGACGAAGAACGAACCCACGGCCCTGGACCTCGCGAGTGCCGCGCTGCTGGCGCCCTTCGAGGTCGACGAGGCCGCGCTCGAGCGCGTCTTCGCGCTGGTGCGGGCGCACCGCGCCGACGATGCCGATCTCTACTTCCAGCACTCGCGCTCCGAGAGCTGGATGCTCGAGGAGGGCCAGGTGAAGAGCGGCAGCTTCGCGATCGACCAGGGCGTTGGCGTGCGCGTGCTCTGCGGGGAGAAGACGGCCTTCGCCTACGCCGACGACATCTCGCCCGAGTCCCTGGAGGCCGCGGCGAGGATCACGCGCGCCATCGCCGCGCAGGGCGGCGACGCGTCGGCGGCGGTGCCGAGCGTGCGTACCGGCGCCGCGCTGTACGCCCCCGTGGACCCGGTCTCCGCACTGGGCGATGCGGAGAAGGTGCGCCTGCTCGAGCGCCTCGAGAAGCGCGCACGCGCCGCCGATCCGCGCGTGAAGCAGGTGATCGGCCGGCTGTCCGGGGAGTACGAAGTGGTGCTCGTGGCGCGCGCCGACGGAGTGCGCGCCGCGGACGTCCGTCCGCTGGTGAACCTCTCGATCACCGTCATCGTCGAGCAGGGCGGCAGGCGCGAGCAGGGATACTGCGGCGGCGGCGGGCGCTTCGGCTACGCCCACTTCACCGACGAGCGCCTGGACGGCATGGCGGCCTCGGCGGTCAGGCAGGCGCTGGTGAACCTCGAGGCGCGGCCGGCGCCGGCGGGCCCCATGACCGTGGTGCTGGGGCCGGGCTGGCCGGGCATTCTCCTGCACGAGGCCATCGGGCACGGCCTAGAGGGCGACTTCAACCGCAAGGGCACCTCGGCCTTCTCGAACCGGATCGGCGAGCAGGTGGGCGCGAAGGGCGTGACCGTCGTCGACGACGGCACGATCGCCGACCGGCGCGGTTCGCTTTCCATCGACGACGAGGGCGAGCCCACGGCGCGCAACGTGCTGATCGAGGACGGCATCCTGCGCGGCTACCTTCAGGACCGCCTGAATGCGAGGCTGATGGGCGTGGGCCCGACCGGCAACGGCCGGCGCGAGAGCTACGCGCACATGCCGATGCCGCGCATGACCAACACCTACATGACGGGCGGCGACCGCGACCCCGCGGAGATCCTCGCCTCCGTCGAGCGCGGGCTCTTCGCGGTCAACTTCGGCGGTGGCGAGGTGGACATCACCAGCGGCAAGTTCGTCTTCTCCGCCGCCGAGGCCTGGTGGATCGAGAACGGCAAGCTCGCCTATCCGGTCAAGGGTGCGACCCTGATCGGCAACGGCCCCGATGCGCTCACCCGCATCTCGATGATCGGCAACGACATGGAACTCGACCCGGGCATCGGCACCTGCGGAAAGGAAGGCCAGAGCGTGCCGGTGGGCGTGGGCCAGCCCACGATTCGCATCGAGGGGCTCACCGTGGGCGGGACGGGCTGACCATCGAGCCCGGGACGCCCTGCCCGCTGTGCGAGGCGCCGCTCGCCGCGAAACTGCTTCGCGAGGCGGCGGGCGACGAGGCGCCCATGCGCGTGGCGCTGCGCGGGCTGCCGGTGTTCGCGTGCGAGGCGCCGCACCGCTACTTCGTGGGCCACGGCTTCCCGATCTGGCTCCTGAACGTGCTCGCGGAGGTGGAACTCGCGAAGATCCCGGCGGGACGGCGAAAGGGCCTCGTCTTTCGCGAGTACACCTGTGGCGATTGCGGGGCGCGGCTGCCTTCGTCGGGAGCCGAGCCGTGGACCTTCTCCGCCTCCCTCGCGTGGAAGGACACGCCCGGATTCGTGGCCGACATCATCATGCCGGTGTTCCGCTGCGCCTCCTGCGGACGCGAACAGGTGCGAAGCGGGGAGGAACTCGCGAAACTCCTGCCCGCGGCCCTTGTCCATGCCTTCATGGCCGCGGGCATCAAGGCACCGGGGTAGGGAACCCGTCCGGGCGCCGCGGCCAATCATCCAGGGAAAAGCCATGAATCGTCGCCAGTTCACCGCCACCCTCGCGGGCCTGTTCGTGCTGCACCGCAGCGCCGGCGCGACCAGCCCCGCCAAGCCCGAGAAGATCGAGAAGCTGGTCCTGAAGGCCGAGGAGTGGATGAAGCGCCTCACCCCGGAGCAGTACGCGATCCTGAGGCAGGAGGGAACGGAACGGGCGGGCTCCAGCCCGCTCGACCGCGAGAAGCGCAGCGGCACGTTTGCGTGCGCGGGCTGCGACCTGCCGCTCTTCCGCTCCGACATGAAGTACGACAGCGGAACCGGCTGGCCCAGCTTCTTCGCCTACATTCCCGGCCGCCTGGGCACCAAGACCGATTTCAAGCTGATCCTGCCGCGCACCGAGTACCACTGCATCCGCTGCGGCGGCCACCAGGGACACGTCTTCGACGACGGCCCCCCGCCCACGGGCAAGCGCTACTGCAACAACGGCCTCGCCCTGAAGTTCGTCCCAGCCTGAGGAAAAATGGGGTCAGGTTGAATTTTCAATCTGTCCCCATTTTCCTGCGCTGGAAATGGGGACAGATTGAAAATTCAACCTGACCCCATTGTGATAAAGCGCCGGTCCCGGCGGCTATTCTTCCGGGCCGAGCTTGCCGGTGACGCGCGCAGCCTTCTTGGCGGACCACATCCAGCAGTAATCCTCGCCGGCACCGGCGGTGAACCTGCCGCCGCCCTTGCGCCGGCCGTTCGCCTTCACCGGGTAGCTCACCTTGTCGCCCTGGTGGAAGTGGATGTTGAAGTCGACCGGGCCGTCGGCCGACCAGGTGAAACTGCGGCTCCTGCCGGCTTCGAGCCGCAGGCATTCCTCGGCGATGCCGCCGGGCTTCAAGTCGTGCGCGAAGTCCCGGGCCCTGCCGCCGTCGTGCATCGGGGCGGCCGGCGCTGCGAGGGGAAGGAAGGCGGCGAACAGCAGGGCGGATCGGTGCATGAATAAGGTCGTCCGGTTGGCGGGGCGACCATGGTACTGCACGCGGGGCCGCCCCACACGCGCAAGCGCCGGTTTCTTGCGCTGCAACATGGGCCTCTGCTAGCATGGCGCCATGATTCGCCTGGCTCGCTACCGCTTCCATTTCTGGTTTCCCACGCCGAAGGCGGCCGGGAGAGGCTAGCGCGGACCGAAGAGGCGCGCAGGACCCCGAAAAAACCGCCAGCCGCACACTGGCGGTTTTTTTCTTGCAGATCCCCGAAGAACGGACATGACCCACTACCGCACCGACGACGTACGCATCGAGCAGGGCGACGAGCTCCTCGCCCCCATGCAGGTGATGCGTGCGCTGCCCGCGAGCGACGAGACCGAACGCGTCACCTTCGAGGCGCGCCAGGGCGTCCACGACATCCTGCGCGGAGCAGACGACCGCCTGCTGGTGGTGGTCGGCCCGTGTTCCATCCACGACATCGACGCCGCCCGCGAGTACGCCATCCGCCTCAAGGCCCAGCGCGACCGCCTCGCCGAGGATCTCCTCGTGGTGATGCGCGTGTACTTCGAGAAGCCGCGCACCACCGTGGGCTGGAAGGGGCTCATCAACGACCCGCACCTGAACGACACCTTCGACATGAACGAGGGCTTGCGGCTCGCGAGGAGCCTGCTGCTTGACATCAACAAGCTCGGCGTCCCCTGCGGAACGGAGTTCCTCGACCTCATCTCGCCGCAGTACATCGCGGACCTGATCTCCTGGGGCGCGATCGGCGCGCGCACCACCGAATCGCAGTCGCACCGCCAGCTCGCCTCGGGGCTGTCCTGCCCGGTGGGCTTCAAGAATGGCACCGACGGCAACATCCGCATCGCCGTGGACGCGATCAAGGCCGCCAACACGCGCCACCACTTCATCTCCGTCACCAAGAGCGGGCACGTGGCCGTGTTCAAGACCGCGGGCAACGAGGACTGCCACGTGATCCTGCGCGGCGGGAAGTCGCCCAACTACGACGCCGCGAGCGTGGACGCCGCCTGCCGGGAGCTCGCCGCGGCGGGCCTCGCCCAGCACCTGATGATCGATTTTTCCCACGCCAACGCCTCCAAGCAGTACGAGAAGCAGGTCGAGGTGGCCGGCGCCGTGGCCGGCCAGGTGGCCGGCGGCGAGTCGCGCATCGTGGGGGTCATGGTGGAGAGCCACCTGAATCCCGGGCGCCAGGACCTGGTGCGCGGCCATCGCCTGGAGTACGGCGTCTCCATCACCGACGCCTGCCTCGGATTCGACCAGACCGTGGGCGTGCTCGAGACCCTCGCCGAAGCCGTGCGCAGGCGCCGAGCGGCGCCGGAAGCGCCGGAGGAATGACCATGACGAGCAGGAAGGATCCGGGCGCCGCGCCCGTGAGGCCGCTCGGTGCGGGAGCGGACGGCGGACAGGCTGCGGTGAGCGTCATCGGCCGCACCGACGACCTGCGGATCACCGCGGTGCGGGCGCTCATCGCCCCGCAGCTCCTCGTCGAGCAGATTCCGGTCGACGCCGCCGCGCTCGCCGTGGTGGGGAGCGCCCGCCAGGCGATCCACCGCGTGCTGCACGGCGCCGAGGACCGGCTGCTGGTCGTGGCGGGACCGTGTTCCATCCACGACTACGATGCGGCGCTCGAGTACGCGACGCGCCTCGCCCGCGAGGCGCGCCGGCTGGAGGGCGAGCTGCTGGTGGTGATGCGCGTCTACTTCGAGAAGCCGCGCACGACGGTGGGCTGGAAGGGCTTCATCAACGACCCGCACCTCGACGGCAGCTTCGCGATGAACGAGGGCCTGCGGCTTGCGAGGAAGCTGCTGCTGGAGGTCAATCGCCTGGGGCTCGCCTGCGGCACGGAGTTCCTCGACCTGCTCTCGCCGCAGTACATCTCGGACCTGATTTCCTGGGGAGCGATCGGCGCGCGCACGACGGAATCGCAGTCGCACCGCCAGCTTGCCTCGGGGCTGTCGTGCCCGGTGGGCTTCAAGAACGGCACCGATGGCTCGGTGAAGGTCGCGGTCGACGCGCTGCGCGCTGCGGCCGCGCCGCACGCCTTCATGGGCATGACCAAGACCGGGCAGGCGGCGATCTTCGAGACCGCGGGCAACGAGGACTGCCACGTGATCCTGCGCGGCGGCAAGGCGCCGAACTACGACGCGGCGAGCATCGAGGCCGCCTCGCGGGAACTCGCCGCGGCGGGGCAGGCGCCGCGCCTGATGGTGGACTTCTCCCACGCCAATTGCTCGAAGGACTACCTGCGCCAGCGCGACGTCGCCGCCGACGTGGCCGCACAGCTCGCCGCGGGCGAGGACCGCATCATGGGCGTGATGGTCGAGAGCAACCTGAACCCCGGCCGGCAGGATCTCGTCGCCGGCCAGGCGCCGGCGCACGGCATCTCCATCACCGACGCCTGCCTGGGCTGGGAGGACAGCGTTCGGCTGCTCGATACGCTGGCAGAAGGCGTGCGCGCCCGGCGACTCGCCCGCGCCGACTAGCACGGCGCCCGCAATGACCCGAACCGACGAATTCCGCATCCTCGGCCGCCGGCCCGGCAACGAGGAGTCCATCCGCTTCGAATACCGGGGCGTCGTCTTCGACCAGGACTCGTTTCAGGTGGTGGCCGGGCTCAACGCGGTCGACACGCGCGAGTACGTGGAGCAGACCTTCGCCGCGCTCAAGGCCGCGGGGCAGACCTGCGCGCGCATGGGCGCCTACAAGCCGCGCACCAGCCCCTATTCGTTCCAGGGCTACGGCAAGCAGTGCCTGCCCTACGTCTTCGAGCTCGCCGGAAAGTACGGCATCCGCGTGATCTCCATGGAGGTCACGCACGACGAGCACGTGGACGAGATCCGCGCGGCGCTGCGCGCCACGGGCGATCCCACGGGCGTGATGCTGCAGATCGGCACGAGGAACACGCAGAACTTCGAGCTCCTGAAGACCGTGGGCAGCCAGCGCGACTTCCCCATCCTCCTGAAGCGCGGTTTCGGCATCACGCTGCACGAGTCGCTGCTGGCCGCCGAGTACGTGGCGAGCGGCGGCAACCGCGACATCGTGTTCTGCCTGCGCGGCATGAAGACGAACTTCGGCGACCCGCACAGGAACCTCGTCGACTTCGGCCACGTGCCGACGGTCAAGCGCCTGACGCGCATGCCGGTGTGCGTGGACCCGTCGCATTCCGTGGGAATCCGGGGCGCCTGCCCCGACGGCGTGCCCGACATCTTCCATGTGGCCGCGCAGGGCGTCATCGCCGGCGCGAACATGGTGCTGGCCGACATGCACCCGGAGCCGCGCCGGGCCCTCGTCGACGCGGCGCAGGCGATCACGCTCGAGGAGCTTCCCTGGTTCCTCGAGGACATGGCCGTTGCCCGCGAAGCGTGGCTCGCGCGCCGCGCGCTCGCCGCGCGCCACGCCGGCGCGTGAAGGTGCCGGTCCGCGCGCTGGTCGCCGTCACGCTGGCCGCCGCCGCGCTCGCGGCCCGTGCGGAGATCACGCTTACCGACGACCTGGGGCGCCGCGTCTCGCTTCCCGGGCCGGCGCAGCGCATCGCCACGCTGGCCCCGTCGCTCACCGAGGCCGCCTTCGCGGTGGGCGCCGGATCGCGCGTGGTGGGGGTGAGCGCGTGGAGCGACCATCCGCCGGCCGCCGCGAGCCTGCCCGTGGTCTCCAATGCGTTCACCATCGACCTGGAGTCGCTCGCGAGGCTCTCGCCGGATCTCGTCATCGCGTGGAAGGACTCCTTTCGCGCCGCCGACATCCCGCGGATCGAGGCACTCGGCGCGCGCGTGTTCGTGATCGAGACGCGCACGCTCGCCGGGATAGCGCGGCTCCTCGCGGTGACCGCGGCGCTCTCGGGCGGGGACGCGGGGCCCGCGGCGCGCGCGTTCGAATCGCGACTCGCATCGCTTCGAGCCCGGTACGGGGTCAGGCAGCCGGTGCGCCTGTTCCTCGAGATATCCCACCGCCCCCTCATGACCATCGGGGGAAGGCACTTCATGGGCGAGGCGCTGGAAGCCTGCGGGGCTACGAACGCCTTCGCCGACCTGGCCGAGGTGGCGCCGCAGGTTTCCTGGGAGGAGTTGTTCGCGCGCGACCCCGAGGCGATCCTGGGCACGGGGCCCGAGGGAGGTGAAAGCCAGTTCCGTCGCGACTGGGCGGAGCGCTCGGGGCTGGGCGCGGTGGACCGCGGACAGCTCGCCTTCGTGGCCTCGCGGGCGCTGGGGCGCCCTTCGCCTCGCGTGGTCGAGGGGATCGAGGCACTGTGCGTCGCGGTGGACCGGCTGCGAAAGCGCGCGCCGTAACCGCCGTTCAGGCGCGGCGACCGCGGGCGATCGCGCCCGAGCAAAGCACCTTGCCCGTGGGCTGGCCAGTGGGAGAACCACCCGCCGGTTCGCTGGAAACGGCAAAGGCGACGCCTCCCTGCAGCATCGCCTCCAGCCCCGCCAGGCGCACCTCGGCGTCGCGGTCCGCGGGCACGACGCCGAGCGAGCGCGGATTGCCCTCCTGCGGAATCACCCAGAGTTCGAGGTCCCGGCCCTGCATCGACGGCCAGGGCTTGACCATGCGCAGCCTGAGCAGGCCCTCGCGCGGCTGCTCGACCACGATGCGCGGCACCTGTTCCGGGGTGGCGAGCACGGCGACCAGCATCGGCTCGGGTGAAACCGGCGCGCGAAGCCCGAAGCTCAAGGCGAGGAGCGCGATCGACGCCGCGGCTAGGCCCGCCCCGGTCCAGCGCCAGAAGGTGAGGCTCGACCAGAAGCCCGCGGCGCCGCGTGCCCGGGGGCGCGCGATGCGCGCCTCGATCGCGCGCCAGACCCGCGAGGGTGGTGCGACCGGTACCACGCGCCCGGCAAGCGGCGTGAGGAATGCCTCCCACTGTTCGCGGACCCGCGCGAGCTCACCGTCGGCCGCGGCCAGGGCATCGAACCGGCTGCGCGCGCGCCCGCGCAGCGTGCCGAGCACGTAACCGGCCGCGAGCGCGTGCTTGAGATCGAGGGAGAGGCGCTTCATGTCGCGTGCCGGCGATTCATCGGTGGCCCGGCACGCCGGCCCGATCGAGGCAATCCTTGAGACGGGCGAGGCCGCGGCGGATATGCGTCTTCACCGTGCCCAGCGGTCGGCGCAGGTGCTGCGCCAGTTCCGAGTGCGTAAGCCCGTGGAAGAACGCGAGCGCGATCGACTGGCGCTGGTCGCTCTCCAACTCGCCCAGGCACTCGCCGATGGCGTGCTTCTGCTCGGCGCGCTCCGCGTCGCGGGCGGGTGCCGCCGACTCGTCCACGAGCACGGAGGCGAGCGCCTCGTCCACGTCCTCGACCTCGCGCGCACCGCGGCGCAGGACGTCGAGGCTGCGGTTGCGCACGATGGCCGCCATCCACGTGAGGGGCGCGCTCTTCGCCCGTGCGTAGTCCGGCGCGTGGTTCCAGATGGAGACGAAAGCGTCCTGCAAGACTTCCTCCGCGAGCTGCCGTTCCCTCACGATACGCAGCGACACGGCAAACAGTTTCGCGCTGGTCGCGCGGTAAAGGTCTGCGAAGGCCCCGCGGTCGCCGGTGGCCGACGCCGCGAGGAGGGAAGCGAGCCGGTCGGCGTCGTCGGGGGGCATGGGCATGGCGGCGATTGTACGTGCCCGGGTGGTCTGCTGAATTGCGATCGGGAGGAGGTCGGGATTCGATCGCATTCCTGGGCCTGCAAGCGTGACCGTCGGATGGGTGCCCAGGAATTCGGGGGCAGACAAAACACGTCAGCCCCCGAATTCCTACCCATAGGGAGATGGGCCCGCTGCGCTGTCCCATCCCGACGGTCGCATGCCCAAGGAATGCGATCGAATCCCGACCTCCTCCCGGACTGGTGGCTCACGATCGACGGCAGTGACACGGGGTCCGCTGCAACAGGTCCGCGGTGACTCGGCGACGGTCGGTTGTGCGGCGGCCGGTTGGCGACACGGGGTCCCCCGCCCACGCTACCCCTGCCTGTTATCATTTGCGCCTCTTGGCCTCCCGCGCAAACCCGTTGAAGACCACCTTCCTGGATTTCGAGCAGCCCATCGCCGAACTCGAGCAGAAGATCGAGGAGCTTCGCTTCGTCCAGGACGACAGCGCCGTCGACATCTCGCAGGAGATCGAGCGGCTGTCGCGCAAGAGCCGCGACCTCACCAAGGACATCTACGCGAAGCTCACGTCCTGGCAGATCTCCAAGGTCGCGCGCCACCCGCAGCGCCCCTACACGCTCGACTACATCGCGGCCATGTGCACGGACTTCGAGGAGATGCACGGCGACCGTTCGTTCGCGGACGACCCGGCGATCGTGGGCGGGCCGGCGCGCTTCAACGGCCAGAGCGTGATGGTGCTGGGCCACCAGAAGGGCCGCGACACCAACGAGAAGATCCTGCGCAACTTCGGCATGCCGCGCCCCGAGGGCTACCGCAAGGCGCTGCGCCTCATGAAGCTCGCGGAGAAGTTCGCGATCCCGCTGCTCACCTTCATCGACACTCCGGGCGCCTATCCGGGCATCGGCGCCGAGGAGCGCGGGCAGTCGGAGGCGATCGGGCGCAACCTCTACGAGCTGGCCGGGCTGCGCGTGCCCGTCGTCGTCTCCGTCATCGGCGAGGGCGGCTCCGGCGGGGCGCTCGCGATCGCCGTCGGTGATGCGACCCTCATGATGCAGTACTCGACGTACTCGGTGATCTCGCCCGAGGGTTGCGCGGCGATCCTCTGGAAGAGCCCCGAGAACGCGGCGGAAGCGGCCGAATGCCTGGGCATCACGGCGCCGCGCCTGAAGTCGCTCGGCCTCGTCGACAAGGTGGTGAACGAGCCCCTGGGTGGGGCGCACCGCGATCCGGCCGAGGCGGCCAAGGCGTTGAAGAAGGCGATCGCGGACCACCTGCGCCAGCTGCAGGACCTGCCGATGACCCAGCTCCTCGAGCGGCGCCAGGACCGTCTCGTGGGCTACGGCAAGTTCAAGGAGCTGGCGGAGTAGCGCTTCCGGGCGCCGCCGCCGATGGCCGTGCGCCGGTCCTTAAGCCCCGAAGGACTCGCGGCCCGAGTGGCCCGGATCGTCGCGGAGCACGTGGCGACGGGACGGACCGTGTGCGCGGCCTTCTCCGGCGGGCTCGACTCCACCGTGCTGCTCGACCTCCTCGTGCGCCTGCGCGACCGGGCCGGCGTGGTGCTCGTCGCACGGCACGTCCACCACGGACTGTCACCCCATGCCGATCGCTGGGCCGAGGCCTGCGCCGAGTTCGCGAAGGCGCGGGGCGTGCCGTTCACCGTCGAGCGCGTGCACGTCGAGCGCGGCCACCCGGCGGGGCTCGAGGCGGCGGCGCGCGCGGCGAGGCACGCGGCGCTCGCGCGGTCCGGCGCCGACTACGTGGCCCTCGCCCACCACCGGGACGACCAGGCCGAGACGGTCCTGCTGCAGGCGCTGCGCGGCACGGGCGTGAAGGGGCTTTCGGCGATGGCGGCCGCGCGCGGCGCGGGCGGGACGGTGTGGCTTCGACCGCTCCTCGACGAGACCCGCGAGACGCTCGCCGCCTACGCCCTGGAGGCCGGGCTCGACTGGATCGAGGACGAATCGAACGCATTGACCGCGTTCGACCGCAATTTCCTGCGCCACGAGGTCCTGCCCGCGCTCGAGCGGCGCTTCCCGCAGTACCGTGAATCCCTCGCGAGGCTTGCGCGCCATGCGGCGGCGGCGAGTGCCACGATCGACGCGATCGCCCGCGAGGATGCCGCCGGCCTCGCGGACGGGGAGGGCCTTTCGGTCGGCGGGCTCGCCGCGCTCGATCCTGCGCGGCGCACGCAGGTGCTGCGCCACTTCCTCGCGGCCAAGGGCCTCGCGATGCCCGGGGAAGCGAGACTCGCCGACATGGAGCGCCAGTTGGTCGGCGCGCGGGGCGACGCCCGCATCCTGCTGCGCCACGACGGCCGCGCGATCGTTCGCCACCGCGGGCGCATCGCGGTCGACGAGCTTCCGCCGCAGGATGCGGCCTGGGAGGTGGCCTGGAACGGCGAGCCGGTGCTCGCACTGGGAGAGGGCCGCGGTGAAGTGCATTTCGCCGAGTCGCCGGGGAAGGGCATCGACGCGGCGAGGCTTGCCGGCGGGCGCTGGCGTTTCGCGCCCCGGTCGGGCGGGGAGCGCATGCGATTGCGCGAAGGCGGCCCCTCGCGGACCCTGAAGAACCTGCTCCAGGAGCACGCAATCCCGGTGTGGAGACGCCGGCGCCTTCCGCTGCTCTTCGACGGGGACCGGCTCGTCTGGGTGCCGGGCATCGGCGTCGCGCACGACTACGGCGCGCGCGCAGCGGAACCCGGCCTGGTTCCCGACTGGCGAGAGCGCGGCTGACGACGGGAACTCGACCACGGGGGCGCGGCCCGCCAATTGGCGCTTGCCGGGCGCCGAAAAGGGCGCCCGGCCCTAGCCCCGGCGAGGCGCCCTGTGATAAAATGAAAAGCTAAATTTTTCATTCAGTTAGCGGAGATTTTCATGGCGGTCCAGCGCACCCTGTCGATCATCAAGCCCGATGCCGTGGCCAAGAACATCATCGGCAAGATCTACTCCCGTTTCGAGACCAACGGCCTCAAGGTCGTCGCGGCGAGGATGGTTCACCTCTCCCGGCAGGAGGCCGAGGGCTTCTACGCCGTCCACCAGGCCCGGCCGTTCTTCAAGGATCTCGTGGAGTTCATGATTTCCGGCCCGGTGATGATCCAGGTGCTCGAAGGCGACGAGGCCATCCAGAAGAACCGCGACCTCATGGGGGCGACCGACCCGAAGAAAGCGGAGAAGGGCACGATCCGCGCCGACTTCGCCGACTCGATCGACGCCAATGCCGTGCACGGCTCGGATGCGCCGGAGACGGCCGCGGCCGAGATCGCCTACTTCTTCCCTGCGAGCCGCGTCTACTCGCGCTGACCACGCGTCGCGATTGCCGGCGCCGCCACGACCATGCGGACGAACCTCCTCGACTTCACGCTTCCGGCCCTCACCGAATGGTTCGCGTCGCTGGGCGAGAAGCCGTTTCGCGCGAAACAGGTCTTCCGCTGGGTGCACCAGCGCGGCGTGGCCGACTTCGAGGCCATGACGGATCTCGCCAAGGGACTTCGCGAGAAGCTCCAGGCGCTGGCCGAGGTGCGCGCGCCCGCGGTCCTCTCCGAGCATCGCTCGGCCGACGGGACGGTCAAGTGGCTCTTCGACGTGGGCACCGGCAACGGCATCGAGACGGTCTTCATTCCGGAGGATGACCGCGGCACCCTGTGCGTGTCCTCCCAGGTGGGTTGCGCGCTCGATTGCGGGTTCTGCTCGACGGGGAGGGCGGGATTCAACCGCGACCTCTCGGTTGCGGAGATCGTCGGCCAGCTCTGGGTGGCGAACCGCCGCCTCGAGGAAATGGCCCGCGAGGGCCTGCCCTATCGCCTCGAGGCCGCCTCGGCGGGCGCGACGCCGAAGCCCGTCACCAACGTCGTCATGATGGGCATGGGCGAGCCGCTCAACAACTTCGACCGCGTGGTCGACGCCATGGCCGTGATGCTCGACGACCATGCCTACGGGCTTTCGCGCCGGCGCGTGACGCTGTCCACCTCCGGTGTCGTGCCCCAGCTGAGGAAGCTCGCCGAGCGCCTGCCGGTGGCGCTCGCCGTAAGCCTGCACGCGCCCGACGACGAGCTTCGCTCGCGCCTCATGCCGATCAACCGCACCTACCCGATCGCGGAACTCCTCGCGGCCTGCCGCGATTATCTCGAGCGGGCCCCGCGGGACTTCGTCACCTTCGAGTACGTGATGCTCGACGGCGTGAACGACGCGCCGTCCCACGCGCGCGCGCTCGCGAAGCTGCTGCGCGACGTGCCGTGCAAGCTGAACCTGATCCCGTTCAACCCGTTCCCGGATTCCGGCTTCGCGCGCTCGAAGCCCGAGGCCATCTCCCGGTTCCGGGACATCCTCGTCGAGGCGGGATACGTCGCCACGATCAGGAAGACCCGCGGCGACGATATCGACGCGGCCTGCGGGCAACTCGCGGGCCAGGTGGTGAACCGCATGAGGAAGCGCACCGTCCGGATCCACCGGGAGGCGGCGTGAAGCGCAAAGGGCTGGAGCGAGAAAACCTTTCGGAGGTGGCCGCGTGATGAGACTGTTCCCGTTGCTCGCCGCCGCGCTGCTCGCGGGCTGCGTGTCGCAGACCACCGTCGAGACGCGCCTGGTGCAGGACGCCCAGACGAGCGACGGGCGCCGCAGGGCGGAGATCCACACCTCGCTCGCCTCGCAGTACTACCAGCGCGGCAACTTCGTGGTGGCGCTGGAGGAGACCCGCCTCGCGCTCAAGGACGATTCGCGCTACTACCAGGCCCTGAACGTGCGCGCCCTGATCTTCATGGAGCTTCGCGAGGACGACCAGGCCCGGCAGGCCTTCGAGCAGGCGCTCGCGCTCGCGCCCAACGATCCGGACGTCATGAACAACTTCGGCTGGTTCCTCTGCTTGCGCGGCAACGAAGCGCGTGCGATGGAGCTGTTCGGCCGCGTGCAGTCGGACTCCATGTACACGACGCCGGAAAAGGCGTTCCTCAACGCCGGCCTGTGCGCGCGCATCAAGGGCCGCAACGCCGAGGCCGAGGGGTTCCTGCGCCGCGCGGTCGTCTTCAAGCCCGACCTCGCGGGCGCACTCTACAGCCTGGCCGAGATCCTCTTCGAGAAGGGGGCATTCAAGGAGGCGGAGAACTACCTCGTGCGCTACATGCGCCTGGGCGAACCGACCCTCTCCGCGCTCGTCCTGGGCGTGAAGCTCGCGCGTGCGCAGGGCGAGCGGATGGCCGAGGACAGCATGCTGCAGCAGCTTCGCCGGCGTTTCCCCGACGCGCCGCAGACACGCGAGCTGCTCCGGGGCGTCGCCGACAAGTAATGGACACGGGCTCCGACAACCCCGAAGGCCGGGACGTGCCGCGTTCGCCCGGTGCGATTCTCGCCGAGGAGCGGGAGCGCCAGGGACTGGCAAGGGCCGACATCGCGCAGCGCCTGCACATGAGCGTCTCGCAGGTCGAGGCACTCGAGGCTGCCGACTACGAGCGCCTGCCCCGCGGCACGTTCCTGCGCGGGTTCACGCGCAACTACGCCCGCTCGCTCGGGCTGGACGCCGATGCCGTGGTGGGTCTGCTCGCGGACGACGCTCCGCGCGAGACCGCGCCGGACATCGTGGTGCCCACCCAGAACATCCGCTTCGATCCGCTCGGCCAGCGGCTGGCCAACCCCTACGTGAAGGCCGCGGGCGTGGCCTTCGTCCTGATCGTCCTCGGTTTCGCCGCCATGTACTGGTGGCTCTTCATCCGGCCCCAGGGGCCCGTGCAGCCGACGGCCGTGAAGAAGCCGGCCATCGAGGCGCCGAAGGTCGAGCCCGTGGCGCCTGCGCCGGAAGCCCCCGCGACCGGTGCCTCCGACGCGGTCGCGCAGCCCTCCATCGCGGGCTCGCCCGCGGCCACGGCCGCGGCGCCGGCGGCCGTGCCGCCCGCGCCTGTTCCGGCGGCCGAGGAAGCGCCGCGGGTTGCGGCGCCGGGAGAGGGCACGATCCGGCTCGCCTTTCGCGGCGCGGCCTGGGTGGAGATCTCCGATGCGCGCGGCAAGGTGCTGCTTTCGCGCACCCATCCGGGCGGCTCCAGCGCCGAGACCATCGGCAGGCCCCCTTTCAACCTGGTGATCGGCAACGCGCCCGAGGTGCGGCTCACCTACAACGGCCGCGAGGTCGATCTCGCGCCGCACACGCGCGTGGCCGTGGCCCGCCTCACCCTTCCGTAGCGAGCGCGCCCCGAGCATGAACCCCGTCCCGCGCCGATTTTCGCGCCAGGTCCGCATCGCCGGAATGCTCGTCGGCGGCGGCGCGCCCGTCCTGGTGCAGTCGATGACCAACACCGATACCGAGGACGCGGCATCCACCGCCGGGCAGGTGGCCGCCCTCGCGCGGGCCGGCAGCGAAGCGGTGCGGATAACCGTGAACACGCTGGAAGCCGCCCGCCAGGTGCCCGCCATCCGCGACCGCCTGCTGGCCATGGGCGTAGACGTCGCCCTCATCGGAGACTTCCATTTCAACGGCCACAAGCTCCTGGCGCAGGTGCCGGAGTGCGCGGCGGTGCTCGACAAGTACCGGATCAATCCCGGCAACGTCGGCCACGGCTCGAAGCGCGACGACCAGTTCGCGACGCTGATCGAGAAGGCCATCGAGCACGCAAAGCCTGTGCGCATCGGGGTGAACTGGGGCTCGCTCGATCCGGAACTCCTCGCGCGCCTGATGGACGCCAATGCGCGGCTGGCGGCGCCGCTGGAGGCCGGCGCGGTAATGCGCGAGGCGCTCATCGTCTCCGCCCTCGAGAGCGCGGCGAAGGCCGAGGAAATCGGGTTGCCGGGCGATCGGATCATCCTGTCCTGCAAGGTCTCCGCGGTGCAGGACCTGATCGCGGTCTACCGCGCGCTCGCCGCGCGCTGCGACTACCCGCTGCACCTGGGGCTCACCGAGGCGGGCATGGGCTCGAAGGGCATCGTCGCCTCGGCGACGGCCCTGGGGGTGCTGCTCCAGGAGGGCATCGGCGACACCATCCGCATCTCGCTCACCCCGGAACCGGGGGGCGATCGCACGCGCGAAGTGGTGGTCGCCCAGGAGATCCTGCAGACCATGGGCCTGCGCTCGTTCACGCCGCAGGTATCGGCGTGCCCGGGCTGCGGGCGCACCACGAGCACCTTCTTCCAGGAACTCGCGGATAAGATCCAGTCCTACCTGCGCCGGCAGATGCCCGTGTGGCGAACGCAGTACCCCGGCGTCGAGGAGCTTCACGTGGCCGTCATGGGCTGCGTGGTGAACGGCCCGGGCGAGTCGAAGCTCGCCGACATCGGCATCTCGCTTCCCGGCTCGGGGGAGAAGCCCGTGGCCCCCGTATTCGTCGATGGCGAGAAGACGGTGACGCTCAAGGGCGAGCGGATCGCGGAGGAATTCCAGGCGATCGTCGAGGACTACGTCCGCGCGCGCTACGCGCCCGGCGCCGCGAAGCCCGGCGCGGAGCGCAGGAAGTCCATCGCCATCCAGGCGACGAGGCCATGAGCGGGAAGATCCAGGCCATCCGGGGCATGGAGGACATCCTCCCGGAGGCGACCCCGCTGTGGGAGAAGCTCGAGGATTCGTGCCGAGACGTCTTCCGCCAGTACGGCTACCGCAACATCCGCACGCCCATCGTCGAGCCCACGGCGCTTTTCGTGCGCGGCATCGGCGAGGTCACCGACATCGTCGAGAAGGAGATGTACACCTTCGACGACCGCAACGGCGAGAGCCTCACGCTGCGCCCGGAGGCCACCGCGGGCATCGTGCGCGCCGCCATCGAGCACAACTTCCTCTACAACGGGCCGATGCGCGTATGGACGGCGGGGCCGATGTTTCGCTACGAGCGCCCCCAGAAGGGCCGCCAGCGGCAGTTCCACCAGTACAACGTGGAGGCCCTGGGATTCGAGGGCCCGGACGTCGATGCGGAGCAGATCGCCCTGCTTTCGCGCCTGTGGAAGCGCCTCGGCCTGGGAGACATCGCGCTGCAGGTCAATTCCATCGGCGACGCGGCCGACCGGCTGGCGCACCGCGAGAAGCTCATCGCCCATTTCCAGGCGAACGCGGAGGTGCTCGACGAGGACGCGAAGCGGCGCCTCCTCACGAACCCGCTCAGGATCCTCGATTCCAAGAACCCGGCGATGCAGCCGGTGATCGAGGCCGCGCCGAAGCTGCTCGACCACCTGGGCGAAGCGGCCGCGCGCCACTTCGAGGACACGTGCCGCCTGCTCCGGGAGGCGGGCGTGGAGTTCACGGTGAACGCTCGCCTGGTGCGCGGCATGGACTACTACAACCGCACCGTGTTCGAGTGGGTCACCGATCGCATCGGCGCGCAGTCCACCATCGCGGGCGGCGGGCGCTACGACGGCCTCTTCGCGATGCTGGGCGGCAAGCCCACGCCGGCCTGCGGATTCGCCGTCGGCATGGAGCGGATCATCCTCACCCTGCAGGCCTTGGGGCAAGGCGCTGCGCAGGTGCCGGACGCGTTCGTAGTGCACGCGGGCGAAGCGGCGTCGCGGCGGGCTTGGCGGCTCGGCGAGGACCTGCGCGACGCGGGCCTCTCATGCCTGCTCGGCGCCGGCGGAAGCTTCAAGTCGCAGATGAAGAAGGCGGACGCGAGCGGCGCCCGCTTCGCTATAATCCTCGGCGACGACGAAATAGCCGCGGGCAAGCTCACGCTGAAGGCGCTTCGCGGCGACGGTGCCCAGAGCCTCGTTACCCCCGAAGAGGCGCTTTCGCGCCTGCGCGACCCTTCCTGAACCCTCCTCCCACTTCCCCTTTGCCGGAACGACGCCCATGGCTGGATCCTACGATTTCGAAGAGCAGGAACGAATAGCCGCCATCCAGAACTGGTGGGAGGACAACGCCAAGTTCGTCTATGCCGCGGTTGCCGCTTTCGTGCTCTCGTTGGGTGGCTGGCGGGGCTGGCAATACTGGTCCGCGGTCCAGACCGAGGAAGCCGCGGCCATGGCCGCCGGGCTGTCCCAGGCGCGCGGCGATGCCAAGCGCACCGCCGACATCGCGCAGGCGTTGATCGACAAGCACCCGCGCACGTTCTTCGCCTCCGAGTCCGCGCTCGCTTCTTCGCAGGCGAGCTTCGAGGCAGGCGATCTCGCGGGAGCGCAGTCGCGCCTGGAGTGGGTGATGGCCAACGGCCGCGAGGAACACCGCGGGATCGCGCGCATCCGCCTGGCCGCGGTCCTGCTCGACCTGAAGAAGCACGCCGAGGCGCTCAAGGTCCTCGATGGCAACCAGGACGAGGCCTGGGTCGCGATGGCCGCGGACCTCAAGGGCGACATTCTCTTCGCGCAAGGCCGCATAGACGAGGCGCGCGCCGCCTACAAGCTCGCCATCGACAAGAGCGGCCCGGGCAGCCCGCTTCGCAACATCACGGAGTTGAAGCTTGGCGCGCTCGGGGGCACGCCATGAGGCGCACCTCGCGGGCGCTCGCCGCGGCCTGCCTTGCCACGCTCGCCGGCTGCGGCTTCTTCGGCGGCGCCGACAAGAAGCCCATGCCCCTCACCGAGATCCGCGCGACCGTCTCCCCCGCGGTGGCGTGGAGCGCCTCCGTGGGCAAGGCCGGCGAATACAAGTTCTCGCCGAAGGTCGACGGCAACCGCGTCTTCGCCGCGGCAGCAGATGGAACGCTCACCCTGGTGGACCTCGACAGCGGGCGCGTGACCGCGCGGCTCGACGCCGGGCGCAAGCTCTCCTCGGGCGCGTCCGGCGAGGGCGACCTCGTCATCGCGGGCACGATCAAGGGCGAAGTGGTCGCGATGGACACCACGGGCAAGCAGAAATGGCTCTCCAACGTGGCGGGAGAGGTGCTGGCGCCGGCGGTCGTGGCCGGCAAGAGCGCCATCGTGCGCACGGCGGACGGACGCATCTTCGCGCTTTCGCTCGCAGACGGAAAGCGCCAGTGGGTCTACCAGCGCGCCACGCCGGCGCTGCTGCTGCGCGCGGAAACGGCGGTCGTCGCGACCTCGTCCAACGTGGTGGCCGGATATCCGGGCGGCAAGCTGATCGCCCTGGACCTCGACGACGGAAAGCTCACCTGGGAAGTCACCGTGAGCCTGCCGCGGGGTGCGACGGAACTCGAGCGGGTGGCGGACGTGTCGGGGCTTCCGGTGATCGACGGCGGCCGCATCTGCGCGGCCGCATTCCAGGGCAAGATCGCCTGTTTCGACGTCCAGGGCGGCAACACGCTCTGGACGCGCGAAATCTCCAGCGCCTCCGGGCTCGCGTTCGACGACAAGAGCGTCTACGTCTCCGACGACCAGGACGTCGTGCATGCGCTCGATCGCGAAGGCGGGGCCTCGCGCTGGAAGCAGGACAAGCTCAAGCGCCGCCGGCTCACCGTGCCGGTCGTGGTCGACGGCAAGGTGGTGGTGGGAGATTCGCTCGGCTACCTGCACGTGCTCTCGAAGGACGACGGCGCGATCATCGGGCGCCTCGCCGTGGACGGGGGTGCGGTGCACGCCATCGTGCCGGAGAAGTCGGGGCTGCTGGTGCAGACCGCCGGGGGTACGCTCTCATTCGTGCGCTTCTGAGGCGCTCGCCACGGGGGCTTCCATGAAACCCACCGTGGTTCTCGTCGGCCGCCCCAACGTCGGCAAGTCGACGCTCTTCAACCGGCTCACGCGTTCGCGCGACGCGATCGTGCACGACATGCCGGGCCTCACGCGCGACCGCCACTACGGGCGCGGTCGCATGGGCGACAAGCCTTTCATCGTGGTCGACACGGGCGGCTTCGAGCCCGTGGCGAAGGACGGGATCCTCTCGGAGATGGCGCGCCAGGCGCGGGAGGCCATCGCGGAGGCCGACATCGTCGTCTTCGTGGTCGACGGGCGCGCCGGCCTCGCACCGCAGGACAAGCGCATCGCGGAACTGCTGCGCGCGCGCGGCGCGCCGGTGTGGCTCGCGGTGAACAAGACCGAGGGCATGCAGGAGGACATCGCCGTGGCCGAGTTCCACGAACTCGCCCTGGGCAGGCCCCATGCGATCTCTGCCGCCCATGGGGAAGGGGTGCGGCAACTGGTGGAAGACGCGCTCGCCCCGTTCCCGGCGCCGGCCGGGGAAGCGGAGTCCGAGCCGGACCACCCGCGCGTGGCCATCGTCGGGCGGCCCAACGTGGGCAAGTCCACGCTCGTGAACCGGGTGCTGGGCGAGGAGCGCATGATCGCCTTCGACGAGCCCGGCACGACGCGCGACGCGATCGAGGTCGAGGCGAGCTGGCAGGGCAGGCCGTACACGATCGTCGACACGGCCGGCATCCGCCGCAAGGGCAAGGTGTTCGAGTCCGTCGAGAAGTTCTCGGTGGTGAAGACGCTGCAGGCCATCGAGCGCGCCAACGTGGTCGTGCTCGTGGTGGACGCGGCGACCGACATCTCGGAGCAGGACGCGCACATCGCCGGCTACATCGTCGAGGCGGGCAGGGCGCTCGCGGTTGCGGTGAACAAGTGGGACGCCGTGGACGCCGAGATGCGCAAGGACGCGAAGACGGACCTCGAGCGAAAGCTCGCCTTTCTCGACTTCGCGGAATTCGTGCCGATCTCGGCCCTGAAGGGCACCGGGGTCAAGGCGCTCTTCGAGGCGGTGGACCGCGCCTTTGCCGCCGCCATGGCCAAGCTCTCCACGCCCAAGCTTACGCGGGCGCTCCAGGCCGCGGTCGAGAAGCAGGCCCCGCCGCTCGCCGGCCGCATCCGGCCGAAGCTGCGCTATGCGCACCAGGGCGGCTCCAACCCGCCGATCGTCGTGATCCACGGAACCAGCGTGGCCGCCATCAAGGAGGGCTACCGGCGCTACCTCGCCAACACCTTCGTGAAGGTCTTCAAGCTGAAGGGTACCCCCCTGCGCATCGAGCTTCGCCAGGGCGCGAACCCCTACGAGGGCAAGCAGCGCCCGAACCTCACCCCCCGCCAGGAAGCCACGAACCGCCGCCAGAAGCGCCGCCAGAAGAAGCTCTACAGCTGATCCGGGTGGCATTCCCGGGAACTCCGCACCCGTGGCGGGTGTCCCTACCCGGGTGGCCAACGAGCGGCCTTTCCAGTAGAGTCGTGCGGTTAGTGGAAGGCCGGGGGCCGCAGAACATTCAGCTAACGGCACCGGACAGGAACCCGCAACTAAAAGGGGCAAACCATGAGCAACAAGGGGCAACTGCTTCAGGATCCTTTCCTGAACATCTTGCGCAAGGAACACGTGCCGGTCTCGATCTACCTCGTGAACGGCATCAAGCTGCAGGGCCAGATCGAGTCGTTCGACCAGTACGTCGTCCTCCTCAAGAACACCGTGACGCAGATGGTCTACAAGCACGCCATTTCCACGGTCGTGCCGGCCAGGCCGGTGTCGGTCCCGTCTGAAAACCCCCAGGAATCCTGAGCCTCCGGCTCCCGCGAGGGAGCGCACCGTCCTCGTCTGCCTGGAAATCGGCAAGCGGGGCGTGCGTGATCGCGCCGAGGAGGCCGGCAGCCTGATCGCCAGCGCGGGCGGCGTGGTATGCGCGGTCATCGGCGGCAGCCGCGACCGGCCCGACGCATCGACCTTCGCCGGTTCCGGCAAGGTCCAGGAGATCAAGGACACCTGCCGCCTGCATGGCGCGCGCTCGGTGGTGTTCGACCACGCGTTGACCGCCGTGCAGATCCGGAACCTCGAGCGTGCGCTTTCCGAGGGCGGGCCGGCCGTGCAGGTCTACGACCGCACGGACCTGATCCTGGAGATCTTCGCCCAGCGCGCGAGAAGCCACGAAGGCAAGCTGCAGGTCGAGCTCGCGCGGCTGGAGCACCTGTCCACGCGCCTGGTGCGCGGCTGGACGCACCTCGAGCGCCAGCGCGGGGGGCTGTCGAAGACCGGTGGCCCGGGCGAGAAGCAGATCGAGCTGGACCGGCGCCTCATCGGCGAGCGCGTGAAGAAGTTGAAAGAGCGCCTGAAGAAGGTCGCGCGGACCCGCGCGACGCAACGCGCGGCACGTGCGCGCTCGGGAATGCTGCGGGTGTCCATCGTGGGCTACACCAACGCCGGCAAGTCGACGCTCTTCAACCGGCTCACGCGCGCCGGTGCATTCGTCGCCGACAAGCTCTTCGCGACGCTGGATCCGACCACGCGCCGGCTCCACCTGGGAGAGGGCGTGAACGCGGCGATCTCCGACACGGTGGGTTTCGTGCGCGACCTTCCGCACGGTCTGGTGGCGGCGTTTCGCGCCACGCTGGAGGAGACGGTGCAGGCCGACCTCCTGCTGCACGTGGTCGATGCCTCCCATCCCGGGCACGACGAGCAGGTCGATGCCGTGAACGCGGTGCTCGCGGAGATCGGGGCCGCCGACATTCCGCAGATCGTGGTCTGGAACAAGATCGACCGGATCGCGGGCGCCGTAGCGGAAGTGGTGCGCGATCCTTGTGGTAAAATCTTGAATATCAAGGCGAGTGCCGTCACCGGCGGGGGAATCGAGGCCATCCGCGCGGCACTGGCGGAAGTGGTTCGCGAAACCGATCCGCGCGCACTGGCTCCGGCCGCCTAGGCGAATCCGCGCCGCATTGAACCTGGCCTCGCAGCCCCCATCTCCCCCTCGTCCCTTTCCCACCTCCTTCGCCCTACACTCGCATGCCGCCCAACGATCCCCAGTGGGGAAAACGCCCCAACGACGGCCCGCCGGACCTCGACGAGATCCTGAGGAAGCTCAACCAGAAGCTCTCGGGCCTTTTCGCGCGCCGCCCCTCCGGTCCATCGGGTCCCATGCCGCCGTCCGGCGGTCCGGGCGCCTTCTTCTTCGGGGGCTCCATCGCGTTCATCGTCCTGATCGTGGTCGCCGTGTGGCTCGCGAGCGGCTTCTACATCGTGGATGAGGGCCGCCGCGGCGTGGTCCTGCGGCTGGGCAAGTACATCGAGACGACGATGCCCGGCCCGCGCTGGCATGTGCCGTACCCGGTGGAGTCGGTCGAGGTGGTCAACGTTTCCGGCGTGCGCACCGTGGAGGTGGGCTACCGCGGGACGGCCAAGAACAAGCAGCCCCAGGAGGCCTTGATGCTCACGGACGACGAGAACATCGTCGACGTGCAGTTCGCCATCCAGTACACGCTCAAGAGCCCGGAGGATTACCTCTTCAACAACCGCAATCCCGACGACAACGTGCTCCAGGCCGCCGAGACCGCCATTCGCGAGATCGTGGGCAAGAGCAAGATGGACTTCGTGCTGAACCAGGGCCGCAGCGAGATCGCCTCCCGCGTGAAGCAGCTGATGCAGCAGATCCTGGACCGCTACCGGACCGGCATCAACGTCACCACGGTGAACCTGCAGAACGTGCAGCCGCCGGAGCAGGTGCAGGCCTCCTTCGACGACGCCGTGCGCGCGCAGCAGGACCGCGAGCGCTTCAAGAACGAGGGCCAGGCCTACGCCAACAGCGTGGTGCCGAACGCCCGCGGCGTGGCCGCCCGCCTCACCGAGGAGGCCGCCGGCTACAAGCAGACGGTCATCGCCACCGCCCAGGGCGAAGGCTCGCGCTTCCGCCAGGTGCTCGTCGAGTACGAGAAGGCCCCGCAGGTCACCCGCGAGCGCCTGTACCTGGAGTCGATGCAGCAGATCCTCTCCAACACCAGCAAGGTGATCGTGGACCAGAAGGCGGGCCAGAACCTGCTCTTCCTGCCGCTGGACAAGCTCATGCAGATGAGCTCGACGCCGGGCGCCACGGTTTCCGCCCAGGGAGCGGACGTGCCGCTGCCGCGCATGATTTCTCCTGCCGATCCCGCCGCCCCCGGCGCGCCGGCTCCAGGCGGCGCGCGCACCGGCGACGCGCTGCGTTCCCGTGACCGATAAGGTGCGCCGATGAACCGCTCCGCCGCCGCCACCCTCGTTGCCATCGCCGTCGCGATTCTCGCGCTCTCCATGAGCGTCTACACGGTCGACCAGCGCAAGGCCGCCATCAAGTTCCAGCTGGGCGAGGTCATCTCGCTGCAGACCCAGCCGGGTCTGTACTTCATGGTGCCGCTGCTGCAGAACGTGCGCCTCTTCGACACGCGCATCCAGACCTACGACACCAAGGACGCCGAGCGCTTCCTCACCTCGGAGAACAAGAACGTCCTCGTGGACTCCTTCGTGAAGTGGCGCGTGATCGACGTGCGCCAGTACTACGTGTCGGTGCGGGGAGACTCCAACGCCGCCGAAGCGCGCATCTCGCAGACGGTCAACGACGCGTTGCGCGCGGAATTCGCCAAGCGCACGGTGCACGACGTGGTGTCCGGCGAGCGCGACAAGATCATGGAGACGGTCGCCGACAAGGTCGACAAGGACGTGAAGAACATCGGCGTGGAGGTCGTGGACGTGAGGCTGAAGCGCGTGGACCTCGTGCCCGAGATCTCCTCCGACGTCTACCGCCGGATGGAGTCGGAACGAAAGCGCGTGGCCAACGAGCTGCGCTCCACGGGTGCCGCCGAGGGCGAGAAGATCAAGGCCGACGCCGACCGCCAGAAGCAGGTGATCGTGGCGGAGGCCTACCGCGACGCCCAGCGCATCAAGGGCGAGGGCGACGCGCAGGCCTCGCGCATCTATGCGGAGGCCTACAGCCGCAATGCCGAGTTCTACAGCTTCTACCGCAGCCTCGAGGCCTACCGCTCCGCCTTGCGCAACAAGAGCGACGTGATGGTCCTCGAGCCGAATTCGGAATTCTTCAAGTACCTGAAGAACCCGGGCCGCGGCAAGTAGGGCCCCGGGGTGGTGACGGAAGTCCTGTTCGCGGGGTTTGCGCTCATGCTCGTGATCGAGGGAATCCTGCCTTTCGTGGCGCCGAAGCTCTGGCGCGAGGCCTTCCGCAACCTGATCGAGATGAAGGACGGGCAGATCCGCTTCGCGGGACTGGTGTCGATGACCGTGGGCCTCGCCCTGCTGGCGTTCGTGACATGAGGCGCTGGCTCCTGCCCGAGCACATCGAGGACATCCTCCCCGACGGGGCGAGGACGGTGGAGCGGCTTCGCCGCTCCCTCCTCGACCTCTTCGAGGTGCATGGCTTCGAGATCGTCCAGCCGCCGTTGCTCGAATTCACCGAGTCCCTCCTCTCCGGCACCGGGCGCGACCTGGACCTCGCCACCTTCCGGCTCGTGGACCGTCTCTCCGGAAGGCAGCTCGGCGTTCGCGCGGACCATACGCCGCAGGTGGCGCGAATCGACGCGCACCTGCTCAACCGGGAGGGGGTGGCGCGCCTCGCCTACTGCGGCAGCGTGCTGCATACGCTGCCCTCGGGAATGACCACGACGCGCGAGCCCATCCAGATCGGCGCGGAACTCTACGGGCACGCGGGCCTGGAGGCCGATCTCGAGGTGCTCCGGCTCATGTCGCGCTCGCTCGCCGTCGCGGGGCTCGAGCGCCTGCACCTGGACATCGGGCACCCGCGCATCTACCGCGCGCTCACCGAAGGCGCCGGCCTGGGCGCGGAAGAGGCGGAGTCGCTTTTCCACGCCGTGCAGCAGAAGGACGCGCCGACGGTCCTCGCGATGGGCGCGGCGCTCGGCGAGGAGCGTGCCGAGGCGATCGCGCGGCTCACTCGCCTGAACGGGGACGCGGCGGTGCTGGACGAGGCGCGCAAGGCGCTGCCGAAAAACCCCGCCATCGCCCAGGCGCTGGACGAACTCGCGCGCCTTGCGAGGGAAGTGGCCGCGCCCGGCCTCGAGGTGAGCTTCGACCTGGCGGAGCTGGGCGGCTTCAACTATGAAAGCGGCGTGGTCTTCGCGGCATTCGCGCCGGCCTCGCCCGACGCCCTGGCGCGCGGAGGCCGCTACGACGAGGTGGGGCGCTCCTTCGGGCGGGCCCGGCCCGCCACCGGCTTCACGATGGACCTGCGCCGCATCGCCTCCCTCGTCGGCGCCACGCCCCGTCCTGCGGCCGTCCTCGCGCCTTGCGTCGAGGATCCGGCGCTCGACGAGGAAGTGGCGAGGCTGCGCGCGGCCGGCGAGATCGTGATCGCCGACCTTCCCGGCCACGACGACGCTCGCGCTGAACTGGGCTGCGACCGAATCCTGCAATCGAACGAAGGCCACTGGTCGGTCGTTCCCCTGAAAGGCAACTGAGATGGCCAAGAACGTCGTGGTGATCGGCACGCAGTGGGGCGACGAGGGCAAGGGCAAGATCGTCGACTGGCTCACGGACCACTGCGCGGCGGTGGTGCGCTTCCAGGGCGGGCACAACGCCGGCCACACGCTGGTGATCGGCGGCAAGAAGACGATCGTGCGGCTCATCCCGTCGGGCATCATGCATCCAGGCGTAAAGTGCTTCATAGGCAACGGCGTGGTGGTCTCGCCCGATGCGATCATGAAGGAGATCGGCGAGCTCGAAGCGGCCGGCCTCGAGGTGCGCGGACGGCTGCGCATCTCGGAGGCGTGCCCACTGATCCTGCCGCACCACGTCGCCCTCGACGCCGCGCGCGAGCGCGCCAAGGGCGAGGCGAAGATCGGCACCACCGGGCGCGGCATCGGGCCCGCCTACGAGGACAAGGTGGCGCGGCGCGCGATCCGCGTGCAGGACCTCTACGCGCGCGAGCGCTTCGCCGCGAAGCTGGGCGAGGTGCTGGACTACCACAACTTCGTGCTGAAGCACTACTTCAAGGCCGACGTGGTGGATTTCCAGAAGACGCTGGACGACACGCTCGCGCTCGGCGAGGCGCTCGAGCCCATGGTGGCCGACGTCTCCGCCGAGCTGAACGCGCTCATCGGCGAGGGCAAGTCGGTCCTCTTCGAGGGCGCCCAGGCGGCGCTGCTGGACGTGGACCACGGCACCTACCCCTACGTCACCTCGTCGAACTGCCTCGCGGGGCAGGCGTGCGCGGGCGCGGGCGTGGGCCCGCAGCAGCTGCACTACGTCCTGGGCGTGGCCAAGGCCTACGCGACGCGCGTGGGCGGCGGCCCCTTCCCGACGGAACTCGACGACGAGGTGGGCGAGCACCTGCGCGTGAAGGGCAACGAGTTCGGCTCCGTCACGGGCCGGCCGCGGCGCTGCGGCTGGTTCGATGCGGCCGCGCTCAAGCGCGCGGTTCAGCTGAACGGCCTCTCGGGCCTGTGCATCACCAAGCTGGACGTGCTCGATGGCCTCGATTCGGTGCGTCTCGCGGTGGGCTACAAGGTGCGCGGCGAGATGCGCCACATCCTGCCCGTGGGCGCCGAGGCGCTGGCCATCTGCGAGCCGGTCTACGAAGACTTCCCGGGGTGGAAGGAAAGCACCGTGGGCGTGAAGTCGTTCGATGCGCTGCCGGCCAACGCGCGCAACTATCTCAAGCGCCTCGAGGCCCTGGCAGGCGCCCCCGTCGTGCTCATCTCCACCGGCCCCGACCGCGAGGAGACCATCGTCCTTGAGCATCCGTTCGGCCAGCGGCCGCCCGTGGCGGCCGCGTCCGGTTCGCGAACCGCGCACCAATGAAATGGGGCCGGGTTTTCGACCCGGCCCCATAATCGGTGGTGCCCAGAAGAGGACTCGAACCTCCACGGTGTTACCCGCCAGTACCTGAAACTGGTGCGTCTACCAATTCCGCCATCTGGGCATGGACTGACCTTCGTCAGCCAAGCCCGCAATTTTAGAAGGAAGGCCCTTTTTTGTCCAGAAAAGCCAAGACCCTGCGGCATGCGGATCCCCATCGGGACCGCGAAGCCGCGAAGTACGAAAACCCCCTGCCCAGCCGCGAGATGATCCTCGAGGTGCTCAACCGCGAGGGCGTGCCGCTCGCCGAGGACCACCTGGTCTCCCTCCTCGCGATCGAAGGACACGAGCGCGATTCCTTCGCCCGGCGCCTGTCCGCCATGGAGCGCGAAGGCCAGGTAATGCGCAACCGCCGCGGCGCCATCCTCGTCGCGGACAAGGCCGGGCTCGTCAAGGGCCGCGTCCAAGGCCACCCCGACGGCTTCGGGTTCCTGAAGCCCGAGGACGGCAGCGAGGATCTCTTTCTCGGCCCCAAGCAGATGCACAAGGCGCTGCACGGCGACACGGTGCTCGCGCGCGTGACCGGCCTGGACCGGCGCGGCCGCCGCGAGGGCTCCATCGTGGAGGTGCTCACGCGCTCCCACCGGAAGGTCGTCGGACGCCTGTTCGTCGAGCAGGGCGTGATGTTCATCGTCGCGGAGGACAAGCGGATCGCCCAGGATTTCCTCGTGCCGCCCGACGGCGCGAACGGGGCGAAGCACGGGCAGGTCGTGGAAGCCGAGATCATCCAGCAGCCCTCGCCCCACGCGGAGCCCATCGCGCGCGTGGTGGAGATCCTCGGCAACTACGCCGATTCCGGGATGGAGATCGAGATCGCGCTGAGGAAGCACGACCTCCCGACCGAGTTCTCCGCGGAGTCCGAAAAGCAGGCCGCGAAGGTCGGCGACAAGGTGCTCGCGAAGGACATCAAGGGCCGGAAGGACCTGCGCGCCCTCCCGTTCGTCACCATCGACGGGGAGACGGCCAAGGACTTCGACGACGCCGTCTGCTGCGAGCCGCTCGCCAAGGGCAAGGGCTGGAAGGTCTGGGTCGCCATCGCCGACGTGAGCCACTACGTGCGGCCGGGCGATGCGCTGGACCGCGATTCGCGGGAGCGCGGCAATTCCGTCTACTTCCCGCGCCGCGTGATCCCGATGCTTCCCGAGGCGCTCTCGAACGAGCTGTGCTCGCTCAAGCCCGAGGTGGACCGCCTCACGATGGTGTGCGAGATGGAGATCTCGACGGGCGGCGTGGTGCGCCACTACGGCTTCTACTCCGGCGTCATCCATTCGCACGCGCGCCTGACCTACACGCGGGTGGCGGCCGTGCTCGCGGGCGGGCGGGCCGAGCCCCCGGTCGACAAGGCGCTCGTGCCGGGGCTCGGGCACCTGCATGCCGTCTTCAAGGCGCTGCTGGGAGAGCGGGCCCGGCGCGGGGCGATCGACTTCGACTCCGTGGAGACGCAGATGATCTTCGACGACCACGGCAAGATCGAGCGCATCGTCCGCGTCGAGCGCAACGACGCCCACCGCCTGATCGAGGAGTGCATGCTCGCGGCGAACGTGTGCGCGTCCGATTTCCTCCTGCAGAACGGCCAGCCCACGCTCTTTCGCGTCCACGAGGGGCCCACGCCGGAGAAGCTCGAGGCGCTGCGTTCCATGCTCAAGGACTTCGGCCTCACGCTCGCGGGCGGCGACGAGCCCCATGCGCGGGACTACGCCCAGCTCCTCGCGAAGGTGAAGGACAAGCCCTTCGCGGGGCTGCTGCAGACGGTGATGCTGCGGTCGCTGCGACAGGCGGTCTACAGCCCGAAGAACGTCGGCCACTTCGGCCTCGCCTACGAGGGCTACACGCACTTCACCTCTCCCATCCGGCGCTACCCGGACCTGGTGGTGCACCGGGCGATCAAGGCGGTCCTGGGCGGCGCGTCCCTCGAAGCCGTCGACTGGAGCGCGCTGGGCGTGCATTGCTCCGAGACCGAGCGCAGGGCGGACGACGCCACGCGCGATGTCGAGAACTGGCTCAAGTGCTACTTCATGCAGGACCACGTCGGCGACGAGTTCGAGGGCACGGTGAGCGGGGTGACCGGGTTCGGGCTTTTCGTCACGCTCGACGAGCTCTTCATCGACGGGTTGGTCCACATCTCCGACCTGGGGGCCGACTACTACCAGTACGACCAGCAGCGCCACCTGCTGCGTGGCGAGCGCACCGGCATCCGCTACCAGCTCGGCGCCCGCGTGAAGGTGCGCGTGGTGCGGGTGGACATCGAGACCACCAAGATCGATTTCGTGCTTGTCGATGCCGCGGGCCGCAGCCCCTCCGCCGAAGGCGAGATGCCTCACGCGGTTCCGGTGGCGGTGGCGAAGAAGCCCCGCGACCAGGACAAGAAGCACGCGAAGCTCGACACGCGCCTCTCCGACGGCAGGAAGAAGCGGAAGTAGGATGGCGATCAAGACGCTGGCGGGATTCCACGCGGTGCGGGGGCGCCTGAAGCAGAAGGCGGATTCGGTGCGCGAGATCTACGTGGACGCGGAACGGTCGGATGCGCGCATGAAGGACCTCAAGTCGCTCGCCGACAAGCTCGGCGTGCGCTTGATGGCAGTGGACGCGAAGCGCCTGGACGGCATGTCCGGAGGGGCGCGCCACCAGGGCGTGGTGGCGATGGCCGACGAGATGCACATGCCGCAGTTCATCGAGGACGTGCTCGAGGGCCTCGAGGAGCCGGCGCTGCTGCTGCTGCTCGACGGCGTGCAGGACCCGCACAACCTCGGCGCCTGCCTGCGCGTGGCCGATGGCGCGGGGGCACACGCCGTCATCGCCCCGAAGGACCGCAGCTGCGGGCTCACCACCGCGGCGATCAAGGTCGCTTCCGGCGCAGCCGAGACCGTGCCCTATGTCGTGGTCACGAACCTGGCGAGGACGATGCGCGAGCTCAAGGAGCGGGGCATCTGGATGGTGGGCACGGCGGACGACGCCCCGCGGACCCTGTGGGAGGCGAAGCTCGACGGCGCTCTCGGCCTCGTCCTGGGCGCCGAAGGAGAGGGCCTGCGACGCCTGACCCGCGATTCCTGCGACCACCTGGTCTCCATCCCGATGCTGGGCTCGGTGGAGAGCCTGAACGTTTCGGTGGCGAGCGGTGTCTGTCTCTTCGAGGCCCGCCGCCGCCGCATTCAATGAAGCAGCGAGGCCCCCGGGTCGCGGTTCGCGAACCCCACCCCGCCGATTCCCGCCCCCATGGTCCCAGGAGTTTCCCGATGCGCCTGCTTCGCCTGATCGCCCTTTGCCTCGCGTTCGCCGCCGCGCCCGTCCTCGCGCAGGTGGCCCCGCCCAAGGGAGTCGAACGCGTGACTTCCGTCGAGGGGATCACCGAGTACCGGCTCGACAACGGCCTGAAGGTCCTGCTCTTCCCGGATCTCTCCAAGCCCACCATCACCGTGAACATCACCTACCTCGTCGGCAGCCGCCACGAGAACTACGGCGAGACGGGCATGGCGCACCTCCTCGAGCACCTGGTCTTCAAGGGCACGCCGAAGAACCCGGACCTCGACAAGCAGTTCAACCAGCGCGGGGCGCGCTCGAACGGAACCACGTGGCTCGACCGCACCAACTACTACGAGCTCTTCCAGGCGAGCGAGGACAACCTCGCGTGGGCCATCGCGATGGAGGCCGACCGGATGGTGAACTCCTTCATCCGCAAGTCCGACCTGGACACCGAGATGACGGTGGTGCGAAACGAGTACGAAATGGGGGAGAACTCGCCCTTCGGCGTGTTGCTCAAGCGCCTGCAGAGCGTGGCCTACGACTGGCACAGCTACGGGCGCTCCACCATCGGCAACCGGAGCGACATCGAGAACGTGAAGGAAGAAAACCTCCGCGCCTTCTATCGGACCTACTACCAGCCCGACAACGCCGTGCTCCTGGTCGCCGGCCGCTTCGACGAGGCGAAAGCGCTCGCCCTCGTCGCGAACGCCTTCGGCAGGATCCCGAAACCCACGCGAAAGCTCCCCGAGTTGTGGACGGTCGAACCCACCCAGGACGGCGAACGCGAGTTCCGCATCCGCCGCAAGGGCGACGTGCAGATCGCGGCCGTGGCCTACAAGATCCCCTCCGGCCTGCATGCCGACAGCGACGGCATCTCCTTCGCGAACAACGTGCTCGCCGACACGCCCACGGGGCGCCTGCACAAGGCGCTGGTGGAGACGGGCAAGGCTGCGCAGGTCTTCGGTTTCCCGATGACGGGAGTGAACGCCGGCCTGCACATCTTCGGCGCCACCGTGAAGAAGGGCGACGCGGTCGAACCCGTGCGGGACGAGCTGGTGCGCATCGTGGAGGGCTTCGGTGCTTCTCCCGCCAAGGCGGAGGAGATCTCCCGGGCGCGCAAGAGCTTCGAGAACCAGTTCGAGAAGTCGCTCGCCAACCACGAATCCGTCGGCGTGCAGCTCTCCGAGTACATCGCTCTCGGCGACTGGCGGCTCTTCTTCCTCGCGCGCGACGACCTGCCGAAGGTGACGGACGAGACGATCTCCCGGGCCGCCAAGGCCTACTATCGGCGCGACAACCGCACCGTCGGGCTCTACCTGCCCGAGGACCAGCCGCAGCGCGCGGAGATCCCGCCCGCGCCCGCCGTGGCCGAGGTGATGAAGGACTTCAAGGGCAAGGCCGCCACGAGCGTGGCGGAGGCTTTCGATCCCTCGCAGGAAAACATAGACGCGCGCACGAAGCACTACCGCTTCGGCGGCCTCAAGGTGGCGTTGCTCGCGAAGAAGAACCGCGGCGAGACCGTGGACGTGTCGATCGCGCTGCGCATGGGAGACGAGAAGAGCCTCTTCGGGCAGAAGACCGCTGCGCAGGTGGCCGGGCAGATGCTCAGCCGCGGAACGACGAAGTACACGCGCACGCAGCTCGCGGACGAGCTCGAGCGCCTGAAGATCTCCGGAGCCGTCGGCGGGGCGGGCGGCAGCTTCCAGACGACGCGCGCGAACCTCGAGGAGGCGTTGCGGCTCGCCGCCCATGTGCTGAAGGAGCCGTCCTTCCCGGAGGGCGAGTTCGAGCAGCTTCGCAACCAGAGCGTCACGCAGATCCAGTCGCAGTTCGCCGAGCCGAACGCGCGCGCATCCGAAGCGCTCGCGCGGCATTTCAACGCCTACCCGAAGGGCGACTGGCGCTACCGCCCCACCCTGGAGGAATCCCTCGCGGACATCCAGGCCGCGAAGCTCGAGGATGCGCGGCGCTTCCACCGTGACTTCTACGGCGCCGGCACGGCCGAAATCGCGGTCGTGGGGGACTTCGACGAGGCGAAGGTGGCCGCGACCCTGAAGGAGCTCTTCGAGGGCTGGCGCGCGCCGAAGCCCTTCGCCCATGTGCCCTTGAAGAACGGCAACATCGCACCCGCCGATCTCACGGTGCCGACGCCCGACAAGGAGAACGCCATCTTCCTCGCGCGCCAGAACGTCGACATGACGGACAGCGACGAGGACTACGCCGCGCTCTACATCGCCAACTACATCCTCGGCGGTGGCGCGGGGCTCGATTCGCGCTTCGGCGAGCGCATGCGCCAGAAGGACGGTCTCTCCTACGCCGCGGGTTCGGGGCTCACGGTGCCCGCGGTCGACCGCGCCGCCACGTGGAGCGCCTACGCCATCGCCGCGCCGAAGAACATCGCGAAGGTGGAAGTGGCGTTCAAGGAGGAGCTCGCTCGCGCGCTGAAGGACGGCTTCACGGCGGCGGAGCTGGCGAATGCGAAATCCGGAGCCATCCAGAGCCGCGTGCAGGCACGGGCGCAGGACGGCACGCTTGCCGGCGGGTGGACGTTTTACCTGCACCACGACCGCCGCTTCGCCTTCAGCAAGATCTTCGAGGACCGCATCCGGGCGCTTGCGGTGGCCGACGTGAACGCGGCGCTGAAGAAGCACCTCGATCCCGCGAAAGTCACGGTCGTGAAGGCGGGGGACTTCGCGGGGAAGTGATTTCGTGCCGGGACGTGGTACCGGAATTCCGGCCAGATCAGCGGACACTCCTGGCGCCGGGGCGTGATATTGCAATGCGGGGCGGGCTGGGCGGCGCACCGTTCACGGTTGGCGAAAAAGCTGCCCTTCCGGCCCCGTTAGTCCGCGCAACACTTATCGGGGGAGGATGGTCCCGTAAACCGGGCGCCAGCAGCCCGGCCGAGAGAATCGGTCCGGCGACCCCTTCCGTAATCCGGATCGCTACTGCGGTGGCAGCGTCACCGAATCCAGCCAGGCCGCATCTTGGCCGAAGGCACCGGAGCCGTCCTTCTCGTAGGACCAGCGGAATGCATGGGCTCCAGCGGAGACCGGGATGCTGAACGCCTGCCACCCGGTGTTGGTCGTCCCCGACCATTCCCCGACCCTGACGCCATCCACGTAGAAGCGCAGCGCATCGAAGCCGGGTTCGCTGGAGACCTTCACGAAGAACGAAAGCGTTCCTGCAAGGTAGGTTCCGGAAACCTCCACCTGCGCCACCTCGTTGTCGAAGGCGGTGTCGGTGCGGAGGGTGAGGACACCCTCGAGCGCGCCCGGGTCGTTGCTCACGTTCCAGCCCGCATTGGCGGCGGGCGGCATCGTCCAGCCTGGCGGAATGCCCCCGAGCGGCGGGAAGATCTCGTCGTCGTCCAGGACCAGCACGACGGCGATCGAGTTCGTGCCCAGCGCGACACCCGGCGAGGGCGAAGCGAGCAGCACGGCGAATTGCTCGGGAGGCTCGGCAATGGCGTCGCCCGTGATCGGCACGGTGATCGTGCGGGGCGTGCTGTCGCCCGCAGGCCAGGTGAGCGTGCCGGCCGTCGTGGTGTAGTCGCTGGCGGCGAGCGCCGAGACGGGAGTCGTCGAGTAGTTCACGCTCGCCGGGAACGTGAAGCCGCTTCCCGTGCGCGTGACGGTGAGCGTGACGGTGCCCATCGTTTCGGTGACCGTCGTCTTGTTGACGCTGAACTGCAGCGTCGATTCCGGCGGCGTCTCGTCGTCCACGATGTTCACCCACGTGGTCGAAGGCGTTCCCAGCACGAGGCCCGGGGAGGGGCCGAAGAACTCGACGGTGAAGGTCTCGTTTCCTTCCGCGACCGCGTCGTTCACGATCGGAATGGAGAGGGATTTGGGCGCGGAGTCGCCCGCCGCCCAGGAGAGCGTGCCCGAGCGCTGCGCCGGGTTGCCGGCGGTGCCGAAGTCCTGGCCGGCGACCGCGCTGCCATTGGCCGTGGTCCAGCCGACGGACGCTGCCGACGTGGCGGGCCCTATCCGGTTGGCGGTGATCGTCACGGCGCCGCCCGCTTCCGCAACGACGTAACTCGCGGCATCGAACACCACGCCGATGTCGTTGTCGTTGAGCGTGACGGTCGCGGTGGAGACGGTACCGACGCTGGCCCCGACGGGGCCGGAGAGGGCGACCGTGAAGTTTTCGGCCGACTCGACGAGGGCGTCGTCGAGGATCGGGATGGTGATGGTCTTGCTGGCCGCATCTCCCGCGGCCCAGCTGAGGGTGCCGGAGACGGGGCTTGCGTTGCCGAGGACGCCGAAGTCGGAGCCCGCCACGGCCGTGCCGTCGGCGCTCGCCCAGTTCACGCTCGCCGCGCCGGCCGTGCCGCCCACGCGGCTCACGGTGAGAACCAGGCTGGGCGTGCCCTCGGTGACGGTCGCCGTCGCGCTGGTGAACTGCACCGTGTTGTCGTCGTCGGCGATGGTGACGGTCGTGGAGGAGGGCGAGCCGAGGGTCGCGCCCACGGCGCCGGCCAGCCCCACGGCGAAGGTCCGTGCCGCGTTGACCGCGCCGTCGTCGATGACGGGCACCGTGATGGTCTTCGCCGCGGTGTCGCCGTCGGCCCAGTTGAGCGTGCCGCTCGTGGCCGTGTAGTGCGTGCCGGCGAGTGCGGTGCCGTTGGCCGTGGCGTAGTTGACCGACACCGCGCCCGCGCTCGGGCCCGAGCGGGTGACGGAGACGGCCACGCTGCCGGCCGATTCGGTCACGGCCTGCGTCGGGCTCGTCATGGTGATGCCGCTGTCGTCGCTGTCGATGGTGACGGTGGCCGTGGCCGTGCCGAGGATCGCACCGCCCGTGGGCGAGAAGAGCGTCACGGTGAAGGTCTCCGGGCCCTCGATGGTGGTGTCGTTCAGCACCGCGATGTACGGGGCGGCTGCGGCCGTCGGGCCCACGGCGATCGTCTTGGGAGCGCCGTCGCCGGCGGCCCAGTTCACCGTGCCGCTCGACTGGGTGAAGTCCGAGCCCGCGCCGGCCGTGCCGGAGGCCGTGGTCCAGGAGACCGAGGCCGCGGTGGCGCTCGAGCCGGTGCGCGTGAGCGTGAGGGTGGCGTTGGGCCCGGCTTCGCTCACCGTGAGCGTGGCCGGCGAGAAGCCCACCGTGCTCTCGTCGTCGACGATGGTGAGCGTGGCCGTGCTCGTGGGCCCGAGCACCGCCCCGCCCGTGGGCGCGGAGAGCGTGATCGTGAAGCTCTCGTCGCCTTCGGCGAGCGCGTCGTTGATGATCGGCAGGGTCGCGAGGAACGAGCCCACGGCGAAGGACTTGGGCGAGGAGTCGCCCGCGGGCCAGGAGAGCGTGCCCGAGCGCTGCGCCGGGTTGCCGGCGGTGCCGAAGTCCTGGCCGGCGATCGCGCTGCCGTTGGCCGTGGTCCAGGTCACGCTCACCGCATTGGTGGCCGCACCGGAGCGGTTCACGGTCACGTTCGTGTTGGACCCGTTCTCGCCCACCGCGTAGGTGGGCGAGGAGAAGTTGAGCGAGGCCTCGTTGTCGAGCACGGTGACGACCGTGGAGGCCGGGGTCCCGATGCTCGCGCCTATGGGATTGCCGAGCCCGACGAAAAAGTTCTCGACGGACTCGACCGCCGCGTCGTCCAGGATCGGGATGGTGATGGTCTTGCTGGCCGCATCTCCCGCGGCCCAGCTGAGGGTGCCGGAGACGGGGCTTGCGTTGCCGAGGACGCCGAAGTCGGAGCCCGCCACGGCCGTGCCGTCGGCGCTCGCCCAGTTCACGCTCGCCGCGCCGGCCGTGCCGCCCACGCGGCTCACGGTGAGAACCAGGCTGGGCGTGCCCTCGGTGACGGTCGCCGTCGCGCTGGTGAACTGCACCGTGTTGTCGTCGTCGGCGATGGTGACGGTCGTGGAGGAGGGCGAGCCGAGGGTCGCGCCCACGGCGCCGGCCAGCCCCACGGCGAAGGTCCGTGCCGCGTTGACCGCGCCGTCGTCGATGACGGGCACCGTGATGGTCTTCGCCGCGGTGTCGCCGTCGGCCCAGTTGAGCGTGCCGCTCGTGGCCGTGTAGTGCGTGCCGGCGAGTGCGGTGCCGTTGGCCGTGGCGTAGTTGACCGACACCGCGCCCGCGCTCGGGCCCGAGCGGGTGACGGAGACGGCCACGCTGCCGGCCGATTCGGTCACGGCCTGCGTCGGGCTCGTCATGGTGATGCCGCTGTCGTCGCTGTCGATGGTGACGGTGGCCGTGGCCGTGCCGAGGATCGCACCGCCCGTGGGCGAGAAGAGCGTCACGGTGAAGGTCTCCGGGCCCTCGATGGTGGTGTCGTTCAGCACCGCGATGTACGGGGCGGCTGCGGCCGTCGGGCCCACGGCGATCGTCTTGGGAGCGCCGTCGCCGGCGGCCCAGTTCACCGTGCCGCTCGACTGGGTGAAGTCCGAGCCCGCGCCGGCCGTGCCGGAGGCCGTGGTCCAGGAGACCGAGGCCGCGGTGGCGCTCGAGCCGGTGCGCGTGAGCGTGAGGGTGGCGTTGGGCCCGGCTTCGCTCACCGTGAGCGTGGCCGGCGAGAAGCCCACCGTGCTCTCGTCGTCGACGATGGTGAGCGTGGCCGTGCTCGTGGGCCCGAGCACCGCCCCGCCCGTGGGCGCGGAGAGCGTGATCGTGAAGCTCTCGTCGCCTTCGGCGAGCGCGTCGTTGATGATCGGCAGGGTCGCGAGGAACGAGCCCACGGCGAAGGACTTGGGCGAGGAGTCGCCCGCGGGCCAGGAGAGCGTGCCCGAGCGCTGCGCCGGGTTGCCGGCGGTGCCGAAGTCCTGGCCGGCGATCGCGCTGCCGTTGGCCGTGGTCCAGGTCACGCTCACCGCATTGGTGGCCGCACCGGAGCGGTTCACGGTCACGTTCGTGTTGGACCCGTTCTCGCCCACCGCGTAGGTGGGCGAGGAGAAGTTGAGCGAGGCCTCGTTGTCGAGCACGGTGACGACCGTGGAGGCCGGGGTCCCGATGCTCGCGCCTATGGGATTGCCGAGCCCGACGAAAAAGTTCTCGACGGACTCGACCGCCGCGTCGTCCAGGATCGGGATGGTGATGGTCTTGCTGGCCGCATCTCCCGCGGCCCAGCTGAGGGTGCCGGAGACGGGGCTTGCGTTGCCGAGGACGCCGAAGTCGGAGCCCGCCACGGCCGTGCCGTCGGCGCTCGCCCAGTTCACGCTCGCCGCGCCGGCCGTGCCGCCCACGCGGCTCACGGTGAGAACCAGGCTGGGCGTGCCCTCGGTGACGGTCGCCGTCGCGCTGGTGAACTGCACCGTGTTGTCGTCGTCGGCGATGGTGACGGTCGTGGAGGAGGGCGAGCCGAGGGTCGCGCCCACGGCGCCGGCCAGCCCCACGGCGAAGGTCCGTGCCGCGTTGACCGCGCCGTCGTCGATGACGGGCACCGTGATGGTCTTCGCCGCGGTGTCGCCGTCGGCCCAGTTGAGCGTGCCGCTCGTGGCCGTGTAGTGCGTGCCGGCGAGTGCGGTGCCGTTGGCCGTGGCGTAGTTGACCGACACCGCGCCCGCGCTCGGGCCCGAGCGGGTGACGGAGACGGCCACGCTGCCGGCCGATTCGGTCACGGCCTGCGTCGGGCTCGTCATGGTGATGCCGCTGTCGTCGCTGTCGATGGTGACGGTGGCCGTGGCCGTGCCGAGGATCGCACCGCCCGTGGGCGAGAAGAGCGTCACGGTGAAGGTCTCCGGGCCCTCGATGGTGGTGTCGTTCAGCACCGCGATGTACGGGGCGGCTGCGGCCGTCGGGCCCACGGCGATCGTCTTGGGAGCGCCGTCGCCGGCGGCCCAGTTCACCGTGCCGCTCGACTGGGTGAAGTCCGAGCCCGCGCCGGCCGTGCCGGAGGCCGTGGTCCAGGAGACCGAGGCCGCGGTGGCGCTCGAGCCGGTGCGCGTGAGCGTGAGGGTGGCGTTGGGCCCGGCTTCGCTCACCGTGAGCGTGGCCGGCGAGAAGCCCACCGTGCTCTCGTCGTCGACGATGGTGAGCGTGGCCGTGCTCGTGGGCCCGAGCACCGCCCCGCCCGTGGGCGCGGAGAGCGTGATCGTGAAGCTCTCGTCGCCTTCGGCGAGCGCGTCGTTGATGATCGGCAGGGTCGCGAGGAACGAGCCCACGGCGAAGGACTTGGGCGAGGAGTCGCCCGCGGGCCAGGAGAGCGTGCCCGAGCGCTGCGCCGGGTTGCCGGCGGTGCCGAAGTCCTGGCCGGCGATCGCGCTGCCGTTGGCCGTGGTCCAGGTCACGCTCACCGCATTGGTGGCCGCACCGGAGCGGTTCACGGTCACGTTCGTGTTGCCCCCCATTTCACCCACCGAGTTGGCGGGCGAGGAGAACTCGAGCGAGGCTTCGTCGTCGAACAGCGTCACCGCAATGCCGGATTGCGCGCCGACGCTCGCGCCTGCTCCGGCCGGGTTGCCGAGCCCGACGAAGAAGGTCTTCGCAGGCTCCGCGATCGCGTCGTCCAGGATCGGGATGGTGATGGTCTTGCTGGCCGCATCTCCCGCGGCCCAGCTGAGGTTGCCGAAGACCGGCGTCGAAACACCCGCCGCTCCGAAGTCGGTGCCTGCCGTGGCGGTGCTGTCCACGGTGATCCAGTCGACGGAGGCCGCCGCACCGGTTGCCCCGGCCCGCGTCACGGTCACGATGAGGCTCGGTGTCCCCTCCGTTACGGCGGTGGTCGCAAAGGCGAACTGCAGCGTGTTGTCGTCGTCGGCGATGGTGACGGTGCTCGGTCCGCCCGCGGTGCCGCCGACGGGGTTGGACAGGCTCACGGTAAACGTTCGCGCCGCGTTCACGACGCCATCGTCCGTGATGGGTACGACGACCTGCTTCGGGGCGCTGTCGCCGCCCGCCCAGTTGAGCGTGCCGCTCGTGGCCGCGTAATGCGTGCCGGCGATCGCCGTTCCATTCGCCGTGGCGTAATTCACGGAGACGGGGTTGTCCGCGGGCCCGGCGCGATTCACGTCCAGCGTGACGCTCGGCGCGCTTTCGGTGACGGCGTAGCCGGGAAGCGCAAAGGCCATCATCGACACCGGCGTCATGGGGAGCGACACCGCGTCGATCCATACGCGATCGGCGCAGGAACCGCCCCCGGCCGCGGGCGGGTTGGCGAAGGCGCACGGGAAGTTCAGCCGGTTGGCGAACCGCCACCGCAGCGTGTGGGTGCCCGAGGTGATGGGGAAGGACGCGAGCTTCCAGCCGCTCTCACCGGACTCGATGAGCAGGGTGGCGCCGTCGATCGAAAACTCGAGATCGCCGAGTCCCTGGTAGCTGGAGACGCGGTAGGCGAAGCTCACCGTTCCCGCGACGAACTCGCCGACGAAGCTCGCGTCGGAGTTCACGGCCACGCCCTGCGTGGCCGCCATCACGTTGGCCGAGCGCAGGCTGCTCGCTCCCTCGTAGGCCTGGTCGCTCGCCACCGCCCACGCGCCGGACGAGGCGCCGGGCGTGATGTAGCCGGCCGGCAGGACGCCGCCCGCCGGCCACGGCGAGACGATGAGCCCCGTGGCGACGGAAAGGGAGCCGAGCACCGCGCCCGTCGGTCCGCCCGCGGGCGAGGGACTGGAAAGCGTCACCGTGAACGTCTCGCTGTCCTCGGTCACCCCGTCATTGGCAATGGGAACGGTGATCGTCTTGTTGGCGCCGTCGCCGTTCGCCCAGTTGAGCGTGCCGCTGGTGGCGGTGAAGTCGCTGCCCGCGAGCGCGCTGCCGCTGCCCGTGGCGTAGTTGACGCTGATCGCCCCGGAGGTCGATCCCGTGCGGCTCACGGTGAAAACCATGCTGCCCGCACTCTCGGCCGCCGCGATCGTGCCGGCCGTGAACTGGAGGGAGCTTCCGAACATCGTCGCCTTGAGGGACGACAACGCCACGCGGTTGTTGTTCATCGAAAGGGCGGTGTTCGCCGAGCTGGCCGACACCTCGCTCACGCCGCACGGCCGGGGCGTCGCGTCGCCCGTGGTGGAGCAGTTGATCGCCGGGTTGGAGAACTTGTAGATGCGCTCCGTCGAGGCGTGGAAGTACGCCATGATGTCCGAGAAGTTGCTCACGCTGTTGGGCGAGCATTCGGGCTGGCTCGCGCAGCCGCCCGGAACGGTGGGGTTGCACGTGAGCGAGCCGCTCAGGCAGAACGCGTAGCCGTAGGAATAGGGAAAGGCGCCCTGCGGCGGGGTCGGGGTGCCGCCCTCCTGCCACGACGCGGTGTGGCGATCGTGCATGTTCCCCATGTTGTGGCCAACCTCATGGATGAACACCGACTCGCAGCCCGCCACGCAGCCCGTGGTCACCGAATACATGTACGGGGCGCTCGGCGCGCTGGAGCCCACCCACGCGATGCCGGAGCCACCGAAGTTGCTCCCGTTGCGCAGGAGCGCCACGAGGTCCGCGCCCGCGGAATTGCGGATCGACTCGATGCTGCCGAAGGTGCCGGCGTTGAAGCTTCCGGACAGGGGCGATATCGCGTTGAGCGCGGCGAGGTCCGACGTGGCGTCGCTGTAGGTCACCATCGTCGTGTTGACGAGCCGCAGCGTGATGGCGACCTCGCTGTCCGCGTAGGCCGTGTTGGCACGCGTGACCAGGAAGTTCAGCCTCGTCGCGAGATTGGGGCCGAGATTGGCCGCCAGCCCGTTCGTGTAGACGATCATGAGGTCGACGATGTGCTGCGGCGAAGGCGTTACCTTGCCGATGCCCACCGTGTTGACGCCGGGAATGGCGATGGTGGTCTCGGGGAGGTTCACGGGCTCTTCATCCCGCAGCCCCTTGGGTCGCGGGGGCGGGAAAAGGAAGTCCGTGCCCAGGTCGATCGCGGGCAGACGGGCCTGCTCTTCCGTCATGTCCACGAGGTAGTCCCGGGCGCCGCCGGGGACGAGGCGATACTCGCGCCCGGGCGTGGAAAGAATGCCGTAGGAGCCGCCGGGGCCGTTCGTGATGATGACGCGGTGTTCCTTGCCCAGTTCCTTGTGCCGGCCTACCCAGGAAGCGACGTCGCCGCCGTGCCGCTGGGCAAGCTCGAAGATGTAGTCGTGGGTGACCCCGTTCGGAAGCGTGAGCTGGACCTCGTCGCCGTGGCGCAGCGCGAGCATCTCGCGCGCGTTGAACTCCACGGGGATCCCGGGTACGGCCACTTTCGGGGCACCGGCCTTCGGCGCAGCCAGGGTCGAGGGGCGCAACAGTTGCGGGCCGGCGGCCGCAGCGGGAAAGCCGATGAGCGTGGCGAGGGCAACGGATGCGTACGCCAGTAGCCGGCGAGGAAGGCCGGTGCAATTCGTCATGCCTGTCTCCTGGGCCGGTGCGCCATTCCGTCTGTACGCGGAAGTGATTCGGCCGGATTGCGTCATTTTCTGCCCCACCCCTGCGGCGTGCAATGCCGAATATTCCCTACTCTCGGGCGGCGGGAGCGGGCGTCCGTGGACAACCGCCCCAATTGCTCCTCCGGCAGCTAGAATCGTGCCATGCACGTACTGCTGACCGGCGCCGCCGGCTTCATCGGCTCGCACCTCGCGCAGCGCCTCCTCGCCCGCGGCGACCGGGTCACCGGCGTCGACAACCTGAACGACTACTACGACGTCTCCCTCAAGGAAGCGCGGCTCGCGCGCCTCACGCCGGACTCGGGATTTCGCTTCGTGCGCGCCGATATCGCGGATCGCGCGGCGATGCAGCAGCTCTTCGCCGCGGGCGGGTTCGACTGCGTGGTGAACCTCGCCGCCCAGGCGGGCGTGCGTTACTCGCTCGTGAACCCGCACGCCTACGTCGATGCGAACGTCACCGGGTTCCTCAACATCCTCGAGGGCGTGCGCCACGGCGGCGCCCACCTCGTGTTCGCTTCCTCCAGTTCCGTCTACGGCGGCAACACGCGCCTGCCGTTTCGCGAGACCGATTCCGTGGACCACCCGGTCTCCCTCTACGCCGCCACCAAGCGGGCCAACGAGTTGATGGCGCACTCCTACGCGCACCTCTTCGGCGTGCGGGCCACGGGGCTGCGCTTCTTCACGGTCTATGGCCCGTGGGGGCGCCCGGACATGGCGCTCTTCCTCTTCACCCGGGGAATCCTCGCAGGGGAAGCGATCCCCGTGTTCAACGAGGGGAAGATGGTGCGCGACTTCACCTACATCGACGACATCGTCGAAGGGGTGCTGCGGGTCATCGATCACCCGGCCGCGCCAGACCCCGCATGGACGAGCGACGCGCCCTCGGCGGCCACCAGCCGCGCGCCGTGGCGGATCTTCAACATAGGCAACAACCGCCGGGTGGAGCTATTGCGCTACATTCGCGCGATCGAGACGGTGCTGGGGCGGAAGGCGAAGCTCGACCTCCTGCCGATGCAGGCCGGCGACGTTCCCGCGACCGAGGCGGATACTTCGCTCCTGGCCGCTGCCGTGGGATTCCAGCCCGCGACCCCGGTGGAGGAGGGCGTGCGCCGCTTCGTGGACTGGTACTGCGATTACTACAAGGTGACCCGATGAAGGTGAAGAAGGGGCAGGTCTCGCTCGCGTTCCGGCTCTGGGTGCTGGCGACCGTCTTCGTGTGGCCCTTCCTCGAGCACTGGGTGATCGCCGCCTGGGCCGTCCTCGGCGCGGGCCTGGGCCTGTGGTGGAGAAGCCTTCCGGAGGACCCGCCCGAGCCGCCCCCCCGGCTTCCCTACCAGCACCTTTACGAGCGCCGGCCCGACAAGGACTAGGCGGGGCGGGCGTTCGCGGCCTGTCGAGGGGTGCAATTAGGCTTTGTTTTTCATGGGGTTTTCGCCTATAATCGCGGGCTCTCCGGAAGAAGCGTCACGGCTTCCGGGATCATG
>CAVOQC010000002.1:0-545542 GCA_963698265.1 uncultured beta proteobacterium | reverse complement strand
GGGTTCCCGGTTCCGATGCCGACCCACGCGCTGCCGCTTCCTGACCGATCACACCAACGAATTCGCCATGACCAAGAAGACGACCACCACCTCCCCTGCCGACCTGCAATCACTGTTGGGCGAGGACCACCCGCCGCGCTGGTGGCAGCGCATCTCGCTCTGGATCGGTCTCGGCCTCCTGCTGGTCGTGGCCGGCGGCGTCTATTACTGGCTCGCGCAAAGCGCCAGCAATGCCGCGCCCTCCTATGTGACCACCGAGCTTCGCAAGGGCAACCTCACGCTGAGCGTGTCGGCCAACGGCACGCTGCAGCCCACGCGCTCCGTGAGCATCGGCAGCGAACTCTCGGGCACGGTCACGCGCGTGGTGGTGGACGTGAACGACCGCGTGAAGGCCGGGCAGGTGCTGGTGGAACTGGACGAATCCAAGCTGGGCGACCAGGTGACCAGCGCGCGCGCAGCGCTGGCGGCCGCGCAAGCCGCGCAGGCACAGGCCGCGGCCACGGTGACCGAGGCGCGCGCCACGCTGCAGCGCTACGAGGAGGTGTCGCGCCTCTCGGGTGGCAAGGTTCCTTCGGCCACCGAGCTCGACAGCGCGCGCGCCGCCCTGGACCGCGCCGTGGCCAGCGAATCGAGCGCCGTCGCCAACGTGGCCGTGGCTCGCGCGTCGCTTTCCACGAACGAGACCAACCTGTCCAAGGCCTCGATCCGCTCGCCGATCGACGGCGTGGTGCTCAGCCGTTCGGTGGAACCGGGCAACGCGGTGGCGGCATCGCTGCAGGCCGTGACCCTCTTTTCCCTGGCGGAGAACCTGGCGCAACTGAAGCTCGAAGCCAGCGTGGACGAGGCCGACGTGGGCGCGGTGAACGTGGGCCAGAAGGCGAGCTTCACGGTGAGCGCCTACCCCACGCGCCGCTTCCCGGCGACCGTTCGCCGGGTGGCCTATGGCTCGACCACGACCAACAACGTGGTGACCTACGTGGCTACCCTCGAAGTGAATAACACCGATCTCAGCCTTCGCCCCGGGATGACCGCGGTGGCCACGATCGTCGCCACCGAACGCAACGACGTGCTGCTGGTGCCCAATACGGCGCTGCGCTTCTCGCCCGCCGAAGCAGGCGTGGCGAGCAAGGCCTCCGGGGCCAGCAGCATCCTGTCCAAGATGATGCCGCGCCCGCCGCGAAGCAGCAGCGTCAAGGTGGCCGGCACCGACAGCAAGGCCCCGGGCGCGCGCCAGATCTGGGTGCTGCGGGATGGGCGGGCGGTGGCCGTGTCGGTGCAGGCCGGCATCACCGACGGGCGCATGACGGAAGTCAGCGGCGAAGCCCTCACGCCAGGCATGGCGGTCATCACCGACCAGCGCAGCGCGGGCACCGCGAAATGACCGAGGCTACGACCGAGGCCAGCACCGCGGTTGCGCCACCGGTCACGCCGGGGCCGGAGTCGGCGCCGCTGATTCGGCTACGCGGCATCACCAAGGTCTACGGCACGGGCGCAACGGCGTTCCAGGCGCTCAAGGGCGTGGACCTGGACATCGGGAAGGGTGACTTCGTGGCCATCATGGGTCCCAGCGGCTCGGGGAAATCCACCGCCATGAATACCCTGGGCTGCCTCGACACGCCCACCTCGGGCACCTACGAATACTCGGGCGTGCAGGTGCAGTCGCTCAGCCGCGACGAGCGGGCCCGCCTGCGCCGGCGCTACCTCGGCTTCGTCTTCCAGGGCTTCAACCTGCTGGCGCGCACCTCGGCCCAGGAAAACGTGGAGCTGCCGCTGATCTACCGCGGCGAACCGGCCGCCAGACGCCACGCCATGGCCGCGCGCGCGCTGGATGCCGTGGGCCTCAAGGGCTGGGAGCACCACACGCCGGGCGAGCTCTCGGGCGGGCAGCAGCAGCGCGTGGCGATCGCGCGCGCCATCGTGACGGAGCCGGCGGTGCTGCTGGCCGACGAGCCCACCGGCAACCTCGACACCGCCCGCAGCAAGGAAATCATGGAGCTGCTCTGGCGCCTGAACACCGAACAGGGCATCACCGTGCTGATGGTCACGCACGAAGCCGAGATGGCCGCCTACGCGCGGCGCATCGTGCGCTTCATCGACGGCGTGGTGGAAGGCGACACGCGCAACCCGCACCCGGCGGGCCTGCGCGAGGCGCCCGCTCTCGAAGGAGCCCACGGTGTGGCTTAACACGCTCCTGCTCGCGCTGCGCTCGATCCGGCGCAACCTGATGCGCTCCTTCCTCACGATCCTGGGCATCGTGATCGGCGTGAGCGCCGTCATCACCATGGTCACGGTAGGCAACGGTGCAACACTCGCCGTGCAGGCCCAGATCTCGGGCCTGGGCACCAACCTGCTGCAGGTGCGCCCGGGCCAGCGCATGGGTCCGGGCAGCGGCGGCTCCAGCGCGCCCTTCTTCAAGGACACCGACGCCGAGGCCATCGCCACCCAGATCGGAGGCGTGGCGGCCGCAGCCCCCCAATCGCGCACGTCGGGAACGCTGGTGGCCAATGGCCGCAACTGGAGCAGCACCATCACCGGCAGCACGAACGCGTGGCTCACCATCGGCAACTGGACCCTGGCCCAGGGGCGCGAGTTTTCCGACGCCGAGGAGCGGGCCGGCGCGGCCGTCTGCATGATCGGCGAGACCGTGCGGCGCGAGCTCTTCGGCAGCAGCCCCGCGCTGGGCGAGTCGCTGCGCGTGAAGCAGATCAGCTGCGAGGTCATCGGCGTGCTCGGCTCCAAGGGCCAGGGCTCGTTCGGCAACGACCAGGACGACCTCGTCTTCATCCCGATCAAGACGCTGCAGCGCCGCATCACCGGCAATACCCAGGTCAACGACCTGCTCGTGTCCATGGCCGATGGCAGCGACAGCACGCGCGTCAAGGCCAGCATGACGCAGCTGCTGCGCGAGCGCCGCAAGCTCGCCGACACCGACGAGGACAACTTCAGCGTGCTCGACACCAAGCAGCTCGCCGACACGCTCTCGGGCACCACCCAGGTGATGACCACGCTGCTGGGTGCCGTGGCCGCGGTGAGCCTGCTGGTGGGCGGCATCGGCATCATGAACATCATGCTGGTGAGCGTGACCGAGCGCACCAAGGAAATCGGCTTGCGCCTGGCCATCGGCGCGCTGGAGCGCGAGGTGCTGCTGCAGTTCCTGATCGAGGCGGTGGTGCTGGCCGCCCTCGGGGGGCTCGTCGGCGTCGTGCTGGCCACGGGCGCCTCCATCGGCTTGTCGGCCATGATGAGCGTGCCGTATGTCTTCAACCCCGGCGTGAACGTGTTGAGCTTCCTCTTCTCGGCCTGCATCGGGGTGCTGTTCGGCTACTTCCCGGCGCGGCGCGCCGCGCGGCTCGATCCGATCGAGGCGCTTCGGCACGAGTAGAAATGACAAGGGGCCGGTCTTTCGACTGGCCCCTTGATAAAACTGGCGCGCCCGGCAGGATTCGAACCCACGACCCCCTGGTTCGTAGCCAGGTACTCTATCCAACTGAGCTACGGGCGCTTGGAGAGCCGAGAATTATAGCGATTTTTGCCCTTCCCGGCGAGGGCGGCCCTTGCCGGAACCTAGACCTGCCGCAGGGTCTCCACCGTGTCCTTGGCACGCTCGTGGACCTCGCCCCGGCGCCCCTCGTGGGCGATGGGCGCGTCCGGCAGGATGAGCCAGCGCATCAGGTCGCGGATCGAGACCACGCCGGCGGGCTTGCCGCCGTCGGCCACGAGCATGTGCCGGTAGCCGTGCTCGACCATGATCCGCAGCACCTCCACGATCGTCTCCGACGCCGACACCTTGCGCACGTCGGGCGTCATGACCGCGGACATCGGGGTGGACTTCGGGTCGCGGCCCTGGCGCACGACGCGACGCATGAGGTCGCGCTCGGTGAAGATGCCGGCCATGGCCCCGCTCGCATCGCGCACGAGAACCGAACCCAGCCCCTTCTCGTCCATCAGGGCCACGGCCTCCGTCACCATTGCCGTGGCGGACACCGACAGCAGGGTCGGACTCGACTTGCCTTTCAGGATGTCTCCGACGGGACGATCGATCATTTTTCTTTACTCCTCCAGAGCGGCGAATGCCTCCATCCTACGCCGACGGGTGCAAACTGAGGAGTCCGAGGGGCACATGTCCATGAAACGCGAAATCCGGCTCGATCGCCGACGCGCACTCTCCGGCCTCGCCGCCCTGGCTTGCGCGGCGGCGCTGCCCGGGCCGGCCCGCGCGGCCCCAGCGGCCATTCTCGAGCGCGCCATCCCCGCCACGGGGGAGAAGGTCCCGGCCGTCGGCATGGGCACCTGGCTCACTTTCGACGTGGCACCGGGGGGCGAGCGCGACGCGCGCCTGGCGGTGCTGCGCGAGTTCTTCGCCGGCGGCGGCACGCTCCTCGATTCCTCGCCGATGTACGGCTACGCGGAAGCCGCGCTCGGCGAGCTGGTGCCGAAGGCGCGGCCCGGGCGGGTCTTCAACGCGACCAAGGTCTGGACGCCCACGCGCTTTCTCGGCGTGAGGCAGATGGAGGAATCCTTCGGGCACTGGGGCGTGCCGCGATTCGACTTGATGCAGGTGCACAACATGCTCGACTGGGAGACGCACCTCGTCACGCTCAAGGCCTGGAAGGCCACGGGCCGCATCCGCCACATCGGCATCACGACCTCGCACGGGCGCAGGCATGACGCGCTCCTGGCCGCCATGCGCCGCGAGCGATTCGACTTCGTGCAGTTCACCTACAACCTCGGCGAGCGCGAGGCGGAAAAGCGGCTTCTTCCCGCGGCGGGCGATCGCGGCGCGGCGGTGATCGTGAACCGCCCATTCGACGGCGGCGGGCTCTTCGATACGGTGAAGGGAAAGCCCCTCCCGGCCTGGGCCGCGGAAATTGACTGCGCCAACTGGGCGCAGGTCTTCCTCAAGTTCGTGGTATCGCACCCCGCCGTCACCTGCGCGATTCCCGCGACGACGAACCCGGCGCACATGCGCGAGAACATCGGAGCCCTCGCCGGGCGCCTGCCGGACGCGGCGCTGCGTCGGCGCATGGCAGCGGATTTCGATCGCCTGTAGTCTTCCGGCTCGCCGTCCGCCGTCCGCCGTCCGCCGAAAAGTTCCTTTCAACCTCACCGAGCGCACCCCGACCGATGAACCGCCTGACCGCCGCCGCCCTTGCCTGCTTCCTCGCCTCCTGCGCGCTTCCGCCCGAATCGGTCGCCCCCGCTTCCGAGGCCGCGAAAGGGCAGATCGCGGTGACCGCCCATCCCCTCGCGTCGCAAGCCGCACTGGAAATACTGGACAAGGGCGGCTCGCCCATCGACGCCGCGATCGCCGCGCAGATGGTGCTGGGGCTCGTGGAACCGCAGTCCTCGGGCCTCGGCGGCGGAACGCTGGTCATGCACTGGGACGCCTCGGGCCGCAAGCTCCAGTCCTGGGACGGGCTCGCCGCCGCACCCGCCCGCGTCACGGCAAGTTCGCGCACCGACACGGACGGCAAGCTTCTCGAAGCCGAGGCCTCGCGGCGCGGCGGCCGCACCGTGGGCGTGCCCGGCACCGCAGCCGTCCTCGCGATGGTGCACGAGCGCCACGGCAAGCTCGCCTGGCGCGAGTTGCTCGCGCCCGCGATCGATCTCGCCGAGCGCGGCTTCCCGATGCCGCGCTACCTGCACGGCATCCTCTCGCAGCCGGACGCGGCGAAGCACCACGCGGAGATGCACGCGCTCTACTTCGCCGGCGACGGCAAGCCGCACCCGGTCGGCACGACGATCCGCAATCCCGAATACGCGAAGACGCTTCGCCGGCTCGCCCTCGGCGGCCCGGCCTCTTTCCTCGAAGGCGACGGGGCGAAGGCGATCGTGGACGCCGCGCAGCGCGGTTTCCGGCCCACGCTCATGACGGCGGAAGACCTGCACGCCTACCGCGCCGTCGAGCGCGACCCCGTCTGCGCGCCATTTCTCTCCTGGCGGGTGTGCACCATGGCGCCGCCGTCCTTCGGGGGCCTCGTCGTGCTGCAGGTGCTGCAAATGGTGGAGGCTCGCGCAGGAGGCAGGTTCGATTTCAGCGACCCCTCGTTCTCACACCTGTATGCGGAAGCGGGAAAGCTCGCGCAGGCCGATCGCCGCAAGTACATCGGCGACCCGGATTTCGTGGCCGCACCCGTGGCCGCGCTCGCCGACCCCGCCTACGCCCGGGACCGTGCCGCCGCCATCGACGCGGGCCACGCCGCGAAGGACGTGAAGGCGGGCGTGCCCGGGATGCAGCGCTCCGCCCTTGCCCCCGACGAAAGCGACCAGGTGGTCGCCACGAGCCAGATCGCCATCGCCGACCGTGCCGGGAACGCGATCTCGATCACCACGACGATCAACCTGAACTTCGGCTCGCGCCTCGCCGTGGACGGATTCGTCCTGAACAACGCCATGACCAACTTCTCCGCCGCGCCCAAGCCCGGCGAGACCATCGCGAACCAGATGGCGCCGCGCAAGCGCCCCGTGACCTCCATGGCGCCGACGATCGTCTTCGACCGCGAAGGCCAACCCGTGGTCGTGGGGGGCTCGGCCGGCGGCGGCCCGATCGTGGACTACATCGCCTCCGCCCTGATCGAGATGCTCGCGAACGACCGCACGCCCGCCGAGGCGGTTGCGCGCGGCCACCTCAGCACCGCGGTCCCCGGCAAGCTGCAACTCGAGAAGGGAACGTCCGCCGCGGCCCTTGCCCCTGCGCTCGCCGCGAAGGGGCACGCGGTGGAGGAAGTCCCGCTCGTGAGCGGGCTCGGCTTCCTCAAGCGAAGCGCCGGCGGCTGGATCGGCGGCGCCGACCCGCGGCGCGACGGGGCCGCGCTCGGAAACTGAGGCGAGCGCCGGCGCGAGCGCGACTCAGGCCATCGCGACCCGGTCGCCTCCCGCATCGCGCGCCGCCTTCAGCGCGGACTCCACGCGGTCGAGGAGCGAGGCGGCGTCCTCGCCCTCGCGCCAATCGGCGTGGCCGAAGCTCGCCGTCACCGTGGTCGCCACCATGCCCGGCGAGGCGGCCGCGAAGGCAACCCGGATCCGGTCGGTGATTCCCGCGGCCCGCTCCGTCGGCGTCTGCGTGAGCATGAGCATGAAGCGGTTCTCGTCCACGCGGCAGGCGTGGTCGGTCTTGCGCGTCTCGTTGCACACCACGCGCGCGAAGCAACGCATCACGTCGTCGCCGCGGTCCTCGCCGAAATGCTCGGCGATGCCCGCGAGTCCGTCGATGGAGGCGAGCACGAGGCACAGCGGCCCGCCGTAGCGGCCCACGCGCAGGACCTCGGCGGCGAGCGCCTGGTGGAAGGCGCGCCGGTTTCCGAGGCCCGTGATGCGGTCCACGAACGACATCACGCGCACCTGCTCCTCGCGCGCGTCCAGGTTGCCTTTCGCGTCTGCCAGCTCGCGCCGCGCCGCGGCCAGTTCGTTCGACAGGCGCACGGTGGACTTGCTCAGGTGCTCCATGTCGTCGGCGGGTCGCTCGGCGAGCAGCAGGAACCCCGCCGGGTCGCGCCAGAGCGTGGCGTTCAGGGACTGCTCGGCGCCGTGTTCCCCGGCGAGCGTGAGCGGGCCCCGGTAGTGCGGTGCGGACCCGTCCCCGCCGGAGCCTGCCGACAGCCGCTCCCAGGTCGGGACGCGGAACCGCGCGGATACGTCGCCCCCCGGCAGGATCGCCGCGAGGAATCCTCCGGCTTCGAGAACGCTGCCCTGCGGGGACAGGCGCGCGGCGGCCACGCCCTCGAGGCCCGCGAGCACGGTGAGGACTGCCTTGGCGGTCTGTTCGTCCACGGCTGCTCGCTTCCTGGAGGAATCCCCGGATCGCCCCGGGTGGCTTCTGTTACATTCTGCCGCATGAGCGCACAGGCCCACCAGCGCGGCCTTTCGGCGCGAGACATGGAGGCGATCCTCGCGGTCACCAGCAAGCTGGCGGCCCCGTTCGATTTGCTCACCATGCTTGCCGAAGTGGTGAGCGCCGCCAAGCAGGTTCTCCAGGCCGACGGCGGCTCGGTGTGGCTCTACGACCCCGCCACCGACGAGTTGATCCTCGAAGTCGCCACCGACATCGAGCCGCTGCGCGTTCCCGCGGGCGCCGGCATCGTGGGCGCCTGCGCGCGCGACCGGCAGATCATCAACGTCCCCGACTGCTACGCCGACCGGCGCTTCAACCCCGACGTGGACCGGCGTTCCGGCTACCACACGCGCTGCATGCTCACCCTGCCGCTGGTGGACCACAAGGACGTGCTCGTGGGCGTGATGCAGGTGCTGAACAAGGCCGACGGCGTCTTCGACGCCGACGACGAGACGCTCGCCACGGCGCTCGCCGCGCAGTGCGCCGTGGCGCTGCAGCGCGTGCGCATGACCGACGCCCTCATCGAGGGCGAGAAGCTGCGCCAGGAGCTGGAAATGGCGCGCATCGTGCAGATGAGCTCCCTGCCCTCCCGCATGCCGCAGTTGCCGGGCTACGACGTGTTCGGCATGTGCCAGCCCGCGGGGCTCACGGGCGGCGACACCTTCGACCTCGCGATCATCGACCAGGGTCTCCTCGCGGTCCTGGGCGACGCCACGGGGCACGGCATCGCACCGGCGCTGTCGGTGACCCAGATGCAGGCGATGCTGCGCATGGCCTTCCGGCTGGGCGCGAGCCTGGAGACCGCGTTCACGCAGGTGAACAACCAGCTCGCCGACACGCTTCCGGACGACCGCTTCATCACCGCGTTCATCGGGCTGCTGGACGTGAACGCGCACCGCATGCGCTTCCACAGCGGCGGGCAGGGGCCGATCCTGCACTTCCACGCCGCCACCGGGGACTGCGACCGCCACAAGCCGACGAGTTTCCCGCTGGCGGCGATGCCGCTCAAGACGCTGCGCCCGGCGGTGACTCTCGAGATGCAGCCCGGCGACATCCTGGTGCTGCTCTCCGACGGCATCTACGAGTACCACGACGCGGCCAACGAGCAATTCGGCGAGGCGCGCGTGCGCGAGCTGGTCGCCGCCCACCGTGGCAAGCACACGGCGGAGATCTCGGCGATCCTCCTGGAGGCGGTGCAGGCCTTCGCGAAGGGCGCCCCGCAGGACGACGACATGACGATCGTGCTGGTCAAGCGCGAGGCGCTTGCGTGAACGCCACGCGCGCCTTCGCCCGCAGCTTCGAGTCGATCGCGCGGATCTTCGAGTTCACCTCGGAATTCTTCGCCCGCGCGGGCGTGGACCCGCGGCTGCTTCCCACCGTGGACCTGGTCGTGGAGGAACTCTTCACGAACATGGTCAAATACGGTGCGGCGGCGGATCCGGGGACCGAGATCCGGATGGACATCGCCACGGTGGAGGGCGGCGTCGAGGCGAGCCTCACGGACTTCGGCGTCGAGCCTTTCGATATGACCCAGGCGCCCGACGCGGACACGAACCTGCCCATCGAGCAGCGCCGCCCGGGGGGCTTGGGGCTGCACCTCATCCGCCGGCTCGTGGATTCCTGGGGCTACGAGCATTCGCGGGAACGGCGGGAAAGCCGGATCACCTTCAGGAAGACACTGGCGGGACAGCCGGTGACAGAGAAAAAATCGACCCGAGGAGAGGCGTGATGCTGGCGATCGATCATGGCGCGCAGGGAGTGGTGGTCATCACCGGGCGGCTGGACGCCGCCCAGTGCCCGGCGGCGCAGGCGTTCCTCGACAAGGTCGACGGCACGGTGACGCTCGACTGCAGCGGGCTCGAATACATCTCGAGCGCCGGCCTGGGCGTGCTCCTGAAGACCCAGAAGCGGCTCCTCGCCGCGTCGGGGAAACTGCGGCTCGCGGGGGTGAATCGCCACCTTCAGGACATCTTCCAGTACTCTGGATTCGACCAGATCTTCGAGATCGAACCGGCTCCCTGATCCCGCTGCACCAACTTTTCCGGCGCTCCGGCGTACTTATGGACAAGGACAACGACCAGGCGCTGGTGGAAGGCTTCAGGAACGGCGACCGGGCGGCTTTCGCGGCGCTGGTGTCGCGCTACCAGCAGCCGATCTACAACGCCGCCTACCGCGTCCTCGGGAACCCGGACGACGCCGCGGACATCGCGCAGTCCGTGTTCCTGAGGGTCGCCGAAAAGCTGGACGGGTACGATCCGCGCTTCAGGTTCTTCAGCTGGCTGTACCGGATCGCGATCAACGAATCGATCGACCTGCTGCGCCGCAACGGACGCGAGGCGCCGCTGGAAGAAGACGAGAACGTGCCGGGAGACGATAGCGCCAACCCGGAATGGCAGCTGGGCGAGGCGCAGCTCTCGCGCAGGGTGCAGGGAGCGTTGATGGGGATGAAGGCCGACGACCGGATCGTGATCACGCTCCGGCACTTCTCGGAGTGCAGCTACCGGGAAATCGGCGTGATCCTGGAGCTGGACGAGAAGACGGTGAAGTCGCGCCTGTTCGAGGCAAGGGGCCGGTTGCGGGGCCTGCTGAAGGACCTACAGGACACGAGCACATGAATGCCGAGGAAATCGATCGCCTGATGTACGCGGTCCTCGACGGGGAGGCTTCCCCGGAGGAGGCCCGCGAGCTCGAGCGCCTGCTCGCCGCCGATCCGCAGGCAAGCCACCGGTACGAGGCCCTGCAGCGGCTGTTCGCCGATCTCGGCCGCGTGCCGAAGGCGCGCCCTCCCGAGGGATTCCTGGACGAGATCATGGAGCGGGTTGCGCCCCGCGCGGCGCGACCGGGGCGCCTGCGCCAACTTTTCGGCTGGTCGCGCGTAAGTAGACAAGAGTCAAATTCAAACAAGGCCCGGGGCAGCCACCCGGGGAGTTCAGCAAGGACCCATCGGGTATTCCGGCCGGGCCAACACACGGGGGATGAGAACATGAGCGGACAAGACAAGGGTTTCATCGGCAAGCGCAAGGCCTGGATCGGCACCGGCATCGCGGCGGCCGCCGTGGTCTTCGGCGTCTACTACGTGAAGGATCTTCCGGTTTCCGGCGACAACCTGTCCGGAACGATCGCTCCCGCGCAGCGGTTCCGGGCCGACCAGCCCACTGCGGGCGACGTGAAGCTCGCCGACCCGTCGGGCACGCAGGCCTCGCAGGTAAACCCGGCTGCCCAGACCTCGAACGCAGCGTCGAGCCAGGCCGCGAGCCAAGCCACCAGCCAGGCCGCCAGCCAGGCCGCGAGCGATGCTTCGAGCCAGGCTGCCAGCCAGGCCCGTAGTGCCAACGATGCCTCGAGCCAGGCCGCGAGCCAGGCCCGTAGCGCCAACGATGCCTCGAGCCAGGCCGCCAGCCAGGCCCGCAGCGCCAACGATGCCTCGAGCCAGGCCGCGAGCCAAGCCCGTAGCGCCAACGATGCCTCGAGCCAGGCCGCCAGCCAGGCCCGCAGCGCCAACGATGCCTCGAGCCAGGCCGCCCTTCAGGCCCGTAGCGCCAACGATGCCTCGAGCCAGGCCGCCCTTCAGGCCCGTAGCGCCAACGATGCCTCGAGCCAGGCCGCCCTTCAGGCCCGCACCGCCAACGATGCGGCGAGCCAGGCCGCCAGCCAGGCGCGCTCCGCGAACAAGGCATCGAGCCAAGCCGCCAGCCAGGCTGCGAGCCAGGCCGCAAACCAGGCGCGCGTCGCCAACGAAGCGGCAAGCCAGGCCGCCCTCCAGGCCCGCACCGCCAACGAAGCCGCGAGCCAGGCAGCGAACCATGCGCGTGTGGCAAGCCAAGCCGCGAGCCAGGCTGCCAGCCAAGCCGCCAACCAGGCCGCGAGCCAAGCCGCGAGCCAAGCCGCGAGCCAGGCCGCCAGCCAGGCACGCACCGCCAACGAAGCCGCCAGCCGGGCCGCGAGCCAGGCCCGTTCGGCCAGCCAGGCCGCGAGCCAAGCTGCCAGCCAAGCAGCGAGCCAGGCCGCGAGCCAAGCGGCGAACCAGGCCGCGAGCCAAGCCGCCAGCCAAGCGACGAACAAGGCCGCGAGCCAAGCGGCGAGCCAATCTGCGAGCCAGGCCGCGAGCCAAGCTGCCAGCCAAGCAGCGAGCCAGGCCGCGAGCCAATCTGCGAGCCAGGCTGCGAGCCAGGCCGCCAACCAGGCAGCCAGCCAGGCCGCGAGCGAGGCGAGGAAGAAGTAGCGATCCTCGCGCACCATCCGCAGCATCGAACCGCCGGCCTCGCGCCGGCGGTTTGCATTTGCGGGTTCACCCCGTATGCTTCCCCGAACACGAGAAAAAAATGCGAGGGGGGAGACTCATGCAAGGCCGGTGCTTGTGCCTGTTGCTCATGCTGTTGCCGGCGATCGCCCACGCCGAGGACAGCCCGCTCGGCATGAGCGTCGTCGAGACGAAGGACCTGAAGCTCATCTACTTCGACTCGCTCCGCTACATCGAGCCGCACACCATCCGCACGTTCACCAACTCACTCGAATGGCAACGCCGCCAGCTCGGGTGGGTGCCGTACGAGCCCACCACGGTGCTCCTGAAGGATCTCTCCGACTTCGGCAACGCGGCCGCCATTTCCGCGCCGAGGAACCTCCTCATCTTCGATACTGCCCCGCTTTCCCGCGCGTTCGAGACTTTCCCGGCGAGCGAGCGCATGTATTCGCTCATGAACCACGAGCTGGTCCACGTCGCGACGGGCGACGGGCACTCGGAAGCGGACCGGAAGTGGCGCCGCCTCTTCCTCGGCAAGGTGGCCGCGCGCACGGAGAACCCGGAGACGCTCCTCTACAGCTACCTCACGGTGCCGCGCTTCACCGCGCCGCGCTGGTACAACGAGGGCAGCGCCGTCTTCCTGGAGACGTGGATGGGCGGCGGCCTGGGCCGCGCGCAGGGCGGCTATGACGAGATGGTGTTCCGCGCGATGGTGCGCGACGGCGCGCACTTCTTCGACCCCCTCGGGCTCGTCTCGCGCGGCACGCGGATCGACTTCCAGGTGGGCGCGAACGCCTACCTCTACGGCACGCGCTTCTTCACGTGGCTGGCCCTCGCCCATTCGCCGCAGAAGGTGATCGCGTGGCTGCGGCGCGACGAGGCGAGCCGGCGCTACTACTCGGACCAGTTCCTGGAGGTGTTCGGCATTCCCCTCGAGCAGGCGTGGCGCGACTGGATCGCGTTCGAGCGCGACTTCCAGCAGAAGAACCTCGCGGAGGTGCGCAAGTTCCCGATCACGCCGCAGCGTGACCTGGTCGCGAAGGCGGTGGGTTCCTCCTCGCGCGCCTTCTACGACGAGGCAACCGGCACGCTCTACGGGGCCTTCCGCTATCCCGGCACGGTCGAGAACGTGGGCGCGATCGACACGCGCACCGGCGCCACGCGACACATCGCGGACATCAAGCGCGCGATGCTCTACCGGGTGTCTTCCGTGGCCTGGGACCCGGGCACCAGCACCTTCTTCTTCACCAACGACAACCTCGCCTTCCGCGACCTCATGGCCGTGGACGTGAAGACCGGCGAATCGCGCATGCTCCTCGAGGACGCACGCATCGGCGAGATCGCCTTCAACCCGGTGGACCGGTCGCTCCTCGGCGTGCGCCACCGCAACGGCTTCGCGATTCTGGTGCGCATCCCGCCCCCGTACGACGTGGTCGAGGAGATCCACACCTTCGACTACGAAAACGTCCCCTACGACCTGGACATCTCCCCCGACGGGAAGCTCGTGTCCGCCTCCATGAGCGAGGTGAGCTCGGAGCAGTTCCTGCGCGTGTGGGAGATCGCGAAGCTGCGCGCCGGGGACCTGAAGCCGCTGAGCGAATTCCGCTTCGGCCAGTCGATCCCGGAGAGCTTCGTGTTCTCGAAGGACGGCCGCCACCTCTACGGCAGCAGCTACTACACGGGCGTATCCAACATCTTCCGCTACGAGGTCGCCACGGGCGAGGTCGAAGCCGTTTCCAATGCGGAGTCCGGGCTCTTCCGCCCCGTGCCGCTCGCCGACGGGCGCCTCATCGTGTTCGGCTACACCGGAGAGGGCTTCGTCCCGGCGATCATCGAGCCGAAGCCGCTGAAGGACGTGAGCGCGATCCGCTTCCTGGGCGCCGAGGTGGCGGCGAAGCACCCGGTCGTCACCACCTGGCAGGTGCCGCCCGCGAGCACCGTGGACGAGGAGAAGCTCATCACCCACCGGGGACCGTACGCACCGCTGCGCGAACTCGTGGTGAAGAACGCCTACCCCGTGCTGCAGGGCTACAAGAATTCCGTGGGCATCGGCTACCGCGTGAACATCGAGGACCCGATCCCGTTCGCGCGGATCGGCGTGACCGCCGCGTGGACGCCGGACAAGGACCTGCTCGCGAGCGAGCGCGCCCATGCGGAGCTCACCTACCGCTACCTCGGCTGGCGGGCGGACCTCTCCTGGAACCGTTCGGATTTCTACGACCTCTTCGGCCCCACCATCCGCAGCCGGAAGGGACTCGCGGTGAAGGGCGGCTACGACGACCTCCTCATCTACGACGAACCGCGACGGCTCGAGCTCAAGTACGACCTGGCCTTCTACGACCGGATCGACGCGCTGCCCAGCTACCAGAACGTGGGCGCCACCTTCGACCGGCTCTCGACCGCCCAGGTGGGGCTGCACTACACGAATGTGCAGCGCTCGCTCGGCGCCGTGGACGACGAGCAGGGCGTGGCGTGGGAAGTGGTGCTGAGCGGCAACCACGCCCGGGGCAAGGTCGTGCCGCAACTGCGCGGCGGCTTCGACCTCGGCTACGCGCTGCCCCTGCCGCACGCCTCCCTCTGGCTGCGCGGCGCGGCGGGCACGGCGGACGGGGATCGCAATGACCCCTTCGCGAATTACTTCTTCGGCGGCTTCGGCAACAACTACGTGGACAACGGCAAAGAGAAGCGCTACCGCGAATTCGACTCGCTGCCGGGGTTCGAGCTGAACGAGGTGGGCGGCAGGAGCTTCGCGCGCCAGATGGTGGAGCTGAACCTCCCGCCGGTGGTCTTCGAGACCCTGGGGACGCCGGCCTTCTACCTCACGTGGCTCCGCCCCGCCATCTTCGCCACGGGCCTGTGGACGGATCCGCACGACGCCGGCCGGCGCAAGAGCTACGCGAGCGCGGGCCTGCAGGTCGATCTCCGGTTCAGCGTCCTGCACTGGTACAACATGACCCTCTCCGCGGGCTACGCCACGGGCTTCCAGGGGGGACGGCGTGCCGGCGACGAATGGATGATTTCTCTCAAGATCATGTGAGCGACGGCGCCGCACGCCATGTCGTCTGAGCTCCTCGTGCGCGCCCTGGTAGCGCTGCTGCCGGTGCTCTGCTTTCTCGCGGCACTCCTCTACCTCGACAGCTACAAGCTCGTGAAGCTGCGCGCCGTGGTCGCCGTGGTGGCCGCGGGCGCGGTGGTGGCCGGAGCGGGCTACTTCGTGAACGGGTGGCTGCTCGGCGCGTTCCCGATCGACTTCACCACTTACACGCGCTACGTCGCGCCGCCGGTCGAGGAACTCCTGAAGGGGCTGGTCGTGGTGGCATTGATCCTCGCGCACCGGGTCGGCTTCCTCGTGGATGCGGCGATCTTCGGCTTCGCCGTCGGCGCCGGCTTCGCGGCGGTCGAGAACCTCCACTACCTGGGGCTCGCGCCGGACGCGGGCATGGGCACCTGGATCGTGCGCGGCTTCGGCACGGCGATCATGCACGGCGGCGCGACCGCCATCTTCGCGGTGATGGGGCTTGCGATGCGCGATCGCAGCCGGCGTGGCGGCCCCGCGGCGTTCCTGCCCGGCTTCGCCGTCGCGGCCGTGCTCCACTCGGCCTTCAACCACTTGCTCTTCTCGCCGAAGCTCTCCACCCTCGCGATCCTCGTCGTCCTGCCGCCGCTTCTCTACGCCGTGTTCCAGAGGAGCGAAAAAACGGTGGGAAGCTGGCTGGGCCAGGGCTTCGACGCGGATACGGAGATGCTGGAGCTGATCAACTCCGGGCGCCTGTCCGATTCGCCCGTGGGGCAATACCTGCACACCCTCAAGGACCGGTTCCGCGGGCCCGTGGTGGCGGACCTCCTCTGCTACCTGCGCCTCTATACGGAACTCGCGCTGCGTGCGAAGGGCATCCTGCTGATGCGCGAGAACGGCTTCGAGGTTCCCGTCGACGAGGCAACGCGGGAGAAATTCACCGAAATGCGTTTTCTGGAGACGAGCATCGGACGCACGGGCCTCCTCGCGATCCAGCCGATGCTGCACATGAGCCACAAGGATCTCTGGCAGCTCTACATGCTCGGCAAGTAGGCCCCCGCGGGGGCCGCGACCGAAGCGCTCGCTCCGGGATGCCCATGCGAGTGATTTTGCCTATCGAAGCGATCGGGACAATAAATTGGCGCTATCGTTTGGGGACCGTTAGATTGGTAGGCGTCGCGGCCCGACCCGGCCTGTGCTGCGGGTCGTGAAAGCCATGGCCGGAACCCCGTCTTTGTGAGAAGGAGAAAACCATGTCAAGCCAAGCGAAATGCCCTGTCATGCACGGCGGCAACACCGCCTCCGGCAATTCCGTCATGGAATGGTGGCCGAACGCGCTCAACCTGGAGATCCTGCACCAGCACGACACCAAGACGAACCCGCTCCCGGGCTTCAGCTATCGCGAGGAAGTGCGCAGCCTTGACGTCGCCGCCCTCAAGAAGGACCTGACGGCCCTGATGACCGACAACCAGGACTGGTGGCTCGCGGACTGGGGCCACTACGGCGGCCTGATGATCCGCATGGCCTGGCACGCCGCGGGCTCGTACCGGGTTTCCGACGGCCGCGGAGGTGCGGGCACGGGGAACCAGCGCTTCGCCCCGCTCAACTCCTGGCCGGACAACGCCAACCTGGACAAGGCGCGCCGGCTCCTCTGGCCCATCAAGAAAAAGTACGGCAACCGGCTGAGCTGGGCCGACCTCATCATCCTCGCCGGCAACGTGGCCTACGAGTCCATGGGGCTCAAGACCTTCGGCTACGCCTTCGGACGCGAGGACATCTGGCACCCCGAGTACGACACCTACTGGGGCTCGGAGAAGGAGTGGCTCGGCTCCACCCGCTACGAGGGCGATAACCGCGAGACGCTGGAAAACCCGCTGGCCGCCGTCCAGATGGGCCTCATCTACGTGAACCCGGAAGGCGTGAACGGCAAGCCCGACCCGCTGCGCACCGCCCAGGACGTGCGCCTGACCTTCGCCCGCATGGCGATGAACGACGAGGAAACCGTCGCGCTCACCGCGGGCGGCCACACCGTGGGCAAGTGCCACGGCAACGGCAGCGCCGCGAACCTGGGCCCCGCTCCCGAGGGCGCCGGTGTCGAGGAACAGGGCCTGGGCTGGATGAACAAGGTCTCCCGCGGCGTCGGCCGTGACTCGGTGACCAGCGGCCTCGAGGGCGCGTGGACTACGCATCCCACGAAGTGGGACAACGGCTACTTCGACCTGCTGCTCAAGTACGACTGGGAGAGCAAGAAGAGCCCGGCCGGCGCCTGGCAGTGGGAGCCCGTCAACATCAAGGATGCGGACAAGCCCGTCGACGTCGAAGACCCTTCCATCCGCGTCAACCCGATCATGACCGACGCGGACATGGCCATGAAGATGGACCCGGCCTACCGCAAGATCTCGGAGCGCTTCCACAAGGATCCCGCGTACTTCTCCGAGACCTTCGCGCGCGCCTGGTTCAAGCTCACCCACCGCGACCTGGGGCCGAAGGCGCGCTACATCGGGCCCGAGGTGCCGAAGGATGACCTGGTCTGGCAGGACCCGGTGCCCGCCGGCAATGCGAAGTACGACGTCGACGCCGTCAAGGCGAAGATCGCAGCCAGCGGCCTCACCGTGAGCGACATGGTGTGCACCGCCTGGGACAGTGCCAGAACCTTCCGCGGCTCGGACATGCGCGGCGGCGCCAACGGCTCGAGGATCCGCCTGGCCCCGCAGAAGGACTGGGAAGGCAACGAGCCGCAACGCCTCTCCAAGGTGCTGAAGGTGTTCGAGGGGATCGCCAAGGACACCGGCGCCAGCGTGGCCGACGTGATCGTGCTGGCCGGCAACGTGGGCATCGAGCAGGCTGCCAAGGCCGGCGGCGTGAAGCTCACCGTGCCCTTCTCGCCCGGCCGGGGCGACGCCACCGCGGCGATGACCGACGCGGAATCCTTCGCCGTGCTCGAGCCCATCCACGACGGCTACCGCAACTGGGTGAAGAAGGACTACGTGGTAAGCCCCGAGGAGTTGATGCTCGACCGCACGCAGCTCATGGGCCTCACGGCCCACGAGATGACCGTGCTGGTCGGCGGCATGCGCGTGCTCGGCACCAACCACGGCGGCACGAAGCACGGGGTCTTCACCGACCGCGTCGGCGCGCTGACGAACGACTTCTTCGTGAACCTCACGGACATGGCGTACACGTGGAAGCCGACCAGCAAGAACCAGTACGACATCGTCGATCGCAAGACCGGCAAGGCGAAGTGGACCGCCACGCGGATCGACCTGGTCTTCGGTTCGAATTCCGTCCTGCGTTCCTACGCGGAGGTCTACGCGCAGGACGACAACCAGCAGAAGTTCGTGCGGGACTTCGTCGCGGCCTGGGCGAAGGTGATGGACGCGGACCGCTACGACCTGAGGAAGTAGCGGGAAGCCCGCCCGCGAGGGCGGCCAGGAGCCCATGAACGCGAACAGGCCCGAAAGGGCCTGTTTGCTTTGTTGCCGTAACGATGGAGGAAGCCGGCCGCCTACGTCTCGCGTGCCTCGAGCCGGAAACTTGCGGTCGAATCCTGCGCGAGCGCTTGCGTGAGCCAAGGCATGACGGCACGCATCTGCTCGGAGAATTTCCACGGCGGGTTGACGACGAACAGGCCGCTTCCGTGAAGACCCAGCCCTGCGGGCGAGGGCGCTTTCACCTGCAACGCGACGTCCACCCAGTCCACGCCCACCGCCTGCCGGAGCTTGTCGGGCAGCTGGACGGCCTCGCGACGTTGAAGCAGCGGATACCACACCGCGTATGTGCCGGTCGCGAATCGCTGCATTGCGTCGCGCAGCGCGGCCACGACTTCCCGGTAGTCGGACGCGAGTTCGTACGAGGGATCGATCAGGACGAGTCCGCGACGCGAGGGGGGCGGCAGCACCGCCTTCAGGCCGGCGAACCCGTCCCCCGCGGTCACCGTCACACGGCGGCCTTCCTGCGCAAACTCCTGGGCGAGCACCTTCCCTTCGGTGCTGTGCAGCTCGAACAGCCGCAGGCGATCCTGGGGCCTGAGCACCGCCAGCGCAATCCGGGGTGAGCCCGGATACTGCCGCAGCGCGCCATCCGGGTTCATGGCGCGGACCAGGCCGAGATAATCGGCCACCGGCGCCGGCAGGTCGCTGCGCTCCCACAGCGCGGCGATGCCGTCTCGGAATTCCGCGTTCCTCACCGCGAAACCCTCCTCGAGGGAATACATGCCGGCGCCGGCGTGCGTGTCCAGCACGACGAGCGGCTTGTCCTTGCGGGTAAGAATGCGCAACAGCGCGACCAACGCGACGTGCTTCAGCACGTCGGCGTGGTTGCCTGCATGAAAGCCGTGGCGATAGCTCAGCAATGGGGGGATGTCCGGGTTCGGCGGGAAGCACCGGCGCGGGGGTCCGTGCAATTTCCAGCAGCCGGGAGACTCCTGGAAACCAGGTAACTGGCGGAGAGAGAGGGATTCGAACCCTCGATGCAGGTTTAAGCCCACATAACGCCTTAGCAGGGCGCCACCTTCGGCCACTCGGTCATCTCTCCGGGTATGCAAATTCTACCACGCACCCCCCCTGCCGGACCGCCGGCACGGACCCTGCCGGGACCTACATCAGGCTCTTCTGGAAGAACGTGTAGATGAAGGACCAGGTGTAGGCCGTCTGCGCGGGCGTCGTGCCGGAGCCGTGCCCGCCCTCGGTGTATTCGAAATACGTGGTGTCGTATCCGAACTGCTGCATGCGCGCGGCCATCTTGCGGGCGTGGCCGGGGTGCACGCGGTCGTCGCGGGTGGACGTGGTGATGAGCATCTTCGGGTACGGCCGGTCGCGCAGCAGGTTCTGGTAGGGCGAGTACTTGGAGATGAAGGCCCAGTCCGCGGGATTGTCCGGGTCGCCGTACTCGCCCATCCACGAGTGCCCTGCCAGGAGCTTGTGGTAGCGCTTCATGTCCATGAGCGGCACCGTCGCCACCACGGCGCCGAAAAGCTCGGGGCGCTGCAGCATCGTCGCACTCACGAGGAGCCCGCCCTGGCTGCCGCCGAGGATGCCCAGCTTCTCGGGCGAGGTGGTCTTGCGCCGGATGAGATCTTCGGCCACGGCTGCGAAGTCATCGTGGGTCTTCTGCCTCCCCTCGCGCCGCGCCACCTGGTTCCACGCGGGGCCGAACTCGCCGCCGCCCCTCAGGTTCGAGAGCACCCAGACGCCGCCCTTCGCGAGCCAGCCGTTGCCCACGAAGGCCGAGTAGGTGGGCACCTGCGAGACCTCGAAGCCGCCGTAGCCGTAGAGGATCGTCGGGTTCTTTCCGTCGAGTTTCGCGTCGCGGCGCTTCACCTCGAAGTACGGGATCTTCGTGCCGTCCTTCGAGGTCGCCTCGTGCTGGGTCACGGCGATGCCTGTGGCGTCGAAGAAATGCGGCAGGCCCTTCAGCTTCTCGCGCCCGTCGCCGCCGCCCTTCGCGAGGTAGAGCGTGGTGGGCGTCGTGAAGCCGGTGACGAAGAGGAAGTACTCGTCGGATTCGCGCCGGTCGTAGGCCAGCGCGTTCAGGTTCGCGAGCCGGGGCGCATCGACGTCGCGGCGCGTCCACTTGCCGTCCCCGCCGCGCCGCACTTCCACCAGCCGGCTCGAGACGTTGTCCAGGAGGTCGAGGATCACCATCGACTGCATCGGCACGAAGGCATCGAGGAACAGGCGCGGCCCCGGCGTGAAGAGCACCTCGAACGCAGCACCTCCGTCCAGGAACTTCGCGAGGTCGATCGCGAGCAGTTCCCCGGCCCGGTACTGCGTGCCGGAGAGCATCCAGTCTTCCCGCAGGCGCACGAAGAGCGTGCCCGCGGTGACCGAGGCGTCGACCGTCTCCGGCAATTCCAGCTTCGCGAGCTTGCCCTCGCGCACGACGAAGCCCTCGCTGCGCCGCGTGGAGATCACGCGCGTCATGATCTCCACGCGCGAGCCCTTCTCGTGCGTGACCGAAGGCCAGGCGCCGATGTCCTCGGCTGAGACCTCGAAGACCACGGGCGCGTCTGCGATCGCCTGGCCGCGCTTGACCCGCTTCACGCCGCGCGGATAGCCCGAGCGCGTCATCGTGCCGGGGCCGAAGTCGCGCGAGGCGTAGATCGTGTCGAGGTCGATCCAGGCCACGCCGCCCTTCGACTCCGGGAGCCGGAAGCCGCCCTCGACGAACGCCTTCTTCGTGAGATCGAACTCGCGGATCTCCACCGCGTCGCCGCCGCCGCGGGAAAGCGACACGAGGCAGCGCTCGTACTTCGGGTACAGGCAGGTCGCGCCCTTCCAGGCCCACTGCTCCTTCTCCAGGGCGGAGAGCAGGTCCAGGTCCAGCACAATCTCCCAGGCGGGCTCCGCCTTGCGGTACTCGGCGAGCGTGGTGCGCCGCCACAGGCCGCGGGGGCTCTTCGCGTCCTGCCAGAAGTTGTAGAGATGGTCGCCCAACTTCGAGACCGCGGGGATGCGCTCGCGCGAGTTCGCGATCTCGGTGAATTTTTCCAGCAGCGGCTTGAAGCCGCGCTCGCCCTCGATCGCGGGGCGGCTCTTCGCGTTCTGCTCGTTCACCCAGCCCATCGCCTTCTGGCCGCCCACGTCCTCCAGCCAGAGAAAGGGGTCGTCGGTTTCGGCAAGGGCGGCGGTGGAGAGGGTCATGGCGAGGGCGGCGAGGAAGCGCTTCATGGGCAGGATTCCTGTGGAAAGCGGTACCAGGCGGGTCGTGCCCGCCCGGCGCCGCACGGCCGGCAGCGCGAGCCGCCTAGGACTTCTTCATCGGCTCTTCGGCCGCGGGCTTCTCCAGCTCGAAGGCCTTGTGGAGCACGCGCACGGCAAGCTCCACGTACTTCTCGTCGACCACCACCGAGGTCTTGATCTCGGAGGTGGAGATCATCTGGATGTTGATGCGCTCCTCGGCGAGCGTGCGGAACATCTTGGAGGCGATGCCGGCGTGGGTGCGCATGCCGATGCCCACGAGCGAGACCTTGGCGATCTTGTCGTCGCCGATTACCGCCCGCGCCCCGATGGCCGGCTTCACCGTGTTCTCCAGGATGTCCATCGCGCGCTTGAAGTCGTTCCTGTGCACGGTGAAGGAGAAGTCCGTCATCTCCTCGATGGAGGCGTTCTGGATGATCATGTCCACGTCGATGTTCGCGTCCGCCACGGGCCCGAGGATCGCGAAGGCGATGCCGGGCCGGTCGGGCACGCCCACCACGGTGATCTTCGCCTCGTCCCGGTTGAAGGCGATGCCGCTGATGATGGCCTGTTCCATTTTCTCGTCTTCCTCGAAGGTGATGAGGGTGCCCATGTCGGTGGAGTCGACGTCCGTGAACGACGACAGGACCCGGAGCTTCACGCGGTACTTCCCGGCGAACTCCACGGAGCGGATCTGCAGGACCTTCGACCCCTGGGAGGCGAGCTCGAGCATCTCCTCGAAGGTGATCGTGTCCAGGCGCCGCGCCTCGGGCACGACGCGCGGGTCGGTGGTGTAGACGCCGTCCACGTCCGTGTAGATCTGGCACTCGTCGGCGAAGAGCGCCGCGGCGAGTGCCACACCCGTCGTGTCCGATCCCCCGCGGCCGAGCGTGGTGATGTTGCCCTTGTCGTCCACGCCCTGGAAGCCAGCCACGATGACCACGTTGCCGGCCACGAGGTCGCGGCGGATGTTGTCCTCGTCGATCGCGAGGATGCGCGCCTTGGAATACGCGTCGTCGGTGAGGATGCGCACCTGGAAGCCGGTGTAGCTCCTCGCCTTCACGCCGATGCGGTGCAGCGCGATCGCGAGCAGCCCGATGGAAACCTGCTCGCCGGTCGAGGCGATGACGTCGATCTCGCGCGGATCCGGCGCGGGGTTCAGTTCGTTCGCGAGCGCGAGAAGCCGGTTGGTCTCGCCGGACATGGCCGAAACCACGACGACGACCTGGTGGCCATCCTTGACGAAGCGCTCGACGCGGCGCGCGACCTCGCGGATTCGGTCGGGGCTGCCCATGGAGGTGCCGCCGTACTTCTGGACGATGAGGGACACGGGAGATCCTGGCTGCGCGGGCGTTGCGAAACCGGCATTTTACCCCGGACCCGGGGCCATGGTGCACCGCACAAACCGCGCGCGCGCCGGCCGCCGCCGGCTTCCCGCCTAGCGGGTGTCGGTGGCGAGGACGCGAAGGTCGTCCGTGAACACGCTCTTCACGCGCGTTTCGCGCAGCTTCTGCAGGAATGTTCCCTTCACGCGGTCGTTTCCGGGCCAGACGCCGTCGAGCCAGTTCATGCCGGCCGCCGCGTAGCCGGTGTAGGCGTAGCGATTCATTTCCGCCGCCACGGCCGAGAGCACGCCCGTGGCGTAATAGTCTTCCCACTTGATCTTCTCGGCCGAGCGGTCGCGCTTGATCTCCCGCAGCTTGTCCTGGATGTCGGCGGATCTCGCCTTGCGCGAGGCGCCCGTGAACTCCGCGCATCGCTCCCGCAACCAGGGGTTCGTGGTCGCCGTCGGCTGCGCGCACACGGGCGGTGCCATGCCCGGCAGGCGCGTGCGCATGAGGTCGGTGGCGAAGCGAAAGCCGCCCTTCGAGTTCACCTCGAGGACGACGAGCGGGAAGTAGGAGTTGGAGTACGGCGCGAAGACGTTCGCGGTGGAATCGTCGGCGGTGACCATGATCGGCGTCTTGCGTCCCGGAAGATCGGTGAAGTCCGTGCCCCCCACATTGTTGGCGAGGTAGACCGCGTGGCGCCGCACCGAGGGCTTGAGCCGGTAGATGTAGTGCGTCGTGCAGCAGTGCGCTCCACCGGTGAAAGCGGAGAAATGCAGCTGCGGCCCCCCGTTGCCGTCGAAATCCCGGCCGAGGGCGTGGAGCGTGAAGCCCACGGGGGCATCGCCCTGCTCTTTCGCGTTCGACTGCCACGCGAGCTTGCCCTGCCGGAAGACGACGACGCGTTCTTCGGCGGCGGCGGCGTCCTTCGCGTCCTTCACGCGGGCCACCACCGCCTCGAATTCCTGGAACGCCTTGGAGGCGGTCGCTTCGAGGCCCTGCGACTCGATCCACGCCTTGCTGTCCTGGGCCATGGCCGGAGCCGCCGCCAGAATGATGAGAAGCATCGTCAGTCGTCGCATGGTGTCCTCCTCGGAGGCCCGTGCCTGCGCGGGCGACGGGCGCGTCTTGCGTTCGATACGGGATATCCCAGCATACTATGCGGAAATTGTCGGGTTATGATCACTCTGCCGTACCGCAAAAAAACAAACGAATGATAGCAACGACGATCATCCCCGCCCGCCACCCGCCGCGTCCCGCCATGGTGGGAGCAGTCGTCTTTGCGATAACGGCCGCTATCGCCGCCGCCGCCGTCTGGGGCCTGGAGCGCAACCGCATCGAGCTGGCGCGCGCCCAGGCCAACGATCACGCGAGCGACCTGGCGCTCACCTTGCAGGTGCGGATCGACCACGCGCTGTCCGCCACCAACGCCCTGGCGGCCGTGATTCGCGAAAGCAAGGGTGCGGTGCGCGATTTCGACAGGACCGCCTACGACCTGATCGCGGCGTACCCGGGCGCCGCGGCGCTGCAGCTCGCGCCCGGAGGCGTGGTCACGAACAGCTACCCCCTGGCCGGCAACGAGCAGGCCATCGGTCACGACCTGTTCGCCGATCCCGTTCGCGATCGGGCCGCCTTCAAGGCCCGGGACACGGGCCAGCTCACGCTGGCCGGCCCGTTCAAGCTCGTCCAGGGCGGGCTCGGGGCGGTGGGTCGCCTGCCTGTGTTCCTGGACGACGACGCCGGCCATCCCGCCTTCTGGGGTTTTGCCACTGCCCTGCTGCGCTTTCCGGAGGTGCTTTCGCCGGCGCACTTCGAATCGCTGCCGGACCTCGGCTACCAGTACAAGCTCTGGCGGGTGATGCCGGAGTTGTCGAGCCGAGCCGTGATCCACGAGTCCTCGCCGGCGTCCCTCGACAATCCGGTGGAGTACAAAATGAAGGTCGCCGACGCGACCTGGGCCCTGGGCGTCGCGCCGACGACAGGGTGGGCCGATCCCCTCGGGATGGCCTTCCACGCGGGGATCGGCCTGGTGGCCTGCCTGCTCTTCGCGACCGTCGCGAAACTGGTCTTCGACCTGAAGTCGCACCAGGCCGGCCTGGAGGCGCTCGTGGCGCGCCGCACGTCGGAGGTGGCGGCAAGAGTGGCGGACCTCGACCGCGCCCAGTCCATCGCGCTGGTCGGCAGCTGGATCTGGGACCCGGCCCATGGTGCGATCCAGTGGTCGGCACAGGCGATGCAGATGATAGGCGCGAGCGGGGAGCCGCCGCCCGCCGATTTCGACGCGTTCCTGCGGCGGGTTCCGCCCGAGGATCACGCCCTCGTGAGAAACGCGTTGAAGGCTTCGCTCGGCGGGCACGACTTCGACATCGAGCACCGCGTCTTGGTCGGCGGGGAGACGCGCTGGATCCGACAGCGCTCGTCGCCGCAACTCGCCGCGGACGGGGCCGTATCCCGGCTGACCGGCACGTTCCAGGAAATCACCGAACGCAAGCGGGCCCAGGAGGCCCTGGCGGCGGCCGAAGCCCGCTACCGCGGCCTCGTCGAGCAATCGCTCGCGGGCATCTACATCCTCCAGGACGGCCGGTTCGTCTACGTGAACCCGCGCTTCGCCGAGATCCTCGGCTACGGCTCCGCGGAGGAACTCCTGCGCATCGATCCCCTGGACACGGCGCCGGCTTCCGACCACGAGATGATGCGCGAGCACCGGCGGCGCGTGCTCGACGGCGAAGTGCCGAGCTTCCACTACGTCCGCGGCGCCATTCGCAAGGACGGCGGCTTGCTCTCCCTGGGCGTCACCGGCACCCTCGCCGAGCATGAAGGCCGCCCCGCGATGATCGGCATGGCACAGGACATCTCGGATAGGCAGCGCGCCGAGGAACAGATCAAGCGATATGTCTCGCAGCTCGAGTCCGCCATGATGGGCGCGGTGGAAATGGCGACCATGATGGGCGAGATGCGCGACCCCTACACCGCCGGCCACCAGCGCCGGGTCACCGAGGTCGCCGTGACGATCGGCCGCCGGATGGGCCTCGATCCGCAACGCCTCGAAGGCCTGCGCGTTGCCGGCCACCTCCATGACGTGGGCAAGATCACCATTCCGGCGGAAATCCTCGCCAAGCCGGGCAAGCTGAGCAACATCGAGTACGCCCTGGTCAAGGAGCATTCCCAGGCAAGTTTCGACGTGCTGAAGTCGGTTGATTTCCCCTGGCCCGTAGCGCAGATCGCGCTGCAGCACCACGAGCGCATGGACGGCAGCGGCTATCCGCAGGGGCTCAAGGGCGAGTCGATCCTGCTCGAGGCGCGGATCCTCGCGGTCGCCGACGTGATCGAGGCCATGTCCACGCACCGGCCCTATCGCGCGAGCCTGGGGATCGACAAGGCGTTGGCCGAGATCGAGCGCGGCCGCGGCACCGTCTTCGATCCGGACGTCGCCGATGCCTGCCTTCACGTATTTCGCCACGAGAACTACGCGATCCCGGATTAGGCGGCGCGGGCGCCGGGGAATCGATGGCGGAGGGTGTGAGATTCGAACTCACGAACGGGTTGCCCCGTTGCCGGTTTTCAAGACCGGTGCCTTAAACCGCTCGGCCAACCCTCCGATGCAAATTGAAGCTCTCTGAAAGTCGGTCCTCGGTGGCCGGTTTTGGTGCGCCCATGACCTGAAGGTCAGTGCGCCCCCGCTCGCGGAAAGCGCGCGAGCGTCAAGACCGGTGCCTTAAACCGCTCGGCCAACCTTCCGTGTCACTAACTCATTGTAACAAATGGATTTTTTTCCGTCCAATGGCGGCCCACCCCGCCGGAGCCGTTGCCGCATACAATGGGCGCGGCCTTGAAACTTCCGCGCGAGCCCTCACTCTAACCCTCGCGTCACGAACGACCCAGAAACCGAAAACGACTGGAGCCAACACCATGCAACAAGCCCCGATGATGACTCCCGCCACCCGCTCGCAGACCTTCGGTCTCGCGCAGAACCGGGTTTTGCGCAACACCTATGCGCTGCTCGCCCTCTCCATGGTCCCGACCGTGCTCGGCGCCTGGATCGGCGTACAGATGAAATTCGCCTTCTTCCAGGGCAGCCCGGGCATCGGCTTCATCGCCTTCCTCGCGATCGCCTTCGGCTTCATGTTCGCCATCGAGAAGACGAAGAACAGCGGCTGGGGCGTCGCACTCCTCCTGGGCTTCACGTTCTTCATGGGCCTCATGCTCTCGCGCATGCTCGGCGTCGTGCTGGGTTTCCGCAACGGCGCGAGCCTCATCGGCCTGGCCGGCGGCGGCACCGCGGTGATCTTCGCGGTCATGGCGTCCTTCGCCGCGTCCACGAAGCGCGACCTCTCGGGCATGGGCAAGGTCCTCTTCATCGGCCTGATCATGCTGCTGGTGGCGGCCTTCGCGAACATCTTCCTGCAGCTGCCGGCGCTCATGATCGCGATCTCGGTGATCGCCGTGGGGATCTTCTCCGCCTTCCTGCTCTACGACCTGAACCGGATCATGACGGGCGGCGAGACGAACTACATCTCGGCCACGCTCGCGGTGTACCTGAGCATCTACAACATCTTCGCGAACCTGCTGGCGCTCCTGGGCATCTTCGGCGGCGATCGCGAATAGGGCATCGCTTCAGCTTCACCCCGAAGGGCGGCCTCGGCCGCCCTTCTTCCTTTCCGGCAGCGCAGGCAGCGGGGATCAGCGCGAAAAGACCGCGATGCTCTCCACGTGCCCGGTGTGCGGGAACATGTTGACCACGCCGGCAGCCAGCAGGCGGTAGCCCTTCACGTTCACGAGCACGCCCGCATCGCGGGCCAGCGTCGACGGGCTGCAGGCCACGTAGACGATGCGCGAGGGCGCGCCGGCTTCGGGCAGCGACTTGCAGATCTCCATCGCGCCGTCGCGGGGCGGGTCGATGAGGAGCCGGTCGACCGGCCCCAGCCGCGCGAGTGCACCCGGCGCATCGGCGTAGAGGTCGAAGGCGATGAAGCTCGCGAGCCCCTCGAGCCCGTTGGCCCGCGCGTTTTCCTCGCCCCGCGCGACCAGCGAAGCGGCGCCTTCCATGCCCACGGCCGTGGCGCCGCGCGAGGCGATGGCGAGGGTGAAGTTCCCCAGCCCGCAGAAGAGGTCGCCCACCCGCTCTCCCGGGCGCGGGTCGAGGAGATCCACCGCGCGCTTGACCAGCGTGCGGTTGACCGCCGCGTTCACCTGCGTGAACTCCGTGGGCCGGAAGGAGACGGTGAGCCCGAATTCAGGCAGCCGGTAGTCGAGCGCCGGCGAATTCTCCGGGTAGAACGGATACGCGGTATCCGGCCCCTTCGGCTGGAACCACCACTGGATCCCGTGCCGGTCGGCGAAGGCGCGCAGCTTCGCGCAGTCCTCCTCGCCCACGGGATCGAGGTTGCGCAGCACGAGGATGGTGACCGCCTCGCCCACGGCCAGCTCCACCTGCGGCATGCGCTCGCGCAGTGCGAGCGTCGTGAACATCTCCCGCAGCGGCACGATGAGAGCGGAGACCGCCGGCGGCAGCACCTCGCAGGAGCGCACATCGGCCACGAAGCTCGACTTGCGCTCGTGGAAGCCCACCAGCACGCCGCCCTTCTTCGCGACGTAGTGCACCCCGATGCGCGCCCGCTGGCGGTAGCCCCACGCGGGCCCGTGGATGGGCGGCAGGATCGTCTCCGGCGAGACCTTGCCGATGCGCGCGAGGTTGTCTTCCAGCACGCGCTGCTTGGCCGCCACCTGCGCGGCCGCGTCGACGTGCTGCATGGCGCATCCGCCGCAGGTGCCGAAGTACGCGCAGCGCGGCCGCACGCGCTGGCTCGATTCCACCAGCACCTCGGTCACGGTGCCCAGGTCAAAGTTGCCGCGGCTGCGGCGCCGCGCGAACGCCACCCGCTCGCCGGTGATGCCGCCCTCGATGAAGATGACCTTGCCGTCCACGTGGGCCACACCGATGCCCTCGTGGTCGATCGATTCGATGGTGGCGATGCCCGTGGAGGCCTTGCGCGGGGCCTCAGTCATCGGCTTCGCAAAGCGTCGCGGGGACGCCGAAGACCTGCCTCGCGATCGCCTTGCTTACGCTCACGCCATCCACGGTGTAGGTGAGCGTCGCTGCGTTCCCGCCCGTGAAGGCCACCGACATCGTGCCGACCGGCGAGAGGGCGATCGGCCGCCACGGGTTCGCGTCGAACGGCGGCCCTGAGGTCCGGTAGAGCGTTCCCCGGAAGGTCCGCGTGCCCGGCGTTCGGTCGCCGCGCGACATCACGAACCACTGGCCGCGCCCGTCCGCGCCGTAGGTGAAGAGCGTGGCGAAGAGGATGTCGCCCTGGTGCGCGAAGTTCACGCCCCAGCCCGATTCGGTCGGGTTCCACCACAGGTCCTGGTAGTTGCTGGCGTAACTGCGGTCGAAGGCGGACCACGAGCAGGTCGTGCCCGTGGAGAAGCGCTGGCGCTCGATCTGCTTCACCACCGCGACGCCGTCCACGGTGTAGGTGAGCGTGCCCGTTTCCGCGGACGGGAACCGAAGCTGCATCGTGCCCACCGGCGTGAGCGAGATCGGGCTCCAGGGGTTCGCGTTGAACACGGGGCCGCGCGCGCGGTAGAGCTCGCCGCGGAAGCTGCCGTCGGGCTGGCGGGCGCCGTTGGACATCACGAACCAGTCCGGCGCGCCGTCCGCGCCATAGGTGAAGAGCGTGGCGAAGACGATCTGCCCCTGGTGGTTCAGGTTGATGCCCCAGCCCGATTCGGCGGCGTTCCACCACAGGTCGGTGTAGTTCACGCTCACCGGCGAGACCGAAAGCGCCAGCGTGTACGCCCCCGTGCCGGCCGACTCCCAGCGCGACACGGCGAGGTAGTAGGTTCCCGCGCCCAGGGTCTTCGTGAGGCCGAAGTCGGTCGCGCCCGTCTGCGCGTCGTCGTTCGAGTCGAGCCGCTCTCCCTGGGCGTCGAGCAGCACGCCCACGGTGTCCAGCCCGCCCTGGGCCCTCGCGATTACCGTGCCCGGTGCGGCGAGGTCGAAGCGGAAGACGTCCACGTCGCCCGCATAGTCGATGCGACCCGCGACGAAGACTTCCGCGGCGCCCAGCGCGATCGGCGTGGCCTCCGCGGGGCGGTCGCCGTGGTCGTCTGCGACCGGCGGCGGGTTCGCCATCAAGCGGCGCGCGACCTGCGGCTGGAAGACATCGAAGCGGTTGTAGATCCCGTACTGGTCGAGGCTCGTGCAGGACAGCGCGCCGTTGGGGCCCACGGACGTCGCCGAGAGGACCGCGCGCAATTGCAGGCCGCCGCCGCCGAGCGTGAAGAGGCCGGAGCCGCTCGAGCCCCCCTGCACGATGCCGCGGGAAAACGTCGTGAGCCAGATGGACTGCTCCCAGTCCGCAAAGCGCGTCGTCCCCACCACCGAGGCCTGCGCCCACTTGGACACGTCGCCCGCCGGGTGCGAAAGGCTCACCACCGATTCGCCGTTCACGAGCCGCGACGCGTTCCAGGCGGAATAGGTGGCGCCTGAAGGCGGCGCCGCGTTCATCACGAGCAGCGTGTGGTCCGTGTTCGGGTCGGCGAACTCGACCCGCATGCCGCCGGCTACCTGCCGGAAGTCCGGGCTCGTCGCGCCCGAGCCGCAGCCCGTGGCCTCGTAGAACCAGAAGCTCGTGACACTCGCCGCCACCGTCGCGCGGCCCACGCAGTGGTTGGCGGTGAGGAAGAACGGCACGGGAAACCTCTCGCTGTTCAGGAGCGTTCCCGTGCAGGCGAAGGCCTGCGAGCCTTCGACGAAGGTGATGCGCGCGACCGCCTTCTTGCGCTCCGCCATTGCCGCGTCGAGCGCGGGGTTGCCCGTGCTGCACGGCGTGTCGATCGTGCAGGCGCCCGCCGCCTTGGCGTCCAGGGGCCGGTCGAAGTGCACCACCGCGCCGAGGCGCAGCGCGCCCGGCGCGGGACGGCCGCGCGAGAACACCTCGACCGCCTGCCCTGCGCCTTCCGTCCACGGCCCCCAGGCCACGCTGGCACCCACGGGCACGGCCATGGATTCCACGCGGCCGCTCGCGTCGCGCACGCGCACTTCCAGTTCGTCCATCCCGGCAAGGTCCAGGCGCGCGCGCAGGCCCTCCGCGCCGGCCGATGCCACGTCGAATCGCGCGACGAAGCCGCCATCGGCCGCCTGCCAGCCGGGCTCGCCGAAATCCTTCGGCGAGGCGCGCACGAAGCCCACGCGCGTGCGCCTTTCGTCGGGCGTGGGCGCCGATTTCGCCAACATCGGCTCGTCCCAGCGAAAAGCCACGCTCGCCGCTTCCACCCGAAGCGCGACGACGGGTGCTTGCGGCGCAACCCTCTCGCGTCCCGGCATGGACGAGGCGGCGGCGAGCACCGGGCCCGCGAGGAACGCCAGCGCGAAGCCCCGGGCCGCCCTCATGCGCGCCCCGCCATCCGCTTGAGCCCGAGCCACTGCTGCCGCCAGAAACCCTCGCCGTAGTCGCGCCCGTGCAACTGGTCGCGAATGCCCGTGGCGGGAAACTCGCGTAACGCATTCGCGGTGCCGAACAGGTGGTCCCAGACCGGGAACAGGACGGCGAAATTGCAGCCCCGCGCGGCGCCTTCGTGCCCCAGCCCGATCCCGTGGTGGATGCGGTGGAACCGGGGGCTCACGAGCAGGCGCTCGCCCAGGCGCCCGAAGTTCATCCGGACGTTCGCGTGTGAGAGGCTTTCCACCGCGCGCGTGACCGCCACGATCGCCACGAACTGGCCGGGGGCGACGCCGACGAGGAGGGCCAGGATCGCGAGCACCGCGTCCGTGAGCACCATGTCGAGCAGGTGGTTGCGGTCGTCGGTCCAGAACGTCATCTCGCGCTGGCTGTGGTGCAGGGCGTGCAGCGCCCACCAGAAGCCGAACGCATGCTGCGCGCGATGCAGCCAGTACAGGGCCAGGTCGATCAGGACGAGGTAAGCCAGGAAGGACGCGAACGGGTGCGCGAAGAGCGCCGGGAAGGCGTCCTCGAGGCCGCGCGGGATGAAGTCGTGCATGCGCAGCCACCCGTCGAGGCCGTCGACCACCGGCAGCAGCAGGAAGAAGATCGCCAGCGGCAGCACGCCCAGGCGCACGAGCAGCGTGTAGACCACGTCCACGCGCACCGGGCCGCGGTCGGACCAGACCTCGACCGGGCGCCACTTCTCCAGCGCGCCGAGAATCACCGCGAGCACGGCGATCTCGAGCGCGCCGATGAGGAAGATCTCCGTGGCATCGAAGGACGCCTCGAGCCAGGTGACCATGCCGAAGTGGAAGACGACCGGCTGCACCATGGACTCGAACACGGCGGCATGCAGCCCCGTCCAGAGTGCTTCCAGCGCGCCGCCCAGGGCGGTTGCGCCGTCGATCAGCGCATCCACCGCTTGTCGTCCGCCAGCCGCGCGAAGCACAGGCCCTTCGCCTTGAGCCCCGCGATGAGCCGGTCGAGATGGGGCCAGAGCGGGTCCTGGCGCGACCAGATCCCCAGGTGCCACATCAGGATGTCACCGTCCTTGATGTCGCGGAGCTGGCGCTCGATCAGCTTGTCGCTCGGAAAGCGGTCGGAAGGCAGCTCGTCGCCGCTGAATCCCGCGGTGGACCATCCGGCGTGGGTGTAGCCGCAGCGCTTCGCGTATTCCAGGGACATGGGCGTGTAGCGCCCGCCGGGCGCGCGCCACAGGCCGTCGAAGCCCCGGCCGGTCATGGCGCGGAAGGCCTCCTCGGGCTTGCGCAGCTCCGCGCACAGGGCCCGCTCGTCGAGGATCTCGCCCTGCGTGGTGCCCGGCTTCGCGTAGCGGACCTTGCCCGCGGCCGTGTCGCCGGCGAAGTACCAGTGGCGCCAGGTGTGCGAGCCGAACGCGTGGCCCGCCCCGGCGAGGCGCTTCCAGAACGGGGCCCAGGACGGGTCGAGCGAGGTGTCGCCGCGCTTCGTCTTCTCGTTGCCGAGAAAGAACGTGGCCTTCACCGCGTGCTTGTCGAGGATGTCCGCGATGGCCTCGGCGGGCTCCATGTGGCCGGTGTCGAAGGTGAGGTAGACGGTGCCCGCGCAGGGCTCGGCGCCCGCGGGCGCGGCCACGACGGCGAGACTTGCCAGCAGCGATCGGATCTTCATTGGCGTGGCGCGTGGGAGCGGAAATAGAGCCCGTGCGGCGATTTCCCCACGGGGATCTGGTGCAGGACTTTCTTCGTCTCCAGGTCCATGACGGTGATCATCCGGATCCAGCGCGATGTGGTCCAGAGCTGCTTGCCGTCCTTCGTGATCTCCATGCAGTCGGGGCCACCGGGCACGGCAAAGGTCTCCTTCACCTCGAGCGTCTGCTGGTCCAGCATCGAGATGGTGTTGGCCATGCGGTTGGAAAGGTACACGTGGCGCCCGTCGCCGCGGGCGACGAAGTTGTGCGCGCCCAGGCCGGTCACGACGCGCTTCACGAGCTTCCTCGCGCGCCAGTCGTAGATCTCGAGGTGGCTCTCGCCGGTGATCCCCACCAGCAGGTGGCGGTCGTCGGGCGTCATCCAGATGCCGGCGGGCTGCTTGCCCGTGGCGAGCTTCCACAGGACTTCGTGGCGCTCCAGGTCGATAGCGGCGATCTCGTTCGATTCCTGCAGCGTCACGAACGCGAGCCGGCTGTCGGCGCTGAAAGCGATGTGGCTGGGCACCTTCGGAAGGGCCAGGCGCTTGGCGAGCTTGAAGCTGCCGGCGTGGTAGATGTCCACGCGATCGAGCCGGTTGGAGGCGGAGACGAACCATTTCCGGTCGGGCGAATAGCCGATCTGGTACGGGTCGCTGATGTCGGGGATGCGGCGCAGGATCTCGCCCGTCTTCGGATCGAGGAACACGAGATCGTTGCTCGCCGCGTTGGCGACGATAAGCTCGCGGTCGTCGGGCGTGGCCATGAGGTGGTGCGGCTCCTTGCCCACGGGCACGCGCTTTTCTTCCTTGAGCGTCACCGGATCGACGATGGAGATGCTGCCGTCGCCGGAGTTGAGCACGATCACCTTCTCGCCGGGACCGAATGCCGCGAGGGCAGCGCCGGCGCCGGCCAGTGCCGCGAGCAGTATGGTTTTCCCGAGAGTTTTCATAGGCTTATGGTACCATGCCGCCCATGGCGTCGACGCTATTCCGCGCGCTCCCGTGACCCGCGCCGCGGTCCCCATCAACCACTGCAACGCCTGCGGCGCCAAGGTGGATTTCCACGTCCCGGCGGGCGATACCCATGCGCGCGCCGTGTGCCCGTCCTGCGCCCACATCCAGTACCAGAACCCGAAGATCGTGGTGGGCTCGGTGCCGGTGTGGGAGGAGCGCATCCTGCTGTGCCGCCGCGCCATCGAGCCGCGCCTGGGCAAGTGGACGCTGCCGGCGGGCTTCATGGAACTCGCCGAGACCGCACCCGAAGGTGCCGCGCGCGAAGCGCTGGAGGAGGCCAATGCGCGCATCGAGATCGAGCAGCTCTACACGCTCTTCTCCGTGCCGCACATCAGCCAGGTCTACGTGATCTTCCGCGCGCAGCTCCTCGACCTGGATTTTTCGCCCGGCACCGAAAGCCTCGATGTGAAGCTCGTGCGCGAGGACGAGATTCCGTGGGAAGAACTTGCCTTCGCGAGCGTTCGCCGCACGCTCGTGCACTTCTTCGAGGACCGCAGGTCCGGCGTCTACCTGCCGCGCTTCGGCGAGATCCGTCCTCCGGAACGCTGAAGTCCGACCGCGCGCCGGTTCGCGCTCCCGTGCCATGGTCAGGATGCGGTGCGCCCCGAGGCGGGAACGGCCACCACCTCGTCTCCCGCGACGACGAAGACCCGGTCCCCGGCGCGTGGCCGCACGAGCGCGGAGCCGGTGAACGCGCCGAACGAGGGCAGCACCCCCACGCGCTTGCCGAACCAGAAGCACGGCAGCCGCAGCGACTGCTCGCCGCGCTCCGACAGCCGCACCGCCGGATGGATGTGACCGGCGAGCGCGTAGCCGCCCGCCGCCGGTGCCGGCTCGTGTACGAGCGCGAAGGGGCCGAGCGCCTCGCCTGGATCGACGCAGCGCATGCCCCACTCGCCCGGGGGATCGCCTGCGCGGTCGTCGTGGTTGCCGCGCACCAGCGTGATCGCGAGGTCCCGCCGCGAATGCCGCCAGGCGGCGAAGCGTGCAAGGGTCGCCTCCGCCCTCGCCTGCGCGCTATGCAGGAAATCGCCGAGGATCACCAGGTGCGCGACGTCGCGCCCGGCGAGCGCGCACTCGAGCCGCTCGAGGTTCTCCGTGGTCGTGCCCGCGGGAAGCGCAATGCCGGCGCTGCGAAAGCTCGCAGCCTTGCCGAGGTGGAAGTCGGCGACGAAGAGCGTGCGTGCGGCAGGCCACCACGCCGCCCGCTCGGCGAGCAGGACGAGGCGCTCGCCCGCCACGACGCAGTCGGTCACGAGAAGAGCTCCGCCTGGCCGCTCTCGTCGGCAGCCGGTTCCGCCGCGCGGTCGAACTCGAGCTGCATGCGCCGCACGCGGTCGGCGAGCTTTTCGCTGGAGAGCTTTTCGCGCAGGCGCGCGACCATCAGCGGGAACGCGAAAGGCGTGGGCTTCTCCGTCCGGCGCAGCAGCACGGGAGCCGTCGAGAAACGGCGCACCGCGGCGGCGAGCCGCGAGAACTCCAGCTCGCGCTCGAGCACCTCGCGCTCGGCCTGCGCGAGGAGCGGGTTGCCCGCATCCCAGCGCGCGAACACGTCGTAGAGGAGCCCGCTCGTGGCCTGCACCTGCCGGTTGGTCTTCGGCTGCCCCGGATAGCCCTGGAACACGAGGCCGGCCACGCGCGCGATCTCGCGGAACTGGCGCCGGGAGAGCTCCGCGGCGTTCAGGCTCGCGAGGACGTCGCCCAGGAGATTCTCCGGCGACAGGAGCCCGGCCTTCAGGAGCGGCAGCAGCTCGAAGCGTTCGCGCGAGAGCAACTCGAAGCCGCAATCGTTGAAGGCGAGCGAGAACGACGCCGGGCGCGTGCGCGCGAGCCGCCACGCGAGGAGCGCGGAGAGCCCCACGTGCACGTGCCGCCCCTCGAAGGGGTAGACGAAGACGTGGTGCCCTTCGCGCGTCTCGCACTGCTCCACGAGGAGTTCGTGGCGGCGCGGGATGCGCGACCAGCGCTGCTGCAGGGCGAGGAGGCGCTCGACCGCGCGCATCTCAGGCTCCTGCGCCCGGCCCTCGAGGTGCGCCTCCAGCAGCTCGCGCACGCTCTCCGACACCTCGCTCGAAAGCGGGCTTCGCCCGCCCTGCCAGCGCGGCACCGTGGCCGCGCCCGGTTTCGCGGGGCGCACCAGTGCCGTCATGCCCTCCACGCGGATCAGTTCCAGCGCATGCCCGCCGAAGACGAAGGCGTCCCCCGGCGAGAGCCACGCCACGAAGGATTCCTCCACGTTGCCCAGGCGCCGGCCGTTCAGGTAGCGCACGTCCATCGCGGCGTCCGACACGATGGTGCCCACGGACATGCGGTGGCGCTTCGCGATCGCGGCGTCGCGCACCACGTGCCAGCCGTCGACTTCTTCCACTTTCCGGTACTCGGCATAGGCCTTGAGCGAATCGCCGCCGCGCGTGACGAAATCCATGGCCCAGCGCCACTCGTCGTCCGCGAGGTCGCGGAACGCGCGCGTGGACCGCACCTCCGCCAGCAGGTCCTCCTCGACGAAGCCCTCGCCCGCGGCGATGGTGACCAGGTGCTGCACGAGGACGTCGAGGGGCTTCACCACGGGACGGCGCGATTCGATCCGGCGCGCGTCGGCCGCGCGCCGCACCGCCGCGGCCTCCACGAACTCCAGCGCGTGGGTCGGCACGCAACTCGCCCGGCTCACCTGCCCCGGCGCATGCCCCGAGCGGCCGGCGCGCTGCAGGAGCCGCGCAACGCCCTTGGGGCTTCCGATCTGCAGCACCCGTTCCACCGGGGAGAAGTCCACGCCCAGGTCCAGGCTCGAGGTCGCGACCACTGCCTTGAGCCTGCCCTCCTTGAGCCCCGCCTCCACCCAGCGGCGCACCTCCGCGTCGAGCGAGCCGTGGTGCAGCGCCACGAGCCCCGCCCACTCCGGCTTCGCCTCGAGGATCGCCTGGTACCAGGTCTCCGCCTGCGAGCGGGTGTTGGTGAAGACGAGCGTGGAGCGCGAGGCCTCCAGCGCGGCCACGACTTCCGGGAGCATCGCGAGGCCCAGGTGCCCCGCCCACGGGAAGCGATCGACCGCGTCGGGAATGAGCGTGTCGATCACGACCTGCTTGTCGGAGACGCCGCGCACCACGCGCCCGGGCGCGCCGGCGAGCAGCCTCTCCAGCGCCTCGTCGAGATTGCCCAGCGTCGCCGAAAGCCCCCAGGTGCGGATCGCCGGGTTCCAGCGCCTGAGGCGTGCGAGCGCCAGTTCCACCTGCACGCCGCGCTTGTTGCCGAGCAGCTCGTGCCACTCGTCGACGATCACTGCCCGCAGGGTCGCGAGGCGCTCGCGCGCCTCGGCATGGGAAAGCAGGAGCGACAGGCTCTCGGGCGTGGTCACCAGCGCCGTGGGAAGCTTCCTCGCCTGCTTCGCGCGTTCCGCTGCGGGCGTGTCGCCGGTGCGCGCGCCGAGCGACCAGGCGAGCCCCGTCCCCTCCAGCGCGTTCGCAAGCGATGCCACCGTGTCTACCGCAAGCGCGCGCATGGGCGTGATCCACAGCACGCGAAGCCCGGGCGTAGCCTGCGCGCCCTCCGCGATCGCCTCGGCCACCGGGCCGAGGAAGGCGGCAAGGGTCTTCCCCGTGCCTGTCGCCGAGTGGACGAGCCCCGATTCACCGGCGAGATAGGCGTCGCGCACCTCGCGCTGGAAGTCGAAGGCCCGCCAGCCCCGCGCCGCGAACCACGCCTCGAGGCGCTCCGTCATCCGAGGAGCCGCCGCGCGGCGAGAATCGTGGCGGCGTGGATCGCGACCGTGTCCTCGGGATCGCGGCCGTAGCCGCCGGCCATCGCGATCGCCACGGGAATGGCCCGCGCGTGGAGCATGCCGAGCACCATCGCGTCGCGTCGCGCGAGGCCGTCCTGCGTGAGCCGCAGCCTGCCGAGCCGGTCGCCCTCGTGGGGATCGGCGCCCGCGAGGTAGATCGCGAGCTGCGGGCGCGCGCGCGAAAGCGTCTCTTCCAGGCCGCGCTCGAGCTGCGCCAGGTACTCCTCGTCTCCCGTGCCGTCGGCAAGCTCGATGTCGAGATCGCCCTCCTCCTTCACGAACGGGAAGTTTCGCGCGCCGTGCAGCGAAAAGGTGAAGACCGAATCGTCGCCGCGCAGGATCGATGCCGTGCCGTTGCCCTGGTGGACGTCGCAATCGATCACCGCCACGCGCGCGATTCCCGCCTCGGCCTGCAGGGCGCGTGCCGCGATCGCCGCGTCGTTGAACACGCAGAAGCCTTCCCCGCGGTCGCGGTGCGCGTGGTGCGTGCCCCCGGCGAGGTTGGCCGACCAGCCCTGCGCGAGGGCGTCGCGGGCCGCGGCGATGGTCGCGCCCGCGGAGCGGCGCGAACGCTCGACCATCTGCGCGGACCACGGGAAGCCGATCGCGCGGATCTCGCCCGCCGAAAGCCGCCCCGTCGTAACGCGCTCGAGGTAGGCCGGGCAGTGCACGCGCAAAATCTCGGTGTCGGTCGCCGCGGGCGGCACGCGGAACTCGTCGTCCCGGAAGGCGCCGCTCGCCGCGAGCCGCTCGCGAAGCCGCGCGTACTTCGCCATCGGGAAGCGGTGCCCCGGCGGCAGCGGCAGGACGAAGTGGTCGGCGTAGTAGAGCGTCAAGGCGCGAGTGGCAGCGGCAGGACGAAGTGGTCGGCGTAGTAGAGCGTCAAGGCGCGAGTGGCAGCGGCAGGACGAAATCGTCGGCGCAGTATCGCGTCAGGGCGCGAGCGGCAGCGGCACGCCTTCGGAGGACGAGGGCGCGCGCGCGCCGAGCAGCACCGCGAGCGTTGGCGCGATGTCGGCCACGTCCACGGGCGCGTCCCGGCGGCCGGGCTTCACCCAGGGCGGCCCGTAGACGAGGATCGGCACGCCCGTGTCCTCGGGATGGGGCGAGCCGTGCGTGGTTCCCTTGCCGTAGGACGAGAGGATCCATCCCGGCCGGGTCACCACCTGCAGGTCGCCGGAAAGGCCGCGATGCCACCCCTTGCGCACCGCGGCCAGATAGGGCGCCTGTGCCGGCGCATCGGCCTCGATCTCGGCGCGCGTAAAGACCGCCTCGATGCCGGGCTCGGCGAGGAGGATCCGTTTCGCTTCCTCCCCGAGTGCCGCCTCGTCCACGCCGCGCTTCGCCACCAGCGCCCGGTCGAGCAGGATCGCCTGCGCGCTCCAGCCCTTCGTCCACGGCCCCGGGCCGAATTTCGCCGCGAGACCCGCCTCCAGTTTCGCGAGCGCTGCGCGCGGGCTCTGCCGGCCCGCGGGCTTGCCTTGCGACAAACTGAACTCCGGAACCGGCATGAAACCGTGGTCCGCCGTGAGCACGGCGACATAGCGATCGCGGCCGACGCGGCGGTCGAGTTCCCCGAAGAAGGCTTCCAGCAGGTGATCGAGCTGCAGCACGTGGTCGTGGGAAAGCCGCGATTCCGCGCCCCAGGCGTGGTTCACGTAGTCGTGGCCGGACAGGCTTACCGCGAGGATGTCGGGCGCGTCGTCGCGGCCGAGCGACTCGCCGTCGACGGCGGCCAGCGCGAAATCGAGCGTGAGCGCGTCGAGGAAGGGGCTGCGGTAGAGGCTCGCGTAGAAGTTCGGGCCGGGCGCCTCGAGGCCCCCGTCGATCGTCATCGGCAGGCGCCCGCCCGCGGAGAACCAGGGCTGGTCGTCGGGGACGCTGCGCCCGTAGGCCATGTTGGGCAGGAGCGGTGTCCACGCCGCCTTGAAGTAGCGGTCGGCGGGCTTCGCGGCGTTGAACGCCTCGACCCACGGCGGGTGCTCGCGCAGGTAATAGGTGGTGGAGGCGAACGCGCCGGTTGCGCGCATGAACACGTAGGCCGCGCCCGCGCGCCCGGCGAGCAGGATCGCGCCGCGGTCCTTGCCGGAGACGGCGACCACCTTCGAGCGGGAGTCCGCCGCTACCAGCACTTCGCCCAGGGTCTCGGCGCGCAGGTTGCGCGGGCTGGTTCCGTCGTGGGCCGCGGTGGAGTGGCCGAGGTAGCGGTGCGCGGGGTCTTCCGCGCAATACACGATCGCGCCCGTGGCGGGGTCGCGCCAGTCGTTGCCGATGATCCCGCTGGCGCGCGGGTGGGCGCCGGTGAGGATGGTCGCGTGGCCCGGCCCGGTGAGCGTGTTCGCGTAGCCGAAGTGGGCGTTGGCGAACCACGCCCCGCGCTCCAGGAACCGGTTCAGCCCGTCGGTGCCGAGCTGGTCGCGATAGCCGGTGACCTGGCGCTGCGGCAGCCCGTCGGCCACGAGGAGCACCACGAGGCGCGGCGCCTCCACGGGCGCGGGAGGCGGCGTGGCGCAGCCCGCGGCGAGGACGAGGGCCGCGAAGGCGGCGGACGCGCTTCGCGCGCGCAGGAGCGCTCTCATGCGATCGAGTCTATTAGAATTCACGGGCCCATGCCCTTCGCCTACTTCGACCGGCTCTCGCCCGCCCGGCAGCGCATCTATCTTCGCAGCGATGCGATCCGCCGCGTGGCGCTTTCCGACCCCGCCGCCCTCGTGCCCTTCGCAAAGGCGGTCGAGCCCGCGCTCGCCACGGGCGAGCCGCGCGCGGCGCAGGATGCCTGCCAGAGGCTCGTCGATGCGCTCAACGCGCAACTGGGTACGCCGCCGGTGCGCGCCCGCATCCTCGCGCGCCGGCCGAGCGACGCCGGCGGCGAGCTGCATGGCCTCTACGAGCCGGACAACGACGGCAAGGTCGCCCGGGCGAGCGTCTGGATGCGCACCGCGGCGCGCGACGACGTGGTGAAGTTCCGCACCTTCCTGCGCACGCTGGTGCACGAGATGTGCCACCACTTCGACTACGAGCTCTACCGGTTCGCGGAGACGTTCCACACCGAGGGGTTCTACGCGCGCGAATCCGCGCTGGTGCGCGAGATCCTGGGCGAGCCGCCCGCGGGCGCCGCCCGCTAGCGGCTGCGAGAGCGCCGGCGGCCCGCGCGGGGGTCGTTTTCCTGCTGGAACTTCTCCCGGAACTCGTCCTCCTTCGCCGTCTGTTCCCGGGACACTTCCGCCTGGATCGCCGCCTCGCGTTCCTTCAGCTCTCGCTCGTACTTCTCCGCGGAGAAAGGCTCGGCAGGCGCGGCCGGTGCCGCGGCAGCGGCCTTGCGGGGATCCGGCCGGGGCTTGCCGTTCTCGGCCTCGTACTCGGCCGCGTAGGTGGCCTCCTCCATGCGCTTCTGCGCGGCCACGCGGCTGCTCTGGTTCCACGCCGCCGAGAGCGCGAGGAAGCCCACGAAGAGCAGCACGAACACGAGCTTGCGGTAGCGCTCCCAGTTCTCCGCGAGGACGTGCCGGGGCTTGAGCAGCTCGCTCGCGAGGGAGGCGGTCGCGAGCTCCGCTTCGCCGGCGGCGCGCTGGCGGTCGGCTGCCGGCGCGGCAGGGGCGCTCGCGATCGAGGCGTCGTAGCCCGCGCGAAGCTTGTCGTCGCCGAGGATCGACCACGCCTCGCGCACGGCGTAGATGCCCGCGCGCGCCTCCTCGGTGTCCTCGCGCTCGAACTTCGCGATGCTGCGGCGGCAGGCGGCGGCGATCATCTCGCGGGGCGCGACGGGCGGCACGCCCACCAGGTCGTAGAGGCTTTTTTTCATGGGTGCGCTATCAGACGGGGGCGACCTTCAGGACTTCCTCGATGGTGGTCGCGCCCTGGGCCACCTTCATCAGGCCCGAGAGGCGCAGCGGGCGCATGCCGGCGCGGTAGGCCGCGTCGGTGAGCCGGGAAATGTCCGGCTCGGAGACGAGCAGGCGCTTGATGTCCACCGTGAGCGTGAGGATCTCGTAGATGCCGATGCGGCCCAGGTAGCCGGTGTTGCGGCACTCGAGGCAGCCCACGGGCCGCCACACTTCCGCGGGCGGCGGCGCCTTGAAGGGCGCGCAGATCGCGTTCCAGGTCGCGTGGTCGTCCTCGCGCTGGAACGACACCTTCTGCTTGCAGTGCGGGCAGAGCGTGCGCACGAGGCGCTGCGCCATGACGCCCAGCAGGGCCGCGTTGAGGAGGTAGGGTGCCGCGCCCAGGTCCAGCAGCCGCGTGACGGCGGACGGCGCGTCGTTGGTGTGCAGCGTGGACAGGACGAGGTGGCCGGTGAGTGCGGCCTGCACGGCCATGTCGGCGGTCTCCAGGTCGCGGATCTCGCCCACCATGATGATGTCGGGGTCCTGGCGCATGAGCGCGCGTACGCCCGTGGAGAACGTGAGGTCGATGTCGGCGTTGACCTGCATCTGGTTCAGGCGCGAGTCCACCATCTCGATCGGGTCCTCGATCGTGCAGACGTTCACCTCCGGCGTGGCGAGGAGCTTCAGGGTCGTGTAGAGCGTGGTGGTCTTGCCCGAGCCGGTCGGCCCCGTCACCAGCAGGATGCCTCCCGTCTGGCGCGTGAGGTGGGTCCAGGTCTCCGTCTCGTCCTTCGTGAACCCGAGGTCGGTGAAGTCGCGGGTGAGCACCTCGGGGTCGAAGATGCGCATCACCACCTTCTCCCCGTGGGCCGTGGGCAGGGTCGACAGGCGCAGCTCGATCTCCTCGCCGTCGGGCATGCGCGTCTTGATGCGCCCGTCCTGCGGCCGGCGCTTCTCCATGACGTCCATGCGCCCGAGGATCTTGATGCGCGCGGTCATGGCGACCAGCACCGGGTAGGGGATCTGGTAGACCTCGTGCAGCACCCCGTCGATGCGGAAGCGGATCACGCCCGCTTCGCGCCGCGGCTCCAGGTGGATGTCGCTCGCGCGCTGGTCGAAGGCGTACTGCCAGAGCCAGTCGACGAGGTGGACGATGTGGTGGTCGTTGGCGTCGAGCTGGCGGCCCGCCTTGCCCAGCTCCACGAGCTGCTCGAAGTTGGAAAGGCCCGTGGTCTGCACGCCGGCCTTCTCGGCGCGCTTGACGCTCTTGGCGAGGTTGTAGAACTCGCCCTGGTAGCGCTCGATGTCGACGGGGTTCGCAATCACCCGCTTCACCGTGACGCGCAGCATCTCGGCGAGCTCCTTCTCCCAGGCGCGCATGAACGGCTCGCACGTGGCGATGGTCACTTCCTTGCCGCTCGCCTCCACCGGGAGTATGGCCCGGCGCTGCGCGTACTCCGAGGACATCACGTCGGTGACCGCGCGCAGGTCGATCTTGAGCGGATCGATGTGATAGAAGGGGATCTGCAGCCGCGCGCCGAGCCACGCGGCGAGCATCTCCGCGTTGAGCGGCGTGTTGGGCGGCACCGGGGAGCGCAGGCGCGCCTCGCTGATGATCGTGATCGGGTGCTTCCCGGCGCGCGAGCGCGTGTGGTCCTGGGCGAGCTTCGCGGCGTCCTCGCGGGCCACGCGGCCGTCCTGCACCAGCCACTCGAGCAGCTCCTTGAGGGTGAGCTTGCGGTCTACGCCGGGCGCGGGCGCCTGGCTGGATGCGGGAGTGGCGGTCGCCATGGGCGATGACTATAGCCTTTTTGGGCCTCGACGTTCCAGCCTCATGCCGGGCGCAGCGCGGCGGCTCCGGCGAAGCGCGCGCCGGTGCCGAGTTCCGCCTCGATCCTCAGGCACTCGTTCCACTTGGCCATGCGCTCGGAGCGGGCAAAGGACCCGACCTTCAGCTGGCCGGCATTCCATCCCACCGCGAGGTGGGCGATCGCCACGTCCTCCGTCTCGCCGGAGCGCGCCGAGACGACGGTGGTCCACCCGGCCTTGCGCGCGGCGGCGAGCGCCTCGACCGTTTCCGTGATCGTGCCCGCCTGGTTGGGCTTCAGCAGCACCGCGTTGCACTGGCCTTCCCGCGCGGCGTCCGCAATGCGCGCCGCACTGGTGACCAGGAAGTCGTCGCCGATCACCTGGACCGCGTCGCCCACGGCGGCGGTGAAGGCGCGCATGCCCTCCGCGTCGTCCTCGGCGACCGGGTCCTCCACGGATACGATCGGGTAGGCCCGCGTCCAGCCGAGCACGACCTCGATCCACGCCGCGGTGTCGAACTCGCGATTCTCGAGGCCGAGCCGGTAGCGCCCGTCGGCGCGGAACTCCGAGGCCGCGATGTCGAGCGCCATCACCACTTCGCCCTTCCGGAAGCCTGCCCGCTCGATCGACCTTGCGACCATGTCGAGCGCTTCCTCGTTGGCCTTGAAGTCGGGCCACCAGCCGCCCTCGTCGGCCACGCCGCAGAGCCTTCCCGCCGCACGCATGAGTTCCCCGGCGGCGCGGTAGACCTCCGCCACCATGACCATCGCCTCGTCGAAGCTCCTCGCGCCCACGGGCATCACGAGGAAATCCTGGATGTCGACGCGTCGCCCGGCGTGGGCACCGCCGCCGAAGATCTGCACCTGGGGCAAGGGAAGCCTCACCGGCGCCTCGCCGGCCAGGTGCCGCCAGAGGGGAAGCCCACGGGCGGACGCCGCCGCGTGCAGGACCGCCATCGACGTGGCGATGAGTGCGTTGCCGCCGAGGCGCGATTTCTGCGGCGTGCCGTCGAGCGCGACCAGGCGCTCGTCGACCGCCCTCTGATCCGCGCCGTCCATTTCCGCGAGGGCCGTGGCGATCTCGCCGTTCACGTTCGCGACCGCCGCGGACACGTCGAATCCGCCGAGGCGACCGCCGTCGTCGCGCAGGTCGATCGCCTCGTGGCTTCCCCGGGACGCGCCCGCGGGCGCGATCCCGCGCCCTTTTGCGCCGCCTTCGAACTCGACATCGACCTCGACCGTGGGCCTTCCCCGGGAATCCCAGATGCGCCGGCCGGTCACGCGCACGATCTTCGTCGTCATGGATGGTGTTCCTTGCTCCAGCGATTGCGGATGCCGGCGAGGCCCTCGGTGCCATCGAGCAGCAGCGAGCGGGCGAAGCCGCGCACGCGGTCGCGTGCCGCCTCGTCGGTGAGGTATTCGACCGGGGATTTCCCGTCGACGCGCGCGAGGAGCATCGCGGCGAGCAGGCGGCTCGCGCGCGCCTCCAGGCGCGCCGCCGGCTCCCAGTCGACGCCTTCGAGGTAGGCCGCGGCGAACGCGTCGTAGCAGTCCAGGTAGCCCGCGGCGGCATCGGGCCGGAAGGCGCACTTGAGCAGCAGGTGGTTCAGGCAAAAGGCCGCGTCGAACGCCGGATCGCCGTACCACGCGCACTCCGCGTCGAGCAGCACCGGGCCGCCCTGCCCCGCCAGGATGTTCTTCGGGCTCACGTCGCCGTGGACCAGTGCCAGCCGCGTGCCCGCCGTCGCCTCGATGATCTCCTGCAGGACGGCCGCGCAATCGGGATGCGCGAGGGCGGCCGCTCCGAAGTAGGGATCCAGGCGCAGGGCGTGGAAGTTCGCGTCGTTCGCGAACTCCCGCGCGCACGCCTCGTCCCGCGCCGTGGCGCCATGAATGCTCGCGAGCGCGCGGGCGACCGCGACCGCCGTCGCCGGTTCCGCGTGTCCCGCGAGGAGCTGCTCCTTCCACACCGGGTTGGCGGCCGGCTCGAGGTAGGCCATCGCGAAGGTCCACGCCCCGGGATCCTCGCCGAGGATGGCCGGGACCAGGCCGGGTACCACGCGATCGGCGAGCCGCATCCACGCCACCTCGGCGCGGTTGCGCTCCAGGGGTGCCAGCCACTCGGCGGCGACCTTCAACTGCGCGAGCGCCTTCTTCAGGCACAGCGTCCCGCCGGCGGTGTCGACGCGCACGATGAGCGATGAGACGCCGCCGGCGAGCGGCGTGAATGCGGGCGACTCGCCATCGGCCACGAGCCCCATCCTTGCGAGCGACGCCGAGAGCGCGCGGACCTCGTCGGGAGGGAGCGTCGCAGCCGCGGGGCCGGGCTGCGCCGTCATGCCGCCGGCCCTTCGATTTTCTCCCAGCTGCGCGGGTCCTCGATGGCCTCGAGATGGGTGAGCACCTCGACGTGCGGCAATGCGGCCTCGATTTCCTGCTCGAGGCGGTGGGCGAGGTCATGGCCGTCGTGCACGCTCATGGAGCCCGGGACGAGGATGTGCACGTCGACGAAGCTCTTCGGGCCCGCCGCGCGCGTGCGCAGGCGGTGGAAATGCCCGCCCAGGGGCTTCAGCTGCTCCAGCACGGCGACGATGGTCTCGCGCTCGGCCTCGGGAATCGCGCGGTCCATGAGCCCGTGGAAGGAGCGGTAGATGAGCTTGCCCCCCGTCCACAGGATGTGCAGCGCCACGGCGATGGCGATCACGGGGTCGAGGATGAGCCAGCCCGAGAAATGCACGACCGCGACGCCGACGATCACGCCGGCGGTGGTCCACACGTCGGTGAGGAGATGGTGCGCGTCCGCCTCCAGCGTGATCGAGCGGTGCTCGCGCGCGCCCTTGAGCAGGAACCAGCCGCAAAGGAGGTTCGCGCCGGCCGCCAGCACCGACAGGGCGAGTCCCAGCCCCACCTGCTCGAGAGGCCGGGGCGCCATGAGCCGCGGCACCGCGCTCCAGATGATCGCCGCCGCGGCCACGAAGATGAGCGCGCCCTCGATCCCGCTCGAGAAGTATTCCGCCTTCTGGTGGCCGAAGTTGTGGTCCTCGTCCTCGCCGACCTGCGCGTAGGACAGGGCCACCAGGGCCACGAGCGCCGCCGCGAGATTGACTCCAGACTCCAGGGCGTCGGAGAGCAGGCCCACGGAGCCCGTGAGGAGCCACGCGCCGGTCTTCAGGGCCATGGTGACGAGCGAGGTCGCCACCGAGAACAGGATGTAGAAGATCGGCGAGCGGGCGCTCATCGCGCGCTCCGGGCCCGGGCGGGCTTCACGGCATCGCGCCCGATCAACGCCTCGCCGTGTTCCAGCACGAAGCGCTCGAAAGCCTGCGCGATCCGGGGCAGGCGCCGGTCGCGCCGGCGCACCACGTACCACTGGCGCATCACGGGGAATCCCTCCACGTCCACGATCACGAGGCTACCGAGTGCCACCTCCTGGCGCAATGCGTGCGCCGAAAGGAACCCCACGCCGAGCCCCGCCGCCGCCGCCTGCTTGATGGTCTCGTTGCTCGCGATCTCCATCTCGATCCGCGGGACGAGTCCCGCTTCCGCGAAGGCCTGGTCCATCGCGAGGCGCGTGGCCGAGCCCGGCTCGCGGGTGAGGAGCGGCTCCGCGGCGATACGCGCGAGTGCGACGCGGCGCTTGCCGGCCAGGGGATGGTCCGGGGCGGCGGCGATCACGTGCGGATGCGGGGCGAAGGCCGTGGCCTCGTGCCCCGGCTCGGTCGGCGGATGGCTCATCACCGCGAGGTCGATCTCGTGGGCCGCGAGGCGCGCCAGGAGCTCGTCGCGGTTCTGCACCGTGAGCCGCACGCGGATGCCGGGGTGATCGCGCCGGAACGCGGCCACGATCCACGGGAAGAAATGGTCGCCCGCATTGATGACGGCCACGTCCAGGCGCCCCCGCGCGAGGGAATCGAGTTCCGCGATGGCTTCCTCGGCGCCGCGGATGTGGCCGAGGATGCCGCGCGCGTGCAGGAGCACTTCCTCGCCTTCCGGGGTGAGCTTCAGGCGCCGGCCGGCGCGCTCGAAGAGCGCCGCCCCGGCGTGGCCCTCGAGCTGCTTCACCTGGATCGACACGGCCGGCGGCGTGAGGTGCAGCTCCTCGGCCGCGCGGGTGAGCGAGAGGTGGCGGGCGGCGCTCTCGAAGACGCGCAGCTGGCGCAGGGTGGCGTTCCGCATTAAGTGATCACTTAATCAAAACCAAAGTTCATTTTACTTTTACTTAAGTCTTTCCGCGAGTACCGTGGATCCAGACGACCATACGGAGGGAGTTGCCATGGACCTGAGCCAGCCTGCGCGCGCCGCGCCCACCGGCCGGGAGGCGCTGAACGCGGCCTTCTGGGACCTGGGCCTGCGCTTCGAGTGGGACGAGGCGACCTGGGGCGTGCTGGTCGAGATGGAGGACCTCCCGTCGCAGATCGCCTATTACCTCGAGCATTGGCAGCCGCACCTCCTCGCCGTCTACGAGCCCGCATTCCTCGCGAGCCTCGTGGAAGCCCGGCTCGGCTCCCCGGCCGGATCGCGCATGGGGATGGAGGCGATGTCGCGGGCCTGAAACCTCGCGCCCGCCCCGCCTACGCGGCGAGTTCGGGGCGATCGCGGAACTGCTCGAGGGCTTCGGGATTGGCGAGCGCCTCCGCGTTTCGCACCGGCTGGCCGTGCACCACGGCGCGCACGGCGAGTTCCACGATCTTGTTCGACTTGGTGCGCGGGATGTCCGTCACCTGCGCCACGACCGCCGGCACGTGCCGCGGCGTCGCGTTGTTGCGGATCGTCTCGCGGATGCGCTTCACGAGCGCGGCATCGAGCGCGAGCCCTTCGCGCAGCTTCACGAAGAGCACCACGCGCACGTCGCCCTGCCACTCCTGGCCGATGACGATGGATTCCACGACTTCGTCCAGGCGCTCGACCTGCCGGTAGATCTCCGCAGTGCCGATGCGCACGCCGCCGGGATTCAATACCGTGTCCGAGCGCCCGTAGATCACCATTCCGCCGTGGGGCGTGATCTCGCTCCAGTCGCCGTGGCACCAGACGTCCGGGTACTTCTCGAAATAGGCGGCGCGGTACTTGCCGTCGCCCGGGTCGTTCCAGAAGGCGAGCGGCATGGTCGGGAAGGGCGCCGTGCAGACGAGTTCTCCCTTCTCGCCCGCGAGCGGCTTGCCCTCGTCGCTCCAGACCTCGACCCGCATGCCGAGCATGGGGCACTGGATCTCGCCCCGCCACACCGGCAGAATCGGCGCGCCCCCCGCGAAGCAGGCCACGAGGTCCGTGCCGCCGCTGATGGAGGACAGGCAGAGATCGCGCTTCACGTGCGCGTAGACGTAGTCGAAGCCCTCGGGCGCCAGCGGGGAGCCGGTGGAGAGCATCGCGCGCAGGGCCGCGAGGCGGTGGGTCTCCCGGGGCCGGAGCCCCAGCTTCGCGATCGCGTCGATGAACTTGGCCGACGTGCCGAAGTGCGTCATGCCCTCCGCGTCGGCGAAATCGAAGAGCACCTTGCCCTTCCCGAGCGTGGGGGCGCCGTCGTAGAGCAGCAGCGTCGCGCCCGCGGCAAGGCCCGAGACGAGCCAGTTCCACATCATCCAGCCGCAGGTGGTGAAGTAGAAGAGCCGGTCGCCGGGCCTCACGTCGCAGTGCAGGACGTGCTCCTTCAGGTGCATGAGGAGGACTCCTCCGGCGCCGTGCACGATGCACTTGGGCACGCCCGTCGTGCCGCTGGAATAGAGGATGTAGAGCGGGTGGTTGAAGGGCAGGCGCGCGAACGCGAGGGGCTTCGGCGCGAAGGGCGCGACGAAATCCGCGAGCGTCACGGCGCGCGGCACGGCGCCGATGTCCGGCTTCGCCGCGACATAGGGCACCACCACGATGCGCTCCACGGTGGGCAGGAGTGCGGCGATCTCGGCGATGCGCTCGAGCGTGTCCACCCGCTTGCCGTTGTAGAAGTAGCCGTCGCAGGCCAGGAGAATCCTCGGCTCCACCTGCCCGAAGCGGTCGACCACGCCCTGCACGCCGAAATCCGGCGAGCACGACGTGAAGGTCGCGCCCAAGCTCGCCGCGGCGAGCATGGCGACGACCGTCCCGGGCATGTTCGGCATGAAGGCCGCGATCCGGTCGCCCGGTTGCACGCCCGCCGCCGTGAACGCCTGCTGCAGGCGCGAGACCTCGCTTCGCAGCTCCTCGTGGGACAGGCGCGCCTGCACGCGGTCCTCGCCGCGGAAGACGATCGCGTCGCCCGGGGGCGCCGGGGTCGCGCGCCCATCGGGGCCGCGCAGGAGGTTCTCCGCAAAATTGAGTCTCGCCTCCGGAAAGAAGCGCGCGCCCGGCATCCTCGCCTTGTCGGCCACCACGGTCTCGCCCCGCGTCTCGGCGATCACGCCGCAGAAATCCCAGACGGCGACCCAGAATTCCTCCATCCGGTCGACGGAGAAGCGGTGGAGCGCGGCGTAGTCGGCGAGCTTCGTCCCGTGGCGCTCGTTCACGAAGTTCATGAAACGGGCCATGCCGGAGGAGGAGGCGCGTTCCGGCGAGGGACTCCACAGGGGCTGGGCGATCATGGCGATTCCGGATCCGGGCACTGCCGGCGCGCGCCGTGCCCTGCTTTCGTGGACGTCATCCGGATGCGATCACGTCATCGCCCGGAGGGCGATGGCGCCATTCTCTCAAGCCGCAACGCCCCCCGCAAACCCGGGGACGCGACGGCGTCACGGCCTGCCTGGCAGCCGGGGCTACTGCTCGAAGCGGTTGACCAGCTGCAGCACGGCCTCTTCGATAGCCGCGCGCAGGGCGCTGTCCGCGCCTTCCGCCCGCCGCTGCTGCACTTGCACGTCGGGCGCGTAGGGCAGGTGCCTGCCGCGTTGCGCCATGATCGACCCGAGGAGGTTGCCCACGCCGCTCACGCTCACTTCGCCGGCGTCGATGGCCTTGCGCACGACGATGGCGTCGAGGATGTCGCCGGTGGCCGCGTCGACCACGCGAACGTCGATCGCGATCGAATCGCGGTTCGTCGCCCCGCCCACCTGCATGCCCCCGATGCTCACGCCGCCGGAGCTCTGCGACTCTCCCGGGTTCGCCTCGGAGACGGTGCCCTCGAAGATGTAGCGCGCGCCGCGCAACTGCTTCTGCGCGGCGGTGCCGCTCGCGTACCCCCCCTGCTGCAACTGTTTCTCGCGCAAGACGCCCTCCGCGAGCCGCGAGCGCTCGACCACGCGGAACCGGCCGCTCTGCACCAGCGCCGTCTTGAACATGTCGGTCGCCGCGCGACCGCTCACGTTGGCCAGGCCAGAGCGGAATTCGTAGATGGTCACCGCGACGCGCTCTCCCTGGGGCCGAGGCAGCCCGCGCAACGCTCGGCTCCCCGCGGACGAATCCACGACCGCGGGTTCGACGGCGGGAGAAGCGACCGCGCAACCCAGCAGGGAAAGGCACAGCGTCACGGCAAGTGAAGTCGCCGCATGCGTCGTTCTCATGGCATTTCCTTTGCGCTCGATCATGGAGGTCCCGTGGTGCTCGTCGTGGCGGGCCGCAACGGCATCACGGCCCGTCAGCGGCGTTCGTTCAGGCCGCATTGCTCCACCCGGTTCTGCTTGCGCATCGTCTCGCAGCGGTCGAATCCGGCGCGCGTCGTGCAGGCGAAGCGCAACGGGGCGCCGCTCGGCTGGCACGAGACCGCGGCGAGCTCTCGCTGAATTGCGACGAAACCCGGCGTAGCCGCGGCGGGCACGGCAGGCGCGATGCGCGCCGGCGCAGCGGGCGGCAGCGCAACGGGCGGCGGCGCAGCAGGCGGCGTCAATGCGGACCCGGTCCGGCCGACCGCGCCCCAATCCGGCGCAGGCGGTGCGGCGGCCCCGGAGGGAGCACGTGCAGGGGCTTGCGGCGCCTGCGCGGGCGGCAGCCTCGTCGCGGGCGCCACGGAGGACCGCGACTCCGGCACCTGCGGAGTCGCGACTCCGGGCGCGCGGGGAGATTGCACCGCCGGCAACTGCGGCGTGGCGACTCCGGTTGCCCGGGGCGACTGCACGGCCGGCAATTGCGGCGCTGCGACACCGGGCGTGCGGGGCGACTGCACCGCCGGCAATTGCGGCGCAGCGACACCGGGTGCCAGGGGAGACTGCACCGCCGGCAACCGCGGCGTGGCGACTCCTGTTGCCCGGGGCGACTGCACCGCCGGCAACTGCGGCGTGGCGACACCGGGCGCGCGCGGAGCCTGCAACGCCGGCAACGGCGGCGCCTGGAGGCCGGGCAAGGAAGTGCCCTGCGGAAGCCCTGGCGCCGCATCGCCGATCGGCGGCGCCTGCTGCGCGAAGGGCGACTCCCGCCCGCCGGTGGGGAACGGAGCCGATCCGCTCAGCGGCTTGATAGGCGCGCCACCGATCCCGCTCGGCGCACCCACGCCGATCGCCGCCGGGTTCGCCATCATCGACGGGCTCGTCAGTCCCGCCGCGGGCTTGGCGAACGGGTCGGGGTCGCCCGGCTTCACCGGCGCGATGTGCGCATCGACGGACATCGGGATGTTGCCCAGCAGATCCGGCTTCTCGACATCGGCGACCATCGTCGGGCGGGAGACGCCGTCTATGGTGAGCGAAGCCGAAAGCAGGAAAGTGAACTTCACCGCATCGGCGGACTTCGCCCACGCGGCGGCCTCGTCGCTCGCCTTCTTGATGGCGCCAAACGAGCTGCTCGCGCCGGCATGCACCAACAGCGGATCGACTGCATCCACCCCCACGCCCGGGTACTTGCCCTGCAGGACGGTGACCGCCGACTTCACCTTCGCGATCCGCGCCGCGTATTCGGGATCGAGCTTCGGCAGCGTGCAGGCGAGCACCTCGGGCGGCCCCTTCCAGAGCTGCTGGTACTGCTGCTTGCAGAAATGCAGCTGCGTCGGCCGCGTGCAGGCGAACTCCACCGGCTTGCTGCTCATGGGCGCGCCGCCGTCGGGCAGCACGGTCTGGCAGGCGTACTTCGATTGCTTCGACTTGAAGTGCGCGTGGATCTTGGCGGCGATCTCCTTGCCGAGCGACACCGTGTTCGCGCCGCACTGCCCCTCCTGCCCCACGCTCTTCATCAGCCCGATGCACGCCTGGTGCTTGGCCAGCGTGGTGCACGCGAGCTGCTGGCCGAAGGCCGCGCAATAGTGGCTCTGGACGTAGCCGCGGAAATGCTTGGCGAACTGGTCCGTGTGCTTGATGAATACGTCCACCAGGCACCAGTACTTGTTGCTGGTCACGTTCGTGGCCTTCTGCGCATCGAGCTGCGTCTTCGACGAACCGAGCGTTCGCCACACCAGCCATCGGTCGACGTGGGCGAACCCGAACTTGGCGCCGAAGTCGTCCACTGCGCACCGCGAGACCACGAAGTTCTTGGGATCGGTCTTCTTGGCGCCGTATTCCGCGGACGCCGCGGAGGCGAGGCTCGCGATCTGCTGCGCGGTCGCGTACTCCTGGCGCTTCTTGTCGCGCGCCGCAAGCACGTTCTGGAGGATGTCGCCCGTCCATACGCCTTCCACGGCGCTGGTGAAGATGCTCCCCGCCTTCGAGGCCGCGGCCTGGCTCACGGGGATCTTGAGGTTTCCGTACATCGGACAAGGTATGCCGGCCACGGCGGATTTCTCGAGGTTGTATCGCAGCTTGGGCATCGCGAACGCGTCCGCCGCCTTCATCGCATTCAGGCCGTCCGGCTTCACCCTCGGCGCGAACACGCAGTTGTAGGCGATGATTTCCGGCGGCGTCTTCGACCCGCCGCCGCAACCCCCGAGGCCCAGCGAGCAGCCGACCGACTTGATGCCCTCCCATGCCGCCTCGCCCACGGAGGCGACGAACTGCGCCACCGCCTTGCCCGCATCGAGCAGGCCCTTGCCGATCTTGATCAGTTCCTCGATCAGCCCGCACAAGTCGGCGCCGCCCACGAGGACCTGCGCGACGATGCAGATCGTGGCCTCGCCGAGCTTCGCCACCACGCCCCAGTAGTCCTTCTCTCGAAACGCGATGTAGACGTCGAGCAGGTCCCAGAACCACGACGGAATGCCGGCCTGGCCCGCCGCCTTCTTGCCGAGCGAGGTGTCCTTGAAGTTGTCGACGCACTGGACGACCTGGACGTCGTTCGAGGCCTTGTCGAGGCAGGTGAAGAGGCCTTTCGATTCCTTCAGGTCGCTTCCCTTGATCGGGAGGGGGTTGGCATTCGCCTTCTCCAGCTCGTTCAACACCCAGGCGATGTCGTCGATTACGTCGGCCTTCGCCTGCGCGGGCCAGGCGAGCAGCAGCACCGCCGCGGCGATCGAGGCGGCAGACGCGCGCAGGAGACCTTTCAGCGTGTCCAAGGCGGGCTTCCCGCGCTCAGCGAACGGTCGCCGCAGCGCCGTCCTTCGCAAGCGCCTGGCGCAATTCGCCCACGGTGATGCGCGTCCCGTCGGGCGACTCCAGCACCGTGCCGGCCGGGCGTTGGAGGATGTCCTTGAAGTCCGACTGCGCAGTCACCTTCACGGCCGCGCCCGTGAGGGCGGGACGCTGCAAGCCCGCCGCGGAGAGCTTGCGACCGAGGCGTTTTTCGACGTGGGGCTGCACGAACCGGAGCTGCGCCACGGTGGCGCGCCGGCCCGACGGCAGCACGACCGTCTCCGAGTCCGGGCGCTTGAGCGCCTCCGCGAGATCGGCCGCATTGGCCACCTGCCGGCCGGTTGCCGCGGGCGCGATCTTGAGTGCCGCGGGCAGCCGGTTGCCCGTCGCCGAGCGCATCCTCTGGGCCGTGGCGGTCAGCCGGCGCACGTCCCCCACGCGCAGGCGCCGGCCATCGGACAACTCGACCTGATCGGTGTCGGGCCGAGCGAGGATCGCGCCCGGCTTGAGCGTCGGGCTGAACCGGAGGACCTGCGCTTCCGACGCCATCGGAACCTTCTTGTCGCTGGCTCGTGCGTCCGTGAGCGCACCGCACGCGACGATCGCGACGGCCATGACAGCCTTCAGTGCCGGGAACGGAATGACCTCGAAAGACCTGTTCATCGCTGGCTCCTTATGGCCGCGAGAATCCTGTCGCGGCATCGCTTTCGATCTCCGGGCGGGCCCGGCACGTCCGTGCTCGCTTGCGTGCGCTATCGCAGGCCCCGCGCGGGCTTCACCTCGCCCGCCGCCGCGAGTCCCTGGAGATAGCGGATCAACTCCCCGAGGCCACCGAGCTCGCGCCGCTGCCCTTCCTGCTCGACCACGACATGCCACGATCCGTTGCTCACGCACAGATCGACCTTGAGCGTCTCCGGTCTCTCTTCTTCCATTGCCGTTTTCTCCTTGGTGTGCGCCCTGCCATACGCCGCGTCGCGGTGATTTCGCGCGGCGGTCACTTCCCTTCCGGAGGTTTTCCGGATTTCTTCTTCTTTTCCGGCCGCTTCTTCGACTTCGAGGGCACCTCGGGCTGCGGGTTGAGCGACTTGGAATCGAGCGCGCTGGCGGGCCGCGAAGGCACTTCGGGCTGGGGGTTGAGGGCCTTGGGCTTCTTCGCATCCGCCTTCGAAGGAACTTCCGGTTGCGGATTGAGGGCCTTCGGCTTCGTGGCGCCGCGCGACTTGGAAGGAACCTCGGGCTGCGGATTGAGCGCCCGCGCAGGGGTGCCGGACAGCACGCCGGCGACGGCGAGCGCAAGAAGGCTGCAGGTCGATCGGATCATGGATGGTCCCCTCCTCGTGCGGGCCGGCCCGGAAAGGACCGGCAGGACGCAGGCTGGAACAAGCGCCGTCACCGGGAAGTTACAAGGAGGCCCCGCGGGCGTTACAGGAATCGCCGGCGCGAGCGCGACGGGGATGGGCGGCCGTCGCAACCGCGGGCGCCGCGATCAGGCAGGACGGCTCGAGTCCGAAGCCTGGTCGAGGATCACCGCCTCCTCGTGACGGCCCGCTTGTCGCAGGCGCACGGCCAGTTCCTCCCGGAAGGCGCGCTCCAGGGCGAGGCTGCCGATCTCCCGCGCCTCGCGATGCGCCTGCCCGAGCCGTTCCAGGCCACCGGCGACATCGCCCTTCCGGAACGCGAGATCGGCGCTGGTCGAGAGCGACAGCGCGTGCCCGCGCCGGTAACCCGCCCGGCCGCTCGCTTCGAGCGACAGGTCGCAGAAGCCTTCCGCGCTCGCCAGGTCGCCCCGCTTGATCGCGCACTGGCAAAGCCAGTACGCCGCGTTCGCGAACTTGACGGGCGAGGTGTCACGGAACGCCTCGAGCGCCATTCCGAGCATCGCCTCCGCCTCGTCGAGCCGGCCCAGCGCTTCGAACGCGGCGCCCAGCTCGAGCCGCAAGCGGGCGCCGTCGAAATCGTCGATGCGGCCGTGCAGGGCGCGCAGGGCGGACTCCACGGTCCGCATCGCCGCATCGTAGCGGTCGTGCTCGAAGTGATCGATGGACTGCTTGATGGCGAGTTCGGCCCGCAGCGTGGGTTCGTCGGTCGAGTCGGCGATGGCGGCCATCGCTTCGAGGGACGCCTTTCGGCCGGGTTCGTCGGCCAGGTTGCGGTACACCTCGCAGCGCGCGCCGTGGATGCGAAACGCCTCGGACCCCGCCGCGCCGTCCGAGAGCGCCATGCCGTAGAGCGCCAGCGCTTCCGGCAACGCACACGCGCGCAGGGCGGCCTCGGCGGCCCGGACCCGGTAGGAGACCGCGTCGCGCGCCCGCCCGCCCGCCTCGAGGTGGATGGCCACTTCCGCCGGCCCGACGGTCCCGGAGGCGATCATGGCGGCCGCGAGCTTGCGGTGCAGGAGCTTCCTGCGCTCGCCGGTGAGCGCGTCGTCGAGCGATCGGCGGATGAGGTCGTGCGTGAAGCGGTGCCCGATCGGGCCTTCGGCGATCACGTTCGCCTCCATCGCGCGCTCCGCCGCATCGACGAGCTCGAGCTCCGAGAGCGCGGTGCAGCCGCCGATCCAGTCGAGCAGGAAGCCGTCGCCGGCGAGGCATGCCGCCTCGAGGAGCCGCCTCGTGCCTTCGCCGAGCCGGTCAATGCGCCGCAACACCGCCTCGCGCACGCTGGGCGATATCGGCAACTCGCGGTAATCCTTTGTCTCGTCGTCGTAGGGCGTGGCCCAGGTATCGGCTTCCCGCCACAGCACGCCCGCGCCGAAGAGGTCGCGCAGCGTCTCGAGGAGGAAAAGCGGATTGCCCGCGGTGGCCGCGTGCAGGCGCTGCGCGAAGACGGTCGCGCCCGTGCTGCCCGAAAGGGCCCGCACGAGCGTGAGCACGTCCGATTCCGTGAGCGCCGCAAGCGGGATGCGCGCGAGCAGCTCATCGCGCCCGATCGCGGCAAGCGAGCGCTGGACCGCCGGGTTGCCGGCGAGATCCTCCGCGCGCACCGTCGCCAGCAGGCGCACGCGCCCCGCCCTTCGCGTCACGTGCGAGACGAGCTCGGCGCTCGATCCATCGAACCACTGCAGGTCGTCGAAGAGCAGGAACCCGCCGCGCGCCGCGGTGACCAGCGCGGCGGCCAGCGCCTCGAGGACGCGCGCCCGTCCCTCCAGGGAAGGCGGCTCGCCGCCCGGTTCGCCTTCCGCGAGCATCGGGACGAAGCGGGCGATTTCCGCACGCCAGACGGGATCGAGCAGCTCGTACCAGGCGCTGTCGGCGCGATAGGCCTCGAGCAGGGCCTCGGCGACCGGGTAGAAAGGCGTCTCGCGGGATATCTCGCGCCCCTTGAGCACCACGAGATCTCCGTGGGCTGCCGCGAACTCCCGCGCGAGCCGCGTCTTGCCGATGCCCGGCTCGCCCTCGATCAGCGCGAGGCGCTGTCCCGCGCCGTCGAGCGCGGCCCATGCCGACTCCCGCCCCACCAGCGGCGAGTGCAGCACCGGTGCCGGCGCATCGGCCTGGGCATGGCCCGCCTTCGCGGGCCCCTTCCGGATGCGACGCGCGAGCGCCTCGGTCTCCGGGAGCGGATCGAGCGCGAGATCGGCGCGAAGCGTCCCGCGCAGGCTTTCGAACTGCGCGAGTGCCGCGCCGCGATCGCCCAGCAGGTCCAGCAGCCGCATCGCCTCGCGATGGTGGGATTCCGCGAGCGGGTCCTCCCCGATCAGCGCGCGGAAGAGCTCGAGCGCGCCTTTCGGATCTCCCTGCGCCTCAGTCGCCTTCGCCCGCGCAGCGGTCGCCTCGCGCCACGCGCGGGCGAGCGCTTCCCGCTCGGTCCCCAGCCAGTCCATGTAGCCGCTCGCGCCCTTCAACTCGAAGCGCGAAAGGAGCGGCCCCCGGTAAAGACGCCCCGCCTGCGCGAGGTCCTTGTCCGCGATCGCCCGGCGGAAGTTTTCCACATCCACGTCGGCGTCCGGGCGAAGCGACAGGTGCTCGCCCGACGACTGTATCCAGGGGCCGACGGGCGTCGCGTTCAGGCGATGCAGCTCCTGGCGAAGGTTGCGGCGCGCGGCCTCCTCGGGCTGGTCGCTCCAGAGCAGCGCCGCCAGGCGCGAGCGCGTGGTTTCCCCGCAAAGCGCCACGAAGGCCGTGAGTGCGAGCGACTTGCGCGTGGGCAGCGCGAGTTCCATCCCGAGAAGGACCCGCGGCGGTCCGAGCAACTGCAGCACGAGGGAATGGGTCATTGCGGCTCCCGTTCGGGGCCCCTACCACCCCGGGTTCGGATCAGGCGCCGCCCGCGACCCGGAAATCAGTCCGGCGCGCCCCCGGGCAATCTTACCCCGCGGCCCTGCTGCAGGCAGGCCGCGATGGCGCTCTCGACGCCGCGCACCATCGTCGCGAGCGCCATCGCCGGCTCGCCGGGCTTGCCCACCGCCTGGCTCTCGAGCCACGGCACGTGGATGAATCCCGCGCGCGCGCCGTTGCCGCTCGCCGCGAGGTAGTGCAGCACGCCGTACAGGAGGTGGTTGCAGACGTAGGTGCCCGCGCTGTTGGAGACCTCCGCCGGCACGCCGGCCAGGCGGATCGCGGCCACCATCGCCTTGACCGGCACCGTCGCGAAGTAGGCCGCAGGCCCGGCCGGCGCCACGGGCTCGTCGACGGGCTGCCATCCCGCGTTGTCGGCAATGCGCGCGTCGTCCACGTTGATCGCCACGCGTTCCACGGACAGGCACGCGCGCCCTCCCGCCTGGCCCAGGAGAATCACGAGCGACGGATCGAGACGCTCGATCGCCTCCGCGGCGACCTCGATGGCGCGCCGGAACTCCGTGGGAACGCGGATCGCGTCGATGCGCGCGTGGCCGATGGCGGCCGGGAGCCTCCCGCAGATCTCCCACGAGGGATTCACGTCCTCGCCGCCGAAGGGCTCGAAGCCCGCGACGAGCACGCCGCCCGCGGGAATCGCGTCGCCTTCTCCCACGCCCTTCCGGCTGCGCGCCACGGCGCTAGCGGGCGGTCCAGCCGCCGTCGATGGCTATCGTGGTGCCGTTCACCTGCCCCGCCGCATCGCCCGCGAGGTAGACCGCGACCCCGGCCACCTCCTCGATCGTGATGAACTTCTTCGTGGGCTGCGGCGCGAGCATGACGTCGGCGATCACCTTCTCCTTCGGCAGGCCGTGCACGCGAATCTGGTCGTCCAGCTGCTTCTCGACGATCGACGTCCAGACGTAGCCCGGGCAGATCGCGTTCACGGTGATGCCCTTTTCCGCCACCTCGAGCGCCACGGCCTTCGTGAGCCCCACCACGCCGTGCTTGGCGGCCACGTAGGCGCTCTTGTAAGGGGAGGCGACCAGCCCGTGGATCGAGGCCACGTTGATCACGCGCCCCCAGCCGCGCTTCTTCATGCCCGGAAGTGCTGCGCGCGTGGCGTGGAAGGCCGAGGAGAGGTTGATCGCGAGGATCGCGTCCCAGCGCTCGGGCGGAAATTCATCCACGGGCGCGACGTGCTGGATGCCGGCGTTGTTCACGAGGATGTCCACGGCGCCCAGCCTTGATTCGGCCGTGCGCACCAGCTCCTCGATCTGCGCGGGCTTCGTCATGTCGGCGCCGTGGAAAAGGGCCTTCACGCCGAAGTCGCGCTCGACGCCCGCGCGCACCGCCTCGATGGCCTGCGCCTCCCCCAGGCCGTTCAACATCACGTTGGCGCCCTCGGCCGCGAATGCGCGTGCGATGCCCATGCCGATGCCGCTGGTCGACCCCGTGACCAGCGCCACTTTTCCCGCGAATGCCTTGCCCATGTCTTCTTCCCCAGGTGTTGTTGGTCTGCTCACTTGCCGCGCGCGATCCGCGTCACGGACTGTCTCCCGGGCGCAGCATCTCGATGTGCGCGATGCCGTCCTCGTCGTAGGGCTCGGATGCCTGCACGAAGCCGAAGTCGGCGTAGAAGCGCTCCAGGTAGCGCTGCGCGCCGATGCGGATGGGCGTTCCGGGCCAGAGGGCCGCCGCGCGTGCGAGCGCCTCGGCGAGGAGCGCGCGTCCCAGGCCCGTGCCGCGGGCCGCCGCGGTGGTGATCACGCGCCCGATGGACGGCTCCGCGTACTTGAGTCCTGCCGGCACGAGCCGGCAGTAGGCCGCGAGCGCGTCGTCCAGGCGTGCGAACAGGTGCCAGCTCTCCGGGTCGGCGCCGTCCATGTCCTGGAAGACGCACGCCTGCTCGACCACGAAGACCGCCGAGCGGGCCTGCAGGATGTCGTGGACCTCGCGCGCCGTGAGCCCGTCGAGGCGCGCGAATCGCCACGCGGTCATGGAGCGCCGGAGGCGACCTTGCCGGAGACCTTCGCCAGGTGCAGCCAGGTCTCCATGACGGTGTCCGGGTTGAGCGACATCGACTCGATGCCCTCCTGCATGAGCCACTCGGCGAGATCCGGATAGTCGCTCGGGCCCTGCCCGCAGATGCCCACGTACTTGCCCTGGCGGCGGCAGGCCTGGATCGCGAGCGAGAGCATGCGCTTGACCGCCGGATCGCGCTCGTCGAAGGCTTCCATGACGAGGCCCGAGTCGCGGTCGAGCGCGAGCGTCAGCTGCGTCATGTCGTTCGACCCGATGGAGAAGCCGTCGAAGTGCTCCAGGAACTCGTCGGCGAGGATCGCGTTCGAGGGGATCTCGCACATCATCACCACCCGCAAGCCGTTCTTGCCGCGCTCGAGCCCGTTTTCCCGGAGGATCGCGTGGACCTGCTCGGCCTCCTTGAGCGTGCGCACGAACGGAATCATGATCTCCACGTTCACGAACCCCATGTCGTCCCGGACCCTGCGCATGGCCTCGCATTCGAGCCGGAAGCAGTCGCGGAACGAGCTCGCGATGTAGCGCGAGGCGCCGCGGAAGCCCAGCATCGGGTTCTCCTCCTGCGGCTCGTACTGGCTGCCGCCGATCAGGTTGCGGTACTCGTTCGACTTGAAGTCCGAAAGGCGCACGATCACCTTCTTGGGCGAAAAGGCCGCGGCGATCGTGGCCACGCCCTCGACGATCTTGTCCACGTAGAAGTGCCGCGGGCTCTCGTAGCCGCGCGACTGGCGCGCGACCTGGGCCTTGAGCTCGGCGGGAAGCCCGTCGTATTCCAGGCACGCGCGGGGATGGATGCCGATGGTGTTGGAGATGATGAACTCCAGCCGCGCGAGTCCCACGCCGTCGTTGGGAAGCTGGCAGAAGTCGAAGGCGAGCTGCGGGTTGCCCACGTTCATCGCGAGCTTCACCGGTATCTTCGGCATGCGCTCGAGCGAGACCTCCACCACGTCGAACTCGATCTTCCCGCCGTAGACGAAGCCCGTGTCGCCCTCGGCGCAGGAGACCGTGACCTCGTCGCCGTCGCGCAGCGCCCCGGTCGCGCTCTCGCACCCCACCACCGCCGGCACGCCGAGCTCGCGGGCGATGATCGCCGCGTGGCAGGTCCGCCCGCCCCGGTCGGTGACGATGGCGGCGGCCCGCTTCATCACCGGCTCCCAGTTCGGGTCGGTCATGTCGGTCACGAGCACGTCGCCTTCCTTCACGCGGGCGATCTCGGCGACGCTCTTGATGACGCGCACGCGGCCCTGGCCGATCTTCGAGCCGATCGCGCGGCCGGAGACGAGCACCTCCCCGCGCTTGCCCAGCCGGTAGCGCGTGAGCTGGTCGTGGCGCTTCTCCTGGCTCTTCACCGTCTCGGGGCGCGCCTGGAGGATGTAGATCTCGCCGTCCCCGCCGTCCTTGCCCCACTCGATGTCCATCGGGCGGCCGTAGTGCTTCTCGATCGCCACCGCGTAGCGGGCGAGCTGCATGACGTCGGCATCGGCGAGGGAAAAGCGGTCGCGGTCGGCGGGATCGACGTCCTGCTGCGCCACCGACTTGTGGGCCTTCGCCTCGCCCGTGAAGACCATCTTGATGGCCTTTCCGCCGAGCCCGCGGCGCAGGATGGCCGGCCGGCCCGCCGCGAGGCAGGGCTTCGAGACGTAGAACTCGTCCGGGTTGACGGCGCCCTGCACCACCATCTCGCCCAGGCCGTAGCTCGACGTGATGAACACCACGTCGCGGAATCCCGACTCGGTGTCGAGCGTGAAGACCACGCCGGCCGCGCCCGTGTCGGAGCGCACCATGCGCTGCACGCCCGCGGAGAGCGATACCTCGGCGTGGGCGTAGCCCTTGTGCACGCGGTAGGCGATGGCGCGGTCGTTGTAGAGCGAGGCGAAGACCTGGCGCACGGCGTCGAGCACGTTCTCCACGCCGCGGATGTTCAGGAAGGTCTCCTGCTGGCCGGCGAAGGACGCGTCGGGAAGGTCCTCCGCGGTGGCGGAGGAGCGCACCGCGAAGCTCGCATCCCCGCCTCCGGCGGCGACGAGCGCGTAGGCCTCGCGGATCTGGCGGTCGAACTCGGGCTGCAGCGGCGCGGCGGCGATCCACCCGCGGATCTCCGCGCCGGCCTTCGCGAGCGCAGCCACGTCCTCGACGTCGAGCTTCTCGAGCGCCTGGTCGATCCTCTTCTTCAGGCCGCCGGCTGCGAGGAGCTCGGTGAATGCCTGTGCGGTGGTGGCGAAGCCTCCGGGCACCCGGACACCGGCCGCGGAGAGCTGGCTGATCAGCTCGCCCAGGGACGCGTTCTTGCCGCCGACCGACGCCACGTCGGTCATGCGCAGCGTTTCGAGAGGTAAGACGTAGGCGTTGGCCATGCTCGCTCGCGGAATGTGGATGACGGACGATCCGGAATTTGCAATTATATCGGAGGCTTGCAGGCGATGCTGCGCTGCATCAAACTGCAGCTGCGACAGTCGCGCAGCCCGCCCGGGCGCCGCAACCACGATACCGGACTCCTTCCATGCCCCACCGCCGCCGCGTTTTCTTCGTCTCCGACCGCACCGGCCTCACCGTCGAGGCCCTCGGCTCTTCCCTCATCTCCCAGTTCGGCGACATCGATTTCGTCGCCGTGACGATGCCGTTCATCGATTCGGCGGAAAAGGCGCGTGCCGCCGTCGCCCAGATCAATGCCGCGCACCGCGAAACCGGCATTCGCCCGCTGGTGTTCAGCTCGCTCGTGGACGACGCCGTGCGCGCCGAGATAGACAAGGTCGAGGGGCTGGTCCTGGACGTCTTCGGGAAGTTCATCGTCCCGCTGGAGCAGGAGCTGGGGCAGCGCTCCACGCACGCCGTGGGCAGGAGCCACAGCGCCGGCAACTCCAAGGACTACAACCACCGCATCGAGGCGATCAACTACACCCTCACCCACGACGACGGCGTCACCCACCGCGGGCTCGAGGATGCGGACATCGTGCTGGTGGGCGTCTCGAGGAGCGGCAAGACGCCCACCTCGCTCTATCTCGCGATGCAGTTCGGCGTCAAGGCGGCCAACTACCCGCTGATTCCCGAGGACCTCGAGTCGAACCGCCTGCCGCCCTCGCTCATCCCGCTCAAGCACAAGGTCTGGGGGCTCACGATCCACCCCGAGCGACTGCACCAGATCCGCATGGAACGCCGCCCGGATTCGAAGTATGCCGCCGAGGAGAACTGCCGCTACGAGGTGGCCGCGGCGGAGAAGCTCATGCGCCAGGCCGGCATTCCCTTCCTCGACTCGACGACGAAATCCATCGAGGAAATCGCCACCACGATGCTCCACGAGGCCCGCCTCGTGCGTAGGGTATATTGACGCCCACCTCTCGCAACATCCTCCCGTAAGGAGTCCCCGATGAAACCCGTCCGTCGCGCCCTTCCCGCCCTCGTACTCGCGCTGTTCGCCGGCGCCACCGTGCCGGTCGCCGGCGCAGCCCAGTTCTCCAACGTGGTCGTCTTCGGCGACAGCCTTTCGGACGCGGGCTACTACCGGCCCTTCCTCTCCGGGCTGGGACTTCCCTCCTCGGTCGTCGCTACACTCGGCCGGTTCACGACCAACCCCGGGCCGGTGTGGTCGGAGCTGGTGGCGGGCTACTACGGAGCCTCCACGGCGCCCTCGAACGCCGGCGGGAGCATCTTCGCGCAGGGCGGCGCCACGGTGGCTACGAACTCGCCGTCGACGCCGCCCGGCTTCGCCCAGCGCCCGGTGAGCACCCAGATCACGGAGTACCTCGCCCGCAGCGGCGGCTCCGCCGACCCGGACGCTCTCCACGCGGTGTGGGCGGGCGGCAACGATTTCCTGAACAACTTCACGCTCCTGGGCGCCGGCACGATCACCCAGGCGCAGTTCCAGACCAACCTGCTCGCCGCCGCCGGCGCAGAAGTCCAGCAGGTCGGCCGCCTGTACGCCGCGGGCGCGCGCTACGTCATGGTCTTCGCGCTGCCCAACCTGGGCATCACGCCCTTCGCGATCGGCGCGGGCGCGGCCAACGCCGCCTCGGCGACCGCCGCCTCGGCCGGCTACAACACGACGCTCTACACCGGCCTCGCCTCCGCGGGCCTGCGCGCCATTCCCGTGGATGTCTTCACGCTCCTGAACGAGATCAAGGCGAACCCGGCCGCCTACGGGTTCTCCAACACCACCGGCATCGCCTGCGGCCCCTTCCCGCCGATCACCACGTCTGGAAGCTCCCAGTTCTGCGGCCCGACGAACCTGGTCGCCGCGGGCGCCGACCAGTCCTACCTCTTCGCCGACAGCGTGCACCCGACCACCGGCGCCCACCGCATCGTCGCCGACTTCGCGACTTCCCTCATCGAGGGGCCGACGGCCTACTCGATGCTGGGCGAGGTGGCGCTGCGCACGCGCGCGGCCCACGTCCAGACGCTCGCCGACGGGCTCGCCCTGGGCCAGGCTTCGAAGGAGCCCTTCGCCGCCTTCGCATCGGTCTCCGGAGGCAGTTTCGAGGTCGAATCCCGCGGGACCGAACCGCAGTTCGATTCCGACAACCGCGCCTACTCGGTGGGCGTGACCATGCGGGCTTCCGAGGCGGTGACGGTCGGCGTGGCGCTCGGCCGGGTCAAGTCGGACGGAGCCTTTGGCAACGATCTCGGCGGCTTCCGCTCCAGCGAGAACGTCGCCTCGATCTTCTTCGGCGCGAAGTCGGGCGGCTTCTACGCGAGCGCCGCGGCGAGCATCGCCAACCTCGACTTCTCGGACTCGCGCCGCAACATCCGCCTGGGGCCCGTAACCCGCGTCGCCACCGCAGATCCTTCGGGCGCCAGTTCCTCGGCCTCGCTGAATGCCGGCTACGACTTCACGATCGGCAAGCTCGTCGTCGGGCCGACGCTCGCCTGGCACTCGCAGGATTCCGAAGTGAACGCCTTCGACGAAAGCGGCGCCGGCAGCGCGAACCTGCACATCGGCGGGCAGAAGCGCCGCTCGGAAGTCGCGAGCATCGGCATCCGCGCGTCCTGGGATCTCGGGTTCGTCACGCCCTACGCGAAGTTCACCGCGGACAAGGAGCGCAAGAACGACGATCGCTTCATCACCGCCTCGCCGCTCTCGCTCATCTCCGGCAATGCGTACGACATCCCGGCCTACCAGCCGGCCGACTCGAGCTGGGGCACGGTCACCGTGGGGGTGCGCGGCACGCTGAACCCGTCGGTCTCCTACGGCCTGAACTACTCGAAGGTCACCGGCCGCGGCGGGGTGAGCGAGGATTACGTCACCGGCACGGTCTCGGTGCGCTTCTGACATCCTCCGGCCACCAGGCCTTGCGAGCGGGCCGCCCTTCCGGGGCGGCCCGTTTCGATTGCGCTCCATGAAACGCGTCTACAACGCCGCCAACCTCCCCGACGCCCACATCGTCGCGGGCGTCCTCGCGCAACGCGGCGTGCGGGTGCGCATACTCAACGCGAACGCCGCCGGCGCGATCGGCGAGCTGCCCGTGGATTCGGCCGCCCCCCAGATCTGGGTGGAGGATCCCCGCGACGAGGCGCGCGCGCGGGAGGTGATCGAGGAGTTCGTGCGCGCCTCCACCGGGCCGCCGCGGCACTGCCCCGCTTGCGGCGAGGAAAACCCGCCCGCCTTCGACGTGTGCTGGTCCTGCGGGCGCGGGCTCGAGGCCTGAGGCGAAAGCCTCAGGGCGTGCCGACGAAGAGATACAGGCGCCCGGACGCCCTGCTTGCGTCCGCGTAGCCGAAGTACATCGGCCCCAGGGGCGTATTCGCCGCGAGGTAGACCCCGTAGGAGTTGAGCCTGCTGCCGAGCTGGGTCTCGGTGATCCGCTCACGCATGCGGCCGGTCTCGAAGGAAAACCCGCCGAAGAGCGTGAGGCCGAGCAAGGGAACGGGCTGCTTGAGCAGCCGCCACTGCACCTGCATCGTGCCCAGCCCGTACTCCTCGCCGAGGATCTGCCCGGGCGCGAAGGCCGAGAGGCGCCGCTGCCCGCCGAGCGAGAACGTGTCGCCCAGGGGCAGCGTGCCGTGGGTGGCCTTGCCGCCCTCGAGGCTGCCGAGCAGCGTGAGGTTGCCCAGGGACCAGGCCCCGCCCAGCTTCATCTCGGCGCGCCCGTACTTGGGCAGCCCCCCGGAGACGCTGTGCGCGTCGAAGAACGTCACGTCGGCGCGGTAGCCGCGCGTGGGAAAGAACGCGAAGTCCTGCGTGTCGATCGCGAGCGAGGCCGTCGCGCCGCCGACCTGCAGCGAGCGTTCCGGTATCAGCTCGGGCCCCGTGTCGAGCGTGGCCCGCAGGTGGCGCCCGAGCCAGCCGATGCTCGCCTGGCCGTAGACCCCGAGGTTCGCGCCGACTTCCAGGCCCAGGCGCGAGTCGCGCAGCCGGTACTCGGCGAGCCGGTCGCCATTGGAGTAGATGCCGGCCTTCGCGAGCCCCACGGACCCGAACGCGCGCGCGAAGCCGCGCTGGCGCTCGTCGAACGGCTGGTAGAACTCCGTGGCGAGGGCCTGGTCGCTGCCCAGCTGGAAAGTCGCGAGCCACTCCGCGCCGCGGTCGTTGATCCAGGACTTCCGGTACAGCGCCCGCAGGTTGTAGGACGACTCGCGGGTGAAGTCGGAGGAGAGGTTCAGCCCGAAGCGCAGGTAGTCCGGGCCCCAGGGCTTCTCGATGGGCGTCAACTGGAGGATCGTCCGGTCGCGCTCGCGCAGCACGGAATAGTCGAGGTTGCGCAGGTCGCCCCTGCTGTAGACCAGCACGAGGTCCTCGGCGAGGGTCTTCGTGTCGAGCGGCTCGCCTTCGCGCTGGCGGATGCTCGCGCGCAGCTCCCGCGGGTTGATGAAGCGCGTCTGCGCCACGCGGATCTCGTCGATGACCGGCGGCTTCCAGGCGGGGAGCCGCACGCGGGCGCGCCACTTCCGGTACTCGTCCGGCGACACCGACAGCGCGCGCAGGCGGTCGGACGCCTCGAGGGCGGCCTTGCGGCCCGCCTCCGCCGCCTCGGCCTGGCGTCCGAAGTCCGCTCCGGTGATGTCGCCAAGCTCGGGCTTCAGGTAGACATCCCCCGGCCCGAGGAGCGAGAGCGACTTGATCACGTTCTGCTCCGTGAGGAGCGCCACCATCTGGCCCACGACGCTCACCACGCCCGTCACCTCGGAGGGCTTGAGCAGCGGCGCGCCCACGTTCACGACGATGGCGACCTCCGCGCCGCAGCGCTCGCGCACCTCCGCGACCGGCACGTTGTCCACGAGGCCGCCGTCGACGAGCTTGCGCCCTTCGTGGATCACCGGCGCGATGACGCCCGGCACCGACATGCTCGCGCGCATCGCCGCCGCGAGGTTGCCCGTGCTGAGCGACACGCGCTCCCCGGAGCCGATGTCGGTCGCGATGAGCGAGAGCGGCAGCGGCAGGTCCTCGATGTCGCGGTCCCCGGGGTCGACGCCCACGAGCTCGTTGAAGAAGAGATTGAACTTCTCGCCCGCCACGGCCCCTTCGCGGAAGCGCAGCCCGTCCTTCGTCACGCCGAATTCCAGGCCGGAGTAGAAGCGATCGTCCAACTGCTTGCGGCGAAGGTTCACCTCGTCGCGACCCGCCGAGTCGTCGAACATCCGGGCCCAGTCGGTCCTGGTGCTCGTCGCCTTCATGGCGGCCGGCGACACGCCGGCGAGGTAGGCCCCGCCCACGAGCGCGCCGATGCTCGTTCCGGCCACGCAATCGAACGGGACGCGCAGCTCCTCGAGCACTTCGAGCACGCCGAGGTGCGCGCCGCCGCGCGCGCCGCCGCCGCCGAGCACCAGGCCGATCTTGGGCCGGGGGGAGGCCGTCGGCTGCGCGAGGGCGGGCAGCACGGCGAGAAGGGCGCCGGCGATGCAGGCGAGAAAGGCGGGGACGAGGCGGGCACGATGCACGGCAATGCTCCGTTCGGGAAACAAGTCCCCCCATTCTGCCCGAGCCCGGGCCCTGCTCACACCTTCACGGAGAACGGCGTGAAGTTCGTGTCGCGATCGTAGTAGTCCTCCCGCTCGGCGCGCTTCAGCCACGCCACCGCGGCGTAGGTGACCGGCGTGAAGAGCGCCTCCACGACAACCTTCGCGACGAACTGCGCGAACATCACCATGAGGAGCTTGTCGTCCGGGATGATCCCGGTGCCCCAGAAGGCGAGCGGGTAGAAGAGGAGCGAATCGACGCCCTCGCCCAGGATCGTCGAGCCGATCGTGCGCGACCACAGCCAGCGCCCGCGGGTGAGGATCTTCATCTTCGCGAGCGTGAAGGAGTTCACGAACTCGCCGCAGAAGTAGGCGAACATCGAGGCGCCCGCGATCCGCCACGCCTGGCCGAAGGCGACCTCGTAGGCGGCCTGGTTCTTCCAGAACGGCGCCGGCGGCAGCGCCACGACGACCCAGGCCATGAAAGACGCGAACGCGAGCCCCGCGAAGCCGGCCCAGATCACGCGCCGAGAGCGCGCGTAGCCGTAGACCTCCGTGAGGATGTCGCCGAAGACGTAGGAAATCGGGAAGAAGAGCACGCCGGCCCCGAAGGTGAGGAGCCCGACGATCGGAAGTTCGACCTGCGAGACCTTCGCCGGCCCGATCAGGTTCGAGCAGACGAGGACGGTCACGAAGGCCGCCATCACGAACTCGTAGTACCGGTACTGGCGTTGCGGCGGGTGTGCCGCGGGAGTTTTTTGCATGAGGTGCGCTCCGACTCATCCGGGGGATTGGAGGATCGCAGCGCCGCTCCCGGGAGCCCGGCGCGCGAGGTCTGGCGTGTTCTACGGCGGGCGGGATCGCCCGCGACCCACCGGCTTTCCGGCCCGCTGCCGCGCGGCCTCGAAGAGCGCAATGGATCCGGCCACGCCCGCGTTGAGCGATTCGGCGACGCCGGGCATGGGAATGCGCGCGCGCACCGTGGCCGCGCGCTCGAGTTCCGGCGAAAGGCCGGCGCCCTCGTTTCCCACGAGGATGGCGAGCGGGCCGCGCAGGTCCATGTCGTAGAGCGATGCGCCCGCCCCGCCGGAGAGCGCCACCGAGGTCCCGCCAGAAGGACGCGACGAACGCCCCGAGGTCCGCGCCCTCGACGATGTTCAGCGCGAAGTGGGCGCCCTGCCCCGCGCGCAGCACCTTCGGCGACCACGCGAAGGCGCAGGTGGGCGAGAGCAGCACGTGCTCCACGCCCGCCGCCGCCGCGCTGCGCAGGAGCGTGCCGACGTTGCCCGGGTCCTGCAGGTCCTCGAGGGCGAGGCAGGAGCGCGCGCCGGCGGGCACCGCGCGCCCCCGGGGCGTAGGCACCACCGCGATGATCCCGGCCGGGGACTCCACGCCGCTCACCGCGTCGAACAGGGCGTCGGCGAGCTCGATCGCCTCGGCCGCACTCGCCCGGACGCCGATCGCGGCCGCCCGCGCGGAGCCGGCCGCGCCCGCCCGCACGAAGAGCTGCGCGACGGGATGGCCCGCCTCGAGGCAGGCCTCGACGAGGTGCGCTCCTTCGATGACGGACAGGCCGCTCCTGCGGCGCTCGGCGGCGGAAGCGGAGAGCTTCGCGAGCGACTTGAATGCGGGATTGTCCCGCGAGGCGACCGCCTTCATCGCCGCAGCGCCAGCGCCGCGCGCACGGGCGCGAAGCTGCGCCGGTGGATCGCGCAGGGCCCGAGCGCCTCCAGCGCGGCGAGGTGGTCGGCCGTGGGGTAGCCCTTGTGGCGCGCGAATCCATAGCCGGGGAAGCGCGCGTCGAGCGACACCATCTCCGCGTCGCGCGCGGTCTTGGCGAGGATCGAGGCGGCGGAGACGGCGGGCACGAGACGGTCGGCCCGGACGAGCGCACGGCAGGGCCGAGCCACGGGCGGCAGGTGCAGCCCGTCGACCACGATGTCGTCCGGCACGATCGCGAGCATCTCGATCGCGCGGGCCATGGCCGCGAGGCTCGCGCGCAGGATGTTCATCGCGTCGATCTCCTCTACGGTGGCGAAGGCCACCGCCCAGGCGAGGGCGTCTCGCCGGATGACCACCGCGATCCTCTCGCGCCGCGACGCGTCGAGAAGCTTCGAATCGGCGAGGCCCGCCACGGGCCGTGCCGGATCGAGAACGACCGCAGCGGCGTACACCGCGCCGGCGAGCGGCCCGCGCCCGGCCTCGTCGACCCCGCACAGGCTGGAGGGCCCGTTACCCCTTGGTGGGAGCGTATTCAAGGGGCAGCGTCGCCTTCCCGGAAGCATCGGTCGCGCCGTTGGAGAGCCAGGGGGCGAGCGCCTGCGCCACGCGTTCGTCGTTGCCGCAGCGCAGCGAGGCGTGGATCGCCTCGTAGCGGGCGAGGAGCCGTTCGCGAGCGACCCGGTGATCGAGCCAGTTCGCGAGCGCCTGCTCGAGGTTCTCCGGCGTGGCGTGCTCCTGCAGGAGCTCGGGCACGATGAACTCGCCGGCGAGGATGTTGGGCAGCCCCACCCAGGGCAGGAGCGCCTTTCGCATCATCAGCCGGTAGGTGAGCGCGGGCACCTTGTAGGCGATGACCATGGGGCAGCGCGCAAGCGCCCCCTCGAGCGTGGCCGTGCCGCTCGCGACGAGCGCGACGTCGGCCGCCTGCAGCGCGAGGCGGGCGTGGCCGAAGAGGATGGTGAGGTCGAGCCCGCGGGCATCGCGCGCGTACAGGCGCGACTCGAAGTAATCCCGCGTCTCGCGCGTGGCCAGGGGCACGAAGAAGCGCGTGCCGGGACGGCGCTGCGCAAGCCGGAGTGCCGTATCGATGAAGAGATCGGCGTGCGCCTCGAGCTCGCCGCGGCGGCTGCCCGGCAGCAGGGCCACGGCCGTCGCCGCGTTTCCGAGGCGAAGCTGGGCGCGCGCCTCGTCGCGGTCCTGCACGAGCGGGATCTGGTCCGCGAGGGGATGCCCGACGTAGGCCGCGGCGATGCCGGCCTTCTCGTAGATCGCCGCCTCGAAGGGAAAGATCGTGAGCACGAGGTCCACCGCCCGCCCGATGGCCTTGATCCGTCCCGGGCGCCACGCCCAGATCGCGGGGCTCACGTACTGCACCGTGGGGATCCCCGAGCGCTTCAGGCGCCTGGCGAGCCCCAGGTTGAAGTCCGGCGCATCGACGCCGATGAAGAGATCGGGGCGCTCCGCCTCGAGCTGCGCGCCGAGCCTGGCGCGGATGCGCAGCAATTCCGGGAGGCTGCGCAAGGCCTCCACGTAGCCGCGCACGGAGAGCTTTTCCATCGGCACCCGCGTGCTTGCGCCCGCGGCGAGCATCCGCGGGCCCGCGATGCCTTCGAACCGCGTGCCGGGAAAGCGCCGCCGCACCGCGCTCACCAGGGAGGCGCCGAGCAGGTCGCCCGAGGCCTCCCCGGCCACGATCGCCACGCGGCGGACCATCAGCGCACGATGCCCCGGGTGGACGTGGCCAGGAACTCGACGATCGCGCCCACCTCCGGCGCGAGCTTCGCCTGCTCCTCGAGCGCGGCGCGGGCTTCGGCGAGCCCGAGTCCGGATTTGTAGAGGGTCTTGTAGGCGCGCTTCAGGGCCGCAATCGCCTCGGGCGTGAAGCCTCGGCGCTTCAGGCCCTCGCTGTTGATGCCGTGCGGGGCGCAAGGCTGCCCGGCGACCGTCACGTACGGCGGGATGTCCTGGAGCACCACCGAGGACACCCCGGCCATCACGTGCGCGCCCACTTTCACGTACTGGTGCACGCCGGTGAAGCCACCGAGCACCGTGTGGTCGCCGATCTCCACATGGCCGGCGAGCGTCGCGTTGTTGGCGAACACCGTGTCGTTGCCGACACGGCAGTCGTGTGCGATATGGCAGTAGGCCATGATCCAGTTGTCGTGGCCCACGGTCGTGAGTCCTCCGTCCTGGACGGTGCCGCGGTGCAGGGAGCAGTACTCGCGGATGGTGTTGCGGTCGCCGATCGCGAGCCGCGTCGGCTCGCCGCGGTACTTCTTGTCCTGGTTGGCCTCGCCGATCGAGCAGAAGTGGAAGATGCGGTTCTCGCGCCCGATCGTCGTGTGCCCCGTCACCACGCAGTGCGCGCCGATGGAAGTGTGCTCGCCGATTTCCACGTCGCCGTCGATCACGGAATAGGGGCCCACGCGCACGCCCTGCGCCAGGCGCGCGCGCGGATCCACGAGGGCGGTGGGGTGTATCGCGCTCATCGATCCGGCTTCCTCACCCGATCGGACGCAGGGCGCACAGCAGCTCGGCCTCGGACGCCACGGCGTCGTCGACGCGGGCGACCGCCCGGAATTTTCCCACGCCGCGCGCGAGCCGCAGCTGCTCGACCTCGATCACCAGCCGGTCCCCGGGAACGACCGGGCGCTTGAAGCGCGCGCCGTCTATGCCCACGAAGTAGTAGACGTACTTGCCGTCGTTCTCGTGCCCCATCGACCGCAGCGACAGGAGTGCCGCGCCCTGCGCCATGGCCTCGACGATCAGCACGCCGGGCATCACCGCGAAGTGCGGGAAATGGCCCTGGAAGAAAGGTTCGTTCGCGGTGACGTTCTTCTCCACGACGATGCGCTTGTCCTTCTCGAAGGCGACCACGCGATCGACGAGCAGGAACGGATAGCGGTGCGGCAGGTACTTCTTGATTTCCTCAAGCGTCATCGTTTCCATGGTCGTCTCCGGGTGCGGTCTTCCCGCGGGCGAGGCGTGCGATCTCGTCGAGGCGGCGGATCTGCGCCGCGTTCCTGAGCCATTCGGCATGCGGCATCATCGGCAGGCTCGCGGAATAGGTGCCCGGCCGGGTGATCGACTTCGAAACCAGCGTCATCGCCGTCACGGTCACGCCGTCGCAGACGCTGAGGTGCCCGACGAAGCCGACGGCGCCGCCGATCATGCAGTGGCGGCCGATCACCGTGCTGCCCGCGATGCCGGTGCAGCCGGCGATCACGGTGTGGGCGCCGATCCGGCAGTTGTGCGCGACCTGCACCTGGTTGTCCAGCTTCACGCCATCCTCGACCACGGTGTCGCCGAGCGCGCCGCGATCGATCGTGGTGTTGGCCCCGACCTCCACGTCGTCGCCGAGCACCGCGCGCCCGACCTGCGGGATCTTCACCCAGGCACCGCCGTCCGGCGCCATGCCGAAGCCGTCGGCGCCGATGACCGCGCCGGGGTGCAGGATGCAGCGCGCGCCCACCACGCAAGCGTCGCAGATCGTGACGCGGGGGTGAAGCCGCGTGTCGTCGCCGACCTCGGCCGCCTCGCCCACGAAGGACCCGGCCCCGATGATCGCGCGCTCGCCCACGCGCGCCCGCGGCCCGATGACCGCTCCCGCGGCGACCTCGGCCGAGGCGGCCACCGTCGCCGACGGGTCGACCATGGCGGCCGGATGCACGCCCGCCACGGCGACGCGCGGCGGATGGAAGAGGGCCACCACGCGCGCGTAGTACGCGTAGGGATTGTCGGTGACGATGCGCGCGGCAGCGGTGGCTTCGCGATCGCGCGGTGCGACGATCACGGCGCCGGCCCGCGTCTTGCCGAGCTTCGCGCGGAAGCGCGGGTTGGCGAGGAAGCTCAATTCCCCGGGCCCCGCCTCGTCGAGCGAGTTCACGCCCGAGACGGCGAGCGCGCCGTCGCCCGCGACCTCGCCGCCGAGGCGCCGCACGATCTCGGCGAGGGTGAGGGTGAACTGCCCAGGGGCAGTGCTTTCGGGGGGCAAGGGCGGCCTCGCGCGGCTATCGATCCGCGAGCGCCTTGATGACCTTGTCGGTGATGTCTATGCGGGAGCTCGCGAACACCGCCTCCTGCACGACCAGGTCGAACTTCTCGGCCTCGGCGATCTGGTTGATCGCGCGCGTGGCGCGCTCCTGGACCTGGGCGAGCTCCTCGTTCCTGCGCAGGTTCAGGTCCTCGCGGATCTCGCGCTGCAGGCGCTGGAAGTTGCGGCTCACGTCGGCGAGCGCGCGCTCCTTCTCGCGGCGGGCGGCCTCCGGCAGGAGCACGCTGTCCTTCTCGAGCTCGGCCTGCAGGTCGCGGCCCTGCTTCTCCAGCTTCGCGAGCTCGGCGTTCCTCACCGAGAACTCGCGCTCGAGCTTCTGCTGGGCGCGCCGGGCGGGTGCGGCCTCGCGGAACACGCGCTCGGTGTTCACGAACCCGATCCTCACGTCCGCGGCGAGGCTTACGAGCGCCATCGCGCCCAGTGCCGCCGCCAATGCCTTGCGCCAGTCCATGGTCGATGCTCCGCGTGTCCTAGAAGATCCTGCCCAGCTGGAACTGGAAGCGCTCGAGCCGGTCGTCGTCCTTCGTCCGGAAGGGGGCGCTGAACGAGAACTTGAGCGGGCCCACGGGCGAATCCCAGCTCACCGCGATGCCCGCCGAGGCGCGCACGTCCGAGGCGCTCACCTTCTCGCCCACGCCCCAGACGCTGCCGGCGTCGAGGAAGGTGGAAAGTCGCACGCTCTTGTCCTTGACGCCGGGCATCGGGAAGAGGAGCTCGAGGTTGGCGATGCCGCGGCGGTTGCCGCCGATCACGTCGCCGTTCAGGTCGCGCGGCCCGAGCGACGCGGCCTCGAAGCCGCGTACCGAGCCCACGCCGCCGGCGTAGAAGTTCTTGAAGAAGGGCAGCGCCTTGCCGCCGTAGCCGTCGGCGTAGCCGAACTCGGCGTTCGCGAGGAAGGTGAGCCAGCCCGGCCATTCCGGAGTCCACAGGAACTGCTGCTGCGCCGAGGCGCGGTAGTACTTGAGGTCGCCGGGTGGGATGCCCACCTCGAGGGCGAAGTCGCTGAGCCACCCCTTGGTCGGGTAGGTGAGGCTGTCGCGCGTGTCCCGGGAATAGCCCAGGTTGGTGCGCAGGGTGTCCGTGCGCTCGCCGAACACGTTCACGAAGTCCAGGTAGCGCGGCGGCGTCGAGAGCGGATCGAGCTTCAGGCGCGTGTTCTCGAGCGTGAAGCCGACGCGGACCGTGTCGTACTCCGTGACCGGCACGCCGAAGTTCACGCCCGCGCCCGTCGACGTCGTCTGGTAGGAGGTGAGCGCGAGGGACGACGTGTCCACGTCGCGGCGGAAGATGTCGACGCCGGCCGCGATGCCGTCGATGGTCCAGTAGGGGTCGATGAAGGAGACCGAGTAGACCTTGTTCACCGCGCCGTTGTTGATCTGGAAGGCGAGCTGGTTGCCGGAGCCGAAGATGTTGGCCTGGGAGACCGAGGCCGACACCGTGAGCTTGTCGGCCTGGGAGTAGCCCAGGCCGAAGTTGAGGCTGCCGGTGTTCTTCTCGGTGACGGTCACCACGGCGTCGACCTGGTCCGCGGTTCCGGCCACTGCCGGGGTCTCGATGTTGACCTCGGAGAAGAACCCCGTGCGCTGCAGGCGCTCCTTGGAGCGTGCGATCTTCTCGAGCGAATACCAGGAGCCCTCGAGCTGGCGAAGCTCCCGGCGGATCACCGCGTCCTGGGTGCGCGAGTTGCCCACGATGTTCAGGCGCCGCACGTAGACGCGCCGGCCGGGATCGACGAAGAAGGTGAAGCTCGCCACGCGCTTGTCGCGGTCCACGTCCGGGACCGGGTTCACGTTGGCAAAGGAATAGCCGTCGTTGCCGAGGCGGTCCGTGATGCGCTTGACGCTGTCGATGATCTTCTCGCGCGAGAAGGTGTCGCCCGCGCGCAGGGAGACCAGCTCGCGCAGCTCCCGTTCGGCCACGATCAGGTCGCCGCCGAACTTGACGTCGCCCAGCCGGTAGACCGGGCCCTCGGTGATCGCGATGGTGATGAAGATCTTCTCGCGGTCCGGCGTGATCGAGACCTGCGTCGAGTCGATCGAGAACTCGAGGTAGCCGCGGTTCAGGTAGAAGGAGCGAAGCGTTTCCAGGTCCGCGGTGAGCTTCTGCTTGGAGTACTGGTCGTCCTTGGTGATCCAGGTGAGCCAGCCGGGCGTGGTGAGCTGCATCGAGCGCAGGAGGCTCCTCTCGGAGAAGTCCTTCGCGCCGATGATGTTGATGTCGGCGATGCGCGTGATCTCGCCCTCTTCGATGTCGAAGCGCAGCGACACGCGGTTCCTCTCGAGCGGGGTGACCGTCGTCTTCACCGTGGAGGAATAGAAGCCCCGCGACGTGTACTGGCGCTTCAGCTCCTTCTCCGCGCGGTCGAGGAGCGACTTGTCGTAGATCTTGGCTTCCGCGATGCCCGCCTGCTTCAGGCCGTCCTTCAGGTTGTCCTTGGTGAACTCCTTCGCGCCCTCGATCTCGATCACCGAGATGGCGGGGCGTTCCTGCACGAAGACGATCAGCACGTCGCCTTCGGCCTCCAGGCGCACGTCGGAATAGAAGCCCGTCGCGTAGAGGGCCTTCACGGACTGCGCGGCCTTCTCGTCGTCCATCTGCTCGCCGACCTTCACGGGCAGGTAGGAAAAGACCGTGCCGGCCTCGGTGCGCTGGACGCCCTCGACGCGGATGTCCTTCACCACGAAGGGCTGGATGGCCAGCGCCGGAAGCGACGCGGTGAGCGCGCAGGCGATCGCGAGGCGCAGGGTGCGGAGGCGGGGATTTTTCAAGGCAGGTCAGCCCGTGAGGAGCCGGTTGATGTCGTTGTAGAAGGCGAAGAACGTGAGCCCGGCGAGGATCGCGAGACCGACGCGCTGGCCGATTTCCATCGTGCGCTCGGACACGGGAGATCCCTTCACGATCTCGGCCGAATAGTACACCAGGTGCCCCCCATCGAGCAGCGGGATGGGCAGGAGGTTCAGCACCCCGAGGCTCACGCTCACGAGCGCGAGAAACCCCGCGAAGGACGCCCAGCCCAGCTGCGCGGTCTGCCCCGCGTAGTCGGCGATCGTGATGGGGCCGGAGAGGTTCTTCCACGACACCTCGCCCAGCAGCATCTTGCCGAGCATCTTCAGGCTGAACACCGAGAGGTCCCAGACGCGGTGCAGCGCCTTCGGCACCGCGTCGAGGGGGCCGTGGCGCACGGTGGTCGCCATGCGCTCCCAGGCGCCGCGCACCTCGGGACCCGGCTCGACCTTGAGGAGCCCGATGCGCGCCTCGCCCTCGCCCACCGCCTCGGGGACCGCGGAAATCGTGATCTGCGTGCCGGCGCGCTCGACGTCGATGGAGAGCAAGCGCCCCGCCGAGGCGCGCACGCGCGCCGTGAACTGCCCCCAGGTGGCCATGGGAACGCCGCCGATCGCGACGATCCTGTCGCCATCGCGAAGCCCGGCGCGATCACCCGCCCCGCCGGGCACCACGCGCCCGAGGGTGGCGGCCACCTGCGGCGTGTAGCTCTTCAGGCCGAGCTTCTGCAGGAAATCGCGGTCGAGATCGTCCTTGCTGAGCGACGACAGGTCGAGCGAGCGCGTGCTGCGCTCTCCGCGCTCGCCCTCGATCTCGAGCGCCACCGCGCCCCCGCGCACCGCTTCCTGGAGCAGCAGCCAGCGGACGTCGGTCCAGGTCGCCGTGGGCTCGCTCCCGACGGCGCGGATGGTATCGCCGCCGGCGAGTCCCGCGGCCGCGGCCGCCGTGGCCCGGGGCGGCTCTCCGACGATCGGTTTCACGCCGGGCAGCCCCGTCACGAAGAGCGCCCAGTAAAGGAGGAAGGCCGCGAGGAAGTTCGCCGCGGGCCCGGCGAGCACGACCGCGATCCGCTTGCCCACGGGCTGCAGGTCGAACGCGCGGTGGCGCTCGGCGGGCGCCACGTCGACTTCCCGCGAGTCGAGCATCTTCACATAGCCGCCGAGCGGAAATGCCGCGATCACCCACTCGGTGCGGTCGGGGCCGAGGCGGCGGATCCACAGCGGGCGGCCGAAGCCCACGGAGAAGCGCAGGATCTTCACGCCGGAGAGCCGCGCCACGGCGTAGTGGCCCCATTCGTGGACCACCACGAGGAGTCCCACGGTGACGAGGAAGGAAGCGATCGTGAAGAGGATGCCGGACATAGGGTTCGATTCTCGCCGATTTCAGCCGGCAGGGCGCCCGAGGCGGGAAATCTCCCGGCGGGCCGCCTCCCGGGCTTCGCGGTCGGCTGCCCACGCGGTCTCGAGCGAGTCGAGGGATTCGACCGTGGTGGCGGCCAGGACGTTCTCTATGACGGCCGCGATCGCGGTGAACGGGAGCGCGCCGGCGAGGAAGCTTTCCACGGCGACTTCGTTGGCGGCGTTGAGGATGGCCGGCGCCGTGCCGCCGCGCTCGAGCGCGGCGAAGGCGAGCCGCACGCAGGGGAAGCGCTCGTCGTCGACGCTGCCGAACTCGAGCCCGCCCAGGGTGGTGAAGTCCACCGGGGCCACGCCCGCGTCGATCCGCTCCGGCCAGGCGAGCGCGCAGGCGATCGGGGTGCGCATGTCCGGGGCGCCCAGCTGCGCGATGACGGACCCGTCGCGATACTCGACCATGGAATGAACCACGCTCTGCGGATGGACCACCACCTCGATCGCCTCGCGGGGAGCACCGAAGAGCCAGAACGCCTCGATCACCTCGAGGCCCTTGTTCATCATCGTGGCCGAGTCGACCGAGATCTTGCGGCCCATGACCCAGTTGGGGTGGGCGCAGGCCTCGTCGGGCGTGACCCGCGCGAGTCGCTCGGGCGCGGTGGTGCGAAACGGGCCGCCCGAGGCGGTGAGGAGGATCCGCCGCACGCCCGCGCGGCCCGCCTCGCCGGCGCGCCCGCAGGCGAAGCCGCGCGGCAGCGACTGGAACACCGCCGAGTGCTCGCTGTCGACGGGCAGGAGCGTCCCGCCCCCTTCCGCGAGTGCGGCGAGGAAAAGCGAACCGGAGACGACGAGCGCCTCCTTGTTGGCGAGCAGCACGTGCTTGCCGGCGCGCGCGGCGGCAAGCGTTCCCGGCAGGCCCGCCGCACCCACCACGGCGGCCACGACGGCGTCGGCCTCCGGGAGCGCAGCCACGCGCTCGAGCGATTCCGGCCCCGCCAGCACCTCGGTGGCCACGCCCTTCGCGCGCAGGGTCGCCCGCAGGGCCTCGGCGGCGGCGATGTCCGCGACCGCCGCGTAGCGCGGCGCGAACCGCGCGCACTGCGCCGCGAGCTTCTCGTGGCTCGACCGCGCCGCAAGCGCCACGACCTCGAAGCGGTCGGGATGGCGCGCCACGACGTCGAGCGTGCTTTCCCCGATCGACCCGGTGGAACCGAGAATGGTCAGCCGCTTCATGCGTTCGTGAGCAGCAGCGCTGCCACGGGCAGCACCGGCATGAGGGCGTCGACGCGGTCGAGGACACCGCCGTGCCCGGGAAGCAGCCCGCTCGAATCCTTGCGGCCCGCCCCGCGCTTCATCCACGACTCGAACAGGTCGCCCTCCACGGAGAGTGCGGTGAGGGCGAGCATCGCGAGTGCGGTGAGCCATGCGCCGGGGGATTCGAGGAGCGCAGCGGCCGCCCCGGGGTGGGTCCGCGCCCAGGCGCCCAGGGCTGCCCCGTAGACGAGCACGCCCAGCAGGGCCCCGGCAACGCCTTCCCAGGTTTTTCCGGGGCTGATGGACGGTGCGAGCTTCCTGCGGCCGAAACGGCGCCCGGCGAAAAAGGCCGCGATGTCGGCCACCCACACGAGGGCGGCCACACCGAGCAGCAGCCAGGGGCCCGCCTCGCGCAGCACCACGAATGCAGCCCACATCGGCCAGATCGCGATCCACCCGGCGAGCCCGCCGACCCACGGTTCGGGCCGCAACTGGAGTCCCAGCCACAGCGGCACCGCGAAGATCCAGAAATACGCCGAGGCGACGAAGGAAGCCTGCGCCACGTTCGCAAAGACCCCGGCAGGCCCGCGCAGGTAGAGCACGACGAGCGCGCCCGCAATCGCCCCGGACAGCAGGAGGTAGAGGCCCTTCGATCCGGTGCGGAATCCGCAGAGGCGCGACCACTCCCAGCACGAGGCCAGCGCGATCACGGCAGCGAACACGGCCCAGGGCACGGCGCCCGCGAGGAACACCATCCCCAGGAGCAGGAGAAGCAGGGCGATCGCGGTGAGGACGCGCGTCTTGAGCATGCGGCGGCCCGGAGGATCGGCTAGCCGACCCTGGGCTGGGGATGGGTCGCGGCCAGCTGCTCGCTCGTGCGGCCGAATCGCCGCTCGCGCGAACGGTACGACGCAATGGCCTCGTCAAGCGCATCGGCGCCGAAATCGGGCCAGAGGACGGGGGTGAAGTGCAGCTCCGTGTAGGCGAGCTGCCACAGGAGGAAGTTGGAGATCCGCTCCTCGCCTCCGGTGCGAATGAAGAGATCCGGCTCCGGCGCGAAGTGCATCGAGAGGTGGCGCGCGAGGAGCTCCTCGGTGATCTCCTCGCCCGGGTGCTCGGCGCGGCAGCGGTTGGCCGCCTGCAGGATGTCCCAGCGCCCGCCGTAGTTGGCCGCGACGGTGAGCGTGAGGCGTTCGTTGGCGGCCGTGAGCGTCTCGGCGCGGCGGATGTGCTCCACGATCACCGGATCGAACGCCGAGAGATCGCCTATCACCCGGAAGCGGATGCCGTTGCCGTGGAGCTTGACGACTTCCTGCTCGAGGGCCTTCAGGAAGAGCTGCATGAGGAAGGTGACTTCCTCGCTGGGGCGGCGCCAGTTCTCGCTGGAGAACGCGAAGAGCGTGAGGCATTCGACGCCCCGGGCGGCGCAGGCCTTCACCACCTCGCGGACCGCCTCCACGCCGCGACGGTGGCCGGCCACGCGCGGCAGGAAGCGCTTCTTCGCCCAGCGGCCGTTGCCGTCCATGATGATGGCGACGTGGCGCGGCACGTCCCCGGCCGGGGGAACGGCGAGCGTGCTGCTCTCGAGGGCGGTCATGGCGCGGGTCGTGTGGGCGTCGGGGACGGTCGGGCCGCGTGGCCTCAGACCGCCATCAGTTCCTTTTCCTTCTCGGCGACCAGCTTGTCGATGTCCCCGACCGCCTTGTCGGTGAGCTTCTGCACCTCGTCCTGGGCGCGCTTCTCCTCGTCCTCGGGCACGTCGTGCTTCTTCAGCATCTCCTTCAGGTGCGTGTTCGCGTCGCGGCGGACGTTTCGCACGGCGACCTTTGCCTCCTCGCCCTCGTGGCGCACGATCTTGGTCAGCTCGCGGCGGCGCTCCTCGGTGAGCGAGGGCATGGGAACCCGGATCATGTCGCCCGAGGTGGCAGGATTCACGCCCAGGTCGGAGTCGCGGATGGCGCGCTCCACCGTCTGCACCATCTTCTTCTCGTAGGGCTGCACGCCGATCGTGCGCGCGTCGACGAGCGTCACGTTGGCGACCTGGTTGATCGGGGTGGGCGTGCCGTAGTAGTCGACTCTCAGGTGGTCGAGGAGACCCACGTGGGCGCGGCCCGTGCGGACCTTGGCGAGGTTGTGCCGGAGCGTCTCGAGGGATTTCGCCATCTTCTCGGCGGCCTGCTTTTTGATGTCGTCCATGTTCTGCTGAGCCATGCTTCCTCCGGGTTTCAGCTGTGCACCAGGGTGCCTTCGGGCTCCCCCATCACGACGCGCCTGAGCGCGCCTTCCTTGAAAATGGAGAAGACGTTGATGGGCAGGCGCTGGTCGCGGCAGAGTGCCAGCGCCGTCGCGTCCATCACCTTGAGGTTCTTCACGAACGCCTCGTCGAAGGTGATCTTGTCGTAGCGCGTGGCACTCGGGTCCTTCATCGGGTCGGCGGTGTAGACGCCGTCGACCTTGGTCGCCTTGAGCACGATCTGCGCCTCCACCTCGCGGCCGCGCAGCGCGGCGGCGGTGTCGGTGGTGAAGAAGGGGTTCCCGGTGCCCGCGGCGAAGATGACGATCTTGCCCTCCTCGAGGTAGCGGATCGCCTTGCCGCGGATGTAGGGCTCGCAGACGGGCTCGATGTTGAGCGCGGACTGCACCCGCGCCACGAGCCCGGCGCGGTTCATCGCATCCTGGAGTGCCAGCGCGTTGATGACGGTCGCGAGCATGCCCATGTAGTCGGCGGTGGCGCGGTCCATCCCCGCCGCGCCCTGGGAGACGCCGCGGAAGATGTTGCCCCCGCCGATCACCACGCCCACCTGCACGCCGAGCTCGGCGACCTCCTTCACCTGGCCGACGATGCGCTCGATGACGGCCCGGTTGATGCCGTAGGGGTCGTCCCCCATGAGCGCCTCGCCGGAGAGCTTGAGCAGGATGCGCGTGTACGCGGGAGTGGTCATGGGCGCTCGGCTGGGTTGCGGGTCCTGGGGTTCGCCGTTCAGGCCGCGGACTTCGTCATCGCCGCGACTTCGGCCGCGAAGTCCGCCTGCTTCTTCTCGATGCCCTCGCCCACGACGAGGAAGCGGTAGCCCAGCACCTTGGCACCGGCCTTGGCGAGCATCTTCTCCACCGTGAGCTTGTCGTCCTTCACGAAAGGCTGGCCGAGGAGTGTGACCTCGCCCAGGAACTTGTTGATGCCGCCCTCGACCATCTTCGCCACTATCTCGGGGGGCTTGCCGGATTCGCGCGCCCTCGCCTCGAGGATCGAGCGCTCGGCCGCGACCGCGTCCGCGGGCACCTGGTCCTTCGAGAGGCATTTCGGCTTGGCGAAGGCGATGTGCATGGCGATGTCCTTGCCCACCGCGTCGTCGCCCTCGAAGTCAACGAGCACGCCGATCTTCACGCCGTGCACGTACTGCGCGAGTCGCCCGGCGGCCTGCACGCGCTCGAAGCGGCGCACGGCGATGTTCTCGCCGATCTTCTGCACCAGCGCCTGGCGGATCTCCTCCACGGTCTTGCCGTCCAGCTTCGCGGCCGAAAGGGCGGCCACGTCGGCGGGATTGCCGCTTGCGACGATCCCGGCGAGGGCGCCCGCGAAGGCGGCGAAATCCGGGTTCTTCGCGACGAAATCGGTCTCGCAGTTGACCTCCACCAGGGCGCCCAGCTTGCCGTCGGCGGAGAGGTGCAGGCCCACCGCGCCCTCGGAAGCCACGCGCGCGGCCGCCTTCGACGCCTTGGCACCGCTCTTGATGCGCAGCAGCTCCTCGGCCTTCTTCAGGTCGCCGCCCGATTCCTCGAGGGCCTTCTTGCACTCCATCATGCCGAGCCCGGTAAGCTCGCGCAGGTCCTTCACCATGCTCGCGGTGATGTCCGCCATTGTCATTGCTCCATTCGCATTGCGGATGCGAAAAGGGGGCGTAGAGCCCCCTGTCCGCGGGATGTTCCGGCCCCGGGCCCTCAGCCCTTGGCTTCCTCGGCTTCCTCGACCTCGACGAAATCCTCCGTCGAGGCGACCGGCGCCACCATCTCGGTGATCACCTGGCTCCTGCCCTCGAGGATCGCGTCGGCCACGCCCCTGGCGTAGAGCCGGATGGCGCGGGTCGAGTCGTCGTTGCCCGGGATGATGTAGTCGACGCCGTCGAGCGAGTTGTTCGTGTCGACCACGCCCACGATGGGCACGCCGAGCTTCTTCGCCTCGGTGACCGCTATCTTGTGGAATCCCACGTCGATCACGAAGAGGGCGTCGGGGATGCCGCCCATGTCCTTGATGCCGCCCAGGGAGCGCTCGAGCTTTTCCTTCTCGCGCGCGAACGTGAGGCCCTCCTTCTTGGAGAGCTTCTCGAAGGAGCCGTCGGCGACCATCTGGTCGATCTCCTTCAGGCGCTTGATCGACTGCTTGACCGTCTTGAAGTTGGTGAGCATGCCGCCGAGCCACCGGTAATCGACGTAGGGGGCGCCGGCCCGCTGGGCCTCTTCCTTGACGATGTCGCGCGCCTGGCGCTTGGTGCCGACGAAGAGGACCTGCCCCTTGTTGGCGGTGAGCGTGCGCACGAACTTGAGCGCCTCCTGGTACATCGGAAGCGACTTCTCGAGGTTGATGATGTGGATCTTGTTGCGGGCGCCGAAGATGAACGGGCTCATCTTCGGGTTCCAGTAGCGCGTCTGGTGGCCGAAATGCACGCCGGCCTCCAGCATCTGGCGCATGGTGACGGACATCGGTATTGCTCCTGTGGTTAAGGTTGGCCTCCCCTCGCGAACCCGGTTGCCCGGGACCTTAGCCTTGACTGGCGAGGGTGCGGATTTGCCCTGGGTTGAAAAAACGGCTTCATCCCGGACAGACGGCGATTATAGCCGGAAAAGCGCCTGATATTCAAATACATCGGCCCGCGAGGGCAGGAATTCGCGCGCGGGTTCGCCGCACGGCGCGATACAGCCCGCGTCAGGACCGGCGACGGATGAGCCGGCGATACGCCAGGGCCGCGACAGCCATCCACACGAGGGTCCGCAGGCTCATGGCGATCACCGTGTCGCGCTTGTAGCCGCCACCGGCATACACGTGAGCGCCGAACGCCACGAACGTGAGGGCAGTGGTCGCAGCAACGACGATGGCAAGCCAGGCGGCCCATCGCCGCTGCATCCACAATCCGATGCCGGCGATGACGTAGGCGAAGCCCGCCACGAAGTTGAACTGGAGCACGAAAGGCACATAGCTCCCCGCCGCGGCGCGCGCGGCCTCGTCTCCGAACAGGATGCTCCCGCCTTCCCGGATGGTCAGCAGGCCGAACCCGACCGCGACCACCGAGGCCAGGGCAAGCCATACCCCGCCTCTCGCCCTCGGACCGAACCCGTTCGCTCCTTGCCTTCCCGGACGACGCGATGGCTCCGGATCGACGCCCGGCAGCGCCGGCCGGACCGCAACACGACGGCCGTCGTCCGACATCAGGGTCGGCCGCAACGCTCGAACGGCTGCTGCAGGATGGCGTCGACGGCCGCCTGCGACATGGACTGCGCGGCGTAGGCCTGGCCATCGAGTGCCTCCATGCTCGCCGCGAATGCCCGCAGGTGATTGCGCGAGCCGCAGGCCAGGTTCGCGTACACGCGGGCGATGTCGGGCTTCGTCGTGCGTGCCAGGGAGAACTCCAGATCCAGCAGGTCGATCTCCTCGACGAGCCCGCCGGCGCGCAGCGCCCCGAGCTCGCTCGCGAGGCCCTGCTCGAGGAGCGTGGCATGGAGCGCCTGGAGTTCGGCGTCGCCGAACTCCCCGACGAGCATGCCGGCGACCGGATCAGGCAGGGCGTAGGCGCGAATCAGGCGCAACACCGCGTCCATGTGCTTCTGTTCCGCGTTCGCCACGAAGGCGAAAGGCGTTGCCTGCCAGGTCTCGGCAAAGGCGAGGTAGAGGTCACGCGAGAATTTCTCCTCCTCGCGCAGGTAGGCGAGGTCGATGACTTCCTCGGGCGTGGGCGCGACGTAGGGGACGACCGTCGGAACGCGGGGGCCCATGGGGCCGGCGGCGACGGCGGGAAGCAACGTGCCGAGCGCGAGGCTTACGGCGACTGCCAGGGAACGTACGGCGTTGGTGAGCATGGCGGGACTCCTCTCCATTGAAATGGGCCCGGGAAATGGGTCCGAAACCCGGGTCAGCGACCTCTGCCTCGGCCTCGGCCGGCGCCGCCGGCCGGACCCTGGCGGGACTCGAATCCCGCGCCGAACCGGTCGGGACGGAAAGTCCGGGGCTTGCCGGCATCGGAAGCGGCATCCGTCGGGCGCGCCGGCGAATCGCACGCCTCGCCGCCGGCGGCGGGCCCGGGTGTGCCGGGCACGGCGGGTTTCGGCTCCCGACACGCGGCCGCGACGGCCTTCTGCGGATCGTTGCGTACGGGCGGACGATCGCCGGATGCCCCGGCGCTCGTCGCGACAAGCAGGAACGCGAAGAGGAGCGCCGCGTGACGGGCCCGTCGAATGCGGTACGTCGCCTTGTTCATGGGATCCACTGTCGACCTCGGGCGTTTCGAATCGCTTGCGCAATCGAAACAGGTTGTATCAGGTTGTTTCGCGGGCCCTTCTTGCGGTCGCTTTGACGCTACCCTGTCGTTCGGGGCCCTGTACGGCACAACGGGCATGGGCACCGCTTCGACATGGACGCACACACCGCACAACGCATCCTGGTGGTGGACGACGACGTCGCGCTGCGCGACCTGGTCGAGAGCTACCTCGAGACCAATGGCTACGACGTGAGCTGCGTGGGCGACGGGGGCGGCCTTCGCGAAAGCCTCGCGCAATCCACCCCGGACCTCGTCGTCCTCGATCTCATGCTTCCCGGCGACGACGGCCTGGTGCTGCTGCGCGAGATTCGCGCGAGCGGCGGCCCCCCGGTCATCATCGTCTCGGCACGCGGCGAGGAAGTCGATCGCGTGGTGGGGCTCGAAGTGGGCGCGGACGACTACCTCGCGAAGCCCTTCGGGCCGCGGGAACTGCTTGCGCGCGTGCGCGCCGTGCTGCGGCGCGGGACCGTGGACACCGCTGCCCGGCGCGCCCGGAGCCACGCCTTCGGGTCATACCGATTCGACATCCCGTCGCGCGTCCTGTCCGGTCCGTCGGGGGAAATCGCGCTGACGGGCGGCGAGTTCGAGCTGCTGCGGATCTTCCTCGAGCACCCCAACCGCGTGCTGTCGCGCGACCAGCTCATCACGCTGATGAAGGGCTACGAGCGCGATCCGTTCGACCGCAGCGTGGACGTGCGCGTGGCCCGGTTGCGCCGCAAGATCGAGCCGGACCCGGAATCGCCCGTGTACCTGCGCACCATCTGGGGGCAGGGCTACCTCTTCTCGCCGAACGGCGGGACATCGAAGTGAGGCGCAGCCGGTCGCTCTTTCGCCGCACGGCGCTCACCGTGGCCGCGGGGCTCCTCGTGTTCCAGGTGACGGCGGGGCTCGCGCTGTTCGTGAACGTGCTCGTTCCGCTCGCGCAGCGTTCCGCCGACGATTTCTCCGCCTTGCTCGTCCTGTCGGCCCGGACCTGGGTGGAATTGCCGCCCGGCACCCGCCCGGCGTTCTCGGCCGAACTCGCCTCGAGCCACGGACTCGACGTGGCGGAGGCGCCGGTGCCGCAAGCCGAGGAGGTGGGACACCACCCCTACCTCAACTTCCTGCGCGAGGCGCTGGCGCCGCGAGTGGACCCCGGCACCGTGGCCCGCGTGACGGAAACGCCGGACGGACGCTTCCACGCCGATGTCCCCATGGCGGGCCGGGTCCTGCGCTTCAGCTTCTCGAAGGACCTCCTGACGCCGCGCCCCATGCGGGCGTTCTGGTGGACCCTGGCGGCCGCGCTTCTCGTCACCCTCGTCGTCGCGTGGCAACTGGCGCGGCGGGTCAGCTCCCCGGTGGCGCAGCTCGCGCGCGCCGCCCGCGAGATCGGCGAAGGCGGGATGCCGCGGCGCCTTCCGGAGGCGGGCGATCGCGAACTGGCGGAACTCGCGCGGGCGTTCAACGAGACCGCCGCGCGCCTCGCGGCCCAGCGGGAGAACCAGGCGACGCTGCTCGCCGGCGTGTCCCACGACCTGCGCAGCCCGCTCTCGAGGCTCAGGATGGCGCTGGGCATCCTCGGCGAGGAGCGGTCCTCCCCGCTCGTCGCGAAGATGGAGGCAGACATCACCGAGATGGACGCGCTCATCCGCGCGCAGCTCGAACTCGCCCGTGCCCGCGAACGCGAGCCCGAGCGCGTGATCGACGTGGACGACCTGCTCGCCGGGCGCGTCCAGGCGGCCTCGACGCTGGCGCCCGGCGAAGTGCGCCTTCGCACGACGGGCGGACCCTGCCGCGTGGCCGTGGCACCGGTCGCGTTGCAGCGAATCGTGAACAACCTGGTTGAAAACGCGCTGGCGCACGGGGGAACGAAACGCGTCGACGTCGTCCGCCGGCGCTGCCGCCGCGCGATCTTCGTCGGCGTTCGCGATGGCGGCCCGGGAATTCCGGCGGACCTGCGGGAGGCGGTGATGCGGCCGTTCTTCCGGCTGGAGCCTTCGCGCAACCGCGCGACCGGCGGCAGCGGCCTCGGGCTCGCCATCGCGCGGCAGCTCGCCGAAACGCACGGCTGGCGACTCGCGATCAAGAGCCGGCGCGGCGGCGGAACCAGCGTCTGGCTCGCGATCGGTCTTGCCTGACCGGCGGTGACGCTTGCAACCCGGTCGCAGTGCCCGTCGGCACGGGGCGCGCCAAGGCGCGCCCCGGCGAATCCGGATCAGCGGCCCCTGCCCCTGGCGCCGCCTTGGCCACCGGCCTTCCCGTATTGCCCGCCCGACCCCGAGCCGTCGCGCGCCATCGTGCCCCTGCCTTGCCCTCCCGCGCCATCGCCCTGGCCGCGGTTGGCCTGCGCCTCGGCGCGCTGCTCCGGGGTCATCGCGTTCATTTCGGCCTGCCGTTGCACGCGAAAGGTCTCGCGCTGCTCCGGGGTCATTGCGTTCATTTCGGCTTGCCGTTGCACGCGCAAGGTCTCGCGCTGCTCCGGAGTCATGGCGTTCATTTCGGCCTGCCGTTGCACGCGAAAGGTCTCGCGCTGCTCCGGGGTCATGGCGTTCATTTCGGCCTGCCGTTGGGCGCGGAAGGCGTCGCGTTGCTCCGGGGTCATTCCCGAGGGAACGACGCCCGGCGCGAACTGTGCAAGTCCCGCTGCAGAGACCGCGAGTCCGAGAACCAGCACTGCATGGCGAAGGATGTTCCGGGTGATCATCATGAGCTCCTGTGGGGTGGGCTGCGTTGCATGGATCAGGTTGCTTGCCTGACGAACCCATGATGGAAGCGATGTGATGCCGTGCGATTTCCGCATTGCGCCGGGTTGTTTCAATGGGTTTCAGGGTGCCGCTATAATTACGCCTTTCGCGAACTCTCCCCCGACCGTGGCGATCGAGACCAAGACCCCGCAGGACGTCGAGAAGATGCGCATCGCCGGCCGCCTTGCGGCGGAGGTGCTCGACTTCGTCACCCCGCACGTGAAGCCCGGCGTGACCACGGAGCATCTCGACCGGCTCTGCCACGACTACATGGTGAACGTGCAGGGCACCACGCCCGCGCCCCTCGACTACGCGCCCCCGGGCCACCGCCCGTACCCCAAGTCGATCTGCACTTCGGTGAACCACCAGGTCTGCCACGGGGTGCCCGGCGAGAAGATCCTGAAGCAGGGCGACATCGTGAACATCGACATCACCGTCATCAAGGACGGCTGGCACGGCGACACGAGCCGGATGTTCTTCGTGGGCGAGCCCTCTATCCAGGCGCGGCGCCTGTGCGAGTCGACCTACGAGTGCATGTGGAAGGGCATCGAGCAGGTGCGCGCGGGCGCGAGCCTGGGCGACATCGGCCACGCGGTGCAGCGCCACGCGGAGTCGCGCGGCTACAGCATCGTGCGCGAGTTCTGCGGCCACGGCATCGGCCGGCGCTTCCACGAGGAGCCGCAGGTGCTGCACTACGGCCGCCCGGACTCCGGCATCACCCTCGAGGCGGGCATGACCTTCACCATCGAGCCGATGGTGAACGCGGGCCGGCGCGACATCCGCGCGCTCGCCGACGGCTGGACCATCGTCACCGCGGACCATTCGCTCTCCGCGCAGTGGGAGCACACCGTCCTCGTGACGCCGGAAGGCTTCGAGGTCCTGACGCTCTCCTCCGGGGCGCCCGCCGTGCCCGCCTTCGTCGGCGCCTCCCGACCCGCGACCGCCGCGCCCTGAGCGCGCCGGGCCGCGGTGGCGAACGCGCCGCGCACAGGCCATGCACCCCACCGCCCCCGGCACCGCCCGCATAGAGCCACCACGCGCGAGCGACCCCGCGCAGGCGCGCCGCTGGCTCAAGGCCCGGCGCGAGGCATTGCGCGAGCGCTACCTGCGCCGCCGCGATCCCCAGCGCTGCCTCGCCGCGCACGCCGCGCTCGTCGACGCCTTCCTCGTGCGACTGTGGGCCGGGAGCATCCGCGACCGAGGGCTCGCGCTGGTCGCGGTGGGCGGCTACGGCCGCGCGCGGCTCTTTCCGCAGTCCGACGTCGATCTCCTCGTGCTGCTGCCCGACGGCAGGACTCCCGATGGCGACGTCGAACGCTTCGTGGGGCTCCTGTGGGACTGCGGCCTGGAGCCCGGCATCAGCGTGCGCACGCTCTCCGAGTGCGTGGAGGAGGCGGCCAAGGACGTGACGGTGGACACGAGCCTGCTCGAGTCCCGGCCAGTCGCCGGCGACGCCTCGCTCGTCGCGGAACTGGCCGGCCGCCTCGCCGCACGCCGCAACGTGCGCGACTACTTCCGCGCCAAGGTCGAGGAGCAGCGGCGGCGCCACGACCGCTTCCAGGAGGCCGCCTACAACCTGGAACCCAACATCAAGGAAAGCCCCGGGGGCCTGCGCGACCTGCACACGGTCCTGTGGGCGGCGCGCGCGGCGGGGATCGGCGCGAGTTGGCAGGAACTTGCCGCGCAGGACATCATCACCGCGCGCGAAGCGGCGGGCATCACGCGCAACGAGCGGGTCCTCCAGGACCTGCGCATCCGCCTGCACTACCTGGCCGGAAGGCGCGAGGACCGGCTCGTCTTCGACCACCAGATCGAGATCGCGCGGCAGCTGAAGCTCGAGGGCACCGGCTCGCTCGTGGCCTCGGACCTGCTGATGCGCCGCTACTACCTCGCGGCCAAGGCGATCTGGCGCTTCAACCAGATCCTCATCGCCAACCTCTACGCGCGCATCGTCCCGGCGCGGGAGCGCAAGATCCGCAGCCTCGACGCCGACTTCCGGATGGTCGACTACACGCTCGACCTGTGCGACGAGTCCCTCTTCGAGCGCGAGCCGGGCAAGATACTGGAGACCTTCCGCCGCCTCCAGGAGGACCGCGGCATCGCGAACCTCTCGGCCACGGCGCTGCGATCGCTGTCGCGCGCGCTCCCGCGGATCGACCGCGCCTTCCGCGAGGACCCGGAGAATCGCCGCCGCTTCATGGACATCGTGTGCGGCGACCGCTTCACCTGGACCCTGCGGCGCATGAGCCGCTACGGCGTCCTGGGCCGCTACCTCCCGGCCTTCGGGCGGATCACCGGGCAGATGCAGCACGACCTCTTCCACGTCTACACCGTGGACGAGCACATCCTCATGGTGATCCGCAACCTGCGGCGCTTCCGGCTGCCGAAGTTCGACCTCGAGCACCCGTTCTGCTCGAAGCTCATGCAGGAGTTCGACGCCCCCGAGGTGCTCTACCTGGCCGCGCTCTTCCACGACATCGCCAAGGGCCGCGGCGGCGACCACTCGACCCTCGGCGCACGCGACGCCGAGCGCTTCTGCCGCGCGCACGGCGTCGCGAAGGCCGAGGCGAGGCTCGTGGCATGGCTCGTCGCGAACCACCTCGTGATGTCCTCGACCGCCCAGAAGCAGGACCTGTCCGACCCCGAGGTGATCTCGCAGTTCGCCGCCCACACCCGCGACGAGCGCACCCTCACCGCACTCTACATCCTCACCGTCGCGGACATCCGCGGCACGAGCCCGAGGGTCTGGAACGCGTGGAAGGGCAAGCTCCTCGAGGACCTCTTCCGCTCCACGCGCCGGATCCATCGCGGCGACACGGACTACGCCGCCAAGGCGATCGAGGCGAAGAAGGCCGAGGCCCTGCGCATCTTCCGCCAGTACGTCCACGATGCCGGCGGCCACGAGGCGCTGTGGAAGCACTTCGGCGAGAACTACTTCCAGCGCTTCGAGACGAGCGAGATCGGCTGGCACACGCGCACGCTGTGCCTGCGCCCCGCGCCGCCGCGGCCGGTCGTGCGGGCGCGCCTCTCGCCGATCGGCGAAGGGCTGCAGGTGATGGTCTACGCCCGCGACCAGCCGGGCGTGTTCGCGCGCATCACCGGGTTCTTCGAGCGCCGCCAGCTCGACATCGCCGCGGCGAAGATCTACACGACCGGGCACGGCTACGCGCTCGACGGCTTCCAGGTCCTCTCGCGCTCGCGCGAAGGCGAGCACTACCGCGACCTGATCCACCAGGTGGAGGAAGGCCTCGCCACCGCCCTCGCGCCGGACGAACCGCTGGGCGAGGCGCCCACCGGACGCGTCTCCCGGTGGGTCAAGCACTTTCCCTTCGAGCCCAAGGTCGAGATCGTGCGCACGCGCACGGGCGACGCCTGGCAGGTCTTCGCGACCTGCGCGGACCGGCCGGGGCTCCTGTCGGCCATCGCGCGGGCGCTGCTCGCCGCGGGACTGAACCTCGTGGATGCGCGCGTGACCACGCTGGGCGCGCGCGCCGAGGACGTGTTCGTCGTGAACGGCCCGGCTCTGGAGCACGAGGCCGGCCGCGAGGCCTTCGCCCAGACGCTTCGCCAGGTGCTCGACGGCCGGGAATAGGGCCCGGGCCGCGCGATCAGTGCAGGATGGCGCCCGGCGCGGCAGGCTCGCCGCCGGGCGGCGGCAGTCCCGGAAGCGGAAGGTCGGAAAACGCGATCGCGAGATTGCGCCCGGCGCGCTTGGCCGCGTAGAGCGCCCGGTCGGCCCGGTCGACGAGCGTGTCCGCCACGATGCGGTCGTCGGGCACGCACCCTGCCACCCCGAAGCTCACCGTGACGATGTCCGCGACCTCCGAGCCGCGGTGCGCGATCCCCAGCGCGGCCACGGCGCGCATGGCCTCCGCGGCGCAATGGCGGGCGGCATCCTCCGTGGTGTCTGGCAGGATCAGCGCGAACTCCTCGCCCCCGTAGCGCGCCGCCACGTCGACCGGCCGGCGGCACGCCGTGCGCAGCGCCGCTGCGATCTTGCGCAGGCATTCGTCGCCTGCGGGATGCCCATAGGCATCGTTGAAGGCCTTGAAGTAGTCGACGTCGGCGATCACGAGCGAGATCGGCCGGCGTTCCCGCCGCGCGCGTCCCAGTTCGCGCAGGAGCTCCAGGTCGAAGCGGCGCCGGTTGGCGAGCCCCGTGAGGGCGTCCTGCGTCGACAGGCGCGCGAGGCGCTCGTTGGCCTCGCGAAGCTCGAGCGTGACGGCCATGAGTTCGCGGCGCATGTCGTCGAGCCTGCGCATGGCGCGGATCTTGGCCTCCAGCACCACGGGGCTCACGGGCTTGGTGAGGTAATCGTCGCCGCCCGCCTCGATGCCGCGCGTGAAGTCCGCGTCGTCCTCCATCGAGGTGAGGAAGATCACCGGGACCCAATGCTCGGTGCTCAGCTGGCGAATGCGCCGCACCACCTCGAGGCCGTCCATGCCCGGCATCTGCACATCGATCAGCACCAGGTCCGGTTTCTCGCTCTGGAAGAGCTCGAGCGCCTGGATGCCGTCCTCGGCCTCCACCGCGGCGAGTCCCAGGCGCTTGAGGATTCGCAGCGTGGAGAAGCGCATCACGCGGGCGTCGTCGGCGATGAGGACCTTGTAGATGGCGGCCTCCGCGGGTCCCTAGCGTGCGCCCAGGGGCTCGGATTGCGACTGCAGCACCCGGCGGTCGAAGAGCGAGCGCTGGGCGGGCGCGAGGCTCGCGTAGAGCGCCTTCAGGTTCGCGTTGGCCCCGGCCATTGCGTCGGCGCGCATGCGCTCGTCGGCGGCGAGCGCGGCCAGGACTCCCGGCGCATCGGGCGCCGGCGCATCTTCCGCGCGCGGCGCCATCATCCGCTTCATCCGCTGGCGCGTGACCTCGGCCGCGTCGCGCACGCTTCGGTCGAAGGGCCCCCAGAGCCGGTCCTGGGACTCGTCGAGCTTCAGGTCCGTGCGCAGCGACGGGAGCTCGCGCTCGAGCGCGAACACCGGATCCATGGTTCGCCGGGTCCTCGGGGCCTCGTCGGCGCGCTCCTGCATCGCCCGCGGCTCGAGCCGGCTGCGGCGCTGTCCGCCCGGAGACTGCGCCTCGGCGGCGAGCGAGGCCAGCACGAAGCCGGCGATCAATGCCTTCGGAAGTCCCGCGCGCACGCCCGCTCCTCCCCGCTCATTCCACCGGGCGGCCGTCGCTCAGCCGCAACCAGCCGCGGATCACGCGATAGAGATACCAGATGAAGAGGATGGTGAACGGCAGCCACGCGATCGGCAGGCCGATGATCGAGAAGAACAGCACCGCCGTGAGGACCGCGCAGATCACGATCCACAGGAGCCCCCACCAGAAGGTGCGCGAAAGCCACGAGATGTGGGATTCGATGAAGGTGCCGCGCACGTCGTCGCGCCGCACGATGCCCAGGATGACCGCGATCACCGCGAGCAGCCACGCGGTGAAGGGTGCCAGCGCGTGCAGCAGGTACAGGACGTGGGTGAAGTTCGTCTCGCGTTCGCTGTTCCGCCCGGGGGCGGCCACGGGGTCCGTGCTCATGGCTTCATCCTTTCCATGGGTTTGCAGGTGGTCCGGTCAATCCTCCCGGCCGGGATCCTCGCCGGGGAACAGCACGTCGGTGAATCCGAAGCGGCTCATGTCGGTCATGCGCATGGGATAGAGGATGCCGTCGAGGTGGTCGCATTCGTGCTGCACCACCCGCGCGTGGAAGCCCTCGGCGAGGCGATCGACCGGGCCGCCGCGCTCGTCGAAGCCGGTGTAGCGAATCCGCGTGCGCCTCGCCACCATTCCGCGCAGGCCCGGCACCGACAGGCACCCTTCCCAGCCCTCCTCCACCTCGTCGCCGAGAAAGGTGATCGCGGGATTGACGAGCACCGTGAACGGCACCTCCTCCGCGTCCGGATAGCGGGGGTTGGACGTCACGCCGAAGATCACCACGCGCACGCTCTCGCCGATCTGCGGTGCGGCGAGCCCCGCGCCGTCCTCGTGCGCCATGGTGTCCTGCATGTCCGCGACCAGCCGCTCCAGCTCCGGCGTGCCGAAGCGCTCGACCGGCCGCGCGACCTGGGCGAGCACGGGGCTGCCCATCCGCAGCACCTCACGGATGGCCATGGCGCTTCACCACTTCCTCGACCACGCGGCGCACGCGCGCCATGGCTTCTCCCAGGACCGCGGTGATCTGCTCGAGGGAAATCGACTCCGCGCTCGTCCCGCGCCCCGCCGCGGGATTGGCCACCACTGCGAGCGCCGCGTAGGAGATCCCGAGTTCGCGTGCGAGCGCCGCCTCCGGCATCCCCGTCATCCCCACGAGGTCGGCGCCGTCGCGCTCGAGCCGGGTCACCTCCGCGGCCGTCTCCAGCCGGGGGCCCTGCACGGCCGCGTAGGTCCCGCGGGGCGACACGGCGATGCCCGCGGCGGCGGCGGCCTCGACGAGCATGCCGCGCGTCACCTCGCAGTACGGGTGCGTGAAGTCCACGTGCACGACGGGCTGCTCGGCCCCCTCGAAGAAGGTCGACCTCCGCCCCCAGGTGTAGTCGATGATCTGGTCGGGAATGACGATGGCGCCGGCCGCGAGGCCTGCGGAAATGCCGCCCACGGTGCAGATCGCGAGGATCCTCGTCGCCCCCTTTTCCTTGAGCGCCCAGAGGTTTGCCCGGTAGTTGATCTCGTGGGGCGCCAGCGTGTGGCCGTAGCCGTGGCGCGCGAGGAAGATCACCTCGCCCGCCCCGATGCGCCCGTAGGTGAGCGGTCCCGAGGGCTCGCCGTAGGGCGTGCGCACGATCTGCTTCCTCACGACATCGAGGCTCGCGAGCTCCGTGAGTCCTGAACCGCCGATGATGGCGAGCATCGCTATTGCCCCAACGCGTAGACGGCGGGCAGGTTTCGCCACAGGCCGTAGGCATCCATGCCGAAGCCGAAGACATAGCGGTCCGGCAGCCGCACGCCCACGAAGTCCGCGGCGAGGGGCTTGTCCCGCCCGATGTCCTTGTCGGCGAAAACCGCGACCAGCACCGCCTTCGCCCCCATGTGGAGAAGCTTGTCGCGCACGGCGGCAAGCGTCACGCCCTCGTCCAGGATGTCGTCGACCACCAGCACCGTGCGCCCGCGCACGTCGTCCTTCGGCGCGAGGTGCCAGCGCACTTCCTTGCCCGAGACGCCGTTCTCGTAGCGCGTGGCCTCGATGGCGCCGAACTGCAGCGGGAAGGCGAGCAGTGGCAGGAGCTGGCCGGTGAACACCGTCGCCCCGCTCATCACCGAGAGCACCAGCGGGAACTCCTCCTCAAGGCGCGCGCTGATCTCGGACGCGACCCGCTCTACGGCGCCGCGCACCTCGCCCGGCGCGCACACGAGGTCCGCGCGGGCGAGCATCTCCAGGGCTTCGTCCCGCGTCATGGCCGCACCCCGGGCTTGCCGTGCAGCCGCGCGAGGTAGGCGCGGAAGTCGCGGGCCACCTCCGGATGGCGAAGCGCGAAGTCGACCGTCGCCTCGAGGTAGCCGATCTTGGAGCCGCAGTCGTAGCGCCTGCCGATGAACTCGTAGGCGTAGACGGCTTCCTCGGCGAGGAGCTGGCCGATGGCGTCGGTCAGCTGGATCTCCTTTCCGGCGCCTGCCCGCGTCTGCTCGAGGAAGTCGAAGATGCGCGGGTTGAGCACGTAGCGGCCCACCACGCCGAGCGTGGACGGCGCGTCCGCGGGCTTGGGCTTCTCGACGATGCCCGTGATGCGCGCCAGGCGCCCCTTGGGGGGCTGGGTCGAGACGATCCCGTAGGACGCGGTCTCGGCGCGGGGCACGTTCTGCACCGCGACCACGCTCGCGCCGCTCTTCACGTGCAGGTCCGCCATCTGCTTGAGCGCGGGGACTTCCGCGTCGATCAGGTCGTCGGCGAGGATCACCGCGAAGGGCTCGTCGCCCACGAGGTGGCGCGCGCACAGCACCGCGTGGCCCAGGCCCATCGCCTGCCCCTGGCGGATGTAGACGCTGTTCACGTGTGCCGGCAGGAGGCCGCGCACTTCCCTGAGCATCTTGTGCTTGCCCGCGGCCTGCAGTTCCGCCTCGAGCTCGTAGGCCTTGTCGAAGTGGTCCTCGATCGCGCGCTTGCCGCGGCCGGTAATGAAGATGAGATCGGTCACGCCCGCGGCCACCGCCTCCTCCACCGCATACTGGATGAGGGGCTTGTCGACGATGGGGAGCATCTCCTTCGGCGACGCCTTGGTCGCGGGCAGGAAGCGCGTGCCCATGCCCGCGACGGGGAACACGGCCTTGCGAATGGCTTTCATGGATTTTCCAGGCCTTCGAGCATCGCGCGAAATTGCGCCTCGTCCAGCACGCCAATGCCCAGCGCGCGCGCGCGCTCGAGCTTGGTTCCCGCTTCCTCCCCGGCGACGAGGAAGTCCGTCTTCTTCGACACCGACCCGGTCACCTTGCCGCCGGCAGCCTCGATGCGCGCCTTCGCGTCCTCGCGCGTCATCGCGGCGAGCGTTCCGGTGACCACCACGATTTTACCCGCGAAGGCCCCCGCGGGGGTGGCGCGCTCGGGCTCGCCTTCGATCCAGTGCACCCCGACGGCGCGCAGCTCGCCGATCACCTCGCGGTTGTGCGGCTCCGCGAAGAAGCCCGCCACGCTCTCGGCGACCACCGGGCCCACGTCGCGGGCCTCCTGCAAGGCCGCCGCATCGGCCGCCATGAGCGCGTCAAGCCCGCCGAAGTGGCGCGCAAGGTCCTTCGCCGTGACCTCGCCCACGTGGCGTATGCCGAGCGCGTAGACGAAGCGCCCGAGCGTGGCGTCCTTGCTCTTCGCCACGGCCGCCATCACGTTCGCGGCGGACTTCTCGGCCATGCGCTCGAGCCCCGCGAGCTGCGCGGCTTCGAGCCGGTACAGGTCCGCCGGCGTCTTCACGAGTCCCGCGTCCACGAGCTGGTCGACCAGCCGGTCGCCCAGGCCCTCGATGTCCATGGCGCGGCGCGAGGCGAAATGCAGGAGCGAGGCCTTGCGCTGCGCCGGGCAGAAGAGACCGCCGGTGCAGCGCGCCGCCGACTCGCCCTCGAGGCGCGCGACGGCGGAGCCGCACTCGGGGCACTGCGCCGGCATCTCGAAGCGGTCGCCCTCGCCGCGCGGCCCCGGCGTCGCGACCCGCGCAACTTCCGGTATCACGTCCCCGGCGCGCCGCACGACCACCGTGTCGCCGCGCCAGACGTCCTTGCGGCGCACCTCGTCCTCGTTGTGCAGCGTGGCGCTCGACACCGTCGTGCCGCCCACGAAGACCGGCGAGAGCCTCGCGACGGGCGTCATGGCCCCGGTGCGGCCCACCTGGATGTCGATCGCGAGGAGCTCCGTCGTCGCCTCCTGCGCGGGGAACTTGTGCGCCACCGCCCAGCGCGGCGCGCGCGCGACGAAGCCGAGCGCCTCCTGGTCGGCGATGCGGTCGACCTTGTAGACGACGCCGTCGATGTCGAAGGGGAGTTCTTCGCGCCGCGCCGCCACGTCGCGATGAAACGCGAGGAGCCCCGCCTCGCCCTCGACCGTCCGGCGCTCGCGCGAGACGGGCAGGCCCAGTGCGACGAGCCGCGCCATCAGCGCCTCCAGCGTGGCGGGCACCGCGAAGCCTTCGTGGGCGCCGATGCCGTAGGCGAAGAACGAGAGGCGCCGCTTCGCAGTGAGCTTCGGATCGAGCTGGCGAAGGCCCCCGGCCGCCGCGTTGCGCGGGTTCACGAAGGTCTTTTCGCCCGCCTCGGCCTGGCGCCGGTTCAAGGCCTCGAAGTCGCGCCGCAGCATCACGACCTCGCCGCGCACCTCGAGGTAGGCCGGGGCCTCGCCCTCGAGCCGCAACGGCAGGCTGCGGATCGTGCGCAGGTTCGCGGTGACGTCCTCTCCCGACGCCCCGTCGCCGCGCGTGGCGCCGCGCACGAAGCACCCGCCTTCGTACGCGAGGCTCACGGCGAGCCCGTCGAACTTCAGCTCGCACCCGTAGGCCACGGCATCGCGCTCCAGCGCCTCGCGGCAGCGCTTGTCGAACGCCGCGACCTCCTCGTCCGTGAAGGCGTTGGCGAGCGAGAGCATGGGCACGCGGTGGCTGACCGGCGCGAAGCGCTCCGCGGGCGCACCGCCCACGCGCTGGGTGGGCGATTCGGGCGAGGCGAGCGCGGGATGCGCCGCCTCCAGCGCCGAGAGCTCCCGGAAGAGCGCGTCGAAGGCCGCGTCGTCGATCTCGGGCGCGTCGTCGACGTAATAGAGCCGGTTGTGGCGTTCGATCTCGCGCCGCAGCCAGGCCGCGCGCTCCGCGTCGGCGCGCGGCGCCGCCATGGTCAGGAGAAAAGCCGCCGCGCGAGCTCCCCGCCCGCCGGGATCTCGTGCGCTTCCATGCGCCGTGCCACGGCCTCGAGGGAGCGGCGAACCGCCGCGAAACCCACCGCTCCCATCGGCCGGCGCTCGTCGTCCACGATCTCCCCGTCGAGCGCGACGGCGAAGGCCTCGGCGATCCTGCCCATCTCGTCGAGCACCGAGACGGGGCCGGCGACGTGCGGGACATCGAGCGCGAAGCTGAGCCCCGTCACGTAGCCCGCATCGCGTCTCTGCTGGGCGTCGTGCATCCTGAGCGACATCGCGACACCGCCATCGGGCGCGCGGCGCTCGAAGGATTCGGCCGCCGTCTCGGCGAACCCGTATTCGAGCGCGAGGGGCTTCACCCGCGCGATCGCGAAGGTGGCGCCCATCCGGCCGACGAGGTTCACCGCGACCTCGATGTCGGCCTCGGCGCAGAAGCGGTCCAGCTCGCGCGCGCGCGCCGCGGCCGCGGCCGGGCTCTCCCGCTGCGACACCGCGTTGATCGAGGCCGCGAATCCCGCCACCGTCTCGTTGAAGGCGGCGATCTCCTCCTCGGTCACGGGGCCCGCGCGGCTCGCGAGCTGCAGTGCCACGCGCAGCTCCCGCCACGCATCCCGGGGCGACTCCTCCACGGGCATCCACTGCTCGTCGACGAGGCCCTCCACGTTCACGGGTGTGGCGTGGGATTGCAGCGCGTCCAGGAGCGGCTCGAGCTGCGCGCGCGCCACGGGCTCGTCGGCGAGGACGAGCGCGAGCGTGTCGACGCGGCTGGAGATCCGGGTGCCCGGCGAAGCGGCCGCCGGCGGCGGGCCCGTGTCCGGTTCCGGAAAGCCCGCGCCCGGCGCCGCGAAAGAGGGTTCCTCGCGCGACTCCGCAGGCAGCTCGCCCAGCACGGGATCGCGGCGCCCGGTTGCGGAGTCGAGGAGCGCGTCGTGGTGGTGGGCGCCCCGGAAGGCGGCCTCCGCGTGGCGGCGCGCGCGGCGCTCGTGGAACAGGTTGTAGCCCGCCACCGCGGCCACGAAGACGGCGCCGAGGACGAGGAGGGCGAGCTGCAGGTCGCTCATGGACGGGGCTCCTAGGCGGCCTGCTTGCGCGCGAACTCCATGGCCGCCTCGATATCGACTTCCACGATACGCGAGACGCCCGGCTCCTGCATCGTCACGCCGATCAGCTGCTGGCCCATCTCCATCGTGATCTTGTTGTGCGTGATGAAGAGGAACTGGGTCTGCGCAGACATCTGCTTCACCAGCTCGCAGAAGCGCTCGGTGTTGGGGTCATCGAGCGGCGCGTCCACCTCGTCGAGCAGGCAGAAGGGCGCGGGATTCAGGCGGAAGAGGGAGAAGACCAACGCAATGGCGGTGAGCGCCTTTTCCCCGCCCGACAGGAGCTGGATGGAGGTGTTCTTCTTGCCCGGCGGCTGCGCGAGCACCTGCAGGCCCGCGTCGAGGATCTCCTCGCCGGTGAGCTTCAGGGACGCGTTGCCGCCGCCGAAGAGCGCCGGGAACATCTCCTGGAAATTGCGGTTGACCGCCTCGAACGTGCCTTGGAGGAGTTCGCGCGTCTCGCGGTCGATGCGCTTGATGGCCGCCTCCAGCGTCTCCACCGCCTGCGCGAGGTCGGCGGACTGCGCGTCGAGGTAGTCCTTGCGCTCCCGGGCCGAGGTGAGCTCCGAGAGCGCGGCGAGGTTCACCGCGCCCAGCGCCGCGATCTCCTCGCCGAGGCGCGCGATCTCGGCCTGCATGCCCGAGGAGCGCACGCGCTTCTCGAGCTTCTCGGCGAGTTCCTCGCGGGTGACGCCGGCTTCCTGGATCTGCTGCGCGTACTGCTCCGCGTGGGTCGTGGCTTCCTGCTCCTTGATGCGAAGCTCCGTGATGCGCTCGCGAAGGGGCGCGAGCGTCTGCTCGGCCGTGAGGCGGCCCTCCTCGAAGGAGCGAAGCTCCTCGGTGAGGTGCTCGAGCCCGGCGCGCGCGTCTCCCAGCGCACGCTCGCGCTCGGCCTTCACCGCGAGCGCTTCCTGCAGGCGGCTGCGGACCGTGCCTTCCTCGAGCTTGCCCAGCTCCGCGGAAACGTTCTCGCGGTTCGCCACGAGCGCGGCCACGCGCTCGCCGAGGGACACCGCGAGCCGGCCCTGCGACTCCACCTTCTCGTGGCAGCTCCTTTCGTTGAAGCGCGCTTCCTGCACCGCGCGCTCGGCGGATGCGATCGCGCCTCGCGCCGCGGCCAGCGCCTCGCCCGCGCGCTTCGCCGCGTCCTCCAGGGCCTGCAGGCGCTGGACGACTTCCTCGATCTTCTGGGAGCCCGCCTGCAGCGCGTGCTGCGCCTCCTGCATCTCCAGCTGCTCCTTTTCCTCCTCGCGCTCGATGTCGGCGAGTTCCGCGCGGATCGCCTCGCGGCGCTTCGTCGCCTGCTCGGTGCTCTGCGAGAGCTTCACGTGCTCGACTTCGAGGTCGTGGCCGGCCTGGCGCGCGCGGGACAGTTCCTCGCGCACGCGCCGGCCCTCATCCTGTGCCTCGGTGAGGAGCGTCTCCAGCTCGCGCAGGCGTGCCTCGACCGCGGCGCGGGCCGCGGCCACGCCCGGCGTCCTCGCCTGCAGGTCCTCTATTTCGCGCTGGCGCTGGAGCACCCCGTGCAGCTCGGACTGCGGGCCGTGGAAGACCACGCCCTGGCGGCTGAAGAGATGGCCCGCCTTCGACACCAGCAAGCCGCCGGGCGGCAGCACGCGCGCAAGTGCGAGCCCATCCTCGCCCTCGGGCAGGATGAAGACGCCGGAGAGCGCGTCGCGCAGGTAGGCCGCAACCCCCGGCCGGGCGCTCGAGACCACGGACGACAAGGGCGTGAGGTGCGAGGCGCTCGCCGCGGCTTCCGCCGCGCCGCGCTCGACGAACACGGCGAAGTTGCCCGGGGGTGCGTCGCGCAGCAGTTCGGAAAGGCCGCCTTCGTCGACGAGGCGCGCGGCATTCAGGCGCACGCCCAGGGCCGCTTCCGTCGCATCGTCCCAGCCGGACTCCACGTGGATCGCCTGCCAGAGGCGCTCGGCGCGGTCGAGGGCGTGGGCCTTCGTCCACTCCGCGAGCCGCGAGTTGTTGTCGAGCTTCGCCTGCTGCGCCTGCAGCGCCTGGAGCGCCGCCTCGAGCTGCGCGAGTTCGCGGGTGCGATCCTGGAGCAAATCCTGGGAGGCGCGGCGCTCGTCCTCGAGCGCGGGCAGCTTCGCCTCGGCCGCGCGCTGGGCCTCCTCGAGCGTGCCCAGCTTCGCGGTGAGCGTTTCGCGTTCCCCGGCGAGTGCGGCGAGCTTCTCCGGCTCCGGGAAGACGAGCGCCATGTTCTCCTGCTTCAGGCGGTTCTTGCGCGCCTCGAGCTGCGCGAGGAGCTTCAGGGCGTGGGATTCGCGCGTCTCCTCGACCCCCTGGGCCTGCTCCGCGGCGGACATCTCCGTCTCGGACGCGCGCACTTCGGCCGCGGCTTTCTGCTGCGCGGCTTCGGCCGCGGGCAATTCCGTCTTCACGCGCTCGAAGTCCGACTCGCGCGCGACGATCGCCCCCCGGGCGCTCTCGATCTCGCCCTCCCAGCGGCCGCGGTCGGTCTGCGCCTCGGCGAGCCTGCGCTCGACTTCCGCCATTTCCGTCGCGAGCCCTTCGATCTGCGCGCCCATGCGGCGCCGGTTCTCGCCGAGGAAGGCGATCTCCTGCTCGAGGGACTGCACCTCGCCATTGGCGGCGTAGAGCGCGCCCTGCAGCGAGGAGAGGTGGTCGGTCTCCTCGTAGTGGCGGCTGCGCAGCTCCTCGAGGGAGCGCTCCGCGTCGCGCAGCTTCGCGGTCTCGGCCTCGAGGCTCACCTGCACCTTCTGGACCTCGTTCGCGTGGCGGGCCTTCGCCTGCTCGGCCTCGCGAAGGCGCGTGAAGGCGAGGAGGTTGTGGTTCAGCGCGAGCTGGCCCTGCAGGTCCTGGTAGCGCGCGGCCACCTCCGCCTGCTGCGCGAGGTGCTCGAGCTGCGTGCCGAGTTCGGCGCGGATGTCGCCCACGCGGTCCAGGTTCTCGCGCGTGTCCTCGAGGCGAAGCTCCGTCTCGCGGCGCCTCTCGCGGTACTTGGACACGCCCGCGGCCTCCTCCAGGAAGACGCGAAGCTCCTCGGGCTTGGAGGTGATGACGCGCGAGATCATGCCCTGCTCGATGATCGAGTAGGCGCGCGGGCCCAGGCCCGTGCCGAGGAAGATGTCCTGGACGTCTCGGCGGCGCACGTGCGTGCCGTTGATGTAGTAGCTCGAGTCGCCGTCGCGCGCGAGCACGCGCTTCACGCTGATCTCGGCGTACTGCGACCAGGTGCCGCCCACGCGGCCCAGCGTGTTGTCGAAGACGAGTTCCACAGAGGCGCGGCCCACGGGCTTGCGCTCGGAGGAGCCGTTGAAGATCACGTCGTGCATGTGCTCGCCGCGCAGCTGCTTCGCGCTCGATTCGCCGAGCACCCAGCGCACCGCGTCGATCACGTTGGACTTGCCGCATCCGTTGGGACCGACCACGCCGACCAGCTGGCCGGGCACGGCGATCTGCGTCGGGTCGACGAAGGACTTGAATCCGGAGAGTTTTACGGAAGTGAGTCGCAAGGTATTGGTTCTTATGAGAAAACCCCACCTGGCCGGGCGGCCGGTGGGGCTTGGGGTTCGCGTACAATCCCGATTTTACCGGATCGAATCCCCGCGCCCAATGCCCGCCCGAAAGCCCCCCCAAAAGCCCTTGACGGCACCACGCCTGCGATCGCTGGGGAGCGGCGCGCGCGCGGCGGCGACAAAGGCGCTTGAGACGTTCGCCAACCCGAACGCGGGCCGCGACTACGTGATCCGCATGGAGATCCCGGAGTTCACCTGCCTGTGCCCGAAGACGGGGCAGCCGGACTTCGCGACCCTGCACCTCGAGTACGTGCCGGATGCGAAGTGCGTGGAGCTGAAGAGCCTGAAGCTCTACATCTGGTCCTTCCGCAACGAGGGGAGATTCCACGAGGCGGTGACCAACGAGATCCTCGACGACCTCGTGGCGGCCACGCGGCCGCGCTACATGCGCCTCACCGCGGAATTCCTGGTGCGCGGCGGCATCTACACCAGCGTAGAGGCGGACTACCGCCGCAAGGGCTGGACGGCGCCGGCGCGCGTCGACCTCGGCCAGCCGCAGGCGGATTAGCTCGCCTTGCGGAACCCGCTCGCGAGGCTCGCGAGCACGATGAGCGCGCCGCCGATCCAGTCCTGGGTGCGCAGGATCTCCCCGGCGAGGTAGTAGGACGCCACGGCGGCCACCACCAGCTCGAAGAGCAGCACGACGATCGCGCGGTTGGCCGGCACCCGCGTGAGGCCGTACTGCAGCGCGAGGCTCATGGCGAGCACCGCGAACCCCACCGACACCCAGAGCGCCCACGTGGTCTGCGCGACCCGCACCGCAGCCTCGCCCGACGTGGGCGACAGCGGAAGGTAGAGCGCCGCGGCGATCACCACGCCCGCCCAGATGGCGAGCGACTTCGAGGTATCGCGGATGTCGGAGAGCTTGCGCACCAGCACGTTGCCGAGTGCGAAGAGGAAGCCCGCGCCCACGCCCAGCCAGTCGGCGCGCGAGGCGGGCCAGGGCGCGCCGTGCTGCGGATGCCACAGCATCACCACCGCGCCGGCGAGCGCGACCGCCATCACGATGGTCCCGCGCAGGTCCAGGCGCTCGCCCAGGAGCCCGCGCGCGAGCGGAACCGTCCACAGCGGCGCGAGGTAGAAAAGGAGGAGCACGCGCATCACCTCGCCCTCCAGCACCCCGATCACATAGGCCAGGTTGCTCCAGCCGATGGCGAGCCCCATCAGCAGGCACGCCCACGGCGCGCGCGCGACGTCGCGCCAGTGGCTGAAGAAGATGGCGGTGCCCGCGACGAGTGCGACGCCGTAGGTGAAGACGAGCGACCAGGCACCGTCGAGCCCGGCGAAGTCGAGCAGGCGATAGGGATACCAGACGACGCCCCAGAGGGAGGCGCCGACGAGAAGCGAGACGACGGGGAGGGAAGGAATGCGGGCCACTTTCGGGCATGATTCTACCTTCCCTTCCGCGCCCCGCCGATGAACGCTGCCGCGATCCTGCACGTGACGAGCCTCTTCGGCGGCGGCGTCGACCGGCATGTGCGCGACATCGTGCGCACGGTCCCGCGCGAGCACTACCTCTGGCACGCGGGCGACGGCGTCGACGTGATCGAGGATCCCCGCGCCGGCCGCTTCCATCCCCTCGCCCCGGGTGCGGCGGACGAGCGCGCGGAGGCGCTCGCGCGGTGGTTCAGAACGAAGCGCATCGGCCTCGTGCACCTGCACCAGCTCACGCGGGCGCCCCGCGAGCGGAGCGACTGGGCATGCCGGGCCCTGGGCGTTCCGCGCATCACGACGCTGCACGACATCCTCTTTCTCCATCCCGAGGCCTTCGCCGCCGCCGACCCGCTCGCGTCCGATCCGGCGTGGCTCGCCGAGACCTCGCGCACGCTTCGCGATTCCCGCGCCGTCCTCGCGCCCTCGCGCTGGCTCGCCGATCTCGCGGCCCAACGGGTGCCCGGGCTCGCGGTCGAGGTGGTCGCGAACGGGAGCGCCGCGGGCGCGGGAACCGCCGCGCTCCGGCCGCGTGCGGAATTCGCGATGCGAAGGCCGGGGCACGTCGTCGCCCTCCTCGGCGCGCTCGGCCCGCACAAGGGCTCGGAACTCGTCGAGGCGATCGCCGTGGGACTGGAAGGCACGGACATCGCCCTCGTGGTGATCGGCTACCTCGACCGGCAGCTGCATCCCGGCTGGCGCATTCCCGGCCGGCTCTTCGTCCACGGCGCTTTCGCGGAGGGCGACGCCGCGGGGCTGCTGCGCGGCTACGGGGCGTGCCTGGCGCTCCTGCCCAACACCGTGCCGGAGAGCTTCAGCTACGCGCTCTCGGACGCCTGGGCCGCGGGCGTGCCGGTGCTCGCCGCGCCCCGCGGGGCGCTCGCCGAGCGCATCGCCGCGCACCATGGCGGCTGGCTGCTGCCGGAAGTCTTCGACTCGGCGCTCGTGGCGGAGGAAATCCGCTCGCTTGCCGGCGCCGAGCGGGATGCCGAAAGGGCGCGCGTACAATCCGGACTCGCGCGCCCCGACCCCGCGCGCATACCGCCCCTGGACGCCATGACCCGCTCCCTCGACGCCTTCTACGCGCGCTTCGGCATCGACCCGGCCGCGCCGGATACCGCGGACGAGGCGGCCGTCCAGGCGCTGCTCGCGAAGAACCTCGACGGGACGCTCTTCCGCGTGGAGCTCGTCAGGCTCTGCGACGAACTCGCGCAGACGCTCGCCGCGCTCGAGGACACGAGGGCGCGCGCCCAGGACTTCGAGACGGAGGCGCGCGGCTGGATCGAGAAGCTGGAGGCAGACGTGCGCGCGGTGCAGGAAGCGCTTCGCAGCGCCACGCAGGCGCGCGACGAGCTGGCCCGCGAGGCCGACGTGCTGCGCCTGAACAAAGAGGCGATGGACCGCCTGCCCTCGCCGCTGCGGCGCCTGCTCCTCAAGCTCGCCTTCAATGCCCGACGTTGACCTGAGCGTCGTCACCTACCGGCCCGAGCCCGCGCTCCTCGCTTCCCTCTTCGCGAGCCTCGCCGAGGCACGCGCCACGCTCCGCCTGAACCTCCTCGTCCAGGACAACAGCCCCGAGCCCGACACCGCGGCGACCATCGCATCGATGCCGCAGCTCGAAGGCGACGCTTTCGCGAAGGTCGACGTGCAGCGCTCCGGCGCCAACCTGGGATTCGGACGCGGCCACAACGCGAATGCGAAGCGCGGCACCGCGCCGTGGCTTCTGGTCGTGAACCAGGACTGCATCGTGGAGCCCGGCGCCCTCGAGCGCCTGGTGGAGACCGCCGCGAAGGACGACCCGCGCGTCGCCGCGTGGGAGATGCGCCAGATTCCCTACGAGCATCCCAAGGCCTACAACCCCGCGACGCTGGATTCGCCATGGGTGAGTGGCGCGGCCACGCTCTTTCGCCGCGAGGCCTTCGAGCAGGCCGGCGGCTTCGACGACGCGATCTTCATGTACGGCGAGGACGTGGACCTCTCGTGGCGCCTGCGGGCGAAGGGCTGGCGCCTCACCTACCAGCCGCGCTGCGCGGTGGTGCACCGCACCTACCAGGTGGCCGCGGAGGTGAAGCCGCTGCAGGTCTTCGGCGGCGTGCGCACGAACCTGGGGCTGCGGTTCCGCTACGGCGGCCCCGCCCGCATCGCCCAGGGCTTCACGATGCTCGCCGCCGAGATCCTCACGCCGCGTTCCTTCCCCGGGCGCCGCAGGGGCCTCGCCCTGGCCGGGCTCAAGGCGATCGCGCGCGCGCCGCACTTCCTCTTCTCCCGCGTCGCCTCCACGAAGGAGTTCCGCCCGCAGTTCTCGGGATGGGGCTACGAGACGCGGCGCGACGGCGCCTTCCACCCGTTCCCGTCGCGGCGCGAGAGCCCGAGCCCCGTCCCGCCGAAGGTCTCGATCCTCATCCGCACCGTCGACCGCCCCGCGTGGCTGCGGCAGGCGCTCGCCTCCTGCATGCACCAGACCCACGAGAACCTGGAGGTGATCGTGGTCGAGGATGGCGAGAGCTTCTCCCGCGCCATCGTGGACGAGTTCCGAGGCCGGCTCGACCTGCGCTACGAGGCCACCGGGGGGAAGGTGGGCCGCGCCCGCGCCGGCAACCGCGCGCTGGCGCTCGCCACCGGCGAGTGGCTCAACTTCCTCGACGACGACGACGTCTTCTTCGCCGACCACGTGGAGGTGCTGCTCGCCGCGGCGACCGCGGCCGGCGCCAAGGGCGCCTACGGCTTCGCGTGGGAGACGAAGACGCAGGTTCACGACCGCGACCGTGCCGAGTACGATGAAACGATGCACGCCACGGTCCACCGCCAGCCCTTCGACCGGCTCACGCTCTGGCACCACAACTTCCTGCCCATCCAGGCGGTGCTCTTCCACCGCTCGCTGTACGAGCGCCACGGCGGGTTCGCCGAGGACATGGACCAGCTCGAGGACTGGAACCTCTGGACGCGCTACACGCTGGAGGACGACTTCGTGCTGGTGCCGAAGACCACGTCGAAGTATCGGGTGCCCGCCGACACGCGCGGGGCCGCGGACCGGCAGGCGCTTCTCGACCGCGCCTACGAGGATGCGCGGGCGAGGCAGGGCGCGCTTCGCGTCACGATGAGCCCGCGCGCGATCTCCGAGATGGCCGAGCGATACGCGCGCACCCAGGCGCTGATGCTCGTCACGCGGGAAGACGTGCGCCGCTTCGTGGGCTCGTCGGGCGTGCTTTCCCGGCTGGCGGCGTGGCGGCGGCCGGTGGTGGAACGGCTGCGGCGGCGGGGGTGGCTCCGGTGAGCGGCAAGCTCGAGTTCACCGGCGAGCGCTTCGTCCCCGGCGTGCGCGGCGAGATCTGGGTCGAGCACTGGCACCGCTATCACTTCGCCGCTCGATTCGCCGCGGGCAAGCGCGTGGTGGATGCGGCCTGCGGGGAGGGGTACGGCTCGGCGCTGCTCGCCCGCACCGCCGCGAGCGTCACCGGTGCCGACCTCTCCGCCGAAGCGATCGCCCACGCGCGTGCCACCTACGCGGGGGTGGCGAACCTGAGCTTCGTCGAGGCGCCCTGCGCGAAGCTGCCGCTCGCCGACGCCTCGGCCGACCTCTTCGTCTCCTTCGAGACCGTCGAGCACATCGGCGATCAGGAGGAGTTTCTCGACGAGATCGCGCGCGTGCTCGCCCACGACGGCCTGCTGCTGCTCTCCTGCCCCAACAAGCGCGAGTACAGCGACCGGCGCGGCTTCGCGAACGAGTTCCACGTGAAGGAGCTCTACCGCGAGGAGCTCGAGACGCTCGTCGCCCGGCGCTTCCGGCACACGCGCTGGTACGGCCAGCGGCCGAGCTTCTTCTCGGTGATCGCCCCGGAGCCGCACGCCGAGGCGGGCCACCTCGTGGAGGTGTCGGAGGCGATGCCCGCCGAGGCCACGCCGGCGCTGGGCGAGCCGCTCTACTTCCTCGTCGCCGCGAGCCGCTCCGCCGCGACGCTGGGGATGCTGCCGGCGACACTCTCCGTGCTGTCGGACCGCGACGACTGGGCGCACCGCGACTACGAGAAGGTCATGGGCGAGCTGGTCGTGGCGGGCGGGCAGCTCGAGACCCTCGGCAAGCAGGTCGCCGAACTGGCGAGGCCCGCGCCGAGGCCATGCAGTCCCGCGACGAGGCCCTCGCGTGGGCCGGGCAGCTGGAGAGCCGGCTCGCGCAGGCCGAGCGCACGGTCTCGGAGCAGTCCCGCGCGATCGCCGAGCGCGATGGCGAGATTGCGCGCCGGGGCGGGCTGCGGTGGTGGCTTCGCCTGCCTTTCGCGCGATTCTTCGGGCGATAATCGCCCCATGAATCCCCGCCTCGAACTCCTCAAGCCCTACCCCTTCGAAAAGCTGCGCGCGCTGCTCGCCGGCACCACGCCGCCGGCGGGGCTCGCGCCGGTGAACCTGTCCATCGGCGAGCCGCAGCACGCGACGCCCGAGCTGCTGACGCGTGCGCTCGCGGAGAATTTCGCAGGCCTCGCGCGATACCCGCTCACGAAGGGCCTGCCGGAACTGCGCGGCGCGATTGCCGCGTGGCTCGAACGCCGGCACGGCCTTGCCGCGATCGACGCCGACTCCCAGGTGCTCCCCACCCTGGGCAGCCGCGAGGCGCTCTTCGCGATCGCCCAGGCGCTGCTCGATCCGGGCGAGCACGACGCGCTCGTCGTGTGTCCCAATCCGTTCTACCAGATCTACGAGGGCGCGGCCCTGCTGGGCGGGGCGCGGCCCTACTTCGCCAACGCCACGGCGGCCAACGGCTTCGCGCCCGACTGGCAGGCCGTGCCCGAGCACGTCTGGAAGCGCACGCGCCTCATCTTCGCCTGCTCGCCCGGCAACCCGAACGGGCGCGTGATGCCGCTCGCCGAGTGGGAGCTGCTCTTCGCCCGCGCGGACCGCCACGGCTTCACGATCGTCTCCGACGAGTGCTACAGCGAGATCTACTTCGACGAGTCGGCCCCGCCCCTGGGCGCGCTGGCCGCGGCGCAGCAGCTCGGACGCGAGGATTTCGCGCGGCTCGTGGTGATGGGCTCGCTCTCCAAGCGCTCCAACGCACCGGGGCTGCGCTCGGGGTTCGCCGCCGGGGACGCGGCGCTCCTGAAGGCTTTCCTGCACTACCGCACCTATCACGGCTCGGCCATGTCCAACGCCGTGCAGCGCGCCTCCATCGCCGCCTGGAACGACGAGGCCCACGTGCTGGAGAACCGGCGCCTCTACCGCGAGAAGTTCGCGGCGTTCTTCGAGCTGGTGAACCCCGTGCTCCCGCTCGCCCGTCCCGAGGCGGCCTTCTATTACTGGGCGGCGGTTCCGGGCGACGAGGAGCAGTTCGCCCGCGATCTCTACGCCGCCGCCAACGTCACCGTGCTTCCCGGCAGCTACCTCTCCCGCGAGGCCCACGGGACCAATCCGGGCCGGGGGCGCGTGCGCATCGCCCTGGTGTCGACCGTGGCCGAGGCGGCCGAGGCCGGCCGCCGGATCCGCGCTTTCGTCCCGGCCCGCGCGGCCGCGGGCGCTCCCCACCCCTAGGTCCGGCCCGGCGCCGGTATCGCCCGGCCCGCGGCCCAGCCCGCGGCCCGGCGCGCGGCCTCCTCGCGCCCGAATATTTCACCTGTTATTTGACATTTGAAACACTTTAACGAATATTCCGGCAAGGAAGGCCGATCCGGCGCACGGAAAGGCCTGCCACCGCCCCGGCGCCGGCCCGCCGGGCCCGCGGACCGGAGCGCCAGAACGGATTTCGACAAGAGCCGCGACCCAGCGGAGCAAAGCAGCGTGAATGCCAGACACTTTCGATTGCCCGGACTGCCTGGCGCGACGGGCGCACCGAACCCGCAACCGGGCACAGGGACCGGGGCGCCCATGAAGGATGATCGCGACGGCCGCCCTGCCCCGGCCGGCCCCGCCGGATCGCCCGCACCCGGCGAGCACCTGCTCGCCGCCCTGGCCGACCTCCTGCCCCATGCCGTCTTCGCCAAGGACGCGGTCGGGCGCTACCTGTTTTCCAATCGCGCCCACGCGGCATTGCTCGGCCATCGGGACGCGAGTGAAGTGGTCGGCCGTACCGCGGCCGAGCTCGGCCGCGGCAACGACCCCCTCGTGCGCTGGATCGAGGGCGCAGCCGGGGACGGCGGCGCGGAGCGCTCGGCCCTCGGGCCGGACGGACGGCCGCGCACCTACCGGGTTCTCACGCGCGCCCTGCCGGCCGAAACCGGCAAGCAACCCGGCCTCCTGGGCGTCGCGATGGACGTGACCGAGGCCTCGCAGCTGCGAAATGAAATCGAGCAGCACGACCTGAAGCGCCTGCGCGACCTGGCCGAACCGATGCCCGAAGCGGAGGCCTTCGGTTACTCCGTCTCCCACGACCTGCGCGCACCCGTGCGGGCGGTGTCCGGATTCGCCGAGATCCTGCTCGGGGACCACGGCGAGTCCCTGTCCGGCGAGGCGCGCCTGCTGGTCGAGCGCATCGCCGCCGCCGGCGCCACCATGAGCGCCATGGTCGAGGGGATGCTGACCCTGTCGCAACTGGGCAGCGTCGAGCTGCAGCGGACTTCCATCGACCTGTCCGCCCTCGTCCGCGAGGTCTGGGCCGATGTGCTGCTCGCCGAGAAAGGCCGCGCGGTGGAATTCAGTGCCGCGGACGGCTTCACGATCTGGGCCGATGCTTGCCTCGTGCGCAGCGTGATCCAGAACCTGCTCGGCAATGCGTTCAAGTACACCCGCGGCCGGGAGGGCGCAAAGGTCGAGTTCGGCATGGCGCACGCCGATGGCGATGCGCACTTCTTCGTGCGCGACAACGGCTCCGGATTCGACATGGCCCACGCCGGCGGGCTCTTCGGGGTCTTCCACCGCCTGCACCACGCCAGCGAGTTCGAGGGCACAGGCATCGGACTGGCCACCGCGCAGCGCATCGTGCTCCGGCACGGGGGCCGCATCTGGGCCGAGGCGCGCCCCGGCGAAGGTGCCACCTTCCGCTTCACCTTCGGGCCGCATCGGACCTAGGTTCCGCCCCGGCCGGTGGCCGGTCGCGCCCGGTGCAGTCGACCCGGCGCCCGCGTTGCGGCATCCTTACGGGCACTTTCCCTCGAAACGCCCAAGGAACCATGGAAAAGCTGCAACCCCTCATCGAGCAGGCCTTCGAGGACCGCGCCGGCCTCACACCGAAAACCGCTTCTCCCGCCATCCGCGAGGCCGTCGCCGCGGTCCTCGCCGAACTGGACGCCGGGCGCCTGCGCGTGGCGGAAAAGCGCGGCGACGGGTGGATCACCCACCAGTGGCTGAAGAAGGCGGTGCTGCTCTCCTTCCGCCTGCGCGACAACGAGATCATGCAGGGCGGCTACACGCACTACTTCGACAAGGTCGACTCCAAGTTCGCCCGCTTCTCCCGGGAGGACTTCGCCGCGGGCGGCTACCGCGTGGTGCCGCCGGCGAGCGCGCGCCACGGCGCCTTCATCGCGAAGAACGTGGTGCTGATGCCCTCCTACGTGAACATCGGCGCCTACGTGGACGAGGGCGCGATGGTCGACACCTGGGCCACGGTCGGCTCCTGCGCGCAGATCGGCCGCAACGTCCACCTCTCCGGCGGCGTGGGCATCGGCGGCGTGCTCGAGCCCGTGCAGGCCAACCCCACGATCATCGAGGACGACTGCTTCATCGGTGCGCGAAGCGAGGTCGTCGAGGGCGTGATCGTCGGCGCGGGCTCCGTGATCTCCATGGGCGTCTACATCGGCCAGTCGACCAAGATCTACAACCGCGCCACGGGGGAAGTCTCCTACGGGAAGATTCCGCCCGGCTCCGTGGTCGTCTCCGGCAACTTGCCCGGGCATGACGGCCGGTATAGTCTCTACTGCGCCGTGATCATCAAGCAGGTCGACGCGAGAACGCGCGCGAAAACCGGCATCAACGAACTGCTGCGGGGCGACTGACGCCAAGCGGTGCCGCCGGGGGCGAGGCGCCCCTCCGATCGACATTGCCGGAAACCGGAGACATCCATGTTCATCGAGAAACTCCTGCAGCTCATGGCCGAGAAGAAGGCTTCCGACATCTTCTTCTCCGCCGGTTCGCCGATCATGATCAAGATCCAGGGCGTCATGATGCCGGTGAACCCCCAGGTGATGGACGCGGAGCAGACGAAGAAGGTGATCTTCGAGATGCTCTCGCCCACCCAGATCGCGCTCTTCGAGAAGGACCTGGAGCTGAACCTCTCCAAGCCCATGCCGGGCCTGGGCAACTTCCGCGTGAACGTCTTCTGGCAGAAGGGGTCGGTCGCCTGCGTCATCCGCTTCATCACTTCCGAGATACCCAAGCTCGAGGACCTGAACCTGCCCCCGGTGCTGCTGCAGCTGGTGATGGAGAAGCGCGGGCTCGTCCTCGTGGTGGGCGCCACGGGCTCGGGCAAGTCCACGACTCTCGCCTCGATGCTCGACTTCAGGAACCAGATGGTCGCGAACCACATCCTCACCATCGAGGACCCGGTCGAGTACGTGTTCACGCCGAAGAAGTGCGTGTTCAACCAGCGCGAGGTGGGCAACGACACGCACGCCTTCCACGACGCGCTCAGAAACGCCATGCGCCAGGCGCCGGACTGCATCCTCATCGGCGAGATCCGCGACCAGGAGACGATGCGCATGGCGCTCACCTACGCGCTCTCCGGCCACCTGTGCCTCGCCACGCTCCACGCGAACAACTCCTACCAGGCCATGAACCGGGTGATCAGCTTCTTCCCGCTGGAAGTGCGCCCGATGCTGCTCCAGGACCTTGCCGTGTCGCTGAAGGCCATCGTCTCGCAGCGCCTGGTGCGCACCGTCGACGGCAAGCGCACGCCCGCGGTCGAGGTGCTCCTCAACACGCGCAACGTCCAGGAAGCCATCGAGAAGGGCGAGGTGGGCGAGGTGAAGGAGATGATGGAAAAGAGCATGTCCCCGGGCTCGCAGACCTTCGAGCAGGATCTCTTCCGGCTCGTGCGCCAGGGCAGGATCTCCACCGACGACGCGCTCGCCAACGCCGACTCCGCGACCAACCTGGGCCTGCTGCTGGGCAACTCCGGAATCATGCCGGCCATGGCGGAGCGGGTGAAGAATCCGGCGCCCGGCCTGGGCAAGGGACTCGGCGGCCCGTCGTTCAGCGAGTTCAAGATCTCCGAGGACTCCCCGGAGCCCGGGTACTAGAGGGGCTCTTGCCGGCTGCTCCGGGCGCCCCGGCGGCGCCGGCCGGAGCGTGCGATAAAATGCGCGTTCGCGCACCGCACCCGAAACGGAAAAGATGAGATCGCTCGAGGAGTCCCTCGCGCAGTACGCGGCCAGCCACCGCGACCGCCGCAACATCGCGACCCATTTCCTCGGCATCCCGCTGGTGGTCTTCGCGATCGTGCTGGCACTTGCGCTGGTTTCCTTCCCGGCCGGCGGCATCCCCGTCACGCTCGCGGCCGTCGCCTCGATCGGCGCCAGCGCCTGGTACGTGCGCCTCGATCCGGCCTTCGGCGCCGTCATGGCCGCGGTGCTCTTCCTCATGTGCGCGCTCGCAAGCGAGATCGCGGCGCGCGTCCCTGTCGCCGCAGCCCTTGCCGGAGCGACCGTGCTCTTCGCCGCGGGCTGGGCCCTGCAGTTGCGCGGCCACCGCTACGAGGGGATGAAGCCTGCGTTCCTTTCGGACGCGAGCCAGCTTCTCATCGGCCCGCTCTTCCTGTGCGCCGAGGCCGCATTCTTCTTCGGCGCGAGGAAGGCGCTGCGGCGAATGATCGAGCAACGGGTCGGGCCCACCGTCGCGCGCCGCACGCGCACGGATGCGGCGCGCGCGCGATGACGAACGCCACACTCGACCTGGCCCGCGCGCTGCTCGCGCGGCCTTCGGTCACGCCCGCCGACGAGGGCTGCCAGCAAGTGATCATCGACCGGCTCGCCCCGCTGGGATTCGTTGCGGAGACGATCCGCTGCGGCGAGGTCACGAACCTGTGGATCCGCCGCGGCACGGCGCGGCCGCTGGTGGTCTTCGCCGGGCACACCGACGTGGTGCCGCCGGGGCCGCTCGACCAGTGGCACACCGATCCCTTCGTCCCCACGATCATGGACGGCAGGCTGCACGCGCGCGGCGCGGCCGACATGAAGACCTCGATCGCGGCCTTCGTCGTCGCCGCCGAACAGCTCGTCACCGCGCACCCCGAGCACCCCGGCTCGCTGGCACTCCTGCTCACCTCCGACGAAGAGGGCCCCTCGGTCGACGGCACCGTGCGCGTGGTGGAAGCGCTCAAGGCGAGAGGCGAGCGCATCGACTACTGCATCGTGGGCGAGCCCACGTCGGCGGAGCACTTCGGCGACACCATCAAGAACGGGCGGCGCGGCACGCTCACCGGCCGCCTCGTCGCGAAGGGAATCCAGGGGCACGTGGCCTATCCGCACCTCGCGAAGAACCCGGTCCACGACCTCGCCCCGGCCCTCGCGGAACTCGCGGCGACCGCATGGGACCAGGGCAACGAGCATTTCCCGCCGACCACGTGGCAGGTGTCCAACATCCACGCCGGCACGGGCGCGTTCAACATCATCCCGGGCGAAGTGCGGGTCGACTTCAATTTCCGCTTCTCCACGGCGAGCACCGTCGAAGGCCTCCAGGCGCGCCTGCACGCCGTGCTCGACCGCCACGGGCTCGACTACCGCGATCGAGTGGATCCTCGGCGGCCGGCCCTTCCTCACGACGCGAGGGCGCCTCGTGGAGACGCTTTCGAACGCGTGGTGAGGCAGGTATCGCGGCGCGACCCCGGAAGTCTCCACGACCGGCGGCACGTCCGACGGGCGCTTCATCGCGGACATCTGCGCCGAAGTGGTGGAGTTCGGGCCGGTGAATCGCTCGATCCACAAGGTGAACGAGTCCGTCTCGCTCGACGAGATCGAGCCGCTCGCCGAGATCTATCGCCTCGCGTGCGAGGATCTCCTGGGCGTGAAATAGCGGCCCGTGGCCCGGACCGTTCCCGAGAAGGGGTTGAACGTGAGGGGCCTCGTGCTCGATGCCGCGGCGCACCTCGAGCGCGCCGGCGTCTCGTTCGGGCACGGCACGACCAACGCCATCGACGAGGCCGCCTGGCTCGTGCTGCATTCCCTGGGACTTCCGGTGAGCGAACTGGGCCCCCACCTCGACCTGGTCGTCGACGCCCATCACGCCCGCCTGGCCAATGCCCTGGTGGCGAAGAGGATCCGCACGCGCAAGCCCGCCGCCTACCTCCTGAAGGAGGCCTGGCTCGGGCCGCACCGCTTCCACGTGGACGAGAACGTGATCGTGCCGCGCTCCTTCATCGCGGAACTGCTCCGCGCGCGCCTCGCGCCGTGGATCGCGCAAGCCGGCGCGCGTGCGATCCGCGCTCGACCTGTGCACGGGCTCGGGCTGCCTCGCGATCCTGGCCGCGATCGCCTTTCCGAAGGCGATGGTCGATGCCGCGGAGCTCTCGCCCCGGGCGCTCACGGTGGCGAGGAAGAACGTCGCCGCCTACGGGCTGGACAAACGCGTTCGGCTCGTCCGGTCCGACCTCTTCGCGGCGCTCGAGGGACGCACCTACGACGTCATCGTCTCCAACCCGCCGTACGTGAGAACCGCCTCGATGCGCAAGCTCCCGACGGAGTACCGGCGCGAACCGGAAATGGCGCTCGCGAGCGGTGCCGACGGCCTCGCGCACACCCGCGCCATCCTCGCGCAGGCGAGGCGGCACCTGAATCCCGGCGGGTTGCTGGTGGTGGAGATCGGGCACAACCGCAAGGCGCTGGAACGCGCGTTCCCGCTCGCGCCCTTCGCCTGGCCGGAACTCTCGGCGGGCGCCGGCTTCGTCTTCGTCCTGCGCCGGGAAGACCCCGGGTTTCCGCGGGCATAGCCCCCGGGCGACCCGTCCCGCCGTGGTGCTCGCCGTGCCGTGCCGCTCGTCACCCCGTGTGCGTTGCCGTACAGGCGGCCCCGTTTCGCGAAAATATCATTGGGTATAATAGTCTGTAGGGCAATTCCTGTGGCGCCGGAACTGCCCGGCATTCCCGCGATCACGATGGAATCATCATTATCTCCTCCCGACGCCCGATCGAGAACCGAACTGGCCCGTACTCTGCATAGTCGAACATTCCAGGCCGGTGCCGCCCTGGCCTTGGCGGTGGTCCTTCTCGGCCTCGGTTACCTGGGCGTGAAGATCGTGTCTCCCGCTCCGGTCGCCCCCGCCGAAAAGCTGAGCCTCGCGATGCCCACGGTACCGCATGCCGCGTTGTTGCTCATCGCGGCGGCAAAGGGTTATTTCACCGAGGAAGGTCTCGACCTGACGATTCTGCCGGTCACCGACGGCAAGGCGGCGCTTGAGCTGGTCGTCGAGCGCAAGGCCGACGTGGCCGCGGTGGCGGATTTGCCATTCGTGCTCGCCGTCATGAAGGGCGAGGCTCTTGGGATCGCCGCCAGCATGCTTCGCGTCTCAAATGACAAAGCGATCGTCGCGCGACGCGATCGCGGCATCGCCGAACCGCGCGACCTGCCGGGCAAGACCATCGGCGTCACGTTCGGCACCAGCAAGGAGTACTTCCTCTGGTCGTACCTGATCTGGCGCAATCTCACACCCGAGTCGGTGACACAGGTGAACTTGTCGCCCGCCGAGATTCCCCAGGCGCTTGTCGACGGGACCATCGACGCGGCGGCGACCTGGAATCCAACCGTGCTCATCGGCCAGGCCATCCTGGGCGAGAACGCCGTCTCGTTCACCGACCACCAGGCGTACAGGCTCAGCTTTCTGCTGGTCGGGCAGCAGCATTACCTGAAGATGCACCCGAAGGCGATCGAGAAATTCGTGCGCGCCATGCTGAGGGCCGAGCAGTTCAACGACTCCCGGCCCGAAGAAGCAACGAGCCTCATGGCCGGATTGCTGAAGGCCGACGTCAAGGCTTTTCGACCGGGCTGGCGGCACTTCGACCCCAGGGTCGATCTGCAGCAATCGCTTCTGGTCACGCTGGAGGACCAGGCGCGCTGGGCGATTTCGCGCGGCCACGCGGCAGGTGGGTCGGTTCCCAACTTCCTCGCCAGCCTGTACCTCGATGCGCTGCTGGGGGTGAAGCCCGAGCGCGTGACCGTGGTGCGTTGACGAGACACCGCGCGGTGAAGATCAGCACGAAAGAGAGATTCGCCACTGGCATCACGCTTGCGATATTCGGCTTGATCGCCGCGGCTATCGGCTGGACGCTCGCCGAGGTCAATGACGCCGACCGCCAGCGCCGGCAGGCAAGCGCGATCACCCGCGGAATCGCCGAGTTGAGGCTGGTGACTTCCGATTATCGCCAGTACCGGTTGGAGCGCGCGCGCCTGCAGTGGGAGAGCGTCTCGAAGCGTCTCGATCGCCTGATCGCGGACAACACTTTCCCCGGAGCAGAACTGGCGGATATCAACGACAGAATGCGCGAGCGAAGGGCGCAGATACGGAACTTGTTCGCCACGCTGTCGGCGGCGCCCGCGGCGGACGCTGCCGGCGCCCCGAATGATGCGTCGCGGGATCAATCCGCATCCCCGTTGTACGGCCGGCTGCGGTCCGTCCAGCAGGACAATATCTACGATGCATTCCGCCTGACCGAGCTTGCGGCCGCGCGCATCGACGAAGCCTACCAGATCGCGTTGATCGCGATCGTGACCGGATTGGCGCTGATTGGCCTGGTCGCCGTCGGCGCATCGTGGCTCATTCGTCGCGCCGTCCTGGAGCCGGTAGACAGGCTGAATCGGGCGACCCGCGAGATCGCCGCGGGCAACTGGAACCACCGGCTCGCGATCGACGGCGATGACGAGATCAGCGCCCTGGCCGCCGACTTCGCCTCCATGGTGCGCACGCTGCGCGGTGCGCACGCCGAGATCGAACTCCGCAACCTGGATCTCGCCGCATTGAACGAGGAACTGGAGGCCTTCAGCTATTCCGTGTCCCACGACCTGCGCGGGCCGCTGCGAAGCATGGACGGGTTTTCCCAGGTGCTGCTCGAGGACTACGGCGACAGGCTCGACGTCGAGGGCAAGGACGCGCTCGCGCGCATCCGCGCCGCGAGCCAGCGCATGGGCATGCTCATCGACGACCTGCTGAAACTGTCCCAGGTGACCCGCACGGAACTCAGGGTGAAGCCGGTCGACCTGAGCGCGATCGCGCACGAGATCGCCGTCAACCTGGACCGGATCGAACCCGGCCGCGCGGTGGAGTGGGCCATCGCCGACGGCTTGCGCGTGACCGCCGACCCGGCTCTGTTGCGCATCGTCATGCAAAACCTGCTGCAGAACGCGTGGAAGTTCACCGGCAGGACCGAACGGCCGGTGATTCGCGTCGGCGCGCTGGAACGCGGCGCCAGGACGGTGCATTTCGTCGCCGACAACGGCGCGGGTTTCGACATGGCGTACTCTGACAAGCTGTTCGGCGCCTTCCAGCGCCTGCATCACGCCGGCGACTTCCCCGGCATCCGGGATCGGCCTGGCGATCGTCCAGCGGATCATCCGCCGGCACGACGGCAACATCTGGGCCGAGGCGAAGCCGGGCGAAGGAGCGACGTTTTTTTTCAGCCTGCAAGGAGTCGAAACATGAATCGGATCGACAAGTCCCTCCTGCTGGTTGAAGACAATCCGGACGACGTGAAGCTCACGCTGCGCGCGTTCAAGCAGAACCATCTGCTGAACCCGATCGACGTCGTTTCGGACGGCGTCCTGGCGATCGACTTCCTGCTCGCGCGGGGCGCCTACGCCGAGCGCGCGGGCAAGTCGCTGCCCGCGCTCGTCATTCTCGACCTGAAACTGCCCAGGCTCGACGGCCTGGGCGTGCTGAAGGCGATCCGCGGCGACGAGCGAACCCGGCTCCTGCCGGTGGTGATCCTCACCTCGTCCGAGGAGGAGGACGACAGGGTCAAGAGCTACTCGCTGGGCGCGAACAGCTACGTGCGCAAGCCAGTCGACTTCGTCGAGTTCCTGGAGGCAGCCCGGGTGATCGGCATCTTCCGGTTGATGCTCAATCGATCGCCGCCGGAATCGCCGATCCGTGAGCAAACCGGTCAAGGTCCTGATCGTCGAGGACTCCGAAGACGACGCGACGCTCGAGCTTCACGCCCTGCGTCGCGGCGGGTTCGACCCGCCTCCCGGCGCGTGCAGACCGCTTCCGAACTGAAGGCCGCGCTGGCCGAGGAGCGATGGGACGCGGTCCTCTCCGATTTCAACATGCCGGGCTTCACCGGCCTCGAAGCGCTGCGGATTGTCCGCGCCGCCGGGCTCGACATCCCCTTCATCCTCGTTTCCGCCACCATCGGCGAGGACATCGCCGTGGCGGCGATGAAGGCCGGCGCCAGCGACTACGTGATGAAGCAGAGCCCTGGCGCGGCTTGCGCCCGCGCTCGAGCGCGAGCTGCAGGAGGCGCAAACGCGCGCGTCCCACCGCCGGTACCAGCTCGACATCGTGAAGAGCGAGCAGCGCATGCGGGCCATGATCGAGACGGGGCCCGCGTGCGTGAAGGTGGTGAGCCCGGAGGGCCTGCTGCTCGAGATGAATGCGGCCGGCCAGGCCATGCTGGAGGCCGGGTCCCTCGCCGAAGTGCAGTCGCGGCCCCTGCTCGACTACATCGCACCCGAGTATCGCGCGCCTTTCGCCGCCCTGCACAAGCGCGTGATGAACGGCGAGCGCGGCACGCTGGAGTACGAGATCATCGGGTCCCGGGGCACGCGACGCTGGCTCGAAACCCATGCCGCCCCGCTGCACCGCGCGCAAGGCGAGGCGCCGAACCTGCTCGGCATCACCCTCGACATCACCGAGCGCAAGCACGCCGAGCAGGAGCTGCGCGAGAACGAATCGCGCTTCCGCGCCCTGACCGAGCTCTCGTCCGACTGGTACTGGGAGCAGGACGCGGACTTTCGCTTCACGCTCATGTCGGGCGAGGTCGTGAACAAGGGCGGTTTCTCGGTCAGCAACACCCTGGGCAAGACCCGGTGGGAGCTGCCCATCGAGCTTGGCGCGAGCGAATGGGCGGCGCACCGGGCGAGGCTCGAGGCCCACGAGCCCTTCAGCGACTTCGAGTACAGGATCGTCGTCGATGACGGCAGCACGCGCCATTTCAGCGCCCGCGGCGAGCCGATCTTCGACGACTCGGGGACCTTCCGGGGTTATCGCGGAACCGCGAACGACATCTCCGACCGGAAGTTCGCGGAAGCCCGGGTCGCGTACCTGAACCGCGTGAACGCCATGCTGAGCGCCATCAACACGCTGATCGTGCGGGTGGGCAACCGCGGCGAACTGTACCGGAACGCCTGCCGCATCGCGCTCGAGGCGGGCGGGTTCCACATGGCCCTGATCGGCCTCGTCGACCCGCACTCGCGACAAGTCAGGGTGGCCGCCGCCGACGGCGTGGACGGGAAGCTGGTCGCCGCCATCGAGAATCGCCTGTACCCGGCCGACGGATCGTCGGGCTCCATGATCGCCCGGGCGATCGAGGGGAAGGTTCCCGTCGTCTCCAACGATTCGCTGAACGACACCAGGCTGGTGCTCGGCGCGATGTACGCCGAGGCCGGCATCCGCTCCCTGGCGCTCTTCCCCCTGGTGGTCTCGGGAGAGGCGGTGGGCATCTTCGCGCTCTACGCAAGCGAGCCCGAGTTCTTCCATGAGGAGGAGTTGAGGGCGCTGAAGGAGCTGGCCGGCGACGTCGCCTTCGCGATCGACCACCTCGACAAGCAGGAGCGTCTCGATTACCTCGCCTACTACGATGTGCTCACCGGCCTCGCGAACCGCAATCTCTTTCTCGACCGCGTGGCGCAGCACGTTCGCGGCGCGGCCGCCTCCGGCCGCCAGCTGGCCGTGCTCGTGATCGACGTGGAGCGGTTCCGGAACATCAACGACAGTCTCGGCCGGGCGGCCGGCGACGCCTTGCTGAAGCAGCTCGTGGACTGGCTGACCCGCCACGCGGGCGACGCCAGCCAGCTCGCGCGTCTGGGGTCGGACCAGTTCGCCCTGGTGCTTCCGAGGATGGCCCTGGAAGGCGACGTGGCGCGGCTCGTCGAGAAGACGATGGGCGCGCTCCAGGGCCATTCGTTCCCGGTGGAGAACGCCATGCTGCGGATCGCCGTCAAGATCGGCGTGGCGCAGTTCCCCAATGACGGCGGCGACGCGGAAGCCCTGCTCCGGAGCGCCGAGACGGCGCTGAAGAAATCCAAGGCAAGCGGCGAGCGATACCTCTTCTACGCGCAGGGGACGACCGAGGCGGTGGCCACCATGCTCGCCATGGAAAACCACCTGCGCCAGGCGCTGGACAAGGGCGAGTTCGTGCTCCACTACCAGCCCAAGGTGAGCTTCTCGAGCGGAAAGCTCACCGGCGTGGAGGCGCTGATCCGGTGGAACGATCCGCGAACGGGCCTGGTGCCGCCGGGCCGGTTCATCCCGATCCTGGAGGAGACCGGCCTCATCAACGATGTCGGGCACTGGGCCCTGCGCCAGGCGCTCGACGACTACCGGCGCTGGCGCGCCGCGGGCCTCACCGCCGTGCGCGTCGCGGTGAACGTGTCGCCGCTCCAGCTGCGCAATCGCGGCTTCGTGGCCGAGATCGAGCAGGCGATCGGTGGCGCCGCCCTGGCGGCGGTCGGGCTGGAACTGGAGATCACCGAAAGCCTGATCATGGCGGACGTGAAGCACAGTATCGCGACCCTGGAGAGCATTCGCGCCCTCGGCGTGACCGTCGCCATCGACGACTTCGGCACCGGCTTCTCCTCGCTCAGCTACCTCGCGAGGCTCCCGGTGGACACGCTGAAGATCGACCGTTCGTTCGTCGTCGACATGACGGCCGGGCCGGAAGGGCTATCGCTCGTCTCCACCATCGTGAACCTCGCGCACTCGCTCAGGTTGAACGTGGTGGCCGAGGGCGTGGAGACCGAGGAGCAATCCCGCCTGCTCCGGTTGGTGAACTGCGACGAAATGCAGGGCTTCCTGTTCAGCAAGCCGGTGCCGGCCGGGACCTTCGAGGCGGCCTTCCTGGCCCCGCCTCCCGCCGGGAGCGCGGAGCCGTCCGACAACCCGCGAAGCGCGCGACCGGGGGCAAGGCAATTTCCGCGATAATGGCGACAGTTCCGATGGATTCCGTTCGCCTTCTGCCTTCGAGCCCGCCATGAAAATCGCCGACCTTCGCAACGACTACGCTCTCCGGCGGCTCGACGAAACCGACGTCGATGCCGACCCCTTCAAGCAGTTCCACGCCTGGCTCGCGGAGGCGATCGAGGCGCAGGTGCCCGAGCCCACGGCGATGACGCTCGCCACCGTGGACGCCCCCGGCCGGCCCTCGGCGCGCATCATGCTGCTCAAGGCGCTCGACGAGCGCGGCTTCGTCTTCTATACCAACTACGAGAGCCGCAAGGGAGCCGAGCTGGCGGCGCGCCCGCACGCGGCCCTCACGTTCTTCTGGAAGGAACTCGAGCGGCAGGTGCGGATCGAGGGCGCGGTCGAGCATGTGAGCGCCGCCGAGGCCGACGAGTATTTCGCGAGCCGCCCGCTCGGCTCGCGCATCGGCGCGTGGGCGAGCACCCAGAGCGCGACGATCGAGAGCCGCGCGTGGCTGGAGGCCCGCGTGAAGGCCGCCGAGGTGCAGTACGGCGACGGCCCGCCGCGGCCGCCGCACTGGGGCGGCTACCGCGTGATCCCCGCGTGGCTCGAGTTCTGGCAGGGGCGCCAGAGCCGCCTGCACGATCGCATCGCCTACGCGAAGTCGGACGACGGCTGGAAGATCACGCGCCTGTCGCCCTAGGCATGCGCAGTCCCCTCGGCTGCCACGATCCCGCGCGGCTGGAAGCCGAAAGGCTCTCGGTCGAGGCGCTGGACCGGTCCCTGGACGCCGTGCTCGCCGGCCGGGACGCGCGCGCGCCCCTGTGGATCTTCGGCTACGGCTCTCTCATGTGGAATCCGGGGCTCGCTTTCGTCGCCAAGCGCGTCGGCACGATCTACGGCTTCCACCGCAACTTCTGCCTCTGGTCGCGGATCAACCGCGGCACGCCGGAGCGCCCGGGGCTCGTGCTCACGCTGGAGCGCGGCGGAAGCTGCCGCGGGCTCGCTTTCCGCCTCACCGGCTCGACCTCGCGGGAGGAGCTGCGCGAGCTGTGGCGGCGCGAGATGTCGCTCGGCTCCTACCACCCGCGCTGGCTCGAATGCCACGCCGGGGCCGAACGCGTGCAGGTACTCACCTTCATCGTGAACCGCGCCTGCTCCGGCTATGCGGGCAAGCTTCCGATGGAAGTGATGATCCAGGCCATGGCCACGGCGCGGGGGAAATACGGCTCGAGCGCCGAGTACCTCTTCCAGACCCAGGCCGCGCTCGAATCCCACGGCATCCTCGACGCCCGCATCAAGCGGCTGGCCGAACGGGTCAAGCGACACCTCGCCGACGCCGGGTCCTCGCGCATTACCAGGTGAAGGCGGGCAGGCGGAAGTCGGGTCGCGCCACGGCGCGGCTCTCGAACGCGTTCCAGGTCGCCGCATCGGGCCCGCCGTGTTCCGCGCCCAGTTCCCCGGCGTGGATGCCGCCCACGATGAACGCGCTCGGCAGTCCCGCCCGCGACGCGCCGAGGATGTCGTGTTCGATGGAGTCGCCCACCGCGACCACCCGCCCGGGGGCGCAGTGCCCCAGCGCCGCGATGCACGAGCCGTAGATCGCCGGCCACGGCTTGCCGTGGTAGAAGACCTCGCCTCCCAGCGCCTCGTATCTCCGGGCCAGCACGCCGGTCGCATCCACCAGGCGGCCCTCGGAGAAGCGCGCGATGTCGGGGTTCGCGCAGACCATCGGGAGATTCCTCGCGCGGGCCGTGCGCAGCTCCGTCTCGTAGTCCGCGAGGGCGCGCCGCGGCGAGTCGATCCCGATCGCGGCGAGGAATTCGGCCTCCTCCACCGAGGCCACGAAGGCGAGCCCGATGCCTTCCAGAATCGAGCGGTCCCCGGCGCGGGTGAGCGCGTAGCAGCGCGTGCCGAGCCGGGCATGGAACGGGCTTGCCCGCGCGACGATCGCCTCGCGCGCATCCTCTCCCGCCGACACCATGCGGTCGAAGAGCCGCGCGGAAAACCCCATCTCCTCCATGAGCCGCACGTTCGCGTCCTCGCGCCGCCCCGAGTTGGAGAGCACGACCACGTGCTTGCCCGCCTCGCGCAACCGCTCGAGGCACTCGCGCGCGCCCGCATAGGGCCGGGCGCCGTCGTGCAGGACGCCCCACTGGTCGACGATCAGGCCGTCGAAGCGCTCGGCGAGCGCAGCGATTCCCGGCAGCGCGATGGCGCCCGCCTCAGGAGATGCGGCCACGGATCCAGGCCGAGACGGCTTCGCTCGCAACCACCACCGCGAGGATCGCGAGCAGGACGACGAGCACCTGCTGCCACGCGAACTGGTTGATCGAGGCGTAGAGGTGCAGCCCGATGCCGCCGGCGCCGACGAAGCCCAGGACGCTCGACTCGCGCACGTTGATGTCCCAGCGGTAGACGGTGGTGCCGATGAGCACCGGCATCACCTGCGGCAGGATGCCGATGAGGTAGACCTGCCCCGTGCCCGCGCCGGTGGACTCGATCGCCTCGATCGGCCCGCGGTCGGCCTCCTCGATCGCTTCGGCCACGAGCTTGGCGAGAAATCCCACCGAACGCGCGGCCACGGCGGCGATCCCGGCGATCGGGCCCGGGCCGAAGATCGCCACGAAGAGCAGCCCCCAGATCACCGTGTTCACGCTCCGCGAGGCCACGAGGATGCCGCGGCCCACGGCCCAGGTGAAGCCGTTGGCCGTGGTGTTGCGCGCCGACAGGAAGGCGAGCGGGATCGAGAAGACCACCGCGATGGCCGTGCCGAGGGTCGCGATGTGGATCGTCTCGACCAGCGGCGCGATGATCGTCGGCGCGTAGGACCAGCGCGGCGGCCACATGCGCCCGGCGAGGTCCGCGGCCTGCACGTGGGCGTCCCGGAAGAAGATCCACTCGATGTCGAGCGCGGAAACCGACCATGCCGAGATGAAAGCCACCGCCGCGATCCACAGCCACCGCACCACGGTCTCGCGCGGCGAATGCCGGCGCCACACCTCGGGATGGCGCTGCGCCGCCCCCGTGCTCACCTCAGCCTCCTTCGCACCCAGTCGCTGAACCACTCGCCCAGCGCCACGAGCGCGATGATCGCGAGCAGGATCGCCGCGGCGAAGTCGTAGTCGTAGCGCGAGAAGGAGGCCGAGAGGGTCTGGCCGATGCCGCCTGCGCCGACGATGCCCACGACCGTGGAGTGGCGCAGGTTCGCGTCGAGGCGGTAGATGGCCGTGCCCACCGAGCGCGTGAGCACCTGCGGCACGACGGCGTAGACGACGACCTGCCCGAACCCGGCGCCGGTGGCGCGCACCGCCTCGATCGGCCCCCCGCGCACGTTCTCGATGTCCTCGGCGAGCATCTTGGCGAGGAAGATCGTGGAGGAAAGCGCCAGCGTGAGCAGCCCCGCCACGGGCCCGAAGCCGAAGAGCTTCACGAAGAAGATGGCGATGATCACCTCGTGGAAGGTGCGGCCGACCACGATCAGGCCGCGCGCGGCGAGGTACACGGGGCGGGGCGCGAGGTTCTTCGCCGCGGCGATCCCCAGCGGCACGCTCAGGACCACGCCCGCGAGCGTGGCGGCGAAGGCCATCTGCAGGCTCTCCGTCATGCCCCGCAGCAGCAGTTCCCAGCGCCCGAAGTCCGGCGGGATCATGCGGATGAAGAGGTCCGCCGCGCGCCCGAACCCCGCCAGCGCGCGTTTCGCGTCGATATCGAGGGTGGACACCGACCAGACGAGATAGGCGAGGGCCGCGAGCAGCACGAGGTTCTGGCGCCCCCGCGTGCCGAAGAACGGCGGCGGCCGCCACGTGGACGGGTGCGCCGCGCTCATGCGCCGGCCTCGTCCTCGTCGGCCTTGCGGATCGTCCGGCTCCAGTCCTCGGCGCCGTAGATGCTCGTGAGCACCTCCGGCGTGAGTGCGGCGCTCGGCCCGTCGAAGACGAGCGCGCCGGCCTTGAGCCCGATCACGCGGTCGGCGAACCCCTGGGCGAGCGCCACGTCGTGGATGTTCACCAGCGCGGGCGTGGCGCGCTCCTGCGCGAGCGCGCGGATGAGCCGCATGATCTGGCGGGCGGTCTTCGGGTCGAGGCTCGCCGTGGGCTCGTCGACCAGCAGGAGATCCGGGTTCTGCATGAGCGCGCGGCCGATGCCGACGCGCTGGCGCTGGCCGCCCGAGAGCGCATCGGCGCGCGAATCGTGCAGCCCCGCGAGCCCCACCCGCTCGAGCATCGCGAAGGCGTTGGCGATATCGCCGGGCGGATAGCGGCGCAGCCACGAGGCCATGAAGCTCACGGACCCCAGCCGCCCCGACAGGAGGTTCTCCATCACCGTGAGCCGGTCGACCAGGTTGAACTCCTGGAAGATCATCCCTATGCGGCGCCTCGCCCGGCGAAGCTCGCCCGGCGCGAGGGACACGATGTCGGTTTCCCCCAGGAACACCCGCCCGGAGGTCGGCTCCACCAGCCGGTTGATGCAGCGGATGAGCGTGCTCTTGCCCGCGCCCGAGGTGCCGATGACCGCGATGACCTCCGGGCGCGCGACGGTGAAGCTCACGCCGTCCAGGGCGCGGGCGCCGCCGCGGTAGGTCTTGGTGAGCGCCTCCACCGCGAGCAGCGGCCTCGCGCCGCCCGCCGGCGGCGCGTGCTCCCGTGCGAGCGCCATGGCGCTATTCGGCCTTGGTGCCGAGCTTCGAGAGCGTCTCCTGCGTGTAGGACACGCCGCCCGCCTTGTGGATCGTGAGCACGTCGCGCCAGTCCTTGCGGTATTCGATCGCGGCGAAGCGCTCCGTGTCCTTGAACTCGCCGGCGAGCTTCGATTTCTTGAAGTCGAAACCGAGGAAGGCTTCGCGGATCTTCGCCTTCAGCTCCGGCGCGAGGTTGTGCGCCACGCCGAAGGCGGTGCGCGGGAACGGCGCCGATTCGTAGACCACGCGCAGGTCGCCGGCCTTGAACATGCCGCGCGCCTGCATGCGCTCGACCACGGTGGAAGCCACCGGGGCCGCGTCGTAGTCCTTGTTCACCACGCCCATGATCGAGTTGTCGTGCTTGCCGGAGAAGAGCACCTCGTAGTCCTTGCCAGGCACCACGCCCATCGACGAGAAAAGCGCACGCGGTGCCGCGTCCCCGGAGTTGGACGAGGGCGAGACGTGGGCGACGCGCTTGCCCTTCAGGTCCGCCACCGACTTGATCGGGCTGTCCTTGAAGGTGATGAGTTGCAGCGTGTAGCCGATGCTGCCGTTGGCGCGCTGCATGCTCGCCACGGGTTCGAACCCGGCGAGGTTGACCGCGTAGGGCGTGGGCCCGGTCGCCACCCCGGCGATGTGCAGGCGCCCGGAGCGCAGGGCCTCGACCTGCGCGGCGTAGGATTCGGCCGGATACCAGCGCACGCGCTTGCCCGTCACCTTCGCCAGGTGCTGCATGAAGTCGTCGAAGACGTTCTCGTAGACGGCGGGATCCTCGACGGGCGTGTAGGAGAACACGAGCGTGGCGGGGTTCTGCCAGGCCTTCGGGTCCTTCGGCTGGTCGGCGATCAGGTCGCCGTTGTCGTCGCAGTAGCGCGCGTCGAGCAGGCCGCGGTTGGCGCAGGGTGCCTGCGCGAATGCGACCACCGCCGCAAAAGGTCCCGCGAGCAGCGCGAGCGCCGCCACGAGCCAAACCCTCCTGGAAATTGCCATCTTCGTGTCCTCCGGAACATTCGCGTTATCCGCCTCGGGGCGGGACCGTCGAATGCTATCACCGGAGGCGGCCGGAACCTCGGGTTCAGCTCTCGCCGGAGGGTTCGCGGTTGCCGCCGCCGGCCGGGGGCGGCCCTCCCGCATTGGCCCGGTTGCGGTTGCGATTGCGGCCGCGGCGATTGCGCCCGGACTTTCCTGCGCCTGCGCCTGTGCCTGCGCCAGTGCCTGTGCCCGCACCAGTGCCTGTGCCCGCGGGGCCCTGCCCCTGCACGTGTTCCCGGGGCTGCTGGCCGTGGCCCTGCTGCGGCGCGTGGCCCTGCGCGGGCTGGCCGGCGACGACCGCCTTGCCGGAACCCTTGCCGTGGCCCTTGCCGCGCGAGCGCTTGCGCCCCTGGCCCTGGCCTTGCCCCTGGCCGTGTCCTTGCCCCTGGCCGTGCCCTTTCCCCTGGCCATGACCGCCAACGTTGCCGTGGGACGGGCCCTGTCCCGCCGGCGCCGCGCCGGATTTCGCGCCCCGGCGCTTGCTGCGGCGCTTCTTCTGGTTCCCGTCCGTGGTCCCGCCGGGGCCGCGGGAAGGATGGAGGCCTCGGTGTCCCGCGGGCAGGCCCATGGAGCCCGTCGCGCGGTTGAAGCCGGGCAGGCGCTCGAAGTCCGGCTGGCGATCGTCGTCGTCGTCGAAGACTTCCAGCTCCGGCTCGTTCGGCCGGTAACCTTCCATGAGGTGGGCGGGCTGCAGTTCGTCCTCGACCTCGTCCTCGTCGGCGAATTCCTCGGGCTCCACCACGCGGTTCTCGTCGGTGATCTCGTTGCCCGGCGACGCCTCTTCCTCGTCCTCGTCGTCCTCGGCCTCGCCGGCCCCTTCGGCCATGCCCGAGAACTCGATCAGCTTCACGACCTCGGCTTCCGGCAGGTCGCGCACCATCCCGCGCTTGAGGAAGCTCGGCAGCTCCACCGGCCCGTAGCGCACGCGCATGAGGCGGCTCACCATGAGGCCGAGCACCTCGAACATGCGGCGCACCTCGCGGTTCTTTCCTTCCGTGAGGACCACGTGGTACCAGTGGTTCGAGCCCTCGCCGCCGCGGTCGACCAGGCGCACGAACCGGCACTTCTCGCCTTCGACCTCCACGCCCTCGCCCGTGAGGAGTTGCACCTGCTCGGGCGTGAGCTCGCCCATCAAGCGCACCGCGTACTCGCGCTCGATCTCGTAGCGCGGGTGCATGAGGCGGTTTGCGAGTTCCCCGTTGGTCGTGAAGATGAGCAGCCCGCTGGTGTTGAAGTCCAGGCGGCCGATCGACACCCAGCGCGCGTTGTTCACCTTCGGCAGCTTCGCGAAGACCGTGGGGCGGCCCTCCGGGTCGTCCCGGGTGCAGATCTCGCCTTCCGGCTTGTGGTAGAGGAGCACGCGCGGCAGCGCCGAGCCGAAGCGCAGGTGGATCAGCTTCCCGTCGACCTTCACGCGGTCGCCGGGCCCGACCGCGTCGCCCAGCTTCGCGACCTGGCCGTTGATCGAGATGTGCCCCTGGGCGATGAGTATCTCGATGTTGCGCCGGGAGCCGTGCCCCGATTGCGCCATCACCTTCTGCAGGCGCTCGCGCTTCGAATCGTCCTTGCCGCGTGCTCCCTTGCCGCCCTTGCCGCGGCGCTGCGCGCCGGCGGGCACCTTCGCCCATTCGGGCACGATGCCCCCGGGCCAGTCGAGCTTGGGGGCGCGTGGGGTACGAAAGGGTCTATCCCGCATGGTCTGGGTGCTCCGTGTCTTGCGAGGGCGCGTTCGCCTCGTCTTCAGGGGTGGGGGTTGCGGCATCGGCTTCTTCCCCGGGCGCGCCGAGGAGCGCCCCCTGCACCGGCAGCGCCGGCGAGGTGTCGAGGGTAGCGTCGAGGGCGCTTTGCAGCTCCTCGAGCGCGGGCAGCTCCTCGAGCGACCTGAGGTTCAGGTCGTCCAGGAACTTGCGTGTGGTCGCGAAAAGCGCCGGTCGGCCCGGAGTCTCGCGGTTGCCGACCACGTCGATCCAGCCGCGCTCCTCCAGGGCCTTGAGCGTCGGGGGCGAGACCGCGACGCCGCGGATGTCCTCGATGTCGCCGCGGGTCACGGGCTGGCGGTAGGCGATGATGGCGAGCGTCTCCAGGACCGCGCGCGAGTAGCGCGGCGGCTTCTCGTTCGAGATGCGGTCCAGGTACTTCTGGTAGTCGGGCTGCACGCGGAAGCGCCAGCCGCTCGCCACCGCCGTGAGTTCCACGGAACGGTCGGCCCACTCGAGCTTCAGCTCCTCCAGGATCCTCCTCAGGCTCTCCACGTCGACCTCGCCCGCGAAGAGGCGCTTCAACTGCTGCAGGGTGAGGGGCTCCGGGGCGGAGAGCAGCGCCGCCTCGAGCACGCGCTTCACGAGCTCCAGGTCCAGGGGCTCGTGGGCGGTTACAGGCGCCTGGGCTTCGGCGGGGTCGACGGCTTCGACGGTTTGTTCGGTCATGGTCATGTGATCTGGAGGGCTGCGCGCTCGCTCTTCAGGCGCACGTAGATGGGTTCGAAAGCGGTTTGCTGCGTGATCTCGATGAGGGACTCGCGGGCGAGCTCCAGCAGCGCGAGGAAGCTCACCACCAGGACGGGCACGCCGTGCTCCGGCTCGAAGAGAACCGAGAATTCCGTGAAGGCGCCGCCGGAGAGGGCGCGCAGGATGCGGCTCATGTGTGCGCGCACCGAGAGCTGCTCGCGGGTGATCTTGTGGTGGCGGACCATCTTCGCGCGGGCGAGTATCGAGCGCCACGCTTCCGAGAGATCGGCCACCGCGATGCCGGGCAGGCGCTCGGCGATCGCCTGCTCGACGTAGACCTCCACCAGCGAGAAGTCGCGGCCCGCGACGGGCGCATCCCCCAGCGCCATCGCGGCCTTCTTCATGTGCTCGTACTCGAGCAGGCGGCGCACGAGCTCGGCCCTCGGATCCTCGGGCTCGGTCTCGTTCTCTCGCCTCGGCCGCGGCAGCAGCATGCGCGACTTGATCTCGATCAGGAGGGCGGCCATCAGCAGGTACTCGGCGGCGAGCTCGAGCTGCTGCGTGCGCATCATCTCGACGTATTCCATGTACTGGCGCGTGAGCTCCGCCATCGGGATGTCGAGGATGTCGAGCGAGTGCTTGCGGATGAGGTAGAGCAGGAGATCCATCGGGCCCTCGAACGCGTCGAGGAAGACCGACAACGCCTCCGGCGGGATGTAGAGGTCGGTCGGCATTTCCGTGAACGGCTCGCCGCGGATCCTCGCGATGGGGAGCTGCAGGTCGAGCCCCGGCTGCTCCAGGGCGACCGGATCGCTGGCGGCGCGCACGCTCACTTGCGCTTGCCCCACACGATGTCGGCCGCGGCGCGCGACATCTTGGCGCCCTCGTGGCCCACGCCCGGCACGTAGGAGAGCTCCCAGCCCAGCTTCACGCCGAGTGCCGCGGCCGCGCCCGAGGCCGCGCCGAAGAAGTTCTCGCCGCGCTCCACGCGCTGGGCGCCCTGCTTCATCGCGTCGTCGCTGCGGTCGAGGTCCGGGTCGTCGGTCTTCGTGTCGGCCTCGCCGAGGAGCACGTAGACCTTGCGGGCGAGGGCTGCGCGCAGCTCCGCCTCGCCGGCCGGCGAATCGACGAACGAGTACGGCCACTTGGCGGTGGCCTTGTCGGCGCGCCACTCCGGCATCATGTACCAGCCGGCGTTGGCGACGATCGCCGCCGAGGCGCGGTTCTGCGGCAGGAGGAAGAGCATCCGGTGCACGAACTGCGCGCCCGCCGAGTGCCCGAAAATGCGGTAGTCCTTCTGGCCGTCGCGCATCTCGTCGAAGAGGTGCTCGATCACCGAGTAGGCCCACTGCTCGCGGTTCGGGTTGCCGGCGACGTCGCCCAGGTTGTAGGAGGCGGCCTTCGGCCACTGGCGCTGCGCGAACTCGGGGGCGATGACGAGGAAGCCGTGGCGGTCCGCCGCGAGCTCCCAGTAGTCGCGGTAGGCGGAGGCGTTGCGCTTCATGCCGTGCAGCACGAAGAGCATCGGGCAGGTGGAATCGCACTGCCGCGGCCGGTAGGTGTAGACGCGCACCTGCCGGTCCTCTTGGCCGCGCTTGTCGTTGAAGACGAAGCTCCACTTGCCCGACGGCACGGGCGTGGCCGCCTGCGCCGGCAGCAGCGCCGCCATCCCCGCGAGCATCGCTCCCAGGAGCTTCGCGATCGTCCGGATTTCCATCGGTTTCATCGGAGTTGCCTCGCCTTTCGCCGCACTGGCGCCTAGCTGTAATCGAGGCCCATCGCCTCGCGTACGTCCCGCATCGTCTCGTCGGCGAGATCGGAAGCCTTCTCGCACCCGTCCTGGATGATCGAGCGCACGAGCGCAGGATCCTCCTCGTAGCCCGTCGCGCGCTCGCGCAGCGGCTTCAATTCCGCGTTCACCGCGTCGATCACCGGCTGCTTGCATTCGAGGCAGCCGATGCCTGCGCTGGTGCAGCCCTGCACCACCCAGTCGCGCGTTTCCTGGCTCGAGTACACCAGGTGCAGGTTCCACACCGGGCACTTCTCGGGATTGCCGGGATCGGTGCGGCGAACCCGCGCCGGGTCCGTGGGCATCGTGCGCACCTTCTTCGAGACTTCCTCGGCGGAGTCGCGCAGCAGGATCGCGTTGCCGTAGCTCTTGCTCATCTTCTGCCCGTCGAGGCCGAGCAGCTTCGGCGTGGCCGTGAGGAGCGCCTCGGGCTCCGAGAGGATCATCCGCCCGCCGCCCTCGATGTAGCCGAAGAGCCGCTCCTTGTCGCCCAGGGCGAGGTTCTGCACGTCGTCTACGAGTTCACGCGCCTGCGCGAGCGCCTCCTCGTCGCCCTTCTCCTGGAAGCGCGTGCGAAGCTCCCGGTACAGCTTCGCCTTCTTCGGGCCCATCTTCTTCACCGCCGCTTCCGCCTTCTGCTCGAAGCCCTTCTCGCGGCCGAAGAGGTGGTTGAAGCGCCGCGCGATCTCGCGCGTGAGCTCCACGTGCGCGACCTGGTCCTCGCCCACGGGCACGCCGGTGGCCCGGTAGATGAGGATGTCGGCCGCCTGCATGAGCGGGTAGCCCAGGAAGCCGTAGGTGGTGAGGTCGCGGCCGTGCTCGGCGTGGCGGTCGACGGAATCCTTGTAGGTGGGCACGCGCTCGAGCCAGGAGAGCGGCGTGAAGAACGACATGAGGAGCGTGAGCTCCGCGTGCTGCGGCACCTTCGACTGCACGAAGAGCGTCGCCCGCGAGGGGTCGATGCCCGCCGCGAGCCAGTCGATGAACATGTCCCACACCGTCTCCTCGATCACCGACGGGTCCTCGTAGTGCGAGGTGAGCGCGTGCCAGTCCGCCGCGAAGAAGAAGCACGGGTGCTCGTTCTGCAGCCGCACCCAGTTCTTGAGCGCACCGTGGTAGTGGCCGAGGTGCATGGCCCCCGTGGGGCGCATGCCGGAAAGGACACGATCCTGGAACATGGTTCTTCTTCCTAGAAGCCGACGAGCGAGTAGAGGTTTTTCAGGAGCGCTCCCATCACCGGGCCGAGCATCCACCAGAGCGCGCCGGAGACGATGAGGACGATGAGGATCGGCATGCCGAAGGGCTCGAGCCGCGAGTACTGCCACGCGAGCCTGCCGGGAAGCACGCTCACGAGGATGCGGCCGCCGTCGAGCGGCAGCAGGGGAAAGAGGTTCAGGACCGCGAGGCCCACGTTCACCTTGATGCCCGCGTCGGCCACCCGGATCCAGAACTCGAAGGCGATGCCCGAGCCGCCGGTCGCGAGGAGCGCCTTGGCCACCAGCACCCACGCGAGCGCCATGGCGAGGTTCGCCGCGGGGCCCGCGGCCGCCACCCAGAGCATGTCGCGCTTCGGGTTGCGCAGGTTCTCGAAGTTCACCGGCACCGGCTTCGCCCACCCGAAGAGGAAGCCGGTGAAGGCGGTGAGGATCGGCACGACGACGGTGCCGATGGGATCGATGTGCTTGGCCGGGTTCAGGCTCGTGCGCCCCAGCATCCAGGCGGTCTTGTCGCCGAAGTACATCGCGGCGTAGGCGTGCCCGGCCTCGTGCAGGGTGATCGCGAACACCGCGGGAATCGCGTAGATCGCGATAGTGACGATGATGCCCTGGACGTCCATCAAAGACCCACACCCGAACCCTCTCCCAGGGGAGAGGGGTCGATCGCGTGAAGCGTTTGCGAGGATGCCGGCATCAATGCAGCGCCTCCTTCACGAACCCGAAGGGGCGGATGTCGCCCTTGCCTTCGCGCAGGAGCACGGGCGCGTCTCCCGAGATGTCGATCACGGTCGTCACGTCCAGCCCGCAGGAGCCGGCGTCGATGATGGCGTCGAGCTGGTGATCGAGGTGCATGCGGATTTCCTCGGCGTCGTTCAGCGCCACGCCGTGGTCCGGCAGGATCAGCGTGGACGACAAGAGCGGCTCGCCCAGCTCCGCGAGGAGCGCGAGCGGCACCGTGTGATCCGGGATGCGCACGCCGATCGTGCGCCGCGGATGCAGCAGGCGCCGCGGCACGTCCTTCGATGCCCGCAGGATGAAGGTGTAGTTGCCGGGCGTGTTCGCCTTGATGAGCCGGTACTGGATGTTGTCCACCTTCGCGAATTGACCCACCTCGGAGAGATCGCGGCACATGAGCGTGAGGTGGTGTCGCTCGTCCACGTTGCGGATGCGGCGGATGCGCTCCATCGCGGCCTTGTCCCCGATGTGGCAGCCGAGCGCGTAGCAGGAGTCCGTCGGGTAGGCGACGACGCCTCCCGCGCGGATGATCTCCACGGCCGCCTTGATCGCGCGCGGCTGCGGGTTCTCCGGATGCACCGAGAAGAATTCCGACATTCCTGGCGTGGAGTTGCGCCTTGCCCGCCGGTCACGCCGCGGGCATGCGTCTTTCCGTTTCCTCTTCCTTCGCTGTGGTTACCGGCGCGCCGGCGTCCAGTCGTTACCGGGCGGCCCTCACCTGCGCCACCCCTCGCCCTGGAATCGGCGGCATCGCGTCGGCCAGTGCGCCCCTACCCGCTCCACCCTTCGGGAGTCCGGGCCCGGGTCGCTAATGCTTCCATCGGGTCCACACGGGCACCAGCGAGGCCGGCAGCGGCGGCAACCGCCCCGGCTCCACCGGGCTTTCGCCCGGCCCGTGGAAATCGGAGCCGCGGGAGGCGAGGAAACCGTACTCCTCGGCCACGCGGCGCCAGGTGGCGTATTCCTCGACGCGGTGACTGCCCGTCACCACCTCTATCGCCTCGCCACCGAGACGCTTGAATTCTTCCAGCAGGGTCGCACGCCCGAGGGGCTTGAGTCCATAGCGACCGGGGTGGGCGAGCACCGCGATTCCTCCCGCGCCCACGATCCAGCCAACGGCATCCTCGAGCCCAGCCCACCGGTGGTGCACGAATGCGGGCTTGCCCTTGCCCAGGTACTTGTCGAAGGCGTGCTGCGTGTTCCTGACCGCGCCGGTTTCCGCCAGGTGCCTTGCGAAATGCGTGCGGCTCAGGCGCTGCTCGCTCCCCGCCAGCGCCAGCGCCGCCTCGAGCGTGCCGGGATGGCCCAGGGCCGTGAGCGCTTCGGCCATCCGGGTCGCCCTGCCCAGCCGCCCGTCGCGCACCGATTGCAATCCCCTGGCCAGCGAGGCGCCCGTCGGGTCGATCCCCAGGCCCACCACGTGGACCGTCGTCTCGCCCCAGCTCACGGAAATCTCCACGCCCTCCACGAAACGCACGCCGCACTTCCGGGCGGCGGCAGCGGCCTCCTCGAGGCCTTCGACCGTATCGTGGTCCGTCAGCGCAATGGCGTGTACCCCGTGACGCGCACCCAGTTCCACCAACTGCGAAGGCGACAGAAGCCCATCCGAGGCGGTCGAATGGTTGTGCAGGTCGAAATTGTCCAAACGGGGCGGGATTTGAGGAAGCAATTGAAATTATAGCAGAATTCGCCCTTTGCCTCCTCCCGGCCGCATCCTCTCGCATCGGGCCGGCGAGGCCCGGAATGGAATTTTTATCCATGGAAATCAAGAAGATCAGGTTTGAAACCGAGACCCCGGACGCCTTGGCGACGCTGCTCGCCCGGCTGCCGGGCTTTCGCGAGCGAGCCCGGGACGCGGGCGCCGATCTCGCCGTCCGGGTCGAGCGGACCCAGCGCGGGCTCGAGACGCTCCGGGCCGTGGAGCGGGACCGCCGCGGCCCGGGGAAATTCGCGGTGGAAGGCGTGGATGCCCTGGTCTGTGCCATCGTCACCGACCTGGCCCATGTGGACGCGGCCGCGCAGCGCGCATCGAACGCCGCGCTCCTCGCCGACGTCGCGGACTTCCTCCTCGGCGTGGCCCACTGGGCGATGCGGCACGAGGTCGCCCTCGACCCGGTCGAGCCGGTGGTGAACGCGCTTGCCTGCCGCGCAAACGCCGCCCGCAACCGGCAGGAGCTCGCCGCCGTCTTCGGACTCATGCAAGGCCTCCTCGCCCACGTGGGCCCGCGCCTGGCAGCGGACCTCGAGCGCTCCAATCCCGAGCGGCCCTGGCGCATCCTGCACGCGAACCTCGCCATCACCGCGATCCGCACGGAGGACGCCGCGATGATGGACCATGCCTTCGACGCCCTCGACGACGCCCTGCCCGACGAGCGCGCGGGCTTCTATGCCGAGGCCCTGGCCCTGGCACTTGCCCCGGGCGTGGCCCCCGCGGTCAGGGAACGGATCGAGGCCCGGCACCTCAAATGGACAGCCGCCCGTTGAATGGGCGAAAATAGCCGATTGATTATGCGAGGCTTTTGCGTCACTTGAAGCTGCTGTTCGACCTTTTCCCGGTCATCCTCTTCTTCGTCGCCTTCAAGCTCCAGGGCATCTACGTCGCCACCGGGGTCGCCATCGCCGCGACCATTTTCCAGGTGGGCTGGGTGCTCGCCCGGCGCCGGAAGGTCTCCAACATGCAGTGGATGAGCCTCGTGATCATCGTGCTCTTCGGGGGGGCGACGCTGCTGCTGCGCGACGAGACCTTCATCAAGTGGAAGCCCTCGGTCCTCTACTGGATTGCGGGCGCGGTCTTCCTGGGCGGCCTCGCGTTCCGCACGAACCTCGTGAAGGCGGTGATGTCCGAAGGGATCACGATGCCCGAGCACGCGTGGACGAAGCTCTGCGTGGCCTGGGGCGTCTTCTTCCTCTTCAAGGGAACCCTGAACCTCTGGGTGGCCTACAACTTCGACACCGATACCTGGGTCAACTTCAAGCTCTTCGGCGGCATGGGCCTCATGCTCGTCTTCATCATCGCGCAGGCGTTCTGGATCTCGAAGTACCTGCCCGACGAGGACCCGAAGCCCGCCGCCGGCTCGCCGAAACCCTAGGGTTGCGGCAAATACCGTCCTACAGGATCTCCATGCTCTACGCCATCATCGCCGAGGACGTTCCCGGCTCCCTGGACAAGCGCCTGGCCTCGCGCCCGGCGCACGTGGAGCGCCTGAAGGCGCTCGTGGCCGAGGGACGCCTCGTCCTCGCGGGGCCGCACCCGCTCATCGACGCCGAAGACCCGGGGCCCGCGGGATTTTCCGGCTCGCTCATCGTCGCGGAATTCGCCTCGCGGGAGCTCGCGATCGCCTGGGCGAGCGCGGACCCGTACGTGGCCGCCGGCGTATACGGGAAGGTCACCGTGAAGCCGTTCCGGAAGGCCCTGCCGTGAACCTCGAGAGCGCCATCCGCGAGCGTCTCGCCGTGCTCGCGCCGGAGAGCGTGGAACTCGTCGACGAGGAGCACCTCCACATCGGCCACGGGGCCGACGGCGCGCACTGGCAGCTCACCATCGTTTCGGAAGCCTTCCGCGGGAAGCCCCCGCTGGCAAGGCATCGAATGGTTTATGAGGCCCTGGGCGACCTCATGAAACGCGATATCCATGCCCTGAGAATCGAGGCGTTCGCGCCCGAACAGTTATGACCCCACCAAAAGGAACCTCCATGCATTGCACCCTGAAGACCCTCGCCGTCGCGCTCGTCGCGGGCACGTTCGCCGTCGGCGCCGTGGCCCAGGACAAGGCTCCCAAGAAGGCCGCCGCCGGCAAGATCGTGGTGAACGGCGTCACGATTCCCCAGTCGCGCCTCGACATGATGAACAAGGAGCTCTCCTCGAGCGGGCAGCCCGACACGGCCGAGCGCCAGAAGGCCGTGCGCGAGGAGCTCATCAACCGGGAGGTGCTCGTGCAGGCGGCGCAGAAACGCGGCCTCGACAAGAACCCCGACGTGATGGCGCAGGTCGACATGGCCCGCCAGGCCGTGCTCGTGCGCGCGCTCTTCGAGAGCGAGGTGAAGGCCAATCCCATCACCGACCTGGATCTGCAGAAGCAGTACGAGGACTTCAAGAAGTCCATGGGCGAGAACGAGTACAAGATCCGCCACATCCTCGTGGACAAGGAAGACGACGCGAAGGCGATCATCGCCGAGCTCGGCAAGGGCGGCGACTTCGCCAAGATCGCCAAGGAGAAGTCGAAGGACCCCGGCTCCAAGGACAACGGCGGCGACCTCGACTGGGGCCCGTCCGCGCGCTACGTGAAGCCGTTCGCCGACGCCGTGACGTCGATGAAGAAGGGCGCGCTCACCACCGCGCCGGTGAAGACCGACTTCGGCTTCCACGTGATCCGCTTGGACGACGTGCGCCCCCTGAAGGTGCCCGGCTTCGACGAGCTGAAGGAGCAATTCCGCCAGCGCGCCCAGCAACAGCAGATCCAGAAGCTGGTGATGGACCTGCGCGGCAAGGCGAAGGTGGACGAGCGCTAGCCTCCCGCGTTCCGTTTCGCGAGGAAGGGCGCCCGCGGGCGCCCTTTTTCTTTCGCGCTATCATCGACGCGAAGCCACATCCGAATCCAACGAAGGAAACCCATGCCGACCTCGCTCGTGGTGACCGCCATCGGCCCCGACCGCCCGGGAATCGTAAATGCGCTCTCCGACACGGCGCAGCGCTTCGGCGCGAACTGGGCGGCGAGCCGCATGGCGAACCTCGCGGGCCAGTTCGCGGGGATGGTGCATTTCGAGGTGGGCGACGACAAGGCGGATGCCCTCGCCGAGGCGCTCGGCGCGCTCGAGTCCTCCGGGCTTCGCATCGTCATCGCGCGCAGCCAGCCGGGTGCGGCCACACCCGCACGCCGCCGGGTGCGGCTGGAACTCGTGGGCCACGACCGGCCGGGGATCGTTCGCGACCTGTCGGGCAACCTCGCCCAGCGCGGCGTGAGCATCGAGGAACTGGAGACCGAGGTGGCGAGTGCCGCGATGTCGGGAGAGCACCTGTTCAAGGTGCGGGCGCTGCTCGCGGTGCCCGCGGAACTGCCCAACGACGAGCTGCAGCGCGGGCTCGAGGCGCTCGCCAACGAGTTGATGGTCGACGTCGAGCTGGGCGAACCCGCCGACGGCTGAGTGCCGCGGAGCGGCCGTTAACGCCCACGTGACGCTTGCGCCGGGCGGCTTTCATGGCGACCATTGCGGATAGCGCACAATGAAGACGGAGGTCACACCCCATGTACAAGCGAATCCTGCTCGCCTATGACGGCTCCCAGACGGGCCAGAAGGCATTGCTCGACTGCAGCGACATCGCGCAGTGGAACCAGTCGGAACTCTTCCTCGTCGCGGTGATGCCTTCGCCGGCGACCTTCATCGGCGCCGAAGGCGGCGTCTACGACGCCGGCAGCGAGGAGCGCGACCGCGAGCAATACCAGGGCATCCTCGACGAGGGCCTGCGCCGGCTCTCGGAGGCCGGGCACAACGCCAACGGCGAGGTGGTGGTCGGCGACGCCGTCGACGAGATCGCGAAGTGCGCGAGCCGGATCTCCGCCGACCTGATCGTGGTCGGGCACCGCCACCTGGAAGGCTGGGCGGCGCGGTGGTGGAGAGGCTCCGTTTCCAAGGCGCTGATCGAGCACGCCCCCTGCAACGTGCTCGTCGTCATCACCCATTGACCCTTTTGCCCGGCGGCGCCGTTTCATGACCTGAACCCCGCCATCCCGGCGGGGCAGCCCCGAAAGGAGCCGTCATGAAGCGCCTCGCCACCCTGGCCGCCGCCCTCGCCACCGCCCTCGTCCTTCCCGCCTGCGCCCACGGCACGGGCGGCCTCGCCCGCGTCACCGTCTACGACCGAACCGCGAACCGGGAGCTTCCCGTGCACTGGCGCGACGGGCGCGCCTACGTCGCCGGCCATCCGGGCAACGAGTACCAGGTGCGCGTGCGCAACGCCTCGGGCGAGGACCTCCTCGCGGTGGTGAGCGTCGACGGCGTGAACGTGATCACCGGGCAATCGGCGCGGGCGACCCAGAGCGGCTATGTGCTGGGCTCCTACGCGTCGCTGGACGTGTCCGGCTGGCGCAAGAGCATGCAGCACACCGCCGCGTTCTACTTCACGTCGCTTCCCGATTCCTATGCCGCGCGCACCGGACGCCCCGACGACGTCGGCGTGATCGGCGTGGCGCTCTTCAAGCGGAAGCCCCCGGAGCCCGTCACCCCCCCGCAGCCCCTGCCCCAGCCGTTCGCGAAGCAGGAATCCGGCGGATCCTCGCCTTATCCGGCGGCACCCTCGGCCGCCGCGCCCGCCGAGCGCAACGAATCCCGGGATTCGGCCGCCAAGCGCGCGCAAGCCGAGTCGCCGCTCGGCACCGGGCACGGCCGCCGCGAGACGAACCCGACACGCTTCGTGGAGTTCGAGCGCGCCTCGCCCTATCCCGCGGAGACGATCACGATCTACTACGACAGCACGCGAAACCTCGTCGCACAGGGCGTGATCCGCCCCGCGCCGCGCTCGCGCGACCCGAACCCCTTCCCGGGATTCGCGCCCGATCCGGTGTCCCACTACCGCTCCTGGCACCGGCCGCCGGGCGTGTGAGCCGCCGGGCCTCGGATGCCGCGCGGGGAGCGTAAACTCCCCGCGTGCCCGAGACCGACGAACAACTCATGCTCGCCTTTGCCGGAGGGGACGCCGGCGCGTTCGACCGTCTCTACGCGCGCCACAGGGGCACGGTGTTTCGCTTCGTCTCCCGGTCCCTGCCGTCGAAGGCCGATGCCGAGGAGATCTTCCAGGACGTCTGGATGAAGGCGATCGAGGCGAGGGCCCGCTACGAGCCGCGGGCGAAGTTCACCACCTGGCTCTACGCCATAGCCCACAACCGGCTCGTCGACGCCTGGCGACGCAAGGGCCTGACGCTCGTGCCCCTCGACGCCGGGGACGAAGACGGGCGGCCCGCGATCGATCCGCCGGGCGATCCCGGCGACGAACCGTTCGCGCAGCTGTCCAACCGGGAGGCGATGGCGCGGTTCGCGGCCGCGTTCGAAGCGCTCCCGCCCGCCCAGCGCGAGGCGTTCGTGATGAAGGAGGAAGCCGAAATGTCCATCGCCGAAATCGCCGCGGCCACCGGCGCGAACGAGGAAGCGGTGAAGAGCCGCGTGCGCTACGCGACGGCGAAGCTCCGGGAAGCCCTCGATGGCTGATCCGCGCGACGACCGCGTGAGCGCCGCCTATCGCGCGATGCCGGGCGAGGCGCCCCCGCCCGCGCTCGACGCGGCGATCCAGGCGGCCGCGCGGCGGGCCGTGGGCGCGCGGCCGGGCGGCATGCGCCGCTGGCAGCTGCCGATGTCGATCGCCGCCGTGCTGGCACTCGCCATCGGCGTGTCGCTGCAGGTCGAGCGAGAAAAGCCGATGGTCATGGACGGCACGCCGGTTTCCTCGGGCAGCGCCGAGTACCCCGTCGCTCCTCCTGCGACGGAAGCCGAGGAGTTGCGGGCTTCCGGGAAACCGGCCGCGGCGACGGCACAGCCCGAGTCGAAGCCTGTGACGGCGCCCGAGCACGCACCACCGCCCGCAGCGACGGTGCCGGCGCCCGCGATACGGGAGCAGTCGATCGCCGCGCCGGCGCAGAAGTCTTCGCAACCCGGCGCGCCGGCGCCGCAGGCCATGGATGCGCCGCCGGCCCTCGCCCGGCAACCCGTACCGGCGCCCGAGGCGAAGCGCTTCGCACCCGATCCGCCGCGCGCCGAACCGGTCGCGCGTCCCGCCTCGCCGCCGCCTGCCGCTTTCCCGCCCGCATCGGGCACGACGTCATTTTCGACGCCCCTGGAGAAAAACGTGGCGCCGATGCCCGCGGCCGCGGCGCCTGCGGCAGCCGATGCCGTCCGGCCCGCGGGGCCCGCCCGCGCCGCCGCGCCGCCCGCCCCGCGGGCGAAGACGGAGGCGTCCCGTGATGCGGCCACGCGGGAGGAAAAGGCCACGCTCGGCGCATCGGAGGCGCCCGAGAAGCAACTCGAGCGCATCGCCCTGCTGCGCAACCGAAGATTGCACGAAGAAGCCGACCGCGCGCTGGCGCAGTTCCGCCGCGACCACCCGGGCTACCGCATCAGCGAGGAGTGGCTGCGCAGGATCGAGCGGTAACCGTCCCGCCCGCGTCGCGGGCCGCAGTCTTGCTCAGGCCAGCAGGCAGCTCAGGCGCTCCTCGCGCAGGGTCGCGAAGCCGTGGCGCTCGTAGAAGCGCCGCGCGCCGGGATTGTCGAAGTGCGTGGCGGTGTCGATGCGCGTCACACCCGCCTTCGCGAGTTCGGCCTTGAGCGCAGCGAGCATCGCCGAGCCGATGCCCTGCCCCTCGAGCCCCGGGCGCACGTTCACGTCGTCCAGCTTGGCCACGAGGGTGCCGCGCGAAGTGGAGATCGCGAGGCACACGACGCAGCAGCCCACGACCTCGCCGCCGCGCCGCGCCATCCACACGAAGCCGAGTTCGGGCCTCGCGAGAAAGAGGTCCAGCGCACGGGAGAGCGCCTCGGGGCCGCCGTCACCGTAGACGGCGGCGACATCCCGGTAGTGTGGATCGGCGCGCAGGAACGCGAGGAAGAGCCCCGAGGCCCCGTCGCGATCGCCGGGGCCCATGCGCGAAAACGCGAGTTCGCTCACGCCTTCTTCCCGGCGAGGCCGTACGCGCCCACGCGGCTCTCCGAGAGCGTGAGCGCCTCGCATCTCCGGTCGATGCGGTCGTATTCGGTCTCGTGCTCGCCGAGGAAGGCGCTGTACGCCTCCTCGCCCGACCAGCGGTCGATGGTCACGTACTCGCCCGCGCGCTCGTCGTCGGCGAGCAGTTCCGTGCCGAGGTAGTCTTTCGACGCGGAAAAGAGCTTCGCCCACTCGCCCTTCGGCCCGTAGGCCTTCTCGAATTTCGCCGCCTGCTCCGGATCGACCCGGTAGCGCCAGATCACCACATACATGCTGCCTCCCGGAAACGGGGACGCTCCCCATCAAGCGAAAAACAGGGGAGCGTTCCCAATTTCTAGTTGAGCCAGGCGCGCGCGTTGCGGAACATGCGCATCCACGGCGAATCCTCGCCCCAGCCGTCCGGGTGCCACGACATGAGCACGGTGCGGAAGACGCGCTCCGGGTGCGGCATCATGATCGTGAAGCGCCCGTCCGGCGTGGTGACCGCGGTGATGCCGCCGGGCGAGCCGTTGGCGTTGTAGGGGTAGGCCTCGGTCGGCTTGCCGCGGTGGTCGACGAAGCGCGCGGCGACCAGGTACTCGCAGGCCTCGCGCGCCTTCGCGTCGCGGAAGCTCGCCCGGCCCTCGCCGTGGGCGGTGACGATGGGGATGCGGCTGCCTTCCATGCCCGCGAAGAAGAGCGACGGCGACTTCTGCACCGCGAGCAGCGTGAAGCGCGCCTCGTACTGCTCCGAGAGGTTCCTCTCGAAATGCGGCCAGTTCTGCGCGCCCGGGATGATCGACTTCAGGTTCGACACCATCTGGCAGCCGTTGCAGGCGCCGAGCGCGAAGGAATCGGCGCGGCCGAAGAACGCCTCGAACTCGTCGCGGGCCCGGGCGTTGAAGAGGATGGACTTGGCCCAGCCTTCGCCCGCGCCCAACGTGTCGCCGTAGCTGAACCCGCCGCAGGCGGCGAAGCCCTTGAAGTCGGCGAGCTGCACGCGCCCCGCGATGATGTCGCTCATGTGCACGTCGAAGGCCGCGAAGCCCGCGCGGTCGAAGGCCGCCGCCATCTCCATCTGCCCGTTCACGCCTTGCTCGCGCAGGATCGCGATCCGCGGCCGCGCGCCCCGGGCCACGAAGGGTGCGGCAATGTCCTCTGCGGGATCGAAGCTCAACTTCGCCGCGAGCCCCGGATCGCCCTCGTCCAGGATCCGGTCGTACTCCTGGTCGGCGCAGGCCGGGTTGTCGCGCAGGCGCTGAATCGCGTGCGTGACCGAGGACCACGCACGGTGGAGATCGACCCGCTTGCGCGCGAGCACGGGCTTGCCGTTCAAGAGGATGCGCACCTGCCCCTCGGCATTGGGGTGCCCGATCACGTGCGACTCGCGCGAGAGCCCGGCTTCCCTCAGCGCGCCCATCACCGCGGCGCGGTCGTCCTTGCGCACCTGCAGCACCGCGCCCAGTTCCTCGTTGAAAAGCACCGCGAGAACCCGGTCCGCGACGCTTCCGGCGAGCACGTCGGTCTGGCGCTCGTGGCCGTCGACGTCGAGCTGCTTCGGGTCGATGGCGAGGTTGTCGAGGTAGACGGAGACGCCCGCGCGGCCCGCGAAGGCCATCTCGCACAGCGTCGCGAAGAGGCCGCCGTCGGAGCGGTCGTGGTAGGCGAGGATCCGGCCGGCCGCGTTCAGCGCCTGGATCGCGCCGAAAAAGGCGGCGAGCTTCGCGGGGTCGTCCACGTCGGGCGCCGCATCCCCGAGCTGGCCGTGCACCTGCGCGAGCGCGGAGCCGCCGAGGCGGTTCCTGCCGCCGCCGAGATCGACCAGCACGAGTTCCGTCTCGCCCGCGTCGGTGCGCAACTGCGGCGTGAGGGTGCGGCGTGCGTCCGTCACCGGCGCGAAGGCGGTGATGACGAGCGAGAGCGGCGCGGTGACCGCCTTCGCCTCACCCGTGGCGGGATCCTGCCAGGTCGTCTTCATCGACATGGAATCCTTGCCGACGGGAATCGCGACGCCGAGCGCGGGGCAGAGTTCCATGCCCACGGCCCGCACCGTGTCGAAGAGCGCCGCGTCCTCTCCCGGATGCCCCGCCGCGCACATCCAGTTGGCGGAGAGCTTCACGTCTCCCAGGGCCGCGATGGCGGCTGCGGCGATGTTCGTGATCGCCTCTCCCACCGCCATGCGCCCCGAGGCGGGGCCGTCGATCAGCGCGACGGGCGTGCGCTCGCCGAGGGCCATGGCTTCGCCGAGGTGCGTCGCGTAACCCATCGTCGTGACCGCGCAGTCGGCCACCGGCACCTGCCACGGGCCGACCATCTGGTCGCGCGCGCACAGGCCGCCCACGGAGCGGTCGCCGATGGTGACGAGGAAAGTCTTGTCCGCGACCGCCGGAAGCCGCAGCACGCGCAACGCCGCCTCCTCGAGGTCGATGGCGGACAGATCGAAGACCGCAGGCTTGCGCGCGAGGCGCTTCACGTCGCGGTGCATGCGCGGGGGCTTGCCGAGCAGCACCTCCAGCGGCATGTCCACGGGGTCGTTCGCGAAGAGCGTGTCCTCGACCACGAGCCGGCCGTCGGCGCGGGCGATGCCCACCACCGCGAAGGGGCAGCGCTCGCGCTCGCAGACCCGGGCGAACTCGTCGATCCGGTCCTCGGGGATCGCGAGCACGTAGCGCTCCTGCGACTCGTTGGACCAGATCTGCATGGGCGTCATGCCCGGCTCCTGGATCGGCACCTCGCGCAGCTCCACGTCGGCGCCGACGCCGCCGCCGTGCGCAAGCTCCGGCAGCGCGTTGGAGATCCCGCCCGCGCCCACGTCGTGGATGGAGAGGATGGGGTTCGACTCCCCCATCTGCCAGCAGGCGTCGATCACCTCCTGGCAGCGGCGCTCGAGTTCCGCGTTCGCCCGCTGCACGGAATCGAAATCGAGGGACTCGGTGTTGGTTCCGCTCGCCATCGAGGAGGCCGCCCCACCGCCCATGCCGATGAGGAAACCCGGACCGCCCAGCTGGATGAGCACGGTGTCCGCGGCGAAGGCGTGCTTCTCGACGTGCCGCGCGGAGAGGTTTCCGAGGCCGCCGGCCAGCATGATGGGCTTGTGGTAGCCGCGCACCTCGCCCGCGACTTCCATCTCGAAGGCGCGGAAGTAGCCGGCGAGGTTCGGCCGGCCGAACTCGTTGTTGTACGCCGCGCCCCCGATCGGGCCCTCGATCATGATCGCGAGCGCCGAGGCGATGCGCCCGGGCTTGCCGTAGTCGCCTTCCCACGGCTCGCGCTGCCCGGGGAGCTGGAGGTTCGATACCGAGAACCCGGTGAGGCCCGCCTTGGGCTTGCCGCCCGTGCCGGTCGCACCCTCGTCGCGGATCTCGCCTCCCGCGCCCGTTCCCGCGCCCGGGTGCGGCGCGATGGCGGTCGGGTGGTTGTGGGTCTCCACCTTCATGAGGATGTGCGTCTCGTCCCGGTGGAACGCCCAGCCGCGATCGGCATCGGGGAAGAAGCGCTCGATCGTGGCACCTTCCATCACCGCGGAATTGTCCGAGTAGGCCACGACCGTGCCGCGCGGGCTCGCGGCGTGGGTGTTGCGGATCATCTGGAAGAGGCTCTTGTCCTCGGCCCTGCCGTCGATCGTCCAGGAGGCGTTGAAGATCTTGTGCCGGCAATGCTCGCTGTTGGCCTGCGCGAACATCATGAGTTCCACGTCCGTGGGGTTGCGCCCCATTTTCGCGAAATTCTCGACGAGGTAGTCGATCTCGTCGGGCGCGAGCGCGAGCCCCAGCGCGGCGTTCGCCTCCTCGAGCGCCTTCCTTCCGCCGCCCAGGAGATCGACCGTCGCGAGGGGCGCGGGCTCGTGGCGGGCAAAGAGCCGCGCGGCGGCGGCGAGCGAGGTCTCCACCGTTTCCGTCATGCGGTCGTGGATCGCGTCGTGGAGCGCGCGCTCCGCATCGCCCGCGAGCGGCTTGCCGCCCTGCAAGGCGAAATGCCAGGCCACTCCGCGTTCGAGGCGGACGAGCTTTTCCAGGCCGCAGTTGTGCGCGATGTCCGTGGCCTTGGACGACCACGGCGACACGGTGCCGAAGCGCGGGAGCACGAGCCGGAGCTCGCCCTCGGGAGCGGCGCCGGCGGGCGTGCCGTAGGTGAGGATCTTCGCGAGGACTTCGGATTCCGCGGGCGTGAGCGGCGTGGAGAGCTGCGCGAAATGGACGAAGCGCGTGTCGACCGCGAGGCGCCCGCGCAGGCCGGGATCGAGGCCGGCGACCAGCTTGTCGATGCGGAAGGCGGAGAGCGCGACGCCGCCGTGCAGCGTGAGCAGGGGCTGCGCGGGCGCCACGTGCGAATTCATGGCCGGATTATACCGTCAGCGCCATCGCAGCAGGATGCGCAGGCGCCGGTACGCATCGGCATCGACGGCGTCCGGGGCGACGAGAATCGTGCGCGTGAAGCGGGCGCCGTCGGGGCGCCACCGGACGATCGTGAGCCAGGGTGCGACGAAGCAGCCCTCCCGGAGCCGGCCGGCGACCGGGGTTCCGTCGTGCAGCTGCGCCTCGACGCGCTCTGCCAGGTCGACCGTGAGCCGGACGATGGCGCCGGGACCTTCGCGGCAGGCGTCCAGGCGCAACGCGCGAACGTGGGCACACACGAGCGTGAGGATGACAGCGGCCTGCAGGAAGGGGTCCAGGTTCGCGGCGAGCGTTGCGAATGCCGACGCCGCAACGATCGCCACGATCCACCCCCGCGCCAGCCGCGACGGGCCGATCGCGATGACCACACGCCAGGCGGGGTCGTTCGCGGGCTGCCCGCCGCTATACTGGAATGCATCCGACCCTGGCGTCATGTCCACCCCGATGAAATCCGCCCTTCCCAACGTCTGCGACCTCGCATCCTCCAACGCGCTCCTTCGCGTTTCGGGTGACGAGGCGGCGGATTTCCTGCACCGGCAGTTCACCAGCGACGTGAAGGCGCTCGGCGTGGGCGGCGCCCAGTGGACCGGCTGGTGCACGCCCAAGGGGCGGCTCCTCGCGACCTTCATCCTCGCGCGCGACGCCGGGGGCTACCTCCTCCTCTTTCCCGCCGCCTTCGCCGAGGCGATCGCCAAGCGCCTGCGCATGTTCGTCCTGCGCTCGAAGGTGACCGTGGAGGATGTCTCCGCCGCCACGCCGCGCTTCGGCCTGTGGGGCGGGGATTTGCCGCCCGGTGTCTTCCGCCTGGGCGAGTCACGGGCGGTCGCATTCGGCGCCGCGCCCGAGGGGCAGCCCGCCACGCTCGACGACTGGACGCTGTCCCTCATCCGCGACGGCGTGGTGCAGGTCGTCCCGGGCACGCAGGAGGAGTTCGTGCCGCAGATGGCCAACTACGAGCTGGTGGGGGGCGTCAACTTCAAGAAGGGCTGCTACCCCGGCCAGGAGATCGTCGCCCGCACTCAGTATCGCGGCATCCTCAAGAAGCGCGCCGTGCGCGTGCACTCGGCCACGCCCCTCGTTCCGGGCGACCGCGTCTACAGCGAGTCCTTCGGGGACCAGTCCGCGGGCACGGTCGCCAACGTGGCGCCTTCGCCCGGCGGCGGCTTCGAGGCGCTGGTGGTCGCGCAGCTCGAGGCGATCGGGCAGAAGAACCTGCGCCACGGCTCGCTCGCCGGTCCCGCGCTCGCCATCCAGCCGCTGCCGTATGCCTTCCCCTGAAAGGGGACGCTCCCCGATTTACGGTCAGGCGCGCGCGCGCATGCCGACGTGGGGGATGCCGGCCTCCAGGTACTCCTCGCCCTCGACCGCGTAGCCGTGGCGCGCGTAGAAGTCCCGCGCGTGCGACTGCGCATGCAGGTAGGTCTCGCGAAGGCCCCTCCGCCTCGCCTCGGCCCGCAGGGCTTCCAGTATCGCCGCGCCCACGCCCCGGCCGCGCCAGGAAGCGAGAACGGCCATGCGCCCGATGCGCCCGTCGGGCATGAGGCGCCCCGTGCCGATGACCTCGCCCGCCGCGCTCTCGGCCAGCGCATGGGCACATTCGCCATCGCGCCCGTCGATCTCGATCTCCGCGGGCACGTTCTGCTCCACCACGAAAACCGCCGTGCGGATGCGCGCCAGCACGGCGGAAGCGTCGTGCCAGGCGACGAGGCGGATGCGGAAATCGGGAGCGTTCGCCATGGTGTAGAGTCGCAACTCGTCGCGATTCTACCCGCCCCGCAATGAACTCCCGCTCCGCACCGATCGCCGCCATGGCCGCCATGTGCGCGATCTGGGGCTATTCGTGGATCGTGATGAAGATCGCGCTGCGGCACGCGCATCCCTTCGATTTTGCCGCCGAGCGGGTCGTGCTCGGCTCGCTTCTCCTCTTCGCGCTGATCGCCGCCACCGGGCGCAGGCTCACGCTCGAGCGGTACCGGATGGCGATCGTGCTCGGCTTCGTGCAAGTGGGCGCCTTCGTGATGCTCACGCACTTCGCGCTCCTCTCGGCCGGCCCGGGAAAGACCTCGGTACTCACCTACACGATGCCCTTCTGGATGATCGTGTTCGCGCACTTCCTGATCGGCGAGCGCATGCGCGGCGCGCAGTGGCTCTCGGTCGGGCTCGCCTTCGCGGGCCTCGTGCTCATCGTCTCGCCGTGGCGCCTCACGAGCCTCGAGGCGAGCCTGCTCGCCGTGGCCGCGGGCGCCGTCTGGGCGCTAGCCGCGGTGATGTCGAAGCGCTGGCCCACGAAGGACGCCGAGCCGCTCACGTTCACCGCGTGGCAGCTCGCCTTCGGCTCCGTGCCGCTCGTGCTGCTGTCGATCTTCCATCCGCACGAGGCGCCGCGCTGGAACGGGGAATACGCGATCGCCCTGGCCTACTCCACGGTGTTCGCGACCGCGGGCGGCTGGTGGCTGTGGACCTACGTCCTGTCGCATGCGCCGGCGGGCATCACCGGGCTCAACACGCTCGCCATTCCCGTCATCGCCGTGATCGCCTCGTGGCTGCAGTTGGGCGAGCAACCGCCGCCCCACGAGCTCTTCGGCATGGCGCTCATCGGCGCAGCCCTCGTGCTGCTCGCCGTGCCGGGGCTGAGGAGGCCGGTCGCCACACCCGTGGACTGAGCCCGCCGCGGGGCCGGGCGGGTGCCTTCGCATCCCCAAGGCGATACAATGGAGGCCTTCATCCTCTCGCGAAAACGCCGGGGGCCTCGCAGCGGGCCATCGCACCCTACGCGCCGGGCCCGCGCGGGACGCTACAACCGGCACCGGACTCATGCGGCTCTCCCTTCGCTTCATCCTTCCCCTCATCCTGGCCCTGGGCGCGATCGCCTACGGCGTAGCCCCGCTCGTCGACGACCAGACGCTCAAGTGGTTCGTGCGCGACCTGGACAGCCGCACGCACCTCATCGCCACGGCGGTGCAGGAGCCGCTCTCGGAGCTCCTCGCCGACGACGCGAAGGAGAAGGTCCGCTCGCAGCGCCTGGAATCGTTCTTCACCCGCATCCTCCAGGACGAGCGCCTCTACGCGATCGGGTTCTGCGACGCGACCGGCAAGCTCGCCTACGGCACCGCGACGCTGCCGCGGGACATCGCCTGCCGGCCGCCTGGCTCGCCGCGCGAGGAGCACGGGCACGTCCTCAAGCTGCCGAGCGGGCCGCTGCACGTGGCGACGACGCCGGTCGTGGTGAACGGGACGAACACGGGAGAGCTGATCGTCGTCCACGACATGAGCTTCGTCGAGCGCAGGAGCGCGGATACCCGCAAGTACCTGGTCTACCTCTTCGCGGCGATCGCCGCGGTGATCGCGCTCATCACCGTGGTGATCGCGGAGCTTTCGTGGCGCGGGTGGGTCGCGAGCATCAAGGCGCTGATCCGCGGGCAGGCCCTCGCCCAGCGGCCGACGCAGTCCTCGAAAGCGCTCAATCCCATCGCCCGCGACCTCGAGGCGCTGGTGCGCGACCTGGAGACCGAGCGCCGGATGCGCGACGAGTCGCAGATCAGCTGGGCGCCGGAGACGCTGCGCACGATCCTGCGCGAGGACCTGAAGGGCGACGAGATCCTGATCGTCTCCAACCGCGAGCCCTACATCCACGTCCGCCAGGGCGACCGCATCGAGGTGCTGCGTCCCGCGAGCGGCCTGATCACCTCGCTGGAGCCCGTGATGCGCGCGTGCTCGGGCACCTGGATCGCGCACGGGGCCGGCACCGCAGACCGCGAAGTGGTCGACGACAAGGACCACGTGCGGGTCCCGCCGGACAACCCCTCGTACCAGATCCGCCGCGTCTGGCTCACGAAGGAGGAGGAGGCCGGCTACTACTACGGCTTCGCGAACGAGGGCCTGTGGCCGCTCTGCCACATCGCGCACACCCGCCCTGTGTTCCGGGCCTCCGACTGGGAGTACTACCGCACGGTGAACCAGCGTTTCGCGGACACGGTCGTGTCGGAATCGCGCACGAAGAATCCCATCGTGCTCGTCCAGGACTATCACTTCGCGCTGCTGCCCCGGATGATCCGCGAGCAGCTCCCCGAGGCGACCATCATCACCTTCTGGCACATCCCCTGGCCCAACCCCGAGGCCTTCGGCGTCTGCCCGTGGCGCAACGAGCTCCTCGACGGGATGCTCGGCTCCTCCATACTCGGCTTCCACACGCAGTTCCACTGCAACAACTTCTTCGACACCGTGGACACCTACATGGAAGCGCGCGTGGACCGCGAGAGCTTCAGCATCTCCTACGGCGGGGAGGCGACCGAGGTCCATCGCTATCCGATCTCGATCGAGTGGCCGCTGCAGGGCCTCGCCAACATGGCGCCGGTGGAGGAGTGCCGCAAGGCGATCCGCGAGGAGCTGGGCCTCGCGGACGAAGTCCGCCTCGGCGTGGGAGTAGACCGCCTCGACTACACGAAGGGCATCCTCGAGCGCTTCGCGGGCATCGAGCGCTTCCTCGAGCTCAACCCCGACTGGGTCGGCAAGCTCTCCTTCGTGCAGATCGCCGCGCCCAGCCGGGCGAGCATCGACGAGTACCAGTCGCTGGACGCGCGCGTGCGCGCCGCCGCCGGGCGCATCAACCACCGCTTCGGCTCCCCGGCCTGCAAGCCCATCGACCTGCGCATCCAGCACCACGACTCCAACCGTGTCTACACGTTTTACCGCGCCGCCGACTTCTGCTTCGTCTCGAGCCTGCACGACGGCATGAACCTGGTCGCGAAGGAGTATGTGGCCACCCGCGAGGACGAGCGCGGCGTGCTGATCCTCTCGCAGTTCGCCGGCGCGGCCCGCGAGCTGCCCGAGGCGCTGATCGTGAACCCCTACGACACCGAGCAATGCGCCGCGGCGGTCAAGACTGCGCTCATGATGCCGCCCGACGAGCAGCGCGCGCGGATGCGCAGCATGCGCGGGCTCCTCCAGGAGTTCAACGTGTACCGCTGGGCCGGGCGCATGCTCCTCGACGCGGCGCGCATGCGCAACCGCAGCAGCCTCTCGGCCGGCCCGCGCGTCGCCGTCCAGGCCGCCGGACCAAGGCGCAACTGACGGCGTCCCTGCCACGGGCGCGAAAGGGAAATGACATGACCGGGGCGCGCAACGATTCGGGAGCGGCGAAAGACCGGGTCGTGGACGGCGCCCCGGCGCTCGAAGCGGGCATGGCGATCTTCCTCGACTTCGACGGCACGCTCGTGCACCACGAGGACCAACCCGACGCCGTGAAGGTCGACGCGCCGCTGCGCGCGATCCTCGAGGGCCTGCGCGACGCGGCCTCCGGGGCCCTCGCGCTGATCAGCGGCCGCTCCATCGCCGATCTCGACCAGCTCTTCGCGCCGGACCGCTTCGCCATCGCCGGCCAGCACGGCGCGGAGCGCCGCTCCGTGGACGGCTCGATGCATTTCCATGCTCCGCTCGCCTCCCGCCTGCACGGCCCGGCGGAGGAACTGCGCCGCTTCGTGGCCGCGAACCCCGGCCTGCTCCTCGAGGAGAAGGGCACGAGCCTCGCCCTCCACTACCGAAACGCGCCGGCCCTCGCGAAGGACGCTGAACGCGAGGCGCGCCGCGTGCTCGCCGCGCTGGGCGACGAGTTCGAGCTGCAGGGCGGCAAGTTCGTCTTCGAGGTCCGCCCAAGCGGCCGCGACAAGGGCACGGCGATCGCGGAGTTCCTCGCCGAGGCGCCCTTCGCGGGCCGCGTGCCGGTCTTCGTCGGCGACGACCTCACCGACGAGCTGGGCTTCGGCCTCGTCAACGCCCGCGCCGGCTTGACCGTCAAGGTCGGCCCGGGTCACACGCACGCGCGCTGGCGGCTCGCCGGCGCCGACCAGGTGCGGGAATGGCTCGCCGAATTCGCGGAGCGGGCTGGCCGCTAGGGCGCGGAAGGGGGAACCATGAGAAGCCTCGAACTCGGCGTCATCGGCAACTGCAGCGTTGGCGCGCTGGTCGACGAGGTGGGAGAAATCGCGTGGGCGTGCCTGCCGCGCTTCGACGCCGACGCGGTCTTTTGCTCGCTGCTGCGCGAGCGCGACGGCGACGACGCCTTCGGCTTCATGGGCGTCGAGCTCGATTGGCAGGTGCGCACCGAGCAGGAGTACCTGCCCAATACGCCTGTGCTCCGGACGCGCCTCTACGACGACCGCGGCGGCGCGATCGAGATCATCGACTTCGCGCCGCGCTTCCGCCAGTTCGGCCGGCTCTTCAGCCCCGCCCAGCTCGTGCGCGTGGTGACCCCCATCGCGGGAAGCCCCAGGATCAAGGTGCGCATGCGCCCCGGGGACGACTACGGCCGCCGGCGCCCGGACGTGACCTCGGGCTCCAACCACATCCGTTACGTGGGCTCGGGAAACACGCTTCGCCTCACCACGGACTGCTCGATCACCGCCATCCTCGAGGAGATGCCCTTCGTCCTGCGCGATCCCGTGGCCTTCCTGATGGGGCAGGACGAAACGCTGCAGGGCGGCGTGGCGGAAGTCACGCGCCGCTACCTGGAGCTCACGGTCGACTACTGGCACAACTGGGTGCGCGACCTGTCGCTGCCCTTCGAGTGGCAGGACGAGATCATCCGCGCGGCGATCACCCTGAAGCTCGCCGCGTACGACGACACCGGCGCGATGATCGCCGCGCTCACGACCTCGATTCCGGAATCCCCCGACAGCGGGCGCAACTGGGACTACCGCTTCTGCTGGCTGCGCGACGCCTATTTCGTCGTGAGCGCGCTGAACCGCCTGAACGCGACGCGGATGATGGAGCGCTACCTGGGCTACATCATCAACGTCGCCTCGCGCAGCGGCGGGCACCTGCAGCCGGTCTACCGGATCAGCGGGCGCCCGGAGATCGAGGAGCGCATCGTCGACTCCCTGCCCGGCTACCGCGGCATGGGGCCGGTGCGCATCGGCAACCAGGCCTACCAGCAGGTCCAGAACGACGTGTACGGCTCCACGATTCTCGCGGCCACCCACGCCTTCTTCGACCGGCGGCTCGCCGCCGTGGGCAACGAGGGGCTCTTCCGCCGCCTGGAGTTCCTGGGCGAACAGGCCGCGGAGATCTTCGACCAGCCCGACGCGGGCCTGTGGGAGCTGCGCGGCTCGGCGCACGTGCACACCTTCTCGAGCGTGATGTGCTGGGTGGCGTGCGACCGGCTCGCCAAGATCGCGCGTCGGCTCGGCATCACCGAGCCCGCGGGCCGCTGGCGGAAGGAGGCCGACCGCATCCACGCGGTGATCAGCGAGCGGGCGTGGTCCTCGCGGCGCGGCAGCTTCGTGGCCACCTTCGACGGCGACGGCCTCGACGCGAGCTTGCTGCTGCTCGCCGAACTCGGCTTCCTCGAGGCGGACGATCCGCGCTTCGCGAGCACCGTCGCCGCGGTCGAGCGCGATCTCCTGCGCGGCGATTTCGTCTTCCGCTACACCCAGCCCGACGATTTCGGAAAGCCGGCCAACGCGTTCCTGGTGTGCACGTTCTGGTACATCGACGCACTCGCCGCCCTCGGCCGGCGTGACGAGGCGCGCGAGCGCTTCGTGGCCGCCCTCGCCACCCGCAACCGGCTGGGGCTCCTGTCCGAGGACATCAATCCCGTATCCGGAGAGCTGTGGGGCAACTTCCCGCAGACCTACAGCATGGTGGGGCTCATCAACAGCGCCACGCGGCTGAGCATCTCCTGGGACGACGCCTACTGAGGCTTCAGCCGGCGCAGTTCGCGAGGCGCAGGGCCTGCAGCACCTCGCCCGTGCGCGCGTCCTGCACGAACGCGGCGACGGCGAGATCGGCGGACTTCCAGTCGGAGGCCAGCGCAAAGACGTGCCGGAAGGTGCCCGCGCGAGCACCCAGGGCGCCGAGCGGGACGAGCCGCCGCACCACATGGTCGTGGGAAAGCGCCTTGCCGCGGTTCTCGCCGGCGCGCACCGTGCTCGCGAGCCGGTTCTCCGTGAGTGCCACGAAGAGTTCGCCCCGGACCGGCGCCGCGCCCGAAGGGCCGGCGTCGGCGGCCACCGCGAGGCCCGCGGGCGTGGATTCCAGGCGAAGCGCGATCGTCACGGTCGAGGCGACGTCGCCGGACTCGGCCTTCGCCAGCGCGCCGGCCGCGTGCCAGCGCGGGAAGTCCCGCCCGTTTCGCATCACCTGCGGCGTGTAGACGGTCCTTCCGCCGGCCCGGCGCACGGCTTCGCGCTGCCGAGCGCTCCACGCGGGATCGGCGAAGCGGTCCCTCCAGCCGATGTAGTCCCAGTACTCCACGTGGAAGGCGAGCGGCACGACCCGCTTTGCCTCGCCTGCGAGGTCGAGCCGCGAGAACCACCGGTCCGCGGGCGGGCAACTGCTGCAGCCCTCGGAGGTATAGAGCTCGAGGAGTGCCGCGGGCTGCGGGCCGGACTGCGCGGTGCACGCCGCCCCGAGGGCCGGGGCGGAGAGTGCGGCGAGGCTCGCGGCGAGGACGAGGCGTGCGATCATGACCGTGAATTCGCGCCGGCGGCGGCGGAAGTTACACGTCACTTCGCCTTTTTCGGGGCCTTGTAGCGCTTCACGCTCGTGAGGATCTCGGCCTTCGCCTCCTCCGGGCCCACCCAGCCCTCGATCCGCACCCACTTGCCGGCCTCGAGATCCTTGTAGTGCGCAAAGAAGTGCGTGATCTGGTCGAGCAGCATGCGCGGCAGGTCGCGCGGCGTCTCGATGTCGCGGTAAAGGGGCGTCAGCTTGTCGATGGGCACGGCGAGGAGCTTGGTGTCGCCGCCCCCCTCGTCGCTCATCTTCAGCATGCCGATGGGGCGGCAGCGCACCACCACGCCGGGCATCAACGCGAAGGGCGTGACCACGAGCACATCCGTGGGATCGCCGTCGTCGGCGAGCGTGTGCGGGATGTAGCCGTAGTTGCACGGGTAATGCATCGCCGTCTGCACGAAGCGGTCGACGAAGAGCGCGCCCGTGGCCTTGTCGATCTCGTACTTGATCGGGTCGGCATTCATCGGGATTTCGATGATGACGTTGAAGTCGTTGGGCAGGTCCTTGCCGGCGTCGACGCGGTCGAGATTCATGGCTTTCCTTCGGTCGGGCGTTGCTCACGAAGCGAGCAAGCGCTGACATTCAGATGTGGTAGATTGCGAGGGCTTCCGGGCGGCATTATCGCAAGTTCCCGATTTGACTGGCAAAACGGCCGTATCAAAACGATGAACCGAGCGCTTCCCCTCATCCTCACGCTGGATCAGCACGGCGTCCCGCACCGCTGGGTCACGTGGCAGCAGGCGGTCTGGTACTACGCCAAGGAACGCGTGGCCTGGGAGACCGGCCGCGAGGCGTTCACGATCTGGGGCGGAACTTCGCAGCTCACCGGCCTGCGATCGAGCATCAGCGCCAATTCCATCATCGCCATCCGCGGCAAGGCGCTCGCGCACAAGGGCTTCCACCAGGTCCCGCCGCTCAACAACCGCGAGCTCTTCCACCGCGACCGCGCCATGTGCGCCTTCTGCGGCGGGCTCTTCCCGCCGCTGAAACTCACCTGCGACCACATCCTGCCGATGTCGCGCGGCGGCCGGGACACGTGGATGAACGTGGTCACCGCGTGCCGCTCGTGCAACCAGAGGAAGGGCAGCCGCACGCCGGAGGAGGCGCGCATGCAGCTCCTCTACGCGCCCTACGTGCCCAACCGCGCGGAGTTCCTGATCCTGGCCAACCGCCGGATACTGGCGGACCAGATGGAGTTCCTGAAGCAGCACGTCTCCGCGAACTCCCGCCTGCACGTCGCCTGATACGAAGGGGATACGAAGGGGGCGCTACCCTTCGCCTGAAGCGCCTGAAGGGCCTGAAGGGGACGCTTCCCTTCACGCGTGAAGGGAAGCGTCCCCTTCATCGTTCATCGCCCGGACGGTCGCGCGATCGGGCTTGCCGTTTGCGAGCCGTGGAATTGCGTCGGCAAACGCGATGCGCGGCAGCTTGTAGCGCGCGAGGCGCGTCTCGAGGAAAGACCGAAGGTCGGGAGACCCGGGCCCGCGCAGTTCCACGACCGCGAGCGGCACCTCACCCCACCTGTCGTCCGGCACGCCGATCACCACGGCATCGGCCACCTCGGGATGCTCGCGAAGTGCCTGCTCGATTTCCGCCGGGTAGACGTTCTCGCCACCGGAAACGATGAGATCGTCGCGCCGCGAGAGCACGCGCAGACACCCCTCGCCATCCCGTTCCCCCAGGTCGCCCGTCCGCAGCCACCCGTCGCGAAGCGCGCACGCGGTGGCGACCGGATCGTCGAGGTAGCCGCGCATCACCGTCGGGCCGCGCAGCTCGATCGCGCCGTCGTCGCCGATGCGAAGCGCGATGCCGGGCAGCGCCGGCCCGGCGGTGGCTCTCGCGGCGGGCGAAGAGCCGGGGCGCACGAGGGTAGCCATCGCGCAGGATTCCGTGAGCCCGTAGGTGGCCAGCGCCCGCGGGCAGGCTTCGATCAACGCAGGACTCACGGGCCCGCCGCCCACCACCACCGCTCGCACGCGATCCGGCAGCGGCTGCCCATTGCGCACATCCAGGATCCGGCGAAGCGTCGCATCGACCACCGAGAGGTGCGTGATGCCTTCCTCCTCGATCGCCCGGTCGAGGTCTTCTGTCGAGAACGACGCCGGCAGCACGATGCACGCGCCCGTGGGAAGGCACCGGTGCACGATGCCCAATCCCCCGACATGGAAGAACGGGAGCGATGCGAGCCAGCGATCGCCGGGACCCAGCGGCAGCACCGCCGACGCCGCCCGCGCGCTCGCGAGCTGGTTGCCGCGCGTGAGCATCGCGCCCTTGGGTCGTCCCGTGGTGCCGGAAGTGAAGACGATTGCCGCGTCCCGATCCTCGTCGTCGCATCCCGGTGCGGCCGTGCCGTCGCCGGCGGGCAGCGCGCGCCATTCCGCCAGCGACACGACCCGGCAATCGCACAGGTCCCGTGCGGCGAAGGCATCGCCCGCGACGACCAGCGACAACGCTGCGCGCGCAACCTGCCATTCGATCTCCGCATCGGCGAGCCGTGTGTTGAGCGGCACCAGCACGCCGCCCGCGCGCGCGACCGCCAGTGCGACCACGATCCATTCCACGGAATTCTCCGCCCACAGGCCGACGCGGGTTGCGTCGCCGACCCCCAGCGAACGCAATCTACCGGTCGCCTCCGCCACCCGCGCATCGAGCGCCGCACGCGAGACGACGGTGCCGGCGGAGACGATCGCCGGCGCGTCGCGATTCAAGGCGCGCGCTCCCGCAGTCGAACGCCCAGCCCCGGTTCCTTCGGCAACGCGATGGCTCCCTGGTGGGGCGGATCGAGTCCCTCGACGGGCGCCTCCTCGAGAAGCGCCACGGTGGCGAGCCCATGGGCGCGCTCCGGTCCCGGCAGGCTCGCCGCGAGGTGCAGCGCACCGGCCACGCCCACGGAGGTCTCGAGGATCGACGTGACCACGACGCCGATCCCCGCATCGATGGCGGCCACGGCCAGCTCGTGCGTCGGCAGGAGCCCGCCCATCGCCATGGGTTTCAACACCACCATGCCCGCGCCACGCTCCCGGATCACGCGCCACCCTTCCTCGAGCGTTCGCACGTCGGCGGCCACGGGCACGTTGCACTGCCGGCACACGGCGCGCAGGTCGCCCGCCACGGGGTCCTCGACGTATTCGATGTCGCAGTGCTCGACGGCGCGAAGGACGCGAAGCGCCGTCTCCTCGTCCCACGAGGCATTGGCGTCGAGACGGATCGCCACGCCCTCGCCCACGCGCTCGCGCACGGCGTGGACGCGCGCGATGTCCACCGCCGGCGGTGCGGCCGCCACCTTGAATTTCACCGTCCGGAATCCCTGCTCGACCGCCCTCGCTGCCTCCTCGGCCAGGGCATCGGCCTCGGTCGCCACGAGCAGCGCGTTCACCGCGACCTGGCGGCGCGGCGTGTCGGCCAGGAGATAGGCGAGCGGCCGCCCGAAGCGCTGCGCCCGCAGGTCGAGGTCGGCAAGATCGAAGGCCGCGTCGCGGTACGGGCCGCGCTCCAATGCGGCTTCGAGCGCGCCCGGCGCGTCCAACGGATCGAGCGGCGCCGCTTCCCCGAAGCCCACCCGCCCCTCGTCATCCTCGAGCCGAAGCCAGGCGCCGCGCCGCACGGTCCACGCGCGCGCGGCCGTGACGACCGGTTCGCGGAAGGCGATGGCGTAGGCGATGAATTCGTGGCCCATGCTCGGGACCCGCGGGCCGGAATCAGGGCACCCGCTTGAACTTGCCGAAGTCGGGGCGGCGCTTCTCGACGTAGGCGTTGCGCCCTTCCTGCGCCTCCTCCGTCATGTAGTAGAGGAGTGTCGCGTTGCCGGCGAGTTCCTGGATGCCCGCTTCCCCGTCGTAGTGCGCGTTGAACGCGCTCTTCAGGCAACGCAGCGCGAGCGGGCTGTGCTGCAGGATCTCGCGGCACATCGCGACGGTTTCCCGCTCGAGGTCTTTCAGCGGGACGACCGCGTTCACGAGACCCATCTCGAGGGCCTGCCGCGCGTCGTACTGGCGGCAGGTGAACCAGATCTCCTTCGCCTTCTTCGGCCCCACGAGATCGGAAAGGATGGAGGCGCCGAAGCCGCCGTCGAAGCTGCCCACGCGCGGGCCCGTCTGCCCGAAGCGCGCGTTGTCCGCGGCGATGGTGAGGTCGCACACCACGTGCAGCACGTGGCCGCCGCCGATGGCGTAGCCCGCGACCATCGCGACGACGGGCTTGGGGCAGGAGCGGATCTGCTTCTGTAAATCGAGCACGTTCAACCTGGGCACGCCGTCGAGACCCACGTAGCCCTGCTCGCCGCGAATCCGCTGGTCGCCGCCGGAGCAGAAGGCGAGGTCTCCCGCACCCGTGAGCACGATCACGCCGATGGCGGGGTCCTCGTGGGCGTCAGAGAAGGCGCGGACCAGCTCGTTCAGCGTCGTCGGGCGAAAGGCATTGCGCACTTCCGGCCGGTTGATCGTGAGCTTCGCGATTCCCTCCGCCTTGTCGTAGAGGATGTCCTTGAACTTGCCGGCGGACTTCCAGGCGATGGGCTTGGCTTTCTTCATGCGTCGATGCTCCTCTTCAGGAAGGCTTCCAGCAAGGCGGCGCAGGCTTGCGCCCGCTCGATCGGCACCGCGTGCCCCGCTCCGGGCACCACGGAAAGCGTGGCGCCGGGGATGCGTGCCGCCATGTCCCGCGCGATCTGCGTGAACTTCGCGTCGTGCTCGCCCGCCACGACGAGCACCGGCATGGCGAGGCTTGCAAGCGCGCCGTGGGCAGAAGGCTGGAAGCCCGTGCCGAAGGCGCGCAAGGCCGCCGCGAGCCGCCGGGCATCCTGCCCGAGGCGCTGGCCGCGCATCGATTCGCGCAATGCGGGCGCCATTGAAGCCTGCGTGGCGAAGAGCGGGTTCATCTCCCACTGCCGGCTGAAGGCCTCGATGCCGTCGCGCTCGAGGGATGCGGCGAGTTCGATATCGGCCGCGGCGCGCGCGGCACGCCCCGCTTCGTCCTCGATGCCGGGGCTCGCGCCGACAAGGGCCAGCGCGGCGACGCGAGCGCCATGGCGCAGCGCGAAGGACAGGGCGAGCCTGCCGCCGAGGGAGTAGCCGGCGAGTGCAACGCGCCCGAGGCCCAGCCGGTCGAGGAGTGCCGCGAGCGCGTCCGCGGCCTCGCCCAGCCGCCAGGATTGCGGCGGCGCATCGGTGCCGCCGTGCCCCGGCAGGTCCGGGATCACGCAGTGCCGCCGCGGGAGTGCCAACGCCGCGGGAAGCCAGAACTCGCCCGTGCCGGTGAAACCGTGCAGCAGGACGAGCGGCACGCCGCCCTGCACGCCGCGGCTTCGCACCCGCCACGCGAGCCCGCCCGCCTCGACGCGATCGGCGTGCACGCCGGGCAGCCGCGTGAGCGCGCCCTGCTCGCGCACCGTCTCCGCGCGGTCGGTTCTCCATTCGATCACGCGCACGCCTGCGCCGGAGAGTGTTTCCGCCGTGAGTGCCGCGACTTCCGCGAGGCTCGTCGCGACGACGTGCGCGATGCCCGCCGCGCGGGAAACCGCCGCCAGCTCGCAGCCGTGGGGCGTGCCGAAGAGCGGCTCGAAGAGCTGGTCGTGCCGCGCGACCGGCAGGTGCGAGAAGATGCCGCCGCCGTCGTTCTCCAGGAGCAGGATCGCCAGCGGCGTGCGCAGCCCGCGCGCGGCACGCAGCCCGCCCGCGTCGTGCAGGAAGGCGAGGTCTCCCGTCACGAGAAGCGTGGGTGCGCCGCATCCTGCCGCCACGCCGATCGCAGTCGAGACGACGCCGTCGATGCCGTTGGCGCCGCGGTTCGCATGCACCTCGACGCCGGCCGCGAGTGCGGTCGCGTACATCTCCGCCCAGCGGATCGGCATGCTGCTCGACAGGAAGAGCGCCCCGCCGGAAGGAATGGCGCCGCAGGCCGCCGCGACGGCCGCGGCTTCTCGCGGCATCTTCGCGAGCAGCGCGCGCGCGCCCTCCTCGGCGAGCCGCAGCACCGCCTCCCACTCGCCATCGCGCGGAGCGCGCTTCACGTGCGTAGCCAGCGCCTCGCAGAACGGCGCGGCCGGCGAGACGATCACGTCGGCGACGATGGCATCCGGATCGCGGCGGCGCTCGTCGGGCTGGATCGCGACGACCGGAGGGCGATGGCGGGCAAGCCACATGGCGAGCGTCTTCGAGGTGGGAATGCCGCCGAGCCGCAGCACGAAATCGGGCGCGAGATCTGCGATGGCCTCGTCGCGCAGGAAAAGATCGGCGTGCGCGCAGGCGGTCACGCCGACGGGCGCCGCGGCACCGCGAAGGCCGGACGCGATGTCGGCGAAGACGGGCATGCCGGCCGCGCGCGCGAGCGCGAACACGGAAGCGGCGCCGGCCACCCCCACCGCGCCGGGACCGGCCACGAGCAGCGGCCGGCGCGATTTCTCGAGACGCGCGGCGAGCGAAGCCAGCACGGGCAGGCCCGGCACCGGGCGCGGCGCCGTGGCCGCGACCTTCGCCATTTCGTCGCGCAGCGCGGCCCCCGCTTCCTTCCACGCCGCCTCGTCCGCTGCCAGGGCTTCCGGCGCGGGCACCAGCGGCTCGCGAAACGGCACGTTGAGGTGCACGGGTCCGGAGTCAACGAAAGTCGCGGCGACACAGGCCTCGAGCGCGGCCTGCGCGGCGGCGATCGGTGCAATCCCCGCCTCGTCGGCACACGGCAGGTCGCGGAAGAGCCGCACGTGCGTGCCGTAGAGCCCCACCTGGTCTATGGTTTGCGGCGCACCGGTGCCGCGCAGCTCCGGCGGGCGATCCGCCGTGAGCACCACGAGGGGCACGCCGGAGAGCGAGGCCTCGACCACCGCGGGCAGGAAATTCGCGGCCGCGGTGCCGGAGGTGCACACGAGTGCGACCGGCGCGCCCGTGGCTTTCGCGATCCCGAGCGCAAGGAAGGCACTGCTGCGCTCGTCGACCTGCATCGTCGTCCGGAATCGCCGGTCGAGGTGCAGGGCGATCGCGAGCGGCGAGGATCGCGAGCCCGGGCTCAGGCAGGCGTGGCGCACGCCGCCGGCGAAGAGGCCCTCGGCGAGCGCCCGTCCCCAGTGGAGATTGGCCTGCGCCGTGGCCGCGGGGCCGGCGAGTCCGCTGCCCGGGCGCCGGGCGGCGTCCCCATCGGCAAGGGTCACCCGCGCTCCGCGAACAGGTTGATGAAGGAGGCGGCCTTGCGTGCGGTCTCGTCCCACTCCTGCAGCGGGTCAGAGCCGCGCACGATGCCCGCGCCGCCGAAAGCGGTCATGCGGTTGCCGCGCACGATGCCGGAGCGGATCGCGACCGCGAAATCGGCGGCGTCCTGGCCGATCCAGCCGACGAGCCCGGCGTACCAGCCGCGCGAGCGCCCCTCCAGCGCGTGGATCAGGTCCATGGCGCGCAGGCGGGGCGAGCCGCCCACGGCCGGCGTCGGATGCAGGGCGCCGACGAGCGCTCCCAGGCCGGTGCCCGGCGCGAGCTGCGCCTGGATGGGGCTCCAGAGGTGCAGCACCTCGGCGAGCGAGAGGATGCGCGGCGACGGCGGCGAGCTCACCGCCTGCACGTGCGGCGCGATCGCGGCCAGGATTTCCTCGAGGACGATGCGGTGCTCGCGGCCGTCCTTCTCGCTCGCGAGGAGGGCCGCGGCATTGCGCGCCTCCGCCTCGGCCGTGTCGCCGCGCGCGATCGTGCCGGCGAGGCAATCGCAGGAAAGGTCGGTTCCCGCCTGCGAGACGAGCCGTTCCGGGCTCGCGCCCATGAAGGCCGAGCGGGCGTCGAAGCGGATGCAGAAGCGCAGGCCGTGGGGATCGCGCCCGTGCACGAGTCGGAGCAGGTCCCACGGGTCGATGGGCCGCCCGGCATCGAGGAGGAGGTCGCGCGAGAGCACCACCTTGCGCAAGTCGCCCGCATCTATCGCACCGAGCGCCTGGCGCACCGCATCCGTCCAGCGATCCCGCGAAGCCTGCTCGAACGATTCCGTCACGCGGATCGGCGAGGCCGGCTCGCGGCGCGCCATCGCCGCCCGGCGGATCCTCTCGACGATGCGTCGCGCCTCGGGTTCCGGCGTGCCGAGCACCGTCGCTTCGGTCTTTCCGTTCGCCTGCCGGAGGATCACCCGCGGCAGGACGAAGCGGGCCGCCTCGCCCCCCGGCCAGCCGGGATGCACGCCGTGGCGCGGGTCGAAGGCGACACCGCCGAGGTAGCGCACGAACCCCGGCTCGGGCGCGAGGCCCGAGAGCAGCTTCAGCCGCTCGCGGGCGCGGGCGATGACCGAGAGTGCGGCGGTGAACCCGGAGCCGGCCGGCGCTTCCAGGGAATCGATCTCGCCCAGCGCGAGCCAGCGCTCACCTCCGCCCGCGGAATCCGACCAGCCGATCTGGGGCAGCAGGGAAGGCGACTCGTCCAGCGCGGCCGGAAGGGCATAGAGGTCGTCGCAATCGACGGACGCGCGAACGCAGGCGACGGCGAGACCGGCTTCGAGCACCGGCGTCGTCTTGACCACGTCATCCACGGGAATCCTCCGACCTCATGGTTCGATCGTGCGCCGGCAAGCCGGCCACCCGAAGGGTAGGGACCCGAATTATACAAATGCGCGCCCCCGGGGGCCTGCGAAGCATCAAGACCGGGCAGGCGGCACAGGCATTAGAAAAACTGATGCGTCGCTTTCGGAAATCTCGTTTGTCCGCCTCTGTGTTGCAGCGCAGCATCCTCGCATCGACGCGCGGCCCCGATCGAAGGGTCCCCGCGTGCCAACCCGAGAGAGCCACCATGCAACTGAACGTCACTTCCTCCAGGGTCGTCCTCGAACCCGGCCAGGTCCTTACCCTCGACGATGCCAAGGGCGTGCACATCCGCCCGCGGGGCGCCCGGGTCTGGATCACCGAGGAAGGCGATTGCACGGACTTCGTCGTGAATCCGGGCGAGGATTTCATCGTTTCCCACCGCGGCCGCACCGTCCTCCAGGCTATCGACACCACCTGGGTGGACCTGCAGGAAGCCGCCTAGCCGATTTCCGACCGGAGCCAGGCCACGAAGGCCTGCGCTTCGGGTCTCTCGCCCGCGCCCGGCGCGAAGATCGCGTGCAGGGCGCGCGGCACTTGCGTGCGATTGCCGAAAAGCGGCACGAGCCTGCCGTCGCGGAGGTGCGATTCCAGGATCGACAGGCGCCCCAGGGCCACGCCCTGGCCGTGCAGCGCCGCGTTGATCACCTGGTCGTACTGGTCGAAGGTGTGCGTTCCCCCGGGCACGAAGTCGGTGACGCCGTTGGCCTCGAGCCACGCCGCCCAGGTCATCCACGGCCACCTTCCCTGCGGGTCGTGGAGGTAGAGGACCACGTGCCGGCGCAGGTCCGCGGGGCTCTCCAGGGGCTCCTTCGCGTCCGCCAGATAGGCCGGGCTCGCCACGGGGCACATGGCCTCGCCCACCAGGCGCACCGATCCGGGAGGCTCCCGTCCCTCCGCCAGGTCGCGAACCGCGAGGTCGATGCCTTCCCGCGCCATGTCGAGCACTTCGTGGGTGGCGGCGATGCGCACGTCGATGCCCGGGTGTTGCCGGCGAAAGCGCGCAAGCCGCGGCACGAGCCAGAGGGAGGCGAAGGAAACGGTGGTGGTCACGGTGAGCACGTGGCCGCGGGTCGATTCGCGCAGCCGCTGGGTTGCGGCGCGAAGCTGGCCGAGTGCGGCTTCGGCCGCGCGGAGGTAAGCCTGCCCTTCCTCGGTGAGGGCGAGCGCCTTGTGGCGGCGCTCGAAGAGCTTCACGCCGAGGAACTCCTCCAGCGCCTGCACCTGCCGGCTCACCGCCGACTGGGTCACGAAGAGCTCCTGCGCCGCCCGCGTGAACGACAGGCGCCGGGCGGCGGCCTCGAAGCCCCGGACGAGGTCGAGGGGCGGCAGGGGGCGCTGCGACTTATGCATGCGCCCTGCTCATGCAAGCCATTCCCGCTTTTCGTTTGCGGCCACGGGTATGCCTCACGATACTGGCGTCACCGGAAAGGCATTGTGCATTCCCAAACAGCATCCAGCAAGGAGCACTCCATGAACCTGCGGCTCGAAGCCCCCCTTCTCGCACTCCACGCCGGGCAGCTCGTCACGCTCGACGACGCCTGCGGCACGCGCATCCATTCCCGCGAGGGCACGGTGTGGATCACCGAGGAAGGCGAGCGGCGCGACTTCGTGGTCGGGCCGGGCGACGCGTTCCTCGTCACCCGCCCGGGGCGCACCCTGGTGCAGGCGATGGATGCCGCGCTGGTGGGCCTGCGCGACGAAGACCTGCCGTGCGCGGCCAACGACGCTTTCTGAAAGGAGTCTCTCCATGTATACGGCACCGACCCCGAACCCCGCCTGGTATGCGAGCGGCCTGCGCTGGATCGCCTCCGGCATCGCGCGCTTCGCCGATGCGATCGACCGCGAACCCGAGCCGCCGCGGCCGGTGGACGACTACTGCCCGGCGCGCGAATTCCTCCGGCGTGGCGCGAACGGCGCCCGGGGAAATGCGGCGCACGGGCTGGACGGCACGGGCGAGGAAATCGTCGCGAAGGTGCGCGTGCGCGCGCAGCACGGGATCTGAGGCACGCTTCCCGCGCTACCCGCCCGAGCGGTCGAGGAGCATCGCGTCGCCGTAGGAAAAGAAGCGATAGCGGCGGGCCACCGCGTGCGCATAGGCGCGGCGGATCGCGTCCGTTCCCGAGAACGCGGAGACGAGCATGAGGAGCGTGGATTTCGGCAGGTGGAAGTTCGTGACCAGGCGATCGACGACCCGGAACGGGAAACCCGGCACGATGAAGAGCCGCGTCTCGGCGGCCTGCGCCTGCAAGGGCCCCGCGGCGGCGGCCGATTCAAGCGCGCGAAGTGTCGTGGTGCCGACCGCGACGACCCGCCCTCCCCTCGCCTTCGCTGCGGCGATCGCGCTCACCGTCGCCTCCGGGATGCTGTACCACTCCTCGTGCATCACGTGCGCCGAGACGTCGTCGGTGCGCACCGGCTGGAACGTGCCGGCCCCCACGTGCAGCGTCACGCGCGCCGACGCGATGCCCTTCGCCACGAGGGACGCGAGCATCGCCTCGTCGAAATGCAGGCCCGCCGTTGGCGCGGCCACCGCACCCGGGACCGCCGCGTACACCGTCTGGTAGCGCGACTCGTCGTCGCTTCCCGGCGCGTGGGTGATGTAGGGCGGCAGCGGCACCTCGCCGTGCGCCGCGAGGATGTCCACCACCGGGCGGTCCGCCGCGAAGCGCAGCTCGAAGAATTCGCCACGGCGGCCGATCACTTCCGCAGACACGCCGGGCGCGAAGTCGATCCTGCGGCCCGCCTTCGGCGTCTTGCTCGCGCGCACGTGCACGAGTGCGGCGTCGGCGCTCAGTACGCGCTCGACCAGCACTTCGACTTCCCCGCCCGAGTCCTTCCTGCCGCGCAGCCGCGCCTTGATCACGCGCGTGTCGTTGAAGACGAGGAGGTCCTTCGCGTCCAGGAGCGCGGGCAGGTCGCGGAACGCGAGGTCGCGCAACTCGCCCGAAGGCTCGACGCGCAGCAGGCGGCTTGCGCCGCGCTCGGCTGCGGGATGCTGGGCGACGAGTTCGGGAGGCAGCGCGTAGTCGAAGTCGGAGAGCTTCACCCGTCGATTATAATTTGGCCTCGTCCCCGGCCGGGATGGCGGAATCGGTAGACGCAGCGGACTCAAAATCCGCCGCTGGCAACAGTGTGAGGGTTCGAGTCCCTCTCCCGGCACCAATCAACGGCGCGGCCTTCCGAGGCATTCCGGACTCTTCTTCCCGGTCGCCGGACAGGCGCGGTCCACGCCGTTCCACATCCCGCCCCAACCGCACTCCCTTTCCGCCGCGCATTCATGAACAGGAGGGCGTCGGGCTCGAGAATACCTGTCGCGTGATCAGCTTCGAAACGGCAGTCCTGTAGACCACGTAGGATACGGCCCCGTTGTTGCCGTCGAAAAACATGAAGCGCATGGTCCCGACCTTCCACAAGTTCGCGACTGTGATGGGCGTGAACGGCTGCGCATCGAATGCCGGACCCGAGGCAAGGTAGAGATCGCCCAGGAACGAGCCATCGGGCTGCCTGAACCCTCCCGACATGAAGAACCACAGGTTCCTGCCATCGTCCCCGTAGGTAAACAACGTCGCAAAGAGCGTGTCGTCCTGGTGCGTGACGTTTATCCCCCAACCCGATTCGGCCGGGTTCCACCACAAGTCCTGATAATTGACCAGCGCCGCGCGACTTCCGGTCGACGGGATGCAGTTGGCCGCCCTCGACCCGTACACCTGCTTCTGGATCTGCTTCGTGACGGGCGTGCCGTCAACGGTGTAGGTCAGCGTTGCCGAATTCGCGCCGGCAAAGATCACCGACATCGTGCCCACCTCCGAAAGATTGGCGGAGGAGATCGGCAAGAACGGGTTGGCGTGGAACGCCGGCCCCGTCGCGCGATAAAGCAGTCCGGCATACGTCTCGCTGCCTGCCTGTTTCGCGCCATTGGACATGAAGAGCCACATCGGCGCCCCGGTCGAATCGTAGGTGAAAAGCGTCGCGAAGATGATGTCGCCCTGGTGGTTCAGGTTGATGCCCCACCCGGACTCGGTCGGGACCCACCAGAGCGCCGTGTGGTTCGACGCAAGCACGACGAGCGGCGCTTCGACGTCGGGCGGCGCAAGGATACCGGCACTGCCCTGGTAAACAGACATCGAGTACTGCCCGGCCGCAAGAGGCGGCACCGTGAACGTGACGCTGTCGAAACCCACCGGTCCGCACACGAACTCGCACGCTCGATTGAGATGCGCTGTGATCGCCTGGCCTTCGACGACGATCGAGGGATGCGCCGACCCGTTCGCGTTGGGAAGGAACATTCCGGAAACCGTCAGGCTAAAAGCCTGGTCGGCTTGAACCGGGCTGGGGTCCGTGGAAACCACGAACTGTGCGTGAACCCCGTCGACTCGTCCCAACCCGATCGTCAAGAGGAATGCCACCACAAACATGCTTGCTTTCACCCTATGCCCCCAATGGTCACGGCGCACCTCATTCTAAGCTTGGCGTCCGCAACCGGTGTCGCACCTCCCCTGGCGCCTCCGTTGCAAGGCATCGACAGCTGCCCCAAGGGGGCGAGCGAGGGTATGCCGGCGCATGCCCCAGTCCAGACGGTCCGCCACGCGACCGCGGGTCAGGCCGCCTCGAAGACGAGCCAGCCGTCGATGGCGCGGCGGTAGGGGCCGCGCTCGGTGACGACGAAGTCGGCGGGAATGTCCCAGGCTTGCGGGTGGATGGTCTCGAGACGGGCAATCTCGAAGGTGACGCCGATCACCCGCGGGCGCGTGGCGAGGCTCGCGAGCGTGCGGTCGAAGAAGCCGGCGCCGTAGCCCAGCCGGTAGCCCTGCGCGTCCCAGCCGTTCATCGGCAGGAGCACCGTGTCCGGGACCACCTCGCGGGAATCGGCGGGATAGGGAATCTTCATCGCGCCCTCGGCAAGTGTCACGCCCGGGTGCCATTCGCGGAAAGCGAGCGGCGTGCGCGGCGCCACGACCACGGGCAGCGCCGTCGTCGCGCCACGTTCGCGAAGCTTCCGGCCCAGGTAGCGCGCGTCGTACTCGGAGAGCACCGGCCAGCAGAACGCCACCGTGCCGGTCGCGAGATCGGGAAATGCGGCCTCCAGGTGCGCGTCGATGCGGTCACGCCATTGCGCGTGCGTTTCGGCGTCCACCGCCGTGCGCTCGGCGATGAGGCGCTGGCGCTCGGACTTGCGCCAAACCTTGAGTTCGTCGGGAGTCATCATGGGCAGCAGTCTAGCAGCGCCCGCCCGGGCCTTTCCGCTACACTCGACCGTCAGCGGCGTAGCTGCCGCGCCCGCCCGGGAATGCCGCCATGCGCAAGGTCCTGCTCATCTTCAGCGAACTCACCGACGGCGACGTCGAGTGGCTTTCCAAGTCGGGCGAGCGTATCCACCTGGACGCCGGCGCGACGCTCGTGCCGCTGGGCGCGCGCGTCGACACGATCTGGTTCGTGCTGGACGGGGCGCTCTCGGTGCACACGGCCGCCGGCACGCAGCTCGCGGTGATGGGCTCCGGCGAAATCATCGGCGAGATGTCGCTCGTCGATCCCGCGCCCACGGCGGTGTCGGTCAAGGTGGCGAGCGACGCGACGCTGCTCAAGATCTCGGACTCCACGGTGCGCACGAAGCTCGCCGGGGACCCGGCATTCGCCGCGCGCTTCTACCGGGCCCTGTGCGTGTTCCTCGCGAGCCGCTTGCGCAGCACGACGCGGCGCATGGGCTTCGGCGACGGCGCCGGGGACGAGGACGCGAAGGACGAGTTGACCGACGACCTGCTGGACAACGTCCACCTCGCGGGTGCTCGCTTCGACCGCATGCTCAAGCGGCTCGCGGGCTGAAGTCGCCATGGCCGGGCAAGACAGCGCCATCTTCCGCAAGGCCGCGCTCGAGCGCCTCGCCTCGCCGGAGCGCCTCGATGCGAGGCCGAGCCTGCCGTCCTACCCGCGCAGGCTTTCGGCGGCGCTCGCCGTGCTCGCCATCGCCGTGATCGCCTTCGCCGCATGGCTTCGGTAGCCACCGAGACCGAGACCGCGCCCCCGTCCGCGACGAAGCTCGCGGATACGCCGCTCGCCCGCGTCCCGACCATCCTGCAGCTGGAGGCCGTCGAGTGCGGCGCCGCCGCGCTCGCCATGGTGCTCGCGCATCACGGCCGCCACGTGCCGCTCGAGGTGCTGCGTTCCGACTGCGGCGTGACCCGCGACGGCAGCAAGGCGGGCGGGCTGCTGCGTGCCGCGCGCGGCTATGGCCTCGTGGCGCGCGGGTTCCGCAAGGAGCCGGGCGAGCTCTCCGCGCTTCCGCTTCCGGCGATCGTCTTCTGGAACTTCAACCACTTCGTCGTCCTCGAGGGATTCCGCGACGGCTTCGCGCACCTGAACGACCCGGCCATGGGGAACCGCCGCGTCGATGCGGCGGAATTCGACCAGGGCTTCACCGGCGTGGTCCTCACCTTCGAGCGCGGCCCGGAATTCAAGCCCGGCGGCAAGGCGCCGTCGGTGCTGCGTTCGCTCTCGCGGCACCTGGCCGGCCTGGGGCCTTCCGTTGCGCTCGCCGTGCTCCTCGGCCTCGCCCTCGTGGCGCCGGGCCTGGCTCTCCCCTGGCTCATGGGGCGGTTCGTGGACGAGGTGCTCGCCGCGCGCCTGCCCGGGGTCGCGGAGACCCTGATTTCAGGGCTTCTCATCGCCGCCCTCGCCCGCGGCGCGCTCGGGTGGATTCAGGCGCAGGTGCTCACGGAGGCGTTCACGCGCGCCGCCCTTTCCTCCGCGCAGCGCTTCTTCGCGCAGGCGCTCGCGCTGCCCATGGACTTCTTCGTACAGCGCTCGCCGGGCGAACTCGCCTCGCGCGTGGCGCTGAACGAGCAGGTGGCCGAGACGGTTTCCTCGGATCTCGCGCACCTGGTCCTGGATCTCGTCACCGCCGTCTTCTTCCTGGTGCTCATGCTGCGCCTGGACCTGGGCCTCACGGCCCTCGTCGCCGGATGCCTCGCTTTCGAGCTGCTCGCGCTTCGCGCCGTCAACCGGCGCATGGACGGCATCTCGCAGCGCCTGTCGGTGCAGGCGGGGAAGCTCTCGGGCATGGCCACGGGCGGGCTCTCCAACATCGAGAGCATCAAGGCCGGCGGGCAGGAAGGCGCGCTCTTCCTGAAATGGCTCGGCCTGCAGGTGCAGTACGCCAACACCGCGGTGGAATCGCAGCGGGTCACGCTCGCGCTCATGCAGGTTCCGTCGGTAGCGGGACTCGTGGCGCAACTGGGCGTGCTGGGGATCGGGGCGCTGCGCATCATGGAAGGCGGTTTCAGCGTGGGCGACCTCGTCGCCTACCAGGTGCTGCTCGCGGGGTTCACGGCGCCGGTGCACGCGCTCTTCGGCGCGGCGCGCGGCGTGCAGTCCCTGCGCGGCGACATGGCGAGGATCGACGACGTGCTGAACCACGCGCCGGAGCCGGGCGTCGTGGTGAACGACAGCCCCGTGAGCGCGGTATCCGGCGCGCGCCCGCGCTCGCTGGAATTCCGCGACGTCACCTTCGGCTACGGCAAGGGGGGCCCGCCGCTGGTCGAGGGCTTCTCGCTCAGGATCGAGAGCGGCAAGCGCGTCGCACTCGTGGGCGCCTCGGGATCGGGAAAGTCCACGCTCGCGCGCCTGGTCGCGGGCCTCTACCGCCCGTGGAGCGGCGAGATCCTCTTCGACGGCCTGCCGCGGGAATCGTATGTCCGCGACGAGCTCGCGCGCGCGGTGGCCTACGTCGACCAGGACGTGGTGCTCTTCGAGGGCAGCGTGCGCGACAACCTCACGATGTGGGACCCGCTCGCCGAGGACGACATCATCCGCGCCGCCACCCGCCACGCTGCGATCGAGGACGAAATCGGCGTGCGCGAAGGCGGTCTGGATGCGCCGCTGCAGGAAGGCGCGCGCAACCTCTCCGGCGGGCAGCGGCAGCGGATCGAGATCGCGCGGGCGCTCGCCCGCGGCCCGTCGATCCTCGTGCTGGACGAGGCCACCAGCGCCCTGGACCCGGCGACCGAGGCGATAGTCGAGGACAACCTGCGCCGGCGCGGCACGACGTGCCTGGTGATCGCGCATCGCCTGTCCACCGTGCGCGACGCCGACGAGATCCTGGTCCTCGAGAACGGCCGCGTGGTCGAGCGCGGCACCCACGAGCAGCTCGCGCGGATCGAGGGCGGGCGCTACGCCGCGCTGGTCGCGGGCGAATCGGGTACGGCGTGATGGCCGACCCCGGGCTCGCCTTCCGCTCGACGACGCTGCCCGGCGCGCTCTCGCTGGTCGCGGGGCCCCTCGGCGTGGAGGGCCGCGCACCCGCCTCCGACATCGCCGACGAGGCACTCGCCGTGGAGGACGCGGCGACGGCCATCGGCCTGCGCTCGCGGCGCGTGCTGCTCGACGGGCGCTGGTGGGCCGAGGGCGGCACGCCGATGCTCGCGCGCGTGGCCGAGCGCAGGCGTGTTGCGCGCGAGTACGACGCGGCGCCGAGCGGCACGACCGGATGGGTGGCGCTCATCCCCAAGCCGTTCACCGGCTACCACATGGTCGCGCTCGATCCCGCGGGCGGCCCGCCCGTGCACTGGCCCGTCGACGAGGAAACCGCGCGCCGCCTCGCGCCCTTCGCGTTCGCGTTCCACCGCACTTTCGACCCGCGCCCCCTCGGCACGCGGGATGTCCTGCGCTTCGCCTTCGGGCATGCGCGCGCGGACGTGGCGGCGCTCCTCGCAACCGGGCTCGTCGCGGCGCTCATCGGTCTCCTCACGCCGGTGGCCACGGGGCGGCTCATCGACCGCGTCATCCCCGCGGGCTCGGGCTCGATGGCGCTCGCGATCATCGCGGGCCTTGCCGCCGCGGGGCTCGCCGGCATCGTGCTCGAGGTGCTCCGCGCCATCGCGGTGCTGCGCTTCGAGGCGCGGACCTCGGTGGCGATCCAGGCGGCGGTGCTCGACCGCGTGATCGGGGCGCCGGCGCGCTTCTTCCGCGCCTTCTCCAGCGGCGACCTGGCGATGCGCCTGGGCGCGGTGAACACCGTCCAGCGCACGGTGACGGGCGCATCCATCGGCGCCTTCGTCGCGGGAATCTTCCTCACCGCCAACTTCGCGTTGATGCTCGCCTACAGCACGACGCTCTCGATCGCCGCGCTGGGCGTGGTCGCGGTGACGGCGATCCTGTCGGCGGCACTGGGAATCGCGCGGCTCTCGCTCGGGCGGCGCATCGAGGCCGCCGACGGAAAGCTCTCGGCGATGTCGTTCGAGTACTTCGCGGGGATCGCCAAGCTGCGCGCGGCAGCTGCGGAATCGCGCGCGTTCTCGAACTGGCTCGCGCGCTATCGCGACTTCCGGGAGCTCAACCGCCGCAGCGCGTGGCTCTCGAACCTGGAGTCCGTGCTGCTCTCGATCCTGCAGCCGGCGGCGGCGACCCTCATCCTCTACCTCGCCTGGCGCCTCGCGGAGACGCCGGCCGCGCAGGCGCTCACGGTCGGCCAGTTCGTCGCCTTCCAGGCGGCGATGTTCGGGCTGCTCGCGGGCGTGCACGGCGTGGTCTCCACGGCGCTCGACCTTGCCGCCCTCGCCCCGGTGTGGGAGCGCGCCAAGCCCATCCTCGAGACGCCTCCGGAGGACGGCGTGCGCGGCAAGATCCGCCACGACCCGCAAGGCGCGATCGACTTCGTCGGCGTCACCTTCGCCTATCCCGACGGGCCGCCGGTGCTGCACGACATCGACCTGTCGATCCGGCCGGGGGAATTCGTCGCGATCGTGGGTCCCAGCGGATCGGGCAAGTCGACCCTGCTGCGGCTGCTGCTGGGGTTCGAATTCCCCGGGCCCGGCACGGTGCGCTACGACGGCCGCGTGCTGCAGGCCCTCGACCTGAAGGCGCTGCGCTCGCACATCGGCACGGTGCTGCAGGGCGGGCGCCTGTGGGCGGGCGACATCATGACCAACATCGTGGGTGCGACGAGCCTCACCGTGGACGACGCCTGGGCGGCGGCGCGCGCGGCGGGGCTTGCCGCGGACATCGAGGCGATGCCCATGGGCATGTACACGCTGGTGAGCGAGGGCGTGAGCACGCTCTCCGGCGGGCAGCGCCAGCGCGTGCTGATCGCCCGCGCCCTGGTGGGCCGGCCGCGCATCCTGCTGCTGGACGAGGCGACGAGCGCGCTCGACAACCTGTCGCAGGCCGCGGTGCTGGAAAGCCTCGAGGGATCGGACGCGACGCGCGTGGTCATCGCGCACCGGCTGTCGACGGTGCGCAATGCGGATCGAATCGTGGTCCTGGAGCGGGGCCGGATCGCCCAGCAGGGGACGTTCCGGGAGCTGGCCGCCGCGCCCGGCCCCTTCGCCGCGATGCTCGCGCGGCAGGTGGCCTGAGCGGCGGCCGGTGACGCCTTAGTTCTTCTTCGTCGTCGCGCCTTCGGCGGACGCGATCTGGGTGCCGGAGAGCGGCGGCTCGCGCTTGCCGGTGACGACGACCTTGTCGAGCTTCACCACCTGCTGCGGCTGTTCACGCTTGGCAGTGACGGTGATCTTCTCGAGCTTCACGATCTGCTGGCCGCCGGACACGGAGTCGAGCTGCTGTTCCGAAAGTTCGTCCTCAGGTTTGGTGACGGGCTTCTGGTCTTTGGTTGTCATGACACCTCCTCGACTGGATCCTCATACGGGCCGGACCCTGGGGCCCGGTGGAAAACACGATATCACACGACATCGTGACCACAGGTTACCGGCCGGGGGTATCCGGTGCACGCGCCGATTACGTGGCCCGGTTGTGGAATATTCCACACAACTTTTCAGGAAGCGGCCGTGAGCAGGGCCACGGCGAGCGCGTTGGCGGCCACGAGGGACCACCCCAAGTGCTTGAGTTTGCGGGGAGAAATGGCCAGGCGGTTGACCACGACCACGCTCGTCAATGGCAGGCACGCGGAGAGCGCCACGGCTCGCGACCCGGGGTGCGCATACGCGACGACCAGAGCCACGAGGAGTGCAAGCCGGGCGGCCCACGGGGCCACCGCTACCACCCACGGCGTGGCGCCAGTGATGCGCGATTTGATCGCGTGGACCGAAAGGGTCGCGACCACCGTCACCGCGAACCACATCACGGGCGGGCCCCACAGGAGAGTTCCGGTCACGCCTCCCGCGGCTGCAACGGGAAGGTGCATCGCGGAGAAGGCGGCGCCGGCGATCACTTCCCCGGGAAGGGTTTTCAGGTTTTTCGAAAGCACCACCGGCACGAGACCGGTTGCGAAGACGGCGGGCACGAGGGCGAGCCAGCGTGTTTCGGGTGATGCCAACCACATGGCCGCGATTCCTGCGACTGCGCCCAGCCCGCCCAGGATCGCGAGCTGCCGCCGCGCGGGCACGGCAAGTTCCTCCTGGAGACGTTTGCCGCGGGCACCCAGGAGCACGACGAGCGGCTCGTTCGCGACGAAGAGCAGGATCGCGGCGGCCGCGAAGAGCCACGAGGTCACGCCGGGGGAGCCGAGCACGAGGCCGGACAGCAGGGGAAAACCGAGTTCCGCGTAGGCGCCGTGTTCGCGGGGGAGGAGGCGGGCGTTCACGGGAATGAAGATACCGGTTTCGCCGTGGGGTGCTGTCGATTGCGTCAATCGGGAACTCGGGCAGCACGGCGGCAAGGCCGCTGTCCCGCGTCAAACGAATCGTGGCGCCCACGATGCCGTCCAACGTTGGACGCAAGGGGCGTCCGCTTGCAGGACGCCTAAACCGCCGCAGGCCGCGACTCGACCGAAAGCTCAGAAATCATCGTGCGCCTCGATTACGTTTACCGGACTCGTTGGCGCCAACAGGAAGACATCCTGAAGTGCCCGGCAAGCGAACAGCCCGGCCCTGGCTGTTTCGGTACCAAACCCGAGTTGATAGGAGGCAAAGGTGAAGGTCTTCTTCGATTCCGGATTCATCCCCTCCACAACATTGGGTTTGCGGATGCCTGCCCGGGAGAAGAGCAACGCCGCGCGCTTTCGTTCCGGTTCAGAGAGCGCCATGGTGGGAAGGTCTACAAGGATTCCTTTCTTGTCGATGGCGAACTGAACGAATTTCCTTGTCGGGACGTCCTCGATCACTACGTATGGCCCTCTTTGATTCTGGCGGGCAAGCAAGCGATCCAGTGCAGCCTGAACCCTCGTCTTGCAAGTATCCTGCGCGAATGCCGCCGAGAACTGCGTGCTCCAGATTGCCATCAACAGCATGAGTGCGGTCTTCATGGTCTCTGGCGGTCTAGTGTCGAGCGGCCGGCCACATTGGTTCGGCCGCGGCCAGACGCGGCCTACGGCGTTCCACGGACAGCTCGAACGCATGGTCAGGGCTTGTCGTCTTCATCTTCTGCGTTGTTCCTCGCGAAAGCGGAGAGCAGCCTCGCGACCACCCATCGATCGTTCAGCCATGTCAGCCTTGTTACCCGTGATGCAGCAGGACAGGTGTTCGCGATTGCCATGACTGCATGCGCCGGGCGAAAGGCCATTGCCGCAGATCGAGCACGACTTTCGCATCTTCATGCCGGCTCGCCTCCGCTTTTCGCAGGCAGGCTCCATGAGCACCAACGAGCCGCAGTTTGGGGTACGGCGCCTGGCACGAACCCGGCATCCGCGCATGAGTGCGGTGACTTATGGAAGCTATTGAAGTCAGGCTACCTTTTCGGCTCTGTGGAATCAACAACTCGAGCAAAGGCGGCAAGCGTGTCCAAGGCCGGGTTTCCCGCTTCCACTTCCTGCCCCGCGCGCCTCAACGAGCCCGGCTGCAATCCCCGCCAAACCGCGTCCGCTATGATCGCCTCATGACCTTCCCGCGGCCGTTGCGATGGTTCCTGCGAGCAGTCGCCGCGTCAGCAGGCCTCTTCCTTCTCGTCGTGCTGGCAATCCTCGCTACCTGGATGTGGCGTGGTGGCATGGAGGGAGGCCTCACCGCCGCCTGGCGCCTGGCGCAGCACGGCACCACCACGGTGGACGACTTCCGCCTCTACCCCTCCCGCACGCTCGAACCGAGCCCATCGCCGCTTCTCTTCAACGACCGCACGCGCAATGCCGCGGAGCCCCCGCCGGTGGAGCGCGCACCAGGTCGAAGCGTCACGGTGTCGCAACTCGTGTCCGGCACCGAAACCCTCGCGCTCCTCGTGGTGAAGGACGACGCAATCGTCCTGGAGCGCTATGCCTCGGGGCACGGCGCCTCCACGCCCTCGCAGTACTTTTCCGTCACCAAATCGATCCTCGCCACTCTCGTCGGCATGGCGGTGGACGATGGGCTCATCGCCTCCATCGACCAGCCGGTGACGGACTACGTCCCGGAACTCGCGGCGCACGGCTTCGCTGCGGTGAAGCTGCGGCACCTGGCGGACATGACTTCCGGCATCGATTACGCCGAGAACGACAACCCCTTCGGCCTGCACGTGTTGATGAACTACACCTCGGACCTGCCGCGGATGCTCCTGGACTTGCGAATGCGGGGAACGCCGGGGGAAAAGCTCGAATACAAGTCGGGCGACGCGGCGCTGTTATCCATGGCACTGCAACGCGCGCTCGGGAAGACGCCCATCGCCGAATTCGCGAGCGCTCGCCTGTGGAACGCCCTCGGCATGGAGCACGAAGGCTTCTGGTCCCTCGACCGCGAAGGCGGGATGGAAAAGGCGTGGTGCTGCCTGGCCGGCACCGCACGCGATCTCGCGAAGATCGGCCGGCTGCACCTGGGTCGCGGACGGGTGGCGGGCAAGCGCGTGCTCGCCGACCGTTGGGTGGAGGAAGCGACGAGAGCGCTCCCGCCGGCGCCGGCGGGCACGTGGGGTTACGCGTTTTCCTGGTGGCGGCCGGAGCGCGTGGGCGGCGAATACCTGGCCACCGGCAAGGACGGGCAGTTTCTCTTCATCGACCCGGCCCGCAACGTCGTCATCGTGCGGCTGGGCCGCGGCGACGGCGACATGACCATGACCGCCTGGACCGCCGTCTTCCGCAGCCTCGCCCGCCACGCCTGGTGAGGCGGGACGCGAGCTACTCCTTCCGGACGAACTTGCCCGTTCGGCCGTCGATGATCGTCGCCTTCGTGTCCTCCACGCTGCCGAAGACGTTCCAGTAGGGGCCTTCCCGCTTCGTGCGCGTGTACATCGTGTGCAGCGTCATCATCGACGGGTCCTTCATCCTGACCCCGTTGGCCTTCGCTTCCGCGACCGCCTTCGTGCTGTCGATGAACTCCGCGTCCAGCCGATCGCGCAGGCCCGCCGTGGTCTCGAGCGTCCGGTCGACCTTGCCGCCCTTCACGTCCACGCGGTAGCCGCGCTTCGACTGGGGCGAGTGGAAAAGGTAGGCCCACTTTTCCGCGGTGCCGTCCGCGTTTCCGGAGAGCGTCATGACCTGGACCAGGATGGCGTCGGGCTTCCAGGTGAGCGACTGCGCCCTTGCCTGCGCAAGCCCGGCCTTCGCGCCCGCGCCGGCGGCCATCGCAATGGGAAGAAAGAACGACACTGCCAGGGCGGCTGCGATCGCGAACCGGCTTTTTCGATTCCACTGCATGGCGGCTCCTTTTCTGCCGGGCCGCGCGCTGCGGCCGTTGAAGGACATGCCGCCCTACTTTACCCCGGCAGCACGATCCGCGACTCGCCCCCGCCCATTTCCAGCATCAGCGCGTTGATGCGCTTCACGAACCCGGCGGGGTCGTCGAGTTGCCCGCCCTCGGCGAGCAGGGCCTGGTCGAAGAGCACCGCCGCCCAGTCGTCGAACTTCGCTTCCTCGCGCTTCAGGCGCAGCACCACGGGGTGCTTCGGGTTCACCTCGAGGATGGGCTTCGAAGGCGGCACGCCCTGCCCCGCGGCTTTCAGCATCCGCGCGAGGTTGCCGCTGGGGTCGTGCTCGTCGGCCACGAGGCACGCGGGGCTTTCGGTAAGCCGGTGCGTCACGCGCACGTCCTTCACGCGCTCGCCGAGGCTCGCCTTCACGCGCCCGAGCAACTCCTTGAGATCCGCCGCGTCCTGCTCGACGGCCTGCTTCTCGGCCTCGTCTTCCAGCGCGCCCAGGTCGAGCCCGCCGCGCGCAACGCTCACCAGTTCCTTGCCCTCGAATTTGCGCAGGTGGCTCACCACCCATTCGTCGACGCGATCCGACAGAAGGAGCACCTCGATGCCCTTCCTGCGGAACACCTCCAGGTGCGGACTGTTCTTCGCGGCGTTGAACGACTCCGCCGTCACGAAGTAGATCTTGTCCTGCCCTTCCTTTGCGCGCGCGAGGTAATCCGCGAGCGAGACCGTTTCCTCGGCGGTGTCCGCCTGCGTGGACGCGAAGCGCAGCAACCCCGCGATCTTCTCCTGGTTTGCGGAGTCCTCTCCCACGCCCTCCTTCAACACGCGGCCGAACTCGCCCCAGAAGCCGGCGTACTTTTCCTTTTCGTCCTTCGCGAGGCCTTCGAGAAGCGAGAGCACCTTGCGCGTGCAGCCGCCGCGGATCGCCTCGATGTCCTTCGACTCCTGCAGGATCTCGCGCGAGACGTTCAGCGGCAGGTCGCTGGAATCCACCACGCCGCGCACGAAGCGCAGGTACACCGGCAGGAGCTGCTCGGCGTCGTCCATGATGAACACGCGCTGCACGTAGAGCTTCACGCCGTGGCGGGCGTTGCGGTCCCACAGGTCGAAAGGCGCGCGCGCAGGGACGTAGAGCAGGTGCGTGTACTCCTGGCGCCCCTCGACGCGGGCGTGGGTCCAGGCGAGCGGGTCCTCGAAGTCGTGGCCGACGTGCTTGTAGAACTCCTGGTACTGCTCGTCGGTGATGTCGGCCCGCGGGCGGGCCCACAGCGCGGAGGCCTGGTTGACCGTCTCCTGCTCCGCTTCCTTCTCTGCTTTTCCGTCCTTCCACGCCTCCTTCGGCATGAGGATGGGCTGCACGATGTGGTCGGAATAGCGGCGGATGATCGCGCGAAGCCGCGTGCCGTCGAGGAGGTCGTCCTGGCCTTCGCGCAGGTGCAGCGTGATCTCGGTGCCGCGGCCGGGCTTTTCCACCATCTCGACGGAGTACTCGCCGCCGCCGTCGGATTCCCAGCGCACGCCCTGGTCGGGACGCTCGCCGGCGCGGCGCGTCACCACCGTCACTTTATCGGCCACGATGAAGCTCGAATAGAAGCCCACGCCGAACTGGCCGATCAGGTGCGTGTCCTTCTGCTGGTCGCCGGTCAGTTGCGAGAAGAACTCGCGGGTGCCGCTCTTGGCGATGGTGCCGAGGTTCGCGACCACCTCCTCCCGGCTCATGCCGACGCCGTTGTCGGCGATGGTGAGGGTTCGCGCGTTCTTGTCGTAGTCCAGGCGGATCTTGAGATCGGCGTCGGTCTCGAAGAGGGCGGGGTTCGCCAGCGCCTCGAAGCGCAGCTTGTCGCACGCGTCCGAGGCGTTGGAGACCAGTTCGCGCAGGAATATCTCGCGGTTGGAGTACAGCGAGTGGATCATGAGGTTCAGCAGTTGCTTCACCTCGGCCTGGAAGCCCAGGGTTTCGCGCTCGGCGACGGGGGCGGTCGGGTCGGTCACTTCGATACTCCTTGTATTCAGGGCATAACCTGTACGAAGTGGCGGCTGGGGCGGCAGACTTCAACCCCCATGGGCCCTGAAACCCGGGCGAACACGGGGTTATTCGGGGTTGGGCGCATCGCGGGGGCCGGAGAGGCTGCCGGTTTCCAACGGAAAGGGTATCCATGAGCGAACATGTGGACGCAATCGTGATCGGCACGGGCCAGGCGGGCCCGGCGCTGTGCGCGAGGCTGGACCGCGAGGAACTGAAGACGGTCGTCATCGAGCGCAAGCTCCTCGGCGGCACCTGCGTGAACGTGGGCTGCATCCCTACCAAGACCCTGGTCGCCAGCGCGCGGGCGGCCCACATGGCCCGGCGCGGGGCGGAGTACGGCGTTTCCTGCGGCGAGGTGCGCGTGGACATGGCCGCGGTGAAGGCGCGCAAGGACGGCGTGGTCGCCCAATCCTCCAAGGGCCTGGGCGACTGGATCGGCGGGATGAAGCACGTGAGCCTCGTGCACGGCCACGCGCGCTTCACGGGCCCGCGCCGGGTCGTGGTGGACGGGCGCGAGTTCGACGCGGACCGGATCTTCATCAACGTGGGCGGCAGGCCCCTGGTGCCGGACATGCCCGGCGTGAACGACGTGCCCTATCTCACCAGCTCCACGATGATGGACGTGGATTTCCTGCCGGAGCACCTGGTGATCGTGGGCGGCAGCTACATCGGCCTGGAGTTCGCGCAGATGTACCGGCGCTTTGGCTCCCGCGTCACGGTCGTGGAACGCGGCGCCCGCCTGCTCGCGCGGGAAGACGAGGACGTCTCGGCGGAAATCCGCGCGATCCTGGAGCGGGAAGGGATCGAGGTCCGCACCGGTGCCGATTGCCTGTCGCTTGCGAAGCAGGGCGATGGGGTGGCCGTGGGTCTCGCCTGCGGCGATGGCCCGCCGCTCGCCGAGGGCAGCCATGTGCTCCTCGCCGTGGGCCGCGTGCCCAACACCGACGACCTGGGGCTGGAGGCCGCCGGCATTGCGACTGATGACCGCGGTTTCGTCCTGGTCGACGACGAGTGCCTGACCAACGTGCCCGGCGTCTGGGCGCTGGGCGATGCCAACGGCCGCGGCGCCTTCACCCACACGTCCTACAACGACTACGAGATCGTCGCCGCGAACCTCTTCAACGGCTTCGGGCGCCGCATTTCAGACCGCATCCCGTGCTACGCGCTGTTCATCGACCCGCCGCTGGGCCGCGCGGGGATGACGGAGCGCGAGGCGCTCGCCAGCGGCAGGCGCCTGCTCACGGGAAAGATGCCGATGAAGCGCGTCGGGCGCGCCCGCGAGGCGGGCGAGACCCAGGGGTTCATGAAGGTCGTGGTCGATGCGGAAACGAAGGAGATCCTGGGCGCGGCGCTGCTGGGCCTGAACGGCGACGAGATCGTCCACGCGCTGCTCGACACGATGTACGCGAAGGCGCCCTACACCACCGTGCGCGACGCGATGCACATCCATCCCACCGTGTCGGAGCTGATCCCGACGCTGCTCGGGAGCATGAAGCCGCCGCCGGGCGCCGCGGACGGCCCCGCTGCGTCGCTCGCCCGCAAGAAAGCGGACTAGCACCGGCCGGTTCGATCGGTGCGGCGGCCGAAATTCGCGCACACGGGCGCAAATTCGCCTGCTAGACTTACGCGACCTTGCGATCCCCGCCGAGGCACCGATGCAAATACTTGCCATCGCGTATCTCCAAGCCATCACCGGCAAGCCTTTCCGGGCGTTGCCTCTGAGGCGTGCGCCGGGAGCGGTCCCGGAAGATCGCTGCCCACCTTCCGCAGCAACCGTGACGACGACTCGAAGCACCGCTGGCGCCGCGCGCGGCCGCGCGGGCGCGCCCCTCGGTCACGGTGCGCTCCACGAACAACGAAAGATCCCTCGCGCATCGACGAGAGGGGGGAAGTCGCAACACCGGTAGCGCGCGCTTCGTCCCGCTCGTCGGGCGGCGCGAATCATCGGGTTTGCGGGTGTGGGACAGGCTTGGCAGCACAGGCGTCCGGGAGATTTCGCCCGGCGGCATCTGGGAAGGATTCGGCTCCGCTACTCAAATAACCAAAGGAGCACACCTGAAATGGCAATTGCAATCGTTTTGGTCTTGCTCATCCTGGGCACGGTGCTCTTCCATTTCCTGAGCCCGTGGTGGTTCACGCCGATCGCCTCCAACTGGGGCTCGATCGACGACACGATCGGCATCACGTTCTGGGTCACCGGCTTCGTCTTCGTGGCCGTGAACGCCTTCATGGCCTACGTCGTCCTGCGCTACCGCCACCGCAAGGAAAGGCGCGCCCACTACGAGCCCGAGAACAAGAAACTGGAATGGTGGCTCATCGGGCTCACGACGCTCGGCATCGTCTCGATGCTCGCGCCCGGGCTCGTCGTCTGGGCCAAGTTCGTAAACGTCCCCGAAGACGCGGCGGAAATCGAGGTCGTGAGCCAGCAGTGGCACTGGAGCTACCGCTTCCCGGGCAAGGACGGCGTGCTGGGCACGGTGAATTCGCGGTTCATCGACGATGCGAACCCTTTCGGCATGAACCCCGACGATCCCCACGGGAAGGACGACGTCCTGGTCGCGAGCCAGGAGGTGCACCTTCCGATCGGAAAGCCGGTGAAGCTGCGGCTGCGCTCGAAGGACGTCCTGCACAACTTCGCCGTCGCCGAGATGCGGGTCAAGATGGATATGGTCCCGGGCATGGTCCCCTACTTGTGGTTCACGCCCACCCGCACCGGGAAGTTCGACGTTCTTTGCCAGGAGCTGTGCGGCACCGGTCACTTCACCATGCGCGGAAGGCTGGTGGTGGAAGATGAACCCGCCTTCACGACCTGGCTCGCCGGGCATCCCACGTTCGTGCAGACCTCGGCACGCGTGCCCGGCAACGCGGACGCGGGCAAGTCGTTGTACGCGGCGTGCGGCGCGTGCCACGGCGCGGCGGGAGAAGGCAACGCCGCACTGCATGCTCCCAAGCTGAGCGGCCAGGGCGACTGGTACCTGAAACAGCAGTTGGGGTACTTCAAGCAGGGCGTGCGCGGCGCGCACAAGGACGACGTCTTCGGCAAGACCATGGCGCCGATGGCGGCCATGCTCGCTGATGACACCGCGGTCGACAATGTCGTCGCCTACATCCAGTCGCTTCCCGACGCGCCGCCTTCCGCCGCGAAGGAGGGTCGCTCGGACCGCGCCAAGGACCAATACGCGAGGGCCTGCGGAATCTGCCACGGCGCGAAGGGCCAGGGCATCCAGGCGATGAACGCGCCCCGCCTGGCGGGGCTGGACGACTGGTACCTCGACACGCAGCTGAAGAACTTCAAGACCCGCATCCGCGGGACGCACCCGGACGACAAGTACGGAAGCCAGATGAACCTGATCGCGGCGACCCTCATCGACGAGAAGGCGACCCGGGACCTGGTCGCCTACATCAGCGCGATGCGCTGATTCGGGCGCGCGGCGCCAGTCGCAGGATGCAGCATCGAGCAGGCGGACACCCGGCAATCAGGAGACCTAGATGACCTACGTTCCCATTGGACATGACGCGACGGTCTACGCACCGCCCGCCGAGACGCCGGAGCCGGAGCTCTACCACCCGAAGACGTTCATCGGGAAGTACATCTGGAGCCAGGACGCCAAGGTCATCGCCATCCAGTACTCGATCACGGCGATCGGAGTGGGGCTGGTTGCGCTGGTCCTGTCGTGGCTCATGCGGCTGCAGCTCGGCTTCCCGAACACGTTCTCCTTCATCGATCCCAGCTCCTACCTCCAGCTCGTCTCGATGCACGGCATGATCATGGTGATCTACCTGCTCACCGCGCTCTTCCTCGGCGGGTTCGGCAACTACCTCATCCCGCTCATGGTCGGCGCCCGGGACATGGTGTTTCCCTACTTGAACATGCTGAGCTACTGGATCTACCTGTTCGCCGTACTTCTGCTCCTGGCGAGCTTCTTCGTGCCCGGCGGGCCGACCGGCGCCGGCTGGACGCTGTATCCGCCCCAGGCGATCCTCACGGGAACGCCCGGCGCGGGCTGGGGCATCATCCTGATGCTCGTCTCGCTCGCCTTCTTCATCGTCGGCTTCACGATGGGCGGCCTGAACTACGTGGTGACAGTGCTCCAGGCCCGCACGCGAGGCATGACGCTCATGCGCATGCCGCTCACCGTCTGGGCCATCTTCACCGCCACGATCCTGGCACTCCTCGCCTTTCCGGCCCTCTTCGTGAGCGCCATCATGATGACGCTCGACCTCACGCTGGGCACGAGCTTCTTCATGCCGGGCATCGTGTCGCAGGGCAAGCAGCTCGGCTACGGTGGGGGAAGCCCGGTCCTCTTCCAGCACCTCTTCTGGTTTTTCGGGCACCCCGAGGTCTACATCGTCGCGTTGCCGGCGTTCGGAATCGTCTCCGACATCCTGAGCGTCAACGCACGCAAGAACATCTTCGGCTACCGGATGATGGTGTGGGCGATCGTAGCCATCGGCGGCCTGAGCTTCATCGTGTGGGCGCACCACATGTACGTGAGCGGCATGAACCCCTACTTCGGGTTCTTCTTCGCCACCACGACGCTCATCATCGCCATTCCCACCGCGCTCAAGGTGTACAACTGGGTGCTCACGCTTTGGCAGGGCAACATCCGCCTCAACGTACCGATGCTGTTCGCGATCGGCTTCATCTTCACCTTCATCCACGGCGGCCTCACCGGCATCTTCCTGGGCAACGTGGCCGTGGACCTCGCGCTGTCGGACACGATGTTCGTCGTGGCCCATTTCCACATGGTGATGGCCATCGCGCCGGTCCTGGTCGTGATGGGCGCCATCTACCACTGGTACCCGAAGATGACCGGGCGGATGCTCGACGACACGCTGGGCAAGATCCACTTCTGGGTCACCTTCCTTGGCTCCTACGCGATCTACCTGCCGATGCACTACCTGGGCTTCCTGGGGGTTCCGCGCCGCTACTACGCGTTGGGAGACACCTACTTCATCCCGGAGTCGGCGCAGTCCCTGAACGCGTCCATCACCATCGCGGCCCTCGTGGTGGGCGTCTTCCAGCTGCTGTTCCTGTACAACCTCGTGTGGAGCTACTTCAAGGGCAAGCCCTCGGGCGACAATCCGTGGGAGGCCACCACGCTCGAATGGCAGACCGCGGACACCCCGCCGAAGCACGGCAACTTCGGCCCGGAGCTGCCGGTCGTCTACCGGTGGGCCTACGACTACAGCGTGCCGGGCGCCGCGAAGGACTTCATCCCGCAGAACGAGCCGCCTGACATGTCGGCCGCCGGCGCCGGGGTGCCCAGGACATGACCACCACGCTGGTGGCGCTGGCCGCCATCATGGCGGCGATCATCTGGTGGCTGGTGCGCCCCTCGATCGGCGCGCAGCCCTGGGTAGAGCAGCGCTCGCTCGTCCCCGATCCCGGTGCGGCGGGTCTCCCGCTGCCCACGGTGAAGCTCGGGCTGGCCGTTTTCCTCGCCGTCGCCACGTCGCTCTTCGCGCTTTCCATCAGCGCCTACCTGATGCGAAGGGAGGGCGCGGACTGGCGCCCGCTCGCCCAGCCGATGGTCCTGTGGTTCGGCACGGCGATGCTGATTCTTGCCAGCGTGTTCTTCCAGCGGGCCGCCTGGGCCGCGAAACCGGGGGCGGAATCCCGCGTGAAACGCGAACTGCTGGCAGGCGGCGCGTGCACCTTCGCCTTCCTCGCCGGACAGCTCCTGGCGTGGTGGCAACTCGAATCCGCGGGCTATTACGTCACGACGAATCCCGCCAATGCCTTCTTCTACTTCCTCACGGCCCTGCATGCGGCGCACGTCCTCGGCGGGCTCTTCGTCTGGGGCAGGACCTCGGTGCGGGTGTCGCGCGGCCTCCCGGCCCCCGAATTCCGCCTGAGCGTGGAGTTGTGCGCGGCCTACTGGCACTTCCTGCTGGTGGTGTGGATCGCCCTGTTCGCCCTTCTGTCGCTTACGTGATCGGACCCTGCCCATGACGAACGAAGCGGTGACGAATCTGGCAAGCCTCCCCGTCGAGAACGGCCTGAAGGGCGTGGTCTCCGACTGGTCCTCCGACCAGCGCGCCTTCAAGAAGGTGCCCTGGGGCAAGGCGATGATGTGGGTCTTCCTCCTGAGCGACACCTTCGTGTTCGCGAGCTTCCTCGTGAGCTACATGACGGTTCGGATGTCCACCACGGTTCCCTGGCCCAATGTGAGCAAGGTCTTTTCGCTGACGGTCGGCGGGCAGGAAGTCCCGCTGCTCCTCATCGCCATCATGACCTTCATTCTCATCAGCAGCAGCGGAACCATGGCCATGGCGGTCAAGTTCGGCTACCAGAAGGACCGCAGGAAGACCGCGCTCCTGATCCTCGCGACGGCGGCATTCGGAGCCACCTTCGTCGGCATGCAGGCCTTCGAGTGGACCAAGCTGATCATGGAAGGCGTGCGGCCCTGGGGAAACCCGTTCGGTGCCCCGCAGTTCGGCTCGAGTTTCTTCATGATCACGGGCTTCCACGGCTTCCACGTTTCCGTGGGCGTGCTCTTCCTGCTCATCATGGCGGCGAAGGTGTGGCGCGGCGACCTCGACCGCGAAACACCGGGCTTCCTCACGGGCCGCCGCGGCAACTACGAAATGGTCGAGATCATGGGCCTGTACTGGCACTTCGTCGACCTGGTCTGGGTTTTCATCTTCGCGTTCTTCTATCTCTGGTGAGGCAAGACATGACACACGCGGAAAATCACGCTCACGCGAATCCCGCCCCGGCGAAGCTGGAAGGCCAGGCGCACCCGATCAGCGTCTACCTGTGGATCTGGGGACTGCTCTTCGTCCTGAGCTTCTTCTCCTACCTCGTCGACTACTTCCACTTCCAGGGATTCCTGCGGTGGTCGCTCATCCTGCTCTTCATGTTCCTGAAGGCCGGGCTGATCATCGCCATCTTCATGCACATGGCCTGGGAGCGGCTGGCGCTGGTGTACGCGATCCTGGTGCCGACGGGGGCGCTCCTGATCCTCACGGGCCTCATGTCCTTCGAGGGCAACTACACGTTCACCACGAGGGGCGCCTATTTCTCGCCCGAGGCTCCGGTGGCGAAGAGCCACTGAGCCGAGAGCCCTTCGCCCGAGGACGGGAAGTCAGGTCGCGGCGAGCGCCTCGACGCGCGGGAGTTCCTGCGGACCCTGCGTTCGGATCTCGCCGGGCACGCCGGGGGCATTGCTCCTCCGCCTGGCCTCGACCCATCGCCGGTAGTCGCCTTCGCTCACCACCTTGACGACGATCAGCGTGCAGGCGCGGCCCGCCCCGCAGGCTTCGATGCTGCAAAGGCCGCGGTAGGTGCCCGCTTCCGGGGCGCGAAACCACGTGTCGCGAACGAGGCCCGGGATCGCGTATTGCTTCACACCCAGGTCCGGGACATGCCAGGAGTGGATCGCTTCCTGCGCCTCGAGGACCACGCGGATGCGCTTGCCGACCGGGACGACCACGGGATTGTCGACGTCGAGCCGGAATCCCTCGTTGCCCTCCGCCGGGAAATCCACCGTCGAGCGACGCGGCGAGTACACGTTTGCGAAAAAGGAAATGCCCTCTCCCTCGCCCTCCAGGTACTCGTAGCCCCACTTCCACTGCAGGCCCGTGGCGCGGATGGTGAGGTCGGCGTGGGCGGGGCTGCCGGCCCGCGCGACGATCGCGGTGGCGGGCCACGCCGTCCCGAAGAGGATCACCCAGGGAACCAGGGCCCAGAAGAGTTCGACGGTGGCGCTGCGGTGGAACGGCCCGGCGGCCTGCGCGGCCGCCTTGCGGTGCGCGCGCATCGACAGGAGCATGACGGCGAACACGGCCACGTAGATCGCGAGGACCGCGTACAGGGCGAAGAGATGCAGGTCGTAGTACTCGGCCGTGATGCGCGTTGCCGCGTCGCGCGGACCGGCGAGGCCCGGCGCCGGCATGCACGCGACCGTGGCCAGGGCCCCGGCAAGCAGACCGCGGCCAAGCCTCCCACCTTCGTTCAATGCGCTGTTCAAGCCATGCCCCGTTCCGCGAATTCGGGGAGTCCCGCCGGGGCAGTCTATCACCGCGCTCAGCGCGCGCAGCCCTTCGGCGAAGCCGGGGTTTTGTCCCTACGAATTGTGGGTTATCGCGCGGGCACGCGGGACGATTCCTTCCTTGACTCCGCGAGGGGCGGGGATCAAGAATGGCGCCGCCAACTCCTGTGCAATTCACACCTGGGGGCAACATGAGAAAGCGACTGTATTTCGTGCTGCCCAACCTGGGCAGCGCGGTCCAGACGGCGAACGACATGCTGCTCACGCGAATCGAGGATCGCCACATGCATTTCCTCGCTCGACGCGGCATGTCGCTCGGAAAGCTTCACGAGGCGAACTGGTTCCAGAAGTCCGATCTCCGGCACAGCCTGCTCATGGGTTTCGCGGTCGGCGGATGCGGCGGTCTCGCCGTCGGCATCGTCCTGTACCTGCTGAAAATCGAGGGACTGAACCTGCAACTCGTCACGATCCCGATCGCGGCGGTGCTGGGCGCCTTCTTCGGCGCGTGGGCGGCAAGCCTCATCGGCATCTCCACTCCCAACACGATGCTCAAGCGCTTCGACCGGGAGATCGGCGAGGGTCGGGTCCTGCTGATGGTCGACGTGCCCGTGGGCCGCGTCGAGGAGATCCAGGACCTGGTGCACGACCGCCATCCGGAAGCAAGCGACCACGGCATCGAACCGACGATGCCGGCGTTCCCGTAACGCGACCACCACGCGAGCCGAGCCTTCCGCGGCTCCGCGGGAGGGCCTTGGGGACCCTCCCGATCCGCTAGCGCCGGAGCTGCTCGCGCTGTTCCTTGGTGAGCACGTCCTGGATGCGCTTCTCGGCCTCGATGCGGGTCTCGAACATGCGCTTCTGCAACGCCGCCACCGCATCGTATTGCTTGCGCGCGACGACCTCGTCGAACGTCGCGGACTTGGCGTTGTCCTCGGACTGCCAGCGCAGTTCCATCATGGAGCCCATGAGCGCGTGGTGCTGCTTCTGCTGGTCGCGCTGGATCTCGCGCACCTTGCCCTGCTGCTCGTCGCTGAGCCCGAGCGCTTCGAGAGGCCCTGCGCCGCCCATCCTGTGGCCGCCCATCATGCCGCCACCCTTCATGTGGCCACCCATCATCCCGCCGCCCATCATGTGGCCGCCACCCATCATCCCGCCGCCCTTCATATGACCACCCATCCGGTGGCCGCCCATCTTCCCTTTGCCCATCGGGCAGTCGGCTTCGCCGGCCGCCATGCCGGGGCCCATGCCCTTCCCCCCCATCATTCCGGGACCCATGCCCTGGCCCATCTGGGCGGCGGCGGCGGTGGAAAGGCAGGCCGCGGCAAGCGCGGCAACGACGAATCGGGAATTCATGGTCTGCTCCTCGAGGTGAACGTGACTTTGGCGCTCGCACCGGCAAGCGCGCTGGAGCCCGTTGGAGGGTCCGCCCGGGGACCAAGTTCCCGGCTGCCTGCGGCGGATTCGCGCGCAGCTTGATGGGCGTCAAACGCAGGCGGGAACCCGCTGGCCCCGGCGCAACCTAGCCCGGCGGCGCTTCCTCTTCCTCGACCTCGTAGGGCGGCAGGCGCACGCCGCAGTGCATGCAGAAGACCGCTTCCGGCAGGAGCCCTTCGGTGAGGCACTCGTGGCAGGTCCGGGTGGTCGGCGTGCGCAGCATGCGCATGGCCGTCATTTCCGAGGTGACGATCCCCGTGGGCACCGCGAGCGTGCCCCAGCCCACGAGCATCATGAGCGAGGAGATCACGCGCCCCAGGTCCGTCTTCGGCGTGATGTCGCCGAAACCGACCGTGGTCATCGTGGTGATGGCCCAGTAGATGGACGTGGGGATGCTCGTGAAACCGTGCTCGGGGCCCTCGACCACGTACATCAGCGTCCCCATGATCAGCACCACCATCATCACCGCCGAGAGAAACACGAGGATCTTCCTGCGGCTGGAGACGAGCGCGCGCGCGAGGCCCTGGTACTCCCAGACGTAGGCGGCGAGCTTGAGGATGCGGAAGATGCGCAGCAACCGGAGCGCGCGCACGTCCAGCAACACGTGGGCTTCCGGGAAGAGGAGTGCGAGCCACGTCGGCAGCACCGACACCAGGTCCACGATGCCGAAGAAGCTCGTGGCGTAGCGCCACGGGTGGCGCACGCAGGAAAGCCGCGCGACGTACTCCACGGTGAAGAGCGCGGTGAACACCCATTCGATCGCGTGGAACTCGCGGCCGTGCCGCGCGTGAATGGTTTCCACGCTGTCGGCGAGCACCACCCCGACGCTCAAGAGGATCGCGACGATGAGCACCTGGTCGAAGAGCCGCCCGGCGTTCGTGTCGGCCTCGAAGATGATGGTGTAGAGACGCAGCCGCCAGCCTTTCAGGGGCTTGCCCAGCGCATCGGTTCCCGGCCGCCTCGCGGCCTTTTTCTTCGGGGTGCCGGCGTGGCTCACTGGAACCTCCGCAGGAAATCGAGCAGGGCCGCAGCGGCCAGCCCCGCGTCGGCCTCGTCCACCGTCTCCGCCGGGTTGTGGCTCACGCCGCCCGCCCCGCAGCGCACGAAGAGCATCCCCACCGGTGCGGCTTCCGCGAGCACCATCGCGTCGTGGCCCGCGCCGCTCGCGAGCCTGTGGACCGGCGCGCCCACCGCCGCCACGCTCTCGGCAAGCAGCTCCTGGATGCGTTCGTCGCACGCCGTCGCACGCACGGCATGGTTCTTCCGGGCCGCCACCGTCACGCCGCGGCGCTCGGCGATGGCATCGAAGGCGGCGAACACGTCGCGCACCGCGGCATCGCGCACCGCGTCGTCCACCGAGCGGATGTCCACGGTGAACTCCACCTCGCCGGGAATCACGTTGCCGGTGCCGTCCTTCACCTCGATGAGACCGACGGTGCCGACGAGACCGGGCACCTCCTTCGCGCATGCCTCGACCGCGCCCACCATCTCGGCGGCGGCGGCGAGCGCGTCGTGGCGCATCGTCATGGGCACCGTGCCCGCATGGCCCGCCACGCCCGTCACGCGCACCCGCTGGCGCGTGCCGCCGGCGATGGCCGTCACGACTCCCAGCGGCAAGCCCGCGTCCAGCAGCACCGGGCCCTGCTCGATGTGGATCTCGACGTAGGCCGCGATCGATGCGCCGTCGCGCGGCTCGCGGGCAATGTCCTCCGGATCCAGCCCGGCCGCGCGCATCGCGTCGTCGAAACCGACGCCCTCGGCGTCGCGGCGCTCGCGCAAGGCCTCGTCGAATTGCCCGAGGAAGGCGCGGCTCGCGAGGAAGCTCGTCTGGAAGCGCGCGCCCTCCTCGTCGGCGAAAGCGACCACTTCGACCGCGAAGGGCAGGCGCTCGTCGCGGCGGTGCAGCTCCGCCACGCACGCGACGGGAACGAGAACGCCCAGCACGCCGTCGAACTTGCCGCCGTTCCTCACCGAGTCGAAGTGGGAGCCCGTGACGATCGCCTTCGCGCCCGGGGCCGCGCCTTCGTAGCGGCCGATGATGCTGCCCGCGCCGTCCGTGCGGACGGACAAGCCCGCCTCGTGCATCCACGCGGCGATCTGCTTGCCGGCGGCGCGGTGGGCCGGCGTGAGCCAGGTGCGCGTGTAGTGGTCGGGGGAGTCGCTGTGCTTTGCAAGCGCTGCGGCGCGCGCGAGGATATCGCGGCCGAAGGGGACGGCGGAGAAGTCCTGGGGATTCTTGCCGCCCGGATTCACGACTTCCACTCCTCGCCCGGCATGATCCGGCGCATGAACTCGTCGAAGAGGGGAACGGTGAACGCCGTGTCGCCGTGATTGGGGCTCCAGATCATTCCCTTGGAGATGAGCTGCGCGCGCGTCGGGCCCAGGGAAGTGACTTTCTTGCCGAGCCCATCGGCGATGTCACCGGAGCGATGCGGGCCCGGGCCGAGCTCCGCCATGGCGCGAAGGTACTTCTTCTCGGCAGGCGTCAATCGATCGAACCGGACGCGAAAGAAACCCGCATCGAGCGCCGCGATCGCCGTTTGCGACGCGAGGCGCACGTCGTCCTGCGTGATCGGGGATTTCGCGGCCGCGTCCCAGGCGTGCTTGCCCCACTCCTGGAGAAAATACGGGTATCCCTTCGCCTTTTCGACGATCGACACGACGGCGTCGGGGTCGTAGGCGACGTTCATTTCCCGCGCGGGTTTCTCGATGGCGATGGCCGCGGCATCGGCGGGCAGGGGCCCCACATCGGGAAACTCGAAGAGGCGCTCGGCATAGGATTTCGCCTTGCCCATCCGCCCGCGCAACTGCGGAAGGCCCGCACCGACCAGCGCCACCGGTAGCTGGCGCTGCGCGCACCGGTGAAGCGCCGTGATGAGGGCTGCGAGTTCCTCTTCCTTCACGTATTGGAGTTCGTCGATGAACATCACCAGTGCCGTGCCGCCTCCCTGTGCCGCGGCGCCGACCGTTTCGAGCAAGGCCTGGAGATCGTGCTCCAGGTCGCCGTTGTCCGCGAGTCCGGCCTCGGGCTCCAGATCCAGCCCCACTTCGATGTCCTGGTACTTTAACTTGAGCGACTTGGCGAATCCGGCCAGCGCCCGCAATGCGCGCTCGGCCTTGTCCTTCGCCTGGGCCATCCGGCTGAGGCGGAGCATGGCCTGGCGCAACTGGGGCGCGAGCAAGGCCGGCAGCGAGCGACCCTCCGGCGCCTCGATGCGCAGCGTCTGGATTCCCGCGGACTCGGCGTCGTCGCGGATTCGGTCGAGCAGGACCGTCTTGCCGACGCCTCGCAGGCCGACCATCAGGACGCTCTTGGTGGGAAGGCCGAGACGCACGCGCTCGATGGCGACTCGAACCTGCTCTCGCAGTGGGTCGCGCCCTGCCAGCTCGGGCGGTGGCGTGCCCGCGCCGGGTGCGTACGGGTTGGTGACGGGGTCCATGCCGCTAATTTATGCTGAAATTAGTCGTTTTACAAGTTGTTTGTAATTTCACTAATGTCGACATAAACAGCAGCAGGAATCTCCCAACTCCATGATTTTAATGCCGGAAAAGTCAAACTGCCACCTGTCTACCGGGCGGGGAAACTTACGATGCCATTCAGACGCTAGAATTGCGCTTCCCCTGGCGAGCGTGGCCTCGATGGAACCCTTTCTCGTACCGGCTTCGCAACTCACGGCCGAGTGGGTCGAACGCGAATACAACAACCGCGAACTCGTCCCCGGGCACCCGCAGTTCTTCGCGCGCTGGGAGAAGGACTCCGCCTTCGTGCGCGAGACGCTTCCGGGCCGCTTCGATCTCGCCTACGGCCCGCATGCGCGCCACCGGGTCGACCTCTTTCCGGCAAAAGCGAGCAAGCGCCTCCTGGTCTTCCTCCACGGCGGCTACTGGCGCGGCCTCGACAAGGCAATGTTCGCGTGGCTCGCGCCGGGATGGGTGGCCGACGGCGTGAGCGTGGCACTCGTGAACTACCGGCTGTGCCCGGAGGTGCGGATCGCCGACATCGTCGACGACGCGATCGCAGCCGTGAACTGGATCGCGGCGAACGCCGCCGCGATGGGCGCGGGCGCGGACCGCATCGTCCTCGCGGGGCATTCTGCGGGCGGGCATCTCGTGGGCGCGCTGTTCGCGGCGAAGGCCGGGCAGCTCGATTTCGACACCGCACGGATCGCCGGCGGCGTGCCCATCAGCGGCATCTTCGACTTTTCCCCGCTGCCGCACTTTTCCGGCAATGCGGACCTGCGGCTCGATGCCGGGTCGGCGCGCGCGCTCGACCTCCACCACCGTCGGCCCACCTTGGATGCGCCGCTCGCGGTCGCCGTCGGCGGGGAGGAAAGCGGCGAGTTCATCCGCCAGTCGCGCCTCATCACCGACCGGTGGGCGCCGCAGGTCGAATCGCTCCACATCCTGCCCGGCCTCCACCACTTCAGCGTGCTCGAGGCACTCGCCGAGCGAGGCCAACCCCTCCAGGCCGCCACCATCGCCCTCTTTTAACTGGGGACGCTCCCCCATTCATTGGCAAACAGGGGGCGCTTCCCCATGAGCGCTCTCGTCGAGCAGAAAACGGGGAGCGTCCTCCTTTGCAGGCCCCTTGGTCCCATGGGTCGGCAGGGGCCGGCGCGTATAATGCGACCCTTTGATTCGCAAGGATTTTCAGCGTGAGCGCCCAAGACCTTTCGAAGCTCCAGATCGACCGCGGCGCGAAATCCTTCGGCCCCCGGCGGCGCCCGGGCTGGGTGAAGTGGGCGATCGGCGCGGCCATCATCGCGGCCATCGTTGCATTCTTCGCGTACCGGTCCGCGACCGCTCCGGTCACGGTGGATGTCGCCACCGTCACGAGCGCGTATCCCTCGCAAGGCTTCACGATCCTGAACGCCACCGGCCGCGTGGTCGCCGGGCGCAAGGCCGCGATTTCCACCAAGGCCACCGGCCGCCTCGAATGGCTGGGCGTGCAGGAAGGCACGCGCGTGAAGGCGGGCGAGGTGATCGCGCGGCTGGAGAGTCTTGACGTGGGTGCCGCACGCGACTCCGCGCTGGCCGCCGTGAACGCCGCGAAGGCGAACCTCGAGCAGGGCCAGGCGGAGCTTCGCGACGCGGAGAGCGCCTACGAGCGCGCCCGCGACCTCTACGCGAAGAAATTCATCTCCGAATCCTCCCGCGACACCGCCCGCGCCCGTGCGGAGAAGGCGCGCGCGTCGGTGTCGAGCCTGAAGGCCGCCATCGGCGTGGCGGAAGCGAACGTGCGCTCGGCGAGTGTTGCGGTGGAACAGACGCTCATCCGCGCGCCCTTCGACGGGGTCGTCCTCACCAAGAACGCCAACGTGGGCGACATCATCACGCCCTTCTCCTCGGCGGCCGACTCCAAGGGCGCGGTCGTGAACATGGCCGACATGGATACGCTCGAGGTGGAAGCGGACGTCTCCGAATCCTCGATCGCGAAGATCCGCACGGCCATGCCCGCGGAGATCCAGCTCGACGCCTACCCGAGCCTGCGCCTGCTGGGCGAGGTCTCGCGCATCGTCCCCACGGTCGACCGCAGCAAGGCCACGCTCCTGGTGAAGGTGGCGTTCCGGGAGAAGGATGCGCGCGTGCTGCCCGACATGAGCGCCAAGGTGGGTTTCCTCGAACGCGTGCCGCTGGCGAACGAGCGCAGTGCGGTGACCGCCGTGCGCCCCGAGGCGGTCGCCAGGCGCGGCGAGCAGTCCTTCGTCTTCGTCCTCGACAAGGACAACCGGGTGAAGCAGACCCCGGTCACCGTGGCGCGCAAGCTGGGCGACTTGCTGGAGATCGCCGGCGCGAAGGCGGGCGACAAGGTGGCGCTCTCCCCGCCGGAAAAGCTCCGCGACGGCGCGACCGTGGCACTGCTGAAGAAGTGAGCTCCGCCCCGGCGCCCGCGCGCCCCATCGTCGAGATCACGCGCCTCGCCAAGGGCTACCGGAGAGGCGGCCAGGACGTGCCGGTGCTCTTCGACATCTCGCTCGTCATTCCGGAGGGCGACTTCATCGCGCTGATGGGGCCGTCGGGCTCCGGCAAGTCCACGCTCCTGAACCTCATCGCAGGCATCGACAAGCCCGACGCGGGGGAGCTCCTGGTCGACGGCGAGGACATCACGCAGCTCTCGGAAGCCCAGCTCGCGGACTGGCGGGCCGCGCACGTGGGCTTCATCTTCCAGTTCTACAACCTGATGCCGGTGCTCGACGCCTTCGAGAACGTGGAGCTGCCGCTGCTGCTCACCTCGCTCTCGCGGCGCGAACGGCGCGAACGGGTCGAGACCGCACTCTCCCTCGTGGGGCTCGCCGACCGCATGGAGCACTACCCCAACGAGCTCTCCGGCGGGCAGCAGCAGCGCGTGGCCATCGCGCGCGCGTTCATCTCGGACCCCACGATCATCGTGGCCGACGAGCCCACGGGCGACCTCGACCGCAAGAGCGCGGGGGAGATCCTCGGTCTCCTGCGCCGCTTCAACGAGGAGATGGGCAAGACGATCATCATGGTCACCCACGACTGGCACGCGGTGGAAAGCGCGCGCCACGTCGTCCACCTGGAAAAGGGCGAGCTGGTGGATGCGCCGGCGCCCCACGCCTGAAGGGAGGCTCTTTCGATGAAAACGCTTCTCGCCGCGACGCTTTTCGGTGCCGGGGCCGCGCTGGCAGCCCCGGGCGACTTCGACCTCTCCTTCGGCCAGAACGGCTTTGCGACCCTCGTCCCCGGCGCCATGGCGGACCGTGCCGACCGCGCCCGTTTCGTGACGACCGATGCCGACGGTCGCGTGCTCGCGATCGGCGAGGCGTCGCGCCCGACCGACGGGCCCGAGGGCCCCGTTCGGGTCTTCGCGCGCTTCCTGCCGGGCGGGCTGCCGGACATGAGCCTCGCAGGCACGGGCTATCTCCACACCCTGCCGGACACGCAGTCGAGCCGCGTGGGCTTGCGCGCATTTCCTGTCGCGGGCGGAAAGACCCTGCTGGTCGAGCAGCACAAGCCCCTCTGCTGGCCACCGCGACCGGCGTGCTCGCTCGCCATCACCACTCCTTTCTTCTTCGCGCAGCGCGTGGACGCGGCCGGACAGGTCGATCCCGGCTACGGCGTCGTGGCCACCGTGTCGATGGACACCGTGCAGCAGGACGTGGCCGCCTCCCCCGACGGCTCGCTCACGGTGATGGGCTACCAGTACCCGCCGGTCCTGCCCAGCGATCCGCGCTTCGATGTCCGCGGCGTGGACCCTGCCGGGCAACTCTTCACGCCGTGGTTTCCCGCCCGGGCCGCGTGGGATTGCGGCACGGAGTCGGACAAGAGCGCGAACAGCGCGAAGATGGCGCGGCAGGCCGATGGCCGGTTTCTTTTCGCGCAGCAGATCAGGGGCCCGACGGGATTGAACCGGCTGTGCGTCTCCCGGTTGAATCCCGACGCGACGCTCGATGCGGGCTTTGGCGACGGCGGACGGCTGCGCATCGACGACGGCCGGTTCGCGGGCGCGCCTGCCACGATCCACGCGCTGGCGGTACGCCGTGACGGCGGCGCCGCCCTTGTCCTGGAAACCAACTCGCCGGTGGCGCCGAGCCTGGTGTACCTGGCCTGGCTCACCGCCGGCGGGGCACTGGATGCTTCCCGCGGCACGCAGGGCATCGCCGGTCCTCTGGCACTGCCGATCCACGGCGTGCAAGCGGTCGCTTTCCAGGCGGACGACAAGATCCTGCTCGCCGGCTATCCCCTGGTCTCTTCGAAGATCGCGGTCGTTCCCGTGGACTATGCCCGGCCGCGGATCCTGCGGCTGGATCCCGACGGGAATGCCGACTCCGGCTTCGGCCCCCCGGGCGAGGGATTCGCTTCGCTCGTCTCGCTCGGCCGGGGACTCCTGCCCCTGCACATCCATGTCGGTGAAGGAAACGCCATTTACGTAGCCGGTAGCGCCAGCGATGCCGGATCAGGCACCACGCGCTTTGCCATCGCAAGGCTCGAGGGCGACGCGCGATCCCACCGCGGCGGCATCTGGGGCTCGGGCTGCGGCTACACGCGCGACGCCCCGGTCGATCCGACACTGCCGGCACTGGCGTTCCTTGCCGCGGCCCTCCTTCTCGCGCGCAGGCGGCGGCCGCGCTGATGTACTACCTGAGGCTCGTCTTCAAGAACATCTTCCGCCACAAGCTGCGAAGCTTCCTCACGCTCGTGGGCCTGGTGGTGGCGATCCTCGCGTTCGGGCTGCTGCAGACGGTGGTGAATGCGTGGTACGCGGGCAGCGACATGGCCTCGGCGCAGCGGCTCATCGCGCGCAACGCGGTTTCCCTGGTCTTTCCGCTGCCCAAGTACTACCGCGACCGCATCAGGGCGATCGACGGCGTGACCGCGGTTTCGGTGTCGAACTGGTTCGGCGGCATCTACAAGGACATGACGCCCACCAACTTCTTCGCCCAGTTCGGCGTGGACCACGAGAACTTCTTCGACCTCTACCCGGAGTTCAGGACGAACCCGGAGGAGCTCCTCGCGTTCAAGAAGGACCGGCGCGGCACGATGGTCGGGCGGCTCCTCGCCGACCAGCACGGCTTCAAGGTGGGCGACGTGATCCCGGTGAAGGGCACGATCTACCCCGGCAACTGGGAGTTCGTGGTGCGCGGAATCTACGAGCCCGCGGACGACACCACCATCACGCGCCAGCTCTACTTCCACTGGGACTTTCTGAACGAGGAAATGCGCGCCCGCACGCCGCGCCGCGCGGAGCAGGTGGGCGTCTTCGTGGTCCAGATCGCGGACGGCTCGCGCGCGGCGGAAATCAGCCAGGCGATCGACCGGGAGTTCCGCAACTCGCTCGCCGAGACGCTCACGGAAACGGAAAAGGCGTTCCAGCTCTCCTTCATCGCCCAGACCGAGACGATCATCATGGCGATCCGCATCGTCTCCTTCGTGGTGATCCTCATCATCTTCGCGGTGGTGGCCAACACCATGGCAATGACGGCGCGCGAGCGGCTCGCGGAGTACGCCACGCTCAAGGCCCTGGGTTTCGGGCCCGCGTTCGTGGCCGCGCTCATCGTGGGGGAGTCCCTCATGATCACCGCGCTGGGAGGCTCGCTCGGCATCCTCGCGACCTTTCCCGCGGCGGCGGGCTTCAAGTCGGCGATGGGCTCGATGTTCCCGGTGTTCAAGGTCACACCCGACACCGTGGCGCTCCAGGCCGCCTCGGCCCTCGTCGTCGGGGTGCTCGCGGGAGTCCTGCCGTCCATTCGCGCCGCGCGGGTGAAGATCGTCGATGGGTTGCGGTACATCGGATGAAGCTCCCCCTCGCCTACGTCTTGCGCAATCTCTGGACGCGAAAGCTCACCACGCTCCTCACCGCCGGCGGCATGGCGCTCGTGGTGTTTGTGTTCGCGGCAGTGCTCATGCTCGACGCGGGACTGAAAAAGACGCTCGTCTCCACGGGCAGCTACGACAACGCGGTGCTGCTGCGCCCCGCGGCGCAGACCGAGATCCAGAGCGCGGTCTACCGCGACCAGGCTTCCCTCGTGGAGACGCTGCCCGAGGTGGCGCGCGACGAGACGGCCACCCCGCTCGTGTCCAAGGAGACGATCGTCCTCATCGCGATCCCGAAGCGCGGCAGCAACAAGCCCGCGAACCTCGTCGTGCGCGGCATGCCGGCCATGGGCGTTCGCCTGCGGCCGCAGGTGACGGTGATCGACGGCCGGATGTTCCGGCCGGGCAGCTCCGAGGTCGTCGTGGGGCGTGCCATTGCCGAGGGTTTCGACGGCACGGGCATCGGCGAGAAGCTGCGCTTCGCCGGGCGCGAGTGGACCATCGTCGGCAGCTTCGACGGGGGCAAGAGCGGGTTCGACTCCGAGATCTGGGGCGACGTGGAGCAGATGCTCCAGGCGTTTCGACGCACGGCCTATTCCTCGGTGCTCGTGCGCCTTTCGGGCGCGGACCGGTTCGAGGCCTTCAAGGCGCGCGTGGCCGCCGACCAGCGCCTGATCCTGGAGGTGAAGCAGGAGCCGCTCTTCTACCAGGAGCAGTCGAAGTCGCTCTCCACCTTCATCAGCTACCTCGGGGTCGCCCTCTCGGTGATCTTCTCGATCGGTGCGATGATCGGCGCCATGATCACCATGTACGCCTCCGTCGCGAACCGCACCGGGGAGATCGGCACGCTGCGCGCGCTGGGCTTCCGGCGCTCGAGCATCCTCGCGGCCTTCCTCGCCGAGTCGCTGCTCCTCGCGCTGGTGGGCGGGGTGATGGGCCTCACCCTCGCCTCGTTCCTGCAGGCCTTCACCATCACGACGATGAACTGGCAGAGCTTCAGCCAGCTCGCCTTCGGTTTCCACCTCACACCCTCCATCGTCGCCTCGACGCTCGCCTTCTCGCTGGCCATGGGCCTCGCGGGCGGGTTCCTGCCGAGCCTGCGAGCCGCGCGCCTGGAGATCGTCGATTCCCTGAGGGCCGCATGAGCGATCGCCTCCTCGCCACCTACCGCATCGCCTGCGCCGCGAACGAGATCGGCGCGCGCGCCAAGGCGCTCGCCGTCGAGCAGAGCGTGGAGATGCCCGTCGAGGCGATCCGCGATCCTCGCGTGCTGGCCGAAGTGGTGGCCACGGTCGAGTCGATCCGCCCCCTCACCCCCGACCCCTCTCCCGGAGGGAATGGGGAGAAAGGGGCTCCCACTCCCCTGGGAGAGGGCCGGGGTGAGGGTGCTTTCGAAGTCGTCCTCGGCATCGCCGCCGAGACCACCGGCAACGAGGCGTCGCAGCTCGTCAACATGCTCTTCGGCAACTGCTCGCTGCAGCCGGAAGTCGAGCTCGTGGACGTGGCATTCCCGCCGGGATTCACCACCGCTTTTCCGGGGCCGGCCTTCGGCCTCGCGGGGCTTCGCGAGCGCGTGGGCGCGACTTCGCGCACGCTCACCTGCACGGCGCTCAAGCCCCAGGGTTCGACCGTCGAGCACCTGGCCGCGCTGGCCGGGATCTTCGCGCGCGCCGGCATCGACGTCATCAAGGACGACCACGGGCTCGCCAATCCTTCCACCTCGCCCTTCGCGGAACGCGTGCCGGCCGTGCAACACGCCATCGAAGCCGCCAACCGCGAGACCGGCGGCCGGACGATCTACGCGCCGACGTTCTCCGGAAGCCCGAGGGCGCTCGCGGCACAGCTGCAGGTCGCGCGGGACGCCGGCGTGGGCGCGGCACTCGTGGCCCCGATGCTGGTGGGGCCGCCGGTGTTCGTGGAGATGCGCCGCGAATCCGGTTTCATCCTCCTCGCCCACCCGGCCTACGCGGGAGCGGCACGCGTGGCGCCTGCGCTGCTGCTGGGCAAGCTCTTCCGCCTCTTCGGGGCCGACGCCACCATCTTCCCGAACCACGGCGGGCGCTTCAGCCTCAGCCGCGGGACCTGCCTCGCGATCGCCGCCGCGGCGCGCGACCCCTGGGAGGCAGTGAAATCCACGCTCCCGGTGCCAGCAGGCGGCATGTCGGTGGAGCGGGTCGACGAGATGATCGCGGACTACGGAACCGATACCATGCTGCTGATCGGGGGGGCGTTGCTCACCGCGGGCGACGCGCTTCCGGCAATGAGCCGCGAATTCGTGCGGCGGGTGCATGGGAAGTAAGGGAAAGCATGGCTGACAAGCTCGTCCGCAGGCACGACGGCCGCTTCCACTGGGAGGGCGTGGACGTCCTCGCCTACAAGCAGGAGGCAAGCGCGCCCTTCCGGGACGTGACCCGCCAGGTGCTCTTCGACGATCCCACGCTCGCCGCGCAGCTGCGTTATTTCGAGGTCGCGCCCGGCGGCTGGACCACGCTCGAGCGCCACGAGCACGTGCACAACGTGATGGTGATCCGCGGCAGGGGCCGGTGCCTCGTGGGCGAGCGGGCCCACGAGCTCGCGCAGAACGACCTCGTCACCGTGCCGCCCATGACGTGGCACCAGTTCCACGCCGCACCCGACGAGCCGCTCGGGTTCCTGTGCCTCGTCAGTCGCGAGCGCGACCGCCCGCAACTGCCGTCGGAAGACGAAGCACCCTCGCTCGCGAAGCCCCTCGGGGGCTGAGCGATTCCACCCGGCGGGCACCCCCGGAGGCCGGTGCCTTCGCCCGCAGCCGCACTCCCTGGCCTCCGCAATTCCCAGGAGAACGACCATGGCGACCTACATCACGTTGGCGAGTTTCACGGACCAGGGCATCCGCGGCGTCCACGACACGACCAAGCGGGCGGATGCGGTGAAGGAGGCGGCGAAGAAGTTCGGCGTCACGATGAAGGACATCCACTGGACGCTTGGCGCCCACGACATGGTGGTCACGTTCGAGGCTCCCGACGACGCGTCGATGACCGCGCTCGGGCTCACCATCGGGAAGGCGGGCAATGTGCGCACGCAGACGATGCGGGCGTTCTCCTCCGAGGAGATGGCGAAGATCCTCGCCAAGGTGGCGTAGGAAAGCGGGAGGCCGCGAAGCGCACCGACGGCGGGGCCGTGCGAAACGGCCCGGCTCCGCCCCGGGCTAGCGCTTCAGGTGCAAGTGGTCGCCGAGCGGCCGGAGGATCTCCTCGTTGTGCTCGCCCGGTTCCGGCAGGGGATTCCGCAACCCCGGGCGCATGTCGCCGAACTGCACCGGAAGCGCCGGGATCCGCGTGGTCGTTCCGTCGGGCAACTCCATCTCCACCATGCCGCCCGCGTTCAGGTGCGCGTCCTCGAAGAGGTCCGACGGCGCCTGGATGCGCGCGAAGGGCAGGCCCGCCTTCTCGCACAGGGCTTCGATGGCCGCGATCGGGAGCCCGGCGAGCCGCTTCGCCACCAACGGGATGAGCGTCTCGCGCGCCTTCGCGCGCAGGTTGTTCGTGGCATAGGCGGGGTCCAGGAGCTTCTTCTCCCCGAGCGCCGCGGTGAAGAGCTCCCATTGCCGCTCGGTCACCACGCCCACGAACACGGGCACGCCGTCGGACGCCTGGAAGACGTCGTACACGCCCCAGGCGCGCTTGCCGGCCGACATCGGCTCCGGCGCCTTCCCGGTGACCGCGTGCTGCATCATGTGCGTGGAGACGAGCCAGGCTGCATTCTCGTAGAGCCCGCTCTGCACATGCTGTCCCTTGCCGTTGCGGTCGCGCTCGCGCAACGCGGCGAGGATCGCGATCGCGCCGAACATGCCGCCCATCATGTCGTTCACCGGCGCCCCGGCGCGAAGCGGCTTGCCCACGGGGCCGGTCATGTACGCGAGCCCGCTCAGCATCTGCACCACCTCGTCCAGCGCGGTGCGGTGTTCGTAGGGCCCCGCGAGGAAGCCCTTGAGGGAGCAGTAGACGAGCTGCGGATTGACCTTGGACAGCGCCGCGTAGCCGAGCCCTTTCGCCTCCAGGGCGCCGGGCCGGAAGTTCTCGAGGAAGACATCGGCGGTGCCGATCAGTCGTTTCGCGAGATCGAGGCCGTCGGGCGTGGCAAGGTCCAGGGTCACGCTCTTCTTGTTGCGGTTGAACGCGGCGAAGAATCCCGCGCCGGTGCTGGTGAGGTGGCGCGTGGGGTCGCCCTTGCCCTCGGGCTCCACCTTGATCACTTCCGCGCCCAGGTCGGCGAGCACGAGCCCACAGGCCGGGCCCATGACCATGTGCGAGAACTCGACGACGCGGATGCCCTCGAGCGGCAGGCCGGAGTCCTTTCTCCTGCCCGTGGTCTTCGCCGCCTTCTTCATCGTCAGGGGCGCTCCGTCCCGCGGTGGAAAGTCTTCGGCAGCCCCGCATCGGGTACGTGGCCGTAGAGGGGTTCGCCGGGAAGGCTCTCTGCGAGCAGCGCGCGCGCGACGAGCAGCCGGTCCAGGTCGATGCCGGTCTCAAAGCCCATGGACTCGAGGAGGTACACCAGGTCCTCGGTGACGAGATTGCCGCTCGCGCCCGGCGCGTGGGGGCAGCCTCCGATCCCGCCCAGGGAAGCGTCGAAAGTGGTGACGCCGGCATCGAGGGCGGCCACCACGTTGGCGAGCCCCTGCCCGCGCGTGTTGTGCAGGTGCGCTCCTCCCGCCCTGTCGCCGAGTTCCCGGGCCAGGCGCGCGAACATGCGCTTCACCTGCGCCGGGTTCGCGTAGCCCACGGTGTCCGAGAGGCCGATCGTGTCGACGCCGAGCTTTGCGAGCGCAAGCGCGATCCCGAACACCCGGTCCTCGTCCACCTCGCCCTGCAGCGTGCAGCCGAACGCGGTCGAGATGCCCACCTCCACGCCGGGACGCCGGTCCGTGGGCAGGCTCGCGCGGAATTCGCACACGAGGCCCACCTGGGAGACGGCCTCGTCCACGCCCATGCGGACGTTGGCGTGGCTGTGGGCTTCCGACGCGGACACGGGAATCGTCACCTTGTGCGCGCCCGCAGCGATCGCGTCCTGGGCGCCGCGAAGGTTCGGCGCGAGGGCGAGCACCGTGAGGCCGGGGAGCTTCGCCGCCTCGCGAACCACGTCGGCGGCATCGGCCATCTGCGGCAGGAACTTCGCAGGGACGAAGGAGGCGACCTCGATCTCGCGAAGGCCCGCCTGCGCGAGCGCGCGGATCCAGCGGTGCTTGGCCTCGGTGGGCATCGCCCGCGCGATGCTCTGCAGCCCGTCGCGGGGGCCGACTTCGCTCACGAGGATCCGGTTCGATCGCATCGGGCGGCCGCCTACCCCGCCAGCCAGTGGACCGCGAGCGGGATGAGCACTGCCCCCAGCACGCCGTGCAATCCCATCCCGAGGCTCGCGTAGGTGCCCGCCTCGGGATGCACGCTGAAGGCGCGCGAGGTGCCGATGCCGTGCGCGGCGACACCCACCGCGAAGCCGCGCTGCCACCAGGCCTTTGCGCCGACGGCGTCGAGCACGTAGCGCACGAGCACCGCGCCGAGAATGCCGGTGGTGACGGCGAACACGGCCGTGAGCGTGGGCGAGACGTTGATGCGCTCGGCCACTCCCATGGCGATGGGCGCGGTCACCGACTTGGCGTAGAAGCCGCCGATGATGGCCGCGTCCGCGCCGAGGAGTTTCCCCACCCCCACCGCGCTCGCGATCGAGGTCGCGCCTCCCGCGAGCAGCGCTGCGAGGAGCGGGAAGATGCGCCCGCGCAGCGCCGCGAGCCCCTTGTAGATCGGCACCGCGAGCGCGACCGTGGCCGTGCCCAGCAGGAAGTGCACGAACTGCGCGCCCTCGAAGTACTTCGCGTAGGGCATGTCGATCACGGTGATCACCGTGGCCACGATCGCGATGGCGATGGCCACGGGGTTCGCCAGCGGGTGGCGGTCGGCGCGCTCGTAGAGCATCACGCCCGCCTGGTAGGCCGACAGCGTGAGGACGAGTGCCAGCAGCGGGCTGCCGGACAGGTAGACCCAGATCTCCTGGATGGCGGGAAGCTCGGTCATTCCGGCGCGTCCTCCCGGTCCCGGGCTAGCACGCGCAGCACGAGCGCCGTCACCGCCATGGTCGCGACCACGCTCACTACCAGCGCCGCCACCACAGCTACTGCGTGGGATTTGATGTTCGGCCAGAACATGACCACGCCCACTGCCGCCGGAACGAAGAGCAGCCCCAGGTGCTGGCTGAAGGCGCCGGCGACGAGATCCACCGATTCCGGCACGGCACCGCGCAGCTTGAGCCACGCGAGCAGCAGCACCAGGCCGATGACCGGGCCGGGGATGAGCGGCAGGAAGAATTTCGCGACGATCTCGCCGATGCCCTGGAAGAGCAATATCTGGACGAGACCGGCGATCATGGCGGGCTAGCCCTTCTTCGACGCCTCGAAGCGCGCCTTGTTCTCGGCGTTGGGAGGATAAAGCCCGGGCAGAGACGCGCCCTTCTCCACTTCCGACATGATCCAGCTTTCCAGGCGCTCCTGCTCGGGCGCGGCGGCGACGATCTCCGCCACGAGCGCCTGCGGGATCAGCACCGCGCCGTCGTCGTCGACCACGACCACGTCGTCGGGGAACACCGCGACGCCGCCGCAGCCGATGGGCTCGTTCCAGTTCACGAAGGTGAGGCCCGCGACCGAGGGAGGCGCGGCCGCCCCCTGGCACCACACCGGCAGCCCGGTGGCGCGCACGCCCGCGACGTCGCGCACCACGCCGTCGGTGACGAGACCGGCAACGCCTTTCTTCGCGATGCGCGCGCAAAGGATGTCGCCGAAGATGCCGGCATCCGTCACGCCCATGGCATCCGCGACGGCGATGCAAGCTTCGGGCATGGCCTCGATGGCGGCGCGGGTGGATATCGGCTTCGACCACGACTCGGGGGTGGCGAGGTCCTCGCGGGCGGGCACGAAGCGCAGCGTGAACGCCGGGCCCACGAGGCGCGGCTGGCCGGGATTGAGCGGCCGGGTGCCGCGCATCCAGACGTTGCGCAGCCCCTTCTTCAGCAGCAGCGTCGTGATCGTCGCCGTGGTGATCTGCGAAAGCGTTTCAACGACCTTCCTGTCCAGTGCCATCAGCCCAGCTCCTTCAGTCTCTTGTCCTGTCGTGCGATGAGCCGATCGATGTCGGCGATGTCCGCGGCCGAAAGCTTCGGCCCCGGCTTGCGGATGGCGGCCGAGGCGATCGCGCCACGCTTGAGCAGGAGGTACTTGCGCACGGCCAGGCCGAGCGCCGACTGCTGCTCGTAGCGCGCGAGCGGGAGGTACGCGTCGAAGAGGTCGTGGGCGCGCTCGACCTTGCCCGCGGCGTGCGCGGCCACCACGTCCACCATCATCTCGGGATAGCTGAAGCCGGTCATCGCGCCGTCGGCGCCGCGCGCGAGCTCCTCGGGGAGAAAGAGCCCGCCGCCGTTGCCCGCGAGGATGGAGATGCGGCGGATGTCGCCGCGGTCGCTCGCGGCGCGGATCGCGGCGAGTTTCGCGAGCCCCGGGCCGGGCCAGTCCTCGTGCTTGAGCATCACCGCCGTCGGGATCGCCTTGAAGATGCGCAGGAGCACCGGCACCGGAAGCTGCGCACCGTAGGCGAGCGGATGATCCTGCACGCAGAAGGGAACATCCTTGCCGAGGGTCTCGGCGACCATCTCGTAGTAGGCCACCGCCTGGTCGTCGGTCTTCACCGTCGCGGCCGGCCCCACCATGACCCCTGAGGCGCCCAGGTCCATGACACCTTTGGCGAGTTCTCCCATGGCGGCGAAACCCGGCGAGGACACGCCCACGACCACCGGCACGCGGCCGGCCACGCGCGCGAGGACCCGCTTCACGTAGGCGCGCGACTCGTCGGCGGTCAGCTTCGGGGCTTCTCCCATCACGCCCAGCACCGTGAGGCCGGTCACGCCCTTCTCGAGGTAGAAATCGGTGAGGCGGTCGTTGCTCTCGAAGTCGAGCGAGCCGTCGTCCTTGAACGGTGTGACGGTGATGAGGAAGACCCCTTTGGCGGTCTCGTCGAGTCTCGGCATCGGCATTCCAGAAATTGGGGACGCTCCCCATTTACAGGGGAAGTCATGCGCAAGCGGGGCAATCCACGGAAACAGGGGAGCGTCCCCATTTCGTGAAAGGGGAGCGTCCCCGATTTCGGGTAGGCTTTCCCTCTTCCACATTCTATCCGGCTTGACGCAGATGACGCACGACTCGGACTCACAAGACACCAAACCGCCAGGCGGCGATGGCCTCTCCAAGGGCCTCACGAATTACGGCGACGCGGGCTTCTCGCTCTTCCTGAGGAAGGCCTTCATCAAGGGCGCGGGGTTCACGGACGACGCGCTCGCGCGCCCGGTGATCGGCATCGCCAACACCGCGAGCGGCTTCAACCCCTGCCACGGCAACGCGCCGCAGCTCCTGGAGGCGGTGCGGCGCGGCGTGATGCTCGCCGGCGGGCTGCCCATCGACTTCCCCACGATCTCCGTGCACGAGAGCTTCGCGCACCCGACGAGCATGTTTCTCCGGAACCTCATGGCGATCGACACGGAGGAAATGATCCGCGCGCAGCCCATGGACGCCGTGGTGCTCATCGGGGGATGCGACAAGACGGTGCCCGCGCAGCTGATGGGCGCCGCATCGGCGGGCATCCCCGCGGTGCAGCTCGTCACGGGCTCCATGCTCACCGGCTCCCACGACGGCGTGCGCGTGGGTGCCTGCACCGACTGCCGGCGCTACTGGGCGCGCTACCGCGCCGACGAAATCGACGACGCCGAGATCGCGCGCGTGAACGACCAGCTCGTGGCGAGCGTGGGCACCTGCTCGGTGATGGGCACCGCAAGCACCATGGCGTGCGTAGCCGAAGCGCTGGGCATGGCCCTGCCCGGCAGCGCCTCGCCCCCGGCGGTCACGGCCGATCGCATTCGCGTGGCGGAGCGCACCGGCGCCGCGGCAGTGGCGCTCACGAAGAGTCGCATCACCCCCGCGGGAGTCATCACCGCGAAGTCCGTCGAGAACGCGCTGCGCGTGCTGCTCGCCATCGGAGGATCCACCAACGGCATCATCCACCTCACGGCGATCGCGGGCCGCCTGGGCATTCCCGTGGACCTCGCGCACCTCGACCGCCTGGGGCGCGAAACACCCGTGCTCGTGGACCTGAAGCCCTCCGGGCAGTTCTACATGGAGGATTTCCACAAGGCGGGCGGCGTGCCGGCGCTGCTGCGCGAACTCAAGCCGCTCCTGAACCTCGATGCGGTGACCGTCACCGGCCGCACGCTCGGCGAGGAGATCGAGGCCTCCGGCGCGGGCTTTCCCCATGAGGTCATCCGCCCCCTTGCGAAGCCGATCTTCGCGCAGGGCGGGATAGCCGTGCTGCGCGGCAACCTCGCCCCGGGGGCGGCGATCATCAAGCAGTCGGCCGCGGACCCCGGCCTCATGCAGCACGAGGGGCGCGCGGTCGTCTTCGAGAACGCCGGGGACCTCGCCCTGCGCATCGACCGCGACGACCTCGACGTGAACGCGAACGACATCCTGGTGCTGAAGAACATCGGGCCGAAGGGTGCGCCGGGGATGCCCGAGGCGGGCTACCTGCCGATCCCGAAGAAGCTCGCGCGAGTCGGCGTGAAGGACATGGTGCGCATCTCCGACGGGCGCATGAGCGGCACCGCGGCCGGCACCATCGTGCTCCACGTGACGCCGGAGGCCGCACTCGGCGGGCCGCTCGCCTGGGTGAGGACGGGCGATCGCATCCGGCTCGACGTCGCGGGCAGGTCGCTCACGCTGCTCGTCGACGAGGCCGAGCTCGCGCGCCGCCGCGCCGCCGACCCCGTCACGCCACCCGCCGCGGAGCGCGGCTACCTGAAGCTCTTCCTGGATAGCGTCACCCAGGCGGACGAAGGCGTGGACTTCGACTTCCTGCGCCCGCCGAAGCGATAATCGCGGGGCCGCTTCACGCCCTGTCGCCCGCCAGCCCGCCGCTTGAACACCGTCGCCTCCCGCCGACTCGAGGCCCGCCTTCCGCCTCCCCCGCCGCCGCGCCGCCGGCGGCGCGCGAACGCGCAGCCTTCCATGACGCAGTTCGTCCTGTTGTCGATGCTGCTGCACGCGCTCTTCATCCTGCTGTTCGGAACGCCCACGGGCGGCTCGCGCGAGGGAGTCGCGATGTGGGGATCGCTGGACGTGACGATCCGCGGCCCGCTGATGGAACCCGCCATCGGCCTGAAGCTGGATCGCGGCGCCGATGCGCGGCTGCTGCGCCCGCCGGAGCCGCGCAAGGAGGCGGTCGAGGCGTCGCCCCCTGCCGCACCACCGCCTTCCGTCCGGCTGGCGCCGAACCTCGACGCGACGAAGCTCCAGGAAAAGCCCGTTCCGCTGCCCGAGCCGATCCCGGCCCCCGTTGTCACGCCCGTCCTGCCGATCGTGAAGCCGGCCACGGTGCAGATGGTGTCGCCCATCACCCCCGCGACCGCGGATCTGATGCCAGCACCGCGCGTGGAGCCCCTCGCGAAGCCGGTGCCTATGGTTGCCACGCCCGCGATGGAGTTCACGCCGCGGCCCGCGGTGGAGCCGGTGCTGGCGCCGCCCGTGCAGCTGGCCCCGGTTCCGGTTCCCACGGCCGCCATTCCCGCGCCGCTCTCCGAGCGGATCGCACCGGCGAGCGTCCCCTCCCTGCTTGCCCCGCCCGAACTCGCGCCGCCCATCGTGCTTCCCGACATCGCGGCGCCGCTGCTCCAGCATTCCGCCGCGCCCGTCGCGACGCCCGCCCTCGCGCCACCGACTGAAGTGGCACCGGTTGCGCCGCGCGCCGCCCCCGCTGCACCACCAGTCTCGCTTCCCGCCGCCACCCTCGAACGCCCCGCCCCTCCCGGAGCGGAGCGCCTCGCGCCTCGCATTCCGGGGCCGCCGCCCGCAGCCATCGGATCCTCGCGGGATTCCCCGATATTCGACAATCGCAAGCCGCCCGACTCCGCCGTGCCCGCGCCGGGCGCGGGACCGCGGATCGATCTCGAGCGAGCGCGCGCCACGGCGCGCGCCGTGGCACGCGAGGGAATGGGCAATCGCGCGATCCTTCCCTTCCCGATGCCACCGCCACCGGAACGGAAAACGAAGGAGCAGATCGCGATCGAGAATGCGCGCAAGCCCGACTGCAAGGATGCCTACAAGGGCTTGGGGCTGCTCGCGGTGATTCCGCTGCTGGCCAACGAATTGGGCGAGGGCAGTTGCCGATGGTAATCTTCGGGTAGCGCCCAACGGCCTGCTACCCCGGCTCGCACAGCGCCCAACACGGTCAACAAATCCAAGAAGGAGCCGAACCGTGCAATCCGCCGACATTCCCCCGGACGAGCCTCAACGCCTGGCCGCCCTGCGCGGCTACGGCATCCTGGACACCCCGAGCGAGGGCGTGTTCGACGAACTGGCCGAACTCGCGGCCGAGATCTGCGAAGCGCCCATCGCCCTGGTGACCCTGGTCGACCAGTCGCGGCAGTGGTTCAAGGCCCGCGTGGGCCTCGAAGCGACCGAAACCGCGCGAAGCGTGGCGTTCTGTGCCCATGCGATCCTGCAGCCCGGACTCTTCGTGGTTCCCGATACGCAGGACGACGAGCGCTTCGCAGACAACCCGCTGGTAACCGGCCCGCCGCACATCCGGTTCTACGCGGGCGCGCCACTTTTCTCCGGGGAGGGGCTTGGCCTGGGCACGCTGTGCGTCATCGACAGCGAGCCGCGCGAGCTCACCCCCCTCCAGGAGCGTTCCCTCTCGATCCTGCGCACCCATGTGATGAAGCTGCTCGAACTCAGGCGGAACACCCGGGACCTTGCCGATGCGAACCGCGAGCTGGAGATGTACAGCTACACCATCTCCCACGACCTTCGCGCCCCGCTGCGCGCCATTTCGGGGTACGCCGAGATCCTCCGTGAAGAGCACGGCGAGCGCCTTGGCGGCGAGGCGGCGGACCTGCTGCGCAAGATCCTCGACGGGGTGAGGCGCATGGACCTGCTGACGCGCGACATCCTCGACCTTTCCCGGATTTCCCACTCCCCGCTCCGGGTAGTCCGGGTCGATCTCGGCGCCATGGCCCGCGAAGCGATGCAGTCACTCCGCAATGCCGATCCCGGCCGGCAGGTAGACGTGGAGATCGGCCCGGACCTCGTGGCTTTCGGCGACCCCACCCTGCTTCGCGTCGTGGTCGAGAACCTGCTGGGCAATGCGTGGAAGTTCACGAAGTCGCGCGAGACGGCGCGCATAGAGTTCGGGAAGACCCTCATCGACGGCAAGCAGGAATTCTTCGTCCGCGACGATGGCGTGGGATTCGAGATGGCGTTCGCCGGCAAGCTCTTCCAGCCCTTCAGGCGCCTGCACGCGGAAGGCCAGTACCCGGGAACGGGCATCGGGCTCGCGACCGTCAAGCGCATCCTCGAGCGGCACGACGGGACCGTGAGCGCCGAGTCCACGGTCGACCAGGGCGCGACGTTTCGCTTTTCACTGGGGACGAAGCCGGCCTTCGACGAGCAAGCCTCGGCCTGAGGCGTCGCCCGCAGGACCTGCGTCGGGCCGCGAAGTCCCATCGGATACTTGCGCGCGGCACATCGTCGTTGTCCCGTTCCGGCCAGTGCGTCCCGCGCGGCGGGTTCGTCATGCACTCCAGGTGAGCCTGGGAAGCTCCTTCTGCGTGCCGAGCCTCGACAGCGGGCTGCTCCGCAGCCAGCCCTGGAGCCTGGAAGCGAGCGCCGCGTCACCCGTCACCTTGATATCGCGCCTCTTCACGGCTTCGTCGAAGGGCAGCTGGCAGGTCCAGACCTCGGTCATCTTCCTCAGCGAGCACCTGACGACCAGGTCGACATCGTGGCCGGGGTCGCTGTGGCACAGGTCTATCTCGCGGGACTCGGAAACGAGCCACCAGTCCCTGGCACCCTCGGGCGCATCGGGATACTCGAACTTCACGACGACCCTCCGGTCCGGAAACGTCCCGCCGTCGATGCTGCGGCGCATGTCCCACATCAGCAGCCCCGCATCCAGGTCGCCCTGGCCCAAGTCGGAGCGAACCCAGCGATGGCCCCAGGCGCCGAATAGCTCGATGATCGGCCGCAGTTCCAGGCCGGCGGGGGTCAGGTGATAGGTCCGGTTGCTCTTGCGCCCGCGCGGCTCGATAACGCCCGCCCTGGTCAGCAGCTTGAGCCGCGAGGACAGCAGCGTCGGCGACAGCAACGGCGCCCCTTTCTGCAATTCGCCGAATCGCGTGCTGCCGGCGATCAGCTCGCGCACGATGATCAGGGTCCAGCGCTCGCACAGCAGCTGCGTGGCTTGCGCCAAGGGGCAGAACTGGCCATAGGGCTTCATTCGTCGGTCTCCCTGTCGGACTCGGACTTGCGGGAAGCGCCCGCTTTCCCGGCGCGCCGCCCCGGGGCTTGTGCGCCGCAGCATCCCGGTTGCCACTACAGATCCTGTACTTCACGCGCTGCGCGGGCGCAGCTAGCCTGTACCCGCTCACCGCATTCTAGCGGCGCTTGATCCCACCTTCACTTCCGACCGGAGGCCATCGAATGGAAAAGTCCCTGTATGAACGGCTGGGCGCGACCCAGGGCATTACCGCCTTGGCAGGCGACGTCGTCGACAACCACATGAAAAACAAAGTCATTTCCAACCGGTTCGCGAAGTCCGACGTTTCGAGGCTCAAGAATCTGGCCGCCACCTTCTTCATCGCCGCGACGGGCGGGCCGGACGTCTACAAGGGGAAAGACATGCTGGCCGCGCACAAGGGCATGAACATCTCGGCCGCGGAGTTCATGGCGGTCCTGGACGATGCCCTGACCGCACTGAACAAGAACAAGATCGGTCAGCGCGAGCAGGAGGAGGTTCTCTTCGCCCTCTACAGCATGCGGACCCAGATCGTGCTCGTTTGAGCGAGGCGGTCGTACGCACGCGAGCCGCCGCGGCGCTACATCTGCCGGAACAGGTGCCCGAAGGAGCGGCTCACTTCCAGCTTCTCCGCGCTGCCCTTCAGCTTCACCACCTGGTGCCCGCGGTCGTCGCGGCTCACCTGCTCCACCGCATCGACGCGCACGACAATGGCGCGGTGTATCTGCCAGAACTCGTCCGGGTCGAGCACGTCGATCAGCTCCTTGATGGGCTTGCGGATGAGCGCCTCGAAACCCTCGGTCTGCACGCGCGTGTACTTGTCCTCCGCGCGGAAGAAGAGGATGTCCGTCGTGGGGATCATGCGGATGCCGTTGCCCACGCTCGCCTGCACCCAGCGCAGGTAGTCGCGGGACTGCGCCTTCCCGCCCGAGAGCCGCTGCGACAGCTCGGCCAGGAGCTCGTGCATCGGATCGGGCTTCCCGCCCATGCGCTCGCGAAGCCGCTTGCACGTGAGCGCCACGCGCTCCGGGTCCGCGGGCTTCAGGAGGTAGTCGACCGCGCCGTGCTCGAAGGCGCTGATCGCGTACTCGTCGTAGGCGGTGACGAAGACCACGTGGGTCTCCCCGGCAAGCGCCTTCGCGGCCTCGATGCCGTCCATCTCCGGCATGCGGATGTCGAGGAAGACGATATCGGGCTCGCGGGCCCGCACCAGGGCCACCGCCTCGCGGCCATTGGCCGCCTCGCCCACGATCGCGAGCTCCGGCCAGGCCTCCTTCAGCCGCGCCGCGATCTGCTCGCGCATCAGGCGCTCGTCGTCGGCGATGACCGCGGTGGGGGTGCGTGGCTCCGTCATGGGTTCTCCCGGGCCCTCAGGCCGGGTCGGCGGTGGAGACCTCGTAGGGCACCGTGATGGTCGCACAGGTGCCCCCTTCGGCGGGCACGCTGATGACCAGCTCCGCGCGGCCCTTGTGCATGGCCTTCAGGCGCTCGCGGATGTTCGCAAGCCCCACGCCGCCCGCGGCGGTGGGCGCGAAGCCGGGGCCGGTGTCGCACACGCGCACCGCGAGCCTGCCATCGGCGATCTCCGCGGCGATCAGGATCCGCCCGCCCTCGGCCTTCGGTTCCAGGCCGTGCTTGATCGCGTTCTCCACCAGCGTCTGCAGCATCATCGACGGGAAGACCGCGGAACGCAGCCCCTCCGGCACGTGCACGGCGGTCTGCAGCCGCTCGTCCATGCGCACGGCCATGATCTCCAGGAAGGCGAGCGAAAGGTCCACCTGCTGGCCGAGCGTGGGCCGCGTGCCCTCGCGCATCTTCGGCATCGCCGAGCGCAGGTAGCGGATCAGGCTCTGCTGCATGCGCGAGGCGCGCGGCGGGTCCGTGAGGATCAGCTGGTCGATGCTCGCGAGCGTGTTGAAGAGGAAATGGGGCTCGATCTGCGCCTGCAGCGCCTCCAGGTGCGCTTCCGCCGCCGTGCGCTCGAGCTCCTCCTTTTCCGCCCGCTGGATCGCCTGGTTCGCGGTCAGCTCCGCGCTGTGCTTGCCGCCCGCCACCGCCTTGATGATGAAGGAGGCGACGATGAGAATGACGAACGGCTCGGGAGATTGCAGGATGCCGCCCAGGATCATCACCAGCACGGAGACGATGGCGAGCGTCTTCCAGGGCACGACCGCCAGCCAGTCGAAGAAGCGCCACCACAGGACGACGGCGGAGTCGGCGATCTCGCGCAGCGCTTCCTTGGTGCTGTCGGAGGGTTTCATGGTGCCACGGGGGCCGGTGCGGCCGGGGTGTCTTCGAACATGAGGCGAGAATAGGGGGTCGGGGCGCGGGAGGCCAGCGCGACGGGATGGAACGGCCCCCGGCGGGGCCGAAGCGCAGAAATGCGCGACAGTCCGCTTCCCGGCGGCAGGTGCGCAAGTCGTTCCCCCGGGCCCGCGGATGCCAGTCCACCGGGTTCGCCGTGCAATCGCTGCGATTCCCGCCCGTGCGCTAACGCCTATTTATTCCAGGTGTATGCTCCCGGGACCGAAGGCGCAATCGGCGTTCACCCACAACTAGAACACTGGAACCCCGCCCGCCGTCCCGCCCGGGCCGGACCGTCGGTTCCTTCCATTTACCTGGAGGAAACACAAATGCATGCCTGCAGAACCTTGGGAATCGGGTTGTTGGCGTCCGCGTGGGTGCTTGCATTGCCCCTCGATGCTTCGGCCCAGCAGCAGAACATCGAGAACCTCAAGAAGATGAAGGTGTCGGGCGTGGACCCCAGCATGCCGCCCGTGCCGCAGGGCGGCAAGAACGCGGACGCCCTGCGCGAGAACCTCAAGCGCGTCAAGCTGCCGCCGGGGTTCAGGATCGAGCTTTACGCGGTAGTTCCGGACGCGCGCCACATGGCCGTGGCCCCCTCCACCAACATGCTCTTCGTCGGCACACGGAAGAACATGGTCTGGGCCGTCACCGACCGCAACAGCGACGGCGTGGCCGACGAGGTGAAGCCGTTCGCACCGTCCGCGAAGTTCCACGTGCCCAACGGCGTCTGCTGGACCAGGGACGGATTCCTGATCGTGGTCGAGCACAACCGGGTACTCAACTTCCCCGCGGCCGAGTTCTTCTACGAAGGCGGCGATGTTGCGGTGATCGAGGTGGTGCCGCAGGGCAAGCTCATCCCCCCGGAGGAGGAGTCGTACAACCACCATGCGCGCACCTGCCGCGTGGGACCCGACGGCATGCTCTACATCACGCTCGGCCAGCCCTTCAACGTCCAGCCGCGCGACAAGATCGACCTCTTCAACAAGGTGGGCATCGGGGGCATCGTGCGCATGAGCCCCTTCGACGGCTCCAAGCGCGAGGTGTACGCCACCGGCATCCGCAACTCGGTGGGCCTGGAATTCCATCCCAAGGACAAGTCGCTCTGGTTCACCGACAACCAGACCGACGGCATGGGTGACGACATCCCCGCCGGCGAGATCAACCGCGCGACGAAGGCGGGCATGTTCTTCGGCTACCCGTGGAAACAGGGAAAGACGCGCATCACCGAGTTCGGCTACGACAAGGATCCGCTGCCGGCCAACATCACCGACCCGCAGGTCTACATGGACGCGCACGCAGCCGATCTGGGACTGGCCTTCTACACCGGCAAGCAGTTCCCGGCCAAGTACCGCGGCGGCCTCTTCTCGGCGCAGCACGGCTCGTGGAACCGCACTACGCCGATCGGCGCGCGCATCATGTTCACGAGCCTCAAGACCGACGGCACCGCCGACAGGACCGAAGTCTTCGCGGACGGGTGGCTCGACCCCGAGACGGGCCTGTACCGTGGCCGGCCGGTCGACGTGGCGATGATGAAGGACGGTTCGATGCTGATCAGCGACGACTTCGCGGGTGCCTTGTATCGCGTGACCTACGCGGGCGAGGAAGCGAAGAAGTGATCCGGTCGCCTTCGACCGGGCCATGACCGGCGGGCCGGGCGATTCCCGGCCCGCTTTCCACGCAGCGGGGAAGCCATCGATGACGGAAAGTTTCCTTCGGGCGGCGCTTGCATGCGCGCTGGCATTCTGGTCGGCCACGGCACCGGCCGACGTCCCGGTCGGTCGCACCAAGGCGCGGGCCTGTGCCGTCTGCCACGGCGAGCTCGGCGTGGGAACCGTTCCCAACACCCCCAACCTCGCGGGGCAGCCGGAGGTCTACCTGGCGGAGCAGCTGCGGGCCTATCGCAGCGGCAAGCGGGCCCACCAGATCATGAGCGTCATCGCCAAGCCCTTGACCGATGCGGACATCGCGGACCTCAGCGCGTGGTTCGCGTCCATAGCAATCGAGGCGAAGCTCCCGAAGTGAGAGGCGCGGCGAAATGACGCATGGCCGCGCCCGGTCGGCCCTGTCGCAATGGATCGCCGCCTGCGCGCTGGCCCATGTCGCGCCGGTCGTCGCTCAGGCGACGCAAGACACGCCCGTGGCGGTCGACTCCCTTGTCGTGACCGCCACCCGCAATGCGGAACGAAGCGCCGACGTGCCGGCATCGATCGACCGGATCGACGCGGCGACGATTCGCGACGGCCAGCCCCTCGTGAACCTGTCGGAGACGCTGGTTCGCGTCCCGGGGCTGGTTTCAAGAAATCGCCAGAACTACGCGCAGGACCTGCAGATCAGTTCCCGCGGCTTCGGGGCGCGCTCGCCCTTCGGCGTGCGCGGCGTGCGCCTCTACCAGGACGGCATCCCCGCGACGATGCCCGATGGCCAGGGACAGACCGGCAGCTTCAGCCTGCTCTCCGCCGAGGCGATCGAAGTGCTGCGCGGCCCGTTCTCGGCGCTCTACGGCAACGCCTCCGGCGGTGTGGTCGCCGTCTTCTCCGAGACGGGCCGCGCGCCGCCCTCGCTCGATTTCGTCGCGGGCGCGGGAAGCCACGGCACGCGGACCGCAGGACTGAAGGCGAACGGCGTCGCGCACTCCCTGGGCTACGTCCTGGCGGTGTCCCGGTTCGACACCGACGGCTATCGCGCGCACTCCGCCGCCACGCGCAGCCTCACCAACGCCAAGCTCACGATCGCGCCCGCGGCCGGCACGCGAATCACCATCCTCTCGAGCCACCAGGACCAGCCTGAAAGCCAGGATCCGCTCGGCCTCACGCGAACGCGATGGGAGTTGGATCCGCGACAGGTCGATCCCCTGGCGCTGCAGTTCGACACCCGCAAGAGCATCCGCCAGACGCAGGGCGGCGCCGACGTCGAGCACCGCGTGTCCCGCGAACTCACGCTGCGGGTCCTCGGCTATTCGGGAACCCGCGCCGTGCGGCAGTACCTCGCCTTCACGGGATCGGGTACCACTTCCTCGGGCGGCATCGTCGATCTCGACCGCGACTTCGACGGGGTCGACGCCCGCCTCGTGTGGAAACGCGCGCTGGGTCAGGGGTCCATCACCGCCGTCGCGGGAGCGGAAGCCGGCCGGAGCCGCGAGCGTCGACGCGGTTTCGTCAACGACAACGGCGCCCTTGGAGACCTGCGCCGCGACGAGGACGATTCCGTGCGCGGCTCGGACGGCTACGCGCAGGTCGACTGGGCTGTCGTCCCCGCGCTGTCGCTCCTCGCCGGGCTTCGCGTGTCCTCGGTCTCCTTTCGCTCCGAAGACCATTACGTCACGGCGGCCAACCCCGACGACAGCGGAACGCGAGATTTCCACCATGCGAGCCCCGTTGCCGGCGCCGTGTGGCGCGTCGCGGACAATGTCCATGCCTACGCAAGCCACGGCGAAGGGTTCGAGACGCCGACCTTTGCCGAACTCGCCTACCGCTCCGCCGGCCCCGGACTCAACCTCGGCCTCAACGCGACGAAGAGCCGGGCGAAGGAGATCGGCATCAAGGTCGAGTTCGCGCCGGCCCACCGGCTCAACATCGCGGCCTTCGCGGCGGACACCCGCGACGAAATCGTCGTCGACGCGGCAACAGGCGGGCGAACGACCTATCGGAATGCCGCGCAGACGCGGCGCCGCGGCGTCGAGATCCAGTGGCAGAAGGACTGGAGCCACGGCATCGCGACCACCTTCTCGTATGCGCGCCTGCGCGCGCAGTTCGCGGGGGACTACACCTCCGGAACGCCCCCTGCGACCATCCCCGCGGACACGCCACTTCCCGGCGTGCCGCCCGTGACGGCCTATGCGGAACTTGCCTGGAAGCCGCGTGGCCCGGCGGGATTCAGCGCGGCGATCGATGCGCAGCACAACGGCAGGGTCACGGTGAACGAGCAGGGCAGCGATGCCGCTCCCGCCTACACGGTGTTCAACGCGCGCGCGGGGTTCGAGCAGAAATTCGGCGATGCGACGATTCGCGCGTTCGTCCGGGTCGACAACCTGTCCGGTCGCCGGTACGCGGGCTCGGTCATCGTCGGCGACACGAACGGCCGGTACTTCGAGCCGGCGCCGGGACGGACCTGGTTCCTCGGCTTGAATGCGCAGGTGCCTTTCTGATCCAACCCGTGCGGGGTAGCCCCGAGTCGAACACCGGGTGTCAGCGCGCGCCGCCTTCGCCCGCGGCAAGGCCGATGCGCCGGCGAATCGCCGCTTCGGCCTCGCGATCGCCCGCCTCCTGCGCGCGCCGTGCCTGGACGCCCAGCCAGGCGATGAGCGGGCGCCGCCACCCCTGGGCGGAGGCGGTCTCGACCGCCACGCCGATCGTCGCCGGAGAAGCCCGGCCTGCGCGGAACAGCACGCCTGCGGCGATCAGCCGGGAGAACGGATCCTCGATCGCGGCCAGTGCGGAGCCGTCTCCCGCCGCGACCGCGCGGTGATGCGCAGGCAGCAGCGCGAGATCCACCCCGGACCCGGCCTTGCCCGAGAGATACGCCGCGTAGGCGCGCTCCGCCGCGGGCACATCGGCGGCAAGCGGCCCGAAACCGGGGCAGTCGTCGAAATCGAGGCTCGCCACCTGCGCCGCGCAGCGCACGAGTTCCGCACGGGCGACGAGGTCCACGCGCCCCGTGGCGGCGAGGGCTGAGCGCGCGCGCGCGAATTCCTGCTCCGCGAGCCGCGACTGGCCGCCCAGGTACGCCGCCTCGAAATTGCGCACCGCCCCGTGGGCCCGCGGCTGCCATTCGGGCGCGGGCGGCGCACCGGCGCACGCGGCAAGCGCGAGGAGCGCCATCGCGAGGGTTGCCCTCATGGCAGCTTCACCTCGGTGTCCCGGCCGAAGGGCCAGCGCCGGTTGATGTCATCGATGAGGAGCGAGACGCGGCGCAGGCTCGCCTCGACCTCCGCGCGCAGCGAGGCGAGGTCCTCGGTCGCGGCCTTCGTGCTCGCGCTGATCTTCTGCGCGTCGGCGAGCACCGCGTCGACCTTCTTCAGGCTCTCGCGCGCGTCCACGAGCACGGCGTTCAGCTGCACCGCCACCTTCCGGGCCTCGTCCACCACGCCGTCGGGGCCGAGGATCTTCTCGTCGGCGCGCACGAGCGTGCGGTCGAGGCGCCCCGCGAGCCCGTCGAGCGAGGCGAGCAGCGCGTTGGCGCGGTCGATCGCGACGATCACCTTCCTCGCGTTTTCCTCGCCGCCGAGCAATCCGCCGAGCGCGCCCTGCGGGCCGGTCATGCGGTCGGTGAGGCGCCGCACGTTGGCGAGACTCGCGTTGAGGCTGGACTCCTCCCCCGACATGCGTTCGAGGTTCTCGAGGAGCCGCTTCATGGTCGCGATGAGCCCGGGCAGCTCCTCCGTCGCGTCGCCGCGCAGCACCTGCCGGATCGCGCCGTCCGGCAGCGGCTTGTCCTCGAGGTTCCCGGTGAAGGCGCGCAGCCGCGCCCCCCCGACGAGGCTGCGCTCGAGCGTGAACACACTGGAGGCCCGCAGCCACTTCGAATCCTTCCTGGGAACGTCGATCTCGATCCGCGCCTTGCCATCGGTGGCGAGCTCGATGCGCTGCACCCGCCCGACGGGAAACCCGGAGAAGGTGAGATCCATGCCCACGGTGACGCCGGCCCCGTCGTCGGCCATCAGCACGAGCTTCTGCGTGCTCTCGAAGACACCGCGGGCGTAGAGGACGTAGGCGACGAACCCCATCACGATCGCAGCGAGGAGGACGAGCAGCACCGTCGCCTTGAATTCGGCGCGGCGGGTCTCGGCGTCCGTGGTCGTCGTCGGTTCCATGGGCGGGTCGCGGGAGTCGGGTTGCGTCACAGGGGGCCTTCGCGCATCAGACGTACTTCGCCGCGAGCGAGACGGCCTCGACCAGCGCGAGCCCCACGAAGAGCACCACCAGCCCGCGCGGCGCCGCCTTCGGCACGTCGCGAAGGTCGGGCGCCGTTCCGAGGCTCGTCGCGACCGGGATCGCCCCGACCGCAAGCGCGAAGAGCGAGACCTTGAGCGCGAACCCGGCGAGCAGCACCGGATCGAACACCTGCCCGATGGCGCGCGCGTAGGCCCCATGCCCCCAGGGCGAAAAGCCGTAGAGGCCGAGGTAGGCGACGGCGAGCGCCACCGCGCAGCCGATCGCCGTGAGCGAGAGCACCGCGAGGCCGTTGCCGATGCCCCGCGGCAGCAGGTCCGCAAGCAGCGCCTCGGCCTCCCCGAGACGCGGCCGCTCCGCGCCGGAGCGGGCACGCATCAGGGCGACTTCGGTCCCCAGCGCCGCCCCCGAGCGCAAGGCGACAAAGAGCGCGATGAAGAGCGGGATGAGTTCCAGCACGAGCGAGCGCACGAAGATGTCGAGCGCGAAAGCCGACAGGCCGTAGTCGTGCGCGGTAGTCGAGACGATCCGGATGACCACCCAGCTGAGCAGCGCGCACACGAGAACCACGCCCGGAAGCACGTCCCAGGCGGCGGCGCAGACCTGGCGCGCGGCCGACAGGCGGACCGCCGGCGTGTAGGTCGAGGGCGAGAGAGCCGCCGCCAGCGCCTCACCACCGAAGCGGATCCCGCGCCATGCGCCGGTCACGCCCGCGAGCACCATCGCGCCCGGGCCCGGGGAACTGCGCTGTCGCGTCGTGGCTTGCATGGGCGAATGATACCGCGCTGCGGCGAAGCGAAACGGGCGCCCGAAGGCGCCCGTGGCGGGTAAAGCCGCTGCGAGCCTGCTCAGGCGGCCATCTGCACGGGAATCGAGCCGCGCTTGTCCTGGATGGCGTTGTTCGCGTCGACGTAGACCAGGTCCGGCTTGTACTTCGCCGCCTCGGCTTCCGTGTACGCGGCGTAGGAGGCGATGATCAGCAGGTCGCCGCGGCGTGCCTTGTGGGCGGCGGCACCGTTCACGGAGATGATCCCCGATCCGCGCTCGGCCGCGATGGCGTAGGTCGTGAAGCGCTCGCCGTTGTTCACGTTGTAGATGGCGATCTGCTGGTACTCGCGGATGTCCGCCGCCTCCAGGAGGGCCTGGTCGATGGCGCACGATCCTTCGTAGTGCAGGTCCGAGCCCGTGCAGGTGACGCGGTGGAGCTTCGATTTGAGCATGGTGCGTTGCATGTGTTCCTCGTTCGGCAGGTACGACTGTGGCCAGTCTACCGGGCCTTTTTAGAGCAATGGCTCGAAACTTTCCGCGGGCCCCGGCATGCCCCGTCAGGCGCGCACGTCGAGGTTGTCGATCAGCCGGGTCTTGCCGATCCAGGCGGCCCCGAGGACCACCAGATCGCGGTCTTCGGGGCCCGGAGGGGCCAGGCCAGACTGATTGCGCAGTGCAACATAATCGACGCGCCACCCGGCCGACGTCAAGTCCTTGATTGCGAAAGCGCAAATCGCACCAAAGTCGCGCCGCCCGCCTTCGACCAGGTCCTTGATCCGCCGGAGATTCCGATTGAGCCGCACCGCTTCAGTGCGTTCTCCAGAGGACAGGTAGCCGTTCCGGGAAGACATGGCAAGACCGTCCGGTTCGCGCACCGTTTCCGCCCCGACGATCGCGACGGGGTAGTTCAACTGCCGCACCAGGGCCCGGATCACGTAGAGCTGCTGGTAGTCCTTGCGCCCGAAAACGGCAGTGTGCGGTGCAACAATATTGAACAATTTCGCGACCACCGTCGCGACACCCTCGAAATGCCCCGGACGGAAGTCGCCGCACAGCTGCCGCGCCGATTCCGGCGGCACGATGCGGATCTCCTGGGGCTCCGGATAGAGTTCGGCCTCGTCCGGCGCGAAGACCACGTGGCAGCCCGCGCGCTCGAGCGCGGCGCAATCGCCTTCGATGGATCGCGGGTAGCGGTCGAAATCCCCGCCCGGCTCGAACTGCAGGCGGTTGACGAAGATCGAGGTGACGACGCAGCCCGCGTGCCGCTTCGCCTCGGCCACCAGCGACAGGTGCCCGGCGTGCAGGTTTCCCATCGTCGGCACGAGCGCGACCGAGGGCTCGCCCGCGAGGCGCGCGCGCAGCTGGGCGACGCGGTGAATCAGGTCCACGCGGCTCTCCCCGTCAGAAGCAGTGCTCGGGCCCGGGGAAGGCCTTCGCCTTGACCGCCTTCACGTAGGCCTCGATCGCAGCCTTCACCGAAGGCGCGTCCACCATGAAGTTCTTCACGAAGCGGGCCTTGCGGCCCGGGTAGATGTCGAGCATGTCGTAGACCACGAGCACCTGGCCCGAGACGTCCACGCCGGCGCCGATGCCGATGGTCGGCACGGAAAGCGCGTCCGTCACCCGCTTCGCCACCGAGGCCGGCATCGCCTCCATCAGCACGATCGCGGCACCGGCCGCCTCCAGTGCCTTCGCGTCCTCCACCAGCCGCCCCGCGGTGTCGTCGTCGCGGCCCTGCACGCGGTAGCCGCCCAGCGTGTGCACCGACTGCGGCGTGAGGCCGATGTGCGCGCATACCGGGATGCCGCGCTCCACGAGGAAGCGCGTGGTCTCGACCATCGTGGCGCCGCCCTCGAGCTTCACCATCTGCGCCCCGGCGGCCATGAGGCGCGCGGCATTGCGGAAGGCCTGCTCCGGAGACTCCTGGAAGCTGCCGAAGGGCATGTCGGCGAGCAACAGCGCATTGGCGCTCCCGCGGGCGACGGCGCGGACGTGGTACAGCGTCTCCTCCATCGTCACGGGCAGCGTCGAATCGTGGCCCTGGATCACCATGCCGAGCGAGTCGCCGACGAGGAGGATATCGACGCCCGCGGCATCGGAGATGGCGGCGAAGCTCGCGTCGTAGCAGGTGAGCATGACGAGCTTCTCGCCGCCGCGCGCGCGCTCCTGGAGCTTGGGGAGGGTGACTCGCATGGAAACTCCTAGGCCTTGTTGAAGAACTCGCGCCCGCCCCGGATAGACTGCACCCGCTCGATCAGCAGGTCCAGGTGCTCCGGCACGTCCACGAAGTTGAGCCGCTCGCTGTTCACGATCAGGAGCGCGCTGTCCTCGTAATTGTAGAAGTAGCGCGTGTAGGTGTCCGACAGCGCGCGCAGGTAGTCGTCGGATATCCCCGCCTCCATGGGATTGCCGCGGCGCTTGAGGCGGTCGAGCAGCGTCTCCACCTTCGCCTGCAGGTAGATCACGAGGTCCGGGCTCGGCGCCTGCGGGCGCACGTGCTCGAAGATGCGCGTGTAGAGGCCGAACTCGTTGTCGTCCAGCGTGAGCCGGGCGAAGAGCGGGTCCTTCTGAAGCGCAAAGTCGGCGACCGTGGGCTTGCCGAAGAGATCGGGCTGGCGAAGGCCCTCGAGCTGCTGCAGGCGCTGGAAGAGGAAGAAGAGCTGGGTCGAGAGCGCGTGGCGCTTCATGTCCCGGTAGAAGAGCGGCAGGAAGGGATTCGCCTCGGGCTCCTCGAGCACCACGCCCGCGCCCAGCCGCCGGGCCAGGAGCTTCGCAAGGCTGGTCTTGCCGCAGCCGATGGGGCCCTCGACCACGATGAAGCGGTGTTTCATGGCGTGTCCCGGAGCCTTTCGATCGCCTGGCCGCGAACCGCATCGCGAAACGACGCGGCCGCGCCGCGCCCCGGGATGATCGCATCGGGCCAGACGTCGAGCAACGGCGCGAGGACGAAGGCCCGCTCGTGCGCGCGCGGGTGGGGAATCGTGAGGCCGTGCTCGTGCATGTCCGTGTCGCCGTAGAGCACGATGTCCAGGTCGAGCGTGCGCGGGCCGTTGGGAATGTCGCGCACGCGCCCGTGCCGGCGCTCGATCGCGAGGAGTTCGTCGAGGAGCCTGCGCGGGCCGAGGGCGGTCTCCACCAGCAGGCAGGCGTTCACGAACGCGGGCTGGTCGACGAAGCCCACCGGAGCCGTGCGGTAGAGCGGCGAGCGGGCCACGGGCCGCGTGGACGGCAGCGCCCCCACCTCGTCGAAGGCCGCGCGCACGCGCGCCTCCGGGTCGTCCAGGTTCGCGCCGAGCGCGATCACCGCCCGCGTGGTCATTCGTCGTCGCCCCCGGGAGCGATCTCCTCCGGGGAGGCGCCGTCTTCCGCGCGGCGCCTGCCGCCGCGCCGGCGGCGCTTCTTCTTCTTCGGCCCGTCGTCCGCATGCAGCATGCGTTCGCGTTCCTCGCCCGGCGCGAACTGGAACCGCTCCCACCACTCGGCGGTTTCCAGCGGCGCGTTGCCGGCCTTCGCGCGCAGCTCGAAGAAATCGTAGGCGGCGCGGAATCGCGGGTGCTCGAGGAGGCGGAAGGGCCGCGTGCCGCCGCGCTGCAGGAAGCGCGGCTGCAGCAGCCACAGCTCCTTCATCGTCGCGTCGAAGCGGCGCGGAACCGCGAGCGACTCGCGCTGGGCGTCGAGCGCGTCGTGCATCGCAGAGTGCAGCGAGGGCGTCGAGGGCTGGCCCTTGTCCTCGAGCTCGTGCCAGCGCCGCTCCACGCGGCCCCACAGGAGGGCTGCCAGGAGGAACGCGGGCGAAACGGGCTTGCCTTCGCGCAGCCGGTCGTCGGTCGCCTTGAGCGCGGCCATGGCGAAGGGGCCCGTGGCCGGGTCCTCCAGCGCGTCGTCGAGCAGCGGCAGCAGCCCGTGGTGGAGCTCCAGCTCGCGAAGCCGCTGCACGCAGGCCACGGCGTTGCCGGAGAGCAGCATCTTGAGGATTTCCTCGAAGAGGCGCGCCTGCGGCACGTTCTCCAGCAGGTGCTTCAGCTCCCGGATCGGTGCGGCCGTTCCCGGCTCTATGGCGAGGCCAAGCTTCGCCGACAGGCGCGCCGCGCGCAGCATCCGCACCGGGTCCTCGCGGTAGCGCGTGGCCGCGTCGCCGATCATCACGAGCTTGCGGGCGACGAGATCCTTCACGCCGTGCTGGTAGTCCCAGACCTCTTCCTTCACCGGGTCGTAGAAGAGCGCGTTCACGGTGAAGTCGCGGCGCACGGCGTCCTCGGCCTGGGTGCCGAAGACGTTGTCGGAGAGCACGCGCCCGTGCGCGTCCTGCCGGTCGCGTTCGTCCTCGCTCTCGGGGGCCTTCACGGTGAAGTGCGCGCGGTAGGTGGAGACCTCCACCGTCTCCGCGCCCCACATCACGTGCACGATCTGGAAGCGCCGGCCGATGATGCGCGAGCGCCGGAAGAGCGAGCGCACCTCGTCCGGGTGGGCGCTGGTGGCCACGTCGTAGTCCTCGGGCTGCATGCCCAGGATCAGGTCGCGCACGGCGCCGCCCACCACGAAGGCGGTGTGGCCGGCCCGCTGCAACTCCTCGCAGGTCTTCCTCGCCCCGCGGCTGATGTGATCCTTGCGGACGTGGTGCTTGTCGGGGCCGTAGACCACGGGCCTCGACTCGTGGGCCGCCTGCTTCGCGCCGCGGCCGAACACGCGGGAGATGAACTTCTTGATCATGCGCGCAACCTCAGTATGGGCCAGCCGCGCTCCTCGGCATGGCGCTCTAGCGTGGAATCGGGATCGACCGCCACCGGCTTCGAGACCAGTTCGAGCAGCGGCAGGTCGTTGTGCGAATCGCTGTAGAACCAGGTCTCCCCGAAATCGCCGAAGCGCAGTCCGAGCGTCTCGAGCCACTCGTGCAGCCGCGTGATCTTGCCTTCGCGGAACGAGGGCGTGCCCACCGCGCGCCCCGTGAGGCGGCCGTCGGGCGTCTCCTCGACCTCGCAGGCGATCAGGTGCTCGATTCCCAGCTCGCGCGCGATCGGGTCGGTGATGAAGCGGTTGGTGGCGGTGACGATCGCCTTGAGCGCACCGTCGTGGGAGGCGAGGAGCGGCCGCGTGCCCGCGTGGACGATGGGCCGGATCTTCGTCTCCATGAAGTCGCGGTGCCATTCGTCGATCACCGCGCGCGGCCTCCCCGCCACGGGGGCGAGCTGGAAGCCCAGGTACTCGTGGATGTCGAGCGTGCCCTGCTTGTAGTGGCGGAAGAACCAGTCGTTCTTCTTCTCGTATTCCGAGCGCTCGAGGATGCCGCGCTCGATCAGGTACTGCGCCCAGCAGTAGTCGCTGTCGCCGTCGAGGAGCGTGTTGTCCAGGTCGAAGAGGGCGAGCTTCACGTGAGTTCGGGCTGCAGCGCCGCCTTCAGGAGCGGCACGGTGATGGGCCGGCCCGTCTCGAGCGAGTACCGGTCGAGCGCATCGAGCGCGCGGATGAGCGAGGGCATGTCGCGGCGGGCGTGGTTCAGGAGGTAGGCCGCGACCTCGTCGGAAAGCGCGAAGCCGCGCGCTCTCGCATGGGCGGCGAGCGCGTCGCGCTTCTCCTCGTCGGTGAGCGCCAGGAGCCGGTAGGTGAGTCCGGTGGCGAGCCGCGTGGCGAGGTCGCGGCGCAGCGCCACGTCCCGGGGCGCGGCGTGGGCCGAGACCAGGATCGCGTCGAAGGCGCGCTCGTTGAACGCGTTGAAGAGCGCGACCTGCCGCGCCTCTCCCAAGCGCTCGGCGTCGTCGAGGACCAGCATCCCGCCGGCTTCGGTGCCGCAGTAGTCCTCGCCGCGGACGAACCGGGCGTCGCCGCTCGCCGCGGCGAAGGCGCGCAGCAGGTGCGACTTCCCGGCGCCCGTCTCGCCCCACAGGTAAAGCACCCGCGTACTCGCCGAGTGGGGGACGCTCACCATTTCCGGCGAAACAGGGGAGCGTCCCCGATTCCGGTGGTCGTCGAGGGCGGCGCGCACGGCCGCCAGCGGCTCGGCGTTGCAGCCGGTCACGAAGTTCTCGAAGGTGGGCGCGGGGGCCTGGGTGAAGTCGAGGAGAAGCTGCCTCATGGGGACTCCCTGGACCTGCGCCGCGGCGCAGGGTTGCGCCGCCCGGCTTGGCCCGGGCGCGCCCCGCCGGCGGGCAGGCGGAACGCGTTGATTGCGAAGCGGATTCTATCACGCGCCCCGCGCGGCTCGCGAACGAATTCCCTATGGCAGAATCCCATTCCGTAGAGGAGATCGTTCATGGCCGTCGCCGCACCCATCCAGATACGCTTCGAACGCTTCGACGGCGCGCTGGGCATCGCGCCCGCCAAGCCCCCGCGCGTGGTCGCGGCGGCGGAGAAGGCCGATCTCGTGCGGCGCATCAAGGCGCGGCTCGAGGCGCTCGACGCGGTGTTCGTCGCCCACTACTACGTGCACCCGGACCTGCAGGACCTCGCGCAGGAATCCGGCGGGACGGTGTCGGATTCCCTCGAGATGGCGCGCTTCGGCCACGACCACCCGGGCAAGACCATCGTGGTGGCGGGCGTTCGCTTCATGGGCGAGACGGCGAAGATCCTGAACCCCGAGAAGCGCGTCCTCATGCCGGACCTCGCGGCGGAATGCTCGCTCGACCTGGCCTGCCCCGCGGACGAGTTCACGAAGTTCTGCGACGCCCACCCCGACCGCGTGGTGTTGGTCTACGCCAACACGAGCGCGGCGGTGAAGGCGAGGGCCGACTGGATGGTCACCTCCTCCATTGCCGAGAAGATCGTGTCCCACCTGCACGCGCAGGGCAGGAAGATCCTCTTCGCCCCCGACAAGCACCTCGGCGACTACATTCGCCGCGCGACGGGTGCGGACATGCTCCTGTGGAACGCGTCCTGCGTGGTGCACGAGGAGTTCAAGGCCCAGAGCCTCGAGGAGATGAAGCTCGCGCACCCGGGCGCGAAGGTGCTCGTCCACCCCGAGTCGCCCGCGGGTGTCATCGCGATGGCGGACGCCGTGGGCTCCACCTCCGGCCTGATCGCCGCGGCCGAGAAGCTGGGCGCGAAGGAATACATCGTCGCCACCGACGGCGGCATCATCCACCAGATGAGGAAGCGCCTGCCGGGCGTCACCTTCATCGAGGCGCCCACCGCCGGCAAGGGGGCCACCTGCCAGAGCTGCGCGCACTGCCCGTGGATGGCGATGAACGGGCTGCACAACCTGCTCGAAGTGCTCGAGACCGGCAGGAACGAGATCCACGTCGATCCCGCCGTCGGCAGGAAGGCGCGGGTCCCGATCCAGCGCATGCTCGACTTCGCGCGCGCGCACCTGCCGGCGATGCTCGGAAGCGGCGACGCGTAGTTCGCGGCCGATGGCACGAGGCCCCGGACCTTGCGGGCCGGATGCCGGGTGGGCTGCGGTAGAATTTCCGGCCACGAAACGCCAAGGGAACCCCCATGCCGCGATCACCGGCCGCGAAGTTCCTCGCCGCCTTCACCCTGGCCTGCGCCACGGCCGCCGCACAGGCGCCGGTCAAGCCCCTCTATGCCGAGGCCCGCATGCTCGTCCTCGTCCCGCCGGTCTACCCGAAGCAGGCCCTCGAGAAGGGCCAGGCGGCGACCGTGGAAGTATTCGGGACCGTGCGCACCGACGGGCTCCTGGAAGGCATCCGCATCGAGGCCACGCCGGCCCTGGAGGCGTTCGAAATGGCCGCCATGGAAGTGGCGCCGATGATGCGGCTGCAGCCGCGCATCGACGCGGCGACCTGCGGGGCGTACGAGACATCGGGCCACGTCACCTTCTGGTTCGAGATCGTCGAGGGAAAGCCGAAGCTGAGCTACGGCGCCCACGTGCCCACCGGGAGCACGGCCGCCGCGATCCACGTCGACCGCAAGCCCGTGCGCACGGTCAATCCGCTCTATCCGGCAAAGCTCGCCCGCAGCCCGAACGCGCCGAAGGAAAGCCTGCAGATCGCCTACGTGGCGGTCGCCGCGGACGGCGCCGTGACCGGCGTGACCCTCGCCCCGGCGCTCTACTACCGCGATTTCGAGCCGCTGCTCGTGGCCGCGATCCGGCAATGGAAGTACGCACCCCAGCCGACCCGGTGGTGCGCGGAAGTGCGCTTCAACATGGCGCTGCAGTGACGCAGCGGGGGCTTTCCCCCCGATTCCGGTAGAATTTCCCCCTGATTTCACCGGAAGCGCCGCCGTGACCGCTGCCCCGAACCCCCTTACCTACCGCGACGCCGGCGTCGACATCGACGCGGGCGACGAACTGGTCGAACGGATCAAGCCCTTCGCCCGCCGCACCCTGCGCCCGGAGGTCCTGGGCGGCCTGGGCGGCTTCGGCGCGATGGTGGAAGTGTCGAAGAAGTACCGGAACCCGGTGATGGTCTCCGGCACCGACGGCGTCGGCACGAAGCTGAAGATCGCCTTCCGCATGAAGAAGCACGACACCATCGGCATCGACCTCGTGGCGATGAGCGTGAACGACATCCTCGTCACGGGCGCGGAGCCGGTCTTCTTCCTCGACTATTTCGCCTGCGGGAAGCTGCGCGTGGACGTGGCCGCCGACGTGATCAAGGGCGTGGCGGCCGGTTGCGAGCAGGCCGGCTGCGCGCTGATCGGCGGCGAGACTGCGGAGATGCCCGGCATCTACGACGCGAACGAATACGACCTCGCAGGCTTCGCGGTGGGGCTGGTGGAAAAGGATGCCATCCTCGACGGGAGCACCATCGTGCCCGGCGACACGATCGTGGGCCTCGCCTCCAGCGGTGCGCACTCCAACGGCTACTCGCTGGTGAGGAAGATCCTCGCCGTCACCGGCACCGAGCTGGACGAGCCCTTCGAGGGACGCACGCTGGGAGACGCCCTCCTCGAGCCCACGCGCATCTACGTGAAGCCGGTGCTTGCCCTCGTGGGCAAGTCCCTGGTCAAGGGCATCGCGCACATCACCGGGGGCGGGCTCGTGGAAAACGTTCCCCGCGTGCTGCCGGCAAACGTCGCCGCGCGGCTGGAGAAGGCGCGCTGGCCGCGCCCGGCGATTTTCGACTGGCTGCAGGAGCAGGGCAACGTCCCCGAGCCGGAGATGCATCGCACCTTCAACTGCGGCCTCGGCATGGTCCTCGTGATGGCGAAGGAACACGCGGGCGCCGCGATCGCCACGCTCGGCATCCACGGCGTGCCGGCCTGGGAAGTGGGCACGATCGTCGCGCGCGCCGGCGACGCCCCGCAAGCCGTCGTCGCCTGAAGGGGCCCTTCCCCTTTCCGCGGGAAGAGCGAAGCGTCCCGTGGCGAACCCCATGAAAACCGCGGTCATCCTCATTTCCGGCCGGGGCAGCAACCTGCGGGCCCTGGTGGAGGCGAAGCCCGGCCTCGCGTTCCGAGCCGTGATCTCGAACCGGCCGGCGGCGGCGGGCCTCGCGTGGGCCGCGGCGCAGGGCATCGAGACCCGCGTCGTCGACCACAAGGCCTATGCCTCCCGCGAAGAATTCGACGCGGCGCTCGCGCGCGCGATCGACGCCTTCGCCCCGGACTACCTCTTCCTCGCGGGCTTCATGCGCATCCTCTCGCCGGGCTTCATCGACCGCTATCCGAGGAGCATCCTGAACATCCACCCGTCGCTCCTGCCCCTCTTCCCGGGGCTGGACACGCACCGGCGCGCGCTCGAGGCGGGCGTGAAGCTGCATGGCGCCACGGTGCACTTCGTCACCCACGCCCTCGACGGCGGGCCGATCCTGGCGCAAGTCGCGGTGCCGGTGCTCGAAGGCGATTCGCCCGACGACCTCGCCGCACGCGTGCTCGTGCAGGAGCACCGCATCTACCCGCAGGTCGCCCGCTGGCTCGCCGAGGGGCGCGTGCGGTTCGGCGACGGCGATGTCGTCCACGTGCGCGACTCGGGCGTTGGAACGGATTTCGCCATCGCCCCCCGAGACCCGCCGTGAGATTCCTGTCCTGCGCCCTTGCCTGCCTCGCCACACTGCCCGTGCTGGCCGCACCCGACCATGTCGCGGCCGAGTACCGGATCACCGCCGCCGGGCTCTCGATCGCGACCGTCTCCGAGACCTACCGGCGCGAGGGAAATACCTACCGCATCGACAGCAGGACCGGCGCCGAGGGCGTGCTGAAACTCTTCCGCGACGACACCGTGATCCTGCACAGCGAGGGGCGCGTGGGCCCCGGTGGCCTGGAGCCGTTGCGCTTCGAGCAGCGGCGCCAACGCGACCCGAGCCGCGACATCCGCGCGCGGTTCGACTGGGACAAGTCCCTGCTGCTTTCCGAGTACCGGGGCGAGTCGTCGACCCACGCGCTTCCCCCCGGCACCCAGGATCGCCTGTCGCTCATGTACCAGTTCATGCACGCGGCGCCGCGCAGCGATCGGGTGCGCATGCACATGTCCAACGGCCGGAAGGTGGACCGCTACACCTACCGCAAGGTCGATGAGCCCGTGGTCGAGACGCCGGCGGGCAGCTTCGCCACGGTGCACTACGAGCGCGTCACGGAAAGCGAAGACGAGAACCGCGCCCAGCTCTGGCTCGCCAAGGACCGCTTCAACCTCGCCGTGCGCGTGGTGTTCGAGGACACCCACGGCCTGAAGCTCGAGCAGACGCTCGTGAAGCTCACGACGCGATAGCCATGGATCTCCTGCGCCCCCTCGCCCCCGCCCACCGCGTCGCCGCGGTGGCGGCTGCTATTTCGGCTGCCGTGCACGCCGCGGTGCTCGCGGGCTTTCGGGTGGCGGACGCAACGGAGGCGAATCTGGAGGCGCCGGTGTACCTCGCAGCGCTCGAGCCCGCGCTGGTTGCGGCCTCCGCGCCCGAGGCGGCGCCCGTGCCGAAGCCCCGCCCGCGCACGGCAAGCTCCGGCCCGCGGCCCGGCGAAACCGTGGCCGTGCTCCCGTCGGCGATCGAGGCCCCGGACCTCCCCGCCGCGCCCGGGGAAACCGAAACGGCGATGCCGGAGCTGCTCGCCCTGGCGCAGCCGGAAATCGTCGCGGCCCCGCCCGCGCTTCCGGTCTTCCGCGCGGACGCGCTGCCCGGGGAAGTCACGATCGCCTATGCGCTCAGTTCCGTCTTCGCCGACGGCGAGGCCGAGTACACGTGGAAGCGCGACGGCGAGCGCTACGAGATCACCGGCACGGCGCAGGCCGTCGGCTTCTTCACCCTCTTCCTCGAGGGGCGGATCGAGCAGTCGACGAGCGGGCGGGTCACGCCCCAGGGACTGAAGCCCGAGCGCTTCACGGAACGCCGCGGCGCAACACCCGAGGAAGGGCTCGCCTTCGACTGGGAGGCCCGCCAGGTGGAATTCCGGCGCGGCGACAGCCGCAAGACCGCGGCCCTCGCGGACGCGACGGTCGACTGGCTCTCCATGATCTTCCAGCTCGCGCACCGGCCGCCGCAGGGCGAGTCGATGGCGCTTCGCGTCTACACGCAGCGCCGCCTCTACCAGTACCGGCTCGAGGTCCTGGGCGAGGAGTCGCTCGACCTGCCGATCGGCCGCGCGCGCACGCTGCATCTGCGCCACACGGGCGAGAAGCCCGAGGAGACCGTCGACGTCTGGCTGGGCATCGACCAGCACTACCTACCGGTGAAGCTGCGCTACCCGATCGCGAGGAATCGCCTCGTGGTGGAGCAGACCGCCACCTCGGTCCGGGCGCAGTAGCCCGGCCACGAACGAACCGGCACCGCCCATGGCCACCGCCCTCACCCGCGCGCAACTCGACGCAACCGTGCACGCACTCTCCGTCGTCCTGCCCTTGCGCAGCCCCGCGGACGTCGTCCTCAAGCACTACTTCCGCGACAACCGCGGCCTGGGCAGCCGCGACCGCGCGCTCGTGGCCGACACGGTGTACTCGGTGCTGCGCCGCCGCAGGCTGCTCGAGACCGTGACGCCCTCGGCCTCGCCGCGCGAGATGGCGCTCGCTTCCCTCGTGAAGCTCCAGGGCGTGGGCATCGGTGCGTTGGACTCCCTCCTGAAGGCAGGGGAGCAGGCCTGGCTCGCCGCCCTCAAGGCGCGCGACCTGGACGCCCTGCCCTTCGAGATCCGCGCCGACCTCCCCGACTGGGTGATCGCGCGCTTGCGGCGGCGCCTCCCGGACGAGGAGATCCTCGCCATCGCGAAGAGCTTCCACCACCCCGCGCCGCTCGACCTGCGCGTGAACACGATCAAGGCACCCCGCGAGGCCGTGCTCCAGCGCCTCGAGGCCGACGGCACGCCGGCCTCCCCCGCGCGCTTCTCGCCGGTCGGCGTGCGGGTCAAGGAGAAAGTGGCCCTCAACCGCCACCCGATGTTCCTCGAGGGCGCGGTGGAAGTGCAGGACGAGGGCAGCCAGATCCTCGGCATGCTGGTGGAGCCCAAGCGCGCGGACATGGTGGTCGACTTCTGCGCCGGCGCGGGCGGCAAGACGCTGCAGCTGGGCGCCGCGATGGGCTCCCACGGACGCCTCTACGCCTACGACGTCTCCGACAAGCGCCTGGCCAACCTCACGCCGCGGCTGCGCCGATCGGGCCTGTCCAATGTCCACCCCCAGCGCATCGCCAGCGAGAACGACGCCAAGGTGAAGCGCCTGCGCGGCAAGGTCGACCGCGTCCTCGTGGACGCGCCCTGCACGGGCCTGGGCACGCTGCGGCGCAACCCCGACCTGAAGACGCGGCAGACGGAAGCCGGGATCGCCGAGCTCACCGCGAAGCAATTCGCCATTCTCGAGGCGGCGGCGGCGTTGCTGAAGCCCGGCGGGCGCCTCGTCTACGGCACCTGCAGCCTGCTCGAGGAGGAAAACGAGGCGATCGTCGAGCGCTTCCTCGCCGCGCACCCGGATTTCTCGATCGTCCCCTGCGCCGAAGTGCTGGCACGCCAGGGCGTGACGATCCCCGGCTGCGAGCGCTTCCTCCGGCTTCTGCCGCACGTGCACGACACCGACGGCTTCTTCGCCGCGGTGATGCAGCGCGCCCCGTGAGAACGCTGCTCTGCGCGCTGGCCCTCGGCGTCGCGACGGCGGTCGCCGCGCAGCCCTCGCCTCGCGCCGCGTCTGCGGAGGCGCTGCCGCGCGTGCAGGCCTACTTCACGCCGGGCGACGACGTGGCCCGCGTGATCGCCGAGCGCATCGCGGCCGCGCGGCAGTCGGTCCGCGTCGGGGCCTATCTCTTCACCAACCGGACCATCGCCTCGGCGCTCGCGAAAGCGGCGCGGCGCGGCGTGGCGGTGGATCTCGTCGGGGACGCGAAGCAGCACGAGGCCGGCGGATTCCCGGTGCTGCGCACGCTCGACCGCGCGGGCGTGCGCATCTGGCTCAACGGCGAGCACGCCGCCTTCCACCACAAGGTGGTGCTCGTCGACGCCGGCACGCCCGCCGGCGTGGTCGTCACCGGGAGCTTCAACTTCACGCAGGCGGCGCAGGAGCGCAACGCCGAGAACATCGTCGTGATCTCGGGCGATCCGGAACTCGCCGAACGCTTCGCACGCGACTTCGAGCGGCATCGCCAGCAGGCGCGGCGTCTACAATGATCCGGCCATGACCCCGCTCGAGACCACGTTCGAGGCCTTCGCCCAGCAGGCCACCACCCTGGAGGGCCTCGCCCAGCTCGCGGTCATCGTGGCGGGCATCGGGCTGGGGTGGCTCGCGGGCGGGATGCTGCGCCGCCGCGTGGCGGCCAGGGAGCTCTGGAAGTTCGGCACCGGCGGCTTCGACCGCGTCGCCTTCCCGCTCGCCGCCCTCGCGATCATCTGGGGCCTGCGCCTGCTGCTGCGCAAGTCCCACGAGACGCCCTTCATCGACGTGGCGATCACGCTCCTCGCCGCCTTCGCGATCATCCGCTTCTCGATGTACGTGCTGCGCCACGTCCTGCCGCAGGGCGCGATCCTGCGCGGGACGGAGCGCACCGTGGCGACCGCGATGTGGCTCGGGGTGGCGCTCCACGTCACCGGCCTGCTCCCGGAGGTCTGGGAGGCGCTCGAGTCGGTGGCCTTCAGCGTCGGCGAGCAGCGCATCTCGCTCCTGCTCGTGATGCAGGGCGTCGTATCGGTCGCCATCACGCTCGCGATCTCCCTGTGGCTCGCGAACCTGGTCGAGGGGCGGGTGCTCGCCACGGAAAGGCTCGCGCTGTCCACCCGCGTCGTCGTCGCGAAGCTGGTGCGGGCGGTCGCGTTCCTGCTCGCGATCCTGGTGGCGTTGCCGATCGTGGGCATCGACATCACCGCGCTCTCCGTCTTCGGCGGCGCGCTCGGCGTAGGTCTTGGATTCGGCCTGCAGAAGATCGCGAGCAACTACGTGAGCGGATTCATCATCCTGCTCGACCGCTCCATACGCATCGGCGACTTCGTCACGGTCGACAACCGGCAGGGCGAGGTGAAGGCGATCGCCTCGCGCTACACGGTGATCCGCAGCCTCGACGGCACGGAATCGATCATTCCCAACGAGACGATGATCACGCAGAGCGTGACCAACCATTCCTACACCGACCGCCAGGTGCTGCTGCGGGTGAAGGTGGGCGTGGGATACGCCTCCGACATCGACCGGGTGTTCGAGCTGCTCCTGGAGGCCGCGCATCGCCAGCCCCGCGTGCTGGAGGACCCGCCTCCGGCCGCCTGGATCACCGCCCTGGGCGACAACGGCGTGGAGATCGAGCTGGGCATCTGGATCGCCGATCCGGACAAGGGCCAGTTGTCGCTGCGCGGCGCCATTCTCAAGGAAGCGCTCCGGGCGTTCCGGGCCGAGGGTATCGAGATTCCGTTCCCGCAGCGCGATGTCCGGCTGCTCGGGACGGGGGCGCCGCCGGATACTCCCGTCAAACCAGCAGCTTAGGCGGTTCCTTCCCTTTCCAGGCCGGTTGCCGGACACCATTGGGATAGAATCGCGGAACCGGTTGGCCCCCTATAGAACCGACCAGGCTTCGCACGCGGGCCATCCGAATTCCCCGAACCCGTCGCCGAACGGGTATCCCGAAAGGCGCCCTCGATGATGCTGCAAGGCTTGCTGGACCTACCCTGGTGGGGCGACCTGATCGCGCTCGTCATCCTCACGCAGATCACCATCGCGGGGGTGACGCTCTACCTGCACCGCTGCCAGGCGCACCGGTCGCTCGACCTGCATCCGGCCGTCGCGCACTTCTTCCGCCTCTGGATGTGGCTCACCACCGGCATGATCACCAAGGAATGGGCCGCCATTCACCGCAAGCACCACGCGAAATGCGATACGGCAGAGGACCCGCACAGCCCGCAGTTCTACGGCATCAATCGCGTGCTCTTCCGCGGCGTGATGCTCTACGTGCGCGAGTCCCGCCATCCCGAGACGATGACGCGCTACGGGCACGGCACGCCCGACGACTGGCTCGAGCGCACGATCTACACGCCGTACCACAAGTTCGGGATCATCCTGATGGCCGCGGCCGACATCGCGCTCTTCGGCGTGGTGCCGGGCGCCCTCATGTTCGGCATCCAGATGGCGTGGATCCCGTTCTGGGCCGCCGGCGTGATCAACGGCATCGGCCACTTCTGGGGCTACCGCAACTTCCAGACCGAGGATGCGAGCACCAACATCGTTCCGGTCGCGGCATGGATCGGCGGCGAGGAGCTGCACAACAACCACCACGCCTTCCCGACCTCGGCCAAGTTCTCGGTTCGCTGGTACGAGTTCGACCTGGGCTGGCTCTACATCCGGGCGCTCTCCGCCGCGGGGCTCGCTCGCGCGAAGAAGCTGCCGCCCAAGGTGAAGCTCGACCCCTCCAAGCCGGAAGTGGACGCGCTCACGCTCCAGGCCATCGCGACCAACCGCTACGAGGTGCTGGCGAAGTACGCGAAGTCCATGAAGGTCGCCTGGAACGAGGAGGTGGCGAAGCTGCGCGAGAAGCAGCTCTTCGCGGACAACGCGACGGCGAAGCGCCTGCGCCAGTGGGTGACGCGCGGCAATGCCCAGCTTCCCGCGGAACACGAGGCCGTCGCCCTCGCGCTCGAGTCCAGCCCGCAGCTCGCGACCTGGTACCGGATGCGCGAGGAACTCGCCAGGACCTGGGAGCGCTCGACGCTCTCCACGGAGCAACTCGTGCAGCAGCTTCGCAGCTGGTGCGACCGCGCCGAGGCGAGCGGCATCGAGGCGCTCGCGGAATTCTCGCAACGCCTGCGGCGCTACGCCGCAGCCTGACGCGCCATCGGGACCCCGACCGACAACGCACCGGGCTCCGCGCTCGTCTTCGGCGCGAGCGGCTACATCGGAAGCCACCTGGTTCCCGCGCTTGCGGCGCGGGGGTGGCGCGTGCGCGCCGCCGCCCGCAATCGCAAGGTGCTCGAGGCTCGCGGATGGGAAGGCGTCGAGATACGCCCCGCGGATGCCCTGAAGCCCGAGACGCTTCCCGAAGCGGTCGCGGGCATCGACGTCGCCTACTACCTCGTGCACTCGATGTCGGCCGGCGCCGCATTCGGCAGGCTGGATCTCGAGGCAGCGGGGAATTTCGCGCGCGCCTGCGCGGCCGCCGGCGTGAAACGCATCGTCTACCTGGGCGGCCTCGTCCCGGCGGGAGCGAACTCCGAGCACCTCCTGTCGCGCCGCGACACGGGCGAGCGGCTCCGGGCCCATCCCGTGCCGGTTACGGAAATCCGCGCCGGCATCATCCTGGGGCCGGGATCGGCCGCCTTCGAGGTGATGCGCGATCTCGTCCTGCACCTGCCCGTCATGGTGACGCCACGCTGGGTCAGGGCCAAGTCGCCTCCGATCGCGCTCGACAACCTCCTGCGCTACCTCGTCGAGGCTCCGGCCATTCCGGAGATGGCGGGCGGCATCTATGACGCCGCCGGCCCGGAGACGCTCACCTACGAGGCGATGATGCGCGCCATCTGCCGCATCCTGGGCCGGCGCGAGCCGTGGATCCTGCCGGTGCCGGTGCTCACGCCGGAACTCTCCGCGTACTGGCTCAAGTTCGTCACGGCGGTTCCGGCCAACATCGCGCGCGCGCTCATCGGCGGGCTGAAGCACGACTTCGCCGCCGACGATGCCGCGCTGCGCGCGCTCATTCCCCAGCGCCTGCTCGGCTTCGACGAATCCGTGCGGGCCGCGCTCGCCTCGGAGGCGCGCCATGCGGTCGCCTCGCGCTGGACCGAGGGCGCCTTCATGTTCCGCGACCATCGGCCCGACTACGCCTACTACGCCAAGCGCGCGGGCGCCGAGATCCGCACGCCGGCAAGCGCGCAGGCCCTGTGGCGCGTGATCGCCGCGATCGGCGGGAAGAACCGCTATTACGCGTACGATTTCCTGTGGACGCTTCGCGAGCTGGCCGACTGGTTGCTTGGCGGCATCGCGCTGAACCGCGGGCGGCGAGATCCGGACGAGGTGCGCGTGGGCGACGTGATCGACTCCTGGCGCGTCACCAGTGCGGAACCGGAGCGCCGCCTCACGCTCGCCTTCGGCATGAAGGCTCCCGGTGCGGGCGTGCTCGAGTTCGAGATCGAGGAGACCGCGCCCGGGGAGCGCCGCCTGGCCATGACGGCCTACTGGCACCCGGCCGGCGTCTGGGGACTCGCGTACTGGTTCGCCATGTTCCCGGCGCACCGCGTGCTCTTCCGGGCGATGGTGAAGGGCATCGATCGACGGGCGCTCGCCCTCGATGCCGGCACGCCTCCCTGAACGCGGCTCGCGCGCCCCGCAAACGAAAAGCCCCGCCGAGGCGGGGCTTCGTTCGCAGGCCGCGCGAGGAAACGCGGGAAGCTACTTGAGCTTCGTTTCCTTGTAGGTCACGTGCTTGCGGGCCTTGGGATCGTATTTCATGATCTCGATCTTCTCCGGCTTGGTCTTCTTGTTCTTGGTCGTCGTGTAGAAATGGCCCGTGCCGGCGCTGGATTCGAGCTTGATTTTTTCGCGCATGTCCGTCCCCCCTAGATCGCGAGGCCGCGGGCGCGCATGTCGGCCAGCACCACGTCGATGCCCTTCTTGTCGATGAGGCGAAGGCCTGCGTTCGTGAGCCGCAGCTTCACGTAGCGGTTCTCGCTTTCGACCCAGAGCCTGCGGTACTGCAGGTTCGGCAGGTAGCGGCGCTTGGTCTTGTTGTTGGCGTGGGACACGTGGTTGCCCACGATGGGCCCCTTGCCGGTGACTTGGCAGACTCGAGACATGGGATTTCTCCGTTCCATCGCCCCGAAATGCCGAGGCGGAAAGCCCGAGATTATAGCCCACGGCTCCCCTGCGCCTCAACCCGTATTCACCGGGGGTGCCTTTCAGAGCAGCCCGCGCTCGGCGAACGACAGGAAGGCCCCGGGCGCGACGATGAAGTGGTCGAGGACCTTCACGTCCACGAGCGCCAGGGATTCCGCGAGGGAGCGCGTAAGGGATTGATCCTGAACGGAAGGTTCCGCCACCCCCGAGGGATGGTTATGGGCCAGGATGACCCCGGCGGCATTGTGGGCGAGCGCTTGCTTTACGACCTCCCGGGGATAGACGCTCGTCTGCGTGAGCGTGCCGCGAAACAACTCCTCGGCCGCGATGACCCGGTTCTGGGCGTCGAGGAACACCGCCCAGAAGACCTCGTGCCCGAGGTGCTGCATGCGCAGCCGGAGATAGCCGCGCACGGCGGCAGGCGATGCCAGGCTGTCCCGGGCCTGCATCTGCTCGTCGAGGGACCGCCGGGCGAGCTCCATGGCAACGACGAGCTGGGCGGCGCGGACCGGCCCGACGCCAGGGACCGCAGCCACCTCCGGCAGGGGAGCCGAGAGGAGGCGGGACACGCGCCCGAAGCGGGCAAGCAACGCGACCGCGACCGCGGAGACCGGACGGCCCGCGACCCCCGTGCGCAGCATCAGGGCGACGAGTTCCGCGTCGGACAGGCAGGCCGGTCCGTGGGCGAAGAGGCGTTCGCGGGGCCGGCCGGCGGCGGGCCATGGGGCGTGGGCCATGGAGCGGGACTCTCTCTTGTAGAATGCTTCGATGGACGAAACGGGAAAGCGCCGCGTTCTGCTGGGGGTGACCGGAGGCATCGCCGCCTACAAGGTGGCGGAACTCGCGCGGACGCTCATCCGCAATAACGTCGAAGTGCAGGTCGCGATGACAGAGGCCGGCACGAAGTTCGTCACGCCCGCGACCTTCCAGGCGCTCACCGGCAAGCCGGTCGCGACCGACCTGTGGGATGCGAGCTTCCCGAATGCCATGGCGCACATCGAGCTTTCGCGCGGCATGGATGCGATCGTGATCGCACCGGCGAGCGCGGACTTCCTGGCGAAGCTCGCCCACGGGCTCGCGGACGACCTGCTTTCCACGGCCTGCCTCGCGCGCGCCTGCCCGCTGCTGGTCGCACCCGCGATGAACCGGGAGATGTGGGACAACCCGGCCACGCAACGCAACCTCCATGTGCTGCGTGCCGACGGCGTGGCGGTGCTCGGCCCGGCCGCGGGCGAGCAGGCCTGCGGGGAGACGGGCATGGGTCGCCTGCTCGAGCCCGAGGAACTCCTGCACGCCATCCTCGCCTTCCTGTCGCCCAAGCGCCTCGCGGGCCGCCGCGTGCTGGTCACCGCCGGCCCCACGTTCGAGGCGATCGACACGGTGCGCGGCTTCACCAACCAGAGTTCCGGGAAGATGGGCTACGCGCTCGCCGAGGCGGCCGCCGCCCTGGGTGCGGACGTGACGCTCGTCTCCGGGCCCACCCTGCTCGCGCCGCCGGCGAACACGCACTTCGTCTACGTGACGAGCGCGGCCGAGATGCTCAACGCGGTGAATGCCCACGCCTCTTCGGCCGACTTCTTCTTCAGCGTCGCGGCCGTGGCGGACTACACGCCGGAGGTGGCCTCCACCCGGAAGATCAAGAAGTCGGGCGCGCCCCTGGAGATCAAGCTGAAGCCCACCGTCGACATCCTCGCGCAGGTCGCGAAGATGCCCGGGGGGCCTTTCTGCGTCGGTTTCGCCGCGGAGAGCGAGAACCTGGCGGAGTACGCGCAGGCCAAGCGCAAGGCCAAGAACCTCCCGATGATCGTGGCGAACCTCGTGCAGCACACCATCGGCCGCGAGGAGAACGAGGTCACCATCTACGACGACGACGGCGCCCATCCCGTCGCGCGCGCGCTCAAGTCCCGCGTCGCGCACGCCATCCTCGAACACGCGATCGCGCTCTTCGACGCGAAGCGCGGCAGCGCGACCGTAACGCCCATCAAGCAGGCTTCCTGAACCTCCGGTCATCCAGGGCTCCGCGCGAGCGCGGAGCCCTGTCCTTTAGACGCACCGCGACCCCGCCCATGAAGAGACTCGACGTGAAGATCCTCGACGAACGCATGCGCTCCCAGATGCCTGCCTACGCGACCGCCGGAAGCGCGGGGCTCGACCTGCGCGCATGCCTCGATGAACCGATCCGCCTGCAGGCCGGCGACTGCGCCCTCGTGCCCACCGGGCTCGCGATACACGTGGCCGACCCCGGCCACGCCGCGGTGGTCATCCCGCGCTCCGGCCTGGGCCACAAGCACGGCATCGTGCTCGGCAACCTCGTCGGCCTCATCGATTCGGACTACCAGGGCCAGCTCTTCGTGTCGTGCTGGAACCGCGGCAGGGAAACCTTCGTCGTGAACCCCATGGAACGGATCGCGCAGCTCGTCGTGGTCCCGGTGGTCCAGGTGGAGCTGAACATCGTGGAATCGTTCGACGAAAGCGCCCGCGGCGAGGGCGGTTTCGGCTCCACGGGAAAGCACTGAGGGCAACCATGCACGGCATCGTTCTCTTCGCCCACGGAGCCCGCGACCCCGAGTGGGCTCGGCCTTTCGAGGCCATCCGCGACGCCGTTCGCGCCCGTCGCCCCGAGTTTCCCGTCGAGCTCGCCTACCTGGAACTCATGCGTCCCGGGCTCGAGGAAGCCGTGCAGGGCCTCGCCGCCAAGGGTGCCGCCGCGATCACGATCTTCCCGCTCTTCATGGCGCCGGGAGGGCACCTGCGCAACGACCTGCCGCGGATCGTCCAGGGCCTGCGCGAGAAGCATGTGGGATTGCCCATCGCGATCCAGACCGCGGTCGGCGAAGTGCCGGAGATCCTCGACGCCATCGCCGCGTGGGTCCTCGCGAGCGTCGACTAGCTCAGCGCGGGGAGCACATCGACAGGCCGTCGTCCCAGCCCATGCGGTAGCGGGCGTCCTTCGCGTAGCGCTTTTCGTTCTTGCGCCCGTATTCGGATTGCTTCGCGGTCTCGCAGCCGTCGATGTAGCCGTCGCGCACGGCGGGAGGGTAGCCGGCGAGGTTGTAGGCGGGGCGCGGTGCCTTCGCGCGGCGCTCCTGCGCCTGGCGGGGCGATTCCTCCGGCTCAGCGGCGGGCGGCGCCACCGCGCAGGAAGCCAGGAGCACGGCAGTGAGGAAGAGGATCGCCGGTCGGCGCATCGGGTGTCTCGTGCGTTATGCTGCCAGCGCCGAATCGATGGGAGCTGTTTTCGTGGAAGCCATTCTACCCGCGGTGTTTTCCCGCAGCGTCGCGCGGCGCATGCTCGCGGCCGCGATCCTTGCCGCCGCCGCGCTCGCGCAGGCGCAGGCGCCGCTGCCGGTCATCCAGGTCAAGGTCGCAGGCCATGCCTTGCGCGTGGAAGTCGTGGCCACGGCGGAGCAGCGCTCGCGCGGCCTCATGTTCCGCGACAAGCTCGGCAAGAACGACGGCATGCTGTTCGTCTTCGACGAACCCGGCTACCACGCGATGTGGATGAAGAACACGCCCCTGCCCCTGTCGGTCGCCTTCCTCGACGGCGAGGGACGCATCCTGAACATCGCCGACATGGCGCCCGAAACCCTCGACCCGCACGCCGCCGCCGGCCCCGCGCGCTACGCGATCGAGACCAACCGGGGCTGGTTCGCCGCACGAAAGGTCAAGGCGGGGGACAGGGTTACCGGCCTTCCCAAGCCGCCACACTGAGCGGCGACGCCTTCAGCCGCCGAAGACGGCGGTGCGGAAGAGCCCGCCGGAGGCGGACATGAAGAAGAGCATCGGCATGGAAAGCACGACGTTCAGCCGCGAGGCGAGGAACGTGACCCGGCGCGCGCGCGACTTCTCGTCCTCGGAAGCCGGCACGAGGCCGAGGATCTTCTTCTGGTTCGGCCAGATGATCGCCCACACGTTCACGAACATGATCGTGCCCAGCCAGGCGCCGACGCCGATGGGCACGTAGGCGCGCTCCTTGAAGAGGAAGGCCTCGTCCGCCTTGTCTCCGAGGAGCCACATGCCCGCGAACCAGGTGAGCACCGCGGCCCAGCGGAAGTAGAAGAGCGCGCGCGGCGCGACGTGCTTCGCGATGCCGGCCGCGGTGCCGTCGGCCTGCGCGTCCTTCATCGCGGCCGCCTGCACGAAATTGAAGTAGTAGAGAAGACCGACCCACATCACGCCGGCCAGGATGTGCACCCAGCGGCCCACTCCGTAATGGACGAATTCCACGCTCAGCCCCCCACCAGCGAGCGCACGAGGTAGTACAGGACGGCGGTGAGGGCGAGTCCGCAGAGGACCGTGCCGAGGAGGGAGTCGAGGGGGTTTTTCATCGCGGTGGGCCGGTGGCATTGAAGGCGCGGGATGCGGTGGATTCTAGCACGGCGGAACGCGCAGGGACCCCGGCGGAGCCACGAAAATCCCAACAATAATAATGGGTTATATACTTTCACGCCGCCACGCGCCCGGCCTGCAGCGAGACAACCGCCTTGGCCTGGGCGAGGTCGGGTGCCGCCCCGGCGGCGAACACGCAGGCCGCGGCGAGATTCACGAGTGGCGGCGGCGCGGGGGCGGTTCGCGCGACGACGGCGCGCATCCAGGGCACGAGCCGGCCCGGCGCCGGAAACGCGGCGTGGCGGGATCGGTCCATGCTCTCGGCCTCGAACAGGGCGATCTCGGTTCCGGCCGAAAGCAGGGAGATGCGCGGCCGGGACGCGAAGTTGCACCCGGACGCCTGCGCCGGCCACGACAGCAGCAGCGCCTCCGCGCCGGTGGCCGGGAGGAAGTCCGCGACCCGCGCGCTCGCCGTCCCGGGAACGCTCATCGCCAAGCGCACCGCGCCCATCGCTCCGGGGTCCATCGCATGGGCTGCGAGGTGCGCGGCGTTGGTGCTCCCCAGTCGCGTGCGAAGCGCAAGCAGGTCGCCGAGCGCAGGCGACAGCAGCTGGACCGGCAGGAACACGGTGCCGCAGGCTCTCAGCTCGCGCTCCGCGTCCGCGAGCGTCGCGCTGGGGAGCACGCCGAATTCCCGTAGCAGCCACGGTGCCGAAGGCCCCTGCAGCGCGTCGAGCGGCCCGTGCAGCGCGACGGGCACGTCGAAGCGGCGCAGGAAGAGCGCGAGCAGCACGCAGAACGCCTCTTCGCCGGCGATGAGCCCATGCAGCGGGATAGCGATCGGGCGCCGCGGCAATGCGACCGGGAAGCGCGCCTGGCGCGCGGCCAGCGCCCGATGCAGCCCGAGCAACTCCGCCGGCGACTCGCCGGCCATCGTGAGCGAAGCGAGCAGCGCGCCCAGCTCGAGTTCCGGCAAGGCGCCGTCCAGGACGGCGCCCCACAGCGCGTAGGCTTCGACGTCGTCCAGGCGCGCTCCCGCTTCTCCGGGCGCGGAGGCGCACCGCGACAACCTGCGAAGCATTGGAGAGATCGAGTGCATGGCTTGCGCTCCGAGGATTGGTTTGACCACTGTTGGCAGGACACGTAGCAGGACGCGTGCCACGATCGCCTCACGGGGCGAGCGCGCCACCTCGGACGCCCGCCCGCACCGGCCGGGTGCAATGCTGCGGCGCAGCAGGCCCAATCGGGGGCGGCCGTACAATACGCCGGTGAACGACGCTCCCTCCGACCCGCCCTACGCGGGACTCACGCCCGACGTCGTGCTCCATGCCGTCGAGAGCACGGGTTTTCTCGCCGACGGCCACCAGCTCGCGCTCAACAGCTACGAGAACCGCGTCTACCAGGTGGGCCTCGAGGAGGACCAGGGAGGCCCCCTCGGAGAAGCGCGCTTCCTCGTGGCGAAGTTCTACCGGCCGGGACGCTGGACGGACGAGGAGATCCTCGAGGAGCACGGCTTCGCCCGCGAACTGGCGGACCGGGAGATCCCGGTGGTAGCCGCACTGGAGATCGCGGGCACGACGCTGCATCACCACGGGGGCTTTCGCTTCTCGCTGTATCCGCGCCGCGGCGGGCGGGCGCCCGAGCTCGAGGATCCGGTGACGCTCGAATGGCTGGGGCGGTTCATCGGCCGCATCCACGGCGTCGGAGCGGCGAAGCCGTTCGAGCACCGGCCCGCCCTCGACGTGCAGTCCTTCGGCGTGGCCTCGCGGGACTGGCTCCTCGCGCACGACTGCATTCCCGCCGACCTGCGCGAGGCGTGGTCCGCCGCCGCCGCGCTCGCGATCGAGGCGGCCCAGTGCGCCTTCGATCGCGCCCGGCATGTCGCACGCATCCGCCTGCACGGCGATTGCCACGCGGGCAACGTGCTGTGGACTCCCGGCGGGCCGCATTTCGTCGATTTCGACGACGCGCGCACCGGCCCCGCGGTGCAGGACCTGTGGATGCTCCTTTCCGGGAGTCGCGCCGACATGTCGGCGCAGCTTCGCCACGTGCTCACCGGCTACGAGGATTTCGCGGATTTCGACGACCGCGAGTTGGGGCTGGTGGAGGCGCTGCGCACGCTGCGCCTGCTGCACTACGCCGCGTGGCTCGCCCGCCGCTGGGACGACCCGGCCTTCCCGCTGGCCTTTCCGTGGTTCAACACGCAGAAGTACTGGCAGGACCGCGTGCTCGAACTGAAGGAGCAGGTCGCCGCGATGCAGGAGCCGCCGCTCGTCCCGGCGCGCTGAGGCTTCAGCGCCGGCGCCTGCGCGACTCTCCCTTCGCCTGCCCGGTGAGCCAGCGCCGGAAAGTGCTCGCCGCAGCGTGCTCGGCGAGCGCCAGGGGCGTGACCAGGTAGTAGGCGAAGCGGGTCGGCACCTCGCGCTCGATGGGAACGACCAGGCGCCCTTCCTCGATGTCGGAATCGACGAGCGGGCGCAGCGCGAGCGCGACCCCGACGCCGTCGATGGCAGCCTCGTGCACGAGGGAGGCGTTGGAGAATCGCGGCCCCCGCGCGCCGTCCACGCCCTTCGCGCCCACGTGCTCCAGCCATTCCTCCCAGCCGGGCCGTTCCTCGTCGCCCGGCGAGGATTCGTCGTGGATGAGCGGGTGGTGCTTCAGGTCCGCGGGCTTGCGCAGCGGCGGCCCCCGGCCCACGAGCTTGGGGCTGCACACCGGCACGTAGGACGGCCGGAAGAGCAGGTCCACCTCCATGCCGGGATAGTCCCCGGTGCCGAAGCGCACGGCCAGTTGCGCCTCGTCGTCGTCGCGGCCGGAATCCAGGGGCGCGTCCTCGTCGGCGTTGTCGATGGCTCTCAGCGTGCCAGTGATGCGCAGGTCGAACTGCGGGTAGGCGGTGGTGAACGAGCGCAACCGCGGCATCAGCCAGCGGGCGACGAAATTGGGCGGCGCCGCGACCGCGATCCGCCCCCTTTCCTCGGCGCGGCGCGCGTGCATCAGGCCCGCCGCGAAGCAATCGAAGCCTTCGCGCAGCTTCGGCAGCATCGCCTCGGCGGCCGCGGTGAGCTCGATGGCGCGGGTAAGCCGGCGGAAAAGCTCCACGCCGAGGTAGTCCTCGAGGCTCTTCACCTGCTGGGAGATGGCCGCCGGCGTGACGAAGAGCTCCTCGGCGGCGCGCTTGAAGCTGCGGTGCCGGGCGGCCGCTTCGAAGGCGCGCAGGGCGTTGAGGGGGGGGAGTCGATCGCTCACGGGACCTATAGATTAGCTTTTCTAATTCAAAGCGCAAGAACTACTCGTTTGTTGCGCCGCACAACCACCACTATATTCACTTCCGAAGGTCGTCGAAACAGCCTGCCAGGCTGGGGCGGCCAGGCACCCCAAACAGGAAATCGCAATGCAACAGTACGAAACGATCCAGCAGCACATCGACCGCGCCGAAATCCAGCGCGCCGTCTACCTCGCCGAGCTCGGCTCGACCGCGATCCTCGCGACGTGGAAAGGCATCCGGCGGGCCGCCGATGCCCTGCTCACCGTCGCCCGCGCCAAGCCGCGCAACAACGTCTTCACGTTCGACGCGTAGCCGCGCCGCGCCGGAGCACGGCGCAGGCTCGCCCTCCGCGGCGAGCGGCACCGCCACCGGCGCGAGGTAACATGCGGTTTTCGCCGAATCGCGCCGCATGAGCGTATCCCCGCTGCCCACGCTGTCGTTGCTCGAGACCCGGGTTCTCGGGGTGCTCGCAGAGAAACAGCACACCGTCCCGGACACCTACCCGCTCACCCTCAATGCGCTGGTGGCGGGCTGCAACCAGAAGACGAGCCGCCACCCGATCCTCGAGGCCAGCGAGCCCGAGGTGCAGGCCGCGCTCGATCACCTGAAGTCCCTGTCGCTTGCCATCGAGTCGAGCGGCGGGCGCGTGATGCGCTATGCGCACAACACCGGCCGCGTGCTGGGCGTGCCCCCGCAGTCGGTGGCGATCCTCGCCTCGCTCTTCCTGCGCGGGCCGCAGACCGTGGGAGAGCTGCGGATCAACACCGAGCGGCTGCACCGCTTCGGCGACCTGTCCGCGGTCCAGGGATTCCTGGACGAACTCGCAGAGCTTCCCGCGGGTGCGCTCGTGCGCGAACTGCCCCGGGCGCCGGGCGCGCGCGAGACGCGGTGGGCGCACCTGCTCTCCGGGGAGCCGGCCGTGGAGTCCCTGCCCGTCCCGGTCCTCGCCACGGGAAGCGCCGAATCGATCACCGTCGGCGAGATCGCCGCGCTCAAGTCCAACGTGGACCGGCTCGAGCGCGAGGTCGCCGAGTTGCGCGAGACCGTTGCGAAGCTCTGCCGGGCCCTCGGCGAGTAGACGCCGCCGTGGCGACCCTCGCACAGGCGTAGCATGGCCCCTCGCTTCCAACAGGCGCACCGCAATGACTGCAGCTCCCAAGTTCAATGCCCGGCTCACCGACCTCGCCTCGAGGATCTATGTCGAGCTCGTCCGCGACACCGTCGCGCAGCCCGAGGGTGGCGCCAAGGCGCCGGCCGAGGCCGAGCGGCTGGCCCGCTTGAGTTTCGAGTTCTCGAAGAGCTTCCACCGCGTCCTCGACCAGCTGAACGCGGAAAACGAGCCCAAGAACGTCGGCTTCACGGTCCAGCTCGACGACATCGCCGCGTGGAGCAAGCCGTCGGATACTCCCTGACCAGGCCCCCGCGCGAAGGCAGGCCCGGGGGCGCGACGCCCGCGGCATCCGGCGCCCGGGCAACGCCATGCTAGTCAACTGCGTCGCCTACCAGGAGGGACGCAAGCTCGCCGACGTACCGGTCGAGGCGATCAGCGACTACGTGGGCCGGCCCGAGTGCTTCGTCTGGGTGGCCCTGAAGGACCCCACGCCGGAGGAGCTCGCGCAGCTGCAGGAGGAGTTCGGCCTGCACGACCTCGCGGTGGAGGATGCACGCAAGGGCAACCAGCGGCCGAAGCTCGAGGAGTACGGCAACTCGCTCTTCGCGGTGCTCCACAGCATCGACATCCGGGAAGGCGAGCTGCACGTGGCGGAGATCGACCTCTTCGTCGGCACCAACTTCGTCCTGTCCGTGCGCCAGGGAACGGAACAGGGCTTCGCCGCGGTGCGCGCGCGCACCGAGCGCGAGCCGGAACTGCTGCGCCAGGGCGCGGGCTTCGTCTTCTACGCCCTCATCGACGCGGTCGTCGACCGCTACTTCCCCGTCGTCGACGCGCTCGAGATGGAGCTCGAGTCGCTCGAGGGCCGCATCTTCGAGGGCGCCACCCCGCGCGCGAACCTCGAGGCGCTCTACGGCCTGAAGCAGAAGCTCATGACCGTGAAGCACGCCGTCGACCCGCTCATCGAGGCGGTGGGCAAGCTCCACGGCGGGCGCGTGCCGCAGGTCTGCCACGGAACGCAGGAGTACTTCCGCGACGTCTATGACCACCTGCTGCGGCTGAGCCAGGTGATCGACAGCCTGCGCGACACCGTCACCACCGCCATGTCGGTGAACGTCGCGATGATCTCGCTGGCCGAAAGCGAGGTGACCAAGCGGCTCGCAGCCTACGCCGCCCTCGTGGCCGTGCCGACGATGATCGCGGGAATCTACGGCATGAACTTCAGGCACATCCCGGAGCTCGACTGGACCTTCGGCTATCCGCTCGCGATCACCGCGATGGTCGCGATCGACGTCTGGCTCTTCACCCGTTTCCGCAAGACCCGCTGGCTCTGAGGAAGACATGGCAAAACCCAACCTGATGCTGGTTCCCGGACTCCTGTGCGACCACCGCCTCTGGCAGGCGCAAGTGGAGGGGCTGCGCCACTCCGCGGAGTGCAAGGTGGCCGACGTGGCGGCCGCCGATTCGGTCGCTGCGATGGCCACGGCGGCGATCGCGAAGATGCCGCCCGGGCCCTTCGCGGTCGCGGGCCTGTCGATGGGCGGGTACGTGGCGCTGGAAGTGCAGCGGCAGGCGCCTGCCCGCGTGATCGGGCTGGCGCTCCTGGACACCAGTGCGCGCGCCGACACGGACCAGGCCACGGACGACCGCCGACGGATGATGAAGATGGCCGAAACGGACTTCGAACGCGTGGTGAACGCGCTCCTGCCGAAGCTGCTGCACCCGGCGCACCTGCGCAACGCCGCCCTCGTGGCGGCCGTGAAGGCGATGGCCGCCGCCACCGGCAAGGACGCCTACCGGCGCCAGCAGGAGGCGATCATCGGGCGCCCCGACAGCCGCCCCGGCCTCGCGAAGATCCGCTGCCCCGCGCTGGTGCTGTGCGGCCGGGAAGACGCGCTCACGCCGGTGGCGCTGCACCAGGAGATGGCGAACGCGATCGCGGGCTCGCGCCTCGTGGTCGCCGACCAGTGCGGCCACCTGTCCACGCTCGAACAGCCGCAGCTCGTCACGATGAACCTGGTGCACTGGCTCTCGGGCCTCGCCCGCTGAGTCAGTCCACTTCGCGCCAGCCGGGAACGAGCGGGAAGTAAAGGCCCAGGCGCGCGCGTCCGCCCTGCGCACGCCGGTAGCGCAGGAGCTGCCCGGCATAGCGATCGCGCTCGCGGTCAAGGAAGTCCCCGGGGCTCGCGCCCCCGTGGCGCCCGGTCTTGTAGTCGACGACCCAGGCATCGCCGTCGGTGTCCGTGAAGACGCGATCCATCACCACGAGGCGCACGCGGCCGTCCTCCAGGAGTCCCATGCGCACCTCGTTGGCGGCCTGCGGGTGCGCCGCGAGGATCCAGCGGCCGCGCTCGTCGGTGATCGCCGAGGCGAGCGCGTCCAGGACGAGGCCCGCCGCTTCCTCGCGACCCTCGCGCGGCACGCCGCGGCGCTCCAGCTCGCCCTCCACCCGGTCGCGCAGGCCGCGCACCCGCGCGGGATCCCACGCCGCGAGTCCCTCGTCCGCGATGCGCTGCAGCCACCGGTGCGCGACCGTGCCCACCTGCCGCAGCGTCTCGCCCGCCCAGCTGAACTCGACCGCCTCGCGGGTCTCGCGCTGCTCCGCTGGCATGGCGAAGGCCGGTTGGTCCACCGACACGCCGAGCGCCTCGGGGCGAATCCAGCGCAGGTCCGGCATGGCCGGCACGGGCGCCCCGGCCGCGGGCACCGGTGCTTCGCGCATGCCGCGAACGGCATGCGGCCCCGCGACCTCCCACGCCTTGCCGAGAAGCGAGCGCGCGGAGGGCGTGCGGATCGTCCCCTGCTTCGCGTCCACGCCCACCCGCCCGAGGAGGTGCAGGCGGTGTTCCGCGCGCGTGGCCGCGACGTAGAAGAGTCGCTCGACCTCGTGGGATTCCTCGCGCGCGTCGAGCGCCTTCAGGTAGTCGTGGGCCGGCTCGTCCGCCTGCCCCGCTTCCTTCACCGGCGCCATGAGGAGCGCGCCGTCGCTTCTCGCCTTCCAGCGGAAGAGCGGAGTGTCGCCCGCGCGGGGGGCGCGATCGAGGCCCGGCACGATCACCGTGGAGAACTGCAGGCCCTTCGCCTTGTGGATCGTCATCACCTGCAGTTCGTCCGGCGCGCCCAGGTCCGGGGCGCCGAAGAGGTCCTCGAGATGCTCCTCGAGCCGCGCGCTGTCCGGCAGGTCTCCCGCCGTTTCGATCGCATCGAGGCGGTCGAGGAAGGTCTCCGCGTCCTCGAGGTCGGCCTCGGCCGCGAGGCAGGCGGGGCCGCCGAGCGCGAGCCAGGCGCCTTCCACGCGTTCGCGCAGCGTGCCGCGCAACCGGTGCGCGAGGGCCTCGGCGAGGACGGCCGCCACGCGCACGAGGCGCTCGCGCGCGCCAGGCTCGACGGCCGCCATCCGACCCCCGTCCGCCAGGAGTTCCGGGAGCGTGCGCGCGTCGTCGCCGGCGAGCGCGAGGAGGTCGGCGAGCGAAAGCCCGCACCACGGAGCGCGCAGCACGGCGAGCCACGCGGCCCGGTCGGCGGGATGGGCGAGCGCGCGCGTGAGTGCGACGAGATCGCGGATGCCCTGCCGCTCGGCGAGGGGCTCGATGTCCACGGCGCGCAGGCGAAGCCCCGCCGCGCGAAGCGCGGGGACAATGCCGTCGAGGTGCGAGCGGTTGCGCACCAGGATCGCGACCTTGCCTTCCGGCCGCTCCCGGCGGGCCGCCTGCACGAGTGCCACCACCGTCCGGGCCTCCTCGGCGCGCGCGAGCTCGCGATCCTCCTCGACGAAGAGGTGCCAGCGCACCGCCTCCCCTGCGAGCGCCTCGTGGAAGGCCGACGAGCGCGCATAGCGCACGGCGCCCTCGCTCTCGTCGTCGCGTGCCGGGAGGATCGCCGCGAAGGCTTCGTTCACCCAGTCGACGATGCCCACCTGGGAGCGGAAGTTCGTCGCGAGGCGCAGCGGGACGAGGCCCACGCGCGGCAGCCCTTCCCGCCAGGCGCGCAGGAAGAGGCCCACATCCGCCTCGCGGAAGCGGTAGATGGACTGCATCGGGTCGCCCACCGCGAAAACGGTGCGGCCGTCGTCGGGACTCCATCCCGCCGTGAGCGCGGCGAGCAGGCGCCACTGGCTGCGCGAGGTGTCCTGGAATTCGTCCACCAGGACGTGCGACAGGCGCTCGTCGAGGGCGAGCAGGAGATCCGTCGGCGCCGACTCGTCGCCCAGCGCCTGCACGGCACCCTCGGCGATCTGCGCATGGTCGACCTCGCCGCGCTCGGCGAACACGACCAGCAGGTGCGCAGCCGCCAGCGGCAGCACGCTGATGAGCGCCGCGAGAGCCTCCCACTGCGGATCGGCGAACTTCGCGGGCGGCAGGATGGCGAGGTCGGCGAGCGCCTGCCTGAGCCCCGGCACGGCGCGGATCGTCTCCGCGAGCGCCGCAAACTCGGTCTTCGCGCCCTCCCGGCCGCCGTCCTTCTTCGCCGGGAAGCCCTGCGCCTTCCTGAGTGCGACGCGCCACTCGCCATCGGCTTTCACCAGGAGCGATCCCAGCGCTCGCCACGCGGCGCTCCCGGCCTCCGTCGCGGGCGGCAGGTCGGCCAGGCCCCCGCAATCGCGAAGGGCCGACTCGATGCCGGCGCTTTCGAGATTCGCGGCCGCCTCGTCCACCAGGGCGCAGAACGCGGGCACCGCCGCGGAAGGGAACAGCCCGCGGGCGAGCGCCAGAACGCGCTCGCGCTCGGCGCGGAACGCGGCCTCGATGGCCTCGCGTTCGAGGCGCCCGCTCCAGTCGCGACCCAGCCACTGGTCGCGCCGCGCGAGCATGCCGGCGATGAGGCCCGCGGCCTTGCCCTGGTCGCCGTCCAGGTGTGCGAGCAGGCGCCCGATCGCCGCCGCGTCCTCGCCGCCACCCTCGAGTGCGGCGAGCGTGCGCACGGCCGCCTCGTGGAAGCGCTCGCGCGCGTCCTCCACCAGCCCCGGCTGCCAGCCCAGCCGGGCGAGCACGGGCATCTGCCGCGTGAGGGAGGCGTTGAACGAATCGATCGTCTGGATGCGGATCCGGGCAGTGTTCTCGAGGAGCCGCCAGCCCCGCTCCCCGTCCCGGGCGAGGGCCTCGCGCGCGAGCTCGCGCGTGCGGCGGTCGTTTTCCGGTTCTCCCGCCGGGGGCGCGCCCGCAGCGGCGTGCAGCGCATCGAGCACGCGCCGCTTCATCTCCCCGGCGGCCTTGCGCGTGAAGGTGATGGCGAGGATCTCCTCGGGCCGGCGCACGGTGGCGAGCAGCCGCAGGTAGCGCTGGATGAGGAGCCCCGTCTTCCCGGCGCCGGCGGGCGCCTGGACGATGAACGAGCGGCGCGGATCGAGGGCCTCCTCGCGCACCTTCGCGTCGGCGACGCGCGGCTCGGTCACGGCTCGTCTTCCGGGCCGCCTTCCGGCTCGTCGTCGTCACCGGCAGCGCCCTCCGCCCTTTCGCTCACGCGGCACAGCGCCCCGAGCTCGCAGTGCCTGCACGAGGCGAAGCGCTTCTTGGGATCGACCGGCGCCTCTCCGGCCGCAAAGGCCGCGGCGAGCCGCGCCGTCGTCGCGCGCCAGCTCTCGAGGAGTTCGTTCCACGAGGCGTGGAGCTTGCCGCCGCTGCGGTGCTGGTCCACCGTGCCCACGCCCGTGAGCAGCCCCTCCTCGCGCGCGAGCCCGACGAAGCCCAGCCGGCCCTTGCGCAGGCAGGCGAAGGCGACCGCGCGAACCTCGTCGCCCGCAGCGAGCGCGTAGAGCGGCAGTTGCGGGTCGTCGGGCCGCTCGCCCAGCCAGCTTCCCACGCTCGGCGTGCCCGTCTTGTAGTCGATGACCGCGAGGCCGCCCGCTTCCAGACGGTCGATGCGGTCCACGCGTCCGCGGAATTCGAGGCCGCCGGCCTCGATCGCGAGCTGGTCCTCGCGCAACGCGACTTCGAAAGGCGCGCGATCGCGGTCGATGGCGAGCCACTCGAGCACGACGCGGGCGAGGCGTTCCTGTTCCAGCTTCGCGAAGCGGCCCTCGACCCGTCCGGGGCGCTCGGCGCGAAACCGCGCGAGCGCGGCGTGCGCCGCGGCGATCGCGAGCGCGGAAAGCTCGCCGGAAGGCGTGGCGACCAGCACCGCGTGGCTGCCGAGGTCACGCCACACGCGCGCCATGGCCAGGTGCAGCAGCTGCCCGCGTTCGGACGCGTCGATGCCCGGCTCGACCTTGTCGAGGGCCTCGGCGCGCAGGCGGTGCTTCGCGAAGGCGCGAAAAGGGCAGGCGGCCTGGTCCGCGAGGAGTGCGGTGCCGCCGCGCGCGGTGCCCGGGCCGACCGGCGGCGCGCGGCGGTCCTCGAGCCGGGTCCAGGCCTCGGCACGGCGTCCTGCGGCGAAGAGCGCCTCGCGGATCCCCGGGTAGGCGGGCAACGCGAGCGAATCCGGCCCGGCTCCCGGAAACGCCGCGAGGAGCGGGCTCGCGGCGAGCGCGCGCTCCTCGTCCACCAGGCCGTGCGAGAACACCACTTCGGACGCCGCGCCCGCCCACGACGCGGTGATGCGCCGATCGAGTTCGAGCGAGGCTTCCGCGGACGCCTGCGGAATGCCCGCTTTCTTCTGCAGCGACACCGGCAGGAAAGGATTGGGCCTCGGCGACTGCGGCCAGGCGTCGTCGGTGAGCCCGGTGACCCACAGCGCGTCGAAATCGAGGCCGACCGATTCCAGCATCCCGAGCACCTGCACCGGCGCTTCGCCGGATTCGGCCTGGAAGACACTATCTGCGCAGGCCTGGCGCAGGTGCCGCCGCGCGGCCTCCGCGGTAAGCGTGCCCACGACCGCGCCGAGCGCGCCCAGGCGCGCGAGCGTCTCGTGCCACTTGAGGAGCGCCTGGTGCTCCGTCGAATCGAGGCTGCGCTCTCCCGGGAACCCGGCGGCCGCGAGACACGCGGCGAAATGCGTCGCCCAGTCCGACGGCGCGGCCGATCGGCCGGGTGGCCGCACGGCAGCTGCCGCCCGCAGCCGCGATTCGAGGTGCCGGCAGGGCGGCGGACGCCTTCCGGGACTCTCGGCATGGGCGTTCGCAAGCAGGGTGCGCAGGGTTTCGAGGTCCACCAGGGGCGGCGCCACGCGGCGAAGCGCCGCATCCAGGCGCGCGCGCGCGGCCAACTCCACCTCTCCTTGCCCCAGGAACGGCGAGCGGAGCACGCGGCTCGCGCGCTCGAAGGCAACGGGTTCTCCCGCGAGATCGAGGAACCCGAGGGCGAAATCGACGAGGGGATGATCCGAGAGCGCGCGGCCCAGCGACAGGTTGAAGAGCGCTGCGCCGCTCGCCCGGCCCGCCGGCGCGAACACGCGCGAGAACGCGCGCGCCACGGCCTCGCGGCGCTGCGCGAGATCCGGCACCACCACGCCGATGCGGGGATGCCCGGTCCCGCCGTGCGCCTCGAGCCTTGCACGCGCCCAGCGCGCAGCCAGTTCGATCTCGCGCCGCGGCGACTCGGCGGCCACGACGCGCACCGCAGCCTCCCGCCGGGGCGCGCAAGCCGCGATGACCTCGATGCCGGCCGCGCGGCAAGCGTCGAACACCCGGCGCTGCGCGGGCGTCACGATGTCGAAGGCAAAGGCCACCAGCGTGGCGGGCTTGCGCACGGCCGGCCGGGCGAGGATTGCCGGCACGAGGCCGGGGAGCCCGGGCGCATCGATCCAGCCGCGACGCCGCGAATGCTCGCGCCACGCCGCGGCCCAGCCGGCGAAAGCCTGCGCGTCCCCGGCGCCTTCCCACGCGCCTATGGCGCCCTCGATCCCCCAGTCGTGGGCGAGCGCCCAGGCGGCACGCGCTTCCCGGGCGAGCGTTCCGGCGCCCACGAGCATGGGCCGGCCGGCATCTGCGGCGATGGCGACCTCCCACGCGAGCCGTTCCGCGTCCGGGCTGAGCAGCGGCGCGAGCGCCTCGCCCGAATCGTCGAACCGCGCCTCCTCGTGCAGGCGCTCGAGCCAGTCGTTCCAGGAAATGACGTCGGGGGCGGGCCATGCGGTGCGCCCGTCCGCCACGTGAACCGCCGCGACCGCGCGCGCAAGCGACGCGGCGAGGCGTGCGTTCGGGGTGAGGACGGTGGCCTCGCCCGGCGGTCTCCCGGCAAGGCGTGCTACGAGGTCGCGGTATGCGAGGGTGCCGGCAGCGGCGGAGTTCATGCCGCCATTATGGCGGGGCGGTGGCTCGCCCCGTGAGCCCGGCGGGAGCCGGCCCCCGGGGCGGGGGATCAGCCGAACTTGGCGAGCAGCTCCGCGGCGTGCTCGAGGCGCTTGTCCACGGCCGCCTTGCCGGGCGCTCCCGCAGGGACTTCGCCACCCGACTGGATGGCGCAGGAAAGCACGTGATAGAAGGCCTTGTCGAGCGCGCGACGGCTCGCGGAGAGCTGCTGCGTGATGGACTCGCAATCGGAGCCCTTCTCGATCATCGCCTGGATGCCGCGCAGCTGTCCCTCCACGCGGCGCAGCCGGTGGATGAGTTCCTTCTTGTGGGTTTCGTCCCGGATCGTGGGCATGGGCGTCTCCTGTGGTCGCTTTCTTTATACACTACCGGGTATAGCAGGGCAAGCCCGCGAGAGCGCTTTCCATTGACATACTATACCCCCTACTGTATATTAACGGACATCCCATCCGGAGACCGCCATGACCACCGAACGACTCGTCCGCATCCTCGCCGGCAGCTTCGTGCTCCTTTCCCTCGCCCTGGGCGCGCCGGGGAGCCCGATCTTCGTGAACGCGAACTTCCTCTGGCTCACCGCCTTCGTCGGCGTGAACCTCCTGCAAAGCGGCTTTACCCGCTTCTGCCCCCTGGAGATCGTCCTCGGGAAGCTGGGCGTGAAGCGCGCCACGCAGCCCGCCTAGGGCGCGCGATGGACGCGGCCGCCGCATCCGTCCACGTCGCCTGCCCGAAGTGCCTCGCCCAGAACCGGGTCAATGCCGCGCGCGTGAAGGACGCCCCGAAGTGCGGGCGCTGCGACACGCCGCTCCTCGATGGCACCGTCGTGGAGCTGGACGACGCGAGCTTCGACGCCTTCGTCTCGCGCACGAGCGTGCCGGTGCTCGTGGATTTCTGGGCGCCGTGGTGCGCGCCCTGCCGTCAGATGGCGCCGGAGTTCGTCCGCGCCGCCGGCCACCTCGCCGGGCGCGCCCGCCTCGCGAAGGTGAACACCGATCTCGCGCAGGGCCTCGCCGGCCGCTTCGCGGTACGATCGATCCCGACCCTGCTCCTGCTCAAGGAGGGCCGCGAGGCGGGCCGCGCCACCGGCGCGCGCCCCGCGGCCGAACTCGAACGCTGGGTCACCGGCGCCTGAATGGACCCATGAAGAATCCCGCCTCCCTCGTGCTCTTCGCCGCTGCCGGCCTCCTCGCGGCAGCCTGCGGTTCCTCCGAGCCGCCCGCCCCGGCGCGCGTCGCGCCCGCACCGCTCGCCACCGCGGCGGCGGAGCTGCGCGAAGTCGACCTCACCACCTCGGCCGAGGCCGTGGTCGAGGCCGTCCGCCAGTCCACCGTCTCGGCCCAGGTGTCGGGCCGCATCGTGGACATCCGCTTCGACGTGGGCGACCGCGTGCAGAAGGGCGAAGTGATCCTGCGCATCGACGAGCGCGCGGCGACCCTCGCCGTGGCGGCGAGCCAGGCCCAGGTGCGCGAGGCCGAGGCAGCGCTCGCCAACGCCCGCGCGCAGTTCGAGCGCACGAAGCAGCTCGTCGCGCAGAAGTTCGTGAGCCAGGCGGCGCTCGACAAGGCGGAGGCGGACTTCAAGGCGGCCGAGTCGCGCATGAAGGCCACGCTCGCGGGCGCCGGCGCGGCCTCCACCGAGAAGAGCTTCACCACGATCGTCGCGCCCTACAGCGGCGTCGTGTCGGCCCGCCACGTCCAGCTGGGCGAGATGGCCTCTCCCGGCAAGCCGCTCCTCACGGGCTTCGACCCGTCGTCGCTGCGCGTGGTGGCCACCGTCGCTTCCGCCCAGGTGGGCGCGATCCAGGCCGGCGCCCGGGCGCGCATCGAGGTTCCCTCGCTCGATCGCTGGGTCGAGGTGAAGGCGGTCACGGTCGTGCCTTCCGCGGACCCGCGCACGCACACGACGCAGGTGCGGCTCGAGCTGCCCGCGGACGCGAAGGGCCTGCTGCCGGGCGTCTTCGCCCGCGCGCACTTCGTGACCGGCCGGCGCGCGCGCCTCATGGTGCCGCGCGCCGCCGTCCTGCGCAGGAGCGAGGTCACCGCCGTCTACGTGGTCGGCGCGGAAGGCCCGCCGCAGCTTCGCCAGGTGCGCCTGGGCGCCACCGCCGACGAGAGTTTCGTGGAGGTCCTCGCGGGCCTGAGGCCCGGCGAGCAGGTGGCGCTCGAGCCGGTGAAGGCCGGCATGGCCACCGGCTCCGCGGGCTAGGGGAGGGCCGTGGGAATCTCCGGGCGCGTCGCGCGCTACTTCCAGGATTCGCAGCTCACGCCGCTCGTCGCGCTGGTCGCCTTCCTGCTGGGTCTCTTCGCCGTGGCCGTGACGCCGCGTGAGGAGGAGCCGCAGATCAACGTGACGATGGCGAACGTGTTCATCCCGTTCCCCGGCGCCTCGGTCGCGGACGTGGAATCGCTCGTCTCCACGCCCGCCGAGCAGGTGCTCTCCCAGATGGAGGGCATCGAGCACGTGTACTCGGTCTCTCGCCCCGGGATCTCCATCCTCACGGTGCAGTTCAAGGTCGGCGTGCCGCGCATAGACGCCATCGTGCGGCTGCGCGACACGATGAGCGCCAACCGCGACTGGGCGCCTCCCGAGCTCGGCATCCTCGAGCCCGTCATCAAGCCCAAGGGCATCGACGACGTGCCCGTGGTCACCCTCGCGCTCTGGAGCGACGACGAGACGAAGGGCGCCTTCGAGCTCGAGCGCGTGGCGCACGCGCTCGAGGCGGAAATCAAGCGGGTTGCAGGCACCCGCGAGGTGCAGACGCTCGGCGGCCCGGGGCGGGTCGTTCGCGTGCTCCTCGACGCCGACCGCCTCGCCTCCCACGGCGTGACCGCGCTCGACGTGCGCAACGCGCTGCAGCTCTCGAACGTCACCGCGCCCACCGGCAAGCTCGTGCGCGACAACCGCGAGATCGCGATCGAGACCGGCAACTACCTCGAGAGCGCAGCCGACGTGCGCTCGCTCGTGGTCGGCGTCCAGGAGAGGAGCCCCGTCTACCTCGCCGACGTGGCCGAGGTGATCGACGGGCCGGACCAGCCCTCGCGCTACGTCTGGACCGCGGCGGGCCCCGCGGCCGGGAAGGGCGCCGCGCCGGGCGAGCATCCCGCCGTGACGCTCCAGGTCACCAAGAAGCCCGGGGAGAACGCCGTCGACGTCGCGAGCCGCGTGATGCAGCGGGTCGACGAGCTGCGCGGCACCCTCATTCCCGCCGACGTGCACGCGACCGTCACGCGCAACTACGGCGCGACGGCCGACGACAAGGCGCAGAGTCTCATCAAGAAGCTCGTCTTCGCCACCCTGTCCGTGGTGGTGCTCGTCTTCGCCACGCTGGGACGGCGCGAGGCGGTGATCGTCGGCCTCGCGGTGGTGCTCACCCTCGCCACCACCCTCTTCGCCTCCTGGGCCTGGGGCTTCACCCTGAACCGCGTCTCGCTCTTCGCGCTCATCTTCTCCATCGGCATCCTCGTCGACGACGCGATCGTGGTCGTGGAGAACATCCACCGCCACCGCGGGCTCAAGGGCGGGCCGCTGGCCGGCCTCATCCCGGCCGCCGTGGACGAGGTGGGCGGGCCCACCATCCTCGCCACCTTCACGGTCATCGCCGCGCTCCTGCCGATGGCCTTCGTCACGGGCCTCATGGGCCCCTACATGAGCCCCATCCCGATCAACGCGAGCATGGGGATGCTGCTGTCGCTCGCGATCGCCTTCACGGTCACGCCGTGGCTCGCCCTGAAGCTCCTGGCCGCCCACGGCCACGAGAGCGCCTCGGCGCTGGACGCGAGGCTCGAGCGCTTCTTCGGCGCGCTCCTGGGGCGCTTCATCACGGCTCCGCAGGCGGCCCGCAACCGCCGCCGCCTGGGGCTGGCCATCGCCGTGGCCATCGCGCTCTCCGCAGGGCTCGCCGGGGTGAAGCTCGTGATACTCAAGATGCTCCCCTTCGACAACAAGTCGGAGTTCCAGGTGGTGGTCGACATGCCCGCGGGGACGCCGGTGGAGGCGACGGCGGGGGCGCTGCGCGAGCTCGGCGCGCACGTCTCGGCCATCCCCGAGGTGACGAGCTACCAGGCCTACGCCGGCCTCGCCTCTCCCATCAACTTCAACGGGCTCGTGCGCCAGTACTACCTGCGCAGCCTCTCCGAGCAGGGCGACCTGCAGGTGAACCTCGCCGACAAGTCGAAGCGCAGCCGCAAGAGCCACGAGATCGCGGCGGCGGCACGGCCCGCGCTGGAGGAAATCGGCCGGCGATGGGGCGCGAAGGTAAAGGTGATCGAGGTCCCGCCGGGGCCGCCGGTGCTCTCGCCGATCGTCGCGGAGATCTACGGGCCCGAGGAGGCCGGTCGCATCCGCGTCGCGAAGCAGGTCCGCGAGGCGCTTGCCTCGACACCCGACATCGTGGGCATCGACGACACGGTCGACGACCCGGCGCCGCGGATCGTCCTCAAGGTGGACCAGGGCCGGGCGGCTATCGCGGGCGTATCCCGCCGCGACGTGGTGGAGACGATGCGCGCCGGGCTCTCCGGCATGGATGCCACGCCGCTGCACGACGGCCACTCGAAGTACGAGGTGCCGGTGCGGCTCACGCTTCCCGCCGAGCAGCAGGGAGAACTTGCCGAGTTCCTGAAGCTCACGCTGCGCGCGGCCGACGGTGCCCTGGTGCCGATGTCCGAACTGGTGCGGGTCGTCCGCAACGACCGCGAGCGGCCCGTCTATCACAAGAACCTGCTTCCGGTCGTCTACGTGGTCGCCGACCAGGCGGGGCGCACCGACAGCCCGCTCTACGGCATGTTCGCCGCGCGCGGCAGGGTCGCCGGCCGCGCCCTCGAGGACGGCGGCGTCCTCGGCGAGTACTTCATCCGCCAGCCGTCGGACCCCTACCGCCAGTACGCGGTGAAGTGGGACGGCGAGTGGCAGGTGACCTACGAGACCTTCCGCGACATGGGGCTCGCCTACGCCGTGGGGCTCGTGCTCATCTACCTCCTCGTGGTCGCGCAGTTCCGCTCCTACCTCGTGCCGCTGGTGATCATGGCGCCGATCCCGCTCACGGTGATCGGGGTGATGCCGGGGCACGCGCTCCTCGGGGCCCACTTCACCGCCACCTCGATGATCGGCATGATCGCGCTCGCCGGCATCATCGTGAGGAACTCGATCCTGCTCGTCGACTTCGTCAACCTGAAGGTCGCGGAGGGCGTGGCCTTCCAGGACGCGGTCATGCAGTCGGCCGCGGCGCGCGCCAAGCCCATCGCGCTCACGGCGCTCGCCGCGATGATGGGAGCAGGCTTCATCCTGGACGACCCGATTTTCAACGGCCTCGCAATCTCGCTCATCTTCGGCATTCTCGTGTCCACCGTGCTCACGCTCGTGGTGATCCCGGTGCTCTACTACGCGGCCTTTCGCGCCCGCTTCGCGTAGCATGGGACCGGGGCGCTCTTCTCGGGCGCCCGCCCCGACACCCTGAACGCGTCGCAGGCAGGCCGGACATTGCGGCCTGCGCGCGGACCGACCGGCCCGTGAAACACGAGACAGACCGACCGTCGCTGGAGAAACTCCCCGCCTGGTCCGGGGCCGCGCTCACGCTCTTCGCCATCGTCGCCCTCGAGATACTGGCGGTGGCGGGCTTTCGCATACCCAACCCCCCGGCCATCGTGGTCCTGGCGGTCGTGTTCGCGGCGTTCACCGGAGGGCTGTCGTGGGGAATGCTCAGCGCCGCGCTCGCCTGGGTCTATTTCTCGTGGAGCTTCTCCATCCCCGGGGAACCCTTCCGGTACACCGCCGAGAACTTCTGGCGCGTGCTGGTCTGGGCGATCGCAACGCCCGCTATGGTCCTGCTCGTGGGATCGCTGAAGCGCGGCGCGGACCGTGCGGCCGCATCCGCGGTGCGTGCTGCCACGGCCGAGGCCGTTGCCCGTGCAGGGCAGGCCGCGCTCGAGGCGCTCCGGACATCCGAGAGGCGCTACATGACCGTCGCGGAGATGCTCTCCGAGGGCGTCATGATCCTGCGCGAAGGCAGGTTCGCGTACGCCAATCGGACGGTCGAGCGGCTGCTGGGCGCGCCGCGCGAGGAACTCGTCGGGACGGAGTTCGGGCCGTACATCCATCCCGAGTTCCGGGACGCCGTGCAGGATCGCCACCGCCGCCGCAGCGCGGGCGAGACGCTGCCCGCCCGCTACGAGATCCGGATCGTTCCCCGCGACGGCGAGCCCGTCTGGGTCCAGGTGGCCAACGAGCGGGTCGACTGGGGCGACGGGCCCGCGATCCTCACGCTCGTCTCCGACATCCGGGAGCGCAAGGCGGCCGACGAGGCTGCCCGCAACGTGAATGCCGAGCTCGAGCGCCGCGTCGAGGAGCGCACCGCGGAGCTTCGCGATTCGGTGCGGGAACTCGACGCGTTCTGCTACACGATATCGCACGACCTTCGCGCGCCGCTTCGCGCCCTGAACGGCCACGCGCACATGGTCTGCGAGGACGCGGGCACCGACCTGCCGGCCGAGTCGAGGCGGCACCTCGAACAGATCGCGCGCAACGCCCAGCACATGGGGGACCTGATCGACGATCTTCTCGACTTCGCGCGCGTGGTCCGCAAGGAACTGGGGCGCGAGGTCGTGCCGATGGAAGCGCTCGCGCGCGAGGTCCTGGCCGAGTTGCTGCCCCGGGATGGCGCGACGCGCCACGACATCGTCGTGGGTCCGCTCGCCGACTGCCGGGGCGACCCGGGCCTCGTCCGCCAGGTCTGGCGAAACCTGCTCTCGAATGCCCTGAAGTACTCGCGCGGCCGCGATCCCGTGGCAATCGAGATCGGCCAGGACCCGCTGGATGGCGCGTACTTCGTGCGTGACAACGGCGTGGGCTTCGAGATGCAGTATGCGGAGAAGCTCTTCGAGGTCTTCAGCCGCCTGCATCCGTCCGCGCAATTCGAGGGAACCGGCGTGGGCCTCGCGATCGTCGAGCGCATCGTGCGCCGCCATGGGGGGCGCGTCTGGGCGCACAGCGAGGTGGGGCGGGGTGCGACATTCCGTTTTACCCTCGGATAACGCCGCCACAAGACCGAGGCGGGAATCGATCCGCGGTGCAGGCCCCGAAACGGGCGCCAATCCGGAACTTGGCCCTGCCGCGGCAGGCGTATTATTCGCGCACGAAGGGGGAACGCCCGAAAAGCCCCCGAAAGCGCACCATGACAGGCATTCTCACGCAGGCGCCGGCATGATTGCGGCCGACGGCCCGATGGTCGCCGGTCTCCGCGAACCGCCTGCCGATTCGCAGGCGCAAGCGTCGCTCGACCGCACGCTGCTGCTCGAGCGAACACGCCTTTTCGTCGGATCCAGCGTGGCGGGAGCGATCACCACGGCGTTGGTGGCCTTTCTCTACTACCTCACCCTGGACAGCATGGTCGCCCGGCACCACCTCAAGGCCTGGCTGGCCATCATGCTGGGCCTGTCCGCGCTGCGCCTCGCCTTCCTCGAGATCCATCGCGCGAGGCTCTCCCGGCCCCATGCCGTCACGCGGTGGCTCTGGACGCATGGTGTTCTCACGGCGGCAACCGGGCTCACGTGGGGCATCGCCGCGATGTGGGTCGACCCGCGGGCCGGTCAACCGGAAATATTCTTCGTGCACGCCTTCATTATCGCGGCCATTCCCGCGGGGGCGCTGATCGCGCTGGGTGCGGTCTGGCCCGTCTACGCGGGATTCACGTGCAGCGGCCTCCTGCCGTTCGCGGCGGCGCTCTTCCTCCGCGGCGACCCCCCGAGCGTCCTCGTGGGCTCGGCCGCGATCATCTACCTCGTCATGCTCCTGATCGTCGCGCGCAGCTACCAGAACTCGATCGTGGATTCGCTGCGCAAGCAGATCGAGGTACGCGAACTCGCCCGGCGCTACGCACGTGCACGCGACGAGGCGGAGTCGGCAAACCGGTCGAAGTCGCAGTTCCTCGCCAACATGAGCCACGAAATCCGCACGCCCATGAGCGCGGTGCTGGGCTTGAGCGAACTGCTGCTCGACTCGAAGCTCGACGCGGCCCAGCGCGAGCGCGCCAGCGGTATCTACCACTCCGCGCAAGGGCTCCTGCAGCTCATCAACGACATGCTCGACGTCTCGCGGATAGAGGCCGGGCGGTTCGAGCTCGTGGAAAAGGTCTTCGAGCCGCGCGCGCTCGTCGCGCAGGTGCGCGCGATGCTCCTGCCCATGGCGGCGGCGAAATCGCTCGGCTTCGAGGTGAGCATCGCTGCGGAGGTTCCGGACCGGCTGATGGGCGACGAGGCGCGGCTGCGGCAGGTCTTCGTGAACCTCGTGGGGAACGCCATCAAGTTCACGGATCGTGGCCGGGTCTCGATCGAAGTGCTCGCCGAGCCGGTCGCCGGAAACGCGAGCGTCGACCTCTACGCGCGCGTGATCGACAGCGGCGTCGGCATCGGGGCGGAAAAGCTCGCCGGGCTCTTCCAGCCGTTCGTGCAGGCCGACGACTCGGACACCCGGCGGCACGGGGGAACGGGGCTGGGCCTCTACATCGTCCGCCAGCTCACCCGGGCCATGGGCGGCGACGTGCTCGCGACCAGCTCCGACGGACGGGGATCGGTCTTCGCCTTCCATGTGCGCCTGCGTCTGCCCGCCGAACGAACCGCGCCCGCCGCCGCGGAGGTTCCTGCCCCCGCCTCGATGCCGGCTCGCCGACTGAACGTGCTGCTCGCCGAGGACAACGAAGTCAACCGGCTCGTCGCACGCTCCATGCTCGAGGCCGCGGGACACCAGGTGACCGTCGCGGTCGACGGTGCGCAGGCGGTGGCCTGTTGCGCGGCCGCGCACTTCGATTGCGTGCTCATGGATTGCCAGATGCCGGTCATGGGCGGCCTGGAGGCAACGAAGGCCATTCGCCGGCATGACGCCGGATCGGGGCGCCACACGCCGATCGTCGCCCTCACCGCGAACGCAATGGAGGGCGACCGGGAGCGTTGCCTGGCCGCCGGAATGGAGGGATTTCTCGCCAAGCCCATCAATCGCCGGGACCTGCTGGAGACGATCGCCCGGGCGGCCGGGGGCGCGAGTTTGCCGGATGCGTCCCCCCGGGAAGCCTCCCCGGCCCTGCCCGCCGAGCCCGCCTTCGACTGCTCCGTCCTCGACGAGCTGGTCCTGCTCGACCGCGACTCACCCGGCCTGATGCGCACGCTCGTGAGCACCTTTCTCGCCACGACGCCGGCACTCGTCGATCGCGTGTCGTCCGGATCGGACCCGGCCGAGGTCGAGAGGGCCGCGCACTCGCTTAAGTCGACCTTCGGCCGCTTCGGAGCGGTCCGCCTCACGCGGCTCGCGGCGGCGGCCGAGTCGGCCTGGCGACGCGGAGACGCGGAGTGCGCGGGCCGGATGGGCATCGCGATCCGGGACGAGTACGAGACCTTCCTGCGGGAGTTCAGGGGCCACCCGACGATCGCGAGATCGCTCCAATGAGTCCCGCCGCCTCCCCACCCGCCGGCCACGGCGGCGGGAATCGCGCTGCGTTAGAATCCGGTGACGAGCCACACCGGGGCCCGCCATGGACGATCCACTGCTCCTAGCCCGCGCGCAGTTCGGGCTGAACATCGCCTTCCACATCCTGTTTCCCAGCCTCACGATCGCACTCGCGTGGATCCTGCTGGGCTTTCGCATCGCCTACCATCGCACCCGGGACGCGGGGTGGCTGCGGACGTACAAGCTCTGGACCAAGATCTTCGCGCTCACGTTCGCGATGGGCGTGGTCACGGGAATCGTGATGTCCTTCCAGTTCGGCACCAACTGGCCCGGCTACATGAACTCGGTGGGCGCCATCGCCGGGCCGCTCCTGGGTTACGAGGTGCTCACCGCGTTCTTTCTCGAGGCCACCTTCCTGGGCGTGATGCTCTTCGGCATGAACCGCGTTCCCGCCTGGGCGCATATCGGCGCCACGGCCCTGGTGGCGCTGGGAACCTCGCTCTCCGCGTTCTGGATTCTCGCCCTCAACTCGTGGATGCAGACGCCGGCGGGCCACATGCTCGATGGCGGCCAGTGGATCGCCCGCGACTGGTTCGAGGTGATCTTCAATCCCTCGTTTCCGTACCGCTTCACGCACATGATGATCGCCTCGGGACTCACCGCGGCCTTCGTGGTGGCGGGGCTCTCGGCGTGGAGGCTCCTGCGGGTCGCCTCGGACGAGACGGCGCGCCGCACCCTGCGCGTGGGGGTGCTGATGGGCGCGATTCTCGCGCCTGTGCAGACGGTGGTCGGCGATTTCCACGGGCTGAACACGCTGAAGCACCAGCCGGCGAAGATCGCCGCCATGGAGGCGATATGGCACACGGAATCCGGCGTGCCGCTGGTGCTCTTCGCGATCCCGAACGAGAAGACGAGGACCAACGACTACGCCATCGAGCTTCCCTACGTCGCCAGCCTCATCCTCAAGCACGACCCCGGGGCGACGCTGCAGGGCCTGGACGCGTTCGGCGACGATCACCCGCCGGTGGCGCCGGTGTTCTATGCCTTTCGCATCATGGTGGGCCTGGGGGTGGCGATGATCGCGCTTTCGTGGTTCGCCGCCTGGGTCACGCGAACGGGCCGCGCGCCGTCGCGCCCGCTCCTCTGGACGCTCGCGGCGTTCACCTTTTCCGGATGGGTGGCCACCCTGTCGGGATGGATCGTCACCGAGATCGGACGCCAGCCCTGGCTCGTGCACGGCGTCCTGCGCACGCGCGAGGCCGTCGGCGAGATCACGGGGGCGCAGCTGGGCGTGAGCCTCACCGGCTACGGGCTCACCTACGCGGCGATGTTCGTCGCCTACATGGTCGTCCTCACCCACCTCGCCGGCGAGGGGGCGGAGGCGGCTGCCGCGAAGTCCGTGCCTGGCGCATCCGCCGCAGGCGCGGCAGCGGACTGAGGAGAAGACGATGGATCTCGCGCTGATCTTCATGGTGCTGATGGGCGTGTCCGTGCTCGCCTACGTGGTGCTCGACGGCTACGACCTCGGCGTGGGCATGCTCATGCCGGCGGCAAGCCCAGGCGAGCAGTCGGTGATGGTGTCCTCCATCGGGCCCTTCTGGGACGCGAACGAGACCTGGCTCGTGCTGGGCGTTGGCATCCTCCTGATCGCCTTTCCGCGCGCGCACGGCGTGGTGCTGGGCGCGCTCTACCTGCCGGTGGTCGCGATGCTGATTGGCCTCATGTTCCGCGGCGTCGCGTTCGAGTTGCGCATGAAGGCGCTTGGCTGGCACCGCGAGCTGTGGAACTGGCTCTTCTGGGCCGGCTCCTTCCTGGCGTCGTTTTCCCAGGGCCTCATGCTCGGGCGCTACATCACCGGGTTCGAGCAAGGCTTCGGCTACCTGCTGTTCGCGATGGTCGTCGGCGCCAGCGTCTGCGGGGGCTACGTGCTGCTCGGGGCGACCTGGCTCGTCTTCAAGACGGAAGGCGAACTGCAGCGCAAGGCGCTGGCGTGGTCGCGCTGGGGCCTGCTCTGGGTCGCGCTCGGCGTGGGCCTCGTGAGCCTCGCCACGCCGCTGGTGAGCGAGACCGTGCGCGCGAAGTGGTTCGACTTTCCCCGCACCCTCGCGCTGCTCGCCCTGCCGGCCGCCTGCCTCTGGGCGGGATTCATCGTCTGGCGCTCCACGGGCCGGATCGCAAGGGGCGAAGGGGGCCGCGACTGGCAGCCGTTCGCGGCCTCGGTGGCAATCTTCGCGATCAGCTTCCTCGGCCTCGCCTACAGCCTCTTTCCCTACGTGGTGATCGACAAGCTCACGATCTGGGAGGCGGCGGCCCATCCATCCTCGCTCAAGTTCGTGCTCGCGGGCGCACTCATCGTGCTGCCCTTCATCGTGGCCTATTCGGCCATCTCGTACTGGGTGTTCCGCGGAAAGGCCAGGGCGGGCCTCTACGACTAGGGCGCGGAACGCAGCGCCCCTTCGTCACTTCTCGATGAGGTGACGCTTGTCCTTGACGCTCTTCCACTCGTCCGCGTCCGCTGGCGCGTCCTTGCGTTCGACAAGCGGCTTCCAGTTCTTGCTCAGTTCCGCGTTGAGGGCAATGAAGTCCTTCTGGTCGGCCGGGACGTCGTCTTCCGCGAAGATGGCCTCCACGGGGCATTCGGCCACGCACAGCGTGCAGTCGATGCACTCGTCGGGGTCGATCACGAGGATATTGGGACCTTCGCGGAAACAGTCCACCGGGCACACGTCGACGCAGTCGGTGTACTTGCACTTGATGCAGGACTCGGTGACCACATACGTCATGAACAGGGCCTTTCCGGAACGGCGGGCGCACCCGCGGCGAGAAAGTGGCGGATATTACCAGATAGCATCGCCAACCCTTGTCGTGGATCAAGTATGTGGCGGCTTTGCATTTTGCCACAGGCCGTCGGTTAGGCTAGGATCAACACCCGCAACCTGCAGCGCCCCGCACCTCCCGCGGCCGCGCCGGGCCCGCGCCCCCCCTTCCCGACAGAGGCAAACGTGAGCGACAACATCATCCAGGTGACGGACGATTCATTCGACCAGGAAGTTCTCAAGAGCCAGACGCCGGTGCTGGTCGACTACTGGGCGGAATGGTGCGGCCCCTGCAAGATCATCGCTCCCTTCCTCGACCAGATCGCCCAGGAATACGCCGGGCGCCTCAAGGTGGCGAAGCTGAACATCGACGAGAACCAGGCCACGCCGCCCAAGTTCGGCATCCGCGGCATCCCCACGCTCATGCTCTTCAAGAACGGCAACGTCGAGGCGACCAAGGTCGGCGCGCTCTCGAAGTCGCAGTTGAACGCCTTCATTGACAGCAACATCTGAAACCGGATACGCTCGGCCCGTCCTGGCTGTTGATCTCTCAGGTTGCCGGCTCGCTCCACGACCACGCCGCAGCACCCCCCACTCCGCAGCGCCCTCCGCAGCCAGGTAACTCCCCCGCCATTTCCGGGCCACGCCTTCCGCGCGTGCTCGTACCACACCTCCAGCCCACGCCCCTCGCATGTACCTATCCGACCTGAAGCTCAAGCACGTCTCCGAACTCCTCGACATGGCCACGGAGATCGAGGGCGCCAACCGCCTGCGCAAGCAGGAGCTCATCTTCGCCCTCCTCAAGTTCCAGGCGAAGAAGGGGGAGGCGATTTTCGGCGACGGCACGCTCGAGGTCCTGCAGGACGGCTTCGGGTTCCTGCGCTCGCCGGACACCAGCTACCTCGCGGGCCCGGACGACATCTACGTCTCCCCTTCGCAGATCCGGCGCTTCAACCTGCACACGGGCGACTCGATCGAAGGCGAGATCCGCACGCCCAAGGACGGCGAGCGCTACTTCGCGCTGGTGAAGGTCGACAAGGTCAACGGCGAGCCGCCGGAGAACGCCAAGGCCAAGATCCTCTTCGAGAACCTCACGCCGCTGCACCCGGACGAACCCCTCAAGCTCGAGCGCGAGATCAAGGCCGAGGAAAACCTCACCGGGCGCGTGATCGACATCATGGCGCCCATCGGCAAGGGCCAGCGCGGCCTCATCATCTCGCCCCCGAAGGCCGGCAAGACCGTGCTCATGCAGCACATGGCGCACGCACTCACCACGAATCACCCCGACATCGTCCTCATCGTGCTGCTCATCGACGAGCGCCCGGAAGAGGTCACGGAAATGACGCGCTCCGTCCGCGGCGAGGTGGTCTCGTCCACCTTCGACGAGCCGGCCACGCGGCACGTGCAGGTCGCCGAAATGGTGATCGAGAAGGCCAAGCGCCTGGTGGAGCACAAGCGCGACGTGGTGATCCTGCTCGACTCCATCACGCGCCTCGCCCGCGCCTACAACACGGTCGTGCCGGCCTCCGGAAAGGTGCTGACCGGCGGCGTGGATTCGAATGCCCTGCAGCGCCCGAAGCGCTTTTTCGGCGCGGCCCGGAACGTGGAGGAGGGTGGATCGCTCACCATCATCGCCACGGCGCTGATCGACACCGGCTCGCGCATGGACGACGTGATCTACGAGGAGTTCAAGGGCACGGGCAACATGGAGATCCACCTGGACCGCCGGATGTCCGAGAAGCGCGTCTACCCGGCCATCAACGTGAACCGCTCCGGCACGCGCCGCGAGGAACTGCTCATCCCGCCGGAGATCCTGCCCAAGGTCTGGATCCTGCGAAAGCTCCTCTACGGCATGGACGAGCTGGAAGCGACCGAGTTCCTGATCGACAAGCTCCGCGCCACCAAGAGCAACGAGGAGTTCTTCAACTCCATGAAGAAAGGTTGAGCCGGGCACACCGCGACGCCGGGCGCCTCGCTAGACGGCAAGCTGCCCTCCCCTCCGCACCCGTGGCCCAATCCCCACTGTCGTCCCGTCTACCGGTCGGCACGCGCCGCGAACCTCTTCATTGCCGCCTTGTCCATGGATTCGGACGGTAGCCGGGCGAGGGCCGGCGCACCAGGCCCCTAAGTCCTTGCTTGGCATAGGATTTGCGTAAAAAACCCGTTTCGGCGATAATTTGCGTTTCCCGGCAGCCGGTGCGGCAACCCCTCACCCGGCACCTTGAGAGCGAGAAAGGCGCGAGAGACCATGAAAGAAGGCATCCACCCCAATTACCGCGAGGTCGTGTTCCTCGACACGAGTTGCGACTTCAGCTTCGTCACGCGCTCCACGGTCTCGACCAGCGAGACCATCCAGTGGAAGGACGGCAAGGAATACCCGGTCTACAAGATCGAGATTTCTGCGGAGTCCCATCCCTTCTACACGGGCAAGCAGAAGATCGTCGACACCGCGGGCCGCGTCGACAAGTTCAAGAAGCGCTACGCCCGCAAGTCCACCACGCCGTCCTGACAGACGATGCCCGCGGGCCACGAGTAAGCGCCCGCTCGCAGAGACACGAAAGGCAGCTTCGGCTGCCTTTTTCGTTGCCGCGACTACAATAGCCCATGCTTCGCCGCCGCCCCGAGGACCGAGCGTGAACCGGGTAGCCGACCCGCTCGTCGAGTCCCTCCGACAGCGCATCTCCTGGGACGGGACGCGCACGCCGGTGAAATCCGCGCTGTTCCTGCTCGTGTGCCTTGCCTGGCTCCTCCCGGGGCTCGTGGGACACGATCCCTGGAAGATCGACGAAGCGCTGGCCCTGGGCGCCGTCTCCGGGATGCTGCGCACGGGGGACTGGGCGGTGCCGATGCTCGCGGGCGAACCCTACCTCGATCGGGCCCCGCTCTTCTTCTGGACGGCCGCCGCCTTCGCCAAGGTCTTCGGCGGCTGGCTCGCCCTGCACGATGCGGCACGGCTCGCCTCGGGCTTCTTCATGGCGATCACCATGGCCGGGGTGCATGGGGCCGCCGTAGCCTTGCACGGTCCCCGGGCCGGCCGGATCGCGGTCCTGCTGCTGATCGGTTGCCTCGGGCTCCTCATCCGCGCCCACGAAATGAGCACCGACCTCGCCGGGCTCGCCGGCGTGTCCCTGGGCATCGCAGGCCTCGCCGTGGCTGCCCGGCGCCCCTGGACCGGCGGGCCGCTGCTCGGCGCAGGGCTCGCCATCGCCTTCCTCGGCGACGGGCTCATGCCCGCCTTGCTCGTCGGCGCGCTGGCGCTCCTGCTTCCGGCCGTCGGGCCGGCCTGGCGGTCACGCCGCTACGGTCTCGCGGTCGCCGCAGGCCTCGCGATCGCCGCGCCCCTGGTTTGCGCCTGGCCGGTCATCCTCGCCCAGCGCGATCCCGCACTGTCGGCGGAGTGGCTCTCCGTGGCGCTCGCGACGCGCTGGGCCGGCGGAGCCACCCGGGGCGCCCTGGCCGACCTCGCCTATTTCACGAAGATCCTGCCCTGGTACGCCTGGCCCGCCCTGCCCCTTGCGGCATGGACCGCCTGGCGCGCCCGCCGGTCCCTCGCCGCCCGAACCGACCTGCACCTGCCGCTGGCGGCGGCGCTTCTCTTCTTCGTCTTGCTGTCCCTGCTGGCCGAGGCGCGCGAGGTCAATGCCATGCCGATCCTGGTCCCGCTCGTGCTGCTGGGCGTGGCGGAACTCGATTCGCTGCCGCGGGGTGCCGCGAGCGCCCTCGACTGGTTCGGCGTGACCACCTTCCTGCTCATGGCGCTCATCCTGTGGATCGGCTTCGTGGCCGCGCTGACGGGCAGCCCGGAGGCGGTCGCCGCCTGGCTCCGGCGCGAAGTCCCCGGGTTCCACTATCCCTTCCGCTTCATCCCCTTCGCCCTGGCCGCGCTCCTCACCTGCATCTGGGTCGCGGTCGTAGCCCGGTCGCTGCGCACCACGCGCCGCGCGGTGGTCAACTGGAGCGCGGGCATCACGATGGTGTGGATGCTCGCCATGATGCTGGGGCTTCCGCTCATCGACCAGGCGCGCAGCTATCGCGGCGTGGCCGTGAGGCTCGCGTCCGCGATCGGCCCCTCACCCTGCACGATCGGCGCCGGGCTCGGGGACGCCCAGCGCGCCCTGCTCGACTACTTCATCGGGCTGCGCGTGGTGTCGCCCGGGAATCCCGATGCCGCGCGCTGCGACACGCTCCTCGCCCAGGTGAGCCGATCCTCGAGCCCGACCGTCGACGCCGCGCGGTGGCGGGAGGCCTGGCGCGGATCCCGCCCCGGGGATCGAACGGAGTCCTTCGTGCTGTACCGGCGCGCGCCCTGAACCGCCTTCACCGCTCCCGGTAGAGGACGCCGGCGCGAATGAGCGCCTTCTCGATCTCCACGCCCGCGAAAACCACGCACGAGAGCGCAAGGCAGAGCGCCAGCTCGCCGAAGGTGAGGGGCTGCGTGTGGAAGATGCCATTGAGCCACGGCACGTAGATCACGGCGAGCTGCAACGCGAGGGTGAAGACGACCGCGCCGAGGAGCGGCCGATTGGTCCAGATGCCCTGCGTGAACAGCGAATCGCGCTCGGAGCGGACGGCCATCGCATGTCCGAGCTGCGAGAGCGCCAGCACCGTGAAGACCATCGTCTGCCAGTGCGCGTCGCCGCTCGTGTACGCCCAGGCCTGCACCGCGATGCAAACGCCCCCCAGGAGCAGCCCCACCCAGGCGATGTGCTGCCACATGCCACGGGCGAAGACGCTTTCCTGCGGCGGACGCGGCGGCCGGCGCATGAGTCCGTGCTCGGCCGGCTCGACGGCGAGCGCGAGGCCCGGCAGCCCGTCGGTCACCAGGTTCACCCACAGGATGTGGATCGGCAGCAGCGGGATCGGCAGGCCCAGGAACGGGGCGAGGAAGATCGTCCAGATCTCGCCCAGGTTTCTCGTCATCGCGTACTTCACGAACTTGCGGATATTGTCGTAGATGCGCCGGCCTTCGCGGACCGCGGCGACGATCGTCGCGAAATTGTCGTCCAGGAGCACCAGGTGCGAAGCCTCGCGCGCGACGTCCGTCCCCGACCGGCCCATCGCCACGCCGACGTCCGCGCGATTGAGCGCGGGCGCGTCGTTCACGCCGTCGCCGGTCATGGCGACGATCTCGCCTCCGGCCTGCAGCGCCTCGACGATGCGGATCTTCTGCTCCGGATTGACGCGGGCGTAGACGGCCGTGCGCCCGGCCCGCTCGCGCAGCTCGTCGCCCGAGAGGCGCGAGAGTTCCACTCCGTCGATCACCGCCTCCCCCTCGCCAAGGATGCCGAGTTGCGTGGCGATGGCACGCGCGGTGACGGGGTGGTCGCCGGTGATCATCACCGGCGTGATGCCGGCCGACATGCACTCCGCCACGGCAGCGGCGGCCTCCTCGCGCGGCGGGTCCAGGAGCCCCACGAGGCCGACGAGCGTCATCGCGTCCTCGACCACCGCGGGATCTTCGGCCGTAGGCGGCTCGGCCCAGCTGCGCTCTGCCACCGCAAGGACCCGCAGGCCGTCTGCGGCCATTCGCTCGGCCTCGGCCAGCACCGCATCCCCGTCGATGTCCTCCTCGCCGACCGCGGTGGCCATGCGCGTGCAGCGGCCCACGACCGATTCCGGTGCCCCTTTCGTGAACGCCAGGTAGCGGTCTGCATCGCGGTGAACGGTCGTCATCCGCTTGCGATCGGAGTCGAAGGGCAGTTCCATGACGCGCGGCATCGCTTCCGCAAGGGCGACCTTGGCCGTGCCTGCCTCGCTCGCCGCGGCATGCAAAGCGGTTTCCGTGGGATCGCCCTTCAGCGTGCCGTCGGCGGCTTCCTCGGCATCGTTGCAAAGCGCCATCGCCCGCACCAGTCGTGGCCAGGGCTCGGCCTTCGGAAGATCCACCGCCGTGCCATCGTATGCCGTACCCGACCAGAACCGGGAAACGCCCATGCGGTTTTGCGTGAGGGTGCCGGTCTTGTCCGAGCAGATGACGGTCACGGAACCCAGCGATTCCACCGCCGGCAGCCGCCGCACGAGCGCGTTTCGCCGGGCCATCTTGCCCGCGCCGATGGCGAGCGCCACCGTCACCACCGCCGGAAGCGCCTCGGGGATGGCCGCCACCGCGAGGCTCACCGCCGTGAGGAACATGAGGACCAGCGGTTCGCCGCGCAGGATCCCGGCCACGAAGACGATCGCGCAGATCCCGAGGGCGGCGACCGCGAGCCGCCGGCCGAAGTGCGCGAGGCGGCGCTGGAGCGGCGTCTGGCCCTCGGTCGCCTGCTGGATGAGCGCCGCGATGCGACCGAGCTCCGTGGACATGCCCGTGGCGGCCACGATTCCGCGCCCGCGCCCGTAGGTGACCACCGTGCCCTTGTAGGCCATGTTGGTGCGATCGCCCAGGGCGGTGTCGTCCTCCGAGATCGGGAGCACCTGCTTGTCCACGGGATGGGACTCGCCCGTGAGCGTGGCCTCCTGGATCTTCAACCGCGCCGCCTCCACCAGGCGCAGGTCGGCGGGAACGATGTTGCCCGCCTCCAGCAGCACGAGGTCTCCCGGCACCAGCTCGCGCGCTGCGACGTCGCGCACCTCCCCGTCGCGCAGCACGCGCGCGTGCGGCGCGCCCATACGGCGCAGTGCCGCCATCGTGCGTTCCGCCCGGTACTCCTGCATGAAACCGATCACCGCATTGAGCACGACGATCACCACGATCGCGATGGAATCCTGAGGTTCTCCCACCACGCCCGCGACGACCGCGGCAGCGAGCAGCACGACGATCATGAAGTCGGTGAACTGGCCGGCGAGCATCAGCCAGGGCGAGCGGCGCTTGCCTTCCGCGATTACGTTGGCGCCGTGCTCGGCAAGGCGCTTGCTCGCCTCCGCGTGCGCCAGGCCCGACTCGAGCTCGGTGTCGACGTGGGTGGCGACTTCGGCGGCTTCGAGCCGGTGCCAGTCGGGCGTCGAGTCCGTGGGCCTGCTCTCGGGATCCATCGTTTCCCGGCTTCTCAGAAGCCGAACGCGCGAAGCACGACGAGGTAGACGAGGATGCTCAGCGTGTCCTGGACCACCGTGGCCATCGGTCCGCTGCCGTAGGCCGGATCGCCGCCGAACCGCGCCACCGCCCACGGAAAGGCGATGCCGATGCTGCTCGCGATCGCGCCGGCCGCGAACAGCGACAACCCGACCGCGCCCGCGAGCCGAGCGTCGCCGAACAGCGTCGCGATGGCGACGAAGGCCAGCACCCCGAGCGCCGCCCCGATGAGGGCGCCGGTCCGAAGCTCCGCCGCCACCAGGTGCGCGATTCCCGACCGGGTGAGCGAGAGCCCGCGCACGGCGATGGCCTCGCTCTGCGTGCCGATGGCATCGGCCATGTACACGAGCGCCGGGACGAAGAACGCCACCGCCACGTGCGCCCGGATCAGGTCCTCGAAACCGGCCATGGCAGCGGTCGCCCCGGCGCTTCCCACGAGCCCGACCAGGAGCCACGGCAGGCGGTGCCGCGCCCGGCGCATCGGCGGATCCTCGATGGCATGGCGCGCGCGCGCCGCCTCCCGCGTGATTCCCGCCAGCCGGTGCAGGTCCTCGACATGCTCGCGGCGAAGCACCTGGAGCAGCACCTGCGGCGGCAGGGCCCCGAGGAGGCTCCCGTTCGCGTCGACGACCGGCAAGGCGTCCACGCCGCGATGCAGCGCGACCGACGCGGCGTGCTCCTGGTCGTCCTCGGGGCGCACGCTCGGGTAGTCGCGGGCCATGGCCTCGCCGACCGGCGTTTCCGCGGCAAGCCCGAACAGCCGCTCGATGGTGACCACGCCCTCGAGCCGGCCGCCGCTGCCGACGATCGCCACGATCTGCACGCAGGCCGGATGCCTTTGCGCGAGCTGCTCGCGCACGCGGCCCGCCAACTCCCCGGCGCCGGCTCGTGCAACGTCGGCGACCAGGTGATCGGCCACGCTTTCGCGATGAACTTGCGGTTTCGGATCCATGAGCCTCGTTGCCCGGGGATCGACATCCTCACTCTGGCACCCTCGCTACGGCGGGGGGTGACCTAGGTCAATCCGTCCTCCGGGCCCTTCAGGCGAGGCGATCGTCGAGGAGCCCGATCCAGTGCGACACGGGCCTGGAGGCACCCGACTCGATGTGCAGCAGGCAGCCGATGTTCGACGTGCAGATCGCCGAAGGCGAACCCGACTCGAGCGCCTTCACCTTGTTGGAGAGGAGCTGCCCGGACAACTCCGATTGCAGGATCGAGTAGGTCCCGGCGGATCCGCAGCAGGCGTGCGCGTCCGGCACGAAGGTGAGCGTGAAACCCGCCGCGCGCAGGATCGACTCGACGATGCCCTTCTGCTTCAGGCCGTGCTGGAGACTGCAGGGCGCGTGGTAGGCAACGGGCTCGGCAACCGGCGGCTTTCCGGCGAGGAGCTTCGCGAGCGCCTCGCGCTCGGCGGCGACGACCTGCCCCACGTCCCGGGCGAGTTCGCTCACGCGGGCGGCCTTCCGGGCATAGGCGGGGTCGCGCGCGAGCAAATGCCCGTACTCGGCCACCATCGTGCCGCAGCCGCTCGCGGTGACGACGATCGCTTCGGCCCCGGCCTCGAGGTGCGGCCACCAGGCGTCGATCTGGCGACGGATGCGGTCGAGCGCGGCGCCTTGCGCATTGAGGTGGTACTCGATCGCGCCGCAGCAACCCGACTGCGGCACGGAAACGAGCGAAATGCCGAGCCGGTCGAGCACGCGTGCGGTGGCTGCGTTGATGTCGGGCGCGAGCGCGGGCTGCACGCAACCGTCGAGGACGATCATCCTGCGGGCGTGGCGGGCCGCGGGCCAGGCGCCGGCCTCGCGCTTCGGCGGCACCTGCTTCGCGAGCGCGGACGGCAGCAGGGGCCGGAAGAGGCGGCCAAGTCCCACGCCGAACACGAAGAGCGGCCCGGACAGGAAGGCGAATCGCAGGAGGAGGCGGAACATGCCGTCGGCGAATCCGCGCGGTACTTTCCTGTCGACCACCTCGCGGCCGATGTCGACGAGGCGGCCGTACTGCACGCCCGAGGGGCAGGTGGTCTCGCAGGCGCGGCAGGTGAGGCACCGGTCCAGGTGCACCTGGGTGCGCGCCGTGACGGGCGCGCCCTCGAGAACCTGTTTCATCAGGTAGATGCGCCCGCGCGGGCTGTCCAGCTCGTCGCCCAGCAGGTTGTAGGTGGGGCAGGTGGCGAGGCAGAAGCCGCAATGGACGCACTTGCGCAGTATCGCGTCGGCTTCGAGGCCTTCGGGGGTGTCCTTGATCCAGTCGGCGAGGTTCGTTTGCATTGCTTGCGGTCAGAAGTTGTCCATGCGGCCGGGGTTCAGGATGCCCGCGGGGTCGAAAGCGTCCTTGAGGCGGCGGTGGATCTTGGCGAGGGCGGGTGCCAGCGGATGGAACACGCCCGCGGCGCGGTCGCCTCCCCGGAAGAGGATCGAGTGCCCCTTCGCCTTCTCCGCCGCCTCGCGCGCCCGCGCCGTCTCGAGCGCGCCACGCACCCAGCGCACGCCACCGCCCCACTCGACGAGCTGGGGGTGGCCCAGGGCGATGGGAGGAGCCGTCTGCGCGACGGACAGCCGCCACAACGGCTGGTCGCCCGCAAAGAACGCAAGCTGATGCTCGCGAAGTCCGTCCCAATAGGCGGTGCCGTCCGGGACCTCGGTGCCGCCGAGCTTCGCGCGCGCGGCCGCCACCGCGCTCGATGCACCCGTGAGCCTCACGCGCAGCACCCCCGCCTCCCAGGAAGTCGCCGACAAGGGCAGCGGCTGCCCGGCCCATTGGTTCACCGATTGGATCATGTCCGCCTCGTCCATCTCGAAGGCGAGCGTGGCCTCCGCGGGCGGGCGCGGAAGGACCTTGAAGGAGATCTCCGTCAACACGCCGAGGGTGCCGAGCGCACCCGCCATGAGCCGCGAGACGTCGTATCCCGCCACGTTCTTGATGACGCGCCCGCCGAAGGAGAGATCCTCGCCCTTCCCGTTGACGATGCGCGTCCCCAAGACGAAGTCGCGCACGGCCCCGGCGAAGGGCCGCCGCGGCCCCGAGAAGTTGCACGCCACGGTGCCGCCAATCGTCGCCGCCTCCCCGAAGCCGGGCGGCTCGAAGGGAAGCATCTGGCACTCGGCGGCGAGCGCGCGTTCGATGTCCGCGATCCGGGTGCCCGCCTTCACGGTGAGCACGAGCTCGCGCGGCTCGTAGGCGACGATCCCCGCGTAGCCGCCGACGTCGAGCGGCTCGCCCTCGAGGCGTGCGCCATAAAAGTCCTTGGTGCCGCCGCCACGGATGCACAACGCCGCCTTGCGGGCGGCATGGTCCCGCACGCGGTCGGCCAATTCCGAAATGAAGTGATCTGCCATGGTGGGCGGCTCAGAAACGGGGGATTTCGGGGCGCGGCACGCGGCCGTCGCGCACGTGCATGCCGCCCCATTCGGCGCAACGCTTGAGGCTGGGGACGGCCTTGCCGGGATTGAGGATGCCTTCCGGGTCGAAGGCGCGCTTCACGTCGTGGAACGCGGCGATCTCGCCGACCCGGAACTGCAGGCACATCTGCTTCAGCTTTTCGATGCCGACGCCATGCTCGCCCGTGATCGTGCCGCCATGGTCGATGCAGAGCTCGAGGATCCTTCCGCCCAGCTCCTCGCTCCTTTCCAGTTCTCCCGCCTTTGCCGAGTCGTAGAAGATGCAGGGGTGCATGTTGCCGTCTCCGGCATGGAAGACGTTGCCGATCACGAGGCCGTACTCCCGGCCCAGCGCATAGATGTTCTCGAGGACCTCCGGCAAGGCGCGCCGCGGAATGGTGCCGTCCATCGTGTAGTAGTCCGGCATCACCGTCGCGAGCGCGGCGAAGGCGCCCTTGCGCGCCTTCCACAGGTTCGCCCTTTCCTCCTCGTCCTTCGCCACGCGCACCTCCGTCACGCCGCAGCCGGCCAGGATCGATTCCACCTTCGCGCGCGTCTCCGCGGTCTCCTCGGTGCCCCCGTCGACCTCCACGAGCAGGAGCGCCTCGGCCCTCGGCAATCCCAGCGCCATGTAGCGCTCGCAGGCGTCGATGACTACGCGGTCCATCATCTCGATCGCCGCCGGTATCACACCGGCGCCGATGATGGCGCCCACGGCCTCGGCCGCCGACTTCACCGTGCCGAAGGCCGCGAGCAGCGTCTCCGTGGCCTCTGGCCGCGGCAGGAGGCGAAGCGTGGCCCGGGTGATCACGCCCAAATTGCCTTCGCTGCCGTTCAGGAGCGCGAGGAGATCGTAGCCGGGCGCATCGAGCGCCTCGCCGCCCACCTCGAGCAGGTCGCCCTCGCCGTCGATCGCTCGCAGGCCCGTCACGTTGTGCACCGTGAGGCCGTACTTCAGGCAATGCACGCCGCCCGCGTTCTCGGCGATGTTGCCGCCGATCGAGGAGACGACCTGGCTCGAGGGGTCCGGGGCGAAGAAGAGCCCCACGGGAGCCGAAGCCTCGCTCACCTGGGCATTGGGCACGCCCGGCTCGACCGTGGCGAGGCGCGCGGCGGCATCGACCGACAGGATTCGGCGCATGCGCGTGAGAACGAGCATGACGCCGTCCGCCCGGGGCGTGGCGCCCCCCGAAATGCCGGTTCCCGCTCCCCGGGACACGACGGGCACTCCGAGCCGCGCAAGCGAACGAACGATTTCCCTCACCTGGTCCTCGGTGTCGGGAAGTACCGCCGCCATCGGCGTCTCGCGCCGCTGGACGTAGGCATCCATCTCGAAGGCGACAAGACGCTCGCGCTCGGCAATCACCCGCACGGGGGGCCGCAGGGCCGCGAGCGCCGCCAGCGCGTCCTCCCGGCGATCCTCGCGCGCCACGGCATTCATCAGAACCTCGGCAGGTCGGGATGCGGGAGCCTGCCGCCCTGCACGCGCATCGCGCCGTACTCGGCGCAGCGGCTGAGCGTCGGCACCGCCTTGCCGGGGTTCAGGAGCCCGGGCGGATCGAAGGCCGCCTTGACGGCATGGAACTGCGCGAGCTCCGCCGGATTGAACTGCTTGCACATCTGCCCGATCTTCTCCACGCCGACCCCGTGCTCGCCGGTGATCGTGCCGCCCACCTCGATGCAGAGCTCGAGGATGTTGCCCGCGTATTCCTCCGTCCGCTCGAACTCGCCGGGTATGTTCGCGTCGTAGAGAATCAGCGGGTGGAGGTTGCCGTCGCCCGCGTGGAAAACGTTCGCGCAGCGCAGCCCGTAGTGCGTCGAGAGTTCCGCGATGCGCCGCAGCACCCTGGCCAGCGCACCGCGCGGGATCGAGCCGTCGATGCAGTAGTAGTCCGGGGAGATGCGGCCCACGGCCGGAAAGGCGGCCTTGCGCCCCGACCAGAACCTGAGGCGCTCCTCCTCGCTCCCCGAGACCGCGAAGCGCGTGCAGCCGGCCTCGCGCATGACCTCGGTGATCTTCGCGATCTCCTCGGCCACTTCCTCGGGCGTGCCGTCGGACTCGCACAGCAGGATCGCCTCGGCCTCGAGGTCGTAGCCGGCGTGCACGTAATCCTCGACCGCCGCGGTGGCCATCTTGTCCATCATCTCCAGGCCCGCCGGGACGATTCCCGCCCCGATCACCTTCGCCACCGCATCGCCGGCCGCCTCCACGTTCGTGAAGGACGCCATGACGACCTGCGCCACCTGCGGCTTCGGAAGCAGCTTCACCGTGACTTCCGTGAGCAGCGCGAGCAGTCCCTCGGACCCGGTCATCAGGGCGAGCAGGTCGTATCCGGGGGCGTCCAGCGCGTCGGCGCCGAGTTCCAGCGCGTCGCCCTCTATGGTGAGCGCCTCCACCTTCTGGATGTTGTGCACCGTGAGGCCGTACTTGAGGCAGTGGACGCCGCCCGCGTTCTCCGCCACGTTGCCTCCGATGGAGCAGGCGATCTGGCTGGAAGGGTCGGGTGCGTAGTAGAGGCCGTGCTGTGCGACCGCCTCGGTTATCTGCGCATTCCTCACGCCCGGCTGCACGCGCGCCACGCGGGCCAGCGGGTCTATGGAGAGGATCCGGTTGAACTTGCCCATCGACAGGAGGATGCCGTCGGCGAGCGGCAGCGCCCCTCCCGAAAGCCCGGTGCCCGATCCGCGCGCCACCACAGGTGTCCCGGTCTCGCGGGCCACGCGCAGCACCTCGGCAGCCTCCTCCACGGTGCCGGGCAAGGCCGCCACCAGCGGCGTCTGGCGATAGGCCGACAGTCCGTCGCACTCGTACGGGAACAGGTCCTCGCGAGCGGTGAGCACCGCATGGGCGGGCAGGCGACGGGCCAGGGCGGAGGACACTTCCGCCCGGCGCTCGTGATTCCCGGCAGGTTTGACGGTCGCGTTCATGGCGGGGACGATGTCGGCTCATACGATAGCATGGGCCCTGCGTGCCGCCGGCGCGCCCCGGTATCAGCTCCTTTGCCCGCCATGGACCCCGCCTACCTCCACGCCATCGCCGCCATCCTCGTCATCGTCGGGCTCGCGGGAACGGTGGTGCCACTGCTCCCCGGCATCGCGTTCGTCTTCGGCGGGCTGCTGCTGGCGGCCTGGGCGGACGATTTCCAGCGGGTGGGCGCGCTGACCCTCACGATCCTGGGCCTGCTCACGGCCCTTGCCATCGCCGCCGACCTGCTCGCCTCGGCCTTCGGGGCGAAGCGGATGGGTGCGAGCCCGCGCGCCATCGTGGGCGCGACCCTGGGTGCCGTCGTGGGCATCTTCTTCGGCCTGCCGGGCCTGGTGGTGGGGCCGTTCGTCGGCGCGGTGGTGGGGGAGCTGTCCGCCAACCGGGAACTGCTGCACGCCGGCCGGGCCGGCCTCGGGACCTGGCTTGGCCTGCTGCTCGGCTCCATCGCCAAGCTCACCCTCGCCTTCCTGATGGTCGGGGTCTTCGCGACCGCCTGGTTCTTTTCCGGCTAGCGGGGCCTCAGGACATCACCGCGAGCTGCTCGTTCGCGGCCTCGAGCCGTTCGACCAGGGTATTGAGGAAGCGCTCGTCGAAGAGTCGGCGGCAGGAGAGCGAGGACGCGCGCAGGTCCTCGGCGCGGATCTTGATGATGATGCAGTCGGAGGTCGTGGTCACCGTCGCCGAGCGGTGCGGCGCGTCCTTGTGCGCGAGGTAGGCCATCTCGCCGAAGCAGTCTCCCGCGGAGAGCACGTTGAGCGTGCGCTTGCCCCGCGTCACCCGCACGTAGCCGCCGGCGAGCACGAAGAACGAGTCGCCGTGGTCGCCTTCCTTGATGAGGACGGTGTTGGGCGCGAACTTGCGCCACTTCGAGATGCGCAGCACCTCCCACAGCTCGTTCTCCGGGAACTCCTTGAAGAACGGGAGGTTTCTGCATAGGTTGAAGCGCTCGGTGTCGGACTGCTCGCGTTCGCCCTCCCGGTTGAGCTTCTTCCACACCTCGGCGAGCGCCTGCCCGAAATCCTCCCAGGAGGCGAAGCGGGCGGCGGGATCGCGGGCCATGGCCTTCAGGACGATCGCGTCGAGATCCGGGATCAGACCCTCCCGGTGCACGCCGGGCGCCTCGGGCTCCGTGTTCACGATCTGGTAGATGACGCTCATCGTGTTGGCGCCCGCGAACGGCAGGCGGCCCGCCAGGAGGTAGTACATCACGATGCCGAGGGCGTAGATGTCGGTGACGGCAGAGGCCTGGGCCGCGCCCGTGACCAGCTCCGGTGCCATGTACGCCGGCGAGCCCACGTTGGTGATCACCGTGCGATCCGAGACCGTGTTGATGGCCGCGCCGAAGTCGGCGATCTTGATGTCGGTGCCGTCGACATGGAGGATGTTGCCGGGCTTGAGATCGCGGTGCGTGAGGCCCAGGCGCTGCGCGAACGCGAGCGCCCGCACGCACTTGAAAATGATCTCGGCGACCTCGGCCGGGTCGAGCAGGGCATCGGCCTCGCAGAACTTCTCCAGCGTGCCGCCTTCGACGAATTCCATCACGATGTAGCTGAACTCGTCCTCCACCACCGCGTCGTAGATCTCGACGATGTGCGGGTGGTTGAGCTTCCCGGCGAGCGCCGCCTCGTTCAGGAACATCTTCTTGTAGAAGGCGCCGTCCTCGGAACTCTTGAGCGCCTCGGGAAAGGCCACCTTGATGGCGACCTGCCGGTCGCCGAACGGGTCGGTGGCGAGGTAGACCTTGCCGGACGCTCCCCTGCCCAGTTCCCGGACGATCTGGTACTTCCCGATGTTCTTCATGACCCGGATTATAGGGAAAAAGGGGCTGTTCCCCCTTCCCTTCCGCCAGGCCCTAGAAAAGCCCCACGATCCTGCCGTCGTCGCCCACGTCGATCGAGCAGGCCGAGGGCACCTTGGGAAGCCCCGGCATGGTCATGATGTCCCCGCAGACCATGACGACGAACTCCGCGCCCGCGGCCAGGCGCACCTCGCGCACGTTCACCACGTGCCCCGACGGCGCGCCGCGAAGCTGCGGGTCGGTCGAGAACGAGTACTGGGTCTTCGCCACGCAGATCGGGTAGTGCCCGTAGCCGGACTCCTGCAGGCGCTTGATCTGGGCGCGGACCTTGGAGTCGGCGGTGATGTCCCCGGCGCCGTAGATCTTCGTCGCGATCGCCTTCATCTTCTCCCAGAGCGTCGCACCCTCCTCGTACACGTACTTGAAGCTGTTGGGCTCCTCGCACATCTTCACGACTTCGCGAGCCACGTCGGTCGCGCCCTTCCCGCCGTCGGCCCAGTGGCGGGCGAGCACCACCTTGGCGCCGTGATGGGAGAGCTTGTCCATGAGGAGCTTGACTTCCGCGTCCGTGTCCTCAGTGCGGTGGTTGATCGACACCACGCAGGGAAGCCCGAAGTTGTTGCGGATGTTGTTCACGTGCCGCTCGATGTTGGTGATGCCCTTCCCGAGCGCGGCGAGATCGGGCTTCGCGAGTTCCTTCACGTCGACCCCGCCGTGGTACTTGAGCGCCCGGATGGTGGCGACCAGCACCACCGCCGAGGGCCTGAGCCCCGCCTTGCGGCACTTGATGTCGATGAACTTCTCGGCGCCGAGATCGGCGCCGAAGCCCGCTTCCGTGACCACGTAGTCGCCGAGCTTCAACGCCGTCTTCGTGGCGAGCACCGAGTTGCAGCCGTGGGCGATGTTCGCGAACGGGCCGCCGTGGATGAAGGCGGGCGAATGCTCGAGCGTCTGCACGAGGTTGGGGGCGAGCGCGTCCTTCAGGAGCGCGGTCATCGCGCCGTGGGTCTTCAGCTCCCGGGCGAGGATCGGCTTCTGGTCGCGCGTGTAGCCGCAGACGATGTTGCCCAGGCGCTCCTTCAGGTCCTTCACCGACGTGGACGAGGCAGAAGATCGCCATGACCTCGGAGGCCACCACGATGTCGAACCCGTCCTCCCGCGGGAAGCCGTTGGCCGGGCCGCCGAGCGCGACCGTGATCTCGCGCAGCGCCCGGTCGTTCATGTCCATGACGCGCTTCCACGCGATGCGCCGCACGTCGAAGCCCAGGTCGTTGCCGTGATTGATGTGGTTGTCGATCATCGCGGCGAGCAGGTTGTTCGCGAGCGCGATGGCGTTGAAGTCGCCCGTGAAGTGCAGGTTGATGTCCTCCATGGGCACGACCTGCGCGTAGCCGCCGCCCGCCGCCCCCCCCTTCATGCCGAACACCGGCCCGAGCGAGGGTTCGCGCAGGCAGATGACCGCCTTCTTGCCGATGTGGTTGAGTGCATCGCCCAGCCCGACCGTGGTCGTGGTCTTTCCCTCGCCCGCCGGCGTCGGGCTGATGGCGGTGACGAGGATCAGCTTCCCGTCGGGCTTGTCCGCGAGCGAGGCGATGTAGTCGAGCGAGATCTTCGCCTTGGTTCGCCCGAAGGGCTCGATCGCGTCCTCGGGGATTCCGAGCTTCGCGGCGATCTCGCCGATGGGCTTCATCTTCGCCTTCTGGGCGATCTCGATGTCGGACAGCATGGATGGGGTCTCCTCGTTGGAATGGGCGTGCCGGGACGGGTCGCCGGCCCCCGGGCATCGCGCGCGGCGCGCCCGTGCCCCGGGTTGCCCCGAGTATAGGAACGCCGCAAAATGCGGGGCCTTGACTCGGGTCAAGGCTTGATCGTCGTCAAGAGAGGCGAGGCGCCATGCATCCCCACGAGATACTCGTTCGCGAGTTCTACGCCGCCTTCGCCCGGCGCGATGCCGAGGCCATGGCGCGCTGCTACCACGACGAAGTGTTCTTCTCCGACCCGGCCTTCCCGAAGCTGCGTGGCGACGAGGCGCGCGACATGTGGCGGATGCTCCTCGCGCGCGCGACCGACCTGGAGATCGCGCTCGAGGAAGCGGGCGCCGACGGCAGCGGCGGCCGGGCGCGCTGGACGGCGCGGTACACGTTCTCGAAAACCGGGAGAAAGGTGGTCAACCGCGTGGAGGCCATGTTCGCCTTTCGCGACGGCAGGATCGTGCGCCACTACGACCGCTTTTCCTTCTGGCGCTGGTCGGCCCAGGCGCTGGGGCCGCTGGGGCGCTGGCTCGGCTGGTTCGCGCCGGTGAAGTGGATGGTGCGCAGGCAGGCCGCGAAGCAGCTCGACCGCTTCCGCGGGGCGCGGGGCGGCTGAAACTTCCCTTCACGCCGCGCGGCGCAGGATGATCACGTTGCCCGCCACCGAGATGGCCACGCCCGCGAGCGCGAGGGCTCCCCAGCGGTAGCCCTCGAAGACGGAGGAGACGACCAGCGCCACGATCGGCACCATCACGCCGATGTAGCCCGCCCGCGCAGCGCCAATGCGACCCAGCAGCGTGAGGAAGCCGCCGAAGGCAAGGACGGAGCCGAAGACCACGAGGTAGAGGAGCGAGAGCACGTAGGACAGCGTGGGCTCGAAGCCGAGCGGGCGCCCGAGGACGAGCGCGCAGGCCAACGAGAAAAGCGCGCCGTAGAGCATCCCCCAGGCCATCGTCTGCCAGATCGGCAGCCCCGAGCCCTGGTTGCGGTGCGCCGCCATGCTGGAGAAGGCCGACAGGATCACAGCCGCCGCGGTGAAGAACGCGCCGATCGCGACGAGCGCGTCGGCTTTGAGCCGCGCGAACTCCGGCCAGAAGACGAGCGTGATGCCGGCGATGCCCAGGAGCGCGCCCAGCGCCACGCGCCGCGTCATCGCCGCGCCGAAGAAGAATCGCATGCCGAGCATGTTGAGCAGCGGGCTCGCCGAGTAGCCCACTGCCACGAGCCCGGAGACCACGTGCTTTTCCGCGTAGTAGACGCAGATGTAGCTCGCGCTGAACATGAGCACGCCCTGGAGCGCGATCCACAGGTGGTCGCGGGGCGGGAAGGCGAGCCGCAGGCCGCGCAGGCGGCAGTAGGCGAAGAGCATCGCGGAGGCCAGGAGGAAGCGGTGGAAGACGCTCGCCTCGGGGGCGGCCGCGCCCAGCTGGAAGGTGATCGCGATCCAGGTCGAGCCCCAGATCGCCACGCAGGCGGCGAAGAGCTGGAAGTTCGTCATCGCGCAAGCCCGGCCTGGTCGAGGATGAACGCGTAGGTGAAGGCGATCTCCTCGAGCGCGTCGTAGCGCCCGGAGGCGCCGCCGTGCCCCGCCTCGAGGACGGTCTTCAGGAGCACGGCGTTCGAGTCCGTCTTCATGTCGCGCAGCTTCGCGACGTACTTGGCGGCCTCCCAGTAGGGCACCTGGCTGTCGTTGAGCGACGCCTCTACCAGCATCGCGGGATAGGCCTTGCGTTCCAGGTTGTCGTAGGGCGAGTAGGCGCGGATCGTCCGGTAGCCCCGCTTCTCGTTCGGGTTTCCCCACTCGATGTACTCCTGCGTGGTGAGCGGGAGCGTCGCGTCCAGCATGGTGTTGGTCACGTCCACGAACGGCACTTCGCTCACCACCGCCCGGAAGAGCTCCGGCCGAAGGTTCGCGACCACCCCCATCAGCAGGCCCCCGGCGCTGCCGCCCTCGATCACCAGGCGGTCGGGCGCGGTCCACCGCCTCGCCACGAGATGCTCCGCGACCGCGATGAAGTCCGTGAAGGTGTTCATCTTCTTCGCGAGCCGGCCCTCGTCGTACCACTGCCTGCCACGCTCGCCTCCGCCGCGCACGTGCGCGACCGCGCATACCATGCCGCGATCGAGCAGCGACAGCCGCGTGGAGCTGAAGTGCGCGTCCATCGGTTGCCCGTAGGAGCCGTAACCGTACAGGAGCAGCGGCTGCGGTCCCGCCACGCGCCGCGACCGCTTCCAGACCAGGGACACGGGCACGCGGGTCCCGTCCGCGGCACGGGCCATGCACATCGCCGAGTCGTAGTCCCGGGGCCGGTAGCCCCCCAGCACGGGCTGGCGCTTCAGGAGCCTCGAGCTGCACGAGGCGACGCGGTACTCGAAGACCGATCGCGGCGTGACGTAGCTCTCGTACACGAAGCGGAATCCCTTCGCCCCGTACTCCGCATTGACGCCCGCCTCGACCGAGCAGACGGTTTCGGGCAGCGCGATGTCGCGACACCCGCCGCCCGCGAAATCGCCGACGCGGAGCCTCGGCATGCCGTCCTTGCGCTCCTCGGCCACCCAGAATTCCTCGAAGAGGTGGACCTCCTCGAGCATCACGTGCTTCCGGTGGGCGAGCACCTGCTTCCAGTTGCGCGGCGCGGGATCCGCTACCGGCGCACGGACGAGCCGGAAGTTCCTGCCCCGGTCGTTGGTGTGGATCCAGAACTCGTCGCCGTGGTGGCCCACGTAGTATTCGTGGCCCTTCCGGCGCCTGGAGACGAGCCGCAGCGGCGCCTCGGGACGATCGGCGGGCAGCACGCGCACCTCGGAGGTGTCGATCGACGACGCGGTCACGACGATCCACGCCTCGCTGCGCGTCGGCCCCACCTCCAGGCTGAAGAGCTCGTCCGTTTCCTCGTGGACGAGCGCATCGCGTGCCGCGCCGAGCCGGTGACGGTACAGCCGGTCGGCCCGCTTGGCCCGGTTCTGCCGCACGTAGAAGATCGTCGCACTGTCGGCGGCCCAGCACAGGTCGTCGACGCGCTCGAGGCGATCGGGGAGTGTTGCTCCCGTGCGCAGGTCTTTCACGAACAGCGTGTACTCGCGAAAACCCGTGAAATCGGCTCCGTAGGCGAGGTAGTTCCCGTCCGGGCTCACGTCCCAGAAATCGACGCCGGTATAGGACCTGCCCTCGGCGAGCGCGTTCACGTCCAGGATCACCGCCTCGGGCGAGCGCATCGTGCCCTTGCGGCGGCAGTAGATGGGGTACTGCAGGCCCTTCACCTCGCGCGCGTAGTACCACCAGCCGCGGTACCGGTAGGGGACGGTCTCGTCGGTTTCCCGGATGCGGGCGAGCATCTCGCGGTAGAGCTTTCGGCGCAGTCCCGCGAGGGGTGCCGCCGCCGCCCGCGCGTAGGCATTCTCCGCCTCGAGATGCGCGATGACCTCGGGATCGGACTTGTCGCGCATCCAGAAGTAATCGTCGACGCGCGTGTCGCCGAACAGGGTGGTCGCCACCGGGACCTTCTTCGCGACGGGCGGCGCCGGCGGCACGGCAGGGAGGGCGGGACTCATGGCGAAGCGGGATGCGCCGGCCTTCGCAGCGGACGCGGAGCCCTCGCGGGAAAGAGGCGCAATTATAGCGAAGCGGCACAAGGGCCCGCCCGCGGCGTAACGGGATGTAAACGCGTCAACGGCGCGTGCATGGGAGGCGTTGAAGGTGCGAGGCGCGTATCCTCCACGCGCCCCATCCAACACAGGAGAACACCATGCTGACCAGAATCGTCTTCGCCGCCGTGGCAACCGCCTTCGCACTGCCGGCCTTTGCGCAGGCGGAAACGCCCCGCGTCGACAAGCGCCAGGCAAACCAGGAAAGGCGCATCGAGCAAGGCGCCCAGTCCGGCAACCTCAATGCCCGCGAGGCCGCGCGGCTCGAAAAGGGCCAGGAGCGGGTCGGGAAACTCGAGGAAAAGGCGAAAGCCGACGGAACCGTCACGAAAAAGGAGCGCGCCGTGCTCCACCGTGCGCAGGAAAAGCAGAGCAAGCGGATCGCCAAGCAGAAGCACGACAAGCAGAAGGCCGCGCCGGCGCCGGCGGCGGGCTCCGGGGGCTGATCGCCCGGGCGCGGTGGTAACCTAGCGGCGTTCCCCTCCGGGACCGCCGCCATGTTCGCCGCAACCCCTTCCGCCGCAGCCTCCGCGAAGCCCGATCTCTACGCGAGCCTCGTCTCGCAGGCGAAGGCATTGCTGGGTGGCGAGCGGGACGCGACCGCGAACGCCGCGAACCTCGCCGCCCTCATCTACCATGCCGTTCCCGAGCTCAACTGGGCCGGCTTCTACTGGATGAAGGAAGGCGGCCTCGTGCTGGGGCCGTTCCAGGGCAAGCCTGCTTGCGTGCGCATTGCGCTCGGCAAGGGCGTCTGCGGAGCCGCCGCTTCCTCCCTGCGCACCGTGACGGTGCCCGACGTGCACGCCTTCCCGGGCCACATCGCCTGCGACAGCGCCTCCGAGAGCGAGATCGTGGTTCCGGTCATGAAGTCCGGCGTGCTGCTGGGCGTCCTGGATGTCGACAGCCCGAGACGCGGTCGCTTCGACGAAGACGACGCGATGGGCCTCGAGGCCCTCGTCGCGGCCTTCGTCGCCGCAAGCGACCTGTAGGCACCGGCGCCGTCCCCGAATCGCCCGCCAGGATTTTCGTGACCCTTCGATCGCTGCTCGTCGACTTCAATTCCTACTTCGCCTCCGTCGAGCAGCAGGTCGAGCCGCGCCTGCGCGGGCGGCCGGTGGGGGTGGTGCCGATGATGGCCGACACCACGGTGTGCATCGCGGCGAGCGTGGAGGCGAAGACCTTCGGCGTGAAGACGGGCACCCGGGTAGGCGACGCGAAGCGGCTTTGCCCCGGAATCGAGCTGGTGCTCGCGCGCCACGAGGTCTACATCGACTTCCACCACCGCGCGGTCGCCGCCGTGGACACTGTCGTGCCCGTGCGCGAGGTCCTTTCCATCGACGAGATGGATTGCGAACTCACCGGTCGCTGGAGGGAGCCGGAGCGCGCGCTGGGCATCGCGGGGAAAGTGAAGGCGGTGCTGCGCGAGCGCATGGGCGAATGCCTGCGGACCTCCATCGGCATAGGCCCCAACACCTTCATCGCGAAGACGGCTTCCGACATGATGAAGCCCGACGGGTTGGTGCTCATCGAGCACCACGAGCTTCCGCAGCGCCTCTTCGGCCTCGCGCTGCGCGACCTCTCCGGCATCGGCGCGCAGATGGAGAAGCGCCTGCACGGCCACGGCATCCGCACCGTGGAGGATCTTTGCGGGCGCACGCGCGAGGAGCTTCGCGCCGTGTGGGGAGGCGTGGGCGGAGAGATCATGCACCAGCGGCTGCGCGGCGAGTCCGTGGCGCCCCGCGAGACCGGCACGCGATCGATCTCTCACTCGAGCGTGCTCGCGCCCGACCGGCGAAACACCGTCGACGCTTTCGCCATCCTGGACCGCCTCGTCCAAAAGGCGGCCGTGCGCCTTCGCAAGTCCGGCCACTATGCCTCCCGGCTCACCGTGGGACTCCGGTACCTGGATGGATCGCACTGGGACGCAGACATGCGATTCGTCGATACGCAGGATACGGTCACGTTTCTCCATGCGTTCGCCAAGCTCTGGGCCGGCAGGCCCGCCGACAAGCGCACGATCCTGAAGGTCGGCATGGCACTTTCCGACTTCGTGACGCAGGCCGGGCGTTCGGGTTCGCTCTTCGCGTCCGAATCGCGTTCGCACAATCTCTACGACACGCTGGACAGGCTCAACGCCCGGTTCGGCAGGCAGGCCGTCTATTTCGCCTCCGCGCACGAGGCCCGCGACCGGGGCGGCATGCACATCGCCTTCAACCACATCCCCGACCCGGAGACGGAGAAATGAAGGACAACGTGGTCATCATCACCGGTGCCTCCCGGGGGATCGGCGCCGAGCTCGCGCGGCAGCTGGCGGCAAGGGGCGCCATGCTGGCGCTCGCGGCGCGCGACCGGCCCGCGCTGGAGCAGGTGGCCGCCGAATGCGTGGCGCGCGGCGCGCGGGCGGAAGCGATCGTCGCCGACGTCGCGGTCGAGGGCGATTGCCGGAGGATGGTGGAGCAAACGGTCGCCGCGTTCGGCCGCATCGACACGCTGGTGAACAACGCGGGAGCCACGATGTGGGCGCGCTTCGACGAGATTTCGGACATGGGCATTCTCGCGCGCATCATGCAGGTGAACTACATGGGCGCGGTCTACTGCACGCACCACGCACTGCCGCACCTCAAGGAGTCGAGGGGGCGCATCGTGGGCGTGTCGAGCCTCACGGCCCTCACGGGCGTGCCGACGCGCTCGGGGTATTGCGCCTCCAAGCACGCCATGCGCGGCTTCTTCGACACGCTGAGGATCGAACTCGCGGACTCGGGAGTGACGGTCACGATGATCTACCCCGGATTCGTCTCCACCGGCATCCGCGCGAGCGCGCAGGGAGCCGACGGCAAGCCGATCCTCGCGAGCCCCGTGCGGGAGGGCGAGGTGATGCCGGTCGAGGAGTGCGCGCGGATCATCGCCGGGGCCATAGCCGCTCGCCGGCGCGAGGTCGTGATGACCGCCCGGGGTAAAATCGCCGTCTTCCTGAAGCTTTTCATGCCCGGGCTCGTCGACCGGATCGCCCGGCGCGCCATCGAGAAGGGTCGCTAGTGGACCTCGCCGTCTGGATCACGTACCTCGTCGCCACCATCGTCCTGTCGGTCTCCCCGGGCCCGGGCGTGTTCTCGAGCCTCGCGGCGGGGCTGAACCACGGCTTTCGCCGGGGCATGTGGAACGCGGTCGGGATGCAGTTCGCCAACTTTGCGCTGATGATCGTCGTCTCGGTCGGCCTGGGCGCGATCCTGCTTGCCTCCGAGGCCCTCTTCTCGGCGGTGAAGTGGGGCGGCGTGGCCTACCTCGTCTGGCTGGGCTTCGTCACCTGGCGCTCGGAGCCACACCGCTTCGACGCGCGGGCCGACGCCCCCAGGGGGAGGAACTCGCGCGAGGTCTTCCTCAAGGGTTTCCTCGTGAACCTGACGAACCCCAAGGGCATCATCTTCTACGTGGCGGTGCTGCCGCAGTTCATCGACGTGACGCGCCCGCAGTTCGTGCAGTACGCCATCCTCGGCCTCACCACGCTCGTGGTCGACATGGTGGTCATGGCGGGCTACATCGGCCTGGCCGCCCGCGTGCTCTCGGTGATGAAGGACCCCTCGCACCTGCGCTGGGTGAACCGCATTCTCGGCGGGGCGTTCGTGGCGGCGGGCGTGGCACTCGCGGCGTTCCGCCGCGGGCATTCCGCGGCTGCCTGATAAACTGCCCGCGAGTTCCAACCAAGACAGGAGCATCGATCGTGACCATCAAGATCGGCGACCGCCTGCCCACGGGCACGGTCCAGGAGTTCATCGAAGTCGAGGGCGACGGCTGCTCCGTCGGCCCGAACACGTTCAAGGTGGAGGATCTCGTGAAAGGCAGGAAGATCGCGATCTTCGGCCTGCCCGGCGCCTTCACGCCCACCTGCTCGGCCAAGCACGTGCCCAGCTACCTCGCCGCCTTCGACAAGATGAAGGCAAAGGGCGTGGACGAGATCTGGTGCTTTGCGGTGAACGACCCCTTCGTCATGGGCGCGTGGTCGCGCGACCAGAAGGCGGGCGGGAAGATCCGCTTCATGGCCGACGGAAGCGCGGCCTACTCGAAGCAGATCGGCCTGGAACTCGATCTCGTCGCGCGCGGGATGGGCATGCGCTGCCAGCGCTTCTCGATGCTGGTGGACGACGGCGTCGTGAAGTCGCTGAACATCGAGGCCCCGGGGAAGTTCGAGGTCTCCGACGGCGAGACGATGCTCAAGCAGCTCGGCTGATCCGGCCAACCGTGCCGGCCCCGGGGTTTTCGCCCGGGGCCTTGCACCGCGATCAGGCGGCCGGCGGAACCGGCGGCGGAACGTTGGCGAAGAGCGGCGCGAGTTCGGGCACCTCGCCCGCCTTCACCCACTGGGCCATGCCCGCCTTCCAGACCAGCGAGGCCTGCGTGAGGCTGCCCGCCGCCGCCTGCTGCTGGAGGACGGCCATGTCGAAGGGTCCCGCCTGCTGGCCGTTCACCGCGACATGGAAGGCGAGCGCGGCAGGCACCGGCGGCGGCACGGCCGCGCCCCCGCCGGAGTGCGCGCCCGCGGCCCCGGACATCACGTTCATCATCTGTGCACCCATGCCGACTCCCGCGCCGATGCCCACCGCGGCACCCGCTGCCCCGCCCGGGTTGTTGGCGGCATCGCGGATCGCGGAGGCCGTCTCGTACTGCGTGTAGGCCTGGAGGTTGCCGATCGCGGCCATGGCGCCACGCTTGTCCATCGCCTTCTCCACCTCGTCGGGCAACCCGATGTCCTGCACCTGCACCTCGACCAGCTCGATTCCCAGACCCTCGAATTCCGGCGTGAGGCGCTCGCGAAGGCGCGTGCCGAGCTCGACCACCTTCGCCTCCAGGTCGATCACGGGAATGCCGAGCTCGGGCATCAGCTCCTTGATGCGAAGCCCGATCTTGCCGCGCAGGTTGTCCTGGATCTCCTCGGTGGTGAAGCGGCTGTCGGTGCCGACCAGGTCCTTCAGGAAAATCCCGGCGTCCTTTATGCGGATTGCGTAGATGCCGAAGGCGGTTGCGCGCACCACACCGAGATCCTTGTCGCGCATCATCGCGGGGCCCGGTGTGCCCCACTTGAGGTCGGTGAACTTGCGCGTCGAGCAGAAGTACACCTCGGCCTTGAACGGGCTGTTGAACCCGTACTTCCAGCCCTTGAGCGTCGCGAGGATCGGCAGGTTCTGGGTGGTGAGCGTGTAGGTGCCGGGCCGGAACACGTCGGCGAGCTGGCCTTCGTTCACGAAGACGGCCACCTGGCCCTCGCGCACCACGAGTTTGGCGTTGTACTTGATCTCGTTCTGGTAGCGCTCGAAGCGATAGGCGAGCGTGTTGTTCGAGTCGTCGAGCCACTCGACGATGTCGATGAATTCGCCCAGGACCTTGTCCCACAGAGCCATGGCGGCCCCTTTCAGGAATGGAAGGCTGCCGGGACCCCCGGCCGGGACGGGTAAGGTACCCTCGATCCCTCCTGAATTCAATCCCGCGCACCCATGGCCATCGTCATCTCGCAGCTGAACGTCTTTCCCGTGAAGGGGCTCAAGGGCATCGGGGTCGAGTCGACCCGCGTCACCGAGCGCGGCCTCGCCCACGACCGGCGCTTCATGGTCGTCGACCCTTCGGGCGGCTTCCTCTCGCAGCGCGAGCATCCGCGCATGGCCACGATCTGGACCGAGATCGCCGGCGGCGAACTGCGGCTGGCCGCGCCGGACCACGACGAGCTTTCCCTGCCCCTGGAGCCCGCGGGAGGCGAGCCGGTGCACGCGCAGATCTGGGACAGCGCCTGCCCGGCGATTGCGCCCTCCCGGGAGGCCGATCGGTGGCTTTCGTCGGTCCTCGGGCAACCGTGCCGCCTGGTGTACATGCCGGAGTCGACGCGCAGGGTTTCGAAACCCCACCGCGGCGGCCCCGGCCGGCTGGTCGGGTTTGCCGACGGGTATGCGTTCCTGGTGATCTCCGAGGCCTCCCTCGCCGATCTCAATACCCGCCTGGCGCGCCCGGTGCCCATGGACCGGTTCCGGCCCAACATCGTCGTGCGCGGCGCCGGACCCTATGCGGAGGACGGCTGGGAGGAGTTCAGGGCGGGAGCCGCGGTGCTTCGCATGGCGAAGCCCTGCGGCCGCTGCATCGTCACCACGACGGACCAGTCCACCGGGGAGGTGACCGGCCCCGAGCCGCTCGCCACGCTCACGGGCTATCGGGACAGCCCGCAGTTCGGCGTCTGCTTCGGCATGAATGCGGATGCGGTGCGCACCGGGCCGGTACGCGTGGGCGACGCGGTCACGCCGGGCTAGCGTCGCTCGCCGGCCAGGGCGTGGACCGCCACCAGCACCCACCCCGCGATGAACAGCATTCCGCCGAGGGGAGCGACGGGGCCCGCGGATCGCCCGGTGAAGGCGAGCCAGCAGAGCGACCCGCAGAAGAATGCGATGCCCAGGAGGAAGGCCGCTCCCGCGAGAACCAGCCACCGCGTCGAAGCGAAGCGGGCGAGCACGCCGACGAGGACCAGCCCGACCCCGTGCACGAGCTGGTAGCCCACGGCGGTCTGCAGGAGCCGAGCGGCATCCGGGTGCGGCGCCCGGCCTGCGGCATGGGAGGCGACGGCGCCGAGGGCCACTCCCGCGGCGAGCACGAGGGCCCCTGCCGCGACGAAGCCCCGCGCGGAGCCTCCCGGCGCGGCGCTCACGCCGCCTTGTGCGGCTTCAGCAGGAACGCCGCCAGCGCGGGCAGCAGGAAGATCGCGCCCAGCATGTTCAGGAAGAACATGAACGCCAGGAGCACGCCCATGTCCGCCTGGAACTTGAGCGCGGACAGCGCCCAGGTGCCCACGCCGATGGTCATCGTCACCGCCGTGAAGACCATGGCCGTGCCGCGCTCCTTGAGCGCCTCGAAGAACGCGGTCGCGAGCGGCTTTCCCTCCTCGAGATGTGCCTCGATGCGGTCGTAGAGATAGATGCCGTAGTCCACGCCCACGCCCACGCCGAGCGCGATCACCGGGAGGGTGGAGACCTTGAGGCCGATGCCGAGCTGGGGCATGAGCGCCTCGCACAGCACGGAGACGATCGCGAGCGGGATCAGGATGCAGAGTGTCGCGCGCAGGCTGCGGAACGTGATCATGCACATCACGAGGAGCGCGCCGAATATCGCGAAGTTCATCTCCCAGCGCGCGGCGTCCACCGCCTCGTTCGTGGCCGCCATGACGCCCACGTTCCCCGTCGCGAGCTTGAACTCGAGCTTGTCGGAGTTGTTCGCCTGCGCGAAACTCTTCACGTTCGACACCAGCGAGGCGATGGTCTCGCCCTGCTGGTCCGTGGTGAAAATCATCACCTGCATCGTGCTGCAATCGGGGTCGAGGAGCCCCGTGGCCGTGTCGATGGGCGTGACGCTCTGCGCCATGACCTGGGGATCGCGCGGAAGCTGGCGCCACTTGAGGTTGCCCTCGTTGAATCCCGCGTTCACCGACTTCGCGAGCCCGGGCAGCGAGATCACGGACTGCGTCCCGCGAGCGTTCTGCATGAACCAGTCGAATCGCTCGATGGTGCTCATGATGTCGTACTGCGTGCACGCCCCCTGCACGCCCTTCGTCTGGGCAACGACGCCGAGCGTATTGGTCCCCATCGCGAACTTGTCGACGATCATCGCGTTGTCGACGTTGTAGCGCGAATCGGGCCGCAGCTCCGGCACGCCGATGCCGTAGTCGCCCACCTTGAGGCCCTGGGCGCCGAAGATCCCGATGGCGAGGACGACGGCGGAGGCGGCGACGATCACGGACGCCTTCCGGCGCTGCACGCAGTTCGAGGCGGCCGCCCAGATCCGCTCCACCCGGGTCTCCTGGAAGGCCTGCTTCGTCGCCGCGCCCTTCCCGATGCTCAGGTGCGAAAGCAGGATCGGCAGCAGCATCTTGTTGGTGACGATCATCCAGGCGACGCCGAGGGAGGCCGTGATGCCCAGCTCCCGCACGATGTCGATGGGAATGAGCATGATCACCGCGAACCCGAGGACGTTGGTGAGGAGCGCGAACGTGCCCGGGATGAAAAGCCTCGCGAACGAGCGCTTCGCTGCGGTGAGGCTGTCTGTCCCGGCGACGACCTCGCGCTCCCAGGTCTTCACCATCTGCACCGCGTGCGACACGCCGATGGAAAAGATGAGGAACGGCACCAGGATGGACAGCGGGTCGATGCCGTAGCCGAGGATGGGAAGCGTGCCCAGCAGCCAGAGCACCGGCATCATCGCCACGACGAGCGCCACGCCGGTGAGCTTCAGGTCCTTCACGAACCAGAGCATCAGTGCGGCGGTGATCACGAAGGCCACGCCGAAGAACTGGAGCACGCCGCGGGCGCCGTCGCGGATGTCGCCGACGGCCTTGGCGAACCCGATGATGTGCACCGAATGCTGGGGTCCCTCGTACTTCGCCCGCAAGGCTTCCAGCTTGGCGGAAACGTCGAAGTACTTGAGCCGCTGGTTGGTCTGCGGGTCGATCTCCAGCAACCGTGCCGTCACGAGCGCCCCGGTGAAGTCCGTGGCCACGGTCCGGCCGATCTCGCTCGACTTCTGCACGTTCGCTCGGACCTGCTTCAAGTCCGCGTCCGTTCCCTGGAAGGTGGCGGGTATGACGTTGCCCCCGGAGAAGCCCTCCTCGATCACCTCGATGAAGCGCGTGTTCGGGGTGAAGAGGGACTTCACCGAAGGCCGGTCGACGCCATTCAGCAGGAACATGTCGTCGGTGAGGTTCTTCAGCTTCGACATGTACTCCCGGTTGTAGATGTCCCCGTCCTTCTGGACGATGGCCACCGCAACGCGGTTCGCACCCCCGAAGACCTTCTCGTAGTCCCGGTAGACCTGCATGTAGGGGTGCTTCAGCGGCACCATCTTGTTGAAGCCCGCGTCCACCACGAGTTGCGTCGCCGACGCCGCGAAGATGAGCGTCATCACGGAAAACACGATGAGCAGGATCTTGCGGTTGCCGAAGACGAAATCGGAGACCTTCTGGATGAGTCTTTCGAGTGCCATCGCCCTCGCTCCTAGCGCTTCGACGAGGGGAGCGTGACTTCGCGCACGCCTGTCTCGCCGATCAGGATCACCGCATTGGCCGGCCCGAGCACGGCTTTCGCGAACGCCTTGGTGCTCTCCGTCACGAGTGGCACGAAGGACTGTCCGTTGTCCCGGGAAACCAGCACCGTGCCGCCGTTGCCCGCGAGAACCAGGGCGCCGTCCGGGAGCTTCGAGCCGCCCATGAGCGTGGCGGTGGAGGCGTTGTCAATCGCCTTCCAGGTCTTGCCCGCGTCCGCGGACCGGTAGATGTGCCCGCGCAGCCCGAAGACCACCAGCGAGCCGTCCTCCGCGACGAGCCCGCCGAAAAGCGACCCCTTGTACGGCGAGGCGATCGGCGACCAGGTCTTGCCGTCGTCCGGAGACACGAGGATGGTCCCCGCTTCGCCCAGGATGACCAGCCGCCCTTCCGGCAGGCGGACGAAGGCGTTCAGGTGCTTGTCGTCCGGGATCACCTTTCGGGGGTTCCACGACTTCCCGCCGTCTCCGGTCTCGTAGAACGCGCTGTAGGCGCCGATCGCGTAGCCCGTGTCCTTCGTGACGAAGATGACATCGAGGAGCGGCCGCTGCTCGGCGGGCGCGGCGAATTGCTGGGCCCAGGTCTCCCCCCCGTCTTGCGTGGCGAGAATGACTGAATCGTGGCCCACCACCCAGCCCTGCTTCGCGTCGAGGAACTCGATCGCGGTGAGCAGCGGCGCCGCCGGGGACTTCGCGCGGCGCCAGGACTTTCCCTCGTCGTCCGAAATGACGATGTAGCCGCGGTCACCGACCGCCACCACCCGCGAGCCCTGCCGGGAGGCATCGATGAGGAGAAGCCGCTCCATGGTCACCCGGGGCAGCGGCCCCGTCTCCGGCAGGATGGCCGCGAGCTTTCCGGGCGCCTGCGCGGCCGCGGCCGCGGCGAAGAGCGCCAGCCCTGCCGCGAATGCGAGCCTTGCCATGGTGTTCCTCATCTGCGTCTCCCCAATGAAAAGGGGGCAATCCCGGCGCGCATCGCGCGCGGAACTGCCCCCGGCCGGCCCTTCGCCGGGTCAGGCACTAACGCGTGCCGAGGCCGCGCAGGCTGTTCGGGTTGTAGTCGCCGCCGGTGCGCTTGATCGGCTGGTAGATCGTCGACTCCTCGTTCCTCAGGCCCATGGCGATGTAGCGGCCGGACTGCAGGTCGTTGTGCACCTCGACCGTCGGGAAAGTCATCGGGACGTTGTACCAGTTCTCGCTGTGCTGCTCCGAAAAGCGCCAGAGCTCCCCGCGGCCGTCGTACTTGTCCGACGCGAGCACCGTCCAGGTGTCCTCGTCGAGGAAGAAGACGCGCTTCACGTAGATGTGGCTCGTGCCGGAACGCAGCGTGGCTTCCACCACCCAGACGCGGTGCAGCTCGTAGCGGGCGAGATCCTGGTTGATGTGGCCGGGCTTGAGCACGTCGGAGTACTTGTACTTCGGGTCCGTGAGCTTGTACGAGTTGTACGGCATGTACATCTCGCGCTTGCCGACGAGCTTCCAGTTGTAGCGGTCGGTGGCGCCGTTGAACATGCCGAAGTCGTCGTTCGTCCTCAGGCCGTCGGCCGCGGTTCCCGGATTGTCATAGGCGACGTTGGGCGCGAGGCGCACGCGCCGCTGGCCGGGATTGTAGGTCCACGCCGAGCGCGGTTCCTTGGCCTGGTCCACCGTCTCGTGCACGAGCAGGATCTGGCCCGCAAGCCTCGCCGGAGCCGTGGTGACCTGCAGGTAGTTCAGGACCTTGTTCGCCTCGCGCTGCGCGACGGGCTTCGAGCAGTTGCCGTACTGGAAGTCGTACTCGTACTCGAACTTGACCATCGCATAGTCGCCGGAACGCGTGACGGCCGCCTGCGACCAGTGCATCGCGAAGGTGTCGCCCCGGTAGCGAAGCGTGGAATTCCAGATGGCCTCGTTGCCGTCCTTGGGGATCGGGAACGGAACGCCGCCCGTGCAGCCCACGACGCCGTTGCCTCCGGGAGCGAGCTTCGCCTTCGCGGCGCATTCCTTCGTCTCGTTGTAGTGGCACTGCGGAAACGCCGCGCTGCGCCGGGTCGGGTAGACGATCATCTTGTAGTCCGGGTACTTCTTCAGCATCGCCATCTGGCCGGGCGCGAGCTGGTCCTTGTACTTGTCCGCGCTCTTTCCGTCGATGGTGAAGAGCGGCTTGTCGCTCGCGTACGGATCGGGGTAATGGCCGCCCGGCTTGTAGCCCGCGACGGGCTTCGTGATGCCGCCGTCCCACGCGGGGATAGTGCCTGCGGCGTTCGCCGCCATCTCGCCGCCCACGGGCGTGAGGGTCGTGCCGAGCTTGGCGAGGTCGGCGGCGGAAAGCTCCGCGGCCGCGGGGAAGGCGAAGGCGGCGCCCACGGCGATGAGCACCGTGGCCTTCTTCGAGATGGGGAACATGGTAGGTCTCCTCCGATTGTGTTTTTTGGGTGTCACGAGGGGCGCCGGTCGGGCGCCCCGCGCGCCATCAGAACGAGTAGCTGACGCTGACCGAGAAGAAGTCGCGATCCTTCAGGGGGTTCGCGCTGGAACACCAGCTCGCACTCTGGCCGGTCGTCACCGCGCTGCCCGTCGGGGGCACATCGGTGCCGCAGTAGGTGCGCCCGCCCATGTACGACGTGTACTGGGCATCCACGAGCCACTTGCGCTGGTAGTCCCAGCTCGCGCCGAGGGAAAGCGACTTCGCGCCCTCGTTGAAGCTCGGTCCCACGCCGCGGACATCATGCGACCAGGCGAGGCGCGGCGAGAGATTGCCGCCGAGCAGGGCGTTGGCGAACTCCAGCCGTCCCACGAGTCGGTAACCCCAGGACACGCTGGTGAGGAAGCCTTCGTTCTGTACCGAGAACGCGCTCGACAGCACGGAGCCGAACGCGGTCGCCGGAAGGTACACGGCCGGGCCGTTGAACTTCACGTCCGTGGGCAGGTTGTGGAAGTAGGTCACGCCGCCTTCGCCGAGGAGGATCAATTGCTCGGCGCCGAAGATGTTGGGCACGCTCTTCGTGGCGGTCATCTGGAACTGGCTCGCCTTGAGGCGCTTGTAGCCCTGCAGGTAGGAGCCGTCCGGGATGAGCGCGGCCGGGGTGGCGCCGGTGGGCGCGCCCGGGATCTGCGTGAAGCCCGTGATGAGGTTGGGCAGGCCGAGGGCGGCGAGCAGCAGTTCCGGCGTGGCGTACTGCACCGGCAGGTTCGAGCGGTACGAGTACTCGCCCTGCAGGGCGACTCCGCCGGGGCCCGCCGTGTTGAAGCTCACGCCGAACATCCGGATGTCCTCGGGAAACTCGGCGAAGTACGTCGCAGTGCCGGTAGCGCACAGGGCGCGCAGGGCGGCCTGACCGCAGATCGGCGCGATGAGCGGGCCACCGGTGAGGATCGATGTGGTCGTGCCCTTGATGCCGGAGAAGAGCGGGATCCGGCTGTGGTAGTTCATGTAGTACAGGCCGAACTCGGTGTTGTTCAACTCGCCCGCGAGGTAGCGCAACGCGAAGCCGTACTGGCCGTCGTCGCTCGGGTCGCGGTCGGCGGCACGCGGCGCCCAGACGGAGGCGGCCGGATCGTAGGGACCATAGAGCGCCGCGGCGGTCGGGCCGAGCGTCGGGACCACGGGCGGGACGGGGTTGGAAGGCGGAAAGTTCTGGTCGCGGCGGCGGCCGAACGACAGGATCACGCGGTTGGAATCGTCGGAGGCGAAATCGTTGTTCGAGAAGTACGTGCCCCGCGGGTCGATCCGGATCTTGTCGTGGTTGGTGAGGTAGACGCCTTCGATGCTCGCGTCCTGCGTGATCTGGAAGTTGGCCCACACGCCGGTCGTGGGAAGGAAGGCCTCCTTCAGTTCCGAGCCCGGGATGCGCAGCTTCGAGAGGTCCACGGAGTTGATCACGTTGATGCCGTTGGGGATGAAGGTGCTCTCTCCCCAGCTGATCACCTGGCGGCCGGCGCGCAGGCGAAGGTTCTTGCCCATCGGCTCGAAGGCCGCGGTGACGAAACCGTCGAGGCCCTTCACGTTCTTGCCGACGCGGTCCTTGGCGGTGGGGCCGAGCTTGTCGCTGTCCGCGTTCTCGAAGTCGTAGAACGCGATGCCGCGCCCGAAGAAGCCGAAGTTGCCGAACTTGAGCTCCAGGTCCGTCGTCGCCTTGGCGATGTTGGCGAAGGCCTTGTTCTTGTCGTAGTTGAGGTTGCCGTCGTCCTCGTTTACCGAGCGCGAGGTGCCGCCGTTGGCGATGCCGACGAGCGACGGGTCGCGCGAGCCGGCGCGAACCGAGATCCCGTAGGAGAGCGTGGTGTCCAGGCTGCCGGAGAGCCCGTTTTCCATCTTGAACTGGAAGGCGAGCGCTGGGCCTGCGCCCGACAGGGCGATGGCAAGCGCCAGGGGCTTGAGCACGGGGCGAAAAGCGGGGTTCATTCGGTTTCTCCTGGATGTGTCGTTGTATTCGTTCGGGATTCCGGGCATGCGCGAGAGGCCTGGGGGTATTGTCGTGAATCGGGGGCGAAAAGACAATGCGGCGGTGCAGCGAAAGTGGCGGTGAAACAGGAGCTTGGGCGGGGCGCCATCGAGGCCGCCCCGCCGCCGGGTCTCACTCCTGGATCGTCGTGGTGCTGTAGGCGGGATCCGAGGTGATCTGCGCTTCCGTGAACGGGAACGTGATCCATTGCTTGTTCATGAACCGCATCGTCTGGTCCGAAAAGTGCGGCGAGGCGGGATTGGTGGATTGCGAGTAGCTGAGGAAGCCCTGCGCGTTCACGCCCGCGTCGGTGTACTGCACCGTCTGGATGTAGCTCGTTCCGGTGGTCACCGCGTATCCCAGGTTCGGCACGAGGGAGGTGCTGATCTTGTTGTAGACGCCGAGGTTTTCCTCGCCGCCGTGGACCGGGATCGGCGTGGACCCGCGCAGCGTGAACTGCACCATGCCGAGCGGGGAGTCGATCGCAAGGCCCGCCGCGCGGATCTTGTCGCCGGCCGACTTGAGGGCTCCGGCCACGGCGGTGGCGATGGTGGGGCTGTCGACGTTGAATCCCCGGGGCGTGTTGAGCGGGTCGAGGTAGTTGAACGGCACCCGGTAGACGTTCGCGATGTTGCGCGCGGCGTTGAAGGCCTCGCGAAAGAGGTGCGCGCCGCGGCTCGCCAGGTCGTACTTGCGATCCCAGGCCGAGAGCGCGCCGCACTCCGCCTGCACCGCGGACGCGGCCGCCGTCTGGCAGAGCGCCATCAAGTCCGTCATGTACAGGTCGGCCGTGAGGCTGCGGTTGGAAAGCGCGATCTCCTGGAGGTTCGCGAGCGAGAAGCGGTTCCCGGTGCGCCCGTCCGTCCCCGCCAGGCGCGCCTGCGCCTGCAGGACGCCGATCCGGGTGCGCATGCCCTGCACGTCGGGCACGACCCCTACCACCGCGGGAATGTGCCAGCGATACGTGTCGACGGCGGGGTTGGCGAGCCAGTAGCTGTCGTTCGAGTTCTGGGCGAAGTCGCGCCGCTCGATGAAGGGCATGCGATCGCCCGGGATGAGCCCTGCCTGCGGGGCGCCGCTCACGTCGTCCCACTCGCAGAAGGAACGCGAGCCGTCGAGGACCGCCGGGCCTTTCAGCGAAAACACCACGGCGAAGGTGACGTCCGGCGTGCACAGGGACTGCTTCTCCCGGGGCACGTTGGGCGCGGTGCTGATGTCTCCGTAGAAAGCGTTGCCCTCGCGGTCGGCCGCCGTCGTGTTCACCCAGGGGATGCCCACGATCGTCTGCAGCGCCGTCTTGATGTCGGCGACACTTGTCGCCTTGTTGATCGCGCGCCACTGGTCCGCGAGGCGCCAGTTGTCCAGGTTCGTCTCGCGGATCGCGTAGGCGAACGCACCGGTCCACGGAATGGGCACCGAGGTGCTCGTGGTGACCGGGCCGAAATGCGAAAAGTAGAACGTGTTGGATTTCGGCGAAAGCGTCCCGTCGGCGCCCTTCACCTGCACGGTCACGGTCTTCGTCGTCATGTCGCGCAGTTGCCCGTCGTAGAAGTACCGGGTGGGGTTCGCGGGGTCGAGCTTCAGCTGGTAGAGCGTGAAGTGCCATGCGACGTCGTTGGTGTGGCTCCAGGCGACGTCCTTGTTGAAGCCGATGTTGACGAGCGGAAAGCCCGAGAGCGAACCCCCCATCACGTCGATCTCGCCCGGAATCGTCACGTGGAACTGGTAGAAGCGCAGGGTCCCGGTCCACGGGAAATGCGGGTTGCCGAGCAGGAGGCCGCGGCCGTTGTCCGTGCCGTCCGCGCCCACCGCGAGCGCGTTGCTGCCTATGCCTGAGCGCCAGTCGGGCCAGAAATCCTGGTCGAAGCCGGGAATCCCCGCGTCCGATTTCGGGCCGAGCTTCGCGGCGGACGATCCCGAGGCGGCGGAAGGCGGCTTCGCGGCGACCATGCCTTCCATGAAGTTGTTGGTCGAGGCCTCGAGCAGGTAGCGGCGGACCAGGCGCATCATGTCCGCGTCGTCGATGGGACGCACCCACGCCGCGCCCTTGCAGGGGGCCGGGAGGTTTGCCACACCCGTGTCGCGCAGGTAGCGGTTGTAGCCCGCCACCCAGCCGCGGAAGGCCGCCCGCGTCTCGCTGCTCATGCTGTTGAGACCCGCCAGGAGCGGCGCGGGGTCGCCGTTCATCAGGGTGTAGTAGTAGTCGGAGACGAGGTTGTTGCGCAGGTAGGGCGTGGTGCCGGACTCCCCGAAGTAGCGGGAACGCTCGCCGCGCACGGTCACGAACTCGTCGGTGATCATGCAGAAATTGTCCTGCGCGAAAGCGTGGCCGACGCCGTAGCCGATGCTTCCATAGTCGGCCGCCTTGACGTGCGCCACGCCGAACGAGGTGCGGCGAACCTCGGCGCTGTAGGTCTGCGCGTTCGAAACGGCCGCGGCGAAACACGCGGCACCCACGGCGGCGAGCGCCGCCAACCGGCCCGATCGGGAATTCATGCAGTTCTCCTCGCTGTCGTTGTTATTCCCGCAGGCATGCGTGCCTGCGGGTCGTGGTGAAACTATACCCCCGGCGTCGCGCCGCCGGACCTGCGGCCCGTCAATTCACCGCCTCGAAAAGCCCCGCCGCACCCATGCCGGTGCCAATGCACATCGTTACCATTCCGTACCGCCGCCTGGTGCGGCGCAGGCCGTGGACCATGGTGGCGGCACGGATCGCGCCCGTGGCCCCGAGCGGGTGGCCCAGCGCGATGGCTCCGCCCTGCGGGTTGACCTTCGCGGGATCGAGCCCGAGCTCCTTTACCACCGCGAGCGCCTGGGCGGCGAACGCCTCGTTCAGCTCGATCCAGCCCAGGTCGTCCCGGCTCACGCCAGCGAGCTTCAGCACCTTCGGGATCGCCTGGATCGGCCCGATCCCCATGATCTCGGGCGGCACGCCGGCCACGGAAAAACCCACGAAGCGCGCGAGCGGCTGCACCCCGTGCCGCTTCATGGCCGCCTCGCTCATGAGGATCACGGCGCCGGCACCGTCCGACATCTGCGAGCTGTTGCCGGCCGTGACCGAGCCGCGCGCCGCGAAGACGGGGCGCAGTTTCGCGAGGCTCTCCAGCGACGAATCCGCACGGGGCCCCTCGTCGGTGTCCGCGACCTTCTTCCGGTGAACGACCTTCCCGGCCGCGAGATCCGGCATGGATGCGTCGATCTCGTAGGGGAGGATCTCGTCGCGGAATTGCCCGCCCGCGATGGCGGCGGCGGCCTTCTGGTGGCTCGCGAGGGCGAAGGCGTCCTGCTCCTCCCGGGAGACCTTCCACTGCTTCGCGACGTTCTCGGCCGTTATGCCCATGCCGTAGGCGATGGCGACGTTCTCGTCCTTCGCGAAGACGGCGCTGTTCAGCGCCACCTTGTTGCCCATCATCGGGACCATGGACATCGACTCGGTCCCGGCAGCGATGACGATTTCGTCGTCGCCGGTCCGGATGCGGTCGGCGGCCAGCGCGATGGCCTGCACCCCGGAGGAGCAGAAGCGGTTGATGGTCATGGCGGGCACGCTGTCGGGGAGCCCCGCCAGCAGCACGCCGATGCGCGCCACGTTCATGCCCTGCTCGCCCTCGGGCATGGCGCAGCCCACGATCACGTCCGCGATGTCCTTCGGGTCCAGGCCCGGAACTTTCGCGATCGCGCCCTTGAGCACGTGGGCGAGCAGGTCGTCCGGACGGACGTTGCGGAACATCCCTCGGGGGGCCTTGCCGACGGGCGTGCGCACCGCGGCGACGATGTAGGCGTCCTGGATCTGGCGGGTCATTTCCTTCTCCTCTCGAATGGCGCGGCGCGGCCGCGTTCGATCTTCAGTTCCTGAGCGGCTTGCCGGTCTTGAGCATGTGCTCGATCCGGGCCTGCGTCTTCTCGGTCTTCGCGAGCTCCACGAAATGGTGGCGCTCGAGATCGAGCAGCCACTTCTCGTCCACGAGGCTCCCGGGCTCGACTTCGCCACCGCAGATCACCGTGGCGATCCGCGAGCCGATCTCGTAGTCGTGCCCGGAGATGAAGCCGCCCTCCTTCATGTTCACCAGCATCATCTTGAGCGTGGCGATCCCGGTCGTCCCCGCGACGGGGATGCCGGTCGGCGCGAGCGGCGGGCGGTGGCCCGACTCGGCCATGGCGCGCGCCTGCTGCTTCGCGACGTAGAGCAGTTCCGCGGGATGGAAGACCACCACGTCGGCGGGCTTGAGGTATCCCAGCTCCCGCGCGTGCTCCGCGCTCTTCGAGACCTCCGCCATCGCCACCTGCCGGAAGAGGCGCCCGAGCTCCGGAAAGGCGTCTCCTCCCTTGGCCCAGGCATTGGCGCGCAGGGCGAGTTCCTTCAGCCCCGCGCCCGCCGGCAGCAGGCCCACGCCGACCTCCACGAGGCCGATGTAGCTCTCGATCGCGGCGACCACGCGCTGCGCATGCATCACGAATTCGCAGCCGCCGCCGAGCGCCAGGCCCTCCACGGCGGCGACCGTCGGCACCGGGCTGTACTTGAGCCGCTGCGAGGTGCGCTGGAAGAGCGCGACCATCTGCTCGAACTCGTCGAACTTGCCGGCCTTGAGGGATTCGAGCGCGGCCTTGAGGTTGGCACCCACCGCGAAGGGCGCCTCGTGCCAGATGACGAGGGCGTCGTAGCCGCCTTCGGCCTCGTCGAGGGCTCGGTTCAGCCCCGCGAGCACTTCCGTTCCGAGCGAGTGCATCTTGCTCTTGAAGGAGACGATCGCGATGCCGTCGCCCTGGTGCCACATGCGCACGCCCTCGTCCTCGAAGACGGTGGTGCCGCGCTCGGCCGGCTTCTCGCCCAGCACGAGTTCGGGGAAGAGCTGGCGCGCGTAGACCGGGAGCTTCGAGCGCGACTGCATCGCGTTGCCGGACGCCGAATACGAGCCGTCTGGCCCGTGGACGCCCTTTCTCCCGTCCGTGACCCATCCCGGCAGCGGCGCCTTCGCGAGGGTCTTGCCGGCCGCGATGTCCTCGGCGATCCAGCCGGCCACCGTCTGCCAGCCTGCGGCCTGCCACAGCTCGAAGGGACCGAGCTTCCAGCCGAACCCCCAGCGGATGGCGAAGTCCACGTCGCGCGCGCAGTGGGCGATCTCGGCGAGATGCACCGCGCTGTAGTGGAAGACGTCGCGGAAGATGGCCCACAGGAACTGCGCCTGGGGATGCTCGGAAGCGCGCAGCTTCGCGAACTGCTTCGCGGGATCCCTCTCCTTGAGGATCGCCTGGACCTCCTCGGCGACGGCGCCGGCCGCGGGCCGGTAATCCTGCTTGCCGAGGTCGAGGACGTGGATCTCCTTGCCCTTCTTCACGAAGATCCCGGCGCGCGTCTTCTGGCCCAGCGCGCCCTTGGCGATGAGCGCGGAAAGCCACTCCGGCGCCTTGTAGTGCGGATGCCACGGGTCGGCCGGCAGCGTATCCGCCATCGTCTTCACGACGTGCGCCATCGTGTCCAGGCCCACCACGTCCGCGGTGCGATAGGTGGCGCTCTTGGCGCGGCCGATGGCGGGACCGGTGAGCGCGTCCACCTCGTCGAAGCCCAGCTTGAACGCGAGCGTGTGGTGCATCGTCGCGAGCATCGAGAAGACCCCCACGCGATTGGCGACGAAGTTGGGCGTGTCGCGGGCGCGCACGACCCCCTTGCCGAGCGTGGTCGTGAGGAAGGCCTCGAGATCGTCGACGACCGCCGGGTCCGTCGCGGCCGTCGGGATGATCTCCACCAGGCGCATGTAGCGCGGGGGGTTGAAGAAGTGGATGCCGCAGAAGCGCGGGCGGATCGCCTTCGGCAGCACGTCCGAGAGCTCCGTGATCGAGAGTCCCGAGGTGTTGGACGCGAAGATCGCGTGGGGCGCGAGATGGGGCGCCACCTTGTCGAAGAGCGCCTTCTTCCAGTCCATGCGCTCGCTGATCGCCTCGATGACCAGGTCGCATCCGGCGAGAAGTTCCAGGTGCTCGTCGTAGTTGGCGGGCGTGATGTGCCCGGCGACCGACTTCACCGCAAGCGGGCTGGGCTCGAGCTTCGCGAGCCCCTCGAGTGCCTTGCGCACGATGGCGTTCTTGTCGCGGCCCTCGGCGGCCAGGTCGAAGAGGACCGGCTGCACGCCGGCATTCGCGAGGTGCGCGGCGATCTGCGCGCCCATGACGCCGGCGCCGAGGACGGCGGCCTTGCGGACGATGAATGTGGACACGGGGCTCTCCTGGTGCTCTCCCGCCCGGGCGGGTTGGGTTTCGAAAGGGTTGCGGCGCGGCTCAGGCCTTCTCCATGCCGCCGGGGATCGGTCGCGGGCGGCGCGCGGCGTCGATGGCCACGTAGGTGAGCTGCGCCTCGGTGACCTTCACGGCGTCGGTGCGGCCGTCGCGCCCGCGGTGCGCGAAGACCTCGACGTCGACCGTGACGGAAGTGCGGCCCACCTTCGCGACTCTCGCGTAGAAGCTCACGAGGTCGCCCACGAAGACCGGCTCCTTGAAGAGGAAGGAATTCACCGCCACGGTCACGATGGGCCCCTGCGCGCGCTCGTAGGCCGGCACGCTTCCGGCGAGGTCCACCTGCGCCATCACCCAGCCCCCGAAGATCGTGCCGTGCGCGTTCGTATCCGCCGGCATGGGGATGATGCGAAGGACGGGCTGCTCGCCCTGGGGGAGGTCGGCGTGCATGGGTTTCAAACGAGCGTTTGATTCTACTCCATCACGTCCCGTGGCCCCGGTAGAGGTCCGCGAGGAGCGCACGGTTCTGCTCGAGGATCCGGGTGCGCTTCGGCTTGAGCGTCGGCGTGAGCAGGCCGTTGTCCACGGTCCAGCCGTCGGCGAGGAGGGCTACGCGGCGAACCTGCGCGTAGCCGGGAAACTCGTGCAGCTGCTCCGCGATCCGCGCGAGCACGAATTTCTCCGCCCGTTCCCTGCCTTCGCCAGCGGGATCGGCCGGCAGGCCGTTCGCCTGCGCGGTCGCCTGCCACGCGTCGCGATCGACGACGACCAGGGCGCCGAGAAAGGGTTTGCCCTCGCCCACCACGAGCGCCTGCTCCAGGAGCGGATCGAGCTGGATGGCGAGCTCCATGTCCACGGGCGGCACCTTCTCGCCGTTGGCCATGACGATGATCTCCTTGATGCGCCCGGTGATGTAGAGAAGGCCGTTCTCGAGCTTTGCCTGGTCGCCGGTATCGAGCCAGCCGGCATCGTCCAGGACCTGCGCGGTGGCCTCGGGATTGTTCCAGTAGCCCATCATGACGTTGGGGCCGCGCACGCGCAGGACGCCGTTCTCGCCGAAGGCGACCTCGATCCCGGGCAGGACGGCGCCGATGGAGGCGGGATCGTTCTTCTCGAGCCGGTTCACCGAGACCACGGGCGAGGCCTCCGTGAGCCCGTAGCCCTGGCAGATCGGCAGGCCCAGGCCGATGAAGGTCCTCGCGATCCGCGGATTGAGCGCCGCGCCCCCGCTCACCGCGATGCGCAGCCTCCCGCCGAGCCGGTCGAGGAGCCGGGCGGCCACGAGCGCCCGCAGGGCGGGCCAGAGGAGAAACGCGGGCTTCCACGGCCCCCGCCCCTGCCGCCACTCGAACAGGCTCCAGCCCGTGCGGGTGGCGAAGTCGAAAAGGCGCCGCTTCGCTCCCGAGGCCTCCTCAAGCTGGCCCTGGATCGCCGCGTGCAGGCGCTCGTAGATCCGGGGCACGGACACGATCGCCGTGGGCCGCACGATCCGGAAGTCCTCGGAGAGCTGCGCGATCGAGCGCGCGAAGGCGACCTGCGCGCCCGCGACCATCGTGAGGTAGTAGCCGACCGTGCGCTCGAACATGTGCGAGAGCGGCAGGAAGGACAGGAAGACGTCCTCGGCGTACACGTCGATGCCGCCGAGGCCCGACAGGACGTTCTGCAGCATGTTGCGGTGCGAAAGCATCACGCCCTTCGGGCGCCCCGTGGTGCCCGACGTGTAGACGATGGTGGCGAGCGCGCCTGCACCGACGCGCGCCGGCGCTTCTTCCGGCGATGTCGCGGGAAGCCAATCGGAGAGCGAGCGCACCACCGGGTCGCCGGTCGCTGCGGTCGACTTCGCGGTCACGATGCGCCTCAACCCGGGCATCCGGTCGCGCACTTCGGCCAGGCGCGAGAGGTGCTCCTCGCCCTCGACCACGAGCAGCTTCACGCCGGCGTCGTTCAGGCAGTAGGCGATGTTGTCGGGCCGGTCCTCGACGTACACGGGCACGGTGACGAGGCCCTGGGCAAGGGCGCCCTGGTCGAACCAGACCCATTCCTTGCCGTTCCTCAGCATGATCGCCACCCGCTCCCCGGGCTCCAGTCCCTCGGCCGCGAAGGCGGCGCGCACGCGCGAGACCATGCCCGCGGTCTCGGACCAGGTATGCGACTTCCACGCCTGTGCGACCGCGTCGAACTCCCGGTAGGCCACCGCGTGCGGCGTGAGCGCGACGCGCGCGGCGAACGCGTCCGCGATCGTGTCGTCGTCACCGATGGGGACCTGGCGCCCGTGGCGGGCCGCGGCTCCGGGAGCGCTCACGCGGCAGCCTTCCCGCGCAGCCAGTCCAGCGTGTCGTGCCAGAGCTTGTCGCCGCTTGCCGGCAGGAAGTAGCCGAGGTGCCCGATGCGGTCGCGACCCGCGCCGGATGGCGCGACATGGCGCCGCTCCACGCGCGCGTTGCGGTAGTACCCGTGCATCCGGTCGACGGCGGTTTGCGTGAGCATCGCGTCGTCGGTGAAGGAGTAGCCCAGGACCGGGATCGTCACCGCGTCGAAGCGACGGCGCAGGGCCTCGCCCTCGCTGAGGAGGTAATCAGGATGCGTGGCCCAGCGCCTCCACTGCCACGCAACACCCGCCGGAAGGTCGCCCACCATCCCGAGCCGCCTTCCGGGAAAGTAGCCGAACAGCGTGGTGAGCGCCGGGATCGCCAGGAACCAGAAGATGCGCACCTGAATCGGCATGCGTTCGTTCAGGCGGTACCAGCCGGAGCCCGCGGTGACGGTCACGAACGCCTTCAGGCCCGCGGTTTCCGCGACCGCGCCGAAGAGCTGCCCGCCGAGGCTGTGGCCGATCGCGAAGGCCGGAAGTCCCGGGTCCATGGACCTCGCCTCGCGCAGCATCGCGTCGAGGTCGCAATCGGCCCAGGTGGTGATGTCCGCCTCGAATCCCCGCAGGCCGTCGCCGCGGGAAGCCCCCATGCCGCGATAGTCGAAGGTGAGGACGTGCACGCCGTGCTCCGCGAGGTGGCGCGCCAGCGGCTCGTAGAAATCCTGCCGCACGCCCATGGCGCCCGCGACAAGGAGCGTGGCCCAGGCGCGGCCCTCGGCCGGGAATCGGGTCACCGCGAGTTCATGGCCGTCGGCGGCCCTCGCCGCGTCGCGAAGCTCCATCGCCTCAGGCCTTGCGTCGCGGGGAGACCCACATCGTGATGACGGCGCGGCACACGACTTCCCCGGCGCGGTCCCTCACCTCCACGGTCACCGGAACATCGCGGCCCGGGCCCTCCTCCATCCGCGCGACTTCGGCGGAAGCCTCGATGTCGGTCTCCGCCTTCTTCAGGTACTCCACGGTCATGCCCCTGGGCAGCCAGCGCATGCCCGGCGGGATCGTGATCTCCGTCATCGTCCCCGCGGCGAGCTCCGCGAGGTTGCACATCGCGATCGCATGCACCGTGCCGATGTGGTTCGTCACCGCGCGGCGCTTGCGCATCGACACGCGCGCGAATCCCGGTCGGAATTCCTCGAACCGGGGACGGATGCTGCCGAAGTAGGGCGCCTTCGCGCAGACGATGCGCGAGAAGATCGCCTTGCCGAAGGGCACGCCTTCCATCCGGCGCCAGAGCGCGAGGGCCGGATTCATCTTGCGATCCGGCAACGGCGGGCGGTGGGCGCCCGTGGTCGGCCGGCCCCCATCACGCCGGAATGGCATCCCAGCCCGTGTCGGGCTCGAATCGCTCCCCGTGCTTCGCGCGCAGTTCGGCCATCGTCTTCAGCCACGACTCCTTGCCGCGCTCCCGGATCGCGGAGATCGGCCCGCCGCGATGGGGCGCGAAGCCCGTGCCGAAGATCACGCCCGCGTCGCACAGGTCCGCATCGGTCACGATCTTCTCGCGCAGGCACGCCACCGCCTCGTTGAGCGCCGGGATCACCAGGCGATCGGCGAGGGGCTTCAGGTCCACGGAGCCGCTCCCGCTCGATTTCCGGGGCTTGCCCTTCACCCACGTGTAGAAGCCCTGTCCCGACTTCTTGCCCAGGCGCTTCGCCTCGATGTTGGCCTGCAGGCGCTTCGGGATCGGCATGCCCGGCTTCGCGAGCTCCTGCCCGACGGCCCAGCAGATGTCCAGGCCCACCATGTCGGCGAGCTCGATGGGGCCCATGGGCATGCCGAAGTCCCTCGCGGCCGCGTCGATCGTCTCGCCGGGCACGCCTTCGTCCAGCATGAGCATCGCTTCCATGAGGTAGGGCGAGAGCACGCGGTTCACGAGGAAGCCGGGCGCGCTCTTGCAGGGCAGCGGGAGCTTGTCGATCTGCCGGGCGAAGGCCTGCCCGGCCAGCATCACGGCGGGCGCCGTCTGCGGGCCCTCCACGATCTCGACCAGCATCATCATCGCCACGGGGTTGAAGAAGTGCAGGCCGACGAGGCGATCCGGCGCCTTGAGGACCCCGGAGAGCTCCTGGAGCGGGATGCTCGAGGTGTTCGAGGCGAGGATGGCCCCGGGCTTCATCCGCGGCTCGATGCCCGCGAAGAGCTTTCGCTTGATCTCCGCATTCTCGACGATGGCCTCGATGATCAGGTCCGCCTTGGCCACGCCGTCTCCCTTCACGTCGGGAATGAGGCGGTCGAAGGCCGCCTGGACGAGGTGCGGCTGCTTCAGGCGCTTCCGGTAGAGGGCGTGGGCGCGCTGGATCGCCGGGGCGATGCGGTCAGGCGAGAGGTCCTGGAGCGTGACGGTGATGCCCTTCAGCGCGCACCACGCAGCGATGTCGCCGCCCATCGCGCCGGCGCCGATCACGTGCAGGTGCCGCACGGGCTCCACGCCTGCGCCCTCCTGCGCGTCCGCTTCCGCGCCGGGCTTGCCCAGGGCCTTCATCCGGTCCTGGAGCTTGAACAGGCGAATCAGGTTTCGCGTCGTCGGGTGCGCGAAAAGGCTCGCCATCGACCCCGGATGGTCGACGGGGACGTTGCGCACGTCGCCGCCGAAGTCCTTCCACAGGTCGATGATCGCGTAGGGGGCGGGATAGTGGTCCGCGCGCGCCTTCTTCGCCACCTGCTTCCTCGACATCGACGCGACGAGGGAGCGCACCACCGGCCAGCCGGTCACGGCCGCGGACAGCGGCGGCTTGTGGGGCGGCGGCGGACTCGCCAGGAACATGCGCACCGCGTTGGCGAAGTGGCGCTTCTGCGTGACCGCGTCCACCAGCCCCATCTTCTTCGCGCGGCGGCCGTCGACGCCGCGCCCGGTCAGCATGAGGTCGAGGGCATTGGCGGCGCCGACGAGCGGCGGCAGGCGCTTCGCACCTCCCCATCCCGGCACGATCCCGATCAGCACTTCCGGAAGGGCCATGCGCGTCTTCGGGCCGTCGTCCGCGATGCGGTAGCGGCAGGCGAGCGAGAGCTCCGTGCCGCCGCCCATGCAGAAGCCGTGGATCATGGCGAGCGTCGGAAAGGGGAGTGCGGCGATCTTGTCGAAGACCTCGTTGCCGAGTGTGGTGAAGGCCATGGCCTCGTCCGCGCTCGAGATCTTCGTGAACTCGTCGATGTCCGCCCCGGCCGCGAATCCGTTTTCCTTCGCCGAGAGGATGGCGAGGCCCTTCGGCGGCATGGCCGCGAGGTGGTCGGCGATCCGGCCGAGTTCCTGGAGCACCTCCGTCGAAAAGGTGTTGGTCGCGCTGCCCGCGCGGTCGAACCGCAGCCACGCGAGGCTCTGCGCGTCGGTTTCGAGATCCCAGTGCTTCAGGTCCATGGCTTTCCTTGTCTCTTCAGGGCCGTTCGAGGAGCATGGCGCCGCCCTGCCCCCCGCCGATGCACAGCGAGGCCACGGCGCGCCTTCCACCCGTGCGCTCGAGCACCTTCAGCGCGTGCAGCACCACGCGCGCCCCCGAGGCGCCGATCGGATGGCCCAGCGCGATGGCGCCGCCATCGACGTTCAGCTTCCCCCGGTCGAGCCGTCCGAAGGCGCGGTCGAGGCCGAAGTGCTCCTTGCAGTACGCGTCGCTCTCCCACGCGGCCAGGCAGCCGAGCACCTGCGCGGCGAACGCCTCGTTCACCTCCACGCAGTCGATGTCGTCCCAGCCGAGGCGGTTTCGCTTGAGCATCGGCGTGATCGCGTGGACCGGCCCGAGGCCCATTTCCGCAGGGTCGAGCGCGCCCCAGTTTGCGTCGACCACGCGTCCGAGGCTGGTCAGGCCGTATTCGTCCACGACCTCCTCGGCGGCCAGCACGAGCATCGCCGCGCCGTCGGTGATCTGCGAGCTGTTGCCCGGCGTCACGTTGCCGTAGGTCCGGTCGAAGACGGGCTTCAGTTTCGCGAGCTTCTCGACCGCGGAATCGCGCCGCAGGCCGTCGTCGGTCGCGTACACCGTCCCGTCGGGGCCGTAGATCGGCTCGATCTCCTCGAGGTGCCCGTTGTCCTGGGCGAACGCGAGGCGGCGGTGCGACTCCACCGCGAACTCGTCCATCATCTGTCGCGTGATGCCAAAGCGCTGCGCGACGATCTCGGCGGTCGAGCCCATGGAGAGCTTCACCACCGGGTCGGTCAGGCCGCGCAGGATGGCGATAACCGGCGCGAGGTAGGCGAGGCGGAACTTCGCGGCAGTCGCGGCCCGCTGCCCGAGGGACTTCGCCGCGTACCAGTCGGCCAGCCAGTTCACCATCGCCGGCCCGAAGAGCAGCGGCGCGTGGCTCATGGCGTCCGTGCCGCCGGCGAGCACCAGGCTCGAGCGCCCCACCTGGATGTTCAGGTACGCGGTGTCGATCGCCTGCATGCCCGAGGCGCAGTTGCGCATGACGGTCCACGCGGGGACCTTCTCCCCGCAACCGAGTCGCAGCGACACCACGCGGCCGATGTTGGCCTCGTCGGCCGAAGGCATGGCCGCGCCCAGGATGACTTCGTCGAAAGCCGTCGCGTCGAAGGGCTGGCGGGCGATGAGCGGGCGCCCGGCGGCGACCGCGAGGTCCGAGCCGGAGAAGGGGCCGAGCCCCTTCTTCGCCTTGAGGAATGGCGTGCGCGCGCCGTCGACTACATGGACGCGGCGGCTTTGAGCGGCCATGGGGCCTTCTCCTGGCTGGGTTGTCGGGACAGGTCGGTCGGGAAATCGTCGACCATGATCACGTCGCGCCGCAGCCGGTCCGTGCGCACGAGGTGCTCGAACTCGGCGAGTGTCACGATGCCGCTCTTGACCGCGGCGTCGCGGCGCTCCGCCATCGTGCGCTGCGGGAGCTTGCCGGCCTTGTGCGCGGCACGGATCTTCGCTTCGATGGGCTCGGCCTGGATGGCGGCCTCCATCGCGAACTCGAGCCGGCCGACGAGGTCGCTCTCCTTGCGCGGCAGGTAGATGCCCGCGGTGAGGCGGTCGCGCACGGGGCCCGGCTCGATGAGGAGCTTCGCCACGCGCGAGGCCCACTTGTCGTGCGGCGCGGTGAGGGTGAGCCCCTTCGGGAAGGCGAGCTGGCGCAGCACCCACGCCACCGGCCGGCTCGGGAAGTTCGCGAGCACGCCGTCCAGCGCCACCTGCATCTTGAACGAGCTGTCGTACATGGCCCAGGTGAGGAGCGGGAGATCCTCCTTCGGGCAGCCGTCGTCATGGAAGCGCTTGACGGTGGCCGACATCATGTAGAGGTGGGAGAGGATGTCGCCCAGGCGTGCGGAGAGCATTTCCTTGCGCTTGAGGCTGCCGCCGATCACGAACATGGACATGTCCGCGAGCAGCGCGAAGGCCGACGAGAAGCGCGTGAGGATCTGCAGGTAACGGCGCGTCTCCCGCGAACCCGGCACCGAGATTCCCTTGCCGCCGGTGAGGCCGAGCCACAGCGCGCGCGCCGCGTTCGACACCGTGAAGCTCACATGCCCCCAGAAGGCGAGGTCGAAGGCCGGCAGGTCGTTGCCGCCCGCCGCGCGCATCTCCTTCAGCACCCAGGGATGGCAGCGGATGGCGCCCTGCCCGAAGATGATGAGCGAGCGCGTGAGGATGTTGGCCCCCTCCACCGTGATGGCGATGGGGAGCGTCTGGTAGGCGCGCCCGAGGTAATTGTTGGGGCCCATGCAGATCCCCTTGCCGCCGTGGACGTCCATCGCGTCGTTGATGACCGAGCGCATGCGCTCCGTCATGTGGTACTTGCAGATCGCCGAGATGACGCTCGGCTTCTCGCCCATGTCGAGCGCGGCCATGGTCATGCGACGCATGCCGTCCATGAGGTAGGTCGTTCCGCCGATGCGCGCGAGCGGCTCCTCGATGCCCTCGAAGCGCCCGATGGGCGTCTTGAACTGCGTGCGGATGCGCGCGTAGGCGCCAGTCACCCGCGTTCCGATCTTTCCCGCGGCCATCGACATGGACGGCAGCGATATGGACCGGCCCGCGGCGAGGCACTCCATCAGCATGCGCCAGCCGGTTCCCACCTCCGCCTTGCCGCCGATCACCCAGTCCATCGGGATGAAGACGTCCTTGCCCGTCGTGGGCCCGTTCATGAACGCGCAGCCCAGCGGATCGTGACGCCGGCCGACGTTCACGCCTGCGTGCGAGGTCGGCACGAGCGCGAGCGTGATGCCCACATCCTCCTCGCCGCCCAGGAGCTTTTCGGGATCGTAGAGCTTGAAGGCGAGGCCCAGGAGCGTGGCCACCGGGGCGAGCGTGATGTAGCGCTTTTCCCAGGTGAGGCGGATGCCCAGGACCTCCTTGCCCTCGTGCGTGCCCTTGCAGACGATGCCGAAGTCCGGAATGGATGCCGCATCGGATCCCGCATCGGGATTGGTGAGCGCGAAGCAGGGGATCTCCTGTCCCTTCGCGAGGCGCGGCAGGTAGTGGTTCTTCTGCTCCTCGGTGCCGTAGTGCATCAGGAGCTCGGCCGGGCCCAGCGAGTTGGGCACCATGACGGTCACCGCGGCCGCGCCGCTGCGGGTCGAGATCTTGGTCACGATCTCGGAGTGCGCGAAGGCCGAGAACCCCAGCCCCCCGAAGGACTTCGGGATGATGATCCCGAGGAAGCCCTGGTCGCGGATGAACTTCCACGCTTCCGGCGAGAGGTCCATGCGCTCGTTGTTGATCTCCCATTCGTCGAGCATGCCGCAGAGTTCTTCCACCGGCCCGTCCACGAAGGCCTGCTCCTCGGCGGTCAGCTTCGCCGCCGGGTAGGCGAGCATCTTCGACCAGTCGGGCTTGCCGGAGAAGAGATCGGCATCCCACCAGACGCTGCCCGCGTCCAGCGCCTCCTGCTCCGTCTGCGACATCTGCGGAAGCACGCGCTTGAAGAGGCCGAAGAGCGGGCCCGTGACGATCGCGCGGCGGATCGGTTTCACCACGGAGAGCGCGGCGAACACGGCGACCGCGACCCAGGCCGCCGCCACGACACCGGCCGGCGGGGCGGCGAGCACGGTGAGGCAGGCGGCACCGGCCGCCAGCGCGGCCGACCACGCCAGGGCATTCGCGCGGTGGTAGGCGAGCGTCCACGCGACGACGATCACGGCGAGGACCGACAGGATGATGGGCAGCATGGTCAATCTCCTTCCCGAAAATACCCTCCCGCGATGCGGTCGGGCGTTGCTCCAGTTCGCCTCGTGCGGGCCTTGCCTAGTCCCCGGAGGCCAGCTCCAGCTTCTTCGTGTCCCCGAGCGGCGCCTTGAGGCCTGCCGCGAGGAAGGGGGCGAGCCGCTCGAGCAGCATTTCGTCGTTGTCCTTGTCGTGCGGGATCACCTGCGCCAGGAGCTTGAGCGCGTCGGTGCCCGCCAGCGTGTAGGACAGCGCGCCCATGACGAAGTGCAGCCTCCAGGTGAGCTCCTGCATCGTGAGGTGCGGAAGCGCCTTCTGGAACGCGTCCTTGAACCGGTTGATCATCTCGGCGTACTGCGCCGAGAGGAAGTTGCGGATGAACGGCGCCGGATCGGCATAGGCGCGCCCCAGCACGCGCAGGAAATCCTTGCCCCCGCGCCGCTCGTCCCTCGAGAGCCGGAGTGCGGGTATCAGCATGGCCGAGAGGATCTTCTCGCAGGAAAGCGGCCGCGTGCCCGCCTGGCGCTCGTAGCGCTCGAGGAGATCGATGCGCTCCTGGTTCATCGGGTCCAGCCGGCGCGTGAGCACCGCCTGGAAGAGCTCTTCCTTGGTGCCGAAGTGGTAGTTCACCGCCGCGAGGTTCACGCCCGCGGCGGCGGTGAGCTGCCGCAGGCTGGTGGCCTCGAAGCCATGCTCCATGAACAGCGATTCCGCGGCGTCCAGGATCCGGGACTTGGTGTCCTGGGACAGGGCGTCCATCGCGGGTGTTCGGCGAGCGGGGCGCTGCTCGGGCATCGGGTGGCCTCCCCGGGGTATCGGAAACGCGTCAAACGCGTGATTCAAACGCTCGTTTGAAACCATCGTATGACGCTTCGCCGGACCTTGTCAAATCCGACCGGCGCCCCGACTCGGAAGCCTGCGCCGCCGGCCGCTCAGGTACGGGAGAGGGCCTGGTCCAGGTCCCAGAGGATGTCGTCGAGCGTCTCCAGCCCGATGGAGAGCCGCACCATGTCCGGCGGCACCCCCGCCTTCACCTGGTCGGCTTCCGCGAGTTGCCGGTGCGTGGTGGAGGCCGGGTGGATCACGAGCGACTTGGCGTCGCCGATGTTGGCGAGGTGGCTCACGAACTCGAGGCCCTCGATGAACTTCACGCCCGCCGAAAAGCCGCCCTTGATCCCGAAGGACAGGAGCGCGCCTGCGCCCTTCGGCATGTAGCGGCGCGTGAGCGCGTGGTACCGGTTTTCCTCGAGCCCGGGATAGCTCACCCACGCGACCTTGGCGTGGGCGCGCAGGAACTGCGCCACTCCCAGTGTGTTGGCGCAGTGGCGGTCCATGCGCACCGGCAGCGTCTCCAGGCCCTGCAGCAGCATCCACGCATTGAAGGGCGAGATCGCCGGCCCGAAGACGCGCAGGATCTCCATACGCGCCTTCATGGTGAAGCCGAAGTCGCCGAAGGTCTCGAAGAAGCGCACGCCGTGGTAGCCCGCGCTGGGCTCCGTCATCGACGGGAACTTCCCGTTGTCCCAGGGAAACTTCCCGCTCTCCACCACCACCCCGCCCATGGTGGTGCCGTGGCCGCCGATGAACTTGGTGGCCGAATGGACGACGACATCGGCGCCGTGCGCGAGCGGCTGGCACAGGTAGGGCGAGGCTGCGGTGTTGTCGACCACGAAGGGAACGCCTGCCTCGCGCGCAATCGCGCCGACCGCGGCGATGTCGACCATATTGATGGCGGGGTTGCCGAGCGTCTCGGAAAACACCGCCTTCGTGTTCTGGCGGATCGCGCCGCGGAAGTTCTCGGGCTCGTCGGGATCGACGAAGGTGGTCTCGATGCCGAGCTTCGGGAAGTTCACGGCGAACATCGTGTGCGTGCCGCCGTAGAGCTTCGAGGAGGAGACGATGTGGTCGCCCGCCTGGCAGATGTTGAGAAGCGCCACCATCTCGGCGGCCTGACCCGAGGCGGTGGCCACCGCCGCACGCCCGCCCTCAAGGGCCGCCATGCGCTCCTCGAACATCGCGGTCGTCGGGTTCGAAAGCCGCGTGTAGACGTTGCCGAAGGTCTGCAGATTGAAGAGGCTTGCCGCATGCTCGGCGCTGTCGAAGACGAACGAGGTCGTCTGGTAGAGGGGTGCCGCGCGCGCACCCGTCTGCGCGTCGGGAATCTGGCCCGCGTGCAGGGCCAGGGTCTCGAAGCCGAACGCGCGGTCCGCCATCGGCTACTTGGGCGCGTCCAGCGAGGCCTTCGTCCTGTCCAGCACCGTCATGGCGGTCGAGACGAAGGTCGACACGTCCGTGAGGTTCGCCGGCACGATCAGCGTGTTGCCGGTCTTGGCGAGGCCGGAGAAAGCCTCGACGTATTTCTCCGCGACCTTCAGGTTGGCAGCGAGCATCCCGCCCTCGGCGCCGATGGCGGCGGCTACCTGGCGCACCGCGTTCGCGGTCGCCTCGGCAACGGTCGTGAGCGCCAGCGCCTCGCCCTGCGCCTTGTTGATCGCGGCCTGCTTGTCGCCCTCGGACTGCAGCACCTTGGCCTGCTTGGCACCGTCGGCGATGTTGATCTCCTGCTGGCGCTGGCCCTCGCTCTTGGCGATGAGCGCGCGTTTCTCCCGTTCCGCGGTGATCTGCGCCTGCATCGAGCGCAAGATCGCCTCCGGCGGCGTGAGGCTCTTGATCTCGTAGCGCAGCACCTTGATGCCCCACGTGCGGCCCGCCTCGTCCAGGACGGAGACGACCATGTGGTTGATCTCGCTTCGGCTCTCGAATGTCTTGTCGAGCTCCATCTTGCCGACTTCGCTGCGCAACGCCGTTTGCGCGAGCTGCGAGATCGCGAGCACGTAGTCCGACGAGCCGTAGGAGGCGAGCTTCGGGTCCGCCACCTGGTAATAGATGATCCCGTCCACCGCGAGCTGCGTGTTGTCCTTGGTGATGCAGACCTGCTCGGGGATGTCGAGAGGCACTTCCTTCAGCGAATGGCGGTAGGCGATGCGGTCGATGAAGGGCACGATCACGTTCAGCCCCGGCGGCAGGATCTCGTGGTACTTGCCCAGGCGCTCGATCACCCAGGCCTGCTGCTGGGGCACGACGCGGATGCCCTCGACGACGAGCACCACGATCATCGCGATGAGGAAGGTGGCTACCGTAATGCCGACGCTCTGCGTGAGGAACGCGGCGGCGATCGAGACGATGGCGGCGATGAGGACTTTGAAGAACATGGCGGTCTCCCTGGTTCTTGTTCGTTTCAGTTCGAGGGCTTCGCGGCGGACACGAGCAGCGTGCTCCCGTCCTGTCCGTTGATGAAGAGCGTGGCGCCCGGATCGGGGCGCGTTCCGGCGCCGATCCTCGCATCCCACGTCGTGCCGCGGTACTTCACGCGCGCCAGCCCGGCGCCGGCGTCGACCCACGTCTCGAGGACCACGGGCTGGCCCAGGTCGAGGAAGTCGTCCTTCGGATTGCTCCGGCGGTGGCTGCGGTGCCAGCGATACACGAGCCAGGTTCCCGCGAGGGCCACCGCGCTCCCGCCGACCGCTTGCGCGAGGTAGGCGCCGCCCGCCCAGGCGACGGCGGCGCCGGCGAACGCGCCCACGCCGATCACCAGCAGGTAGAAGGTGCCCGTCACGAGCTCCGCGATGACGAGGACGAATCCGGCGACGATCCAGAGGAGATGCGGCTCCATGGGAACTCTTCCTTCCGGGCAGGGGAAACTGCGCGCTATTCTACGGGCCCGCCCGATCACGCGGGCAGGCATTCATCGGGACTGGCGATGGGCGGAGATCACCCCGGTGTTCACGCCGGCCCAGCCCAGCCCGCCGAACAGGCGTCCGTGCTCGATCTTCATGCAGCGGTCCTCGACCACCTCGAGCCCGGCCGCCTCGGCCTGCCGCCGGGCCTCGCCGCTCGTCACGCCGAGCTGCATCCACAGGACCTTCGCGCCGATCGCGGCGGCTTCGTCCGCGAGGGCGGGGATCTCCTCGCTGCGGCGGAAGCAGTCGACGATGTCGACCTTCTCCGGGATTTCGGCGAGCGACTTGTGGCACTTCTCTCCCAGGATGCTGTCGTACGCGGGATTGACCGGGATGACGCGGTAGCCGTGTTCCTGCAGGTACTTGGCGGCGAAGTAGCTCGGCCGGTACCAGTTGGCCGAAAGCCCCACCACCGCGACGGTGCGGTTGTCCCGCAGGATTCGGCGCAGCTTCGGGATGTCGTCCATGGTTCGCGTGGGAAAATGCCGGTTTGCAGAGGATTCTACCTGTCATGCGCCATTCGCTTTTCGCCTTCGTCGCAGCACTCGGGGCCAGCGGCCTCGCGATGGCGGCAAATCACGTCGCGACCGTCACGCCCGTGGGCGCCGGCCCGTTCAAGGTTGCCTGCTCCAACATAGCCCAGGACGAATCCTTCATCGCCGCCCTCGCCTCGACGCCGGAGGAGATCTGGGAGGGACGGCCCCGCGATGGCCAGGGGCGCTACATTTCGCAGATACTCGCCGCTCCGGACACGGCGCTGCGCTTCGACGTGCCGGTCCCGGACCTTCGCGAGATCTATCCGCGGTTCGCCGGAGACCTTGTTCCCCACGTCGCGATCGTCTGCCATCCCACGCCGCAGGCCAATGGCGATCCCGACTACGTCCTGCCGGGCACCGGCGACATCGTGCCCCGCATGCAGCCGGCCGGCGCCTCGCCGCGGCTTATTCACCTCGCCGAACACGCGGCCGGCTACGGGATCCTCCTGAGCCCGCCTCCGCCTGCGATTCCCGCGCGGCTGCCGCTCGTCCTCTTTTCCCATGGCCTGGGCGGCAGCCCGATCAGCCCGGGCCACCTCGAGGCGATGGTCGACCTCGCGTCGCACGGCTACCTGGTGGCGGCCGTGTTCCACGGCGATCCGCGGTTCTCGCGCATTCGCGTCGGCGATCTCCGCGATTTCCTGACCTTGCTCGCCCACTTCGACGAGTTCGTCGAGATGGAACTGATGCGCCCGGCATCCCTCAAGGCGCTCGTGGACACGCTGCTCGCGCACCCGGGCTACGCGCCCGGCATCGACCCGGACCGCATCGGCGGCTTCGGCGCGAGCCTGGGCGGGCAGGCCGTGGCCAACCTCCTGGGCGCGCGCCTGACCACGAGCCTCGGCCTCGCCTGCCGGGACACCGTCACGGACCCGCGGGTCAAGGTGGCCGTCGGGCTCGTTCCCTATGCGGGGCAGTCCTTCCTGCCGTCGTTCTGCGACGACCAGGGCGGCGCCGACCGGGTCGATCGTCCTTTTCTCGCGATCTCCGGCACGGCCGATCTCACAGCGCCGATCAAGATGATGGAACAGGCGATCAACCGATTCCGGGGCTCGCGCTACCTGGTCGAGCTCGCCGACGTGGAACACGGGTACGAGGCCGCGATGCGCGGCGACGTGATGACGTGGACGGTAACGTTCCTGAACGCCTATCTCCGCGTCGCCGAGGATCCGGATGCGATCGCCCGGCTCATCCGCATGGGGAGCGTGTCAGGCGGGCCGCAGGATGCCCTGCGGGTCGATGCTCACGTGCCCTTCGCGCCCGGGCCGGACGAGGCGCTCACCCGGGAGTTCTACCACGCTCCCCTGAACCACTTCTTCATCGCGAGCGGCGCCGACGAGATAGCGCTGATACTCGCGGGCGTTGCCGGCCCTGACTGGCAACTCACGGGGCACGCGTTCCGGTCCTACTCGCGGCTGCCCGCGACGAACTTCACCACCGCCGTGCCGGTGTGCCGCTTCTACGGAGCCCTGGCGGGCGGGCCGAACTCGCACTTCTTCACCGCGAGCGCCTCTGAATGCGAACTCGTGAAGCGCGCCGGCGGGTGGTACTACGAGGGCACCGGGTTCTACATCGAGCCCGTGTCGGCGGACGGCGCCTGTCCGCCGGGATACCTGCAGGTGCTGCGCGCCTACAACGAGGGATTCGCGCGCAACGACTCCAACCACCGGTTCACGACGAGCGACTCGACCTGGCGGGAAATGCAGCGGCACGGGTGGACGCTCGAAGGGGCGGTCATGTGCGCGCTGCCTTGACGTCGGAAGTCTCGCTCGCCCCGGGCTCCTGCGCCCGGTCGCGAAGGGCCCACCACTGCCGGGCCTCGTCCTCCCGCCACGGCTGGCCGCGCGCCACCTCCGCCAGAACGGCGGCAACCTCCCCGATCGAACCCGGCCGCGCTTCGCGGTCCTTGGCGAGGCATCGTGACACGAGCGCATCGAGGGCGGCCGGTGCGTCCCCCGCCCCGCTTCGCGCAATCGAAGGTGCCTCGACGTTCAGCACCTGGTAGACGAGGTCGTGGTCGCTCTGCGTCTCGAAGACGCGCCGGCCCGTGAGCACGAAGAACGCCACGGCGCCCAGCGCGTAGATGTCTGCGCGGGCATCGGCGTCGGCCGGGTTGCGCAGGCGTTCCGGCGCCATGTATAGCGGGGTTCCCAGCACGCGGGCGAACTGCGTGATGTCGCGCGTGTGCGGATTCTCCAGCTCCTTCACGAGGCCGAAATCGAGCACCTTCACGACGTCGTGTTCGCCGCCATGACGGCAGAGCATGAGGTTGTGGGGCTTCACGTCGCGGTGCACCAGCCCGTGGTCGTGCGCTTCCTTGAGCGAGCCGCAGACCTGCCTGAGCACGTGCACGGCGCGGGCCACCGGCAGCCGGCCCTCCTTTCCCACCAGGTCCTCGAGCGACACCCCGTCCAGGTACTCCATGGCGTAGTAGAAGGCGCCCTCGCGCGTGCGCCCGTAGTCGTAGATCTCGATGGTGTTGGGGTGCGAGAGCCGGCTGCAGAGCTGCACCTCGCGCTCGAAGCGCGTCACCGCCTCGTCGCTGGCGAGCGCCGCCTTGAGCACCTTCACGGCCACGGGGCGCTTCAGGTGCGAATGGCGGGCGAGGTAGACGTGGCTGATGCCGCCCTCGCCGATCTCGCGCTCGAGCGTGTAGGGCCCCACGCGGCGCGCCTCGCGCAGTTTCAGCCGCACGGCCCAGACCGAAGACGACATCGCGGCGACAAGTGCCACCGCGAAGAAGGCGAGCAGCGTGGAGAACGCGATCTCCACGTACTTCAGGGGCGCATACGCCTCCGCCTCCTCGATTTCGACGGCGATGACCACCTCCTTCTCACGAAGCCAGCGCCAGGCGCCGATCACTTCGGCGCCGCGATAGCTGCGGTAGGGCTCCAGGATTGCACCCTCGAAGGGGCCGCCGGTGGCGGGGGCCCGCAGCGCGGCTTCCGCCAGGGCCGTGAGCGGCCACTCGCCCGGGGGCCTCGCAGGGCGGAATCCGGCCACGATGTCGCCGCCGGGGTCGCGGACGGGTATGCGCAAAATCCCGGAGTCCCCGGCCGCCACCAGCCCCGCGACCCGAAGGTCCCCGAGATAGCGGCTCTGCGTGAGCATCATCCCGTGGCTGTCGAAGGCGTAGGCCTCGCGCGAGGACTTCGTGGAACTCAGGGTGAGGAGCGAGCCGAAGCGCGAATCGGCCAGGCGCCCGAAGCCCAGCGCGGCGATCACCTCCCCGGCCGCGTTGCGGATCGGGGTCTCCACCCACACCAGGGGGCGATCGAAAGGCAGGCCGGCAGATTCGCCCACGCGCTCGCGTTCTTCGAAGGGCCTCACGAACACGGTGCGCCCCTCGAAGACGGGCTTGAGCCGCGCGGCGAAATCCGACTCCGAAATCGAGAGCCCGCAATAGGCGTCGTTCAGTGCCGCGATGATGGCGCCGTTGCGCCCGATGAGGTTGACGGCCACCGCCTCCTCGAGGGCCACGAAGGGTGCGATCTTTGCAAGCAGTTTCTGGCGCGCCGGCGAGCGGCAAACGGAGGCGGCATCCATGCCCGACTCGGCCAGGCGCACGAGCGCGGCGGCCTCGCGCTGCACCGGCTCCTCGGCGGCCCAGCGCTCGGCGGCGCGTTTCTTCTCGCCGATCCAGATGGTGAGCGCCTCGGACTCGCTCTCGAGGAGTGCTGCGAGGCCCGCGGCGCGCAGGTCCCGGAGCGAGCCGCGCACCTGGGCGTAGGACCACCAGCCCATGGCCGCGAGCGAGATCGCGACGATGACCATGATCCCGACCAGGTTCCAGAAGCGCTCGCGCGCCTCTTCCCCGGGCATGGCGCCGGGGGGGCGCAGGAGCGCCGGCATGTCGTCCGGGATCTTGCGCAGCGCGGGCACGGGCTCGTGGGTGGCCATGGGCCCATCATACGAGAGGCGCCCGCGCAAGGAAAAAGGCCGCGCCCGGAGGCGCGGCCTTTAGAGGCGCTACTTTGGTCCTGCTAGAAGTTCCAGGACACTAGGCCGTAGACGATACTGGCCTTGTAAACCGGATTGGCCAGGTAGCCCATGAAGTAGCTGTTGGCTCCGCTGTTGCCCGGGATCACGTACTGGAAGCCGTCGGTCTGCACGTCCTGGCGGTCGAACTTCTCGTAGGCATAGCCCGCCGTGAGCGTGAGCGCCTTGCTGAACCTGTACACGCCCTTCAGGTTGAAGGAAGTGCGCTTCGCGTCGTCGTAGTTGGACATCGCTTCCGGCCCCGAACCCACGCGGTTGCTGTCGAAGTCGACCGAGCCGTCCGACTTGTAGTACACGACGGAGGCCTTGACCATCAGCTTCTCGGTGGCCGGCAGGTCGAGGGCCACGCCGAACGCCCAGTTCTTGTCCTTGATGGTGCCTTCCCAGTTGTACTTCGAGGAGGACGGGGCGGCGAACGGGTCGTAGGTGCCGATGGCCGTGGAGCCGAACGGGATGACCATGTGGCGGGAGACGTACTTCACCCGCTCGACGTCGCCGAAGACGGTCCAGCGCGCGCTTTCGGGGTTGCCGTAGGAGACGCTGCCGTAGATCTCGCTGCGGTCGTCGCTCAGGCGGCCGAGGACCGTCTTCGTGTAGTCGATCTTCTTGGAGGTGGCCTCGAGAGACACGTCGAGGAACTCCGCGGGCGTGAAGTCGATCGTCGCCTTCCACGACTTCTGGTCGGAATCCGCCGCGTCGAAGGAGCGCAGGAAGCGGTTCCAGTACAGCACGTCGCCAGTGTTCGCGCCGTCGTTGCCGTGCAGGAAGTTCGCCGTGCGCTTGAGATCGGTGTACTTCAGGCGCGCCGAGACGCTGTCGATCATGCTCGTCTTCCACTCGACGAACCACTTCTTGTCCTCGGTCCGGTCGAAGTCGGCGCGGTGGCGCTCGAGGTCGAGCTCGTCGTAGCCCACGCCCAGGCGGTTCTGCCGGTTCAGGCGGTAGAACGCGTCGAAGCCCCAGTTCTTCTTGTCGATGGACATCGGCTCGTTCATGTACGGATCGCCGCCGGAGGCGGTGCCGGTGAACACGAGGTGAGTCGACTTGTCGTCGCGCTTCCAGCGGTTCACGAAGAGGCGCGTGTCGAGATTGCGCATCGGCGCCGAGGCGAGCGCCAGCGTGTAGGTCGTATGCTCGACCTTGCCGTCGTAGGTCGGCGTATTGGGCAGCGTCGTCTGGATCGCGCCCGCCGCGCCCAGCACCGTGGTGCCCAGGCTCGTGTTGCTCTTCATCTCGTCGTCCGTGAAGCGCAGCGCGAGTGTCGAGTTGAGCGGCAACTGGCGGATGGTCGCGTTGGCGGCCAGGCGCGAGTACTTGTTGTCGGCCTCCAGGTAAGTCCGGTCCTGGCCCAGGTAGAAGCCGTTGTTCCAGTCGACGAACTTGTTGTCGTTCTCGAACTTGCTGGTCATCCAGGACACCGCGAAGTGCATCTTCTTGGAACTGTAGCCGCCCTCGACGGTGGCGTTGCGCGTCGTGTACTCCGTCGGGAACGCGATGTCGATCTGGCCGTTGCCCGGGCTCAAGCCCTGGGAGGACGCGCCGAGCTTGGTGCCGCTCTGCGTGACCTGGTTGCCGTCGACGCGGAAGTACCACGGCGAGGCGCCCTGGAACTCGAAGAACCCGCCGTCGTCGCGGCGCTTGTAGCCGATGTCGATGGTGTTCCACACCGCCGGGTTGAGCGACGGCAGCGTCGCCATGATGTTCGCGCTTCCGGCGTTGGCGTAGGGCGTGCGTCCGCCGAACAGGAAGTTGTGCTTCAACTGGTCGGTGTACAGGCGGTACTTGAAGACGTCGTACATGCCGCCGCGCAGATTCACGAAATGGTCGTCCCGGCCGATGTTCTCGCCGAAGAGATCCATCCAGTAGCGGCTGCCGCGCCCGGAGATGTCGAAGCCGAGGAGGCCGCCGTTGGAGAGGTCGCGGAACTCGTTCAGCTTGGAGGCGTCGGCGGCGTCCTTGTCGCCGACGTTGATGGCGCCGACGCTGACCGACCCGTTGAGCGAGAAGTCGGACTGGGCGAAGACCGGTGCCGCGATGAACAGGTTCGCGATCAGGACTGCAATGAGCTTCTGTTTCATGATCGTCATCCCCTTAGCGGATCAGGTAGCGGCCGCGGTTCGACGGAGCGTTCGAGCCGTGGACGGAGTTGTGGCAGTTCAGGCAGGAGCGATACACGAGGCGGTTGCTCGCGTTCGTCTGCGACGTCCCGTCCGCCCGGATCCATCCCGCGTTCTGGTCGTAGTAGGAGGTCGGGTGGCGGCCCTGGACATGGCAGTCCTGGCACACGTTGGGAACCTTCTCGGCAAGCAGCTTGCCGTGGGAGGAGCCGTGCGGCGTGTGGCAGGTGAGGCAGTTTTCCTCGACCGGCGGGTGGCCGAACACATAGGGCCCGCGCTTGTCGGCGTGGCAGGAGAAGCACTGCTGGTTCACGCTCTCGTGCTTCACCATCGCCTGGCTCAGCGCGCCGTGCGGGTTGTGGCAGTCGGAGCACTTCACCTTGCCCTCCTGGATCGGATGGTGCGAGGTCTTCATCGTGGCGGTGCGCACCTGCTTGTGGCACGAGCCGCACATGTCGGCCTCGATCGGCCGGTTGGTCGTGGTGAAGATCCCCGGCGACGGGCCCTTGTTCCTGCCGTGGATGCTGTGGCAGTTCGAGCAGGCGACGTCGTTCTTGGCATGCTTGCCGGACTCCCAGAAGGCGAGCTGGCGGTTGCCCGCGTGGCAGGTCAGGCACACCTCGGACTTCTGCTCAGGCGTCGTGGCCTTGACCATCTTGTTGTTGGGAAGGGCCTTCTTGCCGCGGGCGGCGACGTGCTCGGTCGCGTCACCGTGACAGGATTGGCACATTTTCCCGGCGGCGTCGTTCTTGTTGCCGTGCGCGGTCGCCTTGATGGAGTCGTGGGACTCCTCGTGGCACTTGTTGCAGACGGGCTCGGCGCCCTGTGCACTGGCCGGAGCGGCCCACAGGAACGCGAGCGACAGTGCGCAAGCCGTGACCAGCTTTGCCGCGAGACGATGATGCATGTTGCCTCCCAATGCGCCCGGGTACGGACGCTTCCGTTGACCTGGACCGGCTCCCCGGCGCCTGCCGGGGTAAGCAGCTTGCCCTCGTACTGCCGCGGGCGCCCTGCTCACCGATTGCCGATGCTGCATTTCCTTCACTTCGAACCGAAACCGAGGGTTGCGGCGCCTGCTGCACGCACCCCGCCCCACCATGGGGATTACGGCGCAGAATACCCCCCCTCCCCGGCGTCCTTTTGATACTGATCAACCGAAAGGGGGGGTGGTTCAACCGGCGCGCGGTTGGGAAGGCAGGCTGGGGGAAGGGTGGTGGGCCCGGCTGGATTCGAACCAGCGACCAAGGGATTATGAGTCCCCTGCTCTAACCGACTGAGCTACAGGCCCGGAAAGGAAAATGCCCGCTGCGAAGCGGGCATTGTAATGGTCGCCGGAAGCCGGCGGTTGTAACGCCCGCGGTTACAGCGGGCGCTTCAGCCCTCGCCTTCCAGGAAGCTGCGGAGCTTCTCGGACCGGGAAGGATGCCGGAGCTTGCGCAGCGCCTTCGCCTCGATCTGGCGAATGCGCTCGCGCGTCACGTCGAACTGCTTGCCGACTTCCTCGAGGGTGTGGTCGGTGTTCATCTCGATGCCGAAGCGCATGCGCAGCACCTTCGCCTCGCGCGGCGTGAGGGAATCCAGCACGTCCTTGGTCGCCTCCCGGAGGCTCGCGAAGAGCGCGGAATCCGAGGGCGCAAGGCCGGCCTGGTCCTCGATGAAGTCGCCGAGGTGGGAGTCGTCGTCGTCCCCGATCGGCGTCTCCATGGAAATGGGCTCCTTGGAGATCTTCAGGATCTTCCGGATCTTCTCCTCGGGCATCTCCATCTTCACCGCGAGCGTGGCGGGATCGGGCTCCGCGCCCGTTTCCTGCAGGATCTGGCGCGAGATGCGGTTCATCTTGTTGATCGTCTCGATCATGTGCACCGGGATGCGGATGGTGCGTGCCTGGTCGGCGATCGAGCGCGTGATGGCCTGGCGGATCCACCAGGTCGCGTAGGTCGAGAACTTGTAGCCGCGGCGGTATTCGAACTTGTCCACCGCCTTCATGAGGCCGATGTTGCCCTCCTGGATGAGATCCAGGAACTGCAGGCCCCGGTTCGTGTACTTCTTCGCGATCGAGATCACGAGGCGCAGGTTCGCCTCGATCATCTCGCGCTTGGCGCGCCGGGCCTTGGCCTCGCCCGTGGACATCTGGCGGGCGATTTCCTTCAGGTCCTTGATCGGGATGCCCACCTCCTTCTGCAGGCCGATGAGGGACTCCTGCTGCTCCATGATCGCCGGCTTGAACCGGTCGAGCGCCTTGGCGAAGGCCTTGCCCGAGGCGACTTCCTCAGCCACCCACTTGAGGTTGGTCTCGTTGCCGGGGAACACCTTTATGAAGTGCGCCCGCGGCATGGCGGCGTTCCTCGTGCACAACTCCATGATCTCGCGCTCGTTGCCGCGCACGCGCTCGACCAGCTGGCGCAGCCCCCCGCACAGGTGCTCGACCTGCTTCGCGGTGAACCGGATCATGAGGAGTTCTCCCGAGATCGACTCCTGGAGATCCTTGTAGGCGCGCGACCGGTAGCCCTTCTCGGAGAGGATCTTGCGCATCTTCTTGTACAGGCGCCGGATCTTGTTGAAGTGCACGAGGGAATCGTTCTTCAGCTGCTCGAGATCGGCGCTCGCCATGTCGGCGTCCTCGTCGCCCTCGTCGTCCTCGATCTCCTCGAGTTCCTCCTCCTCGCTCATCTCCTCGCCGACGATGTCCTCGCCGTCGGCGTCGACCAGCCCGTCGACCAGCTCGTCGATGCGCATCTCGTCCTTCTCGACGAGGTCCGCGAGGCGAAGGATCTCCTCGATGGTCGTCGGGCAGGACGAGATCGCATGGATCATGTGCTTCAGGCCGTCCTCGATGCGCTTGGCGATCTCGATCTCGCCCTCCCGCGTGAGGAGCTCCACGGAGCCCATTTCGCGCATGTACATGCGCACCGGGTCCGTGGTGCGGCCGAATTCGGAATCGACGGTGAGGGACAGGGCCTCCTCGGCCTCCTCGACCACGTCCTCGTCGGCCATCTGGTTGGACGACGCCTCGGTGAGGAGGAGCGTCTCGGCGTCCGGCGCCTGGTCGTACACCGCGATGCCCATGTCCGCGAGCATGGTGACCACGCCCTCGATCGCCTCGGCATCGGTCATCTCGTCGGGGAGATGGTCGTTGATCTCGGCGTAGGTGAGGTAGCCGCGCTCCTTGCCCAGGACGATCAGGTTCTTCAGGCGCTTCTTCTGCGCCTCGACCTCCGCGAGCTTCACCTCGGCCTTGTGCGGGTCCTTGCTGGCGTTCTTGTCTTTGCTGGAGGATTTCACGAGCAGCTCCGGAAATAGGCAAAGCGGGTGGGAAAAACCGCTTATTTTATCATCGTTTAGGCGGCTTTTCGAGCTGGGAGTTCACTCCCTTGGCGGCTGCCTGGCGGGCGGTGAGTGCGGCCAGTTCGTCCTGCTCGGCGGGGGAAAGGGGGCCTTCCTGGGCGCGGACCTCGAGTTCGGCCTTGCGCCTCTCCGAGTGCATGAGACCGAGCCGGTCCTGGAGCCCGGCGAGTTCCGCAGCCAGGTCCAGTTCCGCCTCCGGGACCTCGTCCAGGACGCTGCCGCCGCCAATGGCGGCGTCGAGCAAGGATGCGTGCTCCGTGCCATCGAAGTGGGCAATCACCTGCCCCAGTGTGAGGCCTTGCTCGGCCTCCCGGACGAAAGCGAGGACCGCATGCAGCGCCCGCCCATCCCCGGAGCCCTCCGGGACCAGTTCGGCATCGACCGAACGGGCGAGATCGGGTTTGCGAAGTACGCGCTGCAGGATCTGCGTCTCGACCGACAGGGCCTGGCGAATTCCCCGGGGGCCGGGGCCATGGCGGGGCCGCACCGTTCCCCGGACCGGACCGAGTCCCGGGATCTGCTCGACATCCAGCCCCGACATCTCCGCGAGCCGCTTGCGGATCATGGCGCCCAGGGCGGGCGCCTCGATCTGGGTCACGAGGGGCCGCGCGACCGCGAGGAACCGCGCACGGCCCTCTTCGGAGCGCATGTCCACTTTCGAGGCGATTTCCGATACCAGGAACTGCGAGAGCGGCACGGCTTTCTCGAGCGCAGCCACGAATGTTGCCTTTCCCTCGCGGCGCACGAACGTATCGGGGTCGTCTTCCGCCGGCAGGAAGAGGAAGGCCACGGATTTCCCGTCCGCCAGAACCGGAAGGGACACCTCGAGGGCCTTCCAGGCGGCCTTTCGCCCGGCGCTGTCGCCGTCGAAGCAGAAGGCCACGTTGTCGACCAGCCGGAGGAGCTTGGCCACGTGCATCGGCGTCGTCGCGGTGCCGAGGGTGGCCACGGCATTCTCCACGCCGTGCTGGGCGAGTGCCACGACATCCATGTAGCCCTCGACCACGACCGCGAGATTCGCATCGCGGATCGCGCGCCGCGCCTGCCACAGGCCGTAGAGTTCCCGGCCCTTCTCGAAAAGCGGCGTCTCGGGGGAATTCAGGTACTTGGGCTCGCCATCGCCGACCACGCGGCCACCGAAACCGATCACGTTGCCGCGCGAGTCGAGGATGGGAAACATGACCCGCCCCCGGAACCGGTCGTAGCGCCGCGACTTGCGCGCCGGCTCGCCATTCGTGGCGTCGCCAGGCTCGGAATCGATGACGAGGCCCGTTTCCTTCACCTCGTCGGATTCGTAGTCGGCAAAGACGCCCTTGAGCGACTGCCAGGCTTCGGGCGCGAATCCCATCCCGTAGCGGGCCGCGATCTCGCCGGACAGCCCGCGTCGCTTGAGGTAATCGATCGCCTCGGGAGATTTCTTGAGTTCGCCCCGGTAGTAGTTGAGCGCTTCCATCATGCGATCGACGAGCCCTCGGACCTGCGCGGGCGCCGTCCGGCCGGCCGCGGCTCCGCGGACCTCCGGTACCTCCATGCCGACCTGCTGCGCGAGTTCGCGGATCGCATCGGGGTAGGTGAAGCCCGAATACTCCATCACGAATCCGATCGCATTGCCGTGCGCGCCGCATCCGAAGCAATGGTAGAACTGCTTCGCGGGGCTCACGTTGAACGAAGGCGTCTTCTCGTTGTGGAACGGGCAGCACGCCTTGAAGTTGGTCCCCGCCTTCTTGAGCCTCACGTGCCGGTCGATCACGTCGACGATGTCGACGCGCCCGAGGAGCGCCTGGATGAAATCCTGCGGGATCATGCGGGTGGTCTCTCCCGGTCCCCGTGTGCAATGTCCTCCCGCGAACGGGCGGGAGCGCCGGTCTTGCCGCGGTCAGCCCGCGAGCTTCGCCTTCACCAGCGCCGAGACGCGGCCCATGTCCGCGCGACCGGCCACCTTCGGCTTCACGATCGCCATCACCTTGCCCATGTCCGTGGGCGATGCGCTTCCCGTCGCGGCCAGCGCCTCGACGACGATCGCGTCGATCTCGGATTCGGAGAGTTGCTCGGGAAGATAGCCCTGCAGGATGGCCATCTCGCGCTTTTCCACGTCCGCCAGGTCCTGGCGCTGCGCCTTCTCGTACTGGGCCACGGAATCCCGGCGCTGCTTGAGCATCTTCTCGATGACCGCAACCACGGCGGCATCGTCGAGCGTGATCCGCTCATCGACCTCCCGCTGCTTCATCGCCGAGGTGAGCAATCGCAGGGTGCCGAGGCGCTCCGCATCGCGCGCCTTCATGGCCGCCTTCACGTCCTCGTTCACCCGATCGCGAAGATGCATGCTTGCCTTTGCCGGAAATGACCGCGGCGAGCGGGGCGCTCGGGCCCGGCTCGCCGCGAAGTGCCTGCCGGTGCGCTCAGTAGAGCTTCGGCGGAAGCATCTGCGAGCGCATGCGCTTGTAGCGGCGCTTCACGGCGGCCGCATGCTTGCGCTTGCGCTCGGCGGTGGGCTTCTCGTAGAACTCGCGCGCGCGCAGTTCCGTGAGAAGGCCCGTTTTTTCGACGGCGCGCTTGAAGCGGCGCAGGGCCACGTCGAACGGCTCGTTTTCCTTGAGTCGGATGGTCGGCATATTCGGTTCCGAAAGAGATGGGGCAGCGCTGAAAACCCTGCATAATATCAAAGTTCTGCATCCCTGAACAGGCGCGCATCGCGCCCTCCCCGCGTGCTCACCCTCGGCATCGAGACCTCCTGCGACGAAACCGGTGTCGCCCTCTACGACAGCGAGCGCGGCGTGGTGGGCGACGCCCTGCACTCGCAGGTCGACCTGCATGCCCTTTACGGCGGCGTCGTGCCGGAGCTCGCCTCGCGCGACCACATCCGCCGCGTCGTCCCGCTCGTCCGGGAGGCCCTCGTCCAGGCCGGTCGTACCCTGGACGACATCGATCTCATCGCCTACACGGAAGGCCCGGGGCTCGCGGGCGCGCTCCTCGTGGGCGCTTCGGTGGCCGCGGGGCTGGGCATCGCCCTCGGCAGGCCCGTGGTCGGTGTCCATCACCTCGAGGGCCACCTTCTTTCGCCGCTTCTCGCCGACCCGCGGCCCGCCTTTCCCTTCGTCGCCCTCCTGGTATCCGGGGGGCACACGCAACTCATGGCCGTGGAGGGCGTGGGCCGCTACGCGCTCCTGGGCGAGACCGTCGACGACGCCGCGGGCGAAGCCTTCGACAAGACGGCGAGCCTCCTCGGGCTCTCGTACCCCGGTGGCCCGGCCCTGGCCGAACTCGCGCGCGAAGGCGATGCAAGGCGCTTCGCGTTCCCGAGGCCGATGCTGGCAAGCGACGGCCTCGACTTCAGCTTCAGCGGACTGAAGACCTCCGCCCTGCACTGCATCCGCAAGCATGCGCCGGACGACCGGTTGCGGGCCGATGTGGCGGCATCCTTCCAGGCAGCGGTGATCGACGTGCTGGCCGCCAAGTGCCTTCGGGCGCTGGAAGCGACCGGCATGGACCGCCTCGTGGTCGCGGGTGGCGTGGGCGCCAACGCGGCACTTCGCGATCGACTCGTCCGGGAGACCGCCCGGACCGGGGCGACGGTCTACTTTCCTCCGGCGCGGCTGTGCACGGACAACGGCGCGATGATCGCCTTTGCGGCGGCGCTCCGGCATCAGGAGGCTCCTGCGGGCCAGGAGAGCTTCACCGTCCGTCCCCGCTGGGAGCTGTCGACGGTCGACGCGCGCTAGTCCGTGCCGCGGCGATAGGCGCGCTCGGCGAGCGCCAGTTCCTCCTCGGCGCTGGCGAGTTCCTCATCGAGCTTTTTCTGGCGCTCGTAGAACGCATCGTGCGGCACGCGGCTCGGGCAGTTGAGCGAGGCGGCCCCGCTCGGGAACCTGGATACGAAGCAGTTCGGGTTTGGCGGCTGTTGCCCGGCCTTCAGCGGCGGGCCATGGCGCTGGATGGTCTGCAGTTCCTCCGGCAATGGCTCGCCACCTTCCGCCTTCGCCTTCTGCGCAGCTTCGACTCGCGCCTGGGCCGCGGAGAGCCGCTTCTCGAGTTCGGCCCGCGTCCGGCGGCGGTTCTCCGCCCATTCGGAAGGCGCGTTTGCCGGTCTCGACGGTGCTTCCGACTTCGCCGAGGGGACGACATTGGCAGCCGGATCCGGCTCCAGGCGCACCACCGTTCCGTCGAAGTCCTTCGGTGCTCGGTCGGAGTAGGTGACGCGTCCCTGGCGATCGGTCAGCTTGTAGAGAACCTGCGCCGCCGCGGGAACGGCGACGGCGACCGCCAGCGCGAGCACGAGCGCACGTGCCATGCCGGGATCAATCAATGGCGGCCATCCGGGCGGTCTTGCGAGCCGCCTCGAATTTCTCCTCGGCGGACTTCAAGGCCTCGTCGAGCGTCTTGATGCGAGCGTGGTAGGCCTCCGTGGGCTCGGGGCGCGCGCCGCCGCCCTTCTTGCCGAGCCATCGGGTCTCCTCGGGGGTGGGGTCCTTGCCGTCCTCGCGCGCCTTCCTGGCCGCCTCCAGGACTTCGCGCGCACGCGCGAGCTCCGCGTCCGCCTTCACGCGCTTGAGCTCCGGGGCCGTGAGCGGCAGCAGCACCGGCGGCGTCGTCTCGCCGAGGTTCACGAGCCGCGCCCGGTTGGCGGTGAGGTCGACCTCGATCCGAGTGACCTTGCCGTCGAAATCCTTGGACGGCGCCTTGTCGACGTAGGTGACCTTGCCCTTCTTGTCGACCAGTTTCCAGACGACCTGCTTGTCCGCCTCCGCCAGTGCGTGGGGGGCGGCGAGGAATGCGGTGGCGAGGATCGCCAGCACGCGCACGGTGCGTTTCATCGGGCTTCTCCTAGGCGGCAGCCGAGCACGGCGTGCCGCAAACGGCGCAATTCGGGTCTCGGGAAAGTCGCACTTCGTGCCAGCGCATCGCGAGCGCGTCGAACAACAGCAGCCTGCCGGCGAGCGTCTCTCCGATTCCCGCAAGCAGCTTGATCGCCTCCATGGCCTGCATCGTGCCGATCACGCCGACCAGGGGCGCGAACACGCCCATCGTCGCGCAGCGCTCCTCCTCGCCGGGCGCGTCCGCGGGGAATAGGCAGTGGTAGCAGGCTGAGCCTGGCTTGCGGTGGTCGAAGACCGCGACTTGGCCGTCGAACCGGATCCCCGCGCCGGAAACCAGCGCGACGCCCGCGCGAACGCAGGCTTCACTGATCGCGTGGCGCGTGGCGAAATTGTCGGAACAGTCGAGGACCACGTCGCAATCGCGCGCGAGGATGCGCAGGCGTTCCGGAGAAAGGCGCTCCTGCAACGCTTCCACGGAAATCTCGGGGTTGATCGACGCGAGTGTCGCCGCCGCCGAAACCGCCTTGTTCGTGCCAATGGCATCGACGCGGTGCACGATCTGGCGCTGCAGGTTGGTGAGGTCGACCACATCCCCGTCCGCGACCGTGATGCGGCCCACACCACTCGACGCCAGGTACGGGAGGGCGCCTGAACCGAGGCCGCCCGCCCCTACGACCAGGGCTCGCGAACCCAGCAGGCGTTCCTGCGACTCCTCGCCGAATCCGTCGAGCAGGAGGTGGCGGCTGTACCGCAGCCGCTGGCGGTCGTCCACGGCGCGCCTCCGGCCCCCGCCCTACTTGATCGCGGCGGCGGCGGTGATGGGCAGCCCCTTGAGATGCTTCATGGCGGCGGCGAGCTGGACGTCTTCCTTCTTGGCGCCTTCTTCCTTCTTGCTTCCCTCGGCCTCGGCCTTCGCCTCGGGCTTCGCGGGCGCCTTGGATTCGGGCGACGGCTTCACCGGGGCCGGCTTCCCCGCCGGCGCATCCGCGCCGGTCTTGCCCTTCTCGCCATCGCCCTCGAGGTGGTGCTGGAGGTCAGCCTCCCGCGTGAACAGGCGCGAGTCCGTGGCCGTGTCCTCGACCACGAAGTCGGGGGCGATGCCCTTGGCCTGGATGGACCGCCCGTTGGGCGTGTAGTAGCGCGCCGTGGTGAGCTTCACGGCCTGGTTGTTGGGCAGCGGCAGGATGGTCTGCACCGAACCCTTGCCGAAAGTCTGCGTGCCGATGACGGTGGCGCGCTTGTGGTCCTGGAGCGCGCCCGCGACGATCTCGGAAGCCGACGCCGAGGCGCCATTCACGAGCACGACGATGGGAACCGTCTTGGCGGCCGCGGGGAGCTTGGCAAGGTAGTCCTCGCGGAACGCGCCGCGCACGTAGTTCTCCTTGTTCGCCGTGAGGCGCATCTTGGCGTCTTCCGTGCGCCCGTCGGTGTAGACCACCAGGGCGTTCTTCGGCAGGAACGCCGACGAGACGGCCACCGCGGCATTGAGCAGCCCGCCGGGATTCATGCGCAGGTCGAGCACGAGCCCCTTCATGTTGCCGTTCGACTGCTTGTAGAGGTCGTTCACGGCCTGGACGAGATTCTCGCCCGTGTGTTCCTGGAACTGCGTGACGCGAAGCATGCCGTAGCCCGGCTCGATGATCCGCGCCTTCACGCTCTTCACGCGGATCACGTCGCGCTTCAACTTGATGTCGACCGGCGCGGGCTGGCCCTTGCGCATGATGGTGAGCGCCACTTCGGTGTGGGGCTTGCCGCGCATCTTCTTCACCGCGTCGTTCAGGCTCATGCCCTTCAGGCTCACGCCGTCGAGCTTGATGATGAGGTCGCCTGCCTGGATGCCCGCCCGGTGGGCCGGCGTGTCCTCGATGGGTGCCACGACCTTCACGAAGCCGTCTTCGCTGCCCACCTCGATGCCGAGGCCGCCGAATTCGCCTTGGGTGCCGACCTGGAGATCCTTGTAGGCGTCCTGGTCGAGAAATGCCGAATGCGGGTCGAGCCCGGTCAGCATCCCGTTGATCGCCTCCTTCAGGAGCTTCTTGTCCTCGACCGGCTCGACGTAGTCGTTCTTGATGCGCCCGAAGACCTCGGAGAAGAGCCGGAGGTCGTCGACGGGCAGTTGCACCGTGGAGGCCTGGCGGTCGGCGACCGCGGAGAAGTGCAGGCTCGCGGCGATGCCGAGCGCGGCCCCCAGGACCACCAAGCCGACCTGCTGCAGTTTGCTGCTCATGTTCGCCACCTCGCCGATGTCCGGGACAATGCTGTAGCCGGGTTACGCGCAGCCTCCGCTTCCGGATGCCTCAGCGCGAAACCCAGCGCAGCGGATCGAACGGTTTCCCGTCGTGCCTCAACTCGAAGTATAGACCCGATTCCTCGGCGCCCCCCGAGGCCCCTACCTGGGCCACGGCGTCGCCGCCCCGGACACCCTCGCCGACCTGCCGCAGCAGCCCCTCGTTGTAGCCGTAGAGGCTCATGTAGCCGCCGCCATGGTCCAGGATCAGGAGGTTGCCGAACCCGCGCAACCAGTCGGCATAGACGACGCGCCCGTCGGCCACGGCGCGAACCACCTGCCCCACGGCAGCACGGATGAAGAGCCCGCGCCACGCGGTGCCGCCCTCCTCACGTGGACTGCCGTAGCGGTTCATGAGTTCCCCCGGCACGGGAAGCTTCAGGCGCCCCTTGAGGCTGGGAAAGGCCCTGGCCGAAAGCGACGCGTCGGCCACCTGGTCCACGGGAGTTCCATGGGCCTGCTCCTTCGTGCCCTTGCCGCCTTCACGGTTCTTCGACGATCCCGCTTCGCGCGCCTGCCGGGACTCGCGCGACTTCTGCGCCTCGCGCGCCGCCAGTGCCCGTGCGATTTCCTGCACCAGTCGCCCGAGTCGCTCCTCGTCGCGCTTGAGCCGGCCGATCTCGCGCTTTCCCTGCGCCACGCGGCCGGCGAGCCGCTTGAGCGCGGCTGCACGCAGGGAGCGCTCCTTCTCGAGGCGCTGCGATTGCCTCGCCTGCGCCGCCTGGTTCTCGGCCAGGGCGGCGCTCTTCTCCTGCGCCTCGGCCTCGAGCGCCGCGAGTTCGTCGGCGCCCCGCTTCAGCGTCGCGAGCGATTCGGCACGCGCCCGCTGGATGTAGCCGTAGTACGCCAGGTGCCGGGAGACGGCGGCCAGGTCGCGTCCCTCGAGGATGAGTCGCAGACGGTCCTGGCCACCTTGCTCGTACTGCAGCCGAAGCAGCCTCTCGGCAAGGGCCTGCTGGGCCCCGATGTCCTTGCGCGCGCGGGCACCGCGGTCGGCGAGTTCCGACCGTTGCGCGGACAGCGCCGCGTGGGCATTGCCCAGTTCGAAAAGCGTGCGGTTTGCCTCGCTCACCGCCTTTTCCGCGGCCTTCAGGACATCGGCCGCCTCGCCCCGCGACTCCTCGGCCCGCGCGAGATCCTTTTCCAGCCGCTCGATGCGCTCGCGCAGCTGCCGGAGGTCTTCCTCGGAGGCCGCGGCCGGCGCGGCCTTCGCGCCGGGGCGGGGGGCTGCCGCCGCCAGGCAGGCCACGAACCCGACGCAGGCGAGGAAGGCGGCCGCGAGACGCCGCGCCCGCATCCCCTATCGAGCCTTGCCCTGGCTCGCGACGGCAGCAGCCGCCTTCGCTACCGCCTCCGGATCGCCGAGGTAATAGTGACGGATGGGTTTCATCGCGTCGTCGAGTTCGTAGACGAGCGGAATCGCCGTGGGAATATTGAGCGAGACGATTTCGGCGTCCGTGATGCCGTCCAGGAACTTCACCAGGGCGCGCAGGCTGTTGCCGTGCGCGGCGACGAGAACGCGCTCGCCGGCCGCCACGCGCGGCGCGATCGCCTCCCGCCAGTAAGGAATCACGCGCGCCACGGTGTCCTTGAGGCATTCGGTGCGCGGCACTCGGGCATCGAGACCAGCGTAACGCCGGTCGCGCGCGCTGTCGCGTTCGTCGCCCTCGGCGAGTTCCGGCGGAGGCGTGTCGTAGCTGCGGCGCCAGACGAGAACCTGCTCCTCGCCGAACTTGCGCGCCGTCTCCGCCTTGTTGAGCCCCTGCAGGGCGCCGTAATGGCGCTCGTTCAACCGCCAGTCCTTCACGACGGGAAGCCAGAGCCGGTCCATCTCCTCGAGGGCGAGGTTCAGCGTGCGGATGGCGCGCCGGAGCACCGAGGTGAACGCGATGTCGAAATCGTAGCCCTGCGCCGCAAGCAGGCGGCCCGCCGCACGCGCTTCTTCCACGCCCCGGTCGGAGAGATCGACGTCCGTCCAGCCGGTGAATCGGTTTTCCTGGTTCCAGGTGCTTTCGCCGTGGCGGATGAGAACGAGCTTTTTCATGGCTTTCGTGGCAGGATCGCGGCCGTCCCATGTTACCAAACGCTCGCCGCGAATTCCTCGCGGGCTGCCGCGACATCGCGCCGGTCCTCGTGGGCACCATTCCCTTCGGTTTCGTGGCCGGTGTGGCCGCCGTCGGCGCCGGGATGTCGCCGCTGCAGGGAATAGCCCTTTCGTTCTTCGCCTTTTCCGGAATCGCGCAGCTCGTCGTGGCCCAGCTCGTGGCCGCGCAGTCGCCCGTCCTGGTCACACTCGCGGCCGCGTTCGTCGTGAGCCTGCGCTTCCTCATGTACAGCGCGACCCTTTCCCCGCACCTCGCGCACCTGCCGAGACGCTGGCGCGTGCCGCTGTCCTACCTCATGACGGACCAGGGCTTCGCGATGGGCGTGCACCGCTACGGCCAGCCGGGCGAGCACTCCCTGGGCCACTACCACCTGCTCGGGGCCGGGATCACCCTGTACGCCGCATGGCAGGCATCGGTGATCGCCGGGGCGCTGGCGGGGGCCCGGATTCCCGAATCGTGGTCACTCGATTTCGTGGTCACGCTCTCGTTCCTGGCGATCCTGGTGCCGGCGCTTCGCACGCGCGCGGCCATCGCCGCGGCGATGGTGGCTGCCGCCGTCGCGCTCGCGTTCGCCGGCCTGCCGTACAAGCTCGCGCTCGTGGTCGCCTCGCTCGCCGGCATCGGCGCGGGGCTCGCGATCGACTGGAGCCTGCGCCGGTGAGCGAGTGGATCGTGATCGTCGGAGCGGGTGCCGTCACCTTCCTCGCGCGCGCCTCGTTCATCGTCTTCGCCGACCCGCAGAAGTTTCCGCGCGCGTTCCGCATGGCCCTCGCGTTCGTGCCGGCCGCGGTGCTCGCCGCGATCGTGGCGCCGGGCCTCGCGATGCCCTTCGGGGCGCTCGACCTGTCGGTGGCCAATCCGCGGCTGCTCGCGGGAATCGCCGCGACGGCGGTGGCGCTGAAGGTGCGCAACCCCCTTGCCTGCATCGGCGCGGGGATGGCCGCACTCTGGGGCCTGCAGTCCCTCGCGGGATGACGGGGTTCGCCGGGCGACGCACCGGGCTGCTAAAATGCGCGTTTCCCCGCGTACCGCGCTTCCCCCATGGGCGAATTCCTGCTGAACAACCTCGCGCTCGTCGCGCTGTTCCTCGCGAGCGGCGCGCTCCTGCTGTGGCCCGACATCAGCCGCTTCGCGGGCGGGGCCAACGGCGTGGGTACGCTGGAGGCCACGCGCCTCATGAACCAGCCCGGCACGCTGGTGCTGGACGTGCGGCAGCCCCAGGAGTTCGCCGCGGGCCACTTGCCGAAGGCGCGTCACATACCCCTGGGCGACCTGGCCGCGCGGATCGGCGAGATCGCGAAATTCAAGGACAAGCCGGTGATCGTCACCTGTCGCAGCGGCGCGCGGGCCGGTTCGGCCTGCCGGGCGCTGAAGAAGGCAGGATTCACCAGCGTCCACAACCTCAAGGGAGGCGTCCCTGCCTGGGAACAGGCGAACCTTCCCGTGGAGCGCTAGGCGATGGCGAAAGTCCTGATGTACTCGACCGGCGTATGCCCGTTCTGCGTGATGGCCGAAAGACTGCTCCGCGCCAAGGGCGTGGCCGACATCGAGAAGGTCCGCGTGGATCTCGACCCGGCCCGTCGCGAGGAGATGATGACGCGATCCGGGCGGCGAAGCGTGCCGCAGATATTCATCGGGGAACGCCACGTCGGCGGCTACGACGACCTTGCCGAGCTCGACAACGAGGGCGGACTCGACCCCTTGCTCGCCGCCTGACGGCCGCGGGCCCATCCACACCCAACCGAAGGAAGCGCCATGAGCGACGCCCAGAACCAGCCCGTCTTTTCCATCGAGAAGCTCTACGTGAAGGACATCTCGCTCGAGATTCCCAACGCCCCCCAGGTGTTTCTCGAGCGCGAAGCGCCGCAGGTCGACATCCAGCTGCACCACGAGTCGAAGCCGATCGAGGACGGCGTCTTCCAGACGATCCTCACGGTGACCGTCACGGCCAAGGCGAAGGAAAAGACGCTCTTCCTCGCGGAGGTGGGGCAGGCCGGCATCTTCGTCATCCGCAACATCCCCGAGTCCGACATGGAGCCGGTGCTCGGCATCGCCTGCCCGAACATCCTCTTCCCGTACGTGCGCGAAGTGATCTCCGACGTGGTCAGCCGCGCGGGCTTCCCGCCGGTGGTGCTCACCCCGGTCAACTTCGAGGCGCTCTACCAGGCCCAGAAGCAGGCCCAGGCGGGCGAGCAGCAGGGCAGCCCGATCGTCCAGGCCGCCCACTGAGGACGCCGATGCGTGCCGTCCCCGCGATCCTCGCGTTCCTCGCGTTCCTCGCGGCATGGCCCGCATCGGGAGCGGAGTTCCGCAGCGTGGGCGAACGCGCGACGGTGCTCTACGACGCGCCGTCGAACAAGGCCGATCGCATCTTCGTCGCGAGCCGGGGCTACCCCTTCGAGGTACTGGTGAGCCTCGACCTCTGGACGAAGGTGCGGGACACCGGCGGTGAAGTGGGCTGGATCGAGAACCGGATGCTGGGCGAGCGCCGCAATGCGCTCGTGAGCGTTCCCGTGGCCGACGTGCGCGCAGCCCCCGAAGCCCGGTCGCCGCTCGTCTTCGAGGCCTACAAGCAGGTCCTCGTCGAGGTGCTCGAACCCCCGGTGGGCGGCTGGGTGAAGGTGCGCCACCGCGACGGGCAGGTGGGGTTCGCGCGCACCGCCCATCTCTGGGGCGTCTAGGGTCCCGATGAAGATCTCGATCCTCGGCGCCGGAGCGTGGGGATCGGCGCTCGGGGTGTCCTTTTCCTCCGTCCACGAGGTGCGCCTGTGGACGCGGCGCCCGCAGGCCTGCGCATCCCTCGCGAGCCGGCGCTCGAGCCCCTATCTTCCCGATATCGCGTTCCCGGACGCGCTCCGGATCGAACCGGACCTCGCCTCCGCCATCGCCGGTTGCGATCTCGCGATCGTTGCCACGTCGACCTCGGGGTTGCGCGAAGTCGCCGGCGCGATCGAGCGCATCCGGCCGGGCATCGACCTGCTCTGGGCCTGCAAGGGTTTCGAGAGCGGCTCGCGCAAGCTGCCCCACGAGATCGTCGCCGAAGTCCTTCCCGGGGCCGGCCACGCGGGCGCGCTTTCCGGGCCCAGCTTCGCGCTGGAGGTGGCCCGGGGCCAGCCCACGGCGCTCGTCCTCGCTTGCCGCGATGGCGACTTCGCGTCGGGAACCGCGGCCGGGCTCAACGACGCGCGCCTTCGCATCTATTCGAGCACGGACCTGGTCGGCGTGGAACTGGGCGGCGCCGTCAAGAACGTGGTCGCGATCGCCGCGGGCATCGCCGACGGCCTTGCGCTCGGGCGCAACGCGCGCGCGGCGCTCGTCACCCGGGGGCTGGCCGAGATCGTGCGCCTTGGCGTGGCGATGGGCGGGCAGGCGGAGACCTTCATGGGGCTCACGGGGCTGGGCGACCTGGTGCTCACCTGCACCGGCGAGCTCTCGAGAAACCGCGACGTGGGCCTGCGTCTCGCCCGTGGGCAGGCGCTCGCGACGATCCTCGGGGAAATCGGGCATGTCGCCGAAGGCGTGCAATCCGCGACTTCGGTGCGCGACCTCGCCCGCGACGCCGGCGTGGACATGCCCATCACCGAGGCGGTGTGCGCCGTGCTGTTCGAATCCCGCCCTCCCGCCGACGCGGTCCGCCAGCTGCTCGCCCGCGATCCGAAGCCGGAATAGCAGCCCGGGCGCCGCGCGACGCCTCAGTCCGGACCGCGCCGCACGACCGGTATCGCCACGCGCGTCGCCTCGCGCACGACGACCTCGACCCGCGTCTGCGCGCGTTCCCCGATCTCCCAGGGCAGAGGCAGGGTCTCGTTCAGCACCGTGATCACCCTCGGGCCGGGCGCCACGAAGGAGAATTCGAAGCGGCCCTGGGCGTCGGTGCGCGTCGCGTAGCGGCCGTCGAGATAGACCGTCGCGCCCGCCGCCCCCGTCTCGCCGGCTTCCTGGGAGCCGTTGCGGTTGCCGTCGAGGAACACCACGCCCACGATGCTCCCCCCTCCCCCTTGCGGTGGGCCGCCCAGGGGAACGGTCCGGCTTCCCGCGCGGTCCTCGTATCGCAGCAGCAGGAAGACCGATTTCGTGTCGCTCGTCGCGGTGAAGCGATCGGGCTGCGGTGCCAGCGGGTCTATCGGCAGGAGCTGGGTGACTCGCCCCCGCGAGTAGTAGAGATTTCCCTCCAGCGCCCAGTTCCTCGCCAGCCGCCAGACGAGGCTCAGGTTGGCCCCGGTGACTCCGTTGCCGTCATTGCGCCGTTCCGTGTTCGCATTGCCGGTCAGCGTGATGTCGGAAGAGAGCGGCGCGGTCACGGACATGGCCCCGCCCCACAGGGTACGGTCGGTCTCCGGTCCGCTCTCGCGCCCCGCCAGGACGCTCGTGGTGAGCATCCAGCCCTGCGAAAGCGCCCAGCCGTGGTCGAAGGTGAAGCGCCTCGAGCGCTCGCCGTTGCCGCTGCTGGTGAACTCCCCGCGCAGCCCGCTGCTTCCCCAGTCATGGGTCCAGCGCGTGTCGGCGAACGCGCTTCCGGCATTGCCGTTGTATCGCCGGGCGGTGCCTCCCAGCCCGAAGCTCAGGCTGCGGCTGTAGCGCCACTGGCCGCTCGCGTTCGCGAGAACTCCCGTGTCGCCCGCGCCGGTGATCGAGCGAAGCACGTCCACGCTTCCCTGGGCGGTCCATTGCCGCGTGTGCGTCGAGCCGCGCAGGTAGGCGCCCTCGATGTCGCTCGCCATCGGCTGGCCCGACCAGCTGAGGTTCGGATCCAGGCGAAAGACGCCGGCACCGTAGGACGTGGAGCCGACCCTGAGATCGGCATCCACCCAGGCTCCGTAGCGGGTGCGGGAATCGCCCTTCGCAAGCGTGCGGACCACACTGCCCTGGATGCCGTGGTTCGCGGATTCACGGCGCACGGAAACGTGGGTGGAGTCGCTCGTCACGTAATCGGAGGGTTGCGAAGGCGACTCGGTCTGCGAGACCCCGTCGGCGTGCGCCTGGCGCAGGGCCAGGTGCCAGCCGTCGTCATGCCCCTGCGCCGCGATCATGGAGACGGTTCCCGCCAGCGGCAGGAACCCGGAGATCGGATAGCCCTGCAGCCTCCCCAACTCGCCGCTGCTCGCCATGAACTGGGTCAGCGTGCCCGCGTTGAACCACTCCGTGCTGGCGCCGCGCGTGAGGACCGCAGGCACGTACACGCGGGCGGGCAGGCGCATGATGCCCGGCGCGAGGGGCGTGCCGACGCCGATCTCGTTGTTCACCAGCCAGCCGCCGTCCACGGGAAGTCCCCGCTGGCGAAGCGTCACGGAACTGCGCCTCTGTTCAGGCGCGATGCTTGCGTCCAGGGCGATGACTCCGTGATTGGGCGTGTCGATGGCAGCGGCCGCGCTGAGTCCCACCTCGACCTTGCGATCATCGAAGGGCAGCGTGCCCAACCGGGTCTCCAGGCGCAGGAAGCGGGGCCAGCCGCCGCGGTTGTATGCCCGCTCTTCCTCCGCATCATCGAGGAGAGGCGCCAGTCCCTCGATGACGCGGTCTTCGTAGGCGGGCGCAGCCGGTGGCGTGCCATTGCCGTTCTTCGCCTGGGAAAGCCTCACCTGCGCTTCGCCCAGCGACACGAATCCCACCACGACAGGAATGAACGCCGCGCGGATCAGGGCGCGAAGCGCAGATCCACGGATTCGCGTTTCTTGCCCCATTCCAGGGTGCCCTTCACGGTCAGCGGATAGTGGATCGCGGGCGGCTTGCCGCCACCCTCCGGAATCGGTCGCAGGACGATCGATCGCGTCATGCCGGGAAGGATGGGGGAGTCTTCCGGCGCGATCTCGAACTCCCGGCCGGTCGCATCCTTGCCGTTGAGGAAGCCTTCCAGGCGGCCGTGCGCGGTGCCCGTGTTGGACATTTCGAGGAACGGCGATTGCTCGCCATCGCGCATCCGGACGCTGGTCTGGACGATCGACAGCTTCGGCTCCACCTCCCCCACCGCGACGTAGACGATCACGCCCAGGCGCCCGCCCACCGGAAAGCTGAAGCCGCCCTGCTCGACCTTGGTGGTGTCGGCCCCCTCGACCATGATGGCGAAGCGGCATTCCCGCGGGGGAGTTCCCGGCGGCGGCGTGACCTCGAAACGGAACCGGTACTTTGCGTTTGGCGCAAGGGTGAGCTCGCGCCGCTCCAGCGCGACCCAGGGGCGGCAGCTATCGGGGACGAGCGCGTCGCTGAACTTGAGCGCGTTGTCCTTCTGGAATTCCCAGTCGTTGGTGTAGATGCGGTAACGGCCGCTGAGCCGGCCGACGTGCTGGATGTCCAGCACGTGGCGCTGCGTCTCGCCGGCGGCCCCCTTCAGCTCGAACCGCGCCGGGGCGACATAGGCCGCAAGCCCCTGCGCGGACGCGCCACCGGCGCCGCCCGCGAACGCCGCGAGGGCAATCGCAAGGCGTGCGATCCGGGAGGGCAGGAAGCTCATGGCGCTACGGGGTATCCAGTTCGAAATGAAAGGCGAGCCGATTCGCGCTTTCCCGGGCGTGCCGGGTGTCGGTGGTGAGCCGCACGCGGATCGTGTCCTCCAGCCAGGGGCCCGGGACCTTGCCGGAGAATACCAGCGCACGCTCGCCGGAGGCCAGCCTCCCGCCCAGCAGGCGCCCCTGCGTGTCCCATTCCGCCGTGACCGGCGCGCCGCCTTCGATCGGCAGCACCATGTAGATGCGCCCGGCGCGGCCGGCCCAGCGCTTCGTGTCGATGCGCACGTTCACGCGGATCTGCATGTGCATCCGCGTGCTGCCGCTGCGGATGGAGCCCTGCTCCCACGCCCAGTCCGCGACCGGCGGGAAGACCTGGCTCAGGGAGTCGTCGAGGCGATGCGTTTCCCCGTGGGCGAGGTTCGCTACGAGGAGCAGGCAGGCGGCGAGCGGCGTGAACCCCCGCGCACGGGAGCGGACGACGGCGGGGTGGGCGCGCTCGGCGCTCACGGCGAGGTCAGCGTGTAGGTGACGCTTCCGTTGTAGGTTCCCGCGGCGCGCGGCGAGGTGTTGGCGAAGGAGTAGGTGTGGCAGTTGTCCCGCAGCGTCCCCTGCGTGACGGTGACCAGCGTCTGGGTGCCTCCCCCCGGGGGAAAGGAGCCTGCCGGGATGGCGCCGGGATTGGCGTCCCCGGCCGGCCCGGACACCGTCCAGCTGATCTCGCTGAACGGAATGGTGTCGCCGCCGGCGCTGGTGAGGTTCGCGGGCGAGGTGACCTGCAGGGTTGCGGTCGCGGACTCCGAGTTGAGCCGCCGCTGGTAGAGGGCGCCGAAGTATATCTGCGCGGGCGGGTTGCACATCGCGAAGTTGTCGTAGGTGCTGTTCGCCTGGGTGCTGTTGCTGGTCATGGCCTGGGGCGCGCCGCTGCCGATCTGCGCGACCGGGACGCTCACGCTCACCAGGTTGACGGTGGCGTTGTCGGCCAGTTGCGAGCCGTTGCCGACGGTGAGGAAGAGCCGGCGCGGGTTGTTGTTGCCCACCGCGAGGATCCACGCCTGCGCCGCGTGCGGCACGCAAAGCGCCAGCAGGAACAGCGCTCGAAACAGTGGGCTCCGGATTCGGATTTCGGGCGGGTTGCGCACGGGCGGACTCATGTCGGGACTCTAGAGCAATGCGCCTGATCGCACCAGACGCGAAACGGCCCCCGGAAAGCACACCGCGAACCGATCATCGAAGCGGTTCGCGGCATGGGGGTGCTCCAGGGAGACGTCGGAAGCGTCAGGGCATCGACGCCGTGTAGGTCACGCGGCCGTTGTTGGGCACCGTGCTGCCGTAGGTGCCAGCCGGGACGATCGCCGCGTTGGAGTAGCTGAAGGTCCAGGTCGAGGTCCGGTCGGTGACCTTCGCGCTGATGTTCGGAGCGATCGCCACGGGCGCGCTGGTCGCGCCGTCCACGAACACGGGGTGGGCAAAGCTCGTCGCACCCGCAGACGCCGCGGTGATGGTGGTGAACGAGATCGAGTCACCCGCGCCATTGAGCATCGCGCCGGCGGTCGTCGCCGTCAGGTCGATCGCGCCGTTGTTTCCGGCGACGCGCGCGGTGATGCTCGCGGGCGAGGTCTGGGCGATCGGGCCGGCGCCGAGGCTCGCGAAGCGGGACGTTGAACTCGACCACGTCGATGGCCGGGTTGTCGACCAGGAACGTGCCGGTGCCGACCTGCAGGAAGAGGAATTTCGGGATGATGATCCGGAAATCCAGGGTGCCGCTGGCGGCGAGCGCGCCGGCGCCGGTCGTGATGTCGGAAGTGGCCGAGGCGAACAGGGGGGTAGCCAGCGCGACGGCAAGGGCCAGTGTGGTGAGTTTGGTCGATTTCATGAGTTTCTCCTTTTGGGGTGTCTCGCGGCGACTTCTCTGTTGGGTCCGAAAGTCCGTTTGGGTGGTCCTGAAGGGGTCATCCGGTCGCTTGCCGCTTTCCGAACCCGCAATGTCCCTTTCCATGGTGCCCATTGAACCCCTTTCGAGGACGATATTCTGTGACCCCAATCACAGCTAACCCATGATTTATCAGCACTTTTCGCCAAAAAGCATTACAGCAGTAGTTTTTCTGCCCGTTTCCGGGAAATGTTGTGATCCATCACACAGGTTTCAGCCCGAGCCGCGGAAGCCGCCCTGGCGCCAGGCTTCGAATACGGCGACGGCAACGGCGTTCGACAGGTTGAGGCTGCGGTTACCCGGGACCATGGGCAGGCGAAGCCGGTGATCCTCGGCGAACCCGTCGAGGATCACTGCGGGCAAGCCTGCCGACTCGGCGCCGAATACCAGCACGTCATCGCCTCGATAGGAGACGGCGTCGAACCGGACCTTGCCCCGCGTGGTGAACGCGAACATCCTTCGCCCCCCCAGCCCAGCCCGGCAACCGGCCCAATCCTCGTGCACCCGGACATTCGCCATCTCGTGGTAGTCCAGCCCCGCCCGCCGGAGGTTCCGGTCGTCCATGTCGAAGCCCAGGGGCCGGACGAGATGCAGGGCCACCCCGGCATTGGCGCACAGCCGGATCACGTTCCCGGCGTTCGGGGGGATCTCGGGGCTGACGAGCACTACGTCCACGCAGCCCGGCCTTCCCGGAGCGGCTCCGGCGTACGGGCCACCACCCAGCCGGTCACCCTGGTGGCGCCGGCGGCTCTCAGCACACCGGCCAATGCGCCCAGCGTGGCTCCGGTGGTCAGCACGTCGTCCACCACGGCGACGTGCAATCCCTCCAGCCGGCGCCCGGAGCGGAATGCCCCGCGCAGGTTGCGGCGCCTGGCGGCGGCATCCAACCCGGTCTGCGGCGGCGTATGCCGGGTCTTCGCAAGGCAACCCCCGTCGAGCGTGATTCCGTGGCGCGAGGCCACGCGGCGGGCCAGCAGCAAGGCCGGATTGAATCCGCGCTCGCGCAAGCGCCTTGCCGAAATCGGGGACGCTACCACCAGGTCGGGGCGCGGGCCGTCGGCCACGGCGCGGGCAAGCGCGTCGCCCAGGTAGGCGCCCACGGCGAGGTCGGCGGAAAACTTGAATCGCTGCACAAGTCGGTCCAGGGGGAATCGGTAATCGAACGCCGCGAGCACGCCTTCGAAGGCGGGCGGCTCGCGAAGGCAGTCGCCGCACCAGCCCCGGGCGGCCAGGGGAATCGCACAGCCAAGGCACGCAAACCCGGTTCTGGCAAGCAAGCGCTCACAATTCTGACACAGGCCGGTTTGCGCGGTCGATTCGAGACACAGGAGGCAATTCGCCCGACGATCCCTCGCAATCGAGCACGACCTGCCTAATTCTTGAGCAACCGTACGGGCAATCCCCATCCCATTCCGGACAGGAATGATATTCTCCTGCTTCCTCATGAACTTGCGCTCCAACGGGAACCCTCCTCCTTGAACCAGATTCTCTTCCGAACCGCCCCGGCGGTTCCCCGGACCCGGTCGCTCCGGGACGAAGCCCGGTACCTCCTCGATCTTCCCTTCAACGATCTCCTGTTCCGGGCGCAGACAGTCCACCGGGAGAATTTCGATCCCCGCCGCATCCAGCGCTCGACGCTGCTTTCCATAAAGACGGGCGGCTGCCCCGAGGACTGCGGTTATTGCCCGCAATCGGCGCGCCACGCGACGGGCCTGGAAAGCCAGGCGATGCTCCCGCTTGCCGAGGTGGTGCGCACGGCGACGGCGGCCAGGGACAACGGCGCAACGCGCTTCTGCATGGGGGCGGCCTGGCGCGGCCCCAAGGCGCGCGACCTCGAGCCGGTGCTGGACATGGTTCGCGAGGTGAAGAAGTTGGGCCTCGAGACCTGCTGCACGCTCGGCATGCTCCAGGACGGCCAGGCCGAGCAGCTGCGGGAAGCCGGGCTCGACTACTACAACCACAACCTCGACACGGCCCCGGAGTTCTACGGCGAGGTGATCACCACCCGCGACTACCAGGACCGCCTCGACACCCTCGACCGCGTGCGCAAGGCCGGCCTGCATGTCTGCTGCGGCGGCATCGTCGGCATGGGCGAATCGCGGGAGGCTCGCGCGGGCCTCCTCGCCCAGCTCGCGGGCCTCGATCCGCAGCCCGAGTCCGTGCCCATCAACCAGCTCGTGCAGGTCGAGGGAACGCCGCTCGCGGGAACCGAGGCGATCGCCTGGACGGAGTTCGTGCGCACCGTTGCGGCCGCGCGCATCCTCATGCCGAGAAGTTTCGTCCGGCTCTCGGCGGGGCGCACGCAGATGCACGAGGCCGTGCAGGCGCTCTGCTTCCTCGCCGGCGCCAATTCCATCTTCTACGGCGAGAAGCTCCTCACGACCGGGAACCCGGATGTGGCGCGCGACGACGCACTGTTCGAAGCGCTGGGCCTCGTGGCCGGCTGAAGCGCCCGTGGAACCGGCCGGGCTAGCCGCCCTCGCACGCGGGTTGGAGCAGCTCGGGGACGACGGGCTTCGGCGCGAGCGCCGCGTGCTCGACTCGCCGCAAGGGCCCATCGTCCTCGAGGCCGGCCGGTCCCTCGCGAACTTCGCTTCCAACGACTACCTCGGGCTCGCGAACCACCCCCGCATCCGGGAAGCCGCGCACGGCGCCATCGAAGTCTTCGGGTTCGGCGCCGGTGCCTCGCCCATCGTCGTCGGCCACTCGCGGCTGCACGAGGAGGCCGAGGCGGCCTTCGCCCGCTTCACCGGCCTGCCCCGCGCGCTCCTCTTTTCGAGCGGTTACGCGGCGAACCTGGGCATTCTCGCGGCGATCGCCGATCGATCGGCGGCCATATTCGCAGACCGCCTGAACCACGCGTGCCTCGTCGACGGCGCGCTCCTTTCGCGCGCGACGATTCACCGCTATCCCCACCGCGACCTGGGAAGGCTCGAGGCGCTGCTTGCGGGATCGAAGGCTGCGCTCCGGGTGATCGCCACGGATACGGTGTTCAGCATGGACGGCGATGTCGCGCCCGTCCCGGAATTGCTCGCGCTGGCCGAGCGCCACGACGCGTGGCTCGTGCTGGACGACGCCCATGGCATCGGCGTGCTCGGCGGCGGGCGCGGGGCCCTCGCCCACTTCGGCGCTGCCTCGCCGCGCATCGTGTACATGGCCACCCTCGGCAAGGCGCTCGGCGGCTACGGCGCCTTCGTCGCGGGCCACGCGACGGTGATCGAATGGCTGATGCAGCGCGCGCGGACCTACGTCTATTCCACCGCACTTCCTCCCGTGGCGGCAGCCGTGGCCACCGCGTCCCTCGCCCTTCTCGAGGAGGACGCCTCGCTCGTGGAAGCGCTCCACGAGCGCATCGCCGGCTTTCGCGAAGCCTGCGGGCGCCACGGCATCGAGGCCGTCTCTTCGACGCCCATCCAGCCGCTGGTCGTGGGAGAGTCCGGGCGAGCCGTCCTTCTGTCCGCGCGCCTTCGCGAACTCGGCCAGCTCGTGCCCGCCATCCGCCCCCCGACGGTTCCCGCCGGCACCGCGCGGCTTCGCGTTTCGCTTTCCGCGGCCCATTCCTCCGGGCAGGTCGAGGCATTGGCGTCCGCGCTGGGCGAGGCGCTCGGACATGGCGCTGCACGTTGAGCGGCTCGGCAGCGGACCCGACCTCGTCATGCTCCACGGGTGGGGATTGCACGGCGGCGTGTGGCACGGTCTCGCGCCGCGCCTTGCGGCTTCCTTTCGCCTGCACCTCATCGACCTGCCGGGCCATGGCCGATCGCACGACGTGCCCTTCGAAGGGCTGGATGGCGCCGTCGACGCCGTGGCGCAGTGCGTGCCCGAAGGAGCCACCGTCTGCGGGTGGTCGCTCGGCGGACTGCTCGCCCTGCGCCTGGCCGCCAGGCACCCGGCGCGCGCCGCGAGGCTCGCCCTCGTGAGCACCACGCCATGCTTCGTGCAACGGCCGGACTGGCCCCACGGGATGGCTCGCGCCGCGTTCGAGGAATTCGCGCACGGGCTGGGCAGCGATCCGGAGAGGACGATCCGCAGCTTCCTGCACCTCAATGCCCTGGGCGGACCACAGGCGCGAGAGCGCACGCGCGAGCTTGTGGCGCTGCTCCTCGATCGGGGATCGCCTTCGCAGGCCTGTCTCGCCGCGGGCCTTGCGGCGCTGGAAGCCACGGACCTGCGCCCGCTCGTCGCGACGCTCGACCGGCCCGCAACCGTGATCCACGGCGGTCGCGACGCGCTCGCGCCGGTGGCCGCGGGCCGCTGGCTCGCGAACGCACTGCCCTCGGCGCGGATCGTGGAGATTGCCGAGGCTGCGCACCTGCCTTTCGCAAGCCACGCCGGCATCGTGGCCGGCGCACTCGAGGCGCTGCATGGATGAAGCCCTGCTCCCGGTGAAGCGCGACGTGCGCCGGGCTTTCGAGCGCGCCGCGCGCACCTACGACGCCGCCGCCGTCCTGCAGCGCGAGGTGTGTGCGCGCCTGCTCGAGCACCTCGATCCGGTGCGCCTCGATCCCCGACGCGTGCTGGACCTGGGATGCGGCACGGGGCAGGCCTTCGACGCACTGGCCCGGCGCTACCCCGCGGCCTCCCTCGTCGGGCTGGACCTCGCGCACGCGATGCTCGGCCACGCCCGGGAACGCGGGCCGTGGTGGCGCCGACTGCCGGGTTCGCGACGCCCGGCGCTCGTCTGCGCGGACGCCGAGCGCCTGCCCCTTGCGAACGCATCGGTGGAGCTCGTCTTCTCCAACCTGGCGCTGCAATGGTGCGACCCGGCGCGCGTCTTCGCGGAGGCGGCGCGCGCGCTGCGCACCGACGGGCTCATCCTCTTCTCCACTTTCGGGCCGGACACGCTGCGCGAGCTGCGGGCGGCCTTCGCGGAAGCCGACGACGCGCCGCACGTCAACCGCTTCGTCGACATGCACGACCTCGGCGACGCGCTGGTTCGAGCGGGATTCGCCGACCCGGTGATGGAAATGGAGACCATCACGCTCGAGTACGACTCCGTGCTCGCCGTCGCCCGGGACCTGAAGGCGATCGGGGCCGTGAATTCCCTGCCGGGGCGCGGGCGCGGCCTGCCCGGTCGCGAGCGCTGGCGCCGCATGACGTCTGCCTACGAACGCCATCGCCGCCGGGGCTTGCTTCCGGCGACCTGGGAAGTCGTCTACGGCCACGCCTGGAAGACGCCGCCGAAGCGGCTGCCCGACGGCCGGCAGGTCGTGCGCTTCGAAACGGGGCGGTTGTCGTGAGCGGAGGCCTCTTCGTGACCGGCACCGATACCGGGGTGGGCAAGACGCTCGCCGCATGCGCGCTGGTACACGCGCTCCGGGCGAAGGGACTGCGCGTCGCGCCGATGAAGCCGGTGGCCGCCGGTGCAGGCGAGCCCGCCGGCCAGGGCGCGAATGCGGACACGATCGCGCTGGCCGAAGCCGCAGGACCGGATGCCCCCACTCACGGGGAGATCACGCCCCTGCTGCTCCGGGACCCCCTGGCCCCGCACATTGCCGCCTCGCGCGAGGGACGCGCCATCGCGCTCGCCCCGCTGGTCGATGCCCACCGGGCGCTCGCCCGCCGGTGGGACTTCACCGTGGTGGAGGGCGTGGGCGGTTTCCGCGTCCCGCTTGCCCGGGATTTCGATGCGGCGGACCTCGCCGCGGCACTCGCGCTTCCGGTCGTCCTCGTGGTGGGGCTGCGCCTCGGGTGCCTCAACCACGCGCTGCTCACGGCGGAATCCATCGCGCGCGCGCGGCTTCCCCTGGCCGGCTGGATCGCCAATGCGATTGACCCTTCCATGGCCTGCGCCGACGAGAACGTGGCGGCCCTCGCCGAACGCCTCGGCGCGCCGCTCATCGGCCGCTTTCCCTTCGTGCAGAACGCGGACCCGCGCGAATTCGCCGCGCGCCTCGACGTTTCGGCCTTCGCGAAGGGTCGCGCTTGAACCCGATCCTCTTCGACCTGGACGGCACGCGCGACGAACTTCCCGGAGCCGGAGCCGAGCTCCTCGTGGAATCGCCTGCGCAGGTTCCCGGCGCCCTGCTCAGCCGAACGCCGCGCTCCTGAGGGCCACGCCGTGCGCGCCGTGCCGCTTCGCTTCGGGCAGGTCGGCACGGGTGAGCCCGCCGATCGCGTACGCAGGCAGGGGGAAGTCCGCCACGAGCGCCGCGAAGCCCGCCCAGCCGAGCGTCGTCGCGCCCGGGTGCGAGGCGGTGGGCTTCACCGGGCCGACCACCACATAGTCGAGTCCCAGCTTCGCGGCCTGCGCCATCTCGTCCGCATCGTGGCAGGAAGCGCCGACGACGCGTCCCGCGGGCCGCGCGGACGCCGCCAACAGGGCACGCGACGTGAGATGCACGCCGTCGGCCTGCGGCCAGGAGCCGCAGTCGCTGTTCACGACCACGACCGCGCCGAAGGGCGTGCCGCGCGTGAGGGCGCGCGAGAGCAGGAACTGCACGCGCTGCGGCTCCAGCCCCTTCTCGCGGATCTGCACGAGCAGCTTCTCGGCGAGCACCTGCGCCGAGAGCTTGAGCGACCACGCGTCGAATCCCGTCTCGGCGGCGTTGGACACGGCCATCACGCCGGGAAGCGCGAGTGCCGCGAGCACGGGCGCGTTCGCGGGGAGCATGGGCTCGACCTCGGGCGCCTCGATGCGCTGCCAGGAGATGGCCTGGTCCTCGAGCGGCTGCGGCTCGCCGTCCCAGGCGGTGACGCGGAAGAAATGCAGGCGCACCGTCGCGTGCGTATAGGCATAGACGCGCGTGATCCAGGGCGTGGCCTCGCGAACCTCGATGCCGAGTTCCTCCTTCAGCTCGCGGGCGAGTGCCGCGCGCGGGTCCTCGCCCGGTTCGATCTTGCCGCCGGGGAACTCCCAGTAGCCGGGATAGGGCTTGCCCTCGGGGCGGCAGGCCAGGAGAAAGGTCCCGTCCGGCCGTTCGATGACGGCGGCCGCGACGTCGGTGGGCTGCGTCACTTGCGTCCCCGGGCGCCCGCGCCGCGTCCCACGTAGTCCTTCGCGAACTGCCACGCGACGCGCCCGCTGCGGGAGCCGCGCTCGAGGGCCCACACGAGGGCCGCGGGCTTCAGGGCCGCGTCCGCCTTGCCCCCGAGCACGCCGACCCAGTGCTCCGCGATGTCGAGGTATTCGTCCTGGTCGAACGGGTAGAACGAGAGCCACAGCCCGAAGCGCTCGGAAAGCGAGATCTTCTCCTCGGTGGTCTCCCCCGGATGGATCTCGCCGCCGCGGTGCTTTGCCTCGAGGTTCTCGCCCATGAACTCCGGCATCAGGTGGCGGCGGTTCGAGGTGGCGTAGATGAGGAGGTTTTCCGCCGACCCGGCGATCGTCCCGTCGAGCGCCACCTTGAGTGACTTGTAGCCCGGGTCGGACGCCTCGAAGGACAGGTCGTCGCAGAACACGATGAAGCGCTCACGCCGCTCCGCCACGAGGTCCACGATGTCCGGCAGGTCGACGAGGTGGGACTTGTCCACCTCGATCAGGCGCAGGCCCTTCTTCGCGAACTCGTTGAGCGCGGCCTTCACGAGCGAGCTCTTTCCCGTGCCGCGCGCCCCGGTGAGGAGCACGTTGTTGGCCGGCTTGCCGGCGACGAACTGCGCCGTGTTCTCGCGCACGCGCCGCTTCTGCCCGTCGATGTCCTTGAGATCTGCGAAGGCGATCGTGTGCGGGTGCCGCACGGGCTCGAGGAAGCCGCGGTCGCCTCTCTTGCGCCATCGGAACGCGGTCGCCGCGGACCAGTCGACGGGCTGCGCACCGGCGGGGAGGATCTTCTCGAGACGGTCGAGCAACAGGTCGACGCGGCCGAGGAATCGGTCGAGGGGATCTTTCATCGGGTCCGGAAGACGAGCAGCCAGTAGTAGCGCGTTTCCTCCAGGTGCGCCTCGGCGGCGACGGGGCGCACGGCGTCGGCGAGCTCGGAGGGCGTGGGGAAGTTCTTGAGGACCTCGTGCGTCTCGCCGGAGAGCAGCGGACGCACCTGGTAGGTGTTGCCCTCCGCGTCGCGCCGCGAGACAGGCGTGGAGCTCGCCTCCACGTAGCGGTTGTCGAGCATCGCCACCAGCGCCCCCCGCGGGAGCGCCCTGGCCATGGCAGAGAGCCAGCGGGCGAGATCGGACTTGCGCACGTGCGACCACCAGAAGCCCGCGAAGGCGGCGTCGCATTCCGCGCACAGGCCGGCGGGGGCGAAGGCATCGGCCTTGACGAAGCGCACGCGACCCCGGCGGATCGGTTTCTCGCGCGCGATCTCGAGCACCGGCTCGTTGATGTCGCATGCGGTTACGTGCAGGGCCCTGCGCGCGATGACCTGCGTCCAGTACCCGGTGCCGCAGGCGATCTCCAGGACGCGCCGCCCGGCGAAGAGCCGCGGCAGGCGCTCGCGCAGCCACGCGAGTTCCTCCTGCCGCTCGACCTTGTCGTAGATCCGCTCGTACTCCCGCGCGCGTTTCGCGTAGTAGGCCTCGAGCTGCGGGGTCACGGTGCCGGCCATCGTTCGCGCGCCGCTAGCTGCGGTAGTCCGCGTTGATCTTCACGTAGTCGTACGAGAAATCGCACGTCCACACGGTCGCGTTCTCGATGCCGCGGCCCAGGCCCACGCGCACCGCGATCTCCGCGGGCGCCATCACGGCCTTGCCCTGCTCCTCCGTGTAGCCGGGCGCGCGCCCGCCCTTCTCGGCGACGAGGACGTCGCCCAGGTGCAGCGTGACCTTCGCGGGATCGAGGTCGGCGATGTTCGCGTTGCCGACCGCGCACAGGATGCGCCCCAGGTTGGGGTCGGAGGCGAAGAAGGCCGTCTTCACCAGCGGCGAGTGGGCGATCGCCTTGCCGACGCGCACGCATTCCTCGCGCGACTTCCCCCCCTCGACCAGGATCGTCATGAACTTGGTGGCTCCCTCGCCGTCCCGCACGATGGCCTGCGACAGGATCTGGGCTACTTCCAGCACGCATTCCGCGAGGCGCGTGAACTCCGCGGTTCCTTCCCCCACGATCTCGGGGTTGCCGGCGGTGCAGGTGGCGACGAGGACGAGGGAATCATTGGTCGACGTGTCCCCGTCGACCGTCACCACGTTGAAGGAGCGGTCCGCGACGAAGCGCACCATGTCGCGTAGCGTGGCCTCCGCGACCGCGGCATCCGTGGCGATGAATCCGAGCATCGTCGCCATGTCGGGCTGGATCATGCCCGCGCCCTTGGCGATGCCGGTGACGGTGACGGTGCGCTCGTCGATCACGACCTGGCGGGAAACCGCCTTGGGCACCGTGTCCGTGGTCATGATCGCGCTGGCGGCGTCCGCCCAGCCGTCGGCGCGGAGATCGGCCACCGCCGCGGGAACGGCCGCCACCAGGCGATCGACCGGCAGGTGCTCCATGATCACGCCGGTGGAGAACGGCAGCACCGAGCGCGCCTCCGCGCCGAGCGCCCCGGCCACCGCCGCGCAGGAGGCGCGGGCATTCGCGAGGCCGGCCTCCCCGGTGCCCGCGTTGGCGACCCCGGTATTCACGACGAGCGCGCGAACCGGCAGCTTGTCGGCCAAGTGCTCGCGGCACACCGTCACGGGTGCGGCGCAGTAGCGGTTGCGCGTGAACACGCCCGCCACGCGGCTTCCGTGCGCTATGTCGACGACGAGGAGGTCGCGGCGGCCCTGCTTGCGGATGCCGGCTTCGGCCACGCCCAGCCTCACGCCGGAGATGGAGAGGAGCGAGTCCGCGCGCGGCGGGGCGAGATTCACGGCCATGGAACGGGAATTATCTCGCGAAAGGAGCCGGAAAGCTTGGGGGGCGCCCCGCGCGGGGCACCAACCGACCGCCGCGTCAGGCGAGCTTGCCGTGGCAGTTCTTGTACTTCCGGCCGGAGCCGCACGGGCAGGGGTCGTTGCGCCCGACCTTCTGGCCATCGCGCACGAACGGCTGCGCCGGGTCGGCGGCGGGGTCGCTTCCCGCCTCGGGAGTGCCGGCCAGGGCCTCGTCGTAGTCGGCGTGGTGGTAGCGGACGTTCTTCACCGCCTGGGCGGCCTCTTCCGCGCGTCGCTCGGCTTCCTCGACTTCCGCCTGCGAGCGGATCTGCACCGCCATGAGGTGCTGCGTGACCTGGCGCTTGATGGAGTCGAGCATGGTGCCGAAGAGCTCGAAGGCCTCGCGCTTGTATTCCTGCTTGGGCTGCTTCTGCGCATAGCCCCGCAGGTGGATCCCCTGTCGCAGGTAGTCCAGCGCGGCGAGGTGCTCGCGCCAGTGCGAGTCGATCGACTGCAGCATGACCGAGCGCTCGTACTGGTGCAGCACCTCCTTCTCGATCGGCGCGAACTTGGCCTCGTAGTCGGCCACAGCCTGCGCAATGACCATTCCCGCGATCTTCTCGGAGTCGAGCGACTCGTCCTCTTCCACCCACTGCTTCACCGGGGCGGCCATGAAGAAATCCGATTCCAGCCGGCGCTCCAGGGCCGCGATGTCCCACTGCTCCTCGACGCTGTCCGGCGGCACGTTCTCGCGCACGGCGCCCGCCAGCACGTCGGAGCGGATGGCGGCGATCGTGGTGGTGATGTCCGAGCTCTCCAGGAGCTCGTTTCGCTGCGTGTAGATGACCTTGCGCTGGTCGCTCGCGACGTCGTCGTACTCGAGCAGCTGCTTGCGGATGTCGAAGTTGCGGGCCTCGACCTTGCGTTGCGCGTTCTCGATCGAGCGCGTGACCATCTTCGCCTCGATGGCCTCGCCCTCGGGGATCTTCAACGAGCGCATGATCGCCTGCAGGCGCTCGCCGGCGAAGATCTTGAGCAGCGGATCCTCGAAGGACAGGAAGAACCGGGACGATCCCGGGTCGCCCTGGCGCGCCGCGCGGCCGCGCAGCTGGTTGTCGATGCGACGCGACTCGTGGCGCTCGGAACCGATGATGTGCAGCCCGCCGGCGGCGACCACCTCGTTGTGCAGCTTCTGCCACGCCTCGCGGAGGTCGGCAACGCGGCGCTCGCGCTCGGCGGGGTCGAGCGCCTCGTCCGCCTTCACGCGCTGGATCTCGGGCTCGGGATTGCCGCCCAGCACGATGTCCGTGCCGCGGCCGGCCATGTTGGTCGCGATGGTGACCATCTTCGGCCGGCCCGCCTGGATCACGATCTCCGCCTCGCGCGCGTGCTGCTTGGCGTTGAGCACCTGGTGCGGCAGCCCCTCCTTGTCGAGGAGCGAGGAGATCAGCTCGGAATTCTCGATGGACGTGGTGCCCAGGAGCACGGGCTGGCCGCGCTCGTGGCAATCCTTCACCTCGCCGGTGATGGCCTGGTACTTCTCCCGGGCGGTGATGAAGACCTGGTCGTTCGAGTCCTTCCGGACCATCGGCCGGTGCGTGGGGATCAGCACCGTCTCCAGGCTGTATATGTGCGAGAACTCGAAGGCCTCGGTGTCGGCCGTGCCGGTCATCCCGGAGAGCTTCTTGTAGAGGCGGAAGTAGTTCTGGAAGGTGATCGAGGCGAGCGTCTGCGACTCGTTCTTGATCGTGACGCCCTCCTTCGCCTCGACCGCCTGGTGCAGGCCGTCGGACCAGCGCCGGCCCTGCATCATCCGGCCCGTGAATTCGTCCACGATCACCACCTCGTCGTCCTGCACCACGTAGTGCTGGTCGCGGTGGAAGAGCGCGTGGGCGCGCACGCCGGCATAGAGGTGGTGCATGAGCATGATGTTCGCCGGGTCGTAGAGGCTCGCCCCTTCGGGAAGCAGTCCCGCCTTCGTCATCAGCTCCTCGGCGTGCTCGTGGCCCTGCTCGGAGAGCGTCACGCTGTGCTGCTTGAGATCGGCCCAGTAGTCGCCCTCGGCCTTCTCGTCGGCCTGCGCCACGAGGGTCGGGACCAGCACGTTGATTCTGCGGTAGAGGTCCGCGGAATCCTCGGCCTGGCCGGAGATGATGAGCGGCGTCCTCGCCTCGTCGATGAGGATCGAGTCGACCTCGTCCACGATCGCGAAATTGAGGCCCCGCTGGAAGCGCTCGGCCACCTGCGTGGCCATGTTGTCGCGCAGGTAGTCGAAGCCGAACTCGTTGTTGGTGCCGTAGGTGATGTCGGCCAGGTATGCCGCCTGCTTCTCGGCATGCTCCGTCTGCGGGACCACGACGCCTACGGTGAGGCCCAGGAAGCGGTGGATGCGCCCCATCCACTCGGCGTCGCGCCGGGCGAGGTAGTCGTTCACCGTGACCACGTGGACACCCTTGCCGGTGAGCGCGTTCAGGTAGGACGGCAGCGTCGCCACGAGCGTCTTGCCCTCGCCCGTGCGCATCTCCGCGATCTTGCCCTGGTGCAGCGCGAGGCCGCCCACCAGCTGCACGTCGAAGTGGCGCATGCCGAGGACCCGCCGCGAAGCCTCCCGCACGACGGCGAACGCCTCCGGCAGGACCTCTTCCAGGGGGGCGCCCGCCGCAACCCGGGCCCGCAGCTCGGGCGTTTTCGCCGCGAGCGCCTCGTCGGAGAGCTTCTCCACGGCGGGTTCGAGGGCGTTGATGGATTCGACCGTCTTCCGGTACTGCTTCAGGAGGCGGTCGTTGCGGCTGCCGAAGATGGCCTTGAGGACGTTTGAGAACACGGGGGCGGGGATGGGAGCGGGGATCGGATGCGAAACCGGCCCCAACGGGGCCGGACAGAGGCGAAATTATAAGGTGAAATGGGGTCGGGCTGCCGGTTTCCAACCCCCCGGATGGCGGGGCGAGGCTACTTGCGCAGGGCCATCGGAAGCGTTCCATCCTTCTTGTCGAGGGCGAAGAACTTGTTGGGGTTGAGCGGCACGCCCTTTTCCCGCACCTCGAAGTGCAGGTGCGGCCCGGTCGTGCGGCCGGTATTGCCCACCTGCGCGATCAGCTGGCCCTTCATCACCACGTCGCCCACCTTGACGGTGCTCTTCAGCAGGTGCGCGTAGCGCGAGGTGAGGCCATTGTCGTGGTCGATGTCGACGATGTTTCCGTACTCGGCATGGAACTCCACCGCCGAGACGACGCCGCCGGCTGCCGCCATGACCGACGTGCCCTGCGTTGCGATGACGTCCACGCCGGTGTGGAAGCTCGACTTGCCCGAGATCGGGTCGATCCGGTAGCCGTAGTTCGAGGAGTAGTACCCCCCGAGGACCGGAAGCGTCGTGGGGATCGTCTTGCGGGCGAGGCGGTCGTCCATGAACACGGAATCGATCACGCCCATCTTGTCGGAGCGGTCGTCCAGGATGCGCGAAATCTCCTCGAGCTTCTGCTTGAATTCCGGGAGCGTCAGGTCGCGCGAGAAGGCCGTGGGGGCCGCACCACCCTGGCCGGGCTTCTCGTCGAAGCGGAATTCCGTGGGCTTGATGCCGGCGGCCTTGGCAAGGCGCTCGCCGAAGGCGTCCAGCCGCAGGATCCGCGCCTGGAGCTCGCCCACCTTCACCGCCAGGGCGTTCAGGCTCTCCTTCATCTCCGACTCGTTGCGCTTGAGGTCCTCCTCGTGCAGCGCCGTGAGGAGCGAACGCAGGTAGGGGTTGCGCAAGTCCGTGGAGAACTTCATCGTGACGATGTAGGTCGCCATCGCGAGGAAGAAGCCCGACATGAGGATCCCGAGCGCCACCAGGACCACCTGGGTCTGGGACAGCGTCATGTTGCGGGTTCTGGCGAGGCTGTCCGAAACCAGAATGATGTTCATCCGTTGCTCCTAGTCATCCACGATGGCCACTGAACCGATCGCCCGTCTGCTCCGCGAGATTCCCGACCTGGCCCCGGTCCGCGACCGGCTGGAACAGGTGGGGCGCCTGCAGTTGCGCTTTCGGTCCGTCGTACCCGGGGAACTCGCTTCCACGAGCCGGGTGTGCGCCGTTGATGGAACGACTGTTGTGGTTCGCGCAGACAACGCGCCGGTCGCCGCGGCCCTGCGGGCCTTGGCGCCGAGACTGCTGGCCGGGCTGAACGACATCGCCGGGCCGGGTAAAAACGCCTTGAAAAACAAGCGGGATCAAGAGCTTACCGGATTGCGGGTGGAAGTTCAAGTTGCGGCGCCCGCGGCCCCGCGCAAGGTCCGCGCCCGGGCGGACCTCCCCGTGGAGCGCCTGGCCGCGCTGGCCCAGGGGCTTTCCGACTCGCCCCTGAAGGAAGCGCTGGACCGGATCGTCCAGTCTCAGAGGAAGAGCAGCACCCGCTCGAAGAGGTAGAAAAGGGCGAAGGCGACCGCCACGAGGGTCAGCACCTGCAGGGTCTTGCCGGCGATGCGCAGGTACTTCCGGTCCCGGGTCGCGAGGTAGGCCCCGACCAGCGCGAGCAGGAACAGGAGGGCGAGAAGGGCGAATCCCCGGAGGACGATCATGTCAGGCGCGGGCGCTTTCCGCGGCCACCGCGGCGGCGGGCGCGCCCATGCTCAGGCCGGCGACAACTGCATGTTCGCGAAGGCGGCCGGCAGCTGCGCGGGCTCCGAGAAGGTGACTTCCTCCCAGGCGGAGGCGTCGTCGAGGAGCGCGCGAACGAGCAGGTTGTTCAGCGCGTGGCCCGACTTGTGGCCCAGGAAGGCGCCGATCAGCGGGCGGCCCAGCAGGTAGAGGTCGCCCACGGCGTCGAGCGCCTTGTGCTTCACGAACTCGTCGTCGAAGCGCAGGCCCTCGCTGTTGAGCACCCGGAAGTCGTCGACCACGATCGCGTTGTCGAGCGACCCGCCGAGGCCCAGCCCCGCGGAGCGCATGGCCTCCACGTCCTGGGTGAACCCGAAGGTGCGCGCCCGCGCGATGTCCTTCACGAATGAAACCTCCGCGAAGTCGATGTCGACGGTCGTCTCCGACTGGTCGAACACGGGGTGGTGGAACTCGATCGAGAAGCCCACCTTGAAACCCGGGAACGGGGACAGGGAGACGCGCTTGTCGCCCTGCTCGATCGCTAGGCACTTCAGGACGCGCAGGTACTTCTTGGGCGCGGCCTGCTCCTCCACGCCCGCCTGCTGGAGCAGGAACACGAAAGTGGCCGCGCTGCCGTCCATGATCGGCACTTCCTCGGCGGACACGTCCACGTAGGCGTTGTCGATCCCCAGCCCGAAGAACGCGCTCATGAGGTGTTCCACCGTCGAGACGCGGGCGCCATCCTGCTCGAGCACGGTGGCCATGCGGGTGTCGACGACGTTGTGCGCGCGGGCGGGAATGGCCGGGTTGCCCGGGAGGTCCGAGCGGCAGAAGACGATGCCGGTGTCCGCGGCCGCGGGCCGCAGGACGAGCTTCACCTTATGGCCGGTGTGGACGCCGACGCCCGTCGCGGTGATGGAGGACTTCAGGGTGCGTTGGCGGATCATGGTCGCGGGTGGCCGCGGCTCGTGGCCGCCGCCCCGACGGTGGAAAAACGCAATTCTATCATCATCTTAGAGCAGAACCGCGCTTCATCCTCCTCCGCCGTCGGCTTCGAGCGCTCGAATGGCGTCGAGAATCTCCGCGAAGCGGTCCCCGAACCCGGTCAGCGAGTACTCCACGCGCGGGGGAACTTCCGCGAAGCTCTCCTTGTGAAGGATGCCGAAGCGCACCAGCTTGCGCAGGCGCTCGTTCAATACCTTCTGGGACAGTCCCGGCACCGCATGCTCGATGGCCCCGGGCCGGCGCACCCCGGAGCGCACGTGGTCGATCACGGTCAGCGACCATTTGCAGCCGACGATGTCCTCGACCATGCCGTGGACGGTCTTCGCGGGCCGGGGAGCGGAAATTGTTTTCTTCATCGTTGTCGCCAAGATGCACCGGAATGTGGGTAGGGGACCACTGGGTGCCCGCTTTTTCGCCGGCCGCCCACTCGCTAGATTGCGCGGGGTCACCCCGACATTTCAAGGAGAAACCGAATGCACCGCACCCTCGCCGTCATAGCCGCCCTGGCATTCCTGCCCGCCCAGGCCGCCGACGTCGCGTACCCGGAAGGCTACCGCGACTGGCACCACGTGAAGAGCATGGTCATCCAGCAGGGCCACGGGCTCTACGATACGTTCGGCGGCATCCACCATCTGTATGCCAACGACAAAGCGGTGAAGGGCTATCGATCAGGCGGATTTCCCGACGGGGCCGTCATCGTGTTCGACCTGCTCGACGCACCCGCCGCCGGTGGCGCGATCACCGAGGGGTCGCGAAAGGTGGTCGGCGTCATGGCGAGGGACGCGAAGAAGTTCGCCGCGACCGGTGGCTGGGGATTCGAGGGATTCAAGGGCGACTCGAAGACCGAGCGCGCCGTGGGCGCCAACGCCGTCAAGGCCTGCTTCGAATGCCATGCGCCGCAGAAGGCGCGCGGCTACGTCTTCAGTTCGCTGCGAAAGTAGGCTCTCGCCCCGCCGGGCTCGCGCCATGAAAAAAGGGCCCGCTTGCGCGGGCCCGAGGGGAAGGCGGGCACGACCGACGGGAGACGGCGTCGGTCGCTGTCGCAACGGCATCCCGCCTTCGCGGCGATGACGGTCCGGCGCGGGAGGAGTACCGCGCCGGCCCGTCAGTCCGCCTGCTTGCGCAGGAAGGCGGGAATGTCGAGCGTTTCCATCCCCGAGTGGCGCAACGCATCGACCGTCTGGTCGCGGCGGCGGCGGAACGCGGCGGGCTGCTCGAGTTCCTCGTAGTTCACTTCCATCGGCTCGTTGTGGGTGCCGGTGCGCTGCACGATCGAGATCGTGGGCTGGCGCTGGGCGGCGGCCCCTCCGAGACCGGTGGCGACGATCGTGACGCGCAGCGCATCCCCGATCGAGTCCTCGATCACGCTGCCGTAGATGATGGTCGCGTCCTCGGCGGTGAACGAGCGGATCGTGTTCATCACCTCGTGCACCTCCTTCAGCCGGATGCTCTTCGAGGCCGTGATGTTCACGAGGACGCCGCGGGCGCCGGCGAGGTGGATGTCCTCGAGCAGCGGCGAATGCACCGCCTGCTCGGCGGCCATCTGCGCGCGCTCGGGGCCCGAGGCCATGGCCGAACCCATCATCGCCACGCCGTTCTCGCTCATGACGGTGCGCACGTCGGCGAAGTCCACGTTCACGAGGCCGGGGCAGTTGATCACCTCGGCGATGCCCGCGACCGCGCCGTTCAGCACGTCATTGGAGGCCCGGAACGCATCCTCGTAGGTGACGTCCTCGCCCAGCACCTGCATGAGCCGCTCGTTGGGGATGATGATGAGCGAATCCACGTGCTCCTTGAGCGCATCGATGCCGAGAGCCGCCACCTTCTGGCGCTTGCCTTCGAAATCGAAGGGCTTGGTGACCACCGCCACCGTGAGGATGCCCATCTCGCGCGCGATGGAGGCGACCACGGGTGCGGCCCCCGTACCCGTGCCCCCGCCCATGCCGGCGGTGATGAAGAGCATGTCCGCGCCCGTCACGAGTTCCTCGATCCGGACCCGGTCCTCCTCGGCCGCGAGGCGGCCCACCTCGGGATTGGCGCCCGCGCCGAGCCCCTTGGTCACGCCCGTGCCCAGCTGCAGCGTGGTCTTCGCGAGGTTCCGCTTGAGGGCCTGCGCGTCGGTGTTGAGGGTGATGAACTCCACGCCCTGCACCCCGTTGTTGATCATGTGGTCCACGGCGTTGCCGCCGCAGCCACCGATGCCCACTACCTTGATCACCGCGTCCGGCGATTGGGTTTCCAGCAACTCGATCATCTGTCGTCTCCTTGTGTTGTGACTGCCGTTGCACCAGCCTGCCGCCTTCGCTGCCTGCCGAACTAGAAATTGCCCTTGAACCAGCTCTTCATCTTCTCGAACACTTCCTTGAAACCCGTGCCCGCGATCTTCGCGTGCTGGTCGCGCCTGATCTGCTCCAGCCCCGCCATGAGCAGCCCCATGCCGGTGGCGTGCCGCGGGCTGCGCACCACCTCCGCGAGCGCCCCCGAGTACTGCGGAAGCCCCACGCGCACCGGCATGTGGAAGACTTCCTCGCCCAGCTCCACCATTCCCTTCATGAGCGCGGTGCCGCCGGTGATCACGATTCCCGAGGAGAGCAGCTCCTCGAGGCCGCAGGAGCGCAGCTCCCGCTGCACGAGCGAATAGAGCTCCTCGACTCTCGGCTCGATCACCTCCGCGAGCGTCTGCCGGGAGATCTCGCGCGACACGCGGTCGCCCACGCCCGGCACTTCGATCATGTCGTTCACGCTCGCGAGCTGGCGAAGCGCCACGCCGTGGCGGATCTTCAGTTCCTCCGCGTCCTTGGTCGGCGTGCGCAGCGCCATCGCGATGTCGTTGGTGATCTGGTCTCCGGCGATGGGAATCACGCTCGTGTGCTTGATCGCGCCGTCGGTGAAGACGGCGAGGTCGGTCGTGCCGCCGCCCACGTCGATCAGGCACACGCCCAGGTCGCGCTCGTCGTCGAGAAGCACCGCGTCGGCCGAGGCGAGCGGCTGGAGCATGAGGTCGCGCACCTCGAGCCCGCAGCGGCGCACGCACTTCATGATGTTCTGCGCCGCGGACACCGCGCCCGTAACGATGTGCACCTTCACTTCCAGGCGCATGCCGCTCATGCCCATCGGCTGGCGCACCCCGCCCTGCCCGTCTATGACGAACTCCTGCTCCAGGATGTGCAGCACCTGCTGCTCCATCGGGATGTTCACGGCGCGCGCCGTCTCGATCACGCGGTCGATGTCGTACTGCGACACCTCCTTGTCCTTGATCGCCACCATGCCGTGGGAGTTGAAGCTCTTGATGTGGCTGCCGGCGATGCCCGTGAGCACGTCGCGGATCTTCACGTCGGCCATGAGCTCGGCTTCCTCGAGCGAGCGCTGGATCGCGGTCACCGTGGACTCGATGTTCACGACCGTGCCCTTCTTCAGGCCCCGCGAGGGGTGGCTGCCCATCCCGATCAGGTTCAACGTCGACTCGGGCGTGACCTCGGCCACGAGCGTCACGATCTTGGAGGTGCCGATGTCGAGTGCCACCAGCACCGTGCGGCTGTCCCGGTTGCGGTTCGCGATCATGGGTTCGCCTTCAATTTCGGGGTCCTCATGCCTTTTTTCCCGGGGGCGCGGGCTTGCGCTCGGCCTGCGCGACCCCGCGCAGCGTGAATCCGTTGGGATAGCGCAGGTCCGCATGGGTCGCCGTCGCGGCCTCCACGGCGATGCGCGGCCATGCCGCGGCGAATCGCGCGAGGCGCGCCTCGGTCTCGCTGCGCCCGAGCTCGATCGCCAGTCCCGAGGCGAGGCGGGCCTGCCACGCCCGGCGCTCGCTCAACCGCAGTTCCACGACCGGAGCCGCGAGCGGCTGCGCCGCACGGCTGATCGCCTCCCACGCCGCCGCCATCTCCGCGGCCGCGCCTTCGGGCCCGGAAAAGCGCGGCAGCGTCCCTTCGTATTGCGCAGCGAAGACCTCGCCCCGCGTGCTCACCAGCCGCGTCTCGTCCCAGCGCGCGAGCGGGGAATGGGATTCGATCGTCACCTTGAGCGTGCCCGGAAACACGTGCCGGACGGCGCAGTCCCGCACCCACGGCACGCGTCGCACGGCGTCGCGAACGGCGGGCAGCGCCACTTCCCGCGCCTGCTTGCCGCGCAAGCCCGCGGCGAGGCGTTCGAGGTCCGCGGCCGCCACGCGCGCGGTGTCGCCGGCGAACTGCACGGCCTCGATCGGCCTTCGCCCGAGCGCGTCGTAGCCCAGCCACGTCGCCGTCGCCAGGAACGCCACGATGGCAAGCGCGCCCGCGGCGCGAAGGGCGATGGCCATCATGGCCGGGACTCCAGCGCCGCGCCCTCGAGGATGCGCAGGCACAGGTCCGCGTAGGACATGCCGACGGCCCGGGCCGCGATCGGCACCAGGCTGTGGCCCGTCATCCCGGGCGAGGTGTTCATCTCCAGGAAGGAATAGGTCCCGTCGGCGCGCAGCATCACGTCCGCCCGGCCCCAGCCGCGGCAACCGAGCACGCGGAAGCTCTCCAGTGCGACGCGGCGGATCTCCTCCTCGAGGTCCGCGCGCACGCCTGCGGGGCAGTGGTACTTCACCTCGTCCGTGAAGTACTTGTTCTGGTAGTCGTAGTTGCCCTGGGGCGCCTCGATGCGCACGAGCGGCAGCGCCTCCCCGCCCAGGACGCTCGCGGTGAGTTCCTGCCCCGCGATGAACTCCTCGGCGAGGACGAGCGGATCGAATGTCGCGGCGAGCGCATAGGCCGGCGCCAGATCCACCGCCGTTCGCACCTTCGTGAGGCCCAGGGTCGATCCCTCGTGCGCGGGCTTCACGATGAGCGGCAGGCCCAGCGTGGCCGCGAGGCGCGTCCAGTCGGTGGACCCGTCCATCAACGCGAATCGCGGCGTGGGAATTCCGGCCGCGAGCCAGACGAGTTTGGTGCGCCACTTGTCCATCGCGAGCGCGGAGGCCATGACGCCGCTTCCCGTGTAGGGAATGCCCATCACCTCGAGCGCGCCCTGCACCGTCCCGTCCTCGCCGAAGCGTCCATGCAGGGCGATGAACACGCGACCGAAGCCATCGCGCCTGAGGTCGAAGAGCTCGCGCTCCTTCGGGTCGAAGGCGTGCGCGTCGACGCCCTTTTCCCGGAGCGCGCCGAGCACGGCCTTGCCGGAGATGAGCGATATCTCGCGCTCGGCCGACGGCCCGCCCATGAGGACGGCCACCTTGCCCAGGGCGCGCGCGCTAGCCATGGGCGCCTCCCGCACGGCCGACGATGTGGACTTCGCGCACCAGCTCGATCCCCGTCTTCCCCTTCACCGTCTCCTGGACGTGCCCGATGACCGCCTCGATGTCGGCGGCCGTGGCCCCGCCCGTGTTCACGATGAAGTTGGCGTGCTTCCCGGAGACCTGCGCGCCGCCGATGGCGAATCCCTTGAGCCCGCAGGACTCGATCACGCGCGCCGCGTGGTCGCCGTCCGGATTGCGGAAAACGCTGCCGGCGTTGGGGGTGGCGAGCGGCTGGGTCGCGACGCGCCGCTGCAGCAGCGACTTCATCCGCGACATCGCCTTCTGCCCGTCGCCCGGCTCGAAGGCGAAGGTGCCGGCGACGAACCACTCCTCGCCGGAGAAGCGCCGGGCCACGTGCCGGTAGCCGATCTCGTAGTCCTCCCGCGTGCGCAGCCTGAGCGTTCCGGCGCGGTCGACGGTCGTCACGTCGACCACCACTTCCCAGGTCTCGCCGCCGTAGCAGCCCGCATTCATCGCGAGCGCGCCGCCCACGGTGCCGGGAATGCCGGCAAGCCATTCCGCGCCCTCGCAGTCGTGGCGGGCGACGAAGCGGGCGAGGTGGGGCGCGGGCACGCCTCCGCCGGCGATGAACGCACGGCGGGTGCCGATCACGCCTGCCGCGCGGATGCCGCCGAGCGCGTGGTGCGTGTGGACCACGGAGCCGTGGAAGCCGCCATCGCGCACCAGCAGGTTGCTGCCGAGGCCGACGAAGAGGATCGGCTCGCCGTCGGGCCGGGTCGCGAGGAAGGACTGCAGGTCGGCCACGTCGGCGGGCTGGTAGAAGGCGCTCGCGGGGCCGCCCGCGCGCCAGCTCACGTGCCGCTCCATGGGCTCCGCGACGCGCAGCACCCCGCGCAATGCGGCGGGCGGGCCCCGGAGCGCGCCCAGCCCCAGGGCGGCCATTCCGACCGGGTTCACGGCGGGGTTCACGACCCGCCTCCCGGAGCGCGCGCGAGTTCCGGCGCGAGCCCCGCCACCGAACCCGCGCCCATGGTGAGGACGACGTCGCCGTCGCGCACGGCGGCGAGCACCGCTTCGGGCATCTGCGCGACCTGTTCCACGAAGATCGGCTCGACCTTGCCGGCCACGCGCACGGCGCGCACCAGGGCGCGACCGTCGGCCGCCACGATCGGAGATTCCCCCGCGGGATAGACGTCGGCGATCACCAGCGCATCGGCGTTCGAGAGCACGCGCACGAAATCCTCGAAGAGGTCGCGCGTGCGCGTGAAACGGTGCGGCTGGAAGGCGAGCAGCAGGCGCCGGCCCGGGAAGGCGCCGCGCGCGGCGGCGATGGTCGCGGCCATCTCCGCGGGGTGGTGGCCGTAGTCGTCGACGAGCGTGAAGGCGCCGCCGGAGGCGAGCGCGACCTCGCCGAAGCGCTGGAAGCGCCGGTCGACCCCGGTGAACTCCGCAAGCGCCTTGGCGATCGCCTCCTCCGGCGCGCCCACCTCGCGCGCCACGGCGATCGCCGCGAGCGCGTTGAGGACGTTGTGCTCGCCGGAAAGGTTCAGCGTGATCTCGAGGGGCCGCGGAGCGCCGTTCGCCGCGCGGAAGCGCATGCGGCCGCCTTCCCAGCGCACGTCCTCGGCGCGCAGGTCCGCGTCCGAGCGGATGCCGTAGGTGAGCATCGGGCGGGACACGCTCTTCATGATCGCGCGCGCGTGCTCGTCGTCCTTGCACACCACGGCGAGCCCGTAGAAGGGCAGGTGCCCGAGGAACTCCACGAAGGCGCCCTTCAGGCGCTCGAAGTCGTGGCCGTAGGTCTCCATGTGGTCGGCGTCGATGTTGGTGACCACCGAGATCACGGGCTGCAGGTAGAGGAAGGAGGCGTCGGACTCGTCCGCCTCGGCCACGAGGAACTCCCCCTTGCCCAGCCGCGCGTTGGTGCCGATGGAGTTCAGGCGCCCGCCGATCACGCAGGTGGGATCGAGCCCGGCCTCGCCCAGCACGGCGGCCACGAGGGAGGTCGTGGTGGTCTTGCCGTGCGTGCCGGCCACGGCGATGCCCTGCTTGAAGCGCATGAGCTCGGCCAGCATCATCGCCCGCGGCACCACCGGCACGTGCGCTTCGCGCGCGGCGACCACCTCCGGATTGTCCGGCATGACTGCCGAGGAGGTCACGACGGCGTCCGCGCCCGAGACGTGGCGCGCGTCGTGGCCCACGGCCACCGCGATGCCGAGCCCGCGCAGGCGCCGCACCGCCGCGCCCTCCGCGATGTCGGAGCCGCTCACTTCGTAGCCCAGGTTCGCGAGCACCTCGGCGATGCCGGACATGCCCGAGCCCCCGATGCCGACGAAGTGGATGCGCTTCACCTTGTGGCGCATGGACCCGTCCCGGGTTCGTGGCGCGCGCGCCTCATGCCGCCTCCGCCATCTGTTCGCACAGGTCCGCGCAATGCCGGGTGGCCTGGGGCTTGCCCAGCGCGCGCGCGGCCGTCGCCATCGCGCACAGCTTCTCGCGCGTGAGAACCGCGAGGAGTTCCGCAAGGCTCGCCGGCGTCGTCTCCAGTTGCGCGAGCCGGATCGCCGCGTCCCGCGACTCGAGAAACCTCGCGTTCCCCGCCTGCTCCTCGGCCACGAACCACGGCAGCGGGAAGAGGATCGCCGCCACGCCCGCCACGCCGATCTCGGCCACGGTGATGGCGCCGGAGCGCGCGATCAGGACATCGCACCACGCATAGCGCGCCGCCATGTCGTCGACGAAGGCGACCACCTCGGCCTTCACGCCTGAATCGCGGTAGCGCCCGGCAAGCGCGTCGAAATTGCGTTCGCCCGCCTGGTGGACGACCTCGGGGCGTGTCTCTTCCGGCATCGCGGCGAGGGCTGCGACGACCAGTTCGTTCAGGGTCTGCGCGCCGAGGCTGCCACCCACGACCAGCAGCCTCAGCCTGCCCGTGCGCCCCGCATAGCGCTCCTCCGGTGCAGGAACCCGGGCGATCTCCTCGCGAACGGGCGTGCCCAGCCACTCGACCTTCGCCGGGCGCGGGATGCGATCGCCGACGCGGTGGCCGGTGCGCGCCTCGAAGGATCCTTCCATGCCCACCACGACGCGGTCGGCGACGAGCGCGAGCACGCGATTGGCGAGTCCCGCGGTGGCGCCCGGCTCGTGCACCACGAGGGGCTTGCCCCAGAGGGCGGCCATCATGCCGCCGGGAAAGGCAACGTAGCCGCCCATGGAGAGCACCACGTCGGGCCGCACCCGAAAGAGGATCGCGCTCGACTGCCAGAAGGCGACGAGGAGGCGAGCCGGGAGCAGGAGCCAGGCGAGCGCGCCCTTGCCGCGCACGCCCGCCATGTTCACCTTCTCCATCGGGAATCCGGCCTGCGCGACGAGCTTCGCTTCCATCCCCGCCGGCGTGCCCATCCACGCGACCTTCCAGCCGCGCGCGACGAGCTCCCGGGCGATCGCGATGCCGGGGAAGACATGGCCCCCGGTCCCGGCCGCCATGACGAGGATGGTGCGGCTCACAGCGAGCCTCCGCGCATCAGGTACCTGTTCTCGAAATCGATCCGCAGGAGGATCGCCACCGCCACGCAGTTCATCACGATGCCGGTGCCGCCGAAGGACAGGAACGGGAGCGTGAGGCCCTTGGTCGGGAGCAGCCCCATGTTCACGCCCATGTTGATGAAGGCCTGGGCCGCGAGCCACACGCCGATGCCCTGCGCGACGAGCGCGGCGTAGTAGCGCTCGAGGCTCGCCGCCTGGCGGCCCACGGCGAAGGCTCTCAGCACGAGGAAGAGAAAGAGCGTGATCACCGCGGCCACGCCGACGAATCCCAGTTCCTCGGCGATCACCGCGAGCAGGAAGTCGGTGTGGGCTTCCGGCAGGTAGAAGAGCTTCTCGACGGAGGCGCCCAGCCCCACGCCCAGCCACTCGCCGCGCCCGAAGGCGATGAGCGAGTGGGAGAGCTGGTAGCCCTTGCCGTAGGCGTCGGCCCACGGGTCCATGAAGCCGAGGATGCGCTGCAGCCGGTAGGGCGAGGAGACGATGAGGAGCACGAACGCGGCCGCGAGCCCCACCGCGAGCACCACGAAGATTCTCCAGTTGAGCCCGCCCAGGAAGAGGATCGCCATCGCGATCGTGGTCACCACGACCAGCGCCCCGAAGTCCGGCTCGTGCAGCAGGAGCCCCGCCACGAGGAACATGACCGAGAACATGGGCAGGAACCCCTTCTTCAGGTCGTCCATGAACGCAGCCTTGCGCACCGTGTAGTCGGCGGCGTAGAGGACGACCAGGAGCTTCATGATCTCCGAGGGCTGGAAGGTCGCGGGGCCGATCGAGATCCACCGGCGCGCACCGTTCACCTCCCGGCCGATGCCGGGAATCAGGAGTGCGACGAGGAGCCCCACGCCCGCCATGAAGAGCCACGGTGCGGCCACCTGCCAGTAGCGCAGGGGCACCTTGAACGCCATCGCGCCCGCGACGAGCCCGGCCGCAAGGTAGATCCCGTGCCGCGCGAGGAAGTAATGCGCCCGGAAGCCGGTGAAGCGCTCGGCTTCGGCCATGGTGATCGAGGCGGAATACACCATGACCAGCCCGAGGCAGGCGAGCAGCACCGCGCTCCAGACGAGGCCCTGGTCGATGGCGGTGGCCCGGCGGGCGGGGTTGTAGAGCATCAGCCCTCCACCCGCTTCGCGAGGGCGCGCGCGGCGGCGGCGAACACGTCGCCGCGTTCGCCGTAGTTCGCGTACATGTCGAAGCTCGCGCAAGCCGGCGAGAGCAGCACCGCGTCGCCCGGGCGGGCGAGCCGGAAGGCCGCCTCGACCGCTTCGTCCATGGTCCCGGCGCGGACGCAGGGCACGCCCGTCCCCGCGAGCGCGGCTTCCACGGCCGGCGCGTCGCGGCCGACCAGCACGACCGCCCGCGCCTTGCTGCGCACCGCGTCCGCGAGCGGCGCGAAATCCTGGCCCTTGCCGTCGCCCCCGGCGACGAGCACGACCGTCTCGCGCATCCCCGCGAGGGCTGCGACCGTCGCGCCGACGTTGGTTCCCTTCGAGTCGTCGTAGAACGTGATTCCCTGCGCGCTCGCCACGCGCTCGACCCGGTGCGGAAGGCCCTTGAACTCGCGGATGGCGCGCGCGAGCGCCTCGCCCGCGAGTCCCGCGCGGCTGCACAGGGCGTGCGCGGCAAGCGCGTTGGCGGCGTTGTGCAGGCCGGCCACGGGCAGGTCCGCGAGCGCGACGATTGTTTCGCGACCCGCCACCAGGCATCCGCCGGCCAGGCCCCAGTCGCCCTCGGTGGGCGGCTCTCCCAGGCCGAAAGTGACGTAGTCGCCCTCGCCCATGGCGAGGCTCCACGGATCGTCTCGATTCAGGATGTGCGTCCCGCAGCGCCGGAAGATGCGCGCCTTCGCGTCCGCGTAGTCCTCGATCGAGTCGTAGCGGTCGAGATGGTCCTGCGTGAGGTTCAGCATCGCCCCGCAGGCGAGGGCGAGACTCGAGGTCGTCTCCAGCTGGTAGCTCGACAGCTCCACCACGTAGAGCTCCGGGTGCCCCGCGGCCTCGGCCTCGCCGAGCGCATCCAGCACCGGCAGGCCGATGTTGCCCGCCACCACCGTGCGCCGGCCCGCGGCGCGCGCCATCGCGCCCGCGAGTGCGGTCACGGTGCTCTTTCCGTTCGTGCCCGTGATGCCGATCACGAGGCTCCCGGGCGCCGAGCGCGCCACTTCGCGCCCGAAGATCTCGACGTCGCCGACGACCTCGATGCCGCGTGCGAGGGCTTCCCGGAGGAGCGGCTCGCGAAGCGCAATGCCCGGACTCGCAGCGATCGCGTCCACGCCTGCCAGGATCTCGGTCCGGAAGGCGCCGAGATCGACGGGGATGCCGGGGAGAGCGGCGCGGACCGCTCCCAGGGCCGGAGGCGCCTCACGTGTGTCGGCCGCGCGCAGTCGCGCGCCACGCCCAGCGAGCCAACGAACGCACGAAAGCCCCGTGTCACCGAGCCCCAGAACGAGAACGGTCTTGCCTGCCCAGTCGTCATGTCCCATCTCCTTTCCGCGCCTAGCGCAACTTGAGCGTCGAGAGCCCGAAGAGCACGAGCATCATCGTGATGATCCAGAAGCGAACCACGACCTGGTTCTCCTTCCAGCCCTTGAGTTCGTAGTGGTGGTGCAGGGGCGCCATGCGGAAGACGCGCCGCCCCGTCAACTTGAAGGAAGCCACCTGGATCATCACGGAGAGCGTCTCCACCACGAAGACGCCGCCCATGATGAAGAGCACGATCTCCTGCCGGACCACGATCGCGACGATCCCGAGCGCCGCGCCAAGGGCGAGCGCGCCCACGTCGCCCATGAAGACCTCGGCGGGATAGGCGTTGAACCACAGGAAGGCGAGTCCCGCGCCCGCGATGGCCGCGCAGAAGACGGCGAGCTCGCCGGCGCCGGGGATGTACGGGAATCCCAGGTACTTCGAGAACACGGCATGCCCGGACACGTAGGCGAACACGGCGAGCGCGGCTGCGATCATCACCGTCGGCATGATCGCCAGGCCGTCCAGCCCGTCGGTGAGGTTCACCGCGTTCGAGGTGCCCACCACCACGAAGAACCCGAGGATCACGAAGCCGATCGCGCCCAGCGGGATGGCCACGGCCTTGAAGAACGGCACGATCAGCTCCGTCTGCTGCGGCAGCTTCGCGCTCCAGGCGAGCACCGCCACGGCGGCGAAGGCGATCAGCGACTGCCAGAAGAGCTTGGCGCGCACGGACAGCCCCTTTGGATTCCTGTGCACGACCTTGCGCCAGTCGTCGACCCAGCCGATGGCGCCGAAGCCGAGCGTGGTGGCGAGGCAGATCCACACGTAGCGGTTCTGCAGGTCCGCCCAGAGGAGCGTGGTCACGGCCACCGACACGAGGATCAGGGCACCGCCCATGGTCGGCGTGCCGATCTTCACCAGGTGCGTCTGCGGGCCGTCGTCGCGGACCGCCTGCCCGATCTTGTAGGCGGTGAGCCGGCGGATCATGGCGGGCCCGACGATGAAGGAGATGGCGAGCGCAGTGAGCGCGGCGAGCACCACGCGCAGCGTGATGTAGGTGAAGACGTTGAAGGCGCGGATCTCGCCGGAGAGCCACTGGGCCAGGTCAAGCAGCATGGCTGTCCTCCGCGGAGAGCCGCTCCACCACGCGCTCCATCCGCATGAACCGGGAGCCCTTCACCAGGATGGTGACGCCCGCCCGGTCTTCCGCACGCAACTGCGCCACGAGCGCCTCCAGGTCCGGCAGGTGCACCGCGCCTTCGCCGAACGCCTCGACGGCGTGCAGGCTCGACGGTCCCAGCGCGAGGAGCCGTTCCACGCCCGCGCCCTTCGCGAACGCGCCGATCTCCGCGTGCAGGGCGGCGGCGGCGTCTCCCAGCTCGCCCATGTCCCCCATCACCAGCACGCGCCGGCCGCGCTCGCGCGCGAGCACGCGGATCGCGGCCCGCAGGGAATCCGGGTTGGCGTTGTAGGTGTCGTCGACCAGCACCGCGCCGCCGGCGCCGCGCTTCTTCTCGAGCCGTCCCTTGGTGCCGGCGAAGGCCGCGAGGCCCGCCTGGATCGCGCGCACGGGAATGTCGAGCGCGAAAGCCGCCGCGGCGGCCGCGATGGCGTTCCTCGCGTTGTGCTCGCCCGGCACCTGCAGCGTCACCGCGAAGGCGTCGAGCGGCGTGACGAGCCGAAGCCGGTCCGGGTCGAGGATCCCGCGCACGTCCGCGGACTCGACCGTGCCGAAGGTGATGAGGCTGCGTCCCGCGGCGAGCCGCTTCCAGGTGGACGCGAACGGGTCGTCCTCGTTCACGAGCGCGATGCCCCCGGAGCGAAGCCCCGCGTAGATCTCGCCCTTGGCCCGCGCCACGGCTTCCATGGAGCCCAACATGCCGATGTGCGCGCGGTGCGCGTTGTTCACCAGCGCCACGCCCGGTGCGGCGAGTCGGGAAAGGTGGTCGATCTCGCCGGCGTGGTTCATGCCCAGCTCGAAGACGCCGAAGCGGTGGTGCTCGCGCAGCCTGAGCAGCATCAGCGGCAGGCCGATGTCGTTGTTGAGGTTGCCGTCCGTCGCGAGGATGTCGGCGCGGCCGCCGCAGTGCGCGGCGAGGATCGCGGCGAGCATTTCCTTCACCGTCGTCTTGCCGTTGCTCCCGGTGATGGCGACCACGGGAATCGCGAACCGCGCGCGCCACGCGGCGGCGAGGCTCCCCAGGGCGACGCGGGTGTCCTTCACGAGAACCTGCGGGATCGCGCGCGCGTCTCCCGCGTTCGTCGAGACGAGTGCGGCCGCCGCACCGCGTTCCATCGCCTGGCGCACGTAGTCGTGCCCGTCGAAGCGCTCCCCGACGAGTGCCACGAAGAGCTCGCCGGGCGCGATCGCCCGGCTGTCGGTGGACACGCCCGAGAAGGCGGCGCGCACGCCCAGGGGCAAGCCGTCCGTGGCGCGCGCGGCCTCGTCGAGATCCATCATCGGGGCGGGCACCGGTCCGGGTCCGTTCATCGCGGCCGCGCCTCCAGGGCGGCGAGGCACGCCTCCGCGTCGCTGAAATCGTGGCGCACGCCGGCGATCTCCTGGCAGGTCTCGTGGCCCTTGCCCGCCACGAGCACCACGTCCCCCGGCTTCGCCTGGTGGATCGCCGTGAAGATCGCGACCTGGCGGTCGGCGATCGCCTCGGCGCGGCCGCCCGGGATGCCGGCCATCACCTGCGCGATGATGACCCCGGGCTCCTCTCCCCGCGGGTTGTCGCTGGTCACGATGACGTGGTCGGCCAGGCGCGCGGCCGCCTCGCCCATGATCGGGCGCTTGCCGGCGTCGCGATCGCCGCCGCAGCCGAAGACGCACAGGAGCCGCCGGCCGGCAGCCACCACCGGGCGCACGGCGGCGAGCGCCTTTTCCAGCGCGTCCGGGGTGTGCGCGTAGTCGACCACCACCAGCGGGTCCGCGCCTCCGCCGAAGCGCTCGAGGCGCCCGGCCACGGGCTGGAGCTTCGCCACCGCGGAGAGTGCGGCGCCCATTTCCACGCCGCTCGCGAGCAGCGTGCCGATCACCGCGAGCAGGTTGGAGGCGTTGAAGGCACCGAGCACCGGCGCCACGACCTCGCCCGTGCCCCAGTCGCCTTCGACGCGAAAGCGCAGCCCGGCCTCGCCTTGGGCGATGCCCGAGGCGCGCAGGCGCCCGCCGCCGAATCCGTAGCCGATCACCTCGAGGCGCGCGTCGCGAAGGCGCTCGGCGAAACGCTTGCCCCAGTCGTCGTCCACGTTGATCACGGCGTGGCTCACCCCGCGCGCGCCGAACAGCCGGAACTTGGCCTCGGCGTAGGCCTCCATCGTGCCGTGGTAGTCGAGGTGGTCCCGGGTGAGATTGGTGAACACCGCCACGTCGAACCGGATCCCGGCGGCCCGGCCCTGGTCGAGGCCGTGGCTCGAGACCTCCATCGCCGCGACCTTGGCGCCGCGGCGCAGGTACTCGGCCAGCTCGCGCTGCAGCACGACGGGGTCGGGTGTGGTGTTCTTCGCCTGCGCGCGCTCGCCCACGAGACCGTGGCCGAGCGTCCCTAGCGCCGCGGCGCGGCGACCGAGGCCGTCGAAGGCCTGGGCCACCCACTGCGCGACGGAAGTCTTGCCGTTGGTGCCGGTGACGCCGACCATCCAGAGCTTCTCCGACGGGTCGCCGTGCACGAGTCCCGCGATCTCGCTCGCTCGCGCGCGCAGGTCCTCGATGGCGAGGTTCGGCGCGTCCCAGCGCGGGTTCCAGTCGAATCCGCGCCGCTCCCAGATCACCGCTGCCGCGCCCCGTGCCAGGGCGTCGGCGATGTAGGCGCGGCCGTCCAGCGCGCTACCGGGGTAGGCCACGAAGACGGAGCCGTGCTTCACGAGGCGGGAATCCGTGGTGAGGTCGACCAGGGGCACGCCCAGCAGGGCAAGGCGCTCGCGCAGGACGACGGCCGGGGCGCGGGAAGGGGTCGCCACGGCGATCATCCCTCGCTCCCGGCGGCGGGTGCGCGGGCCTCGGTCGTGGCAGGTCGCGTCGGCGCCTGCACGTTCAGCGTCTGCGGCGCGTCCGGCGGCACGGACATCATCCTGAGCGCCGCGCCCATGACGGAAGAGAAGACCGGCGCGCTCACGTCGCCGCCGAAGTACTTCGTGCCGGAGGGCTCGTCGAGCATGACGGCCACGATGAAGCGCGGGTTCGTGACCGGCCCGAATCCCACGAAGGAGGAGACGTACTTGTTCTCGGCGTAGCCGCCCGACTCGGGCTTGTGCGCCGTGCCCGTCTTGCCCGCGACCCGGTAGCCGGGGACGGCCGCGCGCGGCGCGGTTCCGCCCGGCCCCACCGCCAGCTCCATCATGCGCGTGACCTTCGCCGCGGTCTCGCGCGAGACGAGCGGCCTGCCGATCGGGAGGCTGTCGCGCTTCACGAGCGTGAGCGGCAGCAGGTGCCCTTCCCCGGTGAAGATCGTGTAGGCGCGCGCGATCTGCAGGAGCGACACCGAGATGCCGTGGCCGTAGGCCATGGTCGCCTGCTCGATCGGCCGCCATTTCGCGGCGGGCCGCAGCAGGCCCTTCGCCTCGCCGGGAAAGCCGGTCTGCGGCACCGAGCCGAACCCGAGCTCGCGGTAGAAGGCGCCCAGGTCCTCGGCGGCCATGCGCATCTGGATCTTCGCGGTGCCCACGTTGGACGATTTCTGGATCACCTGCGAGACGGAGAGCACGCCGTGCGGGTGCGTGTCGCTGATCGTCCAGCCGCCGATGGACATCGAGCCCGGCGCGGTCTGGATCGCGGTCTCCGGCGTGACGATCCCCGCTTCCAGCGCGGCGGCCACCGTGAACGGCTTCATCGTCGAGCCCGGCTCGAAGATGTCGGTGATCGAGCGGTTGCGCGTCTGCCTGCCCGTCACGCTGGCGCGGTTGTTGGGGTTGTAGTCGGGCTGGCTCACCAGGGCCAGCACTTCTCCCGTGCGCGCATCGAGCATCACCAGCGAGCCGCCCCGGGCGCCGTTCGCCGCGACGGCGGCCTTCAGCTCGCGGTGCGCGAGGAATTGCAGGCGCTGGTCGATCGAGAGCAGCAGTTCGCGGCCGTCGCGCGGCACCTTGATGCTCTCCACGTCCTCGACGATGCGACCCTTCCTGTCCTTGATGACCTTGCGGCTGCCCGGCACGCCGGCGAGCCATGCCTGCTGGGCGAGCTCGATGCCCTCCTGGCCGCGATCGTCGATGCCGGTGAATCCCACCACGTGCGCCATCACCTCGCCCGCGGGGTAGTAGCGACGAAACTCGCGCTGCTGGAGGACCCCGGGGATGTTCAGCCGCATCACCTTGAGCGCCTGCTCGGGCGAGATCTGGCGCTTCAACCAGACGAACTGGCGATCCTTGTTGGCAACTTTCTGGCTGATCTCGGCCACGCCGACGCCGAGCACCTTCGCAAGCGCGCGCAGGCTCGCCCCGTCGGCGTCGAAATCCTCGGGGCTCGCCCAGATCGACTCCACGGGCGTGGAGATGGCGAGCGCATTGCCGTTCCTGTCCTTTACCGGCCCGCGGGAGGCGGGCATCTCGACCACGCGCCCGTAGCGCGCCTCGCCCTTCTGCTGCAGGAAGTCGTGGTTCATGCCCTGCAGGTAGAAGGCGCGGGCCGCGAGCAGCGCGAAACCCGAGACGACCAGGACCAGCACCACGCGCGAGCGCCAGCCCTCGAGGCGAAGGCGCAGCTCCGGCGTGCGCTTCTCGAACCTCATGGCTTCGTGGCCTCCGGCCCGCCCAGCGTGATGACGCGGGTCGTCCCCGGCTCCGGCAGGCGCATGCCCAACGACCGGGAGGCCACCGCCTCGATGCGCTTGTTCGTGGCCCAGGTGCCCTGCTCGAGCTGCAGCTGCGTGAACTCGTCGTCGAGCTTCTTGGCCGCCGACTGCCCGGCCTCCAGGTCGATGAAGAGCTTCCTCGCCTTGTGCTGCGCGGTGATCACGCCGAGCGCGCAGGCGACCACGACGGCGAGGAGCAGGAAGTTCACGCGGGTCATGGCTCGGGCCTCAGGAGCCCGTGCGCTCCGCCACGCGCAGCGTCGCGCTGCGGGCGCGGGGGTTGGCGGCAGCCTGCGCGGGCGTCGGGCGGATCGCGCGCCCCACGAGCCGCAGGCGCGGCTCGGGAAGGTCCTTCGCCCGCACCGGCAGCCCCCGCGGCAGCGAATCGGCGTTCGAGCCCTCGCGCAGGAAGTGCTTCACGATGCGGTCCTCGAGCGAGTGGAAGCTGATCACCGCCAGCCGGCCACCGGGCTCGAGGAGTTCCACCGCCTGGGGCAGCGTCATCTCGAGCTCCGCAAGCTCTTGATTGAGGTGAATCCGAAGAGCCTGAAAGGTCCGGGTCGCCGGATGCTTGCCCGGCTCGCGCGTCCGAACCGCGCCACCCACGACCGCGGCAAGCTGCCCTGTGGTCCGGATAGGCTCGCGGCCCCTTGCCGCAACAATCGCTCCTGCAACCTGTTTAGCAAACCGTTCTTCCCCATGGGTGACGATGACCTCCCTGATTTCTTCTTCTGTTGCCCGGTTGAGCCAGTCGGCCGCCGCCTCCCCCCGGGTGGGGTCCATGCGCATGTCGAGCGGGCCGTCCTTTGCGAAACTGAAGCCCCTCGCGGGGTCGTCCAGCTGGGGCGAGGACACCCCCAGGTCGAGCAGCACGCCCGCCACGCGTCGCACGCCGCGCGCGGCGAGCTCGCCGGTCATCGTCGAGAAACGGCCATGGATCAGCTCAAGACGTCGATCCGCGACCGCACCAGCCGCAATCGCCGCGGGGTCTTGATCAAAAGCGAAAAGTCTTCCGCGAACACCGAGCAGGGCGAGGATGGCCGCGCCGTGCCCGCCGCGGCCAAAGGTGCCATCGACGTAGACCCCGTCGTGACGGACTCGGAGGGCAGCAACGGCTTCTTCGAGAAGGACCGGGACATGGGCTACCTCACTCACGGGGGGAAGGGACGGGGGCGCCCGGGGCCGGGGAACCGCTCTCGCCATCGCGCGGTCGGGGGCCCGGGGGCGCCAGCCGCGTCACAGCGAAAAGTTCTCCATCCCGGGAGGCAGGACGGGACTGCCGCCGGACGACAGCCGGTCGAGCTGCTGCTGCCAGCGCTCGAGGTCCCAGATCTCGTAGTAGCTTCCCTGCCCGATGAACATCACGCGCTTGTCGATGCCGGCGAATGCCCGGAGCTCGGGGGAAACGAGCAGCCGCCCGGACCCGTCGAGCTGCGTCTCCTCCGCGAAGCCGACGAGCAGGCGCTTCCACGGATTGAACGCGGCGTCGAGGCTCGGAAAGGACATCACCTTCGCGCGGATCGGCTCCCACGCGGGAACGGGATAGAGGAGCAGGCACTTGTCCGGGTGCGCCGTGAGCACGACGGGCACCGTGCCGCCCTGGGTGAGGGGATCGCGCACGCGCGTGGGCACCGCCAGGCGGCCCTTCGCATCGAGGTTGATTTGTGAAGCTCCCTGAAACACCGCGCTCCCCCCCTGTTGTTCCCTTCCGGATGCCCGGACGGGCGGGAATCCTATGAATTCCCAGTTTTTCCCACTTCCGCACACTCTATTGAGTCGATCCGGACGCGTCAAGGGGGGATTCGGGAGTTTTTTGTTGTGCGACAGATACTTAGGAGCGGTTCCTCAAATGATTTTTCAGTTTTCTATAGCTAATGTTTTCAAAGGGTTAGAAAATCATGTGAATGTTGTTTGGTAAGATCAGGGGGTCGGGATGCCGGGAGCCGCGAATCCTCGCGTGCCATCCTTCCCGCCAAGGAGCCGTCATGCTGCACTGCAATATCGGCGCACGCTGCGCCGCCGCAATCACCGCCCTCGCCATTGCATTCACGGCGCAGGGGCAACCGCAGTCTTCGCCGGATCCTGCCCATGCCCTGGAGGGCGCGGCGCTCGTGGCGGCGTTGCGCGCCGGCGGCTTGACGCTCTACTTCCGGCACACGGCGACGGACTTTTCGCAGAGCGACCGCGGCATGACCGGCCACGCCGACTGCGCGACCCAGCGCAATCTCTCGGAGGCAGGGCGCGCGCAGGCGCGTGCGATCGGCGAGGCGATCCGCGCCCTCGCGCTGCCCGTGGGGGAAGTGATCGCGAGCCCCTTCTGCCGCACGATGGAGACGGGGCAGCTGATGTTCGGGCGCGTGCAGCCCTCTACCGTGGTGCGCGGCTACGAGGGGATGTCACCGGCGAATGCGGACTACACGAAGCTCGTCGCACTCCTCGCCTCCCCGCCGAAGGAGGGCACGCTGCGCATGATCACGAGCCACGGCAATCCGTTTCGCGCCGTGGCCGGGCCGCCCCACCTGGGCGAAGGCGAGGCGGCGGTCCTCAAGCCGCAGGGAAAGGGCTTCGTGGTGGTCGCGCGGATCCGGCGCGGGGACTGGGAAGCCCTGGCGACCGCGAATCGCTGAAGCCGCGCCGCCGCCTCAGCCGGGCCGGCAGGTTCCGGCCGGCCCCGCGGGACGCCACGCGAAGCCCTTCGCCGCCGAGAGCGCACCTCGGGCCTCGAGCGTGCGCAGTTTTCCCCCGGCCCATCCGAGCACGAGTTCCCCCCGCTTCCCGTCTCGTCCGATCCAGGCGGAACTTCCGGCGACGGCTCCGGACACGGGACCCGCGGGCACGCCGTCGATCTCGATGCGGCCCTCGATCACCTGGTGGGACTGGCGGAGCCGAAGCGTGGCGCCGCGCTTGCCTCGCGCGCCGCACCACAGCCCGCCGAAGCGCGCGGGCACGACCCACAGGTGCACGCGGCTCGATTTCTCGATCCCGACCTCCTTGTCCGGGACCGCGATCGTGAGGCTGCGGTCCGGCCGCCAGTCGCCCATGTCCCAGTCGTGCGAGACGATTCGCGTCCCCGGCGCGAGTGCGAGGAGCGCGGGGCGCAACTGCAGGTTCACTTCCGGCAGCAGGTACAGGGTGACTACCGTAGCGAGCGAGAGATCCGTCGCGAAGAGATCCTGCACGAGGAAGCGTGCGCGCGAGGAGACGCCCGCGCGCTTCGCGTTGGCGATGCTCTCCTCCACCAGCATGCGGGAGTTGTCCACGCCCAGCCCCGTGGCGCCGCGCCTCGCGGCCGCGATCACGATGCGCCCGTCACCGGATCCGAGGTCGACCACGTGGTCGCCGGCCTTCACCGCGGCGATGTCCAGCATCGCCTCCGTCACGTGGTCCGGCGTGGCAACGAAGGGCACCTCGTCGCCGAAAGCAGCGCTCGCCGGCGGCGCTTCCGGTCCGGCAGCGGCGGCGGCGATGGCGAGCAGCAGGAAAGGGAAAGTGTGAAGCAAGCCTGTAAGCGGGATTCTGTTACGGCCCTTGCGGGCTATGACGGTCATTCCTCTGGGCGACGCGTTGCCGCGGCGCTCAAGCCACCTACCCGCAGACTCGGCGGGCCGCGTCGTCGTCTGCCTATTTGGTGTTGCTCCGCGTAGAGATTGCCCGTTTCACCCTGCCGGTTGCCCGGCAGACTCGTCTCTGTTGCTCTGATCCTCGCCTCACGGCGGACGGGAGTTACCCGCTACGCTGCCCTGTGGAGTCCCGACTTTCCTCCGCACCGCAACTGCGACACGGCGACCGTCCGGCCTGCTTCACCCCGCCATTCTACGGACGAAACGGGGACGTTCCCCGTTATTCGCTCCTGGCGCGGAAATGCTGCGTGTCGTCGTAGAACGACTCGGAATCGGTGCCGGGATGCCAACCCGGAATGCCGAGCACCGGCAGCGGCGCCATGTTCCTGGGAGTGGCGAAGCGCGAGCGGTGCGCGAAATGCGCCGCGAGAGCCGCGTCGACGCGTTCCACCTGCGCCTCCGGCGGCAGCATCGCGAAGAGGTCGTCCACCGGGACGAACACCGTCTTCGCGACGATGCCGAGGAAGGGATCGAGCGCCTTCTCGAAGAGCGCGTGGCCGAAGGCGAGGAAGCGCACGCGGCCCTCGAGATCCCCGCGGCGGCGCCAGAAGAGCTCCTTCCACTCGAAGTCGACGATCAGGCGAAGGAGCGCGGGCGAGCTCGAGGCCACCACCACGCCGCCCTCGTCGAAGAGCGAGAGCGCGTCGCGCTCCGGGCTTCTCCGGCGCGCTTCCGCTTCGCCCCCCTCGGAGAGGATCGCCGCGTGCTGCGCGTTGATCGCCGCCTTCGCTTTCGGGAACGCGATCCAGGCAAGCGCGTTGAAGAGGTCGTGCCAGTTTTCCGGCCGCGTCTCGACCTCTCCCGCCTGCGCGATGCGCAGCTCGTACGGCGGCATTGCGCGGTCCGCCTGGCCGCGGGGCGGCACGAACCGGATCCCGTGGCCCCGCGAGGTCGCGACCCCTGCGGCGAGCCCGGTGAGATCCGCGAGGGTCGGCCAGCGATGGGGATCGAGGCGCGCGATGGCGGGTGCGATCGCCGCGAAGGCCGGGCCGCGGAGCGTGGCCTGCGCGTCGGCCCAGTCCACGGCTTGCCGCGCGGTCCCTAGCCCCGGAAGCGCCAGGCGAGGCGCTCGCCGGCGCGAAGCGGCACCACCGTTTCGTCGCCGAAGGGATAGTGCGCGGGCACTTCCCAAGGTTGCTTGTCCACCGTGACCGTCGCGCCGTTGCGCGGCAGCCCGTAGAAATCGGGCCCGAAGCGGCTCGCGAAGCCCTCGAGCCGGTCGAGCGCATCCTCGCGCTCGAAGACTTCGCAGTAGAGCTCCAGCGCCGCGTGCGCCGTGTAGATCCCCGCGGCTCCGCAGCACGACTCCTTCGCCCCCTTCGCGTGCGGCGCGGTGTCGGTGCCGAGGAAGAAGCGCGGGTTGCCCGACACCGCCGCCCGCACGAGCGCCGCCCGGTGCGACTCGCGCTTGAGCACCGGCAGGCAGAAGTGGTGCGGTCGCAGGCCGCCCGCGAAGAGCGCGTTGCGGTTGAGGAGCAGGTGGTGCGCGGTGATCGTCGCCGCCACGTTCTCCGGGGCGCTCGAGACGAAGAGCGCCGCCTCGCTCGTCGTGATGTGCTCGAGCACCACCCGCAGCCCCGGGAATCGGCGCAGCAGCGGGCGCAGGACGGTCTCGATGAAGGCCTTCTCGCGGTCGAAGACGTCGACCGCGGGATCGGTCACCTCGCCGTGGAGCAGCAGCGGCATGCCCGCCGCGGCCATCGCCTCGAACACCGCGTCGCAGCGGCGGATGTCGGTGACGCCCGAGTCGGAGTTCGTCGTGGCGCCCGCCGGGTAGTACTTCACGGCCTTCACGAACCCCGAGGCCTTCGCGCGCGCGATCTCGTCGGGCGAGGTGTTGTCGGTGAGGTAGAGCGTCAGCAGCGGCTCGAACGCGCTGCCCGCGGGCAGTGCCGCGAGGATGCGGTCGCGGTAAGCCTGCGCCAGCGCGGTCGTCACCACCGGCGACTTGAGGTTGGGCATCACGATCGCGCGGCCGAACTGGCGCGCGGTGGCGCCGACGACGGAGCGCATCGACTCGCCGTCCCGGAAGTGGACGTGCCAGTCGTCAGGGCGCGTGAGCGTAAGCGTGTCCGGCATGCGCACGATTATAGCCGCGGCCCGCGGCGTCCCCGGGGGAAAGGCCGCGGCAGCAGGCAAGTCGAACGCGGCCCCGGGCTTCGGGACCGCGGGACCGCGCAGGCGTGGCCGACAGGCGCAGGGCGAGGCGGGTGGTCAAGCGATTGCGATCCCGGGCACCGTCCCTCGGTCGCTTGGCATGGGTGCCCGGAATTTCGTGGCCAGGCAACACACGCCAGGCCACGAAATTCCACCCATGCGGCGAAAATCCGGAAGGAAGCCCCGGATTTTCCTTTGTGCGACCACGATGCCAGGGATCGCAATCGCTTGACCACCCGTCTCGCCTTCGTGTCCTTGGACCCGGAGTCGAGAGTTCCGGGGCCCTGTCCCATGCGGGATTTCGCGCGAAGGCGCTACCCCCGAGCCCGCCCTTACTTCGATTCGGGCTTCGCCAGGGCGAGCGCCATCCGGTAGAGCTCGCTCCGGTTCACGCCGGTGATCTTCGCGGCGAGCGCTGAAGCCTGCTTCACGGAAAGCTCCGCGAGCAGCAACTCCAGCACGCGCTTCGGATCGACTTCGGTCTTCGCCTCCACGGGCCGGCCCTCGACCACGAGCACGAACTCGCCACGCGAGTGGTTCGGGTCGGCGACCACCCATTCCACCGCGCCCGAGAGCGGCATGCGCGTGATCGTCTCGAAGCGCTTGGTTAGCTCGCGGCAGACGACCACGTCGCGCTCGCCCAGTGCGGCATGCAGGTCGGCGAGCGTGGCCTCGACGCGGTGCGGCGATTCGAAGAGCGCGATCGCCCACGGGCCCGCGGCGAGCTCGGCCAGGCGGCGCTTCCTCTCGGCGCCCTTCGTCGGCAGGAAGCCCGCGAACACGACGCCGTCGGCCGAAATACCGCTCGCGGACAGCGCCGCGGTCAGCGCGCTCGCCCCGGGAATGGGAAACACCGGGAAGCCTTCGGCGCGCACGCGATCGACGACGAGCGCGCCCGGATCGCTCACCGCGGGGGTGCCGGCGTCGGAGACGAGCGCGACGGACTTGCCTTCGCCCAGCAGGGCCAGGATGCCCTCGGCGGCGGCGCGCTCGTTGTGCTCGTGCACCGCGATCACGCGCGCGCCGATCCCGAAGTGCGCGAGGAGCGGTTTCGTCACCCGCGTGTCCTCGGCGGCCACCACGTCGCAGGCGGCGAGCACCTGCCGCGCGCGCTCCGTCAGGTCGCCGAGATTTCCGATGGGCGTGGCCACCACATATAATCCCGGAGGAAGAACCGCCGCGCGGCCTTCCGCCGCCGGTGCACCGGAGTCGCCTTCCTTGCCCTTGTCCTTGTCCTTCGCACGCCCCACCGCGATTCTCCTCGCCACGATGCTCGCGGCCACGCCGGTATTCTCGGCCGACCCGCCGCGCGAGACAACCGCGCCGCCGGTCTTCGCGCCGTCCACGGTGATCACGCCGCTGCGCGGTGCGCCCGCCGTCCCCGCGCCCAGGCCCGCGGCGCCGACCCTGCCCGCGCAGCCCGCGCGGCAGCCCATTCCCACGGGTGCGGCGCCCCATGTGGCCCTGATCCTGCCGCTCGCCTCGCCGTTCCTCGGGCGCGTGGCCGACGCGCTGCGCCAGGGGTTCCTCGTTGCGGGCGAGGTGGCGGGCCGCAACGCGCTGCCCGTGCGCGTCTACGCCACCGTGGACGACGGGCAGTCGGCGATCGACGCCTGCACGCAGGCGCAGGCAAGCGGCGCCGTCCTCGTGGTGGGCGGCCTCACGCGAGACGGCGCCACGGCGCTCACGCGCAGCAGCTGCCCGCGCCAGACCACGCTCGTCCTGAACAGCCCCCAGGATTCGGACCTGCCCGAGCGGATGTACGCGATCTCGCTCTCCGCCGAGCAGGAGGCGCGCCAGGCGGCGCTGATGGCCATCAACGACGGCATGGTCGCGGCCATCGTGATCGGCACACCCTCGCCGCTGTCGCGGCGCGTGGTGGAGGCCTTCGAGCGCGAGTGGGGCCGCGCGGCGGGCGAGGCGGGGCGCGTGATGTTCTCCGGCAATCCCGAGGAAGCGCCCGCGATCAAGGAGCGCATCGCCACGATGCGGGGCGACATGGTCTTCCTCGCCCTCGACCAGGCGGCGACCCGCGCCGTGCGGCCCTACATTTCCGCCACGCTGCCCGTCTACACCACCTCGCTCGGCGTCGATCCGCGCGCCGACCCGTCGGTCAACGTGGACCTGGAGGGCGTGCGTTATGTGGACATGCCCTGGTTCGTGCAGCCCGACCATCCCGCCGTCATGATCTACCCGCACCCGTCCGCGCCCATGGCCGTGGAGCAGGAGCGTCTCTACGCCCTCGGCATCGACGCCTACCGGCTCTGCGCGCCCCTGCTGCAGGCGCAGTCGCGCTCCCTCACGCTCGACGGTGTCACCGGCCGCATCGATCTCGAGGCCGGACGGCACTTCGCGAGAACGCTCGTTCCCACGGGCTTCGACGCGGGCCGCGCTGCGCCGCTGCATTCGTCGCGATGATCGGGGCCCTTCGCCCCGCCGCCCATCGCCGGGGCGAGGCGGCGGAGGAACTCGCCGCGCGCTTCCTCGCCGGGCGGGGCCTCGTGGTGCTCGCGCGCAACTACCGCACGCGCCTGGGCGAGATCGACCTCGTCGCGCGCGATGGCGAGACCCTCGTGTTCGTCGAGGTGCGCGCGCGAAAATGGCGCGCCTTCGGGGGCGCGGCGGGCAGCGTCGACGCGGCCAAGCAGCGGCGGATCGTCGCCGCCGCCCGACACTACCTGGGCCGCCTGCCCGCGGAACCCCCGTGCCGCTTCGATGTCCTTACGATCCAGGGGCAGGATGGCGCGCCCGCGTGGATCCGCGGCGCCTTCGATGCCGCCTAGGAATACAATGCCCACGCCCGAGAACCGAGAAGAAGCCCGCCCGCCCATGGATCAAGTCGCACTCGTCCGCAGCCACTTCGAGGACGCGATCGCGCTCAAAACCCGCATGGCGGAGACCCTGGCCCCCGCCATCGCACGCGCAGGCGAGACGCTGGCCGCATCACTCGGGCGCGGCGCCAAGGTGCTTGCCTGCGGCAACGGCGGCTCGGCGGGAGACTGCCAGCATTTCGCCGCGGAGCTGGTCGGCCGCTTCGAGCGCGAGCGCCCGGGGCTCGCCGCGATCGCGCTCACCGTGGATTCCTCCGCCCTCACGGCCATCGCCAACGATTATTCCTTCGATCGGGTGTTCTCCCGGCAAGTCGAGGCGCTGGGCCGCGAGGGCGATGTGCTCGTGGCACTTTCGACTTCCGGCAACTCGCGCAACGTGATCGAGGCCATGAAGGCGGCCTCGGCGCGCGGCATGACGGTCATCGCCCTCACCGGCCGCGACGGCGGCGCCATGGCCGCGATGCTCGGCCCGAAGGACCACCACCTCAACGTCGCCCACCCCAGGACGATGCGGATCCAGGAAGTGCACATCCTGGCGCTGCACTGCCTGTGCGACATCGTCGACAACATCCTCCACGGAGAGAAATGATGCGAAGAATCCTTCCCCTGCTCGCCCTCACGGCCGCCGCCACGCTGCTCTCGGGCTGCTTCTTCGGCGTCGCGGCCACCGGCATCGGCGCCACCGCGCTCATGGCCGACGACCGCCGCACCGCCGGCATGTACCTGGAAGACGAGAACATCGAGTGGAAGGCGCTCGGGAGGATCAACTCGGCCTTCCGCAACGCGCACCTGAACGCGACCAGCTTCAACCGCAAGGTGCTCATCACCGGCGAAGTGCCCAGCGAGGAGGCGAAGAAGGCGGTCGAGGCCGAACTCCGGGCGATCGCCAGCGTGCGCGAGATCGCCAACGAAGCCGTCGTCGCCGGCAACTCGTCGCTCACCTCGCGCGGCAACGACACGATCATCACCTCCTCCGTGAAGACCCGCATGATCGGCAACGCGGCCTTCTCGCCGAACCACGTGAAGGTCGTCACCGAGGCGGGCACCGTCTTCCTGATGGGCCTGGTCACGCAGGCCGAGGGCGAGGCGGCGGTCGAGGTGGCGCGCTCCACCTCGGGCGTCTCGCGCGTCGTGAAGGCCTTCGAGTACCTGCCGGTGGCGCCCAAGCCGCAGTGAGCGCCGCCGCATCGATTGCGGAGCAGCTGCGCGCCGCCACGGATCTGGTCTACGCAGGGCGCTTTCCCCAGGCGGAAGCCGGCGCCCGCCTGGTCCTCACGCGCCAGCCGCGCAACGCCGAGGCCCACTACGTGCTGGCACTCTCGGCGATGTTCCAGAACCGCCACGCCGATGCCCTCGCCCCCATCGACAAGGCCGTCTCGCTCGCGGGAGCCGACGCCCAGTACGCATTCGTGCGCGCCATGTGCCTTGCCGGCGCCGGCCGCATCGAGGAGGCCGTCGCCGGATACCGCAAGGCGCTCGCGCTTCGCCCGGCGTTCTTCGAGGCCTGGGCCAACCTGGGGAGCCTCCTCGAGTCGAACGGCCGCTTCGCCGAGGCCGAGGAAGCCTACCTGCGCGCTACCCGGCTGAAACCCGGCGTTGCCGCCGTGCTGAACGGCCTGGGCATGTGCCAGCTCGCCCGGGGCGAACTCGCGGGCGCCGCCGAGGCCTTCTCGCAGGCTGTCGCGGCCGACCCGAAGTTCGCCACCGCGCAGAACAACCTCGGCAACACGCTGGGCAAGCTGAAGCAGGTCGAAGCGGCCATCGGTCACCTGCAGGAATCCGTCCGGCTGCGCCCCGACTACGCCGTGGCCTGGGTGAACCTGGGCGAGCAGTGCTATGTCGCGGGGCGGGACGCCGAGGCGGTGGCCGCGATCGACCGCGCCCTCGACCTCGACCCGGCGAACGGCGGCCTGCGCCACCTGCGCGACGCGATCGCGGGTGTGCAGACCGGGCGCGCGCCGGACGAATACATCCGCGGCTTCTTCGACCGCTTCGCGGCGGATTTCGACAAGCGCCTGGTGGAAGACCTCGAGTACCGCACGCCGCAGCGCATGATGGAATTTCTCGCGCCCTGGCTCGCGGGCCGGGAGAAGAGCCTGCGCATCGAGGATCTCGGCTGCGGCACTGGCCTGTCGGGCGTCGTGCTCGCCCCGTACGCCGCGCGCATGGAAGGCGTGGATCTCTCGGGGAAGATGCTCGACAAGGCGCGCGAGCGCGGCCTCTACGGCGCGCTGCACGAGGCCGAGATCGCCGCGTACCTGGATGCGCGGCCCGCCGGCGCCTGCGACCTCGCCGCGGCCATGGACGTCTTCGTCTACGTGGGCGACCTGGACGCGATCTTCCGCGCCGTCGCGCGCGCTCTCGCCCCCGGGGGGATGTTCGCCTTCTCCGTGGAACGCCTCGACGGCGAGGGCGACTTCCGCCTCGCGCGCTCCGGCCGCTACGCGCATTCGCGCGCCTACCTGCGCTCGCTCGCGAAGGCGCACGGGCTCGCCGAATGGAAGCTCGAGGAAGCCGACATCCGCAAGGAAGCCGGCGCGCCGGTGCACGGCATCCTCGCCGGGTTCACCCGACCGTGATCAGCCGAACTTGATCAGCCGAACTTGATCAGCCGGCCCTGCGCGCGAGGTAGCGCATGAGCGGCCCGACCAGCGGCAGCTTCGCGTAGAGCTCCCCGGCCGCGTCCCAGTAATCGCGGTGGTACGCCACCCGGCCGTCGGGCGCGAAGCGCACGACCGAGAGCCCGTGGATGCGCCGCTCGAGCTTCGGGCGCAGCGACTTGATCCTGAAGTCGAAATCCCAGACGAGGACGGCGCGGTCGCCCTCGAGGATCGTCTCGACGATCGTGAAGCGCGGCTCGTCCAGCGTCTCGTACATGCGCTCGAGGACGCGCCGGATTTCGGCGACGCCTTGCACGTCGTTGAACGGGTCGCGGAAGCTCGCCTCGGGCGCGTACACGGTGCCGAGCGCGGCCAGGCGCTCCGGCGCGAGCCCCTCCCAGTAGGCCCTGAGGGACGCGAGCGCCTGGGCGCTCACAGGCCGGTCGCCCGCCGCACGGCGGGGAAGTAGCTTCCGTAGGGAAGCAGGCGCAGCAGCTTCAGCCAGCGCGTGAAGCGCTTCGGGAAGTGGATCTCGAACTCGCCCTTTTCCAGTCCCGCGACGATCTCGGTGGCCGCTTCCGCGGGCTCGATCAGCGCGGGCATCCGGAATTCGTTCGCGGCCGTCATGGGCGTGCGCACGAACCCGGGATTGACCACGCACACCCCGATGCCCTTCGGCGAGAGGTCGAGGTAGAGCGTCTCCGCGAGGTTGATCACCGCCGCTTTCGTCGGCCCGTAGACGAGGCTCTTCGGCAAGCCCCGGTAGCCCGCCACGGAGGACACCAGCGCCAGCGTCCCGCCGCCCTGGTCGATGAGGCGCGGAATCACCGCGGCCAGCGCGTTGTAGTAGCCCATGAGGTTCACCTCCACCATCGCGCGCGCGGACTCGAGATCCAGCTCCCACGCGCGCATCTGCCGGTACTCGCCCGCCATCAGCACCACGAGGTCGATGCCCCCCCAGGCGTCGGTGATGCGGGCGGCGGCGCGCTCGAGGGCGGGCGCGTCGGTGATGTCGAGGGGAAGCGCCAGCGAACCGGACTTGCCGAAACGCCTGGCGAGCGCTTCGAGAGGTTCCGCGCGGCGCGCGGAAACGGCCACGCGCGCTCCCGTGGCGGCAAGCTGCTCGGCGAGCGCGGCGCCGATGCCGGTGGAGGCGCCGATGATCCAGCAGCGCCTGTCCTTCCATTCGCGAATCGGCGGGTTCAGTGCCATGGGGCCTCCGGGGTCACGGGCGCTTGCGGAAGAAGATCGTCACTTCGCCGAACGCGATGCCGAACTTCGAGAACGTGGCCTTGTTCACGAGCGTCTTTTCGTCGACGAGCCACATCCAGTCGTCCATGTCGAGCTCGATCGTGCCGCCGTCCTCCCGCTTCGTGGAAAGAACGTAGCTCCAGCGCAGCGCGTTGCCCGCGGCCTCGCCCTTCGCCACCCCGACCACGTCCGCGGCGGTGCCCGTGTAGCGGTCGCCTTCCTTGCGGATCGTCCACACCCGCGTCTCCTTCGTCCCGTCGGCGTAGGTGAAGCGCTCGTCGAGCGTGCCCGTGTCGCCGTCCCAGGTGCAGGTCATCTCGACCACCATGCGCTTGATGACGCGCCCCGAGCGCTCCTGGACGATGCCCCACGCGTCCACCTTGCCGTTGAAGTACGCCTTCAGGTCGAGCGCAGGCTTCTCTGCCGCGTAGTCCTGGGGCACGACGGACGCGCAGGACGCGAGCAGGAGCGCGGCGGCCAATGCGAGGAATCTCTGGATCATTGCGGTCTCCGGAAGTGGAAGGTGGGCGAGGCCACGAGCAGTCCCGCGGCCATCGCCTTGAGCGCGCAGGGCAGCAGCGCGTAGATCGCGGCGAGGACGAGGAGCGCCTGCGGCGGATTGTCGGCGCGCGACGCGTAGCCGAAGCCCTGCAGCAGCGGAAGCGCGAGCCCCGCCGCCAGGGCGAGGTTCATCTTGGTCGTGAGGCTCCACAGGCCGAAGTACGCGCCTTCGCTCCGCCCGGCGCCACGCGCCTCGTCCCCGTCGATCACGTCCGCGACGAGCGAGGGCGGCAGCGCGAGGTCGGCCCCCAGCGCCACGCCCGACATGAGACAGATCGCGAGGTAGGCCGCGACGTCCCCGGCGCCGAGGAAGAAAGCCCACACGAACGCCGCGATGGCGAGCCCCATCGCCACGAGCCAGGCCTGCGCCTTGCCGATGCGCCGGGCGAGCCATACCCACAGCGGCAGGCCCGCGGCGGCGGCGGCGAAGTAGGCGACCAGGAACACGGCCGTGAGGTCCGGGCGGCGGACCACGTCCTCGATGAAGAAGAGCACGAGCGTCGCCGGGATGGAGGCGGCGATGCCGTTCAGCACGAAGACCGCGAGCAGCCAGCGGAACTCCGGGTTGCGCAGCGGCACGACGAACGACCGGAAGGGCGCGGTGCCCGCCGGCGGGCGCCGCTCGTGGGCGGGCGGCGAGCCGCGCACGGTCACCGCCGCGAGTATCAGGACGAGCGGCGCGTAAATGATCGAGAACTGCGAGAACGCGGCGCGCTCCCCCGAGGACTGCTTGAGGAGTTCCGGCAGGGCCGACGCCGCGAAGACGCCGGCGAGCGCGAATCCCTCGCGCCATGCGGTGACCCGCGTGCGCTCGGCGATGTCGTCGGAGATCTCGGCGCCGTGGGCCTGGTAGCTCACCGTCACGAGGCTGAAGGCGGTGTACACCACGACGAGGTTCACGACGAGCCACGCCTGCAGCACCCCCGTGCCGGCCATCGGCGGATTGAAGAGCCCGACCATGCCCAGCGCGAGGAGCGGCGCGCCCGCGGCCACGAACACCCAGCGCGTCCCGCCGCGCGCTCGGCGCCGGTCGCTCCACCAGCCGAAGAGCGGGTCCTGCACGGCGTCGAGGATGCGCACCGCGAGGAGGATCACGCCCACGCCCGCGAGCGAGAGCCCGATCGTGTCGGCGTAGAACTTCGGCACGTGCACGTAGATCGGCAGCGCCGCCATCGCCACCGGCAGGCCCAGCGCCCCGTAGGCCGCGAGCTCGCGCGTGCTCGGCCGGGCGGCCATTCCGCCTAGCGCGCGCCGCCGAGCATCTGCTCGCGCAACGCCGGCTCGGAGGTGGAAGGGTCGAGCCAGATCCCGAAGAAGGCGCGCGCGAATTCGGGGTCCGCCACGGTCCCGAGGAAGCGGTCCTGGCTGTAGAAGCGCGCCTCGCGCCCGGGAAGGCTCACGCCCACCAGGCGATCGCCGGGACGGATGTCCGGGAAGACGCGATCCATCGCCGCTTCCCAGCGGGCGAGCTTCGCCGGGTCCTTCCAGCCGAGTCTTCTCATCTCCTCGAGGCTCTTCTCGGTGAGTTCGCGCCCGCGGATGTTCATCGCGTAGCGGATGTCGAGGGCGAAGGGGCGCTCGAACGACCAAGCCGCGCCCGGCACCCACAGCGAGGAATCGTAGACGTGCAGGCCGAACCAGCGCAGGCGCCCCTCGCCCAGGACGGAGAGCGCCGGCAGCTCGCTCGCCAGCGCCGCGGGCAGGGGCGGCGCGGCCTTCGCGGCGACGCAGGCCGCGAAGAGCACGAGGGCTGCGACGAGCCGCGCGCTCATGCGGGCCTCGAGAGCTCGAGGTGGACCACGTCCGTGCGCCCGGCGTCGAACCCCACTTCGCAGTAGTGCAGGTAGAAGCGCCAGAGGGCGAGGAAGCGCTCGTCGAAGCCCTGCGCCCGGATCTCTCGCGCGCGCGCGTCCACCTGCGCTCGCCAACGGCGCAGCGTCTCCGCGTAGTGCGGTCCGAAGCGGAAGGTTCCGCCCACGGCGAGGCCCGCGTCGCCCGCCTCCCGCGAGAGCCGCTCCACGGAAGCGAGCATGCCGCCGGGAAAGATGTACTCGCGGATGAAGTCGCTCGAGCGCCGGTACTTCTCGAAGGCCGCCTCGTCGATGGTGATCGCCTGGATCGCGGCTCGGCCGCCCGGCTCGAGGCAGTCGCGGATCTTCGCGAAGTATGCGGGCCACCAGCGCTCGCCCACGGCCTCCACCATCTCGATGGAGACGATCCGGTCGAAGCGGCCCGCGAGGTCGCGGTAGTCCTGGAAACGCAGCTCCACGCGGTCCTCCAGCCCCGCCCGCGCGATGCGTTCGCGCGCGTACTCGAGCTGCGCCGGCGAGATCGTTACCGCCGTGACGCGGCAGCCGCGCGTGCGCGCCGCGTACTCCGCGAAGCCGCCCCAACCGCAGCCGATCTCGAGCACGCGGTGGCCCGCGTCGACGCCGAGCCGCGCGAGCAGGCGCTCGTACTTGGCGTCTTGCGCGACCTCGAGCGTCCCTCCCAGCCCGGGCGGGAAGAGGCCCGCGGAATAGGTCATCGTGCGGTCGAGCCACAGCGCGTAGAAGGCGTTGCCGAGGTCGTAGTGCGCGTGGATGTTTCGGCGCGAGCCGGCGCGCGTGTTGGGCCGCAGCCGGTGCAGGAGCCGGTAGAAGAAGGCGACGACGGGATTGCCGTACCAGACCGATTCCAGCGCCTCCTGGTTCGCCTCGCACAGGGCGAGGAGCGCGGTCATGTCGGAGGTCGCGATGAGCCCGTCGCGCCAGCACTCGGCCACGCCGATGTCGGCCGAGCGCACCATGCGCGCGACCGCCTTCCAGTCGCGGATCTCGAGGTCGGCCACGGGTCCCGGCTCGGCGCCGGCGAATACGCGCCGCGTCCCCTCCGGCGTGGTCACCGTGAGCCGGCCCTTCGCGAGGCGCGAAAGCACCGCGAAGAGCAGCCGGGCGGAATAGGTGGGGGCGGGAAGTCGCGCTACGTGTTCTGGGCTGTTCACCGGGTCGTCTCCTGGAACGGCGGCTCGGGCTTGGAAAACCACGGCACGCGCTTGAACCACAGCCGCAGCGCCTGCCAGTGGATGCGGGCAACGACGCCCGCGGTCATGAGGGGATAAGCGAAGAAGGCCCTGGCAAGCGAGGCGGCGTCGATCGCACGCGCCTCGCCGTCGATCGCGGTGACCAGGAGCCGGCCGTCGCGATCGTGGTAGTCGATCCGGGCAAACTGGCGCGCGGCGTCGCCCGCGAAGCGGAACCGGTAGAAGCCCTCGACCTCGCAGAAGGGGGAGACGTGAAAGACCTTCTCCGCCTGCAGCCAGTCCCCGGGCCCGATGGGCCTTGCGTCGGCGTGGGCCAGCACGTAGTTGTGGTGCTCGCCGAAGGTGTTGGACACCTCGCAGAGCACCGCCCGCAGCGCTCCCGCGCGGTCATGGCAGTAGAACACCGCGATCGGGTTGAAGACGAAGCCCAGCACGCGCGGAAAGGCCTGCAGCAGGATCTCGCCGTCGGCGCCCCGCACGCCCGCGCGCGCGAGCTCGGCACGCACCCAGGGCCCGAGGGCCGAGCCGTCGCGCGGCCCGTGGTCGCGCGTCATGAGCGACAGGAGGTTCCAGCGGTCCACCGACAGGATGCCGCGTCCGGCGTCCGCCAGCGCGGAGAGCGGCACGCGCAGGAAGAAGACCGGGTACGCGAAGGCGTTGCGCGCCGGCCTGCGGCGGCTGTGGAACACCCGCCCGAAGAGGATGCGCGCGGCGCTCATGGGCTCCAGGGGATCGGCGCGCCCGCCTGTCTCGCGACGTTCATCGCGGAGACGAGCCCGTCCTCGTGGAAGCCGTGGCCCGTCCAGGCGCCGCAGAACCAGGTGCGGGCGCGGCCCTGCAGCGAGGGCACGCGGCGCTTGGCCTCGTCGGAGCCCTCCAGGAACACGGGATGGTGGTAGTCGAAGCTCCCGAGGACGCGCTCGGGCCGCGGCGCCTCGACGGGGTTCATCGTGAGCAGCACCGGCGAGGAGAACGGCAGCGGCTGGAGCCGGTTCAAGAGGTAGGTGAGCGAGACCGGCTCCTCGGAGAGCTCGGGCCGCGGCGCGTGGAAATTCCAGCTCGCCCACGCGCGGCGGCGCCGCGGCAGCAGGCGCTCGTCGGTGTGCAGCACGGCCCGGTTGGCCTGGTAGGGGATGGCCTTGAGGACCGCGCGCTCTTCTATCGAAGGGTGCTCGAGGAGCGCCAGCGCCTGGTCGGTGTGCGTGGCGAGCACCACCTCGTCGAAGCGCTCGGTGCCGAGATCGGTGACGAGCTCGACGCGGTCGGCGAAGCGGCGCACCTGGTGCACGGGCGTGGCCAGGCGCACGTCGGGAATGCCGGCCACGAGCTTTCTCACGTATTCGCGCGCGCCGCCCTTCACCGTGCGCCACTGCGGACGGTTCGAGACCGCGAGCAGGCCGTGGTTGGCGCAGAACGCAAGGAAGGTCGCGAGCGGGAAGCGGTTGATCTGGGTGGCGGGCGTCGACCAGATGCAGGCGGCCATGGGGATCAGGTAAAGCTCGCGCACCTCGCGGCCGAAGCCGCGCGCGTCGAGGAATTCGCCCAGGGTGCCGGTGACGGGCCCGCCGCGCTGCACGATCCGCGCGGCCTCGCGGTTGAAGCGCAGCAGGTCCGCGAGCATGCGCAGGAACCGCGGGCGCACCAGGTTGGCGGGCTGCGCGAACACGGTGCGCAGGCTCGATCCAGACCACTCGAGCGCGCCCTCGCCGATGCGCACCGAGAAGGACATGTCGGAGTCCGCGCTCTCCACGCCGAGCAGGGCGAAGAGCCGCGCGAGATTCGGGTAGGTGCGCTCGTTGTAGACGAGGAAACCCGTGTCGACGGGATGGGTCATCCCGTCGACCGTGGCGTCGACCGTGTTCGTGTGCCCGCCCGGCTGGCGATGGGACTCGAAGAGCACCACGTCGTGGCGCTTCGCGAGCAACCACGCGCAGGCAAGGCCCGAGATCCCGGCTCCGATGATGGATATTCTGGACATAAAAAGGCGCGATATTGCCGCAATGTGCCCCGGCTGCCCATCGGACCATGGTCGTACCGGGGTGAAACCGTCGCCCAGCTCCGGGCGCGAAGCGCAATGCCCTGCACTGATACGGTACCGGCCGCCGCCCGGATGCTCGATTGCCGGGCCGCCGCGAGGGTTTTGCTATTCTAGCCTCGTCATCCAATGGAACCCCGCCGCGGCCTGATGCCCACGCCCGGATTCGAATCGAAGCTCTGCGACCCCGCCGATTTCGCCGCGCGGTCGAAGGCGCTCGCGCGCCCGCTCGTGTTCACCAACGGCGTCTTCGACATCCTGCACCGCGGCCACGTGACCTACCTCGCCGAGGCGCGCGCCCTGGGGGCGGGGCTCGCCGTGGCGCTCAACTCCGACGCCTCGGTCCGGCGCCTGGGCAAGGGAGGCGACCGGCCGATCAACACGCTGGAGGACCGGATGGCCGTCGTCGCCGCGCTGGAGAGTGTCGCGATCGTCACCTGGTTCGACGCGGACACGCCCCTCGAGCCGATCCTCGCCTGCCGGCCCGAGCGGCTGGTGAAGGGCGGCGACTGGCCCGTGGAGAAGATCGTCGGCGCGGCGGAGGTCCGCGGATGGGGCGGCACCGTGCATTCGATCCCGTTCCGCCACGACCGCTCGACCACGCGGCTCCTCGAGAAGATCCGCCTCTAGGGCCTCCGCCGCGAAACCGTGAACGACCGACCCACTCCCCCCGCTGCGCTGGTCGAGCAATTGCGCGCCATCGTAGGCGAGCGCGGGCTCCTCACCGAGGCGGACGATCTCGCGCCCTTCACCGTCGACTGGCGGGGCCAGTTCCGGGGCCGCGCGGCCCTCCTCGTGAAGCCCGCCTCGACCGCGGAGACGGCGCAGGTGGTCGCCGCACTCGCCGCGGCCGGCGTGGGCATCGTCCCGCAGGCGGGCAACACGAGCCTGTGCGGCGCTTCCGTGCCCGACGCCACCGGCACCCAGGCCGTGGTGAACGTCTCGCGCATGAACCGCGTGCGCGCCATCGACCTGGACAACGACACGATCACCGTGGAGGCCGGCTGCATCCTCGCGGACCTGCAGCGCGTGGCCGAGGAAAACGACCGGCTCTTTCCCCTGTCGCTCGCCGCGGAGGGCAGCTGCGAGGTGGGCGGCAACATCTCCACCAACGCGGGCGGCACGCAGGTGCTGCGCTACGGGAACATGCGCGAGCAGGTGCTCGGGCTCGAGGTGGTGCTGCCCGACGGCCGCGTCTGGGACGGGTTGCGGGGCTTGCGCAAGGACAACACGGGCTACGACCTGAAGCACCTCTTCATCGGCGCCGAGGGCACGCTCGGCATCGTGACCGCGGCGGTGCTGAAGCTCCAGCCCCGGCCGCGCGCGATCGCGACGGCGTTCGTGGCGGTGCCCGATCCCGCCGCCGCCGTGGCGCTGCTCGGGAGGCTGCGCGCGGCCTGCGGCGAGCGCGTCACCGGCTTCGAGCTCGTCTCGCGCGCGTGCCTGGAACTCGTCTTCAAGAACATCCCGGGCAACCGCGACCCCTTGCCGCGGCCGTACCCGTGGTACGTCCTCGTGGAGCTCTTCGACAGCATGGCGGGACCGGCGCTCGCGGAAATGCTCGAGGTCGCGCTGGGAGAGGCCGCCGAAGCCGGCCTCGCGGACGACGCCGTGGTCGCCTCGAGCGAGACGCAGCGCCTCGCGCTCTGGGCGCTGCGCGAGAACCTCTCGGACGCGCAGAAGACCGAGGGCGTCTCCGTGAAGCACGACGTCTCCGTGCCCGTGAGCCAGGTGCCGCGGCTCATCGCGGAGAGCGACCTCGCGCTCCACGCGGCCTTTCCGGGCATTCGGACCGTAGCCTTCGGGCACGTGGGCGACGGCAACCTCCACTACAACGCCTTCCCGCCGCCCGGCGACTCGCGCGACTTCCTCGCCTGGTCGGCACAGGTGAATAGTGTGGTCTACGACGTGGTCCACGCGCTGGGCGGCTCGATCAGCGCCGAGCACGGCATCGGCGCGCTCAAGCGCGACGAGCTGCCGCATTACAAGAGCGCACTGGAACTCGAGCTCATGCGCGCAATCAAGCATTCCCTCGACCCGCGCGGGATCATGAATCCCGGCAAGGTGCTCCGCCCATGAACCCGCAGACCGCAGAAGACGCGAAGGCGTTCTTCGACCTCGCGAACCGCTTCGTCGCGCTCGCCAACGAGATTGCCGAAGAGCACGGCCGGCCGCGAACCGCCGCAGCCATTCTCTGGGCCGCCTCGCGCTACGGCGCCTTCACCTGGGCGATGAGCGGCGCGCCGGGCACGCAGCCGCCCGAGGAGGCGCTCGACCTTTTCGGCGCCCAGTACCGCAAGATGATGGAAGACAACCTCGCGCGCATGCTCGAGGAGCCCGGCCGCTAGGCGTTACTTCGCCGCGCGCAGGCGCGCCGCCTCGGGTTCGGTCTTCACGCGCGGCGGGTCCTCGCCCCAGCGCTTGGCCTGGAGGCGCACCACGTCGGAGAGATCGCCCGCCTCCTGGAAGCGCTCGCGCAGCCAGCTGCTGTCGTTCGACTCCCGGTCCGCCTGGTCGCCGATGGACCTGAGCGCCTCGGCCGCGCCCATTTCCTCCCCGATGCCGCGGATCCGGTCGAGCGTGGCGAGGATGTCGTCGCGCAGCCGCACGTGCGTGTGCGCGCCCGGATCGGCCAGCATGGCGCCGAACCCGAAGCGGCAGGCCTGGAAGCGGTTGTAGCCGTACACGAGGTACTGCCGCGCGGCGGACTCGGTCCGGCGGTTCGCGAGAAGTTCCGCGGCGAGGGCCTGCGCGTAGGCCGCGAGCTGCGCGGCTCCGGTGACCGTGAGCGGCGTGTCGCCGATCCGGATCTCCATCGTGCCGTACTCGGGCTTGGGCCGGATGTCCCAGTAGAAATCCTTCATGCTGGCGACGATGCCGTACGAGGACATCTCGTCGAAGTACCGGTTGAAATCGTCCCAGTTGTCCACCTCGGGCATGTGCCCTGCCAGCGGGAAGGCCGACACCGCGTGCAGGCGCGAGGTCTCGAAGGAAGTGTCCTCGCCCTGGTAGAAAGGAGAGGACGCGGACAGCGCGATGAAGTGCGGGATGTAGCGCGCCATCTGGTGCGTGAGATAGACCGCATCGTCGCCGCAGGCCACGCCGATGTGGATGTGCTGGCCGAAGACGGTGAACTGCTTGGCGAGGTAGCCGTAGAGCGCGGATACCTGCAGGAAGCGCTCCGTGGCGAAGATGCGCCGCTCGCTCCACTTGTGGAACGGGTGGGAGCCGCCGCCGGCCACCGCGAGGTTCAGCTTCCCGGCCGCATCGACGATGCCGTCGCGCGTGCGCACCAGCTCCTCCTGGAGCCTGTCGTAGCGCGTGTGCACGGTGGAGTTCACCTCGATCATGCTCTCGGTGATCTCGGGCTTCACTTCGCTCGGAAGCTTCGCCTTCTCGAGGCGCGCGAGCAGGTCCGGCGCGCCGCGACTCAGGTTGTAGTCGCGCGTGTTGAGCACCATCAGCTCCAGCTCCACGCCTAAGGTGAGGGGTTCCGAGGACTTGAACTCGAGGGGCATGGCGCGATCCTTCAGGATTTCGAGGTCTCGGCCGGCTTGGCAGCCGGGCCCTTCGCCGCAGGCCCCTTCGCCGCTGCGCCCTTCGCCGCGGCGCCGGGTGTGGGCGACGGCGCGGCCTCGCCCGCGAAACGCAACCCCCATTGGGTGGCGACCGGGCCCGCGAGTTCCATCACGATGATGCCGGCGACCACGACCGCGGCGAGCTTCTGCCCGAATTCCGGGTAGATGCGCACGACGTCGTGCAGCAACAGCAGCGCGAGCGAGGACATGGGCAGGAGCGTGGCCGCAAGTGCGACGGTCTGGCGCCACTTCATGCCGCCCATCGGCGCGATGGCGACCACGCCGAGGAACTTGGCCGCGGCGCGCGCCGCCACGAAGACGAGCGCGGCCCAACCCGCCGCCTCGAACGCCGAGAGCGGCAGGCTCGCCCCGGTGATCACGAAGAGCACCACGTAGAAGAGCCGCGACGCCCTGCCCAACTCGACGTTCACCAGGACGTGCCGGTCGGGGTCGTTCCTCACGAAGATGCCGAGGGCGAGGAGCGCGAGGATCACCGAGAGATTTCCCATCTGCGCCAGCCCCACGGCGGCGAGCACGAGGCCCGCCACGAGCGTGAAGTGCAGCTCGGGATTGCGCTCGACCCGGCGCGCCAGCACGCGCGCGATCCAGGCCATGGCCCCGCCGATGGCCATCGACCCGGCGAAGACGTAGAGCGGGTGCAGCACGGCCGTGTCGAGATCGAGGCGCAGCTCGTAGTGCACCGGCGCGGTGAGCATCGTCACCACGACGGAGGCGAGCAGGCTGTTCAGCGCCACGAGCGTGAGCGCGCGATCCGTCACCTGCCCGTCGGCACGGCAATCCTGCGCGACCAGGAGCACCACCGCGGGCGAGGTCGCCATGGCGATGGCGGCCGCGAGGCCCGCCATCAGCGGCGCGAAGCCCATCCAGGTCAGCGCCGCGAAGACGAGCCCGAACGCGAGCAGGCTCTCGGCGAAGCCGACCGCGGCGAGGGTCCAGTCGCGCTTGAGCCAGGAGAGGTCCATGCGCCTGCCGAGGTCGAAGAGCACCAGGCCCAGCCCGATGTCGAAGAAGATGCGCGCCTCGTCGAAGAGCGGCCCGATCTGCATGGCGGCCACCACCGGCGCGACCGCGAACCCGACGAGCACGTAGCCGATCACCCGGGGCAGGCGAAGCTGCCGCGCGACCTCCCCGCCGAGCATGCCGGCCACGAGCAGCGCGCCGAAGAGCAGCGGGTAGCTCAGCGTGAGCGGCAGTGCGGGCAGGAATGGAAATTCCGTCGTCATCGGCTGTTGTCGGGCGGTATCGGGGCAGGGTCGGGGAAAATCGCCTCCTGGACGGAGGGCCGGCGAAACGCGCAGGAAAGCTACGCTCGGATTATGATGCGCGCAGTGCTACCGGCGCAATCGCCACGTGGCAGGCGGTCCCGCGGGAAGTTCCGCTGCCCCCAGCCGAGGAATCATGACGCAAGCCCAGTACACGAACACGCTGCCGCTTGATTCGATGCTCATGGAGTACCAGCTGGTTTCCGTGCTGGGCGTGGGCGGTTTCGGAATCACGTATCTCGCACGCGACACGCTCCTCGAAAAGGACGTGGCGATCAAGGAGTACTTTCCCGCCGGCGACGTGGCGCGCGCGGACGGCGCCACCGTCACCCTCACCAACACCCAGCGAACGGAGGAGTTCCAGTACGGCCTGGACCGCTTCCTCAAGGAGGCGCGCACGCTGGCCGGGTTCAGCCATCCGCACATCGTGCGCGTCAACCGCTACTTCAAGGCCCACGGCACCGGCTACATGGTGATGGACTACGAGGAGGGCGAGTCGCTCAAGACCTATCTCGAGAAGCACCCCTTCCCGGCGGAAGAGGTCATCAAGCAGCAGCTTGCGCTGCTGCTCGACGGTATCGGCAAGGTCCACGCGACGGGATTCCTGCACCGCGACATCAAGCCGGACAACATCTTCATTCGCGACGACGGCACGCCCGTGCTCCTGGATTTCGGCTCGGCGCGGCACGCCATCGGCGGGTCGGAGCGGACGCTGACGACGCTCCTCACGCCCGGCTATGCGCCCTTCGAGCAATACGCGGCGAAAGCCGAACAGGGTCCGTGGTCGGACCTCTATGCGCTTGGCGGCGTCCTTTTCTATTCCGTGACCGGTGAGAATCCCCCGGACGCCTTGAGCCGCATGAAGGCCGACACGGTGCCGGACGTTCTCGCCCGGGCCCACGGGCGATACAGTGACGCCTTCCTGGACGGTATCGCCTGGGCCATGCAGCCCGACGAGAAGAGGCGCCCGCAGGACGTGGCGGAATGGCGCCGCAAGCTCCTCGGCGACGTGCCCGAGGTGGCATTGCCTGCCCCTGACTTCCTCGTCGACGAGTTCGGCGTCGAGGCGACCGCCCCGCCGGGCGCGGCCAAGCCGGCGCCTGCCCCGAAGACGGCGCCTCCGGCCGTGGCGGCCACGACTCCCGTCACCGCACGGCAGGCGCCCGCGGCAGGGGACGCCCCGAAGGCCTCGCTGGACACGCAGGACATCTCGAAATTCCTCGAGCAGCGAGACGAGATCGAGCGCGCCGTGAAGGCGAAGTTCCAGCGCGTGCTCACGGTGATGTTCACCGATCTCAAGGGATCCACCGCCATCGCGGAATCCTCGGGTGACATCGCGGTTCGGTCGATGCTCAAGAAATACCACGACCTGTGCCTCATCGCCGTGAACCGGCACGGGGGCACGCTGGTGAAGACCATCGGCGACGGGTCGCTGTCGCACTTCGAGAACGCCGCCGCGGCCTGCCGCGCCGCATCCGACATCCAGCGCGGCATGGAGGAGATCAACCTCTCGCGAGCGTACAAGTCGCTGCTCCTCGCACGGATCGGCATGCACACCGGCGAATGCATCCTGGAAAAGAACGACATATTCGGCGACGTGGTGAACACGGCCTCGCGCTTCGAATCCTCGGCGAACCCGGGCGAGATCCTCGTCTCGGAGGAAACGTACAACGCCCTGCCGGACAAGGAGGAGTTCTACGCGCGCTTCGACCGCCAGGTGACGCTCAAGGGCAAGAGCATGCCCTTCAGGGCCTTCATCGTCTTCTGGGACCCGAAGGTAATCGAGCGCGATCGCGGCCGCCCGAAGGAGGCGCCCGTGGCCGAGAAGACGCCCACGGCGGCGTGGAAGATCGCGCTCTACGTGGCAATCCCGCTGCTCGTGATCCTGGCTGCAGCCCTCTGGATCACGAGCGGGGAGAAGCTCAGCGGCGACGCGCGGCGCTCGATCGACCACTCGCTGCCTGGCACAAAGTAGGCGCGAACCCTCATCACGCCTTGTGGCGCTTCGCGCGCCAGCGCCTCAACCCGAAGAAGAGCGCGATTCCCAGCAGGAGCAACCCGCCCGCGGCGGCTGCGTAGTACGCGAGGGGTTGCGTGTAGAGGAAGGATTCCAGCGGCGAATAACTGCCGCGCTTTCCGGTTGCGTACGGGGCGCCCGCCTCCATCGAGCTCACCTTGGCCTCCGGCTCGCCCGGTTCGATGAGAACGATGTCCCCCTTGGTTTGTCCCTGGACTCCCGGGGTGAGCAGTGCGCGGCTCGCCTCGAAGACGTCCTGCGCATTGGTGCCGGTGAGCATCGTGACCGTGCGGCCGGAGTGCCAGGGCGACTGGAACTGCATGAGGAGCGCCCGTCCCGCGCCCAGGGCGCTCTTCTGCCGGCTGGTGGCCGACTGGACGAACTCCGTGTTCCAGCCCCGGACCACGGGATAGGGGACGAGGACGCCATCGTCGAGGAGCTTGAGCGGCGCCGCCTGGCGCAGCTCGGAGGAGACCGTGGGAATGCGCCCCACGACCAGCACCTCGCCCTCGCCCGCCGGACGCTCATAGGTGAAGACCGTCTCGAACAAGGGGAAGCCATTTCGCTGGGTGGCCACGCCGATCAGGTTGAGCGCCGAGGCGAGCACGCGGTCGTCCTTTTCGGTGAGCCACACATAGGACTCGTGCCCGTCGGGCCAGCGGGTCAGGGGGAAGCCGCTGTGCATGAAGAGCTCGAGCTTTGGCATTTCCACGAAATGCGGCATCGGCGGGAAGGAGAGCGTGGAGTTCTCGTAGATGGTGAGAAAGAGGTTGTCGGGCTGGATCAGGTCGCAGACCTGCCCGCCGGCGTGCAGGTGGCCGGTGAATGTGATGGTGTTAGTGCCCGGCTTGAAGACGTAGGTGGGGATGTCGAGCTTGTAGCCGTCGATGAAGTTGCCGCTCGCACTGTCCAGTCCCACCGCGCGGACGCCGCGGCCGTTGACCGCGATGTTGAAGGAGGAGCCGGCCTTGAGGCCCGCCCCGTAGGAGAAGTTCAGGTTCAACTTCGCGTACTGGTTGGGCCGGATGTGGAAGTCCGGCGGCAGGCGGAACGTGATGCCCTTGGGGCCGGGGTTGATCCCCACGAAACTGTGGGTGGGAAAGTTGAGTGTCCTGAGCGTGTACACCGTGTCGGTCCGGATCGTCTCCCGGCCGCTGTACTGCTGGACCTCCGGGAGCTTGAACTCGAAGGCCTCGAGCTCGTCGGTGCCGGGGAACTTGAAGCTCACGTTCGTGAAGGTGATGGCTGCGATCTTCACCGCGGGATCCGTCTCCCCCGTGACGACGAGCATCGCCCGGGTCGGGTCCTTCTCGCCCGCGGCCGTCTTCATCGGCAGGACCTTGAGGTAGCCGCCCTTGGCCGCGCGGACGGCATCGGCACCGAGGATGCGGGCCGCGAAGGCGCGCTTGCCGATCAGGACGTTGTCCATTCCCGGACGGGGTTCGCGCGAGACGGAAAAGCCCACGCGGCGAAAGTCGAAGCGTCGGGCGATTCCGGACGCGACGATGCCCGCCAGCGTGGCGCTCGTGGCGGAGTCGTCCTCCGTCACCAGGTGGACGTGTCCCCCGGGCATCAGGCGCGGATCGAACACGAACGAGGAGAGCGACGAGAGCTCCGTGGGCACGGCCTTCCAGTCGAATTCCATCTCCAGGTAGGACTCGGCGAGGTTCACGCTGGTCCAGAGGTCCGGCGAGCAGGGCGCCTCGCACTGGTTCTTCGAGAAGTGCTGCGCGACCTGGAAGACGAGCGGGTTGTAGCCGGGCTCGAGCAGCTTCACGGGGATGTCGACGCCGAGCTTCACTTCCGGGGCGAGCGGGTTCAGCCGCGTCTGGGCAACGGGCTGGCCGCGCATTCGCACCACGAGCTGCGAAGATTCCGGGATGAGGTTCGTCGACACCGTGTAGCGCAGGTGCAGCACGAGGCGCTTCAGGTCCCAGCGCTCCGGAAGCGGAACCTGGATCTCGCGCTGGTCGCTCACGCAGCGCAGTTCCATCTCGGCAAGCGCCGTGAGGCTGCGCAGGGGAACCCGGATGGTTTCCGCCAGTGCCGAAGCTGCCGCTGCGAGTGTGATCGCGAGTGCAATCGCCGCCTTCTTCATGCCTTGGCCTCCGAGCGCCCCTGGCGCGATTGAATGAGCTTCTGGATGTACTGCCAGCTGATCCGCACGATAATGGTGAGGCAGATCCACGCGCCGCGCGCGCCCATGCGCAGCAGCTGCCAGATCGCCTTGCCCAGGGATACGCCCCGGGCCCGCGCCTCCCAGACCAGCTTCCACCGGTTGCTGTCCCCGTAGACGTAGTGGACGACGTCCGCCATCGACTGGGCCGGCACCAGGAGCTGCGCCCCGCAGAAGGTCCGGCCTTCCTTCGTGTCGATCCGGATCACCTCGGCCTCGAAGTAACTCACCAGCCCGTCGGCGCTCGCCGCCTCCACGACGACCCGCTCGCGCTCCTTCACGTCGAAGTCGAGCACGCAGGAGAAGCTCAGCCCCGAAAGCGAGAGGTCCACGAGGTCCACGGCGAGCCGCTGGCGCATGCGCGGGAACTGCACCATCGCCTGCCCCGAGACCACGAGGCGGTGGTGCTGCCGCGCCTGGCGGCGCTCCCAGAGGGCGCCGAGCGAGACCATCGCGAGGTAGACGTTGTACACGCTCCACACGAGCGTCACCATGATCACGTCGCGATACACCGGCTGCAGGTACAGGCGCATGATGCCCGCCGAAGCGGCGACTGCGTTGAGCGCGAGGACCGCGAAGAAGAAGAACGACAGCACGTTCAGCTGCTCCTCCTGCATGCCGATTCCCTTCGGCGTGACCTTGAAGGAGGGCTTGTGGGGATGGCGCACCGTCGAGAGCACGGCGGGAGTGAGGAAGACCGACTGGATGCTCTCGTAGATCTCCGAGAAGAACGGCCGGCGCGTCCGGCCGAACAGGTAGTCCGTGATCAGGAACGTCGCGGCCACGTGCGGGAGCGAATAGGCGACGATCTGGGGCGCGGAGGCATGGTAGATGCTGAGTCCGAACACGAGGAAGCAGGCGGGTGCCACGAGGTAGACGATCCGCGCGAGCCCGAAGAACCAGAAGAAGCACACGTTGAAGTAGCACAGGCGCTGCGCGAGCGTGAGCCCGCGCGCGAAGAGCGGATTGTGCAGCAGCATGATCTGCACGCTCCCCTGCGCCCACCGCGTGTGCTGCAGCACGTAGTCCGAGTACGCCTCCGCCGCGAGCCCGCAGATCATCGGCTTGTTCACGTAGACGCTGCGGAAGCCGCGCCGGTGCAGCTCGAAGGCGGTCTCGGCGTCCTCCGTGATGGAAGCACCGCTCATGCCGCCGATCTCCTCCAGGCAGGAGCGGCGCATGAGGGCCGCCGAGCCGCAGAAGTAGCTCGCGTTCCAGAAGTCGAGCCCCGGGTGGATCTTCTGGTAGAACATCTCGCTTTCGTCGGGCACCGGGGCGCCGCCGCCCATGCTGCGTTCGGCCGGGGCAGCGTTGGCGAAGAAGTGCGGCGTCTGCACCAGGAAGAGTTTTTCGTCCGCGACGAAGTAACCCGCCGTCTCCTGGAGGATGTCAGAAGTGGGGACGTGGTCGCAGTCCAGGAACAGGATCAGGTCACCGCTGGAGTGGGCTAGAGCGTGGTTGATGTTGCCCGCCTTGGCGTGGCGATTAGTCTCCCGCGTGAGGTACTCGACACCCAGCTCGCGTGCGATCTCCTTGAGGCGGTAGCGGCGCCTCCATGCCTCCTCGCTTCGCGCGGGATCGTTGCGGCGGGCCAGCGTTGCCCCGTCGTCGAGGATGTAGATGCGCAGCTTCTCCCTCGGGTAGTCGACCTGCGTCGTGGCGAGCGCCGTGAGGCGCACGATGTCCTCGCTCTCCGTGTAGGTGGGAATGAAGACGTCCACGGTGGGCCACTTCTCGCGGTCGGCCGGAAGCGGAGCAGCTTCGCGCTCCAGGGGCCAGAAATTCACGAAAAGCTGCAGGAAGTGCACGATCAGCGAATAGACCTCGGCGAGGTACAGGACGGACATCCCCAGGAAGTCGGCCGGGTTCGTGTAGATGAGCGTCTCGAAGGTGCGCCACCACATGTAGCGCATGGCGAGGTACAGGGAAACGAGCAGGAACACGAAGCGCCACGGCGCCCGCCGCGACCCCGGAATTAGGTACATCACGAAGAGGATGGCGAGGCAGGCCCAGCCCGCGGCCATCTGGAGCAGGTGCGGAAAGTGCGCCTCGCGAAGGCTCACGAGGTAAACGACGATGCCGGCCGCGAGCACGATGGGCGCGGCGGCGGCATTCGGCGCGAGCCACCGCGCGAAGGCTCCCGGGAAGGAAGGGGATGCGAGCGAGGTCACGCTAGTCTCCCCTCACGACGGGAAGATCCGAACTCACCACCCCGCGCCGCGGCTCGAACAGCACGCGCACCTCCAGGAACGCGAACTTCTCGCTCCATTGCGGCGAGACGCCGCGCCCGAAGGCGAAACCGGCCTGGATGCGGGGCGAGAGCTGCGCCACCGCGCCCAGGCGAACCGAAGCCTCGTGCCCTCGGGAACGCGAGCCGTCGTACGCGCGGGCGCCGGATTCGAGCGGGAGGTAGGGCGCGGCGTCCTCGCGCTTCCAGGTGCGCGCCGCGCTGGCCCGGCCGCGGACGAGCCACGCCTTGCCTTCCTCGGTCATGAAGTCGAAGGCGAGGCCGGCCTTGCGGTACGACTGCGGGCTGAAGTAACCGCCATGGCCGAGCGTGTAGTGGCTGAGGTTCTTCTCGTAGGCATCGTGGCCCGCGGCGAAGCCGAGGGAGGAGTACGCGAACCCGGGCAAGCCGAGGTCGCGGCCGAGGCTCGCGTCGATCGCCCGGCGCTCGTTGGCGGCCACGCGCGTGCCAACCAGTCGTTCCGCGCGTACTTGCAAGCCCGCGGAATAGGGGGCGGAACCAAGATAGAGCGCGCGGGCTTCCACTCCGAGCCGCCGCACGCCCCCCCACGCGGGACCACCATGGGGATCGGCCATGCCCGCCCACGCGAGGACGGATTCGCGCACCGGCTCCGCGTAGGCGCGGGCCTGGGCCTGGCCCCATTCGGGCGTGGCCGCAACATCCACGCTGCCGGTGGGCCTTGCGCTCACCACGCCGCCCTTCACCCCGTCGCCCGCGGTGGCCAGGATGGCGACCCCGTGCTCCCATCGCAGGCTCGCCGTCGATTCGCGAAGGGTGGCGCGTACCGGCGCCGCCGCCAGGGGGATCGCCTGCTCGGGCGCGGATCCAAGGGTCGCGCCCGGCTCGATAATGCCGGCATCCAATGTCGCGCGCTCCGTCCGGACCGACACGGCGGCATGGGCGCCGACCGGGAAAGAGACGCCGGCCACCGGAGCGAAGTCGGTCGAGAGCCTGGACGATCCTTCCTGCCCGGACTTCTCGCGCCGGCCGATCGCGCCCATCGCCGCCAGGACGCCCGGCGACCCGAGGCTGCCCCAGCGTGAAGGGTCGAGAGACCGCGCTTCCAGGAAGCGTCGCGAACGGAACGCATCCCCCGCCTTGCGTTCCCGCATGAGGGAGGCCAGCGGCTCCGTGGAAGCAACCACCGCATCGACCGGAAGCGGGCCCGACGGCACGGCGGCCAGCACGCCCTGCGCCGCCTCGAGGTCCGGCGATTCGCGGTACAGGAGGGCGAAGTCCGCCGCGGCCGCCGTTGCGTCGCCCGCCTTGAGCCGGCTCCACGCGCGCAGCATTCGCACGTAACGGGGAAGCTCGCCCGCGGCGGCAGCGCGATCGAAGGCCTCGATGGCCCCGCCGTAACGGCCGAAGGCGTACTCGCCCTGCCCAATGCCGATCCACGCGCCGAGCCTCGCCTCGCGGCGCGCCGCCGAGCCTTCCGGCAATTCATCGGCGAGCGCCAGGGCGGCCGCGAAGTTTCGCTCGGCCAGCGAAGCAATCGCGAGCCCCTGCGTGGCCTCCTCGTCGCCGGGGCGCCAGGTGCGCGCCCGCTGGAACCACAGCGCCGCGCTGGCGGGGTCCTTGCCCTCGAGCCAGAGCCAGCCCAGCCGCGCGGCGGTGCCGGCATCCCGGAAGGACACGACGAGCGACCCCGCCGCCTCATCGATGCGACGGGCGCGATCCACGGGCGGCGCGGCCCCGTCGAAGAGTCCCGCCAGGAGCGTTTCGTACTCGCGCCGGCGCTCCTGGCGGATCTCCTCTTCGGTCTTGGCAACTGGCTGGGGCGCCACCAGTGACGGCGAAACGGCTGCGGGCGCGGGCGCCGCAACCTTCACCGCAGGCTTCGCCGCCCCCGGTGCGCCCGGCGACTTGCCCACCCGGGTCTTGCCCTCGACCGCGGGAGCGCTCACCACCGGCGCGCGAGACCCGGCAGCCTTGGCATCGCGGGCGGGCAGCGGAGGTAGCGGCTTGCGGCCGCTTCCGGGCGAGGGCTTTGCGAGCGGCGTGATGAGTCCGCCCGATTCCTCGTGGTAGAGGACGCCGGAAGGCGGTGATTCCCCGTACTCCACGACGGAGCCGCTGGCGGGGCGGGGCGGGTCCGGGCCGGCCGCGGACGCGGCGCACGCGAGCGCGCACGCGATCCACGGCGACCTAGGCAACCGTGAGATACCGCGCATTCGCCGTTCGAGGAAATTCCCCATCGTGCGCCCGTCTCGTTGTTGTCACCGCTTTGTTCTTCGGCGGTCGCCGGTACGACGGTTCCCGGTCGCCTGCCTGCTGCGTGACTCGAGCTGAGCGGCGAAGTATCCCCCATTCGCGCCGCTTCCGCACCTGTCCGCCGGCCGCGCAAAGGCGGCGAATGGCTACAATGGCTTCATGCCCGCCCGCTTCTTCCAGAACGCCATCGCGCTCGTCTACGACTTCGACGGCACGCTCTCGCCGCAGCCGATGCAGGAGTACACGGTGCTGCCGCGCATGGGCATCGCGCCGCGGGAATTCTGGAAGCGCGTGAACGAGGAGGCGCTCGCCACCGAGTCGGACATGATGCTGGTCTACATGCGCCACATCCTCGAGTCCCTCGATCGGCAGCGGATCGCGGTGAAGCGGGCCGACTTCGCGAAGATGGCGAAGGCCATCCGCTACTTTCCCGGCGTGGAGGGCTGGTTCCGGCGCGTGAACGCCTACGTGCGCCGCGAGAGCGGCGGCAAGGTGAAGCTGCACCACTACGTGATCTCGGCCGGGCAGAAGGAGATCCTCGACGGCGTCTCCATTCGCCGGCACTTCAAGCGCATCTACGCCTCCGAGTACCACTTCAACCACCACGGCGTGGCCACCTTCCCGAAGCTCCTGGTCACGGACACCCTCAAGACCCAGTTCCTGTTTCGCATCAACAAGGGGCGGGAAGCGGTCACCGAGTCGATCAACGAGCACATGCCCGAGGCCGAGCGGCCCATTCCCTTCCAGAACATGATCTACGTGGGCGACGGCATGACCGACGTGCCCTCGATGGCGCTCACCAAGAAGAACGGGGGGCACACGGTCGCGGTCTACGGGGCGCACAAGGAGCGCGAGAAGGGCATCTGCGTGCGCCTGCTCGAGGCCGGGCGCGCCGACTACATCGCCGAGGCCGACTACCGCAGGGGCAGCAAGCTCTCCCGGCGCATGGCGCTGCTGCTCGACGCCGTGATCGCCGACATCGCCTACCGCCGCGAGGCCTTCGAATGCCGCGCGGAGCACCGCGAGCGCTAGGCATGGGGCCGCTCACGTTCCGCGCGCTGCGCCTGCTGGCCGACGGGCGCTTCCATTCCGGCGCCGAAGTCGCGCGCACGCTCCAGCGCTCGCGCGCCGCGCTGTCGGAGGCGCTGAAGGGCGCCGAGTCGCTGGGAGTGGAAGTGTTCTCGGTGCCGGGCAAGGGCTACCGGCTCGCCGAGCCGGTGGAGTTCCTCGACGCCCACGCCATCGTCTCGCGCCTGGGGCCGGCCGCCTCGCGCGTGCGCCTCACCTTCCTGGACGAGGTCGATTCCACGAGCACGCACCTCGCCGGTCTCGCCCAGGCGGGCGCGCCGTCCGGCACCTGCGTCGTCGCCGAGTGGCAGAAGGCCGGGCGCGGGCGCCGCGGCCGCGGCTGGCAGGCGGGGCTCGGCGCCTCCCTCACCTTCTCGCTGCTGTGGCGCTTCGAGCAGGGCCCGGGGCACCTGGCGGGGCTTTCGCTCGCGGTCGCCGTGGCGGCGGCGCGGGCCCTCGAGCGCGCCGGCGTGCGCGGCGTCGGCGTGAAGTGGCCCAACGACCTCGTGCACGACTGGAAGAAGCTCGGCGGCATCCTCGTGGAGACCTCCGGCGAGATGCTCGGGCCCACGGCGGCCGTCGTGGGCGTGGGAATCAACTATCGCCTCGGCGAGGCGCTGGCGCGGCGCATCGACCAGCCGGCGACCGACGTGGCCTCCCTGGGCGGCCCGCTGCCTTCGCGAAACGCCCTCCTCGCGGACCTGGTCGCCGAGCTGGTCGCCGCCCTGGAGCGCTTCGGCCGCGAGGGCTTCGCGGCGTTCCGCGAGGAGTGGAAGGCGCGCCACGCCTACGCCGGGCGCACGGTGACCGTACTCGCCGGCGGCGAGCCGCCCCGCGAGGCGAAGGTGATCGACGTCGCGGAAGACGGCGCCCTCGTGGTCGACGCCGGCGGCAGCAGGTCGCGCCTCACCTCCGCCGAGATCTCGCTGCGCCCCGCATGAGCCTCGTTCCCGCACCGGTTCCCGTCTTCGCCATCGACGCGGGCAACACGCGCGTGAAGTGGGGGCTTCGCGTGGGCGAGGCGTGGGTCGCGCGCGGCGCGATTGCGAGCGTCGAGGCGAGGAAGCTCGGCCGCGACTGGCCGCCCATGCCGCCGGGCACGCGCGCCCTCGGCTCCAACGTCGGCGGCCGCGAGGTCCAGCGCCTGGTCTACGAGGCCTGCGCGCGCCACGACCTGCTGCTTTCCCTCATCGTCTCGCGCGGCGAGCAGCTCGGCGTGACCAGCGGCTACCGCGACCCCGCGCAACTCGGCACCGACCGCTGGGCCGCGCTCATCGCGGCCCACGGCGAGGCGCGCGTGCACCAGCTCGTGGTGAACGCGGGCACCGCGCTCACCGTGGACGCGCTGCGCGCGGACGGCTTCTTCCCGGGCGGGCTCATCGTGCCCGGGCCGGCGCTCATGCGCCGCTCGCTCGAGGGGGGTACGGCGCAGCTTCGCCGCACGCAGGGCGACTTCGACGCCTTCCCGAAGAGCACGCCGGATGCGATCACCACCGGGTCCGTGCAGGCCGCGCTGGGGGCGATCGCGCGCATGCGCGAGGCCATGCAGGCCGAAGGCATCGCGCCCGAACGCATCGTGCTCTCGGGTGGCGGGGCTCCCGAGCTCGCCGGGCGGCTTCCCCTGCCCGTCGCCTTGAACGACAATCTCGTTCTCGACGGCCTGGTCCTGATCTCCCGCGCATCCTGACGCCCGTGTCCCGCCTGCTCTTCTTCCTGCTGCTCGTCGCGAACCTCGCCTTCGGCGCACACCTGTGGCTCACCGCGCCGCCGGCCGAGCCCGATTTCTCGCGCCGGGAGCGCAATCGCGAATCCGCGAAGATCGTCGCCGTCATTCCGCCGGTCATCGCCGCGCGCCGGGCCGAGGAGACGCGCCAGCAGGTGCAGGCCATCGCGGGCGCGGCCTGCGTGGAGTTCGCCGGCATCGCGCCCGCCGACGTGGTCCAGGCCCGCGAGGCTTTCGCCGCAATGAAGCTGGGCGATCGCTTCACCGAGCGCAAGGTCGAGGAGATCACGCGCCACTGGGTCTACATCCCGCCCGCGAAGGACCGCCGCGCCGCCGAGCAGGCCGCCTCGGTCCTGCGCCGCCAGGGCATGAGCGACCTGTCGCTTCGCCCGGACCACGCCATCTCGCTCGGCGTCTTCTCTACCGAGGAAGCGGCCCGGCGCTTCCTCGTCCTCGTGGAAGCCAAGGGCGCGCGCGGCGCGCAGGTCGGCCCGTTCGCCAAAGAGGTGAAGGAATCGGTGTTCCTCGTGCGCGACCCCGACACGCTGCTCGTCGCGAGACTCGCGCTCCTGCAGCGCGAGTACCCCAACTCGACGCTTCGCGCCGTCAACTGCCCGCCCGGCGAGGGCGGCGCGGAAGCGGCGAAGCAGGCCGCGCAGAAGTAGCGGCCCGGAACCTCAGCGACGGCCGAAGCGGATGTCGCCGTAGTAGGCGACCGTGCGCTCGCCGGTGTTGTCGGAATCGCTCATGATGCCCACGGCCCGTACGCGCGGCGGCTCCTCGTCGAAGGCGCGCCGGTAGTCCTCGAGCAGGTTCACGCGCTCCTCGTGCCACTCGCCGAGGTCGCGCTTGCCGTTGCCGGCGACGATCATCTTCACGCGCGTGGTGAAGTGGTGCGTGATGATCGCGCCTTCCGGCAGGTGGTTTTCCCAGATGTACATGAGGGTCGCGTAGGGCAACCCGTGCCCCCCCATCGCCTTGGCGAGGTCGTAGTTCATCCGCTCGTCCTCGGGAAGCTCCTCGCGCCCGCCCTCGAAGATGACGATGACGCGCGCGGGCGAATCCTCGACGTGCGCGAGGGTGTTGTCGGCCTTCCCGTTCAACGCCGGCACCTTCCAGCGCCAGCTGAGCCAGGGAAACTCGGCGACGTCCGCGACCGTGTCGAAGCGCAGCCCGGAGGCCGAGGAATCCGCGGTCGCCTCCAGCGCGACCGTGCCCTCGAGCGCGACCAGCCGGTAGTCCGTGGGCTTCTTGAAGCGCGCGAACCGGAAGGGCACCCACCCCGGCGGAAGGGCGTCGAGGGCGACGGCCGTCGAGAAAGGCGCCGGATCGGGTCTCGCGCCCGCCACCGGGGCGGACGGCGGCGCAGGCGCGACCGCGCAGGCGGCCGCGAAAAGGGCTGCGACGAGACTGGAGTGCGCCGGGCGAATCATGGAATCGGTTATTCTGGGTCGGAAGCGGCGCTGCCAGTCTAGCCGCGTTTCGCCCAGCCCGTGCCCGCACTCGCCAACGGCCCCATGATTGAACCGCGCCGCATCGCCACCCTTGCCCTTGCCGCCTGCCTCGCGGCCGGTTGCGCGGCGTTCGACCCCAACAACCTGCTTTCGCGCCGGGTCGCGCCCGTGGTCCCGTCGCACGACGCTCTCGAGCCCGGCGTCCTCGATTCCGCGCTGGGCGAAGCGGGCCGGCGGGCCGCCCTCGACTTCGTGTGGGACACGGTGAACGAGCGCTACTACGACCCGGCGTTGAACGGCGTGGACTGGGCCGCGGCGCGCGAACGCTGGAGCCCGCGCGCGCTGGCGGCGGCGAACGACGAGGAGTTCTGGGACCTCCTGGACCACATGGCCGGCGAACTTCGCGACGCGCACACCCGCGTGGAATCGCCGCAGCGCGCCGAGCGCAAGGAACGGCACGAATCCGTCTCCCTCGGTTTCGCGTTCCAGCCCCTCGCGGGCCGTCTCGTGGTGACGAGCGTGCATCCCGATTCCGATGCCCACTGGGCCGGCGCGCGCGCCGGCATGGCGCTCGACCAGGTCGGCGGCGAGCCGGCAAAGGCGGCATACGCCCGGGCGCTCGCCGAGGCGCGAGAGAGCTCCACCGCGCTGGCCCGGCACCGCTCGGCCGCGCGCCGCATCCTCTCGGGCGACCCCGGCACCCGGGTCATCGCCACCTTCCTGCGCGGCGACGGCACGCCCTTCACCGTATCGCTGGAGCGCCGGCGCTTCGTGGGCGCGCCCCGCGTCACGCACCGGGCGCTGCCCTCGGGCTTCGGCTACGTCCGCCTCACGAGCTGGTCGCAGTCGCTGCAGGGCGGGATGATCGAGGCGATCGAGGAGCACCGGAAGGCGCCCGGCCTGGTGATCGACCTGCGCGGCAATCCCGGCGGCTCGGCGCTCATGGTGCGCAACGTGGCCGCGCGGCTCTTCGAGGGCAAGGTCGAGTTCGGCCGCGCGCTCACCCGCACCGGCAAGCCGATCACCCTCGCCTTCGACTGGATCGAGGTGATCAAGCTGAAACAGGTGCTCGAGGGCACCGGCACCTACCTCGGCCCCGTGGCCGTGCTCGTGGACGCCGCGAGCGGCAGCGGCAGCGAGCTCTTCGCGGCACTCCTGCAGTCCCAGGGCCGCGCGACGGTCCTGGGGCAGACGTCCTGCGGTTGCCTGCTCGCCTACATGGGCTACGCCGACGTGCCGGGCGGCGGAAAGCTCGCCTACAGCGAGGTCGGGTTCGCCTTTCCCGACGGGCGCAGGATCGAGGGCGTGGGCGTGGTGCCCGACGTGCCGGTGCCGCTCACGGTCGCCGATCTCCTCGCGGGCCGCGACCGCGTGCTCGAGGCGGCGCAGGCCGCGCTCCGGGCGAAGGGCGGCGACGCCGCCTCCGAGCGCAGGGCAAGCGCATCGTAGCCGCGGACGAACGCGAGGCACCGGCGCTGGCCGCCGACGCCCCCTCCGCGCTGAACCCCGGGGTCGCGCGCCGGGAGGTGTTCGGCTGGGCGATGTACGACTTCGCCAATTCCGGCTACACCACGGTCGTGCTCACGGCGGTGTTCAACGCCTACTTCGTGGCGACCGTGGCCGGCAACGCGCCGTGGGCAACTTTCGCCTGGACCGTGGCGCTCGGCGCCTCCTACGCGATCGTGATGGTCGCGGGGCCGCTGCTGGGCGCGTGGGCCGACGCCCATGCGGCGAAAAAGCGCGCGCTCGCGGCGACCACCGCCTTTTGCGTGGCGGGCACCGCCCTCCTCGCGGGCGCGGGCCCGGGCGACGTCGCCTGGGCGGTCGCCTTCATCGTCGTCTCGAACGTCGCGTACTCGCTCGGCGAGAACCTGAACGCCGCCTTCCTCACCGAGCTCGCGCGGCCCGCGGCCGTGGGCAAGGTGTCCGGCTGGGGCTGGAGCCTCGGCTATTTCGGGGGCATCCTCTCCCTGGGCCTGTGCCTCGCCTGGGTCCTCACCGCGCCGGCGCGCGGCTCGACCGCGGCGCAATCGGTTCCCGGCGCGATGCTCATCACGGCGGGCATGTTCGCGCTCGCCTCGCTCGTCACCTTCGCCCTGCTGCGCGAGAGAGCCGTGCCGCTGCCGCCGAGCGCGCGCCAGTCGCACGCGCTCGCGCGCCTCGCGCGCACGGCGCGCGAGGCGATGGCCTACCGCGATCTCCTCGCCGTCTTCGCCTGCGGGACCTTCTACCAGGCGGGCGTGGCCACCGTCATCGCCCTCGCGGCGATCTACGCCGAACAGGTGATGGGGTTCGAGACGAAGGACACGATCCTGCTCATCCTCGCCGTGAACGTGACGGCCGCCCTCGGCGCCTTCGGCTTCGGCTACGCGCAGGACCGCATCGGCAAGGTGCGGGCGCTTCGGATCACGCTCTACGCCTGGATCGTGATGGTGACCGTCGCCTACTTCGGCACCTCGCAGGCCGTCTTCTGGATCGCCGCCAACCTTGCTGGCCTCGCCATGGGCTCTTCGCAATCGGCGGGGCGGGCGCTGGTGGCCTACTTCTCGCCGCCGGAGCGCAGCGGCGAGTTCTTCGGGCTGTGGGGCGTGGCCACTCGCCTCGCCTCGATCCTCGGCCCCGTCACCTACGGCGCCGTCACGTGGGCAACGGGCGGCAACCATCGCCTGGCGATCCTCGTGACCGGCGCCTTCTTCGTCGTCGCGATCGCCTTCCTCGCGCGGGTGGACGAGCGCCGCGGTCACGCCGCCGCCACCTCGCCCGGGTCGCCATGAGCCTGCCGGCGATCTTCCTGTCCCACGGCGCGCCGACGCTCGCGACCGCGAACAACTTCTTCACCCACGCCTGGTCCGAGCTGGGCGTCGTGATCGGGCGGCCCGAGGCGATCCTCGTGGTGTCGGCCCACTGGGACACGCCCGGCCCGGCCGTGACCGGGGCGGCACGCCTCGCGACGATCCACGACTTCACCGGCTTTCCCGAGGAACTCTACCGCGTCCGCTACGAGCCTCCCGGCTCGGCCGCGCTCGTCGGGCGTGTCTCCGAACTGCTGGGCGCGGAAGGCCGCCCGCCCGCGATCGACGCCGAACGCGGCATCGACCACGGGGGCTGGGTGCCGCTGCGCTGGATGTATCCGGACGCCGACATCCCGGTCGCGCAACTGTCCGTGCAATCCGCCCTCGGCGCGCGCCATCACCTCGAGATCGGCCGCGCGCTTGCGCCGCTGCGCGACGAAGGCGTGCTGGTGATCGGCTCCGGCGGCATCGTGCACAACCTGCGCGAGGTGGACTGGGGCCGGCACCCGGACGACGCCTTCGCCTGGGCGGTGGAGTTCAACGCCTGGATGGCGGACAGGGTCGCGGCCGGCGCCGCGGACGACCTGGCCGACTACCGCCGCCTCGCGCCGCTGGCCGAGCGCGCCCATCCCACCGAAGAGCACCTGATGCCGTTCTTCGTGGCGCTCGGCGCCGGCGGCCCCGCCGCCCGGCACCTGGCCCTCGGCATCGACATGGGCTCGCTGGGCATGGACGGCTACGCCTTCGGCTGAGCCCAGATCGTCGCTTCGCTGAAGCCCAGCTCGGCGAACTCCGCCGCGCGCAGGTCCGCCTCGTTGGCGCAGAAGAACTCGTCCAGCTGCGGGGGCGCCACGGAGGTTCCCGAGAGCATGGCGTGCGCCTGCCCCCGGTGGTGGATCTGGTGCTCGAAGACGTGCGCGAGCAGGCGGTGCATCTGCTCCTCCACGCGCCCCTTGCGCCGCAGCAGCGCCACGGGCCGCGCAAGATCGGCCGCACCCAGGGATTCGCACAGCGCGACGAAGCGAAGATCCACGGCCTTCTGCGCCGGCGCGAGCGCGTCCACGCGGTCGAATGGCGCCTCGGGCTCGTAGAACGAGCCGATGTCGGGGTGGGGCTCCCTCCCGGCCATCGCGCGCTCCATCGCGTCGGCATACATCCAGTCCACCGTGACGATGTGGTTGAGGGTCGCCTTGACGGAGGGAAAGAAGCCCGTTCGCGGCGCCGCGAATTCCGCGGGGGAAAGCCGCGCACAGGCCTGGAGGAAGCGGTGGTTGGCCCAGGCGTTCTGGAAGGCCCAGGCCGTCAAATGGCGCTCGAGCGGGATCGTGGGGGGCATCGGCTGGCTTCCGGCAAGGCCCTGCGGGCCGGGAAGCCACTTTACCGGACCCATTGCCCCGATTGCCCGAAAGGCCCGATCATGGGCGCCATGGCCACGCCTCCCACCCCCCCACCAGTGCGCAAACGCACGCTCTACGACATCCTGGGCGTGGAAAAGGACGCGAATGCGATCGACATCGGCATCGCGTACAAGAAGAAGCTCGCCGCCCTCGACCGCGACCCGGGCGCCGATCCCAACGAGGCGAACCTCGTCCACGAGGCCTACCACGTCCTGTGCATGCCCAACGAGCGCGCGGCCTACGACGCGAAGCTGATCAGCATCGCGGAGAAGGCGGCCGCCAGGACGGCGGCGATGAATCCCGACCTGGTCCTCGAGCCCGAGGACCAGGAGGGGCCGGTCTGGAAGAACAAGTACGTCCTGACGGGCGGCGCCCTCGTGCTCGCGTTCCTGGCGTTCTGGATGGCGCGCTCGCCGTCGAAGAAGCCCGAGGTGAAGATCGTCGCCCAGCGCGAGCTGCGGCCCGAGGCGGTCGCGCCGGTGCCCACGGCCCCCATCTCCCCGGTGCTCGCGCCGCGAAGCGCCGAGGAACTCTTCACGGATCTTTCGCGCAGCACCGCGCGCATCACCGCCCACAACGTCTCCGGCCGCGCCGTCGGCCTGGGCAGCGGGGTCGTCACCGGCGTCGGCACGGTCATCACCAACTGCCACGTGGCCGCGGCGGGTGGCTCGCTCACGGTGAGAGTGGGCGGCGAGCAGTTCTCCGCGAGCGTCGAGGTCGCCGACGAGGAATACGACCTCTGCCGCCTCTCCGTCCTGGGCCTCACGGCCCCCGCGGTGAACATCGGCACCGCCGAGTCCCTGAAGACCGGCCAGAAGGTCTACGCGATTGGCGCGCCCCAGGGCCTCGACCTCACGATCAGCGACGGCATCGTCTCGGGGATGCGCGACCTTCCGCAGGGCCGCGTGATCCAGACCACCGCGCCCATCTCGCCCGGCTCCTCGGGCGGGCCGCTCTTCGATGCCTACGGGCGGCTCGTGGGCATCATGACCTTCCAGCACAAGTCCGGGCAGAACCTCAACTTCGCGGTTCCCGCCGACTGGATCGCGAACATGCGCTCGCGCAGCGCCGCCAACCCGCTCACGGAGTCGATGTCGCGCTCGATGGCGCCGAACTAGCCATGACCCGCCTGTTGCAGGCCGCCGGCCTTTTCCTGGCGCTGCTGCTTCCCGTCGCCGCCCTCGCAGGCCGCCCGCTCAACACCGAGGACGCGACCACTCTCGACGAGCGCGCGTGCCAGCTCGAGACCTGGATCGACCGCACGCGCGGCAACGCGACCGACCTGTCGTTCGCCCCGGCCTGCGCTCGCTTCGGCATCGAATGGCAGGCCGGCGCCGTGCGCACGCGCGAACGCGGCCGCAGCCGGACCGCCACGACTTTCTTCCAGGGCAAGCACGCCTTCCGCAGCGTCGACGACGGCGACTGGGGGTACGGCCTCGTCGCGGGGCTCGCCCGCCAGCTCCGGCGCGGGGCAAGGACCGGCTGGGACAACCCCTTCGTGATCGTCCCCGTGAGCTTCGGCATCGGCGCCGACAAGGACACGCGCGCCCTGGTGCACCTGAACGCCGGCACGACGCGGGTGCGCGACGAGGCGCGCAACCTCACCCTGTGGGGCGTGGCCGTGGAAAAGCCCGTGGGCCCGCGCCTGGCACTCGTGGCGGAAGCCTTCGGCGAGAACGCGGCGAAGCCGTTCCTGCGCGCCGGCGGCCGCTATTCCCTCTTCGACAGGCTCGACGTCGACCTCACCTGGGTCACGCGCACCGGCGGCGAGAAGGCGGGGCGCTACTGGTCCCTCGGCTTCCACTGGGAAACCGAGCCCTTCCTGCCCTGAGTCCTCGCGGGTAGCGCACGTGCATCCGACTTCCGGGACTGACGTTGCGCGCCGCGCCATCGCCGCGCTGCTCGTTGCCGCCGCGGTCGCGGGCTGCGGGCGTGGACGCGAAGCGCCCTCGGCCCCGAAAACCTACGAGGAGGCCATGACCGAGGCTTCGCGGCAGTGGGAGTTGAACCGCTGGACGGAAGTCTTCGCCGCCTGCGACCGCGCGTTCGGCTTCGCCGACCGCGATCGCGACCCGCGGGTGGTGCGCGCGGTGGAGTGCGCCGCCGAGGCCGCCGCCCGCAAAGGCACGCCGGAGCTCGCGCTCCCGCACTACGAGCGCCTCGTCGCCGTCCATGCCGAGGCCCTGCGCACGGCGAACGGCCGCCATCGCCTCGCCAACAACCATGGCGTCCTGCTCATCGAGAAGGGGCGCCGGGCCGAGGGCATCGCGCGCCTGGAGTGGGCGCTGCGGGATTTCTCCCTCGCCGACTACGCGACCTCAGGCTACCGCTCCTTCCCCGTGCGCGCGACGATCGTGAAGAACCTCGCGCGCGCCTACTACGAACGGGCGAGCGAACCCGCCATCCGTGCCTGGGTGCAGGAGCAGGGCACCCTGCTCCACGCGCATATGGACCCGAAAGTACGCGGCGCGCAGTTCGCCATGGGGGCCTCTTCCGCCCTCGCCTCCCTCGTCGTGATCGGCCTGCGCCAGGCGAACACGGACACCCCGGCCTGGGAAGCGCGCATCCGCGAGTGGGAGCCGCTCGAGGAGGAGATCGCCGCCGTCCAGCCGAACCTCGCGCGCGCCTGCGAGGACGTGCCGCTGCGCACGACGATGATGGAGACCTGCCTGCGCGAAGTCGCGCTTCCCTAGCGCCTCAGCCCCGTTCCTCGCGCTCCGGCGTGGAGGTGATGCGGTGGATCGAGAGGTCGGCGCCGTTGAATTCGTCCTCGGCGTCGAGGCGGATGCCCACGGTGGCGCGGAGCACCCCGTAGATCGCGAACCCGCCCGCCAGCGCGATCGCCACGCCGAGCGCCGTTCCCGCCAGCTGGCTCGCGAAGGAGACGCCCCCCATACCGCCCAGCGCCTTCGCGCCGAAGATGCCGCAGGCGATGCCGCCCCAGGCGCCGCACAGCCCGTGCAGCGGCCACACGCCCAGCACGTCGTCTATCCGCAGGCGGTTCTGCGTCGCGTTGAACATGACCACGAAGAGGCCGCCGGCCACCGCACCCGTGGCGAGCGCGCCCAGCGGGTGCATCACGTCGGAGCCCGCGCACACCGCCACCAGCCCCGCGAGCGGCCCGTTGTGCACGAAGCCCGGGTCGTTGCGGCCGACGATCAGGCTCGCGAGCGTGCCACCCGCCATGGCCATGAGCGAATTGGCGGCCACGAGCCCGGTGATCTTGTCGATGGTCTGCGCGCTCATCACGTTGAAGCCGAACCAGCCCACCGTGAGCACCCAGGCGCCGAGCGCGAGGAAGGGAATGTTGGACGGCGGGAAGGCCACGACCTGCCCTTCCTTCGTGTAGCGCCCCTGGCGCGGGCCCAGCAGCAGCACCGCGGCGAGCGCGACCCAGCCGCCCATCGCGTGCACGACCACGGAGCCGGCGAAGTCGTGGAACTCCGCGCCGAAGGCGCCCTTCAGCCACGCCTGCACGCCGAACGCCTGGTTCCAGGCGATGCTCTCGAAGAGGGGATAGAGGAAGCCCACGAGGACGAAGGTGGCGGCGATTTGCGGGTTGAAGCGGAAGCGCTCGGCGATGCCGCCGGAGACGATCGCCGGGATCGCCGCCGCGAAGGTGAGCAGGAAGAAGAACTTCACCAGCTCGTAGCCGCTCTTCGCCGCGAGGCTCTCGGCACCCGCGAAGAAGTTCACCCCGTAGGCGAGGGAATAGCCGATGAAGAAGTAGGCGATCGTGGAAACCGAGAAATCCACGAGGATCTTCATGAGCGCGTTGACCTGGTTCTTGCGCCGGACGGTGCCCAGCTCCAGGAACGCGAACCCCGCGTGCATCGCGAGCACCATGATGGCGCCCAGCAGGATGAAGAGGACGTCCGAGGATGTCTTGAGTCCTTCCATGGGATTCTCCCTCGCGCGAGCGTTGTTCTTTTCGCCGCGCCCGGCGCGGCCGTGGCGCCACTATACGCCGGCCGCGTCGCGGGACGCCGCTCCGGCCGGGGCAGGCCGTGGCGCGCGAATTGACCTGCGCCGCGCGAGTCGCGGATACTGCATCGACGGCGACATTTCGCCGGCACCACGATGCCCAACGGAGCGCGAAGCATGGACGAAGTGCGCAGCCTCGGTGATTCGCTCTCCCACGCCGCCTCGACGCTGCTCGAGCGCGTGACGCACCACCTCCCGGGCGTGGTCGCGGCGATTCTCCTGCTGCTCGTCGGCTGGATGTTCGCGCGCATCCTGCGCGCGCTCACCAAGCGCGCGATGCTGCTCATCGACACCATGCTGCCGCGGCTGGGGCTGCCCACGGGCCTGTCCCACGTGCGCGCGGCGCGCGGATCCGTGGTGGCCGGCACCATCGTGTACTGGGTGGTGCTGCTGCTCTTCATCACCGCCGCCACCCAGGTGCTCGGGCTTCAGGCCTTCACCGACTGGCTGGCGAAGCTGATCGACTACCTGCCCACGCTCGCCGTCGGCCTCCTGATCCTCGCGGCGGGGTGGCTGATGTCCGGTTTCGCCGCGGACCTCGTGCAGGCGACCGTGCCGCGCCTGGAGCCGGGGCAGCGCAACATGATGGCGCGCATCGTGCGCGTGAGCATCCTGGTCGGCGCCATCCTCATAGGCGCGGACCAGATCGGCATCCGCATCACCTTCCTCGCCATCTTCGTGGGCGCGATCGCCGTGACCGTCGGCGGCGGCGTGGCGCTGGCGGTCGGGCTAGGCTCGCGCGCGTATGTGGCCAACCTCATCGCCGCGCACCACCTGCGCCAGGCCTTCGCGGTCGGCCAGACCGTGCGCATCGCCGAGCACGAGGGGCGGCTGCTGGAGATCACCTCCACCGGCGTGATCATCGAGACGGCCGAGGGGCGGGTGCTGGTGCCCGCGAGCCTCTTCCACGAGCAGCCCGTCACCGTGAAGGCGCGCACCGGCAATGGCTGAGGCCGAGACCCTCACGCTGGCGTTCGTCTCCTCCCATCCCGTCGCGGCCGCTCGGGTGCTCGAGGGGCTCTCCGGAGCCGACGCGGCCGCGCTCTTCGCGCGCCTTCCCGCCCGGGCGGCCGCACCCGCGCTTGCGGCGATGCTGCCCACGGCGGCCGCGCGCATCGTCGCCTCGCTCGAGGACGCGCCCGCGCTCGGCCTGCTCACGGCGGCCGGCGTGCAGGGCGCGGTGGCGGTCCTGCGCCACGTGGCGGAGCCGCGCCGCACCCACCTCATCGAGGGGCTGTCCACGGCCACGGCGGTCGCCTCGCGCATGCTCCTGGGCTATCCCGAGGACGCGGTGGGCGCGTGGGCCGATCCGGAGACCATCGCCCTGCCGCCGGGCACCTCCGCCGCCGAAGCGCTGGCGCGCGTGCGCAGCGACACCGACGTCGAAGCCGCGGCCGTGTTCGTGGTGGCGGACGACCAGCGGCTGCTCGGCATGGTCGACCTGCACGTGCTGCTGCGCGCGCCGGAGACCACCTCGCTCGCCTCTCTCATGCGCCCGCCCGCCGGCACGCTGCCGGCCTTCACGCCGCTCGCCGGGGCATCGCACCATCCGGGTTGGCGGCAGGCAAGTGCGCTGCCCGTGGTCGAGCGGGGCAACCGGCTGATCGGCGTGCTCGATTCCGCGAAGCTCGCCCAGGCCCGCGCGCGCGGCGCGCCGCGCCAAGCCAGCGGGAAGGACACGGTCGCGGGACTCGCCGCGCGCAGCTACTGGGACACGGTCTCGGGCCTCGTCCGCGCGGGGCTCGCGGTGCTGCCGCCGGCCGGGCCCGTCCTGCCGGAGGAAAAGTGAGCGCGGTGTCCATTCCCGCCGTCGCCGCGCTCAACCGGCGCTACCTCCTCGACTATCCGCACGAGGCGGCGCGCCTGCTCGAGACCATGTCGCCTGCCGACGGCGCGGCGCTCCTCTCGTCGCAGCCGCCGCACGCCGTGGTGCGCGCCTGGCAGGCGCTCGGCCCGGACGTGGCGCGGGCCATCCTCGAGGAGCTGCCCGATCCCCTCGCGCGGCACCTGCTTTCCGAGGCGGAACCCGCGGCGAGCGTGGCCGTCCTCGCCCAGTGGGAGGAGGATGAGCGCGACCTGCGGCTCAAGTCCCTCGACACGCAGGTCGCCCACGAATTGCGCGAGCTGCTGCGCTACCCGGAGAATTCCGCCGGGCGGCTGATGGACCCGAACGTGACCCCGCTGCGCGCGGACCTCTCCGTGGGCCAGGCGCTCGGGCGGCTGCGTGCCCTCAAGCGCCACGGCCTGCGCGAGCTCTTCGTGGTCGACGACGAGGGCAAGCTCACGGGCCGCGTGGAGATCCAGGACCTCGCGGTGGCCGAGCACGCCGCCTCGCTTCGCGAGATCGTCCGCCCGGTGCTCGCGGTGGTCTACGCGCTCGACCCGCACGAGGACGTGGTGGCCATGCTCGAGCACCGCGCGATCACGGAGCTTCCGGTGGTGAACGTCGACGGGCGCTTCGTGGGCGTGATCCGCCACGCCGCACTCCTCGCCGCCATCGAGGAAGAGACGAGCATCGACATCCAGACGATGGTGGGTGCCAGCCGCGACGAGCGCGCGCTCTCCACGCCGCTCTTCGCCGTGCGCAAGCGCCTGCCCTGGCTGCAGATCAACCTGCTCACCGCCTTCCTCGCCGCGGCGGTGGTCGGGCTCTTCGAGGGCACGATCGCCAAATTCACCGCGCTCGCGGTGCTGCTGCCGGTGGTCGCGGGGCAGTCGGGAAACGCCGGCGCCCAGGCGCTCGCCGTGACCATGCGCGGGCTGGTGCTGCGCGAGATCAGCCTGCGCCACTGGCCGCGGGTCGTCCTCAAGGAAGCCGGCGTGGGCCTGGTCAACGGCCTCGCAGTGGCCGCCACCACCGCGGTGGGCGTCTATTTCTGGAGCGGTTCCGAGGGCCTGGTGATGGTGATCTCCAGCGCCATGGTGATCGCCATGGTGATCGCGGGCATCGCCGGGGCGCTCGTGCCCATCGTGCTCTCGCGCTTCGGCATGGACCCGGCGCAGTCCTCCTCCATCGTGCTCACCACCGTGACCGACGTGGCCGGGTTCTTCTCCTTCCTCGGCATCGCCACCCTGCTCGCCTCGCGGCTCGGCTGAACCGCCGGCGTGCGCCGCACGCCGGAAGCCATGCGCGGGATCGCCATCGCCACGACACCCGTCACGCCCGGGGCGCCGGGTTTGCCCGCGGTCAATGGCGCCCGGCCCGGCCGGCGCACAATGGCGCCCACCATGAGACCTCTCTCCTTCCTCGCGGCCGCGCTCCTGTGCGTGCCACTCACGGCGCTGGCGCAAGCCGCGGCGCCTTCCCGGCCGGCCATGCCGTCCAATCACCCGCCCATCGGCGGCGCATCCGTCGCGACCGCGCCCTCGCCGTGGTCCGAGCTCGCCGACTACACGCTGACCCTGAAGCTGCCACCGAAGGGCACGACCGGCACGTGGACGATCCGCACCTACGCCGATCCCGGCGACGTGATGGTCGACATCGACACGCCCGGTGCCAAGGGCCGCATCCAGGGCACGATGCTCTTGCTGGGCGGGCAGGCGATCGCGGCGCGCGGGATCGCGCTCGAGCCCGGCTTCGAGATCGACCACCTCGACAACGCGATCGTGAACCTGAAGCTCCTCACGCGGCTCCTCGATGCGGCGGTGCCCGGCGGGCCGGCCTCGGTCAAGGGCAAGCTCGCCGTGAAAGCCCGCGACGACAAGTCGCCCCTCGTCGCCAGCACGCCCTCGGCCAACGGGCGTATCGCCGCTCCGTGGTCTCTCCAGGGGTCCGTCGAGCGCATCGACGCGAATACAATCGCGTTTCGGCTGGAGGTGGACGCGTCCGGCGGCGACAAGCCCGCCGAGCGCGCGCGCTGGTCGTTCACCGGCCGTGCGGGCGGCACGCAGAAGGATCGCGCCCTCGACTCCGCGATGAGCCTCGCGGGCTGGACCGCATTCACCCTCGGGCAGGTGAAGACCGCGAAGCCGCAGTCGACCCACATGACGATCCGCTTCGGCGCCTCGAAGCTCCCCGGCCCCTTCGCCACCCTCAAGGACCTGCGCGCCGCTCTTCCCTGAATTCAGGAACGCTCCCCTGTTTCCCTGAACCAGGAGAGCGTCCCCATATTCAGCGGCAATGGGCGACGATGGCCTCGACGATCCTCGGGATCAGCGCCGCGGGCAGGTCGTGGCCCATGCCCTCGAACTCGAGCAGCTCGGCGCCGGGGATGAAGCGCGCCACCTCCCGCCCGGCCGCTTTGGGCACGAGCGGATCCTCGAGGCCGTGGATCACGAGCGTTGGCGCTGAAATCGTGGCGAGTTCCTCGCGCCGGTCTCCCGACGCGAGCATGGCGAGCATCTGCCGCGCGGTGCCCACGGTGTCGTAGCCGCGACGGGCCGCGCGCCCGCACAGCTCCCGCAGCGCGTTCGGATCGGCCGGATAGCCCGGGCTTCCGATCACCTCCATCACGTGCACGAGGTGGTCCGCGACGCTTTCGGGATCCTGCGGGTCGCCGGGGCGATGCAGGATCGCACCCAGGGCCCGCGGGCGTGCGATCGAGACGAAGGGATTGCCGCTGGAGGACATGATGGAGGTGAGGCTTGCCACGCGCGCCGGATGCCGCGCCGCCATCACCTGCGCCACCATGCCGCCCAGCGATGCGCCCACGACGTGCGCCTTCGCGACCGCCAGCGCGTCGAGGAGCCCCGCGACGTCGGCCGCCATGTCCGCAAGCGTGTAGGGCGCGTGCACCTCGAGCCCCATCACGGAGCGCGCCATCGCCACCGGGATCGGGGAATGCGGCTTGTCGGCGATGCGCTGCGAGAGCCCGCAATCGCGGTTGTCCAGGCGCAGCACGCGAAAGCCGGCCTGCGCGAGCCCTTCGACGAAAGGATCGGGCCAGAAGGCGAGCGACATGCCCAGCCCCATCACCAGGACCATCGCGGGGCCCGCCGGGTCGCCGCTTTCCTCGTACGCGAGCGAGATCCCGTTGGCCGTGAGGACCGGCATCGCGGCCCTAGAACCAGCCGTCGCGGGCGGGATCGCGATACAGCCAACCCCGCGTGCCGCCGCGATCGAAGGGCTTCCACGCCCCTTCGGGCTGCGCGAGCCGGTCGGCGATCGCGTACCAGGCGAGCGGATTGAACCCGAGGCCCAGGTGGCTCGCCTCGACCTCGATGTTCTCGTGCTGCGGGCCCGCCTTCTCCACGCTGCACTGCCAGGCGACGATGCCGTCGGAGCGGCTGAAGATGGAGGTCGTCGGCACGGGCGGCGGCACGCGCAGGGGTTCGTGGAGGTCCGCCGAGCCGATCTTGTGGCCGGTGACCTTTTCGTAGAGCCGCCACGCGTTGGTGGCCTTCGGATGCCCGGTGAAGGGCGTGCCCAGCGTGACCACCAGGCGAACGGTCTTCGGCGTTTCCTTGGCGAACTCGCGCGCATAGATGCCGCCCAGGCTCCAGCCGATGAGCGAGACCTTGCGCTTGTGCCGCTTGTGGATCGCGGCGAGCCGGGCGCGGCACGCGTCCATCACGCCCTCGCGCGGGCCCTTGTTCGCACCGAGCTCCCAGCCGTAGGGCGCGTAGCCCCGCGCCTCGAGGAAGCCGCGCAGCGGCGCCGTCGTGCGGTCGGTGGCGAGCAGCCCCGGGAAGAGAAGCACCGGGTGGCCGTCGCCCGCGGGCGCCTGGTCGAGGAGCGGGCGCAGGACGAGCGAGGCGCCGTACTCCCACGGCGCGCGCCACTCGAGCGCGAGGCGCAGCATCCCGGGCGCGCGCATCAGGCCGTAGTCGTACCAGTGCTCCAGGTGGTGCGTCTGCTTCATGTTCCGCGCAGGTTCTTCAGTTCGTGGTGCGCATCGTACAGGGCGTCGGCCAGCTTGCGCACGTCCGGCATCGCGTCCTTCGCGGCAAGGAAGCCGAAATCGAGCGAACCCGCGTAGCTCTGCACGGTGATGTTCACCCCCAGGCCGTGCTCGACGATCGAGGCCGGCCACCACGTGAGCATCCTGGCCCCGGCGAGGTAGAGCGGCGCCTGCGGGCCCACCACGTTGGAGACGATCACGTTCGCCAGCGGCGGGAAGGAACGCACGCCCTGCGCGTAGCCGTAGGCGCGCGCGATCGCCGCGAGCACCCAGGGCGCGCCGATCGAAGGGAAGTCCATCGGGATGATCGACCTCGCCGTGACGGTGATCGCTTTCGCGTTGCCCGCCGAAGCCCGGATCGCCTCGAGGCGCTCCCGCGGGTCGGCCAGGTGCGTGGCGAGGTTCGCAAGGACCATCGTCGCGCGGGTCGAGTACACGGAATCCCCCTCCGCGCGAAGCGACACCGGCATCGCGGCCACCAGCGGCTTCCTCGGCAGCGCCTGGTGCGCCGCGAGGTAGCGCCGCAGCGCCCCACTCACCAGCGCGAGCACCACGTCGTTCACCTTGGCGTCGTGGCGCTTCGCGATCCGCTTCACTTCGGCGAACGGGATCGAGGCCGTCGCGAAGGCGCGCTGCCCGCCGATGGGACCGTTGAACGCCGTGGCGGGGCCGATGGGCCAACCGTTCTTGCCGGACTTGCCCTTCGGCGCACCGAGGCCGGCGAGCGCATCGATGCCGGAACTCACGACGCGGGCCACCTCGGGCAGCGCGCGAGCCAGCTTGGCGTATTCCCCGGCGCTCTTCGTGATCGCCGCGCCGAGGAGTGCTGCCACGCCAGGCGACTTCTCCAGCGGGCGCTTCTCCGGCTTCGGGACCTTGCGCGGCTTCGCGGAATCGTCCAGGAGCGCCGTGGCGAGCTGCACGCCCGCGGCGCCATCGAGCGTCGCGTGGTGGATCTTGGAGTACCACGCGGTCTCGCCGCTGGCGAGCCCTTCGATCACGGTGAACATCCACAGGGGCCGGCTGCGGTCGAGCAGCTCGCCGTGAAGCTTCGCGACGGTCGCCTCCAGCACCGCCATCGATCCGGGCTTCGCGAGCTTGATGCGGCGGATGTGGTGGTCCAGGTCCACTTCCCGGTCCTCGACCCACACCGGGCTCGCGACATCGAGCGGAAGCGAGGCGAGGCGGCGCGTGAAGAGCGGCGCCAGGTGCAGGCGGCCCGCGATGTGCTTCTTCGCACGCTCGAAGAAGCCCGCGCGACCCCGCGCCGGCACCGCGTAGAGGTGCAACGAGCCCACGTGCATGGGGGTCTCGGGCGTCTCGAGGGAGAGGAAGGCGGAATCGAGGCCGGACAGCGGTTTCACGCGGCCGATGGTAGTGCGAAACGGGGGGCGACGCCATTCGCGGGGACGCGACTGGAGCCTCATCGGCGCGACGCGATGAAGTAAGCTCTTCCGCGCCCCACTCCGGCGGCGCCCGGCGAAATGAGGACGCGATGGCCATCACGCGTTGTCTCACCTTGACCTTCCTCCTCGCGGCGCTCGCGGCCGGCACGGGCCCGGCGCGCGCCCGGCTCTTCGAGTCCGACTCGAAGCGGTTCGGTGGCGGCAAGATGGACATCGTCGTGCGCGAGGTCGAGCGACGCCCGCGCGTGTCGTTGCTGAAGATCGAGATCAACCGGCTGGGATCTTCGGTGGGCTCATCGTTCTTCATCCTGTGCAGCGTTCGCGAGCTGGCCCGGCAGCGCGGCTTCTCCCCATACATCGTCAAGATCGAGGACCGGCGCGGGCCCGCCGACATGCGCGTGGGCTTCCTCGCGAGCCGGGAAGAGGACCCCGCGAATCTCGGCCCGGATTTCGCCGGCTCCCGCGCGCCGGACGATGTGATCGACCTGGATCGGTTCGCCCGGATCTGCGCAGGGATAACGCCGGACCCGGGAAAGGATGCGGATCGCTGAGCGCCGGCAGGCACTTCGCGGCGCCGGGGCGACGATTCCCGGGGAATTCAGCCAGAATAGGCCTTTGCGCACCGCTGCAACCGCCCCCACGCCCCCATGCCCAACGACTCGAAGACGCCCGAAGGTGCCGCCGTCTCCAACTTCATCCGGCAGCGGATCGACGCCGACCTCGCCTCGGGCAAGTACGCGCAGCGCCGCTGGGGCGGCAGGCCCGGCAAGCTCGAAACCCACGCGAACGCCCCGCTGGACCCCGCGAAGATCCGCACGCGCTTCCCGCCGGAGCCCAACGGCTACCTGCACATCGGGCACGCGAAATCGATCCTCCTCAACTTCGGCCTCGCGCGGGAGTACGGCGGCATCTGCCACATGCGATTCGACGACACGAACCCGGAGAAAGAGGAGCAGGAGTACGTCGATTCCATCATCGGGGCCGTGAAGTGGCTCGGTTTCGACTTCGGCAAGAACGACGAGTACCTCTACTTCGCCAGCGACTACTTCGACCTCATGTACGAGTTCGCCGAGTGCCTCGCCGAGCATGGCGATGCCTACGTGGATTCCCAATCGGCCGAGGAGATGCGCGCGGCCCGCGGGTCGCTGAACGAGGCGGGGGTCGACTCCCCCTACCGATCGCGCACGCCGCAGGAGAACCTCGCATTGCTGCGCGAGATGCGCGACGGCCGGCACGCCGACGGCGCCCACGTGCTGCGCGCGAAGATCGACATGGGTTCGCCCAACATCAACCTGCGCGACCCCGCGATCTACCGCATCAAGCGCGCGACACACCACCGCACCGGCGACAAGTGGTGCGTCTATCCCATGTACACCTATGCGCACCCCGTCGAGGACGCGCTGGAAAACATCACGCACTCCATCTGCACGCTGGAGTTCGAGGACCAGCGGCCCTTCTACGACTGGGTGCTGGAGAAGCTCGCGGCCCACGGCATGCTGCAGCGGCCGCTGCCGCAGCAGATCGAGTTCGCGCGGCTGAAGCTCACGCACACGGTGATGAGCAAGCGGCTCTTCCTCAAGCTGATCGAGGGCGGGCACGTGGACGGCTGGGACGACCCGCGCATGCCCACCCTCGCGGGCGCGCGCCGCCGCGGCTTCACGCCCGAGGGCTTTCGCCTGTTCGCGGAGCGGATCGGCGTTTCCAAGGCCGACAGCTGGATAGACCCCTCCGTGCTCGAGGACTGCATGCGCGAGCACCTGAACGAGGTGGCGCCGCGGCGCGTGGCGGTGCTCGACCCGCTGAAGCTCGTGATCGACAACTACCACGCCGGCGCCTCCGAGCTGTGCCACGCCCCCAACCACCCGCAGAAGCCCGACTGGGGCAAGCGCGACATGCCCTTTTCGCGCGAGCTGTGGATCGAGCGCGAGGACTTCGCGGAAGCGCCCCCCAAGGGCTTCTTTCGCCTCTTCCCCGGCAACAAGGTGCGCCTCAAGTACGGCTACGTGGTGCAGTGCACGGGCTTCGACCGCGACGCCTCCGGCAAGGTGGTCGCGGTGCACTGCGACTACTTCGAGGATTCGAAATCCGGCACGCCCGGGGCGGACGCGCACAAGGTGAAGGGCGTCATCCACTGGGTGTCGGCCATGCATGCCTTCGAGGCCGAGGTTCGCCTCTACGATCGCCTCTTCCAGGCGCCGCATCCGGGGAAGGAAACGGGCAATTACCTGGACGACTTGAACCCCGAGTCGCTCCGTACGACCCGGGCGTACCTCGAGCCTTCGCTGAAGGAGGCGAAGGAGGAGGAGCGGTTCCAGTTCGAGCGGCACGGGTACTTCGTCGTCGATGGCCGGACGTCGCCTCCGACGATTTCAAGAACGGTCACCCTGCGCGATTCCTGGGGAAGCCAGGCGCCCGGGAAGTAGTCGCCGCATCGCGCGCAGCACTCAAAGTGCAGGCGGCGAACCGGCCGCCTCCGCTCTCCAACCCGAACCGGAGGAAACCATGACCATCGGAACCTGTCTCTGCGGCACCCTGCGCTACGAGGTCGACGGCCCGTTCAGCGCGATGACGCACTGCCACTGCTCGATGTGCCGCAAGCAGCACGGCTCCCTGTTCGCGACCTACGCGATGGCGCCCCTCGCCGGCTTCCGCTGGCTCTCGGGCGAGGACCGCGTGGCGAGCTTCAAGTCCTCGGAGCACGGCTCGCGGAATTTCTGCCCGGTGTGCGGATCGCCGGCGCCCGGCGTGGTCGAGAAGCTGGGCATCGTCTTCGTGCCTGCGGGAAACCTCGAGGGCGACCCCGGCATCCGGCCGCAGCACCACATCTTCACCGGCTCGAAGGCGCCGTGGTACCGGATCACCGATTCCCTCCCGCAGCACGAGGCCTATCCGCCCGAGTTCAAGGCGAAGGGCGAGGAGCGGCCCGTGCCGGCCAAGCGCGAGGGCTACACCGACGGCAGCTGCCTGTGCGGCGGGGTCGCCTTCGAGCTGACCGGCGCGCCGGTGCGCGTCATGAACTGCCACTGCTCGCGCTGCCGGCTCGGCCGCGGCGCGGCGCACGCGACCAACGTGTTCTACAAGATCGACCAGTTCCGCTGGACGCGCGGGGAGTCCCTCGCGACCGAATACAAGGTGGCCGACGCGAAGTTCCACGCCGTGGCGTTCTGCTCGCGCTGCGGGTCGAAGGTGCCCCGGATCTCGGCGGAACGCGGCGGCGTCCTCGTGCCCGGAGGCTCCCTCGACACCGATCCGGGCATGCAGCCGGCGGGGCACATCTTCGTCGCCGACAAGGCGCCCTGGTTCGACATCACCGATTCGCTTCCCCAGCACGCGCAGATGCCGCCGGGGTGAGGCGGGCGGGCCCCGCCACGCGGCCTCCGGCCGTTAAGCTGGCCCCCGAGCGCAGTTGCCGCACCGGAGAATGCCATGCCGAACGACCGCCGGACGGCCCGCGAGACGCGCGGGACCACGCTGATCGCCCTCGTCGTCGTCCTGCTGCTGGGCCTGCCGCTCGCGGTGTGGCTGGACCTGCGCAGCCTCACCGAGTTCACGCTGCGCCGCCAGGCCACCGACCTCAATTCCGTGATCACGAGCGTGCGCAGCTTCTACGGCACGAACGTCGCCGGGAGAATCCTCGGCTTCTCCGGGCCGACCCAGGTCACCCACAACTACGAGTCGGTTCCCGGCGCGATCCCGATCCCGGCGACGCTCTCGCTGGAGCTGGGCCGCGTCATCAGCGAGCAGCAGCAGAACATCAGCTACCGGTTCATCTCCGACTACCCGTTCCGCAGCCGCGCCATGCATCCGCTCGACGACTTCGAGCGGCGCGCCCTGGCCTCGCTTCGCGCCAACCCGAAGCAGCTGATGACCGAGGTCGCGGGCGGGCTCTTCAGCGACCAGGTGCGCCTGATCTCGCCGGTCATCATGGGCGAAGCGTGCGTCGCCTGCCACAACCGGCACATCGAGAGCACGAAGCTCGACTGGAAGGTGGGCGACGTGCGCGGCATCCAGGAGGTGAGCATCTCGCAGCCCATCGTCTCGAACCTGTTTTCGGTCAAGTACCTGCTCTTCTACTTCATCCTGGTGGCGGTGACCGGGCTCACCTTCATCGCGATGCAGCGCCGCCAGGCGGCGGTGATCCGCGGGATGAACGGCGAGCTGGAGACCGCCAACGAGTTCCTGGCCACGCTCTCCATGAAGATCTCCCGCTACCTCTCCCCGCAGATCTACAAGAGCATCTTCAGCGGGCAGCGCGACGTCGTGATCCACACGGAGAGGAAGAAGCTCACCATCTTCTTCTCCGACATCAAGGACTTCACCGCCACCACCGAACGGCTGCAGCCCGAGCAGATCACGCGGCTGCTGAACGAGTACTTCACCGAGATGTCCGCGATCGCGCTGCGGCACGGCGGGACGATCGACAAGTTCGTGGGCGATGCGATGCTCATCTTCTTCGGCGACCCGGAGACCCACGGCGAGGCGAAGGACGCGAGGGCGTGCCTGCGCATGGCCCTGGAAATGCAGCAGCGGATCGCCGCGCTCAACATGAAGTGGCGCAACGAAGGCGTGGAGAACCCCTTCCGCGTGCGCATGGGCGTGAACAGCGGCTACTGCAACGTCGGCAACTTCGGCAGCGCCGACCGGATGGACTACACCATCATCGGCGCCGAGGCGAACCTGGCCGCCCGCCTGCAGTCGATCGCCGAGGCCGGCCGCATCGCCATGAGCTACGAGACCTACGCGCTGGTGCGAAGCATCCTCGTCGCGCACCCGCTGCCGCCCATCACGATGAAGGGCATCAGCCGCGAGGTGGTGCCCTACGTGGTCGAGGGGCTCCTCGACGCGGGCGGCGAGCGCGTGGAGATCTTCAGCGAGCACATGACCGGGCTCGATTTCTACCTCGATCCGGCCACCATAGATGCGGGCGCTTCCGAGAAGATCCGCGGCGTGCTGCGCAAGGCGCTGGATACCCTGGATCGGGTCACCCCGCGAAAATAGCCCCGCGGTGCGCACGGATATCGCGGCCTGCGGGTGTAACATCACACCCGTTCGCCGCCAGGAATATGCGCACCGGCAAGATGAAAGTGCTGACGCTGCAGGCCTCACGCCATTGCCCGCCGGAACCCGGCGCGGCCCCGCGTTCCCGATGAGCAAGCCCGGGTCCCCGGAGGACGAACTCGATTTCACCCATCCGGGCACCGCTCCCGCTCCGGCGATCACTCCCCAGCAGGTCGATCGCGTGCGCAAGGAAGCGACGACGGGCGGCCAGCAGCTCGAGGCCACGGGCTACTTCGTGAGCATCGCGCGCCGTCCCGAGGCGCGCATCCCGCCGCGGCACGGCAACAAGTACGTGGTCCTCGCGGTCGAGGACGATGCCGACCTGGGCCAGTTGCTCATCGACATCTTCTCGCTGTCTGGCTTCGAGGTGCGCTGGGCGTCGAACCGCGCGGAGATCAACGCGGAATTGAATCGCAAGCCCGAAGCCGACGTGATCCTGATGGACATCGTGCTGCCCGACGCCAATGGCCTGGAGGTGCTGCAGCGCCTGCGCAGCCACCCCCGGCTCGGGAAGCTGCCGGTGATCATGATGACCGGGAAGTCCGGGCCGGAGGACGTGCTCGCGGGCCTCGCCGCGGGCGCGGACGGCTACGTGTCCAAGCCGTTCAAGATGAGCGGGCTGGTGAAGGCCGTGAACACCGTGCTGGGAAACAACTAGGCGCTGCGCCAACCGTCCTACGCCGCGCTCCGGTAGGTGATGACGAGGTCTCCCACGCCTTCCACGTGGCCCACGAGCCTGTCGCCCGCCTTGACCGGGCCCACGCCCGCCGGGGTGCCCGAGAAGATCAGGTCACCGGGCCTGAGCGTGACGAGGCCGGACAGGTGCGCGATCTGCTCGGGCACGCTCCAGATCTGCATCGCGAGGTCGCCGCGCTGCCGCACCTCGCCGTTCACCTCGAGCGTGATCTCTCCCCGCGCCGGATGCCCGATTTCCGCGGCTGACCGCAGCGCCGAGACGGGCGCGCTCTCGTCGAAGCTCTTGCCCATTTCCCACGGCCGGCCCAGCTTTTTCGCCTCGCCCTGGAGGTCGCGGCGCGTCATGTCCAGCCCGACGCCGTAGCCCCAGACAAGTTCCAGCGCATGGTGCACCGGAATGTTCGCGCCGCCCTTGCCGATCGCGACCACCATCTCTATCTCGTGGTGCACGTCCTTGCTCGCGACAGGGTAGGCGATCGTCGAGCCGTCCTGCACGATCGCGCTGGCGGCCTTCATGAAGAAGAACGGCGGCTCGCGGTCGGGGTCGTGGCCCATTTCCCGCGCATGGTCGGCGTAGTTGCGGCCGACGCAGAAGATGCGCCCGACGGGAAAGCGCGCCTGGCTTCCGGCGACCGGAAGCGAGGGCGGCGGGCCGATGTCGATCACGTGAAGGGCGTCACCCGATTGCTTCTGGTTCATGGCTCTCCTTCGTGAATGGCGCCCGGCCGCTACGTGCCGTAGCGCACCGGCGAGGCGAACTGCCGGAACGCCGCGAGCGCACTGTAGCAGGCGAGCATCGCCGTCTTCGGGTTGTCGGGCGAGGGCACGCTCTCGAAGCGCAGGTCGATGGTGCCGGTCCTGCCCTTCACGCGGATGAAGTGGGTGTTGAACCGCAGCGCGGGGTCCGCGACGACCTTCAGGCGCGTGCGGTCGAATCCGACGCCGGCGAGCGAGAGCACGGCTGCGATGTTCACGTTCGCGGGAAAGTGCGGCACGCCCTCGCGGGCGCTGCCCTCGAAGAGCGTGACCGGCCCCGGAAGGCGGTCGAGGTCGATGCCCAGCGCCTCGACGAAGGCGATGCCCTTCCACGCCTCCGGTGGCTTGGTGACGGCGATGCTCACCTCCTCGACGCCGGCCGCGCACGCGGCCTTCAGCGCGTCGAGCCCGCCGATGCCGCCCGAGGGCACGTAGAGCAGCGCGTGATGCTCCGTGGCCGCGCGCTCGAGCCGGCCGCGCAGGCCGTCGTCCGCGAGCGCGCCCCCGGAGAGCACGATCACCGCGATGCCGCTCGACAGCAGCGCCTCCGCGTGCTCGCGCACCGCATCGTGGGACGCGGCCTCCACCACCACCTCGGGGCGCGCGGCGATGAGCGCCGCGGTGCCGACGACGAACGGCACGCCGCGCTCCTGCGCCAGGGCCCGCGCGGACGATGCTGCGCTGCGCCCGGCGACAGCCACCACGCGCTCGTCCCCGCCCGCGCCGTGCACGTGGTCCAGGAACAGCCTTGCGATGACGCCCCCGCCGAGCAGGCCGATTCGCATTCCGGGTCGACTCCGTTTGAGTGGCTCCATCGGACAGTCTAGTATGTCCGGGCAACCACTCCAAACGCAGGCCCACTTCCGGAGGAGCCCCGACCATGATGAAGTCCATTGCCCTGCTCGCCGCCGTCGCGCTCGCGGGCACGTTCCCCGCTTCCGCCGCGTACCCCGAGCGCCCCGTCAAGCTGATCGTGCCGTGGGCCGCGGGCGGCGACACCGACGTGATCTACCGCACGTTCGGGCCCTTCCTGCAGAAGCACCTGGGCGACACCGTCGTGATCGCGAACGTGGGCGGCGCCTCGGGGACGAAGGGCGCGAAGGAGGCCAAGGACTCGGCCGCCGACGGCTACACGATCTTCGCCGTGCACGACTCGCTCCACTCCACCTATTACACCGGCGTGGCCGACGTGGCGTGGTCGGATTTCCAGCCCATCTGCCTGGTGAGCTCCACACCCTCGATCCTCACCTCGTCGCCGAAGTCGCCGTGGAAGGACGCGAAGGCGATGTTCGCCGACGCCAAGACGCGCCCCGGCCAGATCACCGTGGGCGCCTCGCTCGGCTCCACCAGCCATTTCTTCCCGGCGCTGGTCGAGAAGGGCGCGGGCGTGAAGTTCAAGTACGTGCCCTATGACGGCACGGCGCCGCGCATGAACGCGCTCCTCGGCAGCCACATCGACATGGCGGAGTCGAACCTGACGCAGAAGGGCAAGGCCGACGCCGGCCAGCTGCGCTTCCTCGCGATCGCCACCGCGAAGCGCAATGCCGCGGTACCCGACGTCCCGACGCTGAAGGAGCTGGGCGTCGACGTGATCTACGCCGTGAACCGCGGGCTGCTCGCACCGGCGTCCACGCCGGCGGATGTGATGGCGAAGCTGCGCTCGGCCTGTGCCGAGGCCGCGAAGGAGCCGGGGTTCGAGGAGGCGATGACCAAACAGGGAACGCTCGTGAACTTCCTGAACGGGGCCGAGTACGCCTCGTTCCTCAAGGACAACGACAAGGTCAACCAGGATCTCGCGAAGGAGCTGGGCCTCCTGAAGCGCTGACCGGGCCGTTCCCGCGAGGCCATGGGCCGCGACACCATCACGGGCGGCGTCGTGCTCGTCGCGAGCATCGCCCTGTACTGGGCGACGCTCTCGCTCGAGCACAATCCCCTCGTGCCCATCGGCCCGGCCTTCTATCCGCGCATCGTGCTGGCGATCACCGCAGCGTTCGCCGCGGCGCTCGTGGCGGTGGATGTCGTGAAGCACCGGCGATCCGGCCCCGCGGCGCGCCCGCGAGGGCCCGCGCCCCGCTACTCGATGGTGGTCCTCCTGTTCGCGATCTTCGGCGCCTACGTGCTCGCGCTGCCGCTGGTCGGGTTCCGGCTCGCCACGTTCGCCTTCGTGGCGGTCATGCAGGTCGCACTCGAGCCGCCGCGCACACCGCGCCGCTGGGCGCTCGTCGCCGCCGTCGCCCTCGCCGCGACGGCCGGCACGTACTACGTGTTCGACGGCTACCTGAAGATCCTGCTGCCCCGCGGGCGCTGGACGGATTTCTAGCGATGTACGAGCAGCTCGGAAGCGCCCTCGTCAACGTCGCGCAGTTCAAGTACCTCATCCCGCTCTTCCTCGGCACGCTCGCGGGCATCATCGGAGGCGCGCTCCCCGGGGTCACCATCACCATGGCGATCATCGTGGCGCTGCCGTTCACCTTCGGGCTCGATCCGCTGCAGGGCCTCGCGGCGATGGTCGGGCTCTACGTCGGCGGCTCCGCGGGCGGGCTCGTCACCGCCACGCTGCTGGGCATTCCCGGCACGCCCTCGGCCGTGGCGACCACTTTCGACGGCCATCCGATGGCGACGAAGGGCGAGCCGGGGCGCGCGATCTGGCTGGGCATCTGGGCGTCCTTCTTCGGCGGGCTGCTGGGAGGGGTGTTCCTCATCACCGCCACGGGGCCGCTCGCCGCACTCGCCCTCGAGTTCGGCCCCTGGGAATACTTCTCGCTCTTCGTGCTCGCGCTCTCGATGGTGGCCGGGCTGATCGAGGGCTCGCTCCTGAAGGGGCTCCTGTCCGGGATGATCGGGCTCATCGTGACCGTGCTGGGCAACGATCCGATGCTGGGCGCGCCGCGGCTCACCCTCGGCATCGAGTTCCTCGAGGGCGGCATTCCGTTCCTGCCGGTGCTCATCGGCGTGTTCGCCTTCGCGCAGATCATGGGCGACGTGGAAAGGGCGGGCGGCGCGGGCCAGGCGGCGCGGGCCATCGAGGCGGCGGCAAACCTCCGGGTCTCGCAGCTCAAAGTGCTCGGGGAGATCCTGTCGCGGCCCTTCCTGCTGCTGTGGTCGTCGCTCGTCGGCCTGTGGATCGGCGTGCTGCCGGCCATCGGCGGAAGTGCCGCCAACATGATGGCCTACGACCAGGCGAAGAAGTTCTCGAAGCGGCCCGAGCAGTTCGGCGAGGGCATTCCCGAGGGCGTGATCGCGGCCGAATCGGCCAACAACGCGAACGTCGGCGGCTCGCTCGTCACCATCATGGCCTTCGGGATTCCGGGCGACGCGGTGACCGCCGTGATGCTCGGCGCACTCACGATCCACGGCATCCAGTCCGGGCCCCTCTTCATCACGCAGCACCCGACGATCGCCTACGGCGTCTTCGCGGCCTACCTGCTCGCGCACCCGATCATGGTGGTGATCATGGGGCTGGGCGCGCGCTGGGCGCTGAAGGTGGTGACGGTGCCCAAGTCGATCCTCTTCCCGGTCGTGCTGGTGCTGTGCGTGGTCGGCGCCTATGCGCTCGGCAACGCGATGTCGACGGTCTACGTGCTGCTCGCTTTCGGCGTGCTGGGCTACCTGATGATGAAGACCGGCATTCCGCTTGCACCCTTCATCCTGGGCGTGATCCTCGGCGACCAGATCGAGACGAACCTCGTGCGCGCGATCATGACCGACGCCGACCCGTGGCTCTTCATGACGCGGCCGATCTCCGGGGCGCTGCTCGGCCTGTCGGCGGCCTCCGTCGCCTTCGCCCTCTGGCAGCACCGCCGCGCCGCGCTCAGGCGGCGCATGCGCGAGGCCGAGTCGGAGGCGGATTTCTAGGGGCAGTCGGGCGCGGCGCGATATTGCGCCGCACAACAAAAATAATCCCGCGCGCGAAACATCCTGCGCCCGATTCTGGTAGCGTCGCCGTTCCGGAACTCCAACCGAGGGCCGGAATCCGGAGCCGAAATCACTTCGGCACTCCAACAAGAAGCGATCATCTGGGGGAAATTCATGCGATCCATGGGAATGAAGTGGGGCGTGCCGCTTGCCGCGGCGCTCGCACTGGGGGCGGCTGCGCTGCCGAATGCCGCGCTGGCGGATTCGGAGAACGGCCAGGCGGCATCCGGCAAGTCGCGCTCGGCACCGTCGAACCGGCTCTATATCGTGCGCATGGCGGACAAGCCCGTCGTCGCCTACGACGGCAGCGTGGCCGGCTACGCCGCCACGAAGCCCAAGAAGGGCGCCAAGATCAACCCCAACGACAACAAGGTCACCCGCTACGCCTCCTACCTCGACGGGAAGCACGACGCCGCGGTTGCCGGCGTCGGCGGCCGCAAGGTCTACGGATACCGCTACGCGTTCAACGGCTTCGCGGCCGAGCTCACGGCGGACCAGGCTGAGGCGCTGCGCAACGCGCCCGATGTGCTCTCCGTCGCCAAGGACGAGCTGCTGGCGAGAGACACCACCACGACGCCGGCCTTCCTGGGCCTCAGCGGCCCGGCCGGTTTCTGGAACACCAAGGCCAAGGGCGAGAACGTCATCATCGGCATCGTCGATTCCGGCATCTGGCCCGAGCACCCCAGCTTTTCAGACCGCACCGGCACCAACGGCAACGGCACGCAGGGCGGAAAGCTCGACTACCACCAGATTCCCGGCTGGCACGGCAAGTGCAAGCCCGGCGAGGCGTTCAACGCCTCGAACTGCAACCAGAAGCTGATCGGCGCCCAGTACTTCAATGCCGGCTTCGGCGGCAACGCGGGCGTGAAGGCGAGCCTTCCCTACGAGTACAACTCGCCCCGCGACGCCGACGGCCACGGCACGCACACCTCGTCGACCGCGGGCGGCAACGCCGGCGTGCAGGCCACCGGGCCCGCCGCGGTGTTCGGCACCGTGAGCGGCATCGCGCCGCGCGCGCGCATTTCCACCTACAAGGTCTGCTGGGGCCGCGGCACCGACGGCGGCTGCTTCGGCAGCGACAGCGTCGCCGCGATCGACCAGGCGGTGGCCGACGGCGTGGACGTGATCAACTTCTCCATCAGCGGCACGACGAGCAACTTCCGCGACCCGGTCGAGATCGCCTTTCTCTTCGCGGCCGATGCGGGCGTCTTCGTGGCAGCTTCGGCCGGCAACAGCGGCCCCGCGTCAAGCACCGTCGCACACCCGGGCCCCTGGCTCACCACGGTTGCCGCGGGCACGCACAATCGTGACGGCGCCGGCTCCGCGACCCTGGGCAATGCCGTGACCTACAACGGCGGCTCCATGGCGACGCTGGGCGGCGTCGGCCCCGTCGCGTTCATCGACTCCGTGGACGCCGGCCTGCCAGGGGCGGATCCCACGCAGGTGGCACTCTGCTACAGCTCCGCCGATGGCGGCGCGGTGCTCGACCCGGCGAAGGTGGCCGGCAAGATCGTCCTGTGCGACCGGGGCATCACCGCGCGCGTGAACAAGAGCCTCGCGGTGCAGGAGGCGGGCGGCGTGGGCATGATCCTCGTGAACACCTCGGCCAACTCCGTCAATGCCGACCTGCATTCGGTGCCCTCGGTGCACCTGCCGCACACCGACCGCCCGGCGGTGAAGGCCTACGCGGCCTCCTCCGGCGCAACGGCAACGATCAACACGGCCACCGTCGTGCTGACCGCGCCGGCCCCCTTCACGGCGAGCTTCTCCTCGCGTGGGCCGCTGGTGGCCGGCGGCGGCAGCCTCCTGAAGCCCGATCTCATCGCGCCGGGACAGGACATCCTCGCGGGCGTCTCGCCGGCAGGGTACGGCGGGCGTCTCTTCGACCTGCTGAGCGGCACCTCCATGTCGAGCCCGCACGTGGCCGGCCTGGGCGCGCTGATGAAGGAGCTGCGCCCGACGTGGTCGCCGATGGCGATCAAGTCGGCCCTGATGACCACCGGATACGACGTGCTCGACGGCGGCACGCCGGCGCCGAACACCAACCCGGTGCTGATCTTCCGCCAGGGCGCAGGACACGTGCAGCCCAACAGCGCTGCCGATCCGGGGCTCGTCTTCGATTCCGGCTACAACGACTGGCTGAACTTCATCTGCGGCACGCAGCCGGGTTCGTTCTGCTCGGCCTTCACGCCGATCAATCCGAGCGACCTGAACGTGGCCTCCATCGCCATCGGCGCCATGGCGGGCACCCAGACGGTCACCCGCCGGGTCACCAACGTCGGCAACTCGACCGCGACCTACACCGCGAGCTACACGGGCATGGCCGGGTTCACGGTGGCCATCAGCCCCGCCTCGCTCACGCTCGCGAAGGGCGCAAGCGGGACCTTCACGGTCACCTTCACCCGGACGACGGCAGCGCTCAACACCTACTCCGGCGGGCAGCTGCGGTGGACCGACGGCACCCACATGGTGCGCGTGCCGATGGTCGTGCGGCCGGTGGCGCTCTCCGCGCCGGCGGCGGCGAGCGGCAGCTACGACGTGACCTTCGGGTACACCGGCCCGTTCTCGGCGACGGCACGGGGCCTCGTTCCCGCCACCACGATCACGGGCAACGTGCTCGACGACCCGGCGAACGACATCAACACCGCGCTTGGCACCGGGGTCGGCGCCACGATCCACGTGGTGAACATCCCCGCGGGCACGACCTACGCGCGCTTCTCGCTGTTCGACAGCTTCACCGACGGCAACGACGATCTCGACCTCTACGTCTTCAACCCGGGCGGCTCGCAGGTCGGGGGAAGCGGTTCGGGCACTTCGGCCGAAGAGGTGAACCTCGTGAACCCGGCGCCCGGCAACTACTTCGTCGTGGTGCACGGCTGGCAGACCGACGGGGCGGACGCGAACTACACGCTCTTCAACTGGAACCTCGGTTCCGCGGATGCCGGGAACATGACGGTCACGGCCCCGGCCACGGCCACGATCGGCGCCACGGGCACGATCGGGCTTGCCTTCAGCGGGCTCACGACCGGCACGAAGTACCTGGGTTCGGTGGTCTACGGCGGCGCAACCGGCCTGCCCAGCCCGACCATCGTGCGCGTCGATCCCTGACACGCACGGCAGTCGCATCGCGCAGCGCCCCGGGGAGCGATCCCCGGGGCGTTTTTTCTCCCCGGTCCGGGGCGGGCTAGAATGGGGTCCATCCCATCCCCTTTCCTGAGACGATAAGACCGCCATGAGCGATCGCTATCTGTCCCATGTGCGTGAAACGCTGGACAGGATCCGTGCCGAGGGTTTTCACAAGGCCGAGCGCGTCATCGCGAGCCCGCAGGCGCCCGCGATACGGCTGGCCGACGGCGCCGAGGTCCTCAATTTCTGCGCGAACAACTACCTGGGGCTTGCCGACGACCCGCGGCTCGTGGCCACCGCGAAGGCCGCGCTCGAGCGCTATGGCTACGGCATGGCCTCGGTGCGCTTCATCTGCGGCACCCAGAGCGTCCACCGGGAGCTGGAGGCCGCGCTTTCCGTGTTCCTGGGGACCGACGACTGCATCCTCTACGGCAGCTGCTTCGACGCGAACGGCGGCCTCTTCGAGACGCTGCTCACCGAGGAAGACGCGGTCGTGAGCGACGAGCTGAACCACGCGAGCATCGTGGACGGCATCCGCCTCTGCAAGGCGAAGCGTTACCGCTACCGCAACAACGACATGGCGGACCTCGAGGCGAAGCTGAAAGAGGCCGACGCCGCGGGCGCGCGCTTCAAGCTGATCGCCACGGACGGCGTCTTTTCCATGGACGGCATCGTCGCGAACCTGGGCGCGCTCTGCGAGATTGCCGGGCGCCACGACGCGCTCACCATGGTGGACGATTCCCACGCGGTGGGATTCGTGGGCGAAGGCGGGCGTGGCACGCCGGAGTTGTGCGGCGTCGAGGGCCGGGTCGACATCCTCACCGGCACCCTCGGCAAGGCCATGGGCGGCGCTTCCGGCGGCTACACCGCGGGGCGGCGCGAGATCGTGGAGCTCCTGCGCCAGCGCTCCCGGCCCTACCTTTTTTCCAACACGCTGGCCCCGGTGATCGCCGCGACCTCCCTCAAGGTGCTCGAGCTGCTCGCGGGCGAGGAAGGCGCGCAGTTGCGTCGGCGGGTCCGGGAGAACGGCGAAACCTTCCGAAGCGAGATGCGCGCGATCGGCTTCGACCTCGTGCCCGGCTCGCATCCGATCATCCCGGTGATGCTGGGGGACGCTGCGCTCGCCACGCGCATGGCGGATGCGCTCCTGGCCGAGGGCGTGTACGTGATCGGATTCTCCTACCCGGTGGTGCCCAAGGGCCGCGCACGCATCCGCACGCAGATGAGCGCGGCCCACACGCCCGAGCAGGTGCTGCAGGCCGTGCGCGCCTTTGCCAAGGTCGGCAGCGAACTCGGGATCATCCACTGATGCCCTGCCCTTTCCCCAGGTGACGAGATGAAGGCGCTTGCGAAGCTCGAACGCTCCCCCGGGCTCACGCTCACCCGCGTGAAGAAGCCCGAGGTGGGCCACAACGATGTGCTGATCCGCATCCGGAAGACCGCGATCTGCGGCACGGACGTGCACATCTGGAAGTGGGACGACTGGGCGCAGAAGACGATTCCCGTGCCGATGCACGTGGGGCACGAATACGTGGGCGAGATCGTGGACATGGGCGTGGAGGTGCGCGGCTTCCAGGTGGGCGACCGCGTCTCCGGCGAAGGCCACATCACCTGCGGCTTCTGCCGCAACTGCCGCGCGGGCCGGCGCCACCTGTGCCGGAACACCGTCGGCGTGGGGGTGAACCGCGAGGGCGCCTTCGCCGAGTTCCTGGTGATCCCGGCCTTCAACGCCTTCCGGATCCCCGACGACATTCCGGACGACCTGGCCGCGATCTTCGATCCCTTCGGCAACGCGACCCACACCGCGCTCGCGTTCAACCTCGTGGGCGAGGACGTGCTGATCACGGGCGCCGGCCCCATCGGCATCATGGCCGTGGCGATCGCCCGCCACGTGGGCGCCCGCCACGTGGTGATCACCGACGTGAACGACTATCGCCTCGGGCTCGCGCGGAAGATGGGAGCAACGCGCGCCGTGAACGTCGGCAGCGAGAAGCTGCGCGACGTGATGGAGAGCCTGCACATGAGCGAGGGCTTCGACGTCGGCATGGAAATGTCCGGCGCGCCCCAGGCCTTCACGCAGATGCTCGAGCACATGAACCACGGCGGCAAGATCGCCCTCCTGGGCATTCCGCCCGCGGGCATGGCGATCGACTGGAACCACGTGATCTTCAAGGGCCTGGAGATCCGCGGCATCTACGGCCGCGAGATGTTCGAGACCTGGTACAAGATGGTCGCGATGCTGCAGAGCGGCCTGGACCTTTCCCCGATCATCACCCACCACTTCCCGGTCGACGAATACGAGGCCGGGTTCGCCGCCATGCTCTCGGGCGCGAGCGGCAAGGTCATCCTCGACTGGGCCGCCTGACATGTCGCGACGATCCACCGCCAAGCCGGCAAGCACTTTTCCGCCGCTGAAGCTCCACGTGCCGGAACCCCCGGGGCGCCCGGGACGCGAGACCAACTTCTCCTACCTGAACGTCTCTCCCGCGGGCGCGGTGCGCCGCCCGCCCGTGGACGCGCGGCCGTCGGAGACGGCCGACGTCGTGGAATTGCTCATTCGCGTCCTCGACGACGACGGCCGCGCCGTGGGGCCGTGGGACCCGAAGGCCGACCCGGAGCTGCTGCGAGCCGGGATGCGCGCGATGTTGAAGACCCGCCTCTTCGACGCGCGCATGCTCATCGCGCAGCGCCAGAAGAAGATGTCCTTCTACATGCAGTGCCTGGGCGAGGAGGCGGTCGGCGTTGGCCAGGCGCTCGCGCTCGCGCCCGACGACATGTGCTTCCCCACCTATCGCCAGCAGGGAATCCTCATCGCGCGCGGCTACCCGCTCCTGGACATGATGTGCCAGCTCTTTTCCAACGAGCGCGACCCGGTGAAAGGCCGCCAGCTCCCGGTGATGTACACCTCGCGCGCGCACGGCTTCTTCTCCATCTCCGGGAACCTCGGCACGCAGTACATCCAGGCCGTGGGCTGGGCAATGGCTTCGGCGATCAAGGGCGACACGCGCATCGCCTCGGCCTGGGTCGGCGACGGCTCGACGGCGGAAGCGGATTTCCACAGCGCGCTCACCTTCGCCGCGGTCTACCGCGCGCCGGTGATACTCAACATCGTGAACAACCAGTGGGCGATCTCCTCCTTCCAGGGCATCGCCGGCGGCGAGGCGGCGACCTTCGCCGCGCGCGGCGCGGGCATCGGCATTGCCTCCCTGCGCGTGGACGGCAACGACTTCCTCGCGGTGCTCTCGACCTCGCAATGGGCCGCCGAGCGCGCGCGCCGCGGCCTGGGGCCGACGCTCATCGAGTGGACCACCTACCGCGCGGGCGCCCACTCGACTTCCGACGACCCTTCCAAGTACCGGCCCGCCGACGACTGGAAACGCTTCCCGCTGGGAGACCCGGTCGAGCGGCTGAAGCAGCACCTCACCGTGATCGGCGCCTGGTCCGACGGGGAGCACGAGCGCACGGTGAAGGAGCTTGAAGGCGAGATCGCCGCCGCGCAGAAGGAGGCGGAGAGCCACGGCACGCTCGCCTCGGGCCACGTCCACGATGTCTCGACGATGTTCGAGGACATCTACAAGGACATGCCGGAACACCTGAAGCGGCAGCGCCGCCAGCTGGAGGGCTGAGCATGGCGTCGATGACGATGATCCAGGCGCTGCGCTCGGCGATGGACGTGATGCTCGGGCGCGACCCCGACGTCGTGGTGTTCGGCGAGGACGTGGGCTATTTCGGCGGCGTCTTCCGCTGCACCGACGGGCTGCAGGCGAAGTACGGCACCTCGCGGGTATTCGACACGCCGATAGCCGAGGGCGGGCTCGTGGGCGTGGGCATCGGCATGGGCGCGTATGGCCTGCGCCCGGTCGTGGAGGTGCAGTTCGCCGACTACATCTACCCCGCCTACGACCAGATCGTGTCGGAGGCGGCGCGGATTCGTTACCGTTCCGCCGGCGACTTCACGGCGCCGATGACCATCCGCATGCCCTGCGGCGGCGGCATCTACGGCGGGCAGACCCACAGCCAGAGCCCCGAGGCGCTCTTCACCCACGTCTGCGGCCTGCGCACCGTGATGCCCTCCAACCCCTACGACGCGAAGGGCCTGCTCATCGCCTCGATCGAGTGCGACGACCCGGTGATCTTCCTCGAGCCCAAGCGCCTCTACAACGGCCCCTTCGACGGCCACCACGACAAGCCCGTGGTGCCCTGGACCGGGCACGCGAAGGCCGAGGTGCCGGAGGGCCACTACACCGTGCCGCTGGAATCGGCGGCCGTGGTGCGGGAGGGCCGCGACCTCACGGTGCTCGCCTACGGCACGATGGTGTGGGTGTCGGAAGCGGCGGCGCAGGAAACCGGCATCGACGCCGAGATCATCGACCTGCGCAGCCTCTGGCCCCTCGACCTCGGGGCAATCGTCGAATCCGTCACGAAGACCGGGAGATGCGTGATCGTGCACGAGGCGACGCGCACCAGCGGCTTCGGCGCGGAGCTGGCTGCGCTGGTGCAGGAGCACTGCTTCTACCACCTCGAGGCCCCGATCGAGCGCGTCGCGGGCTGGGACACGCCCTACCCGCACGCCCAGGAGTGGGCCTACTTCCCGGGACCCGCGCGCGTGGGCGCGGCATTCAAGCGCGTGATGGAGGCGAAATGAGCGTGCACGTGATCAAGGTGCCGGACATCGGCGAGGGCATCGCCGAGGTCGAGCTGGTGGCGTGGCATGTCGCGGCCGGGGATTCCATCGCGGCCGACCAGGCGGTCGCCGACGTGATGACGGACAAGGCGACCGTCGAGATTCCCTCGCCCGTGTCGGGCCGCGTCGCCTCGCTGGGCGGCAAGGTCGGCGAGAAGCTCGCCGTGGGCGCGGAACTCCTGCGGATCGAGGGTGAAGCCAAAGCGGCCGGAAGCGCTCCTTCGGCAAAGTCCACGCCGGATCCGGCGGCGGCGAAACCGGCGACGGCCGCACCCGCCGCCGCGAAGGCGGTTGCGGCACCTGTGGCCGCCAAGACCGCGGAATCGATCGCTCCTGCGGAAACCGCATCGACTCCGGGGACAAAGCCGCTCGCGTCTCCGTCGGTGCGCCGCCACGCGCGCGAGCTGGGCGTCGAACTGGAAGGCGTGCCGGGAAGCGGGCCGGGAGGGCGGATCCTGCGCGAGGATCTCGAGCCCGGCGGGACGGCGGTGGCGCAGGGCGCGCGCTTCGCCCGACGCACCGGGGAGCAGGCGATACCCGTCATCGGGCTGCGCCGCGTAATCGCGCAGCGCATGCAGGAATCCATGCGCCGCATCCCGCACTTCACCTACGTCGAGGAAGTCGACGTGACGGAGCTCGAAGCGCTGCGTGCGCGCCTTAACGCGGAACGCGCCGCCTCCCGCGGCAAGCTCACGGTGCTTCCCTTCCTCATGCGCGCCATGGTCCTCGCCGCGGCCCGCTTCCCGCAGATGAATGCGCGCTACGACGATGAAAACGACGTCGTGACCCGCTTCAACGCGGTGCACATCGGCATCGCCACGCAGACGGGCGGCGGGCTGATGGTTCCCGTGGTGCGCCACGCCGAGTCGCTCGACCTCTGGGCGAGCGCGGCGGAAGTCGCGCGGCTGGCCGAGGGGGCGCGCATGGGCAAGGTCTCGCGCGAAGAACTCTCGGGCTCGACGATCACCATCACGAGCCTGGGGCCCTTGGGCGGGATCGTCACGACCCCGGTGATCAACGCGCCGGAGGTGGCCATCGTCGGCGTGAACCGCATCGTCGAGCGGCCGGCCGTTTTCGGCGGCGCGATCGTGCCGCGAATGCTCATGAACCTCTCATCGTCCTTCGACCACCGCGTGGTCGACGGGCAGGATGCCGCGGAGTACGTGCAGGCGCTGCGGGGTTACCTCGAGTGCCCGGCGATGCTGTTCGTGGACTGACGGGCAACGGGGCGAACAGCGTGCTGCCGGGCTCGAAGCCCGGTGTGGGATAATTCCCGCCTTTCCCGAGTACTCCCGGATCACAAGGACTCACAGTGAAGAAATTCGCCCTCCTCCTCGCCTCGCTCGCCCTCGCTTTCCTCGCCGCCGGCTGCGGCGGCAAGGGCAGCTCGGCCGATTATCCCGCCGACTTCAAGGTGGCCGCGGGCGATGGCGCCGTCGTCGTGACCTGGACGGCCGAACCCGATGTCGAGTACTGGGTCTTCTTCGGCCCCGGCGAAGGGATCACGACGTCGAACTGGACCACCTCCGGCGGCACGGTGCTCCCGAATGCGACCTCGCCGCAGACGATCACCGGCCTCACCAACGGAACGACCTATTCCTTCACGATCAATGGCCGCAAGAGCGGCGGGCCCGGCGGTTCAGGCGCGCCCACGCAGGCGGTCACGCCGCAGCTCGCCGGCGCCAACTGGGCCGTGGGAATTCCGCTCGGCACCGGCAGGCTCAACGGCAACGCCAACGGGAACGTCCTGACGGGCAACGCGAACGTGGCCGTGGGCGCAGGCGGCGCGATCTTCTCGAGCATCGCAGGCGCGGCGACGACGACGCCCACCAACCCCGCCGCGCCCGCGGACCTGCACGCGGTCTGGTACTCCGTCTTCGGTTTCGCGGCGATTGGCGCCAACGGCACGATTCTCACCAGCCTGGACGCGACCACATGGACCGCGCGGACGAGCGGCGTTACCGCCACGCTTTACGGCGGCACCAGCATCAGCTCGGGCGGCTACATCGCCGTCGGCGCGTCCGGAACGATCATCGGCAGCGATGACGGGGAGACCTGGACCGCAGTGACCTCGGGCACCACCAATGATCTCCGCGCGGTGGTCTTCGGCAACAACCGCTATGTCGTCGTCGGCGCCAACGGCACCATCGTCACCACCGGCGACGGACTGACCTGGGAAGTGGTCCCGTCGGGCACCGCAAACGACCTGCGGGGCGTGGCCTACGCGGCGACCGCGACGACCGTGGATCAGATCACGGTGGTGACCCACCGCTACGTGGCCGTGGGCGCCGCGGGAACGGTGCTCACCAGCAGCGACGGCCTCGCCTGGACCGTGCAGCCGCCGATCGCGGCCAGCGATCTCGCCGCCGTGGTCCATGGAGGGCAGTTCGTCGCGGCCGGAAATGCAGGGGGTATCTTCACCAGCCCCGACGGCACCACCTGGCAGACGAGGAACTCCGGCACCGCCAACGACCTGGCGGGAGTCGCGCGCACGCTCTCGGGATACACTGCCGTGGGAGACATGGGCACGAACGTCTCCTCGTTCTGAACGCGCCTGACCTCGTGGGATACCCCTCGCGGCCTCAAGGAATACTCCCCCGCGACCGATACCCCGACTGATCTCCGGCTCGCCAGGCCGGCGAGCCCATTGCCGCACTGGGGATACCGATGCTCGCCATGCTTTCGCCCTTGATGAAGACGCTGGTCTTCGCGGGGGCCCTGATGCTCGTCTGGGCCCTGTACGTCATGCGCCTCCTGATCGTGCGGCTCCCGAAGGGGATCCTGCGGCGGCGCTGGTACGCGATGGCCGCCATGAACGCGCTTTTCGTCGCCGGCTACCTGGCCTACGCCGCCGCGATCTGGAGCCTTCCCGCCCGGCCCTTGGACCTCGTCGTCCCGGTGGTGTTCTTTTTCGGCGCGATCTTCGTGTGGGTCACGGTCACACTCTCGTTCCAGACCGTCCGCGACCTGCGGATCATCAGTCGCCTGGAACGCGAGACCTTCACCGACCCCCTGACGGGGGCGTACAACCGCCGCTTCCTGGACCGCCGCCTGGCCGAAGAGGTCGCCTCGGCGCGACGCTACAACCTGCCGCTTTCGGTGCTGATGATCGACGTCGACCACTTCAAGCGGGTGAACGATGCCCACGGCCACCCGGTCGGGGACCAGGCGCTCGTCGCCCTCGCGGCGGCGATATCGCGGGAGATCCGCGAGACGGACTTCCTCACGCGCTATGGCGGCGAGGAGTTCGTGGTCATCGCGCTGCACACGCCCCGGTCTGGCGTGGTGGAACTGGCGGAACGGCTTCGCAAGCGCATCGAGTCCCGCGACCACGTGCTCACGGGCCCTGGCGGCGGGACCGTCACCCTCCGGCTCACCGTCAGCATCGGCGTCGCCTGCTTCGGCGGCGGGATCGACACACTGGAAAGGCTCGTCGAGGTCGCCGACGAGAATCTCTACCGGGCCAAGGCGGAAGGGCGCAACCGCATTGCGTGCTGCGATCCGACCGTGCCACCGGCGCGACGGGAAGATCCGGGCACGATCGCGGCCTGACGGTTGGCGGGCGAGTCGTACATGGGGGACGAGACGAGTCCGTGCGCGCAGCATCGTGCACCGGCCATGGGACGGTGGACCCGTCTGAAGGCAGCGCCCCCGGGAAGGCGAGCGCCCTGGGGCGCGGGAAACCGTTACATCCACCCGCGCCGTTTCCCCTACAATTCACCCCCCGATTTCCGCAGTCCGTCCCACCCGGGTGGCCACGAGCCGCAGCCCGGCATACCCTCCCGCCACCTCCAGAAACCCGGAAAACCCGCCATGACGCATCGCCATACCCTGGTCCTCGTCCTCGCGATCGCCCTCGCCGCCTGCGGCCAGGGGCCGGAGGCACCTCAAAAGGGCGCCAACGCCGCGAAAACGCAGCCCCTGCTCCTCGCCATCGAGGATGTCGTCACCATCGCGAACACCGCCCTGTCCTCGGGGCCGGTGATCACCGGTTCGGTGCAGCCTGAGCAACGCGCGGACCTGCGCGCGGAGGTGTCCGCGATCGTCCTCGCGGTGTTCAAGGAAAACGGCGACCCGGTGCGCAAGGGCGACCTCCTGGTCCGCCTGGACGACACCGCCTTCCGCGACAGCCTCGCCTCCGCCGAGGCGGCGAGCCGCGCGGCCGCGCAGGCCTTCGAGCAGTCCGAGCGGCAGCTCCAGCGCATGAAGACGCTGCGCGGCTCCGGGATGGCTTCGGCCCAGCAGCTCGAGGACGCGGAGATCCGCCGCAACAACGCGCAGAGCGATCTCGAAGCGGCGAAAACCCGCGTCGTGCTCGCGCGCCAGCAGTTGCAGCGAACCGAGGTGCGCGCGCCCTTCGGCGGCGTGGTGAGCGACCGCAAGGCGTCCGCCGGCGACACCGCGCAGGTCGGCAAGGAACTCGTGAAGGTGATCGACCCGGCGAGCATGCGCTTCGAGGGACTGGTTTCCGCGGACCACATCGGCGAGGTGAAGGCCGGGCAGGTCGTGAACTTCCGCGTGAACGGCTATCCGGACGAGGAGTTCACCGGCAAGGTGCGGCGCGTGAACCCCGCGGCCAACCCGACCACGCGCCAGGTCGAGGTGCTCGTGGACTTCACGGGGCAAAAGCAGCCCAGGCTCGCGGGGCTCTACGCGGAAGGCCGCCTGGAGACGGCGACCACCTCCGGCCTCACGATCCCGGCCGCCTCGCTCGTGCGCGACGGCGACAAGGCCTCCGCCTGGCGCGTGAAGGACGGCAAGCTCCAGAAGGTGACGCTCGCCCTGGGTGAGCGCGACCCGCGCAGCGGCGACTACCTCCTCAAGGGCGGGCTCGCCGAGGGCGACCAGGTGATCCGCCACCCGGGCGCGCTCCTGAAGGACGGCCAGCTCGTGCAGGCCTCCACGCCCCCCGCCCCCACCAAGGCCGCCGCCACGGGCGACGCGCCGGTCCCCGCGAGGAACTAGGCCATGTTTCTTTCCGACTTCGCGATCAAGCGGCCGGTAGCGACGGTCGTCGTGATCATCGGCCTCATGTGCCTGGGGCTGCTCGCGCTGAAGAACCTGCGCGTGAACCAGATCCCGGACGTGGAACAGCCGGTGATCGTGGTGAACATCCCCTACCCGGGCGCCTCCCCCGAGACGGTGGAGCGCGAGATCGTGAACCGCGTCGAGAAGGCGCTGCAGTCGATCCCGCAGGTCTACCAGATCCGCTCGACCTCCGCGGAAAGCAGCGCGTCCATCGTCATCATCTTCAACTTCAAGAAGAACATGGTCGAGGCCTCCGACGAGATCCGCAACGCCATCGCCTCGGTGCGGCACAAGCTGCCGCTGGAGATGCGCGAGCCGATCCTGAGGCGAATCGATCCCTCCGCCCAGCCCATCATGCAGATGGGGCTCTCGTCGACGAAGCAGTCCCACGCCGAGATCTCGCGCCTGGCCGAGGACGTGCTGGCCGACCGCTTCCGCGGCATCGACGGCGTCGCGGTGGTGAACGTCGGGGGCGCGCTGCGCCGCGAGCTCTCCGTGCTGCTGCACGCGGAGAAGCTGCGCGAGTACAACGTCTCCGTCACCGACGTGGTGGGCGCGCTGCGCCTGCAGAACACGACGGCGCCGGTCGGGCGGGTGAAGGGGGCGCTCGACGAGCAGAGCATCCGCCTCGTGGGCCGGATCGAGTCGCCGGCGCAGTTCGAGCAGATCGTGATCAAGCGCCGCGGCAACGAGGTGGTGCGGCTGAGCCAGGTCGCGAGCGTGGCCGACGGCTTCGCGGAGCTCGGCGGCTTCAGCCTGAGGAACGGCAACCCGAACGTGGGCATATCGGTGACGCGCTCGCGCGACGCGAGCACGGTCACGGTGGCCACCGGCGTCCGCAACCTCGTGGAGGAAATCAACAAGACGCTGCCCCCCGGCACGAAGCTCGAGGTCACGCGCGACGGCGGCGAGGATGCCGAGCAGAGCCTGAAGAACGTGATCGAGGCGCTGATGTTCGGGGCGATCCTCACCATCTTCGTGGTGTACGCCTTCCTCAACTCCTGGCGCTCGACCCTCATCACGGCGCTCGCGCTCCCCACGTCGGTCGTCGCCGCCTTCATCGCCGTCTGGGCCTGCGGCTTCACGCTCAACTTCATGACGCTGCTGGGGCTCTCGCTCGCCATCGGCGTCCTGATCGACGACGCCATCGTCGTGCGGGAGAACATCGTGCGCCACATGGAGCGCGGCGCCGACCGGATGACGGCGGCGAGCGCAGGCACCGCGGAAATCGGCATGGCGGTGACGGCGACGACGTTTTCCATCATCGCGGTCTTCATCCCCGTGGCCTTCATGGGCGGCGGCGCGGGCGAGTGGTTCCGGCCCTTCGCGCTCACCGTGGCCACCTCCGTGCTGGTGAGCCTCTTCATCTCCTTCACGCTCGACCCGATGCTCTCGGCCTACTGGGGCGACCCGGTGGGCTACCAGCAGCAGGAGAAGAAGGGCCTTCGCAAGTGGCTCTCGCGCTTCAACGTGTGGTTCGACCACCAGTCCGACCGCTACGGCAACGTGATCGCGTGGGCGCTGCACCACCGCAAGTCCATGGTGGCCATCGCGGTCGCGAGCCTGGGGGGGGCGCTCGCACTCCAGGCGACCGTGGGCGGCTCGAGCTTCCTGCCGGCTTCCGACGTGGGCACCATCGCGATCGATGTCCGCACGCCCTCCAGCGCGAGCCTGGAGTACTCGAAGCTCAAGGTGGAGAAGGCCGCGGAGCTCGCGCGCACGATTCCCGAGACCAAGGCCACCAACAGCTCGGTGAACGACGGCGGAGGCCGCGTCTACGTGGACCTCGGCAAGAGCACCGAGCGCAAGCGTTCCGCCTCGGAGATCGCCGCGGACCTGCGCCTGCTCATGGCGAGGATCGTGGGCGCCGAGTACGTGGTGCTCGACGACCTGAACAACGGCGTGCGAAAACCCGTGCAGATCCAGTTCTCCGGGCCGGATTCGCGCCGCCTCATGGCGATCACCAGCGACTTCATGGAAAAGCTGAAGAACGTGCGCGGCGCCGTGGACGTGGGGCTCTCGGAGCAGGAGCCCAAGGACGAGCTGAAGATCGAGCTCGACCGCGGGCTCGCCAACGCGCTGGGCATTTCCGTGGGCGATGCGGCACAGGCGCTGCGCGTGGCCTTCGCCGGCGTCGAGGTGGGCGACTGGGTCGATCCGACGGGGGAGTCGCGCGACGTGGCGGTGCGCCTGCACCCGGACGACCGGGTGGACGCGGCCAACATCGAACGCCTGCCCATCGCCGTGAGCGGCAGCAACATGATGGTGCCGCTGGACCAGATCGCCACCATCACGATGGGCAAGGGCCCGGCCAGGATCCAGCACCAGGACGGCAAGCGGATGATCGCCGTGTCGGCCAACGCGCAGGGCCGCTCGCCGGGCGAGGTCACGGCGGATGCGATGAAGATCGCGAAGCAGATCGACTTCCCGGTGGGCTACGGGCTGGAGCTGGGCGGGGCCTCGCGCGACCAGAAGGAAGTCTTCTCCGAGATGGCGATCGCGCTCGCCATGGGCATCGCCCTCATGTACCTGGTGCTGGTGATGCAGTTCGGCTCGTTCACGGCGCCCTTGCCGGTGATGCTCTCGCTGCCGCTCTCGCTCATCGGCGTGGTGGTGGCGCTGCTGCTGACGGGGGGGACCCTGAACCTCATGAGCTTCATCGGCGTGATCATGCTCATGGGGTTGGTCGCGAAGAACGCGATCCTGCTCCTCGACTGCGCGCGCAAGGAGGAGGCGCAGGGCGTCTCCCGCGAGGAGGCGCTGATGCACGCCGGGCGCGTGCGCCTTCGCCCGATCATGATGACCACCTTCGCGCTCGTCGCCGGCATGATGCCCGTGGCCATCGCGCTGGGCGAGGGCGGCGAGTTCTACCGGCCCATGGCGGTGGCGATCATCGGCGGCATCATCACCTCGACGATCCTGACGCTCCTGGTGGTGCCGACCTTCTACGATTCCATCGAGATCGCGCGCGACCGCGCCTTCGCCAAGTTCCACGCCCGCGAGGCGCGCTGGAACGCCTTCTCCGCGTTCGTCGTGACGTTCGCGGAGGCGGTGCTCGCCCTCCTCGGGCTGCGGTCGGCCTACCGGATGCTCAAGCGGCTCGGCGCCTGGATGGCGGCGCGCTTCGGGCGGGGCACGGCCCGCCGGGCGGCGCCGCACCCCTCGGGCGACTAGGAAAGGCCGGAAAAGGGGGCGGATGCCGCGGCGCCGCCCCCGGCACGCCGATCAGTAGTCGTCGGCCCGCTTGCCCGGGGGCGACTTGCACGGGCCCGTGTGCCGGGCGTTGTACTGGAAATTCATTTCCATCGTATCGCCGCCCTTCTCCTTCATGCGGGCCTTCATCGTGCCCTCGTAGGTCTTCCCGGCGTAGGTAATGCGGCCCTCGCCGTCCATGGTGCCGTCCTTGTCCTTGCACTGGATGCGCCAGGTGAGCGTGTTGCCCGTGAGCTTCTGCTCCAGCACCTTGCAGTCCTGGCCCTTGCGGGAGTTGTCCGGGAGGAAGTCCTTTTTCGTCATGCACTGGTTGTGCTTCATCGGCGGCATGGCGAATGGCATGCCCGGCATTTCCATTTTCGCGTTGATCTCCCAGTTGCCCTCCTCCAGGTTCGGGGCGGCGAGCGCCGCAGAGGCGGCGGCGAACGCGAGGATCGGCAGGGACACGGTCAGGCGCTTCACGAATCTCATGGGACTCCCGGAGGTGAGTTGGACGCGGCGATACTAGATTAGAATCGCCGCTTTCCACAAGGAACCGGAGCCCCGGAATGTTCCGCCATGCCCTGACGCTCGTCTCGCTCCTCGCGCTTGCCCCCGCAGCCTTCGCCCAGCCCTGCCAGTGCATCGACCGGGGCGACATCAAGGCGAGGATCGCGGAAGCGCAGGCCGCCATCGAAACCTATGCCAACGAAACGCAGAAGATGATGGAGCAGATGCAGAGAACGCAGTCGCCGCTGCCCTACACCCCCGAGCGCCGGGCGAAGCTCCAGGGCCGGGTGCAGGAGGCGATCGGCAAGGTCTCCGCGGGGCGCATTTCCACGGTCCCCACGATGGGCGACAACCCCGGAGGCACGGACAACCTCTGCAACGTGACGATAGGACTCCATCCCTCGGCCACGGCGTGCATGCGCGAGAGCGTGAAGCGCCACGAGGAGCACCACCGGCAGGAGTGCCTGAAGACGCGCACCGCGGGCAAGATCGCCACGTCCGTGCGCACGGGCCAGGACCGCTTCGAGCGCGACGGCATCCAGCTCCCGCAGTACGCGGGCGAGGAGATGGGCGGCTACCAGGCCGAGGTGATGTTCCTCAACCAGGAGATGGCTCGCCTCGCGAACGCGTGCAAGCCGCCGAAGCCCACGGTGCGCGACTACACCGCCGAGCAGAGAAATCGCACTCCCCAGGGGCAGAAGCCCGCCGACCCCGTGAAGGGCGGCCTGGACACCGCGCGCAAGCTCCTCGGCTTCTAGCCGCACGCGGGCGTGTCGACGATGGGCTCCCGGCTGGCGCTCCTCGTGCTGGCCGCCGGGGCCGGGCTCGCGGCGGCCGCGGCGCCTGAAGGCCTTTTTCCCGGCGGCGCCGCGGCCTACGTGGTCCAGGTCGACGGCAGGACGATGTGGTCGCGGGAGGCGGACCGGTCGCTTGCGCCGGCGAGCCTTACGAAGATCATGACGGCCCTCGTCTTCCTGGAAAGCGGCATGCCGCTGGACGGCGTGGTCACCGTGAGCGCCAGCGCCGGGCGCGCGACCGGCTCGCGGCTGGGCCTGAAAGCGGGGGAGAAGATGCGCGCGGGCGACGTGCTCGCGGCCACGCTGCTGCGCTCGGCCAACGACGCCTGCCTTGCGCTCGCCGAGCACGTGGCCGGCGACAAGGCGCGCTTCGCGCGCCGCATGAACCACCGTGCCCGCGAACTGGGCCTGGCGAAAACACACTTCACCAACCCCTGCGGCCACGACGAGCCGAAGCACCGCTCGAGCGCACGCGACCTGGCCGCGCTCGCCACCGCCGCCATGGCCGATGCCCGGTTCGCGGAACTCGTGGCACAGGTCGAGCAGCCGGTCGCCACGCTCGCGGGGCGGCGCTTCGGCCTGGTGAACGGCAACGAGATCGTCGGTCGCTATCCCGGCGCGATCGGCATCAAGACCGGCTTCACGCCGGGCGCGGGCAAGTGCCTCGTCGCGCTCGCGCGCCGGGACGGCGTGTCGGTGCTGCTGGTCCTGCTGAACGCGCCCGATCGCTGGTGGGACTCGGTGGCCGCGCTCGATGCCGCGTTCGCCGAGGCGAAGGCCGCGCATTGACCCTGCCGGCGGGCATCCGGGGTCCCGCGCTGGTCGCGGCCGCCGTCGCGATCGCTTACCTGGGCGCCTTCGCCGGCGTCTTCCAGTTCGACGACTTCAAGGTGATCGTGGGAGAGCCCACGGTGCACTCCCTCGCGGCCTGGCTCGCCGACCTGGGCCACGGCATCCGGCCCCTGCTCAAGCTCACCTACGCGCTCAACTGGACGCTCGGCCCGGGAGAGACGGGGTTCCACGCGTTCAACCTCGCCGTCCATCTCGTCAACACGATGCTGGTGTACGCCCTGGCGCAATGGCTCTCGGAGCGGCACGGGCTCGACGCCGGGCGCGAAGCCCGCGTGGCGGCGGCGGTCGCCGCGCTGCTCTTCGGCCTGCATCCCGCCCACACCGAGGCCGTCACCTATATCAGCGGGCGCTCGAGCAGCCTGATGACGGCTTTCTACCTGGGCGGCCTGCTTGCCTACGCGGCGGGAAGCGCGCGCGGGCGCGGCTGGCTGCTTTTCGGCGTCTCGCCCGCGCTCTTCGCGATGGCGATCGCGACCAAGGAGGCGGCCGTGAGCTTTCCCCTGGCGCTGCTGTGGTGGGAAGCGTGCCGCCGCGAGGGGCGGCCGCCCTGGCGGGAGATCGCCCGGCGACAGGCGGTGCACGGGCTGGTTCTCCTCGTGGCCGTCGCGACGCTCCTTGCGCATCCGGTCTACGGGACGCGAGTCGTCCCCGCTCTCGACGTGCAGAACCTGGGACAAAACCTGCTCTCCCAGGTGGATGCCGTCTCCTACCTCGTCTTCCGGCTCGTCCGCGTGCATCCGCTCAACATCGACCCGGACCTGCGCATGGCCGCGGCGTGGAATCTCACGCTCGCCGTCGAGGCCACACTCCTGCTCGCGCTGTGCGTGGCGGGCTTTCTGTCCTTGCGCCGCCGGCCGTGGTGGGGGCTCGGCCTCGCCTGGTTTGTCCTCGCGCTGCTGCCGACCAACTCGCTCCTGCCGCGGCCCGATCTCGCGAACGACCGCCACCTGTACCTCGCGAGCTTCGGGCTCCTCGTCGCCATTGGCATCGAGGTGGCGCGGCTGACCCGCGAGTCCTCCCCGGCACGCCGCTGGGCCTGGCCGCCGGTGGCCGCCGCGATCGTGCTGCTCGGTGCGATGACCGCCACGCGAAACCTCGACTACGCGAGCGAGATCCGCCTCTGGGAGCAGACCGCGCGGGTCTCCCCGGAAAAGCCGCGCGTGTTCAACAACCTCGGCCACGCCTATGGCGAGGCCGGTCGCCTCGAGCTCGCTGAACGCGCCTACCGGGAGGCGCTGCGGCTGCATCCCGGTTACGAACTCGCCCGCGAGAACCTGGAGACCGTGCTGCGCAGGAAGCGGGACGCCGAGCCCCTCCCCCGATGACGGCCGCCTGCATCGCGCGGCTATACTTCACCGCGACGCACCCACGAGACCGGCCGGCACGATCGGCCGCCCGATGCCGCAGGACCCACCACCCGGAGTGCCCACGCCCATGAGTCCACGCGCCCTGCTCGCCCTGCTGGCCACGCTCGCTTTCCTTCCTGCCCACGCTTTCGACCTCCAGGGCCACCGCGGCGCCCGGGGCCTCGCGCCCGAGAACACGCTGCCCTCGTTCCGGAAGGCGCTCGAGATCGGCGTAGACACGATCGAATGCGACATGGCGATCACGAAGGACGACGTGGTCGTGATCTACCACGACCTGTGGCTCAACCCGGACATCACGCGCGGCCCCGACGGGAACTGGCTCGAGGGGAAAGGCCCGGCGATCCGCAACCTCACTTACGAGGAGCTGCAGAAGTACGACGTGGGCCGGGTCAAGCCGGGCACCAAGTACGCGAAGGACTTTCCCCACCAGCAGCCCGTCGACGGCACGCGCATCCCGAGGCTCTCGGATCTCTTCGACCTGGTGAAGCAGTCGGGCAACGCGAAGGTGGGCTTCGACTGCGAGACGAAGCTCTCGCCGCTGGAGCCGGACGCGACCCTGCCGCCGGAAGCGTTCGCGCGCCGCGTCGTCGCGGAGATCCGCAAGCACGGCATGGCCGCGCGCACGATGGTGCAGTCCTTCGACTGGCGCACGCTGCAGGTGATCCAGAAGGAGGCTCCGGAGATCCGCACGATGTACCTCTCCTCGCCGAGAACGCTGAAGGCCGAAGCCGACGGCAGGCCCTCGCCGTGGCTCGCCGGATTCGCGCCCGAGTCCCACGGCGGCACCGTGCCGAAGGCGGTCAAGGCGGCCGGCGGCCGGATCTGGGCGCCGAACCAGACCTACCTCACGCCGGAGCTGCTCGCCGAGGCGCGCGCGCTCGGCATCGTCGTCATCCCGTGGACGGTGAATGATCCCGCGATGATGGCGAAGCTCCTCGACATGGGCGTGGACGGGATCATCTCCGACCGCCCCGACCTCGTGAAGGAAGAGCTCGCCCGGCGCAAGTAGGCCGGGGGCTCAGCCTTCCCAGCGCACGGTCTTCGCGCGCTCCCCGAGCGCGCGAAGCACCGACTCCGCCGCACCCACGCCGCGGTCGTTCGCTTCCTCGAAGATCGAGATCCCGCTCGCGTCGGCGTGGGCGAAGTGCAGTCGCCCGCGGTGGCCGGTGACGCGCGAGCGCGCCGCTCCCCAGATGAGGCCCGGGCGGGGGCGCACCATCGCGTGGCCGTTGGCGAAGACGTCCACGCGCTGCGTGATGGAGCGGATTTCCGGGTGCGGCTTCGCGAGGTCCGCGAGCGCGGCTTCCGCCCACGACTCCCGCGTGGCGGACAGCAGGCGCTGGCGGGCCTGCGCCGGCGCCTGCCCCGCGAGCGGCAGGTACCAGGTGAGCACCGTCGGCCCCGGCCGCGTCGCCACGCCCTGGTGCGTGGCGACCACGTAGCCCAGGGAGTCGCTCTCGAAGATCACGTTGTCCCAGGAAAGCGGCGCGCCGTGGTGCACATGGGGCGGCTCCGAGAGCGTCAGGTTGGCCGTGAGCCAGGGCGCGTACTCCCAGGTGCGCAGGGCATCGACCAGCGGGGCCGGCGCGCCGGCGAGCGCGCGGGCGGCGAAGCCGAAGGGCGCGGCCCAGATCACGTGCTCCGCGCGATAGCGCACCGCGCGCTGTTCGCCCGCGAGCCAGGCGTCGAGCACGACGCCGCGCGCGCCCTCCTCCACCCGGTGGACGAGCGCCCCGGGTGTCGCGCGCAGGCCGTGGCGTGCGACGAGGTTTCGCACCACGAAGCCGATGCCCTCGGGCCAGGTGAGCACCGCGTCCCGGTCGGCGTCGCGCGCACTGGCGCCGCGGCTCGCGAAGTAGTGGATGCCCGCCCAGGCGGAGACGTCGCGGTAGTCGCAGCCGTAATCGTCGCGGCAGGCGTAGTTCGCGAGCCAGTTCACCGCCTCGGAGGCGAAGCCCTCGCCGCGCATCCAGTCGTGCATCGTCACGCAGTCGAGCGCGAGGAGCGCCGGGTCGCGCGAGGAGAACTCGAGCGGGATCGCGAAAGCGCGCCGCCCGTCCGCGCCGCGCATCGCCTCGAAGGCGCGCATGCGCTCGTGGAAGCGCTGCCATTCCCCGGTCTCGCCCGCCGTGCGCCCGGCGAGCGGCGCGAGCCCCTCCTCCCAGGTCCCGTTGCGGTAGAGGCGCTCCTGCGGCGCCTGGCACAGCGCCCGTTCGTCGTAGCGCGGCTTCTGCGCATCGGGGTCGCCCTGCAGCACGCCGAGTTCCGCGAGCAGGAGCCTCGTGGCGCGCGCCTCCCGCGTTGGCAGCGGGATGTAGTGCGCGCCCCAGGGATAGGCGCTCACCGCGTTGCCGCCCGAGCGGGCGTTGCCACCCGGCTCCTGCTCCAGCTCCAGCAGGGCGAAATCCTCGAAACCGGCCCGGCGCAGCCGCCAGGCCGCCGAGAGCCCCGAGACGCCGGCGCCGACGATCACCACGCGCGCGCTCCGTGTCTCGCCGGCCGCGGGAAACGAGCCCTCGCGTAATCGGTGCCCGAGCGCATGGTTCGGGGCGAGCAGCTCGCCCGGGGGCGTGGCCTGCGGCCGCGGCGCGCAGCCCGCCGCGAGGATCGCAGCCCCTGCGCCGAAGAACGCCCGGCGATCCATCACTCCGCCGATCCGCGCCGCCACTCCGATTCGAAATAGGTCACCAGCACCTGGTTGTTCAGGCGGTTCACCTCGGCGTCCACGCGCGCCATGTCCTTCGGGAAGTGGAAAAGCGCCGGGTGCATTCCGGGCGTGACGAACCGCAGCCCCGCGGGATAGGCCGCGGGCGGCGCGTACGGCTCGTTGGACGCGATGATGAATCCCCACTCGCCGAACGAGGGCACCAGCGCGTGGAACGGCGTGACCTCGAAGCCCACGCTCTCGAGCGTGGTCACGACGCACCAGAACGAGCGGCGCGCGTAGAGGGGCGAGGTGGACTGGATCACCGCCATGCCGCGCGCGGAGAGCCGGCGCTTGAGCAGGCTGTAGAAGGAGGTCGTGTAGAGCTTGCCGAGCGAGTGGTTGCTGGGATCGGGAAAGTCGACCACCACGAAGTCGAAATGGTCCCGCGACTGCTCCAGCCAGACGAATGCGTCGGCGTTCACCACCGTCACCTTCGGCGAATTGAGCGCGTCCCGGTTGATCGCGCGAAGCGCCGGCGCATCCGCGAAGAGCCGCGTGATGGCCGGGTCCAGGTCCACGAGGGTGACCTGCTCGATGCCGGGGTACTTGAGGATCTCGCGCACGGCGAGCCCGTCGCCGCCGCCGAGCACGAGCGCGCGTCGCGCGTGGGGCATCGAGGCGAGCCCGGGATGGACCAGCGCCTCGTGGTAGCGGTACTCGTCCAGGGCGCTGAACTGGAGGTTGCCGTTCAGGTACAGGCGCAGGTCGTCCCGCCAGCGGGTGACGACGATGCGCTGCCCGCGGCTCGATTCCGCGTGGATGATCTGGTCGGCGTAGAGCTGGTTCTCGGCGAGGTTCGTCAGGCGCTCGGCGTACGCGAAGCCGCCGGCGAGAACGGCCACGACCACCGCGCAGCGAAGCGCCATCGCGCGCGGCGCGCCCAGCCGGGCGCGGAAGAGCCACACCGCCCAGAGCGCGACCAGCGCATTCATCAGGCCGAAGAGAAACGCGGTGCGGATGAGTCCGAGCCGGGGCGCCAGCACCAGCGGAAAGGCGATCGAGACCGCGAGCGCCCCGATGTAGTCGAAGGTGAGCACCTGGGCCACCAGGTCGCGCAGGCCGAGCCGCTCGCCGAGGATGCGCATGACCAGCGGGATCTCGAGCCCCACGAGGATGCCCACGAGCACCACGATCCCGTAGAGCACGACGCGAAAACCCGGGCCCGCGTAGGCGAAGGACAGGAACATCACCGCGGCCGAGAATCCTCCCAGCACGGCGATGATGAGCTCCACGTCGATGAAGCGCTCGATGATGCGCGAAACGACGTACTTCGAGGCCCAGGATCCGACGCCCATGGAGGCGAGGTACACGCCGATCACCACCGAGAACTGCGTGATCGAGTCTCCCAGCAGGTAGGTCGAGGCGGCGGCCGCGATGAGCTCGTAGACGAGCCCGCAGGCCGCGATGACGAACACCGAGGCGAGCAGCGCCCGGTTGAGCGCCTCGGAGGGCGGCAGGGATGCGGCGCGTTCGCCCGCGGACGGGGCGCGCTCGGCAGTGCCGGACATGCCGTGTGCCGGGCCGGTCTCGGCTGTCTCAGCCGCCGTGGATGGCCGCGCCGACGATGATCGCGATGGCGAGCACGAAGGCCCCCACCACGGTCGCCAGGGGCTGGTTGCGGTTCTCGATCAGCTCCTTCCACAGGTCGTAGGGCGTGATCTTGTCGACCACGATGAAGCTGATGATCACGAGGATCACGCCGATCACGGAGTAGGCGATCGATCCGATGAAGGCTGCGGGCTTCAGGTACTCGAACATGGCTTTCTCCTTGAGGGTTTACTTGTGACCGGACGATCCGCCGAGGCGGCCCGCCGTCCGGGCGTAGGCCTGCTCGGCGCGCGCCCTGCGGAACTCCTCGGCATCGGAGCCGAACATCGACCAGCCCAGGTACTGCGCCAGGCTGTAGAGGCCCAGGGCGAAGAGGCCGCTGGCGATGAAGGTGCGAAACATGGGTCGGGGATCTCCTCAGTCGTCGTCGCTATCGTCCGCGGCCACCGGCGCGTAGTCGCTCTCGGCCCAGCGCCGGGTCTCGAAGGCGGCCGCCCGTCCCCAGGCGACGAGGGGCCAGAGCACGAGAAACCCCACGAGCAGCCACAGGTTCGACCAGCCGACCGAGGGCCGGTAGATGCGCACCTGGCCCGCGACCTGGCGCTCGACCGCGCCCGTGGAATCGGGAAAGGCGCCTGCCTTCGCGTCGATGGCGAGCGTATAGCGCCCGGCCGGCACCTGGCGCAGCTCCGCCAGGTCGTCGCTGCTGGCCTCGTCCCTGGCGGCGAGGCTTCGCAAGCCGATCTGCCGCGTCGTGCGCCAGGCGCGCCCGGTGCCGGCATCCACGAGCTGCATGTCGAGATCCAGCCACGCGGAACGCGCGCTGGTGGTGGTGTGCAGGTTCACCAGCCCGTCGCGCCCGCCCAGCTCGAAGACCGGGCTCACGAGCCGCGCGGGCTGGCCCGTGGCGACCACGAAGGCGAGCGGCGCGAGCTGCGTCGACGAGCCGAGCGCCATGAACCCGAACTGCATGAGCAGCGCCACGCCCGCGAGAGCGAGGAAGGCGAACCAGTAGCCGAAGGTCCGCCCCGCGTGCGGCGAGGGCTGGTTGGGCGCCACGCCCCGGCGCGTGGGCGGGCGGCCTTTCAGGCCGAAGGCCTTCCACAGCGCCTCCGGCTCCACGTACTCGCCGAGCGACCAGGTGATCTCCCGATCGGTGGCCTCCGACGAGAGGATGAGCGGCGGGGCGACGTAGTCGTCGGCGCGGCAGGCCTCGCCCAGTTGCACGCGCCAGTTGAATTCCCCCACGAGGTGGCAGACCTTCGGCTCGCTTCTCTGGAAGTGCTCGAAGATCCGCCCGAGGTAGCGCACCCGCGGCTTCCGCTGCCCGCCGGCCCCGCGCCCCGGGGACTCCTGCTTCGGCTCCTCCGCGGCGGCCTTGATGACGCTGAAGTGGCCGTCGTACTCGCTGATCCACAGGTAGCCCTGGGAAACCTCGTGCAGGAGGTACTCGCCCCACTCGTAGCGCTCGCCTTCGACGACGATCCTGCGGCGCAGGTAACCCACGACCTCGTAGCGCGCGCCCCGCCAGGTTCCAAGAGCACCGAGTGGAATGGACTGCCCCGACGCGCGCATGTTCACTTCGTTTTTCTGGACGACCTCGCCGACGGTACCCGTCACGTCGGTCACCGTTCCGCAGGAACCGCAGGCGACGACCGTCGTCGTCGCGAGGTGCTTCTCGATCGGCGCGCCGCACCCGCCGCACTTGAAGGCGAGCGCGCGCCCGGTCGGCTCGCCCGCCCGGTCCGGGTCGCGCAGCCCCGCGAAGCCGAAGGTGTCGAAGGGCAGCCGCTCGCCGATGTAGATGTGCGGCACGTCCTCGGAATAGTCGATGGTCGCGAAGCGCGCGCCGGGGCCGCGCAGGTCGGCCACCGGCGCCTTCCAGCCGGAGACGAACTTGAACGGCAGCTCGCCCTCGCCGGCGACGACTTCCGCCGACTCGAGATTGGTCACGGAATAGCGGTCGCCGATCAGCGTGAGCGCTTCCCCGGGCTTCAAGGCTTCGAACGCGGGCACCGCTTCCGGAGGAGAAAGGTACGCGATGGTGTAGTCGCGGTTGGCGTCCGAGAGCCAGGCGCTCTTGCCGCCGTCGAAGACCACGTGCCACTCGTTCCACAGCCCCGCCTCGTAGCGGTACTGGATGCGCCCGACGATCGTGAATGCCTCGCCCCGGTGGCGGCCGGTCGTGCCGAGCTTGAGGGGCGTGTCGTCGGCGAGGAGTTCCGCCTGCTTGCCGATGTCCTCGAGCCTGGCGCCCTCGCGGACCAGCGTGGAACGGCAATAGCCGCAGACGGCGACGATCGAGGTGGCGCCGCGAAAGCGAAGCCGCCCGCCGCAGGACGGGCACGCTGCCGTTCTCGCACGAGTCGCGTCTTCGATCGCCACCGGTTTCTCCCCCCGGGCTCGCATGCGGTCCGGACGCCGCACGTCTTGGAGCGCCGATTATACCCAGCGCATTCAGCTTGTCCGCTTCGTTCCGGACGGTCCCGGGGAGAATCCGGAGAGGTCGATCCGGCTTTTCCCCTCCACGACCAGTTCCGCGAGCGCCTCCCCGATCGACGCCGAGTGCTTGAAGCCGTGGCCGGAACACGGGGAAGCCACGAGCACCGCCGGGAACTCCGGGTGCGCGCCGATCACGAAGCGGAAATCCGCCGTCATCGTGTAGAGGCACACCGCCGTCTTCACGCACTCGCCGGAAAGCCCCGGGAAGTACGGGCCCACCTGCTCGTCGAAGAAGCGCTGGGCTTCCTCCGGCGTCACCGCGCGGTCGGCCTCCTCGGGCGTCGTGGCCTCTTCGTGCTGCTCGGAGGCGATCTTCACGCCGCCCGCGGCTCCGTCCATCGCCGGGAAGCCGTAACTCGGCTGCGCGTGGCCGGGAAGTTCCCAGATGAACACCGGGAAGCGCCCCGGCAGGAAGTCGTCGACGCCCGCTTTCGGCCGGAACCAGAACAGCGTCTGGCGCCGCACCACGAAACGCCCCTGCCACGCCGCGCCCAGGAGCTGCGGCAGCCACGGCCCGGCGGTCACCACGAGACGTCGCGCCTCGTACCGTCCCGCAACCGTGCGGACGCGCACGACTTCGCCTTCCTGGTCGAAATGCAGGACCTTCTCGCCGCGATGCACTTCGGCGCCGCGATGCGCGGCGAGTCCCAGTTGCGCGGCCACGCACGCCTCGGGCCGCAGGAGCCCGGCTTCGTGCTCGAAGTAGCCGATCTCGTCGTCGCGCACCGCGAACTGCGGGAAGCGCCGGCGCAGCCCGGCGGCATCGAGCAGGTCGTGGCGGATGCCGTGGCGCTTCGCGGCCGCGAGCGTGTTCGCGAAGAAGCCCGGGACATGGCACGTGGCACGCGGTCCTGCGCTGGAGATGACCAGCCCGCCCGTGGTCTCGAGGAGGCGCGCGCCTGTCTCGCGCTCGATCTCGCGCCAGATCTCGTGGGAGCGGATGGCGAGCGGCGTGTATTCCTCGCCCTCGCCGATCGCGAGCCGCGTGATGCGCGTCTCGCCATGGCTCGATCCGCGGTCATGCGGCGGCGAAAAGCGATCGATGCCCAGGACGCGGCGGCCGCTTTTCGCCAGCTGGCAGAGCGTGGCGCTGCCCATGGCGCCGAGGCCGAGTACGATCGCGTCGTAGGTCGCTTCCATGGGCGTCGATTGTAGGCTCCACGGCCGGCGCTCACGTTCCGCCGGGCCGGGCCTCGGCTTTGACCGGGCACCGCGCCCGTCGCAAGATACGGCCATGCGCAACCGCCTGCCCCCTGCTTTCCCGCTGGCCCGGCTCCTTTCCCGGGCCGTTTTCGTTTCCGTGCTCGCCGCCACGACCGCACTGCCCCAGGGCAAGTCCCAGGAGCTTCGCGTGGCCCTGGTCATCGGCAATGCCGCCTACCCGACGGCCGCGTTGCGCAACCCCGTCAACGACGCGAAGGCCATCGGCGAGAAGCTGCGCGCCCTCGGTTTCGACGTGCAGGTGCGCACCAACGTCACCCAGCGCGAGTTCACGCGCGCCGTGAGCCAGTTCGGCCAGAGCCTGAAACCCGGTGCCGTGGCGCTCTTCTACTATGCCGGCCACGGCATGCAGGTGCGCGGCCGCAACTTCCTCATTCCCATCGACGCGGAGATCGAAAGCGAGGCCTCCGTGCGCAGCGAGGCCGTGGACCTGGATCTCCTGCTCGAGCAGCTCGGGCCCGCGCGGCTGAGCATGGTGATTCTCGATGCCTGCCGCAACAACCCGTTCGAGAACCGCTTCCGTTCCGGGCGCGGCACCGGCCTCGCGCAGATCGACGCCCCGAAGGGGACCTTCCTCGCCTACGCCACGGCGCCGGGCAAGGTGGCCTCCGACGGCGATGGCTCCCACGGGCTCTATACCTCGGAGCTTCTCAAGGCGATGGACCTGCCCGGCGTAAAGGTGGAAGAGGCGTTCAAGGTCGTCCGCGTGAACGTGATCAAGGCCACGGCGAGCGAGCAGATCCCGTGGGAATCCTCTTCCCTCACCGGCGATTACTACTTCCGGCCCGTGGACCGGACGGCCGACGCGACGAAAGCCGCGCGCGACGTGACGGCGAAGCAGGCGGAGCTGCAGGCGAAGCTCGATACCGAGCGCAGGCAAAGGGAAACGGATGCCGCCTCGCTCAAGGCGGAAATGGAAAAGCTGCGCGAGGAGGTGCGACGGCTTTCCGCCGCGTCGCCGCCCGCTGCGGAGCATCCGGTCGCATCGGCGACGGCGGCGGAACCCCGCAAGGGCGCCGGGAAGCCCGCCACGATTCCCGCGGACCCGCCCGCCACGAAGGCTTCCCCGGGCGTCGCCGCCACGTCGCCGACCGCCCCGAAGGCGTCTCCAGGTGTTGCCGCAACGCCGCCGCCCGCCACGACCGCCACGACCGCCAAGGGCAGGCCCCTTGCGAATGCCGTCCGCTCGGAATGGCAGCGCCGAATCGAGTTCCTCGAATCCCAGCGCGGGACCCTCACGTTCCCGAAGGCGGTGGCGCTGCTGCTCGGCCCCTTCACGGACCAGCAGCTCCTCGAGCTCGTGGACAAGGAACGCCAGATGAAGGCGCTTCCCTACCACAGCGCCTTCGCGATCGGCACGACCGCGGGCGGACAACTCACCGCGCGCCGCGCGTTCAACGAGCGCACGGCGGACATCGCACAGGACACCGCCCTCCAGCGTTGCCGGAGCATCGCGAAGGGCGCCTGCTCCGCGATCATGGCGAATGGAGAATTCCGCGAAGACGCCTTCCTTGCCTGGGCGAAGGACGTGCAGGGCGCGCACCTGATCCGACTGCGCGCCGGCTTCCTCGGGCTGCGCCCGGCGCCGTCCTAGGATTCCCGGCCGCGCGATCGCACGCGGCGCACCACCAGGCTTCCCGCGCTACTCGACGACGGTCTGCGACTGCTCGCGCAGGTACTGCGTGACGTAGTAGAAGGACCCGATCGCCTTGCCGGTCGAGCCCGAGCCCTTCCATCCGCCGAAGGGCTGGTAGCCGGGCCACGCGCCGGTGGTGGCCCCCTGCGGGCGGTTCACGTACACGACGCCGGCCTCGATCCGCTCGAGGAACACGGGAACCTCCTCGGGCGCGCCGTAGAAGCCGGCGGTCAGCCCGTAGACGGTGTCGTTGGCGCGCTCGAGGGCCTCGTCGAGGGACTCGACGGCGCCCACGAGCACGAAGGGAACGAAGTGCTCGTCGCGCCAGAGGGGCGAGGCATAAGGTGCGGTGGCCACGGTCGGCGCGACGAAGTAGCCGCGCGCAAGCTCGCCCTCGGCAAGATCGCGCCCGCCGGCGAACACCTTTCCCGCGCTCGCGGCCACGGCGACCGCCTTGCGATAGCGCTCCCTCGCCGCCGCGTTGATCACGGGCCCCATCCAGTTCTCCCGCCGGGTGGGATCGCCCACCGCCGCCTCGCCGGCAAGCTTCGCAAGCCGTGCGACGAGTTCTTCCATCACCGGCCGCTCCGCGAGCACGCGCGAGGCCGCGGAGCACTTCTGCCCCTGCAGCCCGAAGGCCGAACGGAAGATGCCCATGGCGGCGCGCTCGAGATCCGCGTGCCGCGTGACGACCACGGGATTCTTGCCGCCCATCTCGGCGATGCACGGCCGCGGCCAGCGCCCTTCGCCGAAGCGCCGCACGATGCCCATGCCCACTTCGCCGGAACCGGTGAAGGTGATGCCGGCGACCTCGGGATGGCGAACCAGCGCCTCGCCCACTTCCGCGCCGCCGCCCGTCACGCAGTTCACCACGCCGTCGGGCAGGCCCGCCTCGCGAAACACCTCCATGAGCAGCGCGCCGCTCCAGGCGGTGTCGCTCGCCACCTTGAACACCACCGTGTTGCCGGCCACGAGAGCCGCGCCGATGGGGCCACCCGCGAGCGCCATCGGAAAATTGAACGGCGCGATGACCACCCACACGCCATGGGGCTTGAGCACGGTCCGGTTGTGGCTCGCGTAGCCCTGGATCGGATCGTCGGGGAGGAAGCGCACGAAACCGCCGTTCTCCTCCATCTCCGCGCAATACCAGTCGATCAGGTCGGCGGTCTCCTGCACCTCGCCGATGGATTCGAGCCGGTTCTTTCCCACCTCGAGCGCCATGGCCGCGCCGAGCTCGTAGACTCGCGCCTCGATGATCCGCGCCGCCTTGCGCAGCAACGCCACGCGCTCCATCCAGGGCGTGGCGGCCCACGGCCGGAACGCGGCGCGGGCGGCGGCCACGGCATCCGAGGCATCCTGCGCCGTGCCGCGCGGAAAGCGCGCCAGCAGCCAGTCCCGGTCGATGGGAGAGCGCGATTCGAACTCGCTTTTCGCGAGCCGCGCCTCGCCACCGATCCGCATGGGGTGCAGGGCCCCCAGGCTCGCCTTCACTTTTTCGAGCGCCGTCTCGAACTGCCGGTGCAGTTCCTCGGGCGGATCGAACATCGTGGAATAGGTGAGCTTGAAAGCCTGTCGGTTCTCGTCCACGGCAACTCCTCGTTCGCCTGCCTGCCCGGCCCGCCGGCGGATGGTGCTAGGGCTTCCTGGCCCCCGGGACGTCGAATCTCGACCACTCCCGCCGGTCCACGCGGATCAGGTCGAAGAGCCGCCCGGAAGATCCGCCCCCGGGCTCCACGCCCAGGGCGGAGATCGCATCGCGCACGGCGGGCAGCGCGAGCACCTTGTTCGCATCCGCGTTGTGGACGGCCACCAGGGGCTTGGGCGTGGCGATCGGCAGCAGGAGTCCCTGCCAGGCGACCGCCTCGAAGCCGGGGTAACCCGACTCGGCCACGGTGGGCACTTTCGGCAGGTCGCGCGCACGCGCGGCGCCCGTCACGGCGAGCGCCTTCGCCTTCCCCGCGGCCACCGGCGCCAGCGCCGCGCCCAGCGGCACGAACGCCACGTCGACCTTGCGGGCCGCAAGTGCCGCGAGCGCCTCTTCCGCCGTCCCGAACTGGACGCGCCGCAGGTCCACGCCGGCAACGGAGTTGAAGTATTCCCCGGCGAGCCCGACGGCGCGCGATGTACCGACCGCGCCGTAGGCGAGCGCGCCCGGCTTCGCCTTGGCGAGCTTCACCAGGCCCGCCACATCCGCGAGCCTGGATTTCCCGTTCGCGACGAGCGCCATGGGCGAGGTGGACACCACCGCGACCGAGGCGAAGTAGCGGTTCTTCGAATCGTCGACCACGGCGGTGGGGGCGAGCAGCAGCGTGTACGCGTCCCACGGCGAGCGCGATACCCGCCAGGCCGCGGACATGCCGCCTCGCGCCGGGTCGTTCTCCACGTCCACGGGCTGGCCCCAGACGCGCGACAGCTCGGGGGCGAGGATGCGGGCGAGCTTGTCCGACTCCCCGCCGGGCGCTTCCGGGACCACGATCGTGATCGGCCGGGACGGAAAGGGCTGCGCCGCGGCGGCGGCGGCCACGCAGGCGGCTGCCAGGAACAGGAAAGCGCGTAGGGCGGAGGGTTTCATGATGCGAGGCGCTCTAGGTGAGGGCGATGAACTCGGGATTGTCCTGGTGGTGGCGCTCGAACTTGAGGAAGTCGTAGTAGCCGCAGCGCGACCCGCCCGGGAAGTCGCCGCAGATGGCCGGGCGCGCCTCGTACACGGTGCAACGGCGCGTGTCCTGGTCGAGGAAGGTGCAGGCCGACTTGAAGACGCTGTCCTTGCGATGGCGCAGCACCCGGATGCTTCCGGTTCCGCCGAGCCGCGTGAAACGCGCCTCGGCCTGGGCGGTGTCGATGCCGAAATGCCGGGCGATCCGCGTGACGTCGCGCGCCTTCACCGGGATTTCCTCATAGGTACAGCAGTAGGCGGGGCACTTGCTGCAGGAGTAGTTCACGCGGACGGGAACGGGAAACGGCTTGCTGTTCTTCATCGGTTGCAGTGGTCGACGGCAAAGCGCCGCATTGTACGCGAGCTCAGCCGTGCTTGAACGACAGGAGTTCGATTCGATTGGAAAACAGGTTCTTCACATGCCCCGCCACGACCGTGCGCCGGATCTCCTCGCGCGCGATGACCCCCCGTACCCGATCCGGCGCGTGCCATCTTGTCGTGTAGTTGTCGATAGCCGCGCGTCCCGGAAACCGGTTGATTCCCCGGACCTCGATCCGGAAACAATCGAAGGTCCCGGCCGGCACGGTGATCGTCTCGCGCCCCGCTATGTGGAAATCAATTCGGGTATGACCCGCCAGCTTGCCCTTGCGGCGCATATCGAACGTCGTGGACCATCTCTTGCCGACCGAGTACTCCAGGGGCTGGTCCTGCCTCGGCGTGAAATCGCGGCCGTCCCGGGCCCGGACGTTATTGCCCAGCAGATCCCGCACGGCCTCGCCGTCATTGAAAATGACGTGGGCGTCATCAATGGCCGTCACGGTCAACGTGAACCGCGTGGGCTTGCTTCCCCAGGAGAGCCTGTCGTCTTCGCTGTAGGTGAAGCTGTCGCCCACCTTGAATTTCGTATCTGCCCGAACCGTCCCGGCCGTGAACGGATTGCCGGCAGAGGAGGCGATCTCGACCCGCTTCTCGCCCTGGGCTTGCAGCACCTGGTCGAGCCGAAGCTGCGCCAGCTCCGCGAAGCGCCCGCTCGGGTACTTGCGCAGGTAGCCCACCAGGGGCGCAGGTTCCTTCGCCTGCCTCGCCTTCTCGAACAACGCGAGTTCCTCCCGGAACTCGCGTTCCTCCTCTTCCTGCGAGAGCTTGCGCAACTGCTCCGGCGGCAGGAAATAGAAATCCTCCTCGAGGGAAGTGCTTTCCCAGGGAATCTGCCGCCCGCTGGAAGCGCGCCGCACGCCGAGCCGCACGCGCTTGAACACGTCCTCGATCTTCGCCTCGCGCACCTTCATTTCCCGGAGCAGGCTCTCGGTATACAGGCCATTGGCGCCCGATCCGTCGTCCGCGCCGTTTCCCGGCGACGTCGCGTAGGCGAGCAGCGTTCGCGTGGGCGCGTCCATCTGCGAAAGCCCCTTCTGCGTCGAGCGCACCTGCCCTTCGAACGGGTTGTCGCGACAGGCGTCCAGGACGATCACGTTCATGGGATTGGCCGCCCGCCGGATGCCGTCCAGCAGGGTCGCGACGTCGACGCATTGCGCGGAAACGTCCTGCACGCTTTCGACTTTCGCGTCCACCGGAACCAGGTAATTCCGCCAGTCGAGCTGGAAGCCGTGCCCGGCAAAATAGAAGAGCCCCACGGACTTCGTCGCCGCGAGCGCCTTCGCATACGCCTCCATCGCGGCGCGCATCCGCGCATGGTCCGCATCCTGCACGAGCGTCACTTCGAATCCCGTGGCGCGCAGCACCTCGGCCATCGCGGCCGAATCGTTGCCCGGGTTTCGCAGGACGGCCACGCTGCGGTAGGCGCTGTTGCCGATGACGAGCGCCTGCTTCGGCGCCCGCAGGAGCTTCATCGCGCCTTCCGACTGCGCCCAGACCCAGGCCCACGGCACCGGGAGGAACAGCGATCCGGCCAGCCCGCCCTGCAACAAGCGGCGCCTCGTGAAGGACTCGGGATGCATGGGAACTCTCCCCAGGTGTCGGACAGGTGCGCCGGTTCTCCGGACGCCGCGGCAGGGCAGTCCTGCGGCTCGAGGCTTGATGCGCTCCCTTGATGCCGTCGGACGATAAGGTACCATTCAATCTGGTTCCGGATCGCTCGGGACACCTACGGGAATCTCGATGGCACGCCGCAATTGCGCAAGGTCGAAGCGGACGGTTCTCCGCCCGCTCATGGGCCTTTCCTTCGCGCTTGGCGCCCTGTCGCTTTTCGGATGCGCCGATCTCCTGCCGAAGTCCCATTCCGAGGTGCAAAGCAACTGGGCGAGCTTCGAGGAGGCCCGCGTTACCATCGCGAGGATCACCCCCTACCGCACCACTTCCGCCGACCTGAGGGCCCTGGGCATCGACCCGAAGACCACGGCCAACGTGGTGCAGCTCACCTACTCGGACATCCTCCTGCGCTTCCCGCTGGGCGGAGCGATGCCCCCGGAGCGCCTGGATCGCGGCCTTCGCGAGTGCCTGGAGGCCGGGAACGCCTGCCAGGGCCTGTCCATCGCCGTTCGCGACATCCGCCGCGACCGCACCGGGGATTTCTGGCTCGACGCGCTCAAGTTCAAGCGTGTCGTCGACGTGTCGGGCTGGACCTTCAACGCCCTCCTGCTGGTCGTCGAGGGCCGCGTGGTGTACGTGACCCACGGCGGCCAGCCCGTCGTGCAGGAGCAGGAGACGAGCACGCAGCCCCTGGGCCCCTTGCAGGGCTGGGGCGACCTGCTGCCCGGAGTGATCCGCTAGGCCGCGCGTCGCCCGGAACTCCAGCCGGTCCCCGGACTGGATCGCGTGCGCGCAAGCAGGGGCTAGAATCGCGGGAGGTCCTCCTTCCTTTTCCTTTCCCGCGCCACGCCTCCATGGAAATGCGTCCCCTCGGCCGCTCCGGCATCCGCGTCGCCCCGATCGCCTTCGGCGGCAACGTCTTCGGCTGGACCGCCGACGAGGCGACCTCGTTTCGCCTGCTCGACGCATTCGTCGACGCGGGCTTCAACCTGGTCGACACGGCCGACGTGTATTCCCTGTGGGTGGACGGCAACCGCGGCGGCGAATCGGAGACCATCATCGGCAAGTGGCTCGCGAAGACCGGCAAGCGCGACCGCGTGGTGATCGCCACCAAGGTGGGCTTCGACCGCAAGGAAGCCGGCAAGGGGCTCTCTCGCGCGTACATCCTGAAGAGCGTCGAGGAGTCGCTCGGGCGGCTGCGGACGGACCGCATCGACCTCTACCAGTCCCATGTCGAGGACCCGGGCACCGCCCACGAGGAAACGCTTTCGACCTACGCCGAACTCATCCAGGCGGGCAAGGTGCGCGCCATCGGCGCCTCGAACTTCAAGCCGCAGACCCTTCGCGACGCGCTGGACACCTCGGCTCGCCTCGGCCTGCCGCGCTACGAGACGCTGCAGCCGCTCTACAACCTCTGCGACCGCGCCGGCTTCGAGGCGGAACTGGGGCCGCTGTGCCGTGAGGAAGGCATCGGCGTGATTCCCTTCTACGCGCTCGCGTCCGGCTTCCTCACGGGCAAGTACCGCAGCGAGGGGGATTTCGCGCTGAGCGCCCGCGGCAAGCGCGCGAAGACCTATTTCGACGCACGCGGGCTTCGCATCGTCTCGGCGCTGGACGCCGTCGCGAAGGACCTGGGCGCCACGCCCGGCCAGGTCGCGATCGCCTGGCTCATGGCGCAGCCGGTCATCGCCGCTCCCATCGCCAGCGGGCGCACGGTGGAGCAGGTCCGCGAACTCGTCGGCGCGGCGCGGCTTCAACTCGATGCCTCCGCGCTCTCCGCGCTCGACGCCGCGAGCGCGTGAGCGCCATGCCCTACCCGAAGCCCCGTCCGCCCCGCTACAAGCTGCAGGTCCAGGAGGACGAGACCGACCACCGCCTGTGGCACGATGTCCACGCCCCCGACGGGAAGCTCCACGTCTTCGACCACGAGGCCGACGCCCGGGCGAAGCTCGAGGAGCTCTTTCCGGTCCTCTTCGGGCTGGAGAAGTTCGCGGCGGGCCCGAAGCGCACGCGCGTCATCGTGATCGCCCGCGACGACGAGGATGAACAGGACTGACCCACACCCCGGGAGAGATGCCATGAACGCAGCAGTCAAAGTAGCCGTCGTCACCGGTGCCGGCACCGGCATCGGCAAGGCCTCGGCCCTCGCCCTCGCGAAGGCGGGCTTCCAGGTGGCCTTCGCCGGCCGCCGCCAGGACATCCTCGACAAGGCCCTCGCGGAGGCCGGCGGCACGGGGCTCGCGATGGCCACCGACGTGACGGAACCGGCTTCCGTGAAGGCGCTCTTCGCCGCGGTGAAGGCGAAGTGGGGGCGCGTGGACGTGCTTTTCAACAACGCGGGCACGGGCGCGCCGGCCGTGCCGCTGGACGAGCTGCCGTGGGAGAAGTGGAAGGCGGTGGTGGACGCGAACCTGAACGGCTCGTTTCTCTGCGCCCAGGCCGCGATGGCGATGATGAAGGCGCAGTCCCCGCGCGGCGGGCGCATCATCAACAACGGCTCCATCTCGGCGCATGCGCCGCGGCCGAACACCGCCGCCTACACCGCCACCAAGCACGCGATCACGGGGCTCACGAAGTCGATTTCGCTCGACGGCCGGCCCTTCGACATCGCCTGCGGGCAGCTGGACATCGGCAACGCCGCGACCGAGATGACCGAGCGCATGACCAAGGGCATCGTCCAGGCGAGCGGCCAGATGATGGTGGAGCCGCGCATGGATGTCGAGGACGTCGCGAAGGCGATCGTCTTCATGGCCGGGCTCACGCTCGAATCGAACGTGCAGTTCATGACCATCATGGCGACGAAGATGCCCTTCGTCGGGCGCGGCTAGCCGGACGGAAACGAACGCGCCGCGGCTGCGCGCCGTTCGCGCGACGCGCGCGCTAGCCCTGCGCGGGCGCAGCGACGGTGGTGCGCAGCATGGTGACCCCCTCGAGGGCACACTCGACCACGTCGCCGGGCTTCAGTTCGCCCGCCGCGTCGGTGCCGCAGGCGAAGGCACCCGTCGAGAACAGGTCGCCGGGCTCCAGGCGTCGGCCGCGCGACGCCCGCTCGAGGACCTCCGCCAGCGAACTCACCTGGTCGCGCGTGTTCACGCGCAGGAACTCCTCGCCGTTGACCGTTGCGATCATCCACAGGTCCGCGGGATCCGCGATCTCGTCCATGGTGACGATCTCGGGGCCGATGGCTCCGGGGGCCTGCGCCTTGCCCGGCGCTCGCCGGCTCGCGAAGCGGTTCAGGAGCGTCACCCCCGCCACGTAGTCCAGGGCATCGTCCGTGCCGACGTTCTCGGCGGTGCGGCCCACCACGAAGACCAGTTCCGCCCCGAAGCCCTGGCGGGACATGCCGGCGGGAAGGGCCAGCTTCGCGTCGTGGCCGGCGAAGCCCGAGGCGGCCATCTCGAAGAATGCGGGCTCGGGCGAGGCCTGCCTGGCCGGTTCGCCGGCCTGCGGGCGGCCATTGTCCTCCAGCCCGAGGATCGACTTCACCTCGGGAATCGGCGGCAGGAAGCGGATCGCGCGCTCCTCGTACATCGCCTGCGTGAGGGGCCGCGCATCCGTGGTGGCGGCCTTGGCGAGCGCCTGGACCCGGGACAGCGCGCCACGCCCGGCAACCAGCAGCGCCTGCAGGGACGAAGGCAGCGGCTCGCCTTTGACGCGCGATGCGGCCTCGATGTCGAGCACCCGATGCCCGACGCGAACGCCGACGCGAACGGCGCCGGCCGGCCCGACGCTGTAGGTAACCAGTCTCATGGGGATTTCCCGCTGCGGTTTCTGGACAAGTGCATGGCTTTCTCGCCGACCCATTGTGTTCCCCGAACGGGGACCGGGCAAGACGCAATCATCTCGGGGGTGCTGAGAGGCCGAGCACCCATACCAGCGCGGAGAAGGTGAGGAAGGCGAGCGCCGTGGTCACGAGGATCGCCGCGGAGACGCGCCCGGCGTCGGCCTGGTGGCGCTGCGCGAAGATGAACACCCAGCCCGCGGAGGGCAGGGCCGCGGCCAGCGTGGCCACGAGCGTGGCAAAAGGGTCCACTCCGGCCATCCACAGCACGGCCGCCACGACCAGCGGGTGCACGAGGAGCTTCACGGCGACCGGCAGGGCGACGATCGGCGAGCGCAGCGGCGCGTCGGGCCGCACCAGCGACACGCCGATGGCGAAGAGCGCGCAGGGGCCGGCCGCGTTGGCGAGGAGCCGCACCATCTCGTCCAGCGGCGTCCACAGCTGCCACGTGAAGTACGAGAATGCGGCGCCCACCGACATCGCCACCAGCATGGGGTTGGCGAGCACGCGCAAGGCGATGTCGCGCAGGCCGTGCCGCCGGTCTTCCTCGCTCGCCGGGTCGAGGTGGGCGATGGCGAGCCCGACGGTGGCGAGCACCGCGAGGTCGCCCACGATCGCGACGATGGTGGGCGCCGCCGCGCGCTCGCCCAGGAGGGCCACGAGGAGCGGCACGCCCAGGAAGCCCAGGTTGCCCACGCCGCCTGCGAGCCCCATGAACGCCGCGTCGCGCAGCCGCAGGCCGAGGCGCCGCGCGACCCATACGGTGGCGAGGACGACCACCACGCCCGCCGCCGTCCACGCCAGGAAAAGCGGCGCGTTGGCGATCTCGCCGAACGCCGTGAGGGAGGCGAACCGGAAGAGCATGGCCGGCACGGCGAAGTAGAGGAGGAACCCATTGAACGCCGGCACGGCCGCGACGGGCACCCACGCGCGGCTGGCGGCGACGTAGCCCGCGAGGATCAATCCGAAGAACGGGACGGTGATGGTGAGGATGGTCTGCAAGGGAGCAGAATACGGGTTTTCCACCCACGGCCCGATCCGGGCATCGCCATGACGCTTCTTTCCGACCAGCTCCATCTCGAGGCCAGCCAGCTCTCCGCCTACTGGATGCCCTTCACCGCCAATCGCCAGTTCAAGGCGGCGCCCCGCATGGTGGCGAAGGCCGAGGGCATGCATTACTGGACGCCGGAGGGACGGCGCATCCTCGACGGATTCGCGGGCCTGTGGTGCTGCAACGCCGGCCACAACCGCAAGCCGATCGTGGAGGCGATCCAGAAGCAGGCCGCGACGATGGACTACGCGCCCACATTCCAGGTCGCGCAGCCGCTCGCCTTCGAGCTCGCCAACCGCATCGTGGATATCGCGCCCGAGGGCATGGAGCACGTGTTCTTCTGCAACTCCGGGTCGGAGGCGGTGGACACGGCGCTCAAGATCGCGCTCGCCTGGCACCGCGTGCGCGGCGACGGCGGAAGGACGCGCCTGATAGGCCGCGAGCGCGGCTACCACGGCGTGGGCTTCGGCGGGATATCGGTGGGCGGAATCGTCGCCAACCGCAAGATGTTCGGCGCGATGCTCGCGGGCGTGGATCACCTGCCGCACACCCACTCGCTCGAGCACAATGCCTACACCCGCGGCGAGCCGCAGTGGGGCGCGCACCTCGCCGACGAGCTCGAGCGCCTCGTGGCGCTGCACGACGCGTCCACCATTGCCGCGGTGATCGTGGAGCCGATGGCGGGCTCCACGGGCGTCCTCTTCCCGCCGAAGGGCTACCTGAAGCGCCTGCGCGAGATCACCGCGAAGCACGGGATCCTCCTCATCTTCGACGAGGTGATCACCGCCTTCGGGCGCCTGGGCGGGGCCTTTTCCGCCGACGTCTACGGAGTCGTTCCCGACATGATCACCTTCGCCAAGGGCGTGACCTCGGGCACGGTCCCCATGGGCGGCGTGCTCGTCGCGAACGCGGTCCACGACGCCTTCATGGCCGGCCCGCCGGGGGCGATCGAGATCTTCCACGGCTACACCTACTCCGCGCACGTGCTCGCCTGCGCCGCGGGCGTGGCCACGCTGCAGCTCTACCGGGACGAGGATCTCTTCGCGCGCGCGCGAAAGATGGCGCCCGTGCTGGAGGAGGCGCTGCATTCCCTCAAGGGCGCGCGGCACGTGATCGACATCCGCAACGGCGGCCTGGTGGGGGCCGTTGAGCTCGCGCCCCGCGCGGGCGCGCCGGGCGCGCGGACCTACGACACCTACGTCGGCTGCTGGGAGAAGGGGCTGCTCGTGCGCCAGGCCGGCGAGATCATCTGCTTCGCCCCGGCGCTCATCGTCGAGGAAACCCACATCGCCGAGATGGTCGGCACGCTTCGCGCCGTGCTCTCGAGCGTCGACTGAGCGCACGCCCGTGTCCAGCCTTGCCTTGTTCAGGAACGAGAGCGACACCCACGCCGTCGCGGCCGGCGAGACCATATTCCTCGAAGGCGACGAGGGCCGCGTCCTGTACGTGGTCCTCGAGGGATCGGTGCGGCTCTCGGTCACCGGCCGCACTCTGGAGAAGGTGGTGAAGGGCGGGGTGTTCGGCGAGATGGCCTTGATCGACTCCGGGCCGCGCAGCGCGACGGCGACCGCGATCACGGCCTGCACGCTGGCCCCCGTGACCGCGCAGCGCTTCAAGGCGCTGGTGAAGGCGGAACCCGACTTCGCCGTCGAGATCATGCGCGTGATGGCCGCACGGCTGCGGAGCATGGACCGCCGGCTCTAGGATGGGGCGATACACGGGCGTGGCGCCCGGCATCGGCGACCTCCTGCGGATCGTCGACATCCGGACGAAGGTCGTGAGCATCTCTTCGCTCCTGGTGGGGAGCGCCTGGGCGCACGCGAAGGCGCCGGAGCATTTCTCGTGGACGCTCCTCGCGCTCCTGGTCGCGGCCACGCTCGCCATCGACATGGGCACGACGGGTTTCAACAGCTACTTCGACTTCCTCGCCGGCGTCGACACGCGCGAATCGGACCGCGAACGCTTCAAGGCCCTGGTGCAGCGCGACATCGATCCCCGGGTGGCCCGCGACCTTTCGGCTGCGCTCTTCGCGCTCGCCGTGCCCCTCGGCCTCGTCATAGGCGCGCGCGCGGGCTGGGGTTTCGTGGCCGCGGGCGCGCTGGGCATGCTCCTCGGCTTTCTCTACTCCGGCGGGCCGCACCCGATCTCGCGCACGCCTGTCGGCGAGTTCTTCGCGGGCGGACTCCTGGGCGGCGTGCTGGTCACGGTTTCCGCCTGCGTGCACACGCAGCGCCTGGACGCGGCCACGGTTCTCGTGGGTCTTCCCGCGTCGCTCATCATCGCGGCGATCCTGTCGACCAACAATGCCTGCGACCGCGTGGGCGACGCGCGCGCGGGACGGCACACGCTCGCGATCGTCCTCGGCCCGGAACGCGCGCACCTTCCCGTCTTCGCGCTCGTCGCGGCCGCCTTCGGCGCCACGGCGATGCTCGCCGCACTGCGCGTGCTTCCGCCGCGGTCCCTGCTTCCCATGGTCCCGGCGGCGCTCTTCGCCTGGCGCATCCTCGCGGCCATGAAGGCGCGCGGCTTTTCCCACGACACCAAGCCCGCGAACATGGGAGGGATGTCCCTCGCGTTCGTCGCCTTCACCGCGTGCTTCGTCGCGGCGATCGCCCTCGGGACCTGAGGCCGGTCAGCGCAGGACGATGATCGCGGCGACGATGGTTGCCGCGACGTAACCCGCCACCACCATCGCGAAGGGCAGGTCGATGCGCAGCCGCGGCCGGCTCGACTTCGTGCCCGGCGGCACGGTGAAGCCCGCCCTCGAGCGCGTGGCGTCCGCATCGACGGGAAGGACCGCGAGCCGCGCGAGGCCCTCGACGCAGTCGAAGCGCGGCGACGGGCGCAGCTCCACCACCTCGCCGCCGCGGTCTATCGCATGGGCGCCGTGGGTGGCGGCTCCAGTTGCGGCGAGGTCCGGCGGGGTCTCCGAGCCGGCGGCCTCGGCGCGGGCGCGCACCGCCGCCTCCGCCTCGAGCACGTCGGGTATCGCGTCGCGCAGGTCCGCGGCGAATTCCGCGGCGTTGCCGTAGCGCTCCTCGGGGTTCTTCTTGAGGGCCCTCGCGAGTATGTAGTCGAGGACCGAGGGCAGGGCCGGGTTCACGTGGCTGGGCGGGACCGCGACACCATTGACCACCTGGAACATGAGCTGGGTGATGTCATCGCCCGCGAAGGGCGTGACGCCGGTGAGCATCTCGTAGAGCACCACGCCCAGGGAGAAGATGTCCGCGCGGTGGTCGAAGGGATTGCCCGAGACCTGCTCCGGCGCCATGTAGCGCGGCGAACCCAGCAGCATCCCGGTGGCGGTCTTCACCGCCGGGTCCCGGAGCCTCGCGATGCCGAAGTCCATGATCTTCACGCGGCCGTCGGAGAGGATCATGACGTTGCCGGGCTTCACGTCGCGGTGGATCACGCCGCGCTCGTGCGCGAAGGCGAGCGCTTCGGCGACCTGGGCCGCGATCTCCACCGCCTCCGAGGGCGCGAGGGCGCCGCCGCGGATGAGGTCGCGAAGCTCGCGCCCGTCCAGGATCTCCATCGCGATGAAGGCGACGTCCTCCTCGCGGCCCACGTCGTAGATCGTGATGATCGACGGGTGGCCGATGCCGCCTGCCGCGCGCGCCTCCTGCAGGAAGCGCGCCTCGAAATGCGCCCGCTCCTCCTGCGTGCCGGTGAGCGTGACCGTCTTGATCGCGACGGCGCGGCCGAGCGCGGGGTCCTCCGCGCGATAGACCACGCCCATCGCACCGCGCCCGAGCTCGCCCAGGACGCGGAAGCGGCCGAACTTCTCCGGCTGCGGCGCGGTCACGGTCAGAACCCCAGCTGCCGGCGCAGGTCGCGCCAGAATCCGCCGGGCTTCGTCGGCGTGCGCTCGGCGGAAAACGTGTGCGTGACGGTCATGCGCTCGCCCGGTTCGAGGTTCACCTTGACGTCGAAAGGCGGCGCGTTCCCGTGGCGCACCTGCACGTGGTGCCTGCCGGCCGGCAGCTCCACCTCCCGCAGCGGCGGCGTCCGGCCGTGGGAAAATCCGTCGATCACCACGTCGCCGCGCGGCTTCACGTCGAACTCGACCACGGCGGGACGCGGGGGGAAGTACCTCTGGTTCACCTCGCGCCCCGCGATGCCCAGCAGCAGGATGGCGAGGATGCCGGAGAGCGCGTACGCGGCCAGGCGGTCGCGGCGCGCCACGCGGCGCTGCGGATCCGGCGTGTAGAAGGAGTGCAACCGCACGCGGGCGTCGGTGTATTCCCCCGCCGGCGAGAGCTCCGCGGCGCGATCCCGCCGCGTGACCTCGAGCATCTTCGCGAACGGCGCGGTAACGAGGATGCGCTCGCCGGTGGCGAAGCCCGCCGCCGCGGCCGCGGCCGAAAGCCCGTCGCCGAACACGAGGCCCCCGGCATCCCGCGCGGTGACGGCGATCGGCCCATGGTTCACGCCGACCTGGAGCGGCACCTCGCCCTCGCCCGCCCGGAGCGACTGTGCGACGTCGAGCGCACGGACCGGTTCCCCGAAGAGCACCAGCGCAATGCCGTTGCTCGCATCGAGGACGATCCAGTCGGCGGCGGGAATGCCCGCGAGGGCGGTGCGCACGCGCGCCTCGAGCCGTTCCTTCAAGTTCGCCTGCTCGACGACGGTACGCTCGTCGAAGCGCGCGATCTTCAGGAAGGCTACGTTGGCGAATACGGGCGAGGGTGTGCGCATGCGGCGGCAGCCGTGGTTATGCGCGCATTGTAGCCGCCCGCCATTTTGGCGCGCGCTGGGGGGCGCCGCGCACCGGGAAAGCCCCGGCTGCGCTACTTGAGCGCCTTGTAGCGCAGGCGATGGGGCGCGGCGGCCTCCACGCCGAGCCGCTCGCGCTTGTTCTCCTCGTACTCGCGGTAGTTGCCCTGGTAGAAGAACCACTGCGAGTCGCCCTCGGCGGCGAGGATATGGGTGCAGACCCGGTCCAGGAACCAGCGGTCGTGGGAGATCACCATCACCGTGCCGGGGAACTCCGACAGCGCGTCCTCCAGCGCGCGCAGCGTCTCCACGTCGAGGTCGTTGGAGGGTTCATCCAGGAGCAGCGTGTTGCCGCCCGTGAGCAGCGTCTTCGCGAGGTGCAGGCGCCCGCGCTCGCCGCCGGAGAGGTTTCCCACGAGCTTCTGCTGGTCCTGGCCCTTGAAGTTGAAGCGGCCGAGGTAGGCGCGCGACTGGATCTCGAACTTGCCGATCGTGAGGATGTCCTGCCCGTTGGAGACCGCCTCCCACGCGTTCTTTTCGTCGGGGAGCGATTCCCGGGACTGGTCCACGAAGGCGAGCTTCACGGTGTGGCCGACCTTGATCTCGCCGGAATCGGGCTTCTCGCGGCCCGTGATCATGCGGAAGATCGTCGACTTGCCGGCGCCGTTGGGGCCGATGATGCCGACGATGCCACCCGGCGGAACCGTGAACGAGAGGTTGTCGAGGAGCATCCGGTCGCCGTAGGACTTGGTGACGTTCACGAACTCGATGCACTCGTTGCCGATGCGCTCGCCGACGGGGATGAAGATCTCGCTGGTCTCGTTGCGCTTCTGGTACTCGTAGGAATTGAGCTCCTCGAAGCGCAGGAGGCGCGCCTTGCTCTTCTTGGTCTGGCCCTTGGCGTTCTGGCGCACCCACTCCAGCTCCTTCTTGAGCGCCTTCTGGCGAGCGCTCTCCGAGGACTCCTCCTGCTTCAGGCGGTCGCGCTTCTGCTCGAGCCAGGAGCTGTAGTTTCCCTCCCACGGAATGCCGCGGCCGCGGTCGAGCTCCAGGATCCACTCGGCGGCGTTGTCCAGGAAGTAGCGATCGTGCGTGACGGCGACGACGGTGCCCGGGTAGCGGGCGAGGAACTGCTCCAGCCAGTCGACGCTCTCGGCGTCGAGGTGGTTGGTGGGCTCGTCGAGGAGCAGCATGTCGGGGCGGGAAACAAGCAGGCGGCACAGGGCCACGCGGCGCTTCTCGCCCCCGGAGAGCTTCTCGATGCGCGCGTCCCAGGGCGGGAGCCGCAACGCGTCGGCCGCGATCTCCAGCTGGGCCTCCAGGGAGGCCACGTCGGCCGTCGCGAGGACCTTCTCGAGCTTCTCCTGCTCCGCGGCAAGCTTGTCGAAATCAGCGTCGGGCTCGGCATAGGCCGCGTACACCTCGTCCAGGCGCGTCTTGGCGCTGAGGATCTCGCCCACGCCTTCCTCCACCGCCTCGCGCACGCTGTGGCCGGGATCGAGCTGCGGCTCCTGCGCGAGGTAGCCGATCTTGATGCCGGGCATGGGCGTGGCCTCGCCCTCGATCTCGCGGTCGAGGCCGGCCATGATCTTCAACACCGTGGACTTGCCCGCGCCGTTGAGCCCCAGGAGACCGATCTTGGCGCCCGGGAAGAAAGAGAGCGAAATGTCCTTGAGGATCTGGCGCTTGGGCGGCACCACCTTGCCCACGCGGTTCATCGTGAAAACGTACTGTGCCATGGCGATTCTCTCTGGCGAGCATTGCGGGAAGCGAAGCCCGTCATTCTAACCGACCGGGGGTTCCCGAGCGACCGCGCGGGAGCGAGGCCGACCATTCCCTGCACCCGCAAATGCGCCCGGAAATGCATGGCGCGCGTTTGTCAAGGGCCCGATGCGCCTGCGGAAAAAAAACAGGAACTCCCGCAGCATTCGCGTTGTCTAATGGATCGACTTCCCCAGAAGCTCGACCGCGTTGCCACAGGCATTCACCTGCCCCGATCGGCGATGCGAAAGGCCTGCACGCAGCATCGGCAGGTTGCGGCACCGGCGCCCCGACATCGCGCGCGGCGCCGATCCGGGCCCGGCACCGCCGGGCGAGCAAAGCGCATGTGGCCGCGCCCCGGCGCGACACGCGGCGAATTTCCCACCCGTGAAAAGGAGAGCACACGATGAAGAACCCCGATCCCGGAACCTCAGGCCAGCCCCGCGCCCGCGCCGCCAAGGCGATCCGAAAGCCGCGCACCGACGCCGATGCACGGGCCCTCGCCCGCATCCGCACCGCCGCCGCCATCGTCCGCCACCGGCAGGAAGCGCTCTACGACCGGCTCGCGGACCGCTTTCGACTCGCCTTCGAGCAGGGACAGGACAGGAGCCGTGCGGGCATGGAAGAAGCGGCGGAGGAGGCGCGCAAGCAGCTCACCGCGGCGGGCGCGCTCACGCAGCCGCAGGGCGAGCGCCTCAAGGTGCTCCTGCTGCGCGACCTCGACCGCACGGCGGCGCAGTTTCGCAACCCCCGCGGCTCGGCGACCGAGCAGCTTCTGCTCGCGGAACCCGAATCCGGCGCCCTCACCTCGCTCGCAATCGTCCTCGAGTCCGCCGGCGACGCGATCCACGACCCGGACCTGAATGCCGACGAGTCCCTCGTCTACAAGACGGGCGAGGTCACGAGCGCGGGCACGCTCACGTGCACGAAGTGCGGGACCGCGCTCTGCTTCAAGCGCACGGGAACCGTGCCCCCGTGCCCGACCTGCTCGCTCACGGAGTTCCGCAAGGGCTACTAGCAGGCCGGGGGCGGTCGCCATGTTCCAGCGAATCCTCGTGCCCACCGACGGTTCCCGCGGAGCCCGCCATGCCATGGAGGTCGCCGCGGGGCTCGCGCGTCTGTGCGGGGCGAACGTGATATCCCTGCACGTCATCGCGCCTCCGGCGGCGGAGACTTCCTACATGGGGCTGGGCGTGATCGGCGCCCCGGTTTCCGTGGGCGGCCTCGCGGAACCGGTGCCCGCGGAGCGCGACCCGGCGCTCATCGAGGCGCAGTTGGTCGCGGAGGGCGCCGGAGTTTCCATCGAGCCGAGGCAGATCTACGCGCCGCAGGCGGCGAGTGCTATCCTCGATCTCGCCGAAAGCGAGAGATGCGATCTCATCGTCATGGCCTCGAACGGATACGGGGACCTGCTCTCGCTCATCACCGGCAGCATTACCGCGCGCGTGGTGTCGGGCTGCGACCTGCCCGTGCTCGTGGTCCACTGACGAGGAAGAAGCCATGTCCACGCAGGATGACAGCCCGCCGGCCAAGCCGCGCGCCGGCACCACGATCGCCGATGTCTGGCGGTCGGGGGGGGCCACGTCGGCCGTGTCGCCGCTCGCGGTCCGCCCGACGCGCCCCGAGGACTTCGCGGCGATCCGCGACCTGCAGCGCGCAGCCTACCCGGAGATCGAGCCCTGGTCGGACGAGCAGTTCGCCTCCCAGCTGGAGAAGTTCCCGGAGGGGCAGATGGTCGCCGAGCAGAACGGGCGCGTGATCGGCGCGTCCTCGTCGCTGATCGTGCTCTGGAACGACTACGGCATGGACCACACGTGGCAGACGATCACCGGGGACGGCTACTTCAACACCCACGACCCCTCGGGGCTCACGCTCTACGGCGCGGAGGTCGTCGTGAGCGCGAAGCGCCGCGGCCACGGCATCGGCCGGGCGCTCTACAAGGCGCGTCGCCGGCTCTGCGAGGCGCTCAACCTGCGGCGCATCATCGCCGCGGGCCGCATGCCGGGATACCGCAAGGTGAGGGACGTGATGTCGGCGGAGCTCTACGCCATGCGCGTGGTCTGGGGCGACATACCGGATCCCGTGCTGCGCTTCCAGATGTCGCAGGGTTTCCATTACTGCGGCGTGGTCCACAACTACCTGCCCGAGGATGCGCCTTCCTGCGGAAACGCCGCGCTCATCGTCTGGATCAATTCGCACTACGCGCCCCCGCGTCCGGCCGCTGAGGTTTCAAAGGAGATCCCATGAAGGTCCGCATCGCCGCCGTTCAGTACCACCTGCGCCACATCCAGGACTGGGAGGGCTTCGAAAGCCAGGTCGACTTCGTCCTCGACGCGGCCGCGGAGTACCGGCCCCAGTTCGTGCTGCTGCCGGAAATCTTCACCACGCAGCTCATGTCCTTCCTGGACGTAACGGACGTGCGGCGGGCCGTGCGGGAGCTCTCGACCTACACGCCCCAGTACATCGAGCTGATGAAGCGCCACGCCGAGAAGCACGGCTACCACCTCATCGCGGGCAGCCACCCGACGATGCGCGACGGCAATCTCTACAACACCGCCTACCTCTTCAACCCGGCGGGCCAGGTCTTCGAGCAGGACAAGCTCCACCGCACGCGCTGGGAGAAGGATTACTGGGAGACCACGCCCGGCGAGACGCTCTCCCTCTTCGAGACCGCCCACGGCAAGATCGCGATCCTCGTCTGCTACGACATCGAGTTCCCCGAGCTCGCGAGGCAGATGTCGGAAGCCGGCGCGGACATCCTCTTCGTGCCGAGCTGCACCGACGACCGCCAGGGCTTCCTGCGCGTGCGCTACTGCTGCCATGCCCGCGCCATCGAGAACCAGGTCTACGTCGCCATGACCTCCACCGTGGGGAACCTCCGCGTGAGCGGCCTGCGCATGCACTACGGGCAGGCCGCGATCCTCGCGCCCTCGGACTTCCCCTTCGCCCGGGACGGCATCGCCGCCGAGGGCGTGGTCAACGGCGAGCAGATCGTCGTCGCCGACGTCGACCTCGCGCTCCTCGGGCAGAACCGCCTCAACGGCACGACCATTCCGCTGTTCGACAAGCGTGCCGAGCTCTACGACGACCCGGTCAAAGTGGTCGCCGCCTGATGCACCGATGAAGCCGCGCGTTCTCGGCGCGGAAGCCGCCCGGGAGTTCGCCCTCGCCGTCGCCCGGCAGTCCGGCACCGCGATCGCCGGCGAATTCGTTCCCGCGGATGCGGTTCTCGAAGGGTTGCTCGCCGGTCGGGACTGCGAAGTGCTGATCCTTCCCCATGCCGGGGCCTGCCGGCTCACCGCGCAGGGTCGCGTGGCCCTGGACTTCTGCACCGATCTCGGGGCGAAGGGCGCGCCGGCCACCGTGTACACCATCGCCCTGGCGAAGGAGACCGTCGGAGAGGCCGCGCGGGAATTCGCGCTTCGGCTCACCGCCCCCGGTGCCGTGCGGGAGCGCGACGCGGCGGGTTTTGCCGGCGCAATCATTCGCCGCGCGAGCGGCGCGGATACTGCGCAAGCCCGCGATCTCGTCTTCGGCGTGCTCGCGGAGTACGGCCTGGCCCCGGAGCCGGCGGGCATCGATGCCGATCTCCTGGACCTCGACGCCGGGTTCCTGCAGGACGGCGGCCTCTTCGATGTCGCTGTCGAACCGGACGGACGGGTCGCCGCCTGCTGCGGCATGAAGATCCTCGGCGGCGGGCGCCTGGAGCTGCGCAAGATGTACGTGCGTCGGGACGCCCGCGGCGCCGGTCTCGGGCAGCGACTCCTCGACCGCGCCCTCGCCTGGGCGCGCGCCCGCGGCCACCCGCGCGTGGAGCTCGAGACCGCCTCGGTCCTGAAGGAGGCGATTTCGCTCTACCGCAAGACCGGTTTCGTCCAGCGCCCCGGAAAGCCCGACACCTGCCGCTGCGACCAGGCATTCGTGCTGGAGCTCGACTGACCGTGCCGGTGCTCACGCGCCTCACCGAAGGGCGACACCCCGTGCTCGCCTGGACCGCGGACCTGGAGCCCCAGGCGCGCCGGCAACTGGAAAACGTGGCCAACCTCCCCATCGTCCACGGCCACGTCGCCGCGATGCCGGACGTGCACGCGGGCATCGGCGCCACCGTCGGCAGCGTCATTCCCACGCGAGCCGCGATCATTCCGGCGGCGGTGGGCGTCGACATCGGCTGCGGCATGAACGCGCTCAGGCTTTCGCTCGCGGCGGTCGACCTGCCCGAGAGCCTCTCACGCATCCGCTCGGCCATCGAGGCCGCGGTGCCCGTGGGCTTCGACCAGCACGCCGAATGCCCGGCCGACGATTCGCAGGCGCTTCGCGCGATGGCGCGCCGGCTCGAGACGATCGGGAAGAAGCACCCCGGACTCGCGAAGCTGCAGAAGGATTTCGCCGGAACCTGGGCCCGCCAGCTCGGCTCGCTGGGCGGAGGCAACCACTTCATCGAGCTGTGCGTGGACGAGTCGCAGCGCGCCTGGGTGATGCTGCACTCGGGTTCGCGCGGCGTGGGAAACGCCATGGGCCGCTACTTCATCGAGCGCGCCCGCCGCGAGGCCGAGCGGCTGGACCGGCGCCTGCCCGACCGCGACCTCGCGTGGCTCGACCAGGGCACGCCGCTCTTCGACGACTACGTGGAAGCGGTGGGCTGGGCGCAGGACTACGCGCTCGCCAACCGGCGCGAGATGATGCGCCTCGTCGTGGAGGCGCTGCGCCGCCACCTGCCCGCATTCACGGTCGAGGGCGAGGCGATCAACTGCCACCACAACTACGTCGCCCGCGAGCGCCACCTGGGCGAAGACCTCTACATCACGCGCAAGGGCGCCATCCGCGCGGGGGCGGGAGAGCTGGGCATCATCCCGGGCAGCATGGGCGCGCGCTCCTTCGTCGTGCGCGGGCTCGGCAACGAGGCATCCTTCTGCTCCTGCTCCCACGGCGCCGGCCGTCGCATGAGCCGCACGGAGGCCAAGCGCCGGTTTTCGCGGGACGATCTCGAACGCCAGACCGCCGGCGTGGAGTGCCGCAAGGACGGCGGCGTGATCGACGAGATCCCCGCCGCCTACAAGGACATCGACGAGGTGATGGCGCAGCAGTCGGACCTGGTCGAGGTCGTGCACACCCTCAAGCAGGTCGTCTGCGTGAAGGGCTGAGCCCCGGGGGACCGCGCCGCGCCTCCAGCCCTACTGCTTCGCTCCGGAATCCTTCATCGACTCGAGCGCGCCCAGGTCGAGCGAGCCCACGGCCGACTTCAACGCCTCGAAGGGCACGCCCCTGCCCTTGGCGCTCACGACGAAGCGCTCGCCCAGCACGACCGAGAACTCATTGCGCCCGTTCTTGGATATCTCCTCGTGGACCATGCGGCCGCCCTCGCGCCTCGTGCGCTCGATGCGCCCGTTGCTTTCCTTTTCACTCTCGACGCCCATCCATCCGGCGAGGCCCAGGAGCCCCCCGGCGCCGCCGGTGTCGGTCACCTCGAGTTCCACGCGCTTGCCCGCGCCGTCTTCGTACTGCGCCTCCGCCTTCGACATCGACAGCCCGCCCGGGCCGCCCTTCTGCGCGCTCTGCCCGGTGCGTGGCAGGCCGGCGAAGCTCTCGGGAACCAGCGCCTTCAGCTGCTCGATGCCGAGGGGCTCGAAGCGCTTGCCGCCGCCCAGCACCGCGCCGAGGCCCGACATCGCGGCCTGCATCTGCGCGTTGGGGTCGCCGCTCTTCTGCGCCGCCTCCATCTTCTTGCCTACTTCTTCCATCTGCTTGCCGAATCCCTCGAGCTTGCCCATCGGGGAATCCTTGTCGAAGGTGACGCCCGAGCCCGCGCCGCTGTGCATCGCGCCCATCATCGCGCTGCCGCCGGTAAGCGCCGTGATGCCGCCCGCCAGGAGGGAAATCACGATCCCGATCACGATCGCGCAGATCACCACCACGACCGTGTAGCCGATCGACTTCTCGGGCGGGTTCTTCATCAAACGCGGCAGCCCGAGGTAGAGCAGGTAGAGGCCGTAGAGGGAGATGAGGACGCCGACCAGGCCCAGCGCCGGGATGATGCCGAGGACGCCGGCGATCCAGGCCGGCGTGTAGGAGTAGACCGCGACCTTCATCGCCTGGTCGGAGTTCTTCTCGCCGCCGAACGTGCCGGCCAGCGCGTTGATGATGAGCGCCATGATGAAGATGCCGACAAAGGCCATCACGAAGGAAAAGACGGCCACGCCGATGCCGGCGACGATCGGCGTGCGGAAGGTGCCCACGAACGGCAGGCTCATGCCGACGACGGAACTGCCGATGAACCCGCACAGCACGCTGATGCCGGCGAGCGGCGCGACGTAGCCGCCCATGAGGGTTCCGGTGGACGAAGTCTCCTCCGCAATCACGGGCCATTCGGTCTTCGGTGAAAGCAGGATTTTCTTGACGCGGTCGACGATTCCCATGGTCTCCTCCCGGTGGACGCATTGATCGTTCGATTTTACGCCAGTGGGCTCGCCACTGCCGGTACCATGGGGACGCTCCGCGGGGCACGATCGCCGGCGATCGCCGGAAATGCAAGGGAGGAAACATGGCGGCACGCGCTGCAGGGTCCCTGGCGGTTCTCGCCGCGTTCGCGCTCGCGGCCTGCGGCGGCGGTGGCGGTGGTTCCACTCCCGCGCCCCCCGCGCCGCCGCCGCCGGCGACGGGCGCAGTCTCCGGCCCCTCGCCCTTCGCCCCCGGCTGCGGCGGCGCGACGGGCACGGTGTACGTCGATGCGGAGGTGGAGCCAAGCCTCGCGGTCGACCCCGCGAACCCCGACCATCTCCTCGCGATGTGGCAGCAGGATCGCTGGTCGAACGGGTCGGCGCGCGGACTCGTTTCCGCCGTTTCGTTCGATGGCGGCGCCACCTGGGCCACGCGGGCCATGGCTTTCTCCCGATGCGCCGGCGGCACGCCCGCCAACGGCGGCGACTTCGATCGCGCGACGGATCCGTGGGTCGCCTTCGGTCCGGACGGCACGGCCTGGGCGATGTCGCTGTCGACCACCGGCGGGAGCTTCGCGGGCGGCTCGGCCAACGCAATGCTCGTCTCCCGCTCCGCGGACGGCGGGCGCACCTGGGGCAATGCCGTGGCGCTGATCGCGGACACGGCGCCCTATTTCAACGACAAGAACGCGATCACGGCCGATCCCCGCGACGCGCGCTTCGCCTACGCGGTGTGGGATCGCCTCTACCAGCTCGGCGGCGGGCCGGCGACGTTCGCGCGCACCGTCGATGGCGGCGCGTCCTGGGAGCCCGCGCGGTCGATATACGATCCGGGCCCCGACGGCCAGACCATCGGCAACCTCGTGGTGGTGCTCTCCGACGGCACGCTCGCGAACGTGGCGACCCGGATCGACGAGTCCACGCTTCCCGCGCGCACCGCTTCGGTCGTCGCCCTGCGCTCCACGGATCGCGGCGCCACCTGGTCCTCCCCGGTGACGGTCGCCGCCCACCTGGCTGTCGGGGTCTTCGATCCCGACACGGGAATGGCGATCCGCGACGGCGCGATCCTGCTCAGCGCGGCGGCCGGGCCCGGAGGATCGCTGCACGTGGCGTGGCAGGACTCCCGTTTCTCCGGCGGGCTGCGCGACGCCATCGCCTACGTGCGCTCCGCGGACGGCGGGCTCACCTGGTCGGCGCCCGTGCGCGTGAACCCGAACTCCGGGGTCGCCGCGTTCACGCCCACCGTGCACGCGCTCGCCGACGGCACGATCGGCGTGGCCTACTACGACCTGCGCGACAACACGGCCGACCGCGCCACGCTGCCCACGGGGTACTGGCTCGCGCGATCCACGGACGGGGCGACCTGGAGCGAGACGCGGCTCGCCGCTCCGTTCGACCTCGCGACGGCGCCGACCGCGAACGGACTCTTCCTGGGGGACTACATGGGGCTCGCGGGACTCGGCGCCGATTTCCTGTCGCTGCACGTGCGCACGACGGGCGATCTCGCCAACCGCAACGACGTGTTCTTCGTGCGTGCGGCGCCGGGCGCCGCGGCGACGGCGAGGGGCAAGGCCGTGCCGGCGGCCGGGGCCTGGCCCGGCCCCTGGGCGGCGCAATCCGCGGGGCCCTTCGCGGTGGATGCGGCGTGGGGCGCCCGCGTGGCGGCGGCGATCGACCGGACGCTGGCGGCCCGCGGCCGGCCGCGCCCGCCGCGCTAGCTATTCCTCGTCCGGCGCCACCGAGCGGATGGTGTAGCCGCCGCTCTTGTCGTCGCGCTCGAGCTCCACGAGGCCGCGCTCCTGGAGCTCCTCGAGGAGCTGGTTGAACGACCGGTAGCCGAAGTAGCTCTCGTTGAAGCCGGGCTTCCTGCGCTTGATGGCCTGCTTCACCATCGAGCCCCAGAGCGTCTCCTCCACGCCGCGCTCGTCGACCAGGTCGTCGATGGTCTCGAGGACGAGATCGAACGCCTCCTGGCGGCTGCCGCCGCCTGCGTTGACGACCTCCTTGTCTTTCGCTTCGCGCTCCCGGGGCTGCGGCGCGGCCTTGCCCTCCGCCTTGCCTTCGGCCTTGCCCTCGGGCTTCCTCGCCGGCTTGCGCTTGGGAAGCTCGCGCACCAGGTCGTCGTAGTAGATGAACTCGTCGCAGTTGGCGATGAGGAGATCGGACGTGCTCTTCTTCACGCCGATGCCGATCACCGTCTTCGCGTTCTCGCGCAGCTTCGAGACGAGCGGCGAGAAGTCGGAGTCCCCGCTCACGATCACGAACGTGTCCACGTGGCTCTTCGTGTAGCAGAGGTCCAGCGCATCCACCACCATGCGGATGTCGGCCGAGTTCTTGCCCGACTGGCGCACGTGCGGGATCTCGATCAGCTCGAAGGAGGCCTGGTGCATGGGCGCCTTGAACTCCTTGTAGCGCTCCCAGTCGCAGTAGGCCTTCTTCACGACGATGCTGCCCTTGACCAGCAGGCGCTCGAGCACCTTGCGGATGTCGAACTTGTCGTACTTCGCCTCGCGCACGCCGAGTGCGACGTTCTCGAAGTCGCAGAAGACGGCGAGGTTCCTGGTGTCCGCCATTGTGGGGGGCCTCCGTGGTGACAGCCCCTAGCTTACAATGCCGCCATGCTCCCCGCCGACTGCGTGAACCTGATCGAGATCCGCGACCTGCACTTCGCCTACGGCAAGCGCAAGGTGCTCGAGGGGCTCGAGCTCGACATCCCCAGGGGGAAGGTGGTCGCGATCCTGGGCACCAGCGGGTGCGGGAAGTCGACGCTGCTGCAACTGATCGGCGGCGCGCTCAAGCCCGCGCGCGGCTCCGTCAAGGTGTGCGGCGAGGACGTGCACGCGCTCGACCCGGCCGGCCTGTACCGTCTGCGCCGCCAGATCGGCATGATGTTCCAGAAGGGCGGGCTCTTCAGCGACCTGAGCGTCTTCGAGAACGTCGCCTTCCCGATCCGCGAGCACACGCGCCTGCCCGAGGACATCATCTCGGATCTCGTGAAGCTGAAGCTCCACGCCGTGGGCCTTCGCGGCGCGGTCTCCCTCCACCCGACGGAGCTCTCCGGCGGCATGGCCCGGCGCGTCGCGCTCGCCCGCGCCATCGCGCTCGATCCGGACCTGCTCATCTACGACGAGCCCTTCGCGGGCCTCGATCCGATCACCCTCAACGTGATCTGCCACCTGATCCGCACGCTGAACGACGCGCTGGGCAGCACCTCCGTTGTGGTGACCTACGATGTTCCCGAGGCGGTGAAGCTCGCCGACTACCTCTACCTCATGGGCGAAGGGCGCATTCTCGGCCACGGGCCCACGAAGGAGATGCTCGCTTCCGAAGATCCCTTCGTCCGCCAGTTCCTGCACGCGCAGCCCGATGGACCGGTGCCCTTCCACTTTCCGGCCACGCCGATCGGCGAGGAACTGGAACTCGCCCCCGCCCGCTACCCGCCGCGCTCGGTGCGCGCGCTCTAGCGCGGGCCGCGCACCGCAGGGCTCACGCACGCGCCGAGCGGACCACCTCGGCCAGGTCGAGCGAACCGGCCCGCTGCGTGATCCGGGGCAGGTAGCGCGACTGCAATCCCTTCGCCTCGCCGAGCATGGCGGCGAAGGTCTCCCGGAGCGCTTCGCGCGAAAGCGTCCGTCCCCCCGCGTAGTAGCGACGGGCCACCTGCCCCAGGGCGTAGGTGGAGGCGAAGGAAAATCCCGCTCCCGTGGCCGCCGAGCCGATTGCGCGCCCGAGGCCGCCGGCAATCGACCCCAGCAGGCCGCCCACGAGCCTGCGGCCGAACCGCTCCAGGGTCTGGGAGGCGAGCCCCACGCCCACGGTGGCGAGGAAATCCTTCGCGTGCCCCCGGTCCAGCTCGAAACCGTGCGCCTTGCCGATGCGGTAGACCATCCGCATCTGCAGCGGGATGATCGCCATGGACGCGAGGCTCTGCGGCAACAGCTCGAGCGCCCCGTTCAATATCGCGTAGTCGAGGATCAGCTTGTCCATCTCGGCGCCGGAGAGCGTCGCGGCGAACACGGGCTCGGCCGCGGAGGGTATGGCGAGCGGCGCGAGTGCCACGCCCGCGGCCTGGGCCACGAAAGCCTCGCCGCGCGCGGCATCGAGCCCGAGCGCGGTGCGCAACTCGTCCAGGAACGCCTTCTCCGCGGCGGTGTGGGCCCCGTCCGCGTCGCACACGCAGACCGCCATCTCGAAGGCGTACTGGCGCAGCTCCGGCGTCGGGAGGACCGCCGCGGCCCCGTCGAGGCCGCGCTCGCCGAGGAGCGCCTCCCGGTACAGAGCCGGATAGTCCACGCCGCCGGGCATCGCATCGGCGATCGCGCGGATGGCGTCACGCTCGCGTTCGTCCTTGCCCCCGTCGGCGAATGCCGCCCGGAGGGCGATGAAGAGGATGGCTTCCTGTTCGGCGGTGTTCATGGCGTTCTCCCGGATTGGACGCTGCGGGGACGGCCGGCGGATTCGCGCGAGCCCGGCCTTTCCGATGGCGATCATGCCGCAATCGCGACCGCCGGATTGGCGTTAGGATGGCGCAAAACCAGAACACCAGGAAGACCGGGAGACCCCATGATCCGCCGTATCGCCGCGGCCGCCAGCGCCGCCACCGCCCTGGCCCTGGCGCTCCCCGCGTTTGCCCAGGATTTCTCGAAGGTCGAGATCCGCGCCGAGAAGCTCGCCGACACCGTCTGGATGCTCACCGGCGCCGGTGGAAACCTCGCGCTTTCCGCGGGCGCGGACGCGGCGTTCCTGGTCGACGACCAGTACGCGCCGCTCACCGAAAAGATCCTGGCGGCCATCGGCGCCATCACGCCGCTGCCGGTTCGCTTCGTCCTGAACACGCACTGGCACTCCGACCACACCGGCGGCAACGAGAACCTCGGCAAGGCCGGCGTCCTCGTCGTGGCCCACGACAACGTGCGAAAGCGCATGGACTCCGCGCAGTTCATCGAGTTCCTGCGCATGGAAACCGGGCGCCAGCCGAAGGCCGCGCTGCCCGTGGTCACTTTCTCCACCGACACCACCTTCCACCTGAACGGCGACGAGATCCGCGCCTTCCACGTTCCGCGCGCCCACACCGACGGCGACGCCATCGTGCATTTCGCGCGCAGCGACGTGATCCACATGGGCGACGTCCACTGGAACGGCATGTACCCGTTCATCGACGCCTCGAGTGGCGGCTCGGTGGACGGCATGATCGCCGCGGTGGACAGGGCGCTCGCGATCGCCACGCACGCCACGAGGATCATCCCGGGACACGGGCCGCTGGCGAATTGGGCCGACCTGCAGGCCTACCGCGACATGCTCGCCACGATTTCCGCCCGCATCCGGCGGATGATCGCGGAGGGCAAGACCAACGAAGAGATCGCCGCATCGAACGTCACCGCCGACTTTGACGGGAAGTGGGGCAAGGGCTTCATCAAGCCGGCGCGATTCGCCGGGATGATCGCAGCAAGCCTGCGAAAGGGCGCACCGTGAGCGCACCGGGGCCGGGCCGCGTGGTTACGCCTGTCACGCCCGGCCCCCGGAAAATGTGATCCGCGCCACGGCGAGCCGCGACCCGCACGCCTAAGCTGGAACCATGTTCGACATTCGCTCCCTCTTCGTCGTGATGGTCGCCACCAACCTGATCCTCGCGGTTTCGCTGTGGATCGGCACCGGCCGGCGGCCGCAGAACGGCCTCGGGCCGTGGACCCTGGCGCTCCTCGCCCAGGCGGCGAGCTTCGTGCTGTTCGCACTGCGGGGCGTCATCCCGGACTGGGTGTCGATCCTCGCGGCCAACGCCCTGCTCGGCGTTTCCATCTCGCTCGTCGCAGCCGCCATCCTCGCCTTTCGCGGACGCAAGCTGCCGCTCTTCGTGCACTTCGCGACGGGCGCGGCCGCGGCCTTCGCGGTCGGCGCCCTGATCCACGATTTCGGCGCCCGACTCATCGCGGTGAGCTTTCTCTTCGCCGCCGGCCAGGTGACGCTCCTCGCGCTGGCGTGGAAGCCCATGCCGGGCGTGAGCGGGGGGACGCGCGGCATGTTCGTCGCGAGCTTCGCGCTCGGCACCGCGAGCTTCCTGGTGCGCGCGGTGGGCCCCCTGTACTCCCCGGAAGCCATCCACGACTTCCTCGAGCCCTCCGCGACCCAGGCCTTCAGCCTGATGGCGGGCTACACCGTCATCCTGCTCTCGTCGGTGTCGTTCCTGCTCATGCAGAAGGAGCGCGCCGACTTCCTCGCGCAGCAGCTCGCCTCCCTCGACCCGCTCACCGGCGCCTTCAACCGCCGCACCTTCATCGAGCTCGCGGAGAAGCAGCTCTCGCGGGCGCGCCGCATCGACGCGCCGCTGTCCCTGGTCCTGCTGGACCTCGACCACTTCAAGAGCGTGAACGACAACCACGGCCACCTGGTCGGCGACCGAGTTCTGCAGCGCTTCGCGGACGTGGTGCGCGACCAGCTGCGCAAGGAAGACGTGCTCGTGCGCTACGGCGGCGAGGAATTCTGCCTGCTCCTGCCGGACGTGCCGGGGCCGGGCGCGGTCGCGCTCGCCGGCCGCATCCGCAAGGCGGTCGCCGGCTCGCCCTTCGTGATGAACGGAGTCGAGATTCCCCTCACCCTGAGCGCAGGCGTTGCCGCACGCATCGACGAGGGCCCGGAGGAGCTCGACCAACTCATCGGCCGCGCCGACGAGGCGCTCTACATGGCGAAGAACCGCGGCCGCAATCGCGTGGCGGCGGTTTCCCTCGGCCGCTCCAGGGTGGCATGAGCGGCAGCTTCCTCGTCTACTTCGCAGATCCGATGTGCTCCTGGTGCTACGGATTCGGGCCGGAGCTGGACGCCTTCCTCGAGAAACGCCCCGGCCTGCGCGTCGATCTCGTGATGGGCGGGCTGCGCGCCTACCACGCCGAAGCGGCCGATGCCGCATTCCGCGAGACGATCGCCGGGCACTGGGCCCACGTGGCGAAGGAAAGCGGCCTGCCGTTCGACGACACGGCCCTCGCGCGCGAGGGATTCGTGTACGACACCGAACCCGCCTGCCGGGCGGTGGTCATAGCGCGGGCGACGGATTCCGCGCGCGCGCTCGCCTACTTCAAGCGCGTGCAGCGCGCCTTCTACGCCGAGGGCCGCGACACGACGAACGCCGGGACGCTCGCCGATCTCGCCGCGGAAGAAGGATTCGACCGCGCGGTGTTCGCCGCCGCACTCGCCTCGTCGGCCGCGCAGGACGCGGTGAAGCAGGACTTCGCGGCCACCGTGAAATCCGGCGTGACGGGGTTTCCCACGGTGGCCGTGGGCTATCCGGACCAGCGCTTCTTTCTCCTGACCGCGGGATTCACGCGCGCCGCGGGCCTCGCCGAACGCCTCGATCGCATCGAGGAGCTCGCGGCCGGTTGACCGCAGTCATCGGTGCACCTGCGCCGATGGGCTAGGATGTCCCTGTCCGAGCGGAGCGGCTTTGCCCGCCCGCGGCCTGCCGAAAGCGATCCGCCATGGGACCCGACCGACTTCCTCCCCTTCCCGATTCGAGCCTCTCGCCGGCGCAGCAAGCGGCCGCCAGGGAACTCTCGAGCGGGCCCCGCGGCGCCGTGTTCGGGCCGTTCATCCCGCTGCTGCGCAGCCCCGATCTCCTCTCGCCACTGCAGAAGACCGGCGAGTACCTGCGCTACAAGAGCGCGCTCCCGCCGCGGCTCTCCGAATTCGCGATCCTCGTCATCGCCCGCCGCTGGAACCAGCAGTTCGAGTGGCACGTCCACCAGCCCATCGCCGAGCGCGCGGGAGTCCCGGCCGCGCACGTTCGCGCCATCGCCCGCGGCCTGCGCCCCGACGGCATGGCGCCCGACGAAACCGTGGTGCACGACTTCCTGCAGGAGCTGCAGGACAACCGCTCCGTTTCCGACGACACCTATGCGCGCGCGGTGGAACTTTTCGGCGAGCGCGGCGTGGTCGACCTGTGCGGCCTGTGCGGCTACTACTCGCTGCTCGCGATGGTGCTGAACGTCGCGCGCACGCCGCTGCCGGACGGGGTTCCCCCGCCGCTCGATCCCTAGGCGGGAGCGCGTGGCGCATTCCCGAAGGCGGTTCCTGCGCGAGTGCCTGGCCGTGGCGGCGAGTGCGCCTGCGCTGGCGCGTGCGGCCGCGGCCCCCGCAAGTCTCGCCGGGGATTTCGACCTCCTGTGGGGCGCCATCGACGAGGGCTACGCCTATCACGCGCGCCGCCAGGGCTGGCGCGCCACCGGCGCGCGGTGGCGGCCGCGGGCGCTGGCCGCGCGTTCCCGCGAGGATCTCCTCGTGGCCCTCGAGGGCGCGATCGCGGAGTTGCGCGACGAGCATGTCACGCTCGACGCGCACCTTCCCGGCTCGCCGCGGCAGGTGCCGATGGCTACCGACCTGTGGGCGGAATGGATCGGCAAGGATCCCGTGGTATCCGCCGTGCGCGCCGGAAGCGTGGCCGACGTGGCCGGCGCGGTACCCGGCATGTGCGTGATCGCCGTGCAGGGCGCTCCCGTGGAGCAGGCCGTGCGCAAGATGCTCGGCGGCGGCAGGCCCGACGATTCCCGCGCGCGGGACTGGGCGCTGCGTCGCCTGGTGGCCGGCCCGTGGTCGGGGGAGCTTGCCCTCGACGTGTCGATCGCCGGCCGCGCGAGCCGCCTCGTGATCGCGCGCGAGGACCAGCCCGCGGGGGCGACGCCGCCGCTCATCGCGCGCCGCATCGGCGAGGAGCGCGACCTCGGCTACCTGCGCATCAAGAACAATCTCGGCGATCCAGGCCTCGTGCCCCATTTCGACGCGGCCCTCCAGTACCTGAAGGCCACGCGCGGGCTGATCCTCGACCTGCGCGAGACCCAGTCGGACGGCTCGCCCGAGGTGGCGCGCGCGCTGCTCGGCCGCTTCGTGGCGCAGAAGTCGCCGTGGTTCGCGAAGGCCGTGCGGGCGGCGGCACGCGGCGAGGAGCCTCGCATGGAAGAAGTGGCTCCCCGCGGGCCGTTCACCTATGCCGCGCGCACGCTGGTGCTCGTGGACCGCTGGACGGCGGGCGAGGGCGAAACCCTCGCGATCGGCCTCGAAACCGCCGCGCGCGCCACGCTCGTCGGCACGGCGATGGCGGGCCTGCGCGGGGACACGCGCGAGATCCGGTTGCCGCGATCGGGCATCGTGCTGCGCTACCCCGCGGCACGGGTCTTTCACGCCAACGGCACGCCCCGCGAGGCGGTGCGTCCGGCCGTGACCGTGGATATCGTCGCGCCCAAGGGCGGGCCGGGAGACCCGATCCTCTACCAGGGGCTGAAGCTCCTCGAAGCCGCCGCGGCGCCGGGCCGCTAGCGGCCCCCTGATTCAGCGGCCCCTGCTTCAGCGGCCACCTCCTTCAGCAGCCCCTCCTCAAGCAGCCCCCTCCTTCAGCCGCTTCCGCCGCGGGCCGCCTTTTCGCGCACGCGCGCATCGAAGCGCTCGAGGTTCACCACCACGCGCTCGTGCGTGCCCTCGCCGATCAGGTCGTGCTCGTCCTCGGCGCGCACCCGGAAGCGGATGGTGCGGCCCTCGACGCCGACGACTTCCGCGGTGGCGCGCACGCGCATGCCAACCGGTGTGGCCGCCACGTGGGAGACATCGAGCCGCGTGCCGAGGCTCTGGTGATGCTCCGGGAGGGACTGCTCGACCGCCGCGAGCGCGGCCGCCTCGATCAGGTTGATCATGACCGGCGTGGCGAGCACGCGGATGCGCCCGCTGCCCACGCGGGGCGCCGTGTGCTGCTCGCCGACGACCATCTCGGCGGTGCCGGAGAGCCCGGCCGGCAGGTCCAGTTGCAGTGCCATGGGGTGAAGGTTCCCGGCCCCGGGGATCGGGGGCTTGCGACATTATCTTGAACTTGAGCCCTCCTGTCGCCATCTAACAACCATGATCGATGCCACCCTTGCCACGTTCGAACGCGAAGTCCTCGAGGCCTCGCGCGAAGTTCCCGTCCTCGTCGACTTCTGGGCCCCGTGGTGCGGCCCCTGCAAGTCGCTGGGCCCGACGCTCGAGAAGCTCGAACGCGAATCCGGCGGGCACTGGAAGCTCGTCAAGGTCAACGCCGACGAAAGCCCCGAGCTTGCCGCGCAGTTCGGCGCGCGCTCGATTCCGCTCGTCGTCGCCTTCGCCGACGGCCGGCCCGTATCGCAGTTCGTCGGCGCGCAACCGGAAAGCGCCATCCGCGCTTTCCTAGAGAAACTCGTCCCCGACCCCGCCGAACGGGAGCTGCGCCAGGCGCGCACCGCGCTGGCGGCCGGGCAGGTCGCGCTCGCGCAGGAGCACCTGAAGACCGCGATCGCGCTGGACCCCGCCAACGACGCCGCACGCCTGGACCTGGTGGGCATCCTTCTGGACCAGGGAGACATCGCCGGCGCGCGCGCGCAGTGGGCGCTGCTTTCTCCCCGTGCGCCGCAGGCCTCGGCGTGGGACACGGCTGCAGCCCGGCTCGAGGCCGCCGAGCATGCCTCCTCCCTACCGGCCGCGGCCGACCTCGCGCGGCTGGTCGAGGCTGATCCGGGCAACCTCACGGCGCGGCGCGACCTGGCCGAAGTCCACATCGCGCAACGCGACTGGGGCCCTGCGCTCGAACAGTTGCTCGAGATCGTGCAGCGCGACCGGGCGTTCGACGACGACCTGGGCCGGCGCAAGATGCTCGCCGTCTTCGAGATGGCGACGGGAGAGCCCGACCTCGTATCCGACTACCGGCGGCGCCTTTCGGCGACGCTCTACTGAGGTTCCGCAGCCCGCGCGGGCGGCGCGTCCGTTTACTCCTTTTCGGCCGCGCCGGTGGGAGCCCGCGCCGGGCCCTGCGGACCCTGCGGAACCGGGCGGTATGATGCCGCCATGACCGGCCGATCCGTCTGCGTGACTCCCTCGCGCCCCGCACGTGCGCCGGACGGATCCTTCCTCGACGCGGGATTCCGCGAACTCCTCGACTCCCCCGACCGGGCCCTCGCCCGTGCGCGCGGCGTGTTCCTCGTGGGCAACGCGCTGCCGGAGCGCTGGCGCGGGCGCGAGGCGTTCACCATCCTCGAGACGGGCTTCGGCATCGGGCTGAACTTCCTCGCAGCCTGGGACGCGCTGCGCGCCGACGCCTCCGGCTGCGCGCGGCTGCATTTCGTGTCCGTGGAGCCCCATCCGCTCGCCGCCGCCGATCTGGCGGCCGCCCTGGCCCCGTTCGAGTCCCTGCGGCCCCTGGCCACCGCCCTGCTCGCCGTGTGGCCGCCGCCGATCGCGGGCTATCACCGCTTGCAGTTCGACGGCGGCCGGGTGCGGCTCACGCTCCTCCTGGGAGAAGCGCAGGCCATGCTCGCGCAACTGGAGGCGAGCGCCGATGCGCTCTTTCTCGATGGATCGCTCCCCGCCCGCAGTGCCGGGATGTGGTCGCCGGAAGTGGTCCGCGAGCTCGCGCGCATTGCCGCCCCGGGAGCGACGCTTGCCACGGGAACGGTTTCCGGCGGCGTGCGCGCCGTGCTCGCCGGGGCGGGGTTTCGCATCGCGTCGCACGGAGGTCCGGGCGGCACGGTCGACCGGCTCATCGGCGTGCGCGACGGCGACGAGGCGACGCCGGCGAACCCGCGACGCCACGCCATCATCGTCGGTGCGGGTCTCGCCGGCATCCTGTGCGCCGAACGCCTGGCCACGCGCGGCTGGGACATCGAACTCATCGACGCGCGGGAAAAGCGCACCGGCGCGACCGTCGGCCTGGTGCGGCCCATCGCGAACCTGCGCGATGCGGTCAACGCGCAGGCTTCCCGGCCGGCCTTCCTCTACGCCCTGCAGCATTTCCGCGCCCTGCAGCACGACGGGTACCACCTGGTGTGGAACCGCTGCGGCGTGCTGCAGCTCGCCGATGGCGACGACGAGGCGGCGCGCTTCGCGGCGATCGTCTCCGCACAGGAGCATTCCCCCGAATTCCTGCGCTGCGTGGATGCGGCCGAGGCGCGCCGGATCGCGGGCCGGGACCGTGCGCGGCCCGGGGTGGTGGATGCCTTCGGGCGCCTGGGTCTCGCCCGGCAGCCTTGCCACGACGCTGCTCGCGCGGGCGGGCGAACGCGTGCGCCTGCACCTCGGGCGCGAGGTGGATCGCCTCGAGCGAGAAGGCGCCGACTGGCGCGCGCTCGACGCGGGCGGCGGCGTCATCGCGGAGGCGCCGACGCTCCTGCTTGCAAACGCCTTCGACGCGAAGCGCCTGCTGCCCGAGGCCCGGCTGCCGCTCGCCAAGGTCCGCGGCCAGGTGAGCTTCCTGCCGCCGACCGCGGAGCCCGCACTCGAAGTCGTGGTGAGCGGCAGCGGCTACGTCGCGCCGCTGCCCGACGGAGGCCACGTGGTGGGTGCGACGTACCAGCACGACGATCACGACAAGGACGTTCGCGCCGCCGACCACCGCGAGAACCTCGCGCGCGCCGCGACCATGCTTCCGGGGTTCGGCGAGGGCGTCCGCGCGGAGGACCTCACGGGCCTGGCGGGCTTTCGCACCACCGTGCCCGACCGCCTGCCGATCTTCGGCGAGACCCTGCTGCCGGGCGCCTGGGTCGCGACGGGGCTCGGCTCGCGCGGACTGCTCTGGGCGCCGATCGGGGCCGAGCTGATCGCCGCACGCCTGGAGGGAGAGCCGTCTCCGCTGCCGCGCGATCTCGCGGGCGCGATCTCGCCGCGCCGCTTCCTTTCCTGATATTCCGCGCCTAGCGGTGCGGCGCGACCCGCGCGCCTTCCGAGAGATCGTTGCCGGGGTAGAGGACCACTTCGTCGCCCTCGGCGAGCCCGCCCGCGATCTCGGCGTCGCGCGCGCCGCGCAGGCCCACCTCGACTTCCTTCGCCGCCGCGCGCCCGCCCTCGACCCGGAACACGCTCCACTTTCCCTCGCGGCGGAAGAGCGCGCCCACGGGAACGCGCAGGACATCGGCCTTGCGCGCGACGACGATCCGCGCGTCCACCCGGTAGGCGTCGCCGATGCCGGGCGGCACGGCGCGGAAGTCCGCGATCACGTTCACGCGCTGCTCCTCCACGCCCAGCGCGGAGATCTTCCGGAAGGCCGCGGGCTCGACCGCGCGCACGACCGCCTCGACGGGCTCCACCGCCTCCGGCCCACCCCAGCCGGTGAGCAGCATCGGCATGCCGGGCTTCACGCGCACCGCGTCGTTGGAGAGCACGTCGACCACGATCTCCAGGGCGCGCGGGTCCCCCACGGTCGCGAGAAGAGTCCCCGCCTGCACGACGCGCTCGCTGCGGTCGGGGATGCGCAGCACGCGCCCGTTCACGGGGGAGGCGATGGGCACCGTGGGCGCCTTCGCGCGGACGGCCAGGAGGGTCGCGCGCGACGCCTCGACCTCGGCGACGGCCGCCGCGGCGCGGGACTTCGCCGCAGCGAGATCCGCCGCGCTCGTCTTCGCGGCCACCTCCGCCTGCTCCAGGGCCTGGTCCGACATGAACTTCTTCGCCACGAGGTCGGCCACGCGGACCTTCTCGCGCTGCGCCTGGGTGGCGTCGGCTTCCGCGCGCGCCACGCGCCCGTCGGATTCCCGGCGCATGGCCTGCGCGGCCACGAGCTTCGCCTCGAGGAGATCGCGCTCGGCCGCCGAGAGGGGCAGCGGCGCGATCTCGGCCACGACCTGCCCGGCCTTCACCGCGTCGCCTTCGCGAAGTGCGACGCGCAGGAGCCGCCCCGCCACCGGCGCGGCAATGCCGTAGCGGTCGATCGCGCGGGTCTCGCCGTCCTCCTCGATCGTAGCCTGCACCATGCCGCGCGCCACGCGCGCCGTCTCGACGACCCGCGGCGCCGGCCACGCCCACCAGGCGAGGAAGGCCACCACCGCAAGTGCGGCCAGCGCGAATCCGAGCGATCTCTTCGTGAGTTTCATGCCTTGCTCCGCATCATTCGCGCGCCTTCAGGGCCGCGACCAAGTCCATGTGGCGCAACCGCCACGCCACCGCGCCGCCGGAGGCCACCGCGGCGACGGCCACCGCCGCCATGGCGCCCACGAGGTTTGCACCCGTCATCACGTAGGGCATCCGCCACATCTGCGTCGAGAGCATCCAGATGAAGTAGAGCGTGAGCCCGATGCCGAGCGCAAGCCCCAGCGGGAGCCCCGCGCCGGTGATGGCCGCCTGCTCGCCCAGCAGCAGCCCCGCGGACTCGCGCTGCGTGAAGCCGAGCACCCGGAGGGTGGCGAGCTCGTAGCCGCGCTCCGAGAGGGCGATGCGGGCGCCGTTGTACACGAGCCCGAAGGCGATGATCCACGCGAAGACCAGGTTCACGGTGATCATGATGCCGACGCTGCGCTCGATCATCTCGTCGAAGCGGGCGAGCGTGGCCTCGCGCAGGTTCACGCCCGCCACCTGCGGCATCGCCTTGAGTGCGGCGAAGATCCGCTCGCGCTCGCGCGAATCCACGCGGAGGTAAGCGCCCGTGAGCACGTCGCCCTCCTCCATCAGGCGGTTGGCCGTCGCGCGCGAAACATAGGCCGCGTAGCCGATGGGCTCGTCCACGACGCCCGCGATCCGCAGCGCGCGCCGCGGGCGCTTGCCCTCCATCGCCTCCACTTCGAGCGTGTCGCCGGCGCGCACCCCGAGGTCCCTCGCGAAGATGCCGGTGAGGAGCATGCCGTCCGGCGGCACCTCGATCGCACGCCCGTCCTCGCCGGCGACGCGGCGCAGGGCGGGCGCCTCCTCGAGGCCGTAGAGGAGCCCGCGCTTGAGGCGGTGGCCCGCGTGGAAACGCACCGCCACGATGCGATAGGGCTCGGCCTGCATCACGCCCGGCATCGCGGCGAAGGCGTGCAGCGCCTCCCGCGCGCGCGGCTCCGCGAGGACCACCTGCACGTCCTCGCGCTGCACGATCTTGAACTGCCAGTCCATGAGGTAACGGATGCCGTCGAGCATCGCCGTCATCATCACCAGGAGCGAGACCGCGATGGCGATGCCGGCAACACTCGCGACGAAGCGCATCGGACGGCGCGCGATGTTGCGCACGAGCATGCGGCCCGCGGGCCGCAGCGCCCGGCGCAGGCCCCAGCGCTCGAACCACCCGGCGTGGAAGGCGGCCGGCGGCTCGGGCCGCATGGATTCGGCCGGCGGCAGGCGGGCGGCACGCAGCGCCGCGGGAATCGCGCCGGCGACGGCCGCGATCACGGCGAGCGCGGTACCGGCCCCGGCCACCACGGCGCGCTGGTCGCCGCCGGCCATCGGGAAGTAGTAGTACTGCGCGTAGAGATCGAGCATCGCGCTCGCGAAGGGAAGCCCCGTCCCGACGCCGATCGCCGCGCCGAGGAGCGAGATCACGAGTGCCAGCTTGAGGTAGTGCAGCGCGATCTCCGCGCCCGAGTAACCGAAGGCCTTGAGGAGACCCACCTGCGAGCGCTGCAGCTGCACCAGGCGCGTGAGGACCATGTAGAGGAGGAAGGCGCCGACCGCGAGGAAGATGGTGGGCGTCACGCGCGCCATCGTGCGGTTCTGGGCGATCTCGTCGGAGAGGAAGCGGTGGGAGATCTGGTCCTCGCGGTCGTAGGCGCCGACGCCGCCCCAGGGCGCCAGCACGCGGTCCATCTCGCCCAGCACGGCGGGCAGCGACGCGCCGGGCTGCGCACGCGCGGTGACCGAATTGAAGGCGCCCTCCATGTCGTAGGCCTTCTCGAGGCCCTTGCGGTCCATCCAGAGGATGCCGTAGCGCTGGTTGTCCGGCACGAGCTGGCCGGGGCCGAGCGCGTAGATGAACTCCGGCGAATTGGCCACGCCCACCACTTTCAGCGACTGGTAGCGGCCGTTCATCACGCCGCGGATCGCGTCGCCCGGCGCGAGGCGATTGGCGACCGCGAAGGCCTCCGCCGCGAGCACCTCGTCCTGGGAGCCGGGCGCGGGCATCCGGCCCCTGCGCAGGTGCAGCGTGTTGAGGCCGCCGGCGGGGTCGCGGGAGAGCGAGACGATGCGCCCGCGCGCGGGCTCCGCGAGGCCGGGCACGTCCAGGTTCACCCGCGCCGAGATCCGCGTCTCCAGGGCCGCGAGCCCGGGGATCTCCGCGAGCCTGCGGGCGACGGGTTCCGGCGCGCGCACGAGGTCGGCGAATACGTCGGCGAAGCGGTGCGTCTCGTAGAAGAGCTCCTGGGAGGCCGCGAGCGAGCGGTTCACCGACGAGAGCAGCACGAAGGAGTTGATGCCCCCGGCGACGACCAGCGCGCAGGCGATGACCTGGCCGCGCAGGTGCCACGCGTCGCGCAGGAGCTTGAGATCGAGGGGGCCGACCCTCACCACGAGAGCTCCGAGGCGGGCAGGCGCGACGCGTTGGCCGCGATGTCCACGATCCTTCCGCTCGACAGGCGTATGACGCGGTGGCCCATGGCGGCGATGGAGGCGTTGTGGGTAATGACCGCGGTGATGGTGCCCAGCTCGCGGTTCACGCGGTCGAGCGCCTCGAGGACGAGGCGCCCCGTCTCCACGTCCAGCGCGCCCGTCGGCTCGTCGCACAGGAGCACGTCCGGGCGCTTGGCGATGGCGCGCGCGATGGCCACGCGCTGCTGCTCGCCGCCCGAGAGCTGCGCGGGGAAGTGGTCCGCGCGCTCCGAAAGCCCCACGAGGGCGAGCGCCTCGCGCGGCGCCATGGGGTTGGCCGCGATGTCGGTCACCAGGGCCACGTTCTCCTCCGCCGTGAGGCTGGGGATCAGGTTGTAGAACTGGAAGACGAACCCCACGTGCTCGCGGCGAAAGCGGGTGAGCGCCTCGTCGCCGCCCGCGGAGAGGTCGTGGTCGAGGTAATCCACTTCCCCCGAAGTGGGGGTGTCGAGGCCGCCCAGCAGGTTCAGGAGCGTGGACTTGCCGCTGCCCGAGGGACCGAGCAGGACCACGAACTCGCCCGCGTGGAGCTCGAGCGACACCTTCCGGAGCGCGACCACCTCCACGTCCCCCACGTGGTAGACCTTGGAGACATCGACCATGCGAAAAACCGGAGCGGTCACGACTCACCCTCGCGCGATGGGGCGACGGCTTCAGGATGCGCCCCGAGGGCCGCGGCCGGATGACCCCGATCAACGGACCCGGGCGCGGGCCGGGCGCAGGCGGGGCTCAGTGAACGGTACCCCCGCCGGCACGGGGCGGCACCGGTGCTGCGCCCGCCTGGCCCTCACCGGGCTTCGCGTGCAGCGCGAGCAGCGAATGGTGCATCAGCACGCTCGCGAAGTGGGCACGCTCCACCGGGGGCATCGCGATCGACACCCAGCCGTGGGCGAGGTGGCGGATCTGGATCACGGTGTTCTCGCCCGCGAGGAACACGAACCACGCCGGGTTGAGCGTGGCCTCGAACTCCTTGGGCGCCTCGTTCGGGTGCGGGTCGGCGCGCTTCGTGCGCTCCTTCGCAGCGGCCGCGATAAGCGCGTCCAGCTCCGGCGAGGACAGCGCGGCCAGTTCCGTCGGTGTCATGGGGGTCTCCCGTTCCAATGATTGGTTTGGCACACAGGCAGGTGGGCATGGCGTCCCGGCCCGCCTCGCCGTCATAATCGCAAGATACCGGAAAGGACACGGCATGCCCGATACCGACGACCTGGACTTCACCGCGCCGGAGCCTTCGCCGCGGCCCGCGACGCAGGCGGCGCCCTCCGCACCCTACAAGGCCGCGAGCAGCCCCTTCTACAAGCCCGAGATCGCCGAGCGGATCTTCCGGAGCGCGGGCAAGGCCGATCGGTTCGAAGCCGGGCAGCAGATCTTCGCGGAGGAGGAAAAGGCCTCGGCGGGCGGCATCTTCTCCCGTGGCCCTTCCACGCGCATGTACTACCTCGTCGAGGGCGAGGTGGTGCTCGCTGCCGGCGGGCGAACGCTCGACACGGCGAGCAAGGGCGAGATCTTCGGCGAGATGGCGGTCATCAGCGGGCGCCCGCGATCGGCGTCGGCTACGGCCAGGTCCGCCTGCGAGGCGTTCTCGCTGAGCGCCGACGAGCTGAGCGCGGCGCTCGCGGGGCAACCGGAGTTCGCCCTGATGCTGATGAGCGTGATGTTCGACCGGCTGCGCTTCGTCGCGGCGCGGCTCTCGACGCGCCGGACGGCGATCGCCGTGCGGCAGGCCGACGCCCCCGTCTTCGACGCGGCACTTCTCGCGCAGCTCGAGGCGGCGCTCCCGCGCCCCATGCTCGTGCGCCACCGGGCGGGCACGGTGATCATGCGCGAGGGCCAGTCGGGCATGGTGATGTACCTGGTGAAGGCGGGCCACGTCGCGATCACGCTCGGCGACCGCGTGGTGGAGCGGGTCGGCGCCGGCGGCACCTTCGGCGAGATGGCCCTCGTGGACCAGTCGCCGCGGATCGCCAATGCGATCACCGACGAGGACTGCGAGCTGCTCGCCATCGACCGGGAGAGCCTGCTCGCCGCGGCGACGCGACAGCCCGCCTTTGCGATGGCGATGCTGCGCTCCGTGGCCGACCGGCTGCGGCACATGAACGCGCAACTGGGATAAGTCCCGCGCCGGAGGTCGCCTCCCCGGGGCGTTTTTCGCGAGCCGGGGAGTTATCCACAATCCCGGGTATTGCCCCTTCGGGTCCTGTCGCCGGGCCCGATGCGTGCCTAGAATGGGGGTTGCCCTGCGCGGGAACCCCTCCCGCGGGCCGCAGCTTCCCCACCGGCGCCCCATGAACGACCTCTCCCACGCCCCCGCACCCGATCCCGTCGAGGAAAACCCGCGCGAAATCATCGCCATCCGCGGTGCGCGCCAGAACAACCTCAAGAACCTCGACGTGGATTTCCCGACCGGCGAGCTGGTCGTCGTCACGGGGCCTTCGGGCTCGGGCAAGAGCTCGCTCGTCTTCGACACGCTCTACGCGGAAGGCCAGCGCCGCTACGTGGAGACCTTCTCGCCCTACGCGCGGCAGTTCCTCGACCGCATGGACAAGCCGCAGGTCGATTCGATCGAGGGCATCCCGCCGGCCATCGCCATCGACCAGACGAACCCGGTGCGCACGTCGCGCTCGACCGTGGGGACGATGACGGAGATCAACGATCACCTGAAACTGCTCTTCGCGCGGGCGGGACGGCTCTCGTGCCGGAAGTGCGCGCGGCCGGTGCGGCGGGATTCGCCGGAATCGATCTTCGCGGAGATGACCGCGCGGGCGAAGGAGGCAGGCGACCCGCGGCTTTCCATCACCTTCCCCATCGACGTGCCGAAGAACTTCACCGAGGCCGAGGTCCTCAAGCACCTCGAGGCGCAGGGCTACACGCGCATCCACCAGCGCAAAGGCACGCGGCTCGACGTGACGCAGGACCGGGTGCGAATGGCAGCGGCGGAGAAGGCGCGCGTGGTGGAGGCGATCGAGGCGGCGCTTCGCGTGGGCGCGGGGAAACTGACCGTGTTCGCCCTCGACGAGGCCGCGCCCGATGCGCCGGGCACGCCATGGCGCTTCTCAAATGATCTGCATTGCCCCGACTGCGACATCCACTATTCCGATCCCAGCCCCGCGAAGTTTTCCTTCAACTCCCCCGTCGGCGCGTGCGACAAGTGCCGCGGCTTCGGGCGCGTGATCGGCGTGGACTACGGGCTGGTGATCCCGGACGAGTCGAAGTCCCTCGGCCGCGGTGCGGTGAAGCCGTTCCAGACGGCGAGCTTCGACGAGTGCCAGGACGACCTCGAGAAGTACGCGAAGAAGCACGGCGTGGCGTTCGACCGTGCCTGGCGCGACCTGCCGCCGGAGCACCGCCGCTGGGTGATCGAGGGCGACGAGGGCTGGGTCGGCTGGAAGAAGACCGGCAAGACGCACTGGTACGGCGTGGCCCGCTTCTTCGAGTGGCTGGAGACGAAGGCCTACAAGATGCACATCCGCGTGCTGCTCTCCAAGTACCGCGCCTACACGCCCTGCGCGGACTGCGACGGCGCGCGCCTGAAGCCCGAGTCGATGCTCTGGCGCGTGGGCACGAAGGCCGAGGCGGACGCGGTGCTCGCCCCCGACAAGCGCTATCCGCCGCGTGGCACGGAGTGGAGCCGCGATGCGCTGGCCGCGCTCCCGGGCCTGTGCCTACACGACGTGATGCTGCTTCCCATCGAGCGCGTGCGCACGCTCTTCGAGCGCCTCGCGCTCCCCGCCCCGCTGGACGAGGCCGCCGAGCTGCTGCTGGAGGAGATCAACGGCAGGCTTCGCTTCGTGTGCGAGGTGGGGCTCGGATATCTCACGCTGGACCGCCAGTCGCGCACGCTCTCCGGCGGCGAAGTGCAGCGCATCAACCTCACCACGGCGCTGGGCACTTCCCTCGTGAACACGCTCTTCGTGCTGGACGAGCCCTCGATTGGTCTTCATCCGCGCGACATGGGTCGCGTGATCGGCGTGATGAAGCGGCTGCGGGATGCGGGCAATTCCCTCGTGGTGGTGGAGCACGACCCGCAGATCATGCTGGAGGCCGACCGCCTCCTCGACATGGGGCCGGGGCCGGGGGAGCGCGGGGGCGAGATCGTGTTCTTCGGCACGCCCGAGGAGTTGAAACGCGCGAAGACCGTGACGGCGGAATACCTTTCGGGCCGGCGGCGGGCGGATGCGGGAGTCGCTTCCGTGCCCCCAACCGCCGACACGCCGCGGCTCGCGCTTCGCGGCATCACCGAGCACAACCTGAAGGACATCGACGTCGAGTTCCCGCTCCGCCGTCTGGTGTGCATCACGGGCGTCTCGGGGTCGGGGAAATCCACGCTCATCCAGGACGTGCTGCACCCGGCGCTCTTGAAGCACCTGGGCAAGCCGACGGAATCGCCCGGCGACTTCCGCGAGATGCACGGTGCCGCGCGCGTGAACGACGTGGTGTTCGTCGACCAGACGCCCATCGGCCGCACCACGCGCTCCAACCCCGCGAGCTACGTGGGCGCGTTCGACGCCATCCGCGAGATCTTCTCCCGATCGCCGGAAGCGAAAACCCGCGGCTACACGGCGGGCACCTTCAGCTTCAACTCCGGCAACGGGCGCTGCCCCACGTGCAGTGGCAACGGCTTCGAGCACGTGGAGATGCAGTTCCTCTCCGACGTGTACCTGCGCTGCCCGGACTGCAACGGCAGCCGCTACCGCGACGAGGTGCTCGAGATAAAGGTGGCCGGGCGTTCCATTGCCGAGATGCTCGAACTCACGGTGAACGAGGCGCTCGCCTTCTTCTCCGGCGAGAAGGACGTGGTGGCGCGCCTCAAGCCACTCGCGGACGTGGGCCTCGATTACCTGAGGCTCGGCCAGCCGGTGCCCACGCTTTCCGGGGGCGAAGCGCAGCGGCTCAAGCTCGCGGGGCACCTGGTCGAGGCGGTGGGCGGGTCGGTCAAGAAGCTGCCCAAGCGGCCGGCGGCGGTCGTGGCCGCGGCGCTTCATCCCCCGGTGGCACCCTCCCACACGCGGCTCTTTCTTTTCGACGAGCCGACGACGGGGCTGCACTTCGAGGACGTGGCGAAGCTCCTCACGGCCTTTCGCCGCCTCATCGCCGCGGGCAACTCGGTCATCGTCATCGAGCACAACCTCGACGTGATCCGCGCCGCCGACTGGATCGTGGACCTGGGGCCGGAGGGGGGAGACGCGGGGGGCGAGCTGGTCGGCGCAGGGACGCCCGCGCAGATGATGGCGATGAAGGCCTCGCACACCGGCAAGGCGCTCAAGGATTACGAGGCGGCGCTCGCGAGGCCTTTGGGCGCGCTCGTCGCCGCGGAACCGCGTTTGCTCCCGGCCCGCGCGACCATAGACCCCAACATCGTCGTGCGCCACGCCCGCGAACATAATTTGAAAGGCATCGACGTCGAGGTGCCGCGCGGCAAGTTCACCGTGATCACGGGCGTGTCGGGCTCGGGGAAGTCCACGCTCGCCTTCGACATCCTCTTCGCCGAGGGGCAGCGGCGCTACCTGGAATCGCTCAACGCCTACGCGCGCCAGTTCGTGCAGCCGGCCTCGAAGCCCGACGTGGATGCGATCTTCGGCATCCCGCCCACGGTGGCCATCGAGCAGCGCACCTCGCGCGGGGGCTCGAAGAGCACCGTGGCCACGCAAACGGAGATCCACCATTTCCTGCGCCTGCTCTTCGTGAAGCTGGGCACGCAGCACTGCCCCGAGTGCGACGTGCCCATCGAGCCGCAGAGCCTGGAGGCGATCGCCGCGCGCATCTTCAAGGAGCATCGCGGAGAGCGGGTGGCGCTGCTAGCCCCGCTCGTGGTCAACCGCAAGGGCCTCTACACGGACCTCGCCAAGTGGGCGCGCGGCAAGGGCGTGTCGCACCTGCGCGTGGATGGCGAGTGGCTGCCCTCGGAGCGCTGGCCGCGGCTGGATCGATTCCGCGAGCACACGCTGGAACTGCCGGTGGCGGAGCTCAAGGTGGATGCGGCGAACGAGCACGCCCTTCGCGATGCACTCGCTCAGGCGGCCGACACGGGCAAGGGCGTGGTGCACCTGCTCGCGGGCGGCTGGGGTGCGGCGGAGGTGCAAGTGTTCTCCACCAAGCGCGCCTGCCCCTCGTGCGCACGGAGCTTTCCGGAGCTGGACCCGCGGCTCTTCTCGTACAACTCGAAGCACGGCTGGTGTCCCGACTGCTACGGCACGGGCGTGAAGCTGGAGGGCGTCGACTGGAGCGACGAGCGTGCCAAGACCGGCACCGAGGATCACGTGCTCGACTCGTGGGTCTCGTGGCTGGAGCTGGACGAGGCCTGCCCCGCGTGCGAGGGAAAGCGCCTCAACCGCGAGGCGCTGGCGGTGCGCTTTCGCGGGCAGTCCATCGCCGCCATGAGCGCGCAGCCCATCTCGGCGGCGCATACCTTCTTCGACAAGTTGAAGGTGGCCGGGCGCGAGGGGGAGATCGCGCGCGACATCCTCGCCGAGCTTTCCACGCGGCTCGACTTCCTCGAGCAGGTGGGGCTGGGGTACCTGTCGCTGGATCGTGGCGCGCCTACTTTGTCTGGAGGAGAGGCACAGCGCATCCGGCTCGCGGCGCAGCTCGGCTCCAACCTGCGCGGCGTGTGCTACATCCTGGACGAGCCCACCATCGGCCTGCACCCGCGCGACAACCGGATCCTGCTCGACACGCTCGCCAAGTTGAACGCCAAGGGCAACACGCTGGTGGTGGTGGAGCACGACGAGGACACCATCCGCCACGCGCAGCACGTGATCGACCTGGGGCCGGGGGCGGGAAGGCTCGGCGGATGGGTGGTGGCGGAGGGGACGGCGGACGAGCTCTCGCGCCATCCCGATTCGATCACGGGGAAGTTCCTGCGCGAGCCGCTCAAGCATCCCGTGCAGCCGCGGCGGCCGGTGAATCGCAAGACGCCGTCCATGGAAGTCGTTGGCGCGAACCTGCACAACCTGCAGGACATCACGGTGCGTTTCCCGCTCGCAAGGCTCACGGTGCTGACGGGCGTGTCGGGATCGGGCAAGTCCACGCTTGCGCGCGACGTGCTGCGGGAGAACCTGGAGCGGCTGGTAGGGGCGGCGCGGGATCGGAAGGCAACGCCCTCCGTGTTCGGCTGCAAGGCCATTTCCGGCTGGGAGAGTGTGTCGCGCGTGCTGGAGGTGGACCAGACGCCCATCGGCAAGACGCCGCGCTCTTGCCCCGCGACCTACGTGGGGTTCTTCGACACGATCCGCAAACTGTTCGCGGATACGCAGGAGGCGCGCATCCGCGGCTACACCGCGAGCCGGTTCTCGTTCAACACGGGCGGCGGCAAGGCGAAGGGCAAGGGGCGTAGCAAGGTGGTGTCGGATGCCGGGCGCTGCGCCGCGTGCGAGGGCCAGGGCATCAAGACCATCGAGATGAGCTTCCTGCCGGACGTGAAGGTGCTGTGCGAGGCATGCGGGGGCGCGCGGTTCAACCCCGAGACGCTGGCGGTGCAGATGCGGGGGAAGATCGGTCGGCGAGGTGCTGGCGATGAGCGTGGACGAGGCGGTGGAGTTCTTCGCCGCCCACCAGTCCATCCACCACGCACTGCGGCTGCTGCAGGACGTGGGGCTGGGCTATCTCACGCTGGGGCAGCAGAGTCCGACACTTTCCGGTGGCGAGGCGCAGCGCATCAAGCTCGTGACAGAGCTTGCGAAGGTGCGCAGTTCTCCCTCTCCCTTGGGAGAGGGCCGGGGTGAGGGTCGCCGATCGCTGCAACATACGATGTACGTCCTCGACGAACCCACCGTCGGCCTCCACATGGCGGACGTGGAGAAGCTCATCCGCGTGCTGCATCGCCTGGTGGATGCCGGAAACACGGTCGTTCTGATCGAGCACAACCTGGACATCATCGCGGAAGCCGACTGGATCGTGGACCTGGGGCCGGAAGGGGGAGACGGCGGCGGAAAGGTGGTGATGGCGGGGGTGCCGGAGGAGTTCCTGGCGCCTTCGGCGAAGGGGTCGCACACGGCGGGGGCGATGCGGGGATTTCTCGACAGGGGCTGAAAGTCTCCTTGCCCGGGGGCCGCGCAACCGGAGGCGTTCGTCCGACCGGAAAGGCATCGGCTGCAACGGGTCATGGGCGGCGGCGATGCCGGCAGCGAAGCGAACAGCCCGCGGTCGTGTCGATGCAATCGACGAGAGTGCTCCCCATCGATGACATCCGGTCGTCGACCCGCCGAGGATCCTCGCCATGAACGAATCGAACCGACCCGTTTCCTGCCAATGCGCCACGTGCCCCGGCGAAACCCGCACCTGCGCCGGCAACTGCTCCTGCGGCCCGGCTTGCACCTGCGCCAGGAAGTGATGAAGCAGCGGTCCCGGCCTACATCGGCCGGAACAGGTGGCCGAACGCCCGGCTGACCTTCAGCGGCCGCTGCAATCCGCGCAAGCTCAGGCTGTAGTGCCCGTTCTCGTCTCGCGTCGCGCTCAGGATGCTCGTCGAATTGACCACGACGCTGCGGTGCACCTGGATGAAGTCAGTGGCATCGATGCGCGACAGGAGTTCCCGCAGGCTCATGCGCACCAGCGCCTCGCCCGCGGGCGTCACCACGTTCACGTACTTTTCCGTCGCCTCGAAGCAAACCACATCCGCAACCGGAATCATGCGGACGGTGTTGCCGACGCCCGCGCGAATGACCTTGATGCGCTCGATCGAGTTCGCTTCAGGCGCCTCGATCGACCGCACCCGCTGCATCAACGCGGCCATGTCGCCCGCCCGGGGCAAGGCCGCGCGATCGACCAGCCGCGCCTTGAGGCGTGCCACGCTTTGCCGCAGGCGCTCGGCCGTGGCGGGCTTGAGGACGTAATCGACCGCGGCGCGTTCGAAAGCCGACACCGCGAAGCCGTCGAAGGCGGTGATGAACACGAACAGCGGTTCGGCCCTGTCCTCGGGCCAGTCGTCGGCCACGGCTTCGGCAACCTCGATGCCGGTGCGCCCGGGCATCTTGATGTCGAGGAACATCACGTCGGGCAGCTTCGCCAGCGCGAGTTCCGTGGCCTGCAGGCCGTCCTCGGCCACGCCGGCGATCCGAAGCTCGGGCCACACCTCCTCCAGCAGGCGGCCCAGGGTCCGCGCGAGAACGGGTTCGTCCTCGGCGATGACGGCGGTCGGTGCGGCCTTGGTGTTCATTCGGTTCTCCTCGGCGGGTCGATGGATGCTCGGTCAGGTCGGCGCAGCGCGCGCTTCGGTCAGGCCGGGATGAACACCACGGCGCACACGCCCGCGGGAATCCGCCGCTCGAGGCTGAAACGGGCAGCCGGGCCGTAGAGCGCACGCAGCCGGTCCCGGACGTGCTGCAGCCCGTAGCTCGAGCCGGAAGGCCCGGCGCCCTCCTCTTCCTCTTCCGCCGGCAGTCCCAGGCCGTTGTCGCTCACGCGGATCTCGATGCCTCCGGCGGTCTCGCTCGCCACCACCTCGATGCTGCCGGGGCCGACCTTGGGCTCCAGCCCGTGCTTGATGGCGTTTTCCACCAGCGGCTGCAGGAGCATGGGGGGAACCGCTGTTTCCTCCATCGCGGCAGGCAGCTCCAGCCGAAAGGAAAGCCGCGGCCCCATGCGCAGAGACATGATGTCGAGATAGGCGCGCAATTGCGCGAACTCGCCGCTCAGGGTCACCGTTTCGGTCCGCGAGGCCACCAGCGCGCTGCGCAGGTACACGATCAGCTGGTCGATCATCGCCTCGGCGCGCCCGGCATCCTCCCGCACCAGCGAGCGCAGGTTGGCCAGGGTGTTGAAGAGCATGTGCGGCTCCAGTTGGGCGCGAAGAAGGCGCAACTGGGACTCGACGGCGAGGCGCTGGGCCTCGGATCGCGCGGCGGCTTCCTGGGCCAACTGCTCGCGCGTCGCAAAGGAATGCAGGCCCAGACCACCCACCACCAGGGTGAAGAGAATCGGGATCAAGCTGACGCTCAAGTAGCCGACCATGCGCAGCGGCTCGCCCAGCAACAGGAAGGCGAATTGGTGCCCCACGAAGAAGCCGACCGGAATGGCAATGACCCCGATGAGGAGCCAGCGGGCCATCGGTCTGAAACGCGCGAAGGCTCGCGCGTGCCGCAGCAGCAGCCCACAGGCCACCATCGTCAGGCCCACGGATTCGTGGAACACCAGCAGCCGGGGCCATGTGTCGAGCCCGGGGGACAGCACGAAGAGCAGCGTCGCAGCGAGGGCCAGGAAGACGGCCGCAACGACGAAAATCGGCAGCGCACTCTTGAGCGCGTCGGGCCACTCCATGGCTGTTCGGGTTGTCGGTGGAGACATGGCGGGTGCGGTGCGCCGGAGCGGGATGGAAACGGCGCCACTCTAGAGCCAGGATCGCCGGCCGCCAAGGGGTGGTGGGGCGGGCCCGCTAGAAAGCCGACCCCGCCGCGATGACGGCACCGACGCCGAAACCGTAGGGGATGTGGGAAAGCGGGCTCGCCAGCAGCGCATTCGAGCCCTGCGGTCCGCGCCGCCCGAAGCAACCCCAGCCGAAGGAGGGCAGGAGGATGAACCAGGGAAGCACCGAGGTGGCCAGGCCGAAGAGCACCCCGCCAAGGAGGAGGTTGGGGGCCGGCAAGGGGCCAGCGAACTGAAGTGCGGCCGCGTAGAGGAGCGCCACCCCGCCGCCGCCGACCAAGATGTGGAATACCCAGCCTGCGCGGACCTCACAGGGTTGGGGCGGGGAGTCGAGGATGTCGGCATGGGCAAACCGCCCCTGGATCAATCCGAGGAACCAGCGGCCGACCAGGGCGACGTTGACGCCGCTCGAGATGCCGGCCCGGGCCGCGACCGATTCGGTGACGTCCATGAGTACGGCGCCGACGATGCCGCCGAGGAATGCCAGGACAAACGTGTTCATCTGCTGCCTCCGTGGGATGGGGGGTTTCGGGGTTGTTCGATCCACGGACTATCCGGGCGGCAACAGCGCCTCGACAGGCATAAGCGACGGGCGGTTTTCACGGGTGCCGGAGCGGTCCCGCTTGCCGACCGAACGGTTGCCAGGGCGTCGCCGAATGGTTGCTCCGGCGGAAATGGCAGCCGGTCAAGCCTCCGACCGTTCGGTCGCGGCGGCGAACCCTTGCGGGACGGAATCCGACGGCTGATCGCAGCTCGCTATCGTCCGGCGGCATCCCCTGCGAAAGTCCACTCCAGCGAAGGCATGTCGCCTTCGCAGACCCGGAGGACCGAATCGTGCTCGAAGCGTATGAAAAGGAAGTCTCGCTGGCCCGCCACGCAATGCAGCGCCGCGACTACGACGCCTGCTTCGCCCACCTCGAACGGGCGCACATCCTGTCGCAGCGGATGACGTTCCGCCACACCTACGTACACGGGCTGATGCTGGTGGCGGGGATGCGCCGGCGCGATTGCCGCGAGGTCATCGGCCAGGTTCCGCGGATGCTCGCCTCGGTGCTGTTCTCGCGGCTGTGGGTCCCGCGCGGCAACACCGGACGGGCTCGTGTCAGTGCCCTTAAGCCGATGCCGGTGCCCGAGGACTTGCGGCACCTCGTCTCGTAGATTCGCGCTGCCCTGCCACCGACTCCCTACTTCACTTAACTCAAGAGGAAATCAAGACATGGAACTCATCGTAGGCACTGCTCTCGCGTTGTTCGTCGGCGTCGGCACCGCCTGGCTGGGAATGGACCGCGACCGCGCGTTCTACCCCACCGTCGTCATCGTCGTGGCCACCTACTACGTGCTGTTCGCCGTGATCGATGGCGGCCGCGACGTGCTGCTGTCCGAGATCGCCATCGCGGCGGTGTTCGTGGCTTTCGCCGTGGCCGGGTTCAAGCGCAACCTGTGGCTCGTCGTCGTGGCACTGGCGGGACATGGTGTCATGGACTTCTTCCACCACGACCTCGTTCACAACACGGGCGTGCCGGCGGTCTGGCCGGGGTTCTGCGCGGCGTACGACCTGACCGCGGCCGCGTTCCTTGCCTGGGTGCTGGCGTATCGCGGTGGCATCGAGGTCAGCCGGAGTGGCGGACATGTCGCATGAGCCTGCGCACGACCTGGCGATCCCGGTGGCCGGCGCCCCGCCCTACTCGTGCCGAAGCGCCTCGATCGGGTCCAGCCGTGCCGCGCGCCGCGCCGGGAAGTAGCCGAACACCACGCCGATGCCGGCGGAGAACACGAAGCTCAGAAGGTTCACGCCGGGGTTGAAGACATAGGGCACGTTCATCGCGGCGGCCATCCCGATCGACGCCGCGGTGGCCAGCACGACGCCGATCAGGCCGCCGAGCGCGGCGAGCACCACGGCCTCGATCAGGAACTGCAGCAGCACCTCGCGCTCCAGCGCCCCGATGGCCAGGCGCAGGCCGATTTCCTTGGTGCGCTCGGTCACGCTGACCAGCATGATGTTCATGATGCCGATGCCGCCCACCAGCAGGCTCACCGCGGCCACGGCGCCCAGCAGGGTGGTCATCACTTTGGTGGTGCCCGAGAGCGTATCGGCCAGCTGCTTGGTGTCGAGCACGTTGAAGTTGTCTTCGTCGGTGTCGGCGAGCTTGCGGCGCTCGCGCAGCAGCTGCGTCATGCTGGCCTTGACGCGCGTGCTGTCGCTGCCATCCGCCATGGACACGAGCAACTCATTGACCTGGGTATTGCCGGTGATGCGGCGCTGCAGAGTCTTGATCGGGATGACGACCAGGTCGTCCTGGTCGTTGCCGAACGAACCCTGTCCCTTGGAGCCGAGCACGGCGATGATCTCGCAGCTGATCTGCTTGACGCGCAGCGACTCGCCCAGCGACGGGCTGCTGCCGAACAGCTCGCGGCGCACGGTCTCGCCGATCATGCAAGCGGCCGCGCCGGCACCTGCGCCGCCGTCTGCTCGCTGGAGGCGACGGCCTGCGCGACATCGAGCGACGACACCAGGCCGGCCTGCGCGCGCCAGCGGGTGATCTGCAGGGTCTCCTGCTGGCTGGCGAGGTTGCGCTGCGCGATGGCGAGCCGGGTCTGCAGGCCCCGCAGCTCGATGACGCTCGCCGCCACTTCGGCCGCGAGCGACACCTGAACGCTGGCGAGGCTCGCCGCCGAGGCCAGGGCGTCGGCCTCGCTGGCTTCGAGCGCGCTGCGGTTGCCGCCGAAGATGTCGGGCTCCCAACTCGCGTCGAAGCCGGCCCGGAAGATGTTGCTCGCGTCGCTGTTGCCCGACTTGCTGCGTTGCGCCGAACCCGAGAGGTCGAGTGCGGGGCCGAGCCCGGCCCGTTGCACGTCGGCCAGCGCGCGCGCCTGGCGCAGCGCGGCCTGCGCGGTTTTCACGCCGGTGTTTGCCTGCAGGGCCTTCGTGACCAGCGCCGTGAGAACGGGGTCGTCGAAGCGCTGCCACCAGGTGGCGAGGGCCGCGGGGCTTGCATCGCCCAACGTCGTGCGATCGGCGGTCCAGGCCGATGGCACCGGGCTGTCGAGCAAATCTGGGCTCGCGGGCGGAGCGACACTGGCGCAAGCCGACAGGAGCACGGCGAAGGCCAACACCAGCGCGCGGCGCATGCCATCGGAGGGTGGAATGGAATTCATTGGGATTCAATGGGACTGCAAGGAACTTCCGTCCCATGATGGACAATAGTCGCCGCAATTCGGTTTTGCGATCAAATGTAAGCACCTGTAAGGCTGGCGGGAGATCCCCCGCTCGATCACGTGGCGCGCGGAGCCGGAAACGATTCCCGTTCCGCGAGATAATGGGCGTATGCGCCTTGTCCGAATCCTGCCCACCATCGCACCGCCGCCGCCCTTCTTGTCCCGGTCGACTCGGCCACCGCCGCCGACCCCGCGAAGGTCTTCCGCTACGCCTTTCCCGTCGCCGAGACCTCCCTCGACCCGCAGCGCATCAGCGACCTCTACTCGAACATCCTGAACTCGAGCATGTTCGACGCGCCCCTCAAGTACGACTACCTCGCGCGCCCGCTGAAACTCAAGCCCAACACCCTCGTGGCGCTGCCGGAGATCAGCGCCGACGGCCTCACCTACACGCTGCGCGTGAAGCCCGGCATCTTCTTCGCGGACGACCCCGCCTTCGGAGGGAAGAAGCGCGAGCTGGTCGCCGAGGACTACGTCTACACCATCAAGCGCCTGATGGACCCGAAGCTCGCCGCGCCGCTGCTGGCCGAGATCGAGGGCATCATCGTGGGCAGCGACGAGGCGCTCGCGAAGGCGCGCAAGGCCAACCGCTTCGACTACGACGCGCCCATCGAGGGCCTGCGCACGCTGGACCGCTACACCTTCCAGATCAAGCTCACACAGCCCTTCTACGTCTTCATCTACAACCTGGCCGACTGCCGCGTCTCCTGCGCGGTCGCGCGCGAGGTGGTGGAGCGCTACGGCGACGACGTGGGATCCCACCCGGTGGGCACGGGCGCGTTTCGGCTGGCGTTCTGGAAGCGCTCCTCCAAGCTCGTCTTCGAGCCCAACCCGAACTTCCGCGAGGAGTACTTCGACGGCGAGCCGCGGCCGGGCGACACCGAAGGCGAGGCCATCCTCGCGACCCAGAAGGGCAAGCGGCTGCCGCAGGTCGGAAAGATCGAGGTCTACGTCATCGAGGAAGCCCAGCCGCGCTGGCTCGCCTTCCTGAACGAGGAGCACGACCTCGCCTTCGAGGTCTCGAGCGAGTTCGCGAACATGGCCTTCCCCAACAACCGGCTCGCGCCCAACCTGCGCAAGCGCGGCATCCACATGGCGCAGGTGCCGGGCCTCGACCTGACCTTCGCCTACTTCAACATGGAGGATCCGCTGGTCGGCGGCTACACGCCGGAGAAGGTTGCGCTGCGCCGCGCGGTGTCCCTCGCCTACAACACGAAGGACGAGATCGCCATCATCCGCAAGGGTCAGGCGATTCCCGCCCACACGCCCTACAGCCCCGGCGTGGCGGGCTACGACCCGGACTTCCGCACGACCGCCAACGAGTACAGCGTCCCCAAGGCGCGGGCGCTGCTCGACATGTTCGGCTACGTGGACAGGAACGGCGACGGCTACCGGGAGTTGCCCGACGGCGGCCCCCTGGTGCTCGAGTTCGCCTCCACGCCCAGCGCCCGCGACCAGCAGATCGACGAGCTGTGGAAGCGCAGCATGGACGACGTGGGCCTGAAGATCACGTTCCGGAAGGCGAAGTGGCCGGACCTCCTCAAGGAATCCAACGCCGGCAAGCTGATGATCTGGCAACTGGGCGGCGCCGCGTCCTCGCCCGACGCGGACACCTGGCTCTCCGTGCTGTACGGGCCGAACTCGGGCTTCAAGGGAAACCGGGCCCGGTTCCGGCTCGACGCCTACGACCGCCTCTACGAGCGAGCGCGCGTGACGCCCGACAGCCCCGAGCGCACGAAGCTCTACCAGGAGATGACGAAGCTGATGGTGGCCTACGCGCCCTGGAAGGTGAACACGCACCGCATCCTCACGGACATGTGGTATCCGTGGGTGATCGGCTTCCGCCGCCCGGCCGTGCAGAGCAACAACTTCTGGAAGTACATCGACATCGACCTCTCGAAGCGCCCACCGAACCAGGACTGACCCGGAGCCCCGATGGACCCCATCGCCCACCTTGCCCTCGCCTGCCTCGTCTTTCTCGCCACGCACTTCGTCACCAGCACGCCGCTGCGGCGCTCGCTCGTGGAGGCCATCGGCGAGCGGGCGTACCTCGGCGCCTACGCGGCCGTCTCGTTCCTGACCATCGGCTGGATGGCCTGGGCGTACCTGAGGGCGCCGACCCTGCCGCTGTGGCAGGTGCCGGGCGTGGGCCTCTGGCCGCTGGTGGTGATGCCCTTCTCGCTCATCCTCGTCGCGGCCGGCGTCATGTCGAGGAACCCCTCGGCCGTGGGCCAGTCGCAGGCGCTGCGGTCCGAGGAGCCCGCGCGCGGCATCCTGCGCGTGACGCGCCACCCGGTTATGTGGGGCATCGCGTTGTGGGCGGCGGTCCACGCCGCGGCCCGGGGCGATACCGCCTCGCTGCTGTTTTTCGGCAGCTTCCTGGCACTGGCGCTGGCGGGCACGAAACTCATCGACGCCCGCAAGTCAGACGCACTCGGGGAGGACTGGCGCCGCTTTGCCGAGGTCACCTCCAATGTCCCGTTCACGGCCATCGTGGAGGGCCGCAACCGCTTCGTGTTCGCCGAGATCGGCTGGAAGCGCGTTTTCGCCGGCCTGGGGCTCTTTGCGGTGGTCCTGGTGGCTCACCCCTGGCTTTTTGGTGTAAGGGCCTACTGACCCGGTTTTCGGGGCTTTTGCCGGGGTTTCCGGGCCTGCGGGGCGCCCGCGCCGGGTACGGGGCCGGTTTTTCGCGTACAATGCGAACCCAAGGTTTCCGAAGCGCTTCAACCGGTTAGCGCTTTCAGCCCTTCCGCCAGCCCACCAGGCGCGGATTCCCGAAGATTCAAGTTTCATCTGCCTGAACCGGTCAGGGGCGCAATGCCCCTCCAGGCCGATCCTTCAGGAGAACACCATCAGCCAGACCTTCGAGAGTCTCGGGCTCTTGCCCGAGCTGCTTCGCGCCATCGCGGAGCAAGGCTATACCGAACCCACCCCCATCCAGGCCCAGGCCATCCCCGTGGTGCTCTCCGGGCGCGACCTGCTCGGCGCCGCCCAGACGGGCACGGGCAAGACCGCCGGCTTCACGCTGCCCCTGCTGCAGCGGCTGGCGCCCTATGCGAGCAAGAGCTTCTCGCCGGCGCTGCACCCGGTTCGCTGCCTCATCCTCACCCCCACGCGGGAACTCGCGATCCAGGTCTACGAGAGCGTGAAGACCTACGGAAAGCACATCGCGCTGAAGCCCTTCGTGGTCTATGGCGGCGTGAACATCAACCCCCAGATCGCGGAACTCAGGAAGGGCGTCGAGATCCTCGTCGCCACGCCGGGGCGGCTGCTGGACCTCACCGGCCAGAAGGCCGTGGACCTTCGCTCCGTCCAGGTGCTCATCCTGGACGAGGCCGACCGCATGCTGGACATGGGCTTCATCCCCGACATCAAGCGCATCCTCAACATGATCCCGGGATCGCGGCAGACGCTGCTCTTCTCGGCGACGTTTTCCGAGGAGATCCGCAAGCTCTCCGCGCAGTTCCTGCGCGACCCTGCCACGGTGGAAGTGGCGCGCCGCAACACGCCGGCGGAGCTGGTGACGCAATGGGCGCACTTCATCGATTCAAAGCACAAGCGGGAGCTTCTCGCGCACCTGGTGAAGACGCACAACTGGGAACAGGTGCTCGTCTTCTGCAAGACCAAGCACGGCGCCAACCGCCTCGCCTACCAGCTCGAGCGCGACGGCATCAACGCCGTGGCGATCCACGGCAACAAGAGCCAGAACGCGCGCATCGAGGCGCTCGAGAGCTTCAAGGCGAACAAGGTACGCGTGCTCGTCGCCACGGACATCGCGGCCCGGGGCCTGGACATCGAGGCACTGCCCCACGTCGTGAATTTCGACATTCCCCACGTTCCGGAAGACTACGTGCACCGCATCGGTCGCACGGGGCGCGCCGGCATGGAAGGCGAGGCGATCTCGCTCGTCTGCGCCGAGGACCGGCCGCTCTTCGCCGCGATCGAATCGCTCATCAAGAAGAAGATCGAGGTGAAGCCGGTCGTCGGATTCGATGGATCGCGATCCGCTGCCGGGCATGACGAAGGCGAAACGCGCGAGCGCGGCCGAGGCCGCGGTGGCGAACGAAGGGGCGGGCAACAGCGCGACCGCAAGCCGGCGCGTGAGGAAAGGCGCCCCGTGGAACGCGCGCCGGAACGCACCCAGGAACGCACTCAGGAACGCACTCAGGAACACACCCAGGAACGCGCCCAGGAACGCACCCAGGAACGCGCCCAGGAAAGCGCTCCCAGGCAAAGGCCGGCGCCCGCGCCCAGGCCCCCGCAGAAGCCGGCCCCGGGGGAGATGGACTTCTCCAAGCCCTACGAGCCCTCGCCCGCTGCGAACACGATCGAGCAGCCCGACGAGGCTCCGGTCCGAAAGCGCGCGACACACGCCATTCCGGCGCTGTTCCGGCGCAAGGGCCCCTGAGTCCCTGCGCCTTGCCCACCTTGCCTGAGGCCGCCATGCGCGATCCCGTAGATCGCGCGATCCGCCTTCGGGATTACGCGCCCCCTGCCTACCTCGTCGACACCGTGGAACTCGACGTGGACATCGCCCAGCCGTGGGCCACGGTACGAGCCACGCTCGGCATCCGCCGAAACCCGGACGGCCCCGGCGGCCCGCTGGTTCTCGATGGAGAGCACCTGGAGCTCGTTTCGGCGGCGGTGGACGGCATTCCGCTGGACCGCTCGCGGTACGACCTCACCGGCGAGAGACTTTCGGTGCGGGATGTTCCGGACGCCTTCCGGTTCCAGACCGTGGTTCGCTTCGACCCCTGGCGCAATTCGCGTCTCGAAGGTCTTTACGCCTCGAAGGACGGCCTGTTCACGCAATGCGAGGCCGAGGGCTTTCGCACGATCACCTACTTCCCCGACCGCCCCGACGTGATGGCCACCTACGAGGTGACCCTGCACGCGTCGCGCGAGGCGTTCCCCCACCTGCTCTCCAACGGAAATCTCATGGAGTCCGGCGAGGAAGCGGAGGGTCGCCACTGGGCCCGGTGGGAGGATCCCTTCCCGAAGCCCTGCTATCTCTTTGCGATGGTCGCAGCCAAGCTCGACCTGCTCGAGGACCACTTCGCGACGAAGTCCGGCAAGCGGGCGCTGCTCCAAGTGTACGTGGAACCCGGAAAGCTCGACCAGGCGGGCTTCGCGATGCAATGCCTGAAGCGGGCCATGCGCTGGGACGAGGAGCGCTTCGGCCTCGAGCTCGATCTCGACCGCTTCATGATCGTGGCGGTGGGCGACTTCAACATGGGGGCCATGGAGAACAAGGGCCTCAACATCTTCAATACGAAGTACGTCCTGGCCCGCGCCGATACCGCGACCGACTCCGATTTCATGGGGATCGACCGCGTGGTGGCGCACGAGTACTTCCACAACTGGACCGGCAATCGCGTCACGTGCCGGGACTGGTTCCAGCTCTCCCTCAAGGAAGGCCTCACCGTCTTCCGCGACCAGGAGTACGGGTGCGACGAGTACTCGCGCGCGGTCTCGCGGATCCAGGACGTCCGGCAGCTGCGCGAGCACCAGTTCCCCGAGGACGCGGGCCCGATGGCGCACGCGGTGCGCCCGGACTCCTACGTAGAGATCAACAACTTCTACACCGCCACCGTCTACGAGAAGGGCGCGGAGGTGGTGCGCATGTACCAGACCTTGCTCGGTCGCGACGGCTTTCGAAGGGGAATGGATCTCTATTTCGAGCGTCACGACGGACAGGCCGTCACCTGCGACGACTTCCGGGCGGCAATGGCCGACGCAAATGGCGAGGACCTCGACCAGTTCGCGCGCTGGTACTCGCAGGCCGGAACGCCGGTGCTGGGCTCGCGGGGGGAATATGACGCCGAGAAGCGGACCTACACGCTGACGCTCGTGCAGTCCTGCCCGCCGACACCCGGGCAGCCGGAAAAACTTCCGTTCCACATGCCCGTCGCGATCGGCCTCGTGGACCCCCAGGGCTACGACATGGCCTTGCGGCTCGAGGGCGAGGAAGCCGCCTTCGCGACGCAGGATCCGAAGACGGGCGAGATCACGCGGGTCTTCCCGATCACCGAAGCGGAGACCCGGCTAGTCTTCGTCGACGTGGCCGAGCCGCCCGTCCCGTCGATCCTGCGCGGCCACTCGGCCCCGGTCACGCTTCGCCACGGCTTCGCCGACGAGGATCTCACGCACCTGATGGCGTATGACGCCAATCCGTTCAATCGCTGGGAGGCCGGGCAGGTGCTCGCCGCGCGCATCATTCTCGCCGGCGTCGAGGCTATCCGGGCAGGCCACGAGATGACGGTGCCGCAGGCATTCGTCGCGGCCCTCGGCCGCATCCTCACCGACGGCGCCCGCGATCCCGCGTTCGCCGCAGAGTGCCTGCAACTGCCCGGCGAGGGCGTGCTCGCCGAACAGATGCCGGTCGCCGACCCGATCGCGATTCACGCGGCCAGGAAGCGACTCGTACTCGAGGTGGCCCGCCGCTACCGCACGCGTTTCGAGGGCGCGTTCCGCCACTTCACCGTGCCCGGCGCGTACTCGCCGCTTCCGGCGGCCGCCGGGCGCCGGGCGCTTCGCAACGCCGCGCTCGCCTACCTCATGGCAGTCGACGATTCCACGGCACGCGCCCTGACATTCCTGGAGTTCCGGCGGGCGACGAGCATGACCGATTCGATGGCCGCGCTCTCCTGTCTTGCCGATTCGGAGGGCGCCGAACGGGAGCGTGCGCTGGCGATGTTTTTCGAGCAGTGGAAGGACGAGGCGCTCGTGGTCGACAAGTGGTTCCGCGTGCAGGCCATCGCCACGTTGCCGGGCGCGATCGGCCGGGTGGAGCGGCTCCTGGCGCACCCGGCTTTCGATCTTCGCAATCCCAATCGCGCTCGCTCCGTGATGCACGCGTTCGCGAACGACAATCCCGTGCACTTCCATTCGGCCGACGGCGCGGGATACCGCCTGGTTGCGGGCTGGATCGTGGAACTCGACCGGATCAACCCGCAGATCGCCTCCCGGCTGGCGCGCGCATTCGACCGCTGGCGCAAATACGATACCGGCAGGCAGGCGCACGCACGTGCCGCGCTCGAGTCGATTCCGGCCGCAGGCGGGATTTCGGCCGATGTCACCGAAGTGGTGGGTCGGGCGCTGGCCTAGCCGGTCCTGACGGGACCAGCCGCGGGCCGCCGACCTGCTGCACCCTGAAAAAGCCAAGGGCCGCAATCGCGGCCCCTGGATGCAGACTCGTCGCGAATCAACGCGACCTGAGGGCTCGCCTCAGTTCTTCTTGATCTGCTCGAGCACCTTGAAGGTCGACTTCGACGCTCCGTGGAAGAGGCGCTTGAAGGCCTTGGGCAGGCAGCGGCGCTCGAGGGTATTGCGTCGGGTACGTTTGCGTTCGGCCATGGCCAACTCCTTGTAGCGAGACCGGCGATTATACCGGAGCGCCGGGCGCGACGCACCCTTCCCCACCGGGCCTCACTTCAGCAGCTTGACGGCTCCATCGACGATTTCGGCCTCCAGGCGGGTTCCGTCGACCTTGACCATCGCGCCCCTGGCCTTCGCCAGCCCGTTCTCGAAGACCCCCTCGAACCGGGAGCCGTCGAAGAACCAGAACGTCCCCTTGCCCTCGGGATGCCCATTGGCCATCTCGCCCTCGTACTTCTGGCCGCTTTCGTGGAAGTACACCCCAGTGCCGGTCAATGCGCCGTCGCGGAGGTCGCCCTCATAGCGGTCGCCGTTCGAGAAGTGGTACACGCCCTTGCCCTGCGCCTTGCCTTCGGCGAACGTGGCCTCGATGCGATCGCCGTTCTTCGCGTAGTAGCGACCCTTGCCGTGCATCCTGCCCGCCGCCATCTCGCCTTCATAGCGATCGCCGCTTGCGAACCGGTAGATGCCGACGCCGTTGGCCTTGCCGTCCACGAACGAGCCTTCTATGCGGTCCCCCGACTTCGTCACGTAGATTCCGCGCCCGGTGATCACGCCGGCGTCTACTTCGCCCTCGTACGAGTCGCCGTTCGAGAACCAGTACTTTCCCTTTCCGTTCGGGCGATCCTCCACGAACCCGCCCTCGTACCGGTCGCCGTTCTCCCACCCGTACGCACCGGTGCCGTGCTTGAACCCGTCCTTGAACTCCCCCTCGTACTGGAACGCTTTCGACTTGTACTGCCCCTTGCCGTGCAGTTGCAGGCCGCGCATCGCCCCCACATACACCGACCCGTCGGGGAACGTGAGTTCGCGAACCCCGGGGGCGATCTCGCGACCTGGAAGATCGTCTTTGGGCTTGGGCGGCGGCGGGGAGGTCTGCACGGGCGTCGCGTCCGCTGCCGGCGTCGACGGGGGCGGACGCGCTGGCGCGGCGCTCTCCCTTGCGGCGACCTTGTCAGCGGTGGCAACGCCCGCCTTTCCAGCGGGGTCCGCGGACGCCGGGAGGCCCTGCGCCGCAGCCTTTGGCGGGGCTGCCGAGGCGACTGTCGGAGCACTGGCCGAAGGAGCCGACGTCGTGATGGCCGGGCCGGCGGCTGTCACGGGAGGCCTCGCTTCGACGTCTCGACTGCGCCCGGTCAGCGAGTCGATCCGGTTGCGCGCCAGTGCCGCGAAGACGCCATTGGGGTACTTGTCCAGGTACGCCTGCACGTCGCCCGCACGGTTCGAGTCCTGCACGCTCTTCCAGAACAGGAGTTCGAGCTGCGCCGCGACATCCGCAGAGGGCCCTCCCGTCGCCTGTCCGCCGGAAGCCGCGGCGGCGCGCCCCGTCGCATTGAACACGAAGTCGCCCTTGATCGACGAAAGCTCCCAGGGAGTCTGGAGGCGCTTGGTGTCGCGTTCGACGCTCTCGCGCACCTTGCGGAAGAGGACTTCCACCGGCATGTCGGGGATCCTGATGTTCTGCAGGATGTGCCCCGTGTAGACGCCATTGCGCCCGAACCCGTCGGCCGCCGTAGCGCCGGGCGCGGTGGCGTAGGCGATGAAGGTTCCCGACGGCCCGCTCATCTGGGCCAGGCCGGAAGCGCGAACCTTGAAGGAGTCCCGGAACGGGTTGTCGCGGCAGGCGTCGAGGATCACGAAGTTGAAGCTCGTCCGCGCACGCTCCATGCGGTCGAAAACCTGCGCCACCTCGACGGAGAAGAACGTGACGTCCTCCTCGGAGGCCATGACGGCGTCGATCGGAATGAGGTAGTTGCGATCCTTGAACTGCATCGCGTGGCCGGCGTAGAAGAACAGCGCGGCCTCTGCGCCTTCGAGCGCTTTTCCGAACTCCTGCAGCGCGGAGATCATTTCCGACCGTGTCGTGTTCTCCCGCACGATCGTCGTGAACCCGAGTTCGCGAAGCGTCGCGCCGAGGTCCCGTGCGTCGTTGACGGCATTGCGGAGCGGCGAGGTCGGGTAGGCGTTATTGCCGATGAGGAGGGCGACGCGCCCCTTGGCCTGCGAGTCCGTCGCGGACAAGGAGGCGAGCACGATCGCAATCACCGCGGCGAGCGCGCGCAGACAGGCAGTGAAATTCACCGTGTTCATCGCAGTTGCGGGCCGACTGGCTTCGATCGCGGATCCGAAGCGCGAATTATGGACCAAGACGCCCCGTGGGGCACGGGTCGAGCGTCGGGAGGACCGGGCTAGCGCGAGAGGCCGGCCAGCTCGGGGATATCCGGGCGCTCGGAAGCAAGCTGCGCCCAGATCTCCCGGGAATCCTGCGTCGCGCCGAGATCCTGGAGCGTGAGCGCCAGGAGGACTCGGTCGGTAAACGTCCTTGCCCCCGCACGGGCCCTGTCGGCAACGGCGATGACCTCGGTCGGCAGGGTTTCAAACCGGGACTCGCGCTCCGAAGCCTTCCCCGTGGAAAGGTTCCACGCGTACGCCTGGTTCGCGACAAGCGCAATCGGCAGCCTGAGCGACTGGCTTTTCACGTTGCCCCGGAAGACCTCCTTGCCGGCCGCAGTCGTCACGACGATGGTATGGGTCGTTCCGGAATCGCCCGCCCAGCGCAGAGTCGGCTGCAGCGTCGCGATCCGGGCATTCACGGGGTAGAGAGGGCCGGGGCGGGCGTCAGGCGGAGGCAGCGAGCTGCGCATGCGCACGCTTGCCGTAGCGCTCCTGGAGGTCTGGATGAGCACCCTCGCGCTGGCGCGAAGCGCCGGAGTGCGGACGGACGGCTCGATTCCTTTCGTGGCTTTCACGCCCTGCCGGGCCACGATGAACTCCCCCGGGCCCTTCAGGGAATATTCCTCACCGCTGACGACGTACGTCACCGACGCGCTCGACTGCTCGCGAAGCGCAAGTGTCGAACCGGGGAGCAGCTCTGCCAGAAATGACGGGCGGCCGGCGCCGTTGAGCTCGACCCCGCCGCTGAAATCGGCCACGAACGCAACCGGATCCGCCGCGCGCGCCAGGAAGGTGGCGCAAAGAAGCGCTCCCGCGAGCAATGCGCACGCGGGGCGGGCGATCGGCACGGTCATTGTCGTCGGCGAAATCAAGCTTTCATCGCCCATCGCAAAAGCCTACTTCGCGAGGCCCGCGAGTTCCGGAAGGTCGGATCGCTCCTGCGCAAGCTTGCCCCAAGCCTCCTGGGCTTCCTGGACGGCGCCGAGTTCCTGGAGGAGCAGCGCATACAGGAGGCGGTCCGAGAACTCGCTCTTCTCGCCGGGCCTGCGCTTCTCCAGATCCTGAATCGCAGCCGCCGGCAAGGTGCGGAACTTCGCCGAGCCGATCTCCTTGTCCGCGATCGACACGGTCCACGAGTACTCGCTATCCGGCTGAAGCGCGGACGGCAACCGGTGGCTCGTGGCGTTCGCCCTGGCTTTTGCGATGGGCTTGTCTTCCTTGCCGACGGCCGCGACGACCACTTCAAACGACGTCTTCGCCCCGGGCGCAATCCAGCGCAGCGTCGGCTGCAGCGTGGATACGGCCCCCTGGATCGGAAATTCGAGCTTCGGTTTGTTCGCGGCCTTGGCCGGGGCGAACGATCTCATGCGTATGCTGGCGGCCGAAGTCTTCGCGACCTGCACGAGAACCTGGCTTCCAGGCCGCCACGCGGTTTCCCGCATCGCGGTGGGCATGCCGCTCTGTGCAACGATCGCTCTCTCGCCCACCGTGAACTCGTCCGGCCCCTTCAGGACGTATTCCTTCCCGGACTGGATGTACATGACGGCGAGCTGCGCATCCTTTCCGGCAATGATCCTCTGGCCCTTGGTCAGTTCGCTCATGAGCATCGGTCGCGGCTCGCCGCCCACGGTGACCTCGCCCTTGAGATTGGTGATGAAAGCGATGCCGTCGGCCGCTGAGGAGCAAAGCGCGGCAAATGCAGCGATCGAAGCGAACAACGTGCGCAGGATGATTTTCATGTCGACCTCTGTCATGTCGCCGCAGGCGCGGGTCTCGCCGTGCGAATGCCCCAGATGTTGACGGGGCTGTGTCCCTTGACCTCGTGGCTTCCCAGCGGGTCGAAGTGAAATCCCTCTCCCATGCGGGTTACCACGGCCTCGGTTATCAGTATCTTACGCCCGAGCTCCTTGGTGAGGCCCTCCATTCGGGCAGCCACGTTCACCGCATCGCCAATGGCCGAGTAGTTGTGCCTCTCGGAAGAGCCGATGTTGCCGACGGTGACGGAGCCGAAGTTGATGCCGATTCCGTTGGTGAGCGTTGGCAGGCCCTCGGCCTCGAACTCCGCGTTCAGGTCGTCGAGTTCCGACATCATGGCCAGCGCGCACTTCACCGCGTCCCCGCACGGGTCCGCCGACGGCCTTGGCGCCCCGAAGAGGATCATCATGCCATCGCCGATGAACTTGTCAACGGTGCCCTCGTACCGGTGAACGGCGCGCACCATCCGGTCGAAATAGCGCTGCAGGACGGTCGTCACCACGACCGGCGGCATGCGTTCCGAGAGGGTCGTGAAGTCCCGGATGTCGCTGAACAGGATGCACACATCCGCGAGCTGGCCGCTCACGCCGGGGGTCAGGCTTCCGGCGAGCATCTCGTTCATCACCGCGGGGCTCACCTGGCCGGCAAAGGTCCTCCGGAGCCGCCCTCGCTCGATGGTGTTCTCGATGCCGTCCACGATTCCCCGGGCGACGATTCCGGCCCAGAGCGTGAATACGATCGACGCGACAGGAACGAGCACCTGGTGCGCCCGAATGGCGTACAACCCGAAACCAAAGACGACGCCCGGTCAAAACGACGACGGTCGCCAGTGCTGCCGCCAGGCGAAGGCGGAAGAACACGAGGCCCGCGGCGAGAAGACACAGGGTCCAGCGCAACTCCTCGCCGACCGGCTTCAGCAGGCCGCTGCGCGAAATGGCTGCGCAGTACCTGCATGTGCGTGATCACGCCGGGCTGGCTCAGCCGCGCCCTCCCGTCGGCGTTGTCCGGATCGATATCGATCAGCTGGACCGGAAGCTCCCAACGGTCGGCGCGCTTGAGTACGTAACCCACCAGGACAATCTTTCCGCCGAATGTCTCGCGCAGGCGAGACTCCTCGCCCTGCTCCTTCCAGGCGATGACATCCTGCATCGGGATGTACTCGGCGCGCGAGCCTATGCTGTAGTCGATGAATCCTTCGTCGACGGGCAGGCCAAGACCGCGGAGCAACTGCCCGGCCAGCGTACGCGCAGCCTGCGTCTTGCCGAGTTCCGGCTCGCTGAAGCGCCGCAGGACGGAGTCGGGGTCTCGCCACTGCTGGTCGACCCCGAGCCCCTCCTCGCCGATGACACGGGCGAACGTCGGATGCATGCGCGCGGCGCGACCTTCGCGGTCGACGGTCAAAGCGAAGACCACGACAGTCTGACTGCGCAAATCGCGGATCGCACGGAAGAAGGCCAGGTCGTACCCCGGTGCGATGTCATCGTAGGAACGCTCCGGAGGAACCACATCAACCCCGACGGCCCGTGGCCGGGCGCCGGCCAGCGCGGAGAACAGGCGCGCGAAGTGCTTGTGCCAGAGCGCAACCGGCTCGGTGAACGTCTCCTCGCTTCCTTCGTCGATTCCCACCAGGACGATGTCATCTTCCAGCAGGCGCGGCCAATGGCTCCTCAGCACCTCCATCTGGGTGTCGAATGCCGCCCGCTCCATGCGCGCAAGCGGAGCGTCTTCAGGGTCGGGCAGGCGACTGGCGACGAGGACGAGCAGCGCCACCAACACGTACAGGACGAGGTTGCGTGAGCGGGGCTTGCTCCAGAGCCTGCGCGCTAAGGCCGCAAGCGGCCTCGCTTTCGATACTTCACCCTGGCGAGGTGGATTCGAGTTCGGCATCGCGCGGGGTTCTGTCTGGACGGCCCTAGAGCTTCACGATCTGCCGGGCGACTCGAACGCCAGCGAGCCGGTCGAAACCGGCGCTGTTCTCCTCCGGCGCCGGCCTTCCGTTCATCAGGCGATCGACTGACAGGCGCCCCTCCCGGCAGTCGTGGTGATCGATAGCGACAAGAGGTCCGAACTCGGCGACTTTTCCCGCAGCTTCATGTCCAAGCACCATCGGCACGGTCCGCGGCCGTTCGTCGTTGATGACGGAAGGGGCGAAAGGACGGAGCCCCGCCGCGCGCACGCGAACCGGCGCTTCACGCGCACAGGGTGGGGCAACTTCGATCTCCTCGATGATCAGGGGCCCGCTCTCCGCGCAGGGCGGCGGAGCGCCTACGAGGTGAAGGATAGCGGCGCGCGCTTTCAAGGAGATCTCCCGTCCTGTCGGTCTCGTGGAGGTTATCGCCGGCGTGCCCAACTGCGCAAGACACGTTTTCCGATCCCGCAAAAGCAAAAAGCCCGATCTCTTTGGAGATCGGGCTTTCTGGGTAAGGCCCTGGCGATGACCTACTTTCTCACGGGCAATCCGCAATATCATCGGCGCGGCGTCGTTTCACGGTCCTGTTCGGGATGGGAAGGGGTGGTGCCAACGCGCTATGGTCGCCAGGAATTCTGTGTCGTGGCCGCGGTGGTGCTGGGGTGCGGTCACGCGCTTGTCTCGGGAAGTGAAGGTTGGGTGTGGCACTGCCTCGGCGCCATCGGCGCGCACAGGCTTCTTGGCAGAGTTATAGAGTCAAGCCGCACGGGCAATTAGTACCGGTTAGCTCAAGCGGTTGCCCGCCTTGCACACCCGGCCTATCAACGTCCTGGTCTCGGACGACCCTTCAGGGGGGTTAAACCCCCGGGAGATCTCATCTTCAGGCAAGTTTCCCGCTTAGATGCTTTCAGCGGTTATCTCTTCCGCATGTAGCTACCCGGCAATGCCACTGGCGTGACAACCGGTACACCAGGGATGCGTCCACTCCGGTCCTCTCGTACTAGGAGCAGCCCCCGTCAAATCTCCAACGCCCACGGCAGATAGGGACCAAACTGTCTCACGACGTTTTGAACCCAGCTCACGTACCACTTTAAATGGCGAACAGCCATACCCTTGGGACCGGCTACAGCCCCAGGATGTGATGAGCCGACATCGAGGTGCCAAACTCCCCCGTCGATATGAACTCTTGGGAGGAATCAGCCTGTTATCCCCAGAGTACCTTTTATCCGTTGAGCGATGGCCCTTCCATACAGAACCACCGGATCACTATGACCTGCTTTCGCACCTGCTCGACTTGTCTGTCTCGCAGTCAAGCCACCTTATGCCATTGCACTATGAGTACGATTTCCGACCGTACCTAGGTGACCTTCGCACTCCTCCGTTACTCTTTGGGAGGAGACCGCCCCAGTCAAACTGCCTACCATGCACGGTCCCCGACCCCGTCAAGGGGCCCAGGTTAGAACCGCAACGCTATCAGGCTGGTATTTCAACGTCGCCTCCACCGGAACTAGCATCCCGGCTTCAAAGGCTCCCAGCTATCCTACACAGACAGCGTCACAGTCCAATGCAAAGCTACAGTAAAGGTTCATGGGGTCTTTCCGTCTAGCCGCGGGTAGATTGCATCTTCACAAACATTTCAACTTCGCTGAGTCTCAGGAGGAGACAGTGTGGCCATCGTTACGCCATTCGTGCGGGTCGGAACTTACCCGACAAGGAATTTCGCTACCTTAGGACCGTTATAGTTACGGCCGCCGTTTACCGGGGCTTCGATCAAGAGCTTGCACCCCATCACTTAACCTTCCGGCACCGGGCAGGCGTCACACCCTATACGTCGACTTCCAACGTCTTAGCAGAGTGCTGTGTTTTTGATAAACAGTCGCAGCCACCGATTCTCTGCGGCCTTCTTCGGCTCCACGGGCAAGCCGCTTCACCTACCAAAGGCACACCTTCTCCCGAAGTTACGGTGTCAATTTGCCGAGTTCCTTCTCCTGAGTTCTCTCAAGCGCCTGAGAATTTTCATCCTGCCCACCTGTGTCGGTTTGCGGTACGGTCCCGACGGGCTGAAGCTTAGTGGCTTTTCCTGGAAGCATGGTATCTGCAGCTTCGGGGAGTAAAACTCCCCTGGTCCCGCGTCTCAGTGGTAACGACCCCCCGGATTTCCCTAAGGGATCCACCTACACGCTTCACCAGGACGTCCAACACCTGGTCTGCATAACCTTCTCCGTCCCCACATCGCACCCGCCGGCGGTTCCGGAATATTGACCGGATTCCCATCAGCTACGCATCTCTGCCTCACCTTAGGGGCCGACTCACCCTGCGCCGATGAACGTTGCGCAGGAAACCTTGGGCTTTCGGCGAGGGAGCTTTTCACTCCCTTTATCGCTACTCATGTCAGCATTCGCACTTCCCATACCTCCAGCATGCCTCTCGACACACCTTCACAGGCGTAGGGAACGCTCCTCTACCGCCGCAGTAATCCCCTCAGAGCACTCTTGCAAGTGTCCGCGCACGCAAACACACACGCGCACGCACGCACGCTGCGAATGACCTCTCGCAACGCCTCAAGAACCCTCTCAGGTGGATTACTGCGACCCGCAGCTTCGGTTATTGGCTTGAGCCCCGTTACATCTTCCGCGCAGGACGACTTGATCAGTGAGCTATTACGCTTTCTTTAAAGGATGGCTGCTTCTAAGCCAACCTCCTGACTGTCTGTGCCTTCCCACCTCGTTTTCCACTTAGCCAATATTGGGGACCTTAGCTGGCGGTCTGGGTTGTTTCCCTCTTGACCCCGGACGTTAGCACCCGTGGTCTGTCTGCCGCGCTCTACTCTTCGGTATTCGGAGTTTGCCATGGTTTGGTAAGCCTATAGCGGCCCCCTAGCCATAACAGTGCTCTACCCCCGAAGGTAATACGCGACGCACTACCTCAATAGTTTTCGAGGAGAACCAGCTATCTCCGGTTTTGTTTAGCCTTTCACCCCTATCCACAGCTCATCCCCGACCTTTTCAACGGGCGTGGGTTCGGCCCTCCAGTAGGTGTTACCCCACCTTCAGCCTGGCCATGGATAGATCAACCGGTTTCGGGTCTACGCCCAGCTACTGAACGCCCTGTTCAGACTCGCTTTCGCTGCGCCTCCGGCATCAAGCCTTAAGCTCGCAACTGAACGTAAGTCGCTGACCCATTATACAAAAGGTACGCCGTCACCCCTTGCGAGGCTCCGACTGTTTGTATGCATGCGGTTTCAGGTTCTATTTCACTCCCCTCCCGGGGTTCTTTTCGCCTTTCCCTCACGGTACTGGTTCACTATCGGTCGATAACGAGTATTTAGCCTTGGAGGATGGTCCCCCCATCTTCAGACAGGATTTCACGTGTCCCGCCCTACTTGTCTCGAGCTCAGTTCCACACTCACGTTTTCGCGTACGGGGCTATCACCCTCTGCGGCCGGCCTTTCCAGACCCTTTCGCTAACGCGCGTGCTAAAACTCGACGGCTGGTCCCATTTCGCTCGCCACTACTTTGGGAATCTCGGTTGATTTCTGTTCCTCCGGTTACTGAGATGTTTCAGTTCTCCGGGTTCGCTCCTGGCACCCTATGGATTCAGGTGCCGGTGACCCTCACGGGCCGGGTTTCCCCATTCGGAAATCTGCGGATCAGCGCCCATTTGCCGGCTCCCCGCAGCTTATCGCAGGCTGTCGCGTCCTTCATCGCCTGTTATCGCCAAGGCATCCACCGCATGCACTTATTCGCTTGACCCTATAACCCTGCCCCCTTCAGACCCTCTTCGGACCCAAGGAACAACAGAAGCTACAAGGCTTCTCTTCATAAGCGCTTGTGCGCACTTGCGCCCTTTTGACTTGCGCAAATGCACGATGCAATACATACACCCAGTGTCCTCGCAGAACGGCCACGCACCCCATACCACCGGGCACGCACCCCTCCACAAGAACTACCTTCATGTTTCCCGAATTGTTAAAGATCAGCCGAATCTCCGACCTCCGAAGAAGCCAGAACAGAACCAAGGCCTCGCCTTCGCTCTGTTATGCCCTCTTGCCTGCATGCGCCGGCTCCCGCCGCCCTCCAGCACCTGGTGGAGCCAACCGGGATCGAACCGGTGACCTCCTGCTTGCAAAGCAGGCGCTCTCCCAGCTGAGCTATGGCCCCGTGTGACCCTCTCGTGATTTCTCGCCCCCCACGCCCGAGTCGGTAAGTGGTGGGTCTGGATGGATTTGAACCATCGACCCCACGCTTATCAAGCGTGTGCTCTGACCAACTGAGCTACAGACCCCGCAGGCAAGGCGCGCTGCGCCAGACGATACAACCGATAGATGGTGGGAACTGCAGGATGACGCTTCTCTAGAAAGGAGGTGATCCAGCCGCACCTTCCGATACGGCTACCTTGTTACGACTTCACCCCAGTCACGAATCTCACCGTGGTCGGCGCCCCCCTTGCGGTTAGGCTACCGGCTTCTGGTGAAACCCGCTCCCATGGTGTGACGGGCGGTGTGTACAAGACCCGGGAACGTATTCACCGCGACATGCTGATCCGCGATTACTAGCGATTCCGACTTCACGCAGTCGAGTTGCAGACTGCGATCCGGACTACGACGCGCTTTCTGGGATTGGCTCCACCTCGCGGCTTGGCAACCCTCTGTACGCGCCATTGTATTACGTGTGAAGCCCTACCCATAAGGGCCATGAGGACTTGACGTCATCCCCACCTTCCTCCGGTTTGTCACCGGCAGTCTCATTAGAGTGCCCAACTAAATGTAGCAACTAATGACAAGGGTTGCGCTCGTTGCGGGACTTAACCCAACATCTCACGACACGAGCTGACGACAGCCATGCAGCACCTGTGTTCCCGTTCCCTTTCGGGCACAGCCCCATCTCTGGAGCCTCCAGGACATGTCAAGGGTAGGTAAGGTTTTTCGCGTTGCATCGAATTAATCCACATAATCCACCGCTTGTGCGGGTCCCCGTCAATTCCTTTGAGTTTTAACCTTGCGGCCGTACTCCCCAGGCGGTCGACTTCACGCGTTAGCTTCGTTACTGAGAGTGTCAAACCCCCAACAACCAGTCGACATCGTTTAGGGCGTGGACTACCAGGGTATCTAATCCTGTTTGCTCCCCACGCTTTCGTGCATGAGCGTCAGTATTAACCCAGGGGCCTGCCTTCGCCATCGGTATTCCTCCTGATATCTACGCATTTCACTGCTACACCAGGAATTCTAGCCCCCTCTGCCATACTCAAGCCTTGCAGTCCCAAATGCCATTCCCAGGTTAAGCCCGGGGCTTTCACATCTGGCTTACAAAACCGCCTGCGCACGCTTTACGCCCAGTAATTCCGATTAACGCTCGCACCCTACGTATTACCGCGGCTGCTGGCACGTAGTTAGCCGGTGCTTATTCTTCCGGTACCGTCAGTAGTCGCGGATATTCACCACGACCGTTTCGTTCCGGACAAAAGAGCTTTACAACCCGAAGGCCTTCTTCACTCACGCGGAATGGCTGGATCAGGGTTTCCCCCATTGTCCAAAATTCCCCACTGCTGCCTCCCGTAGGAGTCTGGGCCGTGTCTCAGTCCCAGTGTGGCTGATCATCCTCTCAGACCAGCTACCGATCATCGCCTTGGTAAGCCTTTACCCCACCAACAAGCTAATCGGACATCGGCCAACCCAATCGCGCAAGGCCTTGCGGTCCCCTGCTTTCCCCTCTCGGGCTTATGCGGTATTAATCCGGCTTTCGCCGGGCTATCCCCCACGACATGGACATGTTCCGATGCATTACTCACCCGTTCGCCGCTCGCCGCCAGGTTGCCCCGCGCTGCCGCTCGACTTGCATGTGTAAAGCATTCCGCCAGCGTTCAATCTGAGCCAGGATCAAACTCTTCAGTTCAATCCATCAAAACTCACAAAAGAATCACTTGGATTCAAAAGTGAGTACTGCAAGATGCTTGTTTCACGGTCACCGCAAAAATCACGGCTCCCGCTTGCGCACCCACAGAACCCACCTCTATCGGCTGTAACTTGTTAAAGAG
>CAVOQC010000001.1:0-1209026 GCA_963698265.1 uncultured beta proteobacterium | reverse complement strand
GATTCTTCCATCGGGCGTCTCCAGGCGGGCGAGCAGCGAAGGTTCCAGGGCGCCGAGGTCGATGCCGCGCTCGGCCGCCTTGAGTGAGGCCATCGTGACCTTGTCCTTGTGAGGACCCGCGGCAAGGGCTGCACCCAGCACGGCGGTGGGCGGCGGCAGGGGCTTGAAGGGCGTGCCGGTAGCCTTTCCATAGGCGAGCCCCAGGCCGTTGAACATCTCCCAGTCGAATAGAGCGCCCCCGGCGGCTTGGCGACGGCGGGCGGACTCAGGCGCGCGACGTTTCGGATCGCGAGCGCGTTGAACACGATGTCGTAGTTCTCGTGCGCGAGGGATGTCGTCGGCGGCAGGATCACTTGCGCGTGTCGCGTGGTCTCGTTCACGTAAATGTCGATCGCGGCCATGAAGTCGAGGCCGGCCAAAGCGCGGTCCACGCGGCGGCCGTTGGGCGTCGACGACACGGGGTTGCCCGCGATGGTGAGCATCGCGCGGATCTGATCTTCGCCGGGTGTCTCCATCTCCTCGACCATCGCCGCTACCGGAAACTCGCCGCCGAAGGAGGGACGGGACGAAACGCGGCTTGCGTAGCGGCCGAGCCCGCCGGGACGCGTGCCGGGGCCGGTCATGGGCACGGCCGGGAATGTCGGCAGTGCGCCGCCGGGCGCGTCGAGGTTGCCGGTGAGGATATTCACGAGCTGCACGAGCCACTGGCAGACGGTGCCGAAGGGCTGCGTCGAGAGGCCCATGCGTCCGTAGGCCACTGCCGTCGGCGCGCCGCGAAGCTCCGTGGCGATCTCGCGGATGGCACTTGCGGCAATGCCGGTGGGCGCCGCGGCGCGTTCGACGCCGAAGGGACGGATGGCCTCGAGCGCCGTGTCCGTCCCCGCGAGCTTGTCGCCGTAGCGATCGAGGCGAGGCGGCCCCAGATCGAGAAGCGCGTTCACGAGTGCCAGGAGGAACGCCGCGTCCGTGCCGGGACGGATGAAGTGGTGGCGCGTGGCCGCCTCCGCCGTCTCCGTGCGGCGCGGATCGACCACGACGACCTTGCCGCCGCGGCTGCGGATCGCCTTCAGTCGCGTGGCGACATCCGGCGCCGTCATCATGCTGCCGTTGGAGGCGACGGGATTGCCGCCCAACACCAGCCAGTACGCCGTGCGGTCGATGTCGGGAATGGGCAGCAGGAACATGTGCCCGAACATCGCGTGCGCGACGACGTGGTGCGGAAGCTGGTCCACGCTGGTGGCGGAGAAGCGGTTCTTCGTGCGCAGCGCCCGCACGAGGTTCGGCGCGTGGAGCATGTGGCCCAGGTGATGCGCGTTCGGGTTGCCGAGGTAGATCGCGAGCGAGTCCGGCCCGTGCTCGCGCTGGATCGTGTTGACGCGCGTCGCAACCAGGTCGAAGGCCTCCTCCCAGGCGACGGGCTCCCAGCGATCGCCGACCCTTCGCACCGGCCCGCGCAGGCGGTCCGGATCGTGATGCACGTCGATGAGCGCGACCGCCTTGGGGCAGACGTGGCCGCGGCTGAAGGTGTCGTGATCGTCGCCCCGGACCCCCGTCACTTCGTCGCCGCGCGTGCGGAGTTCCAGGCCGCAGATGGCCTCGCAGAGGGGGCAGGCGCGGTAGGTGAGTTTCTCGTCGATGTGAGGGGCGGGCATCGGGGAATTGTCACCGGTTCGGGCGACAGATGCTATCCGGGCGAACCCAAAGGCGCCTTGTCTCGACAGAGGCCCGCCACAAGCCTATGCGGCAGCCCTGGCGATGTTATACCGGCCGACGACCGGCATTCGCCGGGTTTGCCGATGCCGGTAATGCGGGCGGCCTCGATATCGAGCGTCGGATCAGACACTTGCCGTTGACCACCTCCCTGCCCAGGAAGAGAATGCCTTCATTACCGGACGTTAGCGCCGCTAATGTCTGTCAACCCAATAAGAAGTTAGGCCTCAGGAGATGCGAGCTTCGAGTATTCGCGAAATGGTTTGAGAAGCTCAACTTCCTCGATCCAGAAACAATACTGCGGGCTGCGTGACATTGCAAATACTCATCCGCTTCACAAACTCCCGTACGAAGTGCGAACCTTGCGACGAAGAGGTTCCTCGCGGCATTACCACGAGGGGCGCCAGGCCGCCTCTTCTGCTATGGCATGTCGAAAGCATCAGCAGCCCAGTCGTGTTCGCTCAATCTGAGAACAGCGACTACGACGTCGTCGCCCGGTACGTACTTGGGGAATACCGCACACTACGTCCCCGTTCAACTCAGGTGTCCGCAAAGTTACGACGCCCTATGGAAGGCGCTACGCATCCGCAACTGGGTGGGCCTGGCCGTTCTGGTCATCGGCATGCCGATGACCGTTGGGATCGCGGTGGTCGCGAGCAATGTGCTTTCGTGGCTTTGGCATCCGGACTGTCGACCTTGATCGATGGTGACTACGCTCATGCTGGGCGGGACTGCTGGCCTGTGGGCCGGCCCTGCGATCGCGCGGTCTCCCTGGCCCTTCGTGCGCGGCGCCGACTGTTCGCGCACGACAGCATCCAAGCGTTCACGCACCGGCGCGAGTGTGTGTCATGCGGATTACGCCTCTTATCGCTGAGGTGAGGCCTAACAATGCGTCGGAGCGGACCGTGATCCAGCGTGCTCGCCGTGCTGGGACTGTCGGCACTGATCGCGCCACTGGTCGTGCAACAGCAACTGGTGCGCTTCGAAGTGCCGCTGTTGATCGGCCTTTCCGCGCTGACCCTGCTGCTCGCGCTGGACGGCCGGATCGGCCTGTTCGATGGCTTGCTGCTGGTGGGGGGACTGATTGCCTATACCTTGCTGGTGATCCGGCAAAGCCAGCGCGAGTCGCTGGCCGTGAAGGCCGAGTATGAACAGGAATTCGGGACGCCCGTCGCGGGCTGGCTCGGGCGCCTGCCGGTCCAGATCGTCTGCGTGCTCGGCGGCCTGGGCCTGCTGGTACTCGGCGCGACCTGGCTGGTGGACAGCGCGGTGTCCATCGCCCGCGCGTTCGACATCAGCGAAGCGGTGATCGGCCTGACCATCGTGGCCGCCGGCACCAGTTTCCCGGAACTCGCCACGTCCGTGGTGGCCGCACTGCGCGGCGAACGCGACATCGCGGTGGGCAACGTCGTCGGGAGCAGCGTGTTCAACCTGCTTGGCATCCTCGGCATCGCTGCGCTGGTCACCCCGGGCGGACTTGCCGTGGCGCCGGCGCTGGTGAACTTCGATATCCCGGTGATGGTCGCAGTCGCCTTCGCCTGTCTGCCGATCTTCGCGACCGGGCAATGCATCGCGCGTTGGGAGGGCGCGCTGTTTCTCGGTTATTACGCGGTTTACATCGTTTACCTGATCCTCGCCGCAACCCAGCACGACGCCCTGCAAGCCCTTTCGGCCACCATGCTGGGGTTCGCGCTGCCTATGACTGGCGTCACGCTATTGGTGCTCTGGGCGCGGCAGAGCTCAACGAAGCAAGGAGGCGCCTAACAGCAGCATGCAGCGGACGGCGCTTTGCGCCGCCGCTGATGCTGGGAGGCTCTATCGGATGGCTTTCGTCCCATCAGGTTCAATTGGCTTGCTTCACCCAGAGGCGCTCCAACGGGCACTCATCTCGTTGCGCAGCAGTCTGAGTCGGGGCTCGGTTCTTCTCCTTGAGCTGGTGCAATGCAACGAAACAGAGGAGTACGAGCGAGAGGAAGAAGCACGCACCGTTCGGATCGACGAGGAGACAACACTCCTCTATAGCTGTCACAGACGACTGTCCGGCGATCACAAGTCGATCGAGTACGAAGGCCGCTACGAGAAACGCCACAACTCAGAGGTAGTCGCAACCGAAACGGAGTTCCTGCGTCTCTGGAGACATGAGCGCCAAGAGTTCCTGCGGCTGCTGGGTACTTCCGGCTACGCAGGGGCACGCGTTGTGAATGACGGGGCCGCCTATGCATCACTTGGCGCCAACGGCTGCTTCCTGGTGGAGGCTCACACTGAGGCCTAACCCTTCGGTCAAGCGGACTTGCCTTCGGCAAGCCGCTCACCTCAAACGTTAGGCGTCTCCAAGGACCACGATGCGCGATCTCGACACGTTTGATCACCCGGGTAGTGACGCATCCCATTGGCGCCCGCGGGTCATTGCTGCTCTCTTGGCTGCATGTGCATCGATTTGCTCTGCTCAGGATACGGTCGGATCCGGACCGCTCTTCGATGAGCTTGCTCGCATGGACAAGGAACTATTCGAGGCAGCCTTCGTGACCTGCGATGCCAGGAAGTTCCGGGAGCTCTTCACAGATGACGCAGAGTTCTATCATGACCGCACCGGCGCAGCCGTCGGTGAAGCGGCTCGGACAATGAAGTCATGTCCGCGCGACAACGGCGTTACTCGCACCTTGGTACCCGGCAGCCTTGAGGTCTACCCGATGCAGGGGTACGGCGCCATACAGATTGGTCGGCACGTCTTTGCGCGCAAGGGGGAATCCGGCTCGGAAGTCGCCAAGTTCGTACATCTCTGGAGGCTTGAGAACGGCATCTGGCGGCTTGCCAGGGTTCTGAGCTTCGATCATCGCCCATCGTCTCAGGGCCAGGCTGGGGCGAAGTGACGCCTAACAACGCGTTCGAGCGGACCGTGAACCGTCGTGACGCGCTGTGTCATTGCGAATGGGCGTCGTGCCCGGCCGCTCAACTCAATCGTTAGCCATCCACAGATATGCGCCCAGCGCTGCGCATTCCCCCGAAACAACTTCGTACGTTCTGCGAGCGCTACGAGTATTCCGCTGAGCCGAAGAGTGATGACCTGCGTGCCTCGGCAAGAGAGCAGGGGTATCTCACAGCGAAGCAACTCCACGAGATCGTTCTGTGGAAATCAAAGCGCCGCGCGGCTCTGGCGCTATCGAATCCTGACGGGGTTGTGCGAGAGATCACGGCATTTGCGTTCTCGGCAAAGTACGAGGAATCGCGGATAGGGGCACTTGTGCTCTTGAAGGGCGTTCTCTACCCAACAGCCTCAGTCATCTTGCATTTCTGTGTAAGTGAGACTTATCCCATACTCGACTACAGGGCCCTCTGGAGTCTCGGCATTGAGCGACCGTCCACCTATTCGACCGACTTCTGGCTTCAGTACGTCGAAATATGTCGGTCCATTGCGGAGAAGCACCAAATGTCGGTTCGCGAACTTGATAGGGCGCTCTGGCAGTATTCCAAGGAGCACCAAAGGGATGGCTAACAACGCGTTCGAGCGGGCCGGAATCTTGACCCGGTAATGTAGACACTTCCGGCTAACGATGGGAGGTGTGTTGTGCCGGAATCCCGAAGCGGTCAGGGCTCAGGAAAAGGGTATTCATGCGCTACGCAGTGGTGATCGAGAAGGCCGAGGGCAACTTCTCCGCATACGTTCCGGTTCTGCCCGGGTGCGTCGCGACCGGGAATACCGTCGCACGGGCCGAGCAATCGATCCGCGAGACCATCGAGCTGCATCTTTTCGGCATGCGCGAAGACAGCACGCCCGTCCCGCCGCCTTCGAGCCAGGTGGATTGCATGGAAGTTGCAGCCTGATAAGGCGGTCCGCTAGATCGCGGAATATCGGGGAACGTGTCGCCGCTCCCGCGAAGTGCCCCTCCGGCTTCCCGGAATCAAACCGCCCCGCTCGCCCTCCGAATCGCCCCCATCAACTCCCCGTACTCCCGCGTCACCGGAAACTGCGGAAACTCCCCCGTGATCCGCTCCGGCGGCCGGAAGAAGATGCCGGCATGCGCAGCCCCCAGCATCGCCGTGTCGTTGTACGAATCCCCCGCCGCGATCACCTTGAACTTGAGCGCCCGAAACGCATTCACCGCCGCGCGCTTTTGATCGGGCATGCGAAGGCGATAGCCGCGCACGAATCCCCCCGCATCCATCTCCAGCCGGTGGCAGAAGAGCGTGGGCCTCCCCAGCTTTGCCATCAAGGGATCGGCGAACTCGTAGAAGGTGTCGGAGAGAATCACCACCTGGAAATCCGCACGCAGCTCATCGAGAAACTCCCGCGCGCCCGGCATCGGATCCATCCCCGCGACCACCGCCTGAATGTCCGCGAGCCCCAGCTTGTGCCGCGCGAGGAGGTCCAACCGGAACTGCATCAGCTTGTCGTAGTCCGGCTCATCCCGTGTGGTGCGCGAAAGCTCCGGGATCGCGGCACGCTTCGCGAATTCAATCCAGATTTCCGGGACGAGGACCCCTTCGAGGTCGAGGCAGACGATCTGCAAGGCTTTCTCCGTGGCGGCGCGGTGCGATGTCGCGCGAAGGTGCCCCGATATTATCGCGCGAACCGGGTTAACCTTTGCCCATGGACAAAGCCCCCCTCGACTTAGCCTTCGTCTCCGACGTCGCATGCCCCTGGTGCGCGATCGGCCTCGCCTCCCTCGAAAAAGCCCTCGCGCGGGTGGAGGATGAGATACCCGTGAAGCTGCACTTCGAGCCCTTCGAGCTGAACCCCGACATGGGTCCCGAGGGAACCGAGACGGTGCCCTACCTCGCGGCCAAGTACGGCATTACGCCGGAACAGGTGGCGCAGAACCGCGCGCGCATCGTCGAGCGCGGGGCCGCCGTGGGCTTCGCCTTCGGTGAGCGCAAGCACGTATGGAACACCTTCGCCGCCCACCGGGTGCTGCACTGGGCGGGGCTCGAGGGTCGCGGCCATGAACTCAAGCGCGCATTGCTTCGCGCCTACCACGGCGAGGGGCGAAACCCCGCGGCGCCGGAAGTGCTGGCCGAGATGGCCGCGGAGGCCGGGCTGGATCCGGCGCGCGCGCGGGCGATTGCCGAGAGCGACGAATTCACCGCCGAGGTGCGCAGCCGCCAGCGCTTCTGGCACGAGCGCGGCGTGAGCGCCGTGCCCACCGTCATCGTGAACGACCGCTACGTGATCCAGGGCGGGCAGCCGCCGGAAGCCTTCGAGCAGGCGCTGCGCCAGGTCGCCGCCGGCTAGGACTCCCAGCGCACCTGCGCCCACGGCCCGCAGTCGGGTCAGGGAGAACGCGGGCTCGCGGGGTGCGAGGATCGCCGTGCGAGCCGCGTGGAGGCGAACGCGCTCGTCCCGAGCCAGTGCCAGAGGGACCGGACGTCGCTGTCCATCCCGTCCACGCGCAGCTCCCGCGACTTCTGCACCTCCTCGGGCGTGCGGTCGCCTCCCCACACCTCCGTCAGCGCGCGCACGGTGGTGTCGACGACCAGCGTCGGCTCGCGTCCCGGGTCGTCGCGGCACAGGTCCGCCTCGCCATGCTCGACCACGAGCCACCATCGCCCCTCGCCACGACGCGCGTCGCGAAAGCGGAACTGGATGACCACCGGCCGCGGCGGAAACGCCTCGATCCGCGCGAAGCGGCGCACGTCCCACATCAGCAGGCTCGCGTCCAGTTCGTCGTTGCGCAGGCGGCTGCCGATCCACCGCGCGCCCCAGTGGCCGAGCCCCATGACGATCGGGCGAAGCTCCTCGCCCGCTTCCGTCAGGCCGTAATCCCACACCTTCCCGGCGCGGCTGCGTGTCACGACGCCGTACTCCTCCAGGTCGCGCAGCCGCTTCGCGAGGAGGCTCGTGGAGATTCGCGGCACGCCCCGGTGCAGGTCGTTGAAGCGCCTGCTCCCGCACAGCAGCTCCCGCACGATCAGCGGCGTCCAGCGCTCGCACAGCACCTCCGCACCGCGCGCGACGGTGCAGAACTGCCCGTATCCCTTGTTCATCGCCCCTCCCCCTCGAAAGGCTTCAGATTCTGGACTGGTCCGCTCCATTCGTCACGAGCACTCTGCGCCTGCGGGGAATCGACCCCTTGGACGGCCAACACAGGAGAGCGGCAATGCACACGACACTCACGGGTCTGGATGGCGGGAAGGTGAACGTCCCCACCGAGGCGATGCACGCATTCCGGGCGGGATTCAAGGGCGTCGTGCTGACGCCCGAGGACGCTGCCTATGACGAAACGCGCAGGATCTGGAACGCGATGATCGACCGGCGCCCGGGCCTCATCGCCCGCTGCACCGGGACGGCGGACGTCGTGCAGGCCGTCCGGTTCGCGCGCGAGCACAAGGTGCTCTCCTCCGTGCGGGGCGGGGGTCACAACATCGCGGGGCTCGCCGTCTGCGAGGGCGGGATCATGATCGACATGTCGGCGCTGCGGGGCGTGTGGGTCGACCCCGCGCAGCGCACGGCGCGGGCGCAGGCCGGCTGCACGCTGGGCGACGTCGACCGGGAGACCCAGCTGCACGGACTGGCGGCCGTGCTCGGCTTCGTGTCGGCCACGGGCATCGCCGGCCTCACCGTCGGCGGCGGATTCGGCTACCTCACGCGGCGCCACGGCTGGACCTGCGACACGCTCGTGTCGATGGAAGTGGTGACCGCCGACGCGAAAGTCCTGCGCGCATCCGAGAAGGAGAACCCGGAGCTGTTCTGGGCGTTGCGCGGCGGAAGCGGCAACTTCGGGATCGTCACCTCCTTCGAGTACCGGCTCTTTCCCGTCGGGCCCGAGATCCTGGGCGGCGCGATCGCCTGGCGCGGCGAGGACGCCAAGCGCGTCCTCGAGGCCTACCGCGACTTCAGCGCCAAGGCGCCGCGCGAGCTGACCAGCGTGGCCGTTCTGCGCATCGCCCCGCCGGCGCCCTGGCTGCCCAAGGAGGTGCACGGCCAGCCGATCGTGGCGTTGTTCGTCTGCCACACGGGCAAGGTCGAGGAGGGCGAGGCGCTGCTCGCCCCCCTGCGCGCCCTCGGCAAGCCGGTCGCCGACATCGTGACCCGCCGACCCTACGCGCAGATGCAGGCCCTTCTCGACGCCACGCAGCCGAAGGGCCGGCGCTACTACTGGAAGTCGCACTACCTCGCGGGCATCAACCGCGAGTTGATCGACCTCGCGGTCGACCACGCCGGCCGCTTCGCATCGCCGCATTCCGCGATCCTCATGTTCCAGATCGAGGGCGCCCTGGGCGAGCTGCCGGCGGACCATTCGCCGGCCGGCAACCGCGATGCGGCCTACGTGCTGAACATCGCCGCGTCCTGGGAGAAGCCCGACGCCGACGAGGCGAACCTGCGCTGGGCGAGGGAATGCTTCGAGGCGACGCGGCCCTGCTCGACGGGCGGCACGTACCTCAACTTCCTGACCGAGGAGGAGGGCCAGGACCGGGTCGAGGCCGCTTACGGCCGGCAGGCGCTCGGCAAGCTCGCGGCGCTCAAGCGGCGATTCGACCCGGACAACCTCTTCCGCCACACCAAGGGCGTCGGTTGACGCTGGTGGCGCGGCGGGATACCGTCAGCCGCGGGTCGCCGACGCCGCCGAGGCGTGCCGGACCCGCGTCCACGCCAAGCCAGGGGAACGAAGAAAATGAGCGATCACTCCACGGGCAAGCCTTCCCTCCCTCGCCTCCTCCTCGCCGCCTGCGGCCTCGGCCTGCTGGCCCTCCTGCCGGGATGCGCCATCCACGTCGACCACCACGCCGACCACTACGGCGCCGCCGGCCGTGGCCCGTGCAACGACGGCGTTTGCAAGGCCAAGGTCACGGTCCTGTCCTGCGAGAAGGGGGCGCTGCCCGTCACGCCGGACCCGATCCCCGTTCGCGCGCCCAACAACATCGAGTGGACGATCGTGACGGAGGGCTACGAGTTCCCGGAAAACGGCATCGTGGTCGACGGCAAGGGCTTCAAGAACAACCCAGGCGCCACCGGCAACGGGAAGAAGTTCATCGTCCACGACGACCACTCCGACAAGCGGATCGACATCAAGTACGTGGTCCGCGTGACGAGGAAGTCCGACGGCAAGGCCTGCGAGCCCTACGACCCGTTCATCAGCAACCATTGACCCGGGGCGTCCGTCCCGGACGCCGCGGCCTCAGCGCGTCCCGCGCAGCGAGCGCACCCGCGCGATCGCGATGCCGATCTCCGAGGACGGCCCCGCGCCGACTTCTTCCGCGAGCTTCGCGGCGGCCTCGAGGGATGCCGTGGCCGCCGCGGCATCGCCCGCGAGGTGTTCGGCCTCCGCTCGGCTCGCAAGCAGCACGCCGAGGCTCACGGGATCCGACGCGCCACGCAGGAGCGCCTCGCCGGACGCGAGGCACTGCCGCGCCTCCTCCCGCCGGCCCTGGCGGGCGTGCAGCAGCCCGAAGTATCCGAGGATCTGCCCTTCCGAGCGTGAGTCGCCCAGCGTCCGGGCGATGGCGAGCGCCGCCTCGAACCGGGCCCTCGCTTCCTCCGGCCGCGCCAGCGCCTCCAGCACGATCCCGAGGTTGCAAAGGACGATGCACTCCAGCCGAACGTGGCCGAGCGCCCGGGCAAGGACCAGGGCGGCAGCCGAGGCGGACTCCGCTTCGGGGAGGCGGCCCTGCAGCGTGTGCAGCATGCCCAGGTTGCAGAGCGTGTTTCCCTCGAGCTGGCGATGGCCCGTCTCGCGCGCGATCGCGAGCGCCTCCTCGTGCCGGGAGCGGGCATCCTCCGAGTGCCCGAGGTCGGCCTGGAGGTTGCCGAGGTTGCCGACGATGATGCCCTGCATGCGCCGGTCGCCCGCCTCGCGCGCCAGCGCCTCCGCACGCTCGTAATGGGCCAGCGCCTCGTTCATGCGCCCCTCGCTGTATTCCACTGTCCCCAGCTCGTTGTTCGCCGTGCATTCGAGCCTCGCATCGCCCGTCTCGCGGGCCATGCGGATGGCTTCGGCGAAACGCGCGCGCGCCTCGCCGAGGCGGCCTTTGTCGGCTTCGAGCGAGCCGACCCGCAGGGTCGCCACGATCTCGCCGCGCCGGTCGCCCGCCGCGCGCGCGCTCGCCAGCGCCTTCTCGCACAGGGCATTGGCCTGCCCCGGGCGCCCGCAGGACTGCCGCGCGTGGGCGAGCGCCGGCAGCGCGCGCGCGCGCGCACGGTCGTCGAGGGCCGGCATCGCGCACACTGCTTCGGCAAGCTCGACGCCGGTCTCGAAGGGCCCGCGCAGGCGCAAGGCCGCCCAGGCACCCTCGAGTGCAAACGCCGCCAGCCCGCCTTCGCCGAGCGAGATCGCGCACCGGCACGCGGTCACCAGGTTCTCCAGCTCGACGCAATCGCCCTCCTCGGCGCGCACCGGGCCGAGCGCGGCGAACCATCCGGCGTGCCTCCTCTGCGCCGCGGCCAGCGCCTTCGGCCCGCTGCCCGGATAGCGGCCCTCCGTCCACAGGTGCTCGGCGGCGTATTCCTGGACGCTCACGAGCAGGTCGAAGCGGCCGTCGCCCCGCGGGCGCAGGAGCGACTTGTCGGCGAGCGCCTGGATCGCATCCACGATCCACGGCGAATCCTCGTGGCGCGAGAGATCGATCACCGCCTCGGCGGCCTCGAGGGTGAAGCCGCCGGCGAACACGGAAAGCTGCGCGAGCACTTCCTTCTCGACCGGCGGCAGCAGGTCCCACGACCAGTCGAAGGTGGTCCGCAGGGTCGCCTGCCGGTCGAGGCGGCGGCCCCGGGCGGCGAGCAGCTTGAACCGCTCGCCCATGCGCGTGAGCAGCATCCGCGGCGGCATCACGCGCGCCCGCGCCGCGGCAAGCTCGATCGCGAGCGGCAGCCCGTCGAGGAGCGCCACGAGCGAGCCGATCGCATCTTCGTCGTCCGGCTTCGGCTGGAATCCCGAATCGGCCGCCGCGGCCCGCAGCAGGAAGAGTGCCGCGGCATCGGCGGGCGGCAGGGGAGGGAGCGCGAGCACTTCCTCGCCGGGCATGCCCAGCACCTCGCGCGTCGTGACGAGGAACCGGGCTTGCGCGGCGGTGTTCAGCCAGAGGCCCAGCGTCGCGGTGGCGAAGCCCGCCACCTGCTCGAAGTTGTCGAGGATGACGAGGCAGGGGCCGCGCCCGGCGATGGCGCGGCCGAGTTGCGCCAGCGGGTCGCCCTTGCCCAGCGGGACGGCGAGCCCCTGCGCCACCGCGTTCAGGATGCCGTCCACGCTTCGCGCCGGCGCCAGGTCGCAGAACCATACCCCGCCGGGAAACTCCCCGAGCCAGTTGCGGCCGAAGCGCATCGCCAGGCGCGTCTTGCCGGTGCCGCCCATCCCCAGCACCGACACGAGGCGGGCGCCGGAGCGGAAGCGCCGTGCCAGGTCGGCGACCGCCTCCGCGCGGCCGACGAAGGTGTCGGGCTCGGCGGGCAGGCTGTGGCGGATCTCGCGCGCCGGAAGCCAGGCGCCGTCGTGGCGGACGACGCGATACGCCTTGTCCGCGTCGGGCGGCGGAAGGAAGAGCGTGCGCTCGTCGCCCGCCTCGAAGAGCTCCATCGGTTCGTCCACGCCCTTCAGGCGCCAGTGCCCGTGGGACTGCAGGCGGATGTGGTTTCCCTCGATCGCGCGCCGGGCGTCTTCCGAGACGAGCACCTGCCCCCCACGGGCGACCGACATCACGCGCGAGGCGATCGCCTTCGCGAGGCCTTCGACCTCGAGGGGCTTCGCGCCCCGTGCGACATCGGCGGGGCTGTTCTCGCGAAGCGTCACGGGCCCGACGTGCAGGCCGGCCCGCGCCTCCAGCGGCGGCTCGAGGGCGCGCAGGGCTTCCTGGTAGGCCACCGCATAGCCGACCGCATCCGCCGCCGCCTCGAAGAGCAGCAGCATCCCGTCCGTCTTGTCGATCTCCCGCCCGTGCCACGCGGCGAGCAGGTCGCGGGCGGCGCGGTCGTGCGCGGCCCAGAGCCGGGCCATCGGCGCATCGCCGATGCGCTGCGCGAGCCTCGTGCTATCCACGAGGTCCGTCGTCAGCAAGGCGCGCAGGCTGCCCATCGGCGTCAGTCGCGTCGAGTCGCTTCGGCTTCGTCGCTCAGGCGGCTTCCAGCAGCGCCACCGCGCCCAACCCGCCGTCGGCGCAGATCGAGACGACGGCGCGCTTGCCCGGCCCCATCGCCGCGAGTTCCTTTACCGCCTGCGAGAGGATGCGCGCGCCGGTGGCGCCAAAAGGATGGCCGATGGCGACACTGCCGCCATTGGGGTTGAGCCGATCCCACGGGAACTTGCCGAGCGAAGCCGAAACGCCGGCCTTCTCGCGCACGAAGGATTCGTCCTCGATCGCGGCCACGTTGCAGAGCACCTGCGCGGCGAAGGCCTCGTGGATCTCCCAAAGGTCGATGCCGTCGAGCGCCAGGTTGTTGCGCGCAAGAAGCCGCGGAATCGCGTAGGCCGGCGCCATGAGAAGCCCTTCGTGGAAGACATCCACCGCGGCGATCTCCCAGTCCACGAGACGCACGCGCGGACGGTCGGGCGGCAGGCGCGCGGCGCCGGCATCGGTCGCGACCCACAGGCCCGCCGCTCCATCGGTGAGCGGCGAAGCGTTGCCGGCGGTGATCGTCCCCGCCTCGCGGTCGAACGCGGGCTTCAGTTTCGCGAGCTTCTCCACCGTGGAATCGGCGCGCGGGATGCCGTCGCGCGAGGCTTCCCCCGCGGCGATCACGAGGTCGTCGAAGAAGCCGTTTGCCATCGCCTTGACCGCCCGCTCGTGGGAGGCGAAGGCGAGCCGGTCCTGCGCGTCTCGCGGAATCTTCCACGCCTTGGCCATCTCCTCGCAGTGCTCGCCCATGCTCTTTCCCGTGGCGCGGTTCTTCACGCCCGGCACGTGCAGCTTCACGTCGGCGAAGCGGATTTCCAGGAGCCTGTCGATGCGCTCGCCCACGCTCCTCGCCTGCGAGAGGCGGCGGATCCAGTCGGAAAGCCCTTGCGCCAACGCGATCTGCACGCGGCTCATGCTTTCCACGCCGCCGACGAGCGCGAGGTGGTGCGAACCACCCAGCATCCCGGCCGCCTCGAACGCACCGACCATGCTGGTGGCACACGCGAGCACCGTGGAAAACGCGGGCGTGGACTGGTCGAGCCCCGCGTCGATCAGCACCTCGCGGGCGATGTTGCTCCAGCCCAGGTTGGAGGCCACGGTGCCCCACACCAGCAGGTCGGGCCGGCCGCCCTCGCCCAACTGCGCGCCCATGGCCTTCGCCACCGGCACGGAAAGGGCCACCGCGTCGAGGGCGCGCAGCCCCGCATCGACTCTCGCAAAGGGCGTGCGGATTCCGGGCACGAGCCACACGGGGGTGGCGGGATCTCGGTTGATTCTCATGGCTGCTCCTTGGTCTCTTGCCTTCATCGCCAGCTGTCGGGGTCGCCGCGCCTTTCGCGCTCGAATCGCTCGCGGTCCCTCGCGAACATCTCCTCGAGTTCCTCGCGGCCGGCCTTCACCGCGTTGAGGAACCGGGTCTCGTCCTGGTAATGGGGAAACGTCGCCTCCAGCGAAACCCGGTTCTGCCGGCGGAAGCTGTCCGCCATTTCCCGGGCGCGATAGGGCTCCACGCCCAGGGATTCGAGCACGGAGCGCGCCACGCGAAGCGCCGACTCGAAGGTCTCGCGCTCGATCACCTCCACGCCGCGCAGGCGCAGCTCGTAGTAGTGGGATACGTTTCGCGCGCGCGCAATGATCGGCAGGCCCGGAAAGTTCGCGCGGACGCGGTCGGTGAGCACCAGGCTCGCGTCCACGTCGTCGATCGCGTTCACCAGCAGCCTCGCCTTGGCCGCGCCCGCGGCCCGCAGGAGGTCCAGCCGCGTCGCGTCGCCATAGAAGACCTTGTAGCCGAACTTGCGCAGCATCTCGATCTGGTCGGGGTCGTGGTCGAGCACCACCGCGCGCATGTCGTTGGCCAGGAGGATGCGCCCGACGATCTGGCCGAAGCGCCCGAAGCCCGCGATGATCACCGGCGCCTCCTCGTCGATCGCGTCCGCCTCGCGCTCGCTCTCGGCACGGCGGCAGAGCCAGCGGTCGTGGGCGAGGAGGATGAGCGGCGTTGCGGCCATCGAGAGCGCCACCGCCACGGTGAGGAGCGCCTCCCAGTCGCGCGCGAGGACGCCCGCCTCCCGCGCCGAGGTGAACACCACGAAGGCGAACTCACCGCCCTGGGAGAGCAGGAACGCGAAGAGCATGCGCTGGCGGGGCGTCACGCCAAGAAGGGCCGCCACGCCCCAGAGGATCGCGATCTTGATGGAGAGCAGGCCCACGACGAGTGCCGCCACCATGGCCGGGCGCGAAGCGAGGAGTCCGAAATCGATCGTCATGCCCACGGCGATGAAGAAGAGCCCGAGGAGCAGGCCCTTGAACGGCTCGATGTCGGTTTCCAGCGCGTGGCGGTACTCCGAGCTCGCGAGCAGCACGCCGGCAAGGAAGGCGCCCAGCGCCATGGACATGCCCGCCGCGGTCATGAGCTGCGCGATGCCCATCACCAGGAGGAGCGCGAAGGCGGTGAAGAGCTCCCGGACGCCCGACTTCGCGACCAGCCGCATGGCGGGCCGCGTGAGGTAGCGCCCGATCACGATCACGCCCGCGACCGCGGCGAAGGCGATGCCGAAGCGCTCCCAGCCGTGCATGCCCGAAGCGACCGGCCCCACGGCGAGCAGCGGCACCAGCGCGATCAACGGGATGGCGGCGATGTCCTGGAAGAGCAGTATCGCGAAAGCGGTGCGCCCCGTGGGAGTCACGAACTCGTTGCGCTCGTTCATCGTCTGCACAGCGATCGCGGTGGAGGAAAGGGCGAGCGCCAGCCCCGCCAGGAGCGCGGATTGCCAGGCGAGCCCCAGGGCGAGGAGCGCGGCTGCCAGCGCGGCCCCGGTCAAGGCGAACTGGAGCGTGCCGCCACCGAACACCTCGCGGCGCATTGCCACGAGCCGCTTCGGGTCGAGTTCCAGGCCGATCACGAAGAGCATCAACACCACGCCCAGCTCTGCGAGGTGCAGGGTGGTCTCCACGTCGCTGATGAGCGCCAGGCCCCAGGGCCCGATGGCCGCACCCGCGAGGAGGTAGCCCATCACGGAGCCCAGCTTTGCGCGCGCGGCGAGCGGCACGAGGATGACGGCGGCGGCGAGGAAGACGAGGGCTTCGGTCACGCTGTCCTCCCCGCGCGCCAGGCGTCGAGCAGCTCGCGAAACCGCGCCGCCGAGGCCGCGATCGAGGCATCGTCCACCTCGTGGGCGCCGTGCACCGCGAAGGGTTCGAGCCAGTGCATCCCGCAGAAACGCGCCGTCTGTTCCACGGGTGCCACGAAGTCGGCGAAGGGCCGGCGGTGACGCCCCTCGGCCGAGAACGCGTGATCGTCCCCGCCGGTGGTCACCGCCCACAGGCAATCCTTGCCCGCGAGCGCGCTGCCTCCCGCGCCGAAGGCCCAGCCCTTCACGAGCACCGCGTCCATCCAGACCTTGAGCAGCCCCGGCATGCCGTACCAGTGCATCGGGTGCAGCCAGACCACGAGCCCGGCCCGCGCGAGCGCGGCCTGCTCCTCGCCCGCGTCGATGTCGAAGTCGGGGTAGCGCTCGTAGAGGGAGCGCAGCTCGAGCGCGGGAAGGCCCCGCACCGCCCCCGCCAGCGCCGCGCAGGCCCGCGACATCCGCGGGTACGGGTGCGCGAGGATCACGAGGATCGCGTCGTTCGCGCTCACCCGATCCACGGCTTCCAGCCCGTGTGGTCCACGAGCACGCCCGCGAACACCGCCATGCCGATCCAGTGGTTGTGGCGGAAGGCTCGGAAGCAGCCTTCGCGCGAGCGGTCGCGGATCATGCGCCAGTGGTAGCCCGCGATCACCGCGGCGATGAAGAGCCCCGAGTAGTACGCGGGGCCCAGCTCCTTCCAGACGCCGATCGCGGCCATCGCGCCGAGGAAGAGCGCGTAGCAGGCCATCACCGCCGCCACGTCGTAGCGCCCGAAGAGGATGGCGGAGGTCCGGATGCCGATCTTCCGGTCGTCCTCTCGGTCCACCATCGCGTACTCCGTGTCGTAGGCGAGCACCCAGAAGAAGTTCGCGGCCCAGAGCAGCCATGCGAAGAGCGGCACGTCGCCCGTCTGCGCGGCGAAGGCCATCGGAATGCCGAAGCCGAAGCACATGCCCAGCCATGCCTGGGGGAGTGCCAGGAAGCGCTTGGTGAAGGGATATATCGCCGCGATGATGGCCGCCACGACGGCGAGCCCCATGGTGAGGAGGTTCAGCATCCAGACCACCATCATGAAGGCGGCGAGCGCGAGGGTGGCGGCGACCAGCACCGCCTCCTCCGGGTGGATGGCGCCCGCGGCGAGAGGACGCTCCCGCGTGCGGGCCACGCGCGAGTCGAAGCCGCGGTCGGCCCAGTCGTTGATGGCGCACCCGGCCGAGCGCATGAGGACGGTGCCCATCACGAAGATCCAGAGCACGCGCCAGTCCGGCACCGCGCGCACCGCGAACCACAGGCCCCACAGCGTGGGCCACAGCAGCAGCAGGATTCCCACCGGCTTGTCCAACCGGACAAGCTTCTCGTAGGCATCGATTCGCGCGAGGACGGCGGCGATATTCATGGGGCGCTCACCGCAGCCGCAGGAGTTCGGGCAGGAAGACCTCCGTCACGAGGAGCGGGCGGCCGCGCTTCACGAAGCGCGAGCGCCGCGCCCACAGCGGCGGGAACTCGCGGCCGAACACCCGCCGCACGCGCCGGCCCAGGGGATGGCGCGCGTCGATGCGCACGAATTCGAGCGTCTGCCTCGCCACGAGCGGGTCGGTGAAGAGCGCCTCGGCGAGCGGGCGCTTGCCCAGGCCGCGCAAACCCCGCCACGCGCCCGAGAGATCGCGCCACGCCGCGATCGAATGCGCGAGCACCACGGGAATGCCGTCGGCGTGCAGCACCACCTCGCGCACCAGCGCCCTGCGGTGCGCGGGCTGGCCGAGCCGGAGGTACTCGTCCTCGTTGGGGATGTGCGGGCCCTGCCGGATCACCTCGACGCGAAAATCCCGCGCGTGCGCCGTGATGCGCCAGGTGAGCGAGCCCCGCCAGGCGAGCCAGGGACGCCAGGGATCCGTGTGTGGTGGCGCGAGCCGTTTCCATCGATTCATGCCTTGAGGAAGAACTGCCGGTGGCCGAGCCAGCGGTCCAGGTGCCTTTCCACCGCGTGGGAGCGTTCCGCGATCATCGTGTCAGCGAGCTCCCGGGCGAGCTCGATCAGGTCCGTGTCGCGCTCGAGATCGGCGAAGCGCAGGAGTGGCGCCCCGCTCTGCCGCGACCCGAGGTATTCGCCGGGGCCGCGCAGCAGCAGGTCCTGGCGCGCGATCTCGAAACCGTCGGTGTTGCCGTAGATGATCTTCAAGCGCTCGCGGGCCGTCTCCGACAGCGGCTGATGATACAGGAGGATGGCGAGGCTCTTCGCCGTGCCGCGCCCCACTCTCCCGCGCAACTGGTGCAATTGCGCGAGCCCCATGCGCTCGGCGTGCTCGATCACCATGAGGGTCGCATTGGGCACGTCCACGCCCACCTCGATCACCGTGGTCGCCACCAGGAGCTGCACGCGCTTCGCCTTGAAGTCGGCCATCACCTGCGCCTTCTCGTCGGGCTTGAGCCTGCCGTGCACGAGGCCCACGGCGAGGTCGGGGAAGGTCGTTTTCATCGCCTCGAAGGTCTCCAGCGCCGTCTTCAGTTGCAGCGTTTCGGATTCCTCGATGAGCGGGCAGACCCAGTAGGCCTGCTCGCCCTCCGCGCAGCTCTCGCGCACGCGCCGGATCACCTCGTCGCGGCGCGATTCCTCCACGAGCTTGGTGACCACCGGCGTTCGCCCCGGCGGCAGCTCGTCGATCACGCTCACGTCGAGATCGGCGTAGTAGCTCATGGAGAGCGTGCGGGGAATGGGCGTCGCACTCATCATGAGCTGGTGGGGCTCGAGGCCCGTGCCGGCCTTCGCGGCGAGGGCGAGGCGCTGCACCACGCCGAAGCGATGCTGCTCGTCGACGATCGCGAGCCCCAGGCGCTCGAAGCCCACGTCGTCCTGGAAGAGCGCATGGGTGCCCACGGCGAGCTGCGTCTCGCCCTTCGCGATGGCTTCCACCGCTGCCTTCTTCGCGCGGGCCTTCAAGCTGCCGGCGAGCCAGCTCACCTTGACGCCGAGAGGCTCCAGCCAGTGCGCGAGCTTCAGGTAATGCTGCTCGGCCAGTATCTCGGTGGGCGCCATGAGCGCGACCTGCCAGCCGTTCTCGATCGCCTGCAGGGCAGCCATCGCCGCGACCAGGGTCTTGCCGCTGCCCACGTCGCCCTGCAGGAGCCGGCGCATCGGGTGCGGCTGGCCGAGGTCGTGGGCGATCGTGGCGTGGGCCTTCTTCTGCGCTCGCGTGAGCGTGAAGGGCAGCGACTTCTCCAGCGCATTGGTGAGCGTGTGCTTGTCCGGCATGCGCGCGGCGGCCTTTCCCCGGCGCTCGCGGTAGGCGATGCGCATGGCGAGCTGCTGCGCGAGAAGCTCGTCGAACTTGAGCCGCCGCCACGCCGGGTGCGTGCGCTCGTCGAGGCTCGCGCGCTCCACGTCGGGCGGCGGGCGGTGCAGGGTGAGGACGCTCTCGCGAAAAGGCCCGAGGGCCAGGCGCTCCAGGAGAGTGGGCTCGAGCGTGTCATCCAGGAGCAGCGTGTCCAGCGCGTGCTCGATGAAGCCGCGCAGGTTCGCTTGAGACATCCCCGCCGTCGTCGGGTACACGGGCGTCAAGGAGGACGGCAGCGGCGCGTCCTTCTCCACCACGCGCACCTTCGGGTGCACCATCTCCGCGCCGAAGAAGCCGGGGCGTACCTCGCCGTACAGGCGAAGCCTTCTTCCCGCCGCCATCTGCTTCACCTGGCTGGGATAGAAATTGAGGAATCGCACCCAGAGTTCATCCTGGCCCTCGGCGAGCTTCACGACGAGCGTGCGGCGCGGGCGGAACTTGACCTCGCACTCGACCACGTCCGCCTCCACCAGCACCGGCTCCCCGGTCCCGGCCTGCGCGAGCGGCGTGAGCTTCGTCTCGTCCTCGTAGCGCAGCGGCAGGTGCAGCACGAGGTCGAAGCGCGAGTGGATGCCGAGCTTCGCGAGCTTCGTGCGCACGACGGGGCCGGCGACGAGGTCGTCGCGCGGCGCAGCCGGCGCGGGCTCCGCGATCGCCGGACGGGGTGCTTTCACCTTCTGCACCGGCTCGTGCCCGCTCATGGCTTCGCCCGCCGCCCATGCAACCGCATCGCAGCGGCGACGATCGGCCTGGCCCACTCGGGTGTGGCCGAGAGGTCCTTCGGGCCGGCGATCCTGCCGCGCTCCAGGTGCAGGAGCAATCGCGGCTCGGGCAGCCCGCCCTTGTCGGGATCGGCCTCGACGCTGTTGTCGAAGACACGAAGCGCGGCCAGGTGCGGCATCAGGTGCACGAGGTTCATCCGGCTGTGCTCGAACCGGCGCCGGATGTCGGCTTCGGGGATGTCGTGCCCGCCCTTGCGCACCCGGGCGCGCACGCGGCGAAGGTGCAGCTCCGCCGTCGCGAGCCCCGCGTACCACACGCGCACTTCGAAGCCCTGCCCAGCCGCTTCGGCCAGCAGGCGCGCAATGGTGCTCGCCCCGAGCGTGGTCTCGATCGCGAAATCGAGCCGCCCGGCGATCGCCCTTTCCAGCAGGCGCCTCCCCTGCTGCCAGGCCGCGCCGTTGGCTTCCGCCTGGCCGAGGTCGCGGTTCGCCGCCATCAGCGCGCGGGCCGCCTCGTCGGGATTGAAATAGTCCGCCCCGAACGCGCGGAAGGCCGCACCGCCGATGCTGCTCTTGCCTGCACCGTTGACGCCGGCAAGCACGTAGAGGCGGGCAGCGGTGCGCGCCATGATCGCGGACCCGGGCTCGGCGTCATTCGGCCTGGCGCGGTCCGCTCAACGGCGCCTGGCGGCCTTCGATGCGGCCTTGCCCTGCTGCGCGGGCGTGGCCTCGAACGCCGCGGCCATGGCCTTCCTCGCCTTCGGCCCCTGCATGCCCGACAGGAGGCCGTCGAACTGCGCGGAGAGGTCGTCGAGATCGGGGTGGCGGCTTCGCACCAGCGCCTCGAACTCCGCGTAGGACATCAACACGGCCTTCGGCGAGTCGTGCTTGGTGATGGCCACCGCACCCCCGAGGGCCGCCTTCTCGAAGACGGCTCCGAACTCGTTCTTGAAGCGGCTGGCGGCGACCGTGGGCAGGGAGACGAGTTCGCCCTGGCGGTTGCGGTAGGTGAGCGTGGACATGGGACCCCCGGGAGAAGATATGGCCATTATAGCCAAATGGGACGATTTGGACGACATGGCCCGGCGGGGCCGCGCCGGCTCGCCCCCGCGGCACCCCTTGCCGCGACGCGAAACCGGTGGGCGGGACACGCGACCCCTGAAGCTCAGGCCGATTCCGGGGGCGCGAAGTGCATGACCGCGTCGATTTCCACCGCCGCCCCGCGCGGAAGCGACGCCACGCCCACGGCCGCCCGCGCCGGGTAGGGCTCGCGGAAGTACGTTGCCATCGCCTCGTTCACCTTCGCGAAATTGCCGAGGTCCGTGAGGTAGACGGTCACCCGCACCACCTGGTCGAAGTCGCCGCCCGCCGCGCGGCAGACGGCCTGCAGGTTGTCGAATACGCGCCGCACCTCGGCCTCGAATCCCTCGGCGAGCTTCATCGTCGCCGGGTCGAGCCCGATCTGGCCGGAGAGGTACACGGTGTCGCCCGCGCGAACCGCCTGCGAGTAGGTGCCGATGGCGGCGGGGGCATCGGGGGTGGCGATGGTCTGTTTCATGCGGCCTTCTTTTTCAGGCGGGCGAGCCGGACAACCTCCGGGATGCGGCGCATGCGCTTGAAGACCTGCGCCACGTGTACGCGGTTTCGCACCTGGATCGTGAAGATGATCGTGGTGTAGGCGCTGCTCGAGCGCTCCTCGGTCTCGATGTGCTCGATGTTGGAATCGGCCTCCGAGATCTCGGCTGCCAGGCGCGCGAGCACGCCGCGCTGGTTTGCGGCAGTCAGGCGCACGTTCACGTCGAAGAGCCTGCCGGGGACCGGGTCCCACTGCACGTCGACCCATTTCTCCGGATCGAAATGGAAAGGGTGGATCGCCGGGCAGTCGTGCGTGTGCACGACGAGCCCCTGCCCCTTCTTGATCTGCGCGATGATCGGGTCGCCGGGAATCGGGCGGCAGCAGGGCGCGAACTGCACCGCGAGGCCCTCGGTGCCGCGGATGGTGATGGAGTCGAGCCGGTGCGTGCCCTCGGCCACCGCCTCGGGAGTGGCCAGCAGCTTCTTCGCGACCACCACCGCGAGGCGCTTGCCCAGGCCGATGTCGGCCATCACTTCGTCCCGCGTGCGCGAGGCGTCGCCCTTGAAGAAGCGCTTCCAGTGCTCCTCGCCGATCTCGTCGGGGTTGGCTTTCAGGGAGCGCAGCGCCTGCACCAGCAGGAGTTCGCCGACCTCGGCGGACTCCGCCGACTGCATCGTCTTCAGGTAATGGCGGATGTGCGAGCGCGCCTTGCCGGTGGCCACGTAGGAGAGCCACACCGGGTTGGGGCGCGAATCCGGGTCGGTCACGATCTCCACGCGGTCGCCGTTGCGCAGCGCCGTGCCCAGCGGGACGGTCTCGCCGTTGACCCGCGCGGAGATGCAGTGGTTGCCCACGTCCGTGTGCACCGAGTAGGCGAAGTCGATGGGCGTGGCCCCGCGCGGCAGCGACAGGATCCGGCCCTTGGGCGTGAAGACGTAGACCTCATCGGGAAAGAGGTCGACCTTGATGTGCTCGAGGAATTCCAGCGCATCCCCCGATTCGCTCTGGATCTCGAGCAGCGACTGCAGCCAGTGGTGGGTCTTCAGCTGCACGTCCTTCGACTGCTCCTCGGCGCTCTTGTAGAGCCAGTGCGAGGCCACCCCCGCCTCGGCGACCTTGTGCATCTCGGGGGTGCGGATCTGCACCTCCACGGGCATGCCGAAGGGGCCGAAGAGCGTGGTGTGCAGCGACTGGTAGCCGTTCGCCTTGGGGATCGCGATGTAGTCCTTGAACTTGCCGGGGATGGGCTTGTAGAGCGTGTGCAGCGCGCCGAGCGCCACGTAGCAGGCCGGGATGTCGGGCACGATGATGCGGAAGCCGTAGATGTCGAACACCTCGGAGAACGAGATGTTCTTCTCCTGCATCTTGCGGTAGATCGACGAGATGTGCTTCTCGCGCCCGTGCACCTGCGCCTCGACGCGGAACTCCTTCAGGCGCGCGTCGATGGCCTTGGTCAGCTTGCCCACGGCGTCGCGCCGGTTGCCGCGCGCTCTCTTGAGCGCCTTCTCCAGCACGCGGAAGCGCGTGGGATGGAGGTAGCGGAAGCCCAGGTCGCCCAGCTCGTAGTAGAGGGCGTTCAGCCCCAGCCGGTTGGCGATGGGCGCGTAGATGTCGAGGGTCTCGCGGGCGATCCTCTCCTGCTTTTCCGCGTGCACGGCATCGAGCGTTCGCATGTTGTGCAGGCGGTCGGCGAGCTTGATGAGAATCACGCGCACGTCGCGTGCCATCGCGAGCAGCATCTTGCGGAAGTTCTCGGCCTGCGCGTGCTGGAGGGTGGCGAACTCGATGCGCTCGATCTTCGAGACCCCGTCGACCAAATCGGCCACGGGCTTGCCGAAGTGCTTCGCGATCTCGGTCTTGGTGGTGTGCGTGTCCTCGACCACGTCGTGCAGGAGGGCGGCCATCAGCGCCTGCGGGTCGAGGTGCCATTCCGCGAGGATCTTCGCCACCGCAAGCGGGTGGGTGACGTAGGGCTCGCCGCTCACGCGGAACTGGCCGGCGTGGGCGGCCCTGGCCGTCTCGTAGGCGCGCTCTATCTGGGCGATGTCCTCGGGCTTGAGGTAGCCCAGGACGGCGGAGAGCTCCGACGCGTCGGGGCCGGGAAGCGTCGTCCCGGAGCCGGTGGTGCCTCCCGCCACGGTGTGCGTGCCAAGCATCGCCATGATTTCGCCGGGGGGAGGGAGGGAGGGGACGCGTCCGGGGACGCGTCCCGGATCTACCGTGTCAGAGCACCGGGGGCGTGGGCGCCGGGGGATCCAGGAGCTCCTTGCCCACCAGGCCACCCGCGATCTCGCGCAAGGCGACGACACAGGGCTTGTCCCGGTTCGCCTCCACCATCGGGGAGGCGCCGAGCGCGATCTGGCGCGCGCGGTTGGTTGCCGCGAGCGTGAGCTCGAAGCGGTTCGAGAAGTACTTGATGCAGTCGTCGACCGTGATGCGCGCCATGGAGGGCTCCGTTACCTGAATTCGTCGAGAAGGCGCGACAGGCGGTTTCCCCGCCGATCCCGCGAAAGACGCGCCGCGCGCACCACCGCCTGCAGGTCCGCGACTGCGACATCGAAAGTTTCATTGACAATTATATATTCAAATTCAAGAACATGCGAGATTTCCGTGCGGGCGCTGGCCATGCGCCTCTCGATCGAGTCCGCGGCGTCCTTGCCGCGCGCGGTCAGGCGCCGGCGCAATTCGTCGAGCGAGGGGGGCAGCACGAAGATCCCGACCATGCGCGGGAAGAGATTGCGCACCTGCATCGCCCCCTGCCAGTCGATCTCGAGGAGCACGTCGTGCTCGCCCGCGAGCTCGTCCTCGATCCAGCGGCGCGAGGTGCCGTAGTAGTTGCCGTAGACCTCCGCGTGCTCGAGGAAGTCGCCCGCGGCGATCATCTTCTCGAAGGCCTCGCGGGAGACGAAGTGGTACTCGCGGCCCTCGACTTCGCCCTCGCGCGGTGCCCGCGTGGTGTGCGAGACCGACAGGCGCATGCCGCGCTCGACCTCCAGCATCGCGTTCACGAGGCTGGTCTTTCCGGCCCCCGAGGGCGCCACCACGACGAAGAGATCGCCGGCCATCTATCGGAACTCCTGGCGGAAGATCGGAACCACGTCCTACTCGATGTTCTGAACCTGCTCGCGCATCTGCTCGATGAGCACCTTCAGCTCCACGGAGATGCGCGTCATGTCCGCGGAGACCGACTTCGAGCCCAGGGTGTTGGCCTCGCGGTTCAGCTCCTGGCAGAGGAAGTCCAGGCGCTTGCCGCAGGCGCCGCCCTTGTCCAGCACGCGCCGGAACTCCGCCACGTGGGCGACAAGGCGTTCGAGCTCCTCGTCCACGTCGATGCGCGCCGCGTAGAGCACGACCTCCTGCTGGAGCCGCTCGTCGGAAGGCGCGGCCTGGGCTTCCGCCAGTCGCGCGGCGAGCTTCTCGCGAAAGGCCTTCATGACCTCCGGCATCAGGGGCTGGGCCCGCGCCACCAACTGCGCCATGGACTCGAGCCGCTCGCGCAGCACCGCGGCGAGCTTCTCGCCCTCGCGGCGCCTCGTCTGGGAAAGCTCCGTCACCGCCTGCGCGGCCAGCTTCGCGACGTCCTCGCGGATCGTGTCGGCGGCCACCTCCGCGTTGGCGAGCACGCCGGGCCAGTGCAGCACTTCCGAGACCGAGAGCGGCCTCGCCAGGGGAAAGGCCCCGGCGATGCGCGCCGAGGCTTCCGCGAGCGCGGTCATTGCGCCGGCGTCCGGAGACAAGGCGCGGGCTCCGGCGGCGGCGGGCGTGAAGGTGAGGCGGCAGTCGATCTTGCCGCGGGTAAGCCCTGCGGCCGCGGCCTCGCGAAGCACCGGCTCGAGCGCGCGCAGGTCATCGGCCAGGCGGCACTGGAACTCGAGGTAGCGGTGGTTCACGCTCTTCAGTTCCACCGCCAGTTGCCCGCCGGCCACTTCGCGGGTGGCGGCGGCAAAGCCGGTCATGCTGGCGATCATGGCGCGCTCGTTTCGATCGGGAAGGGGCGACGGCCGGACCACGAACCGCGCGCGGGAAAAAACTCCTTTGCCTCCGCGCCTTTACAAGCGGTTTTCGATTGCCGACAATGCATTGAATTATAGCGGAACCCCCGCATCCCATGCCTTCGCAGGTGAACCAGCCGTTGCCGGGAGGCTACGTCCTCAACGGCTATCGCATCGACAAGCCCCTTTCCTCCGGCGGTTTCAGCATCGTCTATCTGGCCACGGACGAGAACCAGACGCCTTACGCGATCAAGGAATACCTGCCCGCCTCGCTCGCGCTGCGAGCCGAGGGCACGGAGGTGATCATCGCGGACGAGGCGAACCTCTCGACCTTCCGCCACGGGCTGAAGTGCTTCTTCGAGGAAGGACGCGCGCTCGCCCTCGTCACGCACCCGAACGTGGTGCGCGTGGAGAACTTCTTCCGCGCCAACGAGACGTGCTACATGGTGATGCAGTACGTGCGCGGCAGGACGCTGCAGTTCCACATCCAGCGAAACCGCGCGGAGTTCACCGAGATTTTCATGCGGCGCATCTTCATCCACCTGATGAACGGGCTGCGCGAGGTGCACGCCAACAAGCTGCTGCACCTGGACATCAAGCCGGCCAACATCTACATCGCCATGGACGGGCGGCCGGTGCTCCTCGACTTCGGCGCCGCGCGCATCACGCTCTCCGATGAGCCGATGAAGCTGAAGCCCATGTACACCGCGGGCTTCGCCGCGCCCGAGCAGTACACCTTCGAGCCCGGGCGCCTGGGGCCGTGGAGCGACATCTATTCCGTGGGCGCCACCCTCTACACCTGCATCTCGGGGACGCCGCCGCAGGCGGCCGACGCGCGGCTGGAGAAGGACCGCCTCATCCCGCTGCGAAACCTCGCGCGCCAGGGCTATTCCGAGGAACTTTTCTCCATCGTCGATGCCTGCCTGCAACTGGACCACCTCGCGCGGCCGCAAACGGCCTTCGAGCTGCAGAAGCTCCTCATGGTCGAGCCGCAGGGCGCGGGCCGCAAGGGGTTCTTCGACACCCTCAACAAGCCGATCTCGAAGTTCTTCTCGAGGTAGGCCCCGGACACGCCATGCGCTTCACCATCTTCCAGGACAGCCGGCAGGGCGACCGCTCGGGAAACGAGGATCGCGTCGGCTACACCTACAGCAAGGACGTGCTCCTCATGGTGGCCGCCGACGGGATGGGCGGGCACATGCAGGGCGAGGTGGCAGCCGAGATCGCCGTGACCGAGATCACGCGCCTCTTCCAGCAGGAGGCGCGCAACCGCCTGCGGCGCCCCGCGGATTTCCTGGTCTCGGTGATCAACGCGGCGCACCGCGCCATCGTCTCGCACGCGGTGGCGGAGAACCTCCTGGAGTCGCCGCGCACCACCTGCGTCGTGTGCATCGTGCAGAAAGGCTCCGCGTGGTGGGCGCACGCGGGCGACTCGCGCCTGTACGTGCTGCGCGGCGGCAAGCTCGCGGCGTCGACGCAGGACCATTCCCGCGTGCAGCAGATGATCGACTCGGGCCTGCTTTCCCGGGAGGCCGCGGCCACGCACCCCGAGCGCAACAAGATCTTCAGCTGCCTGGGCGGCGTGGTGCCGCCCGTCATTGCCGTGGGGGCCGAGTTCGCGCTGCAGACGGGCGACACGATCCTCATCTCCACCGACGGCTTCTGGGGCCCGATACCGGCCGACCTCATCGCGAACCTGCTGCGCAAGCAGGACGTGGTGGGGCTGCTGCCGGGGTTGCTCACCGAGGCCCAGAAGCGCGCGGCCGGGCAGTCCGACAACCTCTCGGTCGTCGCGATGACGTGGGAGGCGCAGGAAGACCCGCTGCGCGTCGACACCGAGCTTCTCGACAGCGAGCACTTCACCACCTCCTCGAACACCATGGACCTCGACCGCCACGCCATCGTGGAGGACGTGACCGAGGAGGAGATCGAGAAGGCCATCGCCGAGATCCAGAACGCGATCAAGAAGGTTCCCCGCTAGTCTTTCACGAAGGTCTCTCCCATGCCCCGTTTCCAGGATCGCCCGGCGGACGCACTGCGCCCCGTCCGCATCACGCGCCATTTCACCCGCCATGCCGAGGGCTCCGTGCTCGTGGAGTTCGGCGAGACCCGCGTGCTGTGCACCGCGAGCGTCGAGGAGAAGGTGCCGCCGTTCCTGCGCGGAAAGGGCACCGGGTGGGTCACGGCGGAGTACGGGATGCTGCCGCGGGCCACGCACACGCGCGGCGCGCGCGAGGCGGCCGCGGGAAAGCAGTCCGGCCGCACGCAGGAGATCCAGCGCCTCGTGGGGCGGGCGCTGCGCTCCGTGACCGATCTCGGCGCCCTGGGCGAGCGGCAGGTGACGATGGACTGCGACGTGCTGCAGGCCGACGGGGGCACGCGCTGCGCGGCCATCACGGGCGCGATGGTGGCGCTCGCCGACGCCGTAGCCTGGCTGAAGGCGAAGGGCGTGGTCACGCGCGAGCCGCTGCGCGACTTCGTGGCCGCGGTCTCCGTGGGCATCGTCGGCGGCGCGCCCTGTCTCGACCTCGACTACGCGGAGGATTCCGCCTGCGACACCGACATGAACGTGGTGATGACCGGCGCCGGCGGCTTCGTCGAGGTGCAGGGCACCGCCGAGGGGGCGCCCTTCTCGCGGCAGGAGATGGAGCGCCTGCTGGCGCTCGCGCAGCAGGGGATCGTGGAGATCGTCGCGATGCAGAAGGCGTCGCTCTCGTGATGCCGCCGTGAAGCGCCTGGTCATCGCCTCGAACAACGCGGGCAAGCTGCGCGAGCTCTCGGCGATCCTCGCGCCGCTGGGATTCGAGACCGTGGCCCAGGGGGAACTGGGCGTGCCCGAGGCCGAGGAGCCGCACCACACCTTCGTCGAGAACGCGCTCGCCAAGGCGAGGAACTGCGCGCGCCACACCGGGCTCGCCGCACTCGCCGACGACTCCGGCCTGTGCGTGGACGCGCTCGGCGGCGCCCCCGGCGTGCACTCCGCGTACTTCGCGGGCCGCCTCGGCACGCGCGAGGAGCGCGACCGCGCCAACAACGCACTCCTCGTCGACCGCCTCGCGGGCCAGGCCGATCGCGGCGCGCACTACGTGTGCGTGATCGTCCTCGTGCGCCACGCCGACGACCCCGAGCCCGTGATCACCGAGGGGCGCTGGCGCGGCGAGATCGTCGACCTGCCGAGGGGCGCGGGCGGCTTCGGCTACGACCCGCACTTCCTCCTGCCCGGCCTCGGGCGCACGGTCGCGGAGCTTCCCGCCGCGGAGAAGAACCGCCTGAGCCACCGCGCGATCGCGGCGGAGCGGCTCGCCGTGCGGCTGCGTGGCGCCGATTGAGGCGATCGTGAAACCGGTGACCGTGACTCCGCCGGGGAGCGTGCGCCTCGCGGCCCTGCCGCCGCTCACGCTCTACGTCCACATCCCGTGGTGCCTGAAGAAGTGCCCCTACTGCGACTTCAACTCCCACGAGGCGAAGGGCGAGGTGCCCGAGTCGCGCTACGTGGACGCGGTGATCGCGGATCTCGAGGCGAGCGTGCCCGGAGTCTGGGGCCGGCGCGTGCACGCGATCTTCCTGGGCGGCGGCACGCCGAGCCTCTTCTCCGCGCGCGCGATCGAACGCCTGCTCACGGCGGCGCGCACGCTCCTCACCGTGGAGCCCGACGCGGAGATCACGCTCGAGGCGAACCCCGGCACCTTCGAGCAGGAGAAATTCCGCGATTTCCGCGGCGCGGGCGTGAACCGCCTTTCCGTGGGCATCCAGAGTTTCGACGGCGAGCGCCTGAAGGCGATCGGCCGCGTGCATGACGCGGGCGAGGCGCGGCGCGCGGCCGAGATCGCGCTGTCCACCTTCGACAACGTGAACCTGGACCTCATGTACGCGCTGCCCGGCCAGTCCGTGGAAGCCGCGCTCGCCGACATCCGGGCCGCCATCGCCTTCGCACCCCAGCACCTCTCGGCCTACCACCTCACCCTGGAGCCCAACACCTGGTTCCACCGCTACCCGCCCCCGCTTCCCGACGAAGACGCGGCCGCGGCGATGCAGGAGGCGATCGAGGCGGCGCTTGGCTCCGCGGGCTACGAGAACTACGAGACCTCGGCCTTTGCGCGGCCCGGCAGTCGCTCGCGCCACAACCTCAATTACTGGCGCTTCGGCGACTACCTCGGCGTCGGTGCCGGCGCCCACGGCAAGCTCTCGTACCGGGACCGCATCACGCGCGAGACGCGCCATCGCCAGCCCCGCGCCTACCAGGAAGGCGCGCTCGCCGGGAGCGCGATCCAGGAAAGCCGCGAAGTCCCCGCGGCGGAGTTGCCTTTCGAGTTCCTGATGAACGCGCTGCGGCTCTCCGAGGGCTTTGCCGTCCCGCTCTTCGGCGAGCGCACCGGGCTTTCTCTCGCCGCGGTCGAGGCGCCGCTCGCGCGCGCCGAGGCAGCCGGGCTCATCGAACGCGACGCATTCGCCGTTCGCCCCACCCCGCTGGGACGGCGGTTCCTGAACGACCTGCTGGGCTTGTTCCTTCCGGAGGCGCGATCGCCCCGGAAAGTGTAAATTCGGGGGGTCAGTAGGTCGCAGACCCCGGAAAGCCCAATCCCCCCCCCGCAAACCCCCGCTCCCCCCCGGTCGAGGAACGAGCCGACACTCAAGACGGAGAACAGCACCGTGCCGAAGTACACCACCGAATCCATCCATACCCTCGCGCTCGTGGGCCACGGCGGCTCCGGCAAGACCACCCTGGCCGAGGCCCTGCTCTGGAAATCCGGCGCCATCGCCACCCCGGGAACCGTCGAGAAGGGCTCCACGGTCTGCGACTTCGACCCGATGGAAAAGGAGTACGGGCACTCGCTCTCCTCGTCGCTGGTGAACTTCGCCTACGAGGACATGCACATCCACCTCGTGGACACGCCGGGCATGCCCGACTTCGCCGGCCAGTCGATCGCGGCCCTCGCCGCGGTGGAGACCGCGGTCGTGGTGATCAACGCCCAGAACGGCATCGAGCTGAACACCACCCGCATGATGAAGTGGGCGAAGAACCGGGGCCTGTGCCGCATGATCGTGGTGAACAAGATCGACGCGGACAACGTGGATCTCCCGGGGCTGCTCCGGAAGATCCAGGACCACTTCGGCAAGGAGTGCCTGCCCATCAACCTGCCGGCCCACGACCGCGCGGACGTCGTGGACTGCTTCTTCAGCCCCGACGGCGACGCCGATTTCGTGGGCGTGAAGGCCGCGCACACGGCGATCATCGAGCAGGTGGTCGAGGTCGACGAGGCCCTCATGAACCTCTACCTCGAGCAGGGCGAGGACCTCGAGCCCGTGCAGCTGCACGCGCCCTTCGAGAAGGCGCTGCGCGAAGGCCACCTCGTGCCCGTGTGCTTCGCCTCCGCGAAGACCGGCGCGGGCATCCCGCAGTTCCTCGAGATCCTCTCGCGCCTCGCGCCCAACGCGACCGAGGGCAACCCGCCCCCCTTCGTGAAGAGCGACACGACGGAGGGCGAGGAATTCCACGCCGTGCCCGACCCTTCCCAGCACGTGCTCGCGCACGTCTTCAAGGTGGTGATGGATCCCTACGTGGGAAAGGTCGCCTTCTTCCGGGTCCACCAGGGCACGATCACCAAGGATTCCCAGCTCTACATCGGCGACGGCAAGCGCCCGTTCAAGGTGGGGCACCTCTACACGATCCAGGGGAAGGACTACGTCGAGGTGGGCGAGCTGGTGCCCGGCGACCTGGGCGCGGTGGCGAAGGTCGACGACATCGAGTTCAACGCGGTGCTCCACGACTCCCACGACGAGGACAACATTCGGCTGCGCTCCCTCGACTTCCCGACGCCGATGCACTCCATCGCGGTGGAGACGAAGAAGAAGGGCGACGAGCAGCGCCTCTTCGAGGTGTTGCACAAGCTCGAGATCGAGGATCCCTGCCTGTGGATCGAGCGCCACCCGACGACGCACGAGACGGTGGTGCGGGGCCTGGGCGAGCTGCACATGCGCGTGAAGCTGGAAAAGATGAGCACGCAGTACAAGCTCGAGGTGGACACCAAGCCGCCGAAGATCCCGTATCGCGAGACGATCACGAAGAAGGCCGAGGGCCACTGCCGCCACAAGAAGCAGACGGGCGGGGCCGGGCAGTTCGGCGAGGTCTACCTCAAGATCGAGCCCCTTTCGCGCGGCAGCGGCTTCGAGTTCGTCGACCAGGTGAAGGGCGGCGTGATCCCGACGGTGTTCATTCCTGCCGTGGAGAAGGGGGTCAAGCAGGCGCTCGACACGGGCGTCATCGCCGGCCACCCCGTCGAGGACATCCGCGTGATCGTCTACGACGGCAAGAGCCACGCCGTCGATTCCAAGGAAATCGCCTTCGTCACGGCGGGCAAGAAGGCCGTGATCGACGCGATCCTCAAGGCCGGCGCGATCATCCTCGAGCCGATCGTGAACATCACCATCACCGCGCCCGACCGCTTCGTGGGCGACATGACGAGCGACATCTCGTCGCGGCGCGGGCAGATCACCGGCACGGAATCCTCGGGCGGGGACTTGATGTCCATCTCCGGGCAGGTTCCGCTTTCCGAGGTCTCGGAGTACCAGTCGCGGCTGCGCTCGGTGACCGGCGGGCAGGGCTCCTACCAGATCGAGTACAGCCACTACGCGATGGTGCCGCCGCAGACGCAGGCGGCGCTCACTTCGCAGTTCAAGCTGGCGAGGGAAGAGGACTAGCCGCCGCCGAAATCGCCGGTGCTTCGCGGCCTTGCGCCGCGAAGTTGCGGCGGCTTCTCAAGACCGCCGCGCGGCCTGCCGCGCGATGCCCGCGATGCGTCCGTCGGCTTGCTGCGGCGCGTCACGAAAATTTCCCGATTTCGCGTTGACACGGCCCGCGCCCGGCGGCATTTTCGGTCCCTCGACCACGCCAGCCGGCTCGAAGCCGCGGCCTGGCCGGCGACGACCAGGTGGAGGGAAAGCGATGATCGAGATCCGTGACCAGCAGCTGCGCCTGCTCTTCCTCACCCACCTGATCCGCGAGCTGCAGCGAAGCGCCGACGAGAGCCGCCCGGCGCCGCCGGGCTTGAGCGACCTGCAGTTCGCGGAGCTGCGCGCGCTCTCCACCGACGACCTGGTGCGGCTCTCCGAGATGCAGGAGCCGCGCGTGGCCGTGCAGATCGACGCGGGTTCCTTCGAGCACGGCATCCGGCAGGTGGGCTACATCGGCAAGCGATCGCGCCAGATCGAGCACTTCATCCGCCACGGCGCGACCTCCGCGATGCTCACGAAGCTCTTCCGCATCTCCTCGACCGACGTGACGCTCAAGCGCCGCCTCTTCGCGGGGACCCACGAGAAGCTGCGCCGGCCGGCGATGCCCTCGCCCGCCGTGCGCGAGGCGATCCAGAAGCGCTGGTGGGAGATCCGCAAGGGCAAGGAGCGCGAGCCGCTGCGCCCGGAGGACTACGAGGCCCTGCACGCCGACTTTCCGGCGCACACCTACGCGACGCTCTGGGCGGTCGTGCACGAGTTCCCCGGCTAGGGCGCAGCCCCGATGCGGGAGTTCTTGAGGGCAGTCAAGCGCCCCCGCGCCTTCTCTGCCATGCTGGTCCCGTCGCGTCGTCCCGGCGCACGGCAAACGGAGGCCGCCATGGGCGTGCTTTCACGGCTTCACCGCGGCATGCTCATCGGAGTCGCCTTGGGATTGGCCACCGGCGCGGCCGGCCAGGACGGGATCGGCGAGTGCCCGCAACCCCGCTTCACGGGCAAGGCGCCCGACGCCTACTACAACCGCCCGAACCCGCTGCAGGCGAACGAGGCGAACCTTTCCGCCGGTCAGGCCCTGTACCAGGGAGAGCCCCGGCGCGTCTCCTGCGCCACCTGCCACGGCGAGGTCGGCGACGGCAAAGGCCCGCTCGCGAACCAGTTCGACCCGCCGCCGCGCAACTTCGCGTGCGCCCAGACCATCAAGGGCGTGCCGGACGGGCAGCTTTTCTGGATCATCCGCTACGGCTCTCCCGAGACCTCGATGCCGCCGCATCGCAAGTTCTCCGACGAGCAGCTCTGGCAACTGGTCCTGCACCTGCGCAAGCTCGCGCGCTGAGCGCCGGCAGGGCCGGGTGCTGCGCCCGCGGCCCGGCTAGAGGTGGCCCGCGATCTCGCGGCGGACGAACTCGTGGAAGTGCACCATGCCGTCCTCCATCGGGGATTGGTACGGCCCCTGCTCCTCGCGGCCTTCGAGCCACAGAGCCCGCCGGCCCTGGGTCATGCGGTCGCAGATCTCCTTGTCCTCCACCGCCGTCTCGTCGTAGGCCTTCTGCTCGGCCTCCACGAACTCGCGCTCGAAGAGCGCGATCTCCTCGGGATAGTAGAACTCGACCACGTTCACGCACTGCTCCGGGCCACGCGGCCAGAGCGTGGAGACCACGAGCACGTGCGGGTACCACTCCACCATGATGTTCGGGTAATAGGTGAGCCAGATCGCGCCGTGCGGCGGCGGCTCGCCATGCCGGAACTTGAGCAACTGCTCGTGCCACTTCGCGTAGACGGCGCTGCCGGGCTTCGCGAGCGCGTTGTTCACGCCCACGGTCTGCACGCTGTACCAGGGGCCGTATTCCCACTTCAGGTCATCGCAGGTGACGAAACTCCCCAGGCCCGGATGGAAGGGCGCGACGTGGTAGTCCTCGAGGTAGACCTCGATGAAGGTCTTCCAGTTGAAGTCGTAGTGCACCACCTCGACCTTGTCGAGCACGTAGCCCTCGAAATCGAGGTCCTTCGCCGCACCCATGGAAGCGAGATCGGCCGCGATGTCGCGCGGGCCGTTGAAGAGCATGCCCTGCCAGTGCTGCAGGTCCTGGCGCGGAAGGTCGAGGCAGGGATGGTCCGGGAACTGCGGCGCGCCGATGTGGCGACCCTCGCCGTCGTAGGTCCAGCGGTGCACCGGGCAGGTGATGGTGCCGCCCGGAAGCTGTCCGGCGCCCGAGAGCATCACGGCCTGCCGGTGGCGGCAGACGTTGGAGACCATGTCGTGGCGGCCACCGTTGTTCACCAGGGCCCAGCCGGGACCGGCTTCGCGCCAGTCGAGGACGCGGTAGTCGCCGGGCTGCGGCGCCATCATGGCGTGGCCGACGTAGCCCGGGCCGCGATCGAAGAGGACCCGGTTCTCGATTTCCGCCACTTTCGGGTCGAAGTACCACGAAAGCGGCAGTTGGGTGGGCGTCCGGGTGAGCTCCCGTTGGCTCGCCAAGTCCGACATTATCCGCACCTCCGAAGAAGCCAAAGATGTAAACAACAGCGGGCTAATCGAGTCAGCTAGCTTTTAACTCTGCAGCTCCGTCCCGTACCAGCACATGAGACAAGATAAGAGCAGGCCAGTTTGCCCAAAGTTCCCCCGCTTTTCAAGGAACGCGGCACCGCGGCTTGCGTGCCGTCAAGGGGTGTCGCGAAAGGCCCTTCGCGTTTTGCACGCGGGGCGCGAAAATGACGGCGAGGACCATTTGCGCTAAGGTGCCGACCCATGCCCAAGACCACGCCCGCCGCCGCCGACATCCCTTTCGAGAAGGCCCTGGAGGAACTGGAGGCCATCATCGCGCGCATGGAGGACGGCAAGCTCCCCCTGGAGGAATCGCTCGCGGCCTACCAGCGCGGCGCGGAACTGCTTCGCCACTGCGAGGGCAAGCTCTCCGCCGCCCAGGCGCGCATCAGCGTCCTCGAGGGCGAGGTTCTCAAGGACCTGCCGGCCGCCGAGTCGTGAGCGCCGCGGATTTCCCGGCCTGGTCCCGGGAGGTCGCGGGCCGCATGGAGGGCGTCCTCGCGGGCCTCGTTCCCCCCGCGCGCATCGCACCCTCCCGCCTGCACGACGCGATGCGCTACGCCGTGCTCGACGGCGGCAAGCGCGTGCGCCCGATGCTCGTATTCGCCGCGGGGCTCGTGACGGGGGCCAGGGCGGACCGGCTCGAGATGGCGGCCGCGGCGGTGGAACTGGTCCATGCCTACTCGCTCGTGCACGACGACCTGCCGTGCATGGACGACGACGTGCTCCGGCGCGGCAAGCCCACCTGCCACGTGGAGTTCGACGAGGCCACGGCGCTGCTCGCGGGCGACGCCATGCAGAGCCTCGCCTTCCAGGTCCTCTCGGAAAACCGCCTCGCCGACGACCCCGACGTGCAGCTTCGCATGATCCAGGTCTTCGCGCTCGCCTGCGGCTCGCGCGGCATGGCCGGCGGCCAGGCGATCGACCTGGACGCGGTGGGCAAGCCGCTCACGCTCCCCGAGCTCGAGAACATGCACATCCACAAGACCGGCGCCCTCATCCGCGCCTCGGTCCTGCTGGGCGAGCTGTGCGGCAGCCCTCTCGACGCCGGGCACCACGCGCACCTCGACCGCTACGCGAAGCTCGTGGGGCTTGCCTACCAGGTGGTCGACGACGTCCTCGACGAGGAAGGCGACGCCGCGACCCTGGGGAAGACCGCCGGCAAGGACCGCGTGGCGGGAAAGCCCACTTACACGAGCCTGCTCGGCGTCCCCGAGGCGAAGCAGTTCGCCTCCGACCTGCTCGCCCAGGCCCACGAGGCGCTGTCGGCGTTCGACGCGAGCGCGGGCCGGCTGCGCGAACTGGCCGACTTCATCGTGAAGCGCGACCGCTAGGCCGGCCTCGCGCACGACCGGCGCGGCGTTGCGCAGCTCCGGTCCCGCTCAGATCTTGCGTCCGCGCCCGGACCAGTACGGCTCGCGCAGCTCTCTCTTGAGGATCTTCCCCGCGGTGCTGCGCGGGAAATCGGCGAGGATCGCCACGCTCGCGACGCGCTGGAAGCGCGCGGCCACGCGCTCGTTGATCCAGTTGCGCAGCGCCTCCGCCACGACCTCGGCACCGGGCCGCAGGATGACCGCCGCGTGCGGCGTCTCGCCCCACTTGTCGTGGGGGATGCCGAACACCGCCACCTCGCGCACGTCGGGGTGGCGCGCCGCGATCTCCTCGATGTCGCGCGGATAGACCTTCACGCCGCCGGAATCGATCATGTCCTTCTTGCGGTCCACGAGGTGCAGGAAGCCCTCCTCGTCCACGTGGCCGATGTCGCCGGTATGCAGCCACCCGTCGCGGATCGCCTGCTCCGTGAGGTCCGGCCTCCTGTAGTAGCCGCTCATCAGCATCGGCCCGCGGCCGACGATCTCCCCGGGCTCGCCCGGCGCGCACTCGGTGCCGTCCTCGCGCAGGATGCGCATGCGGAAGAAGGGCGGCGGCACGCCGACGGAAGCCGCGCGGCGCACGGCCTCGCTGCGGTCGAGGATGGTGACGAAGCCCTCGGTGAGCCCGTAGAGCTCGTAGAGGCGCCCGGGCAGCGCAGCGTTCAGCCGGTCCTTGTCCTGCTGGAGGAGCGGGGCGCCCAGCGACACGATGCACTCGAGGGATTCCAGCCGCTTCGCATCGAACCCGGGCGCGGCGAGGATCGCCACGATCTGCGCGGGAACGAGCATCACGTGCGTCACGCGCTCGCGCTCGATCGCGGCAATCGTTTCCTCGGCGTCGAACTGGCGCAGCAGGATGTAGGTGCCGCCCAGGAAGAACGACGGCATCATCGTCACGAAGGCGCCGTTGAACACGATCGCCCCGCTGTGCAGCGTGCGCGACTCGGGCGTCATGCGGAAGGCCGGGCCCATGAGGGTGGCGTACATCGCGCGCACGAAGTGCGTGTGCATGATGCCCTTCGGCACGCCCGTGGTGCCGCTCGTGAACATGATGTTGAAGAGGTCGTCCTGGTCGGCCTCGACCGGCTCGAGATCCCCGGGCTGCTGCGCCGAGAGCGCCCGGTAGTCGCCGAAGCCGGGTGCTGCGCCATCGACGAGCAGCACGTTTGCGGGAAGCTCCCCGGGCATCTCGAGCAGCACCGGCAGCATCGAGGACTGCGCGAGGACGAGGCTCGCGTCGGAACCGCGCAAGAGGCTCGCGAGCCCTTCGCGCAGGAGCAGCGGCGAGAGCGGCACGAGCACCGCGCCGATCGACGGCACTGCCCAGTAGATCTCGAGGAGCTCGAGGGAATTGGCGGCGACCGTGGCCACCTTGTCGCCCGGGCGGACCCCGAGGGAGCGCAGGAGATTTCCGGCACGCGCCACCCGCTCCCAGAACTCGCGGTACGTGTAGCGCCTGCCCTCGAACACCACGGCGACCGCGTCGGGGCGCAGACGGGCGTGGCGCCGGATCAGCGTGGCGAGCTCGAGCATGGGTGCGGCGGCCTTACTTGCCGGTCCCGCGCAGCTTCCCCACGATCCCGGTGGGGAAGTAGTACACGCAGGCGATGAAGAGGATGCCCATCCACAGCATCCAGCGGTCCGGGTGGATCAGGCGGGCGAGCCACGGCCAGTCGACCAACTGGGACGCAGCGCGCCCCATCCCGAGCTGGAGGTAGTTCTGCGCGAGGATGAAGAGGACCGAGCCGATCACCGCGCCGTACATCCGGCCCATGCCGCCGATCACGACGATCAGCAGGATGTCGGTCATCACCTCGAAGCTCAGCACCGTCTTCGGGCCGACGTAGCGCAGCCACAGCGCCATCAGCGCCCCGGCGAGCGTGGCCACGAGTGCCGCGATGCAGTTGGCGAGCGTCCGGTAGACGACCGTGCGATAGCCCAGCGCCTCGGCGCGGAAGTCGTTCTCGCGGATGGCCTGGAGCACGCGGCCGAACTGCGAATTGACCACCCGCAGCAGGAAGAGGAACAGGACGACCGAGGCGGCCAGGACGAGGTAGTAGGTGATGAGGCGCCCGTCGATCGCGCGGCCGAGGATCTCCGACTCGATGAGGCGGTAGCCGGGCTGCAGCACCTCGGGCACCTTGAAGTTCCTGCCGTCCTCGCCCCCCGTGAAGTCCGAGAGCTGCGAGGCGAGGACGCTGAAGGCGGACGCCACGGCGAGCGTGATCATCGCGAAGAAGAGCGCGCGCACCCTGAGCGAGACCAGGCCGATGACGAGCGCCAGCACGAGCGTCACCGTGAGCGCGGTCGCGAGCCCCGTGAACACGGCCCACCAGGTGGGGCCCATGGCGCCCAGCGCGAGGCCCACGCCGTAGGCGCCGATGCCGTAGAACATGGTGTGGGCGAAGGACACGATGCCGGCATAGCCGAGCAGCAGGTCGTAGGAGGCCACCAGGACGATGAAGACGCAGATCGTGGCCGCGGTGTTGAGCGCGCGCGCACCGCCCGCGACGAACGGGACGGCCGCGAGGCCCACGAGGATCGCGACCAGGAGTGCGACGAGCAGGCGCCCGCGCGGCACGTCGTCGGAGAGGAGGCTTCGGATCACCTGCATCCCCTTCTAGCGCCTGGCCACGGCGTAGAGCCCCGCGGGGCGCCAGAGCAGGATCGCCACCATGAGGAGGATGTTGGAGGCGAGTGCCAGCTTCGGCGCGAGAAATCCCGCGTAGTTGGCCACCAGCGCGGTCAGGAGCGCGCCGATGAAGCAGCCGCCCACGGAACCCAGTCCGCCGATGATGATCACGATGAACACCATCACCACGATCTCGCCGCCCATGGAGGCCGTGAGCGTCTCCCGGTACAGCCCCCACAGCACGCCCCCGAGACCGGCGAGGGCGGAGCCGGCCACGAACACGCCCACGAAGAGTCGCCGGATGCGGTAGCCCAGGGCCTCCACCATCGGGCCGTTCTCGACGCCGGCGCGGATCAATAGACCGATACGCGTGCGGTTGAGCACCAGGAACATGGTCGCGAACACCACAAGCCCCACGGCCACCGCGAGCAGCCGGTACTTCTCGATCGCGACGTCACCCATCACGAACGCCCCGCGCAGCGCCTTCGGAAGCGGCAGCGGAATCTGGTCCGGGCCCCAGATCACGTGAATCATCTGCTCGGTGACGATGGCGCCCCCCATCGTCACCAGGATCTGCCGCAGGTGCTGCCCGTAGACGCGCCGGACGATGAGGCGCTCGAAGATCCAGCCGACGGCGGCGGTCGCGACCATCGCGACGACGATGGCGAGCCCGACGGCCGAGAGGTTGAGTGCCAGCGAATCGGCCTGGGTCCAGTCGCCCAGCGGAAGGAGCACCAGCGTCGCGGCGAAGGCGCCGACGGATACGAAGGCGCCGTGGCCGAAGTTCAGCACGTCCATCAGGCCGAAGACCAGCGTGAGGCCGCTCGCCATGATGAAGATCATCATGCCCATGGCGAGCCCGGCCACGGTGAGCGTCACCCAGGCGGGAAAGCTCCCGACGAGCGGCAGCGTGGCGATCGCGACGGCCGGCACCAGGACGAGCGGCGCGTAATCGAGCGCCGCGGCGGGAATCGCCGCACCCTTGCCCTGCTGCGCGGGCACGAATTCGTCGTTCATGAATGCGCCTCCATGGCGAGCCCCAGCAGGCGCATCTGCAGCGCCCGGTCGGAGGCGAAGTCGGGCATCGGCCCGGCGTGCACGATTCTCCCGTCGTCCATCACGGCGACGCGGTCCCCCAGGCGCTTCACGAAGCTCACGTTCTGCTCGACGAGCAGGATCGTGGTCCCCGTCGCCTTCAGCTCCCGGAACGCCGCGAGCAGGCTCTGGACGATGGCGGGTGCCAGCCCCTTGGTGGGCTCGTCCACGAGCAACAAGCGCCGCGGCTCGACGATCGCGCGGGCGATGGCGAGCATCTGCTTCTGCCCCCCGGAGAGGTTTCCGGCCTGGTGGTTCCAGAACTTCCCCAGGGCGGGCAGGAATCCGAGGATCCATTCGAGCCTGGCAGGATCGAGCTTGCCCTGGCGGGCGCCGAGCACGAGGTTCTCGCGCACCGTGAGGTCGGAGAAGACCGCCATGCTCTCGGGCACGTAGGCCACGCCCGCCCGCGCGATCTCCGGTGTCGCAAGCGCGGCGATGTCGCGCCCCTCGAAGCGAAGCCGCCCCTGGCTCGCCTTCCACAATCCCATGATGGTGCGAAGCGTCGTGGTCTTCCCGGCGCCGTTGCGCCCGAGCAGCGCCGTGAGCTCCCCCTCGCGGACCTCGAGGTCGACGCCCTGGAGGATGTGGTACTGCCCGATGTGCGTGTGCACGCCGGCGAGTGTCAGCAGCGCCTCAGCCATCGCCGTCCTCCGCGATGCCCAGGTACGCCTCCTGGACGATGGGGGAAGCCATCACCGTGGCGAAGTCGCCGTCGGCCACGAGGGCGCCGTCGTGGAGGACGAGGATGCGGTCGGCGAGCGAGCGCACCACGTCCAGCTTGTGCTCGACCAGCAGCACCGTGCGGTCGCCCTGGTCCTTGATGTGCTGGATCAGCTCGAGGACGATCGGCACCTCGTCCACGCTCATGCCCGCGGTGGGCTCGTCGAACATGAGGACCTGCGGCTCGAGCGCGAGGAGAATCGCCACCTCGAGCTTCCTCTGCTCGCCGTGGGAGAGCGAGGCCGCGGCCGCGTGCCGCCGGTCGGCCAGCGCCACGCGGCTCAGGAAGTGCTCCGCCTTCTCGATCAGCTCCACGTGCCCGGTCCAGAGCGAGAGGAAATTGAGCCCCGCGCGTGCGCGGCTCTGCACGGCGAGCCGCACGTTCTCGATCACCGTGAGGTTCGGGAAGAGCTGCGTCAGCTGGAACGCCCGGCCGATGCCGCGCTGGGCGCGCTGCGCCGCGCCGAGCCGCGTGACGTCCTCGCCGAAGAGGTGCACCGATCCGGCGCTCGCCGCGAGCTGCCCGGAGACGAGGTTGAAGTACGTGGTCTTCCCGGCGCCGTTCGGGCCCACGATCGCGGTGAGCGTCCCGGGGTGGAAGTCGGCGCTCACCGCATTCACCGCGACGTGGCCCCCGAAGCGCACCGTGAGGCCGCGCGTCGAAAGCACCGGGTGCGTGGCGGGAAGCGCGGACACGGCGGGCCTCTTCGTTCGCTTCCGGCTCAGCGCTTGTTCCGGACGGGGACGGGCAGCTCGCTCGCGGGAATCTCGCGCACCAGCTCCAGGAGGTCCCACTCGTCCTTCTGTTCCCGCTTGATGCGGAAGTGGTACATCGCCTGCATCGCCTGGTGGTCCTCCTTGCGGAAGCTCATCTTCCCCTTCGGCGTGTCGAACTCCATGCCCTCCATCGCGGCGATCAGCTTCTCCGTGTCTCCCGAAGGCACCTTCTTCAGCGCGGCGACCACCGCGCTCGCGGCCGTGAACCCGCCGGCGGTGAACATGTCCGGCGGCGCGTTGTAGCGCTTGCGGTACTCCGCCACGAGCCAGTCGTTCATGGGGTTCTTCGGGAACCCGTAGTAGTAGAAGATCGCGCCCTCGGTGCCCGCGTAGCTCTTCCAGGTCTTCAACACCGGCAGGATGTTGCCGCCGGGGGCGAGCACGATGCCGTAGCGCCCGGGCTTCAGATCCGCGATCTTGGACAGCGGGTGCGGGCCCGCCCAGATGATCCCGAGGATGCGCGGCTCGGGGTGGGCCTTGAGCGCGTCGAAGATGCGCTGGGCGGAGGCGGTGAAGTCGGTGGTGTTCTGCGGCGCGTACTCCTCGTGCACGACGGTGGCCTTGCTGCCGATCGTCGCCAGCGCGTCCTTCGCGGCCTTCACGCCGTCGCGCCCGAAGGCGTAGTCCTGCGCGAGGAAAGCCACGCTCGCCTTGCCCATGAGCGTTGCCGCGCCCGCGAGGCCGTCCTGCGTCGAGTTGCGGCTGGTGCGGAAGATGTGGCGGTTCCACTTGTCGCCCGTGATGCTGTCGGCCACCGCCGGCTCGACGATCAGGATCTTGCGGTACTCCTCGGCCACCGGCAGCATCGCGAGCGTCGCACCCGAGGAGGTCGTGCCCACCGCGATCGCCACCTTGTCGTCGCCGTAGGCCTCGGCGAGCGCGGTCTTGGCGAGGTCGGGCTTCAGCTGGTCGTCCTTCACGATCACCCGGATCTTGCGGCCGCCGAGCTCCATCTTGCCGCCGGTCAGGTATTCCAGGCCCATCATGAAACCGGCCTCGGTTTCCTTCGCATAGGCCTCGAAGGGGCCGGTCTTGCCCAGGATCAGGGCGATGCGCAGTTCCTGGGCGCTCGCGGCGCCGGCTGCGGCCCACAGGGCCAGCACGATCATGAAGTTCTTCAAAGCCATGGACATCTCCTCGGAAAAAGTGCGCGGGATCAGGTGGCCTGCGGCCCGGGCTGGCAGACGCGCCGGAAGCCTGCCGCGATGAACGGCACCATCCGGCGCAGGATGGCTTCCATGTCCGCGGAGGCACACGCGCCCGCGGACAGCCGGTCGATGCGCCCGGTCTCCGAGAGGCTCAGCGTGAGCGCCCCGGACAGGAAGTGGTAGCACCAGTACAGGTCGACGTCGCTCGCCTTCGGCATGCAGCGGCGCAGCAGGTCGATCAGGCGCCGGATGACCGGATCGAAGTGGCGCGTCATCATCCGGCCGCCCCAGTCGGGCGAATTGTTGACCAGCGCGAGGAGGCGAAAGTAGTTCTTCCAGCGCTCGTCGCCCTGGATCGAGTGGCGCAGGATCGGCTCGAGGAAGGCCTCGATGCAGCCTTCGGCCGAGATGCGCTCGCCGGCGGCGAGCGCATAGGCGTCCATGGAGCTGATCCGCTCCGCGTTGAGGACCTCGGCCCGCCGCTCGAAGACGGCGTCGAAGAGGCCCTTCTTGGTCTCGAAGTAGTAGTGCACGAGCGCAGGGTCGACGCCGGCGGAACTCCCCACCTCGCGCACGGTGACGCCGTGGAGCCCGTGGCGCGCGAACAGCGCCTCGGCGTGGTCGAGGATGAGCCCGCGCGTCTCGACCGCCTCCGCGAGCCTGCGCACGGGGCGGCCACGCGGGGCGGCCTTGTTCGCGGCCCTGGGCATCGCGTCATGCAACGCCCGCGAGGAAGCTCGCGAGCGCGGCCCGCGCCGCGGGTTCCGTGAGCATCGGCGCGTGGCCCACGCCGGGCACCTCGGCGTACTGCATGCCGGGAGCGGTGCGGCGCATGTACTCGGCCTCCTCCGGGCCCAGGATGTCGGAGATCGCGCCGCGGACGAGCAGCGTCGGGCGGTTTCGGGCGAGACGGCGGAAGAGCATTTTCGCGAGAAACGACGTGGGCTTGAGTTTCGCGCCCTGTATGGCGGCCGCGATCGTCGGGTCGTAGTCCAGGGCGAGCCGTCCGTTCTCGTCGGCGCGATAGGTGCGCTTCGCCCACGCGTGCCAGTCTGCCGGGGTGTTGTCCGGAAACGCCGCTCCGTTGATGGACTGGATGTAGGCCGCGGCATCGTCCCAGGACTCCACGGGACGCCCCTGCCCCACGTAGCCCTTGATGCGCGTGAGCCCCGCCATGGAGATCACGGGGCCGATGTCGTTCAGCACGGCCGCGGCGATGGCCCGCAGGCGCTTCAGGGCGATCGCCATGGTGATGATGCCGCCCATGGAGGTGCCGATGAAGACGGCGCGGGCGATGCCGGCCTCGTCGAGGAGCTTCAGCACGTCCGCGGCATAGACGGCGGGGTGATAGCGCCGGGGATCGGGATCGCGCGCCGAGCGGCCGCGGCCGCGGATGTCGACCGCGATGACGCGCCGGCCCTGCGTGGCGATCCAGGGCGCGACATCCTCGAAATCGCCGGAATTGCGGGTGAGCCCGTGGATGCAGACGACGGGACAGCGCGCGGGGCCGCCGTCGCCCGCGTAGTCGCGGGCGTGGAGCGCGAGGTCGCCCACGCCCTTCCAGGTCCGTTCGACAAAAGTGGCCATGGTTCCTCCTTCGCCGGAAAGCGTGCGGCTGCCCGCCGGGGCGGTGCCTGCGGCCCCGATGATCGCCGAATCAGGCCGGCGGCGCCTGGCGGCGCCGCCGGTCAGCTCAGGCGGTGCAGGTCAGAACGAGTAGCTCGCGGTGAGCTTGACCGTGCGCGGATCGCCGTAGAAGGCCGTGACCGTGTTGAAGAAAGCCCCGAAGGTGTAGCCGGCGACCTTGTAGCGCTTGTCGGTCAGGTTGCGCCCGATCAGGGCCACCTGGACCCTGCGGTCGCTGCTCGTCCACGTGAGGCTCGCATCCCAGAGCGTGTGGGCCGCCTGCGCCAGCGCTTCCGCCGCTCCCACGTTGGCGTCGATCGCCGGGACGCCGGTCGGGCGCACGAACTCGAATTGGTACACCTTGTCCTTGTAGGACATCGTGTTCGTCAGCGCGAGACGCCCGCTCTTGCCGGCGACGGCCATCGGCCACTCGTAGGTCCCCGAGATGCTGGCCGCCTTTCTCGGCGTGTTCTGGAACTCCGCCGCGGAGGCGATGTTGACCAGCGCGGCGGCCGCTCCCGTGAGCCCGTTGGCGACGATCCACTCCTTGTACTCGGCGTCGATGAACGAGACCATGCCACTCACCGTGAACGCGTCGGTGACCCGCGCGAGGGCCTCGAACTCGAGGCCCTTGATCTCGGCCTTGCCGGCGTTGGTCACGTTTCCGGCGAATCCGGTCACGGTCCCGGCGGCGTCGAAGGTCGGGATCGAACCCGGGATCTGGACGTTCGTGTAGTCCGTGAAGAACGCCGCCGCGTTGGTCTGGATGCGGCCGTTGTTCATCGCGGACTTCAGGCCCACCTCGAAGCTCTTGACCTCTTCGGGCTTGACTCCCTTGCGCTTCTCGAGCGAGGTGGCGCTGGTGGGGTTGCCCCCGAGGTCCATGCGGGGGTCGAACAGCCCGCCCTTGAAGCCCTCGGAGTAGGTCGCGTACAGGTTCTGTTCCGGAGTGAGCTTCCAGCCGAAGCCGACCTTGGGCGTGAACTTCTTGTCGGTGCGGTCCAGGTCGCTCTTGCTCATGTCGGTGTTGACGACGGCCGAGGCCGCGGCCGCGGGATTGCCGAGCGTGGGAGAGCCGGCGAGGCCGAAATAGGTCCGCTTGTAGATGCGCGCCTGCCGCTGGTCGCTCGTGTAGCGCCCGCCCAGCGTCACGTTGAGCCGGTCCGAGACTTCGTAGCTCGCGTCGGCGAAAGCGGCCCAGGTCTTGGTGTCGATGTCGTCCAGCGTGTAGAGGGACAGCCCGCCCGCGGCGTTGAAGAGCACGTCGAACTCATTGAAGGCGTTCGCGCGCATGAAATAGGCGCCCGCGACACCCTGCCACTTGCTTCCCGTGTACGTGAACTGGAATTCCTGGCTCTTCTGGTCGTCCTCGTAGATCGCGGGCGCCTCGAACAGGGGCGTGTTGAGGGAATCGAAGTCGATCGGCGCGTAGGACTTGGAGCGGCGCGTCGCGGTGATCGACTTGAACGACAGGGTCGGGCTGATCGTGTAGTCCACCAGCAGCGATTCGCCGCTGGTCTTCACTTGCTGGGCGTGGCCGAGGACGCTGTACAGGTTGGCCCGCGTGTCGAAGCTGCCCGAGAGCACGGGCTCGCTGCCCGGGGCGGGACCGGCCGTCAGGCGGTACCCCTGCTTGGGCAGCGAATCGTCGACCGTGCGGTCGGCGGCGAATCGGATGAAGAGCGAACTCGTCGGCGTGAACTCCGCCGTGATCCGGCCCGCCAGCACGTCCTTGTTGTAGTTGTCCTTGCCGTTGACGACGTTCGTGCCGTACCCGTCCCGGTTGAAGGAAGCCAGGGTGGCGCCGAGCCTCACCGTGTCGGTCACCGGCACGCTGCCCCGGACGCTCAGGTCCTGCTGGTTGTAGCTGCCCAGCGTCGCCTTCACGTTCAGCTCGGTCTTCGCCGAGAGCCTGCGCGTCACGTACTTGATCGCGCCGCCGATCGTGTTGCGTCCGTAGAGCGTTCCCTGGGGGCCGCGCAGGATCTCGATCCGCTCGATGTCGTAGATGTCCGAGAGCGCGCCCTGCGGGCGCGCAAGGTAGACGTCGTCCAGGTAGATCCCGACGCCCTGCTCGTAGCCGGCGAGCGGGTCCTGCTGGCCGACGCCGCGAATGAAGGCCGTGAGCGTGGAGTTGGTCGCGCGCGAAGGCTTGAGCGTCGTGCTGGGCACGAGGTTCGCGATGCCCGTGAGGTCCGGGATGCCCGCCGCCTCGATCGCCGCGGCGGAGAAGGCGCTCACGGCACCGGGAACGTCCTGCAGCAGCTCTTCGCGTCGCCGCGCGGTGACGACGATCTGCTCGACCGCGGTGGGGCTGTCCTTCTTCGCGTCCTTCGCCTGCGACCCCGCCTGCGTGGCCTGGGCCACCTTGATGCCCGTCTCCGGCGCCTGGTCCTGCGCCGAGGCGACGACCGCGCCCTGCGTCAATGCCAGCGCGATGGCCGCGTGCAGCGTCCGGACCGAATGCTGTCGTTTCGATGCCATGGATTCCCCCTCAGGATTGGAATTATTGTGCGTCGCGCTTACCGGACACCGGCCGCGTGGTCCGCAATCTAGTGCAGTCTCATGGACTTCGTCAAGATTTCATTTATCGGTGAAATAACTGTTCTGCGCGTTGTTTATCAAATACTTATAAATTCATCGGGCGCTGAATAAGTAACGGAGACCATTACAGCCCGGCGCGTATCGGAATCTGGAAAACCTGTCCGAAATACCGGACAAAACGGGCGAGAAAGGCCCGGCGCGAGCCCGGCTCACCCACCTGCGTCCCGCGCGCGACGGGAAGGCCCTCGCCATCTCCGTTCCATTTGAGGCCGCGCAGACGGGATGCGCCCAGTTGCGGCAAAATGCCTCACTCCGGCCCCCCGCCGCCGCAAGCACCGCATGAGCACCTACCCCCTCCTCGAGACGATCAACGATCCCTCGGATCTCCGGCGGCTCGACCGCAAGCAGCTCCCGGCGCTCGCCGCGGAGCTGCGCCGATTCATCGTCACTTCCGTGGCGAACACCGGCGGGCACCTGTCGTCGAACCTCGGCACGGTGGAGCTCACCATCGCGCTCCACTACGTGTTCGCCACCCCCGAGGACCGGATCATCTGGGACGTGGGTCACCAGACCTACGGCCACAAGATCCTCACCGGGCGGCGCGCAGGGATGCCGAGGCTGCGGCAGAAGGGCGGCATCGCGGGCTTCCCCCGGCGCGAGGAGAGTGTCTACGACACCTTCGGCACCGCGCATTCGTCCACCTCGATTTCGGCCGCGCTCGGCATGGCGGTCGCCGCGCGCCAGCTGGGCAAGGACCACCGCGCCGTCGCGGTCATCGGCGACGGCGCCATGACCGCGGGCATGGCCTTCGAGGCGCTGAACAACGTGAAGCACTCCGGCGCCAACGTGATCGTGGTCCTGAACGACAACGACATGTCGATCTCGGAGAACGTGGGCGCGCTCAACAACTACCTCGCGAAGCTCATGTCCGGGCGCTTCTACGCGGCGACGAAGCGCACCGCCGACAAGATCCTCTCCGTCGCACCTCCCATGAAGGAGCTCGCCAAGCGCTTCGAGGGGCACGCCAAGGGCATGATCACGCCCTCCACGCTCTTCGAGGAATTCGGCCTGAACTACACGGGCCCCGTCGACGGGCACAACCTCGACGCCCTCCTGGAGACGCTCACCAACGTGAAGCGCCTCGATGGCCCGCAGTTCCTGCACGTGGTGACCAAGAAGGGCCAGGGCTACGCCTTCGCCGAGGACGACCCCATCGCCTACCACGGCCCCGGTCGCTTCGATCCGGGCGTGGGCATCGTGAAGCCCGCGCCGGCCCCCGACGCGAGGGCGCGGCCGACCTACACGCAGGTGTTCGGCGACTGGCTCTGCGACCAGGCGAAGGCGGACCACCGGCTCGTCGGCATCACGCCGGCGATGCGCGAGGGCTCGGGCATGGTGCGTTTCTCCCAGGAATACGCGGACCGCTACTTCGACGTGGGCATCGCCGAGCAGCACGCCGTCACCTTCGCCGCGGGGCTCGCCTGCGACGGCATGAAGCCCGTGGTCGCGATCTACTCCACCTTCCTGCAGCGCGCCTACGACCAGCTGATCCACGACGTGGCGCTGCAGAACCTGCCCGTGGTCTTCGCGCTCGACCGGGGTGGCCTCGTGGGGGCGGACGGCCCCACGCACCACGGCGCCTTCGACCTGTCGTTCCTGCGCTGCATCCCGAACCTGACCGTGATGGCGCCGGCCGACGAGGACGAATGCCGCCGGATGCTCTGCACCGGCTTCGCGCTCGACGGCCCGTCGGCGATCCGCTACCCGCGCGGCGCCGGCCCGGGCGCCGAAGTGTCGGCGCAACTGGAGGCCCTGCCGGTCGGCGAGGGCGTGGTCCGCCGCGAGGGGCGCAGGGTCGCGATCCTCGCCTTCGGCGCGATGCTGCGCCCCTCGCTCGACGCCGGCGCCGAGCTGGGCGCAACCGTCGCCAACATGCGCTTCGTGAAGCCGCTCGACCAGGCGCTCGTCCTGCGGCTCGCCACCACCCACGAACTCGTCGTTACCGTCGAGGAAAACGTCCTCGCGGGCGGCGCGGGTTCCGCGGTCCTCGAATCGCTCGCGGCCCAGGGCGTCGAGGTTCAGGTTCTCCAGCTGGGCCTTCCCGACCACTTCGTCGAACACGGCGATCCGGCGCAATTGCTGGCCGATTGCGGCCTTGATGCTCCCGGCATCGCGCGTGCCATCCGTGAAAGGCTTTCGCAAGGCAATGCTTCCCAGAGACCCGGCATGGCGGCCTAGGGCCGCCGCACTCCTCCTCGCGGCCGCGAGCTTCGGCGCCGCGGCCGCCGACAAACCCTGCGACGGCGCCAACAAGGCGATCGACGGCGTGACCACCTGGGCCGCGCTGCAGAAGTCGGTGAAGGACTTCGGTCACTGCGACAAGGGCACGACCGCGGACCTCTTCACCGAGGCGATGCTGCGCGTGGTGATCAGCGGCTGGCACAAGGTGGGGGATGCGGGCCCCATCCTCGACAAGGACGAACCTTTCCGCCGCTGGCTCAACCGGCGCCTGAGCAGCCCCACGCTCGCGACCCAGGATTCCGCCGAGATCCGCGACCTCGCCAAGAGCAGCTGCCCGACGGGCCAGGACAAGGTGTGCGGCGACCTTCTCTCCGCCGTGGAGCTGAGCCGCGCCATCTCCGCGCCGGACCTGCTGCTGATTCCGCCGCCCGCTCCGGCCAAGGGCAAGCCCTGAGGTTCGCCGCCGCTCCCTATCACGGTAAAATCCGCACCTTGCGACCGAAAGGAACTCGATGATGAAACGCACCGTCTTCGCGATTGCCCTCGCCCTGGGCACCACCGCCACGCTCGCGCAGGCCCCCGCCGCCGCTACTGCTACCGCCGCGGCGCCCGGCGTGAGCGTTCCGGCGGCCAAGTGCGAGCCCAAGCCCGTCTACCCGGGCGTGAAGGCCATCCAGGACGACGACAAGCGCGAGGCTTTCACGAAAGCGCTCAAGAACTACCAGGACTGCGTGAAGGCCTACGTGGCGGAACGCAAGGCCTTCATCGAGGCGAGCAACAACGGCATCCGCGCCGCGGTCGAGGAGCACAACGCGGTCATGAACAAGTTCCGCGAGGACCAGGAGAAGGCGAAGAAGGAACTCGGCCAGTAGCCGCGGCGATCTCCAGGGGCCGGGCCGGGGCGCGAGACGCCCTCGCCCGGCCCTTTCCATCCGGCGCCGTGCGCCGTGTCAGTGCCGCGGCTCGCCGTCGCGGGGCGCGAGCGCGGAGAGCTTCTCGTAGAGCGTCGCCCGCGAAATGCCCAGCAGCTCCGCGGCGAGAATCTTCTTGCCGTCGGCCGCGGCCAGCGCGGAACGGATGGCGTTTCGCTCCGCATCCGCCACGATGTCGGCGAGCCGCAGCGTGCGCCGGCCGCTCGCGTGCGCGGCACCCGCCAGGCGCGGCAGCACGAGGCTGAACTCCTCGGCGGACAGCCGCGGCGCGTCGGAGCGCATGGTCACCTGCTCGAGGACGTTCCTCAGCTCGCGGATGTTGCCGGGCCACGCGTAGGCGCTCAGTACCGCCAGCGCCGTGGGCGCGAGCTCGCGCTGCGGGCGGCCGCTGCGCCGCGCGATGTCCTCGAGGATGTGCTCGCAGAGCGCCTCGACGTCGGCGATGCGCTCGCGCAGCGGCGGCAGCTCGATGGGCAGCACCGAAAGGCGGTAGAAGAGATCGGAGCGGAAGCGCCCCATGCCCACCATCTGCCGCAGGTCCACGCTGCTCGCGGCGATCACGCGCACGTCGACCTTCGCCACGCGATTGGAGCCCAGCGGCTCGATCTCCTTCTCCTGCAGCGCGCGCAGGAGCTTCGACTGCGCGCCCAGGGGCATGTCGCCCACCTCGTCCAGGAAGAGCGTGCCGCCCTGGGCCAGCACGAACTTGCCGTCGCGCCCGCGCTTGTCCGCTCCGGCGTAGGCGGAGGGCGAGGCGCCGAAGAACTCGCTCTCGAGCTGCGCCTCCGGGATCGCCGCGACGTTCACGCCGATGAAGGGCCCGTGGGCCCGCGGGCTCGCGGCGTGGATCGCCTGGGCGAGCACTTCCTTGCCGGTGCCCGTCTCGCCCATGAGCAGCACCGTCGTGTCGGCCTGCGCGGCGCGCCGGGCCTGGCGCTTGACTTCCATCGCCGCGGCCGAGGTGCCGACGAAGCTCGAGAACGTGTACTTCGCCCGGCGTTCCGCGGCGAGGCTGTCGCGCGTGGTGGCGAGTTCCGTCTCCAGTTGCTGGAACTTGCGCACCAGCGGCTGCAGGGAGGCGAGCGTGTCGAAGAGCATGAACCCGGCCGCCCCGATGACCCGGCCGCGCTCGTCCTTCACGGGCACGCGCATCACCACGAAGGACTCTTCGCCGAACTGCATGATGTCGAGCATCATCGGCTCGCCCGTGCGCACCACCTCGCGCATGAGGCTGTTGGGGATCACGTCCTCGACCACGCGGCCCTCGGCGTCGGCGGCCGAGGCGAGCTTCAGGCGCCCGACGTACTTCTCGCTGATCCAGACGATGTGCGCGTCCCGGTCGACGATGATCGCGCCCTCGCACATGGCGTCGAGCCCCTCGAAAAGGGACTTCTTCGCGATGCGCCGGATGGCGTCGTGGTCCTTCAAGCGGGGCATGGTCTCCTCCTGCCGCTCACGCGGGGGGTGCGGGCGCTGGCTTCCGCCCGGGCGCTATTTCACCACGCCCCTGTCCTGGCCGAAGAGAATCTTGCGCTCCTGCTCGGTCACCGGACCGCGCGGGGTCGGGTTCACTTCCTTCGCCTTCGCGTAGGCGCGCGTGGTGCCGGGGCGCGCGCGGATCGCGGCGTGCCAGCGCGCGAGGTTCGGGAAGTCGGCGAGGTCCTGGCCCTGGCGTTCGGGAATGATCCAGGGATAGGAGGCCATGTCGGCGATGGAATAGGACTTCCCGAGGATGAAGTCGCGGCCCTTGAGGCGTTTGTCGAGCACGCCGTAGAGGCGGCTCGTCTCCTTCACGTAGCGCTCGATCGCGTAGGGCACCTTCTCCGGGGCGTAGTGCTGGAAGTGGTGGTTCTGCCCGGCCATCGGGCCCAGCCCCCCCATCTGCCACATGAGCCACTCGAGCGCCTCCACCTGCCCGCGCAGGTCCCTCGGGATGAACTTCCCCGTCTTGCCCGCGAGGTAGACGAGGATCGCGCCCGACTCGAAGACCGAAAGCGGCTTGCCGGCGTCGGCCGGCGCGTGGTCGACCAGCGCCGGGATGCGGTTGTTGGGCGAGATCTTCAGGAAGTCCTTCGCGAACTGCTCGCCCTTGCCGATGTTGATGCCGTGCAGGCGGTAGGGCAGCTTCGCCTCCTCCAGGAACAGCGTGATCTTGTGGCCGTTGGGCGTGGTCCAGTAGTAGAGGTCGTACATCGCGTCCGTCCTTTCGTCTAGCGGCCCAGGGGGCCGGTGTCGCAGCGCTTGTACTGGTTGGGCCAGGCCATCGCCACGCCGAGGGCCTTCGCGGCATGGCGCGGCCAATAGGGGTCGCGCAGCAGCGCGCGCGCGAGGCACACCGCATCGGCCTGGCCGGTCGCGAGGATGTGCTCGGCCTGCACCGGCTCGGTGATGAGGCCGACCGCGGCCACCGGAATATCCGCCTCGCGCCGGATGGCGGCGGCGAACGGCACCTGGTAGCCCGGGCCGAGCACGATCTTCTGGTCGGCGGCGTTGCCGCCGCTGGAGACGTCGATCATGTCGACGCCGATCGCCTTCAGCTCGCGGGCGAAGGCGATCGACTGTGCGAGGTCCCAGCCGCCCTCCTTCCAGTCGCTCGCCGAGATGCGCACCAGCACGGGCTTGTCCCCGGGCCACGCCTCGCGCACCGCGCGCACGACCGCCAGCGGGAAGCGCATGCGATTGGCGAGCGAGCCGCCGAAGTCATCCTCGCGCCGGTTCGACAGCGGCGAGAGGAACTCGTGCAGCAGGTAGCCGTGGGCCGCGTGCACCTCGGCCACCTCGAACCCCGCCTGCAGCGCGAGGCCCGCCGAATGGCGGAAAGCGGCCACGCACGCCTCCAGGTCCGCCGGCGTCATCGCGCGCGGCGCCGGGTAATCGCCGAAGGCGATCTCGCTGGGCCCGAGCGTCTTCCAACCGCCCGCGCCCTGTGCGAGCGGCTTGCCGCCATTCCAGGGCTTGTCGCACGAGGCCTTGCGCCCGGCGTGCGCGATCTGGATGCCCGTCAAAGCGCCCTGGTCGCGGATGAACTTCACGATCGGCTTCCACGCCTCGACCTGCGCGGCCGACCAGATGCCGGCGTCCCAGGGCGTGATGCGTCCCTCGGGCGACACGCTCGCGGCTTCCGTGATCACGAGGCCGCAGCCGCCGACCGCGCGGCTGCCGAGGTGGACCAGGTGCCAGTCGTTCGGCACGCCGTCCTCGCAGGAGTACTCGCACATCGGCGAGACGAAGACGCGGTTGGGGATCGTGACGGAGCGCAGCGTGATCGGGCTGAAGAGAAGTGACATGGAAGCGAGGGAGTCGGGACAAGGGATATCCGGGAATTCCAATCTAGCATGCCGGCGAATGCCGGGCCGGGGCGCCCGGTTAGAATCGCTGCAACCATCCCGGAGGGAATCCATGAAGCATGTCGCCGCAATTCTTGTCGCGACCGCCGCGTTCTCGGCCGCCGCGCAGGACAAGCCGTTCGCCATCGCGATACACGGCGGCTCCGGCACCATCACGCGCACCACGCTCACGCCGGAACGCGAGTCGGCGTACCGCGCGGCACTCACCGAGGCGATCGAGGCCGGGCGCCGCGTGCTCGCCGGCGGCGGCGCAAGCCTCGATGCCGTCGTCGCCGCCGTGAAGGTGATGGAGGACTCCCCCCTCTTCAACGCCGGCAGGGGCGCCGTCTTCACGAACGAAGGCACGAACGAGATGGACGCCTCGATCATGGACGGCAAGGGCCGGCGCGCGGGTGCCGTCGCCGGCGTTACCACCGCGAAGAATCCCATCGAGGCGGCGCGCGCGGTGATGGAGAAATCCCGCCACGTGCTTCTCGGGGGCAGGGGCGCGGACCGGTTCGCGAAAGAGCAGGGCCTCGAGATCGTCGAACCCGCGTACTTCCGCACCGAGGAACGCTGGCAGCAGCTGCAGCGCGCGAAGGAACGCGACGCGATCCCGATGGACCACGATGCGCCGAAGAAGTCGAGCGCCCTCGAGGAGCACGAGAAGTTCGGCACCGTGGGCGCCGTGGCCCTCGACCAGGCGGGCAACCTCGCCGCGGCCACCTCCACCGGCGGGCTCACCAACAAGCGCTTCGGGCGCGTGGGCGACTCCCCGATCGTCGGCGCGGGCACCTGGGCGGAGAACGAGAGCGTGGCGGTGTCGGCCACGGGCACCGGCGAGATGTTCATTCGCAGCGTCGCGGCCCACGACATCGCCGCGCTCGTGAAGTACAAGGGCCTCACCGCGCAGCAGGCGGCGGACGAGTCGCTCGGGAAGGTGCGGGCGATCGGCGGGCGCGGCGGCGTGATCGTGCTCGACCGCTCGGGCAATGCGGTCTTCTCCTTCACAACCGAGGGCATGTACCGCGGCTTCGCCCGGGACGCGGAGAAGCCGGAGATCCTCATCTACCGGTAGCGCCATGGCCGAGCCGACGCTCACGATCCGCGCCGGGCCGCGCGCCCGGGCACGCATCCTCGAGCACGGGCTCGATCCCGCCGACGTGGCACTCATTCCCGGCGCCGCGGGCGGGCCGAAGGCGCTGGGCCTCACCGGCCTCGACATCGCGCTTTTCGGCGAGTGGCTGCCGAAGGCGCCCCGCGTGCGCCACCTCGTCGGCGCCTCCATCGGCGCCTGGCGATTCGCAGCGGCCTGCCGCGCCGATCCCGCGCAGGGACTGCGCGAACTCGCGCGCCTCTACGCCGCACAGCGCTACCCGCCCGGTTCCGGCGCCGCGTTCGTCACGCGCAAGGTCCGCGAAATGCTCGCGGCGCTCTTCGACGGCCACGACGAGGGGATTCTCGCGAGCCGCGACTGGCGCGTGCACGTGCTCGCGGTGCGCGGCCGCGGCCCCCTCGTGCACGATGCGGGCCTGCGTCGCGCCGCGGGCTTCGGCGCGGCGGCGCTCGCGAACCTCGCGGGGCGCCGGCACCTGCGCCACTTCCTCGAGCGCACGATCTTCCACGACGCCCGTGCGCGGCCGCCCTTCCTCGCGGATGCCGGAGTGCCTGGAGATCCCGTTCCGGCAACCGGCAATCCGTCGATCCGCTTCGACGCGTTCAAGACGCACGCCGTTGCGCTGGACCGCGAAAACCTCCGCGAGGCACTCGTCGCTTCCGCAGCCATCCCGCTGGTGATCGAGGCCGTGCCCGACATCCCGGGCGCACCGGCCGGCCTCTACTGGGACGGCGGGCTCATCGACTATCACCTGCACCTGCCCTACGCGCGGGTGGACGGGCTCGTGCTCTATCCCCACTTCACGGATCGCATCGTTCCCGGCTGGTTCGACAAGGCGCTGCCGTGGCGGCGCGCGCGGGGCGAGTGGCTGGACAACGTGGTGCTGGTGTCGCCCACGCGCGAGTACGTCGCGAAGCTGCCTTTCGGAAAGCTCCCCGACCGCAAGGACTTCAAGCGCTTCGAGTCCGATTTCGACGGACGGCTCTCGTACTGGAAGACGGCGATCGCGGAGAGCGAACGGCTGGGAGAGGCCTTCCTCGCGTTCGCCGAGCGCCCGGACCCGGCGCGGATCCTGCCGCTCTAGCGGCGTTCCTGTTCGCGGGCCGCCGCCCGCTCCGCGATCGATGCCGAGAGGATCGCCACGTCGCTGATCGGCACGTCCCGGAGCGATCCGAAGATGCGGATGCGCTCCCGGAACCCGGCATCGCGCGGCCACGGCTCGTCCACGGGCTGCGTTACCCACGCCGAAAGGAACCTCCCTGCGGACTTGCGCACCTCCGCGGGCGTGCTCGGCTCCATCACCGCCTGCCTCGCCGCGGGCACGAAGGCGAGCCCCGCGCCGTGCAGTCCCGCAGCCTTGTCGCGCTCCAGGCGCCGGAACAGCTCGATGCGCTCGCCCTCGGGCATGGCCCGCACCTGTGTGGCGACGGCGGCGGTGAGCGCGGCGAGCGCCGCATCGGCATCGCGCGGCGGCGGCTCGGGCTTCACGAAGCGCATGCGCCCGAAGGTTTCTGCGTGGTCGCCGCGACCCGGGGGCCAGCGAAGCACGTCGCCGCCGGCGAGCGTGGCGTCCGCCGGATCGCTCGCCACGAGGCGCCCGGTGATGTCGGTCTCGCCGAGCATGTCCGCGACCACCATCGCGAACCCGGGATGCAGGTGGCGCAGGTAGCGCGGCACCGCGTCGCCCCACCAGGGCAGGGCCGCGAGCGGAAGTGCCGCGAGAAAGAGGTGCACGGGCAGCGGCAGCGCCGGCAGGAGGATCGCCGTGCCCGCGAACCAGAGGCCGAAGCCGATCACGAGGAACATCGTCGCCAGCACCCAGGCCGCCCCGGACTCGCGACGGGCCTCGACGTAGGCCGCGGGCATCGCGCTGCCCGGGGACTTCGGATCGAAGGCGAGCGGATACGCCGGCGGCGCGGCCGCCCAGCTCTCCACCGCGACATCCACGGGACGGTCCACCTCGCGCTCGAGCACCCCCAGCGCGGTGGCCGGTGCCTGCGCGCCGGCCGCAGCCTGCGACGGCCCGTGGGAGGCGAGCCAGCGCACCGCGGCCTCGCCCATGCGGATCTCCGGCACGGCGAATCCCGAGGCGTCGCGCGCCCAGGCGAAGGCGATGCCGGGGGCCATCTCCTTCAGGTCGTGCAGCGCGTAGGACTCGTTGAAGCCGAGGCGGTTGCCGCAGAAGGCGCGACGCGAGCCCTTGCCCCAGTCGCCGTCGTATTCGACCACGGCGCAGGGGGAGGCCTTCGCGGAGGCGCGCCAGTTCCGCGCTTCGCCGATCGCGGCCGGCTCCAGTTCGATCGCGAGCCAGCTCTCCACGATGCGGCCATCGGCGCGCGCCGTGAACGTCTTGAACTCGCTTGCCTCGAGCAGGCGCTTCGGCCCCTGCTGCCAGCCCACGTTCAGGGTGATGGCGCCGAGACCCAGGAATATCGCCGCATAGAGTCGCACGCCCGAGCCGATCGTCATCCCCACCAGGCGGCCGCGCACGATCGCGCCGAGGGCCTCGACGAGACCTGCCGACCGCGAGCGTGGCGCGGGCGCCTGCGCTCCCGTGCCGGCGCCGGCGGGCGGCCTCACTCCGACTTCAGGTTTGCGGCCCTTGCTACGCGTGCCCACTTGTCGATCTCCCTGCGCATCACGCGCGTGACCTCTTCCGGCGCCGAGCCGACCGGTTCTATCCACTGCCGATCCCAGAGCGAGGCCTTGAGCGCGGGATCGCGGATCGCCCGCACGAACTCCGCGTTCAGGCGCGCGAGCGCTTCCGGCGGCGTCTTCGCGGGCGCGACGATCGCCATCCAGACGCCGGCCTCGAACCCGGGGTAGCCGGATTCGGCCACCGTGGGCACCTCCGCGATGAGGGCGGAACGCACGGCCCCCGTCTGCGCGAGAATTCTCACCTTGCCCGCGTGCATCTGCGGCAGGAGCGCCGTGGGATTGAGCGAGAGGATCTGCACGTCGCCGGCGACGAGCGCCATCACCGCGGGCGCGCCGCCGTTGTACGGGATGTGCTCGGTGCGGATGCCCGCCAGGGAATTGAACATCTCCATGGAAAGCTGCGAGACGCTTCCCTTGCCCACGGAGGAGAAGTTGAGCCTGCCCGGTTCCGCCTTCGCTCTTGCGACGAGTTCCTTGAGCGTTGACACGCCCAGCGCGGGATGCACGGCGATGAGGTTGGGGGAGGTGCCCACGAGCGTTACGGGAGCGAAATCGCGCAGCGGCTCGTACGGGAGCGAAGCGTAGGCCACGGTGCTCAGCGCAAGCGGCCCGTTGGTGCCCATGAGCAGCGTGTGGCCGTCGGGCGCGCTTTTTGCGACGAAATCCGCGGCGATGTTGCCGCCGGCGCCGGGGCGGTTCTCGACGATCACCGCCTGGCCCAGGGCCTTCGCGAGCGGTTCGGCGAGCGTGCGGGCGACGACATCGGGCTGGCCGCCCGGCGCGAAGGGCACGACGATCTTCACGGTCCTCGTCGGCTGCCAGTCGGCCCGGGCCGGCAGCGCCAGCAGCAGGCACGCGCCGAGGGCGGCGAGCGCGCGCATCAGTAATTGAGCACGGGTGCCAGCCAGCGTTCGCAGGCCGCGAGATCCATGCCCTTGCGGTGCGCGTAGTCGGCGACCTGGTCGCGCTCGATCTTTCCCACGGCGAAGTAGCGCGAATCCGGGTGCGAGAAGTAGAAGCCGCTCACCGCCGCCGTCGGGAGCATGGCGAAGGATTCCGTGAGCGTAATGCCGGCGTTCGCGTCCGCTTCCAGCAGCCGGAAGAGATCGCCCTTCTCCGTGTGGTCCGGGCACGCGGGATAGCCGGGCGCCGGGCGGATGCCCGCGTACTTTTCCGCCACCAGCTCCTTGCCGGTGAGGCTCTCGCCCGCCGCGTAGCCCCAGTACTCGGTGCGCACGCGCTGGTGCAGGTGCTCGGCGAAGGCTTCCGCGAGGCGATCGGCCAGGGCCTTCAGGAGAATCGCGCTGAAGTCGTCCTGCTTCGCCTCGAACTCGGAGACCTTCGCCTCGATGCCCATGCCGGCGGTCACGGCGAAGGCCCCGAGCCAGTCGGGCACGCCCGAGTCCTTGGGTGCGACGAAATCGGCGAGACACTGGTTGGGATTGCCCGACGGCTTCTCGTTCTGCTGGCGCAGGTTGTGCCAGGTCATCAGCACGCGGCTTCTCGACTCGTCGGCATAGATCTCGATGTCGTCGCCGACGGAGTTCGCCGGCCACAGGCCGAACACCGCGTTCGCCGTGAGCCAGCGCCCGCGCACGATGCGCTCGAGCATCGCCTGGCCGTCGCGGAAGACGTTCCTCGCGGCCTCTCCCACCACCGCGTCCTCGAGGATCGCAGGATAGCTTCCCGAGAGGTCCCAGGCCTGGAAGAAGGGGCCCCAGTCGATGCAAGGCACGAGCTTCTCCAGCGGGTAGTTGCGCAGCGCAAGAAGCCCCGCGTGCTTCGGCTTCGGCGGCGCGTACGCCGTCCAGTCGATCCGCACGGCGTTGTCCCGCGCGGCCGCGAGCGCTATCGACTTCTGCCCCGTCTTCTTCGCGTGCGCGTCGCGGACCTTCAGGTAATCCTGCCGCGTCTGGCTCACGAACGCGTCGCGGTGCTCCTCGCTCACGAGGCTCGTGGCCACGCCCACGGCGCGCGAGGCGTCGGGCACCCACACCGTCGGCCCGGAGTAATGGGGCTCGATCTTCACCGCCGTGTGCGTGCGCGAAGTCGTCGCCCCACCGATGAGGAGCGGCAGCTTGAATCCCAGCCGCTCCATCTCCTTGGCGACGTGGGCCATCTCCTCGAGCGAGGGCGTGATGAGCCCCGAGAGCCCGATCATCGTGGCGTTCTCGCTCACCGCCGTCTCGAGGATCTTCTCCGCGCGAACCATGACTCCGAGATCGACCACCTCGAAGTTGTTGCACTGGAGCACCACGCCCACGATGTTCTTGCCGATGTCGTGCACGTCGCCCTTGACGGTCGCCATGACGACCTTTCCCTTGGCCTTCGCGTCCGCGGCTCCCGAGAGGCGCTTCTCCTCCTCGATGAAGGGAATGAGGTGCGCGACCGCCTGCTTCATCACGCGCGCGCTCTTCACCACCTGCGGCAGGAACATCTTGCCCGCGCCGAAGAGGTCGCCCACCACGTTCATGCCGTCCATGAGCGGGCCCTCGATCACCTGGATGGGGCGCGCGAAGCCTTTGCGCGCCTCCTCGGTGTCCTCGACGATCCACTGGGTAATGCCCTTGACCAGCGCGTGCGAAAGGCGCTCGCCGACGGGGGTGTTGCGCCACGCGAGATCCTCGACCTGGTCGCGCCTCTTCCCCTTGAAGGATTCCGCGAAGGTGACGAGCCGCTCCGTCGCGTCCGGCCGGCGGTCGAAGATCACGTCCTCGGCGTGCTCGAGGAGTTCCGGCGCGATGTCCGCGTACACGCCCAGCTGGCCCGCGTTCACGATGCCCATCGTCATGCCGGCCTTGACGGCGTGGTACAGGAACGCCGTGTGCATGGCTTCGCGCACCGGCTCGTTGCCGCGGAAGGAGAAGGAGAGGTTGGACACCCCGCCCGAGGTCTTCGCGTGCGGGAGGTGGCGGTGGATCCAGGCGAGCGCTTCGAGGTAGTCCAGCCCGTAGCGGTTGTGCTCCTCGATGCCGGTGGCGATCGCGAAGATGTTCGCGTCGAAGATGATGTCCTCGGCGGGGAAGCCCACCTGCTCGGTGAGGATCCGGTAGCTGCGCTCGCAAATGGACTTCTTGCGCTCGAGCGTGTCGGCCTGCCCCTTTTCGTCGAAGGCCATCACGATCACCGCGGCGCCGTAGCGCCGCGCGAGCTTCGCGTGCCGCACGAACTCCGCCTCGCCTTCCTTCATCGAGATCGAGTTCACGACCGCCTTGCCCTGCACGCACTTCAAGCCCGCCTCGATCACGCTCCACTTGGAGCTGTCGATCATGATCGGCACGCGCGCGATGTCGGGCTCCGAGGCAACGAGGTTCAGGAACCGCGTCATGGCCGCCTGGGAGTCGAGCATGGCCTCGTCCATGTTCACGTCGATCACCTGCGCGCCGTTCTCCACCTGCTGGCGGGCGACCGAGAGCGCCTCGCCGTAATCGCCGGCCAGCACCAGGCGCGCGAAGGCCTTGGAACCCGTCACGTTGGTGCGCTCGCCCACGTTCACGAAGAGCGAGTCGTCGCCGACGTTGAGCGGCTCCAGGCCCGAAAGCCGCAGGCGCGACTCGACCTTCGGCGTCACGCGCGGCTTGCACGGCGCGACGATCGCCGCGATCGCGCGGATGTGGTCCGGCGTCGTCCCGCAGCAGCCGCCGGTGATGTTGAGCCAGCCGGCCTCGGCCCACTCGCGGATGAAGGCGGCCGTCTCCGCCGGCAGCTCGTCGTATTCCGCCATGGCGTTCGGGAGCCCGGCGTTGGGGTGCGCGGAGACGAGCGTGTCGGCGATGCGCGCGAGCTCCTCGATGTGGGGGCGAAGCTGCTTCGCCCCCAGGGCGCAGTTGAAGCCGATGGCGAGCGGGCGCGCGTGGCGCACGGAGTTCCAGAACGCCTCCGGCGTCTGTCCCGAGAGCGTGCGGCCCGAGGCGTCGGTGATCGTCCCGGAGATCATGACCGGCAGGCGCTCGCCGCACTCCTCGAAATATTCGTCGATGGCGAAGAGGGCGGCCTTGGCGTTCAACGTATCGAAGATCGTCTCGACCATGAGGATATCCGCCCCGCCCTCGACGAGCGCGCGCACGGCCTCGAGGTAGGCGTCCTTCACCTGGTCGAAGCCGACGGCGCGGAAGCCGGGATCGTTCACGTCGGGCGAAAGCGAGAGCGTGCGGCTCATCGGGCCGAGCACACCCGCGACGAAGCGCGGCCGCTTCGGGTTCCTTGCCGTGAACTCGTCGGCCACCTCGCGGGCCAGCCTCGCGCCCTCGCGGTTCAGTTCCGCCACGACCGCCTCGAGGTGGTAGTCCGCCTGCGAGATCGTGGTGGAATTGAAGGTGTTGGTCTCGAGAATGTCCGCGCCCGCTTCCAGGTACTGGGCGTGGATCTCGCGAATCACCTGCGGGCGCGTGAGGGTGAGCAGGTCGTTGTTGCCCCGCAGGTCGTGGGCGAAGTCGCGGAAGCGCTCGCCGCGGTACTCGGCCTCGGTCAGCCCGTAGCGCTGCACCATCGTGCCCATGGCCCCGTCCAGGACGAGGATGCGGCTCGCGAGGGCGTCGTGGAGCGCCTTCAGGCGGGCGGGGCGGTTGGCGATGGCGTGGTCCATGGTCGTGGCGATCCGGAAACGAAAAACCCGTCTGCGCGCGACGGGTTTTCTGGGCCGGTCGCTTTAGCGGTATTTGTTGAGCGCCCGCAAGCTGATGGGTCAAATCGGCGCTAGCGACGGATTCTATCGTGCCGCGAGCGGCGGCGGCAACGCCCGGGCATTCCTCGACGGTCCCGCCGGCGCTTGCCAGCGGCAATCCCCGGCGGCACCATGGCCGCTTTCCGGGCGGCAGGGGTGGCGATGGCGCTTACCGAGGTCTGCTCCAATTGCGGCGCCGTCATCGGCGGGCGGGCCTTCTGGTCCTTCGTCAGCAGTGAGAGCCGGAAATACCTTTCCCGCTGCCCCCTGTGCGAGGCGCCCAACCCCTGGCGCAAGGCCACGAAGGAGGAAGTCTCGGCCTTCCGCGATCGCGCCCGGAAGATCCGCCGGAACTCGAGTTCCCTCGGCGACCGCTTTCTCCAGGCCTTTTGGACGCTCCTTTTCGTCGCCATCGTGCTCACGACGTGCTTCGGGGGCGAAGAGGAATAGCGGATGCCCGCCAACGACCGGCAGCCCCTGGACTTCCGCCGATTCGCTCCGGAGGAGATGCGCCACCGCGCGGAGTCCTTTCGCGACGAGGCCGCGCGCCGGCGCACCGTGCGCGATTTCTCCCCCGAGCCCGTGCCGCGGGAACTGATCGCCGCCTGCATCGCCGCGGCCGGGTCCGCCCCCAGCGGCGCGAACCAGCAGCCGTGGCGCTTCGTGGCCGTCTCGGACCCGGCCATCAAGAAGGCGATCCGGGAGGGCGCGGAGGCCGAGGAGCGCGATTTCTACGAACGGCGCGCACCCGACGAGTGGCTGGCGGCGCTGGCGCCGCTGGGCACGGATGCGAACAAGCCGTTCCTCGAGACCGCGCCCTGGCTGATCGCGGTGTTCTACGAGGCCTACGGCGTGGGGGCATCGGGCGAGCGGCAGAAACGCTACTACCCGATGGACTCGGCCGGCATCGCCACGGGCGTCCTCATCACCGCCCTGCACCACGCCGGGCTCGCGACCCTCACGCACACGCCCAGCCCCATGGCCTTCCTCAACGGCATCCTCGGGCGGCCCGACAACGAACGACCCTTCGTGCTGCTCGTGGCCGGCTACCCCGCGCCCGGCGCGACGGTTCCGGCCATCGAAAGAAAGTCACTCGACGAGATCGCGGTGTTTCTCGAGTGAGCGGGGCGTCGGCGGGATTGCATTACACTGCGCGCTCCCTTCCACCGTACAGCCGGAGAGAACCATGATCGGATACGTGACGCTCGGAACCAACGACCTGCCGCGCGCGACCGCCTTCTACGACGCGCTCCTCGCCGAGATCGGTGCGACGCGGACCATGGACTTCGGCCGCGGCTACGCCTGGACCGTGAACCCGAAGCGCCCCGCGCTCGCCATCATGCAGCCCTATGACAAGCAGGCCGCCACGGTGGGCAACGGCGTCATGGTGGCGCTCGTGGTCGATGCCCGCGACAAGGTGGACCGCGTCCACGCGAAGGCGCTCGCGCTCGGCGGCAAGGACGAGGGTCCCGTCGGGCTGCGCGGCGAATCGTTCTATGCCGGCTACTTCCGCGACCTCGACGGCAACAAGCTGAACGTCTTCTGCATGGGCTAGCCCGGCTTGACGCCCCTCAACCCCTGCACGCTCCGATCCTCCATGATGACGCCCATCCCTGAACGGAGCCCCTTTCCATGAAGCCCACGACCGCGCTCGCCACCCTCCTCCTCGCCGCCGCCGGCCTCGCGGCCCACGCCATGCCGTCGCAGGCGTCCGCCGCGCTCCAGGGCGAGGTGCTGGAAGTAAAGAGCGTCGACAGCTACACCTACCTGCGCCTGAAGACGAAGGACGGCGAGACCTGGGCCGCGGTTCCCTCGACCACCGTGAAGAAGGGCGCCCGGGTGACGATCGGCAACATGATGGTGATGCAGGATTTCGAGAGCAAGACGCTCAAGCGGAAGTTCGACCGGATCGTCTTCGGCACGATCGCCGACCCGAACGCGAAACCCGCCGCGGCGATGGCCTCGACCCTCGGTGCCCCGACCGCCGCGGCAATGGCCGCGCCCCACGGCGCAGTCCCCGCCGCGAAGACCGCCATCGCGAAGGTGGACAGGGCGAGCGGCCCCGATGCGAGGACCGTGGCGGAAGTGGTGAAGGGCAAGGCGGGGCTCAAGGACAAGCCCGTCCTCGTGCGCGCGCAGGTCGTGAAGGTCACTTCCGGCATCCTCGGCAAGAACTGGCTGCATGTGCAGGACGGCTCCGGCGCTGCCGCCGACGGCTCGAACGACATCATCCTCACCACGAAGGACGTGGCCGCGGTCGGCGACATCGTGACCGCGAAGGGCACGGTGCGCACCGACGTGAACGTGGGCGCCGGATACGCCTATCCCGTGCTGATCGAGGACGCGGCACTTCGCAAGTAGGCTGTGGGCCCGGGCCCGTGAAGGCGGTCCTGCTTTTCGCCCTCTGGTGCGGCGTGGGCTCCGCGGCGCTCGCCGCCACCCCCGGCGAAGTCCCCGTCGGCGCCACGCTGCGCGAGGCACCGCTCTACGGCCTCACGCTCGATTACCGCAAGCTCTCCGAGTTCCGCGGCAAGCCGCTGGTTATCAACGTCTGGGCGAGCTGGTGCGGGCCGTGCCGCGACGAGATGGGCTCCCTCGACCGCCTCGCCCGCCGCCACAACGGCCGGCAGTTCCACATCATCGGCATTTCCACCGACGACCACGCCGACAAGGCGCAGCGCTTCGTGGTGGGCACGGGAGTCTCCTTCGACAACTACCTCGATCGCGGCCTGGTGCTGGAGAACATGCTGGGTGCGAACCGCATCCCCCTCACCGTCCTGGTGGATGCGAAGGGAAAGGTGCTCCGGAAGGTCTACGGCGCCCGCGAGTGGGACAGCCCGGAAAACAAGGCGCTCCTCGCGAAGACCCTGGGCGTGCAGCTCGACTGAGGCGCCCTAGAACCTCGCCCACTCCGGCCGGAACTGGTTGGTCGGCAGGTGGTGCACGGTGACCCCCGCGCGCGACACCCACGGGATCACCTGCCGGTGCAGCGGGATCACGTGCACTTCGGACTGCAGGATCGCGATCGCCTCGTTGATCAGGCCCTGGCGCCGCGCGAGGTCCATGTCGCCGTCGATCCTGTCGATCAGCGCGTCGAGCGCCTCGTTCCGGAACCCGCCGTAGTTCGCATCCCCCGCGCCCTGCGTGTTCGGGCTGTGCATGGTGGGCTTCAGGAGGAAGATCGCGTCCGAGGAGCCGCCACCCCACCCCGACATGAAAGCGCTGAAATCGCGCTTGGTCGCGCGCGGAAAGTACTGGGCCTTGGGCATCACCTCGACGCGCACCCGCATGCCGATCTTCGCCCACATGCCGGCGAGCGCCACGCAGATCTTCTCGTCATTGATGTAGCGGTCGTTGGGGCAGTGCAGGGTGAAGCCGAAGCCGTTCGGATAGCCCGCCTCGGCGAGCAGCCGCTTCGCGACCGCGGGGTCGTGGGGGTGGCGCTTCTCGAAGGAATCCGGAACGCCTCCGCCCTTCGGGTCGGGAAGCGGAATGCCCGTGGGGATGGACATCCCGCGCATCACCGTGCGCTTGAGCGCCTCGACGTCGGTGGCCTGGTAGAGCGCCAGGCGCACGCGCCGATCCTTGAAGGGGTTCGCGCCCTTCACGTCGGCGTTCGCGAGTTCGTCGCGCCACTGGTCGAAGCCGATCATGATGACGCGCACCTCGGCGCCGTCCCAGACCTTGAGGGCGGGGTCCGCGCGCAGCGCCGCGACGTCCTGCACCGGCGGGTCGAGCACGAAGTCGAGGCTCCCCGACTTGAGCGCGGCCATGCGGGTGGAGGCGTTGCCGATGGGCCGGTACTCGAGCGTGGTCGCGTTGCCCTCGTACAGGCCTTCGCGTATGCCCCACCAGTCGTCGTTCTTCGCGTGCGCGGTCTTCACGCCGGGCTCGTAGGAGACGAGACGGTAGGGCCCGGTGCCCATGGCGTTTCGCTGCGCGAAGGAATCCTCCTTCTTCGTGAGGTCCTGGGGCTTCAGCACCCCGTGCTTCTCGGCCCAGCGCTTGCTCATCACGAAGATCGAACCGATGGACTCGATCATCACGGGGTTGGGCACGGGGGTGGTGAACTCGACCGTGTGGTCGTCGATCTTCCTCACCGTGCCGGACTGGTTCGCGTAGAGCTTGAAGGTGACGCTGGACAGGCGCGCGCGGTCGAAGGAGAAGACCACGTCGTCCGCGGTGAAGGGCGAGCCGTCGTGGAACTTCACGCCCTTCCTCAGGTGGAAGATCCAGGTGAGGGGCCCGGTGTTCTTCCAGGAGGTCGCGAGCGTGGGTTGGAACTTCATGTCCTTGCCGCGGGTCGCAAGGTATTCGTAGACGAGGTTGTTGATGCCGTTGGTGAAGGACTCGTTCTGCGCGTGGGGGTCGAGCGTGGTGGCGTCGCCCTGGGAGGACCAGCGCAGGTTCCCGGCGTGGGAAGCTGCGGCGGCGAATACCGCCAGGCAGAGGATCAGGGCACGGATCGGCATGTCGGCTCCCGCGGCGGGTGGAATGGGGCCGAGCGTAGCAGGGTCGGGGAGCGCCGGGCGAGGCCGCGCATCCGGCGGGCACCCACCGGACGGCCGGCGCAATCCGTAACCCGGCGCCCGCGGAATCGTCGCAGAATGGCCGGCATGGCAGAAGGAGAAGCCGCATGAAGACTTGGGCACCCCTGATCCTGGTACTCGCCTCGGGCGCCTGCGCCGTCGCGCCGCCGGCCACGAACGTGGAGGCGTTGTTCGCCGACGGCCTCTTCGCCGCACCTTCCGCGCGCGTCGACGCGCAGGAAGTCTTCGCGGTCAGCACGCAGATGAAGGACTACCTCGCCGCGGAGCTGGGCGAGATGCCCGGCTCCAAGGGCCGCCAGCAGCGGCTCGTCGACGCGCTGCGCAACAAGGGCCAGCTGCGGCTCGAGTACGACGCGGCCTTCACCCGCAACGCCGCCCAGGCCTTCGATGCGCGCACCGGCAACTGCCTGTCGCTGGTCATCATGACGGCCGCCTTCGCCAAGGAGATGGGCATCGGCGTGCGCTACCAGAACGTCTCCGTGGACGAGAACTGGACGCGCAGGGGCGACCTCTACTTCTCCGTCGGCCACGTGAACCTGACCCTGGGCCGCAGGCCGCCGAAGCTCGGCACCCGCATCGACGACGGCGAGCAGCTCACCGTCGACTTCCTGCCGCCCCCGGACCTGCGCCACAGCAGATGGCGCGCGATCGAGGAGGCGACGATCGTCGCCATGTACATGAACAACCGCGCGGCCGAGGCCCTCTCCGCGGGCCGGGAGGACGACGCCTACTGGTTCGCGCGGGAGGCGGTCTTCCAGGACCCCGCGTACGTCACCGCGTACAACACGCTGGGCGTGATCTACCAGCGCCGCGGCCACCTCGCGCAGGCCGAGCGCGTGTTCTCCCACGCGCTGGAGCGCGAGCCGCGCAACACCCACGTGATCTCGAACCTCGCGCCCGTCCTCGCGGGCCTGGGCCGGGTGGCCGAATCACAGGCGCTCGAGCGCCGCCTCGCGCAACTCGAGCCCGACCCGCCCTTCGCGTTCTTCCTCCGCGGTCGCGAGGCGATGGAGCAAGGCAACTTCCGGGCCGCGCGCGATCTCTTCGCCCGGGAGATCGACCGCGATCCCTACTACCACGAGTTCCACTTCTGGATGGCGCTCGCGCTCGCGAAGCTCGGGGAGCCGGAGAAGGCGAAGCGGCACCTCGCGCTTGCGATGGAGCACAGCACGACGCGCAAGGACCACGACCTCTATTCGGCCAAGCTCGCGCGCATCAGGTCATCGAGCCTGCACTAGGGCGCGCCGGATCTCGCGCAGCTTCGCCTTCACCTTCGCGGCATTGGCATTGCCCATGCGGAAGAGCACCTTGCGCCCCGCCGATTCCGCCTCGAGCGCCGGGTCGGCGAACTCGTGCAGGACGTGCGGAACCGTGAGCCGGACAGGTTCCGGCGGCTCGGGCGCGGTGAGCAGGTGGTCGATAACCTGCACCAGGCGCGTGTTGAAGTGGCCCTTGGGGTACCCCAACTCCACGTAGGCCTGCTGGAAGAGCGGGTGGAAGCGCACGTAGAGCGCCACCAGCTTCCTCGCGTCGACCTTCTCGAGCACGCCCACCCACGGCGCGTAGCGCGCGGCGTTCTCCGCGGCGAGCACCATCGAGGCGTCCTTTCCATTGACCACGATGAGGCCGCCCACGGGCTTCAACGGGCTCAGGCGCATGGCGAAGGTCTTGCGCGGCAGGTTGTCCACCGTGACGACGATGTTCCTCACCAAGCCCTCGAGATTGAAGTAGCGAGCGAGCGCGCCGGACCCGATGAGGCCCGAGAGCCCGGCCTGCATGTCCTTGTCGCTCTCGTCCAGCTTCGCGAGCGGCTTCTCCGGGGCCTTCGCATCCGCCGGGGGTGGCGCTTCCGGAACGGGATAGTGCTCGGGCGGCGGTGGCGGCACGGGAGCCGGCTGCACCTGCGCCACGGGCGCGGAAAGCGGTGGGGGAGGCGGCGGCTCGCGCAACCAGAAATACCACGCGGCGCCGGCAACCCCGAGCACCGCGACAGTCACCAGCCCGATCCGGATCGGTCCCATGTTCGTCCCCCTCCCTCCCGATAGCCCACCGATTGGATGTCGCGGTCGCCGGGCAGTTCCCCCACGCCGGGGAAGTCCGGGCCGAGGCTACCACGATCCTTCAGGGCGCCTTCAACCGCACGAGCCCCGCACCTGTTCCAGGGTCGTGAGCCCCATCAGCATCTTCTCGATCCCGTCCTGCTTGAGGGTGCGCATGCCTTCGGAGAGCGCCTGCGTTCGTAGCGCCTCGGCCGCGCCGCGCGACTGGATGATCGAGCGGGTGCCGGCGCTGGACGCCATGAACTCGTGCACGCCGAGGCGGCCCTTGTAGCCGGAATCGAGACACTCTTCGCAGCCCTCGCCTTTCGCCGTGAAAAGGGCGCCGTTCCTGCCGAAACGCGCCCTCCAGTCCGCGAGCACGGATGCCGGCTCGAGCGCCGCTGGGTCCGAGAACTCGGCGGCGAGGCGCAGGGCCTCTTCTTCGGGCAGCTCCACGCTCTTCGAGCATGCCGGGCAGACCCGGCGCACGAGGCGCTGTGCAAGAACGCCCAGGAGCGAATCGCTGAAATTGAACGGGTCCACGCCGAGGTCCAGCAGCCGCGTCACGGTTTCGGGCGCGCTGTTCGTGTGCAGCGTGGAAAAAACGAGGTGCCCGGTGAGCGAGGCCTCCACGGCCGTCTCGGCGGTCACCTTGTCGCGCATCTCGCCGATCATGATCACGTCGGGGTCGGCGCGCAGGAAGGCGCGCAGCGCATCCGCGAATCCCCAGCCGGTCTTGGGATTGACCTGGACCTGCGACAGGCCGGCCTGCGTGATCTCGATCGGGTCTTCGGCCGTCCAGATCTTGCGCTCCGGCGTGTTGATCATCGCGAGGAGCGAGTGAAGCGTGGTCGTCTTGCCCGAGCCCGTGGGACCACACACGAGCAGGAGCCCGTGGGGACGCTCCGCGAGAACACGAAGTGTGGCGAGGACCTTCGCATCGAGGCCCAGCTTGTCCGCCGGGATCGGCTCATGCGAGACGAGCAGGCGCAGGATCACGCTTTCCAGCGAATTGTTGGTCGGGATCGTGGCGACCCTCAGTTCGAGCTTCGCCGGCCCGAAGCGCGAGAAATCGATCTTCCCGTCCTGGGGCTTCCTGCGCTCCGAGATGTCGAGGTTCGCCATGATCTTGATGCGCGAGACGATAGCCGCGCGGAATTTCGCGGGCAGCTCGGCGTAATCGGAAAGCACGCCGTCACGGCGCATGCGGATGCGCGTCGGCCGGTTTCCCGGGGCGGGCTCGAAATGGATGTCTGAGGCGCCGCCCTCGTGTCCGTCCAGGATGATCTTGTTGACGAGCCGGACGAGCGTGGAGTCGCTCTCCTTCACCGTATCGGAGGGCTCCGCATCCAGGGAGGTCGTCTCGAGCGAGAGCTTCGTCGTGAGCTCGGTGACGCCGTCGAGATCGAACTCGATCGCGTCCACGAACTGGGCTTCCACGCCGGGCTTCGCCGTCGGTTCGGGCGACGCCTGCGCGCCCAGGAAGGCATGGGTGGCCCAGACGTCGCGCGAACCAAGCGCGGCGCGGATGTCCGGCCAGCTGCCGAGCACCGGGACGACACGGCGGCCGGAGGAGAAGCGCACCGCCTGCAGCGCTTCTCCCGACATCGGGTTGTCCATCGCGACGACGATTCCGCCGTCGTCGTCGAAGCACAGCGGAATCAGCTTGTGCCTGCGGCACTGTGCCCTTGGCACGAGCAGCCGGGCCTGCGGGTCCGCCGGGAAAACGCGGGCGTCCACGTGCGGGATGCCCAGCTTCTGTGCGAGCACGGCCTTCAGCTGGTCGGCCTTCACGACGCCCATCTCGATCAGCACCTCCCCCAGGGGCTTGTCCTTGTCCGCGAGCTGGCGGTCGAGCGACTCGTCGAGCTGGGCCTGGCTGATGTGGCCGAGATCGACGAGCACCTCGCCGAGCCGGCGAATGGGGCTTCGGGCGAGCCTTGCGAGCGTCTCCCGGAGGTCGTTGATGGTCTCGATTTCCTTCGCGGCGGGCGCTTCCGTTGCCGCGGGCTCCGGCGGCGCCACGATATTGTCGAGGTCGAGCTGCACGTGTCCGCGCGGGGCGCCCGTCCAGTCGAACCCACGCACTCTGCCGGATGGGATGAAGTGCCTTGCCACGGACGCGTCCCCGGCAGGCGGGTACAGGAAGATGCCGAGGTCGGTGCGCACCATCCCGGCGCTTTCGCCTTCGCGAACGGTGCCGTCCACGAGCTCGAGGCGGTATCGCCGGCGCAGCCACGCGCCATCGGAGGGCGGGGCGGCCAGGGCCAGCGGGCGGGTGAGGGACAGCGCCCGGAAATCGCGCAACGGCACCCAGTGCTCCCGTGAACTCCCGCCTTCCGCACGGAACAGGACGCCGTCGTCCGCGCCGAGGATGAACGCCTCGCCCGCGACGCGACGGCCGGCCGCGTAATCCAGGTGCGCCCGCTCGGGCCCTTCGCCCAGCTCGCCGGGCGCCCATGGCGAGACCGGCGGCATCGGCCAGCTCGCAAGCAGGTTCGCGCGCTCGCCGGGGCGGAGGGCGGGCGGATGATCGTCGACGGGGAGGAGTTCCAGCGATTCGGTGCTGTTGAGCATATGTGGCGATGATCGGCGAGCTGGCTTCGCCTGAAGCGTTGAGCGGAAGTTCCGCGTTCCAGATACGCCATTCATAGCACGGGCGAATGCACCGGGCTGCGCCGCGGATCACTCTCCCGATTTCACGTGTAATGGTCCGGCCAGCGCGGCCCTGGGCCGCATCGCGCCGGCTCGCGGCGGCCCGCCCGGAATGCGCTCAGCGCGACGACCGGGACTTGGCTTCCAGAATCTCCCAGCGCTCGAGCAGGCCCGTGAGTTCGGCTTCGATCGCTTCCCGGCGCGCGTTGAGCGCCTTCAGGTCCACGCTGCGGTCCTGGTAGAGCGCCGGGTCCGCGAGGCGGCCGGCGAGTTCCGCCTGCTCCCGCTCCAGCGCCGCGAGCCTTCCCGGAAGCTCATCGAGCTCCCGCGCCTCCTTGAAGCCGAGCTTCGCGCGCTTGCGCGGCTCCCGCCCTTCGCCCTTCGCCGCGGCGCGCGTACCACTCTCGTCGTCGCCACCGCCTGCCCGTTCCGGGGCGGCACGCCGCGCGCGCTGCCAGTCCGAGTAGCCGCCCGCGTACTCCTTCCACCGGCCCTCGCCTTCGTAGGCGATCGTCTGCGTGACGACGTTGTCGAGGAAGGCCCGGTCGTGGCTCACGAGGAAGAGCGTGCCCGTGTAGTCCTGCAGCAGCGCCTCGAGGAGTTCCAGCGTCTCGATGTCCAGGTCGTTGGTCGGCTCGTCCAGCACCACGACGCTCGCGGGCCGGCTGAAGAGGCGCGCGAGCAGCAGGCGGTTGCGCTCGCCTCCGGAGAGCGTCCTCACCGGGGCAGTGGCGCGTTCCGGCGGAAAGAGAAAATCGCCGAGGTAGCTGATCACGTGCTTGCGCGTACCGTCGATCTCGACGAAGTCGGCGCCGGGAGAGATCGTGTCGGCGAGCGTGGCTTCCTCGTCCAGCGCCGCGCGGAACTGGTCGAAGTAGGCGATGGTGACCTTCGTGCCCAGGCGCACCGTGCCGGAATCCGGTTCGATCTCGCCCAGGATCAGCTTCAGCAGCGTCGACTTGCCGCAGCCGTTGGGGCCGATGAGGCCGATCTTGTCGCCGCGCATCACCCGCGTGGAAAACGCCTCCACCACGCGCTTGGCGCCGAAACGCTTGCTCACCGCCTCGAGTTCGGCCACGAGCTTGCCGGAGCGCTCGCCCGGCGAGAGGGCGATGTCCACGCGCCCCACGCGCTCGCGGCGCGCCGCGCGCTCGAGCCGGAGCGCCTCGAGCCTGCGCACCCGGCCTTCGTCGCGCGTGCGCCGCGCCTGCACGCCCCTGCGGATCCACGCCTCCTCCTGGGCGAGCACCTTGTCGAACTTGCGGTTGACTACCGCCTCGCTCGCGAGCATCTCCGCCTTGCGCGCCTCGTAGGCGCTGAAGTTTCCGGGGAAGTCGGCGAGCCGCCCGCGGTCGAGCTCCACGATGCGCAGCGCCACGCGGTCGAGGAAGCGCCGGTCGTGGGTGACGAAGAGCACCGCGCCGGGGAAGGCGACGAGCGTGTCCTCGAGCCATTCGATGGCCGTGACGTCGAGGTGGTTGGTGGGCTCGTCCAGGAGCAGCAGGTCGGGTTCGAGCACCAGCGCACGGGCGAGGGCCACGCGCTTCCGGAGCCCTCCCGAGAGCTCCTCCACCAGCGTGTCCTCGGGAAGTGCCAGGCGAGAGAGCGTGGCCTCTATCCGGTGCGCGAGCGTCCAGCCGTCGCCCGCCTCGAGCGCCTCCTGGAGATCGTGCAGGCGGGTGAGCAACGCCGCCTCCTCGGCTCCGCCGGGATGCGCGGCGAGCCCATGGGCCACCGCGTGGTAGTCCACCAGCAGGCGCGCGCTCGCGCCCAGCCCGTCGGCCACCGCCTCGTAGACCGTCTGCCCGGGCGCGAAGGCGGGCTCCTGCGGCACGAACGCGAGCTTCGCACCCGCGGCGAGCCGGGATTCGCCGTCGTCGGCGCGCGCCGTGCCCTCGATGATCCTGAGCAGGCTCGACTTGCCGGTGCCGTTTCGCCCGATGAGCCCGACGCGCTCGCCCGGCTCGATCACGAGGCTCGCGTGGTCGAGGAGCGGCACGTGGCCGAAGGCGAGCGATATTTCGGAGAGCTGGAGGAGCGGCAAGTCAGTGGGCCGGACGGACGTGGTACAGGCCGAGCGTACCGTATCCCTTGGCGAGCGGCATGCGCCCGACATATCCCATCGCGAGCCCGTCGGCGCCGCTCGCCGCGGCAACGGCGGCGAAGGCGCTGCTCGCGTAGACCTGCCCCGGCGGCGTGATCGGCTCGATTCGCGCCGTGCGGCTGGTGTGCGGGCCGGTGTAGAGGCGCGAACCGGTGATGGGGTCGCGCCCGCAGTGCACCGGGCCGCAGTGCAGCGCGATGCGCAGGTTGAAGCGCTCCGGCAGGCCGCAGGCCGCGCGGTCGAGACCGTTGGCGAGCGCGCTCAGCTCGAGGGCGAACTGGCCCGCGTCGGCCACGGTCGCGAACACCATGTAGAGCCCGTCGCCGGAAGTCTCGACGTGCTCGAAGGGGTGCGCGGTCTTCCGGCTCAGCTCGGCCACGGCCCCGAGGAAGCCGGAGATGTAGCGCGGGATCTGGTCCTCGCTCAGCTGGCTGTAGCCGACGGCGTCGGCGAAGAGCATCGCGCGCAGCTCGTGGCGCGTGGCGCCGTCGGTCGCCGCTACGGAAGCCGCCGGCGTCGCGGAAGCGGGCGAGCCTTCGTCCGCGCGCAACGCCGCGAGGTCCACCGTGTCCACGGTGATTCCGCGCGAGCGCCACAGCGAGACGACCGAGGCCGCACCTCCCGGCGACGCCGGCACGCCGGCATCCCACGCCGCGAGCGCGCGCAGCGGGGCGTCGAGCACCTGCGCCCGCAGCCGCCCCATGCCCGTGGCGATGAGGTTCGCGTACTCGAAGGAGGCCGCGCTGCCGCTCGCGCGATGGTCGCTCGCCACCGTCACGCTGTGGGCCGCGGCGAGCGCCCGCTCGAATCGCTCGCCCCAGTCGCCGCTGGCGAAATCGACGCTCGCGTGCCGGAACTCCGCGGGCGGGAACGGCAGCACGACGTGGGTCTCGGCTCCCCGCTCGCGCGCGAGTTCCAGGCAGAGGATGTCGGCTCCGCAGGCGGCGGACCCGTACACCGCGAGAGGGGCGATCGCAGCGAGGGCTTCGCGCAGCGCCTCGCGCACCGCCGGCTCGAGCGCGGCCGGAAATCGGCCAGCCTCCCGCTCCGGCGCATCGACCATGTTGCCGGTGAAGACGAGCACCGGCGGAACGGCGAGGAGCGCGTCCACGTCCACGCCGGTCGCGGGGAGGCGCGCCTGAAGCCGTCGCGCCTGCAGGCGCGTGGTGCCGAGATCCCCGAAGCGCTTGCCCGAGAGCAGCCTCGCCTTGCGGTAGCGCACGCCCGCCTCCCCGGCATCGCCGAGAATCAGCGCCGCCTCCCCGAGGGTGGCCTCCCTCCAGTAGCGCGCCGGCTCGGGCGCCTTGCGGCCCTCGTCGCGTCCGCACGCCTCCCGCACGGCGGAAGCGATCCGGCGCGCGCCCGGGAGGTCGTCCATGAAGACCGCCATCGTCGCCGCGTTGATGCCGGTGTAGGACGCGTCCGCCACGGCGCCGCGCTTGCGCGCCGATTCGAAGGCCCGTTCGTAGAGGCTGAATCCCGCCTCGAGGTGCTCGCGGCGCCGCGGCCCTTCCGCTTCGCGCAGCGCGAGATCCTTGTGGGTGCGCGCGAGCATCCCGAGGGTCTCCGCGTCGTCCCTGCCCTCAGCGGCCAGCGCGGCGAGGATCCGGTTCGCGCGCTCGAGGTCGCCGCTTCGCACCAGCGCCAGGGCGTGAAGTTGCCGCAGGCGCGCATGCTCCGGCCAGCGGTCCAGCGCCGCCTGCGCCGTGTTGCAGGCGAGCAGCGGCTCGCCTCGATCGAGCTCGCGCTGCGCACGCGCGCTCGCCTCCTCGGCGCTGTCCTCCGCGGCGTTTCCCGCGCCGGGCGTCTCATGCTTCATGGGGATATTCCGGTCGATGCGCGAGCGCCGATGATAGTCCGGCTATTCAAATGGCGCAGTTTGGCCTACCCTTTGCTGCATCCGCGCCGAGCGGGGCAACCGACCCCGGGGCGCAGCCGCGCGGGGTTCAGTTCCTTCCCGCCGGACTCGAAACGAAACCTGGGGGTGCATCCGTGCCGGTTCCGTTCCAGCCGTCGTCTCCTTCGTCCCGAGGTCTGCACCCGTGAGCAACGTGCACGCGCTCGAAACGCCGCTGCCCACGCTGGACGAGGACGCCTGGGAGGATCTCCTCGACTTCATCGAGGAAAGACGCGTCATTCCCATCGTCGGCCCGGAACTCCTCAAGGTCGAGACGGAATCGGGCCCGCGCCTGCTCTACGACTGGATGGCGGAAAAGCTCGCCGCGAAGCTCGGCGTGGACACGACGCGCCTGCCGCAGCCCTACACGCTGAACGACGTCGTCTGCTGGTTCCTCTCCGCGCGCGGGCGCCGCGAGGACACCTACACGCGCATGCGCGCCATCCTGCGCGACACGAACTTCGCGCCGCCGAAGGCGCTTCGCCAGCTCGCCGAGATCACCGACTTCGACCTCTTCGTCTCGACCACCTTCGATACCTTCCTCGAGCAGGCGATCAACGAGACGAGGTTTGCGGGGGCCCAGTCCACGGAGGTCGTGAGCTACGCGCCCAACCGCGTGGCGGACCTGCCGGGCGAGCGCGAGCAGTTGCAGCGGCCCGTGGTCTACCACCTGCTCGGCCGCGTTTCTGCCTCGCCCACCTACGTGATCTCCGACGAGGACGTGCTCGAATTCGTCTGCGCGCTGCAGAGCGAGCACCTGACGCCCGAGAAGCTCTTCTACGAGCTCGAGCACAGCCACCTGCTCCTCATCGGCAGCAACTTCTCGAACTGGCTCGCGCGCCTGTTCCTGCGCATGGCCAAGCGCCGGCGGCTCTCCGACCCGCGCGACGTGGGCGAAGTGCTCGCCGACGACCATTCCGACCAGGATGATCGCCTGATGGCGTTTCTCCAGCAGGTGAGCGTGCGCACCCGCGTCTACAGCGGCGCCGAGCAGTTCGTGGACGAATTGCATCGCCGCTGGACGGCGCGGCGCAAGCCGGGCGAGGTGATCGCGCTGGGCGCGGCACCGCAGCGCTTCCTGCCGCCCGAGCGCGAGATGCCCGACAACGCGGTTTTCGTGAGCTACGCGCGCGAGGATCTCGCGGCCGTGCAGAAACTGAAGAGCGGGCTCGACGCCGCCGGCATCACGACCTGGTTCGACATGGACCGGCTCGAAGGCGGCGACGACTACGACCGCAAGATCCAGAAGAACATCGCGCGATGCTCCTACTTCATCCCGGTGGTCTCCGCCACGACGGACCGCCGGCTGGAGGCCTACTTCCGCCGCGAATGGAGCTACGCACTGGACCGCACGCGCAACATGGCCGACGAGGCGATCTTCATCCTGCCGGTGTGCATCGACGACACGGACCCGCGCGGCGCGCGCGTGCCCGACAAGTTCAAGGCCGTGCACCTCACGCAGTTGCCGGGTGGCGCCGCAACCCCGGAGTTCGTGAACCGCCTGAAGGAGCTCACGAGCACCGGCGGCCGGGGCGGCGCATGAGCGCGGAGACCGCGAAGGCGCAGGACGCGGCGCCGGGGTCTTCCCCCGCGATCGACCCGCAGCATCCCTGGCTGGGCCTCGCCTCGTACACGGAGGAAACGCGCGGCTTCTTCCATGGCCGCGAAGAGGAGGTCGCCGAGCTTGGCCGGCGCGTGCAGCGCAAGCTCCTGACGATCCTCTTCGGCCAGTCGGGCCTGGGCAAGACCTCGATCCTGCGCGCGGGCATCGTGCCGAGGCTGCGGCCGGAGGGGTACTGCCCCGTCTACGTGCGCGTCGACTATTCGCCGGATTCGCCGCCGCCCACGGAGCAGATCAAGGCGGCGATCTTCCGCGCGACGCAGTCCTCGGGAACGTGGACGCAGCCGGGCACGGCGGCCGAGGGCGAATCGCTCTGGGAGTTCCTGCACCACCGCGACGACATCCTGAAGGACGCCAGCGGCAAGACCGTCATTCCGCTGCTGATCTTCGACCAGTTCGAGGAGGTCTTCACGCTCGCCCAGGCCGACGATGCAGGCAAGGCGCGCGCCGCGCAGTTCATCGAGGATCTCGCCGACCTCGTGGAGAACCGGCCCCCGAAGGCGCTCGAGGCGAAGCTCGAGTCGGACGATTCCGTTCCCGAGCGCTTCGACTTCGGCCGCGCCGACTACCGCATCCTCATCGCGCTGCGCGAGGACTACCTCGCGCACCTGGAGGGGCTCAAGGGCGCAATGCCCTCGATCACCCAGAATCGCATGCGGCTTGCCCGCATGAACGGCCAGCAGGCGCTCTCCGCCGTGATGAAGCCGGGCGGCGATCTCGTCTCGGAAGAGGTGGCCGAGGCGATCGTGCGCTTCATCGCCGGGGGCTCGGAGCTGCGCAACGCCGAGGTCGAGCCCTCGCTCCTGTCGCTCATCTGCCGGGAACTCAACAACACGCGCCTCGCCCAGGGCCGCGCGGAGATCTCCGCAGACCTGCTGGCGGGCTCCCACGACACGATCCTCGCCGAGTTCTACGAGCGCGTGCTCGCCGACCAGCCGCCGGCGGTGCGCAAGGTGATCGAGGACGAGCTGCTCACGGACTCGGGCTACCGAGAGAGCCTCGCGGAGGAACGCGTGGTGAAGGCGTTCGAAGCCGCGGGCGCCTCCCCGGATGCGTTGCCCACGCTCGTGAACCGGCGGCTCCTGCGCATCGAGGAGCGCCTCGACGTGCGCCGCGTGGAGCTCACCCACGACGTGCTGTGCGGGGTCGTCCGCGCCAGCCGCGAGATGCGGCTCGCGCGCGAGGCGCGCGAGAACGCCGAGCGCCAGCTCGAGGCCCAGCGCGAGCGCGAGGCCGCCACGCGCAAGGCGCTGGTGCGCGCACGCCAGGTGGCCGCGGGCGCCTCCGTGCTTGCGATACTCGCGGTGGTTGGCGCCGTCTTCGGCTACGTGAACATGAACCGCGCCAAGGAAGCCGAAGCGAAGGCCCAGCAGACGCGGCAGCTGGCCGAGTCGGCGCGCGGCGAGTCCGAGAAGCTCCTCGTCTACCTGCTCGACGATTTCGTGCGCGAACTCGATCCCGTCGGCCGGATCGACATCGTGGCCTCGCTCGCCCATCGCGCCCTCGACTACTACAAGGGCCTGCCCCCGGAACTTCGCACGCCCGACACGGAGCGCAACCGCGCGATGGCGCTCGTGCGCGCCGGCGCCGTCGCGCGCCGCCAGGGCAAGCACGAGGAGGGGCTCGTCGCCTTGAAGGAAGCCGAGGCCGTCTTCCGCCGGCTGGGCTCCCAGGGAGATTCGTCGGAAGCCACGCGCCTGGGCCTGGGCAGCGCCCTGAGCTACCAGGCGATGATTCTCGTGAACCAGCTCAAGCACGCGGAGGCCCTGCGCGCCGGCGAAGCCGCGCAGGCCGAGTTGAAGCCGCTCGTCGAGGCCTCGCCCAAGCCTTCGGTCGCGGTGCTTCGCCAGTACGGAGAGCTGCTCACCGGGATGGGCTACACCACGCGCAATTTCGGGGATGCCCGGAAAGCCATCGGCTACCTGCAGGAGGCCCAGGAGGTTTTCCGCCGGCTGGGCGCGCCGGGCCTCGCGGACCTCTCGGCCGCCGCCGGCTATTCCAACGCCGGCGCGTGGCTCGCTGACGCGCTCTACGATACGGGCAAGTGGCCCGAGTCCCGCGCGAAGAACGAGGAGTCGCTCGCGATCGCCAACAAGGTCCTCGACGCAATGCCCGGCCATGCGACGGCGATCCACACCAAGGGGCTCGTGCTCGGCGCCCTCTCCGACCTGGAGGTGTTCGACCTGCGGATCGCGAAGGCGATGGTGCTCCTGCGCGAGAACGAGGCCCTCTACGAAGGCATGGTGAAGGTCGCCTCCACCAATACGGCCTCCCTGAACAACCTGGGCGTGGCGCGGCAGCGAACGGCCGGCGCCCTCATGGAGTCGGGCCGCCTCGCCGAGGCACGCGACAAGTTCCGCTCCGCCGCGCAGGTGCGCGAGCAGATGCCCAAGATCGGCTCCTTCCAGGCGCGAAACGCGATGATCTGGCTGGGGATCTCGGCGGAAATCGACGCCGAGCTCGGCAACCATGCAGCGGCGAAGGCCACGGTCGCGGAAAGCCGGCGCCTGTGGGAGACGTACATCAAGCCGACTTCCGCGCCGATGATCGTCGGTTTCTCGCGCCTGTGGCTCGAAGCCTACGAGGCGTACCTGCCGTACCTCGAGGGCGACCCGCGAAAGGCCTTGCAGCAGGCGCGAACCGCGCTGGGGGGGCTGGGCGACATCAAGCCCGAGAGCCAGGCCGACGTGGAGTGGTTCGGCCGCTTTCGCATCCGCGCCAGCCAGATCATCGGCCTCGCGTCCCTGGAGCTGGGCGATTTCGCGGCCGCGGAAGCGGCGGCACGCGTCATGGTCGCCGAGCACGCCAAGCTGCCGCGCCGTGACCTGTTCGGGACCGAGCGCGAAGGCGCCGTGTTCCAGGTGTACCTCGCCGAGGCCGTCGCGCGCCAGGGGCGGCTGGCGGAGGCGCGCGAGATCCTGCAGCCGGCGCTCGAGTTCCATCGCAAGCAGCTCGCGCGCCGCCACGATTCCCACCTGCAGCACTTCGAGTACGCCCACGCCGTCTATGTTTCGGCGCTCGCCGAGCCGGCCAGGCGCGCCGCGCTGCTCGCCGAGGCCACCGCCGTCCTCGACAGCATCGCGCCGGCCCTGAGCAAGTGGAAGACCGGCGCGAATCTTCGCGCCGACATCGCGAGGGCCCGCCGGGCGAGCCCCTAGGCGGCGCCTCGCCGCGCGCGCCCTAGTAGACGCTCTCCACGAAGCGCTGGCTCGACTTCTTCGGCCGCCGGTAGCCGATGTCTCCCTGACGCGGCGGCACCTCGATCTCCACGGGCGTCATGTTCTCGTAGGGAACCTGGCGCAGGAGGTGCGCGATGCAGTTCAGGCGCGCCCGCTTCTTGTTGTCGGCATCGACCACCCACCACGGCGTCTGCTTCCGGTCGGTTGCCGCGAACATGATGTCCTTGGCCCGCGAATATTCGCTCCAGTGCTTGCGCGACTCGATGTCCATGGGGCTCAGCTTCCAGCGCTTCGTGGGGTTCCTGATTCGCTCCTGGAAGCGCCGCTCCTGTTCCTCGTCGTTCACGGAGAACCAGTATTTCACCAGCACGATGCCGGAGCGGATGAGCATCTCCTCGAAGAGCGGGCAGGAGCGCAGGAACTCCCGGTACTCCGTCTCGGTGCAGAAGCCCATGACGCGCTCCACGCCGGATCGGTTGTACCAGCTGCGGTCGAAGAGGACGATCTCGCCCTGCGCCGGCAGGTGCGGGACGTAGCGCTGGAAGTACCACTGGCCGCGCTCGCGCTCCGTGGGCGTGCCCAGCGCCACGATCCGGCAGATGCGCGGGTTCAGGCACTCGGCGATGCGCTTGATCACGCCGCCCTTGCCGGCGGCGTCGCGGCCCTCGAAGATCACGGCGACCTTGAGGCCCTGCAGGCGCACCCATTCCTGCAACTTGATCAACTCGACCTGCAGATGGGCGAGTTCCTTCACGTACTTGTACTTCGCCGGCGGCTTGCGCGCCTTCGGGCGGCCCGCGAGATGCCAGTACTGCTCGATCCGGTCCGCTTCCTTTGCGTCGGCGAGAACCTCGTCCCCTGCCTTCGCGCGCTTCGTCTTTCTTGCCATCGTCATCCTCCCGGTGCGCTCGATCGCCCCGCCAAGAATAGCAGCGACCGGCGACGTGGCCGGCGCGGGCGTGCGCGGCCGCCGCTTGCCGTAAAATCGACGGTGATCCCGATGCGGGGTCCCTCTCCCCGGTTACCACGGAACTTCCCATGCCCTCCACCAGCCGCCGCGCCGACGACCTCGGCACCGAAAACGCCTTCGTCGTCCTCGCCGAAGTGGCGAAGCTCCAGGCCGCGGGCAAGGACATCATCTCCTTCTGCATCGGCCAGCCCGATTTCCCGACGCCCGTGAACATCCAGGATGCGGCGGTCAAGGCGATCCGCGAGGGCAAGCACGGCTACACGCCCTCCGCCGGCATCGCGGAGCTGCGCGAGACGATCGCGCAATACGTCTCGCGCACGCGCGGCATCCCGGTCGCCGCCGAAGACGTCGTGGTGGGCGCGGGTGCCAAGCCCTTCATCGCCTACACGATCCTCTCGGTCACCGACCACGGCACCGGCGACGAGGTGATCTACCCGAACCCGGGCTTCCCGATCTACGAGTCGCAGATCCGCGCCATGGGTGCCGTGCCCGTGCCGCTGTACCTGCGCGAATCGCGCGGCTTCAACTTCGACCCCGCGGACCTCGAGGCGAAGATCTCGCCGCTCACCAAGCTCGTCATCCTCAACTCGCCGCAGAACCCGACGGGCGGCGTGATCCCGAAGCAGGACATGGAAGCGATCGCCGCGATCCTCGCGAAACACCCCGACATCTGGGTGTACGCCGACGAGATTTACTCGCGCCTGGTGTACGACGGCGCCTTCGCCTCCCTCGCCGCGATCCCCGGCATGCAGGAGCGCACCATCATCTGCGACGGGGCATCGAAAACCTGGGCGATGACCGGCTGGCGGCTGGGCTACGCGGTGAACAAGGCGCTGGCACCCGTGTTCACGCGCTGGGTCACCAACACCGATTCCTGCGCCTCGCAGATCAGCCAGTGGGCGGCGGTGGAGGCGATCGGCGGGCCGCAGGAAGAAGCGGAAAAGATGCGCGCGAGTTTTCTCGAGCGGCGCGATCTCATCGTGGGGCTCCTGAACCAGGTGCCGGGCGTGACCTGCCAGAGCCCCGGCGGCGCCTTCTACGCCTGGCCCAACGTGACGGAGGCCTGCGCCATGGTCCGCGCGGCCGATTCCGAGGAGTTCCGCGTGCGGCTCCTGAACGAGGCGGGTGTCGCGGTGCTCGCCGACATCCACTTCGGCCCGCGCGTGCCCGACGAGGGCCAGCACATCCGCTTCAGCTACGCGGCCTCCCCGGCGACGATCAAGAAGGGTGTTGCGCGGATGGACGACTTCATCCGCCGGAACATGCAGTAGCCGGGCGCCGGCTCAACCGCGCGCCCGGCGGCGCACGCGCCACTCGGCCAGCTCGAAGAGCGCGTGCACGGCGAGCGCCAGCGCCGCCGCGGGGGCCGCGCCCGCAAACAGCATCGCGTGGTCGTTCACCGCGAGCCCCTTGGCGATCCGCTCGCCGAACCCGCCCGCGCCGATGAAGGCCGCGATGGTGGCCGTGCCCACGTTGATCACGGCGGAAGTCTTCACGCCCGCGAGGATGGTCGGCGTCGCGAGAGGCAACTCGATCTTCAGGAGCACTTGCGTGCCCGTGAGGCCGAGCGCGAGCCCCGCCTGCTTCAGCCCCGGGCCGATGCCCGCGATTCCTGCGTGCGTGTTGCGCGTGATGGGCAGCAGCGCGTAGACGAAGAGCGCGACGAGCGCGGGCCAGGCGCCGATGCCGGTGAACGGGATCAGGAAGGCGAGGAGCGCCAGCGAAGGAATCGTCTGCACGAGCCCCGCGACGGCGAGCACCGGCTGCGCGAGCCATCGCACCTTGGCCGCGACCACCCCCATCGGCACGCCCACGGCAACGGCGGCGGCGAGCGAGCCGAACACGAGCAGCAGGTGCTCCAGCGCGAGGCGCGGGAAGTCCGGCGCGAAGACGGTGGCGTAGAGCGAGGTCGCCCCTCCCGCGGGCCGGCCCGCCACGAACTCGCGCGCCACGGCGGCGAAGTCGACGCGGTCCAGCTCCGCCCGTGCGTTGAGCCCGATCATCGCCGCCTCGTCGATGCGCCCCGCGAGCCCCGCCCACGCGGCGAAGGCACCGGGGTGCCGCGCCCGCGCGTCGATCCTGTGCAGCACCACGGCGTCGTAGCGCGGGAAGAAGGCACGGTCGTCGGCAAGGATCCTGAGGCGGTGACGCGCGATCTTCGCGTCCGTCGTGTAGACGTCGATCGCCTCCACCTCGCCCGCCGCGAGCGCTTCGTATGCAATCCCGTGGTCCAGCCCGCGGGGGTCGCGCTGCGGCAGGCCGTAGGCGGACCTGAGGCCCGGCCAGCCGTCCTCGCGGCCGAGGAACTCGTGGGACAGGCCGAGGATGAGGCCCGGATGGGCGGCGAGGTCGGAGAGGCGCGCGATGCCCTTCGCCGCGGCCACCTCCTCGCGCATGCCGAGCGCGTAGCCGTTGGAAAACCCGAAGGGCACGCTCGCGGCAAGCCCCAGGGGAGCCAGGCGCCGGTTGATCGTCTCGAGATCGAGGGGCTCGCGCGACTTGAGGATCTCGCGCGCGATCGTCCCCGTGTACTCCGGATAGGCGTCGATCTCGCCGCGCGAGAGTGCCGCGAAGACGATCGCGGTGTTGCCGAGCCCGGGGCGGTGTACCGCGACAACGCCTTCGCGCGTCGCGGTCTGCAGGAGGATCTCGCCGAGGAGGTAGCTCTCGGTGAACCGCTTCGAGCCGATGCGAAGCGGCTCGGCCGCGGCCGCGAGTCCCGCCACGGCGAAGATACCCGCAAGAGCTGCGAGGCTCGCGCACGCGACGATGAGAAAGCGTGCCCTCACGGCTCTAGGCCCGCGACGCGATTCCGACGCCGCGCCATCGCCGCCGCCGGCCTCAGGCAAGCAGCGTCGCGGCGAGGCCCGCGATGCCGAGCCCGAGCGCGGCCAGCGAATCGCCCGCGATGAAGCCGCCGCCCACGAGAGAAGTCGTGCTCATGTCCTCCGGCATCGCCTGCTTCTTCGCCGATTCGCGCTTCGGCAGCGAATTGATGAAGCTCGAGAGCATGCCGCCGCCGCCGAACCAGAGCGAGGTGGGCAGGTTCACGAAACCTCCGAACGACGAGGCGTACGGGGTCGGCAGGAACACCGCGTCCATCAGGAAATCCGTCACGAACCCGCGCCGGCCGCTCGCCACGAACCGCCGGTACGCCTCGCTCGCCTTGAGGAGCTTGCGCGCGAGCTGCATCGCGAAGCCGATGCCCACGCCCACCCAGATGGCCGTGCGCTGGTAGGGCTTGTCGTCGGTGAGGCTGCGCAGCACGCCCACGAACTTGTAGGTCATCGCGGCGTTCCAGCCCGCCGGCTGCTCGCTCGACTTCATCACCGTCTGGTCGAGGAGCAGCACCGGATAGGCCGACATGAAGATCTTGGCAAAGGCCACGGCCATGATCGCGCCCATCAGCACCCCCACCACCTGGTAGCGGAACTGGTACACGCGGTTGGTGCCGAGCCGCCAGCCGGTGGAGCGGTCCTGCTGCATGTCGCAGGCGATGCTGGTCGAGATGAGAAGCACCATGCCCGCCATGAGCCCCACCACCGGATCGGTGAGGCCGATGGCCGCCATCAGCACCACGCTCACCACGAAGGCCGAGGAGATGGGGTTGGAATCGCTGATGCCCACGGAAATGCCGTTCACCAGCGCGAAGACGAACACGAGTGCCACGGCGAAGACGAGAAATCCCACGGGCTGCCCAAGCACCAGGTGCCCGGTGAGGACGACGCCGGCGCCCCAGAACGCGACCCACGCCACCAGCCGCCTCGTGTTGACGCGCTTCCATTCGGCCTGCGACTCGGGTGCCGGGGCCTTGCCGCGCCAACGCGCCGCCGCTTCCTTCAGCACCAGCGCGACGTCGACGACGGCCGCGCCCATGATGAGGCCGAGCGCGATGAGAAAGGCGATCTTCCGGAAGGGATCTCCTTCCGCGAGCCAGCCGATGGAGATGAAGTACGGCACCAACGCCCAGAAGATGAGGCCTGAGGTTATCGCCGGTATGCCGATTCGCGCGCCGACTATCATCCCGACGCCGAGCGTGGAGGTGGACAGCTCGATGGCGCCGAGAATGGCGACCTTGCCGGAAGCGATGCCGCCGACTATGCCCGCCACGATGCCGCTGCCCAGCTTGGCGACCGACTGGCGAAGGAGCACCGGGTCCGTGAGCGCGCGCAGGATATTGGCCACCGCGAACCCCGAGGGATAGGGGAGCTGCATCCGGTCCACGAGCAGCGGCGTGTAGAGCATGCCCACGCCCACGCCGAACATGCCGATGCAGAGCATGTAGAGGATCAGCTGCCATACCGGCGGTTGCGGAAGCCCCATCCACACCATGGCCTGGATGAGCACGCCCATGGCGCTCATGCCGGCGACGGAAGCGGCCGCCGTCTGCATGTAGTTCGCACCGTGCTTGCCTTCGGCGCCGTAGCCGTAGGTGACCGTGGAGCCGAGGATCCCGGCGAGCACCTGCCCGCCGATGAAGAAGCCCAGCGAGAAGTTCATGAAGGAGGCCGTGACGCCCCCCAGGGGACCCAGGACGAAGACACCGAGACAGACCAGGAAGGCGTGGTACTTCCACGTCCCGGTGGCCGGAAGCCAGGACCAGCGCGGGGTGGACGAGGCGATCGCGTTCATGGCGGTGATGCTCCCGGGACTACGGTGGAGGCTACGGACCCGCGCGCCGCATTCAGCACGGGGTATCGCGCGAGCAGGGGAATGCAGCATACGAAAATCGCAATTCCCGCGCCGTCGGCGACCAGGTCGAGGAGCGAGGCCTCGCGGTGCGGCAGGAAGTGCTGGATCGCCTCGATCAGCGCGCCGAAGCCCAGGAGCGTGGCGATCTTGGCGAACCCGAACCGGCCCGTGGGAAAGGACACGTCCACGAGCAGCGCCAGAACGAAGAAGGCGCCGGCGTGCTTGGACTTGTCCCAGATGTCGTCGATGAACGCAATGCGCTGATCCGTGGTGGCGACAAACAGGATGAGCGCCACCGCCACCACGAGCGAGAACCTGGCGAGCGCGACGACGGTCCGGGGATTCACGCCGCCAAGGGTACAAGATGCGGGGCACGCGTGTCGCCGGTGTATCCTCGGGCGATCGCCCCGCGGCCCGGGGCGCCCAGCCCCGAGATCCGCCCCATGCCCATCCCGGCCGCCGCCCCGCTCGCGGGCACCAAGGTCGTCGAGTTCTGCCAGGTCGCCGCCGGCCCCTTCTGCGGCATGCTGCTCGCCGACTACGGCGCCGAAGTGGTGAAGGTCGAGCCGCCCGAGGGCGATGCCATGCGCCAGTGGCCGCCGGTGAACGGCGGCTACAGCGAGAATTTCGCATCCATCAACCGCGGAAAGCAAAGTGTCGCGCTCGACCTCAAGAAAGAAGTCGACCGCGATTTCGCGCGCGCCCTCGTGCTGGAAGCCGACGTCCTCGTCGAGAACAATCGTCCCGGCGTGATGCAGCGCCTGGGGCTGGGCTGGGACTGGTTCGCCCCGCGCAAGCCCTCGCTCGTGTACTGCTCGATCTCCGCCTTCGGGCAGTCGGGGCCTCGCGCCGCCGAAGGCGGCTTCGATCTCACCATCCAGGCCGCCTCGGGCGTGATGAGCGTGACGGGCGACGAAGGCGGAGCGCCGGTGAAGTGCGGCGTGCCGGTCTCGGACTTCGCCGCGGGGCTCTACGCGGCGTTCTCCATCGCCGCACTCCTCGCGCGCGTGCGCGCCGGCGGCCCCGGCGGCGCGATCGACGTGCCGATGTTCGCGACCAACCTCGCCATCGCGGCGCTGCAGACGAGCGAGTACTTCGGCACGGGAAATAATCCGCGCAAGCTGGGCTCCGCGCACCCGAGGAACGCCCCCTACCAGGCCTACCGCGCCGCCGACGGCTGGTTCGCGATCGCCGCCGGCAACGACAGGCTCTGGCAGTCGGTGTGCGAGGTCGTGGGGGCGCCGGAGTGGGCGCGCGACGCGCGCTTCGCGACGACCACGCTGCGCGCGGCGAACCAGGCGGCGCTCAAGGATCTCCTGGAGGCCCGTTTCGCAAGCGCGGGCACGGACGAGTGGCTCGCGCGCTTTCGCGCCGCGGGCGTGCCCTGTGCGCCCATCAATGGCTACGCCGAGGCGCTCGGCGACCCGCAGGCCGCGCACCTGGGCCTCGTCGTCCCCGCGACCCTGCCCGGCGGCCACGCCACGCGCACCGTGGGCTGCCCCGTGCGGCTCGACGGCAAGGCGGTCGCGGTGAGCACGGCATTCCCCGCGCTGGGCGAACACACCAGGGCGCTGCGCGCGGCCACGAAGGAGGCGACATGAGCACCGACACCGACCGCATCGCGCCCTTGCGCGACTTCGTGCAGTCCATGACGCGCCTCGTCGAGCGCACCGACGACGAGGCGGCCCTGCTCTCGGGCGCGCGACCGCTCCTCGCAGCGCTCATCGCCGGCGACGCGTGGCTGCCCGACGAGTTCGCGCAGCCCGACCCGCAGTTCTACCGCCAATGCCTGCTGCACTGCGACCCGCTCGAGCGCTTCTCGGTGGTGAGCTTCGTGTGGGGGCCGGGACAATCCACGCCCATCCACGACCACACCGTGTGGGGCCTCGTGGGGATGCTGCGCGGCGCGGAGCGCTGCCGGCGCTACGAGCGGGCCGCCGACGGCGCGCTTCGCCCCGCGGGCGAGGAGCAGGTGCTGCGCCCAGGCGACATCGAGGCGGTGTCACCGATGGTGGGAGACATCCACACCGTGGCCAACGGGCTTGCCGACGCGCCTTCGGTCAGCATCCACGTCTACGGCGCCAACATCGGCGCGGTGCGCCGGCACGTCTTCGACAGAGCCACGGGCGCCGCGAAGGACTTCGTCTCCGGCTACTCGATCGCGCGCGTGCCCAACCTCTGGGACCGCTCCGCGGCGCTGCGCTCCGCGATCGCCGGATGAAGGACGACCCCGCCGGCGTGGCCACGGTATGGCTCGACCGGCCCGAGCGCGGCAACGCGCTCTCCGAGGCCGCCGTCGGGAAACTGTCGGCCGCGGTCGCAACCGCGCTCGCCGACCCGGGCGTGCACACGCTCCTCTTCCGCGGCCGCGGCCGGCATTTCTGCACGGGCTTCGACCTCTCCGGCCTGGACGACGAGACGGACGCTTCCCTTCGCAACCGCTTCGTGGCGCTTGAGAAGCTTCTGCAGACGGTCTGGCACGCGCCCGTGCGCACGGCGGCGTTCGCGACCGGCCGCGCCTGGGGGGCGGGGGCGGATCTCTTCGCCTCCTGCGACATCCGCGCGTGCGCGCCCGACGCCACGTTCCGCTTCCCGGGCTCCGCCTTCGGCATCGTGCTCGGCACGCGCCGGCTCGTGGAGCTTGTCGGCTGGGACCGCGCGCGACCCCTGGCGAGCGAGGGCTTGACGCTCGACGCGCAGGGCGCCGTGGAAGCCGGGCTCGCCACGGAAGTCTTCGACGGTGACGCGGGGGACTGGGTGGGCGTACGATGTAGCGAGCCGGTTGCCGATCGCGAAACGCTCGCTGCGATTCGCGCGGCGTGCCGGCAGGACCGTCGCGATGAGGATCTCCTGTCCCTGGATGGCTCCGCCTCGCGCCCCGGCCTCAAGGGGCGCATCGCCCGCTACGTCCAGTCGCTGCGCAAGTGAAGCTGCGCCGCGCTCGCGCCGGTTGCTTCCGCTCGAAACCCTGAAACCATCCGGAAGACCGTCATGAAAGACCTCGCCACCCTGCTCGGCGACCGCGCCGAATCCCTGCTGGGCCACGTCTGCAAGACCATCCCGAAGAAGGACCTGCACCTTCCCGGGCCCGATTTCGTCGAGCGCGTGCTCCTCGACGGCGACCGGAAGCCCGCGGTCCTGCGCAATCTCGCCTCGCTTTTCAGGCACGGCCGCCTCGCGGGGACCGGCTACCTCTCGCTCCTGCCCGTGGACCAGGGCATCGAGCACTCCGCGGGGGCATCGTTCGCGCCAAACCCGGCGTACTTCGACCCGGAGAACATCGTGAAGCTCGCCATCGAAGGCGGCTGCAACGGGGTCGCCTCCACGCTCGGCGTGCTCGGGTCCGTCTCGCGGCGCTACGCGCACCGCATCCCGTTCATCGTGAAGCTGAACCACAACGAGTTCCTCTCCTACCCGAACACCTACGACCAGAGCATGTTCGCCGAGGTCGAGCAGGCCTTCGAGATGGGCGCGGTCGCCGTGGGCGCGACCGTCTATTTCGGCTCCGCCGAATCGCGCCGCCAGATATGGGAAGTCTCCCAGGCCTTCAGCCGCGCGCACGAAATGGGGATGGCGACGATCCTCTGGTGCTACCTGCGGAACGCCGACTTCAAGAAGGACGGCGTCGACTACCACGTGTCCGCGGACTTGACGGGCCAGGCGAACCACCTGGGCGTCACGATCGAGGCGGACATCATCAAGCAGAAGATGGCCGAGGTGAACGGCGGCTACAACGCCATCAAGGTCGGCAAGACGCACCCGAAGGTGTACTCGGAACTCACCTCGGACCACCCCATCGACCTCGTGCGCTACCAGGTCGCCAACTGCTACATGGGAAGAGCCGGGCTCATAAATTCCGGCGGCGAGTCGAAGGGCGCGGGGGACCTCGAGCAGGCGGTCGCGACGGCGGTGATCAACAAGCGCGCCGGGGGCATGGGTCTCATCTCGGGCCGCAAGGCGTTCCAGAAGCCCATGAAGGACGGCATCGAGCTCCTGAACGCCATCCAGGACGTGTACCTGTCGAAGAAGGTGAGCGTCGCCTGATTCAGGAGGGTGCGCGGGCGATGAGCGTGCGGAAGCGCTTCACGGTGCTTCCGGCCGCGGGAAAGTCCTCGATGCTGTCGTGGAGGACTTCCCAGCCCGCGAACGGCGCGGCGATTTCCTCCGGCCGGAAGAGGTAGTACTCGTCGGGGTCGAACATCGCGAGGAAGGTCGAGCCTTCGACCATCGCGTTCACGACCGCCACGCCGCCCGGGCGCACCGCGTCCCGCACGGACTCCAGGCCCGCGAGCGCTTCGCCGCGCGCGAAGAACATGAGAAGCCCGATGCAGTTCACCGCGTCCCAGGTCTCCTCGGGTCGCCAGCCCTTCAAGTCCACGGCGCGCACCCAGACATCGAGTTCCGAGGCGAGCGCGCGCACCGCAAGGTCGTCGACGGCGTTCTCGCAGGCGTCGTAGGCCGTCACGCGGGCGCCGCGCTTCGCCGCCGCGAGGGAGAGGTTTCCCAGGCCGCAACCGAGGTCGAGCACGTTGCCCTTGAGGTGGGGCAAGGCACGCTGCTCGAAGGGGTTCAGCTGGTAGTCGTGCGCGGCGATCTGGCGCTCGAACTGGGCGCCGAAATACTCGACCGCGCGGGGCTTGCCGGAGGACATGGTGAACGCAGATCTTACCGGATCGCAACGGCTCCTTTGCGCGGCCATGGGAGAATGACGGCTCGAAAGCCGCCGTGGCGGCCGGGACGGGCAGGAAGAAGGACGGTCGCATGACGGGGAACATCGCCGAAGGCAGTGTCTTGCCGGTACACCGGCCCGGGAGGCAGGCGTGACGGCCCGCGGCCCGGAGTCGGCCTGGATGCTGGTTTTCGCGGGCTGGCTGGTCGCCGCCGCCTCCACGCTGGGCGCGCTCTTCTTCAGCGAGGTGATGGAATTGCCGCCCTGCGTGCTCTGCTGGTACCAGCGGATCTTCATGTTCCCGCTCGTGCTGGTCCTTCCCCTGGGCCTCTTCCCGTTCGACGCGAAGGTCGTTCGCTACGCGCTTCCCCTGGCGGCAGGGGGCTGGCTGGTCGCGCTGTATCACCTGCTGCTTGTGGCGGGCTGGATCCCGGAGAGCGCCGGGCCGTGCGTACAGGGCGTGCCCTGTTCCGAACTGCAGGTCCAGTGGCTGGGGTTCGTGAACATCCCGCTGCTTTCGTTCGTCGCCTTTTCCACCCTGGCCGCACTGCTCGTTGCGGCACACTTCCGGAGCACACGATGAGCAAGAAGTCCAAGCGCAACAGATCCGGACGCGAGGTCCCGGCGGCAACGGCACCGACGCCACCGCAGCCAACCCCGACGAAGGCCGTATCCCGCAAGGGCCTCTTCATCGGCGGGACAATCGTCCTCATCGCGGCTTTCGTCGTGGCAACGCTCCTCTACACGACCGAGAAACAGGAATCCTCGCGCCAGCTCGCGCAGGAGAACGTCGAGGCACTGGCGAGCGCGCACTCGCCGGCGAAGGGCGCGCCCGACGCCCGCGTGCACATCGTGGAGTTCCTCGACCCCGCTTGCGAAACCTGCGCGCTCTTCTATCCGGAAGTGAAAAAGCTGATGGCCGAGCACCCCGGCGCGATCCGCGTCTCGATGCGCCACGTGCCCTTTCACAAGGGGTCGGAGCACGTCGTGCGCATCCTCGAGGCGGCGCGCGGCCAGGATCTCTACTGGCAGACGCTGGAGGCCCTGTTCGCCGCCCAGGACCGTTGGACGGTGAACCACGCGGTGCACGTCGACCAGGTCTGGCCCGCGCTTCGCGGCGTCGGGCTCGACCAGGAGCGCGTCGGGCGCGAGATGAACGGCCCGGACATCGCCACTCGCATGGAACGCGACATTGCCGACGCGAAGGCACTCAACGTCTCGAAGACGCCCGAGTTCTTCGTGAACGGTCGACCGCTGCCGCGATTCGGGCTGAAGGAGCTGCACGATCTCGTGAGCGACGAAGTCCGCAAGACCGCGCGCGGCCCGGGCTCCTGAAAAGACTTCACGCATGTAATGCTGCCGTGCCCGTCCCGTCAGGGTCGCGCCCGTAGAGTGGGAACCGTACCGGCCGTCGCCGGTTCCGCCCGAAACGGGCGACCGACCCACCAGATGGAGGCATTCGTGAAAATTCGCACATCCGCACTCGCTCTCGGCATCACCCTCGCGCTCGGCGCACCCTTCTCGGCGCTCGCCGGAGGTTTCTGGCAGGCCACCCAGGACGAGGCCGGCTCGGCCATCGTCGTCTCCGAAATCGGCGCTGCGCAAGGCATCGCGACGGCCAAGGGCACGGGACTGCTGAAGAAGGGCGAATTCTCCGTCGATCGCCAGTACGTCTACCTCGGCGGCGAGGGCGGCTGGCAGATCCGGCCGATGGAATACGCCTACCAAAGCGGAAGCTTCGCGCACGTGGATGACCCGGTCGGTCACATGCACCGGGTCGCGGACACGAGTCCGCTCACGATGGCGGAGAAGATCGCGCTCGAGCGCACCGGCGGATCCTGATCTCCGCGACGCACGGAAGCCATCCGGCTCGAAGCACGCTGCGGCCCTCCGGGGCCGCAGCCCATTTCCGCGGACCCTGTTTCGCCACCCGCCCGGAGGCTCGCGCGGCCCGAATCACCGGACGGCTCGATGCCGGGCGGAGGGGGTCGTCATCGCCTCGAACGCTCCGCGAAGAAGTTGTAGAGGGGCACGAAGACCAGGGCGACGTACCACCCGTAGGCGAAGCTCTCCACGAGACCGATCAGGAAGCCGGGCCAGGTGAGCCACGTGAAGCCCGGAAGCAGCCGATGCCAGGTTTCGTGCATGGCGTGATCGGGGAAGAGCAGGTCGAAGGCGATGCAGGCGCAGTAGCTCACCGCCAAAAACACCCCCAGGCTCATCCCGAGCGGAACCAGCGGTATCCGCGGCGCCGGGCCGGCCCGGCCGGCCCCTTCCGGGGAACCGTATTCGACGGTGCGCTCGATGCCGATCATGGATTTGGCTCCTTTCCCGCGGACTAGATTCGCGCCCTGCGCAGCCTCAACGCGTTGCCGATCACCGAGACCGACGACAGGCTCATCGCCGCCGCCGCGAAGATCGGCGACACGAGGATGCCGAAGAAGGGATAGAGCACCCCTGCGGCGACCGGCACGCCGGCCGCGTTGTAGACGAGCGCGAAGAAAAGGTTCTGCTTGATGTTGGCGCATCGTCGCGCGCGAAAGCTTCCGGGCCCGGATGATGCCGTCGAGATTGCCCTTCACGAGCGTGAAGCCGGCGCTCTCGATCGCCACGTCCGCCCCCGTGCCCATCGCGATCCCGACGTCGGCCTGTGCAAGCGCGGGCGCGTCGTTGACGCCGTCGCCCGCCATCGCGACCTTGTGGCCTTCGGCCTGGAGTTCCTGGATGATCCGGGCCTTGTCCTCGGGCAGCACGTCGGCGCGGATCTCGTCGATGCCGAGCCTGGACGCTACGGAACGCGCGGTACGCTCGTTGTCGCCGGTCGCCATGATGATGCGGAAGCCCTCCGCATGCAGGGCCTTGATCGCGGCGGGGGTGGTTTCCTTCACCGGGTCGGCCACGCTCACCAGGCCGGCGATCTTGCCCTCGAGCACCACGAACATGACCGTTTCGCCCTGGTCGCGGCGGTCGTTGGCGGTCTGCGCCAGGTCGGCTGCCATCCAGGCCGAGGTCCGCCACCAGCTTCGCATTGCCCGAGCGCAACCTTCTTGCCGTTCACGACGCCGGTCACGCCCTTGCCGGTCACGGCCTCGAAATCCTCGGCCTTGAAGAGCTCGACGCCGCGCTCCTCGGCGCCCGCCACGATGGCCTCGGCCAGCGGATGCTCGGAGCCGCGCTCGAGGCTCGCGGCAAGTTGCAGGACCTCGGTTTCGTCGTGCCCGTCCTCCGGCAGGACGGCGACCAGCTTCGGCTTGCCTACGGTCAGCGTGCCGGTCTTGTCCACGATCAGCGTGTCGACCTTCGCGAATCGCTCGAGCGCCTCCGCGTTCTTGATCAGCACGCCCGCCTGGGCGCCGCGCCCGGTGGCCGTCATGATCGACATGGGCGTGGCGAGCCCGAGCGCACACGGGCAGGCGATGATCAGCACCGCCACGGCGGCGACGAGGGCGTAGGCGAGCGCCGGCGCCGGCCCCCAGATCGCCCAGCCGATGAACGCGAGGATCGCGATGGCGATCACGGCAGGCACGAACTTGCCGGCCACCTGGTCGGCGAACTTCTGGATCGGCGCCCGGCTGCGCTGGGCGTTGGCCACCATCTCGACGATCTGGGCGAGCATGGTGTCTGCCCCGACGCGCTTCGCCTCGATCACGAGGCTGCCGGTGCCGTTGATAGTGGCCCCGGTGACCTTGTCGCCGGCCACCTTCTCGACCGGAACCGGCTCGCCGGTGATCATGGACTCGTCGATCGAGGAACGACCTTCGGCGACCTCCCCGTCAACCGGCACCTTGTCGCCAGGGCGCACGCGCAGGCGGTCGCCGACCTTTACGTCCTCGAGCGGAATCTCCGCTTCGGTCCCGTCGGGCCGGATCAAGCGCGCGGTCTTGGCGCGCAAGGTCGAGGAGCGCGCGGATCGCGGAACCCGTGCGCTCGCGCGCAGCCAGTTCCATCACCTGCCCCAGCAGCACCAGCACCACGATCACGGCGCCGGCCTCGAAATACACACCCACGTGGCCCTGCGCGTCGCGGAATCCGGCCGGAAAGATTTCCGGCACCAGCACGGCGACGACGACTGAACAGGTACGCAGCGCCGACGCCCATGGCGATCAGCGTGAACATGTTCAAGCTGCGGTTCACCACCGACTTCACGCCGCGGACGAAGAACGGCCAACCGGCCCACAGGATGACGGGCGTAGCGAGAACGAGTTCGGTCCATACCGCGGCGCGCTCCCCGAGCGATTCGCGGAGGAAGCCCATACCGACGAAAGGCCCCATCGTCAGCACGAGCAGCGGGAGTGTCAAGCGCCGACGCCAACCCAAAGGCGGCGCTTGAAATCGACGAGTTCCGGATTCGGACCCTCATCGCCAGCCGGCACGCCCTTCGGCTCCAGCGCCATGCCGCATTTCGGGCATTCCCCGGGCGCGTCGCGTTCGATCTCGGGGTGCATGGGGCATGTGTACACGGCGCCCCTCGGCGCCGCCGTCACCTTCGCCTTGCCGGCGCCCGGCAGGTATGCGGCGGGATCCGCCTTGAACTTGTCGAGGCATTTCTGCGAGCAGAAGTGATGGGTCTGCCCCGAGTGCTCCAGGCTCGGCTTTCCCGCACCGAGGGCGACGCTCATGCCGCACACCGGATCTTTCGCGGACGCCCCCGCGGCGCCGTGATCATGCTCGCCATGCATACCATTGGCCGGGTGAGAGTGTTCGCCGCCGTGGTGACCCTCGTCGTGCACTGCGGCAACTGCGCTCGGTTTCATTACGGTCCCCTTCTCGAAGTCTCGTGCTCGACCTGCTCGTCGCACTCAGGTCAAGGGTCCTTCGAGGGCGCGAGCAGCCCGGTCCGGGAGAACGCGCCCGCGAGCCGCGAACCTACTTCGTTGGTTCGGCCGATGGCGGCATGGCGCGTCCCGCCATCTGTCCCATCATCATCTGCATCATGTCCATGCGCTTCTCCATCTGGTCCAGGCGCGCGGACGCATCGGACGGGCCCGCGGCTGACATGCCGCCCATCATCTTCATGCACTGGTCCATCATGCCCATGCCGCCCTGGCCGCCCATCATGCCCATGCCGCCATGGCCGCCCTGACCGCCCATCATGCCCATGCCGCCGCCCTGCATCATGGAGTTGCCCAGCATCATGTTCTCGCGCATCGTCTGCATGTGTTCGGCGAGCAGCTTCTCGCGTTGCACGGCGTCCTTCGCCTTGCGAACGCCGTCGAGCTGGGACTGCATCCGCTTCACGTTCTCCTGCATTTGCTGCGCCGTCTGGTCCCCCGGTGCCTTCGCCGGCTGTGCCGCTGCTGCTCCCGGCGCCTTGTCCTTGTCGGGATGGTGCGCGTCGTTGGCGTAGGCCGTCGGCGCGAGCGCGAGCCCGGCGATCATCGCGGCAGTGAGGATGCGTTTCATGTCAGCTCTCCAATCGTGTGGGTTGCCCGAATGTGTCGAACATCGTCATTGTGGAAGACGCACCTGCACCGGAGCCTGACGGCGACCTTACATTTTCGACATCTCCGAAAGCCGCGTCGATTCGGCCCGCACCCTGAACCGATCCGGCACCTGCGGGTCGAAACTTGACGACAACGCATTCGCCGAAGGAGGGGATCATGTACGGAATGGCTCACGGCGGCGGCATGTTCGATGGCGATCTCCTGATGATCCTGTGGTGGCTGGTGCCGGTCGCGATAGCCGTGGCGGTGGCCGCCTACCTGTCCCGGCGATCCGGTCGCAGTGCCCGGGACGACGAGGCGCTCGAGATCCTCCGGCAGCGACTTGCGCGAGGCGAAATCGGCGTCGAGGAATTCCAGGAAACCAGGCGAAACCTCGGAGGTTGATGCGCGGGGGCAAGGCCTCGCGGCGCGCGCCGGGCTAGCGCCGTTGCCCGAGCTGGAGCATCGCGGGCGAGACTTCCCGCAGCAGCCGCCACCCGGCGGCGACCATCAGCGCGGCGGTGGCGATCGGCAGGGCGCAGACGCTCCACGCGAGCCCGGCAGCCAGCGGGATCACCGCCAGCACCGCCAGCAGGACCGCGAGCCCGAACGCGCTCCACCGGAATGCGCTTGCGGCGAGTTGCCGCATCCCCCCGGCCGACAGGACAAGATATGCGCCCACCGACGCCGCCAGCAGCCACGCACCGGCGTGGAAACGATCATGGGCGGGATTCCAGGCGCCGTTCAGGGCCGCAACTATGGCGGCTATGAGCGCCGCCCCCCCTGCGATCGAGGCGAGGCCGGCGAGCGCGCACCGCACCGCGCCCCGCAAGGCGTTGGCGGGCGGCCTTGCGTCCATGCCCAGGTAGAACGCTCCCAGCGCCAGCGGGCCCGCGGCTGCGAGGAACAGGCAGTCGCGAAGCGCAATTCCGGCCGCGACCGCCGCAACGGGCACCACCCAGCGCAGGCTCGGACCGAGCGGCACCGGCGTCCCGCCCCGGCCCTACTTCGCCGGCTCGATGGCCGTCACAGTCAGCGCGCCGCCCTTGTCCTCGGCAGCGAAGCGCACCTTCTCGCCCACCTTCACCCTGTCGAGCATGGCGCGGTCCTTCACGTGGAAGACCATGGTCATGGGCGGCATGTCCAGGTTCGCGATGGGGCCGTGCCTGAGCGTGATCTTGCCGGCTTCCTTGTCGACCTTTCGAACTTCGCCGTCGGATCGGGCGCCGCCCGCCATGGGCATCTCGCCCTGCATCGGCATCTGGCCCTGGGCGGGCGTCGAATGCTGCATCGGCATCTGCGCCTGGGTTTGCGCCGGGGCGTGCATCGAACCGTGCGACTGTGCGAAAGCGGGTATCGCTGCGGCCGCGAAAAGGGCCAGCGTGGCGGCAAGGATCTTCATGGGGCTCTCCATTTCCAGGGGTTGTGTCGATTGACGGGGGTCATGTCGCGGCGACGACGATCCTGCCGATCATCCCCGCGTCGAAGTGTCCGGGCACGAGGCAGCCGAAATGGAACTCGCCCGCTTTCGTGAAGGTCCAGGTGATCTCCTGCACCTTCCCGGGCGCCACGTGGGCCATGTAGGGCTCGTCGTGCTCCATGTTCGGGAACTTCTTCATCATTTCGCCGTGGGCTTTCAGCTCCGCGAGGTTGCCGATCACCATTTCGTGCAGCACCTTGCCGCCGTTCTTCACGACGAACCGGATCGTCTCGCCGCGCTTCACCCGGATCTCGGCGGGGCTGAAGCGCATGGCGTCGCTCATGTCGACCTGGACGGTGCGGCTCGCGCGGGCGGGGTCGCCTTGCCGGCCGAAGGAGTGCTCCTCCATCGACAGGGGCTTCGCCATCATCGGCTTGCCGTGCTTCTCGTCGCCGTGGGCAAGGGCGTTCGCGGCGGCGAGCGCGAGGATCACTGCTGCGGCAAGGGATGCGGTTCTCTTCATGTCTTGTCTCCTCGGGCTCGCCCGATCAGTGGTTTCCATGGCCCTGCGGCTTGCGGACCTTCATTTCCATGGCCGGCCCGCTGCGCGCAGCCGGCATCGACTGCCCGCCCTCGGACCTGAACCGCGCGGGTTCGGCAATCGGCCCCGTCCATTCCCAGGCCTGCGTTCCGGGAGGCTGCCGGTACCAGCCCGGGTCGCCGTAATCGCCCGGCTTCTGGTCGCGGCGCACCTTGAAGACGGTGAACATGCCGCCCATCTCCACCGCGCCGTAGGGCCCGGTGCCCGTCATCATCGGCAGCGTGTTGTCGGGCAGCGGCATCTCCATCTCGCCCATGTCGGCCATGCCGCGCTCGCCCATCACCATGTAGTCGGGAATGAGGGAGGTGATCTGCGTGGCGAGCCCGCGATGGTCCACGCCGATCATCGTGGGGACGTCGTGGCCCATCGCGTTCATCGTGTGGTGCGACTTGTGGCAGTGGATCGCCCAGTCGCCCTCCTCGTCGGCCAGCAGCTCGATCTGGCGCATCTGCCCCACCGCGACGTCCGTGGTCACCTCGTACCAGCGCGTGGATTTCGGCGTCGGCCCCCCGTCGGTGCCGGTGACGAGGAACTCGTGCCCGTGCAGGTGGATGGGATGGTTGGTCATGGTGAGGTTGCCGTAGCGCATCCGCACCTTGTCGCCCAGGCGGACGTTGAACGAGTCGATGCCGGGAAACACGCGGCTGTTCCACATCCAGAGGTTGAAGTCGAGCATGGTGTTGATCTTCGGCGTGTAGCTGCCGGGGTCGATGTCGAAGGCGTTCAGCATGACGCAGAAGTCCCGGTCGACCACGTCGATGAGCGGGTGGCGCCCTTTCGGATGCGTCACCCAGAAGCCCATCATGCCCATGGCCATCTGCGTCATCTCGTCGGCGTGCGGGTGGTACATGAAAGTGCCCGGGCGGCGCGCGACGAACTCGTACACGAAGGTCTTGCCCATGGGAATCTGCGGCTGGTTGAGCCCTCCCACGCCGTCCATGCCGTTGGGCAGGCGCTGGCCGTGCCAGTGGATCGTCGTGTGCTCCGGGAGGCGGTTGGTGACGAAGATGCGCACGCGGTCGCCCTCGACCACCTCGATCGTCGGGCCCGGGCTCTGGCCGTTGTAGCCCCAGAGATGCGCCTTCATGCCCGGTGCGATCTCGCGGACCACGGGCTCGGCGACCAGATGGAACTCCTTCACGCCGTTCACCATGCGCCAGGGCAGCGTCCAGCCGTTGAGCGTCACGACCGGGTTGTACGGCCTGCCGCTGGAGGGGATGAGGGGAGGCTGCGTGTCGGGCTTCTGCATGAGGACCGGCTCGGGAAGGGCCGCCATCGACACGCGGCTCACGGAGGCGGCCGCCAGCGCCGCCCCGGCCACGCCGGCGTTCCGGAAAAAGTCGCGTCTCGAAGTCATCGTGCGCTTTCCTTGGTCAGTGGCCAGCGGCCGCTTCGGGTTGGGTGGCGGCCATCCTCGGCCCGGCGGACGCTCCCACGCGGCCGATCATCGCCATCTGCAGGTCGGCCTCGGCGATCCAGAAATCACGCAAGGACTCGAGGTAGCCGTTCACGCTCGCGATCTGGGAGCGTGCGTCGGCGAGCAGGTCGAAGACGCCGATCAGCATGCCGTTGTAGCGCAGCACGTTCTCCTCCGCGATCCGCTTGCGCAGCGGCACGATCTCGTCGCGGTAGTGCTTCGCGATGTCGTGGCTGATCCGGTAGCCGCGGTAGGTCTCGCGCACTTCCGACCGCGCATGGATCGCCGTCTCGGCGGCACGGTCGAGCGCCTGGCGGTAGATCGACTCGGCCTTGGCGATCCTCGCGGTGCCCCAGTCGAAGAGCGGAAGCTCGAGCGCGATCTCGTAGCCCTTCTTGTACGGGTCCGTCTTCTCGCCCTCGAGGACGCGCGCCGGCCCGAACTCGAGCACGTTCACGAAACGCGTGGCCTTCGCGAGGCCGAGATTGCGGGCGACCGCCTCGGTCTCGAGGATCGCCGCTCGCACGTCGAGCCGCTGCGCCAGGGCCTGGCGCTCGATGTCGGGCCGTTCCTCGGCCTGCTCCGGCAAGTCCGGAAGCCGTTCGGGAAGCGCGTAGGCCGCCTCTTCGCCCCACAGTCCCAGGAGGCGCGTCAGCCGTTCCCGCGCGGCGACTTGCGCGTGCTCTGCCCGGGCGACGTTCAGTGCGGCATCGGCATAGAACCCCTGCTCGCGCGCCCTCGCGAGCCTGCTCCAGTTGCCGGCCTGCTCCATGCGCCGGGCGAGTTCCGCCCCGGCGTCCGCCGCTTCGCGCACCTTGCGCAGGTAGCGCACGGTCTCCTCGGCGGCCACCGCCGTGATCCACGCCTTGCGGGTTTCGGAAGCCATGCGAAGCACTTCGAGGGCGGCCTGGCGTTGCGCCTGCGCGAACCGGCGCTTCTCCACCTCGAGCGCGAGCGGCGCGGTCACCAGGGAAAAGAGGTTGAAGGTGAGCGCCTGCTCGATCTTGTAGTCGTGGCCCAGCTTCGCCCGAAACATCGAGAAGTGGGGGTTGGGCAGGCGGCCGGCCTGCACGAGATCCGCCTCGGCCATGCCCAGCTCGGCGAAGGACGCCTGCAGCCCGCGGTTGTTGAGGATCGCGGCCTGCACCGCGTCGTCGGCGCCGAGCGGGCGCTTCGAAACGAGCTCCGCCACGCGCGCGTCGATCTCGCCGCGCTCGCCATCGGAGCGCGCCCAGGCTGTTTCCTTGCCGGTACGCAAGCGCACCTCGTCGGCCACGCCGGCGAAGCCGCCGTCAGGGCTGAAAGAGGCGCAGCCGGCCAGTGCGACCGCTGTCGCGATAATGATCACCGGCCGGCCGATCCGGCTCATGGTTTTCCCCATCTGTTCCCCCTCTGCCGGGCGGCTGTTATTGCGGCGGTTTCGCGCCGGGATGGCTTGATGGAGGCGGCGCGACGGGCGCGGGCTTCGCACCGGACTGCGCTGCCTGCGAAGCCTCGTAGGCTTCTCTCGCGTAGGCCTTCCACCCGCCGATGCGACCCACTTCTTCATTCACGCCCCGCCAGTGACCCACTTTCGCGTCGGCGTGCCCGCGGTAGCCGGCGAAAGGGGACTCGTACGCCGTGGGCGGCACGCTCGCCTTCGCGTCGGCCGGCCCCGCGGCAGGCTGGGCGGCAGCCGCGGTGGAAAGGCCCGCGGCAATGGCCACCAGGACAAGCGTGTTGCCTGGCGATTTCGCGGAAGTGGTTCGCCCGGCCATCGTCAGTGCCTCGCGAAGACTTCGGTCGCGCCGCCGGTCTTCACCAGCAACACTTCGTACGCCTGCTTCATGCCGCCCTGTTCCATGCCGGGCGAGCCCATGGGCATGCCGGGAACGGCTATGCCGACTGCCTTTGGACGCTGCCGGAGCAGGCGCCTTACGTCCGCGGCCGGCACATGACCCTCGACCGCGTAGCCTCCGACCATCGCGGTGTGGCAGCTTCCGTAGGTCGCCGGAATGCCCGCGCGCTCGCGATACGCGCTCGCGTCCGGCAATTCGTGCGTGCGGACCTTGAAACCGTTGCGCTCCATGTGCTCCGCCCACTTGTCGCAGCAGCCGCAGTTGGCGTTCTTGTACATGTCGACGACCGTGTCAGGTGCAGCGAGGGCGCCGGCGGAACCAAGGGAGAGCAGCGCCGCGGCGAGGGTTGCAGGAACGAGTTTCATCGGAGGAATCCCTGGTTGGCAAGGGGGTCGCGGGCGGGCAAACGGCCTCCCCGCGCTTCCTGCATGATGGTTTTCCTGCCCCCACTCCAGCCTGACATCGACATTACAATCCCGTAAGGATCCGGCCAGCTTGCCGGAAGGCGCGCAAGAATCCCGCCGTGTCCTGCATGGACCAGGGAGGGACGATGAAGATTCTGGTGGTCGAGGACGAACCCAAGACAGGCGATTACCTCCGGCAGGGCCTTGCGGAAGCGGGGTTCGTCGTCGACCTCGCCCGGGACGGCCTCGACGGCCGCCACCAGGCCATGACCGAGGACTACGACCTGGTCATCCTCGACGTGATGCTCCCCGGCCTCGACGGCTGGGGCGTGCTGCGCGCCATCCGGAAGGAGGGGCGGATGATGCCCGTGCTCTTCCTCACGGCGAAGAGCCAGGTGGACGATCGGGTGAAGGGGCTGGAGCTGGGTGCCGACGACTACCTCCTCAAGCCCTTCGCCTTCTCCGAGCTGCTGGCGCGCGTGCGCACGCTGCTCCGCAGGGGACGGGCCACGGAGCCCGAGGTGCTTCAAGTGGCCGACGTGGAGCTCGACCTCCTGCGCCGCCGGGTGCACCGCGGCGGTCGGCGAATAGACCTCACCGCCAAGGAGTTCATGCTGCTGGAACTGCTCATGCGCCGTCACGACGAGGTGTTGCCGCGATCCCTGATCGCCTCCCAGGTCTGGGACATGAACTTCGACAGCGACACCAATGTGATCGAGGTCGCGGTGCGCCGGCTTCGCGCGAAGATCGACGACGGCTTCGAGCCCAAGCTCATCCAGACCGTGCGCGGCATGGGATACGTCCTCGAGACGCCGGAAACGCGCTGATGCGCCGGCCGTCCCTGACGCTCCGGCTTACCCTGCTGTTCGGGTTCGCGGCGACCGCGGTGCTCGTGGTGCTGGGAAGCTTCGTGGCGGTATCGGTGCAGGCGCACTTCGTGGACATGGATCGCGAGGAGTTGCTCGGGAAGGTCGCGCTGGTGCGCCACACGCTTGCCAAGGTCCGGACGGCCGGGGATTTCGCCGCGCTTCCGGAGCGCATGAGCGACGCGCTGATCGGCCACCCTCACCTCGGCGTTCGTCTTTCCACTCCGGACGGATCGCTGGTCTTCGCCTCCGCCGAGGCTTTGTTTCCCGATGACGAGTTTCCCTTGCGGCTCGCCTCGGCGTTGCCGCTCTCGCCGGCGATCGCAACGTGGAGCCACGGGGAGCATGCCTTTCGCGGGACCATGACGACCGTCCCCACGGGGTATCCCGGGATGCCGGAAGCGAACGTGGCGGTCGCGCTTAGCATCGACCACCACGTCTCGTTCTTCAAGGCCTTCACCAGCAGCTTGTGGCTATCCGTTGCCGTCGGGGCACTCCTCACCGGCCTGCTGGGATGGGTGGCCGCGAAACAGGGACTTTCGCCGATGCGCGACATGGCGAGCGTGGCCCGCAGCATCAGCGCGAGCCGCTTGCACGACCGGCTCCGCGTCGACGCGCTGCCCCCGGATCTCGCGGATCTCGCGAACGCCTTCAACGACATGCTTGCCCGGCTTGAGGACTCCTTCCGGCGCCTGTCGGACTTTTCCTCCGATCTCGCGCACGAATTCAAGACGCCGCTGAGCAACCTGATGACGCAGACCCAGGTCGCGCTGTCCCGCCCCCGCTCCGACGACGAGTACCGCGAGGCGCTCTATTCCGGTCTCGAGGAGTGCGACCATCTCGCGCGCACCGTCTCCGACATGCTCTTTCTCGCCACGACGGATCACGGCCAGGTCACGCCGACCGTGGAGCGCGTCGATCTGGCCAGGGAAATCACCGACCTCTTCGAGTTCTACGATGCGCTCGCCGAGGAACGCGGCGTGGCGCTCGATTGCGCGGGCGAGGGCGCCGCCGCGGGCGACCGCCTGATGATCCGGCGGGCGCTGAGCAACTTGCTGTCGAACGCCATCGCGCACACCCCTCGAGGCGGAATCGTACGGGTATCCATCGCCCGCGACGAACCCGGAATCCTCGTGCTGCGCGTGGAAAACCCCGGCGAAACCATCGCTTCGGAGCACTTGCCGCGCCTCTTCGACCGCTTCTACCGGGTCGATCCGTCCCGGCAGCGCTCGAGCGGCGGCACGGGATTGGGGCTCGCGATCACGAAGTCGATCGTCGCCGCCCATGGCGGAACGCTTCGCGTTACCTCCGAAAACGGGTGCACGCGCTTCGAGCTGACGCTTCCTTCGGCCTGAGGCGAACCCGGCCGCAGCTAGATCCCGTAAACGAAGCCCAGCGAAGCCGTGTACGCGATCCACATGACCACCGCCAGCGGCAGTCCCACGCGCACGAAGTCGCCGAAGGTGTAGCCCCCGGCGGCCATGACGAGCACGTTGATCTTGTGCGCGAGCGGCGTGGCGTAGCAGAGGTTCGCGCCGAAGATCACCGCGAGCAGGAACGCTTCCGGCGGCTGCCCGATCTGCTGCGCGATGCTCACCGCGATGGGCGTGCCGATCACGGCGGCCGCGTTGCTAGAGACCACGTTGGTGAGGATGCCCATGAGGAGCGTCAACCCGCCGAGCACGACCAGGGGGGGCGCGCCGAAGGAAGTGGCGACGAAGGCCTGCGCGAGGTAGTCGGCGCCTCCCGTCTTCATCAGTGCTAGCCCCAGGCCGAGGCTCGCGACCACGATCAGGATGACCTGGATGTTGAGCGCCTTGCCGGCCTCCTCCCAACTGAGGCAGCGCGTGAGAATCATCATCAGCACCCCGGCCATGGCGCTCACGGCGATGGGCAGGAAGCCGAAGGCGGCGACCAGGATCACGACGGTCATGATCAGGATGGCGGTGGGCGACTTCCGCACGTGGGGCAGGTCGGTGGTCGCATCGAGCACCAGGATCTGGTCGTCGAGGCGGAGAGCGGCGATCTGCTCGGCCGGCCCCTGCACGAGGAGCACGTCGCCCGCCCGCAGCGCGACGTCGCCCATGCCGCTGCCCAGGGACACGAGCTCCTTGCCCGCGCGGTGCAGGGCCAGCACGACCAACTGGTAGCGGTCGATGAACTGCAGCTCCTTGAGCGTCCTGCCTTCGATCGGGGAATCCTCCACCACCACGATCTCGGAGATCTGCTGGTCCGCGGCGGTGAGGGGATGCTCCTCGTCGACCTCGACCTCGCCCGAGTACAGCGTGCCGCCCAGGGCGGTCTCGAAATGCTTCAGGTTCTTCGGCGTGTCCGTGAGCAGGAGCCGGTCGTCGGCCTCCAGGACCATGTCCGGAAGCTTCATGAGCGCGAGGCCGCTGCCCCGCTCGACGCGGATGACGCGCATCTCGTCGCCCGCCCGGGCCATGGCCTCCGACAAGGTCTTGCCGTCGGCAAAGCTGCCTTCGCGGATCCGCAGGTGGGCGGTGAACACGCGCGGCGAGGCGTCCATCAGCGGCGTGCTGCGCTCGGGCAGCAGGCGCGGCGCCAGGAAACTCAGGAAGAGGATGCCGACCGCACCGGCCATGGCGGCGGGGACCACGAAGTCGAAGAGGCCCATGGACCGGAGCCCGAGGTCTGCCGCCACCGAGACCACCAGCAGGTTGGTCGACGTGCCGATGGTGGTGGCCGCCCCGCCGATCAGGGTGGAGAAACCCATCGGCATCAGGACCCGCGAGGGAGAGGTGCCGGTGCGCAAGGACACGCTGATCAGCACCGGCAGCAGCAGCACGACGATGGGCGTGTTGTTCACGAAGGCGCTGAGTACCGCGGCCACGCTCAGGGTGACCAGCATGGCGAGCAGCGGGCCCGCGCGCCAGAAGACCGCGAGGATCCTGCCCAGCGGCTCGAGCGCCCCGGTGCGCACCAGGCCCTGCCCGACGATCATCAGCGCGCAGACCGCCACCAGCGCCTCGTGGCCGAAGCCGTGGAAGAACTCGATCGCGTGCAGGGTCCTGCCGTTGGCGTGGTAGGGAAACAGCTCGAAGCCGATGGCGAGCACCGCGATCACGGCCATGGCGGAGGTTTCGAGCGGGATCTTCTCGCGCGTGAACAGGAAAAGCGCGACCACCGTGAGCGCCATCGTGGCGATGGCGTGCGTTTCGGGAAGTGGCGGGAAGCTGATTTTCGGCGCTCCTCGGCGGCGGACGGTGGGTGAGGCCCGGGCATTTCATCACGAATGCCGTGCCGTTCGCCACCGCTACGCCTCGCCGCGCGGAAGCTAGCCTGCGCGAACCTCGAGCACCGCCATCATCCCCGCGTCCTCGTGCTCGAGGATGTGGCAGTGGAACATGCGCTTGCCCGGCAAGTCCTGGCGGACCTTGATCGTGGCGGTCGTCCCGGCGGGCACGTCCACCGTGTCGTACCACGCCGCGTGGGGCGCCGGCGTCACGCGCCCGCCCGATTCCCGGCTCACGAGCTGGAACTGCGTGCCGTGCAGGTGCATCGGGTGGTCCATGAAGGTGTCGTTCACAATCTCCCAGGTTTCCACGGCGCCCAGGCTGGAGACGAAGTCGACGCGATTCATGTCGAAGCTGCGCCCGTCGATGAGGAAGCCGAACATCGCGCCCATCATCCCCATTCCCGACTGCGTGAGGACCACGCGCCTGGCTGCGACGGCCGGGCCGGGATCGATCACCGGGCGAAGTGTCGCGGGAAGGGCGACGGACGCCACAGGCGCCGCATTGGTGGTGGCGAGCGTGAGGAGATCCTCGCTCGAATAGGTTCCCATCCCCATCGTGTCGCTCACGTGGCGAAGCGCGCGGAGCGTGAAGCGCGCGCCCGGCGCGGTGCCCACGGCCACGACGATCTCGACCCGCTGCGCGGGCGCCACGACGATTTCCGCGAGCGGCCCCACGGGCGCGCCGAGCAGGCCCCCGTCGGTTCCCACGAGCGTGAAGGCGTGGCCGTCGAGCGCGAGGCGCAGGTAGCGCGAGCTGGTCGCGTTGAGGATCCTCCAGCGCTGCGTGGCGCCCGGCTGCACCGTATGCACCGGCAGCCTTCCGCCGTTCACCAGCAACTGTTCGCCCTGCCGGCCCATCGTGAAATCCAGGGGCCCGTTGGGCGAGACCTGGCCGTTGCCGTCCAGGCGAATGCCCGTCACCAGCATCGTGACTTCGGGGATCGCAGCGAGCGGGTCGTTCGCGGCGCGCACGATGAAGGGCGCGGCGAGCCCGCGCGAGACCTGCTCGGCCACCGTCCCGTGGGCGTGGGGGTGGTACCAGTAGGTGCCGGCCGTGCCGGCGGGAATGTCGAACTCGTAGACGCGCGTGGTACCCGGGCGCACCGGATCCATGGGATTGCCGTCCTGGTCGGAGGGCACCGGCAGCCCGTGCCAGTGGGCGGTGGTGTCGAGGGGAAGGCGGTTCTCCAGCGCGATCCTCACGCGGTCGCCCTCGCGCACCTCGACGACCGGCCCGGGGAAGAGCCCGTTGTAGAGCCAGAGCGCGGTGGTCCGCCCTTCGACCAGCGAGGCGTTCGACGGCGCGGCCGCGAGCGAGGCGGTGAAGCGCCCGGCCAGCGCGCTTTCGTTGGCGAGTTTCGGCAGGTCCCGCAGCGCGAGGCCCGGGACGAGCGCCGCTCCCGGAGCGAAGGGCAAGCCCGGCATGGACCCACCCATGCCGCCGCCGCCCATGCCGCCGCCGCCCCCGCCGCCGCAACCGGGCAGCAGCGCGCCCAGCCCGGCGAGCGTGGTGCCGAGAAAGGCGCGGCGCTTCATGTCGCCTCGGCTTCCGGTGCGGCACTGGCCGGCGCTATCTCGGGCCCGTTGAGTGGAAGCCCGCGACCCTTCACGAGGGCATAGATCGCGGGGATCACCACCAGGGTGAGGATGGTCGACGAGACCATCCCGCCGACCATCGGCGCGGCGATGCGGCGCATCACCTCCGACCCGGTGCCGGTGCTCCACATGATCGGCAGCAGCCCCGCCATGATCGCGACCACCGTCATCATCTTCGGGCGCACGCGCTCCACCGCGCCTTCCATCACGGCCGCGTAGAGATCCGCCGCGCTCGCATGGCGTGCCGCGCTCCGCGCGGATCGCGCTCCCAGGCGTGCTCGAGGTAGATGAGCATCACCACGCCGGTCTCGGCCGCCACGCCCGCCAGCGCGATGAAGCCCACCGCCACCGCGACACTCATGTTGTAGTCCAGCCACCACATGAGCCACACGCCGCCGACCAGCGCGAACGGCACCGAGAGCATCACGATCAGCGTCTCCGTCATGCGCCGGAAGTTGAGGTAGAGCAGCACGAAGATCGCCAGCAGCGTGAGCGGCACCACGATCTTCAGCTTCTCGATGGCGCGCTCCATGTACTCGAACTGCCCGCTCCAGGCGATGTAGTAGCCCGGCGGGAAGTCGACCTTCTCCGCCACGGCCCGCTTCGCATCGGCCACGTAGCGGCCGATGTCGCGGTCGCGGATGTCCACGAAGATGTAGGCCGACAGGAGCGCGTTCTCGGTGCGGATGGCGGGCGCGCCCTTGGTGACCTTCACCGTGGCGACCTGCCCGAGCGGCACCTGCACCGGGGCCTGCCCCATCTCGGCCATGGCCGGCACCAGCACGTTGGCGGCGATGGCCTGGGGGTTCGCGCGCAGCTCGCGCGGGTAGCGCACGATCACGCCGAAGCGCTCGCGGCCCTCGACCGTGGTGGTCACCATCTCGCCGCCCAGCGCCGTCCTGATCACGTCCTGGAGATCGCCCACGGCGAGACCGTAGCGGGCGAGCGGCCGCGCGATCGGGCTCGATGTCGAGGTAGTAGCCGCCGGTGATGCGCTCGGCATAGGCGCTCGTGGTGCCGGGGACGTCCTTCACCACCGTCTCGATGTCCCGGGCCACCCGCTCCATCTCCGCGAGGTCCTTGCCGAAGACCTTGATGCCGATCGGCGTGCGGATGCCGGTGGAGAGCATGTCGATGCGCGCGCGTGATGGGCATGGTCCAGGCGTTCGAGATCGCCCGGGAACTGCAGCGCCTTGTCCATCTCGGCGATCAGCTTGTCGATCGTCATGCCGGGCCGCCACTCGCTCTCGGGCTTGAGATTGATCACCGTCTCGAACATCTCGATGGGCGCAGGATCGGTGGCCGTGGTGGCGCGCCCGGCCTTGCCGCACACGCTCGCCACCTCCGGAAAGCTCTTGAGGATCCGGTCCTGCATCTGCAGCAGCTCCGCGGCCTTCGTGATCGACATCCCGGGCAGCGACGTCGGCATGTAGAGCATCGTGCCCTCGTTCAGCGTCGGCATGAACTCCGCGCCGAGGCGGCTCGCCGGGATCACGGTCGCGCCCAGGGCGATCGCGGCGAGCACGAGCGTCGTCTTCTTCCAGCGCATGACGGCCGCGATCACCGGCCGGTAGACCGCGATGAGGAAGCGGTTCACCGGGTTCCTGGCCTCGGGGATGATGCGCCCGCGGATGAACAGCATCATCAGCACCGGCACGAGCGTGACCGACAGGATCGCCGCTCCCGCCATCGCGAAGGTCTTGGTGTAGGCGAGCGGCGAGAAGAGCCGGCCCTCCTGGGCCTCCAGCGTGAACACCGGCAGGAAGGACACGGTGATGATCAGCAGCGAGAAGAAGAGCGCGGGGCCCACCTCCTTGCACGCGGTCGATCATGGCTTCCGTGCGGGACTCCCCGGGCTTCAACCGCTCCAGGTGCTTGTGGGCGTTCTCGATCATCACGATCGCCGCGTCGACCATCGCGCCGATGGCGATGGCGATGCCGCCCAGGCTCATGATGTTGGAGTTGATGCCGAGCGCGCGCATGGCGATGAAGGCGATCAGAACGCCCACCGGCAGCATGATGATGGCCACCAGCGCGCTGCGCACGTGCAGCAGGAACACGATGCACACCAGCGGCCACGATGACGCTTTCCTCGAAGCAGCGTGCACCTTGAGGTTGTCGATGGCGCGGTGGATCAGGTCGGAGCGGTCGTAGACCGTCTCGACCGTCACGCCCTCCGGCAGGCCCGAGGCCGACCTCGGCGATCTTCGCCTTCACGTTGTCGATCACGTCGAGCGCGTTCTGGCCGTAGCGCGCCATCACGATGCCCGGAGACCACCTCGCCCTCGCCGTTCAGTTCGGCGATGCCGCGGCGCTCGTCGGGGCCCATCTCGACGCGCGCGATGTCGCGCACGAGCACCGGCGTGCCCTTCTCGCTCTTCACCACCAGGGTCTCGATGTCCTCCTTGCCGCGCAGGTAGCCGCGGCCGCGCACCATGTACTCGGTCTCGGCCATCTCGACCACGCGCCCGCCGACGTCGCGGTTGGAGTCGCGGATGACCTGCGAGACCCTCATCAGCGGCATGCCGTAAGCGCGCAGCTTCACCGGATCGACGATCACCTGGTACTGCTGCACGAAGCCGCCGACGGAGGCCACCTCGGCGACGCCCGCGGCCTTGGTCAGCTGGTAGCGCAGGTACCAGTCCTGGATCGTGCGCAGCTCCGCCAGCGTGCGGTTCTTGGCCGAGCACCGCGTACTGGTAGACCCAGCCCACGCCCGTGGCGTCCGGCCCGAGTTGCGGCGTGACGCCGCGCGGCAGCTTCCCGGCGGCGAAGTTCAGGTACTCGAGCACGCGCGAGCGCGCCCAGTAGATGTCGGTGCCGTCCTCGAAGATCACGTAGACGAAGGAAGCGCCGAAGAAGGAAAAGCCGCGCACCACCTTCGACTTCGGCACCGACAGCATGGCGCGTGGTGAGCGGATAGGTGACCTGGTCCTCCACCACCTGCGGCGCCTGGCCGGGAACCTCCGTGTAGATGATGACCTGCACGTCGGAGAGGTCGGGCAGGGCGTCGAGCGGCGTCTTCAGCACCGCGTAGACGCCGCCGAGCGTGATGGCGAAGGTCGCGAGCAGGACGAGGAAGCGGTTCCGCGCCGACCAGGCGATGAGGGCGTTCAGCATCTCACTTCCCCTTGCCCGGGGCGGCGGGCTGCACCGCGCCCTTCGCGGCTGCCTGCCCCGGCTTCACCGCCGTGATCACCCATTCGCCGGGTTTGCGCTCGACGAACTCGAAGTCGATCGCCGCGCCGGGCTTCACGCCGGAGACGAGCGAGTCGTTGGCCAGCGTGAACTCCATCGTCATCGCCGGCCACTTCAGGCTCGCCACGGGCCGGTGCGTGACGGTGACGGTGCCGGCTTTCGCATCGACGGCGTCGAGCGTCCCGTCGGCGCGGTGGGTCAGGGTGGCCGCACCGCCGCCGCCCTTGGGAGCGCCGGCCATGCCGCCGAGGGCGGCGCGCAGGTTGCTCTCGGCGTCGATCAGGAAGTTGGCGGCGACGACCACCGCCTCGCCCTCCTTGACGCCGGAGCGCACCTCGATCCAGTCGTCGCTGCGCGCGCCGGTCTCCACCTCGCGCGGGTCGAAGCGGCCCTCGCCCACCTGCACGAGGACCACGCGGCGCACGCCGGAGTCGATGACCGCCGAGGACGGCACGGCGATCACCTTGCCGTTGTTCGCGGCGTCGAGCTCGACCTGCGCGTACATGCCGGGCTTCAGGATCCCGCCTGGATTGGCGAGCTCGAGCCGCACCGACACCGTGCGCGTCTCCGTCTTGAGCGTCGGATAGACGTAGGTGACGCGGCCCTCGAAGCTGCGCTCGGGGTAGGCGTTGATGCCCACCCGGGCGAGGCGGCCGTTGGACACGAGCCCGATGTCCTGCTCGTTCACGTCGGCCAGCACCCACACGCGGGACAGATCCGCCACCTGGTAGAGCATTTCGCCGGGCATGAAGCGCATGCCGGAGACGGCCTTCTTCTCCATCACGATTCCCGTTGCCGGAGAACGGAAGGTCACGGTGCGCGTGGCCTCCCCCGTGCGCTCGAGCGCGGCGATCTGCTCGGCCGAGACGTCCCAGTTGCGAAGCCGCGTGAGGCTCGATTCCGCGAGCTGCGCCATCCCGGAGCGGCTTTGCGCGCTCGCGTCCTTGAGCGCCTTCACGCCGCGCGTGGCGATGGCGTATTCGCGCTGCGCGGAGACGAGCTCGGGGCTGTAGACCTCGAAGAGCGGCTGGCCGGCCTTCACGAACTCCCCGGTGGTGTTCACGTGCAGGCGCTCGACGTAGCCCTCGAACTTGGGCGAGATCGTGGCGAGGAGCCGCTCGTCGACCTCGACGCGGCCCGAGGCGCGCACCAGGCGCCCGATCGCGCGACGCTCGGCGAGCTGCGTGCGCACGCCAAGCTTCTGCACCCGGTCGAGCGAGATCTTGAGCCCCTCTCCGGCGGGGGCGTCGTCCTCTCCCTCGTAGACCGCGATGTAGTCCATCCCCATCTGGTCCTTCTTGGGAACGGGCGAGGTGTCCGGCAGCCCCATGGGGTTGCGGTAGTAGAGGAGCTTCTTCTCCTTGCCCGCCCCTCTGGCAGGCGCGCCCGCTGCCGCCATCGCCGCCTCGGGCATCGCGGCATTGCGCGTGCCGAGGACATAACCGCCTGCCGCCGCGGCGGCCACGACGACAACCACGACGACTGCGACGCCGGTCTTCATAGGTCTTCTCCCACGATGCGTTCGATTTCCGCCAGGCGCATCTGCGCCTCCGCCTGCGCCTTCAGCCGCTCCTGCTTCGCGCGCAGGATCTGGCGCTGCGCGTCGAGGAGGGTCGCGAAGTCGACCTTGCCGTTCTCGTAGGCCGCCAGCGCCGACTGGAAGGTCACCTCCGCCTGGGGCAGCAGGCTCGAGCCCGCCAGCGCTTCCGTCCTGCGCGCGGCGTCGAGGGAGGCGAGGTTCTCGGAGAGCTCGCCCAGCAGCCCGACCGCGGCCGCCTCGCGCCGGGACTGCGCGGCCGCGAGCATGGCGCGCGCCTCGCGCTCCCGGGCGCGGCGGCTGTCCTGCTGCAGCGGGATGTTCACTTCCAGCATGAGCTCCCACTCCGCGATCCGGTTGCCCCGCTGGGTCGGCGCGATTCCCACGCTCAGGTCCGGATAGCGGTTCAGGTCCGCAAGCTCGACCATCTTCGAGGCCGAGCGGGCGCGCGCGGCCTCCGTCGCGATCAGCGGGTTGCGCGCCCGGGCGCGCTCCTCGAGGTCGGCGACCTGGAGCTGCGCGGGCGGCGGCAGGGGGCGAAGGCGCTCAGGGTCGGCGAGCGGCGCGGACGCCGGCCTCGCGACGAGCGCGTTCATGCGCGCCGCGGCGCGGCGGCGCTCGGATTCGAGCATCACGAGGTCGGTGCGCATGGTCGTCTGCTCGACCTGCGCGCGGATCGCGTCCTGCTGCGCAGCGAGGCCTCCGGCGTAACGCGCCTGGGCCACACTCTCCAGCTGCACCACGAGGTCGAGCACCTCGCGCGTGAGCTTCTCGTTCTCGACGGCGAGGTAGTACTGCGCGTAGGCCGACTTGATGCGCATGGCGATCTCGAGCCACGCACTCTCCACGCGGCTCGAGGCGGCCTGCGCGTCGGACTGCGCCGCCTCGCGCCGCGCGTCGCGCTTGCCGAACCACGGCAGCATCTGCATCACCGTGTACTTGGTGGCGCCGATGCGCGCGGGCAGGAGGTTCGGGCTCGCGTCTCGGCCCTCGTTGGTCACGTTCATGAGCTGCACCCGGACGGCGGGATCGGGGAGTGCCCCGGCCGATTCCGGCCGCTCCCGTGCCGCGTCGGCCTCGGCGCGCATCGCGGCGTATTCCGGGTTCGTGTCGCGTGCGATATCGAGGAAGCTCTCGGCGCTGCGGCCGGGCAGCGCAGTTTGCGCCGATGCCGGCAAAGCGGACAGCGCGCAGGCGGCAAGGCACGCAGCCACGAGGTGGCGACGCAGGGGGGGTGCGGTGCTCGTCCGCGCGGGGCGGACCGGGAAATCGGGCGACATGGAACCTCCGGTGGCGATGGCCGTCGCGGCCGCGAACGCCGCGGCCACGGTGGATCACCGGAAGCTCAGATCCTCAGGACGCCGAAGAGGATGGCGGGTGGCGGGGCCGCGATCGCGGGCACCGCGCTGCGCGAGGAAGGCGGCGATGCGGCAAGCGGTGCCGGCGCGAATTCGACCTTGAGCACCGGCCCCTGCACGTGCATCGCCAGGGGGGCGGACGGATTGCTGTCGACGGAGGCCTCGCCGTACTGGCAGTGCTGCTCGCAGACGAGGTCGCCTGCGTCCAGGGGAGTGCCGGCGCAACCGACAGGGTGCACCACCTGCTCTCCCTGTGTCGCGGGCGCCAACGCCTCGCAGGCGTGCGCCGACACCGCGAGCTGCGCAAAGGCGAGCGCGAACGCGGCGAAACAGGCGGCAAGCGTGCGGCGGCGGCGGGTCATGACGGCGGATTATGCACCTGGGGGTAACAGGGGGGTTGATTCAACGCAACGGCTCGGACCGCGGTTTTCAGCGGGAGTTCGCGGCCAGCCAGTCCAGCGCGAGGGCCGACAACGTCTTCACCCCCAGCTTCAGGCAATCCTCGTCCACCCGGAACCGCGGGCTGTGGTTCGGCGCGACTTTGCGCGGGTCCTCGCCCTGGGGCGTGCAGCCCATGAAGTAGAAGAAGCCGGGGACGACCTTCTGGTAGCAGGAGAAGTCCTCGGCCCCGCACACCTTGTCGATCACGCGCACGTTCGCCTCGCCCGCCATGCGCGAGAGCGTGGGGACGGACCACTCCGTGAGCCCGGCGTCGTTCGCCGTGACGTCGTAGCCGCGGTCGATGTGCACGCGCGCCTTCGCGCCCCCGGCCGCGGAGATCATCTCGGTGATGCGGGTGACGTGGGCGTGGATCTCGTCGCGCTGGCCTTCGTCGAAGGCGCGGATGGTGCCCTCGAGGCTCACTTCGTCGGGAATGATGTTGTTCCTCACGCCGCCCCGGAAGACGCCCACGGTGACGACCGACGGCTCCTTGGTGATGTTCATGCTGCGCGAGACGATCGTCTGCAGGCCCATCACCACCTGGGAGCCCACGACGATGGGATCGACGCCCCGCCACGGCATGGCGCCGTGGGTCTGGGTGCCGCGGATGAAGATCCGAAAGGCGTCGGCGGAAGCCATGAGCGGGCCCGAGCGGTAGCCGATCGTGCCGGTGTTGTGAATGGAGGTGACGTGGAGGCCAAAGATCGCCTCGACCTTCGGATCCGCGAGGCAGCCCTGCTCGACCATCAACTTCGCGCCGCCTTCCTCGCCGGCGGGCGGCATCTCCTCGGCCGGCTGGAAGACGAACACCACCGTGCCGGGGATCTCCGCGCGCATCCCTGCGAGTGCTTCGGCCACGCCCATGAGGATCGAGACGTGGGCGTCGTGGCCGCAGGCATGCATCACGCCGCACTGCTGGCCGTTCCACTCGGCCATGGCCTTGCTCGCGAAGGGGACATCGACCTCTTCCTTCACGGGGAGCGCGTCCATGTCCGCGCGCAGCGCCACCACGGGCCCGGGCTTGCCGCCGCGGAGCACGCCCACCACGCCGGTGACGGCGACTTTCTCGCGCACCTCGTCGAAGCCGAGGGCTTTCAGGTGCTTCGCGACGATCGCGGCGGTGCGCACCTCGCGGTTGCCCAGCTCGGGATGCTCGTGCAGGTCGCGCCGCCACGCGACGACCTTCGCCTCCAAGCGGTCGGCGGCGGTGGCGAGCACGGCATCGAATCGGAACGGGGCGTCTGGTGCGTTCATGGCGGGGTCCGCGGGAGGAATTCGCGAAGCGGCATTGTAGCCGGGACGCGCGCAGCGGCGTCTATAATTGCCCGTCGTCCCTTTCCGCGCCGTCGCGGCGCCGCCCGCCATGGAAAACCTCGAGCCCAAGGACGCCCACGCCTTCCTCCGGGAACGCCCCGATGCGGTGTTCGTCGACTGCCGCAGCGAGATGGAGTTCATGTTCGTCGGCCACCCCGTGGGCGCGATGCTGGTGCCCTGGTACGACGGCGCCGAGTGGGACCTGAACCCGCACTTCGTGGGCCAGGTGAAGAAGCTCGCGGGTGCCAACTTCCGCAACCGCCCGATCGTGCTCATCTGCCGCAGCGGCAACCGCACCGTGGAGGCGGCCAACACGCTCGAGGCGGCCGGGTTCCAGCACGTGGTCAACGTGCTGCACGGCTTCGAGGGCGACCTGGACGACAACCACCACCGCAACGCGAAGAACGGCTGGCGCGTCGCCGGCCTGCCGTGGCAGCAGTACTGAAAGCATCGGGGACGCTCCCTGATTGCGCGAGCAGAGGAGCAATCCCGATTTCCCGGATTTCCGAAGGAACATGCGACCGCCTGACGCAGCAATAGGGGTGCGCCCCCCGTTTCCGCCGGCGTCGGTCGCGTGGCTGGTGTGGGGGCTGGGCGCGGCGCTCTATCTCATCGCGTTCTACCAGCGGGTCGCGCCCGCGGTGCTGGTGCAGGAGTTGACGCGGGAGTTCGCGCTCACCGGGGCGGCGCTCGGGAACCTCTCCGCGTTCTACTTCTACAGCTACGTGGCGATACAGATCCCGACGGGGCTCATCGCCGACCGCTGGGGGCCGCGCAAGCTCCTCACGGCGGGCGCAGCCCTCACCGCGCTGGGCACGCTGGTCTTCGCGATGGCGCCGACGGCGTACGTCGCGAACGCGGGCAGGCTCGCGATCGGCGCGGCCGCGGGCGTGGCGTTCGTCGCGATGCTCAAGCTCGCGAGCCACTGGATGCCGTCGCGCCAGTTCGCGCTCGCGAGCGGAGTGGCGCTTTTCATTGGCGTTGTCGGCGCGACGATTGCCGGCGCGCCGCTGCGGCTCGCCGTGGACGCCATGGGCTGGAGAAACGTCATGGTCGCGAGCGCCGTGGCGACGGCGTTCGTCGCGGTGGCCATCTGGCTCGTGGTGCGCGACGACCCGGCCGAGCGCGGCTACGGCTCCCACTTCCCGCACCGCAAGGCGGAGGACGGCGGCGGCTCCGTGTGGGCGGACCTGAAGCTCGTGCTGGGATACCGCAACGCGTGGCTGCTCTTCTGCATCCCCGGCGCGTTCTCCGGGATCGTGCTCATGTTCGCGGGGCTGTGGGGCGTTCCCTTCCTCACCACGCATTACGGCTTCACGACGGCGGAGGCGGCGCTGCTCGCCTCCCTCACGCTCATCGCCTGGAGCGTGGGCAGCATCGTCTACGGCCCGATCTCCGAGCGTGCCCGCAGCCGTCGCGTTCCTTATATCGCGGGACTCGTCGGCACCATGGCGCTGTGGGCCGCGATCGTGTGGGTGCCGGGCTGGAGCCGGCCGGTGCTCGTGGCGCTCCTCGCGGCCCTGGGCCTGGTGGGCGGCGCCTTCATCCTCACCTTCCCGTTCGCCAAGGAGAGCGTTCCCGCGCGGCTCGCGGGATCCGTCTCCGGCATCGCCAACATGGGCGTGATGATGGGCGGGCTCGTCATGCAGCCGCTCGTGGGCTGGGTGCTCGACCGCCACTGGACGGGTGCGCTCACGCCCGGCGGCGCGCGGCTCTACGACCTCGCCGCCTACCAGGGCGCGTTCTCGCTCCTCTTCGCCTGGGGCGCACTCGCACTCGTGCTGCTGCTCTTCACGCGCGAGACCCATTGCCGGCAGGGTTAAAACGAAAAAATGGAAAAAATGGGGTCAGATGTAATTTCGTATCTGTCCCCATTTTCTCCGGGCCCAGGGGCTTGGTGAGGAAAAATGGGGACAGATACGAAATTACATCTGACCCCATTTTTTCCATCTGACCCCATTTTTTCCATTTTTTCGGACCCCGCTTTCACCCCGCCTTGTGCGAGCCCTTGTGGTACAGCCGCCAGCAGGTGAACCCCGCGAGCATCATCGCCGCCATGGCCACCGCCATCCAGCGCGTGTCGTGGAAGACGGCCGGGGCGATGACGCCCGCGGTGATCGTGTTGAGCATTCCGGAGACGAAGCCCTGGAGCGAGGCGGCCATGCCGCGCCGCGTGGGAAAGAGGTCGAGCGTGGTGAGCGAGATGGTCGGCATCGCCATCGCGGTGCCGATGGCGTAGAAGAAGATCGGCATGACCGCCCACGGCACCGACGGCGTGAACGCGAACGAGTAGGCGAGGTTCGCCACGGCGGATGCGCCCATGAAGGTGTAGGCGCGCCGCAGCGTCTGCGCCCGGGAGAGCCTGCCCGCCGCGCGCCCGGAGAGCTGCGAGCCCACGAGGATGCCGGCGATCGACGGGATGAAGAGCCACGAGTAGGCCATGGGCGGAAGCCCCAGGTGGGTCGTGAGGAACATCGGCGCCGACAGGATGTAGAGGAAGAAGGCGTTGAAGTTGAAGCCCATCGCGAGCGAGAGCAGCAGGAAGCGCCGACTCGCCCCGACCTCGCGGTAGCCCTGTATCAGCGGCCCCGGCCGGAAGGGCTGGCGCTGGTCCTCGGGAAGGGTCTCGCGCAGGAGCCGCGCGCCCGCGACCACGATGATCGCGCCCACCGCCGCCAGGAACCAGAAGATCGACTTCCACCCGAAGAGCTCGAAGAGAATGCCGCCGACGATGGGCGCGATGACCGGTGCGAGCCCGAAGAAGAGCGTCACCATCGACATGAGGCGCTGCGCGTCCTCCTCGTTGTAGAGGTCGCGGATCATGGCGCGGCCCACGACGATGCCCGCGCCCGTGGACATCCCCTGCAGCACGCGCCACAGGATCAGCGTGTGCACGTTGCTCGCGAGCGCCGCGCCCACGGACGCCACGGTGAAGATCACGAGCGCGATCACGATCACGGGCTTGCGGCCGAAGCTGTCGGAGAGTGCGCCGTGGAAGAGGAACATGACGCCGAAGGCGAGGAGGTACGCCGAGAGCGTCTGCTGCATCTCCAGCGGCGTGGCGCCGAGCGCGACCTGCATGCCGCCGAACGCGGGCAGGTAGGTGTCGATCGCGAAGGGCCCGAGGGTGGCGAGCGAGCCCAGCAGCGCCGCAAAGGCGATGCGGAAGGAAAGCGCGCTCCGGTCCGGGGTCGTCATCGGTTCGCCATCCGTCAGGGCCAGGCGGGCAGCACGCAGCGCGCACTGCGGCGCCCGACCGCGCCCGCGAAGTCCGCGAGGGAGCGCTTCATCACCGCGGAGCCCTCGGCGTGGCAGGCGAGGCACGCGCCGACCGTGAGGATGCGGCGTTGCTCCTCCACCGAGAAGGGGCGCGCGCCCTCGCGCGTGGAGACCATTCCCGTGCGCCCGGCAAGGAACCCGGTCCACGCGTCCTCGGGCAGGCCGTCATGCGCCGAGGCTTTCGCGGCCGGCCGGAAGGTCCAGCGTCCCGATTTCCCCGAGACCCGGTAGCGCAGCTCCCCCTTGCCGTAGCCCAGCGCCACCGGATCGGCGTGGCAGGACGCGCAGCTTCTCGCCTCGCGCCGCGTGGTATGCGAATGCAGCTTCGCGTAAAGGCGGCGGTGGATCACGTCGGGAGGCTTGCCGGCCTCGCGGTTGCGGTCGAAGGACATGACCATTCCGGGGACGAAGGTGTCGATCGCGCCGCGCGCCTCGCCCGCGTGCAGCACGCCCAGCGTCGGCGGCAGCGGCTCGAAGGGCCCCGCGGTCTCGTTCCAGGTGCCCTTCACCCACGCCTGCGCCGCGTGGTCGAAGCCCGTGTCCTTCGGGTCGAATTGCGTGTGGCAGGCGACGCAGCGCGGCGCCCATGCGGTGTGGCAGCTCGCGCAGGATAGCCTCGCGTGGCCCCGGCCCTCGGTGCATGCGGCGGCCGGCGCCTTGAGCGGGAGCGCCTCGCCCGTGCGCTTGCGCAGGAGCCGCGCGCCCTTGCCCTCCTCGACCACCACGTTCACCAGCGGCTCGCCGTCGCGCGTCGTGCCCATGCGCTGGCCGGGGCCGAGCGCCGTTCCGCGAAGCTTCATCAGCAACCGCGACTCGGGGTCGACGAATTCCGGCGCAACGGAAACGAGCTTCGCCGCATGGCAATCCTCGCAGGCCACCTTCTGCTGCTCGCTCTTGCGCGCGACTTCCGCGCCCGCGCCCATGAGCTCGTTGGCGGTGTGGCAGTCGATGCACTCCAGGCCGCGCTCGTGGTGCACGTCGGCGACGACCATTTCCACGAATCGCCCGTCGTCGAGCTTGCGCACCCTCGCGCTCGCCGCCTTCCCGCCGGCCGCGGGCGCCGCATTGTTGCCCGCCTCCTCGCGCAGCTCGTTCCAGCCCTCGTAACTCAGGGCGATGCGGCCCGAGCGGCTGTGGCAGCCGAAGCAGTGGGCATTGCGCGAATTCACGACGAGCGCGGGGTGCGTGGCCGGGCTCGCGGTGCGCTCCTTGGGCGCCGTGGCCGCATAGCGCACGAGATCCTCCGCCGCGGCCTTGCCGTACTCCAGGTGGCAGGCGTTGCAGCCGCCGCCCTGGGACTCCTGGCCGATGGGCCCCCACTCGGCCTTCGCCTGGCCGAGGTGGCAGCCGACGCATAGCTCGCGCAGGTGGCTGTCGGCCACGCCGTGGCCCAGGCGATTCGCGTGGGGGATTCGCCCGTCGGGCCGCGCCGGCTCGCCGAGGGCCTCGCGGTCCACCGCGATGACGCCCGCCATCGTCGTCATGATCGAGCGCTCGACGCGCGGGACGATCGCTTCGTGGCAGCCGGCTTGCCCGCAAGTGCGCCCGGCGTCGGCCAGGTTTCCGGGGATGCGCACCATCCCCGCGTGGGCGTGGGCCTTGTCGAGCGTGCGCTTGTCTCCCGCGTGGCACGAGGCGCACCCGATGGCCGAGGGCGCGTGCGCGCCATCGAGGCCCGTGACCTTGCCGTGGCAGACGAGGCAACCCTCCGTGAGCCCCGTTCCGGTCCCGAGGCGGCTGAAATCGCCCCGGTACAGCAGCGCTCCACCCAGGGAGAGGCCGGCGATGGCGGATAGCAGCAGGAATGTTTTCAGGCGCACAGGCGCCATTTTAGCGGTCCGGCGCGGCAGGCCTCCCGCGGGAGCCTCGCGAGGCTCCCCGTCGCGCCGCTCACATCATCCGGAAGTGATGCAGAAAGCTGCGGCTCACCGGCAGCGTCTCGTCGCGGCCCCTCAGGTGGATGGTCGCGGTCTCGTTGGCGCCGCGCACGACATGGGCCACGGCACGCAGGTTCACCGCGACCGAGCGGTGCACCTGCACGAACTGGCTGGAGTCGAGCTGCGCTGCAAGATCCTTCAGCGCGACGCGCACCAGCCCCTCGCCGCGCTCGCCGTCCGGCGTGTGCCACGCGACCAGCGTGTACTTGTCCTCGGCGCGCAGGAAATCGACCTCGTCGGCCGCGATCACGCGCAGTTTCTGCCCCACCGAAACCCGCAGCCACTTGAGCCTGGCGGGTGCGGCCCCCTTCGCGAAGCGCGCGACGACCTGGTCCAGCAGCGCCTCGGTGTCGGGAAGCTCCTGTCCGGCGCGAAGCCGCTCGCGCAGCCGCCCCACGGTGTCCGCGAGGCGCGCGAGCTCCACGGGCTTCACCAGGTAGTCGAGCGCGCCCTGCTCGAAGGCCTGTACCGCGTACTGGTCGTAGGCGGTGACGAAGACCACGTGGGCTCTCCTGCCGATGAAACGCGCCGCCTCCACGCCCGAGAGGCCCGGCATGTGCACGTCGAGGAAGCAGATGTCGGGCTTCTGCGCCTCGAAGCATTCGACCGCGAGGCGCCCGTTCTTCGGCAGCGCCACCACCTCCAGCTCCGGCCAGGCCTGGGCGAGGAGCCGGGCGAGGGATTCGCGCAGCAGCGGTTCGTCGTCGGCGATGAGCGCCGTGGGGCGCCGCCCGCTCATGGCGTGGCCCGCCGCGCCGGGAACTCGATTTCCGCACTCGTGCCGCGGGGCTGCAAGGGCAGGAGATCGAGCTTCGCGTCGCCGCCGAAGAAAAGCTGCAGTCGCTCGCGCAGGTTGGTGAGACCGGTGCCCAGCCCCGCGCCGCCGTTCCCCAGTCCCATGCCGGTGTCCGTCACCCGCGCGCGGCAGCGGCCGCCCTCCACCCACGCGCGCACGCCGATGTGGCCGCCCTCCTCGCTGGGGTCTATGCCGTGGCGCACGGCGTTCTCGGCGAGCGTGAGGAGCGTCATCGGCGGGCATTGCAGCCGCTTCGCCTCTTCGTCGGCCTCGATCGTGAAGTCGAGGCGGTCTGGCATGCGCATGTGCATCACCTCGAGGTAGGCGCGCACGAGGTCCAGCTCCTGCGCGAGGGTCGCCGCCGGCTCGTTCAGGCGCGGCACTGCGGCGCGCAGGTAGGCGATCAAGCTGTCGAGCACCGTGGAGGCGCGCGGAGAGCCCGTGTTCACGAGCTCGCGCACGTTGGCGAGCGTGTTGAAGAGGAAGTGCGGCTCGACGCGGGCCTGCAGGAGGCGCAGGCGCGCATCCAGCGCCTTGCGCTCGAACTCGCTTCGCTCCAGCTCGAAGGCGAGCGCCTGGTTGCGCGCGGCGTCCTTGATCTCGTTGAAGAGCGCCGAAACGGCGATCCACGGCGAGGCGAGCAGGCCCAGGAAGGTCATGAACGCGAACCCGGTGAGGCGCTTTTCGTCCAGGTACCACGCGGGCTGCTCTCCCATGGTCGTGAGGCAGTAGGCGAGCAGAACGCCCAAGGGCACCGCGAACGCGACGCCCATCACCTGCAGCGCCCAGCGTGCGAGCCACTTCGGCAGCCTCGCGGGCCAGCGTTCGAAGAGGCCGTAGGCGACGAGGACGATGGCGCCCGCTATCAGCAGCCGCCCGAGCAGCACGGGATACGGCGCCTGCCAGGTCGGGAGGATGGGCAGGCTTATCGCGAGGCAGGTGAAGAACGCGACCTTCACGCGCCGGATGGCGAAGACGCGCCGCAGCGCTGACGGCGACGGAGGCGGAGCGGGGGATGCGGAAGCGTTCATGGCGTAACGATAGCAGCCGCGCAAGCGCCGATTTCGGCGAAAAGGGGGGGTCCGGGCACCCGCCACCGCGGCCCGTCCGCATCCACCGTGCCTCGCGCCGGCCGGCCGTCTCCCGTCGCAAACCGGTTCCCCGCGCGCGGCCGTTCTCCCACAGTCGGGGCCATTCACCGAACGCGGGGGGACAAGATGACGAGATTGCAGAAGCCGGTTTCTTTCCTGTGGGTCGCGGCGAGCCTGCTCCTGGCGCTTCCGTCGGCGGCAGCGGAGAAGATCGTGGGGCCGTTGATGAGCGTGGAATGGCTCCTTGCAAACCGCGCGAACGCCGAGGTCCTCGTCCTCGACGCTTCGCCGCCGCCGCTGCACGCGAAGGAGCACATTCCCGGCGCGGTGAGCGCGAGCATCATGTCCTTCGGCGCGCGCGAGGCCCCGGCCGCCGAGATGGAGCGGCGCTTCCGGTCCTGGGGCGTGAGCGCCGGCAGGAAGGTCGTCGTCTACGACCAGGGCGACCCGATGTGGGCCACGCGCCTGTACTTCGATCTCCACCGCCACGGCTTCCCCACGGAGAACCTCTTCGTCCTGGACGGCGGGCTCGCGAAGTGGAAGGAAGCCGGGGGCGCGGTGACGAAGGAGCCCACGCCCGCGCCGGTGCCCGGCGACTTCCACGCAAGCGCGCCGAAGGAGGAACTGCGGGTGCGGCTTCCGGAATTCCTCGCGGCGAGCGGCGACACGCGCGCCAACGCCCTCGTGGAGGCGCTCGATGCCTCGTGGCACTTCGGCGAGACCGCCTTCTTCGACCGTGGCGGGCATATCCCGAACGGCATCCTCCTGCCGAGCGCCGACTTCTACAACGCCGACAAGACCTTCAAGTCGCCGGCGGAAATGCAGCGGATGCTCGACTACCTGGGCGTGAAGCCCGGGCAGCAGGTCCTCACCTACTGCGGCGGTGGCGTGGCCGCAAGCGTGCCGTACTTCGCGATGAAGCACCTGCTGGGATACCCGAAGGTGCGGCTCTTCGTGGAGTCGGAGATGGAATGGCTGCGCGACGACCGCGGCCTGCCGTTCTGGACCTACGGCGCGCCCTACCTCATGCGGGAGACCGGCTGGCTCAAGACCTGGGGCGGCCGGATGATGCGCATGTACGGCGTCTCCGACGTGAGCATCGTCGACGTGCGCCCGGCCGAGGCTTTCGCGTTCGGGCACCTGCCCTTCGCGCTGAACGTTCCGGCCGACGAGTTCCGGCGCCACCTCGCCTCGCCGGCCAAGCTCGCCGAGATGCTCGCGAAGGCCGGCGTCCGTGCTTCCGACGAAGCAGTGGTGGTCTCGGGCGCGGGACTGGACAAGGATTCGGCGCTCGCCTTCCTCCTGCTCGAGCGCCTGGGACAGCAGCGCGTCTCCGTCTTCATGGATTCGCAGGAGAAGTCGGTGCAGGCGGGGCTTGCGCTGGCGGACCCGAAGAAGCCCGCACCGCCGCCGCCCGGTTCCGCCTCGTATTCCGCGAGCCTGAGGGAAGGCGTGCTGATCGGATCGCCCGGAGATACCCGCGGCGTGTATCCCAAGGTCTTCGTGGCTTCCGGGAAGCAGGTGCCCACCCGCGTGCCCGAGGGCAAGGTCGTGCACGTGCCCTACACCGAACTCCTGAATGCCGACGGCACGCCAAAGGCGGCGAAGGACATCTGGAAGACGCTCGTGAAAGCGGGCGTGCCGCGCTACGCGGAACTGGTGAGCTTCTCCGACGACCCGGGCGAGGCGGCGGTCAACTACTTCGTGCTCAAGCTGATGGGATTTCCCGACGTGAAGGTGCTGGGGATGTAGCGCCCGGCACGGCGCTCGAGGGCGCAAACGCTTTCGCCAACCGGTATTGCAGCGCCTCGGCCACGTTCCCCGCGCCCGGTTCATCCCGCCCGGCCAGATCAGCGATCGTGCGCGCCACCTTGAGCACGCGGTGATAGCCGCGCGCGGATAGCGAAAGGCGCGAGGCCGCCTCGCGCAGGAGTTTTCGCGCCGCGGATGACGGCATGCAGTGGCGCTCGATCTCGCCGCCTTCGAGCTGCGCGTTGGGCGCCCCCTGGCGATCGCACTGGCGCGCCCGGGCCGCATCCACGCGCGCGCGGACTGCCGCGGAAGCCTCGCCTCGGGGCGCTTCCACCAGTTCGCGCTCGCGAAGCGCCGGCACGTCCACGTGCAGGTCGATGCGGTCGAGGAACGGCCCCGAAAGGCGGCCTCGGTAGCGCGCGATGCGGTCGGGCGTGCACGAGCATTGCGCGTTCCAGTGCCCCAGGAAGCCGCAGGGACAGGGATTCATCGCCGCGACGAGCTGGAATCGCGCCGGGAAATCCGCCTGCTGCGCCGCGCGCGAAATGGTGATGTGGCCGCTTTCCAAGGGCTCGCGCAGGACTTCGAGCACGTGGCGGCTGAATTCCGGCAGCTCGTCGAGAAAAAGCACGCCGTGATGCGCGAGCGAGATCTCTCCGGGGCGCGGCGGCGAACCCCCGCCTACCAGCGCCACGGCGGAGGCCGTGTGGTGGGGCGCGCGCCATTCGCGCACGCCGAAGCGCTCGGAGGCGAAGCCGCGCGTGGCGAGGCTCTGCACGGCAGCACTTTCCAGCGCCTCGCTCTCCGTCATCGCGGGGAGAATCCCGGGCAGGCGCTGCGCGAGCAGCGTTTTCCCCGTGCCGGGCGGCCCGGTAAAGAGGAGCGAATGCCCGCCCGCCGCCGCGATCTCCAGCGCACGCCGCGCCTGAACCTGGCCCTTCACATCGGCCAGGTCCGGCCACGAAGCGGCATTCGGACGCGCCACTCCCTCGACGCGATCGAGGCTTTCCCGCCCCGCGAGATGCGCGCACACCGCCGCGAGCGACTTCGCCGGATGGACGATCGCGCCGGGCACGAGCGCGGCTTCTCCCGCCGAGACTTCCGGAAGCACGAAGGCGCGGCCGTCGCGATGCGCGGCGAGCGTCATCGCGAGCGCCCCGCGGACCGGACGCAACTCCCCGGACAGCGCCAGCTCCCCTGCGAACTCCATCCCCTCGAGCGCGGACGACGGAACCTGGTTCGACGCGGCGAGGATGCCCAGCGCGATCGGCAGATCGAAGCGGCCGCTTTCCTTGGGCAGGTCCGCGGGGGCGAGGCTCACCGTCACGCGCCACTGCGGCACCTGGAAGCGCGCGGTGAGAAGGGCCGCGCGCACGCGATCGCGCGCTTCCTTTACCTCCGTCTCCGGCAGGCCCACGACATGAAAGCCGGGCAGCCCCGGGCCCACGTGCACTTCCACGCGCACGAGCGGGGCCTGCATGCCCGCGAGAGCGCGGGAGAGAACGACGGCCAGCGACACGCGGGTTTCCCCTTTGCCCTGAAGGCGCTTCGATCCCTTCAATTCGCCCGCGCCGTGATCGGTTGACCCGGGGCCGTGGCGGCAGGCCCGCGACGTCCGCGCGCGTATCATTGCGCCATCCCCGATCGCGGGGCTCCTCACGCAGGCCGCACCGACTCGCCGTGGATCCCTTTTCCGACAGCTTCTCCCGGCGCGTATCCGAGGCCTGGCATCACCACGAGCCGGCTTTCCGTGGCCGCTCCTACAGCTGCCGCTGCGGTCGCCCGGTCTACTTCCGCAACAGCGCCTGCCTCGCCTGCGGCGCGGCGCTAGGCTACGAGCCCCTCCTCGGCGAAGTGCGCGCGCTGGAACTGGGGCCGCGCGCGGATACCTGGCGATTGTCCGGAGACGACCTCGGGCGCCCCTACCGGCGCTGCGCGAATTTCGATTCCGCTGCCGGGTGCAACTGGCTCGTGCCGGATGAGGACCCGATCGCCCTTTGCCGCTCCTGCAGGCTGAACCGCACGATCCCGGACCTCGCCGTTGCGGACAACCGGCGCTACTGGCGCGCCACGGAAGTCGCGAAGCGCAGGATGGTTTCCCAGCTCCTCTCGCTGGGCCTGCCGCTGCGCTCGAAAGAGAGCGAGGACCCGGAGCGCGGCGTCGCCTTCGACCTGGTGCGCCCGCTGGCGGGGAGCCCGCGCGTCGTCACCGGGCACGACAACGGGCTCATCACGATCAATGTCGAGGAGGCCGACGACGCCGGGCGCGAGAAGCTGAGGAGCGACCTGCGCGAGCCGTACCGCACGCTGCTCGGCCATTTCCGCCACGAGATCGGCCACTACTACTGGGATCGCCTCGTGGCCGGCACCGCGTGGCACGAGCCCTTTCGCGCGCACTTCGGCGACGAGCGCATCGATTACGCCGCCGCCCTCAGGGCGAACTACGAGGTGGGGCCGCCCCCCGACTGGGCCGACCGGCACATCAGCGCCTATGCCTCGTCGCACCCCTGGGAGGACTGGGCGGAGACCTGGGCGCATTTCCTGCACATCTTCGACAGCCTCGACACGGCCATGAGTTTCGGGCTCGCCGGCGGCAACGTGGTGGCCGAAGTCGAGTCCTTCGGCCCGTCCGACCTCCACGCGCCCGACGATCCCGACGCGCCGCGCTTCCTGTCGCTCCTGAACACGTGGATCGAGATGATCACGGCGCTGAACGAGCTCGCGCGCAGCATGGGCCAGCCGGATCTCTATCCCTTCGTGATGTCGCGGCCCGTCGTGCGCAAGCTGCACTTCATCTACAGGGTGATCCGGGACGCGCGCTCCGGCGCGGGGCGGCAGTAGCAGGGCGCCTGCGCTTCATCGGCGCGCCACGGGCGTCCCGCGCAAAGGGCCGCCCGGTAGCTGCCTAGCGGCCGGGGGCAATCCGCGCTTCGAGCGCGGCGACCTTCGCTTCCAGCTCCGCGACCCGTACCCGCGCGCGCGCGAGCACTTCCGACTGGACGTCGAATTCCTCCCGCGTGACGAGATCGAGGCGGGCGAAGGCGGTCGCGAGCACGGCACGCGCGTTCTTCTCGAGATCGCGCGCGGGGTTGGAGGCGGCAGCTTCGGCGAGGCGGGCGGCGATGTCGCCCAGGAGCTTTTCGTTCATTTCACTTCCCGGCGGAGCTTCGGTGGTCCAGCGGGGCGCGCACCGAATCGGTGCGGCCTGGTCGATCACGGTGCCTGGGCAGTGCAGGCCGCGCCCGGCGCCATAAAACATCCTTCCTAAACAGATCCTTGCGTGGACGGTCGCGCTGGCACGCTCCCTGCTAAACGACCTTCGACGCAACTTTTTCCCACGCCACCGAAGGATACCAACATGCGATACCTGCCCAAAGCCTTGGCCGCCGCCGGCCTCACCCTGGCCGCCTTTTCCGCGACCGTTACCCACGCCGCGGAGTCGCTGCCCAGCGTGAAGCTCTCGGTCTTCAGCGAGTACGAGTACCGCGGCATCTCCCAGACCTCCGAGAAGCCCGCCGGGCAGCTGAACATCGACTGGGCGCATTCGAGCGGCTTCTACCTCGGCACCTTCGTGTCGAACGTGAAGTGGCTGAAGGACGCGGCCGAGGTCGGCGGCTTCTCGACTTCCGCCAACATCGAGTGGGATCTCTTCGGCGGCTTCAAGTTCGAGCCGGTGAAGGACGTGACGGTGGACGTGGGGTATCTCCGCTACGAGTACCCCTCCTCCGGCGCCTTCAACCCGAAGCCCAACACCGACGAGATCTACGTCGGCGCGGGCTACGGCCCGGTGTCGGTGAAGTACTCCCACGCCACCAGCAACCTCTTCGGAGTGGCCGACAGCAAGCAATCCGGCTTCCTCGAGGCGAACGTCTCCTGGCCCATCACCGAGAAGCTCGCCGTGACCGGGCACATCGGCCACCAGAAGTTCAAGAACAACAAGCCCCTCGACTACACCGTCTACAAGGTCGGCCTCGCCTACGACCTGGGCGGCGGCTGGGGTGTGGGCGGCTACGTGAAGGACACGGACGCCGATTCCGCCCTTTGGACCGTCAAGGGCAAGGACTGGAGCAAGAGCCGCCTCGTCGCCTACGCCTCGTACACCTTCTAGATACGCACTCGAGACACCCGGGCCGGCGCATCGCCGGCCCGCCACAGGGAGAACACACATGAAGCTAGTCACGGCGATCATCAAGCCGTTCAAGCTGGACGAGGTGCGCGAAGCACTTTCCGCCATCGGCGTCCAGGGCATCACCGTCACGGAAGTGAAGGGTTTCGGCCGCCAGAAGGGCCACACGGAGCTCTACCGGGGCGCCGAGTACGTCGTCGATTTCCTGCCGAAGGTGAAGATCGAGGCCGCCATCAAGAGCGAGCTCCTCGACCAGGCGATCGAGGCGATCGAGAAGAGCGCCAACACCGGCAAGATCGGCGACGGGAAGATCTTCGTCTTCGAGCTCGAGCAGGTCGTTCGCATCCGCACCGGCGAGACCGGCGCCGAAGCACTCTAGGACACAAGGGGAACCATTCATGAAACGCCTACTGAGTCTCATCGCCTTCACCGCGGGCCTCGCCTTCGGCGGCGTCGCGGCTGCGCAGGACAAGCCTGCCGAAGCACCCGCGACGGCGCCGTCTGTTGCGGCGCCCGCCGCCGCTCCCGCGGTTGAAGTTGCGCCCGCCGCCCCCACGCCGGCCGCGAAGCCCACCCTCAACGCCGGCGACACCGCGTGGATGCTCACCTCCACGATGCTCGTGATCCTCATGATCATCCCGGGCCTGGCACTCTTCTACGGGGGGCTCGCGCGCACGAAGAACATGCTGTCGGTGCTGATGCAGGTCTTCGTGGTCTTCTCGCTGATCACGCTGCTCTGGGCCGTCTACGGGTACTCGCTCGCCTTCGGCGGCGAGGGCAAGTTCTTCGGCTCGTTCGACAAGCTGTTCCTGAAGGGCATCACGGCCGACACGCTCTCGGGCGCGTTGCCGACGATCCCCGAGTACGTGTTCGTCGCCTTCCAGTCGACCTTCGCGGCGATCACCACGGCACTCATCGTGGGCTCCTTCGCCGAGCGCGCGAAGTTCAGCGCGGTGCTCCTCTTCTCGGTGCTCTGGTTCACGTTCGCCTACATCCCGATGGCCCACATGGTCTGGGGCGGCGGGATCCTCGGGGCCGACGGCGCGCTCGACTTCGCCGGCGGCACCGTGGTGCACATCAACGCGGGTGTCGCGGGCCTCGTGGGCGCCTACGTGATCGGCAAGCGCGTGGGCTTCGGCAAGGAAGCCCTCATGCCGCATTCGCTCACGCTCACGATGGTCGGCGCCTCGCTCCTGTGGGTGGGCTGGTTCGGATTCAACGCCGGGTCCGCGGGCGCGGCCAACGGGGTCGCGGGGCTCGCCTTCATCAACACCACCCTCGCCACCGCGGCGGCGGCGCTGGCGTGGATAGCCGGCGAGGCGATGGCGCGCGGCAAGGCCTCGATGCTGGGCGCGGCCTCCGGTGCAGTGGCCGGGCTCGTTGCGGTCACACCCGCGGCCGGGTTCGTGGGCCCCATGGGCTCGATCATCCTGGGCCTGCTTGCCGGCTTCGTCTGCCTGTGGGGCGTGAACGGCCTGAAGCGCATGCTCGGCGCCGATGACGCGTTCGACGTGTTCGGCGTGCACGGCGTCGGCGGCATCCTCGGCGCGATCCTGACCGGCGTCTTCGCCGCCCCCGCCCTGGGCGGCACGCAGGGCGCCGACTTCTCGATCGCGCACCAGGTGGTCGTGCAGTTGAAGAGCGTCGGGCTCACCGTGGTCTGGTCGGCGGTCGTCGCATTCGTCGCCTACAAGATCGCGGACCTCGTGGTCGGCCTGCGGGTTCCGGAGGAACAGGAACGCGAGGGCCTCGACATCGCGGCGCACGGCGAGTCGGCCTATACCTGATGCAAGGCTTTCCCGGGGCGGGCGGTGGACCCGTCCCGGGATTTTCGCGGCACTCCACCGGCACCGCAATCGGCGCTCCAACGCGCCGGGGGCGGAAATCTCCTCGAGAGGCCACCTTCAACGGGCACGCAAGTGCCCGTTTTTTTGGGCGTGCGGGCAAGCGCCGATGGGGCGCGGGCACCCTGCGTGGTAGCATTTCCGCGCTCCCCGCCCCTACTCCTTTCGCGACCGCCTTGATCCCCCAACGCCTCCGCATCGCCACGCGCGAAAGCCGCCTCGCGATGTGGCAGACCGAGCACGTGGCCGCCCGGCTCCTCGAGCGCCACCCGGGGATCGCGATCGAGATCGCCGGCATGACCACCAAGGGAGACCGCATCCTCGACCGGCCCCTCGCGCAGGTCGGCGGCAAGGGACTCTTCATCAAGGAGCTCGAGGTCGCGCTCGCGGACAACCTCGCCGACATCGCCGTGCACTCCATGAAGGACGTGCCGATGGAGATGCCCGACGGGTTCGCGATGCTGACATTCGGGCCGCGGGAGGACGCCCGCGACGCCTTCGTGTCGCTGCGCCACGAGGGGCTCGCCGCGCTTCCCGCCGGGGCGGTCGTGGGCACCTCGAGCCTGCGGCGCGAATGCCAGTTGCGCCGCGCCCATCCCGCGCTCGTCATCCGGCCCCTGCGCGGCAACGTGAACACGCGCCTCGCCAAGCTCGAAGCGGGCGACTACGACGCCATCATCCTCGCGGCCGCGGGGCTCAAGCGCCTCGGATTCGGCAATCGCATCCGCGAGCTCCTGCCCCTCGACCTCGCGCTGCCGGCGATCGGGCAGGGCGTGCTCGCCATCGAATACCGCGCCGACCGCGTGGACGTGGCCGAACTCCTCGCGCCGTTCGTGGACCCCGCGGCGCAGGCCGCCGCCGATGCCGAGCGCGCACTGGGCCTCGTGGTGGAGGGCAGCTGCGAAGTGCCCGTGGGCGGGCACGCGATGGTCCACGGCCAGGCGCTGGTCCTCGAGGGTTTTCTCGGGCTTCCCGACGGTTCGCGGCTGGTGCGCGAGCGGATCGAGGGCACGGTCGGGGACGCCGCGAAGCTGGGCCGCGCGCTGGGCGAGCGCATCCTCGCCCGCGGCGGGCGGGAAGTGCTGGACCTCCTCGCGCCGCCACGGCAATGACCGCCGTCGGCCCCCTCGCGGGCCTGGGCGTGGTGCTCACCCGCCCGCGCGCCCAGTGCGAGGAGATCGCCTCCGCACTGGAAGCGCGCGGCGCACGCGTCCTCGTGTTCCCGGCCCTCGACATCGTTCCCGTGGCGCTCTCGCCGGAATCCCGGGCCGCGCTCGCGGGGCTGCCCTCGGCCCGCCTCGCCATCTTCGTGAGCGCCAACGCCGCCGAACACGGTGTGGCCGCGGCACGCGCCGCGGGGCCCTGGCCTGAATCGGTCGCCGTGGCCGGCGTGGGCGAAGCCACCGCCGCCCGGCTGCGCAGCGCCGGCTTCGCGCGGGTCATCACGCCCGATTCCGGGTTCGACAGCGACTCCCTCCTCGCCACCCCCGCGCTCGGCGACGTGGCCGGCCACCGGGTGCTCATCTTCCGGGGCGTGGGCGGGCGCGAGCGGATGCGCACCGAACTCGAGCGCCGCGGCGCGGCCGTGGAATACGTGGAAAGCTACCGGCGAGAGCGCCCGCCGAGCGACCCTTCGGCCTTGCTCGCGGCCCTCGCCGCCGGCGAAATCGACGCGGTCCATGCAATGAGCGCCGAAACAGTGGACAATTTCCTCGCGCTCGCAGGTCCGGGGGCCTCCTGGTCCGGCGTCGCGTTGGTGGTGCCGCATCCGGCCATCGCCCGCCATGCGGCATCCGCCGTGTTCGAGCGCGCGGTGGTGTCCGGGCCCGGCATCGCAGGCCTGGTCGAGACACTTCACGAACTGCGAAAGGCGACATGAGTTCCCCGCTTCCCGAACCTCCCTCGCTGCCGCCGCCGAGATCGGCGCGCCCCGCGGCAAGCGCTTCCGACAGCGGCGCGCGCTGGGCGGCGGCGATCGCCTTCGTCGCGGCCGCGGTGGCGATCGGCGTGGCCTGGAACGCCCAGCGGGCCTCCACGTCGATCACGCAGTCGGCCGGCGGCAAGCTCTCCGAGATCGGCGCGGAACTCGCCCAGACGCGCTCCACCCTCGCGCAGGCCCAGGCCGCGTTCAAGGAGTCGCAAGCGCGCATCGCGGAGCTGGAAACGCGCATCGCGGACGCGCAGGAGAACCGCGTGGCCATCGAGGAGATGTACCGAGAGCTCTCCAGGAGCGCCGACGACCGCATGCTCGCGGAGGTCGAGCAGCTCCTGATCCTCGCGAGCCAGCAGCTGCAGCTCGCGGGCAACGTGAAGGGCGCGCTCATCGCGCTGCAGGCCGCGGACCAGCGCCTGTCGCGCGCCGACAAGCTGCAGGTGGCGAACCTGCGCCGCGCGCTCAACGGCGACATGGACCGGCTGAAGGCCCAGCCGCTCGTCGACACCGTCGGCATCGCCGTGAAGATCGATTCCCTCATGCAGCAGGTCGACGCGCTGCCGCTCGTGGTCGCCGATGCGCTGCCCGCGGGCCGCGTCGCCTCCCGCGTGAAGGTGGCCGAGGAAAATGCCTGGATGCGGGGGGCGCGCGATTTCTGGGAGGAGATGAAGGGGCTCGTGCGCATCCGCGAGATCTCGCCCTCGGAGACGGCGCTCCTCACGCCCGCGCACAGCTATTTCCTGCGCGAGAACCTGCGGCTGCGCCTGCTCGGCGCGCGCGTGGCGCTGCTCGCCCGCGACGAAGGATCCTTCCGCGACGACATCCGGGCGACCCAGGCGTGGATCGGCAAGTACTTCGACAGCAAGGCGCGCGCGAACGTCGCCGCACTCGCCACGCTCAAGCAGCTCGGCGAGAGCCAGGTGTCCATCAGCCCGCCCGACATCAACGCGAGCCTCGCCGCGGTCCGCTCCGCGCGCGCCGCGCGCGAGAAGCGCTAGGCCGACATGCGCTTCGCGATCTGGTCCGTGGTGCTCGCCGTCGTGGCCGTCGGCGTGGCGCTCATCGCCCGCCAGTCGGACGGCTACGTGGTGGTCGTCGCAGCACCCTGGCGCGTGGAGCTGTCGCTGAACCTTCTCGTCGTGCTGGTCCTCGCGGGCTATTTCGCCTTCTTCCTGCTCGCGCGCCTCGTGGTCACGCTCGCGGCGATCCCGGAGCGCGTGCGCGCCTACCGCGCCGAGCGAGCGCGCACCCGTTCCCGCAGGGCGCTCTACGACGCGCTGCTCGCCTTCTTCCAGGGGCGCTTCGCGAGCGCCGAGAAGTCGGCCTCCATCGCGATGCAGGCCGAGGAGAGCAAGGCGGTGGCCGCGATCATCGCCGCGCGAAGCGCCCACGAGCTGGGCCGCTTCAGCGAGCGCGAGGCCTTCCTCGAGCAGGCCCGCGGATCGACGCCCGAGATCGACCAGGCGCGCCTGACCACGCTCGCCGACCTGCTCCTGTCGCAGGGCCGCCACGAGGAAGCGCTCGCCGTCCTGAAGGATATTTCGGGGCGCGACGCCCGCAACGTGCGGCTGCTGCGCATGCGCCTGGACGCCGAGACCGCGCTGCGCCACTGGGACGAGGTCCTTGCGACGACCGCGACGCTGGCGAAGCTCGGGGGCATCGGCGTCCCCGAGGCCGCAACGGCACGGAGAGCCGCGCACCTGGGAAACCTCGGCCGCAGGGCCCAGGATGCCGCCACCCTCGCCGCGTACTGGAAGCTCATCCCGTCGGAGCTTCGCGTCGATTCGACCATCGCCGCGACCGCCGCGCGCCACCACCTCGCGCTCGACGGCGCGGTCGTGGCGCGCCATATCGTCGAGTCGGCGCTCGAGGCGAACTGGGACACGGGGCTGGTCGCCCTCTACGCCGATTGCGCAGGGGAATCGGCGCTTCCGTTGATCGAGCGCGCCGAGAAGTGGCTGCGCGCCCATGCGCGCGACCCGGCGCTGCTCCTCGCGCTGGGCAAGCTCTGCATGCGCCAGGAGCTGTGGGGCAAGGCGCAGAGCTACATCGAGGCGAGCCTCGCGCTCGAGCCCACGCACGAGGGGCACATGACGCTCGCCACGCTGATGGAGAAACTCGGCAAGAGCCAGGAGGCCGGGCGCCATTTCCGCCGCAGCGCGGAACTCGCCGGCTAGGAGCGTGATCGAACCGACTTGCGCACACGAGGACCGCCGTCCATGAACCGCGAATACCCCGCACTCGAGCACCGTTCCCTGACCGCAGAAGCCCGGGTGTCCACGCCGCCGCCGCCCTCGCGCCTCACGCTGGAATCGCCGGCGCTCGAGGCCATGACGGACCTTCGCAAAGTCCGCGCCGCGACGATCGCGCCGCACCGCTCGCTCTCGGACTGCAATGGGATCATGGTGGCGCGCGGGGTGCGTCTCCTCTTCGTCGAGGACGCGCGCGGGGACGTCGTGGGCGTCATCACCGCCACCGACCTGCTCGGCGAGAAGCCGATGCGCTTCGTGCAGGAACGCAGCGTCACCCACGACGAGATCCTCGTCTCCGACCTGATGACTCCCGCGAGCGCGCTCCAGGCGCTCGACCGCCAGGAGGTGTCCCACGCGCAGGTAGGCCACATCGTCGCGACGCTCAAGGCCGTCGGGCGGCAGCACACCTTCGTGACCGACGAGGGCGGCAAGCGCATCTGCGGCATCTTCTCGGCCACGGACATCGCGCGGCGCGCCGGCGCCGAGGTGACCACCCACGAGGTCGCGGTGAACTTCGCCGAGATCGAGGCCGCCCTGGCGAAATGATGGATCGCCACGCGGAGGTCGTTCGCGCCTTCCGCTGGCAGATCCCCGGGTTCTGCAACATCGCGCACTCCGCCTGCCGGCGCTGGGCCGTGGACCGCGCCCGACCAGCAACCGCGGCTCATCGAGGTCCTTGACGCCTTCCCCATGGCCACGACCGGAAAGATCCGGCGTCGCATCCTGCGCGAGCGCGGGCTAGACAGGCAAATGGGGGAGCGTCCCTCATTGGCCCGATCTGCCCCAGTGGGTGCGGCTATACGCCGGGTCGTCTTTCGCTGGGCGTCGGGACGGCGTAGGTGAACGCGTCGCAGAAGAACTCGCCCTCCGGAAGCGCGCGCTCCTCGACGAAGGTTTTCCTCGCAACATCCGTCATCGCCGGCGCGCCGCAGGCATAGACCTGGTAGCCCGCAAGGCTCGGGAAATCGTCGAGCACCGCCTGGTGGACGAACCCGGTGCGCCCCACCCAGTCGTCCTCCGGCCCGGGGTCGGAGAGCACCGGGATGAAGGTGAAGTTGTCGTTCTCCTCCTGCCACTTCACCGGCAACTCCGGCAGGTAGAGGTCGACCAGCGAGCGCACGCCCCAGTAGAGGACCATCGGGCGGTCGATGCCCTTGTGGAACGCGTGCTCGATGACGGCCTTCACGGGCGCGAAACCGGTGCCCCCGGCCACCAGGATCATCGGCTTGTCGGAATCCTCCCGCAGGTAAAAGGCGCCCAGGGGGCCTTCGAAGCGGACGATGGCGCGCTCCTTCATCTCCTCGAAGACGTACTTCGAGAACGCACCCCCCGGCGTGCGCCGCACGTGCAGCTGCAGGTGCGTGTCGTCGTGCGGCGCATTGGCCATCGAGTAGCTGCGCCGCACGCCGCCCTTCATGAGAACGTCGATGTACTGCCCCGCGAGGAACTGCAGCCGCTCCGAGGCGGGCAGCTTCAGGTACAGGATCGCCACGTCCTCGGCGGGCAGCTCGATCTTCTCCACCCGGGCGGGCAGGGTGCGGATGGCGAGGTCCTTCAACCCGGCCAACTCGCGGATCTCGAGCACGACATCGGTCTGCGGCCGGGTGCAGCAGGTGAGCGCCTTGCCCGCGGCCTTCTCCGCCTCGGTGATGGCGCGCTCCTGGTGCTCTCCGTAGGCCAGCGTGCCGCTGCGCAGGTTGCCCTTGCACGAGCCGCAGGCGCCGTTGCGGCAACCGTAGGGCAGGCCGACGCCCTGGCGAATGGCTGCCTCGAGGATGGTCTCGCCGGGTGCGACGGTGAAGCTGCGGCCGCTCGGCTCGAGGCGCACGTGGCGCCCGGCCGTGTCTGGTGTCTGGGGCACGGGTTGCTTTCTGTGGGACGCGGGCGCCGGGGACGACGGCACGCCGGCGAAAAACTCGCGGAATTCTACCCGAAGGGGCGGGCTAGCGTTCCCGGCGGAACTGGCCGTCGACCACGTTTGCGTGGGCCCGGCCGTGGTCACGGGCGTGGACGGCCTCCGGCACCCGCCGCGGCAGCAGCAGCAGCGTGAGCGCGATGAAGTCGGAAATGATGCCCGGGAAGATGAGGAAGAGGCCCGCGAGCACCGTGCGCGCGCTGTCCACGACGGCGGCGATGGGGAACTGCCCCGCCGCGAGCGCCGAGCCCACGCGCGCCACGAGGGCGAAACGCGCCTCCTTCAGCAGCGCCACGCCCGCCATGGCGGAGAGCACGACCCACGCGAGCACCCACCAGCCGTGCGTCTCGGCGATGCGCGCGAGGAGCACGATTTCGAGCACCGGGAAACCCAGTAAGATTGCGAGCAGCAGAAGCCTCATCCGAATAGTCCCTTTGCCTGCCGGTCCTTGCCGCACCGGCATTCCTTCCTTGTCCGTCATCGCCGTCCTGACAAACCTACCCGACTCCGAGTCGGCTTTCAATCTGGCCCGCGTCCTCGTGCGCAGCCGGGTTGCCGCCTGCGTGAACGTCCTGGCGCCCGCCACCTCCTTCTATCGGTGGGAAGGGCGCGATGAAGAGGCCCGCGAAATCCCGGTGATCATCAAGTCGACGCGGGAGCGCTACCCGGAACTCGAGCGCGCCATCCGCGACCACCATCCCTATGAACTCCCCGAGATCATTGCGTTCCCGGTGGACCAGGGTCTCCCGGAGTACTTGGGGTGGGTGGCGGAGGAATGCAAGCGCGGGACCGGTTCGGACCCGGCGCCATGACCCGCCTTTTTGCCGCCCTTGCCGGGCTGTGCCTTGCCGGCGCCGCGAACGCTGCCTCTCCCCTCGCCGATGAACCCCTCGACCCCGGCAAGGCCTTTCGCCCCCACGCGAGGCTCGTGGCGGGCGAGCCCTCGGCGAGCGGCTCCGAGCGCCACGGCATCGACGTGGAGTACCGCATCGAACCGGGCTATTACCTCTACCGCGGCCGCCTGCGCTTCGAGGTATCCCCGCCCACGCTCCTCATAGGCCCGCCGGAGCTGCCTCCCGGCACCGAAATCGAGGATGAGTTCGTCGGAAAATCGGCGATCTTCCGCGATCGTGTGACGATCCACCTGCCATTTGTCGTGAGCGCCGCCAAACCGGGAAGATACCGCGTCAAGATCACCGCCCAAGGCTGCGCCGAAGGGCGAATCTGCTACGCCGCGTTTCCCCAGGAGCTGGAGGTGAACATCCCGCCGGGGTATCGCGTGACGGACGGCTCGAACCCGCCCGTCCGCCGGGGCCTGCCCCGGTGAAGAGCTGGCTCCCGCTCGCGGGGATCGGCCTGCTGGCCGCGCTCGCCGGCACTTCGCTCTTCCTCGCCGGGCGCCACGCCGCGCCACCGGTCATCGAGTCCGGCCCCGTGGATGCCAGCCCCGCGGCCATCCAGGCGGCCGCCTTTGCCGACGCCGACGGCACGCCCCGCACGCTCGCGCAATTCTCCGGCAAGGTCGTGGTCGTCAACTTCTGGGCGACCTGGTGCTCGCCGTGCCGCGAGGAGATGCCCGGGTTCGTGAAGCTGCAGTCGCGCTGGCAGGCGCGCGGCGTGCAGTTCGTGGGCCTCGCCCAGGATGACGCCGGAAAGGTCGCCGCCTTCGGCCGGGAACTCGGCATCAACTACCCGCTGTGGCTGGGCGGCGCGGAGGTGATGGCCCTTTCGCGGCGCCTGGGAAACCGGCTCGGGGTGCTGCCGCACACGGTCCTCCTGGATACCCAGGGGCGCGTCGTGGAGTCCCGCATCGGCATCTACAAGGAAGATGCGCTGGAGGCCAGACTCGCGGCAATCACCGGGCGCTGATCCTTACTTCGTCGATAATCGGCTAAATCCGTCTAAAACAACAAAAAACCCCACTTGGTTGTGTTATCGACGCGACCTTGGCGTCAGGCTGTCCGGGGCCTGCCGGCATTCGGCCCCGTGGGGCGGGGACTTCCCGCAACTTCGGCGAACGCTGGACATCTTGCGCCGGCTTCCGGCAGACTCGCCGGTCATGTCCGCCATCCTTGTGCTGCACGGCCCCAACCTGAACCTGCTGGGAACCCGCGAGCCCGACGTCTACGGCCCGGTGACCCTGGCGGAGATCGACCGTCGCCTGGTCGAGCGGGGCAAAGGGGCCGGCGTGGTGGTCCGGACCTTCCAGAACAACGCCGAAGCCCCGCTCATCGAGCGCATTCATGCAGCGAAAAGCGACGAAACGGCGTTCATCATCATCAATCCTGCAGCATTTACCCACACCAGCGTTGCCCTGCGCGATGCCCTCGCCGCCGTGGCGATCCCGTTCATCGAGGTCCACCTTTCGAACGTGCACGCGCGCGAGCCCTTCCGGAAGCACTCCTATTTCACCGACCTGGCGGTCGGCGTGATTTCCGGGCTGGGTGCGCAAGGCTACGAACTGGCGCTCGAGGCCGCCCTGGCGCGCCTGGCCCCCACGAAAGGCTGAGGGCTGAGGCCCGCGGTCCCGGAGAACCCTGATGGACCTGAGAAAGCTGAAGAAGCTCATCGACCTGGTGCAGGAGTCCGGCATCGGGGAGCTCGAGATCACCGAGGGCGAGGAGCGGGTGCGCATCAGCCGCAGTGGACCGGGCGCCCCCGTGGTCGTGGCCGCGCCCGGACCGGCGGCCGCGGCTCCCGGCACCCCGGCGGTGCCCGTCCCCGCCGCCGCGCCGGAGGCCCCGGCGGGCCACACCCTCAAGTCGCCGATGGTCGGCACCTTCTATCGATCCCCGTCCCCGGGCGCGCCGGCCTTCGTCGAGGTCGGGCAATCCGTCACCAAGGGCCAGACGCTCTGCATCATCGAGGCGATGAAGCTCCTGAACGAGATCGAGAGCGACATGGCCGGCGTCGTGAAGGCGGTCCTCGTGGAAGGCGGCCAGCCCGTGGAATACGGCCAGCCGCTCTTCGTGATCGAGTAGTGCCCTTCGCCCCCAAGATGTTCGAGAAGATCCTCATCGCCAACCGCGGCGAGATCGCGCTTCGCATCCAGCGCGCCTGCCGCGAGATGGGCATCAAGACGGTCGCGATCCACTCCGAGGCCGACGCCGACACCAAGTACGTGATGCTCGCCGACGAGTCGGTTTGCATCGGCCCCGCGCCTTCCCGGGACAGCTACCTGAACATCCCGGCCATCATCAGCGCCGCCGAGGTGACCGACGCGCAGGCTATCCATCCCGGCTACGGGTTCCTCTCGGAGAACGCCGATTTCGCCGAGCGCGTGGAGAACTCCGGCTTCGTCTTCATCGGGCCCACGGCGGCCTCCATCCGCACCATGGGCGACAAGGTCGCCGCCAAGGCGGCCATGAAGCGCGTCGGCGTGCCCTGCGTGCCCGGCTCCGAGGGCGCGCTGCCGGAGGATCCCAAGGAGATCCGGCGCATCGCGATGGCGGTCGGCTACCCGGTGATCATCAAGGCCTCCGGCGGCGGCGGTGGGCGCGGCATGCGCGTAGTGCACACCGAAGCCGCCCTCGTGAACGCCGTGAACACCACGCGCGCCGAGGCGCAGAACGCCTTCGGCAACCCGACCGTCTACCTCGAGAAGTTCCTCGAGAACCCGCGCCACGTGGAGATCCAGGTCCTGGCCGACGAGCACCGCGGCGCGATCTACCTGGGCGAGCGCGACTGCTCGATGCAGCGGCGCCACCAGAAGATCATCGAGGAGGCTCCCGCCCCGGGCATCAAGCCGCGCCTGCTCGAGCGCATCGGGGAGCGCTGCGCCGAGGCCTGCCGGAAGCTCGGCTACCGCGGCGCCGGCACCTTCGAGTTCCTCTACGAGGAGGACGAGTTCTTCTTCATCGAGATGAACACGCGCGTGCAGGTCGAGCACCCCGTGACCGAGATGGTGACCGGAATCGACATCGTCCAGGAGCAGATCCGGGTGGCCGCGGGCCTGAAGCTTCGCTACCGGCAGCGCGACATCGTCAAGCGCGGCCATGCGATCGAGTGCCGGATCAACGCGGAGAATCCCGTGACCTTCGTGCCGTCCCCGGGGCGGATCACGCAGTACCACACGCCCGGCGGCCCGGGCATCCGCTACGACTCGCACGCCTACAACAACTACTACGTGCCGCCCCACTACGACTCGCTGGTGGGCAAGCTGATCGCCCACGGCGACACGCGCGAGCAGGCGATCGCGCGCATGCGCATCGCGCTCTCCGAGATGGTGATCGAGGGAATCCACACCAACATTCCCCTGCACCAGGAGCTCATGAACGACGCCGCCTTCGTGCGCGGCGGCATGAGCATCCACTACCTCGAGGAGAAGATGGCCGCGCTCAAGTCGATCCAGTCGGAAACCTGAGCCCGGCGACCATGGCGTGGCGCCGCGTGAGCGTGGTGGTGCCCGGAGGCGACGCTTCCGCGCTCTGCGAAGCCCTCGAGGAGGCCGGCGCCGTGAGCGTGGAGCTGGCCGACGCCGATGCCGGCACCGCCGGGGAAAGCGCGCTCTTCGCCGAACCGGGCGCGGAGCCCGGGGTGTGGTCCCGCTGCCGCCTCGTGGCCCTCCTGCCCGCCGCCGCCGATGCCCGAGAGGTGCTGGAAGCGGCCCTCCCGATGGCGGGCTGCGCGCCCCTCGAGGCGCCCGCCTTCGACCAGCTCGAGGATACCGACTGGGTCCGCGAGACGCAGCGCCAGTTCGCGCCGATCCGCGCCGGCGAGCGCCTGTGGATCGTGCCCACCTGGCACGAGGCGCCCGACCCCGGCGCGGTGAACCTCGTGCTGGACCCGGGTGCGGCCTTCGGCACCGGCAGCCACCCGACGACGCGGCTCGTGCTCCGCTGGCTGGAACGCGAAGTGCACGGCGGCGAGACGGTGCTCGACTACGGCTGCGGCTCCGGGATCCTCGCCATCGCGGCGATGAAGCTCGGCGCGGGGCGCGCCGTCGGCGTGGACATCGACCCGCTCGCCCTCGAGGCCGCCCGCTATAATGCCTCGGCGAACGCGGTCGACCTCGGCGTGTTCGGAGCCGATGCCCCGCTCGCGCTCGAAGCCGACCTTACCGTCGCCAACATCCTCGCCAACCCGCTTCGCATGCTGGCCTCCCTGCTCGCCTCCCACACGCGCCCCGCGGGGCGCATCGCGCTCTCGGGAATCCTCGCCGCCCAGGCGGACGAGGTGGCGGCCGCCTACGCCCCGTTCTTCGCGATGGCGCCGGCGGTTCGCGAGGGCGACTGGGTGTGCCTCACCGGCGCGCGCAGGCCGGGCGCGTAGCGATGCTCGTCACCGCCTGCAAGCATTGCCACGCGCGTTTTCGCGTGACCCCGGAGCAACTGAACTCCCGGCAAGGCCAGGTGCGCTGCGGCGAGTGCCACGAGGTGTTCAACGGATTCGAGTCCCTGGAGCGCTTCCCCGGCGACGACACCGGCGCGCATCTCCTCGCCGCCCGCGCCGGAAGGCCGCCGGAGGCGAAGCCGGGGGCCGGGCCCGACGAGCAGACCTTCGGCCGGCGCGTGACTCCCGCACCCGCCGCGACCGCGCGCCGCGGCCCCTCGTCGGCCCTCCCCGTCGATCTTTCCGACATTCCCGATGTCGACGACGTTCCGGACCTGCGGCTCGAGAGCCGCGCGCCCGCCGGGCCGCCCGACGACGCCGGGCCCGCGCGATTCGGGCCGGTGCCCGCCGGGCCGCCAGTCGAGAAGTCCGGGCCCGCGCATGTCGACCCGGCACCGCCTGAGCCGCGGGCTCCGGAGACTTTCCCCGGCAGCCTGGACGCGGACCCCTACGCGCCTGCGCCGATCGAGCGGCCCTCCCGGGCGTGGGCCTTCGGCGTGGTCTTCCTCTTCCTCGTGCTGGGGCTGCAGCTCGCCTACGCGTTTCGCGCGCAGCTCGCGCAGCAGTACCCGGTGCTGCGCCCGATCCTCGAATCGGCGTGCGGGCCACTCGACTGCACCGTGCCCTGGGTGAACGACGAAAACGCGCTCAAGCTCGAGGACTCGGAGCTTCTCGAGGTCCCCGGCAAGCCCGGCCAGATCGCGCTCCAGGCGCGCATCCGCAATCTCTCGGCGTGGGCGCAGGAGTTCCCGCACCTCGAACTCACGCTCACCGACGTCTCGGGGCAGACGGCCGTGCGCAGGGTCCTGCGCCCCGCGGACTACCTCGGGCGCATTCCCGTTCAGACCGACGTGATGGCCGCCGGATCGGAGGCCCTGGTGGTCGTGCGGCTGGAGACCGGGAGCCTTCGCCCGACGGGCTACGAGCTGCTGCTCTTCTACCCCTAGGCCGCGCGCTCGCGCAGGTTGGCGAGCATCGAATCCACGGCACGGTCCACGAGCGGGGCATCGTCCACGATGCGCGCCTCGCCGCGGCGCATCTGCTCGGCGAGCGCCTCGGGAGACACCGAGATCGCCGCGCCCGCCGTCGAGTTCGTGAACAGGTAGACGCCCTTGGCGGGGCTGATCCAGGTGAGCCGCGCGCGCAGGGGCTGCTGCGCACCCTCGCGGTGGAACTCGACCCAGGTGTAGCGCTTCACGTTCGTCCAGATGCCGGTGCGCGTGTAGACGTTGCGCACCAGGGGCTGCCCGCGCGGGGACCGCAGGCGGATCTCCTCGACCTGGATATCGCCGGCAGGCACCACCTCGCGCTCGAGCGACGGCGCCACGGGCGCTCGCGCTCGCACGGGCGTGTCCGCGTGGGGCTGCCCGCTGAGCATCGTTCCCTTGAGGCCGGCCTTCACCGCGTCGGCGTGGCAGTCGACGAGGCAGCCGAGATAGGCCTCTCGCCGGGCCTCGTCAACGCCCGCGCGCTTCATGCCGTCCTGGAGGCCGCGGACCAGCGCGGGAATTCCCGCAACCAGCCGGCGCCGGTCCTCGGGCCTGATCTTGGGCTCTGCGCTCCAGAGCAGCTCGTCGACCAGGGCGAGCATCGCATTCCAGGGCGCCGAGCCTTCGCCGTGCTCGACGTGGGCGCTCGCGAGCGTGCGGGCCCAGACGTTCTCGAGCAACTCGCGAACCGGGCTCGGCACCCAGGTGCGGGCGGCGAGACGGCGGTCGATCTCGTCCTCGGCCAGGACGCGGGCGATCTCGAGGCGCTCGCGCCGCTCGACCACGCTCGCGGTGCGCTGCGCGATCGCCTCCTCGGCGAGGTCGAGCTCGCCAAGGAAGGTCTCCATCTCCGCGGCGAGCGTTGCGAAGAGCCCGATGTTCTCCTCGAACTCCCCCAGCACGCGCCCGACCACCTCCTCGAGCTTGGCAAGCGTGGCGGCCCCGCGCCCGCTCGCCTCGTCCATGCCGATGGCGGCGCGCGCGAGCCGGTCCAGGAGCAGACGCGCCGGATGCGCCCGCGAGGAGAAGAACGCGCGGTCGAGGAGCGCGACCTTGAGCGTCGGGATCTGCAATCGCCCCAGCACCGCCTTCACGGACGCGGGGATCTGGCGATCCTCGAAGACGAAATCGAAGAGCATCGCCACCAGGTCGATCGTCATCGCGTCCACGCCGCCGAGCCCCGCCGACTGCGACGAGGACTTGATCTCGCGAATCACGTTGGCGAGGTCGCCGATCGTCGCGGCCCGCCCGGGTTGCTGCATCCCGGTGAGCGAATGGACGAAGCCGCGCGTCGCCGGCGAGACGGCCGGTGCGATGCCGCCAGGCGCCTCGGGCGCGGGGCCGGCCGGGGAGGCGCCCTGTGCGGGCGCCGCGTTCAGGAGCTGCGCCAGCGCGGCATAGACGTCGGACCCGGTGGCGGCGGGCGCGACGGCGGCATCGGCGGCCTGTCCCGCGCGCGCGGGCGAGTTCGGGTTGCGCCGGATCGACGGCCGGATCTCGGGAAGGATCTGCCGCGACACGAAGAGCGCGTTCAGGTCGTGATACACGTTGCCGAGCTCGCCCGTCACCTGCGTCTCGAGCGCGCGCAGCAGGGTGTGGCGCACCTTCCATCCCGATTCGATCTGGTCGCAGGCCATCTTGAGCGCGCTGCTCACCGCCTCCGGACTCACGGGATTGCCCTCGTCGGCGAGATCGGGCCGCTCGAGCAGGAACCCGAAGCGCTGCGAGAGCGCGGCGAGCTCGCCCTCGCAGGCGGCCTTGAGCCGCGAGGCCATGGCCTGCACCGCGATCGCCTGCTCGAGTTCCTCGTCGTCGAGGAGTGCGAGCGCCTGCGGCGGGGCTTCGTCCCGCGCCGCCCCCGCATCGCCCCTCACCTTGCCGTTGAAGAAGGCGAGGAACTGGCGCCGGAAGGCGGCTTCGATGTGGGGGCGGTGCTCCCGCGCCTGCATGCGGGCGTCGAGGCAGTGGTTCTGGGTTTCGCGGTCCTGGGCCTTCTCGGCCAGCGTGAAGAGCTCGTCCTCGACGCGGTCGAGCACCCCGGCGAGGGCCTGCACGATGCGGTCGAGCGCGAGCGTGCGGCAATCGTCGAGGACGCTCTTGCTTTCCTGGGGCGTGAGGCGCGCACGGGCGCGCGCACGCGCGTCGAGGGATACGACGTTGCTCGGTGATGTGCTCGCCATGGCGCCGCCTTTCGCGGGCCGACCCAGGGAGGGTGGGACGCTCTACTGGCAATCCCGCTGTCGTAGGGCCGCTCTTCGGGGCCCGGTAGACCGGTGACTTTGCGTCCCCACCTTTCGATGGGTTTGCCCTGTTTCAGGATGCGTGCGCCGACTGGGTTTTCGACGGCGAGCGAAGGAAACCGCCCGCCGGACCTTTTCTGGCACCTTCGATCGTGGGCGCGGGAACTGGAACGGTCAACGCCGTCCGTCGGGCGAAAAGCGCCGTGCATCGGCCGGGGTGAGCGCTTCCTCGCCGGTATAATCCGCACTTTCCCCGTCGAATCCTCCCTGGCATGGCGATCCTCGTCTGCGGTTCCATTGCGTACGACACGATCATGGTCTTCCGCGACCAGTTCAAGAACCACATCCTGCCCGACCAGATCCACATCCTGAACGTCGCGTTCATGGTGCCGGACCTGCGCCGGGAGTACGGCGGCTGCGCCGGCAACATCGCCTATGGCCTGAAGCTCCTCGGCGAGGAAGCACTGATCATGGCCACCGTCGGGCACGATTTCGGCCCCTACGAGCGCCGCCTGCGCACGCTCGGGCTGTCGACGAAGCACGTGCGCGCCCTCGAGGACCACTTCACGGCGCAGGCCTTCATCACCACCGACATCGACGACAACCAGATCACGGCTTTCCACCCGGGCGCGATGTCGCAGTCGCACGAGAACCGCATCGACGAGACGAACGGCGTGCGCCTGGCCATCGTCTCCCCGGACGGGCGCCAGGGCATGCTGGAGCACGCCCGCGACCTCGCCGCGGCGAAGATCCCCTACGTGCTCGATCCCGGCCAGGGCCTGCCCATGTTCTCCGGCGAGGACCTCCTCGAGATGCTCTCCGGCGCGCGCGCCCTCACGGTGAACGACTACGAGGCACGGCTGGTCGAACAGAAGACGGGCCGCACCGTCCGGGAGTTGGCCACCCGGGTCGAGGCGGTGGTCGTCACGCGGGGCGCCGAAGGAGCGGACATGCTTGCCGATGGTCAACAGATCCATGTCCCGGCCGTTAAGCCGGATAGCCTGGTCGATCCGACGGGGTGCGGCGACGCGTTCCGGGCGGGCCTGCTCTACGGCATGGCGCGCGGCTGGGACTGGCTCAGGGCCGGCCGACTGGCGTCCCTCATGGGCTCGATCAAGATCGCCTGTCGGGGCGGGCAGAACCACCGGCCCTCCCGGGAGGAAATCGTCCGGCGCCACGAAGCGGCGTTCGGTGAAGGATTCTGAGGAAACCGGCCCCCGAGGGCCAGTAGACGAAACCTAAGGAGAAGAAGATGCAAGTCAAATCGCTGGGAATCGCTCTCATGGCCACTGCGCTGCTGGGCGTGGCGGGTTGCGCCGCTCCTCCGCGCGGCGGCGCCGACTACCGCGGCCACGAGACGCGCATGGAGCAAACGGTGCGCTTCGGCGTGATCGAGTCGATCCGGGGCGTGCGCATCAATGCCACCCAGACGGGCGTGGGTACGACGGCCGGCGCGGTGCTGGGGGGTGTTGCCGGCAGCACCATCGGGCACGGCCGCGGTTCCGTCGCGGGCGCGGTCGCCGGCGCCGTGGTCGGCGGGATCATCGGCGCGGCGGTGGAGAAGGACGCGAACGACCGCTCCGGCATCGAGATCACCGTGATGCTCGACGGCGGCAAGTACATCGCCGTCGTGCAGGAGGCCGACGAGAACTTCCGGGTGGGCGACCGCGTGCGCATCCTCTCCGGCCGCGGCACCACGCGCGTATCGCACTGACCGCGTAGCATCCGGCGGGAACCTCCCGCGAGGTTCCCGCGGCAGGCCGTGGGAAAATGGAGCACCCGCCAACGTCCTTCCCGCGGCCCGTGAAATCCACCAAGACCCCGAGATTCCTGCGAGTCGTTCGCTGGACGAGGCTCCTGCTGCACCTGGGTTCGGCCTTCCTCATCCTGCGCTTCGTCTGGCCGCGCGCCGACGGCGGCCGCAGGCACGAGATCGCCGTGCGCTGGGCGCAGGATCTCCTCGCCATTCTCGCCATCCGCGTGCGCTGCGAGGGTGTGCCCCCGCCGCGCGGCGCAACGGGCGCGATGATCGCGGCGAACCACGTCTCCTGGGCCGACATCTTCGCCATCGCCTCGCTGCGGCACACGCGCTTCATCGCGAAGAGCGAGATTCGCGACTGGCCGCTCGCCGGATCGCTGGCGGAGCGTTCCGGCACGATCTTCATCCACCGCACGCGCCGCCACGACACCGCGCGCATCAATGCGCTGGTGCACGACGCGCTGATCGAGGGCGAGTGCGTGGGGCTCTTCCCCGAAGGCACCACGACACAGGGGGACCGTTTGCTCAAGTTCCACAGCTCGCTCTTCGAGCCCGCCGTGGCCAATCGTGCGCGCGTCTACCCGCTGGCGGTGCGCTACGAGCATCCCGACGCGTCGCCCCATCGCGCGGCGGCCTACGTGGGGGAGCTCTCGTTCGTGCAGTCGCTCGGGCTCGTCATCCGCACGCGGGAGACGATCGCGCGCCTCGCGTTCGCCGAGCCGATCGATACCGAGGGGCAGTCCCGCCAGGCGGTCGCCGTGGAGGCGCACCGCAGGGTGGCTAGTCTTCTGGGCCTGCCGGTCCCGTGCACGGCACCTGGAAGAGCCGGCGATCGTCCAGGCGAATCGCCGTGAGGGAGCGGCCCCAGACGCAACCGCTGTCCAGGGACAGGACCCTTTCGGCGACGCGCAGGCCCATGGCGGACCAGTGCCCGCAGACGATCGTGTGCGTCTCGCTCGCTCGCGCCGGCATCTCGAACCAGGGCAGGCGCTGCGCATGCCGCTCCCCGGGCTCGCCCTTGAAGGCGAGGTCCATGGCGCCATCGGGGGCGCACACGCGCAGCCGCGTCATCGCGTTCACGATCACGCGCAGGCGGTCGTGGCCGGCGAGCGCGTCGTCCCAGCGCGCGGGCTGGTTTCCGTAGAGGTGGCGCAGGAACTCGCGCCACGAGGGTCCCTGCAGCGCCTCCTCGACTTCGCCCGCGAGCTCGCGCGCCTTCGCGACCGGCCATTCGGGCAGGAGCCCCGCGTGCACCATCGCGAAGGCGCCCTCGACGTGCATGAGGGGCCGGCAGCGCAGCCAGTCGAGGAGCTCGTCGCGGTCCGGGGCCCCCAGCACGGCCGCGAGCGTGTCGCGGTGGCGCGGCTTCTCGATTCCCTCGGCGATACAGATCAGGTGCAGGTCGTGGTTGCCGAGCACCGTGATCGCGCGGTCTCCCAATTGCTTCACGTAGCGCAGGCAGCCCAGGGAATCGGGCCCGCGGTTCACGAGATCGCCCACGAACCAGAGGCGGTCGCGGGCAGGGTCGAACGCGAGCGCGTCGACGAGGCGCTCGAGAGGATCGAGGCATCCCTGCAGGTCGCCGATTGCGTAGAGGGCCATGGTCGGAAAATGAAAAAGGGCGGCCGGGACCGCCCCTTCGCGCCGGACGCGCGCGGCTACTTCGAGCCGGCGACCAGGTAGTCGACCGCCGCCTTCACGTCGGCGTCGGCGAGCGCGGTGTTGCCGCCCTTGGGCGGCATCGCCCCCTTGCCCTTGATGGAGCTCGCGTAGAGCGCGTCCATGCCTGTCTTGATGCGCGTAGCCCACGCGGCCTTGTCGCCCAGCTTGGGCGCTCCGGCCGCGCCCGTGGCGTGGCAGGCCATGCACGCGGTGTCGTAGATCGCCTTGCCGCTCTTGGCCTGCGCCGCGGGCGCCACCGCTGCGACGGTTGCCACCTTGGGTCCCGCCGCCGGGGCCGGGGCTACGGCAGCGGTCTTGGGTCCCGGGGCCGCGGCCACGGCGCCCGCCCCTTCGAGCTGCAGCTTCGCGACCGGCGCAATGCGCCGGGCGAGCGCCTCGGGAGCCATGGCGGGGTCGTTCTCGAGCGAGCGGCTGCCCCAGGCGCCGATGGCGAACTGCGCGAGCAGGATGATGGCCACGACGAGGGACACCGTGCCGATGCCTATCCAGATGGCGAGCTTCACCGGATGCGCTCCGGGCTTCTTTTCGACGGGGTCGGCGTGGTGGGCTTGGGACATGATTTCCTCGGGATTCGCCTGCGGCGATGTGCGTGATCGGCAGGGCGCGATTATAGCCCGCAGGCGTCATGCGGACCACGGTGCGCGTTGGACCGGGGTGGCGAAGTCGTCTAGAATTCGCCCCCTACGCGCCCGTAGCTCAGCTGGATAGAGTACTGCCCTCCGAAGGCAGGGGTCGCACGTTCGAATCGTGTCGGGCGCGCCAACCGATTCCCCCTTCAGGCCGCACGAGTCCCCGGCAGCACCTTGAGCTTGGGGCGCACCTGCGACTGGAATTCCGGCACCCAGCGCTTGAGGTCGCGGCGCACGTCCGCGTCGGCCGATACGCGATCCTGGGCAAGCCAGGAGAGCTGCTCGTCCAGCCACTCTCTCGGCTGGGCGTCGCGGGCCTTGGCGACGCGAAGCTTCGGGTGCGGCGTGGGCCGCGTGTGCTCGTCGTGCGCAAGAAGCTCCTCGAAGAGCTTCTCGCCGGGCCGGAGCCCCGTGTAGACGATCTTGATCTCCTCCTCGGAGAGCTCCGAGAGGCGGATCATGTCGCGCGCGAGGTCGATGATCTTCACCGGCTCTCCCATGTCCATCACGAAGATCTCGCCGCCCAGGCCCATGCAGCCGGCCTGCAGCACGAGCTGCGCCGCCTCGGGGATGGACATGAAGTAGCGGACCATCTCGGGATGGGTGACGGTGACCGGCCCGCCCTTGTGGATCTGCTCCTCGAAACGCTGGATGACGCTGCCGGCGCTGCCGAGCACGTTGCCGAAGCGCACCATCTCGAAGCGCGTGGCGCTGCCGGCCTGCAGGGCCTGGCACACCATCTCCGCCAGGCGCTTGGTGGCCCCCATCACGTTGGTGGGGTTGACCGCCTTGTCCGTGGAGACGAAGACGAACTTGCGCACGCCGTAGTCGATCGCCGCGCGCGCGACCACGTAGGTCCCGTAGACGTTGTTCTGCACAGCCTCCCAGGAGTTCAACTCCTCCATGAGCGGCACGTGCTTGTACGCCGCGGCGTGGAAGACGATGGAAGGCGAGTACTGGTGCATCACCTGCCCCACGCGGCGCGGGTTCTTAACGTCCCCCACCACGCTCGCGATCGGCATTTCCGGGAAGCCCTCGCGCAGCTCGCCGTCGACGCGGTACATCGCGTACTCGCTCTGCTCGAAGAGCACGAGCATCGAGGGCTGGAAGTGCGCGACCTGGCGGCAGAGCTCGGAGCCGATCGAACCCCCGGCGCCGGTGACCAGGACCACCTTCCCGGTGAGCAGCTCGTGCAGGCCCGACTCGTCGAGGGTCACGCTCTCGCGCTTCATCAGGTCCTCGACCGCGACCTTGCGGATCTTGGAGGTGGCGATCTTGCCGCCGGCGAAATTCTCGAGGGACGGCACGGTGAGCACCGAGACCTTGGCGCGCTTGCAGATCTCGACGACACGCCGGCGCACCTTGTAGGGCACCGAGGGCATCGCGATGATCGCGTGGCGCACCTTCAGCCGCGCGCCCAGGCGGGGAAGGTCGTCCAGCGTGCCCAGCACGCGCACGCCCTGCAGCAGCCGGCCGTGCTTCTGGGGGTCGTCGTCGAGGAGGCCCACCACGCGCCACTCCTGGCTGCGCGAGAGTTCCTTGAGCAGCCCCACGGCCGCGTCCCCGGCGCCGAGCACGATCACGGGCGCACCCTCGAGCCCGCGGCCGTACAGGCTCCATTCCTTGAACGAGCGCACCGCCATCCGCGAACCCGACATGATCAAGACGAGGATGAGCGGGTAGAGCGCGTACTCGCGGTAGGTGAGCACCTCGCCGTAGCCCGTCGCGAAGAGCACCAGCGCCACCGCGACCGTCCCGGCGAACACGCTGAACACGATGCGCTGCACGTCCGGAAGGCTCGTGTAGCGCCAGATGCCCTGGTAGACGCCGAAGAGGTAGCTCACCAGGCCCTGCAGCGGGATGGCCACCAGGAGGGCCACGGTGATCTCGCCCGGCACGGGTGGGGAACCGTGCACGCGCAGCAATGCGAAGGCGAACGCCCAGCTCAGCGTGATGGCGACCGCGTCGTGCGCGAGCGCGACGAGGGCCTGGGAATCCATCTGGAAGGTTTTCATGGCGTCAGGCCGCGAGAAGGAGGTTGTCGATGCGCGCGTGTGCGCGATTCTTCTTTTCTCTCACCACCGTGTTCCCGGAGGTTTTCAGGCGTCCCGGTCACGAAGGCCCGCGGGATTGGCGCCGGTCGATCGACCACAGGAGCGTGGCGTAGGCGATCGTCCAGGCCGAAATTATAGCCCCTTGCACCGCAGCATGGGCTCCCAGGGCCGCGACCGCGCTCGCCGCCACCGCGACCATCAGGGCCCACGCGACCACCGCGAGGCGGCGATGGCTCCACCCGCCCAGGACGAGGCGCTGGTAGTAGTGGCCGCGGTGCGCCTTGAGGAGCGATTCGCCCCTTGCCGCGCGCCTCGCGAGCGTGACGGTGGCATCGACGATGAAGGGCGAGAAGACGAGCGCCGGGAACCACGCCGGCCAGGCGCCGCGCTCTGCGCCGAGCCAGCCGAGGGCTCCGGCGAGAAAGCCCAGCGGCACGGATCCCGCATCGCCCAGGAACACGCGCGCCGGCGGGAAGTTGAACGCGAGAAACCCCGCCGCCCCGGCGCTCAACGCGATCGAGGCGAACGCGAGCGAGGTGTCCCCGGCGCGGACCGCCGCCCAGGCAAGGGCGGCGAAACCGATGAGTGCCATGCCGCCCGCCAGTCCGTCCGCCCCGTCCATGAAGTTGAAGAGGTTCGTCATCCACGCGATGGCGAGCAGCGCCACGGCGGCGACGACGAGGGCGGCGGCCGTGCTTCCCGCACCCGGCCACGCCACGCCCACCGCCACGGCCGCGGCGGCGAAATGACTGGGAAGCCGCACGGCCACGGGCAGGCTGCGCACATCGTCGACCACGGAAACCACCGCGAGCGCCGCGGCCGCTGCGGCGATCCATCGCACGTCTGCGTCGCCGTATGCGAAGACGACGGGCAGCGCGCCCACCATCACGCCGATGCCGCCGATGCGCGGTGTGGCCACGGCGTGCAGCGAGCGCTCGCCAGGCCGGTCGATCATCCGCTCCGCGAGCCCGCTCGCGCGCAGGAACGCGATCACACCGATCGCCACGAAGACCGGCACGAGCACAGCGAGCGCGCTCATGGCGTGCCCGCCTTCCGGAACGCGGCCACGGTGCCCGCGATTCCGCCGGAGAGGTCCACGCGCGGCGACCAGCCGAGTTCGTCCATGAGGGCTTGCGGGTCGGCCTCGAGGGGCCGCGTGAGCCGGCGCATCCGGCCACCCATGCCGGCAAGCGTCGCCGCGGCCTCCAGCAGGAAGGCGGGAGACGCGAAGAGCCGCGCGGGCCGGCCCAGGGCCGCACGCAGCATGCGCACCAGGTCCGCCGTCTCGACGGGAACCGGATGGGCGGCAATGAAGGCCCGGCCCGGCGCCCGAGGATGCGTGGCAGCCAGCAGCAGCGCCTGGGCGAGATCGTCCACGTGCACGAAGCTGCGGCGGTTGCGCAGGGCGGCGAAAGGCAGCCACGCGCCCGAGTCCGCGAGACGAACGAGGGCGCGGAAATTGCCTCCCACGCCGGGGCCATAGGTGAGCGGAATGCGCACGATCGTCACCGGGAGCCCCGTGCGTGCGGAGATTTCGCGAAGCGCCTCCTCGGCACGCCATTTCGACCGGGCGTAGGGATCGGCTGGCGCCGCCGGGGAATCGGGCCGGAAGGCGCCCCCGCGCGTCTGCTCGCCGTGGACCTTCACCGTGCTCGCGAACACGAAGCGGGTCGCGCCGGCGCCGGCGGCGGCCTCGGCGAGAAGGCGGGTCTTTTCCGTGTTGTCGCGCGCGAAGTCCTCCGCCGCGCCATTCGGCTCGTGCACGCGTGCGGCGAGGTGAATCACCGTCGCGCCCTTCAGGTCAGCGGCCGCGACCGCGTCATGCCAACCGTCCCCGGACATCGCGATGCGCCGGTGTTCACCCACCCGGGCCGCGAAAGCCGAGCCGATGAAACCGCCGGCGCCGGTGACGAGCGACCTTCGCGGGGATGGGAGTCGCGGGTTCCAAGGGCCGGAAACGAAACGGGCATCCCGAGAGATGCCCGTTTGCGCGAGGCTGGCGCTACGCTACGGACAGTTGATCGGCGTGGCGGTGATGGTGATGGGGACGATCGTCGAGCCGTCCGTCACGTTTACCGTGCCGCTCGCCGGATAGTTGGTCACGCCGTCGCCGTTGAGCCGCGTCATCGTGATCGTGCTGCCGGCGATCGTGGCGGTGATCCTCGGATGCAGCGAGGTCACGCTGATCGGGCCGACCCCGCCCGCTACCGTCGATTGCGCGGAAGTGCCGCAGTTCAGGACGGCGATGGTGGTCGGCGAGACCATGAGGGCCACGACAGGCGGCGGCGTCACGGCAGCCGGCGCCGGTCCCGCGGTGAACGTCACGGCGACCGTGGTGAGTGCTCCGCGACTGTCGCTTACGAGCACGGTCGTGCCCGTCTTGCAGGGCGGCGCCGAGGAGCCCGCCAGGACCGTGAAGCGCTCGCCGGACGCGGCAACCGTCGACGGCGAGACGCCGACGCCGGCCGTTCCGGTGATGGTGTAGGGAGCCGTGCCGCCGAAGACGAAGACGTCGGAGGCGCCGGAGCCGCAGGAGGTGTTGTCGCCGCCCGTGAACGCGACGGTAGCCGGCAACACGGTGATCGCGTCGGCGACCGGCTGCTGGACGATGAGGACGACCATGTCCGTCGTGACGCCCGTCAGGATGTCGGTCACCTTGTAGGTGGCGAGCTGCGTGGGCGCGGCGGAGGTCACGCGCATCCGCACGATGGCCTTGCCCGTCTGGTCGGTTCGCGCGCGGATCCGGTCGACGAGCTGCGGGATCGTCGCGGGATCGGGCTCGACGAAGGAGAAGTCGCCGCGGACCCGGTCGAACTGGAATTCGCGGTTGCCGTAGAGCGTGCCGTTGGAAATCGGGAATATCGTGATGAGGGAATCGGTGCCGGAACAGGCCGGCGGTGCAGTGGCCCCGGAACCGGTGCCCGTGCTGCACGTGCTCTGGTAGCTCTCGCGGTAGCCGGTGAAGAAGTTCTGCAGGACGCTGTAGGTGTTGGTGATGGACGCGCCGTTGCTGTCGCGCACCTCGATGTTGACCGAGCGGCGCGGCACCTCGTCGGGATCCAGGCCCACGTCGACCACGCCCGGGTTCCTCGCGACGAACTGGAACGAGTTGCTGCTGGTGGTGAAGTTCAGCTCGATGAGCGTCTGCTCGCTCGAAGTCACCAGGTAGGGCGGACGGCCGCCGACGATGTTGGCGGTGTAGGGCACGCCCGCGTAGATGGACGCAGAGCCCGGCAGGAGCTGGAGGTTGCCCACCGCGGCTGGCGAGCCGGTGGCGCCGCCACCGCCGCAGGAGGTGAGGATCAGCGCGCCCGCGGCCAGGAAGGCTACGGACAGCGTGGTATGCAGGCGTCGAAGCGGCTCGAAATTCACGATTGTTTCCCCTTTTTTACTGGGACCCGCAACAAGAATTCTTCAAAATTAGCGGGTTATCGGCGTTTATTAAAGCGCAACTTGCAGTTGCTTGCAAGCGGAAGTTGCAGGGGCCCGCCCCGGGCGATCCGGGGCGTGCGGCGGCGCAGCAATCCCGCGGTTCCCGGTGTGCGCTCTCAGGGGCAATTGGCCGGGACCGTGAGGACCGAGGAGGCCGATGTCGCGCCGTCGGTGACCGTGACCCGGCCTGTCGTCGGATAGACCAGCGCTCGGTCACCGCCCACCCTCTCCAAGGTGACCGTCCGCCCACTGACGATGGCCGTCACGCGCGGGTGATCGACACCCGCCGAGAACGTCCCCGATCCGCCGCTGATGGTGAGCGATGAAGTGATTGTCCCCGGTGGGGCAGATGAGCAAAACAGCGTCAACGCGGCTGGCGACAGGACCACCACCGGCGCCGGCGCCGTCCCCGAGCCGAGCACGTTGTTCACCGTGACCGCGATCGTGCGCCCGGTGGCGTCCGTGATGCCGATGGACGCGCCGTCCACGCAGCTCGCCCCGAGGGGCAGGATGATGTTGAACTTGCCGCCGTTCGTGAGCACCGTGGAGGGCGTCACCGTGAAGGCCGAGGAGCCGCCGGAGATGCTGTAGGGCGGCGTGCCGCCGAAGATCGAGACATCGCTCGCCACGTTGGCCGCGCACGCGGTCGAGAACGCCCCGGTGAAGGTGATCTCCGTGGGCAGCGAGAAGAAGGCAAGCGTGTTGCCGGTGAACTGGGCGATGGCGAAGGCCGACTGGCGGTAGGCGCCGGTGGCGAGATCCGTGACCCGCAGGAGCGCGGTCTGGTTGGCCGCGAGCGCCGTCACGCGGATTCTCGTGCGCGCGATGCCCGTCTCGTCGGTCGTGGTGTCGGTGAAGGTCGCGGTCAGCTCCGGCGTGACGCCCGGCGCGGTGGTGATGAAGGCGAAGCTGCCGGAGAGCACCTCGAAGCGGATGCCGCGCGCGGCGAGCGGGATGCCGCCCTGGGAGATGGTCACCTTGACCTCGGCGTCGCCGCCCGAGCAGATCGCAGGCGTGCAGCTCGACGATTGCGTGGAGCTCGGCGTGATCGTCACATTGTTGTTGACGGTGCCGGGGCGCACGGTGACGGTCGCCTGGACGGGGGTTGCGGCCCCGGTGTCGCGCACGGTCAGCGTGACGGTCGTTTCCGCGGCCACGTTGTTGGGCACCAGCGTCACGGAGCGCCCGGTCACCCCGCCGGCCACCTGCAGCACCGCCTGGTCGCTCGATGCGATGACGTAGGAACCCGTCCCGCCGGAGAGCACGAAGGTCGTCGGCAGGCCCGAGTACATCACCGCGGTGACGGGCAGGATGGTGATTGCGGCGGAGTTCACGATCGGGGAGGGGCCCGCGGACACGCCGCCGCCTCCGCAGGAGGCGAGCGTGAGCGCGGCAGCGCCGGCGGCAACGGCCCGGGCGATCGACGGGAGCAGGCGGGAGCAGGTGGAGGTCACGGTCGATGAGGTCCTTGTCGGGGCGATCCCGGGAGCGGGGCCGCGCGTTTTTCGCGATTCTACGCATAAGCCCCGCCCGTGGTGCGCGAATCCCCTTCCGCGCGCAGCGGGGATTGTTGCGGTGCACTATGGCGGAAGCTATCATGCAGGGTCCCGCAGGAAATCGCAGCTTCCGGCGGCCCGGCCCCACGGCCCGGTGCCCGCCTGCGCCCGGGCCAGAAGCCCGCCCCGGCCGCGATCCCGGGCCCGGAAGCGGCGCTGCGCGTCGCCGGGATGTCATGCCGTACCAACGCCCGCTCTCCCGGGGTGCATCGCAGAAAGGAATCCGCAATGGAGATCCCGGCTGGGCTGCCGCGCGCCCAAGGCCTCTATGACCCCCGCCACGAACGCGATGCCTGCGGCGTGGGCTTCGTCGCGCACATCAAGGGCCGGAAGTCCCACGACATCGTCGAGAAGGGGCTCACGATTCTCAACAACCTCACGCACCGGGGCGCGACCGGCGCGGACCCGCTGCACGGCGACGGCGCGGGCATCCTCGTGCAGATCCCCGACGCCTTCTTCCGCGAGGAGATGGCCGCGCAGGGCGTGCGCCTGCCCAAGGCCGGCGCCTACGGCGTGGGCATGGTGTTCCTGCCGCAGGACCCGGCGGCGCGCGCCGCCTGCGAGCGCGAGATCGAACGCGCCATCGTGAACGAGGGCCAGCAGCTCCTCGGCTGGCGCGAAGTGCCCGTGGACCCCGAGTGCCTCGGGCCCACGGCAAAAAGCACGATGCCGGTGATCCGCCAGGTGTTCGTGGGCGCGGGCCGCGGCCAGCTCGACCGCGACGCCTTCGAGCGCAAGCTCTACATCATCCGCAAGTCCCTGGGCCACGCGATCCGCGCCCTGGGCCTCACCAACGCCGGGCAGTTCTACGTGCCCTCGTTCTCGCACCGCACCCTCGTCTACAAGGGGATGCTGCTCGCGCACCAGGTGGGCGATTTCTTCACGGACCTCTCCGACAAGCGCCTCGTCTCGGCGCTGGCGCTCGCGCACCAGCGCTTCTCCACCAACACCTTCCCGACCTGGGACCTCGCGCACCCGTTCCGCTTCATCGCGCACAACGGCGAGATCAATACGCTCCAGGGGAACCTGAACTGGATCCGCTCGCGCCAGGCGACCATCCACTCCAAGCTCCTCGGGCCCGACCTCGACAAGATCTGGCCCCTCATCTACGAGGGCCAGTCCGACTCCGCCTCCTTCGACAACGCGCTCGAGCTCCTGGTGATGGGCGGCTATCCCATCGCCCACGCGATGATGCTCATGATCCCCGAGGCGTGGGCGGGCAACCCCCTCATGGACGCCAAGCGCCGCGCCTTCTACGAGTACCACGCGGCACTGATGGAGCCGTGGGACGGCCCCGCGGCGGTCGCCTTCACCGACGGCAAGTTCATCGGCGCCACGCTCGACCGGAACGGCTTGAGGCCCGCGCGCTACTTCATCACCGACGACGACCTGATCGTCATGTCCTCCGAGATGGGCGTGCTCGACATCCCGCAGGCGAAGATCGTGAAGAAGTGGCGGCTGCAGCCCGGCAAGATGCTGCTGGTCGACATCGAGCACGGCCGCATCGTCTCCGACGAGGAATTGAAGCGCGACCTCGCCGCCGACCGCCCCTACCAGGACTGGCTCGACCGCACGCAGATGCGGCTGGAAGACCTGCCCTCGCCCGGCAAGGTCGACACGCCCGACACCGACAAGCTCCTCGACCGCCAGCAGGCCTTCGGCTACACGCAGGAGGACCTGAAGATGCTCCTCACGCCGATGGCGGTCGCGGGCGAGGAACCCGTGGGCTCCATGGGCGACGACACGCCGGTCGCGGTGCTCTCGCACCGGCCCAAGCCGCTCTACGCGTACTTCCGCCAGCTCTTCGCGCAGGTGACGAACCCGCCGATCGACCCGATCCGCGAGCAGCTCGTGATGTCGCTCGTGTCCTTCATCGGCCCGCGCCCGAACCTGCTGTCGCCGGATTCCACCGAGCCGATCATGCGGCTCGAGGTCTCGCAGCCCATCCTCACCTTCGAGGACATGGAGAAGCTGCGCCGCGCCGCCGAGAGCACCAACGGCCACTTCGTGAGCGAGGTGCTCTCCATGTGCTTCCCCGCCGCGTGGGGTGCCGAGGGGATGGAACCCGCGCTTGCCCGCCTGTGCGCGGACGCCGAGGACGCGGTGAAGAAGGGCGTGAACATCCTCATCCTCACCGACCGCGACATGTCCGCGGAGATGGCGCCCATCCCGGCGCTGCTCGCCACCGCCGCGGTGCACCACCACCTGGTGCGCGCGGGCCTGCGCACGCGCTCCGGGCTCGTGGTCGAGACGGGCGGCGCGCGCGAGGTGCAGCACTTCGCCTGCCTGGCCGGCTACGGCGCGGAGGCGATCCACCCCTACCTCGCCTTCGCAACCCTCCTCGACATCAAGGACGGCCTGCCGCAGAAAATCGACGACGCGGAGCTGGTCAAGCGCTACACCAAGGCGATCGGCAAGGGGCTCCTCAAGGTGATGTCCAAGATGGGCATCTCCACCTACCAGTCCTACTGCGGCGCGCAGATCTTCGAGGCCGTGGGCCTCGACACGAAGTTCGTCGACAGGTACTTCACCGGCACGCCCTCGGCCATCGAGGGCATCGGCCTGAAGGAAGTCGCGGGCGAGGCCATGCAGCGGCATCGCCTCGCCTATTCCGACGCGCCCCTGTACCGCGACCGGCTGGACCCGGGCGGCGAGTACGCCTACCGCATCCGCGGCGAGGCGCACGTGTGGACGCCGGACACGATCGCCAAGCTCCAGCACGCGACGCGCTCGGGCAACGTCTCCACGTACCGGGAGTACGCGAAGCTCATCAACGAGCAGGGCGAGCGGCTGATGACGCTGCGCGGGCTCTTCGAGATCAAGTCCGCCACCACGCCCGTTCCCCTCGAGGAGGTCGAGCCCGCCAAGGAGATCGTCAAGCGCTTCGCCACGGGTGCCATGTCGCTGGGCTCCATCTCCCACGAGGCGCACTCCACGCTCGCCATCGCGATGAACCGCATCGGCGGCAAGTCCAACACGGGCGAGGGCGGCGAGGACCCGATCCGCTACGTGCCGCTTCCCAACGGCGACTCCATGCGCTCGGCGATCAAGCAGGTCGCCGCGGGGCGCTTCGGCGTGACCACCGAGTACCTGGTCAACGCCGACGACCTGCAGATCAAGATGGCCCAGGGGGCGAAACCCGGCGAGGGCGGCCAGCTTCCCGGCCACAAGGTCTCGAAGTACATCGCCAAGGTGCGCCACACGGTGCCGGGCGTGGGGCTCATCTCGCCGCCGCCGCACCACGACATCTACTCGATCGAGGATCTCGCGCAGCTGATCCACGACCTGAAGAACGTGAACCCGCAGGCGCGCGTGTCGGTGAAGCTGGTCTCCGAGATCGGCGTGGGCACCATCGCCGCGGGCGTGGCGAAGGCGAAGGCCGACCACGTGACCATCTCCGGCCACGACGGCGGCACGGGCGCCTCGCCGCTGTCCTCCGTCAAGTACGCCGGCAGCCCCTGGGAGATAGGTCTCGCGGAGACGCAGCAGACGCTGGTGCTGAACAACCTGCGCTCGCGCATCGCCGTGCAGGCCGACGGGCAGATGAAGACCGGGCGCGACGTGGTGATCGGCGCGCTCCTGGGCGCCGACGAGTTCGGCTTCGCCACCGCGCCGCTGGTGGTGGAGGGCTGCATCATGATGCGCAAGTGCCACCTGAACACCTGCCCGGTGGGCGTGGCCACGCAGGACCCCGAGCTCATCAAGAAATTCACCGGCAAGCCCGAGCACGTCATCAACTACTTCTTCTTCGTCGCCGAGGAAGTGCGCGAGTGGATGGCGAAGATGGGGTTCCGGCGCTTCGAGGACATGGTCGGGCGCACCGAGATGCTCGACACGCGCCGCGGCGTCGAGCACTGGAAGGCCCGCGGGCTCGATTTCTCGCGCCTCTTCTACCGCCCCCCGATCGACACGGCGGTCGCGATCCACTGGACCGAGCGCCAGGACCACGCGCTCGACCGCGCGCTAGACCACGAGCTGATCGAGAAGCTGCGGCCCGCGATCGAGTCGAAGCGCCCGGTGCAGATCGAGAGCCCCATCTTCAACCGCAACCGCACCGTGGGCGCCATGCTCTCGGGCGTGATCGCGCGCCGCTACGGACATGCGGGGCTGCCCGAGGACACCATCCACGTGAAGTTCCACGGCACCGCGGGCCAGACCTTCGGCGGCTGGCTCGCGCACGGCATCACCTTCGAGCTCGAGGGCGACGCCAACGACTACGTGGGCAAGGGCCTGTGCGGCGGGCGGATCATCGCCTACCCCGCGAAGGACTGCCCCATCGTCCCGGAGGACAACATCATCGTCGGCAACACCGTGATGTACGGCGCGATCTCCGGCGAGGCCTATTTCCGCGGCGTCGCGGGCGAGCGCTTCGCGGTGCGCAATTCCGGCGCGACGGCGGTGGTGGAGGGCGTGGGCGACCACGGCTGCGAGTACATGACGGGCGGCACGGTGGTGGTGCTGGGCAAGGCCGGGCGCAACTTCGCCGCGGGCATGTCCGGCGGCATCGCCTACGTGCTCGACGAGGAGGGCGACTTCACCCAGCGCTGCAACCTGGCGATGGTGGAGCTCGAACCCATCCCCGAGGAGGACCGCGTCGCCGCCGACGCCGGCGCCAACCTCGAGCTGGAGACCCACGGCAAGGTCTCGATCGACCACCTGGCGGGCAAGGACGAGGCCACGATCAAGGCACTCATCCAGCGCCACCTGCTCTTCACGGGCAGCGAGCGCGCCCGCCGCATCCTCGAGAACTGGGCGGCCTACCTTCCGCGCTTCGTGAAGGTGATGCCCATCGAGTACAAGCGCGCGCTCGGCGAGATGGCCCAGGAGCAGGAGCGGCGCGGCGGCGTGGCGCGGATCGCGGAAGTGCGGGCGAACGACTAGCCTCACGCCCAGCCCCTCTCCTGCAACGAGAGGGGAGAGGGTCGGGGTGAGGCAACAGGGAAGGAACATGGGAAAGATCACCGGATTCATGGAAATCGCGCGCAAGGACCGCGGCTACGAGCCCGTGGCCGAGCGCATCAAGGTCTACAAGGAGTTCGTCCGCGCGCTCCCCGACGCCGACGTGAGCCAGCAGGGCGCGCGCTGCATGGACTGCGGCATCCCCTTCTGCCAGACCGGCTGCCCGGTGAACAACGTGATCCCGGACTGGAACGACCTCGTCTACCGCAACAACTGGCGCGGCGCGCTCGAGGTGCTGCACTCGACCAACAACTTCCCGGAGTTCACCGGCCGCGTCTGCCCCGCGCCCTGCGAAGCGGCCTGCACGCTCAACATCAACGACGACCCCGTCGCCATCAAGTCGATCGAGCAGGCCCTGGTCGACAAGGGCTGGGCCGAGGGCTGGATCATCCCCGAGCTCACGGAAACGAAGACCGGCCGCAAGGTCGCGGTCGTGGGTTCCGGCCCCGCGGGGCTCGCCTGCGCGCAGCAGCTCGGGCGCGCCGGGCACGAGGTCACGCTCTTCGAGAAGAACGACCGCATCGGCGGCCTGCTGCGCTACGGCATCCCCGACTTCAAGATGGAAAAGCACCACATCGACCGGCGCATGGAACAGATGCAGGCCGAGGGCGTCACTTTCCGCCCCGGCGTGAACGTGGGCGTGGACCTGACCGCGGCCGACCTCCTCGCAGGCTTCGACGCGGTCGTGCTCTCCGGCGGCTCGGAGAAGCCGCGCGACCTCCCGGTGCCCGGCCGGGAGCTCTCCGGCATCCACTTCGCGATGGAGTTCCTGCCCCAGCAGAACCGCGTGGTCGCGGGGGAAAGGGTGCACGGGCAGCTGCTCGCCACCGGCAAGCACGTCGTCGTGATCGGCGGCGGCGACACCGGCAGCGACTGCATCGGCACTTCCATCCGCCAGGGCGCGAAGTCGGTGATGAACTTCGAGCTGCTGCCGCAGCCGCCCGAGCAGGAGGACAAGCCCCTCACCTGGCCGTACTGGCCGCTGAAGCTGCGCACTTCCAGCTCCCACGAGGAAGGTGCGAAGCGCGACTTCGCCGTGGCCACCAAGCGCTTCGAGGGGAAGGACGGCAAGGTCGAGCGCCTCACCGGCTGCCACGTCGAGTGGGTGAAGAACGACCAGGGCGCGATGGCGATGCAGGAAGTGCCCGGCACCGAGTTCACGATGCCCGCCGATCTCGTCCTCCTTGCCATGGGCTACCTGCACCCCGTGCACGAGGGCGTGGTCGCCGCCCTCGGCGTGGAGAAGGACCCGCGCGGCAACGTGCGCGCCACCACGGACGGCAATGGCTGCTACGCGACCTCGGTGGCAAAGGTGTTCGCGGCCGGCGACATGCGGCGCGGCCAGTCGCTCGTCGTCTGGGCGATCCGCGAGGGCCGCCAGTGCGCCCGCGAGGTCGACGCGTTCCTCATGGGCTCGTCGGACCTGCCCCGCTAGCGCGGGCGCGCTCCCCGTCACCCCCGACCCGGCACCCGTCCCGGAGCCGCCACGCTGAAGACCCTCGTCATCGTCGCACTGCTCGCCTACGCGGGCATGGTGGCGATGCTGTGGCTCGCGCAGGATCGGCTCCTCTTCTTCCCGCAACCCCTGCGTGGCGCACCTTCGGCGCCGCCCGGCTGGACGCTCGAGAAAGTCTCGCTCGCCGCAACCGACGGCACGCCGCTCGCGGGTGTGCTGGCACTGCCGCCGGGAGAGGCGACGGTGCCGCGCGCGGCGGTGCTCTACTTCGGCGGCAACGCGGAGGAAGTGACCGCGCACGCGCGGGAGGCCGAGATGACCTACGGCCGGCGCGCCGTGCTGCTCGTGAATTACCGCGGCTACGGCGAAAGCGGCGGCACGCCCGGCGAGCACGCGCTCGTGGCCGATGCGATCGCGCTCCACGACTGGGCCGCGCGCCGCGCCGACCTCGACCCCGCGCGGCTGTGCGTTCACGGGCGAAGCCTCGGCAGCGGCGTGGCCGTGCAGCTCGCAGCGGCGCGGCCGGTGCGCTGCGTGGTGCTCACCTCGCCCTTCGAGAGCCTCGTCGCGGTGGGGAAATCCCACTACCCGTGGATGCCCGTGGGCTGGCTGCTGCGCCACCGCTTCGAGTCGATCCGGCACGCGGCCGCACTGCGCGTGCCCGCGCTCTTCGTCTACGGGGGCTCCGACACGATCATCGCGCCCGCGCACTCCGAACGCCTCGCCGCCGCCTGGGGCGGGCCCGTCGAGCGCCTGCGCCTGGACGGGTTCGGGCACAACGACCTCGACCTGAACCCGCGCTACGCGAGCGCCATCGCGGCCTTCCTGGACCGCCAGCCTTGACCGTTGTCGTGGGGCGCGCGTGCCCGCCGTGAGAGAATCGGCCCCCATGAAAAACGACAATTTCCTGCGCGCGCTCCTGCGCGAGCCCACGGAGCACACGCCGGTCTGGATCATGCGCCAGGCGGGCCGCTACCTCCCCGAGTACAACGCCACGCGCAAGAAGGCGGGCAGCTTCCTCGCGCTCGCCAAGAACCCGGAACTCGCCTGCGAAGTGACGCTGCAGCCGCTCGAGCGCTTCGCACTCGATGCGGCGATCCTCTTCTCCGACATCCTCACCATTCCGGACGCGATGGGGCTGGGCCTGTACTTCGCCGAGGGCGAGGGCCCGAAGTTCGAGCGCACCGTGCGCACCGAGGCGGAAGTCGCGCGCCTGGGGGCCGCCGATCTCGATTCGCTGCGCTACGTCTTCGACGCGGTCTCGCTCATCCGCAAGTCGCTCGACGGGCGCGTGCCGCTGATCGGCTTCTCCGGCAGCCCCTTCACGCTCGCCTGCTACATGGTCGAGGGCGGCGGCAGCGACGATTTCCGCACCGTGAAGTCGATGCTCTACGCGCGCCCCGACCTGCTGCACCGCATCCTCGCCCTGAACGCGCAGTCGGTGACCGCGTACCTGAACGCGCAGATCGCAGCCGGCGCGCAGGCGGTGATGGTCTTCGACACCTGGGGCGGCGCGCTCTCCGACGCGGCCTACCGCGAGTTTTCCCTCGCCTACGCGAAGCAGGTGTTCGCGGGCGTGACGCGCACGGCGCAGGGCCGCACCGTGCCGCGCATCTTCTTCACCAAGGGCGGCGGGCTCTGGCTCGAGTCCATGGCGCAGGCCGGGGCGGACGCGCTGGGGCTCGACTGGACCATCGACATCGGCGCCGCGCGCGCCCGGGTCGGCGACCAGGTGGCGCTCCAGGGCAACATGGATCCGGCGGTGCTCTTCTCGCCGCCGGAGGCCATCGAGCGCGAGGCGAAGCGGATCCTCGGCAGTTTCGGCGCGGGGCCGGGCCACGTCTTCAACCTCGGGCACGGGATCTCGCAGTTCACGCCCCCGGAGCACGTGCACGCCCTGGTGGAGGCCGTCCACCGCCACGGTCGCAATCCCTCCCCCGCGTAGCCCGTGTCAAGCGGAGAATTTTCGCGAAAGTGATTGCGTATTCACATTTTCCTTGTTCGCGCGGCCTTTAACGCAGAGTAGTGCCGGGCTGTCCGATGTTTCAGAATTTCATTGTTTTTCATTAACTTGCATAGCCTTCCTCGCCACCCGGATGAGGTATGAGCCGCAAGTGCGCCGAATTCTGGTCGCGGGGCGGCAAGCAATGCACAGAGTTATCCACAGGGTAGCGTTCCCCGGTTTCCGGGGGCCTTTCGCGCCATGAAAATCGCCCGCGTCGCCCTCGACGTGCCCCTCGAGCAGGCCTTCGATTTCCTCGTTCCCGAGGGTCTCGATCCGGCTCGCGGAAGCCTCGTGGTGGTGCCCTTCGGGCGCACCGCGAAGGTGGGCGTGGTCGTGGCGCGTGCCTCCCGCAGCGACATTCCCGCCGAGCGCCTGCGCGAACTGGCCAAGGTATTCGACGACGTGGCGCCGCTCGCCGCGCGGGACCTCGAGCTGCTCGAGTTCTGCGCCGCCTACTACCAGCGGCCCCTGGGCGAGGTGCTGCACGCAAGCCTGCCGCCGCGGCTTCGCCAGGCCCGGCGCCGGGTGATCAAGGCGCAACCCGCATCGGCGCCCGCGCCGGGCCCGTCCGCCTCGCCCGTGGAGGCCACGCCCGCCCAGACGCAGGCGATCGCGCAGGTCCTCGCCGGATTCGAGCGCTTCCATCCCGTGCTGCTCGCCGGCATCACCGGCAGCGGCAAGACCGAGGTGTACCTGCGCCTGATCGAGCAGGCGCTCGCCCGCGGGCGCCAGGCGCTCTACCTCGTGCCCGAGATCGGCCTCACCCCGCAGCTCGAATCGCGCGTGCGAAGCCGCTTCCCGGGTGTGGCGATCGTCGCCGCCCACAGCCACCTGGGCGAGGGCGAGCGCGCCGTCGCCTGGCTCGCCGCGCACTCGGGGCTGGCGCGCATCGTGCTGGGCACGCGCCTGGCCGCGCTCGCGCCCATGCCGGAGCTGGGCCTCATCGTCGTGGACGAGGAACACGACCCCTCCTACAAGCAGCACGAGGGCCTTCGCTACTCCGCGCGCGACGTGGCCGTGCGCCGCGCGCAACTCGCCGCGATCCCCGTGGTGCTGGGCTCGGCGACCCCGTCGCTCGAGACCTGGGCCAACGCGAAGCAGGGCCGCTACGGGCTTGCGGAGCTTCGCGAGCGAGCACTGGCCGACGCGAGGCTTCCGGTGGTGCGCATGGTCGACACGCGGGCCGACCGGCCGATCGAGGGCCTGAGCGACGCGCTCCTGCGGGCGCTGCGCGCGCGCATCGCCCGGCGCGAGCAGAGCCTCGTGTTCGTCAACCGCCGCGGCTTTTCTCCCGTGCTCTTCTGCCGCTCCTGCGCGTGGCACTCGACCTGCACGCGCTGCAGCGCCAACCTCGTGCTGCACCAGAAGGCGGGCGAGATGCGCTGCCACCACTGCGGGCACCGCGAGCGCGTCCCGGCACGCTGCCCCGGCTGCGGCAGCCCCGACCTGGCGCCCGTGGGCCAGGGCACGCAGCGCATCGAGGAAGCGCTCACCGCCGCCCTGCCCGGCGCGAGGATCGCCCGGGTCGATCGCGATTCCACGGCCCGCAAGGGCGCGCTCGCCGACGTGCTCGCCCTGGTGCGCGACGAGCGGCTCGACATCCTCGTGGGCACGCAGATGCTCGCCAAGGGCCACGACTACCCGCGCCTCACGCTGGTGGGCGTGGTCGACAGCGACTGCGCGCTCTACAGCGTCGATTTCCGCGCCTCGGAGCGGCTCTTCTCGCTGCTCACCCAGGTGGCCGGGCGCGCAGGGCGCGCCGAGGAGCCCGGCGAAGTGCTCATCCAGACCGACTTCCCCGCCCATCCGCTCTACGCCGCCGTCGCCGCCCACGACTACGCCGCCTTCGCCGACGCTTCGCTCGAGGAGCGGCGGCTCGCGCGCTTCCCGCCCTTTGCGCACCTCGCGATGCTGCGCGCCGAATCCAAGCATGCGGGCGAGGCCATCGCCTTCCTGCGCGCGGCCGCGCGGATGGCGCAAGGCCTCGGCGGCAAGGTGGAGATCTTCGACCCGGTGCCCGCGCCCCTCGAGCGCAAGGCCGGCTTCGAGCGCGCCCAGCTCCTCGTGCGCGCGGCCTCGCGTGCGGCGCTCCAACCCTTCCTGCGCGGCTGGAAGGCGGCCCTGGACGAGAAGGGCGGGCGGCGCGTGCGCTGGTCCCTGGACGTGGATCCACAGGAAGCCTAGGGCCCCGCGACCGCGGGGGAACGCGGGCCGGGCAGGACCGGCCCCGTATAATGGCGGGTTCCCGCGACCGCTCCAGCATCCGTGACCGAAATCGATCCCAAGAACCGCCTCGCCGCCCTGGTTGGCCACGCCGTGCGCGCGGCCTTTCCCGAAGCCGGCGACGTGGTGGTCGACCTGGACCGCCCCCGCAACGCGGACCACGGCGACTTCTCCTCCAACGTGGCGATGCAGCTCGCCAAGCGCGTGGGCATGAAGCCGCGCGACGCCGCCCAGGCGATCGTCGCGGCCCTCGCCAACGTGCCCGAGATCGCCAAGACCGACATCGCCGGCCCCGGCTTCATCAACTTCACGCTCTCCAAGACCTCGCGCTTCGCGGCGGTTGCCGCGATCGGCGCGGCAGGTGCGGCTTTCGGCCGCGGACACCCGCGCCCCGAGCGCACGATCATGGTGGAGTTCGTCTCGGCGAACCCGACGGGCCCGCTGCACGTGGGCCACGGCCGCCAGGCGGCGCTGGGGGATGCGATCTCCACGCTCCTCGAATGGCAGGGCTGGAAGGTGCTGCGCGAGTTCTACTACAACGACGCGGGCAACCAGATCGCGAACCTCGCGCTCTCGGTGCAGTTCCGCCTGCGCGAAGCGAAGGGCCTCGTCGGGGGCGCGGCGATGCACGACGACTGGTACCGCGGCGACTACATCAAGGACATCGCCCGCGACTACGTCGCCGAGCACCCGGCGGACGCGGACGGGGGCGACCTCGAGGCAATTCGCGTCTTCGCGGTGGCCTACCTGCGCGGCGAGCAGGACGCGGACCTGCGCGCCTTCGGCGTCAAGTTCGACTCCTACTACCTCGAGAGCTCGCTCTACGCCGACGGAAAGGTCGACGAGACGGTGCGCATGCTCGTGGACGCGGGCCGCACCTACGAATCCGGGGGCGCGCTGTGGCTGAAGACCACCGACTTCGGCGACGACAAGGACCGCGTGATGCGAAAGTCCGACGGCAGCTTCACGTACTTCGTGCCGGACGTGGCCTACCACCTCGCCAAGTTCCGCCGCGGCTATGCCTCCGCGGTGAACGTGCAGGGCGCGGACCACCATTCCACCGTCACGCGCGTGCGCGCGGGCCTGCAGGCTCTGGGCGCCGGCATTCCCGGGGGCTACCCGGACTACGTGCTGCACCAGATGGTGACGGTGATGAAGGGCGGCGAGGAGGTGAAGATCTCCAAGCGGGCCGGCGCCTACGTCACGGTGCGAGACCTGGTCGAGGAGGCCGGGCGCGACGCGGTGCGCTGGTTCTTCCTCATGCGCAAGTCCGACTCCCACCTCGTCTTCGACATCGACCTCGCCAAGAGCCGCAGCGACGAGAACCCGGTCTACTACGTGCAGTACGCCCACGCGCGCATCTGCGCGGTGCTGCGCGAATGGGGCGGCGACGAGGGTGCGCTCGGCGGGCGCGAGCCTCGCCGCGCTGGGCACGCCGCACGAGGTCGCGCTCGCGCAGGCGCTGGCGCAGTTCCCGGAGGTGCTCGAGCGGGCAGCGCGCGAGTTCTCGCCGCATCTCGTCTCGTTCTACCTGCACGACGAATTGGCGGCTCGCCTGCATACCTACTACAATGCCGAGCGCTTCCTCGTCGACGACGAGGAAGTGAAGCTCGCGCGACTCGCCCTTGTCGCCGCGACGCGACAGGTTCTCGCCAACGGCCTCGCCGTGCTGGGCGTGAGCGCGCCGGAGAGGATGTAGATGCCGAAGGATTTCAAGAACAGCCCGTCGCCCCGCGAGTCCGGCCGCACGGCCCACCCCTTGCTGCTCGGCATGATCATCGGGCTGCTCATGGGCATCGTGATCGCCCTCGGCGTGGCGCTGTGGCTTAACCGCCTGTCCAATCCCTTCGTCGACCAGCCGAAGCCCATCGAGCCGCTCGCGCGGATCGGCCCCACGCAACCGTCCAAGCCCGACGAGAAGGGCGCGCCGGAGAAGCCGGGCGCGACGAAGCCCGCCGCCGACAAGCCCCGGACCGACCGGCCGCGCTTCGAGTTCTACACGATGCTGCCCGGCGAGAAGGAAGTGACGGACCGCGAGGCGAAATCGGCCGCCGCACGCCCGAAGGATCCGGTGAAGGGCGGCCCCGGCTCCTCGCCCAGCCAGCCCAAGCCCTATTCCGGCGACACCTACTGGCTGCAGGCCGGCGCCTTCTCCGAGGAAAAGGACGCCGACAACATGAAGGCGAAGATCGCCTTCACGGGCCTGGAAGCGAGCGTGAAGCCCGTCGACATCCCCGGCAAGGGCATCCTGCACCGCGTGCGCCTGGGCCCCTACCAGAGCCTGGACGACGTGAACCGAATCAAGGCCACGCTGTCCCAGAACGGGGTCGGCGCGACCATCATCCGCACCGACGAAGCCAAGAACCGCTGACGGAGTCCAACCATGCACCTGCACCGCTTCCTCACCCTTGCCCTCGCGACCTTCGGCCTCATGGCCGCGGGCGCCCAGGCCCAGCAACCGGGTCAGAAGTTCACGCTGCTCAATCCGCCCCAGGCCACGGAAGGCGGCGGCAAGGTGGAGGTGATCGAGTTCTTCTCCTACGCCTGCGGCCACTGCTACAACCTCGAGCCCTTCCTCGAGAGCTGGGCGAAGAAGCTCCCCGCCGACGTGGTCTTCAAGCGCGTTCCCGGCGTGGGCAGCGGCGCGTGGTCGCAGCTGGGGCTCCTGTACTACTCGCTCGAGGCCATGGGGAAGCTCGACCCGGTGCACGCCAAGGCGTTCGACGCGATCCACAAGGAAAACACGAACCTCGCCAACCCGAAGGTGCGCGAGGGTTGGCTCGCCAAGCAGGGCATCGACGTGACGCAGTACAACGCAGTCGAGAAATCCTTCACCGTGCAGTCGAAGCTCGCGCGCGCCGCGCAGCTCATGGGTTCCTACAAGGTCGACGGCGTGCCGATGATGATCGTGAACGGCAAGTACGTCACGTCCACCACCCACGCCGGCAGCCCCGAGGCCGTGGTCGCCGTGGTCGACCAGCTGATCGCCATGGCGCGCAAGGAGATGGGCACGAGCACCGCCGAGGCCCCCAAGCCCGCCGCGCCGAAACCCGCCGCGATCAAGAAGTAGCCGCCGCTTCCGGGGCCGGGATACTTTTTCGCGAAGTATTCCGGCCCCGATCCATTGCATGGTCGTATTCCTCACGGGCGCGAGCAGCGGCATCGGCGAGGCGCTCGCGCGCCACTACGCCGGGCAGGGCGCCATGCTGGGCTTGGTCGCGCGCCGGGCCGATCTGCTCGAGACGCTTCGCCAGTCGCTGCCCGCGGGAGCGGAGACTTACGTGGCGGATGTTCGCGACCTGGGCGCGCTGCAGGCCGCGGCGGCCGACTTCATCGCGAAGCACGGCCCGCCGGATCTCGTGATCGCGAATGCCGGCATCTCCCACGGCACGCTCACCGAGCACGCGGACGATTCCGAAGTCTTCCGCCAGGTCCTCGACGTCAACGTGGTCGGGATGGTGAACACCTTCCAGCCCTTCGTCGCCGCGATGCGCAAGGCGGGCCGCGGCACCCTCGCCGGCGTGGCGAGCGTGGCGGGCTACCGGGGAATGCCGGGCGCGGGGGCCTACTGCGCCTCGAAGGCCGCGGCCATCCGCTACCTCGAGAGCCTGCGCGTGGAGCTGCGCGGCACGGGCGTGAAGGTGGCCACCGTCTGCCCGGGCTACATCGCCACGCCCATGACCGAGAAGAACCCCTACCCGATGCCCTTCATCCTCGGCGCCGACGACTTTGCGCGCCGCTTCGCGCGCGTGGTGGCGGCAGGCAAGGACTACGCGGTCATCCCGTGGCAGATGGCCATCGTGGCGAAGCTCCTCGCCATCCTGCCCAACGCGCTCTTCGACGCCGCCTTCGCAAGAGCGGGGCGCAAGCCGCGCAAGTAAATGGGGTCGTAAATGGGGTCAGGTTCAATTTCGAACCTGTCCCCATTTATTTCGACTCCAGACGCTTCGGCCGGCGGAATATGGGGACAGGTTCGAAATTGAACCTGACCCCATTTACTCTGTACATGCCGCGGAGCCCTCGGACGCGCCCGGGCTCATGGCGCCGTTGAACCTCGTCACGCCCATCGGCGACACGAACCCCGCGGTGGCGCGCTTCGTGCGCCTCGCGCTGGAGCTGCGCGAGGCCGCTAGAGCTGCGGCTCGGTCTCGCCCTGGGTCGGGCGCCAGACGAGGAGCCGCTTCTCCGCGAAGGAAACCGCGAAGTCGAGCACCAGCGCGAACATCGTGAGGACGAGGATCCCCGCGAAGACGGTATTGATGTCGAAGGCGCCCTCGGCCATGTGGATCAGGTAGCCCACGCCCTTGGCGCTTCCGAGGTACTCGCCCACGACCGCGCCCACGAAGGCCATGCCCACCGAGGTGTGCAGGCTCGAGAACACCCACGAGGTGGCCGACGGGAGGTACACGAAGCGCAGGAGCTGCCGGCGCGTGGCCCCCAGCATGGTCGCGTTGTTGAGCACGACGGGGCTTACTTCCTTCACGCCCTGGTAGACGTTGAAGAAGACGATGAAGAAGACGAGCGTCACGCCGAGGGCCACCTTCGACCAGATACCGAGCCCGAACCACACCATGAAGATGGGGGCGAGCACCACGCGCGGCATCGCGTTCATCGCCTTGATGTAGGGGTCGAAGAGCGCGGAAGCGAAGGGCGTGAGCCCCAGCCACAGGCCGATCACGAGCCCGAGGACGGAGCCGATCACGAACGCGAGCGCCGTCTCCTGGAGCGTGACCCACAGGTGCGGGTAGATCTCGCCGCTCGCGAACCATTCCACGATCACGTGGAACATCTTCACCGGTTCGCCGAAGAAGAAGGCCGCGCGGTGCGGGTTGTCCCACACGAAAGGCGGGATCAGTTCCGGGTGCGTGGCGAAATGCCAGAAGGCGAAGATCGCCACCAGGAGCAGGACCTGCCAGATCCAGAGTTTCCTTTTCATGGCCTCACCCCCGGCCCTCTCCTGAAGGAGAGGGGAGCGTTGCTTCGCCCGTCATTTCGCCCCGCCGCGCGCCCGACGGACGGTGGAGCAGCGTCTTCCTCATGCGGTCGTCCTGTTGCGCGTCTGCGCGTAGCCCTTGAGCACCTCGTCCTTCATCGCGTGCCAGATCCTGTCGTGCAGGGCGATGAAGCGCGGCGATAGGCGGATCTCGGATACGTCGCGGGGCCTCGGCAGGTCGATCACGAACTCCCCGATGGGACGCGAGGCGGGCCCCGCGGAGAGAATCACCACGCGGTCGGAGAGCGAGATCGCCTCCTCGAGGTCGTGGGTGATGAAGATTACGCTCTTGCGGTCGGCGCTCCAGAGCTCCAGCAGCTCGTTTTCCATGAGCTGCCGCGTCTGCACGTCGAGCGCGGAGAAGGGCTCGTCCATGAGGAGGATCTGCGGGTCGAGAATCAGCATCTGCGCGAGCGAGACGCGCTTTCGCATGCCGCCGGAGAGCTGGTGCGGATAGCGGTCGCCGAAGCCCGCGAGCCCCACGCGCTCGAGCCACGCCTCTGCCTTCGCCCGTGCCGACCGCGCCTCCTCGCCGCGGAACTGCAGCCCCGCCGTGACGTTGTCCAGGGCGCTCCTCCAGGGCATCAGCGCCTCGGACTGGAACATGTAGCCGGCGTGGCGGTTGATGCCTGAGAGCGTGTCGCCGTGGATCTTCACCGACCCCGACGAGGGCCTGAGGAGCCCGGCCGCCACGTTCAGGAGCGTGGACTTCCCGCAGCCCGTGGGGCCCACCACCGAGACGAACTCGCCGTCGGCGATCGAGAGGTCCACGTCGCGCACGGCCGTGTAGCTGCCCTCGCCGCCCTTGGCGGAAAAGGTGCAGGTGATCTTCTCGAGCAAAACGGAAGCGCTCATGGCATTTGCCGATCAGGTATCGACCCAAACCGTTCTTCGGTCATCGCACGGACCACCCGGCAGTCGCGCCCCGCAGCCGCGCCCGCGTCCCGCAGTCGCACTCTGCACTCCCGCTCCGCATTCGCGTCCCGCAGTCGCACCCTCCAGTCGCGCCCGGTGGTCTTGCCCGGTCGTGTTGATCGGCGGGCGAAGCCCGTCCGATCGAACACGGTTCCCGATGTCATCATGAATTGGCGCTGTCGCTTACTTGTACTTGGCGGCGGCCTTCCGGGCAAACGAGTTGTCGAACGTCTGGTCGAGCTTGATCGAATCCCCCGCCTTGATCACCGACGGCTCGAACTGCTTGAGCACCTTGTAGACGTTCTGCGCGGCCTTCATCGTCATCTGGCCGTCCTCGGAGTAGCCGATCATGTTCTTCAGCAGTCCCGCCTTGTAGAGCGAGGGGTTGGCGGCCTTGTAGGCATCCGGCATGAGGTCGACGATCTGCTGGGGCGTGGCCTTGGCGATCCAGCGGTTGGCGCGCACGATCGCGTTCACCACCGCCTGCACCGTGTTGGGGTTCTTCTTGATGAACTCGTCGGTGATGTAGATCACGCTCGCGTGGTAGTCGCCGCCGTAGATGTCGTTCATGCCCCGCTCGGTGCGGCTGTCGGCCACGGCCACGAACTTGCCCGTGTCCTCCAGGAGCGTGATGACGGGGTCGAGGTTGGAGAGCGCGTCGATCTCGCCCTTCTCCATCGCCGCGAAGGCGCCCGAGCCCACGCCCACGCCGACCACGGAAATGTCGGTGGGCTTGAGCCCGCCCTTGGCGAGGATGTTGTTCACGAACATGTTGGTCGAGGAGCCCGGGGCGGAGACGCCCACCTTGAGGCCCTTCAGGTCCGCCGGGCCCTTGTACTTCGCCGCCTTGTCCTTGGGCAGCAGCAGCACGATGGAGCTGTACTTCGCCTGCAGCACCACCGCCTTGATGGGCTGCTTCTTCGCGGCCATGTTGATCGTGTGCTCGTAGGCGCCGGAGACCATGTCTGCCGAGCCGCCCACCATCGCCTGCAGCGCCTTCGAGCCGCCCGCGAAGTCGGGGATCTCGACTTCCAGCCCCTCGTCCTTGAAGTAGCCCAGGCGCTCCGCCACCGACAGCGGCAGGTAGTAGAAAAGGCTCTTTCCGCCCACGGCGATCGTGATCTTCTTCTTCTCCGGCGCCTGCGCACCGGCGGTGACCGCCACCATCGTTCCCACGGCCAGCGCCGCGAGCATCCTGAGAATCCGCTTCATGTTTGCTCTCCTCTCGTTGTCCGATCCCGGCTCGTGCGCCGGGTGCGTTGAAACCGTCCTGCGAAATTCAGGCGCCGGCCCGCATGGAGGCGGGCAAGGGGTGCAGCGCGAGGCTCTTGCCGGCCTTGGCCACCTGGCCGGGCGTGTCGTGGCCGACGATGCCGGGCACGCGGCGCGCAGCGGCGATGAGCCGGTCCAGATCCACGCCGGTGTCGTAGCCCATGTCGGCGAGCATGTTCACCATGTCCTCGGTGCAGATGTTGCCCGTGGCGCCGGGCGCGAAGGGGCAGCCGCCGAGGCCGGCGACGGAGCCGTCGAAGGAGCGCACACCCGCCTCGATGCCGGCCACCACGTTCGCGAGCCCCATGCCGCGCGTGTTGTGGAAATGCAGGGTGTAGTAGGCGTCGTCCTTCGTGGGGAATCGGTCGAGCACGTGGGCCGTGAGCTCCTCCACCTGGCGCGGGTTGGCCATGCCCGTGGTGTCGGCGAGCGAGATGCCGTCCACGCCCGCGGCACGGAACGCCTCCACGAAGCGCAGCACCACCGCCTCGTCCACCCGGCCCTCGAAGGGGCAACCGAAGGTGGTGGAAAGGCTCATCGTGAGGCGCATCCCGGCCTCGTGCGCCGCGCGCACCATGGCCGGCAGCTCGGAGAGCGACTGCTCGTGCGTGCGGTTGATGTTGGCTCGGTTGTGGGTCTCGGACGCGGAGACCACGCCGTTCAGTTCGTCGGGCTTCTTCGCCGCCGCCGCCGCGTTCTGCACGCCGCGCAGGTTGGGCACCAGCGCCACGTAGACCACGCCTGGCACGCGCGCGATGCCCGCGAGCACCTCGTTCGCATCGGCCAGCGCCGGCACGGCCTTCGCGCTCACGAAAGAAGTCACCTCGATCCGCGCGAGGCCGGTGCGCGAGAGCTCGTCGATGAGGGAGATCTTCGTCGCCGTGGGGACGAAGCTCTTCTCCATCTGGAAGCCGTCGCGAACGGCTACGTCGTTGATGTGGAGGCGCATGGCGGGGTCGTTTCGGGGAAGGGTGGATTTTACCCCGCGATTCGGAGAAGCTTCGTACCGTGAATACATTCGACAAGGACGCGGCGCTCGCCGAGGACATCCGGCTCCTGGGCAGGATCCTCGGGGACACCCTCAAGGTGCACGAGGGCGAGGACACCTACGAGCTGATCGAGACCATCCGCCGCCTGGCCGTCGCAAGCCGGCGCCTGGAGGACGTGGCCTCCCGCCGCCTTCTCGCCGAGACCCTCGACGCCCTCACCGACGACCAGGCCGTGGTGGTGGTGCGCGCCTTCAGCTACTTCTCGCTGCTGGCCAACATCGCCGAGGATCGCCACCACGTGCGCCGCCACCGCGAGAACCGGCGCAAGGGTTCCAGGCCGCTGGCCTCCACGCTGCGGGGCCTCTTCGCCGACGCGCTGGAACGCGGCACCACTCGCGCCGAGGGCATGGCCACGATCTCCCGGGTGCGGGTCACCCCCGTGCTCACCGCCCACCCCACGGAAGTGCAACGCCGCAGCACGCTCGACCTGCAGCTCGCCATCGCCGGCTGGCTGGGAAGGCTCGACGGCACGGACCTCCTGGAGGAAGAGCGCGCCGCGGCCGAGGGAGAGCTGCGCCGGCTGGTGGCCACACTCTGGCAGACGCGGATGCTGCGCGCGGTGAAGCTGGGCGTGAAGGACGAGATCGAGAACGCGCTCGCCTACTTCGACTACACCTTCATCGACGCGCTCCCGCGCATCCACGGCGAGATCGAGGATTCCGTGGCGCAGCTCCCGGGCGACGCGCCGGCCGCGGTGCCCACGGTCATGTCCATCGGCAGCTGGGTGGGCGGGGATCGCGACGGCAATCCCTTCGTGACCGCGGGAATGCTCGAGCTCGCCTTCCGCCGCCAGGCCGAGATCGTCTTCGACCACTATTTCGGGCAGGTGCACGCGCTCGGCGCGGCGCTTCCCATCTCCGGGCTGCTGGTGAATCTGACGCCCGCGATGGCTGCACTTGCGGACCAGTCCGCCGACCCGTCGCCGTTTCGCAAGGACGAGCCGTACCGGAGGGCGCTCACCGGCATCTTCGCGAGGCTCGCGGCGACCGCCGCCGCGCTGGGCCTGAGGCGCGAGCACCGCACCGCCGTGAGCCAGGGCGAGCCCTACGCCAACGCTGCCGCCTTCGCCGCCGATCTCGACGTTATCGACGAGAGCCTGCGCGCGGGCAACGCGGCGATGCTCGCCGAAGGGCGGCTAAGGCACCTGCGCCGCGCCGTGCGCTGCTTCGGCTGGCACCTGGCGACGGTGGACCTGCGCCAGAACGCGGACGTGCACGAGCAGGTGATCGCGGAGCTTTTTCGCGAGGCGCGCGTGGCACCCGACTACCTTGCGCTGGACGAGGCGGCGCGGCAGAAGCTGCTGAGGGCCGAGCTCGCCACGCCGCGGCCGCTGCGCTCGCCCTTCGCCGCGTATTCGGAGCTGACGCTGGGGGAGCTCGCAATCGTAACCCACGCGGCGAAGGTGCACGCCGCCCTCGGCCCCGAGTCGATCCGGCAGTACGTGATCTCCAAGACCGAGAGCGTGTCGGACCTCCTCGAGGTCGCGGTGATGCTCAAGGAGGCGGGTCTCGTCACCCCCGGCGAGAAGCCGGTCGCGCAGCTGCAGGTGGTGCCGCTCTTCGAGACGATCGGCGACCTGCGGCGCGCGCCCGAGACCATGGGCGCGTGGTTTGCACTTCCCGAGGCAAAGTCGATGGTGGCCTCGCTCGGCGGCGTCCAGGAGGTGATGCTCGGCTACTCCGACAGCAACAAGGACGGCGGCTACGTCACCTCCAACTGGGAGCTCTACAAGGCGGAGACGGAACTGGTGGCGGTGTTTCGCGCCGCGGGCGTGCGGCTGCGTTTCTTCCACGGCCGGGGCGGCACCGTGGGCCGCGGCGGCGGGCCTTCCTACGAGGCCATCCTCGCGCAACCGCCCGGCAGCGTGCAGGGCGAGTTGCGGCTCACGGAGCAGGGCGAGGTGATCGCGGGCAAGTACGCCAACCGCGACATCGGCCGGACGCAACCTCGAGGCGCTGCTAGCGGCCACGGTGCGCGCGACCCTGGACGCGGCCCCGCCCGAGGAGCATGCCGACTACCACGCCGCGATGGAGGAGATCAGCGCCTCGGCCATTGCCGCCTATCGCGGACTGGTCTACGACACGCCCGGGTTCGTCGAGTACTTCCGCGCCTCCACGCCGATCCGCGAGATCGCCGAGCTGAACATCGGCTCCCGGCCCGCCTCGCGCAAGCCCTCGCAGAAGATCGAGGACCTGCGCGCGATTCCCTGGGTGTTCTCCTGGGCGCAGTGCCGCGTGATGCTGCCGGGCTGGTACGGGCTGGGAAGCGCCGTGGAGGCCTACCTCGCGAAGCACGGCGACCGGGGCAGGGAGCTCCTCGCCGAGATGTGGCGCGAGTGGCCGTTCTTCCGCGCCATGCTCTCGAACCTGGAGATGCTGCTCGCGAAGGCGGACCTGTCGGTGGCCGCGCGCTACAAGGAGCTGGTGCCGGATGCCAAGCTCGCCGACGAGATGTTCGGGCGCATCCGCGCCGAGCTGGACCGCACGGTGAAGGCCTTCTTCACCATCACCACGAACGAAGGCTTCCTGGACAACAACCCCTCGCTCGCGCGCTCCATCCGCAACCGCTTTCCCTATCTGGATCCGTTGAACCACCTGCAGGTCGAGCTGCTCAAGCGCTACCGCGCCGGCGACTCCGCGGAGAAGGTACACCGCGGCATCCACCTCACCATCAACGGTCTCGCCGCGGGGCTTCGCAACTCCGGCTGATCGCACCCGGGTGCACGCGCGGACCTGGCCCCATGGTCGCTACTGGCCCTGGACCACCTTGCTCGCGAGCAGATCGGCGATCCGCGCGTCGCCGTAGCCCAGCGAGCGCAGGCATCTCGCCGCGTGTGCTCGCCCAGCTTCGGTCCGATCCAGCGCGTGCCGCCGGGGGTGGCGGAGAGCCTGGGCACGATGCCGGGCAGCAGCAGGTCGTGGTGGCCCAGCTTGTGGAGCTCGATCATGCCGCGCGCCTGGTAGTGGAGGTCGGCTGCGATGTCGGCGATGGAGTAGATGCGCCCCGAAGGCACCTCGGCCTTTTCCAGCACCGCGAGGGCTTCCTCGAGATCCACGGTGGCGGTCCACGCGCCGATGGCCTGGTCGAGTTCGGCCGTGCGCCGGACCCGCCCCGCGTTGTCGGCGAGCGCCGGATCGCCCGCGAGGTCGTCGCGCCCGATGGCCTTCATCATCCGCCTGAAGATGGAATCGGCGTTCGCGCCGATGACCACGTACTTGCCGTCGCGGCACGGGTAGGTGTTCGACGGCACGATGCCCGGCAGCGACGAGCCCGTGCGTTCGCGCACGTTGTGGCCCATGCCGTATTCGGGAAGCATCGACTCCATCATCGCGAACACCGCCTCGTAGAGTGCGACGTCGACCACCTGCCCCCGGCCCGAGGTGCCGCGGTGGTGGATGGCGGTGAGCGCCCCGATCACGCCGAAGAGCGCGGCGAGGGAATCCCCGATCGACACGCCCACGCGAACCGGCGCGCGGTCCGGGTAGCCCGTGATGTAGCGCATGCCGCCCATGGATTCGCCGATGGCGCCGAAGCCGGGGCGGTCCTTGTACGGGCCCGTCTGCCCGAAGCCGGAGAGCCGCACCATCACCAGGCCCGGGTTCGTGCTGGAGAGCGCTTCGTAGCCCAGGCCCCAGCGCTCCATCGTGCCGGGGCGGAAGTTCTCCACGACGATGTCCGCGGTGGAGACCAGGTCGCGCACGACCTGCTGGCCCTCGGGCGCCTTCAGGTTTACCGCAATGGACTTCTTGTTGCGCGCCTGCGCGTACCACCAGAGCGAGTTGCCCTCGTGGAGCTGGCGCCACTTGCGCAGCGGATCGCCCTCGCCCGGCGTCTCGACCTTGATCACCGTGGCGCCGAACTCCGCGAGGAGCCGCGCGCAGTAGGGGCCGGCGATGAGGGTGCCCATCTCGACCACCTTGAGATTGGCGAGCGGAAGCGGTGTCGTGGCTGCAGTCATGGCGTTCGCCTCCCGGCCGCGGGAGGGGTCGTGGACGATCGGGAGTTCATTGTCGCACCGCGACGGCCGGCGTCCACGGCCAGCCGGGCGCCACGCGGCGCAGCAGGACGAAGGCGATGCAGAGGTTCAGGGCATTCCACGCGATCCCGTTCACGAACGCCGCGCGGTAGGAGCCCGTCATGTCGAAAATTCCGCCCGACATCCAGCCGCCCAGCGCCATGCCGAGCAGGGTGCACATGATGATCGCGCCCGTCTTCGCGCCCGCCTCGCGCGCCGGGAAGTGCTCGCGCACGATGATCGCGTAGGACGGCACGATGCCGCCCTGGAAGAGCCCGAAGAGCGCGGAGATCACGTAGAGCGGCACCAGCCCGTCGAAGGGCAGGAAGAGGAGCAGCGCCACGCCCTGCAGGAAGGAGCCGAGGATCAGCGTGCGCAGCCCGCCGATATGGTCGCAGATCCACCCGGAGGCCAGGCGGCTCACGATCCCCACGCCCAGCATGAGCGAGAGCATCTCCGCCCCGCGCGCCGCGCCGTAGCCCAGGTCGCTGCAGTACGCGACGATGTGCACCTGCGGCATCGACATCGCCACACAGCAGGCGGTGCCGGCGACCATGAGCAGCGCCAGCGCCGTGGCGGGCGGGAGCCCGAAGGGCCGGCCGCCACCGGTCGCGGCGGCCGGAGAGCCCGCCGAACTCGTGGCTGCCGGCGGGCGCACGCGCATGAGGAGTGCGAGCAGCGTCATCGACACGGCGCAGAAGATGCCCATCACGAAATAGCCCTGCCGCCAGCCGATGGTGTCGACGAAGTGCTGCAGCACCGGCGGCCAGATGGCGCCACCGAGGTAGTTGCCGCTCGCGCACACCGCCACCGCGATGCCGCGGCGCTTCACCCACCACAGCGACGTGTCGGCGAGCAACGGCGAGAAAGTGGCGGAAACGCCGAGGAAACCCAGCAGCACGCCGTGCAGGAGGTTGAAGACGTGGATGTCGTTCGCGAGCCCGGCGCCGACGTAGCCCAGCCCCAAACCCACCGCACCGACGATGAGCGGCACCATGACCCCGAAGCGATCCGCGAGCCGGCCCATCAGCACGCCGCCCACGCCCATGCCGATCATCAGGAGCGCGTAGGGAAGCGAGGCGTCGGCGCGAGGCACGCCAAACTCCGCCTGCACCGCGGGGAGCACCACGGGCACCACGTACATCGCACTCGCGCCGATCGTCATCAGCGCGAGCGTCACCGCGAGGCGAAAGGCGGCGAAGCGGGAATCGGGCTGCGGGGTCATGCGCTCGTTGTCGCTGGCGATGGCTGGAGCGCGCGGCTAGCCCGCCCCGTGGCAGGCCTTGTACTTCTTCCCGCTGCCGCAGGGGCAGGGGTCGTTGCGGCCGACCTTGTCGCCCTCGCGCTTTTGCGGCACGCGGTTGATGCGGTTGTCGAACCAGTACTGGTAGGCCTCTTCCACGGTTCCGTAGAAGGATTCGCGCGCGTCGTTCATGAGCTTCACTTCGGCTTCGCCTCCCTCCCACGGCGCGCCGGATTCGAGCGCGTGTTCCTTCAAGCGCCCGGAGAGCGCCATGAAGGGAAAGAGCAGCTCGTCCACCGTCTCGCCGTCGCCCGCGCTGAACCAGTCCGGCTCGGCAAGCGCCACGCCGACGAGATAGCCCTCGCACCACACCGCGAGTTCCTCCTCGCCATCCTCGACGGGGTAGGAGAGGACGTCGAGCCCTTCCTCGGCGGCTATGTCGCGCGCGGTGTCGCTGTAGAAGCGGGTGAGAAGGTCGGTGACTTCGTTTCCCTCGGCTTCGCTCGCGAACGTGTGCTCGCCCAGCGCGGCTTCGAGCCACTCCTCCTGCGCGATCGGCGCAGGCGCGCTCGCCACCGCGCAGAAGAGACCCTGCAGCGCGTCGAGCGTCATCGAATCCTTCAGGTGATCCGCGGCGAGGAGCGCCTCGAGGCGGTCGAGATCGACGGGCGTGAGGCGGGGGGCGGTGGCTTGGCTCATGCGCAATTTTCGCAGCATTCGCCCCGGCGCGTGGCGCCTAGCCGACTTCCACCTCCACCGTCCGGTACCCCACCCGGCAACTCCCCACCTTCACCGCGACCTTGCCCTTGCCTTCGGCGAGGAGCGTCACGAACTTCTCGTGGGGATTGCCGCGCGTCCACGGCATGAAGATGTTGGCGCCGTTGTAGAGCCCGCTGCCCCAGCCGTCGAGGTGGCCGATCTCGACCACCGACTCGGCGGGTGCGACGAGCTTCGCGCCCGTGGCCTTGGCGGTGAGGCGAAGGGGCTCCGCGTGCGGGAGCTTGCGCGCCGAGGGCAGGCCGCAGGTGCCGAGGTAGCCGGCGTTGGCTATGCGAATCTCGATCCGGGTGGCGCCACCGTCCGTCTTCTCGCGCTTGACCACTTCCACGGTGACGCGCGGCACGAGTGCGGCCACGCGCAGGAACGCGGCACTTTGCGTGGCGCAGGTTTCGGGAAGCAGCTCGTAGGGCGGGTTCCAGATGCCCACGCGCCCGTCGAAGCCGCCCACCTCCACCTCGCCCAGCTGCGGGTGCGCGACCTTCTTCCAGTGCTTGAAGGCGCGACCCTTGTTCACGTCGCGGTCGAGCTTCGCGAGCGCGAGGAAGTCCTTGCGCTCGAGCTGCGAATAGTGGTCCACGAAAGGCTTCTTCCGTTCGATGCCGAGTTGCTTGAAGAGATCCCACAGCTCGATCACGTAAGCGAGGCACCCGCGCTGGTGGTACGCCCAGTCGGAGAGATCGCCATGGATGGGCTTCTCGGGCTCGTAGAGGAACTCGTGGAAGCCGCTCACCGTGGCGTAGCCCGTGTGCTCCGTCATCCACGCCTCCACCTGCTTGAAGATGGCGAGATCGGTCTGGTCCATCTTCTGGTCGGGCTTGTCGCCGAGCGGGCGGATCAGCACGCCGCCGAAGGTGTGCAGGTTCAGCCACGTCATGATGTTCGGGTGCTTCGTGGCGAACTCGATCACCGCGCGCGTCTCCGGCGTGCTGCCCGGGTAGTGGCCGGCACCGGCCTGGTCCGGCTCCGCGGCCCAGAGGTAGGGGAAGTTGCGGTTGAAGTCGTTCAGGTTGTCGGAAAGAAAGAACGGGTCGGGAATGCGCAGGCCGTCGAAGTTGACGATGTGGCCTTCCGGATAGAGCTTGAAGTAGGGCCCTTCGTCCTCCGGGAGGCGCGGCACCATGACCGGGGGATCGAGGGGCTTGCCGTCCTCGCCGCGAAGCTCCACCAGCTCGCCATCGGGGCTCGCCTTGCGCATGTAGCCCGTCTGGCCGTCGCCGTCGATGTCGGAGGCTTCCCAGTAGGCGTGGTCCTTGTTCACGCGGTCGTTCACGGGGCTCGAGCGCACGTAGCGGCCCTTCTTGAGGACCTCCTCGGCGCCGTCGGGCGAGATGCGCGGCACCACGTAGAAGAGCGTCTCGCGGATCGCCTGCGCCATGTGCTTCGGGAGCGCCTTGCCGCCGGCTTCGTCCTTGCCCTGGTGGATCGCGAGGATGTCCTCGACGAGCGCGAGCGCCACGCTGGAACCGCACACTTCGGAGGCGTGCATGTTGCCGTCGATCCACACGGCGGGACGGAGGTCGTCCGGCTTGGGACCGATGGTGAGGATGGGGATGTCGCGTCCCTCGGCGCTCTTGCCGAGCGTGCCCAGGTGGACGAGGTCGGGATGCTGCTGCGACCAGTTGGCGAGTTGCGCGGTGAGGTCGGCGTAGTCGAGGTACTTGTTGCGGAACATTCGGGGAATCCTCGTGAGAGTGCAGTCTCGTGCTCCAGCCCTCGCGTCAACGCAAGGGGCGGGGACTTACAGGCGCCGCGACTGCGGCAAGGCCGCCATTTTACGATCAAGCGTGAGGGTGACGAGTTCGGCCATGCGGTAGTCGTCCGCGATCAGGCGGTCGAGGAGCCCGCAGCCACCCCGCGCCTCCAGCGCCGCGAACACGCCCGGCCCGTGGAGCGGCGCCACGAGCCCGCTCGACAGGACGCTCGAAAGGGCCGCGCGCGCTTCCGCCTTGGGGACGCCGTAGTGGTGCTGGAGCACGACGTAGGTCTCGCCGATCACCTGGTTCGAGGCGAAGACTTCCGCGTCGTCGCCTTCCACCAGCCGGGTGAGCCTGCGCACGCAGTCGTCGAACTCCCGCGCCGGGTCGCCCGTGGCGAGGCGGACGAGGATCGAGGTATCAATCCCGAACCGCGCGGCCATGGGGCTTTTCGCGGAAGGCCGCGAGGTCGAACCGGCCCTGGCCGCGGCGGAGCTTGCCGCGAAGGGGCGCGAGGCGGGAGAGGTCGATGCTGCGCGCGCGGAGCACGTAGCCCTCCCGGCCCTCGGCGAGCTCGAGCCTGTCGCCGGGCTTCACGCCCAGGGCATCCAGCACGCGGGCGGGGAAGGTGACCTGGCGCTTGGAAGTGATCTTCACGAACATGGCGGGGGCTCCGGGTTGCCTTACCGGAATTATACATTGGTAAGGTGGCCCGGGCGGCGGCGGGCATGGCTTCTCAACGCCGGCTGCACGGGGGTCGTTGACCTGCGCGCGGGAAGCGGGGGCGGCGGGAACGCGATATCGTTCGGGTTCCCCTTCCGTGGCGAGAACCCATGGCGCGAAGCATCCTCGACGAAGCGAACATCCATTCCGCCATCCGCGGCAAGGTGGCCGGGCTGCACGCCGACATCGTGCGCGAAGTGCAGGACGCGATCGCGGCGAACGCCGTGGTGGTGGTGGGCCTCGCGTGGAACCCGCACGTGGCGAAGGCGCGGCGCGTGCTCGACACCGCCGGCATCGCGCATCGGGATCTGCAGTACGGCAACTACCTCGGCCAGTGGCGCAGGCGCAACGCGCTCAAGCTGTGGACGGGCTGGCCCACCTTCCCGATGGTGTTCGTGAAGGGGGTGCTGGTGGGGGGTGCCGCGGACCTGGAGAAGCTCGCGGCGAGCGGAGAACTGGAACGGATGCTCGCCTAGGGGGTCCGACCTGACAACGGAATCCCCGCTTGCGCGTTAATGGTGGACGGGCCGTGCAGGACGGGCCCGGACGCGCCTTTCGCAGCAGGTGCCCGTGGGTTCTTGCGGGGTCCGGTAGATGCTTCGAGGCGGGTCGTCGCGGATGCTGCGCGGTGGCCCGGGAAGACTGCAGTGAACGCTCACCCGAGGAGGTTCCCATGCCGAAACTTTCCCTGTTGATCGCGGCGATCACCGCCGCAGCCGGCGCCTTGGTGGTTCCGACCCAGGCATCGGCGCACGACCCCGTCGCCGGCGCCATCATCGGGGGCGGCATCGGCGCCGCAGTGGGCGGTCCCCCCGGCGCTGCGGTGGGCGCGATACTCGGCACGCTCGCGGGAAGCGACCGGCATCACGGCCATGGCGCCTACCCGGACTATTCCTACGACGAGCCGCGCTACGCCCCGCGCCGCCATGCGCCCGCGCCTGCGTACTACCCGCCGGAGCCTGCGTATTACGCACCGGAGCCCGCGTACTACTCGCCTCCGCCGGTGTACTACGCGCCGCCCGTCTACTACTCCGCGCCGACGTACCGCTCGGCACCCGTCTATCGCTCCGCAAACGTGAACGGCGGGCGCCACTACTCGCCTCGCTACGAGCGGCACGGCTATCGGCACGACGGCTATCGGGGCCGGCACGACGGCGACCGGGGGCGGCACGATGGCAACCGGGGTCGCAATGACGGCGACCGGGGGCGGCACGATGGCCGGTGGGATCGACAAGACGGGCGTGGCCGCTAGCCACTTCCTCCCCTCTCCGTCAGGAGAGGGGTCGGGGGTGAGGGAAATCTACGGATTCGCCACCCTCGAATCCTCCGGCGCCTCCTCCCGCTCGTCCTTGCCGTAATCCCGCGAAACCTCCGCCACCCGCAGCCGGTAGTCGGCGAAGTACTTCTCGCGCCCGAGCCGCTGCATCGCGCGGTGCTCGGGAAGCTTCCGCCACGATTCCAGCGCCTTCTCGTCGCGCCAGACGGAAAGGGAGAGGAGCTTGCCCGGTTCCGTGAGGCTCTCGAAGCGCTCGACGGAGACGAATCCGTCGATCTTCTCGGCGAGCGGGCGCATGCGCTTGGCGGCTTCGAGGTAGGCCTCGCGTTGGGAGGGTTCGGGCGTGACTTCGAAGATCACGGCGATCATGTCTGCATTGCCTCCATCGGGTTTGGGGACGCTCCCCTATTCTGGCGAAAAAGGAGATGCGGGGAACGCCTTGCGGCGGCCCTAGCGATGTCGCCGCGCCGGCCCGGGGCAGGCTCACGCCCTGGGCCCTCCGTACGAGAAACCGGCTTCCGTAGTCCGGGCGAATGCCCGTCGCCGATTTGACTCCGCTTGCGGGGCGACTCAACAAGTACTGCTAAAACGAGGCCGTCCCCGATGCCCGGCGGGATCCCCCTCGCGATCCTCCCTCCGGGCCAGGAGACCGCCATGAGCGTCAAGCTCTCGAAGGCACACCGGGAACGGATCGAACGCCATCGCGAGGAGCGTTGGGAGCGCACGCGCATGCGCCTCGAGTTCGTTTTCGCTCAACCTTCGGCGATGTTGCCGCGAGCGATGGGGCGCCGGGCGGATGAAGGGGACGCTCCCCTTCAATCCCACGACGGAGGCACTACCTCCCGCCAGGACGATCGAAACTGAAGGGAAGCGCCCCCTTCATCGCTTCGTCCCGCCAGCGCCGCCACACCCGCCAGCCGAGCAGCGCGCCGATGATGGCGATGTACACCGCGGGCTCGGCGAAGTCGTTCTTGCCCGCGCGCATCCACCAGAAGTGGAGCAGCGCCACGGGCGCGACGAGATAGGCGAGCTGGTGCAGCCGCTGCCATCGTTTCGCCCCCAGCGCCCGGATCGCGCGGTTGAAGGAAGTCGCGGCGAGAGGGGCCATGAGGGCGAGCGCCGTGAACCCCGCGAGGATGAAGGGGCGCTTCACGATGTCGCGCGCGATGTCGCCCACGGCGAAGCCCATGTCGAAGCCCGCGTAGCAGAGCACGTGGACCGCGCCGTAGAAGAAGGTGAAGAGCCCCAGCATGCGGCGAAAGCGCAGCAGGTGGTTCTGCCCCGTAATCACCCGAAGCGGCGTCACGGCGAGCGTGATCGCGAGGAACCGCAGCGTCCAGTCGCCCGTCGAGCGGATCAGCGCCTCGGCCGGGTTCGCGCCCAGCGCGTTGGCGAAAACCGCCCAGGCGAGGTACGCGAAGGGCGAGAGCGACGCCACGAAGACGATCGGCTTCGCCACAGGGTGCTGCAGCAGCTTCGCGATGGCACGACTCGTCATCGGCGGCGCCCTAGTAGTTCTTCCGGAGGTCCATGCCGGCGTAGAGGTTGCCGACCTGGGCCTCGTAGCCGTTGAAGAGGAGCGTGGGACGCTTGCGCTGCAGGAGCCCGTCGGCGCCGATCCGCCGCTCCGTGGCCTGGCTCCAGCGCGGGTGGTCCACGGCCGGGTTCACGTTGGAGTAGAAGCCGTACTCCTGCGGCGCCACGCTCTCCCAGGCGGTCGCGGGCTTCGATTCCACGAAGCGGATCTTCACGAGCGACTTGGCGCTCTTGAAGCCGTACTTCCACGGGACCACCAAGCGCACGGGCGCGCCGTTCTGGTTGGGGAGCACCTCGCCGTAGAGGCCGAAGGCAAGGAGTGTCAGCGGGTGCATCGCCTCGTCCAGGCGAAGCCCCTCGGTGTACGGCCAGGGGAGGACTCGCGAGCGGATGCCCGGCATCTGGCGCTCGTCGGCCAGCGTCACGAACTCGACGAACTTCGCGTTGCCCGTGGGCTCGACGCGCTTCGCAAGCTCCCGGAACGGGAACCCCACCCACGGGATCACCATCGACCAGCCCTCGACGCAGCGCAGGCGGTAGACGCGCTCCTCCATGGGGGCGAGCTTCAGGAGCTCCTCGATGTCGAACGTTCGAGGCTTGGCGACCGCGCCCTCGACGCTCACCGTCCAGGGGCGGGTCTTGAGCCTCCCCGCCTTCTGCGCCGGCGAGGCCTTGTCGGTGCCGAACTCGTAGAAGTTGTTGTAGGTGGTGACGTCCTGGTAGGGCGTGAGCGTGTCGGTCGCGATCGCGCCGGGCTCGCGGCTCGCCGTGCCGGGGAGGAGGATCTTGCCCTTGGGCTGTGGGGCGGCTCCCGTTTGCGCGTTGCTGTCGATGCAACCGGCGAGGCCTGCGCCGGCCACGCCCAGGGCCATGAGCTTCAGGAACTCTCGACGCTGCTCGTAGACGGCCCTCGGCGTGATCTCCGACGGATTCGGAAGCGGCCAGGCGTTGGTCGGGCGGATCGGCATGGGGGTCCTGTGGATCGGGCTGGGAGCGGGAGCTCAGGCGTCGGGAGGTAGTTCGGGAGCGAGGGGCGGCGGGTTACAGCCGAGGATGAAAACTCAGGCGCTGCGCCTCGTGGTGACGGGCTTGTGGACGCCCCCCGCGTGCATTACAGTATTGTAAGGAAACACCACAGGAGTAAGGACGTGGCCATCGCCACCATCACCACCAAAGGCCAGATCACCCTCCCGAAGTCCGTCCGGGAGCGCCTGGGTGTCGATGCCGGGGACCGCGTCGAGTTCGTCGAAACCTCGAAGGGCGTCTATACCGTGAGGGCCGTCTCGCGCGACGTGCGCGAACTCAAGGGAATGATCGCGAAGCCGGCCAGGCCCGTGAGCGTGGAAGCGATGAAGCGCGCGGTGGCCAAGCGGGCGTCGCGCCGGTGATCGGCCTGGACACAAACGTCGTCGTGCGCTACCTGGTGCAGGACGACGCGAGGCAGTCCGCCGCCGCCACGCGCCTGATCGAGAAGACCCTCACCGCAGAGCACCCGGGGTTCGTCTCCCTCGTCACCCTCGCCGAGATCGGCTGGGTGCTCGAGGAGTGCTACGGCGCGGACCGCGCGCGGGTAGCCGAGGTGGTGGAAGGCCTGCTGTCGTCGCGCCAGATCCTCGTGGAGCAGTCGGAGGCGGCGTGGCGCGCGCTGCGGGCCTGGAAGGAAAGCCAGGCGGACCTGAGCGATGCGCTCATCGGGCAGGTGAGTCTCGCCGCGGGTTGCTCGAAGGTGGTGACCTTCGACAGGGCGGCGGCGAAGCTGGGGGGGTTCGAGCTTCTGGCGTGATGCGGTCGGCGAGGCTGCCCAGCGCTTCCGTGGAAAAGAACTCGCTTTCGATCGGGTCGATGTTCATATCGCCCGGCAGCATTCGGCGGAAGCGCCACTCGGGGCGTGCACTCACGCCGACCTCCGTACGAGCAACTGCATGGTCATCGCGAGTCATTCCTCGTTAAAGAGCGCGATGTACGGTGCGTAGCGAAATCGCCGATTGCGTGCATAGCCGGTCATTTCGCCGAGCACCCCCACCTCCTCCAGCCGGGACACGAGCTGGTTGGCCGCCGCGTAGGTCGTACCCGTCACCTTCTGCACGTCGCTCACGGTGACGATCGGACGGTCGAAGAGCGACTCCAGCACCCGGTGGCCGTTGCCCGCGGCGCGGCCCAGGTGATCGGCGATGGCCGAGCGGTGCGATTCCCGGAGGGCAAGAATCCGCCGCGCCGTGTCGGACGCCTCGCCGGATACCTCGGCGACTCCCTTCAGAAAGAACGCGAGCCAATCCTCCCATGCCCCGCGCTCGCGAACGGCCTGCAGAAGTTCGTAGTACGCCTGGCGATGCTTCTTGAAGAAGTGAGAGAGATAGAGAACCGGCTTGTGCAGCACGCCGCATTCCGTGAGCAGGAAGGTGATCAGCAGCCGGCCCACACGACCGTTGCCGTCGAGGAACGGGTGGATCGTCTCGAACTGGACGTGCGCCAGCGCGATGCGCACGAGGGGCGGGAGGCCGTCTGTCGCATGCAGATACTTCTCGAGCTCGCCCAGCGCTTCCGGCACAACCTGAGGCGGAGGCGGCACGAAGGTGGCCGTCGCGATCGTGCTGCCGGCCGGACCGATCCAGTTCTGGCTTGTGCGCAATTCGCCCGGTTGCAGGCGCCCGCCTCGAACGCCCGACATCAGCTTGGCGTGAATCTCGCGAATCAGCCGCACGGAAACGGGCAACTCGGAGAGGCGCGCAAGCCCGTGGTTCATCGCGTGGACGTAATTGATGACCTCGCCCACGTCACGCGGCAGGCCTTGCTCGAATAGCTGCGCCTCGGCCGAAAGAAGATCCTGGAGCGAGCTTTGCGTTCCCTCGATCTGGCTGGAAAGGACAGCCTCCTTGCGCACGTACATGAATACGAAGAGATCGGGATTCGGCAGCGTCAGCACCGACCCGTCCAGCCGTCCCAGCGCCAGATCGGCGGTCGACAGAAGCCCCGCGAGTTCGCCTCCAATGTCCAGGGGCGGGTTCGGCGGGAGATGTGCCGGGATGAAGGCCCGATAGCCAGCGGGCTGGCTGGCGTAGCGTCCGGCGCGGGTATCTACCTCTTGAGCCATGTGAAAGCCTGCTTTTAATAAGGGAGGAAAGTCCGACTATATGATAGTCAGCCTTTATTAAGTGGGCAAGCACTGAACATGAGATCAGCTACCTAAAACAAGCCGGGCGAAGGGGACGCTTCCCTTCGTCGTTGGATAAGGGCAGTCAGGCCTGGCTGTCGTAGGGCGCCAAGGTCGTGAGGCGCGGATCTTCCACCGGCCCGCCCACCGTGAAGTGATAGAGCGACTGGAACGCCGTGTCCTGGATTCCGATCGCCCGATGGACCGGGTCATCGAAGAAGCAGCCGATGCCGGTCGCGCGCACGCCGAACGCCTCCGCCTCGAGGTAGAGCACCTGGCCGATCACCCCGGTCTCCCAGAAGAGCCTGCGGTAGAACCACGGTCCGTGGCGCGCGAGGCTCGCATCGAACTCCGCGATCATCCCCAGCGAGAAGGCGCCGTCCGCGGCGATGTCCTGGTGGCAACTGAGCTGGGCCGCCATTTGCCGCGCGTTGCCTTCCTCGAGGAGATACAGGGGCAGGTCCTCCGGGCAACCCGGCGGCGGGGTCCAGGAATAGTGCGGGTGTGTTGCGCGCCTGAGCGAGTCCGTGGCGCGCGGATCGCGGACCAGCATGTACACGCCGGGTGCCAGGCCGTCCACGCGATGGACGAAGAGGGCCAGGTGAATGGCGGGCTCCCAGGGCAGGACGTCCCAGGGCATCGGGCGTTTGCAAAGGTCACGATCGGCGCGTGGCAGGACGCGGGCGAGCATCGTGAAGAAGCTGGCCGAGGAGATCGCGGTTTCGCCATCGAAGGCGAGAGCGCTTCGGCGCTGGCGGATGATTTGTCCGGCGTTCGGTTGTCCCGGGTAGGCGTTCTGCGGCTGGTTGCCCGAGCCAAGTGTGGGCTGCGCCGTGGGAATCGTCCTGCGCGAGGTCGACCACCTTTCTTCGGTGCTCGACTTCCAGGTGGCCCGCTCCGCCCGGTCGATGTTTTCCCAATGCACCGGATCGCCGCGGCTCAAGCGGTTGGCCTTGCCGTGCCAGGTGAGCTGCGCCAGATCGCCGACGGCATCCGCCGCAAGCGACAGGGGAATCGGGTGCGGCTTTTCCTCGGCGATACCCGCGGCTTGATCGGCGGGCCAGACGACGGCGAAGCAATCGGGGTGCTCGCGTTCGGCCGACTCGAAGTCCCCGGCTCGATCGATTCCCAGCAAGGCGGCCACCGTGTCATCCGATGTGCCGTCGAGCAGGAGCATCCGCCAGCCCAGCGTCCGGGCCGCGATGCGCGCGCTGCCGATCGCGTGGCCGACGTCGTGCTGGCAGTAGCGAAAGGCGCGCTCGCCGTACTTCCACGCTTCCCGCCAGATCACCGATGAGAAACCGACCAGGAATGCGTGAGGCGGAAATGCCTTCAGGAGCGCCGTGAACTTCTCCTGCGGCCACTGCGCCCGCAGCTCCAGCGCGTGCTCCCGGGCGGCGTAGTGGTAAAGGCCCGGCTCCGTGCGAAAGGCCCGCGATCCCGTCGATGAGCAGATAGCCCTCGGTGGGATGCAGGTTGCCGCTCGACGGGTTGGCTCGCAGCGCCCAGCGGACCTCGCCCGCCTGCTTCCAGGCGGAAATGGCGAGCGAATACTCGAAGAAGCGCGAGATCGTGCGGTCGGTGACCGGCTCGCTGGCGATCGCACCGGGACGGTAGAGATCCTCGTAGAGCGGCGCGTCGCCGGCCTTCAGCCGCGGAAGCGCAATGAGGGGAGATCCTGCGTAGCGCCGAAACGGATCGGGCTGGTTCGCCCAGTCCAGGCGGCCGAGGGAGCGGGCGTAGCGATTGAAGTGATGCTTCGTTTCCTGGTGATAGCGCACCACCTCGTCCAGCGTCATGGACGCCTATCGCTCGCCGCGGATGTAGTGCTCCAGCTGCTCGATGGTGAAGCGCTGCGTCGAGATGATGTCCTTCACCAGGTCCCCGATGGAGAGGAGCCCGACCAGGCGATCGCCGTCGAGCACCGGCAGGTGGCGCACGTGGCTTTCGGTCATGATCGCCATGCATTGCTCGCTGGTCTGGTCGGGACGCACGAAGAGGACCTTGGCGGTCATGATGTCGCGCACCGGGGTTTCCTTCGACGAGCGGCCCAAGAGGATGATCTTGCGGGCGTAGTCGCGCTCGGAGACGATGCCGGCGATCTTTTCGCCATCGGTGACGAGGAGTGCCCCGATGCCCTTCTGCGCCATGAGCACGATGGCCTCGTACACGGAGGCCTCGGGGGCGATCGTGTGGACGGTCTGGTCCGGCTTGGAAGCGAGGATGCGGCTAGCGGTATTCACAGGTGGTGTCCTCCCATAGCAAGGCGGCGGGGAGATGTGGCTGCGAGATAACGGCACAGCTTACATTCAATGTAATGTTGCCTCGCGTATCCTCTGAAGGGGGCCGGCGGGTGGCGCGCTGAACCCGGAAAGTCTCGCGTCGGGCAGGGAGCTGCGGGTGAAGGGGACGCTTCCCCCTTCCCCGCGGATCACGGGGCCGGCGGCTTCAACGCCCGAGCCTTGGCCGCTACCTGCACGCAGGCAGAGAGCAGGTCGGTGACGATGCGCTCGTCGAGGTTGAGATCGCCTTCGTATTCGGCGAGATTGCGCAGTTCGTGGCACTTGGCCAGCACGCGCCACACGTCCGGCCCCAATCCCAGCGTCTGCGGCAGAAGCTGAAAGACAATGTAGCGGTTGCCGGATCGGTAGCCGTGCCAGCGCAATGCGGCCTGGCAGAGCGCGTGGGCGGCGTTGTAGGCCAGATCGAAGCGGCTCTCGAGCGAAAGCGAAGCGTTGTCCGCATCCTTCAAGCGGGCAATTCCGGAACGCAGCAATCCCGCGAATTCGGCGGCATCGGGTGCTTCCGGCCTTAGCGGCCCGCCGGGACCGCAAAGGTTCTCAAAGGCCGAGGACATCGTCGCTTCCGATGAGCCAGATCCTGGGCTGGGCGAAGACGCGCTTCACGAAGGAATCGCCGCGCGACACGCGCTTCGCCAGCTCTTTGGACGTGTAGATGGTGGGGTTCACCTTGCGGCCCAGGCGCTCATTCAGGCCCTCGATCGCGCCGAAGAGCTCCGGGTAGCCCAGATCGTCACTCACCAGCATCAGGTCCACGTCGCTGCTGGCGGTATCCTGCTGCTTGGCCACGGAGCCGTAGATGAACGCCGCGCGAATGCGCGAGGCAAGCGGCGCCAACGCTGCCTTCAGCGGTTCCGCGAGGCCCATGGTCTTCTGCGTGATTGCACAGAGTTCGGCAAATATCGGGGAGCGAGGGTTGGCCTGGTAGTGCTTCTGCTTGCCGGACGCGCGCACCGTGACCAGCTCGCTTTGGGCCAGGCGGGCCAGCTCGCGCTGCACGGCGCCGGAGCCACTGCGGACCAGGGCGATCAGTTCGTCGCCGTAGAAGCTGCGCTCCGGCTGACCGAAGAGCACGCCCAGTACCCGCTGTCGCGTGCCGCTGAATAGCGCATCGGCAAGGCTCACGCGCCGCGCGGATTTCGCGGCCGGAACGGGAGGCCTGGAGGATCGGGGGAGTGCCATGGTGGCTGCAATCATACCCAAATCAGGGTTGATTGTGCCCAATTTGGGTGTTTCACCGAAATGCGAGGCCGCTACCGGCGGCTCCGGGATTGCTACGGCGCGGACCGCGCGGCGGAGGCGCAAGCAGGGGATTCCGGCCCATTACTAATTAGTAATCATCAAGTTCGTCGAAACGCTTCGGCTTCGGGACGATGCCCGTCATGCCGCCCAGGATTCGGCGCTCAGGTTCGCCAGGCGGCTCGCGATCCTTTCTTCCAGCACGGCTGCATTCGATGGCACAGGCTTGCGGTTACGAAGCTTCCGCACGAAATGGCGGCTGCAACCGCATTGGGTGGCAATGGGCGCCAGCGCCGCGAGGAAAGCCCCGACGACATCCGCCTCGGGGATGCCTTCCTCCACGAGTCCTCGAAGCACCTCCACGACATCTTCCGGGACGCCGGCAGATTCGAGCTCGCTGAAGGTGGAAGGCAGCCGGTCCACCAGAAGATCGAGCCAGCCCTTGCCTCGGAACAACTCACCCAGGAACTCCCGAGGCGAACGCGAGCCCTCGCTTGGAGTGCGGGCGTCGCAGACAGCGGGGCTCTCGAAGGCGTATCGGTCCCGGCCGGCAGGCGCGCAGTACGCGGTCATGTCCCCGAATTCGTCGCTGAACGCAGCCACGTCGTAGTTCGCGCCAATAACGTTCCTCACCGCGAGTCGATCCGTTCCCACCCCGCCCCAACCACGCGCGAGCATCTGGCTGACACGCGCGAGTTCGGGAAGACCGACCGCCTTTTCGTCCTTCCGCCCTCTCGTGAACGAGAACGCAGTTCGTGTGCTTCGTGATGAGCTGGTAGCGGACGGCAATCTCGCGTTGGTCGTCCTCGGCGAGTAGCGAAAGCCTCTTCGCCGCCGCAAGCCTCGGGAGCGTCTCGTTTGTGGATTCCGCCGTGCTCAGCGCGGCCGCCGCCTCGACGACGCTTCCGTTCGGCAGCACGAAGGAAAGCCGCGCTTCGCCGGAAGGCGCTGCCGCGAACCGGGCGAAGGCGTGAATCGTTTCCCCATCGAAGATCGCCTGCCCCGGGAGCACCTCCCATTCCGGGGCGCCGGGCCAGGTGATGCGCACCTTCGACGCGGGTTCCTGGGCGATGCGATGGAACATGCGCGTGATGGCTTTTTCCACGTCCTCGCTCGGCGCCACGAACTCCGCCGCACCGCCCGTTTCCTCGCCCAACTGGCGAATGAGATTGTCCACGGAGGCGCTGCCGATGCCGATCGCGAAGATCCGCTGGCCGGAAGCCTTGGCGGCCGCGATCACCTCGTCGGCCTGCCAGACTTCCCCGTCGGTGATGAGCAGGACGTCGGCGCGGGTCTTCGCATCCAGCGCCAGCGTCGACGCCAGCGCGCCGGGGAGCTCGGTGCCGCCCATGTCCGCATCCATGTCCATGACCCATCGGCCGGCATCGCCGATCGACTTGTCGTTGACGCGCTGCAAGGCCTTGTGGAGATGGTCCACGGTCGAGCCGAATCGACTGAGGGAGAAGCGGTCCTGCGGCGCCAGCGAGGCGAGGATCGCGTGGAGCGCGCGCTTGGCGGCCCCGATGCTGTCGCCGCCCATCGATCCCGAGCAGTCCACGAGGATCTTCACGTTGCGCCGCTCCGGCTCCGAGGTCTTCGGAAACGCGGGGCAGAAGCTCGCGAGCGCCACGTGGCCATCGCCGTCCTTCGCGACAACGCCGAACGCGCGACCGACCAGGCCGGATACCGAGAGGACGAAATCCCGGTCGAGACACCCCTTGCCGGCGAGCCCGACCTCGAGCCCCGCTGCCGTGCGCTTGAGCGCGATCGAATGCGAGGGCGAGGCGACGCGGCCTTCGGAGAGCGCGCCCGTGAGCGAAATGGAAATGTCGAATGGGTAGACCGCGAGGATATTCACGCCGGGCACCTGGTGGGGAGAGAGGCCCGCATCCGCTTCCGCGTTGCCGTATCGGGGCGCAATGACCGTGGGCACCGTGAGGCGCACGTCTCCCTTTTCGAAGCGAAGCAGCTGCGCGTAGCGGTAGCGCACGACGGCGGATTCGCCGGGCAGGAGGTTGCCCACATTGGCGGTGTAGAGGCCGTCGCCCGAGCGCTCCAGGAGCACCGCCGTGTCGCCCTTGTCGATGGCGCCCTCGTAGCGCGCTTCGCCTTCGGCGCGGGGAACGACCGTGCCCTTGAGCGTCTTGCCGTTGATGTCGAACTCGAGCGACATCAGCTCGGCGCCCCACGGAACCGGGAAGGTGTAGACCGCCTCGATGTTGGTCGCGGAGGCATTGCGATAGCGCTGCTCGAGGGTGAGGTCGAAGTGGAGGCCGCTCACCTGCCCCCTGGCGACGACGCCTTCGAGCACGACCTGTTCAGCGCCGATCGCGCTCACGATTGCGTGGTTTCCCATGGTTGCCGTCCTTTTTGATCTCGGCATGGGCGGAAGTCACCGCCCGGAAGAATTCCCTGACCTGCTCCGGCGTGAGGCCCGCGCGGCCGGCTTCGAGTGTTACTTCCACACCGTCCGCCACGACGAGGTGGCTCCAGACTTCCACGGCGCCGGCGGGGCGCGCGGTCGCCCGCGCTTCCGCAGCCGCTGCCGGCCGCGCGAGGAGGTCCCGCACGCGATCGAGCGAGATGCCTTCTTCCGTCCAGCGGCGGATGGCGACGAGCTGTTCCAGGTGCTGCGGCGAGTAGCGTGCCGCCCGGGTCTCGCCCTCCGCGCGTTCCAGCAATCCGATCTGGATGTAGTAGCGGACCGTCCTTCGGGAGAGGCCCGCGGCCGCGGCCAGTTCGTCGAGGGAGAAAGACTTAGGTTCGGGGTGGCTCGGCTTCATGCCACCCATTATGCCAGTTGTACTGGCGTTGTCAACTGGCACAAAAGACCGTTCAGCCTGGACCGGGCTCCAGTCCCTCGTAGGCGATCATCAATCCATGCCCTCGGGCCAGGAATCCTTCTCCCGCGGGACCGCCCCCGCATGCCACTGCCACCGAAGCGAAATGGCCCTTGCGACTGAGGGCCGCGAGACTACGCGCGATTTCCTTCCAGTTGACCGGGAAAGGGGCTCTCCGGATGGGATAGCGAACCGCGCGGACAAGCACCCACTCCGGACCGTCCTCCCCGAGGAACCAAAGCGAAGGATTCACGTCAGGATTGCCGTTCCACGACATCAGTTCATGGCCCTCCTTTCTCAGCATGTCGCGAACGACCTGGACCGCGAAATCCTGGAGTTCCCAGTCCGTCATTTCGATTGCCTCGTCCGTCACCAGGGCGGGCGGGTCAACAGGCAGTTCGGTCACGAGATCGACCAGCCCCCACCCCGGCACGAGGGGCCGCCATTCGCCGCGGATCATCCGCATGGGCATCAGGCAGGCGTGGCCATTGCAGCCCTTGGCAATCGCCTCGAGACCGCCGATGTGCCCGGGTGCTTCCACTGAGCCGTCCTCGGCCATAACCCGGATAAAGAAGAGCTGATTGCCCAGGCGAAACGACAGGTGCTCGAGAAACGGTGGGCGGGGATCGCACTTCAGCCAGGAAATCCCTTGATCGACCTGCCGCTCCAGGTGCTGCCCTGCGGCGAGCCACACGGCATGGAACTCACGCGACATTTCGATCGTCGGAACGGTGAACATTGAACCTCTCGCCCGGGGTGCAAGTAGCCAGTATCCGGGAGGACGGGATCAGGCGATGAGCCTGTGCCCAGACTATTTCTGCCAGACGGCGTAGCCGCGCTTTCGGAGTCGGCGGGCTTTCTCGACCTCCATCCACTTCGCCTTCTCATGGGTCATGGGATCATAGGAGGCGTACTGCCGCGGCATGAGGCATACCCAGAAATCGCGGACGAAACCGCGACCGCACTTGATCCCCGCCTTGTGCTGCTCGAACCTCTCCTCAGGTGAGCGCGCAGTCATGCCGACGTACACGCAAGGCTTGGCAGGGTCATGCTGCGGATTGGCCTCGCGAAATTTGCGCTTCTGCAGCACTTCCGGTTTCAGGCGGATGACGTAGATGCTGCACCTCGCCTCGGCTTTCCCTTTCGCCATATCGATCTGCCCGACCTCTAAGAGCGTCTCCGCCCGGCCGCGGCCATCGATCGGAGCCGCCGGAATTGCAACGCACACGTCGGTGATTCTGCTCGTTCCGTGAAGAGATCGAGAAGGCGCGTGCGTTCCCGGCGCGATTGAGGTCGTGCCCGTGCGGCGCCTGGGGCATGGGTAGTTCCGGCTTCTTGAAAACCGGCATCCCCTGGCGAATCCTGACGAGCACGGAATACAGGTCGTCATAGCGGTCGTAAAACGCTTCGAGGCGATCTTCGGAAACAGAGGTGAACCCTCGAAGTTGCAGGTTCTCCTGGTAACCGAACAGTCGGCAGAACTCCACGAAAGGTACGTCGATCTCCATGGGATTGGCGATGAAGTAGACGAGGTCCCACCCGGGGCCATCGGCCGCCTGAATGTTCCGCCAGAGTTCCCGGGAGATCTCAGGACTGACCAGCTTGAGGGCAACCTTGCCCATGAACTTGACCTGCGGGCCCTCGACAATCAGAAGGTCATCGCCAACCTCCATTTTCTCGAATCGGGATCGGTTTCCGCGTCCGTCGCGCGAGCCCCAGACTGCCATTGGACGTCCATCAAAGATTGCCTTCAGACGCCTGATGGACTCGGCAGACAGGAGTCGCTCCACACGCTCGAGCGGTATCCGGTTCTCGATCGTGTCGCGGTAATGTGCCATCGCCTCCAAGTTGCCCGGTGGCATGTAGAGCAGGTAGGCACCCCGAATCCTTGGCATCCCTGAGTCGCTCCTGACTTGGCGGGGTTCGCGCTTGTCGGCACTCCCCTTTGGCTTGCGGGAAGTTAGCGCATCGCCTCATCGCCGTCCACTCGCGGGCTCACTTGGTGAGCCAGATGGCTGCTACTCTTTCCTATGAAGTCCCGGGCCGAGGCCCGTCGCCAATTTAATTCGACAACTTGCAGGGCGACTCACAAGTGCTGCTAAAGCGTCGGTGGCGCCGACTTCCGTCCGGGCGCGACCGCGCACGCGGTCAGGACGGCAGGAGCGCCCCATGGCAACTGAAAACACCGAATCGCTGCCGGCCTCCGGGCTCTTCGCCCGCCTGGGCCTCATCGGGCTCGAAGCGATCGAGCCCGCCGTTCTCGCATCGCTCGCCACCGAGTCGCCGCTGCTGCTGATCGGCGCGCACGGCAGCGCCAAGTCGCTGCTGCTCGAGCGCATCGCCGAAGCCCTCGGGCTCGCCTGGCGCCACTACAACGCGAGCCTCGTCAACTTCGACGACCTCGTGGGCTACCCGCTTCCCGACGATCGCGGGGAGCTTCGCTTCGTGCAGACGCCCGCCTCCATCTGGGGCGCACAGGCGGTCTTCATCGACGAGATCTCGCGCGCCCGCGTGGACATCCAGAACCGGCTCTTCCCCATCGTCCACGAGCGGCGCGTGCAGGGCATCGCGCTTCCCGACCTTCGCCACCGCTGGGCCGCGATGAACCCGCCCGCAACGGACGACGACCCGGACAGCGCCTACCTGGGCAGCCAGCCCCTTGATCTGGCGCTGGCGGATCGCTTCGCCTTCCAGGTGCGCATGCCCGACTGGCGCGGCTTCGGCGAGGAGGCAGAAGGAGGCGGTGATCCGCGCGCACGCCGTCGCCCCCGACCCGCATGCAGGAGACGCGCTTTCCCGCATCCTCACCCGCACCCGCGGAGCGCTGCCCATCGTCGAAGCCGAGTGGGGCCGGTCAGTGGCGCGCTATGTGCGGCTGCTGGCGGCGTTCCTAGAGCAGGCGGGGATGGTCATAAGTGCGCGTCGCGCCGGGATGCTCGCGAGGAACGTGGCAGCCGAGCATGCCGCGCGCCTTGCGCTCGATCCCGATTCGGAGATCGGCGATTCCGCGTGGCTCGCAGCGCTGAGTTCCATGCCCTTCGCCGCGAGCGGCATCCGCCACGACGAGTCGAAGCTCCTCGCCGCGCATCGGGAGGCCTGGAGACTGGCGGCCGTGAAGCCCGACGATCCCATGTCGCGGATCCTCACCGAGCGCGACCCCGTCCGGCGCGTGAAGCTCGCGGTGGCCGCGACTGTGCTGCCCGACGGCGAACTCACCGCCATCGTCACCGACGCGCTTGCGGAACTCCCCGATGGCAGCCGGCACGCGCTCGCGGAGTGGCTCTTCGAGTCGAGCGCAATCGAGCGGCTCTCCGTGGTGGTGGCCGACGAGGCATCGCGGACCTACCGCGAGATGGCGTGCGTGCAGGAGGTGTTCGAGCAGACCTCGAAGAACTCCCCCCGTCACAAACTCTGGCAGGCGGTGGAAGCGCGCCTCGGATCGCTCGACGCCACGAACACCGCCGACGAGCGCACCGCGAACCTGCTCGCCGTTCTCTTCGCCGGGAAGCGCATCGTGAGCGAGGACGACATCGAACCGGTGCTCGGGCGCCTCGCGGAGACCCGCTCCCGGCTCGCGGAGGCGGCATGAGCGACGAGCGTACAGGGCTCCTTTCCATGTTTGGCAGGCCGCCGAGCGCGAGCCTCGTGTGGGGCGGCCTGGGGCGCGGCCCGCTCGAGAACCGGGACCAGCGGGTCGCCAACGCGGGCCGCCTGGGCTCGTGGCTCCGCTTCGAGACGGTCATCACCTGGCGCTCGCGCTTCTACCGCGACAGCTGGAATTCCGCGGTCGCGCTTCTCGACCTGCTCGAGCCGGATCACGTTCTCGGAGAGAAGGAAGCGGAAGCGGTCCTGCACCGGCGCATCGAGGCGCACTGCAAGCGCCTTGCCTGGCCGCGGATGCTGCTCGCTAGCCCGGGCGCGAAGATCGCGGGCGGCATCGCCACGCTGGAGCTGAACCACGCGCTTACCGCCTTCGTCGCGCTCTCGAAATCCACCGGCAGCATCTGGCTTCGCGACCGGCCCGTCCGGCTCGCGCCGCTGCAGTCGCCTTTCGTGGACAACGAGGACAAGGCCACCTGGTCGATCGACCTGTGGTTTCCGCACGGCCTGCCGCCGAACCTGCTCGACCGCATCCGCAAGTGACGCCGAACCGGGGACCGACCATGAATCTTCGCGAAAGACTCTTCGACTGCCTGCCCGCTGGGCGCTACGCCTTCTCGGGGCTGCTGCGGCTGCTGGACGTAGTGGAGACCGCCGCCGTCCCCAGCGCCGCCGTGGAATGCCGCGCCCAGCCGCGAATCCTCGTGAACCCGGCGTTCGTGGCAGCGCACGCCGAAACGCCCGAGAAGCTGATGATGCTGGTGATGCACGAGCTGCACCACGTGCTGCTGGGCCACACTCGGCGCCTTGGGCGGAGCACCCCCGCGGACAACTTCGTCTTCGACTGCGTGATCAACGCGCTCTTGTCGCGCATGTTCCCTCAGAGCGAGTACACCGCGCTCTTCCGCGACTACTACTCGGGGAGTCGATTTCCGGAGTGCTTCCTTCGTCCGCCGGATGACTGGAACCTGAGGGCACACCGCGGGGCACTTCCGCCGGCGCTCAAGAGGCACTGGAAGGGCGTGGCGCGGGCGCGCGAGGCGTACCGGGCGCTCTATTCAAAGGAAGGGGCGAGCTACGATGAGATCCGCGCCATCCTTCCCCTAGTAACCGTCCTCGGGGTGAAGCTCGAGCAAGTGTCCCTGCTGGGCGGCCATGGCAATGCGGCGGATGGTATCGCGGCAACGACCGAGGCGGCCCTCGCGCAGGCGTTGGGCGGGATCGTGGCGGGCTGGCCCACGCCGCCGGATCCGCTCCGGGGAGAGTCGCTGCGGGAGTTGCTTCGAAGCTCGCGCGTCGTCGTCCACCGGCCGACCTCGAATCGCGAGCGGCTGCGACGGCTGATCCGAAAGATCGCGGGCGCGGAGGGGCATGGCGGCAGGCACCGGCAACCCGCACTCGAGAGCGCATTCGTCGAATCGCCGTTGCCCGTTGCCGACCGGCGGGCGCTGGTGAGCCGCGCGCTGGGGTTCGCGCCGCTGCTCTACCGGAGCGAGATCGTTCAGCCGGCGTCCGTGCCTGTCGGCGAGCGGGTGCACGTGTACGTGGACGTCTCCGGGAGCATGGACGCGGTCAAGGGCGCGATCTACGGGGCGGTGCTCGACTGCGCGCCCTGGGTGGCGCCGGCGATCCACCTCTTCTCGACGGCCGTGGTCGATGCCTCCCTCAAGGAGATCCGCGCGGGCTTCTGCCGGTCGACGGACGGAACCGACATCGCCTGCGTGGCGGAACACGTCCGGGCGAACCGGGTGCGGCGGGCGGTGCTGCTTACGGATGGTTGCGTGGGGGAGGCGAGTCCGGACGATGCGGCGGTGCTGGCGGGGGCGCGGATTGGCGTGGCGTTCACGCATGGGCACCAAATCGAAGATCTGGCGCGGTTTGCGCGGGAGTCGGTCGTGCTTTCTCTCGGACAAAACACTACTAATCCGACGGGCTAAGATGGCGCCCATACAGTTACCGGGAAATGCAAATGCCGGAGTCGCTGCGCATTTGGTTCGATTCCTCAGTAATGTTTATGTCGTCGCACGCGCACCTGCTTTGTGGGGCTGCCCTGCCTGGGGACCTTCGGGCGATTCAGCGCCGAGCGGGTGATCCGCCTGCAGCCCCGGCGACTTGAGCACCACGACCGCCAGCAGCGTGATGCGCTCGCCGCTGGTGACGCCCGACGGGCTGTCGGAGAGCGCGAGGAGCTCGATCGACGATTCCTCGTCCGCGTACGCGCCCTTCCCAGTTCGCCGCGACCGATCGCGGGCCACGCTGGCCGCGCCGAACTCGACGTCGCCGACGCGCCAAGGGCGGCCGCTCGCTTCCGCGAACGACTTGGCCTGCTGCGCCGCGAGCGTGAAGAGACGGGTGCGCAGTTCCTCCACGGCGGCGTCCACCTTTTCGACGGAGAGCGCGTAGCTCACCTCCGGCGAGGAGAGTGAGATGCCTTCGCCGCTCGCGGCGCGGGCGCGCTCGGGCAGGTTCCAGTTCTCCAGGGCGGGCAGGCGGACGGAGGCGCGGAGCGTCACGCGCTCGTAGCCGGCCGTGTCCTCTTCCCGCTCGATCCGCGTGAAGGTCCACGGCGCGTCGGCGAGCTTGCGGAGCGCCTCGCGAATGCGGCTGCTCGAGGCCGGCGCGGTCCCTGTCGGACGAGGGAACCAGCGCCGTGACCACCACGGCGACGCGGATGTCCTCCTGCGGCAGGGCGCTGGAGGCTTGCAGCTGGAAACGCAGGGTGTCGACGAGGTGCGGCTGGTCGATGACGAGATCCATGTTCGGTCCTTTTAGCAGTGGGTGGATAAGGCGGGGCCTGCAATTCGGAGTAAATCGCCCCGGAGTTGATGTGCTTGATTGCCTACATTGTGACGACCGGAAGGCTCAAGGGATGAGCCTGCCCGCGGTCAATTGGTGGCCTCCCATGGCAGGGCCAGGTCGGCAAGCCCGAAGAGCCCGTAGGCCGGGGTGGGGTAGTAAATGGGTCGCTGAAGATCCAGCGTGAGAAGGATTCCTCGACCGGGTTGAGGCCGTGGACGATGGAAGCGAGATGGTTCAGGCGACCTCCTCCTCTTCTTCTTCCTCCACCATCAGCGACCCCAGGTACGCGTCCATCCAGCGCTCGTACCACGGGCACAGCTCGGGGTAGAAGGCGGAGGTCACCTGGGCGAAGCCCATGAGGTCGCGGGGTTCCGCGCCGTTTTCCGCGTTGAGGCTCACGTACCCGTAGACGACGCCGCCTTCCTCGGTGGCCCCGTCGATGAGGCTCGCGATCTGGCGCAGCGTGAGGGGCCGCTTGGAGCGCCTGGGTTGCAGCTCGAAGACGGTGTCGTACTCGTCGCGGATGGCGTAGGCGATGCCGCCCTTCACCGGCCGGGCACGGATGCTGATCTGGTCCGCGGTGACGGAGGCGAGCGAGACGCGGGCGATCTCCACTTCGCCTTCGGCCCGGGGCGGCAGGTAGAGGCCACCCATCAGCGAGGGGTGCATGGCGCCCAGGGTGCGACGAAGCTCTTCGGCGATGGGCACCTCGCGGGGGGCGGGCGCTTCCGGGAAGTAGGTTTGCGGGCGGAAATCCCAGTCGTACGGCTGGCGAAGCTGCTCGAGGTCGATGTTCATGCGGTCTCCTAAAGGCCCGGGCGGAGGAAATCGAGGAGTGGCCCGCCGGGCATCGGGGACGACCTCGGTTTAGCAGTACTTGGTGAGTCGCCCTGCAAGCGGAGTCAAATCGGCGACGGGCTTTGTCAGCCCTGTGATGCAAGTGTCTCAGGTGGGTGGCTCAGGCAATGAGCCTCACGAAAACTCTCAGTTGGCGGCCTCCCAGGGAAGGGCAAGATCGCTCCGCCCGAAGTGCCCGTAGGCTGCGGTGGGGTAGTAGATCGGCCGCTGGAAATCCAGCGCGCGGATGATCCCGGCCGGCGTGAGGTCGAACTCCTCGGCCAGGGCGGCCGTGATCTCCTGCGCCCGCTTCGCATCGACGCCCTCGGCATCCACGTAGAAGCTCACGGGCTCCGCGACGCCGATGGCGTAGGCGAGCTGCACGAGCGCGCGAGGCGCCCAATCCCTCGCCACCACCTGCTTGGCGAGGAAGCGGGCCATGTAGGCGGCCGAGCGGTCCACCTTGGAGGGATCCTTGCCCGAGAAGGCGCCGTCGCCGTGGGGCGCCGCGCCGCCGTAGGTGTCGACGATGATCTTGCGGCCCGTGAGGCCCGTGTCGCCCTTGGGGCCCCCGGTGACGAAGCGGCCGGTGGGGTTGATGAGCTCGCGATAGGCGGTACCGCGCAGAGCGGCAGGAATGACGGGGTCTATGATCTCGCGCCTTATGCCCTCGCGGACTTCCGCGATGTCGACATCGGCCGCGTGCTGAGTCGAGAGGACGACCGCCTCGATGGCGACGGGCTGGCCGTCCTAGTACCGGAAGGTGACCTGCGACTTGGCATCGGGCCCCAGCCACGGCAGGCGCCTCGAGCGGCGCACCTCGGCCTGCTTCTGCACTAGGTCGGACGCGGGACCCCGAAGCGCCGAATTCCTAGTTCAAAACTGTCTGCGAACGGGGAGGACGTCACAAGGTTGGACAATGGGCGGCTGTACAACGGCGCTCTCAACATAGATTGTCGGCCGATCGCAAGAAGGGGCTTGATGAACTTGGATTTGCGTGGAGTGCTTCTACAAAGGCGCCCTAGACAAATCGGGTTGCAACGCTCTTCGCTCAACGATCATTGCGTCATGGCCTGCCGCGCCTTCGCAATTATGGCCCGTGACCGATCATTCTTGTCGTTCTGTCTTGAAATCGCCTGACGCTGCCGCTCCGCATTGACCGTCTGCTTTGCTTGGTCTGCGCGTTGTTAGAGGCCAGCTACACGCTGCTGGTCAGCCGTGTTGGGCGGACTTGGACTTGTAGAATCTATTTTTTGCATGCGCACTCAGGTATCTATGCTTAGTTCGCGGACCTTCGTCACACCGCCAATTGGCCCGCAAACTACTTCGCGCGTAGGATTCGCTACCTACCTCACAGCCCGGACTCCAGTAATGGCAACCCGCCTTGCCCGTGGAATAAAAGACTGCGCTCACAAATCTGCAATTGCCGCCCGCGAACGCGTTCAGAACATTATTGATGCTATTGAGCCTGAAGACCTTGTCGAGGCAATTAAGCGCGCAGCCAGCCTGCGAGGAATGATCCTCGGCTATATTGCCGAAGAAATGTTTGTCCGACATGTGCTTACTGATCCGCCCTTTTCTGACGTTCGGAAGCACGACGATCACGACCGTGGTGTGAACAAAGCCGACCGAGATTTCTTGTATAAAAGGCAACGCGTATCCGTGCAGCTAAAGTCCATTCAGACCAACTCAATCTGCTGGAGAACGGACCTTGGATGCCTTCACGCTGACCTTCAAAACGATGGAAGCGACAAGCGAGATGTAAGGTTACCAAATGGCGAGGTGGTGACCACCACAAGCTACAAGGTTGGCGACTACGACATTCTTGCCGTTCCGCTGTTCCCGTTTACTGGGCAGTGGGATTTCGCCTACAAGCTAAATCGTGACTGTCGCCGCTCAACTTCGAACAAATACAGCGTCGAACAGCGTCAGTACCTGCTCTCAACTACTGAGCAAATCACGTTTCCCCTAGGCGATGGATGGTCATCGAGTCTTCCCAAGACCATTAGCCGCCTTTGAGTTTGCTGGAGTAGCTGAGCAGAAGCGGCCTAAAGTTGCTATGGGGTAGCTTCCCGTCCTTCTTATTGATGAACACCAAGAAATAGCTGTGATTTTTTCTCGCATGCTCTTGCTTAATTAGTCGCGCCACCACTGGCTTGTTGGAGCGGGTGTAAACGAATAGGTCTTTGCAGTAAAACCCCATTGCTTCGTACCCGTAGATAAGCTCAACGTGCGTGAGCTTTTGCCGATTTGCGCTCACTTCGTCCTGGCACTTGACGATGAAAATGCCGTCCTTCTTGAGCACTCGCCGTGCTTCCAGCGCGCACTGCATGTACATGTCAACGACCAAGTCGTGGTACTTCAGCCCCGCGTGCTTCATATCGGTAGCCTTGCCGTCAGAGTAGTAACTACGAAATGCGTTGTGGCTACCGCCACCTGCAAGGTGATCTTCCGACTTGCGATACAGCCCCTCCATGTACGGCGGATCAAGTACCAGCGCATCAAGCCAATTGTCTTCATACGGCAATGCGCGAGCATCGACACCCGATTTCATGTCGCTCGGATAAAACTCGTATTCGCTGACATTCACTTTCCGCCAAAACACGCCCGTTCCATACGTCACGTCCGCGATTCTTGCGCCCTTCGGTACGTGCAACGAAAGGACCGTTGGAAATAGGTCCGCGTTGTCACCGCCGTGAGACGACAGAATTGCGCTAGATGATGCCTCTCCCGATGCGATTCGCTTGGCTTTTTTGGGCATGTGGTCAGGAAACAGATCCGGCGTAAGTCTTGTCATTGTCAGCCCTTGTGTGAAGTTCACTTAGGACCCTATTTGCCGCGTATTGCGGCTAGGTCCTGAAAACATCGCCGGCTGACGCCGACCCCGTATTGTCCTACAACTTGTTGCTCCTAACGCGACTTCTCGAGTTGGCGCTGGCTACTTTAGGCTCGCCCTCCTGGGTCGCCAGTTTCATCGTGTCCTGTGCGGCAACTAGTTCCTTCATCGCGCTTACTACCACGGCGATCTTTCCCTATGCCAGGTCAAGGTCCGCTGCGCCTTAGCGGACAGCAAAGCAAACCTTGCTGCCGTCCGCCTTCCAACATCACGGACGAACTCGCTTAGGCATCTGCTTGACAACCCATTCGACTGTCGCCTCGTCCTTCACGCGACGCGTTCTCATAAAGTCCTGCTGTCGCCCTTTAAGCATCGCCTTGGTAAGCTCGATTTGCTCATCCAGCTTGGCAATCAGCCGTTCCCGCCGCATTTGAACGGGCGACAGCTGGGCGGGTCGTCTTGCAGCCACCAGTTTGAGACCTGCAAGTGCGCTCATGTTGCACCTCCGTGCTGTTGGTCAGGCACTTGCGATGCAGCCATTTCCCGTCATGGCCAACCGGAAGATGTTTTCTGGTTTTCTTTGATTTCGGATAAATACATGTATGACAAACTCGAAACGTCAGACCGCAACGCACAGGTAGATTGAGCAGTTCGAGCCCTGATCTACTCACTCCTCGACGCTCACCTTTCTCGATCACAAGGAAGGACGCTACGCATCTAACGCTGAATGTAATAGCGGCGCTATCAACACGTACACATCCCAGATCACGCCGACTCAGGCAGCCGAGTCACTTCGTCATTTCGTGACACCGCTCAACTACAAGCTTTTGGGGGCACAAGTAGCGCAAGCAGAAGATGCGCGATCGCTATCAAATCATCGCAATACCCGTGCTTGACGGCGTAAACGGCAACAAACGACCACATGCGCACTTGCTGCTTGGCGATGTTCCCAGCGCAAAGCTGTCTGTACTTGAGGAGCTAGTGCGCGAAACTTGGGCCAGCGGCCGCTGGGGAATGCCGCGCATGACCTTGACGCCGATTCACGATTACTGGGGCGCGTCTCTTTGCGTGGCAGAGTTGTGGGTCACATCAACGGTGACGCTGTGCTTTGGGAGATAGCGAGCATCCCTGACAGATTGGTCGGTCGCCGAGCACAAGGGCCACGCGAAAGATCTAGCTGTCGGCATTTTGGGCACTAAAACATCGGGTCATACATAGTGGCTCATTGTTTCCGTATTGCCTAAACAAACACAATCATTTCCCAAGACCCTGAACAACCTGACTCATTGCTCACAGCATTGTTCAAGTTATCCACAAATGACTGAATGCTTCTTGGATAAGCAACCGAGTTATCGACTGGAATTCCCTCGGTTTCCCGGACAATTCGCGTAGGTTGACCTGCCTGGGATTTTCGGACCAGTTGTAACTTGAGAGAATGGCTCTTGCTCTGCCGAGAGGAGCCCATGAAGAAGAGCCGCTTTACCGAAGAACAAATGGTCGCGATGCTGCGCGAGGCCGACCGAACTTCCGTTGCCGACGTGTCGCGCAAGCACAAGGTCAGCGACCAGACGCTGTACAGCTGGCGCAAGCGGTTCGGACAGCTCCAGCCCGCCGACGTGAAGCGGCTACGTGCCCTGGAAGCCGAGAACGCGAAGCTCAAGCGCATGCTCGCCGAGCGGGAAATGGCGATCGATACGTTGAAGGAGATCAACCGGCGAAAGTGGTGAGCCCGCAAGCGCGTCGTGAGCAGGTAGCGTTGGCCATGGAGTTGGGCCACTCGACCAGACGTGCGTGCGGGCTGATCGGAGTGGCCCGATCGATGATGGGCTACAAGTTGATCCGCGCCGAAAGAGACGCGCCGGCACTGTCTGCCATGAGCAGGCTCTCGGCGCTGTACCCGCGCTATGGCTACCGGCGAATCCGGATCTTCCTGAGACGCGAGGGCCATACGATGAGCCCGGAGCGAGCCCATCGCCTCTGGAGATTGGCGGGGCTGCAGCTGCCGAAACGGAGGCCGCGGCGCCGCATTGCAACGAGCCGGCCACGTCCCTTGCCGCCGATGGCACCGAATCACGTCTGGGCCTATGACTTCATCTTCGATGCCAGCGCCAGCGGACAGCAGATCAAGTGCCTGACGGTCGTCGATGAGTTCACCCGGGAATGCCTCGCGATCGACGTAGCCGGAAGCATTCGGTCGAGCAGGGTAATCGAGGTACTCTTCCATAGACCAGCTCTCGTTGGGACCGCGGGCTCGCTCGATCGGCGTGCGCTCGCCCATTACGATGCGCTTGCGACGCCGCCGGCGCACCTGCAGCCCGGCCTCGCAGTACAGGCGATGAGTGCGCTTGTGATTGATGGACCAGCCCTCCCGCCGAAGCAGGACGTGAATGCGTCGGTAGCCGTAGCGGCGCTTCTGCAGGGCGATCTGGTGAATGCGTTCCCGGAGCCCAGCGGGAGCATCACGGCGCGATCGGTAGCTGAACAAGGACCGCGAGATGCCAACCAGCCCACAGGCGCGGGTGACCCCCATCTGGCGCTCAGCCGTCAGGATCGCAACCGCCTCGCGTCCCGCCTGGTGAGTCTGCACGGGGCGCCGGCGGCCCTGCGATCCGACAACGGGCCGGAATTCATCAGCAAGGCAATCCTGGAGTGGCTCGTCTGCTCCGGAATCCACACGGCCCACATCGACCCCGGCAAACCATGGCAGAACGGCACCGACGAGAGCTTCAACGGCAAGTTCCGGGACGAATGCCTGAGCGTCGAGTGGTTCCGCAGCCGAGAGGAGGCCCGCGTCGTCATCGAGCAGTGGCGCCGTCACTACAACCACGTTCGTCCGCATTCGAGCCTCGAGTACCAGACGCCTGTCGAATTCAAGCTGCGCTACGATTCAACCACCGCGGGGGCCGTTTCCAAGTTATGAATGGCCCGAAGATCCCCAGGCAGGTCAGCCCCATGTCGTGCTTGCATAAGAAAAGCTCTTCTTGGCCAGCTTGACTCCCTCCTCATGAAGCGCCTTTACCGCGGTCGATTTCTCGCTCCGCTTGCAAAAATCAACCTCTTCTTCAATGGCCTCTTGCCAACCAAGTTGGTCATTCTTGTTCCCTATGAAGAGAAGCAAGAGTCGGGTACTCGACTCAATGAAACCTCTGTCACGAAGCAGCCTGAACATCAGTGCGTACTTCAAGATCTGGTCTGGATTCTTCTTGCCTTGGTGCTTCAACTCGTTCGCTACCAGCAGCCCCTCATCGGGGTTGTAGCTCAAGTTGTCCATCTGCATTTCACGAATGTTCGTGCTCTTGGCAAATAGCCCACTGTTGCCATGGGTAAACCAGCGACCGCCTCCGTGAATCGGTGTGAACTGGCCGTAGAAGGCGTCGAGGAAGCTGTCACTCACAAGGGTCCAGAAAATGTCGAACTCCTTGTTGAGGTAGTCCTCCGAGAAGAACTTGGCTCGACGTAGCGCCTCCCTTGGTGACGCCACTCCTGAGGTTGGCCTGGCGTATGGCTCCAGTTGCTCGCTTCTCTTCAAAGCGTCGTCAAGCTGTTCCTCAACGAAGCGCTGTTTGTCTTTCAGGGGACTGCCTCGAACGGCCGGATCATCGCTCCACGCGACAATCATCTGTCGGTATCGCGTCTTGGTAACACCCAGAACGTCATTAGTGCTCCAGGTTAGCCATTCGAGCATGTTGGAAACGCCTGTTGACCAGGACACCTCTTCGGCAAGCGAGTCCATCTTGCCGAAGACATGAAGGTATCGACCTCGAGCGGTCATTGTTGCCTCCTATGCGCGCGACGCGGGCTCTCCCGTTTGAGAGGGGACCCCAACAGATTCAGACAATACCTTGGGGTAGCTCTTTACGAACCTTCAGTTTGCTGAAGACGTACATATTGCTCTTGCTCTAGCGTCTCGATCGCCCCCGGCCGAGCCGCCCGCACCCGCCGGATCGCCTCCCCGGGATCGACCCCGAGTTCCACGAGCATCCGCGCCGCCACCAGCCCCGATCTTCCGAGACCGCCGCGGCAATGCACCACGATCCGCTCGCCACGACGCACTGCCGATAGCAGGATCGGCCCCGAGTGCTGCCACCGCGATTTCGAACACCTTGCCCGGAACGCTCACGTCCATGATCGGCAGGTGATGCCAGTCCAGGCCCAGTGTCTGCGCCCGGCTGCCGAGGTCCGGGAACACGCAGCAGCTCGAACTCGTGATCTTCCATCAGCGAGACGAGCGCGACCGCACCCCAGGCGCGGATCGCGGCGAGGTCGGTGTCCAAGTCGCGCGCCCAGGCGCCCGACATCGCCACGGGATCGTGCTTGCCGGGGCAGAGCGTGAGGCCGATCGCGCCCTTCGCATCGCCCGCGGCCACGCTCGCGATCTCGAGCGGATCGGTTTGGCTGGTGCGCACCGTCCCGCTCACGCGAACTCCCGTCCGCTCACGCCGCCATCCGCCGCAGGCCCAGGTGCGGCAAGCGGATCGACTGTTCATCGCACGACTGCGCCCTGTACTCCAGATGTCCCGGATGCCCCGCCGTGTGCACGTGGATGAGGGTGAGCACCGCCATCACCGCGAGGTCCTCCACCGCCACCGGCTGCGCAAGATCGAGGAAGTAGTTGGGCGAGCCGTCGAAGTCGTGCCCGAACTCGCGGGGCAGCTTGGTCGGCGGGTGCCAGCCCAGGCGCAGGAGCTGGTGGTAGTCCTCCTGGCTCAGGTGCTCGTCCTCGGGCAGGTAGAAGTCCGAAACCGACTCCGCCCGCATGCCGAAAGCGCCCTGGGACACGAACTGCACGAAGCGATTGGTGCCCTTCACTTTGAGGATCAGGTAATCGTCCTCCTCGAGGGCGCGCAGGGCGGCGACGAGGTTGCCGGCGAACTGCTTCCAGGCTTCCGACGTGTCCGGCTGGCGCGGGGCGGAGGCGATCGGCGAGCGCGGCTGGCTCCGCCGGACGGGCCTGGTTCTCTTGGGCTTGGCGAGGTCTTCGGTCATCGGGATCCTCTCGATTCTTGGTGCCGCCGATCGTCGGAGGCACGGTCCTGAATCCACGATGAAAGTGTACGGTTCGGGAGGCTCAGGCGATGAGCCTGGGGGAAGGGGGACGCTGCCCTTCCCCGTCTTTTCCCGCGCTGTCCACGCGCCAGGCGGTCGACCCGTTGTCGTAAGGGCATTCGCCTCAACGCGGACTCGGCTCGCTTTCGATTGACGACAAGTATCCATATAGATACACTTGAATGGCCTTCACGCTTCGCCTGACGGAGGAGTTTCTCGACTGGCTGGACAACCTGGCGGACGCGCGAGCCCAGGTCCGAATCGCCGCCGAAATCGGAAAGGATCCATGAGCAAGCCCAAGTCCGGTCGCCGTCTTCTTGCTTTCGACGCCGCCCGTTATCTGGACGACGATGCGGCGATCGCGGAATACCTCACCGCCATTCTCGAGACCGATGATCCCGACCTCCTGCTTCTCGCCTTGGGCGATGTCGCCAGGGCCAAGGGCATGGCGCAAGTCGCCAAGGAGTCGGGCCTGGGGCGAGAGAGCCTCTACAAGGCCTTGGCGCCAGGGGCGAAACCGCGCTTCGATACGGTGTTGAAGGTGGCGCGCGCTTTGGGCGTTCGGTTTCGCGCACACGCCTCGTGAAGGGGATATTGGGACGCAACCCCTTTCGCGGACGGGCGGCGAAGGGAAGCGTCCCCTTCATTTGACGCTCCACCCGTAGGCCCACTCGATCACGTCCGGCCTTTGCGCAGCCGCCGTGCCCAGCCGCCGGGGATCGGGAACGATGCCCACCCGCCCCAGGTCCAGGCGATCGGCATCCCAGCAGGTCTGGATGGTGGCGTCGCGCGACACCTTTCCGGCGCTGTGTTCCGAGCACGCCAGCATGAGGAGTTCGAGCCCCGAGGAATCCAGCTCGAAGAGCGTTCCGTGAAGCCGGGCGGCGAGCTTCGCGGCCAGGGCGCCGTGAAAGGGATCGCTTCCGTCGCTCTGCCGGCAGGAATCGTGGAAGACGGCGAATAGCCGAACGACATCCAGCCTTGCGCCCGTCTCCACCGACAAGCGCTCGCCGATCCGCGCGACCCGGGCCCAGTGGGGTGCGCCGTGGATGCCGCGCCAGTCGAGGGCGAAGTTCTCGCGCAGGTGCGTGAGGAGTTCCGGCGGGATTCGCATCGGGCCATGGTAGTCGAACGCAGGCTCATGCCTTGAGCCTCGCGCCGCAAATACTCGTGCGCACCGGACCCCGATCCGGACCGACAACCATGAGGCACAAGTCCATGAACAGGATCATCGTCTCGCTTCGCGCCATTCTCGTCGCAGCCTTCGCTTGTCTCGCCCTTTTCCCCGCGCACGCCGTGCTCCCCGAGAGCGGCTGGTACTGGAACCCGAACGAAAGCGGCCGCGGCTTCAACCTGGAGATCCAGGACAACGCGCTCTTCCTCTCCGCCTTCGTCTACCGCCCGGACGGCTCGGCCGCGTGGTACGTGGGCGGCGGCCCCATGGCCACGGACCGCAACTGGACGGCGGAGCTCTACGAGACGACGGGCGGGCAGTGCATCGGCTGCTCGTACCGCTCGCCCACGCTGCTTCTCACGGGCAGCGTCTCGATCACCTTCACGAGCGAGCGCTCGGCGACGATCTCGCTGCTCGGCGGCACGGTCAGCGTCGTGCGCCAGGACTGGTCCAACTCCGGCGTGGCGGGCCACGAGGCGCTCTTCGGCGAGTGGTCCACCACCGAAGGAGAGCCGAGCTTCCCCGTCTACTTCGGCGACCGCATCTCGCTCTACATCCCCCGATCGGACAGCGCCGGCACCTATGCCGCGGGCAACCGTACGGGTGACGCGGGCGACACGGCCGTGGGCGACTACTACGCGTCCTCGGGCAACTACTCGATGCTCCTGGACTCGTCCACCTCCTACTACTCCTACTTCGTGTTCAAGAAGAACGGGTTCAACCGGATCGAGGGGCAGCAGTGGACCTACCTCAAGTCGTCGCTGCCCACCGGCAGCGGGCTTTACTTCGTCGGCCACCGGACCAAGAGCTACGCGAGGCTTCGCGGGCTCAACGCGCCGGGCGTGACCAAGACCGCGGGCCACACGCCGGAGCGTGAGGCCATCGATGCGGCGCGCGCGGGACGCCTGCTGGCGAAGGCCGGGGAGCCGGTACCGATGGAGGGCGTCACGATCGAGCAGGTGCGCGACATGGCCGCGAAGCTGCAGATGCGGCTCGAGGGAGGGCGGCGCTGACGCCGCCGATGGCCATGGGAGCAATCGTCATGAATCCCCGGATCGTCACCGGGCTCCTGCTCGCAACGCTTCTGTCGGGCTGCGCTTCCCTGATTCCGCGCAACCCGGGCAGCCGACCTGCACTCGTCGATCCGGCGCGCACCGACATGACCGCCTACCAGAGGGACTACGACGGCTGCGTCGCACTGGCCAACGAGACCGATGCGGGGCAGGCGGCAGGTTCCGGCGCTGCCGGCGGTGCCGTGGCCGGCGCAGTGGTGGGCGCGTTGCTCGGCGCGGTGATCGGGCACGCGTTCAACGACACCGCGGCGGGGGCGCGTTACGGCGCGGCGCTCGGTGGCGTGCAGGGCGGAACCGGGGCAGCGGCGGGCGCCTATGGCGCGGCACGGGCGGACCAGGAGACGGCGTTGCGCAACTGCCTGAAGGGGCGGGGATACCACCTGATTCGTTGACCCCGCCCAGGGTTCAGGCTGCACAGAATTGAACATACAGGCTTCAGGATGTACAGTTATGAACATGCCCACCCCGGCCCGCCACCCCGCCCCCGAACCCGTCGACGCCCGAAGCCCCGCCGCCGGTGCCGCGGCCCTGCGCACGTTCTTCCGCATCGCCGGGGCCTGGGGCCTTTCCACCGCCGACCAGCTCGCGATCCTGGGGCTTCGCTCCCGCACGACGCTCAATGCGTGGAAGAAGGGCGGGGTGGGCTCGCTCTCCCCGGATGCGCTCGAGCGGCTTTCCTATGTCTTCGGCATCTACAAGGCGCTGCAGATCCTCCTGCCCTCGCCCGGGGCGGCCGATGCGTGGATCGCGAAGCCCAATGCCGGCCCGCTGTTCGGCGGCGGCAGCGCGCTCGACCGGCTGCGGGGCGGCAAGGTCGCGGACCTCTTCCTCGTCCGCCAGTACCTGGACGCGCAGCGCGGTGGCTGGGGCTGACGGGCGCTCGCGCGTCACCTGGGCGCCGAGCTATCGCCTGGTTCCCAGCCGCTTTCCGCCGGTGCAGCTCTTCGATCGCGTGGCGGACGCCGCGGACCTGGAGGCGGTGATCGCGATCGAGGGCCTCACCAACGACCGCCTGCGGGACGAGATCGGCGAGATCGGGCTCGTCGCCCCCGCGGAGCGCATCTCGGGCCCGGGCACGTCTCCGATAATGGCCGCCTTCACGCACGTGAATCCCGAGGGCGGGCGATTCACCGACGGCACCCACGGCGCCTACTACGCGGCGCACGACCTGGACACTGCCGTGCGGGAGGTCTCGCACCACCGCGGGATCTTTCTCGCGCGCACCAGGGAAGCGGCGGGCGAGATCGACCTGCGGTGCTACCTCGCGCGATTGAGCGGCGAGTTCGTGGACATCCGGGGGTTGCGCAGGAAGCGGCCCGATCTCTACGACCCGGTGAGCTACGCGCGTTCCCAGCCCTTCGCGCGGCGGCATCGCGACGCGGGCGCCGCGGGGATCGTGTGGGAGAGCGTGCGCAACCCGGGCGGGGAGTGCGCGGTGGCGTTCAGGCCCAAGGCGCTCAAGCCCGCGATCCAGGGCCCGCACGTGTCGCTCGTCTGGGACGGAGAGCGGATCGTGCGCTACTACGTGAAGAGCGGGTTGGAGGAACTGTAGGCGGGGAGCAGTGCACCCCCACCCTCGGCCCCTCTCCCAAGGGAGAGGGGAGACGATGCGCCATCACCCGCCGGTATCGCTCGCCGCGCAGGGGCGAGACGGGTAGGATCGCGCCCACTGGCTCAGCCGATGAGCCACCCCGCGCGGAGACTGCCCGCATGATCGACCTGGAGCGCATCCACCGCATCAACGACCTGCTTCGGGACCGCACGGTGGTCTCGAAAGCGGAGTTCCTGCGCGAGCTGGAGATCTCCCCGGCCACCTTCAAGCGCGCGCTCGACCACATGCGCGACCGCTTCAATGCGCCGATCGAGTACGACCGCGACGCGGGCGGCTACCGGTTCGGCAAGGCGGGGCCCGGCCCGCGCTACGAGTTGCCGGGCCTGTGGTTCAACGCTTCCGAGGTGCACGCGCTTCTCACGATGCAGCACCTGCTCGAGAACCTGGAGCCCGGGTTGCTCGCGCCGCACGTGGCGCCGCTGATGGTGCGGTTGAGGGCGATACTCGACGTGCCCCCTCAACCCCAACCCCCCTCCGGAGGCAAGGGCAAGCCCGCTGGCCGCGCGCACGCGGGCGGGGAGAAGCCGTCGCTCGAGGAGATCGGCAAGCGCATCCGCATCATGCGCATGGCCGCGCGCAGCATGAAGCTCGAGTTCTTCGAGCTCGCCGCGACCGCCACCCTCAAGCGCCGCCGGCTCGCCATCACCTTCTGGAGCCGCGCGAGCAACGAGACCACGGAGCGCGCGGTCTCGCCGCAGCGCCTGGTCTTCTACCGCGGCAACTGGTACCTGGACGCGTGGTGCCACCTGCGGGACGGCATTCGCAGCTTCGCGCTCGACGGCATCCGCGCGGCGAAGCTGGAGGCGGGCCAGGCGAAAAACGTCCCCGAGCCCGATCTCGACGACTACCTCGCGACGAGCTACGGCATCTTCGCGGGCAGGCCCCGCGGCTGGGCCAAGCTTCGCTTCAGCGCGGAGGCGGCGCGCTGGGTGGCGCACGAGAAGTGGCACTCCAAGCAGCGCGGGCGCTTCGAGCCCGATGGCGGCTACATCCTCGAAGTGCCCTTCGGCGACGATCGCGAGCTGGTGATGGACATCCTCAAGTTCGGGCCGGAGTGCCGGGTGGTGGAGCCGAAGGAACTCGCGAGGAAGGTGGCGGGGCTCGCGAAGCGGACGGCCGCCCTTTATCGCGGCTAACGGTGGAAAAGGCCCGTGTAGTGACCTTCGGCCTTCGCAAGCCCGCAGCCCGAGCGAGCCCGTGCAGGCGAATCCCTCCTCGATGAACAGGATCGTCTCCGGCGGCGTCGTTCTTGTCGGGCAGCGTTCACGTTCTCGAGCGGGGGGTTCAGGTATTTCGCTTATCGGCCCGCCGGGAGGGGACTTGAGCGGGGAGGCGCGCCTTTCCGCGGGGAAGCTCACCTCTTGAGCCTCGGGGCCGCCAGTATGGTCGCGTGCGGGTGCCCATCGCCCGCTTGAGAGGAAATGCCCATGGATGGCGAAGCGTTCGTGGAACTGCGGCCTCCCGAGACGGCCGAGTGGACCCCGGCGGGCCTGCGGGAGCCGCCCACCCGGTGGCTGCGCGGGCGCCTGGACGAAGTGATCGGCGCGCTCCCGGCGTTCGAGCGCGGGCCCTTCGCCATGGCCCCGGAAAGCGATGGCCCGTGGCACGCGAACGAGCTCTTCGACCTGATCGCCACCCGCGAGGGGCCCGCCTGGGCCCGGCGCCCCGTGGCGGTGGTGTCCCGGGCCTACCGGCTGATCGGCCATCTCGAGGCGGCGCGGGTGCTGGTCGAAGCCCTCGCGGACCTCGGACAGGAGCCGGAAGGGCTCGACACCCACGCGACGCTGGACCGCTACGGCGCGCGCCTCGCGCTGGAGGTGAACCTCGGCGCCCACTGGGTGGTGACCCCCGGCGACGACCACCCGGTGGTGCTGCAGCTGCGCTGCCTCAATTCCGTGGACGCGAGCGCAATGCTGCGCGTGTGCTTCACCTGGTACCGGCTCGTGTGCACCAACGGGCTCGTGGTGGGGTTCGCGAAGAACGTGGGGCGGATCGTGCACCGCGAGTCGCACCGGGCGCCGGATGTGCGAAGCGAGATCGCGCGCGGGCTCTCGCTCGCCCGCGAGGACCGGCTCTCGGTGTCGCGCTGGCTCGAGCGGCCCGTGGCACCCGGGCGGCTCGCGCCCTTCGCCGACGGGGAACTCAAGGATCGCTGGGGCGCCCGCGACGCCGCGCGGTTTCTCCACATCGCGCGCACCGGGTTCGATGCCGAGCTCGCGGACCGGTTCCAGCCCGGAAGTCCGAGCGAGAAGACCATGGCGGAGACGGTCGCCGTCCCCGGAAGCCCCGTGGAGGCGCGCACCGAATGGGATGTCGCGCAGGCACTTTCCTGGGTGGCGCGCAGCCAGCGCGACCCTTCCGCGCATCTCGACAGGCTGCTCCAGATCCCGGCGCTCGTCTCGCACCTGTCCCACCCTTGAAGGAGTGCTACGCCATGGAACTCGTGATCGACCAACCCCACCTCATCGACACGCTGCGCTTTCGCCTCCAGGCCGCGCGCGCACTGCCCCAGGAGGACATCCGCCTCGTGGTGAACGTGACCGCGCTCGTCGCTTCCGCCGACCACGACCAGGGCGCGCTGGAAAAGCGCATCCGCGACACGCTCGCGCGCGTCGTGAAGACGGACTGGACCTTCACCCGCATCGAGCGCCAGCCCGATGCCGCGGGCTACGAGCGCGTGACGCTGCGCGCGGGCGCGCGCGTGCCGGCTTCCGAGAACTGGAACCTGCCGGAGCGGGCACGAACCGCGAGCCGTGACGGCATCGCCGTCAACCCGCCCGAGGTGAGCTACGCGCTCTCCACGGCGCGGGTCGACGGCGCGGTCGAAGCCCTGCGGCTCGATCTTCTCGCGCGCGCCACGGAGCAGGCGGAGAAGATGTCGGCCGCGAGCGGACGGCGCTGGCGCGTGGGCGACGTCGAGTTCGGCACGGCCGGGATCGTGCACGAGAACCTGCGCCGGACGGGGAAGGGCGCGTATTCGGACGACGATGCGTCGCTCGAGCTGCTCGCCTTGATCGACACGCCAACGGGCGTCACCGGCGGGGAGCGAATATCGCTCGTGGCGAACGTGACGCTGAAGGCGTTCACCGATTTCCAGTTTCGGCATGACGGGCGGGCCCCATACTACGTGACGGAGGAGAAAGCCCTCACCCCCGACGCCTCTCGAACGGGAGCGAGGAGAACCCGGTCTTCATCCCGGGGAAGCGCCGAGATGGCCGGGGAATGACATGCTGGGCGCGGTGGTAGGCGACATCGTGGGGTCGATCTACGAGTGGAAGAACCACCGCTCGAAGGACTTCCCCTTCTTCGGCCCGGGCGCGGACTACACGGACGATTCCGTTCTCACCCTGGCCGTGGCCGACGCGCTGCTGCACGGCCACCCGCCGCAGAAGTCGCTCTACCTGTGGGCGACACGCCACCCGAAACGCGGCTACGGCAGCGGCTTTTCGAACTGGCTCCGCACCTGGGAGCTCGCGCCCTACGGCAGCTACGGCAACGGCGCGGCGATGCGCGTGAGCCCCGCGGCGCTCATCGCGGGCTCGCTCGAGGAGGCGCTTTCGCTCGCGGTGAAAGTGACCGAGGTCACCCACGACCATCCCGAGGGCATCAAGGGCGCGAAGGCCGCGGCGCACGCGATCTTCCTCGCGCGCGGCGGCACGGGCGCCGGCGACATCCGCCGGGCGATCGCGCGGCACTACGGCTACGACATGGACCGCACGGTGGACTCGATCCGCCCGCACTACCGGTTCGACGAAAGCTGCCAGGGCACGGTGCCCGAAGCGCTGATCTGTGCGCTGGAAGCGGCCTCCTTCGAGGACGCGATCCGCAACGCCATTTCCATCGGCGGCGATTCCGACACCGTGGCCGCGATCGCGGGCCCGGTGGCGGAGGCACGCTTCGGCATCCCGGACAAGATCGCGCGCGCGGCCATGGCGATGATTCCCGCGGACATGCAGGAGACGCTGTGGCGCCTGTACGCGCGCAGCGACTACGCGCATCCGCTTTCCCGCGAACGGCCCGTCCTCCCGGTGGCGCAGCTTCGCGCCCGCTACGAGGCGCTGCCGCCCATCGAGGAGCTGCCCGGCGAGCGCACGTTCCGCATCCGTCTGGGGGCCGGGTGGGAGTCCTTCCTGTACTACGGGCGCTCGGCCTCGGCGTGGTTCCAGTACGAGTTCGCGCAGAAGGGCGGCGGCGACGCGATGTTCGGCGACTGCCGGGAGCTGGTGGCGCTGGTGATGGAGGCGTGGCCGGCGGCGGACGAGGAGGAGTAGCGGTTCCTAGTCCTCGAAGATCCGCGCCACGTCCGGTGCGGCGAACCGGTACTCCTGGTTGCAGATCTCGTCGTGCACCGTCACCACGCCGTGTTCGGCGAGGGTGGCCTCCACTTCCGCACGGCCCAGGCCGCGCAGCATCGCGACGACCTTTTCCTCGCTTCGCGAGCAGCCGTCCTTCACGGGCTGGGGCTTGAAGAGGCGCACGTCGTCCTCGGCGAAGACGGTGGTGAGCATCTCGGCGATCTCCTCGCTCCGGCCCTCGCCCTCACCCCGGTCCTTTCCTCCGGGAGAGAAAGCGCTTTCGTCGCGAACGACGCCCGTGCCGAAGAAATGGGGAAAGCCCCGCGCCGCCTGCTGCTGCACGCGCGCCCAGCCATCGGCGTCGCGCTCGTCGGCCTTGGGGAGCTTCTGCAGGATCAGCGCACCCGCGCCTTCCTGCGTCGCGCGAACCCACAGGTGCGTGGGCACCTGCTCGCTGCGGTCGAAGTAGCGTTCGAAGCATTCCGCGAGCGTCGCACCCTCGAGGGGCACCACGGACTGGAAGTGGCGCGCGGTGCTGGTGTTCTCGATGGTGAGCACCAGGCGCCCCGTGGGGAAATAGTCGTGGATCGTCATGGCGCGGTCCGTGGCGTTCTCGCCAGCCTTGAGCATCGCGCGCAGGGCGAACTCGTGCGTGCAATCGGCCACCGCCATGGTCACGGGCCCCTGGCCCATCACCTGCAGCACGGCGCGGCCGGGGTGCTTCAGTCCCGAGGCGATGAGCACGGCGAGCGCGGCGAATTCCCCGAGCAGCGCATGCAGCGGTTCGGGATAGTCGCGGCGGGAGAGGATCGTGCTCCACACCGGGCCCAGTCTCACCACCTGCCCGCGGATGTCGAGGTTCTCGAGGATGAAGCGCTGCGTGAGGTCGACGGGCGCGGTCATGGGGAAATGATACCGCCCTCACCCCCGACCCCTTTGGAGAGGGGTCGGGGTGAGGGCATACTGTTCGTGTCGACACTGCTGGGAGTCTCGAGCTCAATGGACGACATCGCCCGGCTCATCAAGGCGGCCGATTTCGCGGCCTTCAAGCACCGCGGACAGCGGCGCAAGGACGCCGAGGCCTCGCCCTACATCAACCATCCGCTGGCGCTCGCGCGCGTATTGAAGCTCGAAGCCGGCGTGGACGATGTCGATGTGCTCGTGGCCGCGATCCTGCACGACACGGTGGAGGACACCGAGACCACGGTCGAGGAGCTCGCGCGGGAGTTCGGCCCGGAGATCGCCGCGATCGTCGCGGAAGTCACCGACGACAAGCGCCTGCCCAAGCCGGAGCGCAAGCGCCTGCAGGTCGAGCGCGCTCCAGGCTCCTCGCCGCGCGCAAAGCTGGTGAAGCTCGCCGACAAGATCTGCAACCTGCGCGACGTGCGCGACTCGCCCCCGGCCCATTGGCCGCTGGAGCGGCGGCAGGCGTACTTCGAGTGGGCGCGGACGGTGATCGACGGGTTCCGCGGGGCGAATCCTGCCCTCGAGAGGCTGTTCGACGAGGCGTACCGGGCGAAGCCGTAGCGTCCCTCACACCCGACCCCTCTCCCAGGGCAGAGGGGAGCAGTTTCACCCCTGATCCCCCCTCCCAGGGGAGCGGGGATCAGGCTCACCCGCACCCCCAGCGCCGCTCCCCAAGGAGAAGGGAGAGTTGAGACAGGTCAACGGGGCAAGCTTGCCCAGGCGTACCGTGGGCTTACACCTTGATTCCGCGGGAGATGCCATGTATTCCCAGCCGCAGTCCCTGCTCCCGAACTTCATCTCCGGAAACGCGGACCGCCTGCTCCACGCGACCATGGGCAAGCTCACCGGGGGCCTGTCGCCGGCGTCGCTGTCGAGCGCGTGGGTGGACTGGGCGATGCACCTCGCCATGTCCCCCAGCAAGCAGGCGGAGATCGGGGAAATGGGCGTTCGCCAGTGGGAGCGCCTCGGCCACTACGTGATGCATGCGCAGGGCGGGACCTGCGAGCGCTGCATCGAGCCGCTGCCCCAGGACCCGCGCTTCCGCGACCCGGCCTGGCAGGAGTGGCCCTACAACGTGATCCACCAGGGCTTCCTCCTCGGTCAGCAGTGGATGTCGATCTCCATGCGCGGCGTGCGCGGCGTGACGCGGCACCACGAGCAGGTGATGGACTACACGACGCGGCAGTGGATGGATGTCTTCTCGCCCTCCAACTACCTGGGCACCAACCCGGAAGTCGTGCGGGCGATCAAGGACACCGGCGGCGAGAACCTCGCCAACGGGTTTCGCAACTGGCAGGAGGACCTGGAGCGCTTCCTCGCCGGCGCGCCGCCGGCCGGTTCCGAGAACTACGTGGTCGGCAAGAACCTCGCACTCACGCCGGGCAAGGTGGTCCTGAAGAACGAGCTGATCGAGCTGATCCAGTACGCGCCGACCACGAAGCGCGTCAACGCAGAGCCCATCCTCATGGTGCCGGCCTGGATCATGAAGTACTACATCCTCGACCTCTCGCCCGGCAATTCGCTGGTGAAGTACCTGGTCGACCGCGGGCACACGGTGTTCATGATCTCGTGGAAGAACCCGGGGGCCACCGACCGCAACCTCTCCATGGACGACTACCTGCGCCACGGCGTCATGGCCGCGCTCGACGCGGTCTCGAAGATCGTCCCGAAGCGCAAGGTCCACGCCATGGGCTACTGCCTCGGCGGGACGCTGCTCGCCATTGCGGCGGCGGCACTTGCCCGGGACGGCGACAAGCGGCTCGCCTCGATGACGATGCTGGCCGCGCAGACGGACTTCACGGAGCCGGGAGAACTCGCGCTCTACATCGACGACAGCCAGCTCACCTTCCTCGAGGACCAGATGTGGGAGAAGGGCTACCTCGACTCCACGCAGATGTCGGGCGCCTTCCAGCTGCTGCGGAGCGTCGACCTCGTGTGGTCGAGCCTCGTGAAGCAGTACCTGAAGGGCGACCGCACGCCGGTGAACGATCTCATGTCGTGGAACGCGGACGGCACGCGCATGCCCTACGAGATGCACACCGAGTACCTGCGAAGCCTTTTCCTGCACAACGACCTCGCCACGGGGCGCTTCAAGGTGTGGAGCCGTCCGATCGCGCTGCCGGACATCGACGTGCCGATCTTCTGCGTGGGCACCGCCACGGACCACGTCGCGCCGTGGCGATCGGTGTACAAGCTGCACCTCCTCACCCACGCCGAGCTCACCTTCGCGCTCACCACCGGCGGGCACAACGTGGGCGTGGTGAACCCGCCGTCGAAGGATTCGAAGCGCAGCTTCCGCTTGCGCACGCGGCCGCAGGGCGGCGACTACCTCGATCCGGAGGCCTTCGCCCAGGTCGCGAAGGAATACCCCGGCTCGTGGTGGACGGCATGGGAGGCGTGGCTCACGGAGCGCTCCTCCGGCAAGGTCGCGCCGCCGAAGATGGGCAACGCCGCCTACCGGCCACTGGGCGACGCCCCCGGCACCTACGTGTTCATGCGTTGAGCCTTGGCCGACGGGGCCAGGTTCGCGAGACCCGTTTTCCGGTAGCGGGCGGCGTTTCTAGCCGAAGGAAAGCCAGGCCGGCCGGAAGACCAGCATCAGTCCCAGGGCTACCAGTACCGCGCCGCCCAGGAGGTTGGACCAGCGCGTGTACTTGCTCGTGAGCCCCGTGACTTCCAGGGCGCCCAGGGTGGCGAAGAGCACCACGAGGTCGTCCAGCATGAAGACCAGGATGTAGAGCGCGAGGTAACCGTAGTACTGCCAGGCGGGCAGCGCGCTCTGCACCAGGATTTGCGTGTAGACGGCCGGGATTCCCGCCGAGCAGATGAGCTCCACCACGTTCACCGCGAAGGCGAGCGCCACGATGCCGCCGAGCGCCAGCCAGAGCTGCTCGCGGTTCGTGAGCTCGCGCAGGCGGTCGAAGACGCGGCGGCGTTCCTGCGCGCCCGTGACTTTGCACACTGCCTCGGGGTTGGTCACGAATTCGCGCAGGTACAGCAGGCCACCGATGACCGCGACGGCGGCGATCACCCAGCGGATCCACGCGACGGTGCCGATGAAGAGGAAGACGTTCAGCCACGCCGCGAGAAAGAGGAAGTAGACGAGCGCCGAGGCGACGACGAAAGCCCCGCCCAGCAGCCACATGCGGCGGCGGTTTTTGAGCGCCACGAGGAGCCCCAGGAGAAAGACGAGCACCCACATCGCGCAGGGGTTGAAGCCGTCCACGGCGGCGAGCAGCAGGGTGAGCACCGGCAGCGACAGGTTCGCGGTGCGCACTTCGCCCACGAGCGGAAGGCGCACGGCCTCTGGCAACGCCGGACCCGTCGTCGCAGCGCGCCGTTCCGCGGCCGGGGCCTGCGCCTCGGAGCCGGCAACCGCCAGTGCCAGCGGCTGCACCGAATCCGGGCAAGGGCTCGCGAGGCACTCGGCCACGCGCGCCTCGATCCTTCGCCCGGTGGCGGATTCGTTCAGGAACCCGACGAAGACCGTGTCGCCCACGACCGTGAGCGGGACGCTGCCTACTTCGACGCCGAGGCGTTCGCCCACGCGCCGAAAGAGCTCCCGCCCGGAGCTATCCTGCAGCACCTCGTAGGAGCGCACGCGAAGGCGCGGCTCGCGCGCCTGGAGGCCGGCAAGAAAGGCCTTCTCGTTTTCGCAGTGCTGGCAGCCGACGCGCCAGAAGAGATGCAGGTCCACGCCCGCCGGCGCCTGGGCCAGCGCTCCGGCGACAGAAAGCAACGTCGCGGCAAGCACGGTGGCAACCCCGGCCGCCACGCGCAAAGCGCGCGCAAACGTGGAGTTCATGCTTCCAATCTAGACCTGCCGCCGGCCGGGCCGTTGACTCGGGTCAACGAGGGTGCGTGACCGGCAGGCGACGGCGTCTCAGGCGCCCGTCTCGCCGCCGACGAGGCGCGGCAGCAGTGCCCCCGCGGCGCCCTTGAGGCGCAGGATCGCGTCGTGCGCGAGGCTCGGCTGCGGGTTGACCTCGATCACGCGCGCGCCGGCTTCGAGCGCGATGAAAGGGAGCGAGGCGGCGGGATCCACGAGCGCGGAGGTGCCCACGCAGAGGAACACGTCGCAGCTGTGCGCGGCCGCGAAGGCCCGCGCGAGCCCGTCGCGCGGAAGCATCTCCCCGAACCAGACCACGTCGGGGCGCAGGAGCGAACCGCAGTGCGGGCAGGCGGGGACGGCGTCGCCTTCCTCCCACGCGTCGACGGCATGATGCCGGTCGAAGCACTTCACGCGGCGGATGCTGCCGTGCAGCTCGACCACGTCGCGGCTGCCCGCCTCGTGGTGCAGGCCGTCCACGTTCTGGGTGACGAGCGTGAAATCGACCTCGCGCCCGCGGCATCGCTGCTCCAGCGCAAAGAGCGCGCGGTGGCCGGCATTGGGCAGCGCCCTCGCCACGGCCAGGCGCCGCTCGGCGTACCAGTCCCATACGCGCTGCGGGTTCTGCTCGAACGCCTCCGGCGTGGCGAGGTCCTCGGGGCGGAACTTCGTCCACAGGCCGGTCATGGCGTCGCGGAAGGTCGGGATGCCGGATTCGGCCGAGATGCCTGCGCCCGTGAGCACTGCGACCGAGGTGGCGTGTTCGAGGATGTCGCGCGCCTGCGCGATCGCGCCCGGAAGGCTGTCGTGGTCCATGGCGAAATCATCGCACCTTCCGCCCCGGGGGCGATTCGGCTTGAACCAGATCAAGTAATCCCCATGTGATCTCTTCAGGAGGGAATCCTCGCGCGCTCCCGCCTGTCCATGTTCTTTCCCGCAACCCCCATCGCACAGGAGGCAACGCTTGAATACTTTCGCCCGCGCCGCCGCGACGCTCGTCGCATCCACGGCCCTCTTCGCATCCCTGCCGGCACTCTCCGCCGACGACCACAAGCACGGCCACGGCACCGGGCCGCTGAAGCTCCAGCTCGACCACGGCAAGAAGTGGGCGACCGACGCGCCGCTGCGCCAGGGCATGGGCGCGATCCGCGAGGCCATCCACGGCGCGCCGGCCGCGCTCCACCGCGCCACCGCGAAACCCGAGGCTTATGCCGAAGTCGGCAACCGCGTCGAATCGGAGGTCGGGCGCATCGTGAAGGAATGCAAGCTGCCGCCCGATGCGGACGCGCAACTGCACCTCCTCGTCGCCGAAATGATCGCCGGCTCCGACGCCATGAAGGGCGCGAAGGACGCGAAAGCAGGCCGAGCGGGGCTGGTGAAGGTGAACGGCGCCCTCACGGCCTACGCGAAGCACTTCGACCATCCGGGGTGGGCCGGCAAGAAGTAGCCGCCGGGCGGGAGCCCGGGCTGCACGGAGCGGCGTAACGCGAGACAATCCGGTCATCATGAGCGACCGGCACCCCGCAGCCTCCCCGCCGCCCGGCTTCCGCGCCATCGCGATCGGCGGAGAGTTCCTGAAGACCGTCGGCCCGCTCTGCGGCCAGTGGGACGGCGAGCGCGTGCGCCTGGGCTTTCGGGTGGAGGAGCGCCACGCGAACATCGCCCGCGCCTGCCACGGCGGCATGCTCACCTCGTTTGCCGACATGCAGATGGCCGTGGTGACCCACTACCAGTGGCCCGACATCGCGGGCCACGCCTTTCCGACGATCAGCCTCACCACGGATTTCCTCGCCGCCGTGCCGCTGGGCGCATGGGTGGAGGGCCAGGCGGACGTGATACGCGTTACGCGCACGCTCGTCTTCCTCCAGGGCACCGCGTCCGTGGACGATGTCTGCGTGCTGCGCTTCAGCGGCATCTACAAGATCGGCCCGAAGCGCGACTACGCGAACCCGCGCGACCCTTTCGACCTCCTGCCACACTCCGGAGAGCACTAGCCATGGAACAGCCCGTCGTCATCGCAGTGGCCATAACCGGCTCCGTGCCGCGCAAGAAGGACACGCCCGCGGTCCCCGTCACCCCGGTCGAGCAGATCGAGAGCACGCACCAGGCCTTCGAGGCCGGCGCGAGCCTCGTGCACATCCACGTGCGCAATTCCGACGAATCGTCCGGCTCCGACCCCGCGAAGTTCGCCGAGGTGCAGGAGGGCGTAAAGAAGCACTGCCCGGGGATGATCGTCCAGTTCTCCACCGGCGGGCGCGGGCGCGAGGCGAGCGAGCGCGGCGCGATGCTGCATCTGAAGCCCGACATGGCTTCGCTCGCCACGGGCTCGGTCAATTTCGCGAAGATCATCTACGAGAACCCGCCTGAGTTCATCGACACCCTGGCCGGCCGGATGATCGAGCTCGACATCAAGCCCGAGTGCGAGATCTTCGACCTCGCCATGCTCTACAACGCGGCCGAGCTCGTGAAGCGGGGCCTGCTGAAGTCGCCGCCTCACGTGCAGTTCGTGATGGGCATCCGCGGCGCGATGCCCGCGCGCCGCAGCATTCTCGAGTTCCTCCTCTCGGAGATGAAGGCGGTGCTCCCCGGCGCCACCTGGACCGCCGCGGGAATCGCGCGCCACCAGCTCGAGGTGGCGAAGTGGGCGCTGGAACTCGGCGGGCACTGCCGCACCGGTCTCGAGGACAACATCCGCTTCGATGACACGCGGCTTGCGAAGAGCAATGCCGAGCTCGTGGAGAAACTCGTCGGCGAATGCGCAGCGCTCGGGCGCCGGCCGGCGGCGCCCGCCGAGGCGCGAAGCCTCCTGGGGCTTCGCGCCGCCTGAACCTCCCTGCCGGTTGCCTCTTGCCTCCCCGGCCCCCCAACGCGCCCGCAATGGCCCGGAAAAGTTAGGCGGGCCTCAGAGCTTGTTGTGCGTTCCGTCGCAGAGCGGCATCTTGCCGCTCGCCTTGCAGCCGCAGAAGAAGACCTTCCCCGACGCTTCCGGCGTGAAGGCGATCGGGGTGAACGAGGTCTCCTTGTGGGAGCCGTCGCAGAAAGGCTGGTTCGCGCTGCGGCCACAACGGCACCAGTGGTAGGTCTTGCCCGCCTCGACCTCGACGGGATAGGGGCCGCGTTGCGCGACCTTGGCTTGGTCCATGGCGATTCCTCTGGTGGCTTGCTTGCACCGAAGGTAACACGCGCAGGGTGCCGCGACGGTGCGGCGGCATCGGCCGCCAATCGCGCGGCCGGCCGCCGCTTTTCGCTAGGGCGCGATGTACGCGTAGCCCCGGGCCTGGTAGGCCATGAGCGAGATGAACCCGTTGCCGACGACCCGGATCTGCGGCAGCACCTTGTCCGCCTTGGTGCCCTGGGTCTTCACCGCCAGGGCGCATTGCTCGAAGCCATCGACTCCGTCCGCGGCACTCATCTGCTTCACCTTCTCCGCCACCTTCGCCGCCTCGGCGCGGTGCTCGGGCTTCATCAGCTCGGTGTCGGTCTGCAGGAGCTTCGTCGCGGGGCCGCGGAAGGCGAGGATGAAGTGCGGCTTCACGCCTTGGGCGATCAGCGATTGGCGCGTCTCCTCGATCGCGTCGAGACGGGAGAGGAGCGCCTTCGGGTCTCCCTCCTTGATGTCGTAGGCGATCTTGCCTTCCTTGAGCCCTTGCAGCGCGGCCCTGTCGTCTGCCGCGTGCGCGCCGTCGGCAAGGAAAGCGAACGTCAAAGCCGCGAGCGTGGTCGCGGCGAGTCGGGTGATTTGCATGGAACCTCCGTGGAGAGTGGCTGTTGTTGGAGCCGGATCGGTCGCTTGCCGTGCCGCCCGGGCCCGCCACTTCACTCCTCGCCCGGTGCCATGTCAACAGCGCCCGGAGAAGCCGCTCCTCGCGCCGGATCAGCCGCGCGGCGCGCCCGCGCGCCTCACTCGACGGTCACGCTCTTGGCGAGGTTGCGCGGCTTGTCCACGTCCGTGCCGCGCTTCAGCGCCGTGTGGTAGGCGAGGAGCTGCACGGGGATCGCGTGCACGATCGGCGAGAGGCTCCCCATGTGGCGGGGCGTGCGGATCACGTGCACGCCCTCGCTTTCCGTGAAGTGGCTGTCGAGGTCGGCGAACACGTAGAGCTCGCCGCCGCGCGCGCTGACCTCCTGCATGTTGCTCTTCACCTTTTCCAGCAGCGCGTCGTTGGGGGCGATCACGACGACGGGCATTTCGGAGTCGACGAGCGCGAGCGGCCCGTGCTTGAGCTCGCCCGCCGCATAGGCCTCGGCGTGGATGTAGGAGATCTCCTTCAGCTTCAGCGCCCCTTCCAGCGCCACCGGGTAGTGCAGCCCGCGGCCAAGGAAGAGCGCGTGCTCTCGGGCGGCAAAGCGCTCGGCCCAGACCTGGATCTGGGGCTCGAGGTTGAGCGCGTGCTGGATGCTCCCGGGGACGAAGCGAAGCTGCTCGATGGCGGCGGCTTCGGCCGCGGCGTCGAGGCGTCCCTTGGCCTTGGCGATGGCAAGCGTGAGCGTGAAGAGCGAGACCAGCTGCGTGGTGAAGGCCTTGGTGGAGGCGACCCCGATCTCCATGCCGGCGCGCGTGTAGTACCGGAAGCGCGAGGCGCGCGGGATCGCGCTTTCGCGCACGTTGCAGATCGAGAGCGTGTTCGCGTGCCCCAGCTGCTTCGCGCGCTTGAGCGCCTCCAGGGTATCTAACGTCTCGCCGGACTGGGAGATCGTCACCACGAGCTGGCGCGGGTCGGGGATGGAATCGCGGTAGCGGTACTCGTGGCCCAGCTCGACCCCGCAGGGCAGCTTCGCGATCGACTCCATCCAGAAACGCGCCACCAGCCCCGCGTAGAAGCTCGTGCCGGAGGCGAGGACCAGCACCGCGCTCGCGTCGCGGAAGGCGGCCGCGGCGCCTTCCCCGAAGAGCCCTTCCACGTCGATGCCACCGTCGATCACGGCTTCGAGGGTGTCGGCCACGGCACGGGGTTGCTCGTGGATCTCCTTCTGCATGTAGTGGCGGTACGGGCCCAGGTCGACCGCGTCGGGCGAAAGTTCGCTCAGGTGCTCGGCCCGGTGGGCGGGCGCGCCTTCCGCGTCGACGATCTCGACCCCGCCCCTGCGGATGGCCACCACGTCGCCGTCTTCCAGGTACAGCACGCGCCGCGTCTCGCGCACGATCGCGGAGACGTCGGAAGCGAGGAAGTTTTCGCCTTCGCCCAACCCCACCACCAGGGGGCAGCCCATGCGCGCGCCGGTGATCGTCTCCCGGTCCGCGAGCGCGGCCACGCCGATGGCGTAGGCGCCGCGAAGATCCGCCGCGGCTCTTTGCGTGGCGACGAAGAGGTCGCCCGTGGCCTTGAAGTAGTGGTGCACGAGATGCGCGATGACCTCGGTATCGGTCTGCGACTCGAAGGCGTAGCCCAGGCCCTTCAGGCGCGCGCGCTGTTCCTCGTGGTTCTCGATGATGCCGTTGTGCACGACGACGATCTCGCCCGAGGAGACGTGGGGATGCGCGTTGGGCTCGGTGACGCCGCCGTGGGTGGCCCAGCGGGTGTGCGCGATGCCCAGGACGCCCGCGAGCTTCTCCGCCAGCACGGCCGCTTCCATTTCCGCCACCCGACCGACGCGACGCACGCGGCGGATCGCGCCGTCGACGATCGCGATGCCCGCCGAATCGTAGCCGCGGTACTCCAGGCGCTTGAGTCCCTCCGTGAGGATGGGGACCACGTCCCGGTTGGCGATGGCGCCGACGATGCCGCACATGGCGGAGATTTTCTCACGAAAAACGAAGCCCTCCGCGGCGTCGCCGGGGAGGGCTCAAAGCAGGCGTCGTGATCTTGGCCTCACATCGCTTGCCGATGCCGGGATGAGGAGGAGACCCGAGCATCTGGTACCCACTCTACGGGCCGGGCGCCGCGGGCGCGGCGAAGTGGGACACAGCGGGGATGTCGACTATCGGACAAACCCGGGCTCAGGCTCCGGAACGGGCGCCCTTGCCGCGACCGAGCAGGCGGCTCGCGAGAACGGCGGCGAGCAGGGTGGCAAGGACCGCAGCGGGAGGGGCGTACCAGCCCTGCCAGAGGGCCAGGAGTGCGGCGGCCGCGCCCCCTCCTGCCGCCAGCGCGCCCACGGCCGGCGCCACTGGGGCTGCTACCAGGGCGACGAGCGCGACCGCGGCGATCGCCAGGAGCATCACCGGCAGGGGTGCCTCGCGCACGGGGCTTCCATGCAGCAGCGTGCGCACGGTCTGCGCGTGGGCCAGCACCGCGGCGGGCTCCGCCCCGGGAGGCTCCCAGCCCGCGAGCGACAGGGGCTGGGGCACGCGGTCGCCGGGCCCAGCGACAAGCGCCACGAACACGATGCGATCGCCGAAGACCCGTGCAAGCGCCGCGTCCTCACGGATGTCGAGGAGCCGGCGCACGGGAAGATAGCGGTAGGCGGGGCCCAGCGCATAGTCGATGAGCCCCTGCCCGCAGCGGCCGTCCAGCACCTCGCAGAGCCACCCGGCGGTGGTGGGCCACTTCCCCTGTTGCGTGGGCAGCCCGAGTACCACCTGGCGCACGACGCCGTCCGCGTCCCGCGGCAGGAGCGAGAACGCGAGCGCTCGCGCATCGACCCCACGAAGGAGCCCCTCGTGGATCGGCACCACTTCCCGCTTCGCGTCGACCGAGATGCCGATCGAGAGCGGTGCGGCAGCCTGCGCCACGGAAAGCGCCGTGGCGAGCGCGTCGTCCAGCCCGGGCGCTGCCTCCTCCGAGGAGCCTCGCGGAAGCGGCACGTGCAGGACGATGGCGCGCGGACCGCCACGCGCCACCCGCGAGAGCACGTCCGGAAGCTTGCGGATGGCGCGGCCCGCGGGATCCTCTTCCGGAGAGACGGCGGAGCTATCGTCCAGCCCCACGATCAGGATGTCGTCCGGGGAATCCTTCGGGCCAATCGCGCGCAGGACGCCGAATCCCGCGTCGAGCATCGCGAGGCTTGCCCGGTCGCCCCAGGGCGACAGGTGGAAGGCGAGGCCGGCGATGGCAAGCGCGGCGGCAGCCAGGAATGCGCCGAGCGGAGTGGATCGTGCATTCGAAGTCGGGGTCCGGACCATGGATCGCATCTTAACGGCCCCGGGCACGGATGCTAGACTGGTCCGCTACCCCCTTCTCTTACCAGGACGCACACGGGCATGATGGGCGAACCTCCCAGTGCAATCCAGTTGGCCGCGATCGCCGATCCCTTCGTGCGCGAACTCGCCTCGCTCGGGAGCCTGCGCGCCTACCCGAAGAACACGGTCTTCATCACCGAGGGGGATTCGAGCGACTCCGTCTTCGTGATTCTCTCGGGGAAGGTAAAGGCCTTCGTATCCGACTCCGAGGGCCACGAGCTCATCCTGAACAACCAGGGGCCCGGCGACTACGTGGGCGAGATGGCGTTGGACGGCAAGCCGCGCTCGGCTTCCGTGGTGACGCTGGAGCCTTCCACTTTTTCCGTCGTGCAGCGCGAGCCCCTGCGTGACGCGATCCGCCAGAACCCGGACTTCGCCCTCGACATGATCGGCAAGGTGATCGAGCGGGCGCGCGAGGCCACCGACAACGTGAAGAACCTCGCGCTCCTGGACGTCTACGGGCGCGTGGCGCGGCTGCTGCTCAACATGGCGGTGGAATCCGAGGCCGACGGGAAGCAGCGCATCCCCGACAAGATCACGCAGCAGGAGATCGCCGAGCGCGTGGGCGCCTCGCGCGACATGGTGAGCCGCATCTTCCGCGATCTCACCGTCGGCGGCTATATCAGCGTCGAGAACCGCATCATCACCATCAACAAGAAACCGCCGGCGAAGTGGTGATCTGCGGGAACGGCGTTCGACCGGACGACGAGTCGCCGGTCAACGCCAACGGACATCACCGGGCAAACCCCGAAGTCTTGCCGGCGAAGTGGTGATCTGCGGGAACGGCGTTCGACCGGACGACGAGTCGCCGGTCAACGCCAACGGACATCACCGGGCAAACCCCGAAGTCTTGCCGGCGAAGTGGTGATCTGCGGGAACGGCGTTCGACCGGACGACGAGTCGCCGGTCAACGCCAGCGGACACCCGTGCGAAACCCCGAAAGCCTGCTGGCGATGTGGTGCGCCGCAGAAGAAACTACTTTCTCTTCGGCCGCTTCCAGCCCGGCTTCGTGACCTGCCTCTTCTCGGTGACCGAGAGCTCGCCCGCGGGCGCGTCGCGCGTGATCGTGGCGCCAGCGCCGATGGTCGCGCCCTTGCCGATGGTGACGGGCGCGACCAGTTGCACGTCGGAGCCGATGTGCACGTCATCGCCTATCACCGTGCGGTGCTTCGCCGCGCCGTCGTAGTTGCAGGTGATCGTGCCCGCGCCGACGTTTACGTCGCGGCCGATGGAGGCGTCACCGATGTAGGAGAGATGGTTCACCTTGCTCCCCTGGCCGATGGCGCTCGCCTTCACCTCGCAGAAGTTGCCGATGTGCACGTCGGCGGCGAGCTCGGTGCCGGGGCGCAGGCGTGCGTAGGGGCCGATGCGCGCGTTCTCGCCCACGCTCGACTCCTCGAGGAGCGAGAAGGGCCGGATCTCGGTGCCCGCACCCACGGTCACGTCGCGCAGGATGCAGTTCGCGCCGACCTTCACCCCGTCGCCAAGGCTCACCTTGCCTTCGAAGATGCAGTTCACGTCGATCTCGACATCCCGACCGCAGGAGAGCTCGCCGCGCACGTCGATGCGCGCGGGATCGGCAAGCGTCACGCCTTCGTCCAGGAGGGCCTGGGCACGGTCCATTTGCAGGAGCCTTTCGAGGCGGGCCAGTTCCCGCCTGGAGTTCACGCCGAGGCATTCGGCGGCCGACTGCGGTCGCCGCACCGCCACGGGAAACTCCCCGGCGACGGCCGCGCCCACGATGTCGGTCAGATAATACTCGCCCTGCCCATTGGCGTTGCCGAGCCCCGCGAGCCAGGCTTCGAGTTGCGCGAAGGGCGCGGCCACGATGCCGGTGTTCACCTCGCGGATGGCGCGTTCGGCCTCGGTGGCGTCGCGCTCCTCCACGATGCGAGCCACGCGGCCCGAGGCGTCGCGCACGATCCGCCCGTAGCCCTTCGGGTCGTCCACTTCCTGCGTGAGGATCGCGAGCTGGTTCTCGGCCGCGGCATCGACGAGCGAGCGAAGCGTGCCGGTAGCGATGCGCGGCACGTCGCCGTAGAGCACGAGCACCACGCCTCGCTTCTCGAGTTTCGGCAGCGCCTGCACGACCGCGTGCCCGGTGCCGAGCTGGCGCTCCTGCAGCACCCAGGCCACGTCGGGCGCATCGAGGCGCGAGGCGACGGATTCGCCGCCATGGCCGATCACCACCGCGAGCCGGGAGGGTGAAAGGCGGCGTGCCGCATCGAGCACGTGCTGGAGCATCGGCCGGCCCCCGAGCGGATGCAGCGCCTTGGGCAGGCGAGAGCGCATGCGCTTGCCTTCTCCAGCGGCGAGGATGACGACCTGGAGGGGTTCAGTGGTCATGCGCGATGGGGCGGGGCGGGGAAGGGACAAATAAAAAGGGCAGGATCGATCGATCCTGCCCGAATGTGTTGCGCCTCTAAATCAAGGAGTATCGTGATCCCCCCCCTCAACCCAGGCGACAAACCCGGCTCGGAGTTCGTCGCATTGGTCCTGCTTCTACGACGTGAGACTGGACGCATTTTAGCACAGGCCCGCGTGCCGGCGCGATCGCCGCAGCCGCTTCCGCTAGCGCACCTGGCGCAGTTTCTTGATGGCCGCGAGCTGCGCGACCGATTCGGCGAGGACGGCCTGTGCCTCGGCGATTTCCATGTCGCCCGTGCGGTTGGCGATCGCCTCCTCGGCGGCGCGCTTGGCCTCGAGGGCCTTGGCCTCGTCGAGGTTCTCCGCGCGCACGGACGTGTCGGCCAGCACCGTCACCACGTGGGGCTGGATCTCCATCATGCCGCCCGAGACGTAGATGATCTCCTCGCGGTTCTCGCCGGGGATCTTGATGCGCACCGTCCCCGGCTTGATGCGCGTGAGGAGGGCAGCGTGGTCCGGGAGCACCCCGAGCTCGCCCGCCTCGCCCGGCGCGATGATCATCTCGGCTTCCCCCGAGAAGATAGCCTGTTCGGCGCTGACGATGTCTACCTGAAGTGTCTTGGACATTGCTTACCCTCGCGCGGGCCCGCTCCCCCCGAGGGGGAGCCGGGTCATTGCAGCGTCTTGGCCTTCTCGAAGGCCTCTTCGATCGTGCCGACCATGTAGAAGGCCTGCTCGGGGAGGCTGTCGCATTCCCCGTTCACGATCATGTTGAAGCCCTTGATCGTGTCCTTGAGCGTCACGTACTTGCCCGGCGAGCCGGTGAAGACCTCCGCCACGTGGAACGGCTGGGACAGGAAGCGCTGGATCTTGCGCGCGCGGGAGACCGCGAGCTTGTCCTCGGGCGAGAGCTCGTCCATGCCCAGGATCGCGATGATGTCGCGCAGTTCCTTGTAGCGCTGCAGCACCGCCTGCACCGCGCGGGTGGTGGAGTAGTGCTCCTCGCCGACGACGTTCGGGTCGATCTGGCGCGACGTGGAGTCGAGCGGGTCCACGGAAGGGTAGATGCCCAGCGCGGCGATGTCGCGCGAGAGCACGACCGTCGCGTCGAGGTGGCCAAAGGTGGTGGCCGGCGACGGGTCGGTCAGGTCGTCCGCGGGCACGTACACGGCCTGGATCGACGTGATGGAGCCCTTCTTGGTCGACGTGATGCGCTCCTGGAGCCGGCCCATTTCCTCGGCGAGCGTCGGCTGGTAGCCCACGGCCGAAGGCATGCGGCCGAGCAGCGCCGAGACTTCCGTCCCCGCGAGGGTGAAGCGGTAGATGTTGTCCACGAAGAAAAGGATGTCACGGCCTTCGTCGCGGAAGCGCTCGGCCATGGTGAGGCCCGTGAGTGCGACGCGCAGGCGGTTGCCCGGGGGCTCGTTCATCTGGCCGAACACCATCGCCACCTTGGACTGCGAGAGGTCCTCCTGCACGATGACCTTCGCATCCGACATCTCGTGGTAGAAGTCGTTGCCCTCGCGGGTGCGCTCGCCCACGCCCGCGAATACCGACAGGCCCGAGTGCTGCGTGGCGATGTTGTTGATGAGCTCCAGCATGGTCACGGTCTTGCCCACGCCTGCGCCGCCGAAGAGCCCGATCTTGCCGCCCTTCGCGAACGGGCAGATCAGGTCGACCACCTTGATGCCCGTCTCGAGGAGCTCCACCGAGGGCGAGAGCTCGTCGAACTTGGGCGCCGCGGCGTGAATGGAGCGGCGCTCGTCGGCGTTCACCGGGCCGCGCTCGTCGATGGGGCGGCCGAGCACGTCCATCACGCGGCCGAGGGTGGCGGCGCCGACCGGGACCGAGATCGGGCCGCCCGTGGCCTTCACCTTCATCCCGCGGCGAAGGCCGTCGGAGGAGCCCATCGCGATGGTCCGAACGACTCCGTCGCCCAGCTGCTGCTCGACCTCGAACGTGAGGCCCTTCTCGGCGAAGGATTGCGCCTCCTCTACGAGGGTGAGCGCCTCGTAGATGCCGGGCATCGCCTCGCGCGGGAACTGGATGTCGATCACCGCGCCGATGCACTGGACGATCTTGCCTTCTGTCATGTGGGTCGCACTCATGTTGGTATCCCGTAAGTCGAATCTTCTAGACGGCCGCCGCGCCCCCGACGATCTCGGAGAGTTCCTTCGTGATCGCCGCCTGGCGCGACTTGTTGTAGACGAGGGTGAGCTGGTCGATGACGCTGTTGGCGTTGTCGCTCGCCGCCTTCATCGCGACCATGCGGGCGGACTGCTCGCTCGCGATGTTTTCCGCGAGCGCCTGGTAGACGATGGCCTCGAGGTAGCGCGTGAGGAGCTGGTCGAGCACCGTCTTCGCGTCCGGCTCGTAGAGGTAATCCCAGCCGCCGCGCACCGTGCGGTCCGTCTGCAGCAGGCGGTCGGCCGCAAGCGGCAGCAGCTGCTCGACGACGGTCTCCTGTTTCATGGTGTTGATGAAGCGCGTGTATACGACGTGAATCGCGCCGATCTCGCCCTTGTTGTAGGCGTCGACCATGACGCGCACCGGGCCCACGAGCTTTTCCAGGTGGGGCGTGTCGCCGATGTGCGTGAGGTGCGAGACCACCTGCCCGCCGAAGCGCTGCAGGAAGCTGAAGCCCTTGTTGCCGAAGGCCGTGTAGCGGACCTTGCGGCCCTCCTGCTGCCATTCCTTCACTTTCGACGTGAGCAGGCGCAGCGCGTTGGTGTTGAGCCCCCCGCACAGCCCCTTGTCCGAGGTGACGATGATCACGCCGATGTCGCGCACGTTCTCGCGCTTCACGAGGAAGGGGTGGCGGTACTCGGGGTTCGCATTGGCCAGGTGCGCGGCGATGTTCCTGATCTTGTCGCCGTACGGCCGCGCATGGCGCATGCGCTCCTGGGCCTTCCTCATCTTGGAGGCCGCGACCATCTCCATGGCCTTGGTGATCTTGCGCGTGTTCTGCACGCTCTTGATCTTGGTCCGGATTTCCTTGGAGCCTGCCATCTCGTTATCCCAGTTTCCCCTGCGTGGCCGTACTTGCTTTCTGTCTCGTCGTGTTGATCGGCGCCGAAGGCGTCCGATCGAACACGGTTCCCGATTCAACCCGCCTAGTAACTGCCGTTCTTTTTGAAGTCCTTGATCGCCTCGTGCAGCTTCGTCTCGTCGTCCTTCGAAAGATCCTTCGAGCTCTCGATGCGCTCGACGAGCCCCGCGTACTTGCCCTTCAGGTAGTCGCGCATCGCGCGCTCCGCGGAGAGCGCCTTCTTCACCTCGATGTCGTCGTAGTACCCGTTGTTCACGGCGAAAAGCGCGAGCGCCATCTCCCAGACCTGCAGCGGCTGGTACTGGGGCTGCTTCATGAGCTCGGTGACCATGCGCCCGCGCTCGAGCTGCTTGCGGGTGGTCTCGTCCAGGTCGGAGGCGAACTGCGCGAAGGCCGCGAGCTCGCGGTACTGCGCGAGCGCGAGGCGCACGCCGCCGCCGAGCTTCTTGATCACCTTCGTCTGCGCATTGCCGCCCACGCGCGACACCGAGATGCCCGCGTTGATGGCGGGGCGGATGCCGGCGTTGAAGAGGTCCGTCTCCAGGAAGATCTGGCCGTCGGTGATCGAGATCACGTTGGTCGGCACGAAGGCGGACACGTCGCCGGCCTGTGTCTCGATGATCGGCAGCGCCGTGAGGGAGCCGGTCTTGCCCTTGACCGCGCCCTTGGTGAACTTCTCGACGTACTCCTCGTTCACGCGCGCGGCGCGCTCGAGGAGGCGCGAGTGGAGGTAGAACACGTCGCCGGGGTAGGCCTCGCGTCCCGGCGGGCGGCGCAGCAGCAGCGAGATCTGGCGGTACGCCCACGCCTGCTTGGTGAGGTCGTCGTAGATGATGAGCGCGTCCCGGCCGCGGTCTCGGAAGTACTCGCCCATGGTGCAGCCCGCGTAGGGCGCGATGTACTGCATGGCGGCGGGGTCGGAGGCGGAAGCCGCGACCACGATGGTGTAGGCCATCGCGCCGTGCTCCTCGAGCTTCCTCACCACGTTCACGACCGTGGAGGCCTTCTGGCCGACCGCGACGTAGATGCAGATGAGGTCCTTGCCCTTCTGGTTGATGATCGTGTCGACGGCGACGGCCGTCTTGCCGGTCTGGCGGTCGCCGATGATCAGCTCGCGCTGGCCGCGGCCGACGGGGACCATCGCGTCGATGGATTTCAGGCCCGTCTGCACCGGCTGCGAGACGCTCTTCCTCCAGATCACGCCCGGGGCGACCTTCTCGATCGGCTCGGTCATCTTCGCCTCGACCGGGCCCTTGCCGTCGATGGGCTGGCCGAGGGAGTTCACGACGCGGCCGATCAACTCCTCGCCCACCGGGACCTCGAGGATGCGGCCCGTGCACTTGACGGTGTCGCCCTCGGAGATGTGCTCGTAGGCGCCGAGCACAACGGCGCCGACGGAATCGCGCTCGAGGTTCAGCGCCATGCCGAAGGTGTTGCCCGGGAACTCGAGCATCTCGCCCTGCACGGCGTCCGCGAGGCCGTGGATGCGGCAGATGCCGTCGGTCACCGAGATCACGGCACCTTCGGTGCGCTTCTCCGCGGCCACCTCGAGGTTCTGGATCTTCGACTTGATGAGTTCGCTGATTTCAGCCGGATTGATTTGCATGTGGGGCTCCGAATGCGTATGTGTCTTCGTCAGCGCGCAAGCGCGACTGCCATCTGGGCGAGCGCGTCGCGGATGGAGGCGTGAATCACCTCGTCGCCGACGTGGACGCGGGCGCCGCCGATGAGCGATGCGTCCACCTCCACCCTGGCCTCGATCTTCTTGCCGTACTGGCGCCCGAGGGTGGCGACCAGGTCGTCGCGCTCGGCCTCGGAGAGCTCCCTCGCGCTCACGATGCGCACCTCCAGCACGCTTTCATGGGCGCGCTTGAGCGCGTCGAACTGGGCCGCGATCTCCGGCAGCAGCACCGCGCGGGAGCCGTCGACCAGCAGCGTCACCAGGTTCCTCACCGGATCGGCGAGGGCGTCGCCGCCCACGTCGAAGAAGAGCGCGAGCTTCTGCTTGCGGGTCAGGCGGGGGTTGCCGAGGAGGTCAGCCATGCGCGCGTCGGCGGCGATCGCCCCGGCAAGTGCCAGCCCGCTCGACCATCCCGCGAGAGCGTCCGCGTCTCGCGCCGTGCGAAAGGACGCTTCGGCGTAGGGTCGGGCGACGGTGGCGATTTCTGCCATGGGGCTTCCTAGAGCTGGGCCTTCAGCTTGCCGAGCATGTCGGCATGGGCCTTGGCGTCGACCTCGCGCTGCAGGATCTTCTCGGCGCCGGCGACGGCGAGTGCTGCGACCTGCTCGCGCAGCTCGGTCTTCGCCTTGGCCAGTTCCGAGGCGATCTGCTCGCGCGCGGCGGCGACGATGCGGTCGGCCTCGGCCTTCGCCTCGTTGCGGGCTTCCTCGACGATCTGGGCGCCGCGCTTTTCGCTGTCGCCCAGCACGCCTGAGGCGCGATCGCGGGCTTCCTTCATCGCGGCATCGCCCTTGCGCTCGGCTTCGACCAGCGCGGCCTTGCCCCGCTCGGCGGCGGCAAGCCCGTCGGCGATGCGCTTGTTGCGCTCGTCGATGGCGCGGTTGAGCGGGGGCCAGATGAACCTGACCGTGAACCAGATGAGGAACGCGAACGACAGCGCCTGGACGAGCAAGGTGGCGTTGATGTTCATGGCGTACGACCCTTCCGTTGGATCCTGGTTACTTCACGACCGACAGGAGCGGGTTCGCGAAGCCGAAGAACATGGCGATGCCCACGCCAATCAGGAAGGCCGCGTCGATGAGGCCGGCGAGCAGGAACATGAACTTCGACAGCTGCGGGATGAGCTCCGGCTGGCGGCCGGCGGCTTCCAGGAACTTCGATCCCATGATGCCGATGCCGATACAGGCGCCGATGGCGCCCAGGCCGATGATGATGCCGATGCCGAGCGCCGTGTAGGCTTGGACGAGGGCGAGGTACTGAGCCATTGTTTTTCCTTTCGGAGGTGCGGGTGTTGTCGTTGAGGGTGCGAAACGGGTCGAATCAGTGGTGTTCCTGGGCCATCGCGATGTAGACCACCGACAGCACCATGAAGATGAAGGCCTGCAGCAGGATGATCAGGATGTGGAAGACGGCCCACGCCCACGTGAAGAGGATGCCGGCGCCGCCGGCGAGAAGCCCGCCCACGGTCAGGCCGGCGAGCATGCCGAGGAGCCCCAGGAGCATGAAGATCAGCTCGCCGGCGTACATGTTCCCGAAAAGCCGCATGCCGAGGGAGACCGGCTTGGCGAGCAGCTCGATCACGTTCAGTCCGAAGTTCGGGATCCACAGCAGCGGATTCGCGCCGAAGGGCGCGGTGAAGAGCTCGTGCACGAAGCCCCCGGCGCCCTTGGACTTGAAGCTGAAGAAGATGATGAGGAAGAGCACCGAGAAGCTCATCGCGAACGTGGTGTTCAGGTCGGTCGACGGCACCGCCTTCCAGTACGCCGAGTGCGCGGGGTTGCCGAGTATGTAGTGGTTCACCACCTCCGAGCCCAGCGCCACCCAGTCGATGGGGATCAGGTCCATGAGGTTCATCATGAACACCCAGGTGAAGATGGTGAGCGCGAGCGGGCCCAGGAAGGCGCGGGAGCCGGGGAAGACGTCGCGCACGGTACCGTCCACGAACTCGAAGAACATCTCGATGAAGGACTGCAGGCGCCCGGGAACCCCGGCGGTGGCGCCGCGCGCGACCATCGAGATGAGGCCCAGCCCCACGAGGCCCACGGCCCATCCCATGATGATCGAGTCCAGATTGAGGGTCCAGAACCCGCCCTCGCCTACCGTCACCCGAAGGTTGGTGAGGTGGTGGGTTATGTAGTCCGTCGGTGTGATGTCAGCTTGGGCAGCCATGCGGTTTAGCTTTTCTTCACCAGTGCGAGCAGCGGCGCTGCCCACGCGACACAGAATCCGATCACCACCGCGCCGGGCGCGGCACCCGCTGCCGCCAGCCCGGACACACCGGACAGGAGCGTGGCGAGGCCCGCGAGCGACACGGCCCACTTCGCCGCCTCCGCCAGGACGAGGGCCCGAAGGGCCTGCCACGGCGTCGGCGCCGGCACTTTCCGCCATTCCAGGACCCCGGCGAACGCCAGGGTGCCGGCCAAGGCGGCTGCGCCTCCGAGGAGCGCAGCAATGCCGCTTTCCGGGCCACCCAGCGCTAAGCTTGCTGCGCCGCAGCACGCCACCAACCCTGCCTGCACCAGGACTTGCCGCCGACCGTCGGATACCCCGGACCGTGGCTCGTGCCTTGGGCTAGGAGGCAGGGGCGACAAACCGGAGGATTTTAGCCCGGATGGGTTCATGGGGTCAAAACTTGCCGCATCGCAATATGGGCCCGGTCACCGGCGCTTCAAGCGCACGGCGATCCCGTCGAGCTGCTCCAGGCTCGCGTAGTCGATGACCACGCTGCCACGGCCGCCCTTGCGGGGCTTGACCGCGACGGACGCGCCGATCGCCTCCGAAAGTTCTTCCTGGAGCCGCCGCGTATCCGCGTCGAGGCGTGGGCGTGACGCCTTGGTGCCGGCCTTTGGCGGGTCCGACGCATGCTGGACGAGGCGCTCGGCCTCGCGCACGGAAAGTCCCTTGGCGGCCACCTGCCCGGCGAGCTCCACCTGTTTCGCCTTGCCCACTCCCAACAGTGCCCGGGCGTGACCCATGTCCAGGCGACCGTCGAGGAGCATTTCCTGGACGGCAGCGGCGAGATCCAGAAGCCGCAAGAGGTTGGTGACGGCGCTCCGGGACCTGCCGACGGCCTTCGCCGCCTCATCGTGCGTGAGGCTGAACTCCTCGACCAGGCGCTTGAGCCCTGACGCCTCCTCGATGGGATTCAGGTCCTCCCGCTGGATGTTCTCGATGAGGCCGATGCCGAGCGCGGCGTCGTCGGACACCTCGCGCACGAGCGCCGGGATGCGCGTGAAGCCCGCGATCTGTGCGGCACGCCAGCGCCGCTCGCCGGCGAGGATCTCGTAGTTGCCGTCGTCCACGGGCCGCACCACGATCGGTTGCAGGATGCCCCGCACGCGGATCGATTCGGCAAGCTCGACGAGGGAAGCCTGGTCCATGCGGGTTCGCGGCTGGTACTTGCCGGGACGAAGCGAACCCACCGCGAGATCGGCCAGGTCTCCGTCGGATCTCGCTTTCGCGCTTCCGCCGAGTAGCGCGTCGAGGCCGCGGCCCAGCCCTTTGTGCCTGGTCATGCGTTGGTTCCTTGTGTTTCGGCCGGGATGGCCACGCCGATGCGCCCGAGGAGCTCGCGCGCGAAGGCAAGGTGCGCGTACGCACCCTTGGAGATGGGATCGTGCAGCAGCACGGGCTTGCCGAACGACGGCGCCTCGGCGATGCGCACGTTGCGGGGGATCACGGTGTCGAAGACCTTCGCGCCGTAGTGGCGCTTCAACTCGTCGGACACCTGCACGGTGAGGGCGCTCCGGGGGTCGTACATGGTACGCACCAGGGCCTCGATCTCGATCCCCGGGTTGAGGTTCTGCTTCACCTTGCGCAGCGTGCCCACGAGGTCGGTGAGCCCCTCGAGGGCGTAGTACTCGCACTGCATCGGAATGATCACGGCGTCGGCTGCGGTGAAGCCGTTCACCGTGAGCATGTTCAGGGCCGGCGGGCAGTCGATCACGATGTGGTCGTAGTCGGCGAGCACGGGAGCCAGGGCTTCGCGCAGCCGGTACTCGCGCCGCTCGAGGGCGATCAACTCGACTTCCGCGCCGGCGAGCTCGCGGTTGGAGCCGATCACGTCGTAGCCGCCCTCTGCGCGCACGCGGGCCGAGGCAAGATCGTGCTCGCCCAGCATGACCCCGTAGACATTGCGGTCGAGCGCCGTCTTGTCGATGCCGCTGCCGGTCGTCGCGTTGCCCTGCGGGTCGAGGTCCACGAGCAGCACGCGGCGCCCGTAGTGGGCGAGGCTCGCGGAGAGGTTCACGGCGACCGAGGTCTTGCCGACGCCGCCCTTCTGGTTGGCAATCACGTAGGTGCGGGCCATCAGGCGGCTTTCAGGAGAACCAGGTGGCGTTGGGCATCGAGTGTCGGCACGCGCAGCTCGACGACGTTTTCGACGCGGTGAGTGGAAGGCAGCTTCGCGAGTTCCTCGCGCGGGTTGGCGCCCTTCATGGCGAGCAGCGCGCCGCCGGGAGCGACGAGATGGCCGGCCTGCTCGACGAACGCGGCGATGTCCGAGAAGGCCCGGGAGACGACGATGTCGAAGCTCGCGGCGGGGCGCCATTGCTCCACGCGTTCGCAGACGACCTCGGTATTGGCGAGCGCCATTTCGGCTTTCGCCTGGCGCAGGAAAGTCGCCTTCTTGTGGTTCGCGTCGAGAAGCGTCACCGCGAGCGTCGGACGCGCAACTGCGAGCGGAATGCCGGGCAGGCCTGCGCCGCTGCCCACGTCGAGCAGCGTGTGCGCACCCGTGACGTGCGGCAGGACCACGAGGCTGTCGAGCAGGTGCAGCACTACCATCTGCGCCGGTTCGCGGATCGCGGTGAGGTTGTGCACCTTGTTCCATTTCTCGATGAGGCTAAGGTAGGCGATGAGCTTCGCTTGCGCGGGCGGGTCGAGCGCGAGCCCCATGGACTCGAGGCCCTCGGCAAGGCTCGCCTCCACCGTCATGCCCGCTTCTCCTCGGCGCGGGCGCGCTCGGCGAGCGTGCGGCGCTTCAGGTGCACGAGCAGCAGTGAGATGGCCGCGGGCGTGATGCCCTGCAGGCGCGCAGCTTCGCCGACGGTCGCCGGGCGGTGTTGCGCGAGCTTCTGGTGCGCTTCCTTCGAGAGCCCGCGCACGGTCGCGTAGTCGAGGTCGTCGGGCAGCCGGAGGATTTCCTGGGCGAGATGGCTCGCGACTTCGTCGCGCTGGCGGTCGATGTAGCCCGCGTACTTGGCCGCAATCTCCACTTGTTCGGCCACCGCTTGGTCCTCTACCCCCTCGCCAGCATTGGGAAAGGTCAACAGTGAGCGATAACTTACATTAGGGCGGCGCAGCAGCTCGAAAAGTGGGTACTCGCGCTCCATGGCTTGCCCCAGAACGCGGGCCTGGTCGGCCTCGGGGATACGGCCGGGATGCGCCCAGGTGCCCTTCAGGCGAGCTGTTTCGCGCTCGATCGCCTCCCGCTTGGCCGAGAATGCGGACCAGCGCGCATCGTCGACGAGGCCGAGTTCTCGCCCCATCTCGGTAAGCCGGAGATCGGCGTTGTCTTCGCGCAGCTGGAGCCGGTATTCGGCGCGGCTGGTGAACATGCGATAGGGCTCGGACACGCCCCGCGTCACGAGGTCGTCCACCAGGACGCCGAGGTAGGCCTCGTCGCGCCGGGGGCACCAGCCCGCTTCGCCGCGGCTATGGCGGCCGGCGTTGATTCCGGCGAGAAGCCCCTGCGCGGCAGCCTCTTCGTAGCCGGTGGTGCCGTTGATCTGGCCCGCGAAGAAAAGCCCGGCGATGGCCCTGGTCTCGAGCGTGGCCCGGAGGCCGCGCGGATCGAAATAGTCGTACTCGATGGCATAGCCGGGCCGCAGGATGTGCGCGTTCTCCAATCCCGGGATGGTGCGCACGAGCGCCCACTGGACATCGAAGGGCAGGCTCGTGGAGATTCCGTTCGGGTAGAACTCGTGGGTCGTGAGGCCCTCGGGCTCGAGGAAAACCTGGTGGCTCGCCTTGTCCGCGAAACGGTGAATCTTGTCCTCGATGGAAGGGCAGTAGCGCGGACCCACGCCCTCGATCACCCCCGTGAACATGGGCGAGCGGTCGAGCCCGCCGCGGATCGCCTCGTGCGTGGCCTCGTTCGTGTGCGTGATCCAGCAGGGAAGCTGCGCGGGGTGTGCATCCCGCGACCCGAGGAAGGAAAAGACGGGCTCGGGGCTATCCCCGGGCTGCTGGACGCACCGGGAAAAATCGATGGTGCGCCCGTCGAGCCGCGGCGGCGTGCCCGTCTTCAGCCGGCCCACAGGCAGGGCGAGCTCGCGAAGCCGCGCCGCTAGCGACAAAGAGGGAGGATCGCCCGCCCGTCCCGCGGAATAGTTTTCGAGGCCGACATGGATGCGCCCGCCCAGGAAAGTCCCGGCGGTCAGGACCACTGCCTGGGCATGGAAGCGAAGGCCGATGGCGGTTACCGCGCCCGTAACCCTATTTCCCTCGACCATCAGGTCGTCGACCGCTTGCTGGAAGAGCCAGAGGTTCGGCTGGTTCTCCAGGCGCCGGCGGATTGCAGCGCGGTAGAGAACGCGGTCCGCCTGCGCCCGCGTGGCCCGGACCGCAGGCCCCTTGCTCGCGTTGAGGGTCCGGAACTGGATGCCCGCCTCGTCCGTCGCGAGCGCCATTGCACCGCCGAGCGCATCCACTTCCCGTACGAGGTGACCCTTGCCTATGCCACCGATCGACGGGTTGCAGGACATCTGGCCGAGTGTCTCGATCGCGTGCGTGAGCAGCAGCGTGCGCGAACCCGAGCGGGCAGCGGCGAGCGCCGCTTCGGTGCCGGCGTGGCCGCCGCCCACGACGATCACGTCGAAACGGGTCGGAAAATCCATGGTGCGGGTCGGGGGCCGAGCCATGCCCGGCGGCGAAAATGCGAATCGCGAATTCTACGGGAAAAGCCCCGCCCGACCTAGGAGGGTTCCACGTGGAACACCCGGCCCGAGGACCCTTTGCCGCCCGGAACGAGGTTTCACGTGGAACCTACCGGGGAATCCGGCGGACTAGCGGTCCGTCGGCCGCCTGGACACGCAGTACCCGTAGCCCAGCGACGCCAGCTCGGCCTCGGACAGGTCTGGGGCACGGGATGCCGCGAGCAGCATGTGCGCCTGGACGCCTTCCAGCCAGGTGTCGGGAACGCGCTTCACCTGTGTCGCGGGGTCGATATTCGAACGAAGCGCATAGACGATCGTGCGCGCCGTCTGTTGGGAAACGGCGCGGCAAGTGCGCTTCACGCTCTCGCCCACCTCCTGGGCACACACCGGCCCCGTCGAAGCGATCGCGACCATCAGTGCCACTACGGGAAGGCATTTCATCGCCACTCTCCTACTTGCCGATGCAGAACCGGCTGAAGATCTGCCCGAGAAGCTCGTCCGGGGTTACCTCGCCGGTGATGGCCCCCAGGGAATGCTGCGCCATTCTCAGATCTTCTGCAAATAATTCAAAGGCTTGCACGTTTCCACCGGCAGCGAGCAGCTGCGCGGAGGCCTTGCGCAACGCGCCCAGATGGCGCTCGCGCGCAAGGAACAAGCCCTCACCCGAGGGACGCCAACCGGCGATTTCCAGCAACCAGGCGCGCAGTTCCCCGACGCCCTCACCGGTTTTCGCGGACAGCTGTATCGCGACCTCTTCCGTACCCAGCGCGTCGCGCCCGGGCGCGATTCCCGAAAGGTCGATCTTGTTGGTCACGCGGGCCAGCGGCATCCCCTTCGGCATGCGCTCGAGGATCCCCGATTCGTCGTCACTCCCCTCCCGGTCGGCATCCGTGATGAGCATGGCGGCACCGGCCTTCGCGATCGCCTCCCAGGTCCGCGCGATCCCGACGCGCTCGACTTCATCTCCCGAATCCCTGAGCCCGGCCGTGTCGATGAGGTGTATCGGAACCCCCTCCAGGACGATGGTCGCGCGGACGTAGTCGCGCGTCGTGCCCGCCACGGGTGTCACGATCGCCACATCCTCGCCCGCGAGCCGATTGAGGAGGCTCGACTTGCCTACGTTGGGCCGCCCCACCAGCACCACCGTAAGGCCTTCGCGCAGCACCGCACCCTGCTCGGCCTCCGCGAAGAGTTGGGCGAGCTCCGCGCGAATGGCCGCCAGCGCTTCGCGCTGCGACCGAAGATCGGCCGGCTCGATTTCCTCCTCCGGGAAATCGATGCAGGCCTCCACGTGCATGCGCAGCCGCGTGAGCGCACCGACGATATGCTCGATGCGCGCCGAAAACTCCCCGGCGAGCGAGCGCGCCGCTCCCCGTGCCGCCTCCGCACTCGCCGCGTCGATGAGGTCGGCCACGCTCTCGGCCTGCGCGAGGTCCAGGCGCTCGTTCAGGAACGCGCGCCGGGTGAATTCACCAGGATCCGCCAGGCGCGCCCCGAGTACGACGCAACGGCGCAGGATTTCTCTCAGCACCACCGGCCCGCCGTGCCCCTGGAGCTCGAGCACGTCCTCGCCGGTGTAGGAATGCGGCGCGGGGAAAAAAAGCGCGATGCCCTCGTCCAGGAGCGCTCCCGCCTCGTCGGAAAAACGCGCCAGGGTAGCGTGGCGCGGCGCGGGAACGCGGCCGGCTACCGCGACCGCGATTGTCGCCGCCAGCGGGCCCGAGACGCGGACGACGCCAATGCCGCCGCGACCGGGCCCGGTCGCGATGGCCGCGATCGTGTCCGGCCGGGTGCCCACGGCGCTAGTGTTTTCCCTTGGCCTTCGCCGCCGCTTCCGCGACGAGGGTGCGGTTGATGTGCCACTGCTGGGCAATCGACAGGAGGTTCTGCACGACCCAGTAGAGCACGAGGCCCGCGGGAAAGAAGAGGAAGAAGATGCTGAAGACGATCGGCATCGCGAGCATCACCTTGGCCTGCACCGGATCGGTCGGCTGGGGGTTGAGCTTCGTCTGCACGAACATCGAGATCGCGTAGATCACGGGCAGGATGTAGAACGGGTCCGGCGCGGAGAGGTCCTGGATCCATCCCAGCCACGGCGCGTGGCGCAGCTCGATCGAGCCCAGGAGCACCCAGTAGAGCGCGATGAAGACGGGGATCTGCACGACGATCGGAAGGCACCCGCCCAGCGGGTTGATCTTCTCGGTGCGGTAGAGCTCCATCATGGCCTGGTTGAGCTTCTGCTTGTCGTTTCCGTAGAGCTGCTTCAGCTTCTCCATCTTCGGGCCGAGCACCTTCATCGCCGCCATAGAGCGGCCCGCCTTGTGGTTGAGCGGGTAGAAGACGAGCTTGATCAGGATGGTGAGCAGGATGATCGCCCAGCCCCAGTTTCCGACGATGCCGTGGATGAACTTGAGCACCCAGAAGAGCGGTGCGGCAAGGATGTAGAGCCAGCCATAGTCGACCACCAGCTCCAGGCCCGGCGCGATCTTCGCGAGCCTGTCCGTGTTCTGCGGCCCGATGTACAGGGGCATCGCCACCGTTGCGCTCGCCCCCGGGGCGATGCTGCCCACGGGCACGATGACGCCCGCGGTGTAGAGGTTCTCCCCCACCTTGTTGGTGAAGTACTCGCGCTCCGCCGACGGCTTGGGCAGCCACGCGGACACGAAGTAGTGCTGCACCACGCCGATCCATCCGTCCTTCGCTTTCCTGGCGTGGGTCTGCTTGCCTTTCTCGATGTCCTTGAAGTCGACTTTGACGAACTTCAACTCGTCGGTGTACACCGCCGGCCCCGTGAAAGTCGCCACACCCGCTATCGCGCTCGTTTGCGCGGCTTCCTGGCTGGGCTGGTTGCCGTCGCGCAGGAACTGGAAGTAGGCGAAAGGCGAGATCGGAGCGGCTCCGACGTTCTTCACTTCGTAGCTCACCTCCATCTCATAGGTGCCACGCCGGAATACGAGCTTCTTCACCACCTCGACGCCTTCGGCGCCCTTCGCCACCAACCTGACTTCCAGCCGGTCCTGCCCGCTTGCGAGTTCGTACTCGCCGGCCTCTGCCTGGTAGACCGTCTTGTGAGACGGCAATCCCTCACCGAGCAGGCCCGTCTGGGTGACGAAGTACTGCTTGGGGTCCGGGCTGAGAAGCGTGAGGGCCTTGGACCGGTCGAGCGCGGAGTACACCTTGAAGAGCTTCACGCGGCGAATGTCGCCGCCGGCCGAATTGAGCTCGACCTCGAAGAGGTCCGTCCTCACCACGATCGGCTGGCCGGTGGCTTCCACGGGCGCCCCCGCAGGCGCGCCCGGCGACGCGGCCGCTGCTGGCGGCGCACCAGGTGCCGCCATGGTGGGCGTGGGCGTCGTTCCGGTACCCGGGGCGGCCGGGGCGCCCGCCACCGCAACTGGCGGGGCCGGCACCTTCGGCGCGTTGTGCTTCTGCCATGCATCCCAGAGCAGGAGGGCGGAGAAGCTGAAGATCACGAAGGCAATGAGGCGCTGGATATCCATCGGTGGCGGCTTCAGCTGGATGGGTTGTCGTTCAGGCCGGCGTCACGGTACCGGATCGTAGCCACCGGGATTCCAGGGGTGGCAGCGCAGGATGCGACGAAGCGCGAGCCAGGAGCCTGACAGGGCGCCGTGGCGCTCCAGCGCCTCGATCGCGTAATGGGAACACGTCGGCGTGAACCGGCACTGCCTGCCCCACCAGGGCGCCAGGGCGTATTGATAGGCACGGATGACCGCGACCAGTATCCGGCGCACGTCATCGCTCCCCGGCCGCCCTGTCCAGCAGGCTGCGCACCTCCGCGACCCATCCGGATTCGTCCCCGCGGGAAAACGGCTGGCGAGCGGCGATCACCAGTTCCAGGCCCACGGCTTTCACGGCATGGCGGCGGAAGATCTCGCGAGCAAGGCGCTTCATGCGGTTGCGGTCCACGGCTCGCCGCGCGACCCGCTTGGGCAGGGCAAGACCGAACCGCGATTGCCCGGGCCGGCCGGCCACAACGTGCAGGATGGAGATTGCGCCACGAAGCTTTCGGGGACTGCGGAGCGCGGACACAAATGCGCCGCGCCCCGTAAAGCGATGGCGCCTGGAAAGCCCTTCCTTCCGGGCGCCGCGGGTCATCCCGTCCTCAGACGGCGACGCGCTTGCGGCCCTTGGCGCGGCGGGCGTTGATCACGGCGCGGCCGGCGGCCGTCTTCATGCGGACACGGAAACCGTGCGTCTTGTTGCGGCGCGCGTTGGAGGGTTGGTATGTGCGTTTCATGTGAACCTCTTTGATCGGGCCGCCCCGATGAATTCATGGGCGAAAAACGCGCGATTATAGCCGATTGCCCTTCCGAGCGCCATCTTGCCCGCTCGCGCGGCCTGCAAACCGCCTGTGGATAACCCCCCCCTTTCCCGATAGAATTGCGGTTCCTCCCGCCGCCCGTTTTCCTCCCGACTCCGCTGCCCGCCGAAGACATGGATTCCCTCTGGCTTTCGCTCGTCTCCGAGCTCAAGAAGGACCTGCCGGCGCAGCAGTACGACACGTGGATCAAGCCCCTGCGTGCAGAGCGTGAGGGCAACCACCTGCGCGTACTCGCTCCCAATCACCACGTCCTGCGCTGGATCAGGGCCAACCTGCTCGCCAAGTTAGAGACCCGCGCTGAACGCGTTGCCGGCTCCGGCCTGCACGTGGACCTCGTCCTCGACGAACAGCAGGCTTCCGAAACCGAGATCGTGCTCCCCGAGCCGGTTGCCGTCGCGCCGGAGAAACCCTCCCGGGAGGAGCACCGGCTCAACCACTCGTTCACCTTCTCCAATTTCGTGAACGGCAAGGCCAACCAGATTGCGCGCGCTGCCGCCATCCAGGTCACCGAGAACCCCGGCACCGCCTACAACCCGCTTTTCATCTACGGCGGCACCGGCCTCGGCAAGACCCACCTCCTGCAGGCCATCGGCTCGGACGTCCTGAAGCGCAACCCGCGAGCGAAAGTGCGCTACATCCATGCCGAGCAGTTCGTGGGCGATGTCGTGCGCGCCTACCAGCACAAGAGCTTCGACTCGCTCAAGCGCCACTACCGTTCGCTCGACCTCTTCCTCATCGACGACATCCAGTTCTTCGTCGGCAAGTCGCGATCGCAGGAAGAGTTCTTCTACACCTTCAATGCGCTTTTCGAGGCCCACAAGCAGGTTGTCATCACCAGCGATTGTTTTCCGAAGGAGATGACTGGAATCGAGGACCGCCTCGTCTCCCGCTTCGCTTGGGGTCTTACCGTCGCCGTCGAACCGCCCGAACTCGAGATGCGGGTTGCGATCCTCCTCAAGAAGGCGGAGATGGACGGGGTGCACGTCGATGAGGCGGTCGCCTTCTTCATCGCGAAGCACATACGATCCAATGTCCGCGAACTGGAGGGTGCCTTGAAACGGGTACTCGCCTACGCGCGTTTCAACAACACGGTCGTGACCGTCACCACGGCCCGCGAGGCCCTCAAGGATCTCCTCGCCGTACTCACGCGCCAGGTATCGGTGGACAACATCCAGAAGACGGTGGCGGACTACTTCAAGATAAAGGTATCCGACATGTACTCGAAGAAGCGATTCCGGTCCGTGGCGAGGCCACGCCAGGTCGCCATGGCGCTCGCCAAGGAACTCACGCAACAAAGCCTGCCCGAGATCGGCGAGGCCTTCGGTGGGCGCGACCACACGACGGTTCTGCATGCCTGCCGGAAGATCCTGGAGTTGCGCGATTCCGACCAGGAATTCTCCCGCGATTACGCGCAACTGCAGCAGATCCTGCTCGGATGAGACCGTGAAAGGTCGGGACAAGCTGTGGATGAATTGCCCTCCAGGCTCCACGAGCCAGCTTATCCACAGGTTCCGGCTGCCGGAAATACCTTCCGTCCCCAGCCCCACGCGATTGCATGATGTTGAAGCAGAAGACGAAAGAGCCTTATCCCGGAATATCGGCCTCTCCTATCAACTATTAACTATTCAGAGATAACCCTATGGTCAAGATAAAGGCGACCAACCAGGTCCTGCTCGCTCCGCTGCAGCATGTCACCGGCATCGTGGAGAGAAGGCACACGCTGCCGATACTGTCGAATGTGCTTATCCAGGCCCATGGGGGCACGGTGGACTTCGTCGCGACGGATCTGGAAGTGCAGATAACCGCGAAGGCTGTCCTCGAGGCAAGCACGGCGGAGGGTTCCGTCACGGTTGGTGCCCGCAAGCTCTACGACATCCTGCGGTCCCTGCCCGAGGATGCCGAGGTGGCTCTCGACGCAAAGGAGAACCGCATGACGGTTCGAGCGGGCAAGAGCCGTTTCAACCTGCAGACGCTGGCGGCAGCCGATTTCCCGCGCATGGTCGAATCGCGTGACGCCACCCGCACGCTCACCCTTCCGCAGAAGGCGCTCAAGAACGCCCTGCGCCTCGTGCAGTTCGCCATGGCCGTCCAGGATATCCGCTACTACCTGAACGGCGTCCTCTTTTCCGTCGACAAGAACATGCTTCGTGTGGTTGCCACGGACGGCCACAGGCTCTCCTTCGCCGCAGAGGCCTTGGGAGACGATCACGAGACCATCGAGGCGATCCTGCCCCGAAAGACGGTCATCGAGCTCATCAAGCTGCTGGGCGACACCGATGAACCCGTGACGCTCTCCATCGGCTCGAACCAGGTGAGATTCTCCCTGGGCGGGATCGAGATCGTCTCGAAGATAGTGGAAGGGAAATTTCCCGACTACCAGAAGGTGATACCGACCACGCATCACAACAAGGTGCAGATTGACCGCGTCGCCCTTGCGCAATCACTCAATCGTGCAGCCATCCTGTCGAACGACAAGATCCGCGGCGTTCGCCTCGTCTTCACCAAGAACGCCCTGTCCATCATCTGCACCAACAACGAGCAGGAAGAGGCCGAGGAAGGCCTCACCATCGACTACGATGGCGATCCCCTCGACATAGGGTTCAACATTTCCTACCTCCTCGACGTCCTCAACCACGTCGACTCCGAAACGGTGACCGTCACCATGGGCGACTCGAACTCGAGCGCGCTCTTCCAGATTCCCGGCAACGACGACTTCAAGTACGTCGTGATGCCGATGCGAATCTAGAGCCTGTCGAAGGCCGGACCACAACAGCGGGAAACGAATGGCACAGCAGAACGAGCATCCGAACTGGCGTCCCGAAGACGATTACGATTCCTCCAGCATCAAGATCCTGAAAGGCCTCGAGGCGGTCCGCAAGCGCCCCGGGATGTACATCGGCGACACATCCGACGGTACCGGCCTGCACCACATGGTGTTCGAGGTGGTGGACAACGCGATCGACGAGGCGCTCGCCGGCCACTGCGACGACATCAAGGTCGTGATCCATACGGACAACTCGATCTCCGTGGTGGACAACGGGCGCGGCATCCCCATCGATATCAAGGAAGACGACGAGTTCAAGCGTTCCGCCGCGGAAATCGTGATGACGGAACTGCACGCCGGCGGCAAGTTCGACCAGAACTCCTACAAGGTATCGGGCGGCCTGCACGGCGTCGGAGTCTCGGTAGTCAACGCGCTTTCCGTGTGGCTCAAGCTGCGCATCTGGCGCAGCGGAAAGGCGCACTTCATCGAGTTTCACGATGGCGTCGCGATCGAGCCGCTCAAGGAGACGGGAGAGACGGACCGTCGCGGAACCGAAGTGCACTTCCTCGCTTCTCCCGCCACGTTCAACAACATCGAGTTTCACTACGAGATCCTCGCCAAGCGCCTGCGGGAGCTCTCGTTCCTGAACAACGGTACGAAGATAGAGCTCATCGACCAGCGCACCGGCAAGAGCGAGAATTTCGCCTACTCCGGGGGCGTGAAGGGTTTCGTCGAGTACATGAACCGCTCGAAGAACGTGTTGCACCCCAACGTCTTCTATTCGATCTCCGAGAAGGAAGGCATCACCGTCGAGGTCGCGATGCAGTGGAACGACTCGTACGGGGAGTCGGTGCAGTGCTTCACGAACAACATTCCCCAGCGCGATGGCGGAACGCACCTGACGGGACTGCGTACCGCGATGACGCGCACGATCAACTCCTACATCGAGAAGGAGGAGATCGCCAAGAAGGCAAAGGTGGAAACCACAGGCGACGACATGCGCGAGGGGCTCACCTGCGTGCTCTCGGTCAAGGTTCCGGAGCCCAAGTTCTCCTCCCAGACCAAGGACAAGCTGGTGTCCTCGGAGGTCCAGCCGGTGGTCCAGGAAGTGGTTGCCCAGAAACTCGCGGAGTTCCTGCTCGAGAAGCCGGCCGACGCGAAAGTGATCTGCACGAAAGTGGTGGAGGCGGCGCGGGCGCGCGAAGCAGCGCGCAAGGCGCGGGAACTCACGCGCCGCAAGGGCGTCCTGGACGGCGTAGGCCTTCCGGGAAAGCTCGCGGATTGCCAGGAGCGCGATCCGAAGCTGTGCGAGTTGTACCTGGTGGAGGGAGATTCCGCCGGAGGTTCGGCCAAGCAGGGTCGCGACCGCAAGTTCCAGGCGATCCTGCCGCTCAAGGGCAAGATCCTGAACGTGGAAAAGGCTCGCTTCGACAAGATGCTCTCGTCGCAGGAGATCGTGACGCTCATCACGGCGCTGGGCACGAGCATCGGCAAGGACGAATTCAGCCTGGAGAAGCTGCGATACCACCGCATCATCATCATGACGGATGCGGACGTGGACGGCGCGCACATTCGCACGCTGCTGCTCACGTTCTTCTATCGGCAGATGCCATCCCTCGTCGAGAACGGCCACATCTACATCGCGCAACCGCCGCTCTACAAGGTGAAGAGCGGCAAGGACGAGCGTTACCTGAAGGACGAGCACGCGCTCAAGTACCACCAGCTTCGCCGTGCGCTGAACGGGGCGCAGCTGGTGCCCGGCGAAGGAGCAGCGCCGCTCACTGCGGAGGCCTTCGAGCGCATTGCGACGGAGTACCTCACCACGGAGGCCGTCATCGAGCGCCTGTCCATGGGCATGGACGCCGAGGTGCTGCGCGCGCTGCTCGGAATGCCGCGCATCGAGCTCGACTCCAAGGAAGGTGCGACGCGCGCCTCGAAGGCGATCTACGACGCTCTGGCACCCGATGCGCCGAAAGCCCACATCGAGCGCGATCCCACGTCGGACGGCTGGCGGCTACGGCTGGAGAAGTTCGTGCATGGAAACCGTGTCGAGACGATTCTCGACCACGCGTTCGTGGGAAGCGGGGACTATGCCCACATCGTGAACACCGCCCAGACGCTCTCCGGGCTCATCCGTGAGGGCGCGCAGGCGAGGCGAGGCGAGACCGCGGCGCGCCCGATCCACTCGTTCAGGGAAGGCCTGGACTGGCTGCTCGCCGAGGCCAAGGGCGGCATGTCGATCCAGCGCTACAAGGGGCTGGGCGAGATGAATCCGGAGCAGCTGTGGGAGACGACCATGGACCCGGAGAAGCGCATCCTGCTCAAGGTCCAGGTCGAGGACGCGATCAGCGCCGACGAGATCTTCTCGACGCTGATGGGAGACGACGTGGAGCCGCGGCGCCTCTTCATCGAGACCAATGCGCTGGGCGTGTCCAACCTCGACGTCTGAGGCTGGCGCAACGGCAAGGGATCGGAAGCGGGGCTAGGCGGTCTTCCTGGTCTTCGCCGGCTTGGCCTTCTTCGCCTTCGTCGCGGACTTCGAGACCCCGGCGGTCTTGGAGGTCTTGCCTTTCCCGGGCTTCGACTTGGACTTCGCGGCGATGAGCGCCACGGCCTCCTCGAGCGAAAAGGTATCGATGGCGTCCTTGTCGGGGATCGTCGCGTTGACCTTGCCGTGCTTTACGTAGGGGCCGTACTTGCCCGAATAGAGCGCTACCGACTGGCCGTCATCGGGGTGCTTGCCGAGGACCCGAAGCGCACCCCGCCCTCCGGGGCTCTTGGGCTCCTTCAGCAGGGCCACTGCCCGTTCCAGGGAAATGTCGAAGACGTTCTCGTCCTTGGGGATCGACTTGAACTGGCCGTCATGGTTCACGTAGGGACCGAAGCGACCGATGGCGGCAACGACTTTCTTGCCGGTTTCCGGATGTGCGCCCAGGTCGCGGGGAAGCGCCAGCATCTTGAGGGCGATCTCGAGGCTCGCTGTCTCGGGGGTGACGTTCTTGGGCAGCGACACGCGCTTCGGCTTCTCGTCGCCGGTGGCTTCGCCTAGCTGGAAATACCATCCGTAGGGGCCTTGCAGCAGCTGTATGACCTTCTTCGTCTTCGGGTCCACGCCAATATCGCGCTTGGCCGGGCCCTCCGAGGAATCGCCGCTTCCGTCCAGGTTCCGGGTGTAGTCGCACTCGGGATAGCCGGGACACCCGATGAAGCGGCCGCGGCGCCCGAGGCGAATGGTGAGTTTGTGGGCCTTGCACTTCGGGCAATCCTCTTCGAGGACTTCCTGGGTGACTTCTTTCCGGGAAACCGACTCCTTGAGGTCGATCTGGGCCGAAAAGTCCTTCCAGAAGCGGTCCAGGACCGGGACCCATTCCTCCTTGCCATTGGAAATGTCATCGAGTTCGTCCTCGAGCTTTGCGGTGAACGCGTAGTCGACCCAGTGCGCGAAATGCTCGGTGAGGAACTTGGTGACGACGCGTCCGACGTCGGTGGGCTGGAATCGCTTTTTGTCGAGCACCACGTACTCGCGGTTCTGCAGCGTCGAGATGATCGAGGCGTAGGTCGACGGCCGGCCGATGCCGAATTGCTCGAGTGCCTTCACGAGGCTCGCCTCGGAGTAGCGAGGCGGCGGCTGCGTGAAATGCTGCTCGCCGTAGAGCTTGAGGATCGGCACCGAATCGCCCATTTCGAGCGCGGGGAGGCGCTTGTTCTCCTCTTCCACGGTGTCGTCCACATCCTCGTGGTAGACGGCGTAGAACCCCGGGAAGACCATCGTCTGCCCGGTGGCGCGAAAGAGGTTTCCGGCGCCGCCCACCGTGAAATCGACGGCCACCGTGTCGAACTTCGCGGGAGTCATCTGGCAGGAAAGCGCGCGCTTCCAGATCATCTCGTAGAGCTTTCGCTGCTCGTCGTTCAGGTACGGCGCAACCGATTCCGGGGAGCGGACGATCGAGGTCGGCCGGATGGCCTCGTGGGCCTCCTGTGCATTCTTGGCCGTGCTCTTGTAGGTGATGGGAGACTTGGGAAGGTAGTCGGCTCCGAAGCCCTTCGTGATGTAGCCGCGGATCTCGGAAATCGCCTCTTTCGACAGGCTCACGGAATCCGTCCGCATGTAGGTGATGAGGCCGGTGACCGCCCTCCCGATCGAAACGCCCTCGTAGAGGCTTTGGGCGACCTTCATGGCGCGGTCTGTCGTGAAACCGAGCTTGCGCACCGCCTCCTGCTGCAGCGTCGATGTCGTGAATGGCGGCGCCGGCGAGCGCAGCTTGCGCTTCTTCTCGATCTCGGCCACGCGTGCCACCGACTTGGCGTGTGACTCCAGGAATGCGGTGATCTCTGCGTTTCGTGCGGCATCGCCGACGGAAAACTGGTCGAGCTTCTCCGACTTGAAGTGGGTGAGCTTCGCGGTGAACGGAGACTTCGCCTTCTCGGAGTCGAAATGGACCGACCAGTACTCGCGCGAGGAGAACTTCTCGATCTCTATCTCGCGCTCCACGATGAGGCGCAGCGCCGGGCTCTGCACGCGGCCCGCGGACAGTCCGCGGCGGATCTTCTTCCACAGAAGCGGCGACAGATTGAACCCGACGAGGTAGTCGAGGGCGCGGCGCGCCTGCTGCGCGTTCACGAGCTCCATGGAGATGTTTCTCGGGTTGCGGACCGCCTCCTTCACGGCCCCTTCGGTGATCTCGTAGAACACGACGCGCTTGAGCTTCTTGTCCTTGAGCACGCGCTTCGCCTTCAGGATCTCGGAGAGGTGCCAGGCGATGGCTTCGCCCTCGCGGTCCGGGTCCGTGGCGAGGAGGATCGTGTCCGCGTTCTTCACCGCCTTCGCGATCGCGTCGACGTGCTTGGCGTTGCGGTCGATGATCTCGTATTTCATGCGGAAGTCGTCGGCAGGGTCGACCGCGCCGGTCTTGGGCACCAGGTCGCGAACGTGCCCGTAGGAGGCGAGGATTTCGAAGTCCTTGCCCAGGTATTTCTTGAGCGTCTTCGCCTTCGACGGCGATTCGACGATGAGAAGGTGCGAGGCCATGGGAGCGTTGTCGGCTAATTATTCAATCGATGCAGTGGAGGCGGCGGGCCTTGCCGGCCCCAATCGCGGGGGTCAGGGTACAGCAAGTTGCCGGTAAAGCCCGCCGGGCAGCCTTTCGACGCGCCCCTCCAGCTCGAGCCGGGTGAGTTGCGCGGCGAGCTCGGAAGCCTGGATTCCGGTGCGCTGCGAGAGCGCATCTACGCTCGCGGGAGCATGAGCCAGGGCCTGCACGAGGGGATGGTCGCTGCGCGCCGGCTCGCCGGTTTCGTCGTGCGCCGGCGGCACCGGTGGGCGCGATCCGAGCTCCGCGAGAACGTCTTCGGCCGACTCCACGAGTTTCGCGCCCTGCTTTATCAAAGCGTGGCAACCCTTCGACAGGGGGGAGTGGATCGAACCGGGAATCGCCAGGACCTCGCGTCCCTGCTCCAGGGCAAGCCGGGCGGTCGTGAGCGAACCGCTCCTCGGCGCCGCCTCGACGACCAAGACGCCCCGGGACAGGCCGCTGATGATGCGGTTTCGCCGGGGGAAGTTGGCGGCGACCGGGGCCGTAGCGAGGGGATACTCCGACACGAGCGCGCCTGAATGCGCGAGTTGGTGGGCGAGATCGCGGTTTCCCGCCGGGTAGATGCGGTCCAGTCCCGTTCCCACGACCGCGATGCTCGCGGACGGGCCATCCAGCCCGCCTCGGTGAGCGGCGGAATCGATGCCGAGCGCAAGACCGCTCACGATGACGAATCCCGCCTCGGAAAGCACGCGGGCGAATTCATGTGCATCCAGTTCTCCCTGTCGCGTCGCGTTCCGGCTTCCGACGACGGCGATCGCGGGCCGGTTGAGCAGGGTCAGCGCGCCGATGGCGTATAGCACTGTCGGGGGGTCGGGGATCTGGAGGAGCATCTGGGGATAGTCCTCGTCCCCGAGTGCGAGGAGGTGGTGGCCGGGCAGATCGAGCCACGCAAGCGTGGCGGCGAGCAAGTCCGGCGACGGCCCCTTGGCGAGCAGGTCGGCGACTTTCTCGCCAACGACCGACACGAGCGAGGAGCGCTCGGCTGCGGATACTGCAGCCGGCGAACCGAAGTGCCTGAGGAGCGCGCGCTGCGCCGTGCCGGCGATGCCGGGAACGAGGCAAAGGCAAAGCCATTCGGTGGCGTCGTGGCGCAAGGCAGGGGGCTGCGGCAGGTCTGGGAGAGGGGGCTTGATCGTACAACGGGTCGAGTACCGGTCGCGCTGACGAGGCGCGGAATGAAAGCGGGGGCCGAAGCCCCCGCCGGTTGCAGCAAGCGACGCGCGAGCGGTCAGGGCGTCTGCACAATGTCTCCGACGGAGATGGGCTTCACGCTCTTCAGGATCATCCCGTAGGAGAGCTTTTCGAAGGTGCGAAACACGAACACCAGGCCGCTGCGCTCGTCAGGAAGTATGAGCGGTTGTCCCGCCGGGGCAGGCGGGGGAGCCTTCGGGTCGGCGCTGGCGGATGCGACGATCGTGTCGGGAACGATCGGATTGGGCTTCACGTCGATCTGCTTCATCCCGAAACCCCCGAGGAGGTCCCCGATCAGCGGCGGCCTGCGGTTTCCGACGAGTGCACCGCCCTTGCGCATCGTGGCGAGCACATGGCCCACTTCCACGCCGTCGCGCGAGCCGCGGTTGATGGTCACGATCGAATACTGGGCTATGTCCGCGACGCTTCCCCTCACCGAGAGAATGACGCCCTTGATCGGCTTGTCCGGCGCGCGCGGAATGTAGGAGGGAAACGAAACCTCGCGGGCCGGCATGAGCCGGTCGTTCTGGTTGATCTCTTGCCTGGCGCGCGTGATCTCCACCGTGCTCGGGGAGCCGAAGCGCTTGACGCGAGCGTCGCCCACGTGGATCGCCTCGAATCCAAGCACTTCTCCGGTGTCGGGATCGGTGAGGCTCTCGCCCGGCCTGAAGATCTGCCAGTTGAGGGCATCGCCGGCTCGAAGTCCGGATACGTAGGCCATGTTGCCCGCGCCGATGATCACGCGCTCTTCCTCGGTCGCGACGATCTGCGGCATGGAATCCATGCTGCCGGGCTCGACCACGAGCGGTTGCGTGAGGAACGGGCCGATGGCCGTGCCGGGAATCGTGGGAATCGCCGTGGCGAGAGGGGCCACTCGGGTTCGGGGCTGCAAGCGAACGACATTGCCTTCGGCAATCGCGCCGCCGGCGATGAGCGAGAGGCTTGGCGAGAGTCCGGAGCGATCGAGTCGAATGATGTCGCCGGGATAGATGAGGTGCGGGTTCTTGATCTGCTCCCGGTTCATCTGCCAGATCTGCGGCCATTTCCAGGGTTCCTTGAGGAACTTGCCTGAAATGGCCCAGAGCGTATCGCCTTTCTGGACGGTGTACTCGGAAGGGGCATCGGCCTGGAGGTCGTTCATCGAGGCGGCCGCCGAAGCAGTGGCCTGCGAGGATGCCAAACCCGGAACCAAACTGGCCGAAGCGACGACTAACGCTATAATGAGCTTTCGCATCGCGGCTCTCTCTTTGGGATATGGGGCGAAGGACCCATATTCTGAAAAAGGTTACGACCTCTTTTTCAAGTAGTGCGGTAAATTCTGCGCTTAATCTGTTCTATTCGCAAGCATTTATGGCCATTCTCGAGATCCTCCAGTACCCCGACCCGAGACTGCACCTCCCCGCAGTCCGCGTCGACAAGATCGACGAGGCTACCCGAAAGCTCGTTTCGGACATGGCGGAAACCATGTACGCAGCGGAGGGGGTCGGTCTTGCGGCGACGCAGGTGAACGTCCACCAACAGGTGCTCATCATCGACGTGAGCCCCGACCGCTCGGACCTGCGCGTGTTCATCAACCCCGAGGTCATCCGCCGGGAAGGGCTGGCACTCAACCAGGAAGGTTGCCTGTCGGTTCCGGGGATCTACGACAACGTGGAACGGGCTGATAGTGTGACGGTCACCGCCCTGGACGCCAACGGGTCCCGTTTCACCCTGAACGCTTCCGGTCTCCTGGCCTCGTGCGTGCAGCACGAAATGGATCACCTCCAGGGCAAGGTCTTCGTCGAGCACCTCTCGGAGCTCAAGCAGAACCGCATCCGCGCGAAGCTCAAGAAGCGTCAGCGCAAGGCGGCGTAGCCTTCGCCCGCTTGCGCCTCGTTTTCGCCGGAACGCCCCCTTTTGCCGCCAGTGCCCTCCGGTCGTTGCATGGTGCCAGGCACGAGATCGCACTCGTACTGACCCAGCCCGACCGCCCATCCGGCCGCGGCCTGAAGCCCAAGGCCAGCGCGGTGGCGGAAGTAGCTTCGGAACTGCAACTCCCTGTTGCAAAACCGGTTTCCCTGAAATCGGTAGAGGCCATCGCGCTCATCCAGGAAACTGCCCCGGAAGCGATCGTAGTCGCGGCCTATGGACTCATTCTTCCGCAGTCAGTGCTCGCTATCCCGCCGCGAGGGTGCCTGAACATCCACGCCTCCTTGCTTCCCCGATGGCGCGGGGCGGCCCCGATTCAACGGGCGATCCTGGCCGGAGACGAGGAGACGGGCGTAACGATCATGGTCATGGAACCCGGCTTGGACACCGGGCCCGTGCTGCTGGAAAGGCGCATACCCATCGAGCCTGCCGATACCACGGCGAGCCTCACCGTAAAGTTGGCGAGGGTGGGTGCCGAGGCGATCGTGGATGCGCTCGACCAGCTCGGGTCGCTGGCGCCCCGCCCTCAGGACGCAGGCAGGGCAAGCTACGCGGCGAAGGTCGACAAGGCAGAAGCCCAGATCGACTGGTCGCGCGATGCCAGAACGCTGGACAGGCAAGTCCGAGCACTCAATCCTTTTCCAGGGGCCGAATCAGGCTTCGGTGGCGCAGTGCTCAAGATCTGGGAGTCGGCGCCGCTCGGATCGTCCGGCGCGCCAGGAACGGTTATTGGTTTCGACCAAGGGCGGCCGGTGATTGCCTGCGGAGTAGGCGCATTAGCGCTCACTATCGTCCAGAGGCCCGGGTCCAAACGCATGTCCGCAGTCGATTTCCTGAAAGGCCGTCCGATGCCGCCCGGAACCCGGCTTGCGACAGTCCCGGGGGACACATGAGCCCGTATTTCTTGTGGTAGCCCCGAACGCCGTTCCCGGACTGCGGTCGGACCGCCCATACCAAGTCGGGCAAACCCCGCCCCAGGGCGCAAGCGCATACTGAAAACCCACCGGCGGACGGCTCCTCCGACCACCGCCCCATACGAACCGTGCTCGACATCCAACTCTGTGCTGCCGCCGTGATCGGCGCGACGCTCGCCGGCCGCAATCTTTCTTCGGCCTTTGTCGACGCCTTCCGACAGCATCCAACCCTGGACTCCGGCGAGCGGGCCGTAGTGCGCGAGATCTGCTACGAGGGCATGCGCTCGCTGGGATTGCTCGAGGCGCAGCTCGCGAAGCTGCTGCTCACACCCGTGCGCCATTCGGGATTGCGCAGCCTTCTCCTGGTTGGACTCGCGCAGTTGCAGTTCACGCGAGCGAAGCCCTACGCCATTGTGGACCACGCCGTGCAGGCGGCCGAGCGCCTCGGACAGCCCGCTGCGCGCGGACTGGTGAACGCCGTTCTGCGCAATTTTCTTCGCCGCCAGAAGGACCTTGGTAGGGAAGCCTGGACTACCCCGGAGGCTCGATACGGATTTCCCGAATGGTGGGTTCGCAAGCTCAAGGAACAGCATCCAGCGGAATGGGAAAGCATCCTGGCCTCGGAGAACAGGCACCCGCCCATGACGCTGCGCGTGAATGTCCGGCGTACGACCGTAGACGAATACCTCGTTCGCCTTCGACAGGCGGGAATCGACGCCAAGCCCTTGGGCGGCTCGGCGGTGCGGATAGACCCGAGACCGGTCGGGGAAGTGCCCGGATTCGCCGACGGTTTCTCGAGCGTTCAGGACGCCGGCGCCCAGTGGGCAGCGAGGCTCCTCGACGTCCAGGATGGGCAGCGCGTCCTCGACGCTTGCGCAGCACCCGGAGGCAAGACGGGCCATCTCCTCGAGCTCTCCGACCTGGACCTGCTGGCCATCGATGACGACGCGGAAAGGCTGGAGCGGGTTCGCGAGAACCTCGTCCGGCTCGACTTGCAGGCGACCCTCGCCTGTGCCGACGCCGCCGACCCGTCCGCCTGGTGGGACGGCCGCCCGTTCCAGCGGATTCTGCTCGATGCCCCCTGCAGCGCCTCCGGGGTGGCCCGGCGCCACCCGGACGTCCGCTGGAACCGGCGTCCGTCGGACCTGGCAAAGTTCGCCGCACAACAGGTCCGGCTGCTCGAAGGTGTGTGGCAAGTCCTTGAGACTAGTGGTAAATTGCTCTATGTAACTTGCTCCGTCTTCCGGGAAGAAAACGAGTCCTCCGTGGAATCGTTTCTGGCCCGGCGGGCGGACGCGCGCATTGCTCCATTACAGGCCGGCGCCCCCGAAGGCGGCCGGATAATGCCAGACGATGACCACGATGGATTCTTCTTCGCCCTGCTCGAAAAGCGCTAGCGCGCCATGGCGCCTCGTGTTGGGGGCGTTGCTGCTGGCGTGGTGCGCGCTCCTCGCGGCGGGGCCGGCGAACGCCGACGGCATCAACCCGGTATTTGCGAAGGTCGAATCCGGTCCCGACGGATATCACCTCGACGCGGAGTTCGACATCCGCTTCAGTCCCGGCCTCGAGGAGGCCGTGAATCGCGGAGTCGCGCTCTACTTCGTCGTCGAGTTCGAGCTCTACAAGCCGCGCTGGTACTGGTTCGACGAGAAGCCCGTCCAGCTCACCCAAACCTACAAGATCACGTACACACCGCTGCTTCGGCAATACAGGCTTTCGGCGGGCAGCGCATACCAGAACTTCACCCAGTTTGAGGACATCGTGAGCGCCCTGGCACGCGTACGCGGCTGGCCTGTCGCCGACGCTGGGGCGCTGCGCAAGCAGGGTGAGTATCAGGCCGCCATCCGCATGCGGCTCGATACGACACAGTTGCCCAAACCCTTCCAACTCAACGCGGTCGCTTCGCGCGACTGGAACCTAGCATCGGATTGGTATCGGTGGATCGTCCATCCATGAGGCCGTTGATTTTGCTGTGCGTGGTGACGGGCGCAGGTCTCGTCTACCTCATGTCGCAGGCCTCATCGAACACGGCGCTCTTCACGCAGAACTACCCGGCCCTCCTCGGGCTCGGCGGACTGCTTTCCCTGAGCCTCATGCTGCTCATCGGTTACCAGCTGTTCGTCCTGCGGCGAAAGCTCAAGGAGCGCGTGTTCGGCTCCAAGCTCACGCTTCGCCTTCTCGTGGTCTTCGTCCTCATGGCCCTCGTTCCGGGTGGGCTCGTCTACGCCATCTCCTTCCAGTTCCTGCAAAGTTCCATCGAATCGTGGTTCGACGTTCGCATGGACAAGGCGCTCGAAGGCGGCCTGAACCTCGCCAGGAGCTCTCTCGACAGCTCCCTTCGCGAGCTAAGCCAGAAGGCCGGAAGCATGGCCCAGTCACTTGCCACCGCGCAGGCCGTGGAACCTGCGACGCTGAGCCGCCTGCGAGAGCAGTACGGCGTGGAGGAAGCCACGCTCCTGACCCAGCGTGGAAAGGTCATCGCGTTCGCGGGGACGGAGTCGACCTCGATGCAGCCCGATCTTCCCGCCGCGAATCTGTTGCGCCAGGTCCGCGCGCAGCAACCCGTGAGATCGGTGGACTCGATTCCCGATCGCGGGCTGGTGATGCGCGTGATCGTCCCGGTGAACGTGCTGACCATAGCGGAGGACATCCGGATACTCCAGGTTCTCCAGCGCGTTCCCCCGGCTGTCGCGCAGGACGCGCGGGTTGTCGACCAGGGCTGGCGCGACTACCAGGAACTCACCCTCGCGAGGGTCGGCCTGAAGCGCATCTTCGGCCTCACCCTCACGCTGGCGATGCTGCTCACGCTCTTTTCGTCCATCGCGCTCGCGTTCCTGCTTTCGGAGCGCCTGTCGGCTCCGTTGTCCGCCCTAGCCGAGGCAACGCGCGCGATCGCGAAGGGGGACTATTCGCGCCTGAACCCCGTGCGAAGCCGCGACGAGTTCGGAGTTCTCACGCAATCCTTCAACACGATGACACGCCAGATCGCGGACGCGACCGAGGCGATGGAGAGAAACCAGCAGCAGCTCGAGAATGCCAAGACATACCTGGAGAGTATTCTGTCGAATCTCACTTCAGGGGTGCTCACCTTCGACGAGCGCTACTACTTGAAGACCGTCAACGCCACCGCCTACGAGATTCTCGGCGTGCCCACGGGAGCCTTCCACGGCCTCAAGCTGCAGGACTGGACGACCCACGTCGCGGCCGTGTCGCCCTTCGCCGAGGTGGTTCTCAAGCATTTCTCTTCCGCGGCCAGCCGCCAGTGGGAGCAGCAACTCGATTACCGGCGCCATGACGGCGCACGCTCGCTCCTGGTTCGGGGTACCCATCTCGCAACGCGGGGGGATACGGGATTCGTCGTGGTTTTCGACGACATCACGCACCTCGCGCAGGCGCAGCGCGACGCCGCATGGGGAGAAGTCGCGCGCCGGCTTGCCCACGAGATCAAGAACCCGCTCACGCCGATTCAGCTCTCCGCGGAGCGGCTGCAGCTCAAGCTGCACCAGAAGCTCACCGACCTGGACGCAGATGTCCTGAAGCGGGCCACCGGGACCATCGTGAACCAGGTCACCGCGCTCAAGGGCATGGTGGACGATTTCAGCCAGTACGCGCGCGCCTCTCGGATGACCGCCGAGCAGGTTTCCCTGAACGACCTGGTGCGCGAAGTGCTGGTGCTCTACGAGTCGATGGGCGTGCCCATCGAGCCCCGGCTCGCGGAGAACCTTCCGCGCGTTGCCGCGGACGCCGCCCTCCTGCGCCAGGTGCTCCACAACCTGATCCAGAATGCAATCGATGCCCTGTCGGGCGAAGAGCAACCCCGCATCGTCGTCACTTCGTCGATTGCGGATGAAGGCATCACGCTCTCGGTGCTCGACAACGGGGCGGGGATCGCGGAGGCTGTCTTCGGCAGGATCTTCGAACCCTACGTAACCACCAAGCCCAAGGGGACAGGCCTCGGCCTCGCGATCGTGAAGAAGATCGTCGACGAGCACCACGGTCACATCGTGGTGGAGAACGTGAAACCCCATGGCGCACACGTGAGCATCGTCCTGCCCCTTCGCGAAGCGGCCTAGGCGCCGTCGCCCCCATGCCGGCCAACCAGATCATGGTCGTGGATGACGAAGTCGGCATCCGCGAGCTCCTGTTCGAGATCCTGCGGGACGAGGGATACGGCGTGCGGCTCGCGGAGAACGCGCAGGCCGCCCGCAGTCTTCGCAAGGAAATGCGGCCCGATCTCGTTCTCCTCGACATCTGGATGCCCGACACGGACGGCATCACGCTGCTCAAGGAATGGGCGGGCTCCGGGCTGCTCACGATGCCGGTCGTGATGATGTCGGGACACGGCACCATCGACTCGGCAGTGGAAGCCACGCGCATAGGCGCGTTCGATTTCCTCGAGAAGCCCATCAGCCTTCCGAAACTGCTCGCGACCGTGGGCAAGGCCCTGGCCGGGGGACGCGTCCTGCCGCGCGCCGGGCTCACCATGCCCCAACTCGGGAAAGCGAGGATCGTGCAGGAGTTGCGCCAGCGCCTGGACCAGGTCAGCCGGCTTAGGACACCCGTGCTCCTCGTGGGCGAGCCGGGATGCGGCTTCGAGATCGCGGCGCGTCACCTCCTGCTTCCAAACACGCCGTGGGTTGCGCCTGCGGACGTCGAGTGGCTGGTCGCAAACCCCTTCGATGCGCTCAACGAGGCGAAGGACGGAACGCTCTTCATCCACGAGCTCGGCCTGCTCGGCAAGGCGGAGCAGAAAGGCCTTGCGCAGCTCGTCGCCAAGTTGGAGAAATTCAACGTGCGGCTCGTCTGCGCGGCGTCGAGCCCCATTGCGCGCATGGTCGACGACGGGAGCTTCGAAGCCGCGCTCTACCACCAGCTTTCGGGGCTCACCATTCGCGTCCCGTCGATCGCGGAGCACGCGGAGGACGTTCCGGACCTCGCCACGAGTCTGCTCACCGCGCTCATCGACGCGAACGAGGTTCCCCTCAAGGCGCTGACCGTGGGGGCGCAGAACGCCCTGCGCAACCTGGATTGGCGCGGCAATCTTCCTGTGCTCCAGAACGCGGTGAAGACGCTTGCGCTCACCGCGCTCGCCCCCGAGATCGGCGGAGAAGACGTGGCCCGCGTCGCGAAGGAGTTTTCGCTGCTGCCGCGCGACCAGCCCCAGTCGGAGGTTGGCGTATCGCTCGATATGCCGCTTCGAGAGGCCCGGGAGCAGTTCGAGAGGCAATACTTCCTCCACCATATCCGTCGCGAGGACGGCAATATGTCGCGCGTGGCGGACCGCGTCGGCCTCGAGCGCACGCACCTGTACCGCAAGCTCAAGCAGCTCGGCATCCGGCCATCGTCGCGGGGCGAGGAGCCCCCGGCCTGAGCCGCGCTAGCGCGACTCGATCCGGCCGAGACGGACTGCGGTGAGGCCTGTCTTCACGTTGTTCGGTACGGGCATCACCAGCACGCAATCGTCGTAAGGGGCGAGGATCGTCTCCGCGCCGTCATAGGCGATGACGTCGCCTTTGCGGGCGACCACCTCCATTCCCGAGAACTCCCGGGCGAATCGGAAGTCCGGTGTTCGCGCTATCACGGCTTGCGTCACGCGCACGAGCCGTTGCGGCGGAGGCTCCGCGGCGTCAATCTCGCGCGCGGCCAGATCGGCGTCGACGGCTCCTGTGTGCCGAAGGAACCGCCACGTCGTCTGCCACGCGACATGCTCGGCCGCGCGCTCCCAGTGCTGGCCGCATTCGACGAGCAACGCGTTCCTGGGGCTGCCGGGATCCCCGAACTGCTCGAAATCGCGCATGCGCGTTCCGTTGGCATGGCCGCCGTCGCATACGATGTCGCGCGGGATCGCAATGTCGAAGGCGAACCGGATTCCCTTGTCGAGCGGCCCGCAGATCATCACGGGAGGGCTCGGTTCGAGCATCGAGTGGATGTCGAGGAGGAAATCCGCCGCCTCGACGAACGGCCGCAGGTCCCGGGCACGACGCAGCTCTATGCTGTCGCGCGTGCCGCCGAGCGTCTGCGCATTCCAGACACGGTTGAAATCCTCGTCGAGAAAACGCGTGGCATAGGGGCGCTCGGGGTCGAATCGGGAGAAGGCCTCGATATTGGCGAAAGAGAGCGTGAGTACGCCGCGGACCGGTCGCACCGCCATGCGTAGCAGGCGATCGAGCACCAGGGCGCCGCAGATCTCGTTTCCATGCGTGATCGCATTCACCATCACGTGCGGGCCGGGACGGCCGCTCTCGAAAGTGTGGACGAAGTCAACCCCGGTCGGGGACCGACGGTGCGCGTCGATGTTCGGAGCGGAGAGCTCCACGGCGATTCTGGTCATGGCGGTCGGTGTCAGTCCTTGGGGGGTGCGGGGTCGTGTCGGTGTGGGTTCTCGTGCCCATGGTCGTGCCCATGGTCGTGCCCGTGGTCGTGTCCATGGCCGTGATGGTGGCCGTTGGCAGTGTGTCCATGGCCATCGCAAAGATGCGAGCCGCGCTCCGTGGCGTAGTCGCAAACCGCCTTGACCAGGCGCTCGATGTCCCTGGCAAGGCGAGTGAAGCCGGGCGTCTTCAGGCCCGTGCGCTCGTCCATGTAGAGCCTGCGATTGGCCTCGATCTGGAGGCTGTGCCGCCCGGTGGACGGATCGGAGAACGCCCGAACCAGCTCCACTCCCTTGTAGGGATCGTTCACCTTCACCTCGTATCCCATTTCCGATAGTGCCGCGGCGACGAACACCGTGAAGTCGGGGTCGCAGGTCGAACCGTCGCGATCGCCGAGAACGAAATCCGCGCGAGGCTTCCCGGGACCCTCTTCGGAAATGGCGCTGCTCACGGCCGGCATGGAGTGGCAGTTCAGGTGCCACACCGCACCGAAGTGGGCGTGCGTGGCATCCAGGGCGTCCTTGACGGCTTTCTGATAGGGCTGGTGAAACTCCGTGATGCGGCGCCGCACCTCGTCCACGGAGAGCTTCCTCGCGTAGATCGGTTCTCCCGAGTCGAGCACGCGCCAGATGAGTCCTATGCCCAGTTCTGTCTTCCGGGAGACGGCGGCGGGACCGGGCCAGGGAGCGTCCATAAGCGAGGCGTCCACGTCGAGAAGCGAACGGTTCGGGTCCACGTAGGAACGCGGGAAGCGCGCCGCGATGAGTGTGGCGCCGAATCTCGGCCCGCACGCGTAGAGTTCGTCGACGAACGCGTCCTCGGCCTTTCGCAAAGCCGACATAGGCACGGCGGGCCTGAAGTCCTCCGGGTAGTCTGTGCCGCTGTGGGGCGAGTCGAGGACTACCGGTGCCCGAAGCTGTGGGGGATCGCTTCGAAGATAGGCGTTGTGTCGGGTCATGAATTGTCGTTGAGATGGCAAGCCGATGCGTGGCCGGGAGCGATTTCCCGCAGGCGCGGCGCCTCGGTCCGGCAACGCGGGGTGGAATGCGGGCACCTCGGGTGGAAATGACATCCGCGGGGCGGGTCGAGCGGGGACGGAATTTCGCCCTTGATGGGAATGTAGGCCCGCTTCGTTGCCTCGAGTCTCGGTATCTCGGCGAGCAGCGCCTGGGTGTAGGGATGGTTGGGGCGCGTGAACACCTCGTCGGAAGGAGCAGACTCGACGATCCGCCCGAGGTACATGATCAGGACTCGGTCGGAAAGGTGGCGCACCACCCCGAGGTCGTGGCTGATGAAGAGATAGGTGAGCCCGAACTCCTCCCGAAGCCGGATGAAGAGGTTCAGGACCTGTGCCTGTATCGACACGTCGAGCGCCGCGACCGCCTCGTCGCAGACGAGAAAACTCGGCTTCACGGCGAGCGCGCGGGCGATGCCGATTCGGCTGCGTTGCCCGCCGGAGAACTGGTGCGGAAAGCGCCGAAGGAGCGTTGCGTCCAGGCCCACGCGCTCCATGATCTCCGCCACGTATGCTTCGCGGTCCGTGGACGCAACCAGGCCATGGACTACCGGGGCTTCGCCGATCACGTCGACGATCCGCAGGCGCGGATTGAGCGACGCGAAGGGATCCTGGAAAATCATCTGCACCGCGAGGCGCTCAGTGCGGGACGCGCCGGATTCGTACGCCGAGTAGGGCCGGCCCTTCCATCGCCTCTCGCCCTCCGTAGGCTCGAGGATCCGGGCCACGATGCGGCCCAGGGTCGACTTTCCGCATCCCGATTCGCCGACCAGGCCGACGACCTCTCCGGCGGCGACTCCGAGATCGACTCCATCGAGGGCGTGAACCGTCTGCTCGCGCGCGGAGGAACCGAGGCTCGCGGCGATTCGCGAAGCGAGGTCGAGTCGCGAAGTGAAGCGCTTGGAGATGCTCCTCAGTTCGAGAAGCGGGCCGGCCGCGGATGGGTTGGAATTCATGCGTTCGGATGGAAGCAGCGCAGCCGGCGGCCGGGCGAGGGTTCGGTGACTGGCGGGCTCTCGGCACAGCGTGCGGTTGCCGACGCGCAACGCTCGCGGAACGGGCATCCCGGGCCCAACGAGAGCAGCGACGGGGTCATGCCGGGGATCTGCCGCAAGGGTCGACCGCGCGCGTTGCGGCTCGGCACCGAGTCGATGAGGCCCCGGCTGTAGGGATGCAACGGCTGGTCGAGAATGCCTGCGACGGGCCCTGACTCGACGAACCTGCCCGCGTACATGACGCAAACCTCGTCCGCGAGGCCCGCGATCACGGACAGGTCATGGGTGATCCATATGAGCGCGGTACCGCTCTCCCGGCAGACCTTCTGCATTTCGAAGAGGATCTGCCCCTGGATCGTGACGTCGAGCGCGGTCGTGGGCTCGTCGGCGATGATGAGGTCGGGCCCGTTGACGAGGGCGATGGCGATCGCCACGCGCTGGCGCATCCCTCCCGAAAACTGGTGCGGATAGGCACGCAGGCGCTCGTCCGGGGAGGCGATGCCTACTCTTACCAGCGCCTCCCGCGCCCGGGCCAGGGCGCTTTCGCGGGAAACGTCGGCATGCGCCTGCACGGCCTCGACGATCTGCGTATCGATCCGCAGGACCGGATTCAGGGTCATCATCGGGTCCTGGAAGATCATGGCGATGCGGCTGCCGCGCACGCTGCGCCACGCAGCGGCATCGAGTCGGGTGAGATCGGTGCCGTCGAACACGATCCGGCCTTCGACGATCCGTCCCGGCGGGTCGACGAGGCCGATGATGGAATAGCCCGTCATGGATTTTCCCGATCCCGATTCGCCGACAAGCCCCAGGATCTCGCCTCGGCCGACGCTGAAGCTCACGTCGTCGACCGCTTTCACGACGCCGGCCTTGGTGAAGAAGTGCATCCGCAGGCCATCGACCTGCAGGAGCGGCGGACCGCTCACTTGCGAAGCCTCGGATTGAGGATGTCGCGCAACTGGTCGGCCACAAGATTGATGGCCATGATCGTGAGCAGGAGCGCGATGCCGGGATAGAAGCTGATCCAGTACTTGCCCGACAGGAGGTACTGGAACCCGTTCGAGATCAGAAGCCCAAGCGATGGTTCGGTTATCGGCAGGCCCAGGCCGAGGAACGAAAGCGTTGCCTCGAGGGCGATCGCGTGCGCGACCTGGACCGTGGCGACCACGATGAGCGGCGGCAGGCAGTTGGGCAGCAGGTGGCGGAACACGATGCGCGCCTGCCCGAGCGCGAGCACGCGCGCCGCCTCGATGTACTCCTTCTGGCGCTCCACGAGCGCGGACGCACGCACCGTGCGGGCATAGTAGGCCCACTGGACGGTAATCAGGGCGATCACGATCTTGTCGACGCCCTGGCCGAGCACGGCCAGGAGAATCAGCGCTATGAGGATGGAGGGAAAGGAGAGCTGGATGTCCACGATGCGCATGACCAGCGTATCGACCCAACCGCCGAAATACGCTGCCACCAGCCCGAAGACGAGGCCGATCGCCAATGCGAAAACGGTGCTCGCGATTCCGACGCCGAGTGAGATGCGCAGGCCGTAGAAGATGCCCGAGAGCATGTCGCGTCCCTGGTCGTCCGTCCCCAACCAGTACGTGGAGCCGTCAGCTGACGTCTCCCCCGGGGCGAGCTTCGAATCCATGATGTCGAGCTGTGCGAGGTCATAGGGATTCTGCGGCGAAATGATGGGCGCGAGAAGCCCGACGAGCAGGATTGCCACGAGAAGGGCGAGCCCGAACAGGGCGAGCTTGCTTTCGGCGAAATCCGTCCGGAACCGTGACCATGGTCCTGCGACGGTCCCCTTCGCGCCCGGGGCGGTTTCCGCCAGCGGGCCGGCGGGTGCGGAGACGATCGGATCGGACATCGTCAGTGGGCCGCCGCGGCTCCGCCCAGGCGAACGCGCGGGTCGAGCATCGAGTAGAGGACATCGACCACGAAATTGATCACGATGAACAGCGTCACGATGACGAGCAGGTAGGCCACGATCACGGGTCGGTCGAGCTGGTTGATCGAGTCGATGAGGAGCTTGCCCGTGCCGGGCCACGCGAAGATCGATTCGGTGACGATGGCGAATGCGATCACCGATCCCAGTTCGAGACCGATCACGGTCACGATCGGAATGAGGATGTTCTTGAGCACATGCACGCCGATCACTCGGCCTTGCGTGAGGCCCTTTGCCCGGGCGAACTTCACGTAATCCTGGAGAACGGCCTCCCGGGTTCCGGCGCGCGTCAGGCGGATGAGGAGCGAGAGCTTGAAGAGCGCGAGATTGACGGCCGGCATCGCGATGTGCGCGAGTCCATCGGCAGTAAGGAAGCTCACGGGAATGCCCGCGACCATCGTCGTCTCGCCGCGCCCGTTGGACGGAAGCCAGCCGAGATTCACCGAAAACACCATGATGAGGACGAGGCCCACCCAGAACGTGGGCAGGCTGAAGCCGAGGATCGAACCGGCCATGATGCCGCGCCCGACGAGGGAATCGGGCTTGAGCCCCGCCACGAGGCCGAGGGGAATGCCCAGGAAGATCGCCATCACCATGGCGACGAACGCGAGCTCGATCGTCGCTGGGAGCTTCTGGAGGATGAGCGATAGGGCCGGAACGTTGTAGACGAACGACTTGCCCAGATCTCCGCTAGCAGCGCCCTTGAGGAAGACCCAGTACTGCTCGAGGAAGGTCTTGTCCAGGCCAAGCGCCGCCGTGGCGCGGATGCGCTCAATCTCGTCGGCCTGCGGGTTCACCAGGAGCTCGATGGGGTCGCCGATGGCGTACACCCCGATGAAGACGAGGAACGACATCAGCACGAGCACGAACATGCTCTGCCCGAGGCGGCGGATGGCGTACGCGAGCATAGGCAGAGGCGAAGGATTACCCGGACGTCCCGGGAAGGACCGGGACCCCGCCGGAGCGGGGCCCGATGCCCAGGGGCCTATTTACCCGGCTTCAGCCCCATGGCGAGCGTGTACTGGTCCGTGCGCGGCGTGTACCGAAAGCCCTTCTCGGTGGCCCAGGTGCTCACCTCGTAATGGATCGGGATGAGCGCGGTGTCGTTCATCGCGATCTCGGCGGCCTTCTGGATGAGGCCCTCACGCTTCTTGTCGTCGATGGTGGACATGGCCTCGCTGATGAGGGCGTCGAGGTCAGGGTTCGAGTAGCGGGCCCGGTTGGTTACTCCCATGCCCTTCGCGGTGTCGTATGTCGCGAGGAGCGACCGGAGGCTAGAACCCTGCTCGCCGGACTCCGTGCCCCAGCCGAGCAGCATGTACCCGAACTCGCCCTTGGTGGCGCGCGAAAAGTAGACGCTGGCGGGCATGGTTTCGACCTTGGTGTCGATGCCTATCCGCGAATAGAACTGCGCGATGGCCTGCGCGATCTTGTCGTCGTTGATGTACCGGTTGTTCGTTCCGTGGACCGTCAAGGCAAATCCTCCCGGATAGCCGGCCTCGGCTAGCAGCTTCTTGGCGCCCTCGGGATCGTACTTGGCCGGCTGGAGCTTCTTGCTCGTGCCGAAGAAGAAATCGGGCAGCAGCTGGCCTGCGGGAACGGAGCGCTTTTCCATGACGCGATCGGCGATCGCCTGCCGGTTGATCGAGATCGAAAGCGCCTTGCGCACGCGGGCGTCCTTCAGGGGGTTCTTCGGGAGCGGCTTCCCGTCCTTGCCGGTCACGTACGGCGGAGAGGTGTCCGTGCGCTGGTTCAGGTGAACGTAGATGACGCGGTTGGAGACCTTGTCGACGAGAGCGTACTTCTTGTCCGCTGAGAGTTTCGCAATGTCGGCCGTGGGCACCGTTTCGATCATCTGCACGTCTGCGGACAGGAGGGCCGCAACCCGCGCCGCCGCGTTCGTGAGAATCTTGAAGGTGACCTTGTCCCAGGGTTCCTCGCCCCCCCAGTAGCCGTAGTTGGCCTTGAGCACCACACGCTGGTTGGGCACGTACTCGGCGAGCTTGTACGGGCCGGTGCCAATTGCGGCCTTGCCTGAGTTGTAGTCCTCGGTGCCCGCCTTCTCGCCATGCAGCTTCGAGATGATCATGACCGAGGCAAGATCGCTCGGCAGCAGCACGTGGGTGGCGGCCGTCTTGAAGACGAGGGTATGGGAGTCGACCACCTTCACCTCGACGATCGGCTTGGTGAAGGTCGCGAAGGATGACGGGCTGTTGGGGACATTCGGCACGCGCTTGAGCGTGAACGCGACATCCTCTGCCGTGAACGGCGAGCCATCGTGGAAGCGCACGTTCTTGCGCAGCTTGAACTCCCACGTGAGGTCGTCCAGCGCCTTCCACGACGTGGCGAGCCCCGGCACGAGCTTCTGGTTGGCGTCCCGCTTGATGAGCGGCTCGAAGACATGCAGCATCATCGAGTTGTTCGGCGACAGGTTGTGGTAGTGCGGGTCCATCGACGTGATGGCGGCCTGCAGGCCGATCGACACGTCTCGATCCTTGGCAAGGGCGAGGGCGGGAATGCCCAGGATGGCGAGCGCGGCGAGCGCGAGTCGTAGGGTGCGCAGCATGGCGGGTGCTCCTCTGGTGTCCGGTGGGGGCGGGGGGATACTGAATTCGGGGTTTGCGCCGCCTGTGATGATACCGTCATTCACTGGCGCTCGGCGCGTCGACTGGGAAGGGCCGGGAAACATGGCGATGATCGAGCGACTGGAGGCACTTCTGGCCTCGGGGAAGGATGGTGCGCTCCTGCGTTTCGGACTTGGCTCGGAGTATCTCAAGGCCGGCGATGCGCGGCGCGCCGGGGAGCACCTGCGCGAAGCGGTCGCACTGGATCCGGGCTATTCCGCTGCCTGGAAAGCGTTGGGAAAGGCCCTGGAGGCGAGCGACCGCGCAGCGGCGGCTGAAGCCTACCGGCAGGGCATCGCGGCGGCACAGTCAAAAGGCGACAAGCAGGCCGTGAGGGAAATGCAGGTCTTCCTCAAGCGGATCGAGCGCGACACCGGGCCCGGCTAGTGCCCTGAAAGCAAGGCCTCCAGTTCACGCGGCGGCGCGTTCTTCTCGATGGCGGCGGTGCCCAGGCGATCGAGCAGGATGAAGGTGATGCGTCCCGCTTCGTTCTTCTTGTCGCGTCCCATCGCGTCCAGCCAGGCGCCCACTGCAATTGTTGGCGGGTCGACCGGGAGCCCGGCGCGGCGAATCAAGGTTTCCAGTCGGGTCGCGTCGGCGTGCGAGAGCTTGCCGAGTCGCGTCGAGAGACGGGCGGCCATCACCATGCCGGTTGCCACCGCCTCGCCGTGCAGCCAGGTGCCGTATCCCTCGAGGGCCTCTATCGCGTGGCCGAACGTATGTCCGAAGTTCAGAAGTGCGCGGGGGCCGGCCTCGCGCTCGTCCAGCGCGACGATCTCGGCCTTGATCTCGCAGGAACTGGCTATCGCATGCGCGAGCGCAGCCGGATCGCGGTCGCGAAGCCGATCGAGGTTCGCCTCGATCCATGCGAAGAATTCCAGATCCCGGATCGCCCCGTACTTGATCACTTCGGCAAGGCCGGCCACGAGTTCGCGATCCGGAAGCGTGTCGAGCGTGCCCGTGTCGGCGATCACGGCAAGCGGCTGGTGAAAGGCTCCAATCATGTTCTTGCCGAGAGGGTGGTTTATCCCCGTCTTGCCGCCCACGGAAGAATCCACCTGTGCGAGAAGCGTTGTCGGGACCTGGATGAAGGGAACGCCGCGCTGGTAGGTGGCAGCCGCGAAGCCGGCGAGGTCGCCGACGACGCCTCCGCCGAGGGCGACCACGACCGTCCGCCGGTCAGCTTGTGCGCGAAGCATCTCCCCGAAAACGCCGTCGAGAGTCTCCCAGCGCTTATGTTGCTCCCCGTCGGGGATCACGATCCGGGTGAAGCGGGTGCCGGTGGCGGCGAGGGACCGCTCCACCGCGTCCCCATGAAGTGTGGCGACCTTCTCGTTCGTGATCACGACCGCGCGACCCGATCCGATGTGAGGCGCGAAAAGGGCTTGCTGGCCGACGAGTCCGCGGCCAATGTGGATGGGATAGCTTCGATCGCCGAGCCCTACGGTGAGTGTGCGCGCGCTCATGGGGATCCCGAAGGTGCGAGCCTCGCGTGCCCTTCGAGGGCTTCGACGATCCGCCCCGCAAGCGATCCGGCGCTCGGTGCGCCGCTCTCGACCACTATGTGCGCGACCTCACGGTAGATGGCGTCCCTGGCTTCGAGGAGGACCGAAAGCGTGGCGCGCCCATCGCCCTGTGCAAGCAGCGGTCGGGAGCTGTCGCGGCGTGTACGCTCGTGAAGCTGGTCCAGGGCGGCATGCAGGTAGACCACGGTTCCGTTCTCCCGCATCAACCGGCGATTTGCCTCGACCAGCACCGCTCCACCGCCCGTGGCGACCACGGTGCCGTGCCGCACGGCGACTTCGACGAGCACCGCGGATTCGCGGCTGCGAAAGCCGTCCTCCCCTTCGATCTCGAAGATCGTGGCGATCGACACGCCCGTGCGCTTGATGATCTCGCGGTCGCAATCGACGAACTCGCGGCCGAGCCGTCGCGCGAGCGCCTTTCCGACCGTGCTCTTTCCTGCGCCCATCATGCCGACGAGGAAGATGTTTCCGGTATCCATGCTGTCGCCCACCGGGAAAGGATAGCGCAGAAACGAAAAGCCCCGGCGATGCCGGGGCTCTTCGCCAGCTGCGGGGGGCTCAGCGAACCGTGAGCGAGTCCTTGACGATCTTCGGGGTCACGAAGATCAGGAGCTCGGTCTTGTCGTCCTGCTTCACCGTGCGCTTGAAAAGGTTACCGATGATCGGCACGTCTCCGAGGAGCGGCACCTTTTCGATCGTGGTCCGCGTGGTCTGCTCGAAGATACCGCCGAGAACGATCGTGTCTCCGTTGTCGCACAGCACCTGGGTGGTGACCTTCTTCGTGTCGATCGACGGGATGTTGGCGAAGATCTGGCCGACGGAATCCTTCCGGACCTCGAGATCCATGATGATCCGGTCGTCCGGGGTGATGCGCGGGGTGACGGCCAGCTCGAGAACCGCAGGCTTGAACGCGATGGTCGTCGCGCCGCTAGCGGCCGCGGTCTGGTAAGGAATCTCCGTGCCCTGGGAAATGACCGCCTTCTTCTTGTCTGCCGTGATCACGCGCGGGCTCGACACGACCTTGCCGCGGTTGTCCGCTTCGAGGGCTGAAAGCTCGATGTTCACGAGGTTTCCGCTGCCCAGGTTGAGGATCGACAGGGCCAGCGATCCGGCGGCACCGACCACCGGCAGGTTCACGTTGAGCTGCTCGGGCTGGGAACCGGCCGGAACGTTGCCTTGCGGCCCGCGGTCGAATGTCTGGGTGCCGCCCGGGGTGGTCAGCGAGGCCGAGCCACGCGAAAGCGGGTTGTTCGAGAGCGGCTGCACGGTATCGACGAGGTTCCCGGAAACGCCGTAGTTGCGGTTGCCGGAGCCGAAGGCGGACTGGGTGCCGAAGCGCGCGCCCAGCTGGCGGCCCCACTTGTCGTCGGCGATCACGATGCGGGCCTCGATCATCACCTGGCGGACCGGTACGTCGAGCTGCTGGATGAGGCGGCGGGCCTCTTCCAGGCGCGCGCCGGAGTCCTGGACGAAGAGCGTGTTGGTGCGCTCGTCGACGGACGCGCTGCCGCGCTTCGAGAGGATCTTCTGGTCCTTGTCCGACAGAAGCTTCTTGAGGTCCTCGGCCTTGGCGTAGGAAAGCGCGAAGGATTCCGTCCTCACGGGTTCCAGGTCGGAGATCTGGGCATTGGCCTCGAGCGCGAGCTTTTCCTTCGCCGCGAGTTCGTCGGTCGGCGCGATGAGCACCACGTTGCCGTTCTTGCGCTTCGAGAGACCCTTCGACTGCAGGATGATGTCGAGCGCTTGGTCCCAGGGCACGTCCTTCAGCCGCAGCGTGAGGTTGCCGCCCACGGTGTCGCTGGTGATGATGTTCAGTCCGGTGAAGTCGGCGATGACCTGCAGGACCGCGCGGACTTCGACGTTCTGGAAATTGAGCGAGAGCTTCTCGCCCGCGTAGCCGGGCGTGGAGCTCTGGACCAGCTTGTTCGGGTCTTCCTTGACGGGCTTCACCTCGAGGATGAACTGGGTGTCGGTCTGGTAGGCCGAATATTCCCAGATGCCGCGCGGCTCGATCACCATGCGGGCGTTTCCGCCCTGCTCGAAGGTGTCGACGTAACGCACCGGCGTACCGAAGTCGCCGACGTCCAGGCGTCGCACGAGGTTCTTCGGCACCGAGCTGTTGATGAAGTCGATGAGGATCGAGCGACCCTGTTGCCGGATGTCGATCCCGGTGTTGGCCGAGGAAAGGTCCACGATGACGCGACCTTCGCCCGCGTTGCCGCGGCGGAAGTCCACGTCACGAATGTTCTGGCGGACCGCTCCGGGGGCCGCTTCGGCGAACACGGTCGCCGCGGAGCCCGCGACCGAAGAAGCCGCAGGGGCTGCGGAGGAAACCGGGACCTGGGAGCCGTCGATCGTGACCACGAGGAGCTTGCCGTCGAGCGCGGCGGTGTAGGTGAGGCTGCGCGCGAGGTTCATCACGAGCCGGGTCCTATTGGCCGTCTGGACGACCGAGACGCTCTTCAAGTCTCCCTCGCCGGCCTCAACCTGGGTCTTGGCGAGACCACTGGTCGTGTCGGGAAGGTCGATCGCGATGCGGGCCGGATTGGTCACCGCGAAGCTCTGGGGAAGGGCCGAGAGCGGCTCCTTCATGCCGACCTTGACCAGGATCTTGCCGCCCTGGATCGAGGAGAAGCTGATCGATTCGACCTCGTTCTTGGCCGCGCCCTGCGCCCAGGCGATCGGGGCGGCGAACGCGAGCACGAGCGCCGTGAGGGCGGCCGAAAGCGCGCCGGAGGTTCGGATGCGGAATGAGTTCGAGGTCACTTTCTATCCCCTTTGCCGGTCTCTTCGAGAAGCGGCAGGACGCTTTGCCGTTCTGCCCAGTCGCCGGCGCTGTCCTGGACGATTTCCTTGAGCTTGATGTCTGCATCCGTGACGTCGGTTATGAGGCCGAAGTTCTGCCCCATGTAGTTGCCCTTCTTCACGCGATACAGAGTCTTGTCGGCCCGCACGATCGCGAACATTTCCTTGGCCTGTTCCAGGGTGCCTACCATCTTCAGCTGCTCGAGCGGGTAGGCCTCGAGCGGTTCCTTGCGCCGGTTGAGGTCGGGCGCGATGCCGCCGGCGCCGCCTTCCTTGGAGGTGATCTTGCGGGGCTTGAACGGGTCGGGCAGGTCGAACCCCTCGTAGGTGAAGGGCTCGAAGGGCTTCACCGCGGGAAGCGCCTCGATCTTTCGCGGCAGGCTCTTTTCCGAGTCCTTGACGAACTGGCGCAGTTCGTCGATCTCGGAGCTGCAAGAGGAAAGCACGAGCGCCGCGGCGGGCACGATCAGCCAGCGCGTCATTTCTTGGCTCCCTTGGCGGCCTTGTCCCTGGCGGACTTCTTCTGCTTGGCGATCTCTTCCTCGTCAAGGTACCTGTAAGTCTTCGCTACCGCCTCCATGGAGAGCGTTCCCTCCTTGTTGGGCGGGTCGACCTTCACATCGGTCAGGAGGACGATGCGCGGCATCTTGGCGACGTCGCTCGCGAAGGCTCCAAGGTCGTGGTAATTGCCCGTCACCTTGAGATTGACGGGCAGCTCCGCGTAGAACTCGGTGAAATTCTCGTTTTGGCTCGGCTTGAAGAGCTCGAACGCGAGACCGCGACCAAGGCCCGCTTGGTTGATGTCGATGAGCAGCGCGTCCATCTCGCTCTTGTTCGGGAGCTGCTTGAGGAGCGCGCCGAAAGATTGCTCGATTTCCGCGCGCTGCTGCTTGTAGGCCTCGAGGTTCACCGCCAGTTTCTTCTTCTCGAGGAAGGCCTGCTTCTGCTTGTCGACCTCGACGCGCCCGGCTTCGATCGCCTCGTTCTGCCCCTGCCACAGGAGGAAGAAAGCGGCCACCTGGATGGCCAGGAACAGGAGCAGGAAGGCGCCTATCTTGATCGGCCAAGGCCAGTTGCCGGGCTGCTTCGGGTCGAGTGTCCTCAGTTCGTCGAGCAGGTTCATTTCTTCGCCCCCGCGGAACTCGCGCCGGCGGCACCTCTCGAGGCGCCCTTGCTGTCTTCCGCTTTGACGCGCTTGACCGAGATGTTCATGCTGAACTCATTGACCCGCTTGTTCGGGTTGTTGTCCAGCAGGACCGCCTTGATCTCGACCAGCTCCGGGTTCTCCAGGTAGGGAGATGCGCCAAGGTTGCGCATGAGCGTCGAGACGCGCGCGTTGGACTGCGCGTAGCCCAGGACGTTGACCTTCACGCCGGTCTGCTTGATCTGCTTGAGGTAGATGCCTTCGGGAAGCTGGCGGAGCAGCTGGTCCAGGAGCTGCACGGGCTCGGAGCGGTTGCTCTGGAGCCCCTCGACGACCTGCTTTTTCGCGAGCAGGGAAGCCGTCTCCTCGCGGATCTTGCGAATCTCCTCGATTTGCGTGTCCAGCTTGCCGATTTCGGTCTTCATGTAGGCCACGTTCGCGCGCTGCTGCTCGACCTGCTGGTCGAGCAGGATCCAGACGGCACCGGCGACCACGAGCCCCAGGAGAACGGTAAAGACCGCGATGCTCAGGAACTGCTGCTGGCGGCGCTTTCGCTTTTCCTCCCGGTGGGGGAGCAGGTTGACGCGGATCATGACGGGTCGAACCTCCGCATCGCGAGCCCGCAGGCGACCATGAGGGAGGGGGCGTCCATGGTGAGCTGGCGCGGCTTGATCTTGGAGGAAACCGCCATGTTGGCGAACGGATTGGCCACCAGCGTGTGGACCTGGGTGCGCTGGGCGACCATTTCCTCCAGGCCGTCGAGCATCGCGCAGCCGCCGGTGAGGAGAATGTGGTCGACCTTGTTGAACTGGGTCGACGTGAAGAAGAACTGCAGCGCCCGCTGGATCTCGAGAACGATCTTCTCGTTGAAGGGCGCCAGGACGTCGGGCCCGAAATTCTCGGGGAGGCTGCCTACCCGCTTGGCGGCTTCCGCCTCCTCGGGCGGCATGTCGAACGCCCGCGCGATGTCCTGGGTGAGCTGGTTTCCGCCGATCTGCTGTTCGCGCGTATATACGGTCTGGCCGTTGTGAAGCACCGAAACCCGGGTCACGGTCGCCCCGATGTCCACGATGACGGTCACGTCGCTTTCGCTCACGCCCGATGAACCCTCGCAAATCAGCTCGAAGGCGCTCTGCGCGGCATAGGACTCGACGTCCATCACTATGGTCTTGAGTCCGGCGGCCTCTGCGGCGGCGACCCGGTCCTCTATCTTTTCCTTGCGGGAGGCGGCTATCAGTACCTCGACCTCCTCATCCCCCGACGGGGCGGGTCCGAGGACCTGGAAATCGAGGTTTACCTCGTCCAGGGAAAAGGGGATGTACTGGTTGGCCTCGCTCTGGACCTGGACTTCCATGTCCTCTTCGCGCTGGTTGCCGGGCAGGATCACCTTCTTGGTGATCACCGCGGCAGCGGGCAGGGCCATGGCGATGGCCTTGATGCGCGTGCCCAGGTTCTTGTGGGCGCGCTTGATCGCTTCGCCCGCGGCCTCGATGTTGGCGATGTTGCCGTCCACCACCGTGTCCTTGGGGAGCGGCTCGATCGCATAGCGCTCCACGCGGTAGACGTTCCGTCCCGCCTCCGCGATCTCCACCATCTTCACCGAAGACGAACTGATGTCGCAGCCAATGAGCGGCGGCGTCTTGGCCTTCAGGAAGTCGAATTGATCTGCTAGTTTTTCTTTAAGCATAGTGGAGGCTTAGCACCCACTGCGAAGAATCTACTTTAGATGCTAGCAACAAGTCCTAGGAGTGTAAAGCATTTTGTCGGAAGGGCCCCGGAACCACTGCCCGTCTATAATGTCTGGAGACTTTCCCCGCCCGGCGGGGACCGGTATTTTTGTCCTTCCGCCAGGCCCGCCTGCCCATGACCTCCCGTTGGTGGTTCTACCCGTCTCTCGTGGCCGCATCCCTGTTTCTCGTGGCTGCGGGGGTGGGCGCCCTCACGGTCATCCTGCTTTGGCCGAACCTGCCTTCGCTCGAGGCCCTGACCGACTACCGGCCCAAGATTCCCCTGCGCGTCTTCAGCGCGGAAGGGGAGCTCATCGGCGAGTTCGGGGAGGAAAAGCGGGCCATCGCCAGGATCCAGGACGTGCCGACCGTAATGAAGCAGGCGATTCTGGCTGCAGAGGACGACCGGTTCTACCAGCACGGGGGTGTCGACTACGCCGGAGTCGCCCGCGCGGCCGTTGCCAACCTCCAGGGGCGACGGGAAGGGGCAAGCACCATAACGATGCAGGTGGCCCGGACCTTCTTCCTCACGCGGGAGAAGACCATCGCTCGAAAGCTCTCGGAGATCCTCCTGTCCTTCAAGATCGAGGCCAACCTCTCGAAGGACCAGATCCTGGAGCTCTACGTGAACCAGATCTTCCTGGGCAGCAGGGCCTACGGGTTCGCCTCGGCCGCCAACGTCTATTTCGGCAAGACCCTCCCGGAGCTCACGCCAGCCGAGGCCGCCATGCTGGCCGGGTTGCCGCAGGCGCCCTCCCGGCAGAACCCGTTCGTGAACCCCAAGCGGGCCCAGCAGCGCCAGCATTACGTCCTTCGCCGCATGAATGAGGTGGGCTGGCTTCCCTCCGAGGCCTACCGGAAGGCGCTCGCCGAGCCCCTTCGCCTCAATCCCAACCAGCGCGAGACCTTCTCCCTGCGGGCGGAATACGTCGCGGAAATGGCGCGGGCCGCGGTCTTCGAGCAGTACGGGGAATCGGCCTACGTGAGTGGTATTCGCGTCGAGACGACCCTTCGAAGGGCGGATCAGGAGGCGGCCAATGCCGGCCTGCGACAGGGCGTCCTCGATTACGACCGCCGCCACGGTTACCGGGGGCCTGAAGCCTATGCGAGCCTTCCGGCCGAGGCGGGCGCGGAGCTGGAAGAGGCAATTGAGGAGGCGCTCCAGGATCGAGACCCCGTGGGGGACTTGATGGCGGCCGTGGTCCTGAAGGCCTCCGCCAGGGAGGTCACGGCCGTCATGCGGCGCGGCGATCCCGTCCGGATTTCGGGCGATGGTTTGCGCGTTGCCGCCCGGGGGCTGGCGGACCGGGCGAATCCCGATCGAGCGATACGGCGCGGCGCGATCATCCGGCTCCAGGCGGGGGAGAAGGGCTCTTGGAGCATTGCCCAGGTTCCGAAGGTCGAGGCCGCGCTCGTGTCCCTGGAATCCGCCAATGGCGCCATTAGGGCGCTCGCGGGCGGATTTGATTTCAACGCGAACAAGTTCAATCACGTCACCCAGGCCTGGCGACAGCCTGGGTCCAGCTTCAAGCCCTTCATCTACTCCGCCGCGCTCGAAAAGGGGTTCACTCCAGCCACCGTCCTGAACGATGCCCCATTCGTCATCGATGCCGCCAAGACCGGCGGACAGCTCTGGGAGCCGAAGAACTACGACGGGAAGTACGACGGACCCATGCGGCTGCGCACGGCCATCGCGAAGTCGAAGAACATGGTTTCTATCCGCCTGCTTCAGGCGATCGGCCCCGAGTACGCGCAGGACTACCTGCAGAGATTCGGGTTCGAACCGAAGCTGCATCCCGCATTCCTCACCATGGCTCTCGGGGCAGGCTCCGCAACTCCCCTGCAGATGGCCGGGGCCTACGCGACATTCGCGAACGGAGGATACCGGGTGAAGCCCTGGTTCATATCGAGGATCGTCGACAACCGCGGCGAGACGCTCTATGAAGCACGACCGGAGGTGGCTGGGGGGGACGCGGAGCGAGTCCTCGACCCTCGAAACGCTTTCCTCATGACCAGCCTCCTGCGTGAGGTGGTGCGCTCCGGGACGGCCATCCGCGCGATGGCCTTGGGCCGACTGGATCTCGCGGGCAAGACAGGCACGACCAACGATCACATCGACGCCTGGTTCGCCGGGTACCATCCCACCCTCGTAGCGGTGGCGTGGATCGGTTTCGATACGCCCGCGCCGATGGGCGCGAACGAAACGGGCAGCCAGGCTGCGCTCCCGATGTGGATGACCTACATGTCCAGGGCGCTCAAGGACGTGCCGGAAGGCGATCTCGAGCCCCCGGCCGGCATTGTCGCGATCGGCATCGATCCGGTCACCGGGCTGCGGGAGCCCGATGGGCGAAGCAAGACGGTTGAATACTTCTATCAGGAGGCGCTTCCGGGCGCAGGCGGCGAAGGCGGCGCCACCCGCGACGCGGTTCGGCCTCCCGAGGAAGTGAAGAACCAGATCTTCTAGGACAGACGGGGCAGCGAGATCCGTGGGCAGGAATCGGTCGCGTCGCGACGACAATCAGAGAAGGCATCTCGCGTACCTCGCGGCGCGTCTCATGGCCGAGGAGGGGGTCCAGGATTACGCCTACGCCAAGCAGAAGGCAGCACGCCAGGCCGGCCTCCCGGACTCCCACCCGCTTCCGGACAACCGCGAAATCGAGGCCGCGCTTCGCGAGTACCAGGGGCTCTACCAGAGCGACAACCAGCCCGCGGAGTTGCGGCGACTCCGGGAGATTGCGGTGGAGGTAATGCGTGAATTCGCCGATTTCGGTCCGGTTCTCGTGGGGTCCGTCCTGAACGGCACCGCCAACCAGTTCTCCGAGGTTACGCTCCAGGTGTTCGCGGACGATCCCAAGAGCCTCGCCCTGTTTCTCGTCAACCGGCGCCGGCGGTTCGAGCAGGCGGAGAAGCGCGTACGCCTGGGAGACGACTGGGCGGATGTCCCGCAGTTCTTTCTCGAGGTCGATGGGGCGCCGGTGACGCTGGCCGTCTATGCAAAGGGCGACGAGCACCTTCTGCCGCGGCCGCGGCCGGATGCGAGTGGCCTGCAGAGGGCACGGCTGGCCGAAGTGGAGGCGCTGCTGGGCCCCTAGGCGTCGCGCAATCGCCTGGCGGCCTCGAGCGCGAAATACGTGAGGATGGCGTCTGCGCCGGCCCGCTTGAACCCGAGCAGGGACTCCATCATGCACGCCGGCCCATCGATCCAGCCGTGGCCCGCGGCCGCCTGGAGCATCGAGTACTCGCCACTCACCTGGTAGACAAAGGTGGGCACGCCGAAGGTGTCCTTGACCCTTCGTACGATGTCCAGGTAGGGCAGTCCCGGCTTGACCATCACCATGTCGGCGCCCTCTTCGATGTCCAGGGCTACCTCGTGCAGCGCCTCGTCGGAGTTGCCCGGGTCCATCTGGTACGTCTTCTTGTCTCCCCCGCCGAGACTGGCTCCGGAGCCGACGGCGTCGCGAAAAGGGCCGTAGAAGGCCGAGGCATACTTGGCCGAGTAGGCGAGCAGGCGCGTGTGGATGTGGCCGCGGCCGTCGAGCGCGCGTCGAATGGCTCCCACCCTGCCGTCCATCATGTCCGACGGGGCCACTACATCAGCACCCGCTTCTGCGTGGGTGAGCGCCTGCTTCTCCAGCACCGCAATGGTCTCGTCATTGAGCACATACCCCGAGTCGTCGACCAGGCCGTCCTGGCCATGGCTGGTGTAGGGGTCGAGTGCAATGTCCGTGATGACTCCAATCTCCGGAAAGCGGGCCTTTACTTCGCGAATGCAGCGTGGAACCAGCCCATCCGGGTTGAAAGCCTCCCGGGCATCGAGCGATTTCGCCCGGGGCTCGATGACCGGAAACAGGGTTATGGCCGGAATCCCGAGACCAAGCGCCTGTTCAATGACCGGAAGGAGCTCGTCTATGGAGCGGCGATCGACACCCGGCATGGAAGCGACCGGCTGAACGGACTTGCTCCCCTCGAGCACGAAAACCGGCAGGATGAGGTCATCGCACGACAGGCGGTTTTCGCGCGCGAGGCGGCGCGAAAATTCGTCGCGGCGCATGCGCCGCAGGCGTCGTTGCGGAAACCGTCCGGTGGGAAAGGGCATCGCGATCACGTGGCGGGTAGCGCGGGAACTTTAGCATGGGCAGGGACTCTCATCGCATGAAGGGTGTGCCCTTCCCCGCTTCTCCTCCCTGAGCGGGTGCCTTAATTCCCATTAAGGCTTTTTTGCCCCGGCCTATTCCCCTTGCGCCGGGGCTTTTTGTTGGTGGTCCGCCACCCAGGCTTCGATGCAGGAATGGGCTTCGGCGATTCCGGACCGCTTCGGGCTGGAAAACAGCTGGGCAGTTGCGCCTGGGTAGACCTGATCGAGGTCCTTTCGCACCTGCGCAAGGGTGCGCTGGCCGGCCTGCGCGGAGAGCTTGTCCGCCTTGGACAGCAGCACGTGGACCTTGCGGCCCGAGGGCTGCAACCAATCGAGAAGCCGGCGGTCCTGGGGCGTGAGGGGATGGCGCGAATCCATCACCACGATCACGCCGGCCAGGGCGCGGCGGTGAAAGACGTACTCGCCGACCAGCGTGTCCCAGTGCTCGCGCACCTCGTGGGGCACGCCCGCATAGCCGTATCCCGGGAGGTCGACGAGAAACGCGTCCTCGTCGACGGTAAAAAAATTGATGAGCTGGGTGCGGCCGGGCGTCTTGCTCACGAAGGCGAGGCGGCGCCTGCCGGCGAGCGTGTTGAGCGCACTGGATTTGCCGGCGTTGGATCGCCCGATGAAGGCGACCTCGGGAAGGGTATCGCGGGGCAACAGCCGGGGATCGTGAATCGACACGTGGTAGCGCGCGTTTTCGAGTCGCATGGAGGCGCCGATCAGCTCGGGTGCGCCGATCGCGGTGCCGGGCTGGCGGCGCCCCGGGGGGCTACGGTAAAATCGCGAGGTTCAGGCGACTCGACAGACAGAGGACAGGCAATGCGCGCAATCCGGGGATGGGCGGGGCTCATGGCGATAGTCTACGCAACGCTGGCGCATGGCGCCGCTCCTGCGCCGCTGGCCAAGCCCGACGTGGAGCGCGGCAAGGTGATCGCCGCGGGCGTTTGCGCCGCCTGCCACGGGCCGGACGGCAACAGCCCAGCGCCCGCGAATCCGATCCTTGCCGGCCAGCACGCCGACTACCTTGCTGCGCAACTCGCGGCATACAAATCCGGCGCACGAGCCAATCCCATCATGGCGGGCATGTCGGCGACCCTCACGCCGGAGGACATGCGGAACGTTTCCGCGTGGTTCGCGAGGCAGGTTGCGAAGCCCTCCGCGGCCAAGGACTCCGGCCTCGCGGCCAGGGGTCAGCGAATCTGGCGCGGCGGCATCCGCCAGGGAAGCGTTCCGGCCTGTGCCGGATGCCATGGTGCGGCTGGCGCAGGCATCCCGGCGCAGTACCCTCGCCTCGCGGGGCAATACCCCGAATTGACGTTCCAGTGGCTCAAGGCCTTCGCCAATGGCGGGCGAGCCAATGCCGTCATGCAAGACATCGCGGCGAGGATGTCCGAGGCGGACATGAAGGCCGTCTCGGAATACGCAGCCGGTCTTCGCTAGCTCCCGCCGGACCTCGCAACTCCCCCGTCAGTCCGCGCGCGCCTGCGCGAAGGACTCGCGGGCAGCGCTGAGCGTCACCTCGATTTCCGCCGGGCCGTGGGTGGCCGAAACGAACCCCGCTTCGAAGCTGGACGGCGCCAGGTAGACGCCGCGCCGGAGCATGGCGTGGAAGAAGCGGTTGAATGCCTCCTTGTCGCTCGCCATCACTTCCGCGAAAGTCGTCGGCACGGTGGCGCGGAAGTACAGGCCGAACATTCCCCCCAGCGATGTCGCGCAGAATGGAATGCCCGCAAGACCCGCTTCCCGGACGAGCCCTTCGACGACGGTGGTGGTCGTTTTCCCCAGCGTGTCGAAGAATCCCGGGGCGAGCACGCGCTTGAGGGTGGCCAGGCCGGCGGTGACGGCAACGGGATTTCCCGAAAGCGTCCCGGCCTGGTAGACCGGGCCCAGGGGTGCGAGCCGGGCCATGATGTCACGGCGGCCGCCGAACGCGCCGACCGGCATGCCTCCGCCGATCACCTTGCCCAGTGTCGTCAGGTCGGGCCGGATGCCGAACACACCCTGGGCGCCCTGGGCGCCCACGCGGAAACCCGTCATCACTTCATCGAATATGAGGACGGACCCGTGCTCGGTGCACAGGCGCCTCAGCGTGTCGTGGAATTCCTGCGAGGGCCGCACGAAATTCATGTTCCCCGCCACGGGCTCGAGGACCACCGCCGCGATTTCCGACCCGAAGCGCCGGAACGCGTCCTCCGTTTGCTGCGGATCGTTGTAGTCCAGCACGAGCGTCTTGGACGTCATTTCTGCAGGCACGCCCGCCGAGGTGGGATTGCCGAAGGTAAGCGCCCCCGATCCCGCCTTCACCAGCAGAAAATCGCTGTGCCCGTGGTAGCAGCCTTCGAACTTCACGATGAGCGACCGCCCGGTGAAGCCCCGGGCCAGGCGCAGCGCGCTCATGACCGCCTCCGTTCCCGAACTCACGAGCCTCACCTGTTCGACCGATGGCAGGGTCGTGGTGATGAGCTCCGCCATCTCGAGCTCCAGTTCCGTCGGTGCGCCGAAGGAAAGCCCCCGCGCAGCCGCCGATGCGACCTCCGACAGCACCTCGGGATGCGCATGCCCGAGGATCATCGGCCCCCAGGATCCGACATAGTCGACGTAGCGATTGCCGTCCACGTCGACCAGCCAAGCGCCTTTGCCTTCGCGGAAGAAGACGGGCGTTCCGCCCACTGCCCGAAAAGCGCGCACCGGGGAGTTCACGCCCCCGGGGATGACGCGCTGCGATGCCTCAAAGAGCTGCTGGCTGCGTTCGTACATGGAGATCGGGTTCCATTGCGAAGGGTCGGGAAAGGGCGCGGGCGGCGGTCGCCACGTCGGGCGCGGCGAAGAGCGAGGAAATGACCGCCAGCATATCGGCACCGGCGGCGACGGCATCGGCCGCATTCGCGGGCGTGATTCCTCCGATCGCCGCGACGGGAATCGCCGCCAGGCGTTTTGCCTCGGCAATGGCCGCCAGACCGGATCGGGCCGCGTCCGGCTTGGTGGCGGAGGCAAAGATGCTTCCGATTCCGACGTAATCCGCGCCCGCCTGGACGGCCGCGAGGACACGGGCCGGCTCGTCGTAGCAGGACACGCCGAGTATCGCCTCCGGAAGCCGCGAGCGCGCATCGCGCGGGTCGCCATCGTCACGGCCGAGATGCACGCCCTGCGCGGAAACGCAGATCGCGAGGTCGATGTCGTCGTTCACAAGGAAGGTCACGCGATGATCGCGGCAGAGCGATGCGATCGCCTCCGCCTGGCGAAGCCGCCTCCCCGCGTCCAGCCGCTTCGCGCGGTATTGGACAAGAAGCGCGCCTCCCTCGATCGCTGCCCGCACGAGTCGGACGAGCTCCGCGAGGTTCTCGACCTCGGGCGTGACCGCGTACAGGCCACGCAGCCGGGGCCGTTCAGTTGCCGTCTTCGGCGTCATCGGCATCGCGGGCCCAGAACAGGCGATCGGGGATGAACTGGCCCATGCCGGGCCGGAATGCGCGGGAAAGCGCTTGCCACGTGTAATCCTGGGCCTCGTGGACCGCATCGGCCACGTCGAGCCCCCTGGCGAGGTTCGCAGCGATCGCGGATGCGAGGGTGCAGCCGGACCCGTGATAGCTGCCCGGGAGGCGTTGCCAGGTGTCCGACCGCACGACGCCGTCGCGATGGTGCAGGGTGTTCACCACGGACGCCGTGGCGTCGTGGGTCCCCGTGACGAGGACGTATTCGCAGCCCGCGTCGAGCAGGCGCCGTGCGCACTCGGCATGGTCGGGATCCTCGTCGTCCTCGACCTCCGCCAGGCGTCGCAGCTCGGGGATGTTGGGCGTGATCACCGTGCTCTGCGGCAACAGCAACTCGCGAATCGCCACGACCAGGTCTTCGCCTCCGAACTCGTCGCCGCGCCCCGAGGAGAGCACGGGATCGAGCACGAGCGGGATGTCCGGATAGTCGGACACCACTTCGGCCACGACGGTGACGATGTCGGACGAGGCGAGCACGCCCACCTTGAAGGCTACGACCGGGATGTCCTCCAGGATGCAGCGGGCCTGATCCGCGACCCAGTCCGGATCGAGTGCGAAGAATCCCTCGACCCCGGCGCTGTCCTGCACGGTGATTGCCGTGACGACGGAAAGCGGGTGGCATCCCATGCTCGCGAGCGTGAGGATGTCGGCCTGCAAACCGGCGCCGGAAGTCGGGTCCGTCGCCGCGAAGGTGAGGACTGCGGGCGGGACGAAGGAGGGGTCTGGCATGGAAGGTGGGGCGACGCGCGGGTAAACTGGCGGCTGGCTGCGCGACGGGGGACCGATTCGTCCGATCGCTCGGCGGCCTTGGTGCGCGGGATTTCCTGTGCGTGCATTCTACCTTTTCCAGCGATCCCCATCCCGACTCCCCATGTCCTCCGCGCCTGCTCCCGCTCCCCACAAAACCTGGATGTGCCTGGTCTGCGGCTACGTCTACGACGAAGCCGACGGATCGCCCGACGACGGCCTGGCGCCCGGAACCCGGTGGGAGGATGTCCCCGCCAACTGGAGTTGCCCGGAATGCGGCGCGCGCAAGGACGATTTCGAGATGGTGGAGATCTGAAAGTTACATTCGCAATAATTCGAAACGGCTTCAAGATGCGTCGCTTGAGTATTGTTTTCAAGGGCGAAAAGGCATAGGCTACATTCGTTAAGCGAGCAATCGCCCGAAGAGCGAAATCGCGAGGGAGGCCGGCCTCTTTCGAAGCCCGCGCGAGGCTCCGCCTTTGCGCGAAAGCGCCTTTCGCACCTTGAGACAGAGGAACACCGAGGAAGGCGTGGCAGACACGAAGACCCTTGCCGGCGTACGCGTGATGGTGATCGACGACAGCAACACGATTCGTCGAAGCGCGGAGATCTTCCTGATGCAGGCGGGATGCCAGGTTATCCTCGCCGAGAACGGTTTCGACGCGCTCGCGAAGATTGCCGACCACGAGCCCGACCTCATATTCGTGGACATCATGATGCCGCGCCTGGACGGCTACCAGACCTGCGCGCTGATCAAGAAAAGCGGCAAGCACCACGCGACGCCGGTCATCATGCTTTCCTCGAAGGACAGTCTTTTCGACCGCGCGCGCGGTCGGATGGTCGGCTCCGACGAATACCTCACGAAGCCGTTCACCAAGGAAAGCCTCCTCCGGACCGTCGAGACCCACCTCGCGCACCGGAGTCCGGCCTGACGAACCCGAATCACGCAACGGAGCCCTAGCCAAATGCCGATCAAGAAAGTGATGGTAGTGGACGATTCGCCGACGGAGCGCGCCTACCTCGAAGGCCTCCTCAAGAAGAAAGGGTTCGACGTGATTCTCGTCGACAGCGGCGAGGCCGCCATAGAGCGCGCGAAGACCGAGCGCCCGGACCTCATCCTCATGGACGTCGTCATGCCGGGACTGAACGGCTTTCAGGCGACGCGCGCCATCACGCGCGATGAGTCGACGAAGCACATTCCCGTCGTCATCTGCACCACGAAGGACCAGGAGACGGACAAGATCTGGGGCCTGAGGCAGGGCGCCAAGGATTACGTCACCAAGCCGATCAATGAAGCCGACCTGATCGACAAGATCAAGTCTTTCGGCTGAGGCGCCACTTCCCGTGGCGCGCCGAACCGGCCTTCGCGAGTTCCAGCTCTCGGTCGCAGAGCGGCTTCGCACGGCGGCATCGCGGACGACCCCGCTGTCGAAGCTCGGTTTCCAGGTCGGGGGCGTGAACTGGTTCGTGCCACTGCATCTCGTGAGCGAAGTGATCCCGCTCCCGTCCTTCGTCGCGGTGCCGCTCACGCAGCCCTGGTTTCGCGGCGTGGCGAATGTCCGCGGAAACCTCTTCAGCATCGTCGACTTTTCCGCATTCCAGGGAGGAGAGGCGACCTCCGGCGGCATCGACCGGCGGGTGATCCTGGTGTCCGACAAGCTCATCGGCGGTGCCGGCCTCCTCGTTTCGCGGATGCTGGGGCTGCGCAATCCGGAGAACTTCGACTCTGCGGTGCGCCCGCCGGAAGCCGCCAGCTGGGTGGGTGGCGTTTTCCGGGATGCGGCGGGCGCCTCCTGGCAGGAGTTGGAGCTGGCTCACCTCGCGAAGGACCAGCGTTTCCTGGAGGTCGGAAGCCACTAGGCGCGCACCGAAGCGGAATCGACCTCGAATACCACGCAGCACGGAGAACACCATGGCCAAAGCACCGCCGGCAAGACCCAGGAATTCGTTCTCGGACTTTTTCCGGAAGTTCACCGCGTCCAAGCCCAAGGCGGCTGCCCGGCCGGTATCCGCAGGCTCATCGACCATGACGAAGCTGCCGGCCGGGGGCGGTTCCGAGAACCGACCGGCCGGCCAGACATCGGGCGCGGGGAGCTCTGCGGCAAGACTGCCGGCGCCGGTGGCGGGCCTGCTGAGCCTCGAGCGGTTCTCCCTGCCCCTGATCGGGCACCTTCCGGTCACGCAGCAGATGAACATCCTCGGAACCATGGCCCTTGGGCTCGTGGCGCTCACCGCGTTGATGGTGTTCCTGGACGCATCCGCCCGGTCGCAGAACGCCACCTATGTGACGGTGGCCTCGCAGATGCAGTACCACACGCAGCGCCTCGCGAAGGCGGCGAGCCTCGCGGCACGGGGAGCGCCAAACGCGTTTCCGCAGGTGCAGGACAGCCGGGACGAGTTCGCCAACTACCTGAACGTTTTGACGAAGGGAGGCTTTGCCTTCGGCGTGGAGGTGCCCACGGCGGCCAGCAATGAAGAACTGAAGAGCCGCCTGGAGGAACTCGGGCAACGCTGGCCGAACTCGTCCGACGCGGCCTCCGCGATCCTCGCGGCACGCGGAGACCTGGTCGCGCTCGCGCAGAACATCGCCCAGATCCGCGTGGGTTCCGAGGAAATGGCGACGGTTTCCCAGGAGCTTACCGGGCTCATGACGCAGTCGGGATCCCCTCTCGCGCAGGTGCTTCGGGCCAACCGCCTCACGTTCCTCTCCGAGCGGCTCGGGCGCGGGTCGGCCGAGATCCTGGGCGCCGAGACCATCGATCCGGAAGTGCCCTTCCTCATCGGCAAGGACACCAACGACCTTCGCGACATCATCAAGGCGCTCGAATCCGGAAACGAGACCCTGGGCATCGTCGCCATTCGCGACGCCGAGGTGCGCGCGAAGCTCGCCGAGCTCAAGAAGCAGTTCGAGGGCTTCGAGAAGAACGTGGGCCCGATCCTGCGCGAACTGCAGAAGCTCGTGTCGGCCCGGCAGGCCGGCGCCCAGCTCGTTGCGGGCTCGGAACAGCTGCAGGGGGCCGTCGGCCGCCTGCAGGAGGCGCTGCAGGCGGAGAGGTCCGTCGCGACGCTCTTCGCCGTGGTCGTCTTCGCGGCCCTGCTGGTATTCGTGCTCGTCGCGATGGGCCTAGTGTTCCTCGCGGACAGCAAGCGCAACGCGGTGCGCGCGGAGCGGGAGAACAAGAAAAACCAGGAGGCGATTCTGCGGCTGCTCAACGAGATGGGAGACCTCGCGGACGGCGACCTCACCGTGAAGGCAGAGGTGACCGAGGACATCACGGGCGCCATCGCGGACTCGATGAACTACACCATCGACGAGCTGAGGTCCCTGGTGACCGGGGTGAACAGCGCCGCCATCTCGGTGACGCAGAAGACGGAGCAGGCGCAGTCCGTTTCCGCGGAACTTCTCGGTGCCGCCGAGCGCCAGTCACGGGAGATCGAGGAGACGACCTCCCAGGTGCTCCAGGTATCGCGCTCGATTTCGGAGGTGTCCTCAACGGCCGAGGAAGGCGCCCAGGTCGCCCACCGCTCGCTGGCGGCGGCCGACAAGGGGCGCCTCGCCGTGGAGAACTCGATCTCCGGCATGAACGACATCCGCGAGCAGATCCAGGAGACCTCGAAGCGGATCAAGCGCCTCGGTGAATCCTCGCAGGAGATCGGCGAGATCGTGGAACTCATCGCGGACATCACCGAGCAGACGAACGTCCTCGCGCTCAACGCCGCGATCCAGGCGGCTTCGGCGGGCGAGGCGGGGCGGGGATTCTCGGTGGTTGCCGAAGAGGTGCAGCGCCTGGCCGAACGCTCGGGCGAGGCGACCAAGCAGATCGGGGCCATCGTGAAGACGATTCAGGCCGACACCCAGGACGCCGTGGCGGCCATGGAGAAGTCCACGCAGGGCGTGGTCGAGGGAGCGAAGCTCTCCGATGCCGCCGGCCAGGCCCTCACCGAAATCGATACGGTTACGAAGAGCCTCGCGCTCCTGATCGAGCAGATCTCGCAGGCGACGCACACGCAGGCCGAGGCGACGACCGCGGTGGCGAAGAACATGCAGGAGATCCTGGAGATCACCCGCCAGACCACGAGGGGCACCCAGCAGACGGCGGGGTCGATCAAGGACCTCTCCGACGTGGCGCAGGAGCTCAAGAGCTCCGTTGCCGGCTTCAAGCTCTAGGAGATCATGGCCGCCCGGCCTTCCACCGGTTTCGATCTTGGCCCGCTCAGCTGGGTCAAGACGGAGATCGACCATTCGCTGGGGCAGGCGCGGGAAAACCTCGACAAGATCGTTGCGTCGCCGGCCGATCGCGGGCCGGTCAAGTACATCCTCACGCACCTGCACCAGGCAACCGGTGCGCTCGCCATGGTCGGCCTCGGGGCGGCTACCCGGTTCAACGAGGAACTCGAGCGACTGGTTTCCTCGATCGATTCGTGCGATGACCAGGAGGTCGCCGAACGCGTGCCGGTCGCCAAGCGGGCCATCTCGCTGCTGTCGGGTTATCTGGACGCCCTGATGGGCGGCGGAACCGACCAGCCGATGTCGCTCCTGCCCGCTTATCGCGAGCTGAACCGAGCCCGCGGCGCGAACGACGCGACGGAGGGCGACCTGTTTCACCCCGATCTCGGCGCCGAGCTTCCCGCATTCGGCGAGCCGCCCAGGGTGGTCGACGATGTCGTGCTCGCCAAGGCGCTCGCCCACCAGCGGGCCCAATACCAGCAGGGCCTGCTGCGCGTCTTGCGCGGCGCGGATGCGGCCGAGGCGTTTCGCGCGATGCAGGGCGCGATCACGTCAGTCGAATCGCTGCAGGCCGCAACCCCCAATCGCCCATTCTGGATGGCGGCGGCCGGCTTCCTCGATGCGCTCGCGTTCGATGGCATCGCGCTGGAACCGCAGGGCAAGGCCCTGCTCGCGAAGATGGACCAGCAGGTGAAGCAGTTGATCGACGGCTCCGCGAAGGTGCCCGAGCGCCTGTTCCGGGACCTGCTGCTCCAGGTCGGGCGAAGCCGCCCGGTTACGCAGCGCATCGCGGGCCTGAAGGCCGCCTTTCGGCTCGACGAAATCCTCGCGACCCCGAGGCCCCTGCAAGGCGACGAGACCGACGAGGCGCTGAGCGCTCTCGTGCGTGAACTGCGCGAGCTCACGTCGCTCCAGAAGGACACGTGGCTCAAGTTCACGTCCGGCAACCGCGCCGCCCTCGAGCCGGTGGGAAAGCAGGCGCTGGCGCTCGTCGACCGCGCCTCGCACCTGCCTCGACGCGAACTCCAGGTCGTCTTCCAGCGGCTGGCCGACGTCGCACCGACGCTCAAGGCGCGCGCCATTCCGCCTTCGGAAACCCAGGCGCTGGAAGTCGCGACCGCGCTCCTGTTCATCGAATCGGCGCTGGACAATTACTTCCGGCTGGGCAGCGACTTCGAGCGCCAGGCCAAGGCGGTATCGGAACGCCTGAAGGCAGCGCTCGCGGGCGAGGCCGTTCCTCCGATGGACACGATCGAGGGCGGAATCCTCGACGAGATGACGAGGCGCGCCCAGGAAAAGCTGCTGGTCTTCCAGGTGGGCCAGGAAGTCCAGGTGAACCTCCAGGGAATCGAACAGGCCCTGGATGCGTTCTTCCGCGACGCGTCCCGGCGCGACGGGCTGAGGGCGCTTCCGGACCAGTTCGCGCAGATCCAGGGCGCGCTCATGATCATGGAGCTCGATGCGGCCGCCGGGCTCAACGCCGCCGTTTCCGCACGCGTCCAGCAGTTCGCGGAAGGTACGCTGGACGGCCAGGGCGAGGCCGCCGAAATGGTGGCAGACGGGCTCTCGGCGCTCGGCCTGTACATCACCGCGCTGCAGCAGGGCGGCGCCCGGCCGGAGGATGTCCTGAGGCCGGCGCTGGTGCGTTTCGGGCTCGCGCCTTCGGCGCATGCGATCGCCGAGGACGCGCTGCGAAGGACGGGCACCATTTCGCCGCTGGATGTCGACGTGCAGAAACAGAAGGTCCAGGCCCTCTACGAGGACTGGAAGGAGGCGCCGGCGGAAGAGGTGAAGGTGAAGCTCGAGCGCGCCGTCGACGACCTCAAGCGCGATGCGGTCGTGATTGCCGATTCCGACCTGGCCCGGCAGAGCGAAGAGGCCCTTGCCGCCCTTCAGGACGCGGCCGACGCAAACCAGACGGGAGTCTTTCGCGCCATCCAGGGCCTCGCGCCCGAAAAGCCGCCGGAAACCCCGCCGCCCCAGGTCGTGCAGCTCGTCGACGCCCCCGGCGCGGAGGTCGACAGGGAACTCCTGGAGATCTTTCTCGAGGAGGCGGCGGAAGTCGCCGCGACCATCGCGCAGAACCACGAGGACTGCAGCAACGTTCCGCACAACCGCGAGGCGCTCATCACGATCCGGCGCGGGTTCCACACGCTCAAGGGAAGCGGCCGGATGGTCGGGCTGACCGATCTCGGCGAGGTCGCCTGGCAATGCGAGCAGGTGTTGAACAAGTGGCTCAAGGACGAGAAGCCCGCCACGCCCGGCCTTCTGGCCTTCGTCGACCTCGCCCACCGATCGTTCTCGGCGTGGATCGAGCAGCTCAAGGCCGGGATCGAGACGCAGATAGACGGGACGGAGATCGCGCGCAAGGCCGAGCAGCTCAAGAGTGGCGAAGCGGCTGCGCCGGCACCCGTTCTCGAGGCGCTCGCGGAACGCGCGGCCGAGCCGTCCGGTGGCGACGTGGCCGCACCACCGGAGGGCTTTACCTTCGAGGCGCTCGATTTCGGGCATGCCGACATATCGCCGCCGGAATCCGACGAGCTTTCGGCGGCAGCCTCCGCCGGCGCCGCGCCCGAAGCTACCCCGGAGGGCATCGAGGAGCAGGATGTGGTCGTGGGCCCGGTCAAGGTTTCGCCGGCCCTGTTCTCGATCTACATCGGCGAGGCGGACCAGCACGTGGCCACCCTCGAGCACGAAATGTCGGCGATCGAGGCCGATACCCTGCATCCGGTGAGCCACGAGTTCATGCGGGCCGCGCACACGCTCACGAGCAGCTCCCGGACCACGGGATTTCTCCCGCTGGCGGACGTGGCGCACGCACTGGAGAAATGGCTTGCCGAGGCGATCGACTACCCGCCCGAGTTCACGGCCGCGAGGCTCGCGACGACACGCCGTGCGGTCGATGGCGTGATCGCCATGGTGCGCTCCATCGCCGCCCGGGCGCACCCGCTTGGCCGAGAGGACCTCGTCCTGGATCTCCAGGCGATGTGCGAGGTGCTCCACGATGCGAGGCGCACCGGGCAGGGCACCCATATCCGGATGCCGGGCGTGGTCCGGGACGCGCTGCACGCGCAGGCGAGCCATGATGTCGAACCGGTAGAGTCCGCCTCGCCTGTCGAACCGCCCGTCGCGCCCGACCTGCCTGGCGCAGAGGTGCCCGAGACGTACGAAGAGCCGGAGCCGATCGAGGCGCGCGGGGCCTCCCCGGACGTTCCGGTCCCGGCGCTGCCGCAGGAGACCGCGCCCTCCCCGACACAGGAACCGGTCGAAACCGAAGCGCCACCGCAACCGGAGCGGGCCGAAGTCGCGTCCACCGCGACCGGGGAATCGTCCGTCGAACCCGTCGTGGGCGCCGAACAGGTTCCCATGGGCGTGGCTTCACCCGGGCAGCCGGAAGCCCCGGCGACCGCGGGGACCGTGGAGGAGACAGCGCGGCCCTTCGAGGCCGGCAAGGACCAGCGCAAGATCAAGGACGACGTCGACAGCGACCTGCTGCCGATATTCCTCGACGAGGCCCGCGAACTCGTGCCGGCGGTGAGCGACGGGGTGCGGCGATGGAAAGCCAACCCGGCCGATCCGGCACCCGCCGTGGACCTGCGCCGCCACCTCCACACGCTGAAGGGAAGCGCGCGGATGACGGGGCTCATGCGCCTGGGCGAGCTTGCGCACGTGCTCGAGACGCGGCTCGCCGACATGGCGGCCACGGCCTCGCCCGCGGAACGCGAATTCGAGGAGGCCGAGGACAGGATCGACCGGTTCTCGGTCGCGCTCGAGCGCCTGTCTCGCGGCGAGGACCTGCAGGACCTCGTGCCGCTGGAAGTTCCGGTGTCCGAGCTCTTCGAGCAGCAGAAGGACAAGGCCACGCCGCTCGCGATGATCGCCGCGGCCGCGGAGACGAAAGCGAGGCAGCAGGAGCTGCCGCCCGAACTGCGCGAACTGCGGACGGCGCTGCTGCGGGTGAACGCGGACCTGGTCGACCAGTTCGTGAACGAGGCCGGCGAGCTGTCGATCGCGCGTTCGAGGATAGAGGGCGAGATGGCGGCCTTCAAGCGCGCCCTGTCGGATCTTTCGGAGAACGTGGCGCGCATGCGCGCGCAGATCCGCGAGATCGAGATGGCGTCCGAAGGGCAGATGCAGAGCCGCTTGAAGGAGCAGGAGGAGCACGGCGGCGCCTTCGACCCCCTCGAGTTCGACCGTTTCACGCGCATGCAGGAACTCACCCGATTCCTCACGGAGTCGCTCGCCGACGTGATCACGCTGCAGCAGGGCCTGCAGAAGAACATCGACGAGACGGAGCTTGCAATACTGCTGCAGGCGCGGCTCAACCGCGAACTCCAGCAGGGCCTCATGGGCGTGCGCCTCGTGCCCCTCGCCAACCTTGCGGACCGGTTCTACCGGGTCGTTCGCCAGACCGCGAAGGACGTCGGCAAGAAGGCCAACCTGGAGCTCAAGGGCATCCGCGTGGAGCTGGACCGCTCCATGCTGGAGAAGATCACGGCGCCCTTCGAGCATCTCCTCAGGAACGCCGTGGCGCACGGCATCGAGTTGCCTCGCGTGCGCGTCGACGCCGGCAAGCCCGAGATCGGCGAGATCGCGATCGACGCCGTGCAGCGGGGCAACGAGGTCGTCCTGAGCGTCTCGGACGACGGCGGCGGCCTGGACTACGCCCGCATCCGCGAGCGCGCCGGGGAGCTCGGGTTGATGGACGCCGGCGAGGAGTTGCCCGACGTGGCGATGGCGCAGTTCATCTTCTGGCCGGGGTTCTCCACGGCCAGGGAGATCACGCAGGTGGCAGGCCGCGGGGTCGGCATGGACGTCGTGAAGAGCGAGATAACCTCGCTCGGTGGGCGCATGGAGCTCGCCTCCACACCGGGCCGCGGAACGACGTTCACGATCACGCTGCCGCTGACACTCGCCGTTTCCCAGGCGGTGATGCTGCGGGCGGGCGACCGGCTGTACGCGGTACCGTCGGTCATGATCGACCAGGTGCAGGAATTCAAGGGGCCGCAGTACCAGGAGGCATTCGAGCGCGGCGAGGTGCTGTGGAAGGACAATCGCTATCCGCTCCGGTCCCTCAACGCCCTGCTGGGCCAGCCCGACAGCGTCGTTCCTCCTCGCCAGATCCCGGTGCTGCTGCTGCGCAGCGGCATCCAGCGAGCCGCCGTGCGCGTCGACGAGATCGTGGGAAACCGCGAAGTCGTGGTGAAGACGATCGGACCGCAGCTCGCGCGGCTTGCCGGTGTGGCGGGCGCAACGGTGCTCGGCAACGGGCAGGTCGTTCTCATTCTGAACCCGGTGAATCTCGTGCACCGCAGGCCCGAGGCGGGCGACGCCGTCCGGGTCGCGATTCCCGAGGCGCCGGCACCCGTCGAGACGAAGCCGGCCGTGCCCCTGGTGATGGTCGTGGACGATTCCCTGACGGTGCGCAAGATCACCGGCCGCATGCTTGCACGCGAAGGCTACGAGTTCGTCACCGCCAAGGACGGCGTCGACGCGCTGCAGCAGCTCCAGGACGTGCGCCCGGACGTGATCCTGCTCGACGTCGAGATGCCGCGCATGGACGGTTTCGAGTTCGCGCGGAACATGCGTGCGGACGAGTCCACGAAGTCCATCCCGATCATCATGATCACGTCGCGAACGGCCGAGAAGCACCGCAACCGCGCACTGGAGCTCGGCGTGAACGAGTACATGGGCAAGCCCTACCAGGAAGAGCAGCTGCTCGCGCTCATCTCACGCTACGCCCGGCAGACCTTGCCCGCCTGAGCGGGCGGTGTGTGGCGCCTACCGGAAGTAGGCGAGCACCGCCACGCCAAGCGCGATGCGGTACCACGCGAAGGCCCGGAAGTCGTGGCTCGCGACGTAGCGGATGAGGCCCCGCACCGCGACGAGCGCGGCAAGGAAGCTGATCGCAAACCCGACGGCGAAGGGGCCCAGGTCCGTCGCATCGAAAAGGTGCCGGTACTTGGCCACCTGGTAGCCCGTCGCGGCGAACATGATCGGCACCGACAGGAAGAAGGAGAATTCCGTCGCGGCCTGCCGCGAAAGCCCGAAGATCATGCCCCCCATGATCGTCGCGCCCGAGCGGGAAGTGCCGGGAATGAGGGAGAAGCACTGCGCAAACCCGACCTTGAGGGCGTCCTTCCACCCCATCTCGTCGACATTCAGGATGCGCGGTGCCCCGTGACGGCCATACCAGCGCTCGACCGCGAAGATCACGATCGAGCCGGAGACGAGGGCGACGGCCACGCTGACCGGGTTGAAGAGGAAAGCCTTGATCTCCCGCTGGAAGGCGAGCCCGACCATTGCCGCGGGAAGGAACGCCACCAGGAGGTTGGTCGCGAATCGGCGCTGCACCGGATCGGACCCGAGTCCCGAGAATGCGCGGGCAAAGCGGGCGCGGTATTCCCAGCAGACCGCGAGTATCGCGCCCAGCTGGATCACGATGTCGAAGACCTTCCCTTTCTCGTCGTTCAGGCCGAGGAGGTCGGAGAGGATGATGAGGTGGCCCGTCGACGAGACGGGAAGGAACTCGGTGAGTCCTTCAACCACCCCGAGGACGAAGGCCTTGGCGAGCGAGGCGGGATCCATCGGCGCGTAGTGTATCAGCGGTGCAAGCGCCGCCGTGCACGCGAAACGGGCGGCTTGCGCCGCCCGTTTCGGCCGCGAAGGCGAAGCGAAGCTACTTCGCTTCCTTCATGCGCGGAAGGGAAAAGACATAGTCCTGGTCCGACTTCGGCTTGTGGCAGGTGAAGCAGGGCTTCAGGTCGGCCTTCTCGTTGGGCGTGCCCGCGGGCGTGAAGGCGCGGTACTCCCATTCGCCGTTGCGCATGTCCGCCGCGTAGCCCGCTCCCCAGCCCTTCGACTTCTGCATCACGAAGTGGGCGATCGGATCGCCCTTCTCGAAACCGCCGCCGGCGCCCTTTGCCGGCGCGCCCTTGTCGTCGAGCTTCGCCTTGTAGAGGAGCATGGTGATCGCGGTTCCCTCGGGGAGGGGCTTGCCGGCCTTCACGGCGTCGATGGCCGCCTTCGGCGCATAGAGCTCGCGCACCTGCTTGTTGTCGGCGCGATCGACCGTGCCGTAAAGCATCCCCTTGTCCTTCGGATAGGGAACGAGTTCCGGGCCCGCGCGGGCCGGAAGTGCAGCCGCAGCCAGGGCGGCGGCGAGGGAGACGGCGAGAGTGGACGGGCGCAATGCCATGGAGGCTCCTCAAGGGCGTGGACGGGTTGACCGGGGCCGCGGCGCGGCTCCGTGGCCGTTATACGCGAGTTCCCGAACGCCGGATTCGCCGGCCTGCCCTTCAGGCCCGGCGGTAGAGTTCGGCCCCGGACTTCACGAACTCGACGGCCTTCGTCTGCATGCCCTTCGCGATCGCCTCGCCCTCCGCAACGCCGTGCTTCGCGGCGAAGTCGCGCACGTCCTGGGTGATCTTCATCGAGCAGAAATGCGGGCCGCACATCGAGCAGAAGTGCGCGAGCTTGGCGCCCTCCTGCGGCAGGGTCTCGTCGTGGAACTGCTTCGCCTTGTCGGGGTCGAGGCCCAGGTTGAACTGGTCCTCCCAGCGGAACTCGAAGCGCGCCTTGGACAAGGCGTTGTCGCGGATCTGCGCCCCGGGGTGCCCCTTGGCGAGGTCGGCGGCGTGGGCGGCGATCTTGTAGGTGATGATGCCGTCCTTCACGTCGTCCTTGTCCGGGAGGCCCAGGTGCTCCTTGGGCGTCACGTAGCAGAGCATGGCGGTGCCGTACCAGCCTATCTGCGCCGCGCCGATGCCGCTGGTGATGTGGTCGTAGCCAGGCGCGATGTCGGTGGTGAGCGGTCCCAGCGTGTAGAACGGCGCCTCGTGGCAATGCTCGAGCTCGAGCTCCATGTTCTCCTTGATGAGCTGCATGGGCACGTGCCCCGGGCCTTCGATCATCACCTGGCAGTCGTGCTTCCAGGCGAGCGTGGTGAGCTCGCCGAGCGTGCGCAACTCCGCGATCTGCGCCTCGTCGTTGGCGTCGTAGATGGAGCCCGGGCGCAATCCGTCGCCCAGCGAGAACGACACGTCATAGGCGGCCATGATCTCGCAGATGTCCTCGAAGTGTTCGTAGAGGAAGCTCTCGCGGTGGTGCGCGAGGCACCATTTCGCCATGATCGAGCCGCCCCGCGAGACGATGCCGGTCATGCGCCGTGCCGTCATCGGGACGTAATGCAGGCGCACGCCCGCGTGGATGGTGAAGTAGTCCACGCCTTGTTCCGCCTGCTCGACCAGGGTGTCGCGAAAGATGTCCCACGTGAGGTCCTCGGCGCGACCGTCCACCTTCTCGAGGGCCTGGTAGATGGGGACGGTGCCGATGGGGACGGGCGAATTGCGGATGATCCACTCGCGCGTCTCGTGGATGTGCTTGCCGGTGGACAGGTCCATCACGGTGTCGCCGCCCCAGCGGATGGCCCAGGTCATCTTGTCCACTTCCTCGGCGATGGACGAGCCGAGGGCGGAGTTGCCGATGTTCGCGTTGATCTTCACGAGGAAATTGCGCCCGATCGCCATGGGCTCGATCTCGGGGTGGTTCACGTTCGCGGGGATGATCGCGCGGCCCCTCGCCACCTCGTCGCGGACGAACTCCGGCGTGACTTCCGCCGGGATCGCGGCGCCGAAGGACTGCCCCGGATGCTGGCGACCGAGGAGCTCCGCCATGCGCTCGCCCGTCGGGCCCGCCGCGCGCAGGCTCTCCAGGTACTCGCGCCGGCGGCCGTTTTCGCGGATCGCGACGAATTCCATCTCGGGTGTGACGAGCCCGCGGCGCGCGTAGTGCATCTGGGTGACGTTCGCGCCGGCCTTCGCGCGCCGCGGTTGCCGCTTCAGGTCGAAGCGCAGCTCGGCGAGCTTCGGGTCGGCGAGGCGCTCGCGCCCGAACCGGGACGTCGGGCCCTCGAGCGTCTGCGTGTCGTCGCGCTCCTCGATCCAGCGGGTGCGCAGCGCGGGCAGCCCGGAGCGGATGTCGATCCGCGCGGCCGGGTCGGTGTAGGGGCCGCTCGTGTCGTAGACGAACACCGGCGGGTTCCTTTCCGCGCCCATGGCGGCGGGCGTGTCCGATTGCGTGATCTCGCGCATCGGAACGCGCAGGTCGGGGCGCGAGCCCTCGGCGTGGATCTTGCGCGAGCTCGGCAGGGGCAGGACGGCGGCCTCGTCGACTTGGGCCGAGGCGGCGATGAAGTTCGGATTGGCGTTCATTGGGGCGCTCCAGCGGGGAAGCGGCGGAGAGCGGCGGGCGGGGCCTTGGCGCTCCCTACGCCGGCATGACCCGGGTCAGGTTCGAAGGGTATCTCTCACCGGGCGGCGGCCCGGACCCCTGCGTTCGGACTACGAAAGCTACCGGAAGGGTCCCGGCAGCGCAAATGACGCAGGGCAAGCACGAACGACCGCGACGGGTGAGGGCCTTGACCAAATTATTAGTCGGTTGTATAGTTTCGGCGCGATTCACGCCGCCGCCATGCCCAGACCCTCCCGCCATCTCGATCGTGCCCTCCTCGCCGCCGGCCGCGAATTGTTCCCGGCATACGGTTGCTCGGGTCTCACGATCCGCCAGGTCGCCGAGGCCGCGGACGTGAACATCGGCATGTTCCATTACCACTTCCGTACCCGGGAGACCTTCCTTCGGGAGGTGATGCAGGGAGCTTACGAGGAGATGTTCTCGCAGCTCACCCTGGGTGGCCCGAAGGAGGCGGGCTTCGTGGGCAGCCTCAGGGCTTCGCTTCGCGTGCTCGGGCGGTTTCTCCAGGCGAACCGGGGGCTGGTCGGGCGGATTCTCGCCGACGCGCTCGCCGGCGAGACGGTCGCGCGGGATTTCCTCAAGGACAACCTTCCGCGCCACGTGCGCGTCATCATGAACCTGGTGAAGGCGGGCCAGTCCGCGGGCGAGCTGCGGCCCATGGATCCCACGCAGGCGTTCGCGTTCTGCGCGGGCGCCCTGGCCATGCCGGTGCTGATCGGAGGTGCGCTTGCCGACAGCGGGGCGCTGGAGCCGTCGTTCGCAAGGCAGCTCCGGGGCGCCATTCTCACCGACGCCGCGCTCGACGAGAGGATCGACCTCGCGCTGGCGGCGATTGCCGCCCCGCCGGGATCCACGAAAGGGGTGTCATGAAACGCGTCGTTCCCGTCCTGATCGCCCTCGCCGCGTCGGCTTGCGGGGCGCCGCAGGAGGCGGTGCTCCAGGGGTACGCGGAGGGCGAGTTCGTGCGTATCGGCGCGCCGTTCGCCGGGACCCTGGTGAGCCTGGACGTGCATCGCGGCGAACGGGTGGAGGCCGGCGCTGCGCTGTTCGCGCTCGAGGCCGAGAACGAGGCCGCCGTCCGGCGCGAGGCCGGCGAGCGGCTCGCGCAGGCGCAGGCCCGGCTGGACAACCTGCGCAAGGCGCGCCGTCCCACGGAGATCGACGCCGTGCGCGCGCAACTCGCGCAGGCGAAGGCCGCGGCGGGCCTTTCGGCAGCGGATTTGAAGCGCGAGGAGGAACTCGTCTCCAAGGGGTTCGTGAGCCGCCAGCGGCTGGACGAGGCGAGAACCGCGGTGGCGCGGGATCGCGCGCGCGTCGACGAACTCGAGGCGCAACTGGCCACGGCGCAGCTTGCGGCGCGCCCCGACGAGATCCGCGCCGCGCAGGCCGATGCGAGCGCCGCCCTCGCGGCCCTCGAGCAGGCCGAATGGCGCCTGAAGCAGAAATCGGCGGTGGCGACCGTTTCCGGGGTGGTGACCGATACCCTGTTTGTCCGAGGCGAATGGGTCGGCGCGGGCCAGCCCGTGGTCACGCTCCTTCCTCCCGGAAACATCAAGGCGAGATTCCACGTCGGGGAGCCCCGCCTCGGCGCGGTGAAGGTCGGGCAGGCGGTGGAACTGCGATGCGACGGGTGCTCCGAGCCGATCCCGGCCCGCGTGACCTGGATCTCCCCGCAGGCGGAGTTCACGCCCCCGGTCATCTACAGCAAGGACAGCCGCGCCAAGCTCGTCTACCTGGTCGAGGCGCGTCCGCCGCCCGCTCACGCGGAGCGCCTCAAGCCCGGCCAGCCCCTGGACGTGGTGCTCCGGTAGGCGATCGCCATGGACCCGGCTGCGCTCGCCATCGACGTCGAGGGCCTCACCAAGCGCTTCGACGACAAGGTCGTGGTCGACCGTTTCGGGCTGCAGGTTCCCCGGGGGCAGATCTACGGCTTCCTCGGCCCCAACGGCAGCGGCAAGACGACCACGATCCGCATGCTGTGCGGCCTTCTCACGCCCGACGGCGGGAGCGGCACCTGCCTGGGCTTCGACATCCTGCGCGAATCCGCGAGCATCAAGCGCCAGGTGGGCTACATGACCCAGCGCTTCAGCCTTTACGAGGATCTCTCGATCGCCGAGAACCTCGAGTTCGTCGGGCGCGTCTACGGCATGGCGGACCGCAGGCGCCGTGTCGACGCGGCGCTCGAGCAGCTCGGGCTCGCCAAGCGGCGCGGTCAGCTCGCGGGGACGCTTTCCGGCGGCTGGAAGCAGCGGCTCGCGCTCGCCGCCTGCCTCCTGCACGATCCGAAGCTCCTGCTCCTCGACGAGCCCACGGCCGGGGTCGATCCGGGAGCGCGCCGCGAGTTCTGGGAGCACCTGCACGAACTCGCCCACGGCGGCATGACGGTGCTGGTGAGCACCCATTACATGGACGAGGCCGAGCGCTGCCACGCGCTGGCCTACATTGCCTACGGGAAGCTGCTGGCGAGCGGCACGGCGCAGGAGGTGGTCGCCGGCGCGAACCTCAGCACCTGGGCGATCGAGGGCGAGGGTCTCGCGGCCGCGGCGGCGCAGCTGCGCACAGCCCCCGGCGCGGACATGGTGGTGCCGTTCGGCGCGCGCATCCACGTGAGCGGAACCGATGCCGCCGCGCTGGCCGCGAGCGTGGCGCGCGTGGCCGCCCCGCCGGGCCTGAAGGCGACGCCGATCGAGCCGGGACTCGAGGACGTCTTCATCCACCTCATGCGCAGCGCGCCGGAGCCGGTCTCGGCAGCGCGCCAGGCGCAGGGCTAGCCCATGTTCGCCTGGAGCCGGTTCGCCGCCATCGTCGTGAAGGAATTCATGCAGGTGCGCCGCGACCGCCTCACCTTCGCGATGATGATTGGCGTGCCGGTGCTGCAGCTCGTGCTGTTCGGCTTCGCGATCAACATGGATCCGAAGGGACTTCCCATGGCCGTGGTCGCCGCCGAAGCGAGCCCTTTCACGCGCTCGCTCGTGCGCTCCCTGGAGGCGAGCGGCTATTTCCGGGTGGTCGCGCAGCCCGCCAACGAGGCCGCCGCCGAGTCGCTCATGGCGCAGGGCGACGTGCAGTTCGTGCTGCACCTGCCGGCGGGCTTCTCGAGATCGCTCGTGCGGGGCGAGCGTCCCGTGGTGCTGGTGGAGGCGGATGCCTCCGACCCCGCGGCCACGGGAAACGCGCTGGCCTCCCTCCAGGCGCTCAATCTTTCCGCCCTCGACCGGGACCTCGCGGGCCCGCTCGTCCACCTGCGCCCCGGCGCGCCCGCCTTCGAGCTTCGCGTGCACCGCCGCTACAACCCCGAGGGCATCACCGCCTACAACATCGTCCCGGGCCTCATGGGGGTCGTGCTCACCATGACCATGGTGATGATGACCGCGCTCGCCATGACCCGGGAGCGCGAGCGCGGGACCATGGAGAACCTGCTCGCCACGCCAGTGCGGCCCTTCGAGGTGATGGCGGGCAAGATCGTGCCCTACATCCTCATCGGCTACGTCCAGGTCGTGGTGATCCTCGTGGCCGCGAAGCTGCTGTTCCGGGTGCCCATGGTGGGAAGCCTCGCGATGCTCTCGGCGATCCTGGTGCTCTTCATCGCCGCGAACCTCGCGGTGGGATTCACGTTCTCCACGCTGGCCCGCAACCAGCTCCAGGCCATGCAGATGACGTTTTTCTTCTTCCTGCCCTCGATGCTGCTCTCGGGGTTCATGTTTCCCTTCCGCGGCATGCCGGGCTGGGCCCAGGTCGTCGGGGAGTTCCTCCCGCTCACGCATTTCCTGAGGATCGTGCGAGGCATCCTGCTCAAGGGCAATGGCTGGACCGACATCGCTTTCGAGGTTGCGGCCCTTGCCGCATTCCTTCTCGCCGCGGGCGCCGTGGCGCTCTCCCGCTACCGGGAAACCCTGGACTGAAGTGCCCTGGCCTGCAAGATGACCCGTTTCGCTTTGCTACAATTCCTCCTCTTTCGGCCCCCCTCACCTGGCTGCCATGAACGTCGAACAGGCCCGCTTCAACATGGTCGAGCAGCAGATCCGGCCGTGGGATGTGCTCGATCCCGGCGTGCTGGGCCTCTTCTTCGAGGTGAAGCGCGAGCAGTTCGTCCCCGCCGAGCACGCGGCCCTGGCCTTCGCCGACCTGGAGATCCCCATCGGGCACGGCGAGGCGATGATGCATCCCAGGGTGGAGGCGCGGATCCTGCAGGAACTCGGCGTTCGCCCGGAGGAATCGGTGTACGAGGTGGGTACGGGATCGGGCTACCTGACGGCGCTCCTCGCGCGCCATGCACGGCAGGTCACCAGCGCGGAAATCCACTCCGACCTGCACGCGGGGGCCGCGGCAAACCTTGCGCGCGCGGGCATCGGCAACGTCACCCTGCTGCTGGGAGACAGCGCGCGGGCGCCCCTCGGGGAGCTCGCCTACGACGTGATCGTGCTCACCGGCTCGACGCCGGAACTGCCGCGAGCCTTCATCGAACGGCTCAATCCCCGGGGACGCCTGTTCGCGATCGTGGGCATCGCGCCGGTGATGAAGGCCATGGTGGTCGAGCGCGGCCCGAACGGCGCCATCCGGCGCACGGAAATTTTCGAGGCGCTCGTGAAGCCGCTCGTGAACGCGCTGGCGCCCGGCCGCTTCCGGTTCTGATGCGCCACATGGGACCTTCCCAGCTCCAGGCATGGCTCGCGGCCGAGAGCGGTACGGCCCAGCTCCTCGACGTGCGCGAGCCCTGGGAGTTCGAACGCTGCCGCCTCGAGGGATCGCGGCTCATCCCGCTCGCGCAGCTGCCCGCGCGGGTCGGCGAACTCGATCCGGGACGCACGACGGTGGTGATCTGCCACCACGGCGTGCGAAGCCTCCGGGCCGCCGCCTACCTCGAGCACTGCGGATTCGACGACGTGGTGAACCTGAGCGGCGGAATCGACGCCTGGGCGCGTACGCTGGACCGAAGCATGGCCTTGTACTGACTTCCCGCACGGACACCCGGGCGCAATCCGGATCGCGTTCCCGCTGCGTCTCAACCTCCACAGGCAACCAACCGAGAGTCCTTCATGAACCCCAAACGCCTCGTTCTCCTTCTCGCCGCCGCGGGACTCGCCTTCTCGGCCCACGGCGCGGACCTCCTGGGCGTCTATCGCGACGCCCTCGTGAGCGACCCCGTGTTCCAGTCCGCCCGCGCGCAGTACCAGGCCGGGATGGAGCGCCTGCCGCAGGCCAAGGCGGGGTACCTGCCGGGCATCACGGGGTCGGCTTCGGCATTCCGGAATAACCTCGACCGGGACACCGGGGGCGACCTGAACTACAGCAACCAGTCCTATTCCGTGACCCTGTCCCAGCCGCTCTTCCGCTGGCAGAACTGGGTCGCCATCTCCCAGGCCGAGCAGCAGGTGATCCAGGCAGAGGCCACCTTCGCCACGGCGAAGCAGGACCTGATCGTGCGCGTCTCCCAGGCCTATTTCGACGTCCTGCTCGCGCAGGACAACGTGGCACTCTCGGGGGCGCAGAAGAATGCGATCTCCGAGCAGCTCGCGCAGGCCAAGCGCAATTTCGAGGTGGGCACCTCCACGATCGTCGACACCCTGGAGGCGCAGGCGCGCTACGACCAGGCGGTGGCCAAGGAAATCTCCGACAAGAACGATCTCGAGGTGAAGAAGCGCGCCCTGGAGCAGCTCGTGGCCAAGCCCGCCGGCGCGCTCACCCCCCTGAAGGACCCCTTGTCGCTCGCCACCCCGAAGCCCGCGAACATCGAGGAATGGGTGAGCGCGGCTTCCGGGTCGAGCTACTCGGTGGCCGTCTCGCGTGCAGCGGTCGAGATCGCGCGCCAGGAGGTCGAGCGCGCCAAGGCCGGGCACTACCCCACCGTCGACCTCTCGGCGAGCTACACGCACGCACGCAACCCGAACCTCACCTCCGGCATCGGCACCGTCGCCTCGAACACGGGCTCCGTCGGCGTCGTGCTGTCGGTTCCGATCTACTCGGGCGGCATCACGCAGTCGAAGGTCCGCGAAGCGCTCGCCGGACGCGACAAGGCCGACCAGGACCTCGAGAACACGCAGCGCACGGTGGCGCAATCGGTACGCCAGAACTACCTCAACGTGACCAGCGGCGTATCGCAGGTGAAGGCGCTCGAGCAGGCGCTCGCCTCTACGCAGAGCCAGCTCGACTCCACGATCCTCGGACGCGACGTGGGCGTGCGCACGAGCGTGGACGTGCTGAACGCCCAGCAGCAGGTGTTCCAGACGCGTCGCGACCTCCAGCAAGCCCGCTATGCGTTCATCCTGAACACCCTGAGGCTCAAGGCCGCCGCCGGATCCCTCGCCGAACCGGACGTGGAGCTGGTCAACCGCGCGCTGGGCCGCGGCTAGCGTCCAGGCGCGCCGCAAGCCAACCGGCGAGGCGCGCCAGCGCGCCGCGGTTCGCCTGCGCGAAAGCCGAGGCGCACCGGCCCATGTCGGCGCGCCGAAGCGGCTCGTCGAGCAGCGCCAGGGCCATCGCCACCGCCTCGCGCGCGTCCCGCGCGCGCAGCCCTGCCCCTTGCGCAAGCGCGGCTTCCGCGGCGCTCTCGAAATTGAAGGTGTGCGGCCCGAAGATGACGGGTCGCCCGACCGCGCAGGGTTCGATGAGGTTCTGGCCGCCGTAGGGCTTGAGGCTGCCGCCGACAAGGACCACGTCCGCGGCTGCGTAGTAAGCGAGCATCTCGCCCATGGAGTCGCCGAGCGCGTAGCGCGCACCGGCTGGCACGGGCTGGTCGAGGCTTCGCCTGGGGAGGGGAGCGCCGCCTGCCGCAAGCAGCGCTGCGACCTCCTCGAACCGCTGGGGATGGCGGGGCACGATGACCACCAGGACATCGGGTGGCGGATTTGCGGCCTCGATCGCCTCCAGGAGCAGTGCTTCCTCGCCGTCGCGCGTGCTGCCCGCGACCCAGATGCGTCGCCCGGTCCCGAGCCACGCACGCAGGGCACGGCCGCGTGCCTCGATGTCTTCCGGAATCGCGAGGTCGAACTTGATGTTTCCCGTCACGGTCACGTCGCGCGCGCCGAGGGACTCCAGGCGGGCGGCGTCCTCGGGGGTCTGCGCGGCCACGCCGGCAAGGTGCGAGAGCGCGCCGCGGGCGAGGGAGGCGACCCGGGCGTATCCGGCTGCCGAGCGGGCGGAGAGCCTCGCGTTCACGAGGAACACGGGGATTGCGCGGGCATGGCATTCGCGCAGCAGGTTGGGCCAGAGTTCCGTCTCGAGCAGCACGCCGAAGGAGGGTGTGGCGCGGGAGAGGAACCGGCGCACGGCGAAACCGTGGTCCCAGGGCAGCCAGGCTTGCCGCACGCGATCGCCGAAGATCTCCCTTCCCATTGCGCGGCCGGTGGGCGTCATGTGGGTGATGAGGATCGAGGCGGCGGGGTGGTCGCGCAGCAGCATCGACACGAGAGGCTCCGCGGCGCGCGTCTCGCCCACGGAGACGGCGTGCACCCAGATGACCTGCCCGCTGCCCGAAACCGGGACGGCGCCGAAGCGCTCGCCCAGCCGCTCGAGATAGCCGGGCTGGCGGCGCGCGCGCCAGGCGAGGCGCGCGAGCACGACGGGCAGGGCGAGCCACAGCAGGAAGTTGTAGGCGAAGCGTGCCATCACGCCGCGGGGGACGTACCGAACAGCAGGCGCACCACCTGGTCCACGGAGGGAATGCTTCCCGGGCTCCCGAGGCTCACGGCGCGGTCGGCGCCGTGCAGGCCCGTGAGCCCGGGCTGCGTCGCCACGTACAGGCCGACCGTGGGCGTGCCGAGCGCCACCGCGAGATGGGTGAGACCCGTGTCGACTCCGACGACCGCGCTCGCGTGCGCCATGAGTCCGGCCGCCTCCGGAAGCGTCATCGCTGGCGCGGTGCGGGCCCCGGGACAGGCCGCGGCGAGTCGGGCCGCGTCCTCGCGCTCGGATTCGGTGCCGCCGGGGTAGACCACGGCGATTCCCTGGGCATGGAGGCTTTCCGCGAGCGCCGTCCACCGGTCCTCGGGCCAGCGCTTGTCGCGGCGGCTCGAGGCGTGGAGCGCTACGACGTACTCTCCTGCCGGAGCCCAGCCCGGGGCCTGTCCGGTAGCCACGAGCCCGTAGTCGGGCGGCCCGGCCGGCGCATAGCCGAAGACTGCGCCCACGAGGCGGCGATTGCGTTCGACCGCGTGCAGGGTCTTCGGCACCGCGATGCCCTGGTCGCAGAAGCGTGCGGCCGCCCGCTCGCGAATGCTGCGGCGATCGAAGCCGAAGAGCGGGCCGCGGGCGATTCGCGCCACCGCGACGCTCTTGAGGAGACCCTGCGTGTCGACGATCCAGTCGTAGCGCTCGTCGCGCAAGGCGCGACGAGCCGCTCCCAGGGCGCCCCACGCGGAAGGGGCCAGGAAGCCGGTGCGCAGGCGACGCAGCCCGACGGGGATCGCACGGGATACGGCAGGGTGCATGCGAACCAGCGGCGCGTACGCGTCCTCGACGGCCCAGTCGATCGCGACCTCCGGCCGGTGCGCGCGCAGGTCGGAGACCGCCGGGAAGTGGTGGATCACGTCGCCGAGCGAGGAGAGCTTCACGAACAGGGCGCGCGGCGCGGGCATGGCGCATTCTAGAACGCCCGGGATGCCCGGGACCAAGGCCCGAGCCGGGGTCACGGTAAAATGCCGGTCCTGCCGCCTGCCTTTACCCCGTGATCGCCGAAACCGAGAAGCTCCCGCTCACCGTCGCCGTCATCGCGCTCAATGCCGAGGCGCAGATCGGCGCGCTCCTCGAAAGCGTGGGATTCGCGGGCGAGGTGCTCGTGGTCGATTCCGGGAGCACCGACGCCACGGCGAGCATCGCCGAGGCGCACGGCGCCCGCGTGATCCGCAAGGAATGGCTGGGTTACGGCCGGCAGAAGCAGTTCGCGGTTTCCGCGGCGGCACACGACTGGGTGCTCTGCCTCGACGTGGACGAGCGCGTCACGCCGCGCCTCGCGCAGTCGATCCGGGAGGCCCTGGCCGACAAGCGCTTCAAGGCCGGGCGCATGGCGCGCCGCAACCGCTTTCTCGGCGTCTGGCTCTCCCATGGGGAAGGCTACCCGGACTGGACGCTGCGGCTCTTCCATCGCGCGCATGCGAGCTGGTCCAACGACGAGGTCCACGAGGCGGTGCTCACGACCGCCGAGGTCGGCCGCCTGGAAGGCGACCTGCTGCACGATTCCGCGGAGGACGTGGAGACCTACATGGCGAAGCAGTACCGCTACACTTCGCTGCATGCGCAGGCGCTGTACCGGCAGGGCGTGCGTGCCGGTTATGCGAAGCTCCTCCTGAACCCCCTCGTGCGTTTCCTCAAGTTCTACTTCCTCAAGCTGGGATTTCTCGACGGCGGCCCGGGCTTCGCCCATGTCGTGATCGGCTGCAACAACACGTTTCACAAGTACCTCAAGCTCATCGAGCTGCAGAAGGCGGGCAAATGACCATCGTCGTCACCGGGGGCGCGGGATTCATAGGCTCGAACTTTGTGCTCGACTGGCTCGCCGCCGGGGCGGGGCCGGTAGTGAACCTCGACAAGCTCACCTACGCGGGCAACCTGGCGAACCTCGCCTCGGTGTCGGGCGACCCGAGGCACCACTTCGTGCAGGGAGACATCGCGGACGCGGCCCTCGTCGGCCAGCTCCTCGCGAAGCATCGCCCGCGGGCCGTGGTGCACTTCGCCGCCGAGAGCCACGTCGACCGCTCGATCCTCGCGCCCGAAGCGTTCATCCAGACCAACGTCGTCGGCACTTTCCGGCTGCTCGAGGCCGTGCGGGGCCACTGGCAGTCGCTGGAAGGCGCCGGGCGCGAGGCGTTCCGCTTCCTGCACGTATCGACGGACGAGGTCTACGGTTCGCTCTCCGAGACCGATCCGCCCTTTTCCGAGACCACCGCCTACGCGCCCAACAGTCCCTATTCCGCCTCCAAGGCGGCGAGCGACCACCTCGTCCGGGCGTACCACCACACCTACGGATTGCCCGTCCTCACCACCAACTGCTCGAACAACTACGGGCCGTTCCAGTTCCCGGAGAAGCTCATCCCGCTGATGATCGCCAATGCCCTGGAGGCCAAGCCGTTGCCGGTGTACGGCGACGGCCGGCAGGTTCGCGACTGGCTCTATGTGGGCGACCACTGCGAGGCCATCCGCCTCGTGCTGGAGAAGGGACGACCCGGCGAGGTCTACAACGTCGGCGGCAACGCGGAGAAGCGCAACCTCGACGTCGTTCACGCCCTCTGCGATTCGCTCGACGCGCTGCGCCCCCGCGAGGGCGGCCATCGCGGGCTCATCACCCGCGTGGCCGACCGCCCGGGCCACGACCGGCGCTATGCGATCGACGCCGGCAAGATGCGCTCCGAACTGGGATGGACGCCGCGCGAATCCTTCGAGAGCGGGCTCGCGCGCACGGTCCGGTGGTACCTGGACAATGCCGACTGGGTGGCGCAGGTGCGCAGCGGCGAGTACCGGAACTGGATCGAGAAGAACTACGGGAAGAGGGCATAGCCGATGCGCAAGGGAATCATCCTCGCCGGGGGCTCCGGCACCCGGCTCTACCCGGTGACGCAGGCCGTCTCGAAGCAGCTCCTGCCGGTCTACGACAAGCCGATGGTGTATTACCCGCTGTCCACGCTGATGCTCTCCGGGATCCGCGACATCCTCGTGATCTCCACGCCCCAGGACGTGGACCGCTTCGCGCAGTTGCTGGGCGACGGGAAGGCCTGGGGGCTCTCGCTTTCCTACGGCGTGCAGCCCGAGCCGCTCGGCATCGCGCAGTCCTTCATCATCGGGCGCGACTTCGTGGGCCGCGACCCCTGCAGCCTCGTCCTCGGCGACAACATCTTCCACGGCCATGACCTGAAGGCGCAGCTGGAGCGATCCGCAGGCAGGGCCACGGGTGCGACCGTGTTCGCCTACCCGGTGAAGGACCCGGAACGCTACGGCGTCGTGGAATTCGACGCTGCCGGGAAGGCCGTCTCCATCGAGGAAAAGCCGGCCGCGCCCAAGTCGCGCTACGCCGTGACCGGGCTCTACTTCTACGACAATCGCGTCCTCGATCTTGCCGCGGACATCAAGCCCTCCGCGCGCGGCGAATTCGAGATCTCCGACCTGAATCGCCGCTACCTGGAGAAAGGCGAGCTCCTGGTCGAGATCATGGGCCGCGGCACCGCCTGGCTCGATGCGGGAACCCACGAGAGCCTGCTCGAGGCGTCCCAGTTCATCGAGACCATCGAGCGGCGCCAGGGGCTCAAGGTGGCCTGCCCCGAGGAGATCGCCTGGAGGCAGGGCTGGATCGACGCGGCGCAGGTCGAGCGGCTCGCGAAGCCCATGAAAAAGAACGCCTACGGGAAATACCTGCGCGACATGCTGCGCGGGCAGGTGTACTGAGGCCGCGATGAAGGCGATCCCGACAAATGTCCCGGACGTGCTGGTCCTCGAGCCCAGGGTCTTCGGCGACGAGCGCGGCTTCTTCTTCGAGAGCTACAACCGGCGCGCCTTTCACGAGGCCACGGGCCTCGATCCCGACTTCGTGCAGGACAACCATTCGCGGTCGGTGCGCAACGTCCTGCGCGGCTTGCACTACCAGGTCGAGCAGGTCCAGGGCAAGCTCGTGCGCGTGGCCGCGGGCGAGGTCTACGACGTGGCGGTCGACCTGCGCCGGTCCTCGCCCACCTTCGGCCAGTGGGTGGGCGTGGTCCTCTCGGCGGCCAATCGCCGCATGCTCTGGGTGCCGGAGGGCTTCGCCCACGGCTTCGTCGTGACTTCCGATCACGCCGAGTTCCTCTACAAGTCGACGGACTACTACGCGCCGCAGCACGAACGCTCGCTGCTCTGGAACGACCCGGCGCTCGCGATTGCCTGGCCCTTGGAGGGCGCTCCGCTGCTCAAGCCGGGCGACGCCGGCGCGCCGCCGCTTTCGGCCGCGCAGACCTTCCCCTGATGCGCATCCTCCTGACGGGTGCGGGCGGGCAAGTGGGGCACGAACTCGCGGTGACGCTCGCGCCGCTGGGAGAACTGCAGGCGCTGGACCATGCCGCGCTCGACCTCGCGAACCCGGATGCGCTGGTCGCCGCCTGCCGCGCGCATCGACCCGGACTCATCGTCAACGCCGCCGCCTACACCGCTGTCGACAAGGCCGAATCGGAGCCCGGGACGGCGCAGGACGTCAACGGTCGCGCGCCGGGCATACTTGCGGGAGAGGCGAAGCGCCTGGGCGCGGTGCTGGTGCATTACTCCACCGACTACGTGTTCGACGGGTCCAAGCGCAAGCCCTACCTGGAGGACGACGCCACGGGTCCGCTCAATGCCTACGGGCGCTCGAAGCTCGCGGGCGAGCAGGCGATCGCCGCGAGCGGCTGTCGCCACCTCGTCTTCCGGACCAGCTGGGTTTACGGGTCGCGCGGGCGCAACTTCCTGGCCACGATGCTCGCGCTCGCGTCCACGCGCGACGAGCTGCGGATCGTGGACGACCAGCGCGGCGCACCGACCACGAGCCTCTTCCTGGCGCAGGCCACGGCACGGGCCCTCGCGGCGATTCCGCAGAAGGGAGTGGACTCCGGGGTTTATCACCTAGCCGCAGCGGGAGAGACGACCTGGGCGGGCTTCGCGCGCGCCATCTTCGAGCGCGCCGGCGCTCGCCCCGGGTTCCGCGCTCCGCGCGTGGTGCCGATCGCCTCCTCGGAATTCCCCACCCCCGCGCGCCGACCCCGGTATTCGGTCCTCGGCACCCGCAAGTTCGCGAGGACCTTCGGGTTTTCCCCGCCTTCCTGGGAGGAGCAGCTCGACGCGTGCTTCGCCCGGATGCCGGCGGCCTGAGCGGCCGCGCCCCGGGGAACGCCCCGGCCCGCGCCCTGTCCCAAGGGGTCGGAAATGCCCCTGGGCTATAATTTTTCCCCCATGTCCGCCCTGCCTGCCGAGAACCAGCCGCGCCGCCTGGGCGAGATCCTTCTCGCCCGAGGCAAGCTCGATGCCTCCAACCTCGAACGCGCATTGCGCCTCCAGGAGGGGGAGCCGCGCGAGAAGCTCGGCGTCATCCTGGGACGGCTGGGGCTGGTTTCCGCCCGCGACCTCGCGGACGCCCTGTCCGAGAACCTCGGCATAGCCGTGGCCACCGCGGCCGAGTACCCCGAGTTGCCGCTGCTCGAGGAACGGGTCTCCGACCGCTTCCTGCGGGACGCGAGGGCATTGCCGCTCCGGGAGACCGACGACGGCATCGTCGTCGCGATGGCCGACCCCTCGGACGAGTTCACGCTGCGGGCGATCGAGATGGTGTGCGGCAAGCGCGTCGTTCCGAGGCTCGCCGTCGCCACGGAGCTCGATGCCGGCCTCGAGCGGCTCTACGGCGCCGGCAAGTCCTCGATGGGCCAGATCGTGGACGACATCTCGACCCGCGACGAGGAGCAGGATCTCGGCGACATCGAGCACCTGAAGGACCTCGCCTCCGAGGCGCCGGTCGTGCGCCTCGTGAACCTCCTCATCACCCACGCGCTCGAGGCCAGGGCCTCAGACATCCACATCGAGCCCTTCGAGAGCCGCCTCATCGTGCGCTACCGCATCGACGGCGTCCTGAACGAGGTGGAATCGCCGCCGCGGCGGCTTTCGGCTGCCGTGATCTCGCGCGTGAAGATCATGGCGAACCTGGACATCGCCGAGCGGCGGCTGCCGCAGGACGGGCGCATCAAGCTGCGCATCCAGGGCAAGGAGATCGACCTGCGGGTGTCGACCGTGCCCACGATGCACGGCGAGAGCGTGGTGATGCGCATCCTCGACAAGGGCGGCGTCCCGCTGGACTTCGCTTCCCTGGGCTTCGACGGCAAGCTCCTCGAGGCGTTCCTCGCCGCGCTGAACCAGCCGCACGGGATCCTCCTCGTCACGGGCCCCACCGGCAGCGGCAAGACGACGACGCTCTACACGGCCCTCGACCGCCTGAACCAGCCCGACGTGAAGATCCTCACCGTCGAGGACCCGGTCGAGTACCAGATGCCGGGCATCAACCAGATCCAGGTGCGCCCGCAGATACACCTCACGTTCGCCAACGCGCTTCGCTCGATCGTTCGCCAGGACCCGGACGTGATCATGATCGGCGAGATCCGTGACCTGGAGACGGCCGAGATCGCCGTGCAATCGGCGCTCACGGGCCACCTCGTCCTCTCGACGGTGCACACCAACGACGCGCCGGCCACGGTGAACCGCCTCCTCGACATGGGCGTGGAGGACTACCTCCTCACTTCCACCGTGGTGGGCATCCTCGCCCAGCGCCTCGTGCGCGCCCTGTGCAGCCACTGCCGCAAGCCTTACCGGGCGCTGCCCGAAGTGGTCGAGCAGATGGGGCTCGCGCGACTCGCGCCGCCGGGCGAGGTGACGCTCTACCACCCGGTGGGCTGCGAGCTCTGCAGCGGCACGGGCTACCACGGCCGGCTCGGGATCATGGAGATGCTTCCCATGACCGACCGCTTGCGCTCCCTCGTCATGCGCCACGCCAACTCGACGGACCTGCGGGCGGCGGCGGTGGAGGAGGGCATGGAGTCGATGTTCGAGAACGGGCTGCGCAAGGCGGTGGCGGGAGTGACCACCGTCGAGGAAGTGCTTCGCGTCACGCGCGAAGACTGACCATGCCGGTTTTCCAGTACAAGGCCGTGACGCCCGCGGGCGAGGTTCTCGAAGGCGCCATGGATGCGGCCAGCCAGAAGGGGGTGATCGAGCGCCTTCGCGACATGGGCTACACGCCGCTGCGCGCGGTCGAGGCCGGCGGCGCGGAAGTCTCCGCAGTCGCCCGTCGGGGCAGCTCCCCCGGCCTGTTCGCCCGGGGCGTGTCGCAGGACGAGGTCGGCGTGGTCACGCGAGAGATCGCGACACTCCTCAAGGCGGGCCTTCCCCTGGACCGAAGCCTCGAGATCCTCGTCGGGCTTGCCGAGAATGCCCGCGTGGGAGAGATGCTCCGCAAGGTGAGGAACGAGGTTCGCGGCGGCGCGGCGCTCTCCAAGGCGCTCGACGCTCAGGCCGGCGTCTTCTCGCGCTTCTACGTGAACATGGTCCGGGCCGGGGAGGCCGGCGGTGCGCTGGCCGACGTGCTCGGTAGGCTCGCGGAGTTCATGGAGCGCTCGAAGGAGCTGCGCGAGAGCGTCAAGTCCGCGCTCATCTACCCGACGATCCTGCTGCTGGTGGCGATGGCCTCGGTCATCATCCTGCTGGCGGTCGTGGTGCCGCAGTTCGAGCCCATCTTCGAGCAGAGCGGAAAGGCGCTGCCGTGGGTGACGGAGATGGTCCTCGGGGCGGGCGCCTTCATGCGCGCCTACTGGTGGGCGATCGTGCTGGGAGGTGTGGCGATCGTCTTCGTCGTCTCCCGCAGCCTCCGGTCCACGGAGGCGAAGCTGCGCTGGGACCGGCAGGTGCTCCGGCTTCCGGTGGCGGGAGATCTGGCCGCGAAGGTGGAAACCGCGCGGCTCGCGCGCACGCTCGGCACGCTGCTGCGCAATGGCGTGTCCCTGGTGAACGCCCTGTCGATCGCGCGCGACACCATGGAAAACACCTGGATGGCGGCGGGCCTGGCCGAAGTGGGGCGGGAGCTGAAGACGGGCCGCGGATTCGCCAAGCCGATGATGGAAACGCGCCGCTTTCCCGCCTTCGCGGTGCACATGGTGCAGGTGGGCGAGGAAACGGGCCGGCTCGACCAGATGCTCCTCGACGTGGCCGACGTCTACGACAAGGAGGTCGCGCGGGCGGTCAAGCGCGCGCTGGCGCTCCTCGAGCCGGCGATGATCCTCTTCCTCACCGGCCTCGTCGGCGCCGTGATCCTGTCGATCCTCGCCGCGATGCTCTCGATCTACGACCTGCCCATCTAGGGCGCCTCAAATGCCGGAGTCCCCATGAACCGAGAACCCCGATCCTGCCCTCCGCGAGCACTGCGCGGCTTCACGCTGCTCGAGCTGGTGATGGTGCTCGTGATCATCGGCGTGATTCTCGCCATGGTGGGCCCCCGCGTCTTCTCCAACGTCGGGCGCGCGAACTCCGAGGTGGCCAAGGCGAAGATCAGCCTGATCGGCGGCCAGCTCGAGCTCTACAAGCTCGACGTCGGCCGCTATCCGACCACGCAGGAGGGCCTCGGTGCCCTGCTCGCAGCGCCGTCGGGCGTGGCCAACTGGAACGGCCCTTATCTCAAGGATCCGAAGGAGATCAAGGACCCCTGGACGCGCGACTTCATCTACCGCTCTCCTGCGGAGAAAGGCGGCTACGACATCGTTTCGCTGGGCGCGGACGGCAAGGAAGGCGGCGAGGGCGACAACAAGGACGTGCGGAACTGATGGCTCGATCCCGGGCGGAGCGCGGCTTCACGCTGCTCGAGCTGTTGCTGGTGCTCGTGATCGCCGCCGCGGGCTACGCCATGGTGGTGCGGATGAATGCCGGCGGCGTGTCGGGCGCCGAACTCAAGAGCGCCGCGCGCGCGGTGGCGGCAGGCCTGCGCGATGCGCGTGGCACCGCGATCGCGACGCAGGAGTCGGCAGCGCTCACCCTCGACCTCGAGAACCGGTCGATGGAGGTGAGCGGCGGCCGGCGGGCGCGCACGCTCCCGCAGCGCCTCGACCTGAAGCTCTACACCGCGCAGTCCGAAATCGTGGACGACAAGCATGGCGCCATCCGCTTCTACCCGGACGGAAGCTCCACGGGGGGGCGGGTGACGCTCGCTTCGGGCGAGCGGAAGTTCCTGGTGGACGTGGACTGGCTCACGGGCCGCGTGACGATCAAGGAGGGGGGCTAGTCCCCGTCGCCGCCGAGATGGCGCTCCAGCCGGCACGTCCGGATCGCGAGGCGGGGTTCACGATCCTCGAGGTGCTCACCGCGTTCGTGCTCTTCGCCGTGGCGCTCGCCGTGATCCTGCAGGTGTTCTCCGGGGGGCTGCGCGACGCGCAGCTCGCAGACGAGTACGCGAGGGCGGCGATGATGGCCCAGTCGCGCCTGTCCGGCTACACCGCGGCCGAGCGTCTCGACGAGGGCGTGAGCACGGGCCGGGACGATCCGTTCACCTGGACGCTGTCGGTCACCCCGTACGACGATCGACTGGAGGACCCCCAGGCCCGGGCGCAGGGCGAGTACCAGCTTCGCGTGCGCCTGCTTCGGGTGGAGTCGAAGGTCGCCTGGCGGGCCGCGGACGGCCGCGACCGGGATGTTCGCCTGGCCACCCTCGTGCTCGGGGGGCGTCAGTGAACCCTCGTCGGGCAGCGGGCGGATTCACGCTCCTGGAGACCGTGGTCGCGCTCACGCTCCTCGCCGTGATGCTCGGGATGCTGTTCGGAGGCCTTCGGGCGGGAGTGCGCGCCTGGGACGCGGGTTCTGGCCGCGGCGACCGCGCCGACCAGGTCATGCTGACGGCGGCCTTCGTGAGAAAGGAGCTCACGGCGGCTTTCCCCTGGCGCTTCAAGGACCCGCTCGTGGTGAAGCTCGCCTTTCGGGGGGAACGGGACGCCGTCCGGTTCGTTTCCATGCGGCCCGCGGAACTGGGCGGCGGTGGCCTCGCCTTCGTTTCCTTCGCCTACGAGGCGGGCAAGGGCGAGGCCGGGGGCCGCCTGGTCATGCGCCGTGATTTCGCGGATTCCGGGGCGACGGACTTCTCGGCCGTGGATGCGGCCGAGCCATTCGCCATACTCGACGGGGTGAGCGCGGCCCGGTTCTCGTACTACGGAGCCGAGAACGACGCCGCGGTGCCGTCCTGGAGCGACCAGTGGAACCATCTGCAGCGCACGCCCTCCCACGTGCGGCTCGAACTCGCGCTGGCCGACACCCGCCTGCCCGACCTGGTCGTCGCCCTGCGCCTGGGCGAGGAGGCCGGCTGCTACGAGTCGTCCTTCCAGCGGACCTGCGTGCCGCGGCGATGAGGAGAGGCGGCCACCGTGAGCGCGGCGTCGCCCTGGTCCTCGTGATCTGGGTGGTGACGCTGCTGCTCGTGATCTCCGGGAGCTTCCTGTACGCGATGCGCACCGATGCGCGCGCGGCGCGAAACGCGGCGCTCATCGCGCGCGGCGACGCCATCGCGCAAGCCGCGGTATCGCGCGCGCTGTATGAGCTCTTCAAGCCCCAGGGCGGCCCGGAAGTGTGGAAGCGCGACGGCGCCCCCCGGAGCTGGTCCTTCGATGGCGCCAGCGTGGCGATCAGGTTCGCGGACGAGTCTGCTAAAATCGACATCAACACGGCGAACAACGAACTGCTCAAGGGGCTGTTCCGATCTGCCGGGGTGGGGGAAGAGGAGGCCGCGAAACTTCTGGACGCGATCCTCGACTGGCGCGATCAGGATTCCCTCAAGAGGCCCTACGGCGCCGAGGAGCCCGATTATGTGCAAGCCGGCCTCAAGGGGCGGCCCGCCAACCATCCCTTCCTGTCCACGGAGGAACTGCAGCTCGTCCTCGGCATGCGCCCCGAGGTGTACCAGCGCATCGCACCCATGATCACCGTGTACTCCCGCCAGGCCGGCGTGAATCCCCATCTCGCGACGCGCCCCGTGCTTCTCGCCATCCCCGGCGTGATCGAGGAGCAGGTGGACGCCTTCCTCGCCGAACGCGAGTCGGCCCGGCTGGACAGGCGCGTTCCGCCGATCTTCACTGCTGCAGGACCCTATGCCAGCTACGCGCAGGTTGCCGCCGTCACCATCCGGGCCGATGTGGCGCTCGGCGAGGGCATGGGAGTCTCCCGGGAGGCGGTCGCCATGCTGACGCCGCAGTTTCCGCGCCGCCCGAGTGCTTTCCTTGCCTGGCGCGAGGTGTCCCGCGACCGGGACGCGCAGGCAATTGTCGCCGAGCCGGGAGCCCCCGTTGGCCGCTGAAGCAGATTCCGTGTTCGCGCCCCTCGTCGCCGCGGCCGAGCGCACGGGCGTCGCCGATTTCCTGCGCTGGTGGCGCAGCGAGCTGGCAGCACTCCTGCCCGCCGGCTTGAGGGAGCGGCTGGCTTTCCGCGACGTGGCCTACCTGTGCGCGGAGGGCGACGAATGGCGCGCCTTTCGGCCCGTGGCCGGGAGGCTGGTGCAGGCCGGACGGCTGAACCTCGCTTCGCTGGATTCCGCGGGACGCCGCGCCGCGTTTCGCCGGCTCCTGACCGAGGAGCCGGGAGCGGCCGGCAACGCCTGGCTCGTGCTGCCTCCGGAGGCGGTGCTGGTTCGCGACGCCGCAATGCCGCTTGCCGTGGAGGAGGCGCTTCGCGACGCGATCGGATTCGATCTCGACCGGCTCACGCCGCTTCCGGCCGAGCGCGCGTGGTTCGACTATCGGGTCACGGGACGCGACACCGCGTCGCAGCGCATCAACCTCACCCTCGCGGTCACCGAGCGGGCGCCGGTCGAAGCGCGCCTCGCCGAGATGCGCGAGTTCGGCGCCGCCGTGGTGGGCGTGGGCGTGATGAACGACATCGCCTCGGCGTCGGCGCCACTCAATCTCCTGCCCGCGGAGAGGCGCGACCGGCCAGCCACGTCGCGTGCGGCGATTGCCGCGCGGGTGCTTGCGGTATTCGCGGCAGCGCTGGCCGCGGCCGCGCTGGTCTATCCGCTCTGGCTCAAGCGCGAGGCGGTGATCGCCCTGCACCCCCGCATGGAAAGCGCGAAGGCCGGCGCGGAGGTGGCCGAGCGCGTGGCGCAGGAGATCGAGAAGATCGCCACGGAGCATAACTTCGTCCTCGCCAGAAAGCAGAGCCTGCAGCCCGCGGTCGCGCTCCTCGAGGATCTTTCGCGATTGTTGCCGGACGCCACCTGGGTGCAGCAGCTCGACGTGAAGACGAACCAGAAGGTGCGTGAAGTGCAGATCGCGGGCGAAACCGGCTCCTCGTCGCAGCTGATCGAGGTGCTCGAGCAATCGGGATCCCTTTCGAATGCGGGCTTCAAGTCCCCGCTCACGAAGGGGGTCACGCCCAATACGGAGCGCTTCCTGCTGTCGGCCGAGATCAAGGCGCGCCCATTGCCCGATCCGATCCCCGAATCGGAGTTGGTGGCGCCAGTCCCCGGCGCCTCTCCGGCCTCACCTGCGCCGCCGCCGGCCGCGCCGATAGCTCCTGCCGCTTCTTCGGCCGCGACCGCGGTTCCGTCTGGCACGACGGTCGCACTACCTCCCGCTTCACCGGCGGGTTCCGGTGTTCCGCAGGGCCCGGCGGCTGCCTCGCCGCCCGCCGGGGTTCCGGTTGTTCCGCCCCCCGCGACCGGCGCGGCGCCCGCGAAGCCCGCAGGGGGCCGCCCGCCCGCCGCGGCACCGGCCACGAAAGGGTAGCCGTGCGAGCCATCCTGGGGTGGACTCCGGAGAGGCGCCGCAAGGCGGCGCTCGCGTTTCTTGCGGGGGCGGTCGCCGTGCTCGCCCTGCTCGTGGCGCTGCCGATATGGCTCGCCCACCGCCATTACGACACGGCGCTGGACGACCTGGACCGGCGCCTTTCGCGTTACGAACGACTTGCGGCAGCGCGGCCGGCGCTGGAGCGCAAGCTCGTGGCCGTCCGGGCCATGGACAGCCGCAGGTATTTCCTCAAGGCATCCGCTGCCTCGCTTTCCTCGGCGGAGATGCAGGAGCGCGTGCGCCAGTTCGTGGAGGCGGCCGGCGGACGCATCGTGAGCGTGCAGGTCGGCCAGCCGCGCGACGAGGGGCGCTTCCGGCAGGTGTCGGTTACCCTCCAGCTGAACGCCAGCACGCCGGTCCTGCGCAAGATCCTGCTCGCGCTCGAGTCGTCGGAGCCGTACGTGTTCGTGGATTCGCTCATGGTGCGCGCGCAGGTGCCGCCGGGGTACAAGCCGCCGCCCGGGATGGAGCCGGAGATGTTCATCCAGCTCGACATTTCGGCTTACGCGATCGCGGGGTGATCATGGCGCTCGTGAGGAAACCCGATCATTTCCTGCCGCTCCTCTGGGCGGCGATCTCGCTCGCGCTGGTTGGCGTCCTGGTGCTCGAGGACCAGTTCGGCCGCCCCACGGCAGGCGAAGGCCCGCGCGGCCCGGCACGGGTCGCCGAGGCGCGGCTCCTGCCGGCCTTCCGCTTGCAGCAGGACACCCAGGTGGGAGCGCAGACCGTCGAGCGCCCGCTTTTCGTGCCAGGCCGACGTCCCGCTCCCGTGGCGGTCGGCGCGGGCCCGGGCACGATGAAGAAAGGGCAGCTCGTGCTCCAGGGAACGACGCTTGTAGGCGCGCTGTCTATCGCGCTGCTGAAGGATGTCACCACGGGCACGGTGCACCGCGTCGAGAAGGGGGGAGAGGTCCTGGGGATGACGCTCGCGGAGATTTCCGCCGAGCAGGTCGTGCTGAGGGCCGGCGACGACACGGAAACCCTGGCGCTCCTGGTAAACAGGGGGTCCGGGAACGCCACTGCCGCGGTCGAGAAGGGGCCGTTCGGCTCCTCCGCGGCCAGCCCCGCCCCGCCTCCTGCCGGAGGTCCGGTTTCAGCTGCTGGAATTCCCGCGCCCGCAGCCGCCGGCGCTCCCGGGATGGTCGGAGGTGTGCCGGGCGCGGCCTTGGGCGCGCGCATGGTCCCGGGAGGCATGGCGGTCATGCCGCCCGTGGCGAGCCCCGGATCGGCAGCCATGACACCCGAAGAAATCATCGCGCGCCGCCGCGCGGTGCGCCGCCCGCAACCGCAGAATTGAGTGTGCCAGAATGTCGCCCTTTGTCCGACCCGTCGCCCGTGAGCCTGGAGCAGCCTTGATCCGCAGCCCGCTTCGCCGTGCCCGCGCCGCAGCGATCGCCTTGGCGATCGCCGTGTCCTCGTGCTCGCTGCTCCCGGGCCCCCATCCGAATGCGCCGATGCCGGAAGGTGCGCCGGCCGAGTTCGGCCCGAAGTCGCCGCCCGCGTTCGCGCAGTCCCCTGCCCAGAGTGCGGTCGTGCCCGAGAAGCCGCGCGTGTTTCCCGGCACGGGGACCTTCGTGAACACCAAGCCCCCGGCGCCGCAGCCACCCGCGGGTCCCGAGGAGGCGAGCCTCAATTTCGAGGCGCTCGACGTCCGCTCGGCGGCGAAAGTGATCCTCGGCGACTACCTGCGCGAGTCCTACACCGTTCACCCGGGCGTCACCGGCAACGTCACCTTCCGCACCATCAAGCCGATCCCGCGCTCGGCCCTGCTGCCCACGCTCGAGATGCTGCTTCGGCAGAACAACGCGGCGGTGGTGAAGGAGGACGGCATCTTCAAGGTCCTGCCGATTTCCGCCGTGCGTGGTTCCATTTCGCCCCAGCTCGGCGCGGTGTCCGCCCCCGTGCCCCAGGGCTATTCCGTCCTCGTGGTGCCGGTGAAGTTCGTGGGCGCGAAGGAAATGGCCAAGCTCCTCGAGCCCTTCGCCGCGGAGAACACGGTCCGCATCGACGACGTGAGGAACCTCGTCATCCTTGCCGGCAACCAGAAGGAGCTCCGCCACCTCCTCGACACGATCGAGCTCTTCGACGTCGACTGGCTCGCGGGCTTCTCCATCGGCATCTTCCCGGTGAGGAGCGCGGACGTGAAGGCGCTCGTGGCCGACCTGGACAAGGTGTTCGGCGCCACGGCGGCCGGGCCGCTCGCGGGTCTCGTCCGGGTGATCCCGATCGAGAGGCTCAACTCGCTTCTCATCGTGACCACGCAGCCCCGGTACCTCGAGAGCGCGAAATCGTGGATGGAGCGGCTCGACCAGATTGGCGGAACTGCGGGCGGAACGCGACTTTTCGTCTACACCGTGAGGAACGGCAAGGCGGAGAACCTCGCCAACCTGGTGAGCGAGCTCTTCACCAAGCGCACCACGACGACGATTTCGCCGCCGAGCCTCGCGCCCGGCGTGCGTCCGGGCCAGATCGGGACGGCGCCCGCCCCGGGTGCCGTGCCGGCGGCCGGCGGCGCCCAACCTGCAGCCGCGCAACCCTCGGCGGCTTCTTTCGCCATTCCCGGCACCGTCACCAATGTGTCGAGCGAGGTTCGCGTCATAGCCGACAAGGACAACAACGCGCTCCTCATCCTCGCCACGCCGACCGACTACGAGATCATCGAGTCGGCACTCGTGAAGCTCGACGTGATCCCGAGGCAGGTGCTGGTGGAGGTGACGATCGCCGAAGTCACGCTCTCCGACGACCTCAAGTTCGGGGTCGACTGGTTCCTCACCGGGCGCAGCGTGGGCGAAGCGAGCGTGACTTCCGGGTCCCTGAACCTGGGAGGCCTTCCGACTACGCCTACCGGCGCGGTGCCGGGTTTCTCCGGCCTTCAGCTCATCAACAGCCTCGGCGGCGACGTGCGCGCCGTTCTCAATGCGCTGGGCAAGGACGGGCGCCTGCAGGTGCTCGCCACGCCGCAGCTCATGGTGCTGGACAACCAGAAGGCCCAGATCAAGATCGGCGACCGCATCTCGGTGCAGACGCAGCAGCAGACCGTCTCCGGCACCACCAACGGCCTCATCAACAGCTTCCAGTACATCGAGACGGGCATCCTCCTGTCCGTCACGCCCCGGATCAATTCCGGCGGGCAGGTGACGCTGGAGGTGAGCCAGGAAGTGAGCGTCCCCGGGGCCGCCTCGGTCGCCGGCGCGAACCCGGACATCAGCCAGCGCACCGCCACGACGACGGTGGTCGTGGGCTCCGGGGAGTCCATCGTGCTCGGCGGGCTCATCCGCGAGGACAACACGCGCTCGACTTCCGGGATCCCCCTCCTGTCCAAGATCCCGATCCTCGGGGCGGCCTTCGGAACGCAAACCATCGTCAAGCGCCGCACGGAGACCATCCTCCTTATCCGACCCGTAATAATCACCAATATCCGCCAGGCGGCCGAGGCGACCGAGGAGCTTCGGCGCAAGATGCCCTCGCTCGAGGGGTTGCTCCCGCCGTTGCCCGGCCCGCAGGCTCCGGCAGGTGCCGGCCGACGCTGGGCGCCATAGGTACCGCCTGATCCCCGTTCCGGGTCGCGATCATCTAATATTTCACTGTAGCATCAAGCGATAACCTATTGATTGGGCGTAATAGATACGAGTGTTGCAAATACGACACAGTGTTGTAAAAATATGCAGAATTCGTTTGACGCCCCTTTTGAATTTGAATAGTCTTTGACGGGAGCTGGTCGTGAAAGCACGCATTTTTGACGGTACCCCGGTGATGGCCGGGCACTTGGTTCGGATTCTCGCGGTTTCCCTCGTTTCCGGCTTGGCCGGGTGCGCAAGCCAGACAGGGAATATCGCGGTGGCTGAAAAGAGCCGTGAGTCGATCGTTCAGGAGCGGGCCCAGGCCCGCTGGGACGTCCTGCTGAAGAACCAGATGGCAGAGGCTTACAGGTTCTACAGCCCGGCCAGTCGAGCGGTGTTGAGTTACGAGGATTTCATCCGGTCCATGCGGGTGGGCTTCTGGAAGGCGGCCCGGGTGGAGAGGGTGGAGTGCCAGGCGGAAGATGCCTGCGAGGCCATCGTCAGCATCGAGTACCAGCACCGGGGAAGCCAGGTCCGGACGCCGATCCGGGAAACCTGGATCCGCATGGAAGGAAACTGGTGGTACGTGCAAAAAGGTTGATTTTCGGGGGCTGTAACGGCTCCCGGTCCGGAAGGCAGGATGCATTTGTAAATCCCGGGTGACTGGGATAGAATCTCGCCCGTTGTATCCTCTAATAAAGTGATCACTTTCATCTTCACCAAAGGAGTAACCCAGAACATGAACACGTTCAAAAGAAAAGCGCTGGCCGCCGCCGTCTTCGCGGGGCTGGGCGTCGGTTCGGCTCAAGCCGTATACCAGGACCCGAACGGCCTCGGCCAAGGGTTGATCTATCCGTACTACACCGTCCAGACCTCGACGGCAATTCCTTCAACACGTACGTGTCGGTCGTGAACACGACCGCCGACGGCAAGGTCGTCAAGGTCCGCTTCCGCGAAGGCAAGAACTCGCGCGAAGTACTTGACTTCAACCTCTACCTGTCGCCGAACGACGTGTGGACCGGCGCCATCATCCCGGCCGACGCCACCGACGCCTCGCCGGGCCGCCTGGTCACCTCGGACGTGTCCTGCACGAACCCCGCGATCCCCGCCACTGGCGTCGACTTCCGGAACTTCCAGTACTCCGGCACGTTCGATGACGCGGCCGGCACCGACGCTCGACCGTACCCGCGAGGGCTACGTCGAGATGCTGGAAATGGCGACCGTCATCGGACCGTCCCTGGTGGCGATCACGCACGCCGCCGCGACCAACGTCCCGACCTGCACCGGCGTCCGCGGCCCCGGCCCGAACGCGCTGCCGCTCGCCGACCAAGCCCCCCCGACGGGTGGCCTGTCCGGCACGGGCACGCTGATCAACGTGAACAACGGCTCGGACTCCGGCTACAACGCCGTCGCCCTGGCCAACGTCACGGTCGGCAACATCTACACGGACATCGGCTCGGAAGTCGGTAACTTCGCGCAGGCCGACCCGATCAGCATCGTGGTCACGTCGTCCCCGACGGGCACGCGTTCCTACACCTCTCAGTGGCTGGCTGGCATCGACGCCGTGTCCTCGACGATGATGCACTCCAACGTCATCAACGAGTACGTGCTGGACGCCGGCACCAAGTCGAACACCGACTGGGTGATGACCTTCCCGACCAAGCGCTTCTACGTGACGACGGCCGCCGCGGCTGCCCCGTTCACGAACAAGTTCACGGCGACGGGTTCCTGCGAGTCCTTCGGCTTCCAGTTCTTCAACCGTGAAGAGCGTGGCGCCTCGGCCGCCGGTGGCGACTTCTCGCCGCTGCCCCCGACCCTCGTGGCCGGCCTGTGCTGGGAATCGACTGTCCTGAGCATCCGCTCCGGCCAGGCGCACAACCCGGCGGGCACGACCTCCGGCGTCCTGGGTTCGGCGAACGCGCTGTCGGTCAACGTGACGTCCGGCTACCAGAACGGTTGGGCCAACCTGGCGTTCACGGGTGCCAACTCGCTGGTCGGCCTCGTCTCGCAACCGGGTTCGTTCACCGTCAACATCGGAACGCTCGCCGCCGTCGCCGGCGCGCAGACCTACCTCGGTCTGCCGGTCACGGGCTTCATGGCGCGCACGTTCAACAACGGCACGCTCACCTGCACCGGCGCTTCCTGCCAGGGCAACTATGGCAGCCTGTTCACCCATAACTACATCGACAACATCACGCCGCAGCCGTAATCCGGTGGCGATGGGGATGGGGGCCGGTTTTCCGGTCCCTTCCTTGCAGCACACGACGGGCAGACTTCGGTCTGCCCGTTTTTTTGCCGTTTATTCGACAGACTCGGCCGGCCGGTCCGAGTGCATCATTGCGTATATAATCGGCCCCGAATGAGCAAATCCCGTGCCGGGAGGGCGGCGGGCAGGCCACCAAGAGCCTTGTTGATTGCGGCGCTGCCACCGATACCCGATGCACCTGAAAGGATTTCCATGCACAGCCTGAGTCGATTCCTGAATTTGCGCCGCCTCGGCGCTGCTTTCGCGGCCGCCATCGGCGTGGCCGCGGGGCTCGTCCCGATCCCGCTGGCCACTGCGGCCACGGTGACGCTTTCCGGCGGAACCACGTCGTGCACCTACAGCGGTTCCACGGTCACCTCCGGGGGCGATTTCACCTTCACCTGCACGGGCGGCTCGTCGCCCGGCGTCCTGGCGCTGAATCTCGACCGGTACCGCCACGAGCCTCGCGCCGAGCGGAACGACGACCTTCGCCGTCACGCGGACCGGCCAGACGGCCGGCAGCGGTGTGGCTACCGGCAACCTGGCCGTAACCGGCACCGGTGGCTGCACGCTCAGCGCGCCCTCCGTGTCGATTTGGCGATGGCAGCTGCCATCCCACGCCGAGCAACCGTGACTCTCACGGCAGGGCCGACCGCCGGCACGAGCTGCACGGTCACGCTCACGGCCGGCGGTGCCTCGCTCGGTTCGCCGTCAACCACGATCGTCAGCATCGTCGACCCGAACGCACCGGTGAGCTTCGCGTTCACGTCGGCCACGTCGACCGCATTCTTCGGCGGCTCCTCGCGTGCCGATCACGGTCACGCGCACGGGCGGCACGGCCGGCGCGTGGGATGTCCCCTTCGCCATCGGCGGCATCCATGACCGACGGCAACGGCAACCTGGTCGCGGGCGGCGGCACGCTCTCGCCTCCGATCACCGCGGGTACCCCTAACTCGGGCAAGCTCACCTTCCCGGCCGGCAGCGGCGCCTCGCAGACGATCACCTTCACGCCGCCGGCCACTTCGCCCGCAGGCGTCACGCCGCCCGCGAGCCTTGCCTATCAGCTTCTCACGCCGGTTGCCGTGGGGACGCCGCCTCCGGGCCATACCGCCTCCCTCGGCGCCATCTACCAGAACACCACGACGGTCCAGGTGGCGAGCGGCTGCACGACGACCGCCACCCACACCGTGCCGTGGAACGGCAGCCAGACCTACGTGAGCCAGGTGAAAGCCGGAGAGACGGGTGCCGTGACGATCGTGCCGACCCCGACGCTTCATCGGAGCCGACGGAATGGTCTCCGTGGTGGTGACCGAGACCTCGTCCACTGGCGACAAGGCCGACGTCCACTTCACCCTCTCGGCCTGCCCGGGCGACTTCAATGCGCCGATCGGCGCCTGTGCGCAGCACACCCAGTACACGGGCGGCACAGCTGAGGTTCTCCATCGGGCCGAAGCCGCCCGGCACGCCTTGGTACCTGTCGGTATGCGAGCTGCCCGCGGGCACGACGACGGTGTACCTGAACTTCCGTCAGATCAAGAAGCCCACGCCGGTTCCGCCCAGCGCACCCGGCGTGCCGAGCTGCCAGTTCACGACCTGCCCGATCTACGTGCAGTTCAACTGAGCTTCTCGGTTTCCCGCGGCCCGCATGCCAAGCGCATGCGGGCCTTTTGTTTGGCACGATAGGAGTCCCCATGAAGTCCCTCATTGCCCTTCTTGCCGCCGCCGCGGTCGCCGTGGCGCCCCTGGCCGCGGCCGACATCCCCGCTCGTAACGAGCGGCGACATCGTCGTCACCGACGCCGACTTCCACGCGTTCATGGAGCGCGTGCCGCCCGAGCTGCGCGACGAGGCGAAGGCGGACGGCGAGCGCAACAACAAGGTCGTCGACCTCCTCTTCACCAACCGCATCCTCGCGCAGGAGGCGCGCAAGGCCGGCCTCGACAAGGACCCCGCGCTGGCCCGGAGGATCCAGCAGCACCTGGAGGCATTCCTCGCGCTGCAGTACGTCGCCCACCTCGAGCGCACGGCGCCGGTGCCCGACATCCTCGACGCACGGGCCCGCGAGCTCTACCTCACCCGGCCGGCCCGCTACACCGAGCCCGATCGAGTCGAGCTTCAGCACATTCTCGTGGGCCTCACCGGGCGCACGAAGGAAATGGCGCTCGCGCGGGCGAAGGAGATATCCGCGCCCGGGCCGCTTGCCGGGGAGGATTTCCTCGCCCTGGCGGCGCAGACCACCGATGACCCCGGCTTCAAGCGCGATGGCGGCCGGCTCGGGGCGGTCACCGCGAAGGAGATCGACCACCGCATCGCCGCGGTCGCGTTCCGGATGAAGGCGGACGGCGAGATCTCGCAGCCCATCGAGACCAACAGCGGCGTTCACCTCGTGAAACGCACCGGCTTCAAGGCTACCTTCAAGCGCAAGTTCGAGGAGGTGAAGGCGGCGATCCTCGACGAGGAGCGCGCGCGGCTGCGAAGCGAAGTGTCCCTGAAGCTCCTCGATCAGTGGCGTCGAAACCCCGAGACGAAGTGGAACGCGCAGGCTATCGCCGCGCTGCGCACGGAAATTCCCCGGGAGGAACTGGAGCGCAAGCAGCGTGAGGCGCTCGAGCGCCAGGGATCCGAGGCGCAGGGATCGAGCTCGCCCTCCGCAGCAGCCCCGGCCGCGCCGCCCGCGAGCGTGCCCGCGAAGCGCTGAGGCCGCGATGCCCGCCACCGTCTACACCCACCGGTGGCTCCTCGCGTCCTTCCTGCGCCGCGAACTCGGCACGCGCTACGCGGGCTCGGTAAGCGGCGCCGCCTGGGCCCTGCTGCACCCGCTGGCGCTGCTCGCGGTCTACGCGTTCATCTTCACGACGGTCTTTCGCGTCCAGCTGCCCGCCGGAGCGGGCGGGGCGAGCTATACCGCCTTCGCGGCCGTGATGCTGTGGCCATGGATCATGTTCTCGGAGGGCGTTACGCGAGGCATGGAGTCGATCCAGTCCAACGCGGGCTTGATCCGCAAGGTCGCCTTTCCGCACGCATTGCTCGTCTACGCCGCGGTACTGTCTTCGTTCGCGGTCCACGCCCTGGGATTCGTTGCGGTCCTCGTGGTGCTGGCGGCCCTCGGCGAGCCGATCCACCTCCTGCGCGCGCCGCTCACGCTCGCCTTCCTCGTGCCGCTCGCGATCGCCGCGGTCGGCGTGGCCGCGGTCCTCGCCGCGCTCCAGACCCTGCTGAAGGACGTGGGGCAGGTGGTCTCCATCGGCCTCACCGTGCTCTTCTACGGCACGCCCATCCTCTACCCGATGGCGTTCGTTCCCGACTCGATGCGTCCGTGGATGGCGGCGAACCCCCTCACCGGGATGGCCGAGCGCCTGCGCGAAGTGCTGCTGACCGGCGGCGGACTCGTGCCCGCGGATCTCTGGCTCTGGGTGATCGCGCTCGCGGTGGCCTGGGCCGGCCTCAAGTTCTTCGAACGCCTTTCCCCGCACTTCGAGGACTTCCTGTGAGCCGGCCCTTTGCCCGGGTGAAGCCGGCCGCCGCGAATGCCGATGCGGGCGTCCTCGTGGCGCTCGAGGGCGTGGGAAAGGACTACCCGAAGGTGAGCGCCGGGGGCGACCGCCTGCGCACGCTGTGGGGCCTCCTCGCGGGCCGTGCGGACATCCCGCGCTTTCGCGCCCTGCACGGCGTCTCCGCCACCATCCGCCGCGGCGAATCCCTGGGGCTCGTGGGCGAGAACGGCGCGGGGAAGTCCACGCTCCTGAAGATCATCGCCGGCGTGGTGAAGCCCTCGGCGGGCACCGTGCGCGTGGCCGGGCGGATCGGTGCGCTGCTGGAGCTCGGAAGCGGATTCCATCCCGAGTACACCGGGCGCGAGAACATCTTCCTCGCCGCGGCCCTCATGGGGCTCTCGCGGCGCGAGACGCAGGACAAGGTCGAGGCGATCATCGCCTTCGCGGACATCGGCCCGCACATCGACGAGCCCATCAAGCACTATTCCTCGGGCATGGCGGTGCGGCTGGGCTTCGCCGTGGCCACGGCGCTTACCCCGGACGTCCTCATCACCGACGAGGTCCTCGCCGTCGGCGACGAATCCTTCCAGAAGAAGTGCATCCGCTGGCTGGAGAGCTACCTCGCCGACGGGGGGACGCTGCTGCTCTGCTCGCACAGCATGTACCACGTGCAGACGCTGTGCACCCGCGCGATGTGGCTCCACGAGGGCGCCGTCCGCCTGGAAGGCGACAGCTTCGACGTGACCCGCGAATACCTCACCTACCACGAGGAGAAGAGCCGCACGGGCGCTCCGGCACCGCGCGCGGCGGAAGGGCTCCAGCCCCTGATCCGCGCCATGCGCCTGGAGCGATCCGATGGGACCGCGACGGAGATCTTCGCCTCGGGCGAGGACATGGTGCTGCAGGGCCTTGCGTGGAGCCCCGACGGCAGGGCGCCGGTCCTGCTCTTCGGCATCGTCCGCGCCGACGGCACGCCGGTCTACGGCGCCCATTCCAACGACAGCGGATACCTTCCCGCACCGCGTGGACGAGCGCCACTTCGCCTTCGCCGCGCATTTTTCCGCGCTGCCGATCCTGCCGGGCAAGTACACGGTGCGCGCCCACGCGCTCGATCCGGAAGGGCTGCGCCTTTTCGACACGGTCGAGCGGGAAATCGTCGTCACCGGCCGCACGCGCGACTACGGGCTGGTGCGCCTCGCGCACGAGTGGAAATCCGGAACGCTTCGGCCGGAATCGACGGATTCGTCCTCATGATCCAGGCGGCAAGCAACGACGAAGTGCGCGAAGGCTGCGCCCGGACCCTGGACCTTGCGCGGCGCGGATTCGAGGCGCGGGCGCTCGAGGAGTGCCGCGCGATCGCCGAGCGTTTCCCCGACCGGCCCGAGCCGCGCCTGCAGCAGGCCGTGCTCCTGCTCCAGCTTCGCGACCGGGACGGCGCCGAGAGCGCCCTGCGCGCGTGCCTGGTGCTCGCTCCGGCCCTGGCACCGGCGCTCGCGCTGCTGGGCGAGCTGCTCTTCGACAAGCAGGACATGGCAGGCGCTCTCGACTGCTTCACCACGCTCGCGCGACTGCGCCCCGACGACGGCAGGGCCTGGAACAACATCGCCACCACGCAGCTCGCGCTGGGCCATGCCGGAGACGCCGAGGCCGCCGCCCGCCGGGCGCGCACGCTGGAGCCCGCGAGCGGGATCGCCTGGTTGAACCTCGGACGGGCCCTGGCCGCGCGCGGAGTCCGGGACGAGGCGCTTGCCGCCGTGCGGGAGAGCCTTCGCCTCTCGCCACGCAGCGCCGATGCGCTCGATCTCGCGGGGCGCCTCCTCGCCCAGGCGGGCGCCTACCTGCGGGCCGCGCAATCGTTTCGCGATGCGCTCGCAGCCGGCGCCGGCGCCATGACGGCTAGCCGCCTCGGCGACGCGCTCATGCAGGTGGGTGACGCCACCGACGCCATCGCCGCGTTCCGGGACGCCGAGAGCCGCGACCCCGCGCACGCCGCCGAGAACGGCAGCCGCGTCCTCTTCGCGCTCCACGCGGACGAGGGCGTGAGCCCGGCCGAGGTGTTCGCGGCGCACCGCGACTGGGCGCGGCGCCATGCGCCGGACTTCACGCCGGCCCCGCACGGGAACGCGCGCGACCCCGGCAGGCGCCTGCGCGTGGGCTACGTCTCGCCGCGCCTGAACCAGTCGTCCGTCGCATTCCTGCTGCTTCCCGTGCTCGAGCACCACGACCCGGGCGAATTCGAGTTCCATTGCTACGCCGAAGACGTCGCCGAGGACGAGGTGACGCAGCGGATCCGCGCCCGGGCCGCGGGATGGCGCGATACGCGGGCCCTGGACGACGATGCCCTGGCGCAGGCCATCCGGGACGACGGAATCGACATCGTCGTCGACCTCGCCGGGCACACGCCGGGCAACCGCCTTGCCGCCCTTGCCCGCAAGCCCGCGCCGGTCGCGCTCACCTGGCTGGACTACTTCGACACCACGGGCTGCGGGGCCATCGATGCGATCGTGACGGACGCGCTGCACACGCCGCCGGGACGGGCCGCAGCAGTTCACCGAGCGACGCCTGCGCGTGGCGCCGCTGCGCTTCTGCTACGCCGCGCCTGCGTATGCGCCCGAGCCGGTTCCGCCGCCCGGCGCGAGCGGCACGGCCGTGGTCTTCGGCGCGTTTCACCGCAACGCCAAGATCGGCCCGCGCGTCGCGCGCGCCTGGACGGAACTGCTCGCGCGCGTTCCCGGCGCGAGGCTCGTGATCAAGAACGACGCCCTGGACGACGAACGCGAGCGCGCGATAGCACGCGGAGCGCTTCGCCGCCGCCGGCCTGCCCATGGCGCGCGTGGAGCTGCGCGGCGCCTCGGCCCATCCGGAAATGCTCGCGCAATACGGTGGAATCGACATCGCCCTCGACACCTTCCCCTACAACGGCGGCATCACCACGCTCGAGGCGCTGTGGATGGGGCGCCCGGTCGTCGCGGTCGAAGGCGACACCATCATCTCGCGCCAGTCGGCCGCGATCCTGCGCACCGCGGGGCTGGACGAACTGGTCGCCCGCGATGCGCGCCGGGATGACGGAGATCGCCGCCAGCCTCGCGCTCGACCCGGAGCGGCTGGGCCGGCTCGCCGCCGGCCTGCGCGGGCGTGTCGCGGCGTCGCCCCTGTGCGACGCGCCGGCCTTCACGCGCGCCCTCGAGGCCGCCTACCGCGCGGCCTGGCGCGCCTGGTGCGCGGGCGATCCACCGGGAGAGGCGCGATGAGCGCGGAGCGCCGGCAGGCGGCCCGGGAGCTTCACGGTGCGGGGCGGATCGAGGAGGCCCTTGCCGCCTACTCGGCGCTGCTCGCCGAGCGCGAGGACGACGCCGAGCTGTGGCACCTGCGCGCCATCGCGGAACACCAGCTCGGGCGCGCGGAGCTCGCGAGGACCTCCGCCGGACGCGCCATCGCGATAGACGCCGCGCCGCCGGCCTACCACCTCATCGCCGGGCATGCAGCCAGCGACGCGGGCGATCCGCGCGCCGCGGCGGTGCATTACGCAGCCGCCGTGGCGAGGAAACCCGACTGGTCGGCGGCATGGATAGCGCTCGGCTCCGCTCGCATCGACGAGGCCGATGCCGGCGGCGCGCGCGAAGCGTTTCCAGCAGGCCACGGCCCTGGAAAGCACCGCGGCACGGGCGTGGAACGGCCTCGGGCTCGCCGAGCTGGGGCTCGACCGGCCCGAGCAGGCGCAAGCCGCTTTCCGGCGCGCCCTCGACGCGGAACCCGGGTTCGCGCTCGCGCACCTGAACCTGGCCCGGCTCGCGGAACGCGACGGGAAGTTCGACGAGGCCCTGGAGAGCCTGGAGTCGGCGCTTCGCGCAGACCCGCGCCTGGTCGATGCGCTCCTGCTGCGGGCCCAGCTCCTGCGGCGAAAGCGCGACCCGCGGGCGGGCGGGGCACACAAGGTCGCCGTCCAGGCGATACCCAACGACGCGCGCCTTCGCGCCGCATGGGCCGATTTCCTCTGGGAGGCGGGGCTCACGACGGAGGCGATCCGGGAGTTCCAGCGCGCCGAGGCCCTCGACCCCGCGAGCCTGCGCGCGGCGCTGGGCGCGCGCCTGGTCCTTCCGGCGGTGTATCGCGACGAGGCCGACCTCGAGGCCAATCGCGCGCGGTACGCGCAGGGACTGGAGGAACTGCACGCGCGGAATATCGCGTTTCACGGGCGCGCGGGCCAATGCGGCCCTCGTGGGCGCAAGCTGGACCAATTTCTACCTCGCCTACCAGGGCCGGAACGATCGCGACCTGCAGTCGCGCTACGGCGATTTCGTCGCGGGCGTGCTGCGGGCGAGCCTGCCGGAGTTCTTCGCCGACCGGCCGCCGCCGCGCCCGGGAGGGCGACTTCGCGTGGGCTTCCTGAGCCACTTCTTCTTCAACTGCACCGTCGGGCGCTACTTCGCGAGCTGGATCCGCGACCTCGATCGCACGCGCTTCGAGCCGGTCGTGTTCTACACCAACGCCTGGGTGGCCGACGACACCCGCGCCATCGCCGCCGCCGCCGACCGGTTCCACCACGTCTCGCGGCTACCCGTTGCATGCGATAGCGCGCCGCGTCGCCGCGGAGGAACTCGACGTCCTCGTCTATCCGGAGCTGGGCATGCACGCCGAGACCTTCGCCCTCGCGGCCCTGAGGCTCGCGCCGGTGCAGGTGGCGGGGTGGGGACACCCCACCACGAGCGGGCTCGCCACGATCGACGCCTACCTCACCTGCGCGGACATGGAGCCGGAGGGCGCGCAGGCCGCGTACCGCGAGCGCCTCGTGGGGCTTCCCGGCATCGGCACCCGCTACCAGCGCCCGCGCACGGAAAGCACGAAGGGCCGCGAGGCGCTCGGACTGCCCGCGGACGAAACGCTCTACCTCTGCCCGCAGTCGCTCTTCAAGATCCACCCGGCCAACGACGGGCTTTTCGCGCGCGTGCTCTCGGAAGACCCGCGGGCGCGCCTCGTGTTCTTCGGCTACAAGGAGGGCCCGGTCACGCAGAGCTTCCGCCGGCGCCTCTTCGAGGCCCTCGCGCGGGCGGGGATCGACGCCGAGCGCCGCACGGTCTTCCTCGGGTTCCTCTCGCACGGCGACTACCTGCGCGTGAACGCGGTGTGCGACGTGATGCTGGACACGCTCCACTGGTCCGGAGGCAACACGTCCCTCGACGCGATCGCCGCCGGGCTGCCGCTCGTGACACTTCCGGGCGAGTTGATGCGCGGCCGCCAGAGCGCGGCGATGCTGCGCAAGCTGGGCCTCGAGGAGCTGGTCGCGAAGGATGCCGACGACTACGTGCGCATAGCGCTGCGCCTGGGCAAGGACGTGGCCTGGCGGCGGGAGATCCGTGCCGCGCTCGAGGCGAGGGCCGACGCGCTCTTCGACGACACCGCGCCCGTCGAGGCCTTCGCCCGCGCGCTGGAAGACCTCGCGGGGCGCGGGCGCTGACGGGGTGGATTTCTCGCTCTGGGCGACCTTCGTTTCCGCGTTCGTCTCGGCCACCCTGCTGCCGGGAAATTCCGAGATCGTGCTCGCGGCAGCCCTGAAGGCCGGTGCGGCCCCCGGCGTCGCCGTCGCCGTGGCCACCCTCGGCAATACCCTCGGCGGGCTCACCACCTACGGCATCGGCCGCCTGCTGCCCTCGCGGATGCCCGAAGGCAAGGCCATCGCCCGGGTGCGGCGCTACGGCGCGGCGATCCTCCTGCTCTCCTGGGTGCCGATTGCCGGCGACGCCCTGTGCGCCGCCGCCGGGTGGCTTCGCCTGAACTGGCTCGGCTGCACGCTCGCCATGGCGGCCGGCAAGGCGGCGCGCTACGCCGTCCTTGCACATGCGGTAAGCCTGCTCTAGGACCCCGGCGGGACGGGCTGGCTCCTGCCGGGGTCAATGCTGCATTGCGGTAAAATCCTTATTCCCCCCGTGGCGCCCACGGGTTCGCGAAGCCAGTCCATGACCGCCCGCCTGCGCGAGATCCCCTACAACTACACCTCGTTCTCCGACCGGGAAATCGTGATCCGCCTGCTCGGGCGGGAAGCCTGGAAAGTGCTGGACGAGCTTCGCGCGCAGCGCCGCACGGGCCGCTCGGCGCGCATGCTCTACGAGGTGCTGGGCGACATGTGGGTCGTCAAGCGAAATCCCTACCTCCAGGACGACCTGCTCGACAACCCGAAGCGGCACGATTCCCTCGTCGAATCCATGCGCCACCGCCTGCGCGAGGTGGAGCTGCGCCGGACGGCCGACGCGTCCGACCCCGAACGAAGCCGCCGGGTGGAGGCGCTCCTGAAGGCCGCCCACGGGGCCGTGGACGCCTTCGAGCGTGAGTTCGACGAGACGCGCAAGCTGCGCCGCCGGGCGATGCGCCGCCTCTCCGCCATCACGCGCCGCGACAACATCGCCTTCGACGGCCTGGCGCGAGTCTCGCACGTGACCGATGCCACGGACTGGCGCGTGGAATACCCCTTCGTCGTGGTCTCGCCGGATACGGAGGCCGAGTGCGCGCCCCTCGTGGCCGCCCTGATCGAGCTGGGGCTCACCATCATTCCCCGAGGCGGCGGCACCGGCTACACGGGCGGCGCCATCCCGCTCGATCGCCTCTCGGCGGTGGTGAACACCGAGAAGCTCGACGCGGTGGAAGCCGTGGCGCACGGGGCCCTGCCCGGAGTGGCCGCGCCGGTGCCGGTCATTCGCGTAGGAGCCGGTGCCGTTACCCGTCGCGTCATGGAGGCCGCGGAGCGCGCGGGCCTCGTCTTCGCCGTCGATCCCACTTCGGCGGACGCCTCCTGCATCGGCGGCAACATCGCCATGAACGCCGGCGGCAAGAAGGCCGTGCTCTGGGGCACCGCCGTGGACAACCTCGCCTCCTGGCGCATGGTCACGCCCGAGGCGGACTGGATCGAGGTCGAGCGGCTCGACCACAATCTCGGCAAGATCCACGATTGCGCCACCGCGCGGTTTCGCATCCGCCGCTTCGCGGCCGACGGCAGGACTTCCCGGGGCGAGGAGACGCTCGAGATCGAGGGCCGGCGCTTTCGCCGGCAGGGCCTGGGCAAGGACGTCACCGACAAGGTGCTGGGGGGGCTGCCCGGCGTGCAGAAGGAGGGCTGCGACGGGATCATCACCTCGGCCACCTTCATCCTGCATCGCCTGCCGGCGCACACGCGCACCGTGTGCCTGGAGTTCTTCGGCGACGTGGCACTCGCGGTGCCGGCGATCGTCGAGATCACGAAGCGCGTGGACGGCCGCGGCGGCGTGGCGCTCGCCGGCCTCGAGCACCTCGACGAGAGATACGTGAAGGCCGTGGGTTACGCGACGAAGGCGAAGGCCCACGGGCGGCCGCGCATGGTCCTGATCGGCGACCTGGTGAGCGACGACGAGGATGCGGTGTCGCAGGCCGCCAGCGACGTCGTGCGCATCGCCAACGCGCGCGGAGGCGAAGGGTTCATCGCCGCGAGCCCCGAGGCGAGCAGGCGCTTCTGGATGGAGCGCGCGCGCACCGCCGCCATCGCCAAGCACACCAACGCCTTCAAGGTGAACGAGGACGTGGTGATCCCGCTCGAGCGGCTCGCGGACTACACCAACCGGGTCGAACGCCTGAACATCGAGTACTCGCTCGGCAACAAGCTGGCACTCGCCGCCGCGCTGGAGGAGTACCTCGCGGGAGATCTGCCCGTGGAGACGGATGGGGAGGCGATCGTGCGCGAGGACCTCCTCGGGGACCGCCCCGCGCAGGCGCTGGAGCTCGTGCGACAGGTGCGCGCGCGCTGGTCGTACCTGCTCGGCGCCCTCGACCGCAGGCTGGGAGAAGCGCGCTCGGATCTGGCCGCGCTGGGGCTCGCGGACGCGGTCGCGCAGGAGCCGGACGAGCGGACGGTCTTCGCGCTCGTGCAGCTGCACGCCATTCGCGCCTCCTGGAAGCGCGAGCTTCGCGATCCGCTGCGCCAGGTCTTCGCCGGCCGCGCCTTCGAGCCGGTGCTGGCGGCGATCCAGGCGGTCCACGCGAGGGTGCTTCGCGGCCGCGTGTTCATCGCCCTGCACATGCACGCGGGGGACGGAAACGTCCATACCAACATCCCGGTCAACTCCGACGACTACGAGATGCTGCGCCTGGCCAACGAGGCGGTGGCGCAGGTCATGCGCTTCGCCAAGGAGCTGGGCGGCGTGATCTCGGGCGAGCACGGCATCGGCATCACCAAGTTCGGATTCCTGGAGAAGGAGGAGGTCGACGCCTTCACGGCGTGGAAGTCGAAGGTCGATCCCGAGGGCCGGTTCAACCGCGGCAAGCTGCTCGCGGGCGCGGACCTCGCCAACGCGTACACGCCTTCCTTCGCCCTGATCGGGCACGAGTCGCTCATCCTGGAGCGAAGCGACATCGGGTCGATCGCCGATGCCGTGAAGGACTGCCTGCGCTGCGGCAAGTGCAAGCCCGTCTGCTCCACCCACGTGCCCCGGGCGAACCTCCTCTACAGCCCCCGGAACAAGATCCTCGCGCTGTCGCTGCTCACGGAGGCGTTCCTCTACGAGGAACAGACCCGCCGGGGCGTGAGCCTCAGGCACTTCGACGAGTTCGGCGACGTGGCGGACCACTGCACGGTATGCCACAAGTGCGAGGCTCCCTGCCCGGTCGACATCGACTTCGGCGACGTCTCCATCGCCATGAAGGGCCTGCTCACGAAGCTCGGCAAGAAGCGGTTCAACGCCGGTTCGGCCCTCTCGATGGCCTACCTGAACGCGACCGACCCGGCCACGATCAAGGTGCTGAAGAAGCTCATGCTCGACTGGGGCTACCGGGCGCAGCGCCTGGCCCACGGCCTCGCGCGCCGCTTCCTCGTGACGCGCGGCCAGACGCGCCATCCCCCCGCCACCGTGGGCAAGCCCGCGCTCAAGTCCCAGGTGATCCACTTCATCAACAAGCCCATGCCCGGCAAGCTCCCGAAGCGCACGGCGCGCGCGCTCCTGGACATCGAGGACGCCTCGGTCATCCCCATCATCCGCGATCCCGCGCGGGTGACGGAAGAGAGCGACGCGGTGTTCTACTTCCCGGGCTGCGGCTCCGAGCGGCTCTTCGGGCAGGTAGGGCTCGCCACGCAGGCGCTCCTCTACCATGTGGGGGCGCAGTGCGTCCTGCCGCCGGGATACCTCTGCTGCGGCTATCCGCAGACGGCGAGCGGACTGGCAGCCAAGGGCGAGGAGATCACGCTTCGCAACCGCGTGCTCTTCCACCGCGTGGCCAACACCCTCAACTACCTCGACATCAGGACCGTCGTGGTCTCCTGCGGCACGTGCATGGATGCGTTGATGGGGTACGAGTTCGACAAGATCTTCCCCGGCTGCCGGCTCCTGGACATCCACGAGTACCTGATGGAAAAGGGCGTGAAGGTGGAAGGCGCGCGCGGCGTGCGCTACCTCTACCACGACCCCTGCCATACGCCGATGAAGACGCACCGGCCGATCACCGTGGTGAACGAGTTGATGGGGGTTCCCGTCGCCCTGAACGAGCGCTGCTGCGGGGAATCGGGAACGCTCGCGGTGGCCCGGCCGGACATCTCCACCCAGGTGCGCTTCCGGAAGGAGGAGGAGATGGTGGCGGGTGCGTCGGCGGCGCGCGCCGACGGGTTCACGGGGGAGGTGAAGGTCCTCACCTCGTGCCCGTCCTGTCTCCAGGGGCTCTCGCGCTTCGAAAACGACGCGGGCACCAGCGCGGACTACATCGTGGTCGAGATGGCGCGCCACCTCCTGGGAGAGCGCTGGATGCCGGAATTCGTCGAGCGTGCCAACCGGGGCGGCATCGAGCGCGTTCTGCTGTGACGGGCCTCGCAGCGCCAGGGTTGGACGGCGGCGGCCCCATCACCCACAATCGATCTCCCCTCTCCCGGCCCGAACCATGAGCCATTCTCCGCCGACCCCGCCCCCGGATTGTGAACTGTGCCATGGCGCGGGCGGGGCGCTCCTCTGGCAGAATGATTCCTGCCGGGTGGTCGCCGTGGACGAGCCCGGCCTCCCGGGATTCCTCCGGGTGGTGCTGCACCGGCACGTGCGCGAAATGACCGACCTTTCCGAAGGCGAACGAAACCGCTTCATGGCCGTGGTTTTCGCGGTGGAGTCCCACGTAAGGCGGTCGCTGGAGCCCGACAAGATGAACCTCGCGAGCCTTGGCAACGCGACCCCGCACCTGCACTGGCACGTCATCCCGCGGTGGCGGGACGACCGCCACTTCCCGGGGCCGGTCTGGGCGGCGGCACGGCACGACTCCCCCGTTGCCCCCAGCCGCCTGGCTGCGGCGGCGCGCATGGCCGCCACCCTGCCCGGGGCGCTCGGGCCCTTGGGCGCATGAGGATCGCATGAGCTCCTCCCCCCCGATCCGGCCCGGAACCGCGCCCGCGTTCAGCGACGCGAAGAGCTGCAAGGAATGGCTGAACGGGCTGCCGCTCACCAACATCCCGCACGCCCAGCAGTTCGTGCTCGATGCGTTGCGCGTGGTCAACCAGGGCGAGCCCGTCGGCATCGAGCGGCTCAAGTGCCTGGAGCTCATGCGCGACAAGATCGGCTTCCTGCAGGGCGAGCAGCGCTCGCGCTATTTCGGCAAGACGCTTCCGCTGTCGCACAACGACCACGCGGCCTGGTCCATCGGCCGCTCGCTCCTCGAGGAAATGGAGGCGGGCTACCGCCAGTGCCTCGCCGCGGCGCAGGTCGACAAGGGGGAACTCGGGCGCCATGCGCCGCTCATGATGCAGCGCATCGCCCGCTACCTCGGTGCGCAGATGCTTTTCCACGCGATGATCTACCGGCGCTTCGAGCCGGCCCTCTGGCTGCGCCTGCACGAGCTGTTTGCGCAAGCCGACCGCGAGGGCATCGCCGACGAGCGCGTGAAGGACAGCATCGAGAGCGAGGACGGCGTCTCCAGCGTCCACGAAGCCTACGTGCACGTCGTGCTCACGCAGGCCGCCTACCTCTCCGAGATGACCGCGCCGCAGATGGACCTCCTCGAGGCGCTGCTTCGCATGTGGTCGCGCAAGGTCCGCATCTTCGTGGACCCTCCCGCCGAGGCCGAGGCCGGCTCGACATTCCCCCTGGCCGTGGACCTTGCCAAGCCCATCGGCGCGCGTCCGCTGCACGCCGATGACCGCAAGGCCACGCACCGCGTTCTGGACGTGGAGGGGCTCTCCAAGAGCATCCGCCGGCGCCTGAAGGGCCTGCAAGGCGGCGAGGAACCGGCAAGCCTTGGCCTTCCGGCCGAGGCGAGCGTCATCGATGCACTGACCCAGCTTGGCCGCCTGCACAAGCTGTGGTGCGAGGGCGCGCCGCCGCGCCCACCCGCGAAGATTCCCGGGGAGAAGTCCGCGGGGCTCGCCTTCGGGTTGCCCGAGATCCATTTCTTCGTGACCGGCGGGGTCGCCTTCGAGCAGCCGGACAAGTCGCGCGAGCTCACGCGCCAGGAAAAAGACGACCTTACGGTGTTCGGCAAGATCACCGAGCGCACGCAGCAGCTGCGGATCGCCGACTACAACTTCGAGCTCGAGTCCTGGGGCGTCGTGGACGAGATGATGGGGGCGTGGCGCCTGCTGCGCCCGCCGACGGCCTCCAAGGGCGTGGCGATCGGGCGCATCCTCGCCATGCGGCTGGGGGACGCGGCGCCGTTCTTCCTCGGCATGGTGCAGGCCCTGGTGCAGGAAACGGACGGCCGCGTCGTGATCACCGTGGCCCTCTTCCCCGGCAAGCCCGTCCCCATCGCGGTGCGCGCCGCCGACTCGCGCAACCGGCACGGCACGCAGTGGGCGCAGGCCTTCCGCCTGCCCGCGCTGGAGCGGCTGGGCATTCCGGAATCCCTGGTGGTGCCCACGGGCATGGCCACCCGCGGGCGCGGCATCGAAACCTGGTCCAGCGGGTCGAAGGAGTCGACCGTCTACGAAGTGCTCGAGCGCGGCACGGACTTCGACCGCGTGACGGTCTTCTAGGCGCGCGGGCGCGCCAGGCGCTCCAGGGCGTCGAGCAGGGGCTTGGCCGCGTTCTCGCCCGTCTGCTGCGCGATCTCCGCTATGCAGGTGGGGCTGGTCACGTTCACCTCGGTGAGGAAGTCCCCGATCACGTCGAGGCCCGCGAAGGTGATTCCCGCCTTCACCAGCTCGGCACCCACCGTTTCCCCGATCTCGCGGTCGTGCGCGGACAGCGGCTGCGCCACGCCGGTGCCGCCGGTCGCGAGGTTTCCCCTCGTCTCGCCCGCCTTGGGGATCCGCGCCAGGCTGTAGGGAAAGCACTTTCCGTCGATCACGAGCACGCGCTTGTCGCCCTTCGCGATCTCGGTGACGAACTTCTGCGCCATGATCGTGCGCTCGGCCGCGCCCACCATCGTCTCCACGATCACGTTCCGGTTGGGGTCGTCCAGGCGCACGCGGAAGATCATGGTGCCGCCCATGCCGTCGAGCTTCTTGAGTATCACGTCCTCGTGGCGGTCGATGAACGCCTGGACCCGCAGGGGATCGCGCGCGACGAGGGTGGGGGGCGTGAACTGCGGGAAGCGCAGGATGGCGAGCTTTTCGTTCCAGTCCCGAAGCGCCCGCGGGGAATTCACCACCCGCGCCCCCTGCGACTCGGCGTGCTCGAGCAGCAGCGTCGCGTAGTAGTACTCCGCGTCGAAGGGCGGGTCCTTGCGCATCATCACCAGGTCGAAGAAGGAAACCGGCACTTCCTCGGCGCCGGATTCGCGGTACCACGACTCGTCGCCTTCGTCGACGACGATCGGCGTGGCGCGGGCGACGACCGCGCCTTCCTCGACGAAGAGGTCGGGCATGCCGAGCGCATAGATCTCGTGGCCGCGCCGCGAGGCCTCGCGCATCATGGCGACGGACGAGTCCTTCCTCGGCTTGAGGCTCTCGAGGGGATCGAGGACGAAGGCGATCTTCATGCGCCGCGGGGCGAGAGGGCTTTGCAGGGGACCATCGGCGGGGGTGGGCGCGCGCGCCCTCGTCACGGGAGTGGAGGGCTAGTTTACCCGCCTGAATGATAAAATTCGCGCCCTAGCCCTTCTCGCGGACCCGCAGGCCGGCCCGCCACCCCCATGTCCCCCCTGCAGACGACTGCCCTGACCGCCACCCTGCCCGCGGCGTCGAGTCGCTTCATGTCGCTCGCGAGGCACGGCCACCGGGAGCGCCTCCCGGCGAACCGGATCGGATTGCCGGGCTGATGCGCCTCCACATCCTCGGCATCTGCGGCACCTTCATGGGCGGCCTCGCGAAGATCGCCCGCGAGGCCGGCCACGCGGTGACCGGCTGCGATGCGCAGGTCTACCCGCCCATGAGCGAGCAGCTGCGCGACCTGGGAATCGACCTGCACGAGGGATACGATGCGGAGCAGCTCGAGCGCTTCCCGGCCGACCTCTACGTCGTCGGCAATGCGATGACGCGCGGCAAGCCCGTCGTCGAGGAAATCCTCAACCGGGGACTGCCCTACGCCTCGGGCCCCCAGTGGCTCTCCGACCACGTGCTGCCCGGCAAGTGGGTGCTCGCAGTGGCGGGCACGCACGGCAAGACGAGCGCCTCGGCCATGCTCGCGTGGATGCTCGCCGACGCCGGGCTCGATCCCGGGTTCCTCATCGGCGGGGTCCCGAGGAACTTCCACGTCTCGGCGCGGCTCGGCGGATCGCCCTTCTTCGTGATCGAGGCCGACGAGTACGACACGGCCTTCTTCGACAAGCGCTCCAAGTTCGTGTGGTATCGGCCGCGCACCACGGTCCTGAACAACCTCGAGTTCGACCACGCGGACATCTTCCCGGACCTCGCGGCCATCGAGAACCAGTTCCATCACCTCGTGCGCATCGTGCCGGCCAACGGGCTCGTGATCGCCAACGGGACGGACGCCGCGATCGGAAGGGTGCTCGACCGCGGCTGCTGGACGAGCGTGGAGCGCTTCGGCCCGGGCCAGGCGTGGAGCGTGGGGGCCGTGAGCCCCGACGACTCCTTCGACGTCGTCCTGAACGGCGCGTCGCGCGGCGTGGTCCGGTGGGATGCGACGGGAGAGCACAATCGCATGAACGCCCTCGCGGCGCTGGCCGCCGCGCGCCACGCGGGAGTGCCGCTTTCCGCGGGCATCGACGCGCTCTCGCGCTTCCAGGGGGTGAAGCGGCGGATGGAGGTGCGCGGCACGGTGGGCGGCGTCACGGTCTACGACGACTTCGCGCACCACCCCACCGCTTTCGAGACGACCATCGCGGGGCTGAGGAGGCGCGTGGGGCGGGGCCGCATCGTGGCGGTGTTCGAGCCCCGCTCCAACACCATGAAGCTGGGGGCGATGCAGTCGCGGCTCGCGAAGAGCCTGGAGGGCGCGGACCTCGTGTACTGCTACGCGAGCCACCTGGGGTGGGATCCGGAGCAGGCGCTCGCGCCGCTTTCCTCGCGCGCGTCCATCTACTCGGAGCTCGACCCGATGGTCGAGGCGCTCGGCCACGTGCTTCGGCCCGGCGACCACGTGCTGGTGATGTCCAACGGCGGCTTCGGCGGCATCCACGCGAGGCTGCTCGCCCGCCTCGCCGCGAAGGCAGGCCCGTGATGGCCACGCTCGCCTATCGCATCGTCAATGTCTTCACGCGGGGCGGCCGGCTCACGGGCAACCCCCTGTGCGTCTTCGAGGATGCGGTCGGCCTGGACGATGCCGCCCTGCAGGCGCTTGCGCGCCAGTTCAACCTGTCGGAGACGACCTTCATCCTTCCGTCGGACAAGGCCAGCGCGCGCGTGCGCATCTTCACGCCCGCCTACGAGATGCCCTTCGCGGGGCACCCGACGCTGGGGACCGCGCACGTGGTGCGCGCGCTTCGCGGCGGCGACGCGCTGACGCTGGAAATGCAGGCCGGGATCATTCCCGTGTCGGCTTCCGGGGATCGGTGGACGCTCGGCGCCAACGCGGCGAAGTGGCGGGAGGTGGAGGAGTCGCGCGCGCAACTGGCGGAGATGCTCGGCCTCGAGGCGGCCGACATCGCCGATCGGCCCCTCTGGGTCCATACCGGCAAGGAGCAGCTCGTGGTGCCTCTCGCGACCCTTGAGGCGGTCCGCCGCGCCCGTCCCCGGGTCGATGTCTTCTCCCGCCTGAAGAGCGTGGACGGCCACGCCATGGTCTACGTGTTCGCCGATGCGGGAGACGCCGAGGCGACGGTCGTGTCGCGCTTCTTCTTCCCGAGCGGCGCCGCGGTGCTCGAGGACCCGGCCACGGGCTCGGCCTGCGCCAATCTCGGGGGGTGGTTCTGTGCCCTGCGACCGGGAGAAGACGTGGCGCGCACGGTCCTGCAGGGCGACGAGGTGGCGCGCCCCTCCACGCTCCACCTGGTGGTGAAAGCCGGCGCGGTGAGCGTCGGGGGCGAGGTCGTCGGGCTCGCCCGCGGCACGCTCGATCTCTAGGAAGCCCTTGAAGACGATCCTGTACCTGCACGGCTTCATCAGTTCGCCGGCCTCGAGGAAGGCGGTGATGCTGGGCGACTACCTGCGCGGCCAGGCGCCGCAGATCGACTACCGCGTCCCGGCGCTGCACCATCGCCCCGCCCAGGCCATTTCGCAGGTGCAGTGGCATTGCCTCGGGAAGAATCCCGCGGACCTCCTGGTCGTGGGCAGCTCCCTCGGCGGTTTCTACGCGACCGTGGCCGCGGAAAAGACCGGGTGTCGCGCCGTGGTGATCAATCCGGCCGTGCATCCCCAGAACCACTTCGCGCGCTACCTCGGGCCGCAACGCAACCTCTACACGGGCGAGCGCTTCGACCTCACGGGCGAGCACGTGGCGGAGCTGGCCGCGCTCGATCCGCCGGCGGTCACCCGCCCGGAGCGCTACTGGCTGCTCGTCGAAACGGGCGACGAGGTGCTCGACTACCGCGAGGCGGTGCCGTATTTCGCCGGCGCGTTCCAGACCGTGGTGCAGGGCGGCGACCACGCGTTCTCGAGCTTTGCGGAATTCGTGCCGGACATCGCCGCGTGGGCGCTCGAAGACGGCGCTGCGGCGCCGCCGAAGGCCGCATCGTGAAGCAGGTGTTCTTCGAGGAGGACGGGGCGTTCCGGGCCGGCACGATCCTCTCCGAGGCGGGTGCCGCGTTCCAGGTGGAGGCCGCCCATGGCAAGCGCTCGAAGGTCAAGGCGAGCGCGGTGTTGCTCCGGTTCGACGGGCAGGCGCTCGCGAACTTCATTCCCGAGGCGCAGGCGCGCGCAGGCGAGATCGACCCGCAGTTTCTCTGGGAGGTGTGCGGCAAGGACGAGTTCGGGTTCGCCGACCTCGCCCGCGACTACTACGGCCACGACCCCGCGCCCCTGGAGGCCACCGCGGTCGCCCTCGCACTGCATGCGAGCCCCATGTACTTCTACCGGCGCGGAAAGGGGCGCTACCAGGCCGCGCCCGAGGAGAACCTGCGCGCCGCTCTCGCGGGCCTGGAGAAGAAGCGCCGCCAGCAGGAGCAGGTCGACGCGTGGGCCGCGGCGCTGGCTGCGGGCGCCGTGCCGCCGGAGATCGGCTCGAAGCTCGACGACCTCCTCTTCAAGCCCGACAAGATGACGCTCGAGTGGCGCGCGCTCGACCAGGCCGCCTCCCGCGCAGGGCTCGCCCCGCCGAAGTTCCTCGCCGGCATCGGCGCGCTCGCGGACCCCGAGGATTACTTCCTGCGGCGCTTCGCCTTCGAGCTCTTTCCCGGCGGGCTCGGGTTCCCGGAGGTGCTGCCGGTGCGTGCGCCGGAAGGGCTCGCGGCTGCGCCCGTGGAGGCGTTTTCCATCGACGACCACGAAACCACCGAGATCGACGACGCCTTCTCCGTGGAGCGGCGCCCTGGCGGCGGGCTGCGCGTCGGCGTCCACATCGCCGCGCCGGCGCTTTTCTTCGGGCGCGATCACCCGCTGGAGGCGCTCGCGCGGGAGCGGCTGTCCACCGTGTACTTCCCGGGCGGCAAGATCACGATGCTTCCGGAGGCCGCCATCGCGCAGGCCACGCTTGGCGAGGGCCGGGTGGTGCCGGCTGCCTCGCTCTATCTCGACCTGGACCCGGACACCCTGGAGGTGACGGGCACCGAGTCGAGGCTCGAGCGGGTGGCCATCGCGACCAACCTGCGCATCACCGAGCTCGAAACGCGGCTGCACGAGGAATCGCTCGCCGCGGGAGTGGTGGAGGGCGCGCACGGCGACGACCTCCTCGTGCTGTGGCGGCTGGCGAGAAAGCTCCGCGCCGCGCGCGGCGCAGGCGAGGAAAAGAGCGAAAAGCTCGACTACGCGTTCCGCGTGGAGTCCGGGCGCGTGGCGATCGTGCCGCGGCGGCGCGGCACGCCCGTCGACCTCCTCGTCTCCGAGCTCATGATCCACGTGAACGCGACCTGGGGGCGGCTCCTGGCGGAAGCGGGCGTGGCCGCGATCTACCGCAACCAGCGCGGCATCAAGACGCGCATGGAGGTCGAGCCCGGCGGGCACGAATGGCTGGGCGTGACGCACTACGCATGGTCGAGCTCGCCGCTGCGGCGCTTCTCCGACCTCGCCAACCAGCGCCAGCTCGTGGCGCTGCTGCAGGGCGAGGCCGCGCCGTATTCCCGGGACGAGCTGGGTGCGGCCGCGCGCGAGTTCGAGGCCGCCTACGAGGCCTACGCCGAGCACCAGCGCCACCTGGAGCGCTACTGGTGCCTGCGCTGGATCGCCCAGGAAGGCCTCGAGGGGGCGGACGCCACGGTCGTGCGCGACGAGCTGGTGCGCCTCGAGGCGATCCCGCTGGTGTGCCGCACCATCGGCTTGCCGCCCTCGGCGCCCGGGGAGCGGGTGCGCGTGGCATTCGGCGAGCCGGACCCGTGGGAAGTGAACCTGCCCTGCCGCTACGCCGGCAAGCCCGCAGCGGTATAGCGCTGCTATCATCCGGGCTCATGTTCCGCCCGTTCGCTCCACCCCGCGACTGCCGATGCAGCTGAGGCAGACTCCCCCCGACGCGCTCGTCCATTTCTCCGACTACCTGCTCGAGCGGTTCGGGCTCGTGGTGTCGATGCAGGTGGCGGTCGTGGCCTCCGTGGCCTTCCACGCCTTTGCCATCGTGGGGCTGGGCTTCAAGGTCCCCGATCCGAGGGCGTTCGACGCGCCCCACAACGTGCTCGACGTGGTGCTGGTGAACGCGAAGTCGGCCTCGAAGCCCGAGAAGGCCGATGCGCTCGCGCAGGCGAACCTCGACGGCGGCGGCAATACCGACCAGAAGCGCCGTGCTTCCAGCCCCTTTCCCGTGATCGAAGCCCGCGAAGACACGCCGGAGTTGAAGCAGGCGCAGGGCCGCGTGCAGCAGCTCGAGCGCGAGGCCACGGAACTCATGTCGCGGCTCAAATCCCAGGCCGTGGTCGTCGTGCCCGAGCCGGTTTCCGACCGGAAGGAGAAGGCCGACAAGACGGCCCAGGACCTTATCGAGAAAAGCCTCGAGATACAGCGCCTCGAGGCCCAGATCCGGCGCGACTACCAGGCCTACCAGGAACGCCCGCGCAAGAAGTTCGTGGGCGCGCGCGCCTCCGAGTACCGCTTCGCCGTGTACGTGGACAACTGGCGGCTCAAGATCGAGCGGATCGGAAACCTGAACTACCCCGACGAGGCGCGCCGGCGCAAGCTCTACGGCTCGCTCCAGCTCACGGTGGGCCTGAAGACCGACGGCGAGGTCGAGTCGGTCGAGATCAACCGCTCCTCCGGCCACAAGGTGCTCGACCAGGCCGCCATCCGGATCGTGCGCCTGGCCGCCCCCTTCGACCGCTTTCCCGATGCGATCCGGGCCGACACGGACATCCTCTACATCACGCGGACCTGGACCTTCACCCGCTCCGACCAGCTTTCCGCGGAATAGCCACGCGGGCTAGCCTCCTCGCGCACCCCTGAAGAGGGCGAGCGCCCTGCCGCGCTGCACCGCGTGGTCCACGATGGGTGCCGGGTAGTCGCGGCCGATCACGCAGCCGCAGGCCTGCTGGTCGAGGGGCCCCATCGTCCAGGGCGCGTGGATGAACGCATCGGGAACGCGCGCCAGTGCGGGCAGGAAGCGGCGAATGAACGCGCCTTTCGGGTCGAACCGCTCCGATTGCGATACCGGGTTGAAGATGCGGAAGTAGGGTTGCGCATCGCATCCCGTCGAGGCGGCCCACTGCCAGCCGCCGTTGTTGGCGGCCAAGTCGAAGTCGACGAGGTGGTCGGCGAAGCAGGCTTCCCCGCGCCGCCAGTCGACGAGCAGGTCCTTCACGAGGAACGAGGCCACGATCATGCGCAGGCGGTTGTGCATCCAGCCCGTGGCGTTGATCTGGCGCATGGCGGCGTCCACGATCGGAAACCCGGTCCGGGCCTCTCGCCAGGCGGCGAAATGTTCGTCCGTGCCCGGCCAGGCGATGGCGTCGTACTCCCGGCGGAAGGCGCCCGTGGCCGCGTGCGGGTGGTGCCACAGGATCTGGAAGTAGAAATCGCGCCACGCCAGCTCCGATAGCCACGTCGCCGCGCCCTCGCCCTGCGCCTTCCACGCGGTGCGCGCGAGTTCGCGGATGGAAACGGTGCCGAACCGGTTGTGCGCCGAGAGGCGGGACACCCCTTCCACGGCGGGGAAGTCGCGCGCCGACGCGTAGCGCGCCATGGAACCGGCGAAGTCCCCGAGCAGGCGCCTGGCCGCGCCCATGCCCGGCGGCACGGGCAACTGCGCGGAGGCGGCCGGTCCGAAGCCCAGGTCCTCGAGGGCCGGCAGATCCGCCGCGAAAGCGGGCGCGGCGAGGCGAGCGGCGTGCTTCGCGACGGGGTAGGCCTTCAGGTAGTAGTCGTCGAGCTTCGCGAGCCACGCCCGCTTGTAGGGCGTGAACACGACGAAGGGCTTTCCCGTTTTCGTGAGGATCTCGTCCCTGGCGAAGACGGCCTGGTCCTTGGCCAGGTGCAGGCGCCGGCCGTCGCCCGCCAGGCGGCGGTCGATCTGCGCATCCCGGGCGATGGCGGCGGGTTCGTAATCCTCGTTGGCGAAGACCGCGTCCACGCCGAGCCGGGACGCGAGCGCTGGAATGGCCTCCCGCGAACGGCCTTGCAGCACGAGGAGTTCGCCGCCCCTCCCCCGTAGGGCCTCCCGGAGCTCGCGCACGCTCGCGTGGATGAAGGCCACGCGCCGGTCCCCCGGGGAAGGCAACGCTTCCAGGATGTCGCGGTCGAATACGAACGCGCAGTAGACCTGCCGGGACGAGACCAGGGCGTGGTAGAGGCCGGCGTTGTCTTCGTCACGCAGGTCGCGGCGGAACCAGAAGAGGCTGCGGTCGTAGGCGGTCAACGGGGGCTCGCGGGGGCCGGCCGACCTTGTCCGATGGCGGCCGGGGGGCGTTCGAATTAGAATACGGGGCCGGTGGCAAATGCAAACGATCAATTTCACCAGCCACTTCCTCATCGCCATGCCGGGCATGGTCGACCCGAATTTTTCCAAGAGCCTCACCTTCATCTGCGAGCACAACGAGCGCGGCGCCCTCGGGCTCGTGGTCAATCGCCCCACCGACGTGACCCTGGGCACGCTCTTCCGGCAGGTGGAAATCCCGTTCGACGAAGAGCCCCTGGCGGAGCTGCCGGTGTTCTTCGGCGGGCCCGTGCAGATGGAGCACGGCTTCGTCCTGCACCGGCCCCTGGGCGAATGGCGATCCACGCTCCCGGTGGGCGATATCGGGCTCACCACTTCCCGCGACATCCTCGAGGCCATGGCCCGGGGCGAGGGGCCGAGCGACCGGCTGGTGGCGCTGGGATACGCGGGCTGGGCGCCGGGGCAGCTGGAGGACGAGATCAAGCGCAACGGGTGGCTCACGGTGCATGCGGATCTCGACGTGGTCTTCCGCGTGCCCCCCGAGGGCCGCTACGAGGCTGCGCTGGGCGCCCTCGGCGTCTCCACCATGAACCTCTCCGAAGACGCGGGGCATGCATGAGCCCGGCGGCCGTGGTGAATCCGCCGCTTTCGGGTACGCTGCTGGGCTTCGATTTCGGCGAACGGCGCCTGGGCGTGGCCGTCGGCGAGACCGAGACGAGGCTCGCGCATCCCGTCGCGGCAATCGCGCAGGAATCCACGCAGGCGCGCCTTGCCGCCATCGAGCGGCTCGTGGCCGAGTGGCGCCCGGCCGGATTCGTGGTGGGATTGCCGCACCATGCCGACGGTGGCGACCACGAGATCGCGCGGCTCGCGGGCAAGTTCGCCAGGCGCCTGCAGGCGCGCTTCGGCCTGCCGGTCGCGTTCGTGGACGAGACCCTGAGTTCCGTCGAGGCGCAGGCGCGGATGCGCGAGGCCGGGGGCGCGGCGCGGGGCAAGGGCCGCCTCGACGCGCACGCCGCCACCGTGATCCTGCAGAGTTACCTGGACGAAGCGAACCAAGCGAACACGAAAGGCGCCCATGGCCGTACCCCTGCCTGAGCCGGAACGCCTCCTCGAGGCGCTGGTGGCCCGCATGAAGCCCGCGACCGACCCGCAGGCCGCGGGCATCGTCGGCATCTACACGGGCGGTGCGTGGGTGGCCGAGCGCCTGCATCGCGCCCTCGGCGTGGCCGCGCCGCTCGGGCTCCTCGCCGTGACGCTGCACCGGGACGACTTCGGCCGCATCGGCCTGCACCGGGAGGCCCGGCGCAGCCACCTGCCCTTCGAGATCGAGGGGCGCGACATCGTGCTGGTCGACGACGTGCTGCACACGGGCCGCACCATCCGCGCGGCGTTGAACGAGCTGTGGGACTTCGGCCGGCCGAAGAGCGTGCGCCTGGCGGTGCTGGCGGACCGGGGCGGGCGCGAGCTCCCCATCGCGCCGGACTACGCCGGCGCCTTCGTCGAGATCGACCCCGAGGAGGAACTCGTGCTCACCAACGAGACAGGCAGGCTGCGGCTTGCCGCCGTGCGGAGGCCATGATGGGCGCGGGTCTGCAGGTCGATTCGCAGGGCCGCCTGGTCCATCTCCTCACCACGGAGGGCTTGTCCGCGGAGATGATCCTGCACATCCTCGACACCGCCTCGCAGTTCGTGAGCGTGAACGAACGCGAGGTGAAGAAGGTGCCGCTCTTGCGCGGGAAGTCGATATTCAACGTCTTCTTCGAGAACTCGACGCGCACCAGAACCACCTTCGAGATTGCCGCCAAGCGCCTCTCGGCCGACGTGATCAACCTGAACATCGGATCGTCGTCGACCACCAAGGGAGAGACGCTGCTCGACACGGTGTGGAACCTCCAGGCGATGGACGCGGACATGTTCGTGGTCCGCCACGCAGAGGCCGGCGCGCCCCATCTCATCGCGCGCCACGTGAAGCCGGGCGTCCACGTGGTGAACGCGGGTGACGGCCGCCACGCCCACCCCACCCAGGGACTCCTGGACATGTACACGATCCGCCACTACAAGCGCGACTTCACGCGCCTCGTCGTGGCGATCGTGGGGGACGTCCTGCACTCGCGCGTGGCGCGCTCTCAGATCCATGCGCTCAAGACGCTGGGCGTGCCCGAGGTCCGCGTGATCGGGCCCAAGACGCTCCTGCCCGCGGACGTCGAGCGGCTCGGGGTGAGCGTCTTTCACGACATGGCCGCCGGGCTTCGCGACTGCGACGTGGTGATCACGCTGCGGCTGCAGAACGAACGCATGAGCGGCCCGCTCCTGCCCTCGGCCGGGGAATTCCACAAGGCCTACGGGCTCACGCCGGAAAAGCTCGCGCGCGCCAAGCCCGACGCGATCGTGATGCATCCGGGGCCGCTCAACCGCGGCGTGGAGATCGATTCCGGCGTGGCCGACGGGCGCCACAGCGTGATCATGCCGCAGGTCACCTACGGCATCGCCGTGCGCATGGCGGTCATGGCCATACTGGCCGGGAACGCGTGAGACGTGACCGAGGACCTGGCCGCTGACATGAAAATCGACATCCGCAATGCCCGCGTGATCGACCCCGCCTCGGGCCGCGACGAGAAGCTGCCCGTCTTCATCGCCGACGGCCGCATCGTGGCCCTCGGAGCGGCCCCGGACGGATTCCGCCCCGACCGCACGATCGACGCGACGGGCCTCGTGGCATGTCCCGGGCTGGTGGACCTCGCAGCGCGGCTGCGCGAGCCGGGGCTGGAGTATCGCGCCACCCTGGAGTCCGAGATGCAGGCCGCGGTCACGGGCGGGGTCACCTCGCTCGCCTGCCCGCCCGACACGGACCCGCCGCTCGACGAGCCCGGGCTGGTCGAGATGCTCAAGCGCCGCGCCGAGAGCCTGCGACAGGCACGGGTCTATCCGCTCGGCGCGCTCACGCTGGGACTCAAGGGGCAGAAGCTCTCGGAGATGGGCGAGCTCGCGGAAGCCGGCTGCGTCGGCTTCTTCCACGCCGACGCGCCGCTCACGGACCTGAATGTCCTGCTGCAGGCGATGCGCTATGCGGCCACGTTCGGCCACACCGTGTGGCTGCGCCCGCAGGACGCGCACCTTGCGCACGGCGGCGTCGCCCACGAAGGAGAGGTGAGCACGCGGCTGGGGCTTCCGCCGATTCCCGCGGTGGCCGAGACGGTGGCGCTCCACGCGATCCTCGAGCTTGCCGAGGCCACGGGCGCGCGGGTGCACCTGGCGAGGCTCTCGACCGCGCGAGGGGTGGCCCTGGTGGCGGCTGCCCGGGCGCGCGGCCTTGCGCTCACCTGCGACGTGGGCATGCATCACCTGCACCTGTGCGACAGGGACGTGGGCGACTTCAACACCCACATGCGACTGGTGCCGCCCCTGCGCGACCAGCGCGACCGCGACGCCCTGCGCCGCGGGCTCGCCGACGGCACCATCGATGCGGTGTGCTCCGACCACGCGCCGGTCGACGACGACGCGAAGCAGGTGCCTTTCGGCGAGGCGGAGCCCGGCGCCACGGGACTGGAGCTCCTGCTGCCGCTGGTCCTCAAGTGGGGCGCGCAGATGAAGCTGCCGCTAGCCGCCACGCTCGCCTCGGTCACTTCCCGCCCGGCCGGGGTACTGGGCATCGAGGCCGGCACGCTGGGCGAGGGCCGTGCGGCCGACCTGTGCCTCTTCGATGAGACGCGCCCCTGGATCGTCGATCCGGCATCGCTCGCGAGCCAGGGCCGCAACTCTCCCTTCCTCGGCCTGGAAGTCACGGGCCGCGTGACCACTACCCTCGTCGACGGCCGGATCGTCTACTCCGGCTGATTTTCCAACACCGGACCGAACGGATTCCCATGGCGAACCCGCTGCTCGACTTTTCCGCGCTTCCGCGCTTCGCGGCCATCCGCCCGGAGCACGTCATTCCCGCCATCGAAACGCTCCTCGCCGAAGGTCGCGCGGAAGTCGAGCGCCTGGCGGCGGCGCAGGACGAACCGACCTGGGAGGCTTTCGTCGACCCCCTCGAGAGCGCCAACGAGCGCCTGGCGCGCGCCTGGGGGCAGGTTTCGCACCTGAATGCCGTCGTCAATTCCGCAGCACTTCGGGAGGCCTACAACGCGGCCTTGCCGAAGGTGACGCAGTTCGTCTCCGAACAAGGGCAGGACCTGCGCCTCTACCGGCGCTTCCAGGCGTTCGCCGCTTCGCCCGCGTTCGCGCCGCTGTCGCCCGCGCGCCGCAGGCTCGTGGAAAACCAGCTGCGCGACTTCCGACTGGGGGGTGCGGAGCTTCCCGAGGCCGGCAAGGCGCGCTTCAAGCAGCTCCAGGAGGAGCTCGCCGCGCTGTCGGCGCGATTCCAGGACAATGTGCTCGACGCGACCGACGACTTCGCCCACGTCGTGACCGATCCCGAGCAGCTCGCGGGCCTGCCTGCGGACGTGATCGAGACGGCGAAGGAGGCGGCCGGGAAGGATGGCCGGGAGGGGTGGAAGCTCACGCTGCACATGCCGTGCTACCTGCCGGTCATGCAGTACGCCGACCACCACCCGCTTCGCGAGCGGATGTACCGCGCGTACGCCACGCGCGCGGCCGAGTTCGGCAGGCCCGAATGGGACAACACCCCCCTCATAGCGCAGATCCTGGAAAAGCGCGGGGAGATCGCCGCGCTGCTCGATTTCGGCTCCTACGCCGGCGTGTCGCTCGCCACCAAGATGGCGAAATCCCCGGCGCAGGTCGTGGCCTTTCTCGAGGACCTGGCCGCGCGCGCGAAGCCCTTCGCGCAGGCCGACATGGCCGAGGTCGTGGAGTTCGCGCGCTCCGAACTGGGCCTGGTCGAGGTCCAGGCCTGGGACGTGCCGTGGGCGAGCGAGAAGCTGCGGCAGAAGCGCTACGCCTTTTCCGACGACGAAGTGAAGCGCTACTTCCCCGAGGATGCCGTGCTCTCGGGGCTCTTCCGCGTCATCGAGACGCTCTACGGCGTGCGCGTGAAGCCCTCCGAGGCCGAGACCTGGCATGGGGACGCGCGCTTCTTCGCCATCGAGGACGCGAAAGGCGCGCCCGTGGGGCATTTCTACCTCGACCTGTACGCCCGGGACGCCAAGCGTGGCGGGGCGTGGATGGACGATGCGAGGAACCGCCGCCTCCTGCCCTCCGGCGTGCAGACCCCGGTCACCTTCCTCACGTGCAATTTCTCGGCCCCCGTCGGCGGGCGCCTCGCGTTTTTCACCCACGACGAGGTGATCACGCTGTTCCACGAGTTCGGCCACGGCCTGCACCAGCTCCTGACCCGCGTGGACGAGCTCGGGGTTTCCGGACTCGCCGGCGTCGAATGGGATGCGGTCGAGCTTCCCTCGCAGTTCATGGAGAATTTCTGCTGGGAGTGGGACGTGGTCTCGCGCATGTCGCGGCACGGCGACACCGGGGAGGCGCTCCCGCGCGCGCTTTTCGACAAGATGGTCGCGGCCAAGAACTTCCAGAGCGGCATGCAGTTCGTCCGCCAGATCGAGTTCGCGCTCTTCGACATGCATCTGCACCACGACTTCGACCGCGAGGGCGACTCGGTGCAGGGCCTGCTTGCGCGCGTGCGGGGCCAGGTGGCGGTCGTCCACCCGCCGGAATGGAACCGCTTCCCGAACCAGTTCTCGCACATCTTCGGCGGCGGCTATGCGGCCGGCTACTACAGCTACAAGTGGGCCGAGGTGCTGTCGGCCGACGCATTCGGCGCCTTCGAGGAGGAGGGCGTCCTCAACCCCGACACCGGCCGGCGCTTCCGCGACGAGATCCTGGGCGTCGGCGGCAGCCGTCCGGCCCTCGAGTCCTTCGTCGCCTTCCGCGGCCGCGAACCCCGGATGGAAGCGCTACTGCGGCATAATGGGATGCACGCCACTGCCTGACGGAGGACCGGAATGCCCGCTCGTACCCGACTTTTCGCGCTGATCGCCGCGGCGCTGATGCTGCCGGCGATCGCCGCCGCGCAGTCGAACGTCTATCGCTGGGTCGACAAGGACGGCAAGGTCCACTACTCCGACACGCCGCCGCCGGAGCCGGCGAAGAGCCTCACGCAGAAGCGCGTGGGCGGCGGTTACGGCGAGTCCTCCCAGCTTCCCTACGCCACGCAGATCGCCATGCAGAAGTCGCCCGTCACCCTGTTCACGGGGGCCGATTGCGGCGATCCCTGCAAGCAGGGCAGGGAGCTCCTCGGCAAGCGCGGCATCCCGTTCAGCGAGCGCGACGCGCAGGGCAACGCCGACGATGCGGAGGCGCTCAAGAAACTCGTGGGCGCGATCGAGGTTCCCGTGCTCACGGTGGGCGCCTCCAAGGTGAAGGGCTTCGAGGAGGGCGCGTGGCACTCGGCGCTCGACGGCGCCGGCTACCCCCGCACCGCCCTTCCCGGGCAGGTCCCGCCGCGCCCGCCGGCCGCCCCGAAGAAGGCCGAGGTCCCGCCCGCGCCGGACACGGCAGCCGCTCCCAAGTAGCGCCCGCGCGAATCCCCTGCCGGCCTTCGGGAAGACGACCGGCCATGAAGCTCGCCACCTGGAACGTCAACTCGCTCAAGGTGCGCCTGCCCCACCTGCTGGAGTTCCTCGCGCGGCATTCGCCCGATGCCCTGTGCCTGCAGGAGACGAAGTGCGAGGATGGCGCGTTTCCCGCCTCGGCCATCGAGGCCGCCGGCTACCGCTGGGTCCACGACGGCCAGAAGACCTACAACGGCGTGGCAATCCTCTCCCGCGAGGAGCCGCGCAACGTCACGCGCGGCATTCCGGGTTTCGCAGACCTGCAGAAGCGCGTCATCGCCGCCGACGTGGGCGAGGCGCGCGTCGTGAGCGTCTATTGCCCGAACGGGCAGAGCGTGGGCTCCGACAAGTACGACTACAAGCTGCGGTGGTTCGAGGCGCTCGCGGGCTGGCTCTCCGGCGAACTCGTGCCCGGGCGGGCGGTGGCCGTGCTCGGCGACTACAACGTCGCCCCGGAGGACCGGGACGTGCACGACCCCGACGCATGGCGCGGGCAGGTGCTCGTGAGCGATGCGGAGCGCGCGGCGCTCGGCGCGCTTTTGGGGCTTGGCTTTCGCGACGCCTTCCGGCTCTTCGAGCAGCCCGAGAAGTCCTTCAGCTGGTGGGACTACCGCATGGCCGCCTTCCGCCGGAACATGGGCCTGAGGATCGACCACATCCTGCTCTCGCCGGCGCTCGCGCAGCGGTGCCGGTCGTGCACGATCGACGTCCTGCCGCGCAAGCTCGAGCGACCGTCGGACCACGCGCCCGTGCTCTGCGAAATCGGCGCCTGAGGCCCGGCGTGTCGACGCGCCCCTCGGCCCGGGAAGAAGAGCGCCTGGCGAGGCTCGCGGGCTATCGCATCCTCGGCACCCCCGCGGAACCCGCTTTCGACGACCTCGCGCGCCGTGCGCAGGAAGCGGCGCGCACCCCCATGGCGTGGCTCGCGTTTCACGACGGCGCGCGCGAATGGGTCAAGGCGGGGGTCGGCATCGAGTTCACGGAGCTGGTGGGGTCGCGCCGGATCGTCTTTCGGGGAGAGCCCCCGTTTGCCGCCCTCGAGGTCGAGGATGCGGCCGCCACGGAGCTGAGCGTGCACCCGCTCGTCGCGGGCGAGCCGCGCGTGCGCTTCCTGTGCGCGGTCCCGCTGGTCACCCCCGACGGGCACGCGGTGGGCGCGCTCGCGGTGGCCGACCGCGTGCCGCGTCGCCTCGATTCCGCCGAACGCACCGCGCTGGAGAACCTCGCCACCCTGGCCGTGGCGAGGCTCGAGGCGAGGCGCACGGCGACACCGATGGACGACGCGCTGGCGGCGGGGGAGCGCGTCGGGGAGATCGAGGAGCTTCTCGCGCGCGAGCGGGAATTCTCCGATGCCGTGATCCAGAACCTTCCCGGCGCGTTCTTCCTCTTTTCCCGCGAGGGCGAGATCCTGCGCTGGAACGCGCGCATGCTGGGCGCGACCGGATACACGACCCTCGAGATCGCGGCCATGCGGCCACAGGACTTCATCGCGCCTGCCGACCGCGCCGCGGTCGAGGCGGCCATTCGCGAGGTGTTCGACCACGGCCGGGAGGTCACGATCGAGGCGCAGATGATGGACAAGGCGGGCGCGGTCCGGCCCTACGTGTTCCACGGCAAGCCCCTGCGCGTGGCGGGCGAGACCTACGTGATGGGGTTCGGCCGCGACATCACCGAGCGCAAGCGAGCCGAGGAGCAGACGCTTCGCGCCAAGGAGCGCCTGGACCTTGCGCTCACCGGCTCCTCCCTCGCCCTGTGGGACTGGGACCTGCGGTCCAACCGCGTGTACTTCAACGAAGGGTGGGCAGCGCTGGTCGGCGAGCCGCGGCGCGAATCCACCGTCGCCTGGGAGGAGGTGCGCGGCTGGAACCATGTCGAGGACGCGAATCTCTACGATGCGGCGGTCGCCAACGCGGTGCGCGGCGTGAGCGAGGAGTTCGAGTGCGAGTATCGCGTCCGCCATGCGGGCGGCGAATGGATCTGGGTGCATTCGCGCGGCAAGGTCACGCAGCGCGACGGCGCGGGGCGGGCGCTGCGCATGACCGGCACGTCGACCAACGTCACGAAGCGCAAGGAAGCCGAGGAGCGCGCGGAGTACCTCGCCACGCGAGACCCCCTCACCGGGCTTCCCAACCGGGTCCTGCTGCACGACCGCCTGGAGCAGGGCATCGTGAACGCGGCGCGCCACGGGGGCGGCTTCGCGTTCATGTTCATCGACCTGGACCGCTTCAAGACGATCAACGACTCCCTCGGGCACGACGTGGGCGACGAGCTGCTCAAGCGAGTCGCGGCAAGGCTCGTCTCCTGCACCCGCGCATCCGACACCGTGGCGCGTCTCGGGGGCGACGAGTTCGCGGTCATCCTCGAGAACCTGCGCGACACCGATGACGAGGGCGCCCAGCAGGTGGCCGACAAGATGATCTCGGCGATGGGCGCTCCCATCCTGATCGGCAGCCAGCACCTGAACACCTCGTGCTCGATCGGCATCAGCCTCTACCCTACCGACGGCAAGGACAGCGCCACGCTCATGAAGCATGCGGACGTCGCCATGTACTTCGCCAAGGAGAAGGGGCGGAACAACTACCAGTTCTTCTCCGCGGAGATGAACCTGCGCGCCCAGGAGCGGCTCTCGATCGAGAACTACCTGCGCCTCGCGCTGCGCAGGAACGAGCTGGTGCTCCACTACCAGCCGCGAATCCGCATGTCGGACGGCGCGCTGACCGGCATGGAGGCCCTGGTGCGCTGGTCGCATCCGCGCCGCGGGCTCCTTCCTCCCGCGAAATTCATCGACGTGGCGGAGGACTCCGGGCTCATCGTGCCGATCGGGGAATGGGTGCTTGCGCGGGCCTGCCAGCAGGCGCGCGACTGGCAGGACGCCTTCGGGAAGGACTTCAAGATCTCGGTGAACCTGTCCGTGGGCCAGGTTGCGGACGGCGAGCGCCTGTTCCGGGCGATCGGCGGCGCGGTCCGCGCGGCGGGCATCGATCCGTCCAGGCTGGAGCTGGAGATCACGGAAAGCATCCTCATGCAGAACCTCGAGGAGAAGGCGCAGCTCCTCAACCGGCTCGGCGCGCTGGGCGTCGGATTCTCGATCGACGACTTCGGCACCGGCTATTCCTCGCTTTCCTACCTGAAGACGCTTCCCGTGGACGCGATCAAGATCGACAGCTCCTTCGTGCGCGACGTCGGCCGCGAGACCAACGACGAGGCGATCGTGCGCGCCATCATCGCGATGGCGCACTCCCTCGGCCTTTCGGTCATCGCGGAGGGCGTCGAGACCGAGTCGCAGTTCGCGAGCCTGAAGGCCCTGGGTTGCGACGAGTTCCAGGGCTTCTACGCGAGCCCCGCACTGCCGCCCGCGGAGTTCCAGCGCCGCTTCGCGCGCTAGGCATGGCAGGCGCACGGACCGTCCCGCGCGGCGAATCCGAGACGGCGCACGACATGACGGCCTCCCCGGCGCAACCACGGCTCTATCGAGAGGGACTGACCGGCCTGCGCGCCTATGCGGCGCTGTGGGTGATGTTCTTCCACGTGAACGCGATAGTCGGCCCGAAGCGGCTCACTTTCACAGGGCTCGGGTTGTCGTTCGACGTGACCCCCCTCATCACCATCGGCTGGGTGGGAGTCGACCTCTTCTTCGTGCTCTCGGGCTTCCTCCTGACGACGCATCTCCTCGAGCGATGGCAGCACCGGGAGCGTGGCGAGCTCATGCGCCAGTACTTCCGCGCGCTGTTACTGCGCGTCTTTCCCGCCTACTGGGCCCAGCTTGCCGTGCTCCTGTCGGTGGCCGTCGTCGCGCGCGGCGGGGGGATGCCCGCCTGGTCGGCCGACCTGCCGCTGCACGCGCTGATGCTCCACAACCTCTCCGAGAGGACGAGCTTCGCGATCAATCCGGTCTACTGGACGCTGCCGATCGAGTTCGCGTTCTATCTCTGCCTTCCCCTGATCGCTCGATTCCTGGCCGCGGGGGAGCGCATGGACGCGCGCGCGGCATGGCGTCGGCTTGCGGGGATCGTGGCGGTGGTGATTGCGGCCACCTGGGCGTACCGGTACGCGGTTTTTCACGCCTATTCAGGCAGCGCGGTGAATACCATCGTCTGGGCGACCAGCCAGATACCCGGCACCATCGACCAGTTCATGATCGGGTCGGCGACGGCGGCGGGCTACCGGCTGCTCGGCGGTGGAAGCTCGGGAAATCTGCCGCAGCCGGCCGGATGGCGCTCCACGGCGCTGCTCGGCGCCGGCGTGGCCGGCGTGATCGCGATGATGTACTTCCTGGACCGCGTCCACGACTACTACTGGGCGGGGCACTGGTCGCTCTTCGTCTGGCACACGATCACAGCCGGCTTCATTGCGTGCGTGATTCTCGCCATCGTGGTCCCGGGGCCGGTGGCGCGGCTCGTGTTCGAGAATCCCGTCGCGCTGTTCCTGGGCACGATCAGCTACAGCATCTACCTGTGGCATTTCCCGATCGCGATCTGGATCGCGGGGTTCGTCGACATGCCCTCGCTTGGCCTCGTGCGGGGAGCGCTTCTGGTGACGCCCGCCATCCTCGCGGCGAGCGCCGTTTCGTACTTCATCGCGGAGCGGCCGTTTTTGCGGCGCGGGAAAGCGCCGGAGAGCCGGCCGGGCTGAGTGCGGCCGCCTCGCGGGCGAGGGGCTATTCCCGCGTGTCGATCTGCAGCTCCTGCACTTTCCGGGTGAGCGTGTTGCGCCCGATGCCGAGGAGGCCTGCGGCCTCGATGCGCCGGCCGCCGGTGTGGGCGAGCGCGCGCGTGATGAGTGCGGCCTCGAATTCGCGCGTGAGACTCTCGGCGATCCCGGACTCTCCGCGGGCGAGCAGTGCCGTGACTTCGCGCTCCAGGGCGCGGCGCCAGTCGGAATCCCCCTCGCCCGGGGCCGCCGGCACGTCCCCGCGGATCTCCGGCGGAAGGTCGGCCACGTCGACGGACTGGCCCGGGGCCATCACGCTCACCCAGTGGCAGATGTTCTCCAGCTGGCGCACGTTTCCGGGCAATTCCCGCGTCGCGAGGAACGCCATCGCGGCATCGGTCAGGCGCTTGCCCTCCACGCCCAGCTCGCGCGCGCTCTTCGCGAGGAAGTGCCGCGCGAGCGCGGGAATGTCCTCGCGGCGCTCGCGAAGCGCGGGCAGTCGAAGCCGGATCACGTTCAGGCGATGGAAGAGGTCCTCGCGAAAGAGGCCCTGGCGGACACGCGCCTCGAGGTCCTGGTGGGTGGCCGCGATCACGCGCACGCTCGCCGTGATCGGGGTGTGGCCGCCCACGCGGTAGAACTGGGCGTCGGAGAGCACGCGCAGGAGCCGGGTCTGGAGGTCCGAGGGCATGTCGCCGATCTCGTCCAGGAAGAGCGTCCCGCCCTCGGCCTGCTCGAACCGGCCGCGGCGCATCGCCTGGGCACCGGTGAACGCTCCGCGCTCGTGGCCGAAGAGCTCGCTTTCGAGGAGGTCCTTCGGGATCGCGGCGGTATTGATGGCGATGAAGGGCTTGGCCGATCGGGGGCTGTGGCGGTGCAGTGCCCGTGCCACGAGCTCCTTGCCGGTGCCCGACTCGCCCGTGATCAGCACGGTCGCGTGCGACTGCGATAGCCGGCCGATGGCGCGGAAGACCTCCTGCATCGCGGGCGCCTGGCCGAGGATCTCCGGGGTGTCGCCGTCCGCCACGGGAGCGTCGACCCGGCGCCGGCTCTCCTCGAGCGCGCGACGCACCAGATCGACCGCGTGATCGACGTCGAAGGGCTTCGGCAGGTACTCGAAGGCGCCACCCTGGAAGGCCGCCACGGCGCTCTCGAGGTCGGAGTAGGCGGTCATGACGATCACCGGCGTCGAGGCGAACCGCTCCTTCAGCTCCTGCATGAACTCGAGGCCGGAGAGCCCCGGCATCCTGATGTCGCTTACGACGACCTGGGGTGACTCGTTGGCCAACCGATCGAGCGCCTCGCGCGCCGTGGCAAAGGAGCGGTGCTCGATGCCCTCGCGGGACAGTGCCTTCTCGAGGACCCAGCGGATCGAGCGGTCGTCGTCGATGATCCAGACGGGATTCATTGCGTAGCCTTCCCTGTCGAATGTCGCGTGAGCCCCGCCTGCTCGGGGCTGCGCACGGGCAAGAGGATCGTGAAGCAGGTGCGCCCCGGGGCGGTTTCGAACTCGATCAACCCGTGGTGCTGGTGCACGTAGTTCTGCGCCAGGGAGAGCCCCAGCCCCGTGCCGCCTTCGCGCCCGCTCACCAGCGGGAAGAAGATCTTGCCGGCGAGCTCGTCCGGGACTCCGGGGCCGTTGTCCTCGATCTCCAGGGACACCGCGTGCCGGTAGCGCGTCTTCGCGATGGTCACCTGGCGAGCGATGCGCGTGCGCAGCGTCATCTCGCCGCGACCGTCCAGGGCCTGCGCGGCGTTCCTCGCCACGTTGAGCACCGCCTGGAGCAGGCTCTCCCTGTCGCCGGGCAGGTCCGGCAGGCTCGGGTCGTAGTCGCGGCGCACGGAGAGCCCGCCGGGGTACTCGGCCAGCAGCAGCGTGCGCACGCGCTCCATCACTTCGTGCACGTTGAGGAGCTCGATCTGCGGAAGGCGATGCGGGGTGAGCATGCGGTTCATGAGCGACTGCAGGCGGTCGGCTTCCTGCACGATCACCTGGGTGAATTCGCGCAGCTCGGGCTCCGGCAGTTCGCGCTCGAGGAGCTGGGCTGCGCCCCGGATGCCGCCCAGGGGATTCTGGATCTCGTGGGCGAGGTTGCGGACCAGCTCGCGGTTGGCCTGCTGCTGCTCGTGGAGCTTTGCTTCCCGGGCGATGCGCATCTGCTGGTCGAGTTCGCGCAGCTCGATCAGCAGGCGCGCGCTCCCCTCCTCGACGGGCACGGCCACGCAATGCACCATCGCCGGCTGGCCGGCGATCTCGAGGGCGAGCTCGTTCTCGTTGAACCCGGTGTCGTCCGCGACGGCCTGCGCAAGCCGCGCGATGAAGCGGTCGTTTCCCGGGAGCATCTTGCCGAGCGCCGAACCGAGGAGGTGCTTGCGTCCGTGGGACAGGAGCGTCTCCGCGGCGGGATTGGCGTAGGTCACGTGAAGGCGGTCGTCGAGCAGGAGCACGGCCGTCGCGAGCAGTTCCAGGCCCGGATACGGGGACGTCACGGGCGTGCGACCGCGAGACGGGCAGCAGGGAACGCGCCAGCGAGGGCCGCTGGCGCGTCGGCAGAAGGGGATTGCCGGAAGGGGAGACTGCGCGAGGCTAGGGCTTCAGCGCGCCGAGCTCTTTCTTGAGCGCCTCGATGTTCTTCTCGTGCTCGGAGACGGTGGCCTGCAGCCCGCGGATGCGACCGGACGCACGCTCGATGTTCGCGCGCATTTCCGCCTGCTGGACGGGAGTCGGATCGGCGGCCTGCTGCGCGACGCGCACCGCGGCGATGAGCGTCGGATTCTGGCGTTCCTCGAGGAGCGACTTGCGCAGCGCAGCGAGGGATTTCTCCTCCTGCGCAAGCTCGTCGTCCAGTATCCGGCGGCGCACGTCGTCGCGACCCTTCTGGGTCTCGCGGTCTATGGAGGCAAGCGTCGTGGGCATCGTCCTGGGAGTCACGACCGCCACCGAAGGCTTCACGGCAAGGCGCTCCGGTGACTTCGCCGAGGACTTTTCCGGCGTGATCGCGGGCCCGGCGGATCCGGGGATCATGCTCAGGGGCTCGAGATCCATCACGACCGCGCCCTTCATCGGGCGATTCGTGTAGGTGACACGGCCGTTCTCGTCCACGTGCTTGTAGATCATCGCCTGCGCGAGCGCCAGCGGCGAGGCGAGACTCACGGCGAGACCGACCCAAAGAGCTTTCATGACCTACTCCCGTGCACGACAGGGGACGGTCAGGATAGGGAGGGGACATTTGAAAAGTCAACAAGATCAATGGCCTAGCCGCAATTTGTGCCATACCTTGTGGTTGGGAGTGGTCCGGACCACAAGACCGGGCCGGTCGCGAAACGAAAAGGGGCGGTCGACGCCGCCCCTTCCCGCTCGCGGCCGATGGCTCAGGCCGAGAAGTACATGTCGAACTCGACGGGGTGCGTGGTCATGCGGAAGCGCTGCACCTCCTCGTACTTGAGCGCGATGTAGGCGTCGATCATGTCGTTGGTGAACACGTTGCCGCGCGTGAGGAAGTCGCGTCCCTTGTCCAGGCTCACCAGCGCCTCGTCGAGCGACGCGCAGGGATGCGGCACCTTCGCGGCTTCCTCGGGCTCGAGGTCGTAGAGGTTCTTGTCCAGCGGGTCGCCCGGATGGATCTTGTTCTGCACGCCGTCCAGCCCTGCCATCAGCAGGGCCGCAAAAGCGAGGTAGGGGTTCGCGGTGGGATCCGGGAAGCGCACCTCCACCCGGCGCCCCTTCGGGCTCGATACGAAGGGAATGCGGCACGAGGCCGACCGGTTGCGCGCCGAGTAGGCGAGGTTGATCGGCGCCTCGAAGCCCGGGACGAGGCGCTTGTAGGAGTTGGTGCCGGGGTTCGTGATCGCGTTGAGGGCCTTCGCGTGCTTGATCACGCCTCCGATGTAGTAGAGCGCGAACTCAGAGAGACCCGCGTAGCCGTCGCCCGCAAAGAGGTTCTGCCCGCCCTTCCACACCGACTGGTGCACGTGCATCCCCGATCCGTTGTCGCCCACCACGGGCTTGGGCATGAAGGTCGCCGTCTTGCCGTAGGAGCGGGCCACGTTCCACACGGTGTACTTGAGTATCTGCAGCCAGTCGGCGCGCTTCACCAGCGTGTTGAACTTCGTGCCGATCTCGCACTGGCCCGGCGCCGCCACCTCGTGGTGGTGCACTTCGACCTCGACGCCCTGCTCCTCGAGCGCGAGGCACATGGCCGAGCGGATGTCCTGCAGGGAGTCCACGGGAGGAACGGGGAAGTAGCCGCCCTTCACCGGCGGGCGATGCCCGAGGTTGCCGCCCTCGAACTTGCCGTCCGTCGACCACGGCGCCTCCTCGGAGAAGATCTTCACGAAGCTGCCCGACATGTCGACCTTCCATTCGACCGCGTCGAAGACGAAGAACTCCGGCTCCGGCCCGAAGTAGGCGATGTCGCCCAGCCCGGTGCTCTTCAGGTACGCCTCCGCCTTCTTGGCGATGGAGCGCGGATCGCGCTCGTAGCCCTTGCCCGTGGAGGGCTCCAGCACGTCGCAGGAAAGGTTCAGCGTCGGCTCGTCCATGAACGGGTCCATGCGCGCGGAATCCGGGTCCGGCATCAGCAGCATGTCCGAGGCCTCGATGCCCTTCCATCCGGCGATCGACGAGCCGTCGAAGGCGTGCCCGTCCTTGAACTTGTCCTCGTCCAGGGCCTTCGCAGGAACCGTCACGTGGTGTTCCTTGCCTTTCGTGTCGGTAAAGCGCAGGTCCACGAACTTGACCTCGTTTTCCTTGATCATCTTGAAGACTTCGGCCGCTGACATGACTCTTTCTCCTGGTTGAGGGATGACGCCCCAGATTGGGGAATGGATCGGGTAGGGATCGATTGGAACCTATGGAATAGCAGAATGCATGCCACAGCGATTGTGATCGCAAGCCATTGATCTAGAAAGACCTGTACCTATTGTTCCCCGTGCCGCGCACGATCATGGTGCATAAGCGTTTTGCCTGCACCAATATAGCGCATCGACCGGCGGACCGATTCTCCCGCGGCCACTATATATACGGTTCGCGAACGGCCACATCCGGCGGCTATCATGGCGCGGGGCACGGGGCCCCGCGCCCGCAAGAACCACGAAACGCCTGCTGGAACCATGGACCACTACGTCGTCATAGGAAACCCGGTCGCCCATTCGCTCTCGCCCGAGATCCACGCGCGGTTCGCGCGGCTGACCGGCGAGGCGGTCGCCTACGAAAGGCTGCTCGTTGCTCCGGGAGAGTTCGCCAGGGCGGCCGGCGCTTTCTTCGATGCCGGTGGAAGCGGTGCGAACGTGACGCTGCCTTTCAAGATCGACGCTTTCGAGTTCGCGCGGGAGCGCACGGAGCGCGCCCGCCGTGCAGGCGCGGTGAACGCGCTCGTCCGGCGGGGAAGCGTGATCCTCGGCGACAACACCGATGGCGCGGGACTCGTGCGCGACCTCGCGGCGAACCTCGGACTCGAGCTGGGAGGCAAGCGCATCCTCCTCCTGGGCGCCGGGGGAGCCGCACGGGGCGTGATGGGGCCGCTTCTCGCGTTGTCACCGGAAGTGCTGGTCGTGGCGAACCGGACGCGTGCGCGCGCGAACGACCTGGCGCACGCGTTCGACGGCGCAGGCCGCATCGAAGCCGCCGGACTCGACGGGCCGGGAGGCGATTTCGATCTCGTCGTGAACGCGACCGCCACCTCCACGCTGGGGAGGGCGATCGCGCTGCCCCTCGGGGTATTCGCGCCGGGTGCGACGGCCTACGACATGGCCTATGGCCTGGCGGCCCGGCCCTTCCTGGACCAGGCGCTCGCCGCAGGCGCGCGGGCGAGCGACGGTCTCGGCATGCTCGTGGAGCAGGCGGCGGAGTCCTTCTTCCTCTGGCGCGGGATATGGCCCGAAACGAAGGGCGTGATCGCGGCGCTCCGGCACGCATGAGGCGCCTTGCGCGCCTTGCCGGATGGGTCGCGCTCTTCCTGGCGATGGCCTTCGTCGTCTACGAGCTGTCGATTCTCGTGCGCCTGGCATGGTGGCGCGACCACGACCCGGCATCGACCGCGTTCATGGAAGCGAGCCTCGAGCGGCTTCGCGAAAAGCGTCCCGACGCGCGGCTCAGGCAGCAGTGGGTTGCCTACGGCCGGATCTCCGTGCACCTGAAGCGCGCGGTCGTGGCCGCCGAGGACGCGAAATTCGCCGACCACGAGGGCTTCGACTGGGAGGCGATGCAGAAGGCGTGGGAGAAGAACCAGAAGCGCGGCAAGGTGGTCGCGGGCGGCTCCACGATCTCCCAGCAGCTCGCCAAGAACCTCTTCCTGTCCGGCAGGCGAACGCCGTGGCGCAAGGCCCAGGAAGCCATGGTCACCGTCATGATGGAGAGCGTCATGGACAAGCGGCGCATCCTCGAGATCTACCTCAACGTGATCGAGTGGGGCGACGGCGTGTTCGGTGCGGAGGCCGCGTCGCGCCACTATTTCGGCGTGAGCTCGGCCGCGCTCACTCCCGTGCAGGCCGCCCGCCTGGCCGCGATGGTCCCCAATCCCCGCTTTTACGATCGCAACCGGGGAACGCCCTGGCTCGAGAGGAAGTCGCAGATCATCCTCGCGCGAATGGGCTCTGCGGAATTGCCCTGAGCAGGAAGAGAAAATAATGGCCGCCGGGCGGCCGTGGTACGGGCCCGCGGCCTAGAATACCCGCGACCCGCCCGGGCCGCGAGCAACCCCCATGCCCCTTTCCGACAACGAATCGCGTTCCTCCAGTCCGCAGGAACAACTCCGCGCCGTCTACGGCCTGCTCGCCAAGCAGCGGCTGGTGGAGAAGCTCGTCCAGCGCCGGGACGAGGAGGATTCGAGCAAGCCCGCCCCCGTCGAGTCCCTCGTCGACGAGGCCAACCTCGTGGAGCTGCAACGGCGGCTCGACGGCCTGCATCCGGCCGACGTCGCCTACATTCTCGAGGGCCTGCCCCTGCCCGAGCGGCTCGTCGTGTGGGGCCTGGTGCGCAGCGACCGGGACGGCGACATCCTGCTCGAGGTCTCCGACGCCGTTCGCGACACGCTGCTCGCGGACATGGATGCGGCCGAGATCGTCGCCGCCACCCGCAACCTCGATGCCGACGAGATCGCGGACCTCGCCCCGGACCTTCCCGACGAGGTCGTGCAGGACATCATCGAGGCGCAGGACGCGGAAGAGCGCGCGCGGCTGCAGGCCGCCCTTTCCTACCCCGAGGGCAGCGTAGGCGCGCTGATGGACTTCGAGGTCGTGAGCATCCGCGAGGATGTCACCTGCGAGGTGGCCCTTCGCTACCTCAGGCGCTTCGACGAGCTGCCGGGCCAGACCGACGCGCTGTTCGTGGTGGATCGCGCCGACCACCTTCGCGGCGTGCTTCCGCTCAAGCGCCTGCTCGTGAGCGACCCGGAGGTAGAGATCGCCACCCTGCTCGAGCGCGACATCGTCTCCTTCCTGCCCGACAGCGACGCCGACGAGGCTGCCCAGGCCTTCGAGCGCTACGACCTCGTGAGCGCGCCGGTGGTGTCGACGGACGGGCGCGTGATCGCCCGGTTGACGGTGGACGCCGTCCTTGATTTCGTGCGCGAGCGGCAGGAATCCCAGGAGTTCGCCAAGGTCGGCCTGCGGGAGGAGGAGGACCTCTTCTCGTCGGTGTGGTCATCGGCCAAGAACCGCGCGCCCTGGCTCGCGCTGAACCTATGCACCGCCTTCGTCGCTTCCCGGGTCGTGGGCGCGTTCGAGGGCTCGATCGAGAAGCTCGCCGCCCTCGCAGCCCTGATGCCGATCGTATCGGGAATCGGCGGAAACTCCGGCAACCAGACGACCACTCTCATCGTGCGCTCGCTCGCCCTGGACCAGATGAGCGCCATGAACGCGCGCCGCCTCCTCGCCAAGGAGCTGGGGATCAGCGTGCTCAACGGCGCGCTCTGGGGCGGCGTGCTGGGATTCGTGGCCTGGCTTCTCTACCGGAACGTGGCTCTCGGCGGCGTGATGGCGCTCGCGATGATGCTCAACCTCGTGGTGGCGGCGCTGGCCGGCCTCTTCATTCCGCTTGCGATGGAGCGCTTCGGCAGGGACCCGGCCATCGGCTCGAGCGTATTCCTCACGTTCGTGACCGACAGCATGGGATTCTTCATCTTCCTCGGGCTCGCCACCCTCGTCCTGCTCTAGGGCCCGATGGCGAGGCTTTTCTTCGCGTTGTGGCCGGACGTGCCGGCCCGGCAGGCGCTCGCCGCCCACGGAGAGCGCCTGGCCCGGCTGGCCGGCGGAAGGCCGGTGCCCGAGTCGCGCCTGCATCTCACGCTGGTGTTTCTCGGGGAGATCGAGCCGCCGCGGATCGATTCCCTCCGTGAGGCGGCGGAGGAGGTCGAGGCGAAGCGCTTCGAGATGTCCCTGGACGAGATTGGCGGTTTCCGGCACGCGCGGGTCGCGTGGGCGGGACTCCGGAAGCCGGCGCCGGCGCTCCTGGCGCTGCAGGCGGCGCTTGCCGGCAATCTGGCGCGGCGGGGATTCGAACGCGAGCCCCGGCCATTCGCGCCCCACCTCACGCTGGTGCGAGGCATTGGCGCGGCGACGGCGCGTGAGGAGATCCAGGCGGTGCAATGGACCGCGAAGACGTTCTCGCTGGTGGAGACGCGGCGGGCCGGCGGCGGATACGACACCGTGGCCGACTGGTCACTGCGGGAGGGTTCGGCCTAGCGGCACGGGCGCCGAGCGGGCGCCGGGTGCAATCGAGGTGACGAAAAGGGCCCGTTTGCGAGGCGCTCCCCGGTTGGTGTCTCCGGCCGCTTTCACGGCCGTTCCATCGGGTCGCGCCTCGTATTCGGGTTCAGGCCTCGAGGCCCGGAAGCGGGAGCTTCCGGTCAGCTCATCGGCTTGATCAGCGGCGTGATGACCGGCATGACCGACGGAGCCATGGGCTTCGCAGGGGCCGCCTTCTTCATCGCGGGCTTCCTGGCCTTCTTTTTTGCAGCCTTTTTCTTGGCCGCGGGCTTCTTTGCCGCTTTCTTCTTTGCTGGCTTCTTTTTGGCCTTCTTGGCGGGCTTCTTCGCAGACTTCTTCTTCTTGGCAGCGGGCTTCTTCTTCGCTACCTTCTTCTTCGCTACCTTCTTCTTCGCGGTCTTTTTGGCCGCTTTCTTCTTCGCGGCGGGCTTCTTCTTCGCAGCGGGCTTGCGCTTCGCCGCAGGCTTCTTGGTGACCTTCTTCTTGGCGGCCGGCTTCTTGGCGGCCTTCTTCTTCGCAGCAGGTTTCTTTTTCGCGGTTGCCATCGTGTTGCTCCTTTCGATTGTTGGACCGAATTGTCTTTCCGTGGCGGGCGGCAGGCTTCGCCGTGGGTCCCGACACTACCAAGCGCTCGGATTTCGCGATCGAACGGTGAAGCCTGGTGGCTCTTGTCCGGTACACCGCGCCGCTTTCGCGTCTTCGATGCACCAGCTTGGTGAAGGCGATGATATGCGAAAAAATCGCACATACCCGGTTTCGCGGCGTGTCAAGCGCGTCTAATTGAACGGACTCGCGCCCAATTGGTGTCGAATCGACACCATAGCGCCCCGCCGGTTTCCTACGTGGCCGCCTGTTCGAGCGTGCGCTCGCCGGCGTAGAGGGCGGCGACGGTCTCGCGAGGGCGGACCTGGACCGCCCGCGCCCCGTCGACCATCACTTCGCCGGGGCGGGGACGGGAGTTGTAGTTCGAGCTCATGACCATGCCGTAGGCGCCGGCCGAGAGAATGGCAATGCCGTCTCCGGGCGCGATGGCCAGGCGCCGGCCGGTGCCGAGGACGTCGGCCGATTCGCACACCGGCCCGACCACGTCGTAATCGGCGGCGGGACGGTCGAGGGTGGCGAGCGGCTCGATTCCGTGCCATGCCTCGTAGAGCGCGGGGCGGATCAACTCGCTCATGGAGGCGTCCACGATGGCGAAGCGCTTGCCCTTGTCGAGCTTCAGGTACTCGACCCGTGAGAGGAGCACGCCCGCATTGCCGACGATCGCACGGCCGGGCTCGAGGACCAGCGAGAATCCGGTTCCCGCGATGCGCGCGGCGACCGCCCGGCACCAGCGCCCGATGTCGAGGGCCTCCTCCTCCTCGCGGTAGCGGATGCCGAGGCCGCCGCCGAGATCCACGTGGCGGATCGGGATGCCGCGGGCGGCGAGCGCTCCGGCGAGCTCGAGCACGCGTTCGAGCGCCTCCTCGAGCGGCGCCATGTCGAGGATCTGCGAGCCGATGTGGCAATCGATGCCGGTCACCTCCAGGTTCGGCAGGCTTGCGGCGAGATCGTAGGCCGCGAGCGCCCGGTCATGGGCGATGCCGAACTTGTTTCCCTTGAGGCCGGTCGAGATGTACGGGTGGGTGCGTGCATCCACGTCTGGGTTGACGCGCAGGGAGACGGGCGCGCGGCGGCCCAGGCTGCCGGCGACGGCGTCGAGCCGCTCGAGCTCGGGCTCGCTCTCCACGTTGAAACAGCGGATCCCGGCTGCGAGCGCGGAGCGCATCTCCTCCTCGGTCTTGCCCACGCCGGAGAAGATGACGCGCTCGGCCGATCCGCCGGCGGCGAGAACCCGGGCTAGCTCCCCGCCGGAGACGATGTCGAACCCGGAACCGAGGCGGGCGAGGATGCCGAGCACCGCGAGGTTGGCGTTCGCCTTGACCGCGTAGCAGATGAGGTGCTCCGTGCCCGCGAGCGCGTCGTCGAAGGCGCGCCACGCGGATTCGATGGCGGCGCGCGAGTAGACATAGCAGGGCGAGCCGAAGCGCTGCGCCAACTCCGTGAGCCGCACTTCCTCCATCCACAGCTCGCCGTCCTTCCGGCGCACCGCGCTCATGGGGAGGTGGCCAGCGCCGCCTTCGGCGGCTCCGGGAGCTTGAGCGGACCCTTCTGGCCGCAGGCGCCGACGGCGATCGCGAGAGCGATCCAGGCGAGTGCGCGTATCATGTCCGGCAGCGTAGCACAGGCATTCAGGCCCCCATGAACGAGAGCGAATTCCACCGCACCGTCGAAGCAGTCCTCGCCCGCATCGAGGGGGCCGCGGAGCGCACCGAGGGCGTCGACTCCGATCTCGAGGCGGGTGTTCTCACCCTCGAATGCCCCGACGGCAGCCGCATCATCGTGAACCGGCAGACGCCGAACCGCGAGATCTGGATCGCGGCGCGGTCGGGAGGGTTCCACTTCGCCTGGAAGGGCGGCGCCTGGCGCGACACGCGCTCGGGCGCGGAATTCTTCGCCTCGCTGCGGGAAATCACCCGCGCGCAGGCGGGCGAGGACCTCCCGCTCGACTGAATTCCGCGTCGCGCGCCGCCCGATTTCGGGTAAAGTATCGAATCGACACGAATTTGCGCAAACGCGAATCCCTGACGTTGTAGTGTCGATCCGATACTGATTCGATGCGCGCCCGAGGCGCGAGGAGGCGATTTCGTGGACAAGAACCCGCTGGTGCTGCTGGAGCTGGTGGAGCGCCTGGCGAATCTCATGCGCGCCGAGATGCGCAAGGCGGGCTCGGACGAGAACCTCCAGCCGGTCCACCTGCACGCGCTCATCTACCTGAGCAAGGCCAACCGCTATTCCAACACGCCGCAGGCGCTCGCCGCCTACCTCGGGCTCACCAAGGGCACGGTCTCGCAGACGCTCCTGATCCTCGACCGCCGGGCCCTCATCGAGCGCTACCAGGACGAGATCGACCGGCGGGTGGTGCGGCTGCGCCTGTCCACCGCCGGCGAGCAACTCCTCTACGAGGCGCAGCCGGCGCTCGCCTGGCAGAACGCGACGCGCAACATCAGCCCCAACCGCATCCGCAACGCCACCTCGGCGCTTCGCGAGACGCTCGCCACGTTCCAGGAGGACAACGAGGGGGCCATGTTCGGGGAATGCACCGACTGCGCCCACTGCCACAAGCTCTCGCAGCGCGTCTTCCGGTGCGGCCTCATGGGCGATCGCCTGTCCGGCCCGGAGACGCGGCGGCTGTGCTGGCTCTACGAGGCGAAGCGGGAAAGCGAGTAGGCCCGCGGGGCCTAGAGCCGGGCCCTGCCCCGGGCGATGGCCGCCCGTACCGCGTCGGGGGCGGTGCCGCCCGTGTGCCGGCGCGAGGCGACGGATCCCTCGGGTGTCAGCACCTCGTAGACGTCCGGCTCGATGAGGGGGGAGAACGTCTTCAGCTGCCCGATCGGCACTTCCGCGAGGTCCACGCCCGCGCTCTCGGCCGCCCGCACTGCGCGTGCCACCACCTCGTGTGCGTCGCGAAAGGCAACGCCCTTGCGCACGAGGTAATCGGCGAGATCGGTCGCGGTGGCGAAACCCTCGGCGAGGGCCGCGCGCATCCGATCCGGCCTCGCGCTCACCCCGCCCAGGAGCTCGGCGAGGATAGCGAGGGTGTCGGCCAGGGTGTCGGCCGCGTCGAAGAGGGGCTCCTTGTCCTCCTGGTTGTCCTTGTTGTAGGCGAGCGGCTGCGCCTTGACCAGGGTGAGGAGGGCGACGAGCCCGCCGAATACGCGACCCGCCTTCCCGCGCATGAGCTCCGGGACGTCCGGGTTCTTCTTCTGCGGCATGATCGAGGAGCCGGTGCAGAACCGGTCGGCGATCGCGACGAAGCCGAATCGCGGGTTCATCCACAGGACGAGCTCCTCCGACAGGCGCGAGACGTGAACCATGGCGAGGGCGGCTGCGGCGAGGAATTCCACGGCGAAGTCCCGGTCCGAGACGGCGTCCATCGAGTTCTCGCAGACGCCGTCGAAACCGAGTTCCGCGGCGACCGATTCCCGGTCGATGGGAAAGCCCGTCCCGGCAAGTGCGGCCGCGCCCAGCGGCAGGCGGTTGACCCTGCGGCGGCAGTCGGCGAGGCGCTCGGCATCCCGGGAGAACATCTCGAAATAGGCCATCAAATGGTGGCCGAAGGTCACCGGCTGGGCGACCTGCATGTGCGTGAACCCGGGCATCACGGTGGCCGCGTTCGCCTCGGCGAGGTCGAGCAACCGCCCCCGCAGCGTCCGCAGCAGGGCCGTCAGGGAATCGATCTGCGCGCGCAGCCACAGGCGGATGTCGGTGGCGACCTGGTCGTTGCGCGAACGGGCCGTGTGCAGGCGCTTGCCGGCGTCGCCCACGAGCTCGGTCAGCCGGTGCTCGATGTTGAGGTGGACATCCTCGCGCTCGATCGACCAGTCGAAGCGGCCTTCCCGGATCTCGTCCGCGACCTGGGCCAGGCCGCGCTCGATCGCCTCGAGATCGGCCTTGGGAAGGATCGCGCAGCGTGAGAGCATGCGGGCGTGGGCGAGGGAGCCCTGGATGTCGAACTCGGCGAGGCGCCGGTCGAACGGCACCGAGGCGGTGTATCGCTGGGTGAGGCGGTCGACGGGCTCCGCGAACCGGCCCGACCAGGCCTTGCCCGGCGCTGGCGCGCCCTTGTTGCGGTCATCCTGTTGCATGGAGTCGGCGGCGTTGGGGAGAATGGCTGCGTGGCGAGTATAAATCAGACGGGTGCGGGCATCCGGTTGCCGAACTTCTGCAACCTCGGCGTGATGCTGCGCGTGATGGTGATCGCGAACCTCTTCGTGCTGGCCGCGGCCGTCATGCGCTCCGGCCAGATCGCCGACCTGGGCGGGCAGTTTCTCGTCGGCGCCGCTTTCGCCGAGCCCGTGCTGATCGTCTCCCTGACCCTGCTGTGCGCCGGCCGGCGGGTGCTGCACGCCCTCACCTACCCCGCCGCCATCGCCGTCGTCCTGGCCCTCGAGCTGGCGCTCGCCTGGGCGTGGGGGCTCGCCTTCGGCGAGATGTTTCCCGACCAGGCCCCTGCCTCGTTCGCGCGCGCCGGATTCTTCGTGCTCTTCGTGACCGGCGTCCTCCTCGTCTACTTCGACCTGCGTGCCCGCGCCCTTTCCCCGGCGATCGCGGAGGCGAGGATCCAGGCGCTGCAGGCGCGGATCCGCCCGCACTTCCTCTTCAACAGCATCAACGCGGTCCTTTCCCTCATCCGCTCCGATCCCAAGCGGGCGGAGCGGGCGCTCGAGGACCTGGCGGACCTCTTCCGGGTGTTGATGGCCGACAACCGCGCCCTCACCCCGCTCGCCAAGGAGGTCGAGATCGCCCGCCAGTACCTCGCGATCGAGGAACTGCGCCTCGGCGGGCGGCTGCAGGTGACCTGGCGGGTGGAGGCGATGCCGGCGGACGCCCTGGTCCCCGCGCTGCTGCTGCAGCCGCTGGTGGAGAACGCCGTCTACCACGGTATCGAGCCCATCGACACGGGAGGCGAGATCTCGATCGAGGTGGGCCTCGCGAAGGGCGAGCTCCTCATCCGCCTCACCAATCCCTTCCGCGCGTCGGGCGACCGCCACGCGGGCAACCGCATGGCGCTTGCCAACATCCGCGAGCGCCTCCAGCTGCACTTCGACGTCGAGGCCGGCATGCGATCGCGCATCTCGGGCGACACGTACGAAGTGAGCATCCGCCTGCCCTACATCACGGCCCCCCGATGACGCTAGCCGACGCCCGCGTGCCCCACGTGCTCATCGCCGACGACGAAGCCCCGGCCCGTTCCCGGCTGCGCGACCTCCTGGACGACTGCCGCGCCGACTATCCCCTTGCCATCGTCGACGAGGCGAGGAACGGCCGCGAGGTGCTCGAGATCGTCGGTCGCGAGAAGGTCGACATCGTGCTGCTCGACATCCGCATGCCCGAGATGGACGGCATGGAGGCGGCCCGCCACCTCGCGGGGATGGAGCAGCCTCCCGGGATCATCTTCACGACCGCCTTCGACGCCTACGCGCTGAAGGCCTTCGAGGTGAACGCGCTCGACTACCTCCTGAAGCCCATCCGGGCGGAGCGGCTCCTGGCGGCGCTGCGCAAGGCAAGCGTCTCGGCGCCCAGTCGCGAAGCGCTCGCAGCCGCCGCGAACCAGCCGAGAAGGCACCTGAGCGTCCACGAGCGCGGCAAGATCCACCTCGTGGCGCTGGCCGACGTGCTGTACCTGCGGGCCGAGTTGAAGTACGTCACCATCCGCACGGCCGCGCGCGAGTTCCTGGTAGAGGAATCCCTCACGCGGCTGGAGGAGGAGTTCGGCGAGGCGTTCGTGCGCGTGCACCGCAACTGCCTTGTCGCGCGCTCGGCCATCGAGGGGTTCGAGCGCAACGCCCAGGAAAGCGAATCGGGCTGGGCCGCCGTCATCCGCGGCACGGGCGAGCGCATCAGCGTGAGCCGGCGACAGCAGCACGTGGTGAAGGCCTTCCGGTAGGGCGCCGCGCCAGGCTACTCCCAGTACGGAGGGTCCCCGAAGGCCTGCTTCAAGTGGTCGATGAAGAAGCGCACCTTCGCGGGCAGGAGACGGCGCTCGGGAAACACCGCGTAGATGTTGTTGCCCGGCACCGCGTACTCGTCCAGGACCGTGGCGAGGCGCCCTTTCTTCACCTCCTCGCTCACTTCCCAGGCGCTGCGCAGCGCGAGGCCCTCGCCGGCGATGGCCCAGCGGGTGAGCACCTCGCCGTCGTTGCACTGGAGGTTGCCGTGCACCTTGAGCGTGACGGGTTTTCCGTTGTCGTGGAAGGACCAGGCGTCGACCACGCCATCGTCGGTGCTCGTGACCAGGCAGTTGTGCCGCGAGAGATCGGCCAGGGACTGGGGCCGGCCAGCCCGTTTCAGGTAGGCGGGAGAGGCGCAGACCACCCGGTGGTTGCGGGCGAGCAACACGGCCACCAGATCCGCGCTCTTCAGGTCCGCGATCCGGATGGCCAGGTCGAAGCGCTCGTTCTTCAGGTCCACTATGCGCTCGGACAGGTGGAGCTGGACGGCGAGATTGGGGTGCACGGAGAGAAACGCCGGCAGGTGCGGTGCGATGTGCCGGCGCCCGAAGGAGGTCGGCGCCGTGACGATCAGGCGCCCCGCGGCGCTCTTCGCGCCGGCGGTGAGGGCGTCCTCGGACGAGCGCAATTCCTCGAGCACGCGGTGGCAGTCCTCGTAGAAGGTGGCCCCTTCCGGCGTGAGCGTCACCTTGCGCGTCGATCGCTTGAAGAGCTTCACGCCCAGGCGCTCCTCGAGCTGGTCGATGCGCCGGCCCACCATCGCGGGGGTGATGCCTTCCTCGCGCGCGGCCGCCGACAGGCTGCCGCGCTGCGCGACATCCACGAATGTGGTCAACTCCTTGAACTTGTCCATGCCGCCGATAAGTATAAGACCTTTTCTTGATACGGACGATTACCTTCATTCTTGTGACGTAATAAAATACGCGCTTGTCGTCACGGGATCGCGCCAACCGGGGAGCCGGCCGCGCGACCCCACGCCCCGCGAAAGGTGAAACATGGAATCCAGGACCGCACTTCCCGCCGGCATGCAGATCACCGGCGCGCTCAGGCCCGAATACGGCCGCGTGCTCACTCCCGCCGCGCTCGAGTTCACGGCGAAGCTCGTTCGCCGGTTCGACTCGCGCCGCGCCGAGCTGCTCGCCGCCCGGGCCGCCCGCCAGAAGGAATTCGACGCCGGCAGCATGCCGGACTTCCTGCCGGACACGAAGTCGGTGCGCGAGTCGGACTGGAAGGTCGCCGACCAGCCGAAGGACATCCTGGACCGCCGCGTCGAGATCACCGGGCCGACCGACCGCAAGATGGTGATCAATGCCCTCAACTCGGGCGCGTCGACCTTCATGGCGGATTTCGAGGATGCGAACTGCCCCACGTGGGAGAACATGATCGAGGGCCAGGCGAACCTCATGGACGCCATTCGCCGGACCATCACCTTCGAGCAGGCGGGCAAGCGCTACGAGCTGAACCAGAGCACCGCGGTGCTCTTCCCCCGCCCGCGGGGGTGGCACCTGGACGAGAAGCACGTGACGCTCGACGGCAAGCCCGTCCCCGGGGGCATCTTCGACTTCGCGCTGTATTTCTTCCACAACGCGAAGGAGCTCCTCGCGCGCGGCTCGGGGCCCTACTTCTACCTGCCGAAGCTGGAATCGCACCTGGAGGCGCGGCTGTGGAACGACATCTTCACGGTGGCGCAGAAGGAGGCGGGGGTGCCCCAAGGCTCGATCAAGGCCACGGTGCTCATCGAGACGGTCGTGGCCGCCTTCGAGATGGACGAGATCCTGTGGGAGCTGCGCGATCACTCGGCGGGGCTGAACATCGGCCGCTGGGACTACATCTTCTCCTGCATCAAGAAGTTCCGCTCGCAGCCGGATTTCTGCCTCGCCGACCGGGCGCAGGTCACCATGACCGCGCCCTTCATGCGCGCCTATGCGCTGCTGCTGGTGAAGACCTGCCACCGGCGCAATGCCCCGGCCATGGGCGGCATGGCCGCGCAGATCCCCATCAAGAACGATCCGGCGGCGAACGACGCGGCCATGGAGAAGGTGCGCGTCGACAAGCTGCGCGAGGTGACGGACGGCTGCGACGGCACCTGGATCGCCCACCCCGGCCTGGTGCCGGTCGCCCGCGAGGTGTTCGACAAGCACATGCCCGGGCCGAACCAGTACGGCAAGCAGTTGCCCGAGGTGCAGGTGGGCGCGAAGGACCTCCTCGACTTCAGGCCCGAGGGGCCGATCACGGAGGCCGGCCTGCGCAACAACGTCCAGGTGGGCATCCAGTACATCGGCTCCTGGCTGGGCGGCAACGGCTGCGTGCCCATCTTCAACCTGATGGAGGATGCCGCCACGGCGGAGATCTCGCGCTCCCAGGTGTGGCAGTGGATCCGTTCGCCCAAGGGCGTGCTCGACGACGGCCGCAAGGTGACCCGCGCGCTCTTCCACGAGATCCTCGTCGACGAGCTGGCGAAGACGCCTGCCATAGTCGGCGAGGAGGCGTTCGCCGCCGGCAAGTACGCCGAGGGCGCAAAGCTCTTCGAGGAGATCACGGCCTCCGACGACTACGTGGAGTTCCTCACGCTCCCCGCCTACGGCGCGCTGGCCTGAACGGCGCGTCGCCTCGCCCGGAAAGCCCGCCCGCAAGCGGGCTTTTCTGTTTTGCGGGAAGGAATATCCTGCAGGATCCGCGCGCACCAATGCATGGAAAGCATTCGGCGACGGCGGCAGGATGGCGTCATCCCTCTGGGAAGGAGGCGACGATGAAGCCGGGCGACGTGACGGAGTTCTTCTTTGCGGGTGCGGGCATGATGCCGGGCCTGCTCATCTTCCTGGGCGATCCGGGGCTCGCCGTGATCACCCTCGTGGGGCTGCTCATCGCGGCCTGCCTGGGGGCGATGGCCGATCCCGAGGCGCCCTTCCGGACGATGCCCGCGCCCGTGCCGCGGGACGACGGCCCGGACTAGTCCGGAAGGCGCCAGGCGGTGGCGCATTTCCGGCAACGCACGCGCAGCCACGGGTAGGGCAGCGCGGTTTCCTCGGGATCGAGATACGGCCCCTGCGTGCCGCTTCCCGAGGCGAGGATATCGAAGCGCGCGTACGTCTTGCAGGCGGGGCAGCTGGACCGGCTTCCGTAGGTTTCCGCTCGCCCGAGCACGGTGAGGTAGCGCCTCCAGGAGTACGCGCACAGGAGCGCCGCCGCGAAGACGATCGCGAGCAGGGTCGCCGTCCTCCAGCCCGCCTCGGCAAGGCGCACCTCCTCCAGGCAGGCCGCGATCGTGATTCCCGACAGGAAGCACGTCGTGAGCGAGAGGTGGCTGTCGATGAGCTGCCGCTCGTACCACTTGCGGAAGCCCACGAGGCGGATGCGCGAGGCGATGTCCATGCGGGGAGAATACTCGCGCCCGCCCGTTCCGGATTCAGTACCGCGCGGATCAGGAGCCCGGCTTGGCCTTCGGTCTCGCAAGGCCCGGCGGCCCTGGCCAGCCCCACGGCGTTACCCAGGCGGGCGGCTCGTCCGCCGGGCGGATTTCCCGCAGCCGTTCCCGGCGCACGCGTTCCTCGCGCTCGGCGCGCTCCTCGCGTTCCAGCCGGTCGCGCTCCCGCGCTTCCTCGACAAATCCCCGGGCGAGGCGGTTGCCGCGGCGCGCCTCGCGCTCGAGGAGGGCGCGCGCCACGGGATCGGGAAGCGAGCCCCCGTGCGAAGTGTCGACCGTCCGGCGCTCGCCCGGCCCCATGCACGGCGTGGCCTGGTAGGTGATCGACCCCCCGGGGCTCATGCACTTGTGGATCGCTTGCGCACGGGCCGTCGCGGACGCGGCCAGGAGCGCCGCCATGAGCGCCACGGCGGGGAATCTCATGCCACCCCCGAGCCCGCGGCCTGCCGGTCGGCGTGGTAGCTCGAGCGCACCATCGGCCCGCAGGCGGCGTTCGCGAAGCCCATGGCGGCGGCCTGCGCCTCGAACCAGCGGAACTCGTCGGGGTGTGCGAAGCGCGCGACGGGCAGATGGCTGCGCGAAGGCTGCAGGTACTGCCCGAGGGTGAGCATGTCCACGCCGTGGGCGCGCAGGTCCGCCATCACCGCGAGGATCTCCTCGTTCGTCTCGCCCAGCCCGAGCATCAGGCCCGACTTGGTCGGCGTGCCCGGGTGCGCGGCCTTGAAGTCGCCGAGGAGCCTGAGCGAATGCGCGTAGTCCGACCCCGGCCGTGCCTGCGCGTAGAGGCGCGGAACCGTTTCCAGGTTGTGGTTCATCACGTCGGGCGGCGCGGCGGCGAGTATCGCGAGCGCCCGGTCCAGGCGCCCGCGGAAATCCGGCGTGAGGATCTCGATCTTCGTGGCCGGGGAATGCTCGCGCACCGCGCGGATGCAGTCGACGAAATGCTGCGCCCCGCCATCGCGCAGGTCGTCGCGGTCCACGCTCGTCACCACGACGTAGGCGAGCTTCAACGCGGCGACGGTCTCGCCCAGGTGGCGGGGCTCGTCGGCGTCGAGCGGCTGCGGGCGGCCGTGGGCGACGTCGCAGAACGGGCAGCGCCGCGTGCAGAGCTCCCCCATGATCATGAAGGTCGCGGTGCCGTGTCCGAAGCACTCGCCGATGTTGGGGCACGAGGCCTCCTCGCACACGGTGACGAGCTTCGCATCCCGCAGGATCTTCTTGATCTCGTGGAACCGCTCGCCGCCGCCGGCGCGCACGCGGATCCAGTCGGGCTTGCGCAGCGGCTCGGACGCGACCACCTTGATGGGAATGCGCGCGGTCTTCTCGCCGCGCTTGGCGGCGAGCTTTGCTTCCGGGGTCCGGGTGTCGGCCATGGCGGGTTTCAGTCGGCGGAGAGCGCGGCGGAGAGGATCGGCCGCCAGCGGGCTTCGACTGCGGCGATCGTATCACGCACCCCGAGGTCGGCCAGCCGCGTGGCCGCGAGCCCCGGGTAGCCACAGGGGTTGATCCGCGCGAACGCGGCCAGGTCCGTGTCCACGTTGAGCGCGATCCCGTGGTAGCTGCAGCCTCGCGAGATGCGCAGCCCGACCGCGGCGATCTTCGCGCCGGAGACGTAGACCCCCGGCATTCCCGGCTGCCGTGATCCCTGCAGGCCGTAGCCCGCCAGGAGATCGATCACCGACTGCTCGAGCCGGTGCACCAGCGCCTTCACGCCGTAGCCGGCGCGCCGGAGATCGAGGAGCACGTAGGCCACGAGCTGCCCGGGCCCGTGGTAGGTCACCTGGCCGCCGCGGTCGATGCGCACGACCGGGACCGAGGCGGCGTCGAGCACGTGCTCCGGGCTTGCGGCGAGCCCGAGGGTGAAGACGGGCGGGTGCTCGACGAACCACAGTTCGTCCGGGGTCGATGCGTCGCGCGACGCCGTGAAGTCGCGCATGGCACTCCACACGGTTTCGAAACCGGCGAGCCCCAGGCTGCGGATGGCGGGGTTCACGGCTTCGCGCTCAGAGCACCATCATCACCATCGGGTGGCCGGAGAGGTCCTGGTACAGGGCGTCCAGCTGCTCGCGCGAGCGCGCGGTGATGGTGACGGTGAGCGAAAGGTAGTTGCCCGCGGTCGAGGGGCGCATCTCCAGCGTGGCGGGATCGAAGTCGGGCGCGTGGCGCAGCACCACCTCGACGATGGCCTGCGCGTACCCTTCCTCGCGCCGGCCCATCACCTTGATGGGAAACGGCGTGGGGAAGGTGAGGAGGGGCTTCGCCTGTGCCCCGTCGCCCGGCATCGCCTCGACCGCTCAGGCGACGGCCGCAGGTGCTGCGGCGAGCTTCGCCTTGTAGTCCTGGAAGAGCGCGTGCATGCGGCGGAACACGGCCCCTGGCGCCCCGCTGCCCACGGGCTTGCCGTCCAGCGTCGTGACGGCGAGCACTTCCTTGGTCGACGAGGTGAGCCAGATCTCGTCGGCGGAGCGGACCTCGGACTCCGGGATCGGGCGGACCGCGTAGCGCAGCTTGCCCTGGGCCGCGAGTTCCGCGAGCAGCTCGTAGGTGATCCCCAGCAGGATGTGGTTGTCCTGCGGCGCGGCGGCCACGGCCCCGTCCTTCACGACGAAGACATTGGAGGCCGATGCCTCGGTGAGGAAACCGTCGCGAAAGAGGATCGTCTCCGTGGCGCCGGCGTCGGCCGACAGCTGGCGCGCGAGCACGTTGCCCAGGAGCGAGGTGGACTTGATGTGGCACTTCTCCCAGCGGAAATCCCTGGCGCTCACGCAGGCGACTCCCTTTTCCACCATCTCCGGCGAGGGGGTGGCCAGCGGGCTCGCCATCATGAACACCGTGGGGACCAGCCCCCGCGGGATCACATGGTCGCGTTTCGGCGGCACGCCGCGCGTGACCTGGATGTACACCGACTGGTTGCCGGGGTGGTGGGAGAGCAGGCGAGTCACCTCGCCGATCCACTCGTCGACGGTATGCGGGTTGGCGAGCCCGATCTCGTCCATCGATCGCTGCAGGCGCCGGAAATGCTCCCGGGCGCGCAGGAGCGTGCCGCCGTAGGCGGGGATCACCTCGTAGACGCCGTCGCCGAAAATGAAGCCGCGGTCGAGGGGCGAGATGCGGATCTGGTCCAGGGGCAGCAGCTCGCCGTTGAAGTGCGCGATCGGAGCGGTCATGGCGGTCACCGGAAGAGGAGGCGGATCGTGTCCCATCCGCGGGAAAGGAACCCCGCCGTGGGCATGTCCTCGAGCGCCACGACGGCGAATTCCGCGACGGGAGCCTTGTCGCGGACGAGTTTCATTATCCCCGCTTTCTGTCCCCGGGAGTAGGGCGCCACGAAGGGCTGGTCGGTGTGCAACTGCGCCTTCACGCCCTGGAACCGGTCGCGCGGCAGGGTGAGCCACACGTCGCGGTCGAAGCCCAGCCGGATCGTCGCACCCGTGCCCTTGAAGATCTCGGGGGTGGCGACGACCTCGCCCTTGCGGTACAGGCGCTGCGTGTCGTAGGCGAGGAAGCCGAAGTTCAGGAGCTTCTGGTTCTCGGACATGCGCAACGCGTCGGTCTGGGCGCCCATCACCACGGAGACGAGGCGGCGCTCGTCGCGCTTCGCGGAGGCGACCAGGCAGTAGCCGGCGGCCTCGGTGAACCCCGTCTTCACGCCGTCGACCGTCGCATCGAGCCAGAGCAGGCGGTTGCGGTTGGCCTGCGTGATGCCGTTCCAGGTGAACTCCTTCTGCGAGTACAGGGCGTACTCGGCCGGGAAGTCGCGGATCAGGGCCGCGGCGAGCACCGCCATGTCGCGAGCGCTTGCGTAGTGGTTCGGCGCGGGCAGCCCCGTGGCGTTGACGAAGTTCGTGTTGCGCAGGCCCAGGCGCGCCGCCTCGCGGTTCATAAGCTGCGCGAAGGCCTCCTCGGTCCCGGCGATGGCCTCCGCCAGCGCGATCGTGGCGTCGTTGCCGGACTGCACGATCATGCCGCGCAGGAGGTCGCCGATGGTGACGGGCTTCCTCGGCTCGATGAACATGCGCGAGCCGCCGGTTTTCCACGCCTTCTCCGAGACCGTCGCCGGCTTCGCCGGATCGAGCCTGCCGTCGCGCATCGCCGTGAAGACGAGGTAGGCGGTCATGAGCTTGGTGAGCGAGGCGGGCTCGAAGCGGTCGTCCTCGGATTGCGCCACGAGCGCCTGCCCCGACAGGGTGTCGAGGAGGTAGTACGCCCGTGCCGCGACGGGCGGGGGCGTGAGGGACTGGGCGGCGGAGGCGAGCGGAAGGCAGAAGGCGAGGAGGAAGGCGAGCAGGCGGTTCATCGAGAGGCGTTCTATCGGGTTGCGGGAGTGATGACGGGTGCGAAGTCGAGCGTGGCGCGGATCTTGTCGGCGATGGCCTGCGCCTCCTCGCGCGTCTTGTAGGGGCCGAGACGGACGCGGTGCAGGCTGCCGGCCTGGGCGACCTGGATCGGCTCGAAGAGCCAGACCAGCTCGCGGGAGACCTTGTCGCGGAAGCTCTCGGCATTGTCGACACTGGAAAACGCGCCGAGTTGCAGGTAATGGCCCGCGGGGTCGGCTGCGACGAGCGGCGTCTGGACCTCGGCCGGCCGCGGCGCCGGCATTTCGACGGCTGCAAGCGCGGGCGATGCGGCAAGCGGAGTGGTCACCGTGGCGACGGCCGGTGCCGCGGGCGCCACCGGCGCCGCGGCCGGCCTCGGTGCGGGGGCCGAAGCGAGCTGTGTCCCCGCATCGCGCGCGAACACCCGCTCCACCTCCACGGGTCCGCTGCCGGGGCCGGCTATGCCCAGCTTCACCGCCGCGGCGTAGGAGAGGTCGATCACGCGCCCTTCGTGGAAGGGGCCGCGGTCGTTCACCCGCACGAGGATCGACTTGCCGGACTTGAGGCTCGTCACGCGCGCGAAGCTCGGGATCGGCAGCGTCTTGTGCGCCGCGGTCATCGCGAACATGTCGTAGACCTCTCCCGAGGCGGTCTTGCGGCCATGGAACATGCGCCCGTACCACGAGGCGAGTCCGCGCTCCTGCATCGGGTCGTCGTTCACCACCGGCGCGTAGGAGCGCCCGAACACCGTGTAGGGGCGGTTGGCGTAGCGATGGTAGGGCTCGTCGCGCGGCACGGCGTCGGGGATGGCGGCGATGTCCTCGGGCACCCTGTCGGGCGGCCCGTCGTCGGCATAGTAGACGGGCTTGCCCGGAGGCGCCTTGGGCGGGGCGCCGCAGGAGGCGAGCAGCGCGGCGGCGACCAGGAAGAGGAGCGCGCGCGTCAACTCGACACCAGCTGCTTGTGGGTGGAGATCGACATGAGGATGCCGAATCCCACCAGGATCGACAGGAGCGCGGTTCCGCCGTAGCTCACCATGGGAAGCGGCACGCCCACCACCGGCAGGATCCCGCTCACCATGCCCATGTTCACGAAGGCATAGGTGAAGAAGGTGAGCGTCACCGCGCCCGCCGTGAGGCGCGCGAAGGTGGTCGAGGCGTTCGCGGCGATCATGAGCCCGCGCGCGACGATGAGTACGTAGAGGGTGATGAGCAGGAGGTTCCCCGCGAGGCCGAACTCCTCGCCGAACACCGCGAGGATGAAGTCGGTGGAGCGTTCGGGCACGAAGTCGAGCTGCGCCTGGGTGCCGTTCAGCCACCCCTTGCCCAGCACCCCGCCGGAGCCGATCGCGATCGTCGCCTGGATGATGTGGTAGCCCGCGCCCAGCGGATCTTCCGTGGGATCGAGGAGCGTCAGCACGCGCCTGCGCTGGTAGTCGTGCAGCATGCCCCAGAGGAACGGCAGGCTCGCGAGCCCCGTCGCGAAGAAGGTCGCCAGTACCTTCCAGGAAAGCCCTGCGAGGAAGATCACGAAGAAGCCCGAGGCGAAGATGAGGAGCGCGGTGCCCAGGTCGGGCTGGCGCACCACCAGGCCCACGGGAAGGGCGAGCAGGATGGCGGCGACCGCGTAGTCGCGCAGCTTGATTGCCTCCTGGTGGCGGTGGAAGTACCAGGCGAGCACGAGCGGCACCGCGATCTTCATCGCCTCGGAGGGCTGCACGGTGGTGAAACCGAGGTTCAGCCACCGGCGCGCGCCGTTGCGCACCTCGCCGAAAAGTGCGACGCCGATGAGCAGCACCAGGCCCGCCGAGTAGATCGGCACGGCCAGGCGCATGAGGGCCTGCGGCGGGATGTTGGCCACCACCCACAGGGCGGTGGCCGCGATCGCGATGTTGCGCCCCTGCCCGAGCACGCGGTCGAAGGACGCGCCGCCGGAGGCCGAGTACACCACCGTGAGGCCGAGGGCCAGGGTGAGCACGAGAGAGACCATGAGCGGGCCGTCGATGCGCCGCGAGAGGAAGTAGAAGAGCCGGCTAATCACCCTCGGCCTCCGGTTCGCCCGTGGGCAGCCTGGGCGCGGTTCGCTTTCCCAGCAGGTGGAAGTCGAGCACCGCGCGCGCGATCGGGGCGGCGGTGGCCCCGCCGTGGCCCCCGTTCTCGACGAGTACGGCGAGCGCGATCTTCGGGTCGTCGGCAGGTGCGTAGGCGATGAAGAGCGCGTGGTCCCGGTGGCGCTCCCGCACGCGCTTCTCGTCGTACTTCTCGCCGGACTTCATGGCCACCACCTGGGCCGTCCCGGTCTTGCCCGCGATCAGGTAGGGCGCGCCCAGCCCGGCGCGCGTGGCGGTGCCGCCGGGCCGCGTCACGTCGATCATCGCGGCCTTCACCAGCTCGAGGTGCTCGGGCTTCACGGCGACGGCCTCGCCTTCCGCTACGGGGATCTCGCGCACCTCCTGCGTCCGCGCGTCCTGCACGGCGCGCACCAGCCGCGGTCGGACCGAGGTGCCGCCGTTGGCAAGGGTAGCCACGGCGGCGGCGAGCTGCAGGGGCGTGGCGAGCCAGTAGCCCTGCCCGATGCCCACGCTGATGGTGTCGCCTGCGTACCAGCGCTGCTTGAAGCGTTGCCACTTCCAGTCCGTCGAGGGCTGAAGCCCGGCGAGCTCCCCGTCGATGTCCACGCCGGTGCGCGAGCCGAAACCGAACCGCGTCATGAAGCGGTGGATCGCGTCCACGCCCAGGTCGTTGGCGAGCCCGTAGTAGTAGGTGTCGCACGAGACCACGATGGACTTGTGCAGGTTCACCGTTCCGTGGCCGCCCGGCTTCCAGTCGCGAAACGGGCGCGAGACGCCGGGAAGCATCCAGTGCCCCGGGTCGAAGATGGTCTGCTCCGGCGTGCGCTTGCCGGTGGCGAGCGCGGCCAGCGCGAGGAAGGGCTTGATGGTGGAGCCGGGCGGGTACTGGCCGCGCAGCGCCCGGTTGTTGAGCGGCTTGTCGAGGGAGCTGTTGAGCGCGTCCCAGTTGGCGGGGTCGATGCCGTCGACGAAGAGGTTCGGGTCGAAGCCCGGCTTGGAGACGAGCGCCAGCACGTCGCCCGTCTTCGGGTCGAGGGCCACGAGCGCGCCGCGGTACTCCTGGAAAGCCTCCTCGGCGGCGCGCTGCAGCTTGATGTCCAGGGTGACCATGAGGTTGTTGCCCGACTGCGGCTCGGCGCGCGACAGCGCCCGGATCGCGCGGCCGCCGGCGTCGATCTCGACCCGCTCGCTGCCCGTGGTGCCGTGCAGCTCTTTCTCGTAAGCCCCCTCGATGCCGAGCTTGCCGATATGGTTGGTGCCCTTGTAGTTCGTCGTGGCGCCCTGCTCCTCGATCCGGCCGACGTCGGCCTCGTTGATGCGGCCGATGTAGCCCACGGCGTGGGAGGCGATGTCGCCGTGGGGGTAGGAGCGGAAGAGCCGCGCCTTGATCTCGAACCCCGGGAAGCGGTAGCGGTTCACCGCGAACCTCGCCACTTCCTCCTCGGTCAGGCGCGTGCGGATCGGCAGGCTCTCGAAATTCTTGCTCTCCTCCTGCAGGCGCTTGAAGCGCCGGCGGTCCCGCGGGGCCACCTCGATCACCTTCGACAGCTCCTCGATGGCGCGCTCGACGTTCTCCACCTTGCTCGGGGTGATCTCCAGCGTGTAGGCGGAGTAGTTCGCGGCGAGCACTTCGCCGTTGCGGTCGAGTATGAGCCCGCGGTTGGGCACGACCGGCACCACCGAGATGCGATTCGCCTCCGCAAGCGTGTGAAAGTGCTCGCTCTGGATCACCTGCAGCCAGACGAAGCGGACGACGAGCACGCCCAGCGCGGCGAGCGCGAGGAGCCCGGCGACCATGAGGCGCTGGCGGAAGACGTTGAGTTCGGCCCGCTGGTCCCGGAGCGTGAGGCCGACGCTCATGCCGCGCGCTCTCGTCGCATGCGCCGCAGCGCCGGAAGATGGAGGATCCAGGTGAGCGGCCCCCAGGCGATGGCGGCGAGCACCGGCGAGACCGCCGCGGCGAGGCCCGGGAGCGATGCGCCGAGCACGAGGTTCAGCAGCACCACCACGAACGACGCCCCGACGAGGAGGCCCAGGACGTGCAGGGACTGCTCCAGGATCGGGAACGCGAGCACCCGCACGCGCAGCACTTGCGCGCCGTAGGTTGCGATCACGTACGCGAGCGCGTGCTGGCCGAGGAGCGTGGAGTCGCCCACGTCCATCGCGAGCCCGAGGGCGAAGGCGAGGCCCTGTCCGATGGAGTTGGGCTGGTGGATCGCCCAGAAGAGAATGACCACCAGCACGAGGTCCGGCCGCGCGAGCAGCGCCCACCCGGACCAGGGCAGCGAATTGAAGAGGTAGGCGGCCACGACCGAGGCGAAGATGAGCCCCGGCCCGGCCGGAATGCGCATCACGTCGCGTGCGACGGGGGTGAGGTCGGCCGGTCTCATGGCTGGCGCCGTCCCTTGCCCGGCGGGCGGTCCTTCGCGGTTCGTCTCTCGTCGGCCTGCGTCGGCGGCGGCGGGCTGGCGGGGCGCGTGGCCGTAAGGATGCGCACGAAGCGGTGGTTGTCCACGCCGGCCGCGGGCATCGCGGTGATCTTGGCGAAGACGTAGGCCGTGTTCTTCTCCACCGCCGTGACGCGCGCGACCACGAGCCCGGCGGGGTAGGTGCCGTCGATGCCCGAAGTCACGAAGAGGTCGCCGTTCTGGATGTCCGCCGAGACCGGCATGAAGGGCACGTCGATGGAGCCGTCCTTGCCGGAGCCCACGGCGATCGCGCGCAGGCCGTTGCGCGTGAGCATCACCGGCACCGACTGGTCCTTTTCCGTGAGGAGCGTCGCCTCGCTCGTGAAGGTGCCCACCGCGGTGACCTGCCCGACCACTCCCGCGTCGTCGATGACGGGCATGCCCGACTTGATGCCCTGGGTGAGCCCCTTGTCGAGGACGAGTTTCCTCACGAAGGGGTTGCGCCCGTGGGAGAGGATCTCCGCGAGCAGGCCGTCCGCGGCGAAGCGGCTCCTGGCGGGCGTCATGGCGAGGAAGTGATCCTGCTCGGCCTGCAGCAGCTTCGATTGCTGCGCCGCGGCGGCGAACTCGAGGAGCTTCGCCTTCAGCTCCTCGTTCTCGCGCAGCAGCCGGTCCTGGGAGGAGAAGTACTCTCCCACGCGCGTGAGCGCGGTTGCGGGCGCGCCGGCGAGCTGCTGGACGGGGTGTACGAGGACCGAGAGCGACAGCCGCACCGCCTCCAGGGCGCCGAAGCGATGGTCGGCGATCATCGTCGCGATCGCGAGCAGCGCGAAGAACGTGAGGCGCGCGAGCGGGCTGGGCCCGCGGTGGAAGAACGGAGGCGGCTCGCGGTGCACGCGGGCGCTTCGGCGTCAGTCGTTCGTGAACACCGTTCCGAGCTTGTCCATCTCCTCGAGCGCGCGGCCGGAGCCGCGGACCACGCAGGTGAGCGGGTCGTCGGCGACGATCACCGGCAGGCCCGTTTCCTCCATGAGCAGGCGGTCGAGCTCGCGCAGGAGCGCGCCGCCGCCGGTGAGCACCATGCCCTTCTCGGCGATGTCCGCGCCGAGTTCAGGCGGGGTCTGCTCGAGGGCGCTCTTCACGGCGGAGACGATGGAATTGAGCGGATCGGTGAGCGCTTCGAGGATCTCGTTCGACGAAATCGTGAACGAGCGCGGGATGCCTTCGGCGAGGTTGCGGCCCTTGACTTCCATCTCGCGCACTTCCGAGCCCGGGAAGGCGGAGCCGATGGTCTTCTTGATGTTCTCCGCCGTCGATTCCCCGATGAGCATGCCGTAGTTGCGGCGGATGTAGTTGATGATGGCCTCGTCGAACTTGTCGCCGCCGACGCGCACGGAATTCGAGTAGACGATCCCGCCGAGCGAGATCACGCCCACCTCCGTCGTGCCGCCGCCGACGTCGACCACCATCGAGCCCGTGGCCTCCGCGATGGGGAGGTCGGCGCCGATGGCCGCCGCCATGGGTTCCTCGATGAGGAACACCTGGCTCGCGCCCGCGCCGATGGCGCTCTCGCGAATCGCGCGGCGCTCGACCTGGGTGGAGCCGTAGGGCACGCAGATCACGATGCGCGGGCTAGGCCGGAACCACTGGTTGTCGTGGATCTTCTTGATGAAGTACTTGAGCATCTGCTCCGTGATCGTGAAGTCCGCGATCACGCCGTCCTTCATCGGGCGGATGGCCGTGATGTTGCCCGGCGTGCGCCCGAGCATCTGCTTGGCGCCGAGCCCGACCGCCTGGATGGTCTTCTTGCCGCTGGGCCCGCCTTCCTGGCGGATGGCGACGACGGAGGGCTCGTCCAGGACGACGCCCTTGCCGCGAACGTAGATGAGCGTGTTGGCGGTGCCGAGGTCGATCGCGAGATCGGTGGAAAAGTACTTGGAAACGAATGAGAACATCTTGATCCGTAAGGAAATTCGGGCTGCCGACTATCCCCGGGCTGCGGGGGTCGCCTATAATAGCCCAAAATCACGATGAATTAAGGCCTTAGAGCGCATTTCGCATGCTGTCCCACGATGAAGTCCGCCGCATCGCCGACCTGGCCCGGATCGAGATCCCGGACGAGGGCCTTGCTGCGGTGCAACAACACCTCAACGCCATCTTTGCCCTGATAGAGCGGATGCGCGCCGTCGACACCACCGGCATCGAGCCCATGGCGCACGCCATCGACGTGGCGCAGCGCCTGCGGGAGGATCGCGTCACCGAGTCCGACCAGCGCGCCGCCTTCCAGTTCACCGCGCCGCAGGTAGAGGACGGCCTCTATCTCGTCCCGAAGGTGATCGAGTAGTCCCGCCGGCGGCCGCGGCCGGTCGCCGCGCCCCGACACCGCGCATGTTCGATCTCCCGCTCTCCGCCCTCGCAGCCCGGCTTCGCGACCGCAAGGTCTCGAGCGAGGAGCTCACGCGGCTCTTTCTCGGGCGCATCGCGAGGCTGGGCCCGGGCCTCAACGCCTTCATCACCGTCGACGAGGAGAAGGCGCTCGCCTCGGCGCGCGCGGCCGACGCCCGGCTTGCCGCCGGAGACGCGGCGCCCCTGACCGGCATCCCGATCGCGCACAAGGACCTCTTCTGCGCGAAGGGGTGGAAGACCACCTGCGGCTCGCGCATGCTCGCCGACTTCGTCTCGCCCTACGATGCCCACGTCGTCGAGCAGTTCGACGCCGCCGGCGCCGTGCTGGTGGGCAAGACCAACATGGACGAGTTCGCCATGGGCTCGTCCAACGAAAACTCCTTCTTCGGCCCGGCGCGGAATCCCTGGGACACCACACGGGTGCCGGGCGGCAGTTCCGGCGGCTCGGCCGCGGCGGTCGCCGCGCGCCTGGTCCCAGCGGCAACCGGCACCGACACCGGCGGGTCGATTCGCCAGCCGGCTTCGCACACCGGCACCGCGGGCATCCGGCCGACCTACGGAGCGGTATCGCGCTACGGCATGGTCGCCTTCGCCTCGTCGCTCGACCAGGGCGGCGCCTTCGGCAAGTGCGCCGAGGATCTCGCGCTGATGCTGAACGTCATGGCCGGGTTCGACGCGCGCGATTCCACCAGCATCGAGCGGCCGAAGGAGGACTACGCGCGCGACCTCGCGAAGCCCCTGGCGGGCCTGCGCGTGGGATTGCCGAAGGAGTACTTCACCGCCGATCTCTCGTCCGATGTCGCCGGCTGCGTGAACGCGGCGATCGCCGAACTGGTGCGCCTGGGCGCGCGGACCGTCGAGGTGAGCCTGCCCAACCAGGCGCTCGCCGTCCCGGTGTACTACGTGATCGCGCCGGCGGAAGCCTCATCGAACCTGTCGCGCTTCGACGGCGTGCGCTACGGCCATCGCGCGACCGGCTACGCGGATCTCGACGACATGTACCGCAAGAGCCGCGCGGAGGGATTCGGCGCCGAGGTGCAGCGCCGGATCCTCGTGGGCACCTACGTGCTTTCCCACGGCTACTACGACGCCTATTACCTGCAGGCCCAGAAGGTGCGCCGGCTCATCGCGCGCGACTTCACCGAGGCGTTCAGGGCCTGCGACGTGATCGCGGGGCCGGCCGCGCCCGCGGTTGCCTTTCCGATCGGGGAGAAGTCGAGCGACCCGGTACAGATGTATCTCGAGGATCTCTACACGATCTCCGTGAACCTCGCGGGCCTTCCGGGCCTGTCGGTGCCCTGCGGATTCGGCGCCGGGGGCCTGCCGGTCGGCCTGCAGGTGATCGGCAATCATTTCGACGAGGCGCGGATGCTGAACGTCGCGCACCAGTTCCAGCAGGCGACCGACTGGCACTGCCGCCGGCCGCCGGGGATCGACTGACCATGGCGTGGGAAATCGTCATCGGGCTGGAGACCCACGCGCAGCTCTCGACCGCCTCGAAGATCTTCTCCGGGGCGTCGACGGCGTTCGGCGCGGCGCCCAACACGCAGGCGAGCGCCGTGGACATCGCGCTCCCCGGCGTGCTTCCCGTGCTCAACAAGGCGGCGGTCGAGCGCGCCATCCGCTTCGGCCTCGCGGTGGGCGGGCGGATCGCGCCGAGGAGCGTCTTCGCGCGCAAGAACTACTTCTACCCGGACCTGCCGAAGGGCTACCAGATCAGCCAGTTCGAGCTTCCCGTGGTGGTCGGCGGCGAGGTGCTCGTGGCGGTCGACGGCGCGCAGAAGCGCGTGCGCCTGACGCGCGCCCACCTCGAGGAGGACGCGGGCAAGAGCCTGCACGAGGACTTCCACGGCATGAGCGGCATCGATCTGAACCGCGCCGGCACGCCGCTCCTGGAGATCGTCACGGAGCCGGACATGCGCAGCGCCAGGGAAGCGGTCGCCTACGCGAAGACGCTGCACGCGCTGGTTCGCTGGATCGGCATCTGCGACGGCAACATGCAGGAGGGCTCCTTCCGCTGCGACGCCAACGTGTCGGTGCGGCCCGCGGGCTCGGAGATCCTCGGCACGCGCTGCGAGATCAAGAACCTGAACTCCTTCCGCTTCCTCGAGAAGGCGATCGAGTTCGAAGCGCACCGCCAGGTCGAGTTGATCGGCGACGGCGGCAAGGTCCGCCAGGAAACGCGCCTCTGGGACCCGCAGAAGGGCGAGACCCGCGCGATGCGTTCCAAGGAGGATGCGCATGACTACCGCTACTTTCCCGATCCGGACCTGCTGCCGCTCGAGATCGCGCCGGCGTGGATCGAGTCCGTCAGGGCCGCCCTGCCGGAACTTCCTGCGGCGATGCGCGCGCGGTTCGCGTCCGACCACGGCCTCTCTGAGGCGGACGCGACGACGCTCACCTCCTCGAAGGCGCTGGCGACCTACTACGAAGAGATGGTGCGCCGGGTCGGGGGCGAGCCGAAGGCCTGCGCCACCTGGGTGCTCGGGGAACTCTCCGCGCTCCTGAACCGGCTGGAGGTCGAGGCCGACGCAAGCCCGGTCGGGCCCGCCGCGTTGGCGGGGCTGGTGCAGCGGGTGCTCGACGGCACCGTGTCCGGCAAGACGGCCAAGGACGTCTTCGAATCGATGGCCGCGGGCGAAGGCGAGGCCGACGCGATCATCGAGAAGCGCGGCCTGCGGCAGATTTCCGACGCGGGAGCCATCGAGGCGATCGTGGAGCAGGTGCTCGCTGCGAACGCGAAGCTCGTCGACGACTACCGGGCGGGCAGGGAGAAGGCCTTCAACGCGCTGGTGGGGCAGGTGATGAAGGCCTCGCAGGGCAAGGCGAACCCCGCGCAGGCGAACGCGATCCTGAAGGCGAGGCTGGGCTAGACGCGTGCCCGGTCAGTTGGCCGGGACGAGGTAGAGGTTGTACTTCTTCACGCCCGTCTTCGAGGGCTCGGCCTTCCGGGACGCCTCGATCTCACGGGGGTCACGCAGGTCGAGCCTGCCCTCGCGGTGCATCTGCTTCAGCTCCACCCAGCGTTTCTTGTCGGCGTCGTAGCGCTCCCGGACGTCGATCAGTTCCCGCTGGTAGCTCGCGATCGCCGCGGCGAGCGAGGCCTTTTCCTTGGCGGTGCGCTCGAGGTCGGACTTCAGCTGCGGGGGGATGTCCCGGACCTTGCTCGTGGCCTTGCTCTTGCCGGCCTTGTAGAACTCGAGTTCCGCGTCGAGATCCTTCTGGCGTTCCTCGACGGCCGCCGTCCTTTCCTTCGCGCTGAGGATCCGCGCGTCGATCGGCTGGAGGTTCAGGTCCCGCGAAGTGTCGATGTCCTTCTCGGAGGTGTAAGTGGCCAGCAACGCTATGTCCTTGCGGCGCTGTTCCGCGGCGAGCTTCGCCGCCTCCTTCTGGCGCGCCGCCTCCTCCATCCGCGCCTGGATCTCCTCGCCCGTGGGCGTGGGGTCGATCTTGCGGAGGATGTTTCCGGAGCGCGTGATCTCGTACATCACCACCTTGGCGCAGCCCGCCGGGGGCGTGTCGCCGATGTGGGTGATGCCCCTTTCGTCCTTGCACTTGTAGGCCGCGTGCGCGGCCGGTGCCACGAGCATTGCCAAGATCAGCAGGATCTTCATTGCCTTTTCCTTTGCGCCTGGCGCCGGCCGTCTTTCGCGTCCGTGCGCCGAAAAGCCTGTTGTGGGGTCATGCCCCGTATTGCCGCCGGTACTCCTCGATGGCGGGGATGCGATCCTTCAGGTCTGCCCGCGATCGCAGGGTGGCGAGCAGGTCGTCCAACGTTGCAATCGCTGTAACGGGGATGCCGTGGTCCCGGCTGACTTCCTGGGTGGCGGACAACGCCCCTTGCCCCCGTTCCTGACGGTCCAATGCAATTAGCACGCCAGCCGGCTCGGCGCCGGCGGCCCGGATCATTGCCTCGGACTCCCGGATCGAAGTCCCGGCCGAAATCACGTCGTCCACGATCAGCACACGGCCCCGCAGGGGGGCGCCGACGACGTTTCCGCCCTCGCCATGGTCCTTGGCCTCCTTGCGATTGTACGAGAACGGCACATTGTGACCCATTTGGGCCAGTGCGATCGCGGTGGCCGCGGCGAGCGTGATGCCCTTGTAGGCCGGCCCGAAGAGGAGGTCGAAGGCGATTCCCGAGGCGAGGGCGGCCTGGGCGTAGTAGCGGGAAAGCTCCCCGAGGCTCGCCCCGTCGTGGAAGAGCCCCGCATTGAAGAAGTAGGGGGAAAGGCGTCCCGCCTTGGTCTTGAACTCCCCGAAGCGCAGCACTCCCACGCGGATGGCGAACTCGAGGAACTGGCGGCGGAAATCCTGGCCGGCGGCGGGGTTGGCGGCGTCCATGGGGTCGGGGCCATTAGAATGCTGGCTATTTTCACCCAAATCCTCCCTCGGAAACGAACTTCAGCGTGCGCATCGTCACCCTCAACGCCAACGGCATCCGCTCGGCCACCGCCAAGGGCTTCCTCGACTGGATGAAGCGCCAGAAGGCCGACCTCGTCTGCATCCAGGAGATCAAGGCGCAGGAGGCGGATCTCCCGAAGGCGATCCTCGCCCCGGCAAAGCTCCACGCCTTCTTCCACCCCGCCGAAAAGAAGGGCTACAGCGGCGTGGCCATCTACGCGCGGAAGGAGCCGGACCGCGAGGTGCTCGGCCTGGGCATCCCCGACATCGACGCCCAGGGCCGCTACCTGCAGCTCGACTACGGAAACCTCTCCGTCGTCTCCCTCTACGTGCCCTCCGGCTCCTCGAGCGAGGAGGCGCAGGCGCGCAAGTTCTCCTTCATGAAGCGCTTCCTGCCGAAGCTCGTGGAGATGAAGGCCTCGGGGCGGGAATTCGTCCTGTGCGGCGACTGGAACATCGCCCACCAGGAGATCGACCTCAAGAACTGGCGCGAGAACCGGAAGCACTCCGGGTTCCTCCCCGAGGAGCGCGCCTGGCTCACGCAGATCTTCGACGAGGTCGGCTTCGTAGACGTCTTCCGGAGGCTCGACCCCCGACCGGAGCAGTACACGTGGTGGTCCGCCCGTGGGCGAGCGCGGGAGAACAACGTGGGCTGGCGCCTCGACTACCACATCGCCACGCCGGGCATCGCGCGCACGGCCGAGGCAGCGCGGATCTACACGGCGCGGCCCTTCTCCGACCACGCGCCGCTCAGCATCGACTACGGCGTGGCGCTCTAGTGCTGCGCCTCGCCGACATCACGCTGGCCCGCGGCGCGCGCGTGCTGCTGAAGGACGCCTCCGCCACCGTCTTCCCGGGCCACCGCGTGGGCCTCGTCGGCGCCAATGGAAGCGGCAAGTCGAGTCTCTTCGCGCTGATCCTGGGCGAACTGCACCAGGACGCGGGCGCGATGGAGCTGCCGGCGCGCTGGGTCCTCGCCCACGTAGCCCAGGAATTGCACGATACCGACCGCGCCGCGCTCGACTTCGTGATGGACGGCGACGCGGAGCTGCGCGAAGTCGAGGTGGCGATCCGCGAAGCGGAGAACGCGCACGAGGAGGGCGAGCGCGCCGCGCACCTGCACGCGCACTACGACGAGATCGGCGGGTACACCGCGAAGTCGCGCGCGCAGGCGCTCATGTCGGGGCTGGGATTTTCACCCGAGGCCGAGGCAGCCGCGGTCGCCACTTTCTCCGGCGGCTGGCGCATGCGCCTGAACCTCGCCCGCGCCCTCATGTGCCGCTCGGACCTCTTGCTCCTCGACGAGCCCACCAATCACCTGGATCTCGACGCCGTGATGTGGCTCGAGGACTGGCTGAAGGCCTATCCCGGCGCGCTCCTCCTCATCACCCACGACCGCGAGTTCCTCGATTCCGTGGTGGGCGCGATCGTGCACGTGGACGCGCAGAAGCTCACCACCTACGCGGGCAACTATTCCGCCTTCGAGCGCCAGCGCTCCGAGCGCCTCGCGCAGCAGCAATCGGCCTACGAGCGCCAGCAGCGCACGGTCGCCCACCTGCACGCCTTCATCGACCGCTTCCGCGCCAAGGCCACCAAGGCGCGCCAGGCGCAGAGCCGCATCAAGGCGCTGGAAAAGCTCGAGATCATCGCCGCGGCCCACGTCGATTCTCCCTTCACCTTCGCTTTCCGCTCCCCGCCCGTGAAGCCCAAGCTCCTCTTCCGCGTGGCCGAGGCCGACGTGGGCTACGGCGAAAAGGCCGTGGTGTCCGGCGTCGAGTGGAGCGTGTACCTCGGGGAAGCCATCGGGCTGCTGGGCCCCAACGGCGCGGGGAAGTCGACGCTCCTGAAGACCATCGTCGGCGACCTGCCGCCGGTGGCGGGCGAGATCATCCGCTCGCCGGACCTGCGCATCGGCTACTTCGCGCAGCACCAGGTGGAGAAGCTGCGGCTGGAGGAGAGCGTCATGTGGCACCTCGGGCGCATCGCGCCGGGCGTGCGCGAGCAGGAGCTGCGCGACTTCCTCGGCGGTTTCGACTTCCGCAACGACCAGGTCTTCCAGCGCGTATCCGATCTCTCCGGCGGCGAGAAGGCGCGGCTCGCCCTCGCCCTCATCGTGTGGGAGCGGCCGAACCTCCTCGTGCTGGACGAGCCGACCAATCACCTGGACATCGAGATGCGCGAAGCGCTCGCCCAGGCGCTGCAGGATTTCGAGGGCACGCTCATCGTGGTCGCCCACGACCGGCACTTGCTGGAGTCGACCACCGACCAGTGGTGGCTCGTGGCCGACGGGAGCGTGGCGCCGTTCGACGGCGACCTCGACGGCTACCGCGAGTGGTCGCGGCAGTACCGCTCCCGCGGCTCGAAGCCGGCGCAGGCGGGCAAGGGCGTGGATCGCAAGGCGCAGAAGCGCGCCGAGGCCGAGGCGCGCCGGAAGCTCGCCGACGCGAAGAAGCCCTTCGAGAAGAAGATCCACGCGATCGAGCGCGAACTGGCGAAGCTCCAGCCCGAGAAGGCCGCGCTCGATGCGTGGCTCGCCTCGGGTGAAGCCTACGAAGAGGCGATGCGGGACGAACTCTCCGTGCGCTCCAAGCGCCACGGCGAGCTGGCCGCGCGCATCGCGAAGCTCGAGGAGGACTGGCTATGGGCGACCGCGGCGATGGAAACCGAGGTCAACCGCGCCCTGTCCTGAGCGTTTTCGGAGGTGCGGCCGCGCACGTCGACGCGGCCTCATCCTACCGGAGGCCACCATGCAGCTCGAATCCGCATTGCCCATCGTGAAAGCGCTGGCGGACGGCGTGAACCCCGTCACCGGCGAGCAGTATCCCGAGGACAGCCCCTACGCCGCGCCGCGCGCGCTTCGCGCGCTCTTCTCCGCGGTCGACCTCATGCAACGCGAAGTCGAGAAGGAAAAGCGCCGCGAGCGGCTCCCCGCCAACTTCGGCAAGCCGTGGAACGAGGGAGAAGACCGCGCCATCGCCGTCGCCTTCGACGCCGGCGTCACCCTGCAGGAGATGGCGCGCAAGCACGCGCGCACCCAAGGCTCCATTCGCCTGCGGCTGGAGAAGCTCGGCAAGCTCCCGCCGTCGGGCGACGCGCGGTATGCGGGGTCCGCGCCCTCGGCCGCGCCCGCGGTCACTCCTTCGGCTTGAGCTTCAGCGCCGCGGAGTTCATGCAGTAGCGAAGCCCCGTGGGCTTCGGGCCGTCGTCGAAGACGTGGCCGAGGTGAGCGTCGCAGCTCGCGCACACCACCTCGGTGCGCTTCATGAAGAGGCCGTTGTCCGGCACTTCGTCCACCGCGCCGGGGGAGACCGGCTGCCAGAACGAGGGCCAGCCCGAGCCGGAGTCGAATTTCGCGTCCGAGACGAAGAGATCCTGCCCGCAGCACACGCACTGGTAGGTGCCGGGGTCCTTGCAGTTGTCGTACTTGCCGGTGAAGGCCCGCTCGGTGCCCTTGGCGCGCGTCACGTTGTACTGCTCCGGGGTGAGCTGCGCCTTCCATTCCTGCGGGGTCTTCGTGATCTTGGCCATGGCGGTCCTTCGTGGTGTCTCGAGGCAGCCCCGGGCGGGGCGACGATCGCTGCATTTTAGCCGCGGAGCGACGAATGCGGCGCAAGGGCCGCCGGGCGAAATGGCGCGACGTGCGGCATCGGATGGCGACCGTCGCGATGGCGCGTCGGTAGAATGCGCCGATGAAAACGATCTCCCCCGGTGCCGCATTCTCTTGTTTCGCCCTGACCCTGCTTCTCGCCGCGACGCCGCAGGCCGTCGCCGCCGCCGACGTGCAGCCCTCGAAAGTGCTCGCGCACACGAAGCTCATCGCGCCGAAGCCGCCGAGCCTCGGCGGAAAGATCGGGGCCACGCCGTCCTTCAAAACGGACCCGGCGCTGGGCGGAATCTGGGTCGCCTACTACTACGTCGGCGCGCTGGTCGACGAATCGAAGGAAGGGGCCACGAGTTTCGACGTGGGCCCCACGAACGTCCCCAAGCAGGTCGACGGCACCTTCGTCGCATTCGAGGCCTCGACGATGGCGCGCCCCGTCACGCCCCCCGAACTCACGATCGAGTACGCGGGCGTCACCCTGCGGCTGGACAAGGAGGACCTGAAGCGCCTCCTCGGCGACGAAGCCTACCGGGAATACTTGAAGTCGCTGGAGCATCCGTCGAACCTGCGCCATCTCGTGGAGGTCCGGCGCTACCCGCTTCGCGAGAGCGTCGAGTCTGAAGTGCTCGCAAGCGTCATGCGGCTGGAGAACATGCGGCCGCTCTCGCTCGAAATTCTCGTGGGCCAGGGCGCCCTGCCGAAGGAACTCGCGGACTTCATGGCGAAAACGAACGGCAGCTGGCTCGTTCGCCATCGGGGCAAGCTCCTGATCGTGCTCACGCTCATCGTCATGTGCGGCGTGCTGCTCTGGCGCCTGCGGCGCTGAACGACGGAGCAGGCCTCGCGCATTTCGTCGAACATCGCCATGGGGCTCCTCGGCGCGGGAGCTGCGCGGCCAGGCGCGGCTTCGCCTGCCGCTTCCGGTATCCTCTAGCGCACCTTGGCGCCCCACGACTACTCCGCCGTCTTCCGCGACCGCCGCCTCGCGGTCATCCTGGTTCTCGGCTTCGCTTCCGGCCTTCCGCTCGCGCTCACCAGCGGCACGCTCCAGGCGTGGATGACGGTGGAGGGCGTGGACCTGTCCACCATCGGCATTTTCACGCTGGTGGGCCTGCCCTACACCTGGAAGTTCCTCTGGGCGCCCTTCATGGATCGCTTCGTGCCGCCCTTCCTCGGAAGGCGGCGCGGCTGGCTCATCGTGACGCAGCTCTCGCTTGCCGCGGGGATCGCCGCGATGGCCTTCGCCTCGCCCAAGGCCGACCTCGCCTGGCTCGCCGCACTCGCGGTGTTCGTTGCCTTCGCCTCGGCCTCGCAGGACATCGTCTTCGACGCCTACCGGACGGATGTGGCGAAGCCCGAGCAGCGCGGCCTCGCGGCCGCGTTCACCGTCGTGGGCTACCGCGTGGCGATGCTCACCTCGGGGGCGGCGGCACTCGTGCTCGTCGCGGGCTCCGGCTTCATCCCGGCGCTGGGCTGGAAGAACACCTACCTCGTCATGGCGGCGCTGATGGGCGTGGGCGCCGTCGCGACACTCCTCGGCCCCGAGCCGGACAGCGCGCCCGCCGCGCCGAAGACGCTCGACGAGGCGGTGTGGGCGCCGCTGAAGGAATTTTTCTCGCGTCCCGGCGCGTGGGTGCTGCTGGCACTCATCGTCCTCTACAAGCTGGGGGATGCCTTCGCGGGCTCGCTCACCACGGCTTTCCTCCTGCGCGGCATGGCCTTCTCGCTCGACGACGTGGGCTACGTGAACAAGGGCATGGGGCTCGCGGCGACGATCTTCGGCGCGCTCTTCGGCGGCGCGCTCATGGTGCGGCTCGGGCTCTATCGCGCGCTCATGGCCTTCGGCATCCTGCAGGCCGTCTCCAACCTCGCGTTCATGGCGCTCGCCGCCGCGGGCAAGAGCTGGCCGCTCATGATCTTCGCCGTGGGCTTCGAGAACCTGTCCGGCGGCATGGGCACCGCCGCCTTCGTGGCCCTTCTCATGGCGCTCTGCGACCACCGCTTCACGGCGACGCAGTACGCACTCCTTTCCGCCCTCGCCGCATTCGGCCGCGTCTACGTCGGCCCCGCGGCCGGCTACGCGACGGACCCGAACTACCTGGGCCTCCCGTGGACGGTGTTCTTCTTCCTCACCTTCGTCGTCGCGCTGCCCGGGCTCGTGCTGTTGTGGTGGAAGCGCGAGACGCTCAAGGCGCTCGACCGCCCGGCCGGGAGCGCCTGAGGAGTCCGGGTTCGCGCAGGCGCGTTCGGGGGATCGCTTTCCGATTCCGTGGCGCGCAAAGGCGGCGGCGGGCTAGGCGGGCGCCATTCAGCGCCAATCGTTCGCGACGTTGCACGGCGAAGGGCGGGGAATCCCGGTTTCCATCCCTGGCGCGTGACCGTCGGGATGGGACAGCGCAAGCGGCCCCATCTTTCGATGGGTAAAAATTCGGGGCCTGACGTGTTTTGTCCGGCCCCGAATTTTTGGGACCCATTCGACGGTCAAGCTTGCGCGCCCGGGATGGAAACCGGGATTCCCCGCCCTTCGCCACTCCCTGGGCCCGGATTCCGCCGAACTCCCGGGGTCCTGATCACGCCGATCGGCGGGCCCCGTTCCACCCTTTGCCATTTCGGAGTCCTGATCACGCCGATCGGCGGGCGCTATTCCGCCCTTCGAGAGGACGCTTGCCGTGCAGACGCGGCCACGGAGACGAGCAGCAAGCCGGCCGTGAGCCACATCGCCCCCGGCACCCACGCGAGCACCGGCTTCCAGGCCGCTTCCTTCGGCACTTGCGCGATCACCGCCCCGATGCGCGCGAAGGCCGCCAACGCGAGGAGCGACCAGAGCCCGCCGGTGACGAATCCCTCGCGCCCCGTCCTGCCCATCGCCAGCGCCGCCGCGAGCGCGCTCATCATCACGCAACCCCAACCCGCGCCGGCCGCGAACTGCGCGGCGAGGAGCGCCGGCAGCGAGTCCGCGCCGGTGGCCGCCGCCGCGGCAATTCCGCCCACGGCGGCGCCGATGGCCATCGCAGGAAGCCCCCCGATGTGCCGCGTGAGGAAGGACGCGGGCAGGATCAGCAGGTTGAAGCCGATCCAGAACACGGGCATCAGGTTCGAGAGCTCTCCGGGCTTCGCGAAGCGCAGGTAACCGGGCGCGGAGTTGATCGCGAAGTGCACCTGGAAGCCCAGTCCCAGCAACGCGACCGCGACGAGGAACGTCGCCACGGGCCCGCCGCCGAGCGGCTCGCCGCCGGCCGCCGTCGCCTTTGCGGCGGGCGAGGGGTTCGCTTGAATCGCGCGCGTCATCACGAGGGTGGCCACCGCGAGGGCGATGGAGGCGAGTGCGAACGGCCAGCGCGGGTCGGCGCCCTTCAGCGTGACGGCGAGATAGGGGCTCACGGCTCCCGCGATTCCCAGGCCGAGCAGGAAAAGCGCCGCGGCCCAAGGCTGCGACGGGCCCGGCACATGGCGGCCGATGAGGACCCACGGCGGGGCGCGAAGCGCGGACGAGGTCGCCGACCACACGACGGTCACCGCGATGAGGAGCGCGGGAGAGCCCGCCGGGGCGACGAGCGGCAGCGCGATGAAGGCGCCGCAGGAGACGAGGGCCGCGAGTGCGATCGCGTTGCCCAGGCGCCGCATCGCGCCCGCCATGCGGTCGGCCATCGTGCCGAGCAACCAGTCCATGACGGCGAAGATCGCCTGGTCCGCGAGCAGCAGCCACGGCACGAGCTTCGCATCGAGCCCCGCCTGCGCCGCGAGCTGCGGAAGGAAGATCACATAGACGGTCCACCCCAGGGCGAGGAAGAGCTGCACCCAGAGGCAGGCCGCGGCCACGCTACCTCTGCCGGCGGAACCGGAAGACGCCCAGGCTGCCGAGGAGGTTCGGCAGCGTGCCGACGATCCGCCCGTCGTGCAGCACCTGCTCGTCGAGGATCTCCGCGCCGACCTTGTCGCACAGGGCCTCGAAGTCCTTCACCGTGCACAGGTGGATGTTGGGCGTGTCGAACCACTCGTAGGGAAGCGTCTTCGACACGGGCATGCGCCCGGCCAGTATCGAGAGCCGGTGGCGCCAGTAGCCGAAGTTGGGGAAGGTCACGATCCCTTCGCGGCCCACGCGAAGCATCTCGGCCAGTATCAGGTCCGAGCGGCGCACCGCCTGGAGCGTCTGCGACAGGATCACGAAGTCGAAGGCGTCGTCCTCGAAGGCGGACAGCCCGCTTTCGAGATCCACCTGGATCACGTTCACGCCGCGGCCCATGGCCGCGAGCACGCGGTCCGGGTCGATCTCCACGCCGTAGCCCGTCGCGCCGCGCGTGGTCGCGAGTTCGGCGAGGAGCTCGCCGTCGCCGCAGCCGAGGTCCAGCACGCGTGCGCCCTGCGGGATCCAGGAGGTGATCAGGTCGAAGTCGAAGCGCGGCGTCATGCGGGCTTCCCCCGGCCCGGATAGCCGGACATCTCCTCGAGCTCCGTGGTGCCGACGATGAGCGATTTCGTGCGCGCGCCGGCACCCACTTCCGCGGCCACGCGGTCCAGGTAGGCCGCCATCATGCGGTGGTAGTGCGCGTCGTCGAGAAGAAAGGCGTCGTGGCCGTGCTGCGCGTCGATCTCCGCGTAGGAGACGCGCTTCCCGCCCTTCACCAGCGCCTTCACGATCTCGCGCGAGCGCTCGCGCGGGAAGCGCCAGTCGCTCGTGAAGGAGACCACGAAGAAACCCGCCTTGGCCGGGGCCACGGCGCGGGCGAAGTCCCCGCCCGTCTCGCGCGCGGGGTCGAAGTAGTCGAGCGCCTTGGTCATGATGAGGTAGGTGTTGGCGTCGAAGGCGAGCGCGAACTTGTCGCCCTGGTAGCGCAGGTAGGACTCGATCTCGAACTCCACCTCGTAGTTGAAGCCGTAGGTGCTTCCCTTGATCTCGCGCCCGAACTTGGCTCCGAGCAGGTCCTCCGAGAGGTAGGTGATGTGGCCCAGCATGCGCGCGAGCTTGAGTCCCCGAGCGGGCACCGTCTTCATCGCGTAGAAGTTGCCGCCGTGGAAGTCCGGGTCCGACACGATCGCCTGGCGCGCGACGTCGTTGAAGGCGATGTTCTGCGTGGAAAGCTTGGGCGCGGCGGCGATCACGATCGCGTGCGCGATGCGGTCCGGGAACGAAAGCGTCCACTGCAGCGCCTGCATGCCTCCGAGCGAGCCGCCAAGGGCGGCCGCCAGCCGGTCGATGCCGAGGCGGTCCATGAGGCGCGCCTGGGCGGCGACCCAGTCCTCCACGGTGACCAGCGGGAAGCCCGCGCCGTAGGGCTGGCCCGTCGAGCGGTCGACGGTCGCCGGGCCCGTCGAGCCGTGGCAGCCGCCGAGGTTGTTCACGCCGATCACGAAGAATCGGTCGGTGTCGATCGCCTTGCCGGGGCCGACCATGTTGTCCCACCAGCCGCGCTTGGCCGGGTTGTCCGCGTGCCAGCCCGCGATGTGGTGGTTTCCGGATAGCGCATGGCAGACGAGCACGGCGTTGGAGCGCTCGGCGTTCAGCGTCCCGTAGGTCTCGTAGACCAGCTCGTAGGAGGCGAGCGTCTTCCCGGCCTTGAGGATCAGGGGCTCGAGGAAGCCGGCGCGCTGCGGCGCGACCTCTCCCACGGAACCCGGGGCAATGGCGGTCATGTGTGCATCGATCCCGTAAAAAAACCCGACCGGCTGTCGCGGGGTCGGGTTCTCGTCGGGAGACCTGCCTCTCGCTTTAGCCGCATTTATTACGCGCCCGCAAGCTGAGTTCAAATTCGGCGCGACGGGGTCATTCTAGCCGCTTGCGCCCGCCGTGGCCAGCGGCGCACCGCCGGCCCGCTCAGGCGTTCAGCTTCTCGATGAGGGTCACGAGCTTCTCCGGCTCGTCGGTTTTCATCACGCGCGCAACGGTCGAGGCGATGTCGGGCAGGCTCGTGGTGAGCACGCGCTGCTTCACGGTGAGGATGCTCGCCGGGTGCATGGAGAAGTTGCGAAGGCCAAAGCCCAGCAGCAGGCGCGTGAGCTCCACGTCGCCCGCCATCTCGCCGCACACCGCGACCGGCTTCTCGTGCTGCTGGGCAGTGCGGATCACGCCCGAGATGAGGGAGAGCACGGCCGGGTGCAGCGGGTCGTAGAGGTGCGCCACGGTGTCGTCGGTGCGGTCGATGGCGAGCGTGTACTGGATCAGGTCGTTGGTGCCGATCGACAGGAAGTCCAACTTCCGGATGAACATCGGCAGCGCGATGGCCGCTGCCGGGATCTCGATCATGCCGCCCACCGGCACGAAGGGGTCGAACTTGACGCCCTCGACCTTCAGCTCCTCCTTGGCGCGGTCCACGGCGGCCACCGCCTGGTGCAGTTCGGCGTAGGAGGAGAGCATCGGGATCAGGACCAGCACCTTGCCGTGGCGCGAAGCCCGCAGGATCGCGCGCAATTGCGTGTTGAAGAGCTTCGGCTCGGCGAGGCAGTAGCGGATGGCGCGCAGCCCCAGCGCCGGGTTTTCGGCCTCGTTCTCCTGTCCGTCGACCGCCTTGTCGGCGCCGAGATCCAGGGTGCGGATCGTGACCGGGCGCCCCTTCATGCCCTCCACCACCACGCGGTAAGCCTCGTACTGCTCCTCCTCGTTCGGTAGGGCGCGCCGGTTCATGAACAGGAACTCGGTGCGGAAGAGCCCGATGCCGGCCGCGCCGCTCGCCCGCACGGCCTCCAGGTCCGAGGGCAGCTCGATGTTGGCGTGGAGGTGCACCACCGTCCCGTCGAGCGTGGCCGTGGGCGCGGACTTCAGGCGCTTGAGCTTGTCGCGCTCGAGCCGCGCCTGGTTCTGGCGCAGGCGGTACTCTGCGAGGACGGCGCGGTCGGGGTTGACGATCAGCACGCCCTGCTTGCCGTCGACGATCAGCAGCTCGTCCTCGCGGATCATGGTGCGCGAGTGGTGCAGCGCCACGATGGCGGGGATCGCGAGCGAGCGCGCGATGATCGCCGTGTGCGAGGTCGCCCCGCCCATGTCCGTCACGAAGGCCGCGAACGGGTGCTCGCGGAAGAGGATCACGTCGGCGGGCGAGAGGTCGCGCGCGACGAGGATCATGTCCGCGTCCTGGCGCGTCGGGCGCATCGCCAGGCGCCGCTTGGAGCCCGCGAGCGAGGTGAGCACGCGCTCGGCCACCTGGCGCACGTCCGTTTCGCGCTCGCGCAGGTACTCGTCCTGGATGTCCTCGAACTGCGCGGTGAGTTCGTCCAGCTGCACGCGCAGCGCCCACTCGGCGTTGCAGCGCCGCTCGGCGATGATCTCGCGCGGCGCCTCCGAGAACGCGGCGTCCTCCAGGAGCATGAGGTGCACGTTCACGAAGGGGGCCAGCTCGGAAGCCGCGCTGTGGCGCACGCTGTCGGCGAGCTCCTTCAGCTCGTCGCGGACTTCCTTGACGGCGCGGTCGTAGCGGCGCTGCTCGCGGCCGACGTCGTGGTTGGGGATCTCGTAGTGGTCGACCTCGGTGGACATGCCGAGGAAGAGGTGCGCATGCCCGATGGCGATCCCGCCGGACACGCCGATGCCGTGCATCGTGAAGCAGACGTTGGAGGCGGTGGCGGGGACGGCGCCGTCGGCGGCCATGGGGGAGGCGCTATTCGCCTTCGTCGAACTTGTCTGCGAAGAGCTTCACGAGTGCCGCCATCGCGGCCTCCTCCTCGGGGCCGTCGGTCTCGATCTCGACCGTGGAGCCCACGCCGGCGGCGAGCATCATCACGCCCATGATGCTCTTCGCGTTGACCCGCTTGCCGTTTCGCGAGACGTGCACGCCGCAGGGAAAGCGCGCGGCGGCCTGGGTGAGCTTCGCGGAGGCGCGCGCGTGCAGGCCGAGCTTGTTCACGATGGGCACGCTTTGCTTGAGCATCGGCGGCGCCCTCTCAGGCCTTCGCCGGCATGCGGGTCACGCCTTCGGTGCCGCCGGACAGGGCCTTGGCGACCACGGTCTCCAGCGGCTCGGCGCGGTAAGTGAGGGCGCGGATGAGCATGGGCAGATTCACGCCCGCGATGCCCTCGACGCGGCCGGGCACGAGAAGCCGCGAGGCGATGTTGGACGGCGTCGCGCCGTAGATGTCGGTCATCACGAGCACGCCCTGCCCCTGGTCGAGGAAGCGGATGAGATCCTCGGCGACGGGGATGATTTCCTCGGGGTCGTCGTGCACGGTCACGCCCACCTGGCGCACGTAGAGGGGGCGCTTGCCCAGCACGTGGCTCGCGCAGTGGATGAGGCTTTCGCCGAAGGCGCCGTGGGAGACGAGGAGGATGCCGATCATGGGCCCATTCTACGGTCCGGCGGCGCTCCGGCGCCAACCGTGGCGATGGCGTGCCTAGACCTTGCGCAGCACCAGCGTCGCGTTGGTGCCGCCGAAGCCGAAGGAATTCGACATCACCGTGGCGAGGCCCGCGTCGCGGGTCTCGGTGACCAGCGGCAGCTCGCCAACCTCCGCATCCGGGGTGATCACGTTCGCCGAGCCGGCGATGAACCCGCCGGCGATCATCAGCAGGCAGTAGATCGCCTCCTGGACGCCGGCGGCGCCGAGCGAATGCCCCGAGAGCGACTTGGTCGACGAGAACGGCGGCACGGCGCCGGCGCCGGAAAAGGTCTCGCGGATCGCGCGCAGCTCGGCTACGTCGCCCACCGGCGTCGAGGTGCCATGGGTGTTCAGGTAGTCGACCGGGCCCTGCACGGATTCGAGCGCCATGCGCATGCAGCGCACGGCGCCCTCGCCGGAGGGGGCGACCATGTCGTAGCCGTCGGAAGTCGCGCCGTAGCCCACGACCTCGGCGTACATCGGCGCGCCGCGGCGGCGCGCGTGCTCGAATTCCTCCAGCACGACCATGCCGCCGCCGCCGGCGATCACGAAGCCGTCCCGGTCGGCGTCGTAGGCGCGCGACGCCGCGGCCGGATCGTCATTGCGCTTCGACGACAGGGCGCCCATGGCATCGAACAGGCAGGAAAGCGACCAGTGCAGTTCCTCGCCGCCACCCGCGAACATCACGTCCTGCTTGCCCAGCGCAATCTTCTCCGCGCTCTCCCCGATGCAGTGGGCGCTGGTCGCGCAGGCCGAGCCGATGCTGAAGTTCAGGCCCTTGATCTCGAACGGGGTCGCTAGGCAGGCCGACGTCGTGCTGGTCATCGTGCGCGGCACCATGTACGGCCCGATGCGCTTGATGCCCTTGGCGCGGGCGATGTCGGCGGCCTCGACCTGGTTCGCGGGGGAGCCGCCGCCGGAACCGGTGATGAGGCCGGTGCGGGGGTTGGAAACCTGCCCGGGCTCGAGGCCGGCGTCCGCAATGGCGTCCTTCATCGCCACGTAGGCGTAGGCCGCGGCCGGGCCCATGAAGCGCCGCAGCTTGCGGTCGATGGCCGCCTCGAAGTCGATGGCCGGCGCGCCGGCGACCTGGCTGCGGAAGCCCATCGTCGCGTACTCGGGCTGGTGGGTGATGCCGGAGCGCATCTCGCGCAGGGACGCGGCGACGCTCGCCTTGTCGTTGCCGAGGCAGGAGACGATTCCCAAGCCGGTGATGACGACGCGTCGCATCAGAATCCCTCCGTGGAAGCGAAGAGGCCCACCTTCAAGCCGGTGGCCACGTAGATCTCGCGGCCGTCGACCAGCATCCGGCCGTCGGCGATGCCCACCACGAGCGTCCGCTCGATCAGGCGCTTGATCACGATCTCGAAGGTGACCTTGCTTGCCGTCGGCAGGACCTGGCCCGCGAACTTGACCTCGCCCACGCCCAGCGCGCGGCCGTGGCCGGGATTGCCCCGCCAGACGAGGAAGAAGCCGACCAGTTGCCACAGGGCATCGAGGCCCAGGCAGCCCGGCATCACCGGATCGCTCTCAAAATGGCAGCCGAAGAACCAGAGGTCCGGGCGCACGTCGAGTTCGGCCACGACCTCGCCCTTGCCGGCGGGGCCGCCTTCGCTGCTGATCTTCGTGACGCGGTCGAACATCAGCATCGGGGGCAACGGCAGGCGCGCGCTGTCCGGCCCGAACAGCTGGCCATGGCCGCAGGCGATCAGGTCATCGCGGGTGTAGGCGGATTTCTGCGTCAACGCGTCGTGCTCGCGGCGATCGGAGGGGACAGGATAACCCGACCGGGAGCCGCCGCGCTCGCCGGATTACGCGGCCCGGATGGGCGTGACCGAGGCGAGGGCCGCGGACGCCGGCGCGAGGCGGATCGCGGGGAAGCGGCAGGTGAAGGTGCTACCCGTGCCCGCTTCGCTCGCGATGTCGAGCTGCCCCTGGTGGCGGGCGAGCACGTGCTTCACGATCGCGAGCCCCAGGCCCGTGCCGCCCGAAGAGCGCGAGCGGCTGCGGTCGACGCGGTAGAAGCGTTCCGTGAGGCGCGGGATGTGCTCGGGCGCGATGCCCTCGCCGTTGTCGCGCACCCGGAGCACCGGCTCGCCGTCCTCGAGGCCCCAGGTGACGGTGATATCGCCCCCGGCGGGGGTGTAGCGGATCGCGTTGGTCACCAGGTTGGTGACGGCGCTGCGCACCTCCTCGCGGCTGGCGATGAGCCACGGGGGATCCAGCCGCGAGGCGATGCGGTGCTCGCCCTGGTTGATGCTCTCGGCCTCGACCAGCACCGACTGGACGAGCGCCGGCATGTCGATGGGCTCTTCGCGCAGCGGGTAGCGGGAATCCTCCAGCCGCGAGAGCATGAGGAGGTCTTCCACGAGCCGCTGCATGCGCTCGGCCTGGTCGGTCATCAGCTCGAGCGAGCGGCGGAAGAGCTTCTCGTCGGCTTCCCGCGCGTCGGAGAGGGTCTCGAGGAAGCCCTTCATCACCGTGAGCGGCGTGCGCAGCTCGTGGGAGACGTTGGCGATGAAGTCGCGCCGCACGGATTCGAGCCGCTCCCAGCGCGACACGTCCCGCGACAGCAGCAGCTTCTCGTGGTCGCCGTAGGGCACCAGCTGCACGGACAGGACCCGGTCCGATTCGCCCGGCCCTTTCAGCGCGAGGGGCTCGCCGTAGTGCTGCGCGTCGAGGTAGCCCCCGAAGGCGGGGTTGCGGATGAGGTTCGTGATCGCCCGCCCGCGGTCGTCCTTGAAGGTGAGGCCGAAGTGCCGCTCGGCGGAGGGATTCATCCACTCGATGCGGTTCGCGGCGTCGAGCACGATCACCCCGTCGGGCATCGCCTCGCCCGCCTGGCGGAAGCGCCACAGCGCGTGCGACAGGCTCGCCCGGCTGGTGGTCTGCTGGCGCAGGATCCGGTGCAGGCGCGCGTGGATGTCGCCCCACGCGCCCTCGTCGTCGGGCATCTCGTCGACCGACGGGTTGGCGAGCCAGCGCGCCAGCCGCGCGCGGGCGGCAAGCGAGAGCGCCATCGCGATCACGAGGTAGGCGAAGAGGAACAAGGCGGCGAAAACCGGCCCGAGGATGAAGCCGGTGACGAGCGCGCCCACGCCGGCAATGGCGGCTAGGGAGACGAGGCGGCCGATCCAGTCGCGCATGGCGGGTTTTCGTCTTCGGGCGACGCCCCGATTATCGCAGGAATGGGGGAGCGTCCCCATCAACGGCCAGATCGGAAACGCTCACCATTTAGGGGGAACCGCCCGCCTTCGCGAAGCGATAGCCGCTGCCGCGAACCGTGTGGAGAAGCGCGTCGTGACCGCTCGGAGAAAGCGCGGAGCGCAGTCGCCGGATGTGCACGTCCACCGTGCGCTCCTCGATGAAGACGTGGTCGCCCCACACCTGGTCGAGGATCCGGGTGCGCGAGTGGACCCGCTCCGGGTGCGTCATGAAGAAATGCAGCAGGCGGAACTCCGTGGGCCCGAGCGCGAGTTCCCTGCCCTTGCCGGTGACGCGGTGCGCAGCAGGGTCGAGGCGCAGGTCCGCGTAGTCGATCGCGTCGTCGGTGATCTCGGGCGCGCGGCGGCGCAGCACCGCCTTGATGCGCGCCTGCAGTTCCTTCACCGAGAAGGGCTTGGTGATGTAGTCGTCGGCGCCCGTCTCGAGGCCGCGCAGCTTGTCCTCCTCGTCGCCCCTCGCCGTGAGCATGATGATGGGCAGCAGCCTCGTGCGCGCGTCGCCCCGCAGGCGGCGGGCGAGTTCCAGCCCGCTCTGGCCGGGCAGCATCCAGTCGAGGAGCACGAGATCGGGCAGCTCCTCGCGGATTCTCTCCAGGGCCTCCTCGGCGCTTCCGGCGAGCACCGCGCGCTGGCCCGACTGCCCGAGATTCATGGCGATGAGCTCCTGGATCGCGGGTTCGTCTTCGACGACTAGGATGCGGGCGGGCATGGCAGGGCAGGGAAGGGAAGGGAAGGGAGTCGCGAGCCGCCATGGTACGGCGCCGGCGTGACGGATTCGTTACACGCCGACCACGCGCCCGCCCCGGGCCCGCGCAAGCAGCGCGCGGGCCTCGGCCTCGGGTGCCGGTCTTCCAAGATGGTATCCCTGCATCTCGTGGCAGCCGTGCAGCCGCAGGAACGCCACCTGTTCCGGCGTCTCGACTCCCTCGGCGACCACCGTGAGGCGAAGGCTCTGCGCCATGGCGATCACGGCGCGGGTGATCGCCATGCTCCCGGCCCGGTCCGGGATCTCGGCTACGAACGAGCGGTCGATCTTCAGGCGGTCGATCGGCAGCCGCTGCAGGTAGGCGAGCGAGGAGTACCCGGTGCCGAAATCGTCCATCGTGACGCTCACGCCCATCTGCTTCGCCTGCGTGAGGAACGCGACCGCGCTGTCCGGGTTGTGCATGACGATGCTTTCGGTGATCTCGAGATCCAGCCGGGACGCATTGCTTCGGGTCTGCCGCAGGACGCGGGCGACATCCTTGAAGAGATCCCCCTTCATGAGCTGGCGTACGGAAAGGTTCACCGACATCCGGACCTCGGGGAGCCCCGCCGCGTCCCAGGCCTGGTGGGCCGTGCAGGCGGTCATGAGGACCCATTCCCCGATCGGCACGATCAGGCCCGTCTCCTCGGCGATCGGGATGAAGTCGTCGGGCTGCACCAGTCCCCTCGTGGGATGCAGCCAGCGCAGCAGCGCCTCGAAGCCCGTCAGCCGGCCGTCGCGCACGTCGAACTGCGGCTGGTAGTGCAGCAGCAGCTCGTTTCGCTCGAGTGCGCGGCGAAGGTCCGACTCGAGCGTCAGGTGCTCGAGCGTGTGGACGTTGAGCGCCGCGGAGTAGAACTGGAAGGTGTTCCGGCCGAGTTCCTTCGCCCGGTACATGGCGATGTCGGCGTTCTTCAGCAGCGTCGCGGCATCCTCGCCGTCCTCGGGATAGGTGCTGACCCCGATGCTCGCGGTCGTGCTCAGCTCGCGCGCCGCGATCAGCGCCGTCCTCGCGAACGCCCCGAGCAGCTTGCGCGCGATCCTGCGCACCGTGGCTGCGCCCGTGGTCTCCTCGAGCAGCACCACGAACTCGTCGCCCCCCAGGCGCGCGACGGTGTCGCTTTCGCGCACGATCGCGGTCATGCGCGCGGCCATCTCGCGCAGCAGCTCGTCCCCGGCCTCGTGGCCGAGGGAATCGTTGATCACCTTGAAGCGGTCGAGGTCGACGAACAGCACCGAAAGCCGCCGCCCGTGCCGCTGCGCGAGCGCGATGGCGTGCGCGAGCCGTTGGGTGAAGAGCGTGCGGTTGGGCAGGTTGGTAAGCGCGTCGTGCGTGGCGACGTAGCGCAGCGACGCCTCGGCATTGGTGCGCACGATGTACTGGCCGATCTGGCTGCCGATCGAATGCACCGTCCGGACCAGCGCCTCGTCGGGCTGGCGGACCTCGCGGTGGAAGAACTCGATGGCACCGAGCACGTCGTTGGCGATGAGCAGCGGGAAGGCGAACGCCGCGCGCAGGCCCGCCCGGGCGGCGAGGTCGCGGCGCCGGAATCCCTCGTCGCGGGCGAGGTCCGCGATCCAGACCGGGTTGTGCGTCTCGAAGGTGCGCTGCAGCAGGCCCTTGCCGCGCTCGATGGGCGATATCGACCTGCGGGCGCTGGCGTCGACGAAGCCGCGGATGGCCTCGTCCGCCACGCTCCAGCTTCCCAGGCAGCGGAAACGGTTGGTGTCCTGGTCGATGATCCAGCACGCGCCGCACTGCCAGTCCATGATTTCGCCGAAGCTGCGCAGCACGAGCGGGATCGCGTCTTCCAGGGTCGACGACTCGGCGATCACGCGCGAGACGGCCACCTCCATCGCCAGTCGCTGCTCGGCCTGCTTGCGCTCGGAGATGTCCGCCGCCACGGCTATGATCCCGGTGATGTTGCCTTCCGCATCGCGCAACTGGCCCACGAAGGCGTCGATGTCGATCAGGCTGCCGTCGCGTCGTCGCCGTCGAGCCTCGACCTTGAAGGGGGGCTCGCCCGCCAGCAGCCGCGCGCGCAGCGCGTCCGAGGCGGCGCGCGCCTCGTCCGATACGCTGGGCAGCGGTCGGCCGAGGACTTCCGCCGCCTTCCACCCGTACATCTCCTCCGCGGCGGGATTCCAGCTCGTGAGCAGGCCCTGGCGGTCCCTCGCATAGATGGCGAGCGGCGAGGACTCGATCAGCATCTGCAGCTGCTGGTTGGTCGCGCGAAGCGTCGCCTCGCTGCGCTTGAGCCCCTCCTCGGCGCGCTTGCGCTCCGAGAGGTCTTCCACCACGGCGATCATGTAGCGCACCCTGCCCGCCGGGTCGCGGGCGGCCGAGACCGTCCGCCTCGCCCAGAGGATCTCGCCGTCCTTGCGCACGAACCGCAGCTCGCTGGTGGGCGATGGCTCGTCCTGCTTTCCCGGAGCTTCCCCGTCCGGTTCGTGCCCGCGGTCGTCCGGGTGGGTAAGGTCGCTTTCGCGCCTGCCGATCAGTTCCTCGCTGCGGTAACCGAGCATTTCGCAGAAGCGCTGGTTCACGCCGGAGAGCGCGCCGTCGAGCCCCACCTGCACGATGCCGACCGCCGCCTGCTCGAAGATGTCGCGGTAGCGGCGCTCGAGCTGGCGGCTCTCGGTCACGTCGATGATGGTGCCGATGAGTCCTGCGACCTTTCCGGCTGCGTCCGTGAAGGTGGCCTTGCAGTAGATCGCCTCGCGCTCGCTGCCGTCGGGCAGGGTGATGGTGGTTTCGTGGGTCTGCGTTCCCGGGCTTCGCCAGAGCGCTTCGTCCATCTCGTGCAGGCGCTGCGCGAGGGCGGCGTCGTGCGGATAGAGCGCGTGCACCGTCTTTCCGACGAAGGACTGCCGAGGTATGCCGAAGTAAACCTCCCAGGCGCGGTTGACCCCGAGATAGCGGCCCCCTGTGTCCTTGAAGAAGATGGGATTCGGCAAGGCCTCCATCAGCGTCTGCGTCGTGCGCTGCGCTTCCGCAAGGCGTGACTCGCTTTCGCGCAGGTCGCGGGTGATGTGCCCGGCGAGGCGCACCGCGTGGCGGCTGGTGTTCGAAAGCGAGTAGATGAACCCGGCGAGCAGCGCGCTCAAGGCGAGTCCCATTGCCAGGGTGATGGGAGGCAGGAGGCCTCCCGAAGCCTCGAAACGCGACCGCGGCGCGTCGAAGCGAAGCTCCCATTGCCGGCCGCCGAACTCGAGCGAGCCGGTCCACTCGAAGGTTTCGGTCTTGCGCGGCCCCGTCGAGGTTTCGAAGATCGGCTTGCCCGCGGGGACACCCGCCGCCGCACCGGCGCCGGGAAGGTCGAATACGCGGAGCGCGATGTCGCCGGTCAGCGTGTTCGCGAGAATGTCGTCGACCACGTCGCGGATGCGGATCGTGACGCCGACCATGCCGGCGAACGCGCGCCGGCGCTCCTCCACGGAGCCGAGTGGCAGATCCGGTCGGTAGAGGGCCAACCGCAGGACGACGCCGGGGCTCTGCAGGAGATCGGACTGCAGCAGGATGCGTTCCGTGGCGACGACGCGGCCGGAGTCGCGTGCCTTCTCGACGATGGCATTGCGCGCGGGATCGGAGGCGAGGTCGAAGCCCAGTCCGCTGCGGTTCAGCTGCATCGGCTCCATGTAGGTCAGGGGCACGTAGGTCAGCCGGTCGTCCCGGGGCCGGATCGCGAACTCCGGGTATCCGGAAGCCTCGACGCTTGCGTCCGCGCGGACGGCGCGCTCGAAATCGGCTCTTTCCGCGTGGGAGACGACCGGCGCGTAGGTGATCGATCGCACCTGCGGATAGCGGTGCGGCAGCCCCAGGCTTTCGACGTATCGGTGGAACGCCGCGCGCGAGACGCCGGGCGTGGCATGGAAGAGTCCCTGCACGCCGTACAGGACGTCGACGTAGCTGCTCAAACGGGACTGGATCTCGTTGCGGATCTCGAGGGTCATGTCCTCGAAGCTCGACCGCGCGTTTCTTTCCACCTGGGCGCCGGTCCATTGCCAGGCGACGATCGACAGGACAATGCCCGCGACCAGCACGATTCCCGCGGCCACATGGCCGGCGCTGCTGGCGCGCAGCTCCCGCGATGACTGCATGGGCGGCTCCCGGAGATCCCGGCTGAAGAGGCGTTCAGGGGTACACGGCACGGCGCTCCCGCACCGGCGCCATCTTGCCTTTTCAGGGTAGCAGGTTCCTGCGGACCATCCGGATCGGGTGAGGCTGCGCGATGGCCGGTCCGATCCGTGGGAAAATGGCGCCTCTCATCGAACGTAAGCGCGCCATGAATCCCAAGAGTCCCCGCCCCACCGAGATCAAGCTGCACCAGAAGTCGCGCCTGCTCGAGATCGCCTTCGACGACGGCAGGCAGTTCAGCCTGCCCTGCGAGTACCTGCGCGTCTTCTCGCCTTCGGCCGAGGTGCGCGGCCACGGCCCCGGGCAGGAGGTCCTGCAGGTGGGCAAGCGTGACGTGGAGATCAAGGAGATCGAGCCGGTCGGCGTCTACGCCGTGAAGCTCGCCTTTTCCGACGGCCACGACACCGGCCTCTACTCGTGGGAATACCTCTACGAACTGGGAGAAAAGCAGGAGTCGAGCTGGAAGAGCTACCTCGCGCGCATGGAGCAGGCGGGCGCGTCCCGCGACAAATGAGCGACAAGACCACCCACTTCGGCTTCACCGAGGTGCGCGAGGCGGAAAAGGCCGCGCGGGTGGAGGAGGTGTTCAGCTCGGTCGCGACCAACTACGACCGCATGAACGACCTCATGTCTCTCGGCATGCACCGGCTGTGGAAGCGATTCGCGATTTCCATGGCGGACGTGCGCCCTGGCCAGCGCGTGCTCGACGTGGCCTCCGGCAGCGGCGACCTGGCGCTTGCGTTCGCGAAGCGCGCCGGCACCGAGGGCCTGGTGGTGATGACGGACATCAACGGCGCCATGCTCCAGGTGGGCCGCGACAAGGTGCTCGACCACGGCCGCATGGCCCCGCCCGCGATCTGCAACGGGGAGAGGCTCCCGTTTCCCGACGACACGTTCGACTGCGTCACGATCGCCTTCGGCTTGCGCAACTTCACGGACAAGGCGCGAGGGTTGGCGGAGATGACGCGCGTCGCGCGCCCCGGCGGGCGTGTGCTCGTGCTCGAGTTCTCCAAGGTGTGGAAGCCGCTCGCGAAGCCCTACGACACCTATTCGTTCACGGTGCTGCCGTGGCTCGGCAAGCGCGTGGCGAAAGACGAAGCGGCCTACCAGTACCTGGCCGAATCGATCCGCATGCATCCGGACCAGGAGAGCCTCAAGGCGATGATGGCGAGCGCGGGGCTCGTGAAGGTCGAGTTCTTCAACCTCACGCTGGGCGTGGTGGCGTTGCACCGCGGCTTCAAGCCGTGATGGCCGAAGTCCCGGCCGCGCTCGCCGCCCACGCGATCAACCGGCTCACCGCCGCGACACCCCTTGCCCGCGAGCGCCTGGCGCGCTTCGCCGGCAAGACCGCGGCGTTCCGCGTCGGTCCCCTCTCCGTGGCGCTTACGGTGCAGACGACCGGCGAGGTGCTTGCGGCCGTGGAAGAAGCCGCGCCGGAACTCGAGGTGCGCCTCTCACCCTTCCTGCTGCCGCGCCTGGCGGGCCATGACGAGAGCGCCTACGGCGACGTCGAGACCACGGGCGACCTGGAGTTCGCGGGCGAAGTCGCCTTCCTCGCGAAGCACCTGCGCTGGGACGTGGAGGAGGACCTCTCGAAAGTCGTGGGAGACGCCGCCGCGCACCGCGCCGTGTCGGCCGCCCGCGGTGCCGCCGCTTGGGGAAAGGACGCCTCCGAGCGCCTCGCCGCCGGCGCCGCCGAGTACTGGACCGAGGAAGACCCCCTCATCGCCACGCGCGTGAAGGTCGAAGGCTTCATCGCCGGCGTCACCGAGCTTCGCGACGCCGTCGAGCGCCTCGACAAGCGCATCGCGCTTCTCGAAAAAGGGGACGCTCCCCCATTTCGATGAAGCGCCACCACGAAAATTGGGGACGCTCCCCTGTTTTCGGGAAAAGGGGGAGCGTCCCCAATTCACGAGCTCGATGGACATGAACAGGGGAGCGTCCCCTTTTTCGGGGGTCGCGCTCATCGTCGTGTCGGCCTGCGCATTTGGCGCGATGGCGATCTTCGCGCGCTTCGCCTACGCCGGAGGCGCCAACGTGACGGGCATCCTCGCCGCGCGTTTCGCGATCGCGGGCGTATTGCTCGCAGCGGTGATGGTGGCCACGGGCAGGCGCTGGCCGCGCGGCCGGCCGCTCGCGGTGGCGGTCGGCATGGGCGCGGTGGGCTACGTCGGGCAGGCCCTGTGCTTCTTCGCGGCGCTCAACCACGCCTCGGCCGGTCTCGTCGCGCTGCTGCTCTACACCTACCCCACGCTCGTCGTGCTGCTCTCGGCCGTGTTCCTGGGCGAGCGGCTGACGGCGATGAAGATCGCGATCCTCGCGGCGAGCTTCGCGGGGCTCGCGATCATGCTCGGCGGCGGGCAGGGCACGGCCACGGGCATCGCCCTCGCGCTCGGGGCGGCGGCGTTCTATTCCGTGTATATCCTGGTCGGCGCCCGCGAGCTTGCGCACACCGATGCGCTCGCGAGCACCACCATCGTCTGCCTTTCCGCTGCCGTGGTACTTTGGTCCTCGGCCCTCGTCACGGAGCCGCGCTTTCCCGGCGCGTGGTGGGGGTGGGCGGCGATCGGCGCCATCGCGATCGTCTCGACGGTGGCCGCGATCCTCGCTTTCTTCGCGGGATTGAAGCGCGTGGGGCCGGCGGTTGCGTCCATCGTGTCCACGCTCGAGCCGGTGGTCACCGTGGCGCTCGCCTGGCTGGTGCTGGGGGAAAGCCTCACGCCGTTGCAGCTCGGCGGCGGGATCCTCGTGCTTTCCTGCGCCGCGCTCCTGGCCCGCTCGCGAAAGCCCGGATAATGGGTGCTGTTCGTGCAACCGAATCCTGCACAAGCGTTCCAACTGGAGATGAGCGCCCTTTTCCTGTTCCCTCCCTGCAGCGGCGAGGCACGGCCGTGCCGCGCCATCGGCGGAGCGCGGTGAGCGTTCGCTGCGTCGCCGTCCTGGCCCTGGTCCTGGGTATCGCGTCGGCGGCCGAGGTGCGGGCCGCGTACACCGTCGAGTGGGAAGCGCCGAAGGAGCTCCAGGCGCTGTTCGAGAAGCACCTCCCGCCGCCTGCCGAGGAGGCGACGGAAGATCGCGGCACGCTTCGCCGATGGATGCGCGAGGTTCGCCGCCGCGCCCCCGAGATCGCCGCCGCCGAAGGCTGGTTCTCCGCGCAGGTGGAGGTGACGGACCAGGAAGGCCGCGTGCGCGCGGTCCTCACGCCCGGGGCGCGCACCACCATCGACACGGTCACGATCGAGTTCCGCGGCGATCTCGCGGGCGAGGGTGCCTTTCGTGAGGCCCGTCGGCGCGCGCTCGAGTCGTCGTGGCTCCTCGCCTCCGGAATGACGTTCCGCCAGGCCGCGTGGGACGAGGCGAAGGCGCGCCTGGTGGACGGGCTCACTGCGGACGACTACGCGGCAGGCGAACTGCTCGACAGCGAAGCCCGCATCGACCCCGTGGCCGCGAAGGCGCGCTTGCGGCTCGTGCTCGAGAGCGGTCCAGCCTTCTCCCTGGGCGAGGTGCAGGTAAGCGGGCTCGCGCGCTATCCGGCCTACCTCGTCGACCGCCAGCTCGACATCGACCCCGGCGAGCCCTACCGCACCGAACGGCTCCTCGACCTGCAGCGCGCACTCCAGAGCGCCCCGTGGTTCGCCAACGTGCAGGTGGAGATCGACCGCGACCGCGCGAACCCGAAGCGAGTGCCCGTGCGCGTGACCGTGCTCGAGCGGCCCGTGGCGGATGTCGGCTTCTCGCTTGGTTACGGAACCGATTCCGGCGTGCGCGGCGAGGTGTCGCTTCGCCACCGCAACGCGCTGGGCCGCGGTTACGACATGCACTCGGCCCTGCAGGCGGACAGTACCCGCCAGATCGGCTACGCGGATTTCCACCTTCCCCAGGGGTCCATCGGCTCGGCCTTCATGGGAACCTTCGCGACGAAGGACAGCGTGGGATTCCTGGGCGAGCACACGACCAACCAGGGACTCGATACGCGCCGCGGCGCGGTCGCGGGATACCGGCAGTTCCTCTACGACGGCCTCGAGCTGCGCGTGGGGCTTTCCTTCCAGGTCGAGCAGGCGATTCCCGACGGCGCGGAACGATCGATCAGGCGCGCGCTCGCGCCCATCGGCCAGCTCACCTGGCGCACGGTCGACAACGTGCTCGACCCGAGGCGCGGCGGCGTGCTCAAGCTGAATCTCGCCGGGGGCACGAAGTCCGCGCTCTCCGACCAGGATTTCCTCATGACCTACGCGCAGTACCAGCACTGGTTCACGCTCTCGCCGAAGGACCAGTTGATCCTGCGCGCCGAGGCGGGCTACACCATCGCTCCCAGCCGCACGGGGATTCCGGAGGATTTCCTCTTCCGCGCGGGCGGCTCGCGCTCGGTGCGCGGCTACGCCTACCAGAGCCTGGGGCCGCGCGACGGCGACGCGATCGTGGGCGGGCGCTACCTCGCCACGGGCACGGTGGAGTACGTGCGCTGGTTCACCCCCGAATGGGGAGGTGCGCTCTTCATGGACGTGGGCGACGCGGCCGACGCGCGCGAGGACCTGGACGCGGTCCGGGGCTACGGAATCGGCGCGCGCTGGCGCACGCCCGCGGGGCCGCTCGCCATCGACATCGCCTACGGGGAGCGCGACCGCAAGGTCCGCGTGGGCTTCTCCGTCTCGGTGGCCTTCTGAGCGCCATGGGCGCGCCGCGCAAGCGATCGAGACTTCGCCGCTGGCTCTTCGGCAGCGCGTGGGCGACGCTCGCCTTCGTCGTGTTCCTCGCCGCCGCCGGCCTGTGGCTCCTGGGCACCGCCTCCGGCGCGCGCTTTGCGCTCGAGCGCGCGCTGGCGCTCGCCGGCGGCACGGTGAGCGGGGTCGAGGGCCGCCTCGTGGGGCCGCTTTCCGTCGGCACGCTGGAGATCACCTCGGTGGAGCTTCGCGTTCGCGCCGAGCGCGTCTCGCTCGACTGGTCGCCGCTGCGGCTCGCGGGAAGCGAAGTGCTCGTGCAGCGCCTGCACGCCGCCTCGCTGCGGATCGACACGGCAGCCTCCAGCGAACCGGCGCGCGAGCCGGCCTCGCTCGTGCTGCCGGTGCGCCTCTTCGTGGAGCAGGCGGGCGTCGACGTGCTGCGCGTGGGCACGATCGGTGTCGACGGCGGCGTGGAACTTCGCGAGGTGTCGGCGAAGCTCGCGGCGGACGAGGCCGCGTGGATCGTGGGCAATGCCCAGGCCGAAACGCCTCTGGGACGCGCGACCGCCTCCGGGACGCTCGGCGCGCGCCGGCCCTTCCGCCTCGATGCGCGGGGCGAGCTGGCCGGGACACGGAACGGCGCGGCCTACCGCGCCGGCGTGGAAGCGAAGGGCCTGCTCGCGCAGTTCGAGGCCACGCTCGCGGGAAGCGAAGGCGGGCTCACAGGCACGGGTGCCGCGAGTATCGGGATCTTTTCCGCCGACCCCGTGCGCAAGCTCGCGCTCAAGCTCGACGGCGTCGATCTCGCGGGTTTCCTCGCCGCGCCGCGCACGAAGCTCGCGGTGGTGGTCGAACTCGCGCCGGAGCCGGGAGCCCTCCTCGCCGGCCCCGTGAAGATCGCCAACGCCGACGCGGGCCCCGTCGACAGGCAGCGCCTCCCCATCACCGCCGCTTCGGCACAACTCGTGATCGCGAAGGACCGCATCGAGGCGAAGTCCCTCGCGCTTTCCTTCACCGGCGGCGGACGCGCGGAGGGCCGGGCCGCGTGGTCCGGGGGAAAACTCGATGCGAAGCTCGCGGTGAAGGATGCCGATCTCCTCGTGTGGCATTCCGCGCTCAGGGCCACGAAGCTCTCCGGGGACGTGAGCGCAGTCGCATCCGCCGAGACGCAGTCGTTTCGCGTGGCGCTCGCGGAACCGCGCTTCGAGATCCGTGGCGAGGCGGCAATCGCGAACGGCGTCCTCACCGTGGAGAGCGCGCGCCTTGCGCGCGGCATGGCATTCGCGGAAGCGAAGGGCAGGCTCGCCCTGGGCGGCGCGCGGGAGTTCTCCGTCGACGGGCGCGTCGAGCGCCTCGACCCGGCGGAGTTCGCCGATGTCCCCTCGGGCGACCTGAACGCGGTCTTCACCGCCAGCGGCCGCCTCGCGGGGAACACGGCGGGCGAAGCGGACGTGCAGGTCGCGAAGAGCCGTTTCGCGGGGCTCGCGGCGGAGGGCCGCGTGCGCTTCTCCGCCGAGGGCGCGCGCATCACGAAAGCCGAAACGGATATCGCCCTCGGCGCCACGAGGCTCGCGGCGAGCGGCGCACTGGGCAAGGCGGGCGACGTGCTCGCGGTGAAGCTCGCGAGCCCCGACCTCGCGCCCCTGGGCAAGGCATTCGGCGTCGCACTCGGCGGAAGCGTCGCAGTCGACGCGACGGTAGCGGGCGCCTTCTCCGCGCTCTCCGGGCGCGTCTCCGTGGACGCGAAAGACCTCGCGCTGCCCGGGGCGCTGCGCGTGGCCGCGGCGAAGGGCGCCTTCGAGCTCAGCCCCGGCGAGGCGGGATCGGCGAGCGGAAGGCTCGACCTGCGCGGCATCTCGCGCAAGGGTGAGAAGGACGCGTGGGTGGAGAAGGGCTCCATAGTGGTCGAGGGCACGCGCGCCTCGCATGAAGTGCGCGTGGCGGCCGATTTTCCGGAACGGCTTGGGCTGCGCGCCCTGTTCGACGGCGGGCTCGTCGCCGGCGCACGGTTGCCAGAGTGGCGCGGCAGGCTCGCCTTCCTCGAATCGACGGGCCGCGCGCCACTCGCCCTTGCTGCGCCGGCCGCGCTCTTCGTGAGCACGGAGCGCATCGAACTGGGCGAAGCGCGGCTCATCGGCGACCCCGGCGAGGTGCGGATCGCGCTCCTGCGCTGGACGCCGAAGGGCCTGGAGACACGCGGCTCGGTCGATGCGGTGGACGTGCGAGCCGTGCGGCGCATCCTGGATCTCCAGGCCGCGGTCGGCTCGAACCTGGTCCTCGACGGTGCCTGGGACATCCGCCTCGCCGAAACGCTCGACGGTTTCGTCTCGCTGCAGCGCAAGAGCGGCGACCTGCGCGTGGGCGAGCCGCGCCAGGCGCTGGGGCTGGAGACGCTCGCCGCTCGCGTCGAGGCGGCTGCGGGCCGCGTGAAGGCGAGCCTGGAAATGCGCGGCAAGCAGGCGGGCCGCTGGCAGGCCGAGGCGTCGGCAAGCGTGCGGCGCGGGGCCGAGGGCTGGGAGCTTTCCCCGGTCGCGCCGCTGGAAGGCCGGTTCACCGTGGACGTGCCGGAACTCGCGTGGATGGCGGGCTGGATCGGGCCGGAGGCGCGCGCGGGCGGGCGCTTGCGGGGCGAAGGAACACTCGCGGGCACGGTGCGCGACCCCACCTGGCGCGGGCGCGTCGAGGCCACGGGGCTAAAGCTTCGCGAGCCGGCGCTCGGCGGCGAGGTGGCCGACGGCACGATCGTCGTGGTGCTCGCCGACCGCGAGGCGCGCCTCGAGCGCTTCACGCTCTCCGCCCCCTGGCAGCCCACGGCGGAAGCCGCGCGCGCGATCGCCGCGGCGAAGCGCCCGGCGGCCGGAACGATCACCGCGGAAGGCGCGCTCGATCTCGGCACGCGCAAGGGCAGGCTCGCCGTCAAGGCGAGCGGCTATCCGCTGACGCGGCTCGCGACACGCTTCCTCGCGGTGTCCGGCGAGGGCCGCGCCGAACTCGACGGGGACAAGACCACGCTCACCGGCGACTTCACCGCCGACGCGGGCTGGTTCGGCATCCCCGCTTCCGCGCCGCCTTCGCTCTCCGACGACGTGATCGTCGAGCGCGGCGCCGAGGCGCCGCTCGCGAAAGGCGCGGAACGCCTGCACCTCGACCTGCGCTTCGACCTGGGCGAGCACCTGCATTTCCGCGGCCGCGGCCTCGACACGCGCCTCGCCGGATCGCTGCGCCTCGTGGGTGACGTCGGCGCGAACCTGCGCACCACCGGCACGATCCGCGCGGTGGGCGGCACTTACGACGCCTACGGCCGCACGCTCGCCATCGAGCGCGGCGCTCTCAATTTCCAGGGCGCCGTGGACAACCCGGGGCTCAATGTCCTCGCGCTGCGCAAGGGCCTCCCGGTGGAAGCGGGCGTGGAAGTGCTCGGCACCGTGGCGCGGCCGAAGGTGCGCCTCTTTTCCGCGCCGGAAGTACCCGAACCCGAGAAGCTCGCCTGGCTGGTGCTCGGGCGGGGCCAGGGCGAGGTCTCCGCGGGGGACGCCTCGATCCTCGTGGGCGCGGCCAATGCCCTCCTCGGGAGCGACTTGCCGGCCAGCTCGAAGCTCCTCGCGGGCTTCGGCCTCGACGACGTGAGCATGGGTCGCGACGCCTCCGGCGCCCTCGGGACGCTGCCGCAGAGCACCGTGGCGGGCAGGACGGGGGAGACCTCGACCGCGGAAGTCGTAACGGTGGGCAAACGCCTCACCGACGACATCTACGTCTCCTACCAGCAGGGCCTTGCCGACGCAGAAGGCTCGCTTCGCGTGGCATGGCAGCTCACCCGGAGCCTGCAGATCATCCTGCGCGCGGGCTACCTGCCCGGCGTGGACGGCGTCTACCGGTTCTCGCTCGACTGACGCATTGAATCGCCCTCCCGATTCACCAGACCTTCTCGAGTCGTGCGACGTTCTACTATTGGGGCTGGGCCCCACCGCTAAAGCGCGCCCCGTCCCCGGGTGTGCCTGATGCGGGAGGAAGGCGACCACCCTTCTCCGATGTTCGGGGGGGGCCGGCCGGGGGCTCAGGAAGACAAATGCAGCGCCGCTACACCGCCTCCAGCGCCGCGACCACCTTGTCCCGCGCCTGGCGGGCGATGGGCTCGATGTCCTTCCTTCCCGTGAGGGTCACCATCGTCTCCGGGTCGAGCACGCTCACCACGGTCTTGCCGTCCTTCGGGTCCTCGTAGACCGTTACGTTGCACGGCAGCAGCAGGCCGATGCCGATCTCGCCGGTGAGCGCCTGGTGCGCGAGCGTCGGGTTGCACGCGCCCAGGATCACGTACTTCGTGAAGTCCTTGTCGAGCTTCTTCTTGAGCGTGGCCTTCACGTCGATCTCGGTGAGGATGCCGAAGCCCTGCTCCTTGAGCGTGGCGGTCACCTTCTCCACGGCCTGCTCGTAGGTAAGCGCGACGGTGCGCGAGTAGCCGAAACTGCCCTTCTTTACGTCAGTCATGGTGTCTTCTCCTGGAAATGCTCGATAAGCAAAGACTTATTTTACTCGCCCGCGCCGGGGTTGACGTCGCGTTTATTTCGATTATCATAGAAATACCGAATCACGCCCACGACGAGGCAAGCCCAAATGGCCGGCAAGGAACCCACCGACGACCTTTCCCGATTCGCGGACATGCTCTCCGCGATGGGCACCGAGCCGCGGCTTCGCATCATGCGGCTGCTGCTCTCCGCGCACCCCGATGGCTTGGTCGTGGGTGACATCGGCACGGAACTCGACATCGCCAGCTCGACGCTGTCGCACCACCTCGAGCGGCTGCGCAACGAAGGCCTCGTGAACGTGCGCCGCGAAGGCACCTGGCTCTGGTACTCGGCCAACGCCGGGGCGCTGCAGGACCTGCTCCGGTTCCTCTACGCCGAGTGCTGCACGCGAAGCCGCGCCTGCGAGCCGAAGAAGATCCTCTCCGCCGCCTGACCGAAAGGAAACCGCCATGAACGAAGCCGTCGACATCAAGGAAATCGTCCGCGAGAAATACGGCCAAGCCGCACTGCGGGCCAAGGAAGGCGCCATCTCGTGCTGCGGCACCAAGGCCTCGCCCTCGAGTTGCTGCGGGGCGGCGGTCGCCGCACCCGGCGCGACGGATCCGATCACCTCGAATCTCTACGACACCACGCAGGCGGGCGATGTTCCCGAGGCGGCACTCCTCGCCTCGCTGGGCTGCGGCAATCCCACTGCGCTCGCGGAATTGAAACCCGGCGAGACGGTGCTCGATCTCGGTTCCGGCGGCGGCATCGATGTCCTGCTCTCGGCGCGCCGCGTCGGCCCCACGGGCAAGGCCTACGGCCTCGACATGACCGACGAGATGCTCGCCCTCGCGGAAGAGAACAAGCGCAAGAGCGGGCTGGTCAATGTCGAGTTCCTGAAGGGCGAGATCGAGGCGATCCCGCTTCCGGACGACACCGTGGACGTGATCATCTCCAACTGCGTGATCAACCTCTCCGGCGACAAGGACCGCGTGCTGCGCGAGGCCTTCCGGGTGCTCAAGCCCGGCGGGCGGTTCGCCGTCTCCGACGTGGTCGTCCGGGGCGAAATGCCCCCGGCCATCCGCAAGAACCTCGAGCTGTGGGCCGGGTGCATCGCCGGCGCGCTGTCTGACGCCGACTATGCGGCGAAGCTCGCCGCGGCGGGGTTCACCGACATCGGCCTCGAGATCACGCGGGTCTACGGCGGCGAGGATGCGCGCGCGTTCCTCGCGGGCGAAGGCTTCGACGCCGAGACGCTCGCCCGCGAAGTCGACGGCAAGTTCGTGAGCGCCTTCGTCCGCGCCCGCAAGCCCTGAGCCGCCGCCGGTTCGCGGGCCGGGCGCGTCGCCCGCTTGCGAGCCCGCCACGCCGCCCGCTCACGAGCCGGCCACCCCACCCGCGTTGCCGGGCCGCGATTCGCGCCTCGTTCGCGCCGGTTCGTCGCAATCCCCGCCCGCGTGCCGGATGACCGGAACACCCTGCGTCCTCGTTCATCCCACCGGAAGCGAGGATCCCATGGCAGGCAGGCAGCACTTGAAGGCGGCAATTTTCGCGTTCGCCCTGGCGGCGGGATCGCTCTCCCAGGCCACGGCGGCCGATCTCGTGGTCGAACTCGGCGTAAAGGACCCCGGGCAGGGGTTCGTGTACGTGGCGCTCTACGCGAAGGCCGCCGACTGGATGAAGACCGCGGTGAAGGGGGCGCGGCAGGAGCTGCGATCGGGGCGGGCGGCGGTTTCGTTCGCCGGTCTCGAGCCCGGGGAGTACGCGATCAGCGCCTACTACGATGCGAACGGAAACGGCAAGCTCGACGCCGGCCTCTTCGGCAGGCCCGTCGAGCCCTACGGCTTCTCGAACGGCGCGGAAAGCGCATTCGGTCCGCCTTCCTTCGACAAGGCGCGGTTCCGGCTCGATACGGGCGGCACCACCGTTGCCATCCCTTTGAAGTAGGCCGCGCGCAGTGAACCAAGATGGGAGCACGCCCATGATTCTCGTCCTCAAGCTTCTCCATATCGCCGCGGTGGTGCTCTTCCTCGGCAACATCGTCACCGGGCTCTTCTGGCATGCGCACGCCGCGCGCACCCGCGACCCGCATCTCCTCGCCCACGCCATGGCGGGCATCATCCGCAGCGACCGCCTCTTCACCCTGCCCGGCGTGATCGCGATCGTGGGGGCGGGGGTGGCGCTGGCCATGATCGAGCGCCTGCCGATGCTGCGCACCGGCTGGATCGCCTGGACCATCGCGCTCCTGGTCGTCTCGGGGATCGTCTTCATGGCCCGCGTCGCGCCGCTGCAGCGCGAGTTGCTCGCGACGGCCACGGAAGGCGCGCGCACGGGCGACTTCGATTTCGCCCGCTATCGCGCGCGTGCCCTGGCGTGGGAAGCCTGGGGCGCGGTGGCGCTCCTCACGCCTGTCGCCGGGCTCGTGCTCATGGTGGTGAAGCCCGGCTCCTGAGCGGCGCGAAGCCCTGCGGTCGAAGCTCGGCCATAATCGGGGCATGACGATCACCGCGGTCCCCGGGGGTGGCGCGTGAACGAAGCTGCGGCGCGGCAGGTGCTGCTCGTTCGCGCGCTCGAGGGCGCCGAATCACCCGGCAGGCCACTCACCGAGGACGACCGGGGCTACGCGGCCCGCGCCGCCGCGGAGCTGGTGCGCTGGCAGGCCGCGGAAAAGGGCGAGCGAGCGGGCGCCGAGGCGTTCGTCGCCAGGCGCGCGGAGCTCCTCACGGCCCGGTTCGCGGAGCGTTCTCCCAAGGCCCACCGCGCGGTCGAAGCCCTGCGCTGGCGCCCGTGGATCGGCGTGGTTTTGCCGCTTGCCGCGCTGGCGATCGGTGCCGCGGCCGAGCACATCGCCGACCGCGGCCGCGTGAGCATCCTCGCCTTCCCGCTGCTCGGGATCGTCGCCTGGAATCTCGCTGTCTACCTGTGGCTTGCCGTGCGCAAGTTTCCCGGCCTTGCCGCAGGGGAAGGCGGCACATCCGGCTGGACGCGGCGCCTCGTCGCCGGTGTGCGCGCCGACCTGGGCCGCCGCGTGCAGGGCCCGCTCGCGGGCGCCCTGGGAAATTTCGCGGTCGACTGGGCGCGAAGGAGCGCGCCGCTCGTCGCGGCGCGCGCCGCGCGCGTGCTGCACCTGTCGGCGGCCCTGCTCGCCGCCGGCGCGATGGCGGGGCTGTACGTGCGCGGTCTCGCGTTCGAGTACCGCGCGGGGTGGGAGAGCACGTTCCTCGATGCCAACGCGGTGCACGCGATCCTCTCCTTCTATCTCCAGCCTGCCGCCTGGATCCTCGGCCAGCCGTTTCCGGCGGTGGAGCAGATCGCCGCGCTGCAATGGGGTGGCGCAGCGACGGGGGAGAACGCCGCGCGCTGGATACACCTCCATGCGACCACGGCGCTGCTGGCGGTGGTCGTTCCGCGGCTCGCACTCGCGGCGATCGCGTGGAACCGCGAGCGTGCTCTTTCCGCGGGGTTTCCGCTGGAGTTCGGCGAACCCTATTTCCGGCGGGTGCTCGCGGACTGGCGCGAGTCCCCGGCCCACGTGCGCGTGGCGGCCTACGCCTACACCCCTTCGGAGGCCGCAGCCGAGGGGCTGCACAAGCTCGCCGCCCATCTCTTCGGCCGGGATGTGCGCGTGCACAGCGCGCCGCCCGTGGCGTACGGCGGCGAGGACGAACTCGCCGCGCATCTGGGTACGCAGCCGCCGTCGACTGGTTCCGGATCCACCGAGCGCCCCGATACGCCGCCGCCGGCATCCGGATCGACCGCACGCCCGGATACGCCGGCGCCCGACCTCGCGATCGCGCTCTTCAACCTCGGATCGACTCCGGAGACGGAGAACCACGGCGTGTTCCTCGACGCGCTCGCCGGCCAGGCCAGGAGCAACCTCGTGGTCCTCGTGGACGAATCGCCCTACCGCAAGCGCCTCGGCGCCCAGGCCGGTGCGGATGCGCGGCTCGCCGAGCGCCGGCAGTCGTGGTCGGGCTTCGCCGAAAGCCGCGGCCTGCGCGCGGTTTTCGCGGACCTGGAGGCGCCCGATCTCGCCGCAGTCGAGCGCGAACTCGACATGCAGCGCTCGACCGCGGACGCGCCGGCGTGAGGCCATGACGAACATGCCCGCGACGGTCGAGCTCACCCTCGTCTCGCACACCAACGCGGGCAAGACCACGCTCGCGCGCACGCTCCTCGGCCGCGACATCGGCGAGGTGCGCGACGCGCCGCACGTCACCGAGATCGCGGAATCCCATGTGCTGGTCGAGTCGCCTGGCGGCGATGTGCTGCGGCTGTGGGACACGCCGGGCTTCGGCGACTCCGTGCGGCTCGCCAAGCGCCTGCGCGTGGCCGACAACCCCATCGGCTGGATGCTGCGCGAGGTGTGGGACCGCTACCGCGACCGGCCGCTCTGGTGCAGCCAGCAGGCCGTGAAGGCGGTGCGCGATTCGGCGGACGTGGTGCTCTACATCGTCAACGCCGCCGAGGATCCCCGCGACGCCGCCTACGTCGCGCCAGAGATGCAGGTCCTCGCGTGGATCGGCAAGCCCGTGGTCCTGCTCCTGAACCAGGTGGGGCCGCCGCGCTCGGCGGCGGAGGAGCGCGCGGAGGAGGACCGCTGGCGCGTGGTCGCCGCGCCTTATGCGGTGGTGCGGGACGTGCTCACGCTCGACGCCTTCGCGCGATGCTGGGTGCAGGAGGACGCGCTCTTCGCGCGCGTCGCGCCGCTGCTGCCCGAAGGCAAGCGCGGTGCGATGGATCGCCTCGTCGCCCTGTGGCGCGCGCGTGGCCTCGAGCGGTTCCGGAAGTCGATGGACGTGATCGCGCAGGGGCTGCTCGCCGCGGCCGCGGACCGCGAGACGATCGATCCCGCCGCGAGCCCCGGGCGCGCGGCGCGCTTCTTCCGGGCCCTCGGCTTCGGCAAGGACGCGCCGGACAACGGGCAGGAGGCGGCCATGGCCGCGCTCGCCGCGCGAGTCGACGAAGATATCCGCGCGACCACGGACAAGTTGATCGCGCTGCACGGCCTCGACGGCGCGGCGGCCGCGACGGTGCTCGATCGCCTGCGCGAGAACTACGCGACCACGGAGCCCGTGAGCGAAGGCAAGGCCGCGGCGGTCGGCGGGATCGTCTCGGGCGCGATGACGGGCCTCGCGGCGGATCTCGCACACGGCGGGCTCACCCTAGGCGCGGGGCTCGTGACGGGCGCGATCGTCGGTGCGCTGGGGGGCGCGGGCATCGCGCGCGGCACGAACCTCATCCGGGGCGTGGACCGCAGCACCGTAGCTTGGAGCCCGGCCTTCCTCGACGGCCTCGTGCGCGCGGGCCTCCTTCGCTATCTCGCGGTAGCGCACTTCGGGCGCGGGCGGGGGGCGTACGCGCAGGGCGAGGCGCCCGCGTTCTGGAAGGACGAGGTCGCAAGCGCCTTCGAGCCGCGCCGGGAGACGTTCGACGCGCTGTGGGAGAACGCGCGCGCGGCACCCGACGAGGCGCAAGCCGCGGCGGACTTGCGCTCGCTCCTGGAGGACTCGGCAACCGACGTCCTGGAGCGGCTCTATCCGGGCGCGCTCAGGCGCGGGGACGCAACAGCGACAAGTCCATGATCGAGGCGCGCGAGGAGCGCAGGCGGCCCACGCGTCGCGAGGCCTTGAACGCCTCCCACAGCGCGCGCGCGCCGAAGGTCGCCCCGACGGCCCGCTTCGCGCGATCGCCCAGGGTGCCGGCGAGCATGGCGGGGCCGCCGCGCTCGAAGAGCTCCAGGTGCACCGCGCTCGTGACGAGCGCAAGGTGCGTGAGCGCCTGCGGGAAGTTCCCGAGGTGCTCTCCGGTCGCCGGGTCGATCTCCTCGGCGAAGAGGCCGACGTCGTTCGCGCGCGCGACCAGCCGCTCGAAAAGGCTCACCGCTTCGGTATGGCGGCCGAGCGAGAGCAGCGCATCGACGTGCCAGAAGCTGCACGCGAGGAAGGCGCCTTCCTCGCCGGCGACGCCGTCGGTCGTGGCGTAACGCTGGAGGAAGTCGCCGCGGCCGAGTTCCCGCTCGACCGCATCGACGGTGCCGGCGAGGACGTCGCGCCCGGCCGGGAACGCGAGAAGCGGCACCAGCAGCAGCGCGGCATCGACCGGGTCGGCATCGAAGGCCTGCACGAGAGCGCCTTCGCGCACGCCGCGGCGCAGGATCTCGTCGCGCAGTTCGCGGCGCTTTTCCTCCCACTCGCGCCGGGGGCCGAGGAGTCGCAGCGCGCGGTCGAGCGCCACCCAGCACATGATCTTGCCGAGCACGTGATGCCGGGGCGGGCCGCGCATCTCCCAGATGCCTTCCTCGGGCTCGCCCGCGTGCCGGCAAGCGAGGTCCGCTATCCGGCCGAGCAGCGCCTTGCCGCGTTCGTCCATAGTGCCGCCCAGGCAATCGTTGAGCAGGGCCCAGTCCGCGAACTCCCCGTAGACGTCGGTCTGGCGCTGCCCGTAGGCGCCGTTGCCGGTGCGCACGGGGCGGCTCCCGCGGTGGCCCGCGAGATGGGAGAGCACTTCCTCCGTGAGCCCCGTCTCGGCCTCGATGCCGAACATGATCTGGAGTCCGTCGCCGCAGGCGCCGCCGACCCGCCGCATGAAGTCGCTGAAACGCCTCGCCTCGCCGCTGTAGCCGAGCATGGCGAGCGCGTAGAGCGTGAAGCAGGCGTCGCGGATCCAGCAGTAGCGGTAGTCCCAGTTGCGCTCGCCGCCGATCCATTCCGGAAGCGATGTCGTCGGCGCCGCCACGATGGCGCCGCTGGGCGCATAGGTCAGCGCCTTGAGCGCGAGCGCGCTGCGCTCCACGATGGCGCCATAGGGCCCGCGGTAGCGGCAATAGGCGATCCACTCCCGCCAGAAGGCCGTGGTGATCTCGAACAAGCGTTCGCAGCCCCGCGCATCCAGGATCGCCTCCGGGGCGAGGACGGCGAACCGCGTCTCGCCCGCGCGAAGCTCGACCTGCGCTCGCGCGCCCGTCGCGCCGCGGCTCTCCCACGTGACGTCGCCGCTCACGTGAAGCGCGCCCGCCTGCTGCGGGCCGCCGCGGAAAGCGCTTGCGGCGCGATAGGAAACGTCGAGCCGGACCACGCCCTCGAGCGCGGACAGGCGCCGCACGAGCGCGTTGCCGCTCTCCAGGCTCGTGTAGTCGTGCGTCCCCGATCCGGGCCGGCGGCCGACCGGCATGAAATCGACGACGGAGGCGCGGCCTTCGGGCGTGACGAAGATCGTCTCGAGGATGTTGGTGCCGCGCAGGTAGCTGCGCTGCACCTGCGTCGCCGGGCCGGCGGGCGAGACGCGAAACTGCCCGCCCTGGTCCTCGTCGAGCACGCCGAAGAGGGACGGGTCGGCGTCGAAGCGGCCGAAGCAGCACCAGCCGACGTTGCCGTCGCGCCCGACGAGCGCCGAGCCGTGGCAGTCGCCCAGCAGCGCGTGATCCTCGATTCGCAACATGGGGAAATGGTAGCAGGCCCGTCGCGCCGGCCCGCCGCGGGCTGGCGCAATCACCGTGCACGAGCGGAGCCTGCGGTTGCGGGATGCTCCTGCCGCCGGTATCCTTGCAGTGCTGTTCGCCAGGTTTGTGGGCATGCAGCGCCGCCAGGCACCACCCCCTCCCTTCCGTCCGACCGCGATTTCGATCGCCTTCGGCGAAGCCATTGCAGGCCGGCCGCCGATTCAACCGCGCGTGCCGCCGCCCACCTCACCCCAGGAGGCCCCGTGAAGGATCTATTGTCGAATTCCGATCTCGCCGAACTCTGGAGCGATATCGTCGCCGCCGGCCCGGCATTGCGCGTCCTGGTGATCATCGTGCTCGCGTGGGTGGCGATCGCCGTCATGCAGCGCGCGATCCGCACGCTCCGGGCGCGCATCGCCGCGCGCATGGACGATCGCGAGGCGATCAAGCGCGCCGAGACCCTGGGCCGCGTGTTCCGCTATCTCGTCGCCGTGGTGGTGAGCCTCGTCGCCGGCTTGCTGATCCTGGGCGAGTTCGGCATCTCCGTGGCGCCGATCCTGGGCGCGGCCGGCGTGGCCGGCATCGCCGTGGGCTTCGGAGCCCAGAGCCTGGTGAAGGACTACTTCAACGGTTTCTTCATCCTGCTCGAGAACCAGATCCGCCAGGGCGACGTGGTCAACGTCGCCGACAAGGGTGGCCTGGTCGAGGAGGTGACGCTGCGCTACGTGCGGCTTCGCGACTACGACGGCAACGTGCACTTCATCCCCAACGGGCTCATCACGACGGTCAAGAACTTCAGCCGCGACTACGCGCAGAGCGTGATCGACGTGGGCATCGCCTACCGCGAGAACGTGGACGACGCCTTCGCCGTGATGCGCGAGGTGGCCTCGGGCATGCGCGCGGACGAGGTGTATGGCCCGAAGCTCCTCGCCGACCTCGAGATCGCGGGCGTCGAGCGTTGGGACGATTCCGCGGTGGTGCTGCGCTGCCGCTTCAAGGTCGCACCCCTCGAGCAGTGGAGCGTGCGCCGCGAGTACCTGAGGCGCCTGAAGCATGCCTTCGACGAGCGCGGCATCGAGATTCCGTACCCGCACCTCACGGTCTACGCCGGCGAGGCGAAGGACGGATCGGCGCCGCCCTTCCGCATGAAGTCGATCGCCTCTCCGCCGGGCGGGGGCTAGGGGCCGCGCCCCGCGGGCGATTCAATCCTGCGCCAGCCGCGCGCCCGATTGCCGGTCGAAGCGGTGCACGCGGGCGGATCCGAAATCGAGCCAGGCCCGCTCGCCCGGTGCGAAGCTCGCGCCGGGTGCGGCACGCGCCTTGAGCCGATGGCCCTCCCAGGTGGCGACGACCCAGAGATCGCCGCCGGTGGGTTCCGTGAGCGCGACTTCCGCCTCGACCCCGGTGGCACATGCCGCCGGCCGCGCCACGAGGTCAGTGGGGCGCACGCCGAGGAGCCAATCGCCGGCCGCTTCGCCGCCTCGCAGGCGTTCCGCGAGGCCCGGGATGCGCGCGAGTGCCGCGCCTTCGAGCACGTTGATCGGGGGGGAGCCCACGAACCGCGCGACGAAGAGGTTCGCGGGCGCCTCGTAGATCGCCTGCGGCGCGCCGCACTGCTGGATGCGCCCGTCGCCCAGCACCGCCATGCGCCCGGAAAGCGCCATCGCCTCCTCCTGGTCGTGGGTCACGTAGATCGTGGTGATGCCCAGCGACGCGTGCAGCCGCTTGATCTCCTCGCGCATCTCCAGGCGCAGGCGCGCATCGAGGTTCGAGAGCGGCTCGTCCATGAGGAAGGCCTTGGGCCGGCGCACCAGCGCGCGGCCCAGCGCCACGCGCTGGCGCTGCCCGCCGGAAAGTTCGCGCGGACGGCGGTCGAGCAGCGCGGCGAGCCCCAGCAGCTCGGCCACGCGCGCGACTTCCGCGGCAACCTGCGCGGCCGGCGTGCGCCGGACCTGGAGCGGGAACGCGAGGTTGGCGCGCACCGTGAGGTGCGGGTACAGGGCGTAGCTCTGGAACACCATGGCCACGTCGCGCTCGCCGGGCGAGAGCGTGTCGATGCGGCGATCGTCGAAGCGAATCTCTCCCGCCGTGGGCGTCTCGACGCCCGCGACCAGCGCGAGGAGCGTGGACTTGCCGCATCCGCTCGGCCCCACGAAGGTGAAGAACTCCCCGTCCGCGATGTCGAGATCGAGCGGCGCGAGCACGGCGTGGCCGCCGTAGTCCTTGCGTACGCCCTCGAATCGGATACGCGCCATGGCTAGCCCTTCACCGCGCCGGCCGTGAGGCCGTCGATGATGCGGCGCTGGAAGGCGAAGGCGATGGCGACCACCGGCGCCGTGGCCACCACCGAGGCGGCGGCGATCTCCCCGTACGGGATCTCGTGCATCCCGGCGAAGAGCGCGATGCCCACCGGGATGGTGCGCGCGGCTTCCGTGGCGGTGAAGCTCAGCGCGAAGAGGAACTCGTTCCACGAGAAAACGAAGACCAGGAGCCCCGCGGCCAGCAGCCCCGGCGCCGCGAGCGGCAGGATCACCCGCCGGAACGCCCCGAAGTGCGAGCAGCCGTCGACCCGGGCGGCGATGTAGAGTTCGCGCGGAATGGTGTCGAGGAAGTTCGCGAGCAGCCATAGCGCGAGCGGCAGCGAGAAGGTGGTGTAGGTGACGACCAGCGCGAACAGCGTGTCGCGAAGCCCCAGCGCCGTGAGCACGAGGAAGAGCGGGCTCACGGTGGCGATGGGCGGGAACATCGACACGCCGAGGGCGAGGCCGAGGATGGCGGCACGCCCCGGCACGCGCAGGATCGATACCGCGTAGGCGGCGAGCGAACCGGCGGCGAGCGCGAGCGCGGTCGAGCAGGCGGCGACGACGAGGCTGTTGGCGGCCGCCCGCGCGAAAGCGTGGTCGCCGAATATCGCCGCGTAGTGCGCGAGGACCACGCGCGTGGGCAGGACCGGCGGCAGCGAGACCAGCTCGGCTGCGGGCTTCACCGAGGTCACGACCTGCCACAGGAAGGGCGCCACGCACCACAGGAGCGCGAGGGCGAGGAGCACGCTGCGCACGAGCGCGTTCACGCGAGCGTCCTGCGCAGGAGCCACGCGTAGGCGAGCGTGGCGAGCGCCGCGCACGCGAAGATCGCCACGGAGACCGCCGCGCCGTAGCCGAACTCGAGCGACTGGAAGAGCACCTTGTAGGCGTAGATGGACACCGTCTCGGTCGTGTCCGCCGGGCCGCCTCCGGTGAGGACGTAGATCGCGTCGAATACGCGGAAGGCGTCGATCGAGCGGAACACCAGGGCCACGCCCATCACGGGCGCGAGCAGCGGCAGCGTGATCCGGCGAAGCGTCATCCACGCAGAGGCGCCGTCGAGGGCCGCGGCGCGGTAGAGGTCGCGCGGAATGCCCTGCAGGCCGGCGATCAGGAGGATCGCCACGAACGGCGTCGACTTCCACACGTCCATCGCGATCGCGGCGTGCAGGGCCCACGCGGGGCTCCCCAGCCAGTTGACGCTCGTCCCGAGGAGGTGGTTCACGACGCCGATCTCCGCGTCGAACATCCACTCCCACATGCGCGCGGAGACCGCGGTCGGCACCGCCCAGGGCAGCAGGATCGCGCCATATGCGAGGGCGCGGCCGCGGAAGGGCCGCTGCAGGAGAAGCGCGATGGCGAGCCCGAGCGCGAGTTCCAGCGCGACGGAGACTGCGGTGAAGTAGACGGTGTTGCCGAGCGCGTTCAGGAAGCGTTCGTCGGCGAGGAGCCGCGCGTAGTTGGCGAGCCCGGCGAAACGCGGCTCTCCCCCGAGGAGCGAGCGGTCCTCGAGGGAGAGCCACAGCACGTGCAGGAGCGGGAATAGCGTGACCGCGACGGCGAGCGCCGCGGCGGGCAGGAGATAGGCCGCCGGCCGGTCGAATCCGCGCTCAGCAGCCATCGGCAAGCTCCCGCACGCGAGAGGCGGCGAGCACCCGCTCGAGCGCGCGCTGGCCACCGGCGAGCGCTTCCCCCGGGGCCTTCAGCCCCGAGACCGCCGCGCTGAAGGCGCTCTGCAGCACCAGCGAGACTTTCACGTAGTCGGGGGTGACCGGTCGCGGGCGCGCCGCGTCGAGCACGCCCTCCAGCGAGGAGAGGAACGGCTGCCGCGCGAGGAGTTCCGCGTCCCGGTAGAGCGTGCGGCGCGACGGCTGGAAACCGTAGGCCAGGGCGAGCCGCTTCTGCGCGGGCTCCGAGGTGAGGAACGCGACCAGGCGCGCGGCCGCCTGCGCCTGCGTGGAATGCGCGTTGACTGCGAGCTGCCAGCCGCCGAGCGTCGCGGCCGATTCGCCGCCGGGGAAATGCGGCAGCGGCGCAACGCCCACCTTGCCGTGCACGCGCGAGGCGGGGTCGCCGTAAAGCGTCCACGCGTAGGGCCAGTTGCGCATGAACACCGCGCGGCCCTGGCCGAAGACGTGCCGGGTGGGCTCCTCGGTGGCCGTCGTCACCGAGCCGGGCGTCACGTGGTGGCGGTGCACGAGGTCGGCCATGAAGGCGAGCGCCTCGCGGTTCGCGGGGGAATCGAGCGTGGCGCGGCCCCGGTCGAGCACGTGCCCGTTGTTGCTGTGCAGGTACTCGAGGGCGTTGCACACCAGGCCCTCGTACTGCTTGCCCTGCCAGACAAAGCCGCGCAGTTCCGGCTCGCGCGCAGTCACTGCGAGGGCGGTCGCGACCAGCGCGTCCCAGGTTCGCGGCGGTGCGAATCCGTGCCTTTCGAGGAGGTCGGTGCGGTAGTAGAGCAGCCCCGCGTCCACGAACCACGGCACGGCGTGGACGCGGCCGCGATAGGTGACTGCCTCGACCGGGCCGGCGAAGAACCGCGCGGCTTCCCCGGGAGGCAGGATCGCGCCCAGGTCCGCGAGCCAGCCCGCGCGCGCGAAGCCGGCGACCCAGATCACGTCGGCGGCGAAGACGTCGAATGCGGCGGAGCGCGCCTGCAGGTTGATCGCGTAGAACTGGTGCTGCGCATCGCTCGAAGAGGGCAGCGTCTCGTCGCGCACGCGCAGGCCAGGGTGGGCGCGCTCGAAGTCGTCGAGCAGCGCGCGCAGGCCGGTCGGGTCGCCGAAGAGCTTGGCGTGCTTGAAGACGAGCGTGCGGGCATCGCCCGCGGGAGTCGGGCCGCAGCCGGCCACGAGCGGCGCGGCGAGCCCCGCCAGCAGAAGCCGCCGGCGCCGGTCGACGCCGTTCGTTTCGCGATCCCGCATGCTGCCCATGGTAGCCGATCGAACCGGCGCGCCGCGGCGGGGGTGCGGCGCGCCTGCGGCGCCTTTAGCGCTCCTGCGCGGCCTGCACGGCGTGTGCGAGCGCGGGGCCGAAGGCGCGCATCAGCACCTTGATGCGCATCGTGTTCTTCAGCTCCGGGTGCGTGATCAGCCACAGCGGCGTCTCGAGCTCCCCGATGGGCTCCGTCAGGGGAAGGAGCTCGGGAAAGAGCGCCTCCACGAATGCGGGCAGCAGGGCGATGCCGAGGCCCGCCTGCACCATGGTGAGCGCGATGCTGAAGTTGTCGACGCGCAGCACCACGCTTGCATCCGGCACGTTCGCGGCGAGCCAGCGGTCGAATTTGAGCTCGCGCGCGTCGCGCTCGAACCCGATCCAGGACCTTCGCGCCGCGAGTTCCTCAATCCCGGAGAGCCGCGTGCGCGACCGGCCCTGGCGCAGGCCGTAGACCTTGAAGGCGAGGCGGGCGAGTTCGCGCCCGACCAGCCAGTCGGGGACCTGGTCGGCCACGCGGATCGCCACATCCGCCTCGCGCCGCGTGAGGCTCGCGTGGTCGCGCGAGGCCACCAGCTCGATCCGCACCTCCGGAAACGCCGAGGCGAACTGCGCCAGCACCCCGGGCAGGAGGTGCTCCACCAGGATCGAGGCCACCGCCACGCGCACGTCCCCGCTGGGCCGCAGGTCCTGGCCCCGCACGCGGGTCTCGGCCGTCGTGGCAAGCGGCTCGATGGCGTTGGCGGCCTGGGCGATCTCGTGCCCGGCCTGGGTCAGCGTGTAGCGCCCCCGCAGGCGGTCGAAGAGGCGGGTCTTCAGGCGCGACTCGATCCCGTCGAGCTTCCGGAGCAGCGTCGAGTGCGTCATGTCCAGGGCGACGCAGGCCCGGGCGACGCTGCCGTGGCGGGCGACGGCGAGCACCGTGTGGAAATCGGTCCAGGCGAGCTGGGGCCGCGAAAGCGAGGGACCGGCGTGGTCCGAACTGGCGAGATGGGTCTTGGTTTTCATTTATGCAAATCAGGATTTTAAAAACTGTATTTTACTTGGCATTTTTGAAAACTTAAAATGGTGGTCTAGGTCGGGTTCTCGAGCGCCTCCGGGTGCCGTCCCGACGATCCCCCACTTCAAGGAGAGCCACATGAAACGCGTAACCAACTTGCTGGCCTGGGGCGTGGTGGCCATCATCGGCGCGTTCGCCGTGCTGAACTGGTCGACGCTCACCGCGCCGGCGCCGCTGAACCTCGTGATCGCGCAGGTGCAGGCGCCGCTCGGCGTCGTCATGCTGGGGCTGGCCGCGGTGCTGGCGGGCCTCTTTCTCATCGCCTCCCTGGGCAACCAGATCGGCTCCCTCCTCGAGACGCGCCGGCTGCTGAAGGAGATCCAGCGCGTGCAGGAACTCGCCGACAAGGCGGAGGTTTCGCGCATCGAGAGCCTGCACCGCCTCATCGCCGACGAGTTCCGCTCGCTCAACGAGCGGCTGGACTCGACCCGGCCCGCTGCCGGCCCGGCGCTCGGCAATCTCGACGCAATCCACGAACGCTAAGGAGCACGACATGGCCAAGGAAAACGCAGCTATCGCCCTGGAACTCGACGGTGTCAGCGACGAGGCGCTCGCGGAACTCACGCGGCGCGTGCAGGACATCGACAACAGCTACCGCTCGGTCGCCGAGAAGATGGGGCAGCTCTACATGTGCGCCGACGAGAACAAGGTCACCTCGCTCACCCGCGGGCTCGACAAGCCGATGCGCAACGCCTCCGACAACGAGCAGGCCTTCGCCGCCATCCTCGAGCAGCTGCGCCAGCACGCGGGCCAGCGCAAGTAGTCGCGGATCCGGGCGCCAGCCCCCGAACAAGTTTCACGCCGGTCCGGACCCGGGCCGGCGCTCACCCTCACGCCAGGAGAAACCCACCGATGGCATTTTCACCGCAACCGAAACACCTTCGAGGCGCCACGCTAGCCGCGGCGGCCGTTTCCACCGCGCTGCTCGCGTCCTGCGCGAGCCCCGGCCTGCCGCCCACGGCCGAGCTGGCCACCGCGCGCAACTCGATCGCAAAGGCCGAGAGCGCGAGCGCCCTGGAGTCGGCGCCCCTCGAACTGCGCGCTGCCCGCGACAAGCTCGCAATGGCCGAGGCCGCGGCCCGGGACGAGCAATTCGTCCGCGCCCGCCGGCTCGCCGAGCAGGCAGAGGCCGATGCGGAGCTCTCCGAGCGCAAGGCTCGCGCGATCAAGACCCAGGCCGCCGCCCGCGAGTTGGCGCGCGGCAACGAAGCGCTGCGCCAGGAAGTCGAACGCAAGGCGCGCCCGTGAACCCCTCAACGACAGGACATTTGATGACGAACGCATTTTCGATCACCCTGCGACGCTCGCTTGCCGTAGGCGTCGCTGCCCTGCTGGGCGCTTGCGCCTCGGCACCGAAGAACCACGCAGCCCTGGACGAAGCCACCGCCGCCTACGAGCGCGCAGCGGGCGATGCGCGGGTCGCGCGAAGCGCGCCGGTGGAACTGCGCCAGGCGCACCAGGCGCTGCAGGAGGCCCAGGCGGCCCTTCGCGCCGACGAGGACCTGGACGCGGTCGCTCACTACGCCTATCTGGCGAAGCAGCGGACGGAGATCGCCCTGCAGTCCGACCGCATCGCCCAGGCCGAAGAAGCAATCGCCGACGCATCGTCGCAGCGCGACCGCATCCTCATCGAGGCGCGCACGCGCGACGCGCAGGCCCAGAACGTGCTCGCGGAGAAGGCACGCGTCGAAGCCGAGGCGCAGCGTGCCCGGGCCGAGGCTGCGCGCACCGAGGCGATCGCCGCGCGCAAGCTTGCCGAGGAGCGGCTCGCGCAGGCGACGCAATCGGCGGAGCTTGCGAAGGCAGAACAGGCTCGCACCCAGGCACTGGAGAAGCAGCTCGTGGCGCTGAAGGCGAAGCAGACCTCGCGCGGCATGGTGCTCACCCTGGGCGACGTCCTGTTCGACACCGGCAAGGCGCAGCTGCATGCGGGTGCGTCGCGCACGATCGACCAGCTCGCCGCGTTCCTGAAGGAAGACCCGGAGCGCACGATCGAGATCGAGGGCTACACGGATTCGATGGGCGGCCCGGCGCTGAACCAGGCGCTCTCGGAGCGTCGTGCCGAAGCGGTGAAGAGCGCGCTCACCGAGCGCGGCATTGTGGCAGCCCGCATTTCGGCCCGCGGATTCGGCGAGAGCAATCCCGTCGCAGGCAACGATTCGGCGGCAGGTCGCCAGCTCAACCGGCGCGTCGAGATCGTCGTGTCGAAGAAGACCTGAGGCGGGCGATTCCTATTGACTGACAGGAGATATCCATGAAGAGACTATTCGCAGCGGCCCTCGGGTTTGCCTTCGCCCTGGGCGCCTCGGCGCAGATGCCGGGACTCGGGGACATCCTGAAGGGGGTAGGGAGCACGGCCGGCACGCAGGCCGGGACGCGCGTGGGTGCGGGCGACGACAAGACGAACGCCGAGGGCATCAAGGAAGCGCTCGCCGTGGGCACGGAGAACGCGGTGAAGAGCCTGTCGCAGGCCGACGGCTTCCTTGCCAACCAGGCGGTGAAGATCCTGATGCCCCCGAGCATCCAGAAAGTGGCCGACATCGCAAGCAAGGTGGGCTTCCAGGGGCAGGTCGACGAGTTCATCGTCAGCATGAACCGCGCCGCCGAGAAGGCCGTGCCGATGGCGGCGAAGTTCTTCGCCGACGCGATCCGTGACATGTCGATGGAGGACGTGCGCGGCATCCTCACCGGCGGCGACACGGCCGCCACCGAGTTCTTCAGCCGCAAGACGCGCGACCAGCTCTACGCGGCGTTCAAGCCGGTGGTCGCGAAAAGCGTCGGCGAGGTCGGCGCGACGAAGAGCTACGCGGACCTGATGGGGCGCTACGAGAGCGTTCCCTTCATGGGCAAGCAGTCGGTCGATCTCGACGACTATGTGACGAATAAGGGCCTGGACGGCCTGTTCCACATGGTCGGGGAGGAGGAGAAGAAGATCCGGACCAATCCGCTGGCACGGACCACGGACCTGCTGAAGACGGTGTTCGGAAAGTAAGGTAATTGGTGAAGTGACCGGGGCCGGCCGCCGGCTCCGGCTTTTTTTTGCCTGCGGCTGCCTCGCAGAGGGCTTCGCGCCCCGTGCACCGGTATGGTGCACCGCACAATACCCGTCCCGACCGCAGGGTGGACGCGGCTTCGGTTTTCCGGAATAATGCCCGTTTTGTGCAGTGCAGCAATTCCGCCCCGGCAGGACCGGGCGCCGTTCCGCGGGCTGCACGCCGACACCTCGAGGCAAACCATGCACTCCAGCGCCCATTGGCCCGGAAAGGGCCCCGTACTGCTCGCGATCGCCCTAGGGCTCGCGTTCGCCGCGCCGCCCCTCATTCGCGAAGCCGCCGAAGGCTCCGTCTTCGCGTCGACGATCGGAACCCTCGCGGAAGCGGCTGCGTTGCCGGCCGTCGATCCATCCAAACCGCAAGGCGCCTCCCAGGCGCCGCGCGCGCCGAAAGCGCTGCTTCCCGAGGACGAGTATCGCCGCTACGCGGCCATCGTCGACGCGGCGAGCCGCGCCCACGGCGTGGAGGCGGCCCTGGTCCACGCGGTGATCTTCGCCGAGTCCTCCTACGACCCCGACGCGCGCTCGCCCGCGGGGGCGGCCGGGCTCATGCAGTTGATGCCGGTCACGGCGAAGCACTACGGCGTGCGCGACCTCTTCGATCCCGCGCAGAACATCCAGGGCGGCGTCACCTTCCTGCGCGACCTCCTGCGGCAGTTCGACGGCAACATGGAACTCGCGCTGGCCGCCTACAACGCGGGCAGCACGGCGGTCGTCCGGGCGGGCAACCGCATACCGCCGCTCGCGGAAACCCAGGCCTACGTCCCCAAGGTCATCGACCACTACCGGCGCCTGCGCGCGATCGAGGGCTGAGCCGCGACTCCACCCCACCCCGCAAGGCCGATCGGCGGCCGGCGTCCGAACCGGCGTATATAGTGGCGTTGGCGGAACCAGCCGGAGCGCTTCAATCGAATTTCCAAACGGGGAGGAGATGACCATGGAAGCCGTCGGAGTGGGACGAAGGGCCGTTGCGATCCTGATCGACATGGTGGTGCTGTTCATCGTCGGGTACCTGATCGCGCTCGCCACGGGCGCGACGACGAGCGCCGGATTCAATCTCCAGGGCGGGCCGGCCTTTCTCTGGTTCGGAGTGGCCCTCGCGTACTACGTCGTCATGGAAGCGACTTCCGGCGCCACGCTCGGCAAGCGCGCCATGGGCCTCAAGGTGGTGAAGGAGGGGGGCGAGCCGCTCGACTGGCAGGCCTCCATCGTGAGGAACATCCTGCGCATCGTCGACGGGCTCTTCTTCTACCTGGTGGGGGCGATTGCCGTGTGGGTGTCGAAGAAGCGGCAACGCTTGGGCGACATGGCCGCGCACACGCTCGTCGTCAAGGGGCAAGGCTGACGACGCTCGTCGCGTCGTTCGATCGCGCAAGCAGGCACGCGCTCGACAGCGCGTGCCGCTTTCGCTACCCGCAAGCCCCCACCCACCCGCAGGCGCTGCAGAAGTCGCAGCCGTCCTTGCGGATGACGGTGAGGTTGCCGCACTCGCCGCACTTCGCACCCTTCATGAGCGCGGGCTCGTCGCCGCGGCGCGGCGTTTCGAGGATGCCCATCTCCTGCCGGGGGTAGCCGTTCTCGTCCAGCACCCCGAGCATCGAGTAGCGGTGAATCACGAGGCGTGCGAGGTAGGCGACGGTGGAGGGCCAGTTCTGCTGCCGGCGCTGGCCGGGCACGAAGGCCATGAAGTCGCCCAGCGGCTCGCTGTAGTCCAGGAGCTTTCTCAGCTTCATGCCGATCCACGCCGGATCCATCACGCGCATGTCGAGGGACAAGAGCTTCGCGAGCCCGTCGAGCGCGCGCGGGTAGTGCCCCGAGAGCCACATCGAGTAGGGGCGCGTGCCGCCGTCGGGCATGTGCATCTCCTTCAGGCCCATCACGAACTCCTCGCCCGAGGCGGGGTTGGCGATGTCCACGGTCCAGGCGAGCGTGCCGTCGGTGCCGGTGCGCGGCTCCTCGAGACTGAACATCGCATCCAGCAGCGGCGAGGCGCCGGCATCCTGGAAGGCCCGGAGCGCCTCGCAGCGCCAGCGCACCACCTGCCCGAGTGCGGAGACCATGCTCGGCACGCGCTTCTTCTCGCCGTGCGGCGGCATGCGCATGTCGAAACCGTCGTCGCCCACGGTGAGGGCGAGCGAATCGAGCTTCATCTTGAGCCAGGCGCGGTCGTTGGCGCGCATGTCCATGGAAAGCGTCTTCGCAACCGCCCCCAGGCCGCGCGGCTGCTCGGCTCCGTTCACCCACACCTCGAACGGGAAGGCGTGGTGCGTCTCGTTTTCCACGTGGCCGATGAAGAGCGCGAACTTGCCCTCGGGGGAATCGACCATGTAGGTCCAGGCGGGGTTGCCGTCGGGCAGCTCCGGGCGGCCGGGCCAGCGCAGGCTCGCGAGCACCGGCTCGGGCAGCGACTTGATGGCAAGGCGCCGGTTCATGGCGTCGGCCGGCAGGGCCGCGGCCTTCGCCTTCGCCGGCTCCGTGGAAAGCACGGAGCCCAGCACGCTGTTGGGCCGGTAGGTGGCCAGGCCCTTCAGCCCCGCCTTCCACGCCGAGAGGTAGAGCCCCTCGAATTCCGAGTACGGGTAGTCCTCGGGCACGTTCACGGTCTTCGAGATGCTGGTGTCGATGTAGGGCGCGACCGCGGCCACCATGGCCTTGTGCGCCTCCGCGGAGATCTCGAGCGCAGTCACGAACCACTCGGGCAGCTTCGCGTCGTCGCCCTTGAGGAACTTGTAGAGGCGGAATGCGTGATCCTCGACGCGGAACTCCTGGTGCGTGCCGTCGGCCATGCGCTTCTTGCGGGTGTAGGTCCAAGAGAAGGGCGGCTCGATGCCGTTGGAGGCGTTGTCGGCGAAGGCGAGCGAGATCGTGCCCGTGGGCGCGATCGAGAGCAGGTGCGAGTTGCGGATGCCGTGCTTCCGGATCCTGTCCTTCACCTCCTGCGGCAGGCGCGAGGCGAAGTTGCCGCCGGAAAGATAGAGGTCGGCGTTGAAGAGCGGGAAGGCGCCGCGCTCGCGGGCCAGCTCCACGCTCGCCTCGTAGGCGCGGTCGCGCAGGTACTCGCTGATCTTCGAGCCCATGTCGCGCGCCTCGTCCGTGTCGTAGGCAAGGCGAAGCATGAGAAGGGCGTCGCCCAGCCCCGTGAAGCCGAGACCCACGCGGCGCTTGTTGGACGCTTCCTTCTTCTGCGCAGGAAGAGGCCACGGCGTCACGTCGAGCACGTTGTCGAGCATGCGCGTGGAGACGTCGATCACCTTGCCGAAGCCCTCGAAATCGAAGGCGCAGTCGTCCTCGAACGGGTTCTTCACGAAGCGCGCCACGTCGATGGAGCCCAGGCAGCAGCAGCCGTAGGCGGGGAGCGGTTGCTCCGCGCACGGGTTCGTTGCCTCGATCGTCTCGCAGTAGTAGAGGTTGTTGTCGCGGTTGATGCGGTCGAGGAAGAGGATGCCCGGCTCGGCATGGTCGTAGGTCGAGCGCATGACCTGGTCCCACAGGTCGTGGGCGCGCACCTTGCGGTACACCCACAGCCCGTCGCCGCGCTGGTAGCCGCCGTTGTCCTTCACGTCCTTCGAGGGCTCCGCGCGGTGCACGAGCTCCACTTCGCCGTCGTCCTCCACCGCCTTCATGAAAGCGTCGGTCACGCCCACGGAGACGTTGAAGTTGGTGAGCTCGCCCTCGTCCTTGGCGTGGATGAAGCGCTCGATGTCCGGGTGGTCGCATCTCAGCACGCCCATCTGCGCGCCGCGGCGGGCGCCGGCGGATTCCACCGTCTCGCAGGACTGGTCGAAGACGCGCATGTAGGAGACGGGCCCGCTCGCGCGCGAGTTGGTGCCCTTCACCCACGCGCCCTCGGGGCGGATGGTGGAGAAGTCGTAGCCCACGCCGCCGCCGCGCCGCATGGTCTCGGCGCTCTCGGCGAGCGCCAGGTAGATGCCGGGGCGGCCGTCGACCAGTTCCGTGATGGAGTCGCCCACGGGCTGCACGAAGCAGTTGATGAGCGTGGCGGTGAGCGAGGTGCCGGCGGCGGAATTGATGCGGCCGGCGGGGATGAAGCCGTTTTCCTGGGCCTCGAGAAACTTGGCCTCCCAGTGCGCGCGGCGATCGTCGCTTTCGTTGGACGCCAAGGCCTTCGCCACGCGCGCCCGCACTTCCCGGATCGAGGTCTCGCCGTCCTTGGCGTACTTCTCGACGAGGACTTCGGTGCTGATCTCCTGGGCCGGGAGCCGATCGATGTCGGCGGCGGTACGGCGGGACTTGGCCACGCTCATGAGTGAATCCCCCTTCTGCTGCACTTCGTTATAGTGAACTCGCCAGCTTCTTGGGCGGGCGGAGTGCCGATTGTCCCCTCCGGCCTCTGGTTTCGCATGACCCAGATCAAGTGGCCGGCCCTTGGGGGAACCCCCACATTTTGTGGTCCTGAGGGCTTTTCTGTCCAGTACTTACAACCTGTTGTGGCCGCATTCGCGGCGATTTTTTTCGGGAGAGGCCTGATGGCGATGGAATCGGCGACCCTGGCCGGAGGCTGTTTCTGGTGCCTGGAGGCGGTGTTCGACCAGCTTTCCGGCGTCGAAAGCGTCGAATCGGGCTACATGGGGGGCGAAACCCCCAACCCGAAGTATGAAGCGATATGCCGAGGCAACACCGGGCACGCGGAAGTGGTCCGGATCGTCTTCGACCCGGCGGCGGTCGGCTACCGGGACATTCTCGACGTCTTCTTCACCATCCACGATCCCACGACCCTCGACCGGCAGGGCAACGACGTGGGCAGCCAGTACCGCTCGGCGATCTTCTTCCACACGCCGGAGCAGGAGCATGCGGCGCGCGAAGCCATCGCGAAGCTCACGGCCGACAAGCTCTGGCCCAAGCCGATAGTGACGCAAATCACGCCTGCAGCGGCCTTCTGGCCCGCGGAGGACGAGCACCAGGAATACTTCGAGCGCGTGGGCCACCGCAATCCCTACTGCACCATGGTCGTGGAGCCCAAGGTGCAGAAGTTCCGCAAACGCTTCCTCGACCGCCTCAAGAAGTAGGGAAGCGTCTCCATTGATGGATGGGGCGCTCCCCTATTGAAGGAGAGGTGAGTTGAAGGGGAGGCGAGGCCTTGGCGGTAGAATCGCGCTTCCATGCGGTTCTTCCGGCTCCTGCACATCCTCTCCACGGTCGGTCGCCACGGTCTCGACGAGTTCATCGTCGGGCGGGGGACCGCGCCGGTCCGTCTCGCCTTCCGCATCGCCTTTTTCTGGGCCGACCGGTCGGGGCCGCGCGGCAAGCGACTGCGCGTGGCCTTCCAGGAACTGGGCCCGGTGTTCGTGAAGTTCGGCCAGCTCCTGTCGATCCGGCCGGACCTCGTGCCCATCGACATCACCGACGAGCTCTCGAAGCTCCAGGACGAGGTGCCGCCCTTTCCCGCCGACCAGGTCGTGGCCGCGCTCGACCGCGCCTACGGGAAGTCCTGCACCGAGGTCTTCCGCACGCTCGACCTCGTGCCGGTGGCGAGCGCCTCGGTCGCGCAGGTCCATTTCGCGGTGCTGCCCGACGGGCGCGAGGTGGCGGTGAAGATCCTGCGGCCCGGGATCGTCTCGACCATCGACAAGGACACCTCGCTCCTCTATGCGGTGGCGGGCCTCATCGAGCGGCTGCACCCGCTCTCGGAGCTGCTGCGCGCCCGCGAGGTGGTGGAGGAATTCGACAAGATCATCCACGACGAGCTGGACCTCCTGCGGGAAGCCTCCAGCATGAGCACCGTGCGCCGCAACTTCGAGGCGAGCGCCATCCTCTACGTGCCCGAGGTGCACTTCGACTGGTGCACGCGCGAGGCGATGGTGATGGAGCGCATCGACGCGATCCCCGTGAACGACCTCGAGCAGATCCGCGCGCACGGCATCGACATCGCGCAGCTCGGGCGCAACGGCGTGGAGATCTTCTTCACCCAGGTCTTCCGCGACGGCTTCTTCCACGCCGACATGCACCCCGGCAACATCTTCGTCGCGCGCGACGGGCGCTACTGCGGCGTCGACTACGGAATCATGGGGTCGCTTCCGGAGGTGGACAAGAACTGCCTCGCGCTCATTTTCATCGCCTTCTTCAAGCGCGACTACAAGGCGGTGGCGGTGGCGCACATCGATGCGGGATGGGTGCCTGCTGACACCGGCGTCGAGGAGTTCGAGGGCGCGATCCGCTCGGTGTGCGAGCCGATCTTCGACAAGCCGCTGAAGGACATCTACTTCGGCAAGCTCCTCATCCGCCTCTTCGAGGTGGGCCGGCGCTTCCGCATGGACATCCAGCCGCAGCTCGTGCTGCTGCAGAAGACGCTCCTGCAGGTGGAGGGGCTGGGCCGCCACCTGGACCCCAACCTCGACCTGCGCCGCGCCGCGCAACCCATCCTCGAGCGCTGGATGAGCGAGCAGATGGGGCCGCGCGCGTTGTGGAACCAGTTGCGGGAAGAGGCGCCGAGGTGGTCGAAGACGCTTCCGCAGATCCCCCGGCTGGTGCACAAGATCCTCTCCGATGACGCGCCCGGGCGCATCGAGCGCGCGATCCTGCGCCTCGAGGCCACGCAGCGGCGCCAGACGCGGATCCTCGCCGCCATCGCGATTGTCCTCGGCGCGATGGTCGTCGGCTTTCTCCTCTTCCGTCCCTAGCGAAGCGGTCGGTCTCTCGAACCCGGCCCGGAATTGCACGAGCCTCCTCGGGACCGGCGGTTTACTCGAGCAGGCGCTCCAGGAGCCTGCGCTTCGCGGCGCATCGGGCCTCGTTCCAGCAGCTGCGGGTGGTGTGGACGATGCGCCCGTCGCGGCGGATGGTGATCTCCCACGGCCGCCCGAGGAGCACGACGTGCACGTAGCTCGCGAAGGACTCGGCGAAATCGTCCCCGGGCGAGGTGGCCGCGTAAAGCGTGGCGAAGTTCGTCTTTTCGAGGCGCGCGTAGACGCGCGGCATGACCGCGGCGTCGAGCTTCGCGCCGAGGTAGTAGACGACCGAGCGGCGCATGGAAAACTGGCCGTCGAAGCGCGAGGCGTAGCGGTTCGCCTTCCGGTCGACGGTCCAGGAAAGCGCGAAGAACGGCAGGCGCGCGTCCTGCGGCACGTCCTTCGGCTCCCGGTCCCAGCGCGGATGCAGGTCGCGGTTGATCGACAGCACGTGGCCGAGCTCGTGCAGCAGGATGTAGCGGATCGCGCCGCGCCGGTCGTCTTCCGCCTCGCGTTCGATGCGCGCCTCGAGCTTCCAACCCTGCTGCGCCTTGAACGGCGTGCTCTCCTTCCACGAGGCCCACGCGTTCGCGGTGAACTTGCCGAGGACCGCGGCATCGAGGACCACGAAGCCGCCGAGGGGGCGGTCGGTCTGATCCACGAACATGTCCGTGAATCCCGTTCCGCCGAGGTCGTCGACGAACCAGACTCCGGCGAAGGTCTCGCCCAGCACGCGGCGCACCGCGGGAGGCAGGTCCGCGATCGCGCCCTGCACGTCGGCGAGGAAATCCTCCGCGAGGTGGCCGGCGGCGGGCTTCTCCGGGTAGCCGTTGGCGAGGTTGTCCAGGCGCAGGAAGTCGACGAGCTCCGGCGGCGCGGGGCCGATGCGCTCGCCGACGGGACGCGCGAGCGCCTCCCGCCAGAAGGCCGCCTTCCGCGCGGGGTGCGCCTTGAGCGCCTTCCGGACGCACGCCTTGTCGCCCTCCGCGCAGCCTGCCGCCGGGGTGTCCTGCGCGCGCACTTCGCCCGCGACCGCGCCTGGCGCCAGGGCGAGCGCGGCGAGCGCGAAGGCGACGGGGAGGTACATGGGACGGTCTCCGGAGGGAGCGGGAAGGAAGCGCCGCCCATCCTAGCACCGCAGTCCAGCGCAGATCGGACGCTCGCCGTGCGGAAAATTCCGCGTTGACGCCCGCGAAAGGCGCGGGGCAGACTCCCCCCTCTCGCCGTTCGACCATTCCTGAGGAGAACACCATGGTTTCCACATTCCGGGGCATCGTCCGGGCGGCCGCGGCATGCGCCGCCCTGCTCCTGTGCACTTCCGCTTCCGCGGTCTACGTCTTCAACACCGTGAGCTACCCCGGCTCGGTCATGACCGACGTGCGCGGGCTGAACGGCACGGGCCGCATCGTCGGCTACGCGAGCGTCGACGGCGTCAACAACTTCAGCTTCTCCTACGCCGGCGGCGTCTTCTCGTTGCTGCCTTCGGCTCCGGTGACGGCGACGGCGCACGGCATCAACGATGCGGGCGTGATCGTGGGCACGACGTTCGAGGACCCCTCGCCCTCGCGCGGATTCATCCTCTCCGGCGGCGCCTACTCTTTCTTCACCCGGCCGGGCTGGACCAACACCCACGCGCGGGCCATCAGCAACTCCGGCCTGGTGACGGGCTATTCCGATGACGGCTCGGGCGGAGGCGCAGGCGCGAGCGCGGGCTACCTCTACAACCCGGCGACGGGCGCCTTCACCGACATCACCATCCCCGGCTCCTTCCTCACCATTGCCCAGGGCATCAACAACGCCGGCCAGGTCGTCGGCAGCGCGGTGCTGCCCGGCGGTACGCAAGCCTTCCTGCGCCAGCCCGACGGGACGATCGTGCTCTTCCAGATCGCCGGCAACCCGACGCGGGCGCGCGGCATCACCGACACCGGCCTCATGACGGGCTTCGTGACGATGGGCGCCGTCACGAGCGGCTTCGTGGGCAACTCCCTCGGCTACCAGCTCCTCGACGTGCCGGGATCGACCTTCACGGTCGGCGAGGCCATCAACAACGCGGGCCAGGTGAGCGGGCTCTACTACGACGCGGCGGGTGACACGCGCGGCTTCATCGCGACGCCGGTGTCGCTGCCCACGGGCACGACCTCGTCCGGCGCCTATGTCTTCTCCGTGGCGGTGATTCCCGGTGTGCCGATCTTCATCGACCCCGTGGTGGCCGTCGGCTACGACTACAAGATCGGCAAGAAGAATCCGCGCATCGCGACCGTGAGGCTTCCCATCGGCATCGGCGACAGCTGGTACAAGCTGAAGGTCGGGGGGCGCAAGTTCTTCCTCGCCGGCGGCGACCTGTTCGACTTCCGCGCGAACGGCTTCCCGAAGGGCGTGGAGAAGTTCCGCGTCGACTGCATCGAGGTCGATGCGATGCTGGACCCGGCCAATCCCCAGGCCTTCCCGACGGAGTTGAGCTTCATGGACGCGGGCTGGTTCACCGGCACGCAAAAGCCGCTCACGCGGGATTCCGAGCGTGGCGACAAGCGCAAGTGCATGGCGAGCGATCGCCATGACGATGATGACGAAGACGACGACGACGACCGGGACGACGACAAGGGCAAGGACGGCGGCAAGGACGACCGCAAGGACGACGACAAGAACGATGGCAAGGGGAAGGGCAAGGGCAAGTAGCGCGCGGAGAGCCCTGGGCGGCCCCGGCGGCCAGGTTCGCCCGGGTTCGCCGGTTCGTCGCGGCCCGCCTAGCGATCGTCGAAGTCGAGCAGCACCGGCTGGTGGTCGGAGAGCCGCGTGTCCGCGTCGACCAGGATGCCGCGCACGCGTGGCGCGAGATCCGCGCTCACGAAGATGAAGTCGCAGCAGTAGGGCGTCTTCGCATAGCGGTCGTCGTGCACGCAGAAGGTCGGCTCGTGCGCGCGCCGGCCGTTCACGAGCGCCCACGCATCGCGGTACGCGGGTCCCGCGCTCGCGAGCGGCGCCTGGACGTCGTCGTAGGCGGGGTTTTCCGGCGGGAAGTTGAAATCCGCCGTGAGGATGGCCGAAGGCGTCGGCGCGGCGAGATCGAACGGCCCGCGCCCGGCCGTCGGGAAACCGGGCTGCGCCGCCCGCCCGCAGGCTTCGTCGTGCACTTCGCGCAGCCGCGCCGCCTGCGCCGCGCGCTGCACGGGCGAGTAGTACTCGAGGTGCGTGGTCGTCATGCGCACCGGCCCCATCGGGCACCGGAGCATCGCCTCGATCGCCACCCGCGGCATGGACTCCTTGCCGGGGTCCGCGGGCCACGGCAGCGCGTGCGTGCGCGCCGAGAGCACTGGAAGCCGCGTGAGGATCAGGTTGCCGAAGCGCCTGCGCCGGCCCGGCCCGTCGACGTCCACGCCGTAGCCGGGGATCGCGGTGTAGCCGGGCAGCAGGCCCGCGAGGGCGGCGAACTGGTCAGCGTCGTCATTGCCCTCGAGCGCCGGGAAGTTGTCGGCGACTTCCTGCAGGTTCAGCACGTCGAAGTCGGCCATCGCGCGGGCGTGGGCGACGATGCGCGCGAGGTCCACGCGGCCGTCGAGGCCGCGGCCCCACTGGATGTTCCAGGTGATGAGCTTCACGGGCTGGCTCTAGAACGCGAGCCGGGTGATGCGCTTCGTGCCCGTCCCGAGCCCCGTCACCCCGTAGGTGAGGGTTGCGTAGCCTTCCTCGCCCGCCTGCTGCTCGAAGTCGAGGGTTGCCTGGCCCACGGGCGCGATCGAGACCATGGCCGGGTCGAAGGCCGGCGCGAAGAAGGGCGGTCCGGCGGTGCGGTAGACCGTCCCGGTCCAGCGCGTGGCGTTCTCCCAGCGCCCTTCCTGGATCGTGTACCAGGTCGGCACGCCGGCCGCGTCGTACACGTACCACGCGGCGAAGGCCACGTCGGTCGCGCTCTGGTGGAACGACAGCCCCCAGCCCGATTCCGCGGGCCGGTACCACTGGCCCGAGTGATCGGCGAGCGGGCGGGGCGGCAGCGGGAAGACCGCGATCGCGGGCCGGTCGAGCACCTGGAAGTCGATCGTCTCCAATGGCGGCAGCACGATGTCGCCGTTCAACGCGCGCACGATCACGCGCCAGGTTCCCGGGGCGAGCGAACCCAGACGGATGTCGACGATGCGCGGCGGGCCCGGCACGAGGCAGTTGTTCTGGCGCGTCCGCACCTCGATCGCGCCCTGGGAAAACGCCACCGCGACCATGTCCTCGGCAAAGACGCAGGAGTCCACCGTCATGCGCAGGTGCACGGGATCGAAGGCGTAGGGCTGCTCGGGCACGAGGTGGGAGGCGGCGAGCGCGGCTGGCGCCCCGGCGAGCGCGCAGAGGCCGGCCAGGCAGGCGAGAAAGGCGGGGAGTTTCTTCACGGCGCGATCCTCGATCGAGTCACGGGTGAAGGCAATTCTGCACCGGAAGGGAGCCCTCTCGGACAAGACGGAGTCCCCGGCCCGATCCTCAACGAATGCCCGCCCGCATGAACGACTGCACGAACTGGCGCTGGAAGAGCAGGAACCCCACGAGCAGCGGCGCGGAGGTCATGAGTGTCGCCGCCGTGATGATCGACCAGTCGATGCCCTGGTCGCCCGAGGAGAAGACCTGCAGTCCCACCGTCACCGGGCGCGAACTCACCGAATTGGTGACGATGAGCGGCCAGAGGAAGTTGTTCCAGTGGTAGCTCACGGAGACCAGCCCGTAGGCGAGGTAGACGGGCTTCGCGAGCGGGACGTACACCTTGAGGAGCACCGCGAGCGGCCCGGCGCCCTCCACGCGCGCGGCCTCGTCCAATTCCTTCGGCACCGTCTTGAAGGTCTGGCGCAGGAGGAAGATCCCGAAGGCGGACGCCACGTAGGGCAGGCCGATGGCGGGGATGGAGTCGAGGATTCCCAGGCGCCACATCGTGCGGTAGTTCTCCACGATGAGGACATCCGGCATGATCATCAGCTGCACCAGCACGAGGATGAAGGCGATGTCCTTGCCGGGGAACTCGAAGCGCGCGAAAGCGTAGGCGGCGAGGGTGCACAGCACGAGCTGGCAGGAGAGCACCATCGTCACCAGCGCGAAGCTGTTGGCGAAATAGCGCGCGAAGGGCGCGGCCTCCCAGGCGCGCACGAAGTTGGAGAGCGTCAGCGGCGCGAGGATCTCGAAGCGCGCCGAGTATTCCGACGGGTGGAACGCCGTCCACACCGCGTAGGCGAGCGGCAGGATCCACAGGATCCCGAGCAGCCACGCCGCCACGGTCTCCAGCGCGAGCCAGGGACCGCGCGGCTCGTAGAGCCTGCTCACTGGTAGTGCACCTTCTTGTCGAGGAACACGAACTGCCCGATGGCGGCCGCGGCCAGGATCGCGAGCAGCACCAGCGTGAGCGCCGCGGCATAGCCCGTGTCCCAGAAGCTGAAGCCCACCTGGTAGATGTGGAAGAGCAGGAGCGAGGTCGCGTTGTTGGGCCCGCCGCGCGTCATCACCACGATGTGGTCGACGAGGCGGAAGGAGTTGATGACCGCGTTCACCAGCACGAAGAGCGTGGTGGGCATGAGCAGCGGCAGCACGATGCGGCGCAGGTAGTAGCTCCTCGGCGCGCCCTCCAGCGCCGCGGCCTCGGCGAGCGAGGGCGGGATCGACTGCAGGGCGGCGAGGTAGAAGATCATGAAGAAGCCCGCGTCCTTCCAGATCGCCACCACCATCACGCAGGCGAGCGCCGTGGACTCCGTGCCCAGCCAGTTGTGGGTGGCGAATCCCAGCCCCGTCGTGAACTTCTCCAGCAGGCCGTACTGCGGCGTGTAGAAGAAGAGCCAGATGTTGGCCACCGCGATCATCGGCAGGATCGTGGGCGTGAAGAACGCGACGCGCAGCCAGGTGCGGCCGCGCATCGCGGAGTTCACCCACAGCGCCATCACCAGGGCGAGGCCGATGGACAGCGGGATGGTGCCGAGCGAGTACCAGACGTTGTTCCAGAGCGACTTCCAGAACACCTCGTCGGCGATCATCACCTGGTAGTTCTCCAGCCCCACGAAGGGGCCGGGCTTTCCGGCCCGGGAGGTCGCGTAGAAGCTGTCGATGATCGTCGCGACGACCGGGAAGTGCGTGAAGAGCGCGAGCAGCGCCGCCGCCGGCAGCACGAGGAGCCAGCCGGTGACGGCGTTGATCGCGCCGAGCCTCACGTGGTCAGCGCTTGTAGGGCCGGAGGATGCGCGCGGCCTCGGCCTGGGCGTCCTTCATCGCCTCCGCCGGGGACTTCGCGCCGGTGAGTGCCGCCTGCAGCCCGTCGTTCAGGGCCTTGGTCACGCGCTGGTTCTCGTGGGTGGAGAGCTCAGCCACCGAATACTGCAGCTGGTCGCGCGCGACAGCCGCCACCGGGAAGTCCTTCACGTACGCCTTCATCTTCGCGGTCTCCCACGCGTCGGGCCGCACGGCGACGTAGCCGGTGTCCATCCCCCACTGGGCGGCGCGCTCGGGCTCGGTCATGAACTTCGCGAACCTGAAGGTCGCCTCCTGCTCGGCCTTCGTGGCCTTCTTGAAGATGTAGAAGTTGCCCCCGCCCGTGGGCGAGCCGCGCCGCTTGCTCGCGGGAAGCATCGTCACGCCGAAGTCGAACTTCGCGTTCTTCTTCACGTTGGTGAGGTTGCCCGTCGTGGTCCACATCATGGCGATCTTCTTCTCGAAGAAGTCCTTCGGCGTGGTGCCCCACTCGATCACGCCGGGCGACATCACCTTGTGCTTGCGGCCGAGATCCACCCAGTACTGCAGCGCCTCGACCACCGCGGGCTTGTCGAAGTAGGTCTCGTTGCCGGCGGCGTTCATGAGTTCCACGCCGTTGGGGGTGGTGAGCCCCTGGAAGAGCCAGTAGGGAAATCCCGAGGAGGGAATCTGCACGCCCCAGCGCGTGACGTTGCCGGAAGAGTCGCGCACCGTGAGCTTCTGCGCGAGCTCGAGCATCTCCTTCCAGGTCGCCGGGCCCTTGTCCGGGTCGAGGCCCGCCTCCTTGAAGATCTCCTTGTTCCAGTAGAGGACGATGGTCGAGCGCTGGAAGGGGATTCCCCAGGTCTTGCCGCCCGTCTGGCTGTTGGCCATGAACGCCGGGAAGAAGCTCGCCAGCCACTTCTTGTCGTCGGCGCTCTTCGCGAAGTCGTCGAAGGGCACGATCGCGTCCTCGTCGATGAGCGTGTACATGTCGGTGGACAGGATGATCGCGGTCGCCGGCGGCGTGCCGGCCTTGTGCGCCGTGATCGCCTTCACCACCGTCTCCTGGTAGGTGCCCGCGTAGACGGGCTTCACCTTGATTCCGGGGTTTTCCTTCTCGAAGTCGGCGGCCATCTGGTCGACGATCTTCGTGATGGGCCCGCCGACGGCGACGGGATAGTAGAACGAGATCTCGGTCTGCGCGAGCGCGGCGGTGGCCAGGCAGGCGAAGCCCGCGGCGATCGTGCGCCAGGTGGTGCGGACGGTGCTCATGGTGACTCTCCTCGGGGTTGTCGGCTCGGGCTCACGCGGGAATGCGCTCCCCCGTCCGGGCGTTGAAAAGGTGCTGGCTGTCGGGCCGCCAGGTGAGGCGGATCTCCTCGCCGGGAGCGAGGTGCGCGTGCCGTGGCATGCGGACCAGGAGCGGGTGGCCGCCCGCGTTTGCGGAGACGATGGAGTCCGCCCCGTGGTACTCGACCGTGTCCACGCGGGCGGGCAGCAGCCCGTCGTCGGCCACGTCGATGTCCTCGGGGCGCACGCCGAGCGAGGCTTCCTCCTGGCCGGCCCAGGGCGCGCGCGACTCGGTGCCGGCGAAGTGCCAGGCCTCGCCCCTGCGCTCGAGCTTCAGGAGGTTCATGGGCGGGGCGCCGATGAAGCCCGCGGTGAAGGCGGTCCGCGGCGATCCGTAGAGCTCGTCGGGCGAGCCCACCTGCTCGATCCTGCCGTCGCGCAGCAGCACCACCCGGTCGGCCATGGTCATGGCTTCCGTCTGGTCGTGGGTCACGTAGACCATGGTGATGCCCAGGCGCCGCTGCAGGGCGCGGATCTCGCGGCGCATCTCGCCGCGCAGTTGCGCGTCGAGGTTCGAGAGCGGCTCGTCCATGAGGCAGACGGGTTGCTCGGCGATGATGGCCCGGCCCAGGGCCACTCGCTGCTGCTGGCCGCCGGAGAGCTGCGAGGGCTTGCGCGCAAGGAACGGCGAGAGCCCCAGGAGTTCCGCCACGCGCGCGAGCCGCGCGTCGCGTTCGCCGGCGGCGACCTTGCGGACCTTCAGGCCGAAGACGATGTTCTCGGCGACCGAGAGGTGGGGAAAGAGCGCGTAGGACTGGAACACCATCGCGAGCCCGCGCTGCGCGGGCGGCAGCATCGTCACGTCGCGGTCGCCGATCCGGATGGTTCCGCCGCTGGGGACGTCCAGCCCCGCGATGAGCCGGAGCGTGGTCGACTTCCCGCAGCCCGAGGGGCCCAGCAGCACCACGAAGGAGCCGGGGTCGGCGGAAAAGGACACCGCGTCGAGGGCGCGAACGGCTCCCCAGTGCTTGCTGACGGACTCGAGATGGATGGAGGACACGGGCTTTCCCGGCGGAGGCGCTTCCCGGTCCCGGGTGCGCCGTTTCTTCTCCATGGCGAGTCTGCCTGAATCCGCCCCCGTGGAAACCGACGCGGGCCGGCGGGGCGCGGCCCCGGGCGGGAGCATTTTCGTACTGCGGTGCAGCATCGAGTTTGCTAGACTGCCGCGCAGTGTTTTCCTCTCCCGCGGCGCCGCCATGACCACGCTCGTCTTCTTCACCTTCGCCTACCTCGTCGTCACCATCGCGATCGGCCTGTACGCGGCGAAGTTCGTCCGCAACGCGAAGGACTACCTCGTCGCGGGCAGGAACCTGCCGCTCTACATGAACGTGGCGACGGTCTTCGCCACCTGGTTCGGGGCGGAGACGGTGCTGTCGGTGTCGGCCGTCTTCGTCGTGGACGGCCTGGGCGGGCTCCCGGCGGACCCCTTCGGCGCGACCTTCTGCCTCATCTTCGTGGGGCTCTTCTTCGCGCGCGCCTTCTACCGGCTGGACCTCCTCACCATCGGGGACTTCTACCGAAAGCGCTACGGCAAGGGCGTCGAGGTGCTCACCAGCCTCGCGGTGACGCTCTCCTACCTCGGCTGGACCTCGGCGCAGCTGACGGCGCTCGGCATCGTCTTCAATTCCCTCTCCCAGGGCGCGATCTCGCTGGACCAGGGCATCCTCATCGGCGCGGTGATCGTCCTCGTCTACACCACCATGGGCGGCATGTGGTCGGTGGCGCTCACCGACCTCTTCCAGTCCGTGGTGATCGTGGTGGGGCTCTTCTACGTGGCCTGGCTCGCTACCGGCATGGCCGGCGGCATGGAGACGGTGCTCTCCCACGCTTCCCAGGCCGGCAAGTTCGACGTGCTTCCGAAGGGCGGGAGCAAGGAGTGGTGGGCTTTCGTGGCGGCATGGGCCACGCTCGCCATCGGCTCCATCCCGCAGCAGGACGTCTTCCAGCGCGTGACCAGCGCGAAGAACGAGAAGACCGCGGTGCGCGGCACGCTGATCGGCGCCGCGGCCTACTTCCTGCTCGCCTTCGTGCCGATGTACCTCGCCTACTCCGCGCTCCTGGTGGACCCGGGGATGGTCGGCGGGCTCCTGAAGCAGGAGGGCCGCGAGGTGCAGCTCATTCTCCCGAACCTGGTACTGCTGCACATGCCGCTCTTCGCGCAGGTGATGTTCTTCGGCGCGCTGCTCTCGGCGATCCTGTCCACCTCGTCGGGCGCGCTCCTCGCGCCCACGGCGCTCTTTACCGAGAACGTGATGAAGCCGCTCTTCGGCCAGATGCAGGACAAGCGCTTCCTCCTCACCCTGCGCGTGGTCCTCGTCTTCTTCACCGCGGGCGTGCTCGTGTTCGCGCTGAACAACACCAGCACCATGTACGAGATGGTCCAGAACGCCTACAAGGTGACGCTCGTCGGCGCCTTCGTCCCGCTCGCCTGCGGCATCTACTGGCGCCGCGCGAGCACCCAGGGCGCGCTCGTCTCCTCGCTCGTGGGCCTCGCCGTCTGGGCGATCTGCGAGCGCTTCTTCGCCGATTCCGACATCCCCCCGCAGATGTGGGGGCTATTCGCCTCCGCCGTCGGCATGGTCGCGGCCTCCTACGCGCCGCAGATCGTCCGCGACGCCCGGCAGGACGCCTTCGCGAAGACCTAGCGGGCGGCCTCCGCGGCCGGCCCGGCGGGCGCGGAACGCGTTTCGCTCCGCCTTTTCCGCATTTCGTCGCTTTCCGCTTCCGGCACTCCTTGTGCGTCCTTAATCTGGCGCCAAGTCGAAAGCGCCCGCCGGGCGCCGAGCCGTGAAGGAGAAGCGACATGAGCAAACTCGAGAAGCTGGACCTGATGGGCGTAGCGTCCCTCGCCATCGTCACCGCCGCGGTCCTGGTGGCCTGGATGGTGACCACCCACGGCGCCATCGAGACCACGACGCGGCACGGCGCGGCCGATGGGGCCGTGACGCTCACCCGCGACGGCAGCATGAAGCTCGTCGTCACGGCCGACGCCGGCAAAACGCCCGCCCCGGTCCGCGCGGCGCGCACCGCCTCCACCCGCGCTTCCGGCGGCCCGTCCCTCGACGTGGCGATGCCCATCGTTTTTCGCCCCTAGCAGGGACGCCATGCATTCCGTCGAACCCGTCGCGACGCATGCCTTCGGCGTCTCGACCGCAGTCACGGTGATCGTGGCGGGCTGGTTCGCGCTCACCTTCGCGATCACCCTGGGAGAGCTGGTGCTGAAAGTCTGATCACACGAGTCGTCCGACCCCCTTCCCCGCCCGGCTCCGGCGGGGTTTTTTTTCCGGGGGCGCGGCGATGTCGCCGGAGATCGTCGTACACGCCGCACGCGGCACCCGTCACCGGGTGGCGCATCCCGATGCCGCCGCGGCGCGTTTCGTCGCGCCGCGGTGGCCCGCCGATGTCGTACCGACTACGATTCACCGCAACCGAGAACCCGCCATGAACCGACCCGCACAACCCATGTACGTGCCCTGGCGCAGTCGCCTGCGCCCCGGAGAGCTTCGTCCCCAGCCCGGCACGCCCGCACCCAGGCCCGCCTCGGCGCCCCGCCCGGGCATCGCCGCCCGCTGGAAGGCGCGCGACCGCGTGCGCACGGCCGGCGCCTGATACGCTGCCGGCAACCCCACCGACCGGCCCGCCCGTGAACCGCATCGCACCCCTCTTCGAAGGCCTCACGCCCAAGCGGGTGCTGGCGGTGACGCTGCTGTGCGTGTTCGTGGCGACGGCCACGGTGCGGTTCTTCGTGAACACCTGGCTCGACCTCCTGGTGAGTGCGCTGTGCGTGGGCTACACCTGCATGCTGCTCTTCACCGTGGCGACCAACCTCCCGCAACGGCGCATGCCGCCGTGGGTGGCGCAGGTGGTCTCGATCGTCCTGGGCTCGTTCCTGGGCACCGTGCTCGCGGGCCTGGTGAAGGGCCGCGACATCGGCACGATGTTCAGCGAGCGCTTCTTCGGCGTGCTCATCACCATGAGCCTGGGGATCGGCTTCGGCTGCTGGGCCGTGTGGATCTACTACAACCGCCAGCGCGAGGCGCGGCAGGCGGCCGAGCTCGCCCGCGCCCAGGCCGAGCGCGCCCAGCTCGAGAAGAACGTGCTGCAGGCGCGGCTCGCCCTCATGCAGGCGCAGGTGGAGCCGCACTTCCTCTTCAATACCCTCGCCAACGTCCAGCACCTGGTCGAGACCGATCCCGCCTCGGCCTCGGGCATGCTGGAGAGCCTGATCCAGTACCTGCGCGCGGCGCTCCCGCAGATGCGCGAGGACGCGACCACCGTCGGGCGCGAGGTCGACATGGCCCGGGCCTTCCTCGACATCCACCGGGTGCGCATGGGCTCGCGCCTGGAGTACGCGCTGGACGTGCCGGACGCGGTGCGCGGCCGCCCTTTCCCGCCGATGATGCTGATCTCCCTGGTGGAAAACGCCATCAAGCACGGCGTCGATCCGTGCTGCGAGTGCGGCACCGTCACCATCCGCGCCGCGGAGGAGGGCGGGCGGCTGCGGATATCCGTGGCCGACACGGGAGAGGGCATCTCGGTGAAGCAGGGCACGGGGGTGGGTCTTTCCAACATCCGCGAGCGGCTGAAGACCCTCTACGGGGCGGGCGCGCGCCTGGTGATCGAGGAGAACGCCCCGCGCGGCGTGGTCGCGGCGATCGAGGTGGACCTGCCCGCGCAGCCGCCCGTTGCCTCCCCGCCCGCGGCGGCGGCATGATGGCCCGATGGCCCCCGCCCTCACCGCCGTCATCGCCGACGACGAGCCGCTGCTCCGCGCCCAGCTGAAGGCGCGGCTCGCGAAGCTCTGGCCGGAGCTCGCCATCGTCCGCGAGATGGAAAACGGCCGCGACGTGGAGGAAGTGATCGCCGCCCACGCCCCGGGCCTCTTCTTCCTGGACATCCACATGCCCGGCGTGAACGGGCTGGAGGCCGCGCGGGTGGTGGGCAAGCGCGCCCACGTGGTTTTCGTCACCGCCTTCGACCAGTACGCCGTCGCGGCCTTCGAGCAGGGCGCCATCGACTACGTGCTCAAGCCCTTCAACGAGGAGCGGCTCGCCGCCACCGTGGAGCGCCTGCGCGAACGCATCTTCGGCGCGCCCCCCGGAGTGGACGAGCTGGTCGAGCGCCTGGCCGGGCGCCTCGCGCCGCGCAACGGCGAGCACCTGCGCTGGATCAAGGCGAGCGTGGGCCAGAGCGTGCGCATGGTCCCGGTGGAGGAGGTCCTCTTCTTCCAGTCCGACGAGAAGTACACGCGCGTGGTGACGGCGGAAGCCGAGATGCTCATCAGGAAGCCCATCAAGGAGCTCCTCGAGGAGCTCGACCCGGAGAAATTCTGGCAGGTCCACCGCGCGACCGTGGTGAACGTGGACGCGATCGCCTCGGTGCGCCGCGGCCTGAAGGACCAGGCCGAGATCGCCCTGAAGGGCCACCGGGAGACGCTCCTCGTTTCCCGGAACTTCACCCACCTTTTCCGCCAGATGTAGCCGGAAGCGGGCGGCCCTGCCCGTGCCTCGTTCTCCGGGGTGTGCCGGTCATCCCCGCTACCTGCAGTTCGCCCCCCGTTTCCTGCATTACGCCGCTTGCGCCTCGCACCGCGGCCGCCAGCCCCCTACCGTGGCGTCATCGAGGCCCGCCTTCCGGGCTGGCCCCATCCACAGGGAGCATGACCATGTCGCTCATCCAGTCGCTCGGCCCGCCGGTCTCCACGATCGTCGTCTTCTTCGGCGTGCTCATGCTCTCCGTGGTCATCGCCGCCGTGGCGGTCCTCGAGGACTACTGACCGCGCCTGCGCTTCCGGGTATCTTCCGGGGGCGCTTCAAGCACCTGCCCATGAAATCCTTCTCCACTTTCGTGCACCGCACCCCCTGGTGGGTGCTGATCCTCGGCGGCCTCTTCACGATCCTGGCGCTCGCGCTGTTCGTGACTCCCTTCCACATGATCGAGTACCACCGCGAAGCCGCCACGCCCGAGGAAGCGAAGGCCATCAAGCGCGAGATCGACAACACCTTCGCCGAAGGCGCCATGGACCTCGCGAGGAACACCATCCTCGCCCTTCGCGGCGCCACCTCGGACCCCGCCCGCCGCGAGGAGTTCGACCGCGCCGTGGAGGAGATCGACAATGCCCGGGCGGAACTGCGCGACGCCGGGCGCGAGGTGCAGCGCGCCAAGCGCGAGGCGATCGAGACCGCGCGCGACGCCGCGCGCGACGCCGCATCCGCCATCGAGGATGCGCGCAGGAGCGCCGAGGAGGCGCTGCGGGATGCCGGCGTCGAGAGCGGGCGGATGAAGCGCTCCCTCGAGAAGTCCCTCGAATCGGCCAAGGAGGCCGAAGCCGAGGCGAAGGCGGCCCTCGCGGACGTGCCCGGGAAGGGCAAGCGCATCGTGATCGGCCCGAAGCTCGGCAAGGACCGGCCGCTTCTCGAGATCGAGCCTTCGCAGGACGCCTCCGGCGAGAAGAAGGGCGTGAAGCTCCTCGGCTTCGGCGAGCCCGGCAAGGGGCCGAGCGGATCCATCACCCTGGATCTCGACGACGTGCCGAAACCGCCCGTGCCGCCGGCCCCGCCCTCGGCATCGACCGACGGCCCGCCGGCCGTGGCGATCGTGCTGCCGCCGGAGGTGCGCGAGCAGATCCGCCGCAACGTGAGCGGCGACCTGCAGAAGATCGGTGTCGGCGCAGCACTGGTGCTGCTCTTCATCCCGCTCTTCATGCTGCTGGTGGTCGCCAAGTTCTTCATCGACCGCTCGCGCGCCTCCCAGCGCGTGGCCGAACTCAAGCGCAAGGAAGCCGAGTACCACCGCATGAGCCGGCAGGTGACGGAGGCGAAGCTCCAGGCGCTGCAGGCCCAGGTGGAGCCGCACTTCCTCTACAACACGCTCGCCAACGTGCAGGCCCTCACCGAGGTCGATCCCGGCCGGGCCAACACGATGGTGGGGCACCTGATCCAGTACCTGCGCAACGCGCTGCCGAAGATGCGCGAGTCGGTCTCCACCGTCGGGCAGGAAATCGAGCTGGTGCGCGCCTACCTGAACATCCTGCAGATGCGCATGGGCAGGCGGCTCTCCTTCGACATCTCGGTGCCGGAGAGCCTCCTCGCCACGCCGTTCCCGCCGCTCATGCTGCCCTCGCTCGTGGAAAACGCGATCCAGCACGGCCTCGAGCCGCAGCGCGACGGCGGGTCCGTGCTCATCACGGCCCAGGCGCACGGCGGGCTGCTGCGGCTGGTCGTGTCCGACACCGGCCGCGGTTTCGGGGAGACCGTGGGCGCGGGCGTGGGACTGACCAACATCCGCGAGCGCCTGGCCGCGCTCTACGGCGACGCGGGCAAGCTCACGCTGGAATCGAATTCTCCCGGCGGCGTCGTCGCCACCATCGAGGTTCCGCTCGAGGGGTTGCGCACGGGGGCGGGCTCCGCGCCGGCGGACCCGGGCGCCTTCCCCGGGAACGGGGCAGACGCGCCGAAGACCACCGCCGGCAAGGTGCTCTCGGTCGTCGGCACCGCCGAGCGCACCTGGCGCAAGTCGCTTTCCTTCGCCTTCGTGGCGCTGGTGGTAGTGGCCGCGGTGGTGCTGGGGCTGGGTGCCTTCGGCGTGCTCACGGGCGTGGTCCCGGTCCAGGTGGGCTCCGAGACCCTCACCGGCCCCGGCGGCGCGCTGCTGGGCGCGGCGGGCATCGCCATCGCCTTCGTGGCACTCGTGGTCGTGCTCGCAGCCGTGGCGGCACTCGTCTACGGGCTGGGCTGGCTTCTCGTGGGGCTGGTGATCTTCATCCCGGTGGTGGTGGTCGTCGCACTGGCGCCCGCGCTCGCCCCGGTGCTCCTGGTGGTCCTCTTCTTCTGGTGGCTCCTGCGCCGGAAGCAGTCCCCGGAGCCGGCCGAGGCGCCGAAGGTGGAGCCCATGATGTACCAGGGGCCTTCGCCGTCCGCGCCGGAAGCATCCGGGACGCCTGCGCCGCCGCCCGGGGACAAGCCGCCGGCCGGGTAGAATCGCGGGCATGGCGAACCCCACCGCGATCCTCGCCGAAGACGAGCCGATCCTTCGCGCCCAGCTCGAGGCGAAACTCAAGAAGCTCTGGCCGGAGCTGGAAGTCATCGCCTCCGTGGAAGACGGCACCGCGGCGCTCGAGGCGCTCGAGGACCGCGCGCCGGATTTCCTGTTCCTGGACATCCGCATGCCCGAGATGACCGGCGTGGAAGTGGCGCGGCACGTCGGAGGCCGCGCGCACGTGGTCTTCGTCACCGCCTACGACGAATACGCGATCCAGGCCTTCGAGACTGGGGCGGTCGACTACCTCCTGAAGCCCTATTCCGACGAGCGGCTCGCGGTTGCCGTCGAGCGCCTGAAGAAGAAGCGCTCGAGCCCGCCGCCGGATCTCCAGGCCATCGTCTCGCAGCTCGCCACCCAGCTTCGCGGGCCCGGCACGGAGCGCCTGCAGTGGATCAAGGCGAGCTTCGGCCAGGGCCTGCGCCTCATTCCCGTGGCCGAGGTGCTCTTCCTGCAATCCGACGAAAAGTACACGCGCGTGGTGACGGCCGACGCCGAGGCCCTCATCAAGACGCCGATCCGCGAGCTCCTCGACGGCCTCGACCCGGAGGTGTTCTGGCAGATCCACCGCTCCACGGTGGTGAACGCGAACGCGATCGCGGGCGTGACGCGCGACTTCCGCGGCCAGGCCCACGTGAAGGTGAAGGGCAAGGACGAGACCCTCACGGTCTCGCGCATCTACTCGCACCTCTTCAAGCAGATGTAGGAGCAAATGAGCAAGCAAATGGGGTCAGGTATATTTTCCAACCTGTCCCCATTTTTCTGACTTCATTTTCCCCAAGCAATAAAAGGGGACAGGTTGGAAAATATACCTGACCCCATTTACCGGACGCGACTGCCTGTGATCTACGAACTCGGTGACCGAAAGCCCGTCCTCGAAGGCGACAACTTCGTGGCCCCCAACGCCGCGGTGATCGGCTCCGTGGTGATGAAGAAGGGCGCGAGCGTCTGGTGGGGCGTGACCGTGCGCGGCGACAACGACGCGGTGACGATCGGCGAGAACGTGAACGTGCAGGACGGATCGGTGATCCACACCGATCTCGGCATTCCCGTCGTCCTCGAGAAGAACGTGAGCATCGGCCACCTGGTGATGCTGCACGGCTGCACCATCGGCGAGAACTCCCTCGTCGGCATCGGCGCGATCATCCTGAACCGCGCCGTCATCGGGAAGAACTGCCTCATCGCCGCCGGCGCGCTCATCCCCGAGGGCAAGCAGATCCCCGACGGCTCGCTCGTCATGGGCGTGCCCGGCAAGGTCGTGCGCCAGATGAGCGAGAAGGACATCGCCGACAACACCTGGATCGCGGAGCACTACGTCGAGCGCTCCGGCGCGTACCGCAAGGGGCTGAAGCCTGTCGACTGAGGCCAAGCGCCATCGCGGCGCACTCGCGGTGTGGGCGCTGCTCGTCGCCTACGCGAGCCTGTACCCGTTCCTGCCGCTTCGCATGCCGGCCGCCGATGCGCTGTCCGTGTTCCTGCGCCCGCGCGTGGTGCTGGAGTTCGACGTGGCGCTGAACACGATCGCCTACATGCCCCTGGGCGCGCTCGCCTGCCTGGTAATGCTCGCCTCGGCGCCGCCCTGGGCCGCCCGGGCGAAGGCGGTGGCGTGGTGCGCGGCGTTCAGCCTCGCAATGGAGGCGATGCAGCTCTTCGTGCCGACGCGCGTGGCCTCCGTCTACGATCTTGCGGCCAATGCCGCGGGCGCCTTCGCGGGCACGCTCGTCTTCGCCGGGCCGATGCGCGACTACGTGACCCGGCCCCTGGGACAGGCGCGCGAACGCCTGGTCGCCTCCGGCGGGTGGGGCGACGCGGGCCTCGTGCTCGTGGTGCTTTGGCTGCTCGCGCAACTGAATCCCGCGCTGCCCTTCTTCGAGGCCGGCAACATCGGCGGCGTGGGCGAGCCCCATCCGGACGAGTTCCTGGTCACCGCGGGCTCGGTGGCGCTCGCGGTGGCGGGCTTCGGGCTCTTCGTCTCGGTCGTGCTCCGGGGGCCGGGCGGTGCGCTGCGCTGGACGCTGCTCCTGCTCACGGTCGCGCTGTGGTGCAAGTTCGCCATGGCCTCCGTGATGCTCAAGCCCCACCTCGCCGCGGGCTGGGTGACGGAGGGCCGCGCGGCGGGGCTCGTCGCGGGCCTCTTCGCCTTCGTGCCGCTGCGCCGTCTCGGCAGGACCGCGAGGATCTACCTCGCCATCGTCCTCACGCTCGCCGGCGCGCTCTTCGCGAAGATCTTCGGCGCCTACAGCGCGCTGGGCGACCTGCTGCGGCTCTTCAGCTGGCCCTACGGGCAGCTCGCGACCTTCGCCACGCTCACGCGCGTGATCCACGAGGCCTGGCCGGCGCTGGCACTCGCGTGGCTCATCGCGCTCTTCGTCTGGCGGCGCGACGAGCCGCTACAATGAGCGGCCCCGCGAAGAAAGCCCCCATGAGCCACTACCGCCACCACGTCTTCTTCTGCCAGAACCGCCGCGACGCGCCCGAGGCGTGCTGCGCGAACCACGATGCGTCGGCGATGCGCGACTACTGCAAGGGCCGCGTGAAGGCGATGGGTCTTGCGGGCAAAGGCAAGGTGCGCGTGAACCAGGCCGGCTGCCTGGACCGTTGCGAGGAGGGGCCGGTGCTCGTGGTCTACCCCGAGGGCACCTGGTACACCTACGTCGACAAGGCGGACATCGACGAGATCATCGACGAGCACCTCGTGGGCGGCCGCGTGGTCGAAAGGCTCGTGATTTGAGCGGCGGCGGCACGCACCGCGCCACCATCGAGGGCGCGGCGGGCGTGATCGAGATCGCCTACGCCGTTCCGGCGAAACCGGTTGCCGTGGCGGTCGTGGCGCACCCGCACCCGCTCTTCGGGGGCGCGATGGAGAACAAGGTGGTCACCACGGTGGCGCGCGCCTTCGAGCAGGCGGGTGCGGCCACCTTCCGCTTCAATTTCCGCGGCGTGGGCGCGAGCGAGGGCGTGCACGACGAGGGCCGCGGCGAGACCGACGACTTCCTCGAGGTGGCCGCGCACGCCGCGCGCGCAATCGGCGAATTGCCGTTGTGGATGTCGGGGTTCTCCTTCGGCGGCGGCGTGGCGCTTCGCGCCAGCACACGAGCGGATTTCGCGCACCTCGTGCTGGTCGCCCCGGCGCTTCGCCGCATCACCGGGCACGGGCTGGGCGAGCCGCCGGTACCGAACGATCCGGCCCTTGGCGCGCCGGGTCGCCACGCGGCGGCCAACACGCTGGTCGTGCACGGCGACCGCGACGAGACGACGCTCCTCGCCGATTCGCTCGCCTGGGGCGCGGAGCGCGACGTGCCGGTGCTGGTGGTCCCCGGCGCCGATCATTTCTTCCACCGCAAGCTCCACGTGATCCGCGACGTCGTCGGCCGCCTCGTGCGCCCCGCCCGGGACTAGGCGAAGCGTGGCCGCGGGCATCCTCTCCGCACGCGCGCTGCGCAAGCGCTACGACGGTCGCACGGTCGTCGACGGCCTGGACCTCGAGCTCGCCCGCGGCGAGTGCTACGGCCTGCTCGGCCCCAACGGCGCCGGCAAGACCACGACGCTGCGCCTGCTGCTGGGGCTCACGGCGCCGGACGAGGGAAGCGTCACGCTGCTCGGCCACCCCGTGCCGGAGGCCGCGCGCGAAGGCCGCATCCGCGTGGGCGTGGTGCCGCAGGTGGACAACCTGGACCCCGATTTCACCGTGCGCGAAAACCTGCTCGTCTACGGGAGCTACTTCGGGTTGTCCCGCGCCGAGGTTGCCGCCCGTCTTCCGCGCCTGCTCGCCTTCGCCGCGCTGGAGGCCCGCGCCGACAGCCGCATCCAGGCGCTCTCCGGGGGCATGAAGCGCCGCCTCGTGCTCGCGCGCGCGCTCGTGAACGACCCTGAGCTGCTCTTCCTCGACGAGCCCACCACGGGCCTCGACCCGCAGGCGCGGCACCTCATGTGGGAGAAGCTGCGGCTGCTCCTGCGCGAGGGGCGCACGATCCTTCTCACCACGCACTTCATGGACGAGGCCGAGCGCCTCTGCGACCGGCTCGCGATCATCGACCACGGCCGCATGCTCGCCCAGGGCGCGCCGCACGCGCTGATCGCCGAGCACATCGAGCCCGAGGTGGTGGAGGTCTACGGCGAGGGCGTGGAGGACTGGTTCGCCTCCCGCGGGAAAGCGCTTGCCGAGCGCGCGGAGCTGCACGGGGAGACCGCCTTCTGCTACCTGCGCGACGCGGCGGCGACGGTGGAAGACCTGAAGGCGCGCCCGAGCCTGCGCTTCCTGCACCGCCGCGCGAACCTCGAGGACCTTTTTCTCAAGCTCACCGGCCGGGAGATGCGCGATGACGCGTAGCCTCTTCGCCGCCCCGGACTTCAGCCGCGCCTGGATCGCGGTGTGGCGGCGCAACTACCTCGTCTGGCGCAAGCTCGCCGCCGAGAGCGTGCTCGGCAACATCGTCGAGCCCCTCTTCTACCTCCTCGGATTCGGCCTCGGCATGGGCACGATGATCCCGGAGGTCGATGGCGTGCGCTACATCGCCTTCCTCGCGGGCGGCACCATCTGCTACGCGACGATGCTCTCCGCCTCCTTCGAGTCGCTCTACTCGGGCTTCGCGCGCATGCACGTGCAGCGCACCTGGGAGGGAATCCTCAACGCGCCGGTGAGCCTGGAGGACGTGCTGCTCGCCGAATGGGTGTGGGCGGCTTCCAAGAGCCTGCTCTCCGGCGTGGCCGTGCTGCTCGTCGCGATCGCGCTGGGACTGTCGCAGTCGTGGTCGATGGTGATGATCGTGCCGCTCGCCTTCCTGATCGGGCTCGCCTTTGCGGGCATGGGCCTGGTGATGACGGCGTTCGCGAAGAGCTTCGACTTCTTCATGTACTGGTTCACGCTCTTCCTCACGCCGCAGATGCTGCTCTCGGGCGTCTTTTACCCGATCGCGAACATGCCCGGCTGGCTGCAGGCCGTCTCCTCGGCGTTGCCGCTGACCCACGCCATCGCCATCGGCCGGCCGCTCTTCCTCGGGCAGTGGCCCGAGTCGCCGCTGCTGCACGCGGCTGTGCTTGCCACCTACGGGCTTGCAGGATTTTCCCTCGCGGTCGTCCTCTTCCGGCGGCGGCTGCTCGCCTGAGGCGCGCGCGTTACTGCGTGGAGCGCGTGCGCGCGGTCTTTTCCGCCGGTGCGGTCTTGCGGGCCTGGGCGGGGAAGAGCACCTTGCCCAGCGCGCGGCGGTTCTTCACCACGTCCTCGAGCGTGACCCGGCGAAGGGAAGCGTAGAACGCGTCCACCGCGTCGGAGAGCACGAACTTCAGCCTGCAGTTCGCGGTGATGGCGCAGAGGTTGGATTCGCGCTGGAAGCATTCGGCCGGCACGTCCCCGCCCTCGGTGAGCTTCACCAACTCGCCCACGTTGATAGCCTCCGGCTGCCGGGCGAGCCGCAGCCCGCCGCCGCGGCCGCGCAGGTTCTCGAGATAGCCTTCCTTGCCGAGGAAGTGCACCACTTTCGTGAGGTGGTTGTCCGAGATCGCATAGGCCGCGGCGATCTCGGAAATGGTGGCGCGCCCCTCGGGATGGGCGGCCACGTACATGAGCACGCGCAGGCTGTAGTCGGTGAACGTGGTGAGACGCATGGGCTTTTGCGCTGGGGCGGGGCCGGCGGGAACGCGGCCCGCCGGAATAACCCGTATCTTACATCCAGCTTAGCCCGGCCGTGCTCGCGCCCTGGTCGGGCGCCCGTGCTCAGGATCGCGGCGCGACAGCGCGCTTGCCGAGCTCGGCCATGCCCTCGAAGAGCTCGATGGGCAGCGGGAAGATGATGGTCGAGGACTTGTCGCCGGCAATGGCGCCCAGGGTCTGCATGTAGCGAAGCTGCATGGCGCCCGGCTGGCGCGCGAGGATCTCCGCGGCCTGCATCAGCTTCTCGGAGGCCTGCAGCTCGCCCTCGGCGTGGATCACCTTGGCGCGCCGCTCGCGCTCGGCCTCGGCCTGGCGGGCGATGGCGCGGATCATCGACTCGTCGAGATCCACGTGCTTGATTTCCACGTTGGCCACCTTGATGCCCCAGGGGTCCGTCTGGGCGTCGAGCACCTTCTGGATGTCGAAGTTCAGGCGCTCGCGCTCGGCGAGCATCTCGTCCAGCTCGTGCTTGCCGAGCACCGCGCGCAGCGTCGTCTGCGCGATCTGGCTGGTGGCGTTCAAGTACTCCTCCACCTGGATGATCGCCTTCTCCGGGTCCACCACGCGCAGGTAGACGACGGCGTTCACCTTCACCGACACGTTGTCGCGCGAGATCACATCCTGCGTGGGCACGTCGAGCACGATGGTGCGCAGGTCCACGCGCACCATCTGCTGGATCACGGGCACGACGATCACCAGCCCCGGCCCCTTGACCTTCCAGAAGCGACCGAGCTGGAACACCACGCCACGCTCGTACTCGCGCAGCACGCGAAACATCGACACGAGCAGCGCCAGTACCACCAGCGCGAGACCGCCTAAACCGAGATCGAATCCCATGACTACCCTCCGTTCGTCTTCACTTCGTCGGGTGCGACGTCGAGCAAGAGCCCGCGCCGCGCGGTGACGCGCACCTTCTGCCCGCGCGCGAGCGGCGCCGCGCTCGCCACACGCCAGGTCTCGCCGTGCATGCGTGCCCAGCCTTCGCCCGTCATGTCGTCGAGCACCTCGGCTGCACTTCCCACGACCTCCTCGGCGCCGGAGACGACCTTGCGCATGCGCGCCTTCCACGCCATGCCGCCCACCAGCCCCAGGAAGAGAGCGCTCGCGACCGCGACCGTCACGATCAGCGCGAGCGGGATGCCGAAGCCGGGCACGTCGGTGTCGAAGAGGAAGAGCGCCCCGGCCACGAAGGCGATGACGCCCCCCGTGCCTAGCACGCCGAACCCGGGCAGGAACGCCTCCGAGACCATGAACGCGATGCCGAGCAGGATGAGTGCCAGCCCCGCGTAGTTCACCGGCAGGAGATTGAGCGCGTAGAGCGCGAGCAGCAGGCAGATCCCGCCCAGCACGCCCGGCACGCCCACGCCCGGGGAGGTGAACTCGAAGAAGAGGCCGTAGACGCCGATCATCATGAGGATCAGCGCGATGCCGGGGTCGGTGATGACGGCGAGGAGCCGCGAGCGCCAGTCCGGGTCCCGGGCGGCCACCGGCGCATCGGCCGTGGCGAGAGTGCGCGCCACGCTCTGGACGGTGAAAGTGCGGCCGTCGAGTTTCGCGAGCAATTGCGCCACATCGTCCGCGACCAAGTCGATCACATTCGCGGCAAGAGCTTCCTCCGCGGAAAGGCTCGCGGCCTCGCGCACCGCCTTCTCGCCCCACTCGGCGTTGCGACCGCGCAACTGGGCGAGGCCGCGGATGTAGGCCGCCGCGTCGCTCACCTGCTTGCGCGTGAGCGTGGTGCCGGTGCTCTCGACCGCCGCGGGGGATTCGCCGGGCTGCTTCGCGTCCTTCCCGGCCTTGCCGGGCTCCGCGGTCTTGCCGGATTCCGCTGCCTTGCCGGAATCCCCGCTCCCGGTGGGCTTCTCGGTCTCGCCGGGCTTGCGCGCCGGCTCCTTCGCATCGGGCGTGCCCGGCAGGATGCCGATCGCCACGGGGGTGGCTGCGCCGAGGTTCGTCCCCGGCGCCATCGCGGCGACGTGGCTTGCGTAGAGGATGTAGGTGCCTGCGCTCGCGGCGCGCGCGCCGCCGGGCGCCACGAAGCTCGCCACCGGCACGGGCGAGGCTAGGATGGCCTTGATGATCTGGCGCATCGAGGGATCGAGCCCGCCCGGCGTGTCCATCTGCAGCACCACCAGTTGCGCGCCGTCGGCGGCGGCACGGACGATGTTGCGCTCGACGTAGTCGGCCACCGCGGGGCCGATGGCGCCCTGGATGCGCAGCGTGACCACGGGAGAGGCGGCCTGCGACAGCGCCGGCAGGAGGAGGGCGAGGACCAGCCCCGCAAGAGCCGCAAGCAGCCGTCGCGGGACCGTCATCGGAAGGCAATGGGCGTGATCGATGGGATTCTCCCTGCGGGGCCTTTCCGCCGCGCCGGTTCCGCACGCGAGCGGGCCCCATGAACTGGTAGGACAGGCGGCGTGGGCATCGGTTCAGCCGCTTTCGGCCGCAGGAAACGCGAAAGCCCGCCACGGGGGCGGGCTTTCGGCAAAGGGAGGCGGAACTACTTGTACTTGATGGTGCAGCCGTAGGGCGCGTTGGAGGCGTTGCTCACGGGCTTGCCGGCCTTCAGCTCCTCGAGGGCCGCGACCACGTAGTTCTTCGAGGTCTTCACGTCGGCCGGGTTCGTGGAGCGCTTGTCGTCGATGGCGCCGTTGTAGGCCACCTTGCCGCTCGGGTCGATCACGTACATGTGCGGCGTGACCTTGGCGCCGTAGGCGAGGCCCACCTTGCCGGGCTCGTCCATCACGAAGCGCGTGGGCGCGGCGCCGAAGTCGGAGAGCGCCTTGGTGAGCGCGGCGGGATCCTGGTAATCCTGGTGGCCGGCGTTCGTGGAGTTGACCGCGAGCCACACCACCTCGCCGCCGTATTTCTTCTGCAGCGCCTGCATGTTGCCGCTCTGGTAGTGCTTCTGCACGAACGGGCAGCCGAAGTTGTGCCACTCGAGGACGACGGTCTTGCCGCGGTAGTCGGAGAGCTTCACGGGCTTGCCCGCGAGGTCGGTCGCGGCGAAATCGGGCGCGACCTGGCCGACGGTCGCGGCGGCGAGGGCGGCGCCTGCGAAGAGGGAGGCGATCGTGGAGGCGAGCAGGGCGTATCGGGTCATGGTCGGATCCTCGGGGTTTCAGCGGGAAGAGAGGTTGGCGGTGGCCGCCGGCTTCGTGGCCGGCAGCTTCGAGAGCTCGTCCAGGACGAGGGAGACGGTGAGCACTTCCGGCAGCAGCCGCGGCGCCGCCTGCCCGGGCAGGTAGAGCGCGTAGACGGGAAGGGCGTTGCGGCCCAGTTCCGCGAGTGCCGCGGTGATCTTCGGGTCGTAGTTGGTCCAGTCGGCCTTCAGCGCCACGACGCCGCGCTCGGCGATGGCGCGCACGACTTCCTCGCGATTGAGCGCGACCAGCTTGTTCACCTGGCAGGTGACGCACCAGGCGGCGGTGAAGTCGACGAAGACGGGCGTTCCCGCGGCGCGAAGCTCGGCGAGGCGCTCCGGCGACCAGGGCTGCCAGTCGATCTCGCCGGCCTTCGCGGCCGCGGCGCGGATCTCGCCGGGTTTCGCGTCGGCGCCCGGCCAGGCGAGCCACAACCCGGCCGCCGCGAATGCCGCGGCGAAAGCCAGGCGCGCAAGGCTTGCCGAGTGCGCCCAGCGCCCGTAGATCCACGCGCCGATGGCGAGCACGAGCAGGCCGGCGAGGAGCGCCAGGACCGCGTCGTTGCCGGCCTGCGCGCCCAGCACCCACGCGAGCCAGATCACGGTGGCGAAGAGCGGGAAGGCCATCACCTGCTTGAAGGTCTCCATCCACGGGCCGGGCTTCGGGAGCTTGCGGATCGCATTCGGGAAGCAGGAGAGCACGAGCACCGGCAGCGCCATGCCCGCGCCCAGCATGGCGAACACGAGGAGCGAGACCGGCGTCGACTGCGTGAGCGTGAAGCCCACGGCCGCGCCCATGAAGGGCGCCGTGCAGGGGGTCGCGACCACGGTGGCGAGCACGCCCGCGAGGAAGGCGTCGGCGTAGCGGCCCTTCGCCGAGAGGTTCGTGGTCATGGACTGCGCGAAGAGACCCATCTCGAAGACGCCGAAGAGGTTCAGCGCCATGAGGAAGAAGAGGGCCGCGAGGACCGTCACGAACGCGGGCGACTGGAGCTGGAAGCCCCAGCCGAGCTCCGTGCCGCCGGCTCTCAGCGCGAGAAGCAGGCCCGCGAGGGCGAGGAACGAAACGAGGACGCCCGCCGAGAAGACCGCGCCCTGCACCCACAGCGCGCGCGCGTCGCCGTGGGCGTGGCGCACGAACCCCATCACCTTGATGCCGAGCACCGGGAAGACGCAGGGCATGAGGTTCAGCAGAAGCCCGCCGGCCAGCGCGAACACGAGCGCGAGCGCGAGGCTCGATCCCGCCTCGCCCGCCGGTGCGCCGATGGGCGCGGCGATCGCCGGCAGCGCGGCGACCACCGGCAGCGAAAGCTCCACGGCCTTGCGCCCGGCGTGGCCGGGCCACGACGATTCGGCCACGAAGACTCCTGCGGATTCCGCGATCCCGGATGCCACGGGCCGCACCAGCTTCACGGCGAGGCGGAAGCCATTGCCGTCGCGTTGCATCGCCTGGGGCGCCGGGTGGTCCACGAAGTTCTCGCGGTACGGGAAGAAGGAAACCTTCGCCGGCGCCACGCTTCCCGCCGGCGGCATCACGCGCAGGGTGAGCCTGTCGCCGGCGATAGTCGATTGCGCATCCCACCCCGGGACGGCCACGGGAAGGCGCGCGCGGGCCTCGCGGAAGCGCGAGGCGTTGCCCGGTGCGGCACCGGGGTCGCCCCCGTCCACGGCGAAGGCGAGCGCGAGCGTGGCCTTCTCCGGAATGCAGACGTCCTTGCAGACGAGCCACGAAGCGTCGGCCGTGATCGCAACCGGCCCGGGCTTCGCGTCGGCGGGCGGGGTGAGCTCGACCAGGAGCATCACCTCGTCCGAGTAGCCGTAGTTCATGAGCGGCCCGACCGGCTGGGCTTCCGGGTGCGGCCACTGGATGGGCCCGGCGGTCCAGCCTTCGGGGAGCTTCCAGGCGATCTTGGTGGGCAGGCCCGAGTCGCCCGGGTTCTTCCAGTAGGTGTGCCAGTGCTCGTCCATCTTCAGGCGCAGGCCCACGGTGGCGGGCTTGCCCGGGACGGCGGCGACCCGCTCGGCGTGCAGCTCCGCCTCGACCCGCTCCGTGCGCACCGACGCGGCCCCGGCTGCCGCCGCCCACGAAACGGCGATAGCGGCCGCGAAGGCCCCGGCGAGGGCACGCGGCGAAACGGGGAAAAGGCGGGGAATGGGGGCCATCACGGTAGAATCGCGGGAAATCAACGCATAGAGCGGTTTCCGGAGGGGAAGTTCCTCCGCCGCCAGCCTGCCATGCTCTGGGTCAAGTCCTTCCACATCGTCTTCCTCGTCGCCTGGTACGCGGGGCTATTCTACTTGCCGCGCCTCTTCGTCTATCACGCCATGGCCGGGGACGAAGCCTCCCGCGAGCGCTTCAAGGTCATGGAGCGCAAGCTCTACCGCGGCATCATGATGCCGTGCATGGTCCTCACGATCGCCCTGGGCACCTGGCTCTGGATGGGCTGGGGCTTCCGCGGCGGGTGGCTGCACGCGAAGCTCGCCCTGGTGGCGCTCCTGCTCGCGCACCATTTCTGGCTGGGGCATTTCGTGCGCCTCTTCGCGCGCGACGCGAACACGCGCTCCCACGTCTTCTTCCGCTGGATCAACGAAATCCCGCTCGTCTACCTCGTGGCAATCGTGATCCTCGTGGTCGTGAAGCCGTTCTGAGCCCGCGATGGCCACGCTGACCCGCCGGCGCGCCGCCGCCACGGAGCCTGCCGCGCAGCCCGAGGCCGCGGACCCCGCCGTGGTGCAGTTCTACGCGACCTGCCCGCGCGGGCTCGCCGATGCGCTCGCCGCCGAGCTCGCCGCGCTGGGTGCGGCCGAGGTGAAGGCCGGGGACGCAGGCGTGGACTTCACCGGCCCCTTCGAGCTCGCCTATGCGGCGAACCTCGAGTCGCGCCTGGCCACGCGCATCCTCGCGCGCGTCTCGCGCTTCGACTACCGGAACGAACGCGACATCTACGACGGTGCGAAGCGCGTGCGCTGGCACGCGCACTTCGGCGTGGACCGCACCTTCAAGGTCGACACCAACGCCGTGAAGGCGCCCGTGAAGAGCCTGGACTTCATCACGCTCAAGGTGAAGGACGCGATCGCGGACGCCTTCCGCGAGGCGCTCGGCAAGCGCCCGGACGTGTCGTCGCGCGCGCCGGACGTGCGCGTGCACGTCTTCCTCGACGCCAAGTGGTGCACGCTCTATCTCGACACAAGCGGCGAGCCGCTCTTCAAGCGCGGGCGCCGCGACAAGACGGGCGAGGCGCCGCTCAAGAAGAACCTCGCCGCGGGGCTCCTGAAGCTCGCCGGCTGGACGCCGGAAGTCCCGCTCCTCGATCCCATGTGCGGCGCCGGCACCATCCTCATCGAGGCCGCCGAGATGGCGCTCGGGCGCGCGCCGGGGCGCGGGCGCTCCTTCGGCTTCGAGAATCTCGCGCGCTTCGACCGGGCGGCGTGGGAGAAGGTCAAGGCGCATTCGGCCGAGCGCGAGCTTGCCGTGGGCCCGAGGGCGATTCACGGCTCCGACCTCTACGGGCGCACGCTCGACGCGGCGCGCGCGAACCTGCGCGACATGGATCTCGAGGGCGTGGTCTCCCTCAAGCAGGTGAACCTGCTCGAGCTTTCCGCGCCGGCCGGTGCGGGCCTGCTGGTCACCAATCCGCCCTACGGCGTGCGCCTGGGCGAGAAGGAGGAGCTCGCGAAGTTCTATCCGGAGCTGGGCCACGCGCTCAAGCAGCGCTTCGCCGGGTGGACCGCGTACATCTTCTCCGGCGATACGGAATTGCCGAAGCTGATCCGCCTCTCCGCCACGAAACGGACCGTGCTCTACAACGGCGCCATCGAGTGCCGCTTGTACGAGTACCGCATGGTCGCCGGCGGCAACCGTCCCTGAGCGCGCTCCTCGCCCTCAAGCTCGCGCTCGTGCCCTTCGCCGTGTGGCTCGCGAGCCTCGCGGCGCGGCGCTGGGGGCACGCGGTCTCCGGTTACCTGGGCGGCTTCCCGATGATCGGCGGGCCCATCACGCTCTACCTCGCGATCGACCACGGGCCGGAGTTCGCCGCGCGCTCGGCCCTGGTGACGCTCGCGGCCATCGCGGGGCAGGCGGGCCACATGCTGGCCTTCTCCGCCGCGGGCCGGAAGGCGGGCGCGCTGGCGGGGCTCGCCGCGGGATGGACCGCCTTTGCCGCGATCGCCGTCGGTGTGGGGCTGGTGCCGATGGTGCCGGTATCGGCCCTCGTCGTCGCACTTGCCGCGCTTGCCCTCGCGTGGCGCTTCCTGCCGAGGCCGCGCGAAGCGGCGAGCTTCCCCGCGATCCCGCCCATGGAGATGTGGCTTCGGCTCGCGGCGGCGCTCGTACTCGCGGCCGCGATCCTCTTCGGCGCCGCGACCCTCGGGCCGACGGTGAGCGGGATCCTGCTGTCGCTGCCGATCACCGGCTCGATCATGCCGCCCTTCACGCTCCGCTACTACGGCGCCGATTCCCTCGCGCGGCTGCAGCGCGGCTTCGTCACGGGGCTAACCGGGTTCGCCGCGTTCTTCTTCGTGGTGAGCATCGCCGTCGGGCCGCTGGGAATCGTGGCCGCCTTCTCGCTCGCGACGGCGGCGGCGGTCGCCACCGTGGCAGTCTTCACGCGCCGGAGATCGGGCCGGGAGTGATTCCGCCCATTGCTGATCTGCCTCAAGACGTTCCCGCCGCCACGCGCTAGCCTGAATTTTCCATGAACGGCCCCATCATGCCGCTGCACGGCGTGAGACGGCGCCCGGTGCTTCCGCGGCCCATCCGCACGCTGGTGCGAAAACTGCCTCGCGTGCCTTCCTCGGCCGTCGTCGCGGCGGTTCTGAACCTCCTGGTGCGAAAGCGCCTCCCGGTGAAGGTCTTCGAACGCCTGGGCGAGCGGCCGTTCGCGATCGAGGTGCGCGACCTCGACCTCGTGATGGCCTTCCGCTTCAGCGACCGGCGCTTCGTGCCCGTGCCCTGCTCGGGGGAGGCGGCGCTGCGCATCCGCGTGAACGCGTCGGACTTCGCCACGCTCGCCGCGGCCGACGACGCCCCCGACACGCTCTTCCTGCACGACCTCGTCATCGTGGGCGAGCCGGATATCGCCTCGGAAGTGCACAAGGCGCTCGACGGCATCGACGTGGTGCGCACCCGGCGCATCCTCCGGCGCGCGGTGCGCCGGGTCGAGCGCGAGCGGCTGCGGGGCTGAACCCCGGCTTTTTCGGGATTTCCTGATCTGTCTCAAGGAAATTCCGGGCGCCCGGCCCAAACTCACCGGTTTGCCTTCCCTCGGCTCGAGAGCCCACGACACCATGGACCAGGGAACAGCCCCATCCGGCCGCAAGCCTGCCCGCATGAAGCTCGTGTGCCCCGCCGGCACGCCGCCCGCGCTCCAGGCCGCCGTGGACAACGGCGCCGACGACGTCTACCTCGGCTTCAAGGACGAGACGAACGCGCGCAACTTCGCCGGGCTCAATTTCGACGACCGCAGCTTGCGCGAGGGCATCGACTACGCGCACCGCAACGGCACGCAGGTGCTCGTCGCGTTGAACACCTACCCGCAGCCTTCGAGCTGGCGCAAGTGGCAGGCGGCCGTGGACCGCGCGGCGGATCTCGGCGTGGACGCGATCATCGTCGCCGACGCGGGGCTCCTCGCCTATGCCGCGAAGACGCACCCGAGCCTTCGCCTGCATCTGTCCGTGCAGGGCTCTGCCACCAGCCTCGAGGCGATCGCCTTCTACCACGAGCAATTCGGCATCAAGCGCGCCGTGCTGCCGCGCGTGCTCTCGGTCGAACAGGCCGAGAAGGTCGTTGCGCGCACGCCGGTCGAAATCGAGGTGTTCGGGTTCGGGAGCCTGTCGATCATGGTCGAGGGGCGCTGCGCGCTTTCCTCCTACGCCACGGGCGAATCGCCGAACACCCACGGCGGCTGCTCGCCCGCCAAGGCGATCCGCTGGCAACAGTCGTCCCAGGGGCTCGAGTCGCGCCTGGGCGGGGTCCTCATCGACCGCTTCGGCGAGGAGGACCATCCCGGCTATCCGACTTTGTGCAGGGGTCGCTTCGTGGTGAACGGCGACACCTACTACCCGTTCGAGGAGCCCACGAGCCTGAACACGCTGGAACTCCTGCCGCAGCTCCAGGCGATGGGGGTGGCGGCGATCAAGATCGAGGGGCGCCAGCGAAGCCCCGTGTACGTGGAGACGGTGACGAAAGTCTGGCGCGAGGCGCTGGACGACTGCGCGAGGGAGCCGCAGCGCTTCCGCGTGAAGCCGGCGTGGCAGGAGGCGCTCGCCGGCATCTCCGAGGGCCGCCAGTGCACGCTCGGCGCCTACCACCGGCCGTGGAAATGAGCGCGAACGCCATGACGACGTTGAAGCTCGCCCTGGGGCCGCTGCTCTACTACTGGCCGCGCGAAACCGTGCTCGCCTTCTACCGCGACGCGGCTTCCTGGCCCGTGGACACCGTGTACCTCGGCGAGACCGTGTGCTCGCGCCGGCGGGAACTCAAGCTCGACGACTGGATCGCCATCGGCCGCGACCTCGCCCGCGCCGGCAAGGAAGTGGTGCTCTCCACGGCGGAGCTGATCGAAAGCGACGCGGATCTGCGCGCGATGCACGCCGTGGCCGGCAACGGGGAGTTTCGCGTCGAGGCCAACGACATGGCGGCCGTTCGGAAACTTTCGGGCAAGGTCCCGTTCGTGGCCGGGTCCTTCCTCAACGTCTACAACGCCGGGACGCTGCGCTTGCTCGCCGGGCTGGGGGCGACGCGCTGGGTGGCGCCGGTGGAGCTTTCGCGCGACGGCATCGCGGCCGTGGTGGCCGAGGTACCGGCCGGCATCGAGACGGAGGTTTTCGCCTACGGGCGCCTGCCGCTCGCGGTCTCGGCGCGCTGCTTCACGGCGCGCTACCACAACCTCACCAAGGACCACTGCGAGTTCCGCTGCATCGAGAACCCCGACGGGCTCGCGGTCGACACCCAGGACGGCGAGCACTTCCTCGTGCTGAACGGCGTGCAGACGCAATCGGCGGGCGTGCACAACCTCCTGCCCGTGCTGGGCGAGGCGCGCGCGGCCGGCGCGAATCTCCTTCGCCTCTCCCCGCAGTCGCAGCACATGGCCGAGGTCGTGGCCGTGTTCCGCGATGCCATCTCCGGAACCCTCGCACCGGACGCCGCCACCGCCCGCCTCGCGCCCCTCCTGCCCGCCGCAGCCTGCGACGGCTACTGGCACGCGACGGCCGGCAACAAGCTGTTGGGATCGGGTTCGCGAACCTGACCCCTGATTGCATCTGATCCGAAATTGCACCTGACCCCATTTTCGATCTGTCCCCGTTGCCGAGGAGCCTCGCGATGAAAGCCGCCGTGCGCCGCCTGCCCGCCCCGATCCGCGCCGTAGCCTCGCGCCTGCCGCGGATGCCCGCGTCGATCGCCTTCGCCACCGGGCTGAACCTCACGCTGCGGCGCAAGTTCCCCGCGGAGGTGCTGGACAGGCTCGAAGGCCACACCTTCGCGATCGTCGTGGAGGACGCGGGCTTCGAGCTCCTCTTCCGCGTGCGCGCCCGCCGCTTTGTGCCGGTGGCGAAGGCCGAGGAGCCGGTGCTGCGCTTCCGCGCCGTGGCCTGGGACTACGCCGCGCTCGCCGCGCGCGAGGCCGACCCCGACACGCTCTTCTTCAACCGCCGCCTCGTGGTGGAGGGCGACACCGAGATCGCGCTCCTCGTGAAGAACACGCTCGACACCATCGAGATCCCGCGCACGCGTTCGATGCTCAGGCGGGCGATGCGGGCGGTCGGGCCGGGCACGCGCTGAAACCCCGGCGCCCCGGCGAACCGTGAAGACCACGATTGCGGCACGGCTCCTCGGCGCGCTGGAGGACGCCGGCGCGCGCGAGATCTTCGGCATCCCCGGCGACTTCGCGCTGCCCTTCTTCGACGCGGTCGAGGCCCACGGGCGGCTTCCCCTCTACACGCTCTCCCACGAGCCCAGCGTGGGCTTCGCGGCCGATGCCGCCGCGCGCATGCGCTGCGCGCCCTCGGTAGCCGCCGTGACCTACGGTGCGGGCGCCTTCAACGTGATGAACGCCGTGGCCTCGGCCTACGCGGAGAAGTCGCCCGTGGTGGTGATCTCCGGCGCGCCGGGGACGAACGAGCGCGGCTCGGGCCTCTTGCTGCACCACCAGGCGAAGACGCTCGACTCGCAGTACGAGATGTTCCGCCAGGTGAGCTGCGACCAGGCGCGGCTGGACGACCCGGCCACTGCGGGCGCGTCGATCGCACGGGTGCTCGCCAGCGCGCGGCGCTGCTCACAACCGGTTTACCTGGAACTGCCGCGCGACACCGTCGGCCGGGACTGCGCGCCGGTGCCGCCGGTGGCGCCGCCGGCCGTGGACCGCGAGGCGCTCGCGGTCTGCGCCGACGAGATCCTCGCGCGGCTCTCGGCCGCCGCCTCTCCCGTGCTGATGGTGGACGTGGAAGTGCGCCGCTTCGGGCTGGAGGAACGGGTGGCCGCGCTCGCCAGGCGCCTGGCCATCCCCGTGGTCACGAGCCTCATGGGGCGCGGGCTCCTGGAGAACGCCGACGCGCCCCTCGTGGGCACCTACCTCGGCCTCGCGGGCACGCCGGAAGTCTCCGCGCTCGTGGAGGAGAGCGACGCGCTCCTGCTCCTGGGCGTGATCGTGTGCGACACCAACTTCGGCGTCTCCGCGCGCCGCGTGGACCTGCGCCGCGCGATCCAGGCGCTCGACGGGCGCGTGACGCTGGGCTTCCACACCTATCCCGACATCCCGCTCGCCTCCCTCGTCGAGGCCCTGCTCGCGCGCGCGCAGCCGCTCGCTTCCGCCCGGGCCGTGGCGCCGGTCGAGGTCGCCGCGCGGACTCGTGCGCGACGGCGCGCCCGTCTCGCCGCTCGATGTGTCCCGCGCGCTGAACGACCTCATGGACGCGCACGGGCGCATGCCGGTCGCGACCGACGTGGGCGATTGCCTCTTCACGGCCATGGACCTCGTGCAGACCGACCACGTCGCGCCGGGCTACTACGCGAGCATGGGCTTCGGCGTGCCCGCGGGCCTGGGCGTGCAGGCCGCGAGCGGCCGGCGGCCGATCGTGCTCGTGGGCGACGGCGCGTTCCAGATGACGGGCCTGGAGCTCGGCCACTGCGCGCGCCACGGGTGGGACCCGATCGTGGTGGTGCTGAACAACGGCGGCTGGGGAATGCTCTCCGCCTTCCGGCCGGACGCGGGCTACAACGCGCTGGGCACCTGGAACCTCGCCGCCGTGGCCGACGCCCTCGGCGGCGCGGGGCACCTCGTGCGCACGCGCGCGGAACTCGCGAAGGCGCTGGAGGCGGCGGTGTCGCGCCCCGGGCGCTTTCACCTCCTCGACGTGCGCATCGCGCCGGGGGATCTTTCGCCGTCGCTTCGCCGGTTCGCCGATGCCGTGTCGCGATTGCACGCCTGAAGCGCGCTACTTGCCTCCCCGGTATGTCCACTCCACCAGCGCATCGAGCGCGCCTTGCGCGCGGTTGGCGTTGTCGTGGTTCGCGATCACCACGACCACCCAGCGCTCGCCCTTCGCGTCGAGCACGAAACCGGCTACCGCCTGCACGCCCGTGAGCGTGCCGCCCTTCAGGTGCGCCTGTCCCGCGGCATTGCCGTTCCTCAGCTTGAAGGTCCCGTCCACCGCGAAGAGCGAGAGCGAGGAGACGAGCTCCGGCATCGACGGGCTCGCCCACGCCGCGCGCAGGACGGAGGCGAGCGTGCCGGCGGAGATGCGCACACCCCTCGAGAGCCCCGAGCCGTTGTCGAGCACGAGGCCGGGCGCGGCGATTCCCTTCGCCGCGAGCCACTCGCGCACCACGCGCTCGCTCGCCGCGGCATCGCCGGGCACGCCGGCCTTCTCCGCGGAAAGCGTGAGGAAGAGCTGGCGCGCCATCACGTTGTTGGAGAACTTGTTGATGTCGCGCACGATCGCCGCGAGCGGCTCGGACTCGAAGCGGTGGAAGAGCACCGCGTTGGCAGGGGCGGTGGCGGCGCGCACCTTGCCGACGAGGCGTCCGCCCGCCTCGCTCCAGATCCAGCGGAAGGCCGCCTCTGCATAGCGGTCGGCGTCGAACACCGAGAGCGCCCACGCCTTCTCGCCGCAGTCGGCCGGGTAGGTGCCGGAGAAGACCACGGTCGCGAGGAGGCCGTTCTCCTCGATCTCGTACTTCAATCCCCGTCGCCAGTTGTTGCAGGCTTCCTTCACGAGCTTCAGTCGGCTCGCGACCTCCACGTTCGGGAAGTCGGGCTCGGCCACGACGCGGACTCCGGTGCCGTCGGGCACGAAGCGGAAGTCGATCGCCTTGAAGTTGATGAGGAGCGCATCGGGCCCCACGTTGTAGGCGCGCCGCGATTCGCCGTCGAACTTCGCGGGGTCGTGGAGCGCGGATGCGAACCACGAGCGGTCGAGGATCACGTCGCCGCGTATCTCGCGAAGCCCCCGCGCGCGCAGCTGCCTCGCGAGCTGCCAGAGCCGCTCGTAGGTGAGCTTGGGGTCGCCGCCGCCCTTGAGCACGAGGTCGCCCGCAAGCACGCCGCCGGAGATCTCGCCCGCCGCGAGCACGTCGGTCTTGAAGGCGTAGGCCGGGCCCAGGAGGTCGAGGCCCGCGAAGGTCGTGACGAGCTTGATGGTGGAGGCGGGGTTCAGGAGCAGGTCGGCGTTGTGCGAGACGAGGCGCGCGCCGCCCGCGACCGGCACCACCACCGTACCCACGGCCGATTCCGGCACGCCCGCGCGGGCGAGCGCCTCGCGCACGGGGGCGGGTAGCTGTGCCGCCGCGAGCGCGGGCGCGAGGACGAGCACGGCAAGGAGGCGCTTCATCCGCGCTGTCCAAGCGTGTCGGCGATCGCCGTTCCCGCACCCACGAGCACCGCGAAGGCTTCGTCGTCCGTCGCGTAGGTCGGCATGAAGTAGACCGTGTTGCCGATGGGGCGAAGGAGCGCGTGGTGGCGCATCGCCAGCTCGAATGCTTGCTGCGCGAACGCGGGGTTATCGGTTGCCACCTCGAAGGCCCAGATCATCCCCAGGCGCCGCCATTCGTGCACGGCCGGGTGGATGGCGAGAGGGGCGGCGATTGCGTCGAATCGCTTCGCCTTCTCGCGGTTGGCTTCGAGCACGCGCCCTTCCTCGAAGAGATCCAGCACCGCGCACGCCGCGCGGCAGGCGAGCGCGTTGCCGGTGTAGGAATGCGAATGCAGAAAAGCCCGCGCGGTGGAGTCGTCGTAGAACGCCGCGTACACCTCGTCGGTGGCGAGCACACAGGAGAGCGGCAGGTAGCCGCCGGTGATGCCCTTGGAGAGGCACAGGAGATCCGGGGCGATGCCCGCCTGCTCGCACCCGAACATCGTCCCCGTCCTCCCGAAGCCCGTCATGATCTCGTCGGCGATGAGAAGCACGTCGTGGGCCGTGGCCAGCTCGCGCACGCGGCGCAGGTAAAGCGGGTGGTACATGCGCATGCCGCTCGCGCCCTGCACCATGGGCTCGATGATGATGGCGGCGATCTCGTGGGACTTCTCCTCCAGGAGCTTTGCAAGCGCCCCGGCGGCTTCGATCGCGCAGGCCTCGCACTGGAATTCCTTGTTGCCGGCGTGGCGCGACGGGAAGGGCGTGACGATGTTGCGACGCAGGAGTGCGGCGTAGGCGTCGCGGAACACGGGCACGTCGGTGACGGAGAGCGCGCCGAGCGTCTCGCCGTGATAGCTGCCCTCGAGGTGCACGACGCGGTTCTTCCCGGGCCGGCCGCGGTTGGCCCAGTAGTGGCAGGCCATCTTGAGCGCGATCTCGGTGGCCGAAGCGCCGTCGGAGGCGTAGAACGCGTGGCCGAGTCCCGGGGGCGCCAGCCTTGCAAGCCGCTCCGAAAGCTCCACCACCGGCTCGTGCGTGAACCCGGCGAGCATCGCGTGCTCGAGCTTGCCCAACTGGTCGGTGATCGCCGCGTTGATCGCGGGGTGCGAGTGCCCGAAGAGGTTCACCCACCAGGAACTCACGCCGTCCACGAAGCGGTGGCCCTCGAAGTCCTCGAGCCATGCACCGTTTCCGCGCGCCACCGGCACCGGCGGGAAGCGCTCGTGGGCCTTCATCTGCGTGCACGGATGCCAGACCGCGGCGAGGCTCCGGTCGACGAGGGCTCGGTTGGCTCCCGGCATCAGTCGGGCGAGAGCCGGTTGACCTGGGCGGCGAGCGCGGTCGTGGCTTCTTCCGCGAGCGGGGCGAGGTTTTCCCGGGTGAAGGCGGCCGGTCCTTCGTCCTTCAGGTGGCACAGGGCGGTGAAGAGCGTGCGCACCTCGACGCACCCGAGCGCCCCCTTGGGGGGCTGCGCGACGATGGACGGGCCCTTTGCTTCGAGCGCCACGAACACGCCCGGGGCGAGGATTCCCTGGGAGCCGTGGGAGTTCCAGTAGGCGGTGAGCTGGGCGAGGAGGATCGCTTCCAGCTCCTTCTTTTCGGGGGGGCCCAGCAGCACCATGGGTGTCGGCTTCCTTCGGTGGACTCTGCGACTGCATTCTAGCTCGCCTCGCGCCCCGCCTCCTCCGCGGCCGGCCCTCTGGCATCCGTCGGGAAGGAGTGCTAGCAACACGCGGCGGATCTTCCGTGCGAGAAAGGGCGCGCACGCTCATTGCTTCATGTCGGGGTGAACGGTTATCGAGGTGCCCTTCTTTCGCGACCCGGGAGGAATCGGACCATGCAACTGCTCGACTGCATCGAGACGCAGCTCATCGCCAACCGCCTGCCGCTGGTGGGCGTGAGTGTCGCCGCCGTGCCCTACGCGAACACGCCCGTCGTCCTCACGCTGCACTGGCACGGCTTCGTCGAGACGCGGCTCGCCGAGGTGACGGATGCGAACGTGGTCGCCTACCAGCCGGTGCCCAGCTCCGCGCTGCAGGTGAACGACCGCTGGGACGGATTCGCCGACCTGGAGAACGCCGTGCTCGAAGTGGCGTGGGAGCTGGGCTCCTGGGATCTCGCGCGCCGCGAGGCGCCGCCCTTCATCCGCCCGGGGTCGAGCGCGCAGGAGTCGGTCGAGTGCATGGGCGCCTTCGGCAACCTCCCCATCACCCTCGAGGGCCAGCCGCCCATCGTGGCCGAGGTTCCCGACGGCGAGGAGCTGATCGAGGCCGCGGGCCGCGCCGGATACGTGCACTGGATGTTCCGCCCGGTGCGCGGCGGCGTGTGGGCGGAGGTCGCCGAGGACCTGACGCTGGAAGAGGGCGGCTACCGCAACCCGCCGTGCCCGCACCTGTCGGCACCGACGAAACCCGGCAGGTCGCGACGCGTCGTGTACCAGTTCGGCCGCAGCGACCGCCTGGCGACCTGATCGTCGCGCCGGGGGCCACGCGGATCGCAGGCGGTCTTCGGACGCCGTCCTCGGGGACTCCGGAGGAATTCAGCGTCGCCCGGCGCCACCACACGCCATCCCTGGGGATTCCAGAAGACTTCCGCGTCGCCCGGCGCCACCACACGCCGTCCCTAGGGACTCCAGAAGACTTCCACGTCGCCCAGCGCCACTACGGGCGTGGCCCGGGCGTCGCCCGCGGCGTGGGCCGCGAGGAGCGCTTCGAGCTTGGGAGGCGACTGCAGCACGAGAATGAGCCGCTTGGCCCGCCGCAGTTCGGCGAGCGTGAGGGTGAGCCGCTCGACGGCGGGCGCAGCACTCGCCGGCGCGGGAACCGCGGCAATGCGCTCGCGGTTGCCGGGATCGAGCAGGGCCGCGAGACGCGGGCTCCCCGGGAATATCGAAGCGAAATGGCCGTCGTTTCCCATTCCCAGGAGGACGAGGTCGTAGGGCTCGTCGGGCGGGGGAAGCGCGGCGCGCGCGGCATCGGCGCCGAGCGTGGCGGTGGCCGCGGCATTCTTCAGCGGTACGAACCGCGCGCGGGCGGGCCCGGGTGCCGCGAGCAGGCAGCGGCGCAGCATCGCGGCGTTCGAATCCGGAGAGTGTTCGTCGACCCAGCGCTCGTCGGCGAGGAAGATGGTGAGCTTTTCCCAGGCAAGGGGCAGCGCGGCCACGGTGGGGAGGAACGCCTCCGGCGTGCTTCCGCCCGGAAGGACGAGGCTCGCGTCGCCCCGTGCCGCGATCCCTGAGCGCGCCGCTTCTTCCACCGCAGCGGCCACTGCGCGGGCGAGGGCCTGCGCGTCGGCGAATCGCGTTACCCGCGGCGCGGGCCGCGCGCTACTCATGCCACGAGTGCCCGTGCCGCTCGGTGAGCGCGACCGCGGCGGTCGGGCCCCAGCTCCCGGCCGGGTACGGCTTCACCTTCTGCCCGGCGGCCTGCCAGCCGTGGACGATGCCGTCGATCCACTGCCAGGACGCCTCGACCTCGTCGCGGCGCACGAAGAGCGCCGGGTTGTCGCGCAGCACGTCGAGAAGCATGCGCTCGTAGGCGATGCGCTTGCGCGAGGCGGCGAACGCATCCTCGAGCGAGAGGTTCAGCGGCACTTCCCCCAGGCGCACCTCGTTCAGCCCCGGCTTCTTGTGCATGAGGGAAAGGGTGATCGTCTCGTTGGGCTGCAGCTTGATGAGCAGCATGTTGGCGGCGAGGTTCTGCCCGATGCCCGCGAAGATGTTGAAGGGCGCGGGCTTGAACTGGATCACGATCTCGCTCGAGCGCTCCTGCATGCGCTTGCCGGTGCGCAGGTAGAAGGGCACGCCGGCCCAGCGCCAGTTGTCCACCTCGGCGCGCAGCGCCACGAAGGACTCGTTGTCGCTCGCGGGCCGCGCGCCCGCCTCCTCCAGGTAGCCCGGCACGGGCTTGCCGCCGGAGAAGCCCGCCGCGTACTGCCCGCGCACCGTGTGGGTGAGCACGCTCTCGCGCGTCATCGGGCGCAGCGACCACAGGACCTTCACCTTTTCGTTGCGCACCGCGGAGGGCGTGAATCCGGCCGGCGGCTCCATCGCCACCAGGCACAGGAGCTGCAGCACGTGGCTCTGCACCATGTCGCGCAGTGCCCCCACGCCGTCGTAGTAGCCCCAGCGGCCCTCGATGCCCACGGTCTCGGCCACGGTGATCTGCACGTAGTCGATGGCGGTCGAGTTCCACAGCGGCTCGAAGATGGCGTTGCCGAAGCGCAGCGCAAGGAGGTTCTGCACCGCCTCCTTGCCGAGGTAGTGGTCGATGCGGAACACCTGGCGCTCGGCGAAGGCCGAGCCCATGGTCTCGTTCACCGCGAGCGCGGTTCCCGTGTCGGTGCCGATGGGCTTCTCGACCACGATGCGGCTCTGCGCGTCCGCCAGCCCGCTCCGGCCGAGCTGCGCGCTGATCGGCCCGAAGTGCTCCGGCCCCGTGGAGAGGTAGTAGATGACGCCGCCCGCCCCGGGCGCGAGGGTGGCGCGAAGAGGCGCGAAGCCGTCTTCCGCGGCCGCGTCCACGGCGACGTAGCGGATGCGCCGCGCGAAGGCCTCGAAAGCCTGCTCGTTGAAGAGGCTTCCGTTGGCCGAGGCGCGGATCGCGTCGTGCACGCGCACGATGAACTCGGCGTCGGGGATGGGCTTGGTGGCTGCACCGACGATCTGGAACGGCTCGGGCAGCAGGCCGTCGCAATGCAGCGCATAGAGAGAGGGCCAGAGCATGCGCCGCGCGAGGTCGCCGGTTGCGCCGAAGAGGACGAACGCGCGACAGGGGGCGGGCGCGTTGCCCGCGGACGTGGAATAGGAAGGGGTCATGGTGTCGGACGCAGCTTCGCGGCTGCCGAGGCGAGTTGGCGGATCGCGTCCCAGTCGCCGGCCGCGACCCGCGCGGCGGGCGCGAGCCACGAACCGCCGACGCAGGCGACGTTGGAAAGGGCGAGGAACGCGGGCGCGCTGGCCGCATCGATGCCGCCCGTGGGACAGAAGACGACGCCGGGAAACGGGCCCGCGAGGGATTTGAGCATCGCGATGCCGCCGGCGGGCACCGCGGGGAAGAGCTTCATGCGCGTGTAGCCGGCGTCGAGCGCGCGCATCACGTCGGAGGGCGTCATCGTGCCGGGCAGGAGCGGCAGGCCCGCGCGTTTCGCGTGGGCGAGGAGTTCGGGTGTGGTGCCCGGGCTCACGCCGAAGACGGCGCCGGCGGCGAGCACCTCGTCGATCTGTGCCGGTGTGGTGAGGGTGCCCACGCCCACGATCGCGTCGGGGACGGCGGCACGGATCGCGCGCACGCTTTCCACGGCCGCAGCGGTGCGCAGCGTGATCTCGAGCACGCGCACGCCGCCGGCGACCAGCGCACGGGCGAGCGGCACCGCGTCCTCGACGCGGTCGATCACGATCACCGGCATGACCGGAGAGGCGGCGAGCACTTCGTCGATGGAGATCATGTCGTCGCCTCCGCCGCCACGCCCTCGGCAGTGTGGGCTGGAGCCGCCGCGGAGAAGCAGGAACCTCCTTCCTCGGCGGTGCGCGCATTCGCCCGCGCGGCGGCGAAGAGTTCGCGTCCGTAGCCCGTGGCGTTGCGCGAAAGATCCGCGGTCGCGGGCTTCCTGCGCGCCCACTCCGCTTCCGGCACGCGCGCTTCCAGCGTTCCCGCCACGGCGTCGAGCCGGATCACGTCGCCGTCGCGCACGCGGCCGAGGGGCCCGCCGCCGAGGCACTCGGGCGAGACGTGGATCGCGGCGGGCACCTTGCCGGAGGCGCCGGACATGCGCCCGTCGGTGACCAGCGCCACCTTGAATCCCGCGTCCTGGAGCACGCCGAGCGCGGGCGTGAGCTTGTGCAGCTCCGGCATGCCGTTGGCGCGCGGGCCCTGGAAGCGCACCACGGCGACGAAGTCCTGGCGCAGCTCGCCTTTGTCGAAGCGCGCAAGCACCTCGTTCTGGTCGGCGAAGACGATGGCCGGCGCCTCGACGATGCGGTTGGCGGGCTTGACCGCCGAGACCTTGATCATCGCGCGGCCGAGGTTGCCGGTGAGGAGCCGCAGCCCGCCGTCGGCCTGGAACGGGTCGGAGGCCGGGCGCAGCACCGCGGTATCCGCGCTCGCCGCGGGCACGGGGCGCCAGCGGACTTCGTCACCCTCGAGGAACGGCTCCTGCGCGTAGGCCGAGAGCGAGCCGCCCGCGACGGTGCGCGCATCCTCGTGCAGCAGTCCCGCGCCGATCAGTTCGCGGATCACGAAGCCCGTGCCGCCCGCGGCCTGGAAGTGGTTCACGTCCGCGCTGCCGTTCGGGTAGATGCGCGCGAGCAGCGGCACCGCCGACGACAGCCGGTCGAAGTCGTCCCAGTCGATCAGGATGCCCGCGGCCTGCGCCATGGCGACCAGGTGGATGGTGTGGTTGGTGGAGCCGCCGGTGGCGAGGAGCCCCACGATCGCGTTCACCACGGCGCGCTCGTCCACGACCTGCGCGATCGGCGTGTACTCGCCGCCCTGGGCGGAGATCGCCACCGCGCGGCGCGCGGCGGCGCGGGTGAGCGCGTCGCGCAACGCCGTGTTGGGCGGCACGAACGCCGCACCCGGCAGGTGCAGGCCCATCACCTCCATCAGGAACTGGTTGCTGTTGGCCGTGCCGTAGAAGGTGCACGTGCCCGGCGCGTGGTAGGAGCGGCTTTCCACTTCGAGGAGTGCGGCGCGGTCGGCCTTGCCTTCGGCGTAGAGCTGGCGCACGCGGTTCTTCTCGTTGTTCGCAACGCCGCTGGGCATCGGCCCCGCGGGCACGAAGATCGCGGGCAGGTGGCCGAAGTGCAGCGCGCCGATCACCAGGCCCGGGACGATCTTGTCGCACACGCCGAGACAAAGTGCGGCGTCGAAGACCGAGTGCGTGAGCGCCACTGCGGTGCCCATCGCGATCACGTCGCGCGAGAAGAGCGAGAGCTCCATGCCCGGGCGACCTTGGGTGACGCCGTCGCACATCGCCGGCACGCCGCCGGCCACCTGTGCCGTTGCGCCCGCCGCGCGCGCCGCCTCCTTGATCAGTTCGGGAAAGCGCGCGAACGGCTGGTGCGCGGAGAGCATGTCGTTGTAGGCGGTGACGATGCCCAGGTTCGGGGCTCTTGCCTCGCGCAGGACCAGCTTGTCCGGCGGCGCCTCGGCCGCGTAGGCGTGCGCGAGGTTCGAGCACGAGACGCGCCCGCGCGCGGTGCCTTCCGATCGTGAGCGCTCCACGAGCGCCAGGTATGCCGCGCGCGATTCGCGGCTGCGGCTGCGTACGCGTTTCGTGACTTCCTCGACCACCGGATGCAGTGCCATGTGCGTTTCTCCTTGATTGCCGCCGGGCGGACCGGCCCGGGTGCCGCTGCTAGCGTCGCTCGAGGGCCGCCACGGCGCCGTCGAGAGCCGCCATCGTATCGGTGATGAGCGCCGTGGGAATGGCCTCGAGGTAGGGCTTGAACCTGCCCTTCGCCTCGAAGCGCTCGCGAAAGCCGGACGCGAAGAAGCGATCGCCCAGGCGCGGGACGATGCCGCCCCCGATGAAAACACCCGCGCGCGCGCCGAAGGTCAGCGCCACGCTGCCGGCGAAGCTGCCGAGCATCGCGCAGAAGACCTCGAGCGTGCGCGCGCACGCCGCGTCGCCGCCCGCGAGCCCGCGCGCCACGATGTCCTCGGTGGCGAGTTCGGGGCCGGGACTGCCGAGTTCCTCCGCGACGACCCGGTGCAGGAGCGGCAGCCCGATGCCCGAGAGCAGGCGCTCGGCGGACACGTGGTCGCAGCGTGCGCGGGCGCGCGCGAGGAGCGCGCTTTCGAAATCGTTTCCCGGTGCGAGGGTCGAGTGGCCGCCCTCGCTCGGCACCGGCGTCCAGCCGGCGCTCGTCGGAACCGCGGCCGCCACACCCAGACCGGTGCCGGGGCCGATCACGGCGAGTGCTGCGTCCTTGCCTGGCGCGGCGGCGCCCGGCCAGGGGCGATACTGCGCGGGCTCGAGGCGCGGCAGCGAAAGCGCGAGCGCCTCGAAGTCGTTGAGCACCACGAGCTTCGCGAGCCCCAGGTCGCGCTGGAGCGCGGCCCGCGAAAAGCTCCACTGGCTGTTGGTGAGCTCTACGCGGTCGCCCTTCACCGCGGTGGCGACCGCGATGGCGGCCTGCCCGGGCGCGCGGTAGGCCTCGCCCAGGTCCTGCTTCACGCCCTCGAGGTAGGCGCGGGCGGCCTCCAGCGGCGAGGCGTACTGCGCGACCGCAAGCTTGCGGATGCGCTCGGCACGCCCCTGTGGCTGCGCTACCCAGGCGAAGCGTGCGTTGGTGCCACCGACGTCGGCCACCAGCCAGGGATGACCGCTGGCCTCGCCAAGGCCGCTTGCATCGGCATTCTTGCGCGGTGATTCGGTCGGCATGTTCGGATTCGGGCGCCCTGTTGCCATGGGCCAATACTACAGGGCGCCCGCGGCGCCCGATCCGGGGTGGCGCCGTGCCGCAGGCGCTAGAGCGGCTTCTTCAGCGTCATCGCGCCGCGGATCTGGCCCGCGGAGTAACCCACGGCCTTGTCCTGCGGGTAGAGCGCGGCCAGCTTTTCGCGCACCGCGGGCGTGAGACTCGCGCTCGCTCCATGGCAATTCAGGCAAAGGTCCACGGTAGGCAGGGCCTTCATGTAGCGGTAGGCCTTCTTCTCCCCGTCGGCCACCACCTCGCCCTTTTCAAGGGTCTTGGGGTTCTCGCCGGCGGCGGCCCTGCGGTCGAAGTCCTCGAGCACCGCGCGCTCCCAGGCGTCGGGGACAGCCTTCGGATTGCGATTGTTGAGGCTCACGCGGCGGATGGCCCAGCCGGATTCCGCCGAGGCGGCCTTGGCGAGTTCCGGGGCCTTGTCGCGGCAGACGGATATGGCGCCTTCGGGCCCGCCCTTGTCCATTTCGACGGAGAGGACGGAAAGGAGCTTGCCGGGAACGCTGCTCGCGACCTTGCGGGCTTCGGGGAGGAGGTCGGTCGCGAGGGCGGGAAGGGCGGCGAGGAGGCTTGCGGCGAGGAGGGCTTTTCGCATGGTGTTTTCCGGAGTGGGATGGTTGGGATCGCCCCCGGGCGCGAGCCGGTGGCAGGCTCCATCTAGCCGCTGCCTCGGTTGGGGAGGCAATTCCCCCTTGGAGCGACCCCGCAGGGGTGTTGTGAGCGCACACTCTCGGAATTCAGGCCATGGGCCCACTTGAACTTGGCGGGTCTCGCCACTATTATTAGCACTCGCTGCGGGTGAGTGCCAAACCCCGCCTTATATGCCTCAGGGCCCCCATCCCTGAAGGCCAGTCCGACCCCAACAGACCAACCGAGGAGTGGAGAAATGAAACTGCGTCCCCTGCATGACCGCGTCATCGTCAAGCGCCTGGAAGAAGAGCGGAAGACCGCCTCCGGCATCGTCATCCCCGACACCGTCGCCGAGAAGCCCGACCAGGGCGAAGTGCTCGCCATCGGGCCCGGCAAGAAGAACGAGGAAGGCAAGCTCTTCCCCGTCGACGTGAAGGTCGGCGACAAGATTCTCTTCGGCAAGTACTCGGGCACCACCGTCAAGGTCGACGGCGAGGAGCTGCTCGTGATGCGCGAGGAAGACATCATGGCCGTCGTGGCCAGCAAATAGTCACCCCCAACATATTCGTAGAGGAACCTCCATGGCTGCCAAAGACGTCAAATTCAAGGAACACGCGCGCGTGCGCATGATCGCCGGCGTGAACATCCTCGCCGACGCGGTGAAGATCACCCTCGGCCCGAAAGGCCGCAACGTCGTGCTCGAGCGCTCCTTCGGCGCCCCCACCGTCACCAAGGACGGCGTGTCGGTCGCGAAGGAAATCGAGCTGAAGGACCGCTTCGAGAACATGGGCGCGCAGATGGTGAAGGAAGTCGCCTCCAAGACCTCCGACGTGGCCGGCGACGGCACCACCACCGCCACCGTGCTCGCCCAGTCGATCGTGACCGAAGGCATGAAGTACGTCGCCGCCGGCATGAACCCGATGGATCTGAAGCGCGGCATCGACAAGGCGGTCATCGCCACGATCGAGGAGCTGAAGAAGCTCTCCAAGCCCTGCACGACTTCCAAGGAAATCGCCCAGGTCGGCTCGATCTCCGCCAACTCCGACGAGAACATCGGCAAGATCATCGCCGATGCGATGGACAAGGTCGGCAAGGAAGGCGTGATCACCGTCGAGGACGGCAAGTCCCTCGAGAACGAGCTGGACGTCGTCGAAGGCATGCAGTTCGACCGCGGCTACCTCTCGCCCTACTTCATCAACAACCCGGACCGCCAGATCGCGATCCTGGAGGAGCCCTTCGTCCTGCTGCACGACAAGAAGGTCTCCAACATCCGTGACCTCCTGCCGGTGCTCGAGCAGGTCGCCAAGGCCGGCAAGCCGCTCCTCATCGTCGCCGAAGACGTCGACGGCGAGGCGCTCGCCACCCTGGTGGTGAACAACCTGCGCGGAATACTCAAGACCTGCGCCGTCAAGGCCCCGGGCTTCGGCGACCGCCGGAAAGCCATGCTCGAAGACATCGCCATCCTCACCGGCGGCACGGTCATCGCCGAGGAACTCGGTCTCAAGCTCGAGAACGTGACGCTGAAGGACCTGGGAAAGGCCAAGCGCATCGAAGTCGCCAAGGAAGACACGACGATCATCGACGGCGCCGGCAAGGAAGACCAGATCAAGGCGCGAGTCACCACCATCCGTGCCCAGATCGAGGAAGCCACCAGCGACTACGACAAGGAAAAGCTCCAGGAGCGCGTGGCGAAGCTGGCCGGCGGCGTGGCGCTGATCAAGGTCGGTGCCTCGACCGAAGTCGAGATGAAGGAGAAGAAGGCCCGCGTCGAAGACGCGCTGCACGCCACGCGCGCGGCCGTCGAGGAAGGCATCGTCCCTGGCGGTGGAGTGGCATTCCTGCGCGCCAAGGCCGCCGTCGCCAAGGTGAAGGGCGACAACCCCGACCAGGACGCGGGCATCAAGATCGTGCTGCGCGCGATCGAGCAGCCGCTGCGCGAAATCGCCCGCAACGCGGGTGACGAGCCCTCGGTCGTGGTGAACAAGGTCCTGGAAGGCAAGGGCAACTACGGCTACAACGCCCAGACCGGCGAGTACGGCGACCTGGTGGCGATGGGCGTGCTCGACCCCACGAAGGTCACGCGCTGCGCGCTGCAGAACGCCGCATCCGTTGCGGCCCTCATGCTCACGACCGAAGCGATGGTCGCGGAGCTGCCCAAGGACGACAAGGGCGGCGGCATGGGCGGTGGCATGGGCGGCATGGGTGGCATGGGCGGCATGGGCGACATGGACATGTAAGCGTCCGGTCCCCGCCGGCAGTGAAGAAAAGCCCCGCCTCGGCGGGGCTTTTCATTGCCGGTGAGCGAAAATGGCGATCACCGATGCCCATCACTCCCCCTCCGGCACGAACGCATCCATGACCCCGTCGCCCGACGCAGGACTCCTCGCCGCGTGCCGGGAGCGCGCCCTGCGCCTGCTGCGCGAAAACCTCTCGGCCGAAGGCATCCTCGCGGCCTCGCCGGGGGAGAAGGCCGCGTCGCGCAATTATCTTTCCGTCTTCGGCCGCGACGCGGGCGTCTGCGCCCTCGGCATGGCGGGAAGCGGCGACGCGGCGCTGCGTGCCGGCGCCGAGGCGGGGCTCGTCTCGCTCGCGGCGCACCAGGCGCCGAACGGGCAGATCCCGAAGTTCGTCCACTGCGAGCTGAAGGAGCCGGACTTCTGGTACGTGGGTTGCATCGACGCCACCCTCTGGTGGCTGATCGCCATCGACGCGCTCGACCGGCAGGAAGGCGGCACGCGGCTCGCGACGCGCTTCGGAGCCGGGATAGCGCTCGCCACGCGCTGGCTCCTCGCCCAGGAGCACCAGCACTTCTTCCTCCTGCAGCAGAACGAGGCGAGCGACTGGGCCGACATCATGCCGCGCTCGGGGTTCGTCCTCTACACGAACGCGCTCTGGTATTTCGTGAAGCGCCGCTACGGCCTGCCGCGCGCGGGCGACACGCGCGAACACGCGCGCCTGCTCTTCCGTCCCTTCGAGGCGACGGGCAAGCCACACCGCCGCGCCCGCCTCTTGGCCGAGCACGCCCGGGCGCACGCGCGCGACCGGGGCCTCTATCTCTCCTTCGTGAACTTGACTGCCTTCGGTGACGAGGGCGACGTGTTCGGCAACATCCTCGCGGTGCTCTGCGGCCTTGCCACGGGCGACGAAGCGCGCGGCGTGATGCGCGCGCTGCTCGCCGCGGGCGTGGACGATCCCTACCCGGTGCGCGTCACGATCGAGCCCATCGAGCAGGAGAACCCGCTGTGGCGTCCCTACATGGAGCGCCACAGCCAGAACTTCGCGTGGCAGTACCACAACGGCGGCATATGGCCCTTCGTGGGCGGGCTGTGGGTGGAGGCGCTGCGCAAGGTCGGCGAGCAGCAGGCGGCCGCGCGCGCGCTGAATCGCCTCGCGCAGGCGAACGCCCTGGGCGACTGGGCATTCTGCGAATGGCTGCACGGCAGGACCGCCGCACTCGAGGGCATGCGCGGGCAGTCGTGGAACGCGGCCACCTTCCTCCTTGCGAGTGCCGCGGAACCTTTCGACTGGGACGGGCATCCATAGAGGGGGCACGCAGCACCGCCCGCTTCCGCCCATCCCCGAAAGGAATCCCGCATGAACCGGATCGCACTCGCGGCGGCCATCGCCGCCGCCCTCGCAACGCCCGCGCTCGCGAAGGACAAGACCGACGGCGAATGGCGCGGCACGCTCTCGCTCAGCCTGAGCTACTCCACGGGCAACACCGACGCCAACGCCCTCAACCTGGCCGCCGATGCCGTGCGCGCCACCGCCACGGACAAGTTCTCCCTCGGCGCGACGGCGCTGCGCAGCCAGTCGAAGACCGAGGGCGTGACCACGAAGACGGCGGAGCTCTACAAGCTCGGCGGCCGCTACGACCGCAACCTCGGGGAGCGTGTCTTCGGCTTCGGCTCCGCGAACGTGGAGAAGGACAAGCTGCAGCTCCTGGACCTGCGCACGAGCCTGGGAGCCGGCGCGGGCTACCACCTCGTCGCCACCGAGGACACGACGTTCGACGTCTTCGGCGGCCTCGGCGTGACGCGGGAGGAATACACCGCGTCCTCGCGCAACTTCACCGAGCTGGTGCTGGGGGAGGAGTCGTCCCACAAGCTCTTCGAGCGCACGACGTTCAAGCAGAAGCTCTCGGTCTTTCCCAACCTGAAGGACTCCGGCGAGTACCGCGCGAACTTCGACGCCACGCTCGCCACCGCCATCGCGGCGGGCTGGAACTTCAACGTGACGCTCTCCAACCGCTACGTGAGCAACCCGCAGCCGGGGCTCAAATCGTCGGACACGCTGCTGCTCGTGGGCGTGGCGAGCACCTTCGGCCCGAAGTAGCGCCCGCTTCGCCGCCCCGGGTCCCGGCTCAGCGCAGGCGCGCCCCGGCGGTCGCCCGGCGCGCGTAGCCCAGCTTGCGGCTGCGCTCGAGCTTGCCCGCGAAGGCCGGGAAGTCGAGCCCGTAGCGCGCGCGCATGGACTTCGCCTGGGTGGCCATCCAGCGCCAGCGCGGCTCGAAGGCCGGGTCGCGAAAGGCGAAGGCGACGTAGTTGCCGTCGTCGGCGATGGGCAGGAGGATCACGTTGGCGTCGAACACCTCGCGGATCATCGCGAGGTGCGCGAGGCGCTCGGCCTTCGGGCCCACGAGATTGGCCACCATCACGCCGCCCGCGGCCATGGCCTCGTGCACGCTTTCGTAGAATTCGCGCGTGCAAAGCGACGGCGCGACGCCGTCGCGGTCGAAGGCGTCGATCAGGACGACCTCGGGCTGCGTGTCGCACTGCGCCAGGTGGCCGGCCGCGTCGGCGCGCACCACGCGGAAGTTCGCGTCGTCCGGCGGCAGGAGGAACTGCTCGCGGAAGGCGATCACGTCGGGGTCGATCTCGACCGCGGTGATCCGTGCGCCGGGCAGGTGGCGCCGGCAGTAGCGCACGAGCGATCCGCCCCCCAGGCCCAGCAGGAGGATCTCGCGAGGAGCCTCGAGGAAGAACAGGAACCCCATCATCTTGCGCGTGTAGGCGAACTCGAGCGCGAAGGGGTCTGCCATGCGCATCTCGCTCTGGATGAAGGCGCGCGTGAAGTAGAGCGAGCGCTTTCCTTCGTCCTCGATCACGAAGGGCCTCGCATAGGTGCCCGAAAGGACGCGATCGACAAGTGCTTCGCGGTTGCAGTTCCTCGGCTCGAGCAGCCGGATCACGCCGCCTTCGCGGGCGAAGGGGTTCGCCAGCTCCAGCATGGACCTAGCGCGAGTGCCCCATGGCGCCGAGGACCCGGTCGCCGCGCTCGCGGTCGCGGCCCTCGATCACGCCCGGCTGCGCGCACCACGCGAGGAGCCGCTCGCCGGGGCTTCCGCCTTCCGCGGCGGCGCCGCTGCCGAAGCGCTCCTTCAGGAGCTTCACCTGCAGGGCGAGGCGCTTGGGCTGCAGGTCGGCGGGGCTCTCGAGGCCCAGCGCCATCTCCAGCTCGAGGAGGCTCTCGCGCCGCTTCTCCGCGCCCTTCTCGATGCGAGGGCGGTAAGGGCCGGCCGCCGCGCTGTCGGCGAGCGCGGAAAGCGCCGCGTCGCGCCGGGCGAGCATCTGCTTCTCCCACGCGCCGGGGAGTTCCGGAAGCGCGGTCCACTGCTCCCCGATCTCCTCGGGCGCGGGTGCGCCGGCATCGGCGAGCACCGCGGCCTCGAGGGACTCGCACAGGCGGTCCTTCTCGGCGAGGGTCTTCCAGACCGCGGCCTCGCGCACGCGCACGCGCGCGGCGAGCGCGGCATCGACCGCCTTCACCGCGCCGCGGAACTTCCCTTCGAGGGAGCGCAGCGCGGGGTCGGTGCCGCGGGCGCCGGCCCGCCAGCGATCCTGCAGCTCGCGCGCGGCTGCGCGCACTTCCTTCTCGTCCTTCTCCGTGGCGCGGGCAAGCTGCTCGAGCTGCGTGCAGATGTCCTCGAGCGAGCGCCGGCCCTCGACCTTGCGGCCGTCCTCTTCCTTGCGCTTGGCGTTGCGCGCCTCGAACACCGCATCGCAGGCGCCGCGGAATCGCTCCCACAGCCCGCGCTCGTCGCGCTGGGCGAGCGGGTGCGCCTTCGAGTGCTCCTGCCAGCGCGCCTGGATCGCCTTCACGAGCGAGGGCGCCTCGCGGTCCATGGCGCGGGGCGCGAGGGCCTCGACCTCCGCGATCAGCGCGAGCCGGCCGGACTTCGCCTCTTCGCGCGTCTCCGACAGCACCGCCCGCAGCGGCGCCACCGCCTCCTTCAGGCGCGCATCGAGCTTCTTCCACGCGCCGGGATCGACGCTGCCCAGCTGCCCTTCGCGCCAGTTCTTGTCGGTCTCGCGCAGCCAGCGCTCGATGGCGCGCGCGTCCTTCGTCTCGCCGAGGAGCGTCGGCACGTGCGCGGCGGCGGCTGCGATGAACTCCTCGCGCTGCTTGCGCGCCGCCTTGCGCTGCGCGGCGGCCTCGGCGAAATGCCGGGCCGCGGGGGCGTAGGCCTTCTCGCACGCGCCGTCGAAGCGCTCCCACAGCGAGCGCGGCACGCCGGTGTGCTGGGCGTCGAGCGCCTTCCATTCCTCGCGCAGTTTCTTCACTTCCGCCGCCGTGCGCGCGGCGTCGAGCCCCTGGGCCGTCACTGCCTCCGCGCGCTCGCACAACTGCACGCGGGCATTGTGCTGGCCGAAGGATTCCCAACGCTCGAGCTCACCGAGTTGCTGCCCGACCTTGCCCATGCGGCTCTGGGTCGGCTTCGGGAGCGCGCCCGCCTCGGCCTTGATCGCCTTCATCTCGTCGACCGCCGCGCGCGCGGCGTGCAACTGCCCGGCGGCCAATGCCTGCTCCGCGGTGTGCAGCAGGGCGTGGACGCGGTTTCGCGCCACACCGGATTCCTCGCGCGCGGCCTGCGCCTGCGCGAGCCGGCGCTGCTCCACGATCACGAGTGCCGCCTCGAAGCGGCGCGAGAGCGACGGCGTGCGGATCGCGCGGTCGAGCGCCTGCCAGCGCTCCGGAAGCTGGGCGTTGTCCACGGCGGTGTCCTCGGCGAGCCGCTCGGCTTCCACGACGAGCGCTTCGGCGCCGGCGACGGCCTGCAGCTCCTGCCCCCAGCCGTCGAGCCGGGCCTGCGCCTCGTCGAGTCGTGCGGCGGCTGGCGCATCGCCGAGCCCCTGCGCTTCCGCGCGAAGCGCCGCGAGGTCGCCGCGCAGGCCCTTGATGGCTTCCGGCCCGTCGGGCGCGGCCAGCGCGCCGATCCAGTCGTTCACGCGGCGATCGAACTTCGCGCGCCCGGCCTGCTCGGCCTGCTCGCGGTCGAATCGCGCCTGCAGCGCGCGCCGCGCCGCGTCGCAGCGCTCGAGCCGCGCGGCGTCCGCGCGCATGTCCAGCGCCTGCCAGCGGCGGTTGAGATCCACCACCGCGGTGAGGATCGGGCCGGGCGTGCCGGCAAGCGCCTCGAGCTGGCCCAGGATCGCGTCGGCCTCGGTGTCCTGGCCCGCGCGGTCCTTCATCGCCCCGAGGCGGTGCTTGGCGAGACGCATCACGCCGCGGTCCTTGCTGCGGGCGGCGTCGACGAGTGCCGCGAGGCCTTCGGGGGTGTGGACGCACTCGGCGGCCGCGAGCCGCGTCTCCGCGTGCCCGGCTCCGAGCGCCAGCTCCACCAGCAGCGGTTCGTCGCGCAGGCCCGCGATGGCCGCGAGGCGCCGCTCCGCATCCTTCGCGTGCCGGGCCACGTGGGCGCGCACCGCGTCGGGACAGTCCGTGCCTTCGAGAATCGCCCGGGCCGCAGCTCCGTCGGCGGTTTCCGCGAGCGCCTTTCCGAGGGCGGCGACGATCGCCCCACGAACCGTGGAATCGGCCTCCTGGCCCACGGCGGCGGCGAGGGCGGCCGGAGCCGCACAGCGCGCGGCGGCCGCTGCGCGCACTTCCGGCGCGGGATCGGCGGCGACGAGGGCGGCAAGCTCGGCGGAATCCGGCGCGAGCTGCGCCACGCCCAGGACGCGCTGGTCGGCCTCTGCGTGTTCGTGGAGGGGGGTGCGGGAAAAGAGCCTGGTGGCCATGGCTTGGGCGGGTATCGGTGCGGGGAAGGGTGTCGGGGCGTTCTGCCGCCGACTCGGCTACCGCCATGATAATCCCGGATCGGCGCCGGCTCCCGTCCGGGATCCGGAATGCCCCGTACCCGGTGGGTCGGCCGAATTCGCGCCCCGTTTGATCTGCATCAGGTGGCGGCCTTGCATACCCCCGCTCGCGGGGCGCACATTGCGGGCAACTGGTATCGGCCGCCGATAACGGCTTTCGATGATGAAAGAGAAGGAGATCTACGGCGGCCTGGTTCGGCTGCACGTGCTGCACCACGCCTCGCGCGAGCCGGTGTTCGGGCAGGGGATCATGGACGAGCTCGCGCACCACGGCTACGCGCTCGGGCCCGGCACGATATACCCTATTCTCCATGGCCTCGAACGGGGCGGGCACCTGAAGTCGGCGGTCGAGAAGGTTGGAAAGCGCAACCGCCGTACGTATGTGGCCACCGCGGCCGGCAGGAGGGCGCTGCGGCAGGCGAAGGGCAGGGTCTGGGAGCTTTTCCGGGAACTGTTCGAGGATGAATTGTCACGGGCGCCGGGCAACGGACCGGCGCCGGTCGGAAAATCGAAGATCCATAGGGAGGGACGGAGATGAGGACGATTTCAGGCATCAACTTTGCGGGCATGGCGGCGGCGTTGCTCGTCGCGCTGGCGCCCCTGGGCGCGCAGGCGCAGGCGATCAGCGGCACCGTGACGGATGGCGGGAAGCGCGCGGTGAGCGGGGCGACGGTCTACCTCGTGCCCGCGGCGGACGTGGCGAAGCTCGCCAAGGCGCCCACCTTCGAGATCCGCCGCAACGTCGACAACGACGAGCCCATGGAGGACAACCTCGCCGTCAACCGTGACAAGTACGCGCAGGGCACCACCGACGGCAAGGGCGGCTTCACGATCGCCAAGGCCGGGGCCGGGAAGTTCTTCGTGTACGTCGAGCCTTCCGACGGCAAGCACCTGCCCGGCGGCACGATGGCCAACAAGTCGCGCTCGGCAGCCGAACTCGCCGCGAAGCCGCTTGCGATCCAGGTCTCGGGCAAGGTTCCCGAAAACGCGACCTACGTCGGCACCTCGAAGTGCCTGAAGTGCCACGACGACTACGCCGATTTCAGCAAGACGCTGCACAGGCTCGGCATCGCGGTCGTGGACAAGCAGAGCAAGCTGCAGGATTTCTCGCGCTTCCCCGAGTTCAACGATGGGCTGAAGAAGCTCAAGGCGGGGGCCAAGTTCTGGCTGTACGGCTTCGACAAGGGCCGGGGCTTCGACAAGTACCAGATTTCGGAAAAGGCGCCCGCCGATGCGGCGTCCGTGAGCTTCACCGCCACCTTCTTCATGGACGGCCCCGTGCTCAAGGTGCGCACCGAGAACGCGCGCGACCCGTCCGACGCGCCGCGCGTCTACCCGGTGGAGATGACCTACGGAGGCGGCCTGTACAAGCAGCGCTACCTGCTCCGGGTCGGCGATGCCACGTTCCCGTTCCTGCAGTACAACACCCACGGCAAGGCGGAATATGCCGACCGCTCGCGCAAGTCCTGGCGTGACTATCACGGCGACTGGCTCTATGACGAGGCCAAGAAGAAGCTCGCCGACCCGCCGAAGTCGAAGGCCTTCGAGATCCAGTGCGCGTCCTGCCACTTCGCCGGCTATTCGCTCAGGCCGACCGTGGAGGGCGGATTCGTGGCCGGGGCGACGAACGACCCGAACGGCGAAGCCGACATCGACGGCGACGGCGTGCCCAACGAGCTGAACATGGGTTGCGAGAATTGCCACGGCGCGGGCTCCGCGCACGCGGCGGCCCCGCGGCGCAGCAAGGCTTCCACGATCGTGAATCCGGGCAAGCTCGCGAGCGAGCGCTCCATGATCATCTGCAACCAGTGCCACAGCCGGCCGCAGGGCACGATGAAGAACGACCAACCGATCAACAAGGACAACCAGATGCTCACCCCCGGCATCAGCCGCAACGAGTACCTGGTGAACCACACGACCCGCGAGGACGCGGCGCAGCGGGACTTCTGGCCCGACGGCGTGCACTCCAAGTCGCACCACCAGCAAGCCACCGACCTGGTCCGCTCGAAGAAGTACATGAACGGCACCCAGATCATGAACTGCGCCGACTGCCACGACCCGCACGGCAAGACGGGCGTGAAGCACCAGATGAAGCTCGCGGTGCGCGACGGCAAGGATTCCCTGTGCGCGAGCTGCCACAAGGTCGACATGAAGGAACATACGGCCAAGACCGTGGGCGAGGCGCACACGAAGAAGATCGCGTGCGTGGACTGCCACATGACCAGGACCATGCAGACGGGCGCGGGCTTCGGCCACGGCGTCGACGGCAAGGGCGGCGCCAAGTACTGGATGAACGACATCACCGCGCACCTCTTCGACGTGCCCCGCATCACGAACAAGGGCGTGAAGGGCGTGGAGCCGGGCAAGGCCATGCCGATCCCGTACACGAACTCCTGCGGAACCTGCCACGAGGCAGACAAGCTGTAGGGAAGCGCCTTTCAGGCAGTGCGGAAAGGCCCGCCTCGGCGGGCCTTTCCTTTCGGCGCCCCGCGGGCCGCTTGGTAGACTCCGCTGACCTCTCCCAGGCGCAGCCCTTGAATCCATCCCCCGAGACGGCCTTCGACGTCGTGGTCATCGGCGCCGGCGCGGCCGGCATGATGTGCGCGGCCACGGCGGGCCGGCGCGGCCGGCGCGTGCTGCTCGTGGACCACTACCCGAAGCTTGGCGAGAAGATCCGCATCTCCGGCGGGGGGCGGTGCAACTTCACGAACCTGCACGCCACGCCCGCGAACTTCCTCTCCGCGAACCCGCACTTCTGCCGCTCGGCGCTCGCGCGCTTCACTCCGCGCGACTTCATCGCGCTCGTCGACCGCTACCGCATCGCCTGGCACGAGAAGACCCTGGGCCAGCTCTTCTGCGACGGGAGCGCGACCCAGGTGATCGCGATGCTGAAGGCCGAGTGCGACACGGCGGGTGTCGAGTGGCGCATGCCCTGCGCGGTGCGCGGTGTGGCCCGCGTTGCAGGCGGGCGTTTCCGCGTCGACACTGCGGCCGGCCCCGTAGTTGCAGGCTCGCTCGTCGTCGCCACGGGCGGCCTCACGGTGCCCAAGATCGGCGCCACGCCCTTCGGCTACCGTCTGGCCGAGCAGTTCGGTCTCGCGGTGGTGCCGCCCAAGCCCGCGCTGGTCCCCTTGAGCCTCGACCCGGAAGCGCTCGCGCGCTACGGCGACCTCTCCGGCGCGTCGCTGGACGCCGAGGTCTCGTGCCGCGGCGCGCACTTTCGCGAGGCGCTGCTCTTCACGCACCGGGGCCTGTCGGGCCCGGCAATCCTGCAGGCGTCCAGCTACTGGCAGGACGGCCCCGCGTCCGAACCGCTGCACGTGAACCTGCTGCCGGGCATCGACATCCGCGCGTGGCTCGCGGAGAACCGCCGCGCGAAGGCGCTGCTCGCCACGCTGCTGGCCGAACGGATTCCGAAGCGCTTCGCGCAGGCCTGGTGCGATGCGCACGCGTTTGCGAAGCCCGTCGCGGAGCTCTCCGACAAGGCGCTCGAAGATGCCGCGCGCGCGCTGGGAGATTGGCACGTGCACCCGACGGGAACGCTCGGCTACAACAAGGCGGAGGTGACCCTCGGTGGCGTGGACACGCGGGGCCTGTCCTCGAAGACGATGTGCGCCACCGCCGTGCCCGGGCTCTACTTCATCGGCGAGGTCGTCGACGTCACAGGCCATCTCGGTGGATTCAACTTCCAGTGGGCGTGGGCGTCGGGGCACGCCGCGGGGGAGGCGGCGTAGCGATCGCTATTTGCGACGTTCGAGGCATGAGGAGATCTTATCCGCAGGACGACGAAATCACCGGTGTCGAAGCGAGAGGCTATTTCGGGGAGGTGTGGGAGGTCGAAGAACGCCTCCAGCGTCGAGCGCCCCAAGATAGGAAGGGAACGCTCGCGAGCGTGCTAGCTCGGGAACTTGTCGCGCAGGGACTGCGTGGCCGCGCGGAAGAGCCCCAGATCGCTGCCGACGGCGACGAAGGTCGCGCCCCATTCCAGGTAGCGGCGCGCGTCGGCTTCCACCGGCGCCAGGGTCCCGGCCGCCTTTCCGCCTGCGCGGGTCCGCTCGAAGATGTGCTTGATGGCCGCCTGCACGTCCGGGTGCGCGGGGTTGCCGAGGTGCCCGAGTGCTGCGGCGAGATCCTGGGGGCCGACGAAGAGCCCGTCCACGCCATCGACCGCCGCGATCGCATCGACCGCCTCGAGTCCGCCCCGGCTCTCGATCTGCACCAGGACGGCGATGTGGTCGTCGATGATCTTCAGGTAATCGGGGACCGTCCCGAAGCGGTTGCTGCGCTGGGAGACGGAGACGCCGCGGATGCCGCGCGGCGGGTAGCGGGTCGCGGCCACGGCGGCGCGGGCCTGGTCGGCGGATTCCACGAAGGGCATGAGGAAGTTGTGGAAGCCCGCGTCCAGCAGCCGCTTGATGATCACCGGCTCGTTCCACGGCGGGCGCACCACGGGCGCGGAGACGCTGTCCTTCAGCGCCATCAACTGCGGCACGAGGGTGGAGACGTCGTTGGGCGCGTGCTCGCCGTCGAGCAGCAGCCAGTCGAAGCCCGCGAGGCCGATCACCTCCGCGGTCGCGGGGTTCGCGAGCGACACCCAGCAGCCGATGAGGGGCTTGCCGGCGACGAGATCGGCGCGGAAGCGGTTGGGGGGCGAACGGTAGGCGGTGGCGCTCATGGGGTTCTCCTGCGGCGGGGCTAGACGGGCGTGACGGCGCGACCGTCCCGAAAGAAGCTCTCGAGGTTGTCCAGCACGAGCTGGCCCATGGCGCGGCGCGTGTCGGTGGTGGCACTCGCGATGTGCGGGGTGAGGACCACGTTGTCCAGTGCAAGGAGCGCGGCGGGCACGCGCGGCTCGTCGGCGAAGACGTCGAGCGCGGCTCCGGCGATGCGCTTTTCGGCGAGGGCGGCGACCAGCGCCGGCTCGTCGATCACGGAGCCGCGCGCGATGTTCACCACGAATCCCTTCGCTCCCAGGGCGTCGATGACGGGCTTCGAGACGAGCCCGCGCGTGGCCTCGCCGCCCGCGGTGGCGACCATGAGGAAGTCGCACCAGCGGGCAAGTGCCTCCAGCGAATGCTCGTAGGCGTAGGGCGCGTCCGGGCTCTGCCGGCGGTTGTGGTAGCGGATCTCCATGTCGAAGCCCTCGGCCCGCGTGGCAATGGCGCGCCCGATGCGGCCCAGGCCCACGATGCCCAGGCGCTTGCCGCTTGCCCGGGTCGCGAGCGGCATGGCGCCCTTGAGCCAGGCGCCCGAGCGCACGTAGCGGTCGCCGGCGGAAACGCCTCTCGCAACGTCGATCAGGAGTGCGATCGCGAGATCCGCCACGCAATCGGTGAGGACGTCCGGCGTGTTGGAGACCGCGACGCCCTTCTTCTTCGCGTACTCCACGTCCACGTTGTCGTAGCCGACGCCGAAGTGGGCGACCAGGCGCAGCTTCGGCAGCGCGTCGATCAGCGCCGCGTTCACGCCGTTGCGCCCCGAGGAGACGACGGCATCGACGGCCGGGCCGTGCTCGGCGAGGAAGCCGGTGGCATCGGAGAGCGCGCCCAGGTCGAGGTGGGTGTAGTTCGCGGCAAGCCCCTCGCGCACCAGCGGCAGCAGGGGACCCAGTTGCAGGACGGTCGGTTTCACGGCGATTCCTTCGTGTGGCGTTCGGGCGGTTCGTGGATCGTTCGCGCTAGTGGATCTCGGGGTCGGGTGTCGCAGCACCCGCCTCGAGGAAGTCGAAGTCGCAGCCCTCGTCGGCCTGCGAGACGTGCGCGAGGTAGAGCGCGCCGAAGCCGCGCGTGTGGCTTGGCGCGGGCGCGGTCCACGCCGCGCGGCGGCGCGCGAGCTCGGCCTCGTCCACGAGCAACTCCAGCTTGCGTGCCGGGACATCGAGCGCGATCCGGTCGCCGTCGCGCACGAGCGCCAGGGGCCCGCCCAGGTGGGATTCCGGCGCCACGTGCAGCACGCAGGCGCCGTAGCTCGTGCCGCTCATGCGCGCATCCGAGATGCGCACCATGTCGCGCACGCCCTGGGCGAGGAGCTTCTTCGGGATGGGAAGCTGGCCCCACTCCGGCATGCCCGGCGCCCCCAGGGGCCCGGCGCCCTGCAGCACGATCACGGAATCCGCGGTGACGGCGAGCGCCGGATCGTCGATGCGCGCGGCCATGTCGTCGTAGTTCGCGAAGACGATCGCGGGCCCCGTGTGCTTCTGGAGGCGCGCTTCCATCGCTGGCGGCTTGATCACCGCACCGCGCGGCGCGAGGTTTCCGGTGAGGACGGCCAGGCCGTCGGCGGCGACCAGCGGATTCTCCCGCGTGCGGATCACGTCGTCGTCGAACACGCTGGCACCGGCGACGTTCTCGCCCAGCGTGCGCCCGTTGACCGTGGGTGCCGTGAAGTCGAGCAGGCCCTCGAGGCGGGCGATGAGGCCCCGCAGGCCGCCGGCGTAGAAGAAGTCCTCCATCAGGTACTTTCCCGAGGGCCGGACGTTCGCGAGCACGGGTGTCTTCCTCGCGAGCGCGTCGAAGCGCGCGAGGTCCAGCGCCACGCCCGCGCGGCGGGCCAGCGCGATGAGGTGCACGATCGCGTTGGTCGAGCCGCCGAGGGCGAGCGCGGTCACGACGGCGTTGTCGATCGCGCGCGCATCCACGATGTCGCGGGGCTTCAGGTCCTCCCACACCATGTCCACGATGCGCTTGCCCGTGAGCGTGGCCAACTGCGCGTGGCGCGAGTCGGGCGCGGGGATGGACGCGGCGCCGGGCAGGGTGAGCCCCATCGCCTCCGCCGCGCTCGTCATCGTGGAGGCCGTGCCCATGGTCATGCAGTGCCCGGGGGAGCGCGCGATGCCGCGTTCCACGCCGCGCCAGTCCTCTTCCGTGATGTTGCCCGCGCGCAGCTCCGCCCAGTACTTCCAGGTGTCGCTGCCGCTGCCGAGCACGCCGCCGCGCCAGTCGCCGCGCAGCATCGGCCCCGCGGGCAGGAAGATCGCCGGCAGGTTCATCGAGATCGCGCCCATGAGGAGCGCGGGCGTGGTCTTGTCGCAGCCGCCCATGAGCACGCAGCCGTCCGCGGGGTAGCTGCGCAGGAGCTCCTCCGTCTCCATCGCGAGGAGGTTGCGGTAGAGCATCGTCGTGGGTTTCTGGAAGGGCTCCGAGAGGCTCATCGCCGGCATCTCGACGGGGAAGCCGCCCGCCTGCCACACCCCGCGCTTCACCTCCTCCGCGCGCTGGCGGAAGTGCGTGTGGCAGGGGTTGATGTCGCTCCAGGTGTTCACGATCGCGATGACGGGCTTGCCGGCGTAGTCCGTGCGGTCGTAGCCCATCTGCGCCGTGCGCGAGCGGTGGCCGAAGCCGCGCAGGTCGTTGGCGCCGTACCAGCGGTGGCTGCGCAGTTCCTCGGGCTTCTTCTTGCGGTCGGTCACGGGGGGATTCCGGGAGGCGGGGGTGAAGGGCTGGCGACGCTTCGATGATAGCGCGGCGGCGGCAACCGGACCCCTGCATCGCCACTTCGTTCGACGGCGTCCCGATCGACGGCAGCGCCGAAGTCCGGGGCAGCAAGTTCTACGGAGGTCCGACCCCGCGTTACGGGACTGCGGTCAACGCCGGATGCGGCGACGGGCGAGGAAACGGAACGCGGTCTCGGTGGCGAGCACGACGATCGCGAACCGGATCACGTGCGCGGCGGTGACGAAGGCGACCCCCACGCGCAGCACCTTCGCCGTGATCGCCATCTCGGCGATGCCGCCGGGGGCGCAGGCGAGCAGGATCGTGGCGGGTGCGGCGCCCACGGACCAAGCGAGCGCGAAGGCGAGGAGCGCGCAAAGGGCGAGCATGAAGGCGACCGTCGCGAGCACCGCGGCGACGAAGCGCGGCGCCTCGCGGAGGAACTCCTGCCGGAAGCGCGCGCCGAGGTTGCAGGCGAGCAGCACCTGCGCGGCGTTGGTCATCCACGGCGGGATGGAGGAGAACACCAGCCCGCCCGCGGTGAAGCCGATCGCGAGCACGAGCGGGCCCATCATGAAGGCGTTGGGCAGCCCCGTGCGGAGCCAGGCGAAGGACGCGGCGACGGCGAGGCCCGTGAGAAGCGCGAGCCTGCCCGCATCGAAGGGCACCGCCACCGGGCGGTAGTCGTCGGTCCCCGCCTGGCCGAGGAGCGTGAGGGACACGGGCACGGCGGTTACCACCACGAGCAGCCGCAGCGAATGGGCAAGGGCCACGCGGTCCACGAGGGCGCCGTTGCGCTCCGCGAGATTCGCCATCTCCGCCGCGCCGCCGATGGCACAGGAAAAGAAGGCGGTCGCGTGGTCGACGCGCGCGGCGCGCTCGAGGATCGTGCTCGCGGCCACGCCGATCAGGAAGACGCCCGTGGCCGCGGTGACGAGCGCCGGCGCGTGCGCCACCACCTCGGCCGCTATCGCCGGCGTGAAGTAGAGGCCGAGGGCCAGGCCGATCACGAGCTGCCCCGTCTCCCGGCCGAAGGGCGGGGACTCGAGGCTGGCCCCGCTGAACTGGAAGATCGCCATGCCCAGGAGCGGCCCCAGCATCCAGGGAAGCGGCGTGCGAAGCCACGCGCACAGGGCGCCGCTCGCCACGCATACGGCGAGCGCGCCTGCCATGGCGGCGATCCTCGATCGGGTCATGGACCGCATGGTGCCGGGAACCGGGTGGGCGCGCACGGGGCCGATGGAGGTTTTTCGGCCTCCGGAGGTCTGCGGCAGGCCGAAACCGTGGGGTATGCGGGGTTGACGTGCATCAAACGAAGCGTTGCCCCAAAGGCTAACCTCTGGGCAGACAGGAAAACGGCCGGTTTCCGCGGCCGCAACCCCCCCCAAGATGAACCCCTATGTAGTGTTCCTGCTGTACATGGCCGCGATCCTCGGCGTCGTGGCCGTCATGCTGGCGCTCAACCGCATCCTGGGGCCCAAGCCGGTCGACACCGAGACCAAGCTCGAGCCCTTCGAGTGCGGTGCCACGCCCGTGGACACGCAAAACGTGAAGGCGGTGCCGATCAAGTACTACGCCGTGGCCATCATCTTCATCCTCTTCGACCTGGAGACGGTGTTCCTCTTCATCTGGGCGCTGGGCGCGCAGCCGCTCACCGGCTTCATGCTCTTCACCCTGGGCATCTTCATCTTCCTGCTGGTGCTGATCGTCCTCTACGTCTACAAGGCGCGGCTCCTCGAGGCGGTGCGGCAATGAGCACGCTGCCGCGCACCATCCCCATTCACCCCGAGGGCGGCGGCAAGAGCGCGGCCTTCGAGTTCCTCTCCACCCGCAAGGACGAGCTGGTCGGCTGGGCGCGCAAGTTCTCGCTCTTTCCCTACCCGTTCGTCACCGCCTGCTGCGCCATGGAGTTCATGGCGGTGAGTTCCACCCCCTACGACACCGACCGCTTCGGGGCGGCGCTGCCGCGCTTCTCGCCCCGCCAGTCGGACCTCCTGATGGTGGTGGGAACCGTCACGCACAAGCAGGCGCCGGTACTCTTGAAGGTCTACGAGCAGATGTGCGAGCCGAAGTGGGTGATGGCCTTCGGCGTGTGCGCCACGAGCGGCGGCTTCTACCAGAACTACGCAGCGCTTCCCGGCATCGACCGGGTGATTCCCGTGGACATCTACATACCCGGCTGCCCGCCGCGCCCCGAGACCGTGATCGACGGAATCATGCGGCTGCAGGACAAGATCGCGCGTGCGAAGCACCCGATCATCACGAAGGATTTCTGAAGCGATGGGCGCCGAGGTTTTCGACCGGATCACCGCGAAGCTCGCGACGAAGGGGGAGGAGACCTGCGTCTCGCACGCCATCCTGGTCGTGAACCTGGCGCCGGGCGCGGTGGAAGGTGCCGCGCGCGCCCTCAAGGCCGAGTTCGCTTTCGACGTCTTCCTCGACGTGACGGCCGTGGACTGGCCCGGCCAGTCGCCGCGCTTCGAGGTGGTGTGGCACTTCTACTCGACCGAGCACAAGGTGCGCGTGCGCCTGAAGACCCGCGTGCCGGAATCCGCGCCCGTCGTCGTCTCCCTCACGCCGCTCTTCGGGTCGGCCGCCTTCATGGAGCGCGAGTGCCACGACATGTACGGCATCGTGTTCGAGGGCAACGCGGACTTGCGCCCGATACTGCTCTACGAGGGTTTCGTGGGGCACCCGCTGCGCAAGGACTACCCGAAGGATCGCGAGCAGCCCCTCGTGCCGTACCGCGACTGGGTCGCCTCGGAAAGGGAAGGCGGCTGACCATGTCCACGGCCCCGCGCATCGCGAACCCCGTCCGCCCCGCGTTCGTCACCAGCGAGCGCGAGGACACGGTGATCGTGAGCATCGGCCCGTCGCACCCGGCCACCCACGGCACGATCCAGATCTTCGCGGAGCTGGACGGCGAGCGCATCATCCGCGCCGACGTGCACTGCGGCTACCTGCACCGCGGCTTCGAGAAGGAGTGCGAGTCGCACACCTGGCACAACCTGATTCCCTACGTCGACCGCCTGAACTACTGCTCGGCGCTCATCAACGACTTCGCGTACTGCGACACGGTGGAGCGCCTGATGGGCGTGGAAATCACGCCGCGCTGCAAGTACCTGCGGACGCTCCTGTCGGAGTACTCGCGCCTGGCGGACCACCTCACCTGCGTAGCCGCCGCCCTGATGGAGCTGGGGGCGATGACCGCGTTCCTGTACCTGGTGATGATCCGCGACTACATCTACGAGCACCTGGCCGACCTCACGGGCGCGCGCGTCACCTATTCCTACGGGCGCATCGGCGGGCTCGCGCGCGACCTGCCGCCGGGCTGGTTGAAGCGCCTGGAGGAGATCCTCGTGCAGTACGAGGAGTTCATCGGCCGCGTGCACGGCCTGGTGGACAGGAACCGCATCTTCATCGACCGCATGCGCGACGTGGGCGTGCTCACGACCGCCCAGGCGCTCGACTACGGCTACACCGGCCCGATGCTGCGCTCGACCGGCGCGCCGCGGGACCTTCGCAAGGACACTCCCTACCTCGCCTACGCGGAGCTCGACTTCGAGGTGCCCGTGGGCATCAAGGGCGACAACTACGACCGCTACTTCGTGCGCATGTGCGAGATGGACGAGAGCGTGCACATGATCCGCCAGCTCGTGGACATGCTGCCGGAAGGACCCATAAACGTGGACGACCGGCGCTGCACCTTCCCGGAGAAGACCGCGGTCTACGGCGAGATCGAATCCCTCATCAACCACTTCAAGCTGGTGATGGAGGGCCCGCGGGTGCCGGCGGGCGAGATCTACTTCGCCCACGAGGCCGCCAACGGGGAGCTGGGCTTCTATCTCGTCTCCACAGGCGAGGGAACGCCGTACAAGGTGCACGTGCGCGCGCCCAGCTTCGTGCACATGGGCGGGGCGGCGATGTTGCTCGAGGGCTACCAGCTCGCCGACCTCGTGCCGACCTTCGGCTCGATCAACATGATCGGCGGGGAGTGCGACCGGTGAAGCACCTGATCCCCGAATTCGAGCGGATGAAGCAGCGCTACCCCGAGGGCTTCGAGGCATCGCTGGTGCTGCCCTGCCTGCGCCGCATCCAGGAAGACCGCGGCTTCGTCGCCGAGGAGGACATCCTCGGTGTCGTGGAGTACCTGAAGGTCCCGCGCATCCAGGTCGAGGAGGTGCTCTCCTACTACACGATGCTGCGCAGGAAGCCCGTGGGCCGCTGGCACCTGCAGGCCTGCCGCAACATCGCCTGCTCCATGCGCGGCTGCGACGGCCTCGTCGGGCACCTCGTGAAGAAGTTGGGCATCCAGCCCGGCGAGACGACCGCCGACGGGCGCTTCACGCTCTCGACCGTCGAGTGCCTGGGCTCCTGCGGCACCGCGCCCGTGGTGATGGTGAACGAGGCCTACCACGAGGACATGGACGCCGCGAAGCTGGACCAGCTGATCGAGGGGTTGCGCTAGCATGCCCGGCCGCCAGCTCATCATGGATTTCGAGGTGACGCCCACCTCGCACACGCTCGAGGCCTACCGCGCGCGCGGCGGCTACGCGACGCTCGAGAAGGCGCTGAGGACCATGCAGCCGGTGGACGTGACCAAGGAAGTCACCGCCTCCGGCCTCCTCGGCCACGGCGGCGCGGCCTTCCCCGTCGGGCGCAAGTGGTCGGTGATGAAGCCGGGAGACAGCCAGCCCCACTACCTCTGCTGCAACGCCGACGAGGGCGAGCCCGGCACCTTCAAGGACCGCTGGATCCTCGAGCACGCGCCGCACCTCCTGGTGGAATCGATGCTGATCGCCTCCTACGCGCTGGACGTGAGGCACTCCTTCGTCTACATCCGCGGGGAGTTCGACTTGCCGTGGCGCCGCATCCAGGGCGCGATCGACGAGGCCTACGCGGCCGGGCTCCTCGGCGCCAAACTCTTCGACACGGGATTCATCCTCGACATCGTGGTCTACCGCGGCGCCGGCTCCTACGTCTGCGGCGAGGCCTCAGGGCTCATCACCTCGATCGAGGGCAGGAAGCCCTACCCGAGGAATCGCCCGCCGCGCCTCACGGTGAGGGGCCTCTACCAGAAGCCCACGGTCATCAACAACGTCGAGACGCTCGCCAACGTGACCGGCATCATCCGCGACGGCGCGGAAGCCTTTCGCAAGGTGGGCACCGCCAAGAGCCCGGGCACGCAGCTCGTGTCCATCTCCGGCCACATCGCGAAGCCGGGCGTCTACGAAGTCGAGTACGGCTACCCGTGGGCGCGGTTCCTCGACGTGGACTGCGGCGGCATGCTCCACGGCGCGAAGCTGAAGTGCGTGGTCCCCGGCGGCATCTCCACCAAGGTGCTCACGCGCGCAGAGATCGAGCCGCTCATGCTCTCCCACGAATCCGTGAACCCCGCCGGCTCCTCGCTCGGCTCCGGCGGCATGATCGCCATCGCCGAGGGCACCTGCATGGTGCGCCTGCTCCAGGTGCTGCTGCGCTTCTACCACCACGAGTCCTGCGGCCAGTGCACGCCCTGCCGCGACGGCATGGGGTGGATGCACCGGATCATCGACCGCATCGTCGCCGGCAAGGGCGTGGCCGAGGACATCGACCGCCTCTACGCCATCTCGGAGGCGAACGACGGCACCACGATCTGCGGCATGGGCGACGCGGCGGGCTACGCCACCATCGGGATCCTGAACAAGTACCGCGACGAGTTCGAGCACTTCATCACCCACGGCAGCTCGAAGTGCGACGGGAGGCTCGAATGCCTCGCCTGACCATCGACGGGCGCGAGCTCGAGGCGCCGGCCGGCCAGACCGTCATGGAGGCTGCGCGGGCGGCGGGCATCTTCATTCCCTACTTCTGCTGGCACCCGCAGCTCTCGGTGCCGGGCAACTGCCGCATCTGCGTGGTGGGTGTGGAGGACAAGGGCGGGGAGTGGATCGAGATCGCCTGCAACATGCCCGTCTCCGAGGGCATGGTCGTGCACACGAACTCCGAGGGCGTGAAGAAGCGCCGCAAGGACACGCTCCAGTTCATCACGCTGAACCACCCGGTCGACTGCGGCATCTGCGACAAGGCGGGCGAGTGCACGCTGCAGGACTACCACTACGAGTACAACGGCAGCCGCAGCCTCTCGCGCGACGCGAAGAACCACGAGACCAAGCACCATGACCTCTCGCCGCGGATCGTGCTCGACAACGAGCGCTGCATCCAGTGCACGAGGTGCGTGCGCTTCACGCGCGAGGTCTCGAAGTCGAACGGCCTGGGCATGCAGAACCGCGCCGACCACTCGCTGGTGCGCGCGGTCGAGGACGGCTCCTTCGCCGCCGACCCGTATTCCGACAACGTGATCGACATCTGCCCGGTGGGGGCGCTGCTTTCGCGCTCGTTCCTGCACAAGGCGCGCGTCTGGTACCTGAAGCCCACGGCCTCGGTCTGCCCGGGCTGCGCGCGCGGCTGCTCGGTGAATCTCTGGCACCGTCGCGACGAGTGGCGGCTGCGGGCCCCCGGCATGCGCGCCCAGAACGAATCGATCGACCGCGTCACACCCCTGGAGAACCCGGCCGTGAACGGCCCGTGGATCTGCAACAAGGCGCGCGACCTCGCGAAGGTCTTCGGCCGCGCCCGCGCGGAAGTGGCGATGCTCCGGGGCCGTCCTGCCGATCTGCACGGCGCCATTGCCAAGGCGCGCTCGCTGATCGCCACGGCGAAGAAGCCGCTCGCCCTGGTCTCGAACTGGGGCTCCAACGAGGAACTCGCGGCCTTCCAGGCGGCCTTCGGCGATCGCCTGCCTACTCGGGTCAAGGCGGACCACGTGCCCGAGCCCGGCGAGGTGGTCGAGGACGCGATCCTGATCCGCGCCGACAAGAACCCCAACACCGCCGGCGCCCGCGCGCTCTTCGGCGATGCGCCGCCCGACATCCCGCAGGACACGGACCTGGTCCTCGTCTGGGGCGAGGGCCTCGACTTCGGCCGGATCCCGCAGGGCGCCGCCATCGTCTATCTCAACGCCTGGCTGCAGCCGGAGAACGGGCACGCGGACGTGTTCATCCCGCTCTCCATCCAGACCGAGCGCGACGGGCACTACACGAACTTCGAGGGCGTGACGAGCGCGTTCTCGAAGTGCTTCGCGAAGCAACCCTGGGCCGCGGACGCGGAGACCCTCTTCGCGTCGCTCGCGGGCAAGGCCGGAGGCGGCGAATGATCGCGGATCTCGTCATCGCGGTGGTCTTCATCGGCTACGCGATCAGCGTGCTGATGGGCTTCGGCACCATCCTCACCTGGGTGGAGCGCAAGCAGGCAGCGGTGATGGCAGACCGCATCGGCGCCAACCGCGCCTACATCCGCATCCCCTTCACGAAGGTGAAGCTGGTGTGGTGGGGGCTCTTCCACGGCATGGCCGACGGCCTGAAGATGCTCCTGAAGGAGGACTTCAAGCCGCGCACCTACGACTGGTACGCCTACGCGGTGGCGCCGTGGGTCGTCTTCACGCCCGTGCTCCTGGTCTTCGCGGTGGTGCCCTTCGGCGGCATGCTCACGCCGTCGGCCCTCTGGGCGCCGCTCGGCGAGTGGTTCGGCGACAAGAGCTACCCGATGCAGATCGCCACGCTCGATGCGGGCCTCCTCATCGTCTTCGCCTTCAGCGGGCTCACCATCATCGGCGCGATGCTCGCAGGGTGGTCGTCGTCGAACAAGTTCTCCCTCCTGGGGGCGCTCCGGGCGGGATCGCAAATGATCTCCTACGAGCTGGTGCTCGGCCTCACCGTGATCGGGCTGATCCTCATCTACGGCACGGTGGATCTCGACTCCATGGTTCGCAAGCAGTCGGGCACGGTGCTCGGGGTGCTGCCGGCCTGGGGCATCGTCTACCAGCCCTTCGCCGCGATCCTCTTCCTCACCGCCGCGATCGCGGAGAACAAGCGCATCCCCTTCGACCTGCCCGAGGCCGAGAGCGAGCTGATTGCGGGCTACTTCACGGAGTACAGCGGCATGAAGATGGGCCTCTTCATGTTCGCGGAATTCATCGAGATCGCGGTCATCGGCGCGCTCTTCACGACGCTTTTCCTGGGCGGATACAACCTGCCCTTCATGTCGGACGCGGGCTTCGCCTTCCCGGGCGGGGCGGCGGTGGCGATGCCGCACGGGGCGGTGGTCGTCACGCAGCTCGGCACCTTCCTCGCCAAGGTCTTCGTCGTGTGCAGCTTCCAGATCCTCATCCGCTGGACGCTGCCGCGCTTCCGCTACGACCAGGTGCTCACGTTCGCCTGGAAGTTCATGCTCCCGCTCGCGATCGCGAACCTCTGCGTGACCGCGGTCGCCGTCTGGTGGATACGCGGATGAGCCGCAAGCCCCACGTGCGCAAGCGCTACTGGAACGAGCCGGTGATGGGCTGGTACGAGCGCGCCTACCTCTTCGAGATCCTGCGCGGGCTCTGGATCACCGGCAGCATCTTCGCGCGCAACATGTTCAAGTGGATGACCGGCCGCAAGGGCGCGCTCACCACCTACTACCCCGAGGAGACGCGCTGGGACTACGCCGCCGGCAACCGCGGCAAGCACGTCCTCACGCGGCGCCCCGACGGCTCGCCGCAGTGCATCGCGTGCAACATGTGCGCGACGGTGTGCCCCGCGAAGGTGATCGAGATCGAGGCCGGGTTCGACCCTTCCGACAGCGCGCACCCGAAGTACCCGGTGCGCTTCGAGATCGACTACTCGCGCTGCGTCTTCTGCGGGCTGTGCGTGGAAGCCTGCCCGGAGGACGCGATCCGCATGGCCAAGGAAGTGCCCGACCTGCCCGCCGACGACCGCTGGACGATGTGGCTCGCCAAGGAGGAGCTCCTCGACTGGCAGCCCCAGAGCGACGTGGCCAAGCCCTACCCGCCGCGCGCGAGGACCGGAGACGGCGCATGATCCACGACTTCCTCGTCTACCTCGATACGCTGCTTCTCTGGGGCTTCGCCGGCTGCGCCTTCGTAAGCGCTTCCCTGATGCTGGTGCTGCGCCAGCCGATGCGCGTGGCCCTGGCACTCGTCTCCTGCATGGTGTTCCTGGGCGGCGTTTACGGGCTGCTCGGCGTGCACTTCATCGCCGCCTTCCAGGTGCTCATCTACGTGGGCGCGGTGATGGTGTTCATGGTCTACGCGATCATGCTGCTCGACCCGAGGGACGAAAGTGCCACCGCCAAGTACTCGAAGCTGCTGTGGCCCGGGATCATCGGCTTCGCGCTGCTCGCCGAAGCGCTCGCCGTGGGCTACTGGAACGACCTGCCGCACGCCCCGCGGGGCGCCCTGGGCGAGCCCTTCGACATCGCGCGCTTCTCGACCGCGTTCCTCACCGAATACTGGCTGCACTTCGAGCTCACCTCGGTGCTGCTCCTCGTGGCGGTGGTCGCCGCACTCGCGGTGATCAAGGAGAACCGGAGGCACGAACGTGGATAAGGTGCAGATGCTGCAGGTCCTCGCGGCCTCGCTCTTCGCGCTCGGGCTCACGGGCGTCATCATCCGCAGGAACGTGCTGGTGATGCTCATGTGCATGGAGCTCATGCTGAACGGCGTGAACCTGAGCCTGGTGACCTTCGCCCACACCATGGGCTCGGCCGTCGGCGCGGTGCTCGTGTTCCTGATCTTCGTGGTGGCCACGGCCGAGATCGCGATCGCGATCCCCATCGTGCTGCTCCTCGTGCGGCGCAAGCGTTCGCTCGACATCGAGTCCTACACGGACCTGAAGGGCTGACCGCGCCATGGGACTGCTGACCCTCATCGTCCTCCTCCCGCTCCTGGGTTTCCTGGTCAATGGACTGGCCGGGAACCGCCTGGGCAAGCGCTTCGTCTCCGTGGTGGGCTGCGGCCTGCCCGCGATCGCCTTCGCGGTGACGGTGAAGTGCTTCCTGGATCTCCAGGCCGGCGGCTGGGCGCCGCTCGCCGAGACCGCCTACGTCTGGGCCATGGTGGGGCAGAGCACGTTCGAGATCGCCTTCTGGTTCGATCGCCTCACCGCCGTCATGGCGCTCATCGTGACCGGCGTGGGCACGCTCATCCACGTCTACTCCATCGGCTACATGCACGAGGACAAGAGCTACGCGCGCTACTTCGCGTACCTGAACCTCTTCCTCTTCTTCATGCTGCTGCTGGTGCTGGGGAAATCCCTTCTCGTGCTCTTCGTGGGCTGGGAGGGCGTGGGGCTCGCCTCCTACCTCCTGATCGGCTTCTGGTTCGGCGACATGGAGAAGGCCGCCGCGGGCAAGAAGGCCTTCATCTTCAACCGCATCGGCGACGCCGGCTTCCTGCTGGGCATGTTCGCGATCTACTCGGCCCTGGGCACCCTCGACATGCCGGCGATCAATGCGGCGTTCATGGGCGCTTCCACCCCGGCGGTCTCCGCAACGCTTGTGGGGATCCTCCTCTTCATCGGCGCCACGGGTAAGTCGGCGCAGATCCCGCTCTACGTGTGGCTGCCGGACGCCATGGCCGGCCCCACGCCGGTGTCCGCGCTGATCCACGCGGCGACGATGGTGACCGCGGGCGTGTATCTCGTCGCGCGCATGTCCGGCGTCTACCTGCACGCGCCGGAGGCTTCCACGATCATCGCCGCGGTGGGGGCGCTCACCGCACTCATGGCGGCCACGATCGCCATCGCCCAGGACGACATCAAGAAGGTGCTCGCCTATTCCACCGTCTCGCAGCTGGGCTTCATGTTCGTGGCGCTCGGCGTCGGCGCCTACGGCGTGGCCATCTTCCACGTCACCACGCACGCCTTCTTCAAGGCCTGCCTCTTCCTCGGCGCGGGCAGCGTGATCCACGCGATGTCGGGCGAGCAGGACATCCAGAAGATGGGCGGGCTGGGCCGCAAGATCCCGGTGACCTTCGTGACCTTCGCCATCGCGACCGCGGCCATCGCGGGCATCCCGCCGCTCTCGGGCTTCTTCTCCAAGGACGAGATCCTGTGGTTCGCACTCGGCAGCGAGCGCGGCGGATCGGTGCTGCTCTTTTCCGTCATGGCCTTCACGGCGCTCCTCACCGCCTTCTACATGTTCCGGCTGCTGTGGCTCACCTTCTTCGGCAAGCCGCGGATGCTGAAGGACGTGGAGCACCACATCCACGAGTCGCCGTTTTCCATGACCGGCGTGCTCATGGTGCTCGCCTTCCTCTCGGCCGTCGGCGGGTTCATCGCGATCCCGCACTTCCTCGAGCCGATGCTGCCGATCCCGGGCATCGGCGCGGCCATGCAGCCGCTGCACTACTGGGTGGTGGGAGGGTCGATCGCCATCGCGGCCGCCGGGCTTGCGGGCGCGGCCTGGTTCTTCTCCGGGGACTCCGCGCGCGCCGCGGCGGTGAAGGCGCGCTTCGCCGGCGTCTACCGCGTCCTCTCGAACAAGTACTTCGTGGACGAGATCTACGACCGCGTCATCGCCCGGCCGCTGGTGTGGATCTCGGACGCGGTGTTCCTCAAGCTCGGCGACCGCCTGCTCATCGACGGGACCCTGGACGGGCTCGCCTCCCTCGCGCAGCGCGCCGCGGGCCGGCTCTCGCGCGTGCAGACGGGGAGCCTCCACAAGTACGCATTCCTCGTCCTCGTGGGCATGGTGGCGAGCCTCGTCTGGATGTGGCGCCATGGCTGACGCAACGCTTCTCTCGGTCGTCCTCTACCTGCCGGTCGCGGGCATGTTCGCGATCGCGGCGCTGCCCGCGGGGCGCGACGGCCTGGTGCGCGCGCTCACCCTTGCGGTGATGGTCGCGCAGTTCCTGCTCTCGCTCATCCTCTACGCGCACTTCGACCCGGCCGTGCCGGGCCTGCAGGCGGCAACCCAGGTCGCGTGGATCCCGGCCTGGGGCGTCACCTATTTCATCGGGCTCGACGGCTACAACATCCTGCTCGTCATCCTCACGACCTTCCTGGGACCGCTGGTCACGGCGGGCGCCTTCAGCGCGATCACGAAGGACGTGAAGCTCTTCTACGCGATGGTGTTCCTCATCCAGTTCGCGATGCTGGGCACCTTCGTCGCGCAGGATCTCTTCCTCTTCTATCTCTTCTGGGAGACGATGCTGATCCCGATGTTCCTGATGATCGGCATCTGGGGCGGCGAGCGGCGCATCTACGCGACGATCAAGTTCTTCCTCTACACCGCCTTCGGCAGCATCCTCATGCTCGCCGGGGTGATCTATCTCGTGTACTCGCTGTGGGCGACCACGGGCATCACCTCCTTCGCGTTCGCCGACCTCTACAAGGCGCGCCTGCCCCTCGAGGCGCAGCAGTGGCTCCTCGCGGCCTTCGCGCTCTCCTTCGCGATCAAGGTGCCGATGGTGCCCTTCCACACCTGGCTGCCGGACGCCCACGTGGAAGCGCCCACCGCGGGCTCCGTGATACTGGCGGGCGTGCTGCTGAAGATGGGAACTTACGGGTTCCTGAAGCTGGGCTTCCCGCTCTTCCCCGACGCCACGCGGCTTGCGGCGCCGCTGCTCTCGACGCTCGCCGTGGTGAGCATCATCTACGGCGCCTGCCTCGCGCTCGTGCAGGACGACATCAAGAAGATCATCGCCTACTCCTCCATCAGCCACCTGGGCTACGTGATGCTGGGGCTGGTGAGCCTCGACCTCCTGGGCATCCAGGGCGCGATCGTGCAGATGGTGAGCCACGGGCTGGTCGCCGCCGGGCTCTTCCTCATGGTCGGGATGATCTACGAGCGCTGCCACACGCGCGAACTCGCGGCCTACGGGGGCCTCGCGAAGCTCCTGCCGGTGTACTCGGTCTTCTTCCTCATCCTCACGCTCGCCTCCGTGGGCCTGCCCACGACGAGCGGCTTCACGGGCGAATTCCTCGCCCTCCTGGGCGCCTTCAACGCCGGGTGGCGCGAGTGGCAGGGCGGCTCGATGTACGCGCTCCTCGTGGCGGGCACCGCCGTCGTCGGCGTGGTGCTGGGCGCGCTCTACATGCTGCGCTTCGCGCAGCGCTTCCTCTTCGGCGCCGAGCGCGTGCCCCACGGCCCGGTGGCGGACGTGAACCTGCGCGAGGCCTCGATACTCGCCGCCATCGTGGCGGCCGTGTTCTGGCTGGGGCTCTTCCCGGATTCCGCGATGAAGCGCACGGAACTCGCCGCGCGCGAGTACCAGGAACTGGTGTCCGGGCAGCGCACGCCGCCCGCAACGAAGCTCACGGGGGCGCATCCCCTGGAGGCGGCACGATGAACGCCCAGGCCGCGATGATCGCGATGGCCCCGGAGCACCTGCTGCTCGCGGGCATCGTCAGCCTCATCATCCTCGAGATCGTCTCCGACCGTTCGCGCGCGGCGCTGCCGATCGCGGCGGCCTTCGTCTCCGCTGCGGCGCTTGCGGCCGCCTGGCTGGGGTTTTCCGGCTGGACGGGCGAGCCGTTCCCGGGGCAGTTCGTCCTCACGCCTCCCGCCGCTTTCGCGAAGGCGATGCTCCTTGCGCTCGCCGTGCCCGTGATCCTCTTCTCGAAGGAGGACTTCGGCGAGGGTCCCTTCTACCCGCTCCTGCTCTCCTCGCTCTACGGCGTGTGCCTGCTCGCCTCGGCTTCGAGCTTCCTCACGCTCTTCCTTGGCATCGAGCTCATGTCGATCCCGGTGTACGTGCTGGTGCTGCTGGGATACCGCCGGCCCGAGAGCGCGGAGGCCGCGCTCAAGTACCTGGTGCTCTCCGGCACCGCGAGCGCGTCCTTCCTCATGGGCGCCTCCCTCATGTACGGGGCCACCGGCTCGCTCAGCCTCGCGAGCTTCGCGACGGCGCTCACCTCGCCCGATCTCCTGGCACGCACCGCGGTGGTGATGGTGGTCTCCGCCTTCTTCGTGAAGGCCGCGATCGTGCCTTTCCACGGCTGGGCGCCGGACGCCTACGAGGCGGCGAGCGTGCCCTCGACCGCGTTCATGGCCGTGCTCGTGAAGGCCGGGGTGCTGGTGGCCGCGGCGCGGGTCTTCGGCACGGCGCCGGTGGGCGAGTCCGTCGTGGGGCTCCTGGTGATCCTGCCGCTCGTCTCCATCGTCTGGGGCAACCTCACGGCAATGCGCCAGCCGGGGCTTCGCCGCATGATCGCGTACTCGTCGATCGCGCACGCGGGTTACCTCTTCTTCGCCTTCGTGGGCGACGGCCCGACGCGCTTCCAGGCGGTGGTGTTCTACCTCGCCGCCTACGGGGTCATGAACGTGCTTGCGTTCGCGGCACTCCCGGCGAACCCGGACGACCGCGAGCGCGACCGCCTCGAGAACCTGAAGGGCCTCTACCACACGCACCCGTTCGCCGCCCTCCTCATCGGCATGGCGATGCTCTCGCTCGCCGGCATCCCGCCCTTCCCCGGCTTCATCGCGAAGTTCCTGATCTTCAAGAATGTGATCGCCGCCGGCTACACGACCTGGGCGGTGCTGGGCCTGGTGGGCAGCTACCTCGGCCTGTACTTCTACCTTCGGGTGATCCAGTTCATGTTCATGAGCCCGGCCGCCGCCGCGTCGGGCCACGCGCCCTCCCGCGGCATCGCCATGGGCGCGAGCCTGCTGTGCCTGGCCGGCTCCGTGGCGATCGCCTTCCTGCCGGCCTTCTTCCTGGCCCGCTTCTAGGGCCCCGGCCCGGGTTCCGCTTCGCCGGATTGGCTTTGGGAGGGGCAAAAAGCTATACTTGGCGGCTTTCCCGGCCTGGTAGCTCAGTTGGTAGAGCAGAGGACTGAAAATCCTTGTGTCGGTGGTTCAATTCCGCCCCAGGCCACCATCAATAGTGAGTGCCCGCCCACGCGGGCTTTCAGGCGTCCCGCCATGCGGGGGCGCTCCGATGTGAACCAGGAACGAACCCGCCGCCACGGCCCGCCACCATGAACCGACCTCCAATTACCCCGGGAGCATCCGAAATGTTCGCGACCCCGATCCTGCAATACCTGAGAAAGAACGGTCAGCAACTCGACCGGGAAATCGCGGCCGCCACGGGGATTCCGCTCCCCAAGGTGCGCACGTCGCTCACCGACCTCGCCGCACGCGGCGAGATCTCGCGCTGCAACGTTATCCGCTTCAACGACGGCAAGGCGATCGAAGGCACGCTGTGCCGGATCTCCGGGACCATTCCCCCGAAGGCGCCGGGCAGGAAGCCCTCGACCTGACGGCTTGGCCGCCGGCCCCGGCGGCCCGTTGACCCAAGTCAAGCGCCACGCGCCGCCCCGGCGCATCGTGGAGCGTGAGGAGGTGTCACGCCATGCTCGAGCCCATCGCCAGCGTCGAGGAGTTCTACGCCCACGCCCTTGCCATCGAGCGCGAGTCGGTCCGGTGCTACCGCGAGTTCCAGGTGCACTTCACCGACCGCGGCGAGGAGGTGCTGGCCGGCCTCTGCGGAAACCTCGCCCATTTCGAGGAAGACCACCACCAGCTGCTCCTGGACCGCTCCGGGCACCTGGACCTTCCCGAACTTCCCCCGGAGCGCTACCGCTGGCTGGAGTCCGGCCCGCCCGAGTGCGCCGACCACGATCTCGTCTATCGCGTGGCGACCCCGCGCCAGCTACTTGAGATCGCCCTCAAGGCCGAGCGCAACGCCCGGCGCTTCTTCGAGTGGGTCGCGGGGACCACGGCGAGCGACGAGGTGCACGCGCTCGCCGACGAGATGGCCCGCGAGGAGGCCGAGCACGTGCAGTGGGTGACGCGCGCGCTCGAGTACGTCCGCGCGGACGGCGTCGACTGGGACAAGATGCTCGCCGCCGGCGGCGGCCCGGGGCTTGCCCTGGGCGCCGAGCGCCGGCTGCACCGGGGCCCGAAGTAGCCGGGCCCGCGGTCCTTGCGGAGGCGTTCTAGCCGCGCGCTTCCAGTGCCTCGTGGATCGCCTGGGCGGCCCGCTTGCCGGCGCCCGCGGCAAGGATCACCGTCGCCGCACCCGTCACCGCGTCGCCGCCGGCGAACACCAGCGCCTTCGAGGTGAGGCCCGTCTTCTCGTCGGCCACCAGGCAGCCCTTCTTGTTGGTGAGGAGCCCCGAGGTCGTGCGCGTGAGGAGCGGGTTCGGCGTCGTGCCGATCGCCAGGATCACGTTGTCCACCGGCAGCACGAACTCCGAATCCGGGATCGGCACCGGACGCGCGCGGCCCGAGGCGTCCGGCTCGCCGAGCTGCATCTTCTGGCACTTGAGCCCCGTGGCCCAGCCTTCCGCGTTGCCCTGGATTTCCAGCGGGTTGGTGAGCCAGTGGAATTCGACGCCTTCCTCCATCGCGTGGTGGTATTCCTCGACGCGCGCGCTCATCTCCTTGTCGCTGCGGCGGTAGACCACCATCGCCTTCTCGGCGCCCATGCGAAGCGAGGTGCGCACCGCGTCCATAGCGGTGTTGCCCGCGCCGATCACCGCCATGTGCTTGCCGACCTTGACCGGCGTGTCCGCCGTGTCGGGGTCGTAGCCGCCCATGAGGTTCACGCGCGTGAGGAACTCGTTCGCGCTCATGACGCCGTTCAGGTTCTCGCCCGGGATGCCCAGGAACTGCGGCAGCCCCGCGCCGGTGCCGATGAAGACCGCGGCGTAGCCCATCTTGCCGAAGAGCTCGTCCAGCGTGAGCGTCTTGCCGATGATCACGTTGCAGACGATCTCCACGCCCATGGACTTCAGCAGCCCGATCTCCCAGTCGAGCACTTGCTTCGGGAGGCGAAACTCGGGGATGCCGTAGCGCAGCACCCCGCCCGCGGCGTGCAGCGCCTCGTAGATCGTGACCGGGTAGCCCAGGCGCGCGAGCGCGCCCGCGCACACCAGCCCCGAGGGGCCGGCGCCGATGATGGCGATCTTCTCGGTGCGCGTGATCTTCGCCTTCACCGAGGGGGGTTGCGTACGCTCCCAGTCGGCCACGAAGCGTTCCAGGTGGCCGATGGCCACGGGGGTAAAGCGCTGCGTCATGCTGCATTCGGCCTCGCACTGCGACTCCTGCGGGCAGACGCGCCCGCAGATGGCCGGCAGGGGGTTGGCCGAGCGCAATATCTCAGCCGCGCCCGCCATGTCGCCCATGGCCACCGCGTGGATGAATTCCGGGATCGGCACGTTCACGGGGCAACCGCTCACGCATACCGGGTCCTGGCAGCGCAGGCAGCGTTCGGCCTCGAACGCGGCGTGCGCCTTCGTGTATCCCTCGTTGACCTCGATGAAGTCGTGCGCGCGCTGCTGCGCCTCGCGCACCGGCATCGGCGTCTTGTCCGCTCTCTTGATGGGCATTACGCGGTCTCCCTTCTGTCCATGCACGCGGCGCGGTCCACGGCCCGTTTTTCCTCCTGCACGTAGGCCTTGTTGCGCCGCATGGCCACATCGAAATCGACTTCGTGGGCATCGAAGCACGGGCCGTCGACGCAGGCGAACTGCGCCTTTCCGGCGACCGTGACGCGGCACCCGCCGCACATCCCGGTGCCATCGACCATCAGCGGGTCCATGGACACCAGCGTCTTCACCTTCGGGCCGCGCGTGGTCTCGGCCACGGCGCGCATCATCGCCATGGGCCCGATCGCCACCACGCTGTCGGGCCGCTTGGGCGGGCCGGCCTCGATCAGTTGCGCGAGGCGTTGCGTCACGAAGCCCTTGAAGCCGGCCGAGCCGTCGTCGGTGCAGATCTCCAGGTGCGTGCAGAGCGGGCGCAGCTCGTCGGCCAGTATCAGGAGGTCCTTGTTGCGGGCGCCGAGAATCGCGGTCGTGGTGTCGCCGCGGGCGGTGAATTCCCGCATGAGGCAGAGCAGCGCGGCGGAGCCGAAGCCGCCGCCCACGCCGCAGACGTGCCCGCCGGGCGCGATGTCGATGTGCCCGCCCATGGGGCCGGCCACGTCGAGGATCTCGTCGCCCGTCTTCAGCGCGCAGACGCGCTGGGTGGTCGCGCCCACCGCCTGCACGACGATGGTGATGGTGCCCAGCTCGCGGTCGTAGTCGGCGATGGTGATGGGGATGCGCTCCCCGCCCTCGCGAACCCGCAGCATCACGAACTGGCCGGGCCGGGCGGAGGCCGCGATGAGCGGCGCCTCGATCCGGAAGTACTTGGTGACCGCGGTGAGTTGCCTTGTCTCGATGATTCTTGCCATGGTTTTCTCCGGGCTAGAGCAGCGGATGCTCGTGCAGCGCCTTGATCCGCGCCCATCGACGGTCGGTCTCGGCCTGGATGCCCGCGACGATCTCCGCGTTGTCGGGCTTCAGGAGGTGCTTGGTCTTGCCCATGAGGCCCAGCCAGTCCGACACGGGGTGGCGGCGGTCGGAGGCATCCGGGTCGTAGGTGATCGTGGTGTGGCCGTGCTCGACCTCGTAGAGCGGGAAGAAGCAGCTGTCGATCGCCGCCTGCAGCACCGGCTGGCCGGCGTCGTCCGCCACCTTCCAGTTGAGCGGGCAGTAGGAGAGGATCTTGCCGTACACCAGGCCTTCGTTTTTCGCGTAGTGCTGCGCCTTCGCGACCTTGCGCATGAGGTCCTCGGGGTAGCCCTCGCTCGCCGTGAACACGTACGGCAGGTGGCATGCCGCGAAGATCTGCGCGGTGTCCTTGTGGTGGTAGCGCTTGCCAGGCAGCTTCTTGCCCACTTCGCTCGTGGCCGTGCGGTGGCCCATCGGCGTGGAATACGAGAGCTGGGCGCCGGTGTTCATGTAGCCCTGGTTGTCGTACTCGAGAATCATCATGCGGTGGTTGCGGATCGCGGCCCCGATCGCCGGGCCCATGCCGATGTCCATCCCGCCGTCGCCCGAGATCATCACGAAGGTGATGTCCTTCGATTCCGGCACCTCGCCGCGGCGCATGCGCTCGTGGTACATCTCGACCAGCCCGGAGAGGGTGGCTGCGCCGTTCTGGAAGAGGTTGTGGATGTAGTTGATGCGGTGCGCGGTGTTCGGGTACCCGGTGGTCACCACCATCGCGCAGCCCGTCTGGAAGAGCACGACCACGTCGCCCTGGAGCGCGTTGTACACCTGGTGCAGCGTCGGGAAGGCGCCGCAACCCGGGCAGGCCCCGTGGCCCGGCGACACGCGCTTGGGCACCGCGGTCATCTTCCACAGCGGCTCGAGCTCGACATCGAGGCGCCCGGTCGCGGCGTTGCGCGTAACGTGCGCCATGGGCTGCGAGACTTCCTCGGCGCGGATCGGGGGAAGCCCGGGACGTGCGCCGCGGCCGGGTTGGCCCGGCGTGGCGCCGTGGTACGCGAAGGGTTCGTCGACCTTGCCCGAGGCGGCGACCTGCCCGGCCTGCTCGAAGAAGGCGAGCGCATCGGCCGCGTAGAAGTCCTTGCCGCCGAGGCCGTAGATGCGCGAGATGACGCGCGTATCGTTTGCCGGGTCCTCCTGGATCGCCGCGCGCACTTCGAGCGAGAGGTTGCCGCCGCCGGCGCCGTAGGAATCCGCACGGTCGCCGATGGTGACCGCCTTCACGCCGCGGAGCTGCTCGCGGAACTCCTGCGCGGGAAACGGGCGCAGCACGTTGGGCGAGAGGACCCCCACCTTGCGGCCCTTCGCGCGCAGCTCGTCGGCCGCTTCCTTCGCCGTCTCGGCGGCGGAGTTGAGCAGCACCACGGCCGCTTCCGCATCCTCCATCCGGTAGGCGTCCATGACCGGGTAGCTGCGCCCGGTGAGGGCCTCCAGCTCCGCGAACACCTCGGGGATCACGCGGCGCGCGGCCTGCATCGCCTGGGAGAGCTGGACCTTGTTGTTGATGAGGTCCGGGTCGTTCATGTACGCGCCGAAGGTGGCGGGGTGTTCGGTGTCGAGCGGCGTGGGGAGGTCCGGCCGCGTGCCGAGGAAGCCGCGAAGGGCCTCCGGGTCGTCGAACACCTGGATGCGACGCTTCTGGTGGCTGGTGAAGAAGCCGTCGTAGACCACGATCACGGGCAGGCACACGTCCGCGTGCTCGCCGATCTTCACCGCGGCGAAGTTCATGTCGTACACCGCCTGCGGGTCGCGGGCGCAGAGGATGATCCAGCCGGTGTTCAGCGTGTAGTAGATGTCGGAGTGGTCGCCGCGGATGTCGAGCGGCCCGGAGACGGCCCGCGCGGCGATGTTGAGCACCATGGGCACTCGCGTGCCCGCCTGCACCGGGAGCTGCTCGAGGGCGTAGAGCACGCCCTGGGAGCTGGTGGCGTTCAGCACCCGCCCGCCGCCGAGCGCGGCGCCGTAGCAGATGCCGGCGGCCCCGTGCTCGCCGTCGCCGGCGACCAGCACGATGTCGTGCTTGCCCTCGGCCTGCATCTTCGAGAGGTTCTCGGCGACTTCCGTGGACGGCGTGATGGGGAAGTAGCCCATCACGTGGTAGCCCACGTCGCAGGCGGCGAGTGCCGCGGCCTCGTTGCCGCTGCGGAACTCGAGCTTCTGGCGGGCCAGGCCCTTCGGCAGGGCTTCGTCGGTCTTGGTGGGGGCGCTCAGGATTTCGGTGGCCATGGCGGAGACCTCAGGAAATGAGTTCGGGGAAAAGGGGCACCCGCAGCCGGTCGGCCAGGCCCGGGGTCTCGGCATCCTTGGTGAGTGCGCCGGTGGGGCAGGACTCGATGCAGCGCAGGCAGCCCTTGCAGTAGCGGTAGTCCACGCCCATCAGCTCGCGCTCGAACTTGCCGCCTTCCTTGCCGTCGCCCCATACCAGGCACATGTCGGGGCAGACCAGGTCGCAGACGCCGCAGTGGATGCACTTCTCGCCGTGCAGGACCGGCAGCCACCCGGTGCGCGAGGCGGAGAGGTCGTTCCACGCCATGTTGCCCGGCGCCGGAAGGAGCCCGCCGGCGGGCTGCGTCTCGTAGCCCCACTCCGGCTCGGGCTTCGCGATGGGGAGGTCGCCTTCGGCGCGCCCGACGTTCTCGATCGCCTCGAACTCCGTCGCGCCGCGGCGGAAGGCGCGCTCGTTGTGGGCGACCGCCTCCGGGTGCTTGCCCGCGAACTCCGCGCACAGCGCGGCGAGGATCACCTCGGCGTCGAGGAAGGGAAACTGGCTGCAGAGCGTGCCGAGCAGCACCGCATTGGGGCGCGAATGTTCCTCGACCGCGATGCCCAGGGCGTCGACGCGGACCACGCGCACCGTCTTCGGGAGCGCGGCCAGCTCCGCCGGGACCGTGCCCGCCGGGGCGTTGTAGATGAACACGCCGTCCTTGCGCATGCCGGCGAAGGTGCCGGGGTTTCCGAGCAGCACGGCGTGGAAGACGATCACCGCGTCCGGGGCCTCGACGGGCGTGCTGGTGCGGATCGGTTGCTCGCCGGGCCCCAGGCGCACGAAGGAGCGCACGAGCGAGCCTTTCTTCTCCGACCCGTAGGAAGAGAAGTGGGCGCCGTTCAGGCCCAGGTTCAGCACCGCGGCGGTGGCGAGCACCTGCCCCGCGGCGTGGGCGCCGAGCCCGCCGATGGACTCGAACCGGGCTTCGAAGAAACGGTCGGTGTGGGGCAGGCGGGCGGCTTGGTTCATGGCTGGCTCCGGGAGATCGGCGCGACGCGCGCGCGCGGCGAAACACGCTCCGTGGCCCCGGTTTCCGGGGCGGGACGCGATTCGAAAGGCTTCTGGCGAGTGGTCTTCACGGTTCGATCGCCCCGCACCACCGGCGCGCATGCGCTGTCGGGTGTCGGGCGTCTGTCGGGAAGGGCCGGTAGGGCCTGGCGAGACCTGCGCGGCACCCGCTCGGACGCCGGCTTGTTTCCCTTTGGACCTACATTTTCTTCCTGCACCCGCGGGCACGTTTGATCCAGCGCAAGGCACGGTCCCCGTGGCATTTCCGGGCGCCGTTTTAAGCATTCGCAAAGCGGTGGCCGGGGGCCGGTCGTAATATCTACCGAGGAGGAGAGTCCATGTTCGAGATCCGCATACACGGGCGCGGCGGGCAGGGTGTCGTCACCGCGGCCGAGATGCTGTCGGTCGCCGCGTTCCTGGAGGGCAGGTACGCGCTCGCTTTCCCGAGCTTCGGCTCGGAGCGCACCGGCGCACCGGTCGTCGCCTACTGCCGCCTCGACGACCGCGAGATCCGGCTGCGCGAGCCGATCCTGGAACCCGGCGCGGTCATCATCCAGGACCCGACGCTGCTCCACCAGGTCGACGTGTTCGGGGGCCTGAAGCGCGACGGGTACATCCTCATCAACACGGCGCGCACCTTCAGCGCCCTGGGGCTCGCCGACTTCGTGAAGGACTTCCCGCCCTCGCACCTGCTCACCGTCCCGGCCACCGAGATCGCGATGAAGCGGATCGGCCGCCCGGTGCCCAACGCGGCGCTGCTGGGCGCCTTCGCCGCGGCCACCGGCATCATCTCCCTCGAGTCCGTGCACAAGGCGATCCGCGAGAAGTTCCCCGCGAAGATCGCCGAGGCCAATGTCCTCGCCGCCGCGGACGCCCACGAACACATTCGCCGCGAGGCGGGAGCCACCGAACATGCTCAAGCAGATTGAGGGGTCCCAGGCGGTCGCCGAGGCGATTGCGCTGTGCCGCCCGGAAGTGATCTGCGCCTATCCGATCTCCCCGCAGACGCACATCGTCGAGGGGCTGGGCGAGCTGGTGAAGTCCGGCGAACTCACGCCCTGCGAATTCATCAACGTGGAGAGCGAGTTCGCGGCGATGAGTGTCGCGATCGGCGCTTCGGCCGCGGGAGCGCGCGCCTACACCGCGACCGCGAGCCAGGGCCTGCTCTTCATGGCCGAAGCCGTCTTCAACGCGGCGGGTCTCGGACTGCCCATCGTGATGACGGTCGCCAACCGCGCGATCGGCGCACCCATCAACATCTGGAACGACCACACCGACGCGATGAGCCAGCGCGACTGCGGCTGGATACTGCTCTTCGCGGAGACGAACCAGGAGGCGCTCGATCTCCACATCCAGGCCTTCCGCCTCGCCGAGGCGCTCTCGCTCCCGGTGATGGTGTGCATGGACGGCTTCATCCTCACCCACGCCTACGAGCGCGTGGACATGCCCACGCAGGAGCAGGTCGACGCCTTCCTGCCGCCCTTCGACCCGCGCCAGCGCCTCGACCCCGCGAGCCCCGTGTCCATCGGCGCGATGGTGGGGCCGGAGGCCTTCATGGAAGTGCGCTACCTCGAGCACGTGCGCCAGATGCGCGCGCTCGAGATGATCCCCAGCTGGGCCGAGGAGTTCCGCGAGGCGTTCGGGCGCGATTCCGGCGGCCTCATGCGCAAGTACCGCACCGATGACGCGGACACCATCGTCGTGGCCCTCGGTTCCGTGCTCGGGACGATCAAGGAGACGGTGGATGCGCTGCGCGACAAGGGCGAGCGGATCGGCGTGCTGGGCATCACCTGCTTCCGTCCCTGGCCCACGTCGGCGGTGCGCGCCGCACTCTCCCACGCCAAGCGCGTGGTGGTGCTGGAGAAGAGCATCGCGGTGGGTCTCGGCGGCATCGTCTCGGCCAACGTGCGCGCCTCCTACGGCGGGCACCCGGACGTGGTGCACACGGTGGTCGCCGGGCTCGGCGGGCGCTCGATCACGCGCGAGTCGCTTGCGCGCGTCTTCACGTCCGCGTCGCACGGCACGCTCGCGCCGCTCACTTTCCTGGACCTCGACCACGGTCTCGTGGAGCGCGCGCTCGCACGCGAGCGCGATACGCCCCACTCCGGCCCGGTGGCCGAAGGGCTCCTGCGCGACGTGGGCGTGGTCGCCGCGAAGATCAGCTGAGGCGAAGCCATGGCATTCCAGCCCATCAAGTTCTACCAGACCGGCACCTTCACCGTCGGCAACCGCCTGCTTCCGGACGCCGAGCGCTCGGTTCAGTCGACGGTGCGGCGCACCAATTCCCTCAACTCCGGCCACCGCGCCTGCCAGGGCTGCGGCGAGGCCCTCGGCGCCCGCTACGCGATCGACGCGGCGATGGAGTCCACCGACGGCCAGTTGATCGCCGCCAACGCGACAGGATGCCTCGAGGTGTTCTCCACGCCGTACCCGGAGACCTCGTGGCAGATCCCGTGGATTCATTCGCTCTTCGGCAACACCGCAGCGGTGGCCACGGGGATCGCCGCGGCGATGCGCGTGAAGGGACGCGACAACGTGCGCGTGGTCGCCCAGGGCGGCGACGGCGGCACCGCGGACATCGGCTTCGGGTGCCTCTCGGGCATGTTCGAGCGAAATGACGACGTGCTCTACATTTGCTACGACAACGGCGGCTACATGAACACCGGCGTGCAGCGCTCCTCGGCGACTCCCGCGGGCGCGCGCACCGCCACCACGGCCGCGGTGGGACCGAACCCCGGCAACCCTTTCGGGCAGGGCAAGGACCTTCCCGTCATTGCGATGGCGCACGGCATCCCGTACGTGGCCACCGCCACGGTCGCGGAACTGCGCGACCTCGAGGCGAAGGTGCGCCACGCGATGACGATCCGCGGCGCGCGCTACCTGCACATCCTCGTGCCCTGCCCGCTGGGGTGGGGGCATGACTCGGCACTCACCATCCGCATGGCGCGGCTCGCGAAGGAAACCGGCATCTTCCCGGTCTACGAGGCCGAGAACGGCGAGGTGACGGGGGTCTCGAAGATCCGCCAGAAGACCCGGGTCGAGGAATATCTCAAGCCCCAGAAGCGTTATTCGCACCTCTTCTCGCCCAAGCCGCGCGAGGACGTGATCCGGCGCATCCAGGAGGCCGCGGACCGCAACATCCGCAAGTACGGGCTGCTGGAGGGCGCGCAATGACGAAGCCCTTCGCCATCACGCTGGATCCCGGTTCGAGCCTCGCCAACCACACGGGCTCCTGGCGGACGCTGCGCCCCGAGTACCTCGATCGCCTGCCGCCGTGCAACCACGCCTGCCCCGCGGGCGAGAACATCCAGGGCTGGCTCTTCCATGCCGAGAGCGGCGACTACGAGGCGGCGTGGCGCTCGCTCGTCCAGAACAATCCCCTGCCCGCGGTGATGGGGCGCGTGTGCTACCACCCGTGCGAGACCTCGTGCAACCGCACGCACCTCGATTCCGCGGTGGGCATCAACTCCGTCGAACGCTTTCTCGGCGACGAGGCGTTGAAGCGCGGCTGGAAGTTCGACGCCGCGGCGAAGGCCACGGGCAAGAAGGTGCTCGTGGTGGGCGCGGGGCCCTCGGGGCTCTCGGCCGCGTATCACCTGGCGCGCTTCGGCCACACGGTCACGATCCACGAGGCCGGACCCCTGGCCGGCGGCATGATGCGCTTCGGGATTCCCAAGTACCGTCTTCCGCGCGACGTGCTCGACGGCGAAGTGGCCCGAATCCTCGATCTCGGCGTGACGCTGGAGCTGAACCGCAAGGTCGACGATGTCATGGAATCCATGAAGGCGGGCGGCTTCGACGCGGTCTTCCTCGCCGTGGGGGCGCACATCGCCAAGCGCGCCTACATCCCGGCGGGAGAGGCGGCGAAGATCCTCGACGCGGTGCAGGTGCTGCGCGGCATGGAGGGCGAGGAGAAGCCGCTCCTCGGCCGTCGCGTGGTCGTGTACGGCGGCGGCAACACCGCGATCGACGTGGCGCGCACCGCCAAGCGCATGGGCGCGGAGGAGGCGATGATCGTCTACCGCCGCACGCGCGAGAAGATGCCGGCCCACGACTTCGAGGTGCAGGAGGCGTTGGAGGAAGGCATCCTCATCAAGTGGCTCTCGACCATCAAGGAAGCGGGCGAGGGCTCGATCACCGTCGAGAAGATGGAACTCGACGCGAAGGGCGTTCCGCAGCCCACGGGCGAGACGGAGATTCTGGAAGCCGACTCCGTCGTGCTGGCCCTCGGCCAGGACGTCGACCTCTCGCTGCTCGACCGCGTGCCGGGTCTCGAGATCGAGGACGGCGTGGTGAAGGTGGGCGCGAACATGATGACCGCGCAGGCCGGCATCTTCGCCGGCGGCGACATGGTGCCCGCCGAGCGCACGGTGACGGTCGCGATCGGCCACGGCAAGAAGGCCGCGCGCCACATCGACGCATGGCTTCGCTCGGGCACCTACGACCCGGGTCCGAAGCACGAGGTCGCGGACTTCTCGAAGATGAACACGTGGTATTACTCCGACGCTTCCAAGACCGTGCGTCCGGTGCTGGATCTCGCGCGCCGCACGTCGTCTTTCGACGAGGTGGTGCAGGGCCTCGACGAGACCAACGCGCTCTTCGAGGCGCGGCGGTGCCTCTCCTGCGGAAACTGCTTCGAGTGCGACAACTGCTACGGTGTATGTCCCGACAACGCCGTCATCAAGCTGGGCCCCGGCAACCGCTTCAAGTTCAACCTGGACTACTGCAAGGGCTGCGGCGTGTGCGCGGCCGAGTGTCCCTGCGGCGCGATCCGGATGGTGCCGGAGGAGATCTAGGGAAAAACGGGGTCAGGTTGAATTTCGAACCTGTCCCCAATTTCCGCGGCAGAAAAACGGGGTCAGGTTGAGTTTCGTACCTGTCCCTACTTTTGCTAGAAATCCATTAGGACAATTCGCTTTCCGGCCGCACTGGCCCTCCTCGCCGCACCCTTGATCGCCAGTTGCGGGCCATACCTCCCGCTGGAGGGCGTGGTCATCGACACGAGCACGGGAAAGCCGCTGTCCGATGCCTTCGTGATATCGCAATGGACGACCCAGGGTGGCGACGGCGTCGGAAGCCGGCTGGGTTGCCCCAAGGTCGATGTGGTGAAGGCAGATGGCCAGGGGCGTTACCGGTTCTCCGGCGGATTCACGTCCGTGCTCTACGGGGACTACCGGGTCGTATTCGCCTACAAGGCCGGTTACGACCCGGACGCCTCGAAACCCCTCAATGACGGATTGGTGCAGATGAAGCCGTTCAAGGGTACCGATGACGAGCGGGCAAAGTCATTCGGCAGCTATAGCTCCCTTCGAGCCTGCGGGTCGTTGGAGGATATCGTGAAGATCCTCACGCCGCTCTATACCGCTCTAGACGAAGAGGCGGCAACCCTGGTCGTGACTCCGCGTCCGTTTTTTCGCCCCGGCAGCTTGATGTTCAGCCTCAGACAAATTGAAGGGGCAAGGGAGGACGAACGACGATTCGAAGAAGAGCAGAAAAGAAGGAGGCGCTAGCAGACCATGGCCCGCCTGTTCGTGTTTTTGGTTCTCCAAAAAAAACGGGGTCAGGTTGAATTTCGAGCCTGTCCCGAGTTTCCGAGTAAAGGGGACAGGTTCGAAATTCAACCTGACCCCGGTTTTCTCAGCACCCGCCCAGTCTCGAACACCGAAGCCGGCCAGCGCTCGCCGCGCCAGGACAGGCAGCGCTTGAGGTAGAAGTCGAAGAGCAGCGGGTTGTGCTTCTGGATGTGCCAGAGCCGCTCGGCGTCCTCTTTCGCGAGCACGCCTTCCTCCACCAGGCCCTTCAACCCCATCACCGCGACGATACCCGGGCCGGGATAGTCGGAGCCATTCAGGAGTCGCGGGTGCCAGTGGTGGTTCGAGATGAGGCGCGCGAGCGCACCCGGCTGCCGCCCGCCCAGCACCACGGCCGACAGGTCGCCGTAGAGCCGGCCTTGCCACGCCGGCTCGTCCATGAGGCGCGCGAAAAGCGAGAAGCTCGGCACGACCTTGCGGCCGCGTGTGTCGTCCAGGTCCGGGAAGTCCCCCTGCATCCCGCAGTGGGACACGATCACCGTGGCGCCTTCCTCGAGGGCGGGACGCAGCCGCAGCGGGTTGCCGTAGTCCTGCACGCCACCGTCCACCAGCTCGTGCTGCCAGCCGCCGTGGGAGATGAGCGGCAGCCCGAGCTTCGCGAGTTCACGATAGAACGGGCGACAACGCGGGCTCGCCGGGTCGATGCCCATGAAGTAGGGGATCCACTTCATCGCGCTCGCGCCGTTCGCTGCCGCTGCACGCAGGCGTTCGAGGGCGTCCTCGCGGTAAGGGTGGACCGACGCCGCCCACACGAACCGGTCTCCGCTGTTTCGCGCGATGCCCGCCGCGTAATCATCGGGGACGAGGAAAATGGTACGGCTGCGATCGAGACGCCCGTCCTCGCCGTGGTAGCCGTCCAGCGCCAGCAGCAGGAAGCGCGCGCCGGCGGGAAACTCGTCGGCGAGCACGGCTAGGCGGCTCACGTAGCGCCGGTTCCAGTTGCCCGGGTCGTCACCAATGCAAGCAGCATTGGCCATCAGCTTGAAATGCGCGTAGGAGAACGGGTGCGCAAGGGAGCGCATGGCGGGATTCACCCACGGATCGCCGGGGCCAGTACCCTCACCGGCAATGTGGACATGCAGGTCGAGGACCTGGCGCGGGTCCAGCCCGGTCCACACCCGGGCGGCCAGCGCAGGATCGATGCGATGGCCGGGGTCTCCGGGGTTGGCGCAGGGGTTCATGAGCCCCAGGGCATTCCAGCACCCGGCGAGCGGGAGTGTCGCGGGAAGCGCCAGGGCGGCGAGCAACCGGCGTCGGGTGATCATGCGCAAAGACTCCCGAGAGGAGAGGCGTGCATATGTTACGCGCCATGCACCGAAGCGCCAGCTTGCCCTTACTCCGGGCGTCCCCGACAATAGGCGCCGGATCCGCTAGAAAACCACCACGAATGGCTCTCCAGACACGCAGCTACGCGAACGCACTGGTCATCGGCGTGGCCGGAAGGCTCGACCAGGACAACTGCGAGGCTTTCCGCGCCGACCTGATGGCGCACGTCGAACGTTCCGCCCACGACGGGGGCGCGGTGGTGCTCGACCTCTCCGGCCTCGAGTACGTCTCGAGCGCGGGGCTGCGCTGCTTCATGCTGGCCTCGCGCCAGGCGAAGGCGCAGCACGGCCGGATCTCGGTGGCCGCCCTGCAGCCGATGGTCGCCGAGATCTTCGAGATCAGCCACTTCAACATGGTTTTCCAGGTGTTCATCACGGTGCGCGAGGCGCTTGCGGCCGCTTCCAACGAGGCCGCTGCGGCCTTCGACCAGGCCTGAGCCCACGGCCCGGTAAGCACCGGCACTTCCCATGACCTTGCGCATCCGCTTCTGGGGCACCCGCGGCTCCATTCCCGTGGCCCTCACGTCCTTCGACATCCGCGACAAGCTCGCGCGAGCGCTCGTGGAGGCCTCGGGGCGCAGCTTCGACACCTTCGAGGAGGCGCACGCCTTCGCCTCCACCGAGCTCGATTTCTCGATCACGCACACCTTCGGCGGCCACACGCCTTGCGTGGAACTCGATCTCGGCGGCGAGGAGTACTTCGTCTGCGACATGGGAAGCGGTGCGCGGCCCCTCGGCGTGCACGTGCTCGCGAAGCAGGCGAGGCGCCCGGCCACGGTGAACGTGTTCATGTCCCACGTGCACTGGGACCACATCATGGGCTTTCCCTTCTTCGGGCCCGCCTACGTGCCGGGCACGAAGATCCGCATCCACAGCTGCCACGACGTCTGCGAGCAGGCTTTCCGCCTCCAGCAGGCCGCACCGTGCTTTCCCGTGGAGTTCAACCAGCTCGCGGCGTCCATCGAGTTCGTGAAGCTCGAGCCCGACCAGCCGCGCGAGATCGCCGGGCTCACGGTCACCCCGCACCTGCAGCTGCACTCGGGAGACTCCTACGGCTTCCGATTCGAGCACGGCGGCAAGCGCGTGATCTACTCGACCGACTCCGAGCACAAGCTCGAGAACCGCGCCGAGGCCGAGAACTTCGCGGCCTTCTTCCGCGACGCGGACGTGGTTATCTTCGACGCCATGTACGCGCTCGCCGAGGCGATCAGCGTGAAGGCCGACTGGGGGCATTCGAGCAACATCGTGGGCGTGGAGCTCTGCCAGATGGCGAACGCGCGCCACCTCGTGCTCTTCCACCACGAGCCGGCCAACGACGATGCGACGCTGCACGGCCTGCTCAAGGAGGCGCGCCGGTTCGAGGAGCTCACGCGCTCCGGCGAGCCGCTCAAGGTCTCCGCGGCGTACGACGGAATGGAGATCGAGCCCTGAGAGCCTCCGGCGCGTTTCGCGTCGCCGCGCTCGCCCTGCTGGCCGCGCTCTCGCTCCTGCTCGCCGCCTCTCCCGGACCGGTCGAGCGCTTCCGCAACCTCGTCTTCGACGGTTGGCAGCGCTTCCTGCCCCGCGAGCGCGTTTCCGACCAGGTGGTGGTGGTCACGATCGACGAGCAGGCGCTCGCCGCCCACGGGCAATGGCCGTGGCCGCGCGACCGCGTGGCCGAGCTCGTGTCGCGCATCGCCGCCGGGCGCCCGATCGTGATCGGCATGGACATCTTCTTTCCCGAGCCCGACCGCTATTCCCCGGCGGTCATGGCGGCCCGCTTCGAAGGCAAGGCGCCGGAACTCGCCGCGCGCCTGCGCGCGATGCCTTCCAACGACGCGCTGCTGGGTGCTGCGCTTTCCACGGTGCCTTCGGTGCTCGGCGTGGCGGCGCTCGAGTCGACCGACGAGCGTTTCGCCGGCCCGCCGCGCTCGCCCCCGGTGCGCTTCCTGGGCGGCGTCCGGGACGGGCTTCGCGCCTACCCGGGGCACCTGCGAAACGTTCCCGAGATCGACGCGGGCGCCGTCGGCCATGGCCTCTACTCGATCGACCTCGAGGACGGCGTCGCGCGAAGGCTGCAGATGATCGGGCGCTTCGACGAGGCCGCCGTGCCCACGCTCGCGGTGGAGATGATGCGCATTGCCCTCAGGGCGCCGCTCACCGTCGCGCCCTCGTTCGGCGGCACCATCGAGCTGCGCTTCGGCGAATACGCGGTGCCCGCCCAGCCCGACGGCCGGGCCTACGTGCGCTACGGGCACTCGGACCCGTCCCGCTTCGTCTCTGCGGCGGGCATCCTCGACGGCACGTTCGACGCCTCGCAGCTCGAGGGCAAGCTGGTCCTGGTCGGATTCACGGGGCTGGGGCTCGTCGATCTCGTCACCACGCCGCTGGGCGAGACGGTGTTCGGCGTGGAGAACCATGCGCAGGCGGCCGAGGCGATCCTCGAGGGCGAGTTCCTGCGCCGCGTGTCGCTCGGAGCGCGCCTCGAGGCGGCGCTCCTCGTGGCCTTCGGTCTCGGGCTCTTCTTCTTCATACCGCGCTCGAACGCGCAGCGCTCGGCGGCGCTCCTCGTCACGGCGATCGTCGTGGCGGTCGGCGCGGCCGCGGTGGCCTTCCGGTTCGCCGGGCTCCTGTTCGACCCGGTCGGGCCCGCCCTCGGTGCGATCGCCGTCTTCGGCGTGATGCAGGCCGGTTCCCTCGCCGAGGCGCAGCGCCAGCGCACGCAGCTGCGCGAGCAGGCCGCGCGCATGGCGGGCGAGCTGGACGCGGCCAAGCGCATTCAGATGGGGCTCCTGCCGGACCCAGCCGAGATCTTCGCCGACGAGCGGCGCGTCGACGTGGCCGCCCTCCTCGAGCCCGCGCGGACCGTTGGCGGCGACTTCTACGACTGCTTCATGCTCGACGGGCGCAAGCTCTTCTTCGTGGTGGCGGACGTCTCGGGCAAGGGACTCCCGGCCTCGCTCTTCATGGCCTCGACCAAGTCCATCCTGAAGAGCGCGGCGTTTACCGTCGAAGGCTCCGTGGGCGGCGTGCTCGCCCGCGCGCAGGACGAGATCCGCCGCGAGAACCCGGAGTCGCTCTTCGTGACGGCGCTCGCCTGCGTGCTCGATCTCGAGACCGGGGAGCTCGAGTACGCCAACGCGGGCCACGAGCCGGCGTGGTCCTGCCAGCCCCACAGCAGGGCCGAGCGCCTGGACGCCTCCGGCGGGCCGCCACTATGCGTGCTGGACGTCTACTCGTACCCTTCGACGCGGCGCACGCTCGAGCGGGGCGAGTGGATCCTCGCGCTCTCCGACGGGGCGACGGAGGCGATGAACGTGCGCAAGGAGTTCTACGGCTCGGAGCGGCTGCGCACCTCGCTCGGCTGGCTCGGCGACGAAGCCGGTGCGGCCGAGATCGTGGCGCGCGTGCGCGACGACGTGCGGCGATTCTCGGGGGAAGCGGAGCCGGCCGACGACCTCACCCTGCTCGCGGTCCGCTGGAACGGGCCGGAGAGCAGCCTCAGCGAACGCTGATCTCGACGCGGCGGTTGCGCGGCTCGGAGACGTTGTCCTCCGTCGGCACGAGAAGCTCGCGCTTGCCGCGGCCGGCGGCCTGGATGCGCCCGTGCGGGATGCCCAGCTCGATCATCAGCTCGCGCATGCGCTCCGCCCGGGCGAGCGAGAGCTTGTCGTTGAAGGAGAGGTTTCCGACCGTGTCGGTGTGCCCGATCACCGCGATGTCGGGCGCCGGGCGACGCTTGAGCTCCGCGAACACCTTTTCCATCTCCGCGCGGGAGGCGTTCGTCAATTCGTCCTTGCCCTCGAGGAAGTAGAGGGTGAACGAGGCGGGCCTGCCGGGGAGGGCTTCGAGCGTCGTGCGGAACGCGCGGCTGATTTCCGGGGCGGCGAGCAGTTCGGGCAGGGCGCTTCCGTCCGCCATCACGCGCCGGGCCTCATAGGGCTGGTCGAGGACTTGCACGGTCCCGCCGGAGCGCACGACCACCGCGCCGACGTGGCCATCGGGGCCGGGAATGACCGCGACCAGTTCCTGGGCGACCGGAACGGGAACCTTGGGCGTTTCCGCGCAGGCCGCTACCGCGAGCAACAGGATGGCGGCGGCTATGCGCATGGGGCCTTTGCGTTCAGCGGGCGGCGGCGGGGACCGCAGCCGGCTCGCCGACCTGGACCACGAACTCGGTGCCGCGCACGGCCATCACGGAGGAGGGCGTGCGGATCTTCATGGACTCGGGCGACTGGCGGACCATCTTGCCCGACACCGCCGCGAGCTTGCCCTTGCGCAGCGACCCCTCGAACTCGCCCGCATGGGTCGTCGTGTCGAAGCGGTACTTGTCGATGGCAAAGACGCTGTTGGGGCCCACGGAGATCAGGCTGTTGTCGGAGAAAGTGATGCCGGCAGAGCCATTGGCGCCCGTGACCACGACATCGGTGGCGCGCACGGGCATGCCGACCGTCGCCGCCACTCGCGTGCCGCTGCGCTCGACCTGCACGTCGCCCTTGGCGACCTTGACCTGGCCGATGTCGTTCGCCGCCGCGGAGGCGGAGAACACGAGGGCAGAGACGAATATCCACAGCTTCCGCATGATTGCCTCCTTGGCAGCGCGGGATCGGGAGACCACTCTATAATGCCTCAAAAGGAAAAACTGTGAACTCGATCACTACGCGAACCGGGATGTTTCCGTCCCGCCTGGAGGCCCTCAAGGCGGCCCGGGAGTTCCTCGAGGGGTTCTGCGTGGCCGCCGGGATCGACCGCCAGCCGTGCCTGAAGCTCAATCTCGTGGTCGAGGAGCTCTTCCTCAACACCGTCAAGCACGGCCACCGGGGGGGCTCCGACGCGCCCGTCTGGATCACGCTTTCCGACGGGGACGGCGCCATCCACATGACTTACGAGGACCGCGCCGCCCCGTTCAATCCCTTCGCCGCGGCCACGCGCGAGATGCTGGAGGCCCTCGCCGATACCCGCCGGGAAGGCGGGCTGGGGGTGCTCCTCGCCCATGGCCTCACCACCGAGAGCGACTACGCCTACCTCTTCGGGCGCAACCGCATCCGCCTCGCCCTCGCAGCCTAGTACCCGAACGAAACTGGGGAGTACCCCCATTTTTCTGATGGGGACGCTCCCTTGCTTCACCGTTTTCAGGCGGCGAGGCCGAAGAAGTTGCGGATCTTCGCGAGGATGTCGGCGTCGTGGGTTGGCCGCGGGCCGCCGGAGGCTGCGGAGTCGCGCCGGTCGGTGAGCTCAGTCTGGCGCGAGGCGAGGATGCGCGATATCTCGCCGGCGATGTCCGGCCGCGAGCGAAGGATCCGCTCGAGTCCCGCCTTGTCGAGCCGGTAGCACTCGAGGTCGCTCCTCGCCGTGATGGTGGCGCGGCGCGGCGCGCCGGTCATGAGCCCCATCTCCCCGAAGACACTGCCGCGGATGAGCGTGGCCACGTGGGTGCGCTCGCCGTTCGCCTCCAGCCACACCTCGGCTTCGCCGGACACGATGAGGTAGAGCCAGTGCGCGACCGACCCCTGGCGGGTCACGGTGTCGCCCTTCACGAACGGCGCGTAGACCAGGTGCTCGGCGAGCTCCCGGCGCTCGGCCTCCGAAAGGGGCGCGAAGAGGTCCACGCGCGCGAGCGCGGCCTTGCGCCGGTCGATCTCCTTCGCGTGCTGCACCGCCCGGTGCGCCTCGTTGTCCTTGATGAGCAGCCGCTCCTCGCGCGGCACCGCGATGGCCATGCCGTTTCGCGTGAGGGCCGCCACGGCGTGCGCGCGCACCAGCGAGTCGGTCGGGTCGTCGGGCACGGGATCGTCGAGGAAATAGCGCAGCGCATAGTGGCCGTAGCCGTCGCCGATCGTCATGAGCACGGCGGTGGCCGCGGGCTCCCGGGCCACGTGCGGGATGTCGGCGTCGCTCACCGCCCGCTCGAGCACCGCGCACACCTTGAGCGGGGGGCAGTCGATTCCCACGTCGAGATAGACCCAGCGCCGCCAGAGCGGCGCGGGATCGGCGCGCGAGCCGATCAGCGTGAAGCGGTTCTTCACCAGCCAGCCGTTGGGGATCACGACCGTCTCGCGATTGCGCGTCTCGACGGCGGTGTAGCGCCAGCGGATCTCGACCACGCGCCCGCTCGTCTCGTCCACCTTCACCCAGTCGCCCACGCGGATCGACTGGTCGAGCTGGAGCACGACGCCGCCCAGGATGTTGCCGAGCGTCTCCTGCATCGAGAAGGCGACCACGCCCGTGATCACCGCCGAGGTGGTGATGAGGCTGCCCAGGTCCACGCCCGCCAGTCGCAGCCACACCAGCCCCCAGGCGAGCATGAGGCCGGTGGTCGCCAGGTCCTCGACGATCCGCGCGGGCGCGATGCGCACGGCGGGCAGCAGCACGCGGAAGACGAGGATGCCCACCATGCGGATGAGGACCACGCCGACCAGCACCGTGGAGGCGTCGGCGAGGATGCCCGCGACTCCCATCCCGCCGATGGAGCCGATCGCGGTGTCCGCGGCGCCGGCCAGGGCGCACAAGCCGAGCAGCACGAGGGCATTGCGCGTGCTCGCCCGGTCCTTCGGCCGCAGCGCGAGGAGCGCGAGTCCCAGCACGAGCGCCACCGCCATCGCGGTGGCGACCTCGGCGCGGAAGAGGCTGGTGGCGCTCAAGCGCGGCGGCTCACAGGCGCGACTCGACGAGATCGCACAGCCTGTCGATGACCTCCACCCGCGCGTGCAGCTTGTCGTTGGCCGCGATCAGGTGCCACGGCGCCGTCTCCGACGAGGTGCGCTCGACCATGTCGCAGATCGCGCGCTCGTAGGCGGGCCACTTCTTGCGGTTGCGCCAGTCCTCCTCGGTGATCTTGAAGCGCTTGTAGGGCGTCTTCTCGCGCAGCCGGAAGCGGCGCAGCTGCTCCTGCAGCGTGACCGCCATCCAGAACTTGGCGACGATGGCGCCGGCGTCCGCGAGCTGCTCCTCGAACTCGTTGATCTCGTGATAGGCGCGCATCCAGTCGGCCTCGGCGCAGAAGCCCTCGACGCGCTCGACCAGCACGCGCCCGTACCACGAGCGGTCGAAGATGACCGCCTTGCCGTGGCCCGGCACGTGCCGCCAGAAGCGCCACAGGTAGGGCTGCGCGCGCTCCTCGTCGGTGGGCGCGGCGATCGGGACCACGCGGTAGAAGCGCGCGTCCATGGCGCGCGTCATGCGCCGGATGGTGCTGCCCTTGCCGGCGGCGTCCATGCCCTCGAAGACCATCACCAGCGAGCGACCCTGCATCTTCGCGTCGCGCGTGAGTTGGTTGAGCCGGCCCTGGGCCTTTTCCAGCCGCTTGTCATAGGCCTTGGGCTTGAGCACCCTCGTGTAGTCGAGGCTGTTCAGGACGTTCCTGCGGTCCATGGGCGGGCGCGGCAGCGGGGCCGCGGGCGAGAGCCGGGGTGCCGCTCCCTTCAGCCGCGCGTCGAGCGCATCGAGCAGGAGCCTGCCCGCGGTGAGCGAGCGGTACTCGGGGTCGGACCCCTCGATCACTTGCCAAGGCGCCTCCCCGGTGCCGGTCTCGCGCAGGGCGTGCTCGCAGACGTCGACGAACTCGTCGTAGCGCTTGAAGCGCTCGAGGTCGCGGGGCCCCACGCGCCACGCCGTCTTCTTGCTGGAGAGCAGCTCCTTGAAGCGCTTCTTCTGCGCCGGCTTCGACAGGTGGAACCAGAGCTTCAGCACCAGCGCGCCTTCGGCGACGAGCATGCGCTCGAAGTGGCGGATGCGCTCGAGGCGGCGCTCGAAGCGCGCGCGTTTCTCGTGGCCCATCACGCGCTTGATGATCGGGTCGGTATACCAGGAGCCGAAGAGGATGCCGATGCGCCCCTTGGGCGGCAGCGCCTGCCAGAAGCGCCACATCTCGGGGTGCTCGCGCTCGGCGTCGGTCATCGCGCCGAAGGCGTGGGTGTGGATGTGGCGCGGGTCCATCCACTCATTGAGGAGATTCACGGTTTCGCCCTTGCCGGCGCCGTCCACCCCGTTCACCACGATCACCACGGGGAATTTCCCGTTCTCCAGGAGCCGGTACTGGGCGCCGAGCAGCGCCTGGCGAAGCTTCGGCTCCTCGCGCTTGAACTCCGACTTCGTGAGCTGGTGGCCGATCTCGGCGGATTCGAACATCGCGGACTCCCTACCCGGGCTGGCTTCCCCGCAAGGTACCCGCTAAGGGCGGCGGCCGTCCAACGCGAGGCGGCCCGCGCCGGCATCGAGGCTGCCGGTGGCCTTGCAGTGGACCGGCGGGCAGGCGAAGCGGTAGTAGCGCGCGTTCAGATGCACGGCTACATCGGTCACCTCCGCGTCGGTCCACTTGAGCCCCAGGTTCGCGGCCCACTGCGCGACCCAGCCGCGCAGCTCCTCGAAGTTCGCGGCCGCGCGCTTGTCGCGCCCGTGGACGCTCGTGTCGTGGCAGTCGCTGCAGCGCGCGTCATAGAGCGCGCGGCCGCGCAGCGCGTCGGCGGAACGGGCAGGGGCGGCCACGGCGAGTGCCGCGGTGGCGAGGAGGAGGGCGACTATCGTGACGGGGCGCATGGTCGTTCCGGCGGGAGCGTGCCGATCCAGTCTCGCACCGGGGATGCGGGGTGCCTTGTCGTACATCAAGGGGCCGGCTCGTCCGGGGCGTCGGCCCGCGGGCGCCTCCAGAAACGGCGCTTGCCGGCCGCGATCTCCAGTGCCCGCGACGCGGCTGCGACCCCGGCGGCCTCGCGCGCAGCGAACCATCCCCGCGAGAATTCCGCGAATTCCGGCGGCGGGGAAAGCTCGCGCACGTGGGCGAGCGCGTTGGCGCAATCGTTGGCGAGCCCCAGCGCTTCCTGCACGCGAGAGAGCGAGCGCACGTGGCGCTTCACCTGCTGCGCGCGGAAGAGCGAACCCAGGAACTCCGCGGCGTAGCGGTGGCGCTTCACGACGATGCGCAGGCGATGGCGGCCGGCGCCGTCGAGTCCCGCGAACGCCGAGGCTCCCGCGGCGATCTTTCGCGCACCCCGGCGAAGGCTGCGGGAGGCGAAGTCCTTCGGGCTCTCGCCGCCCTGCGCCGGCTCTCCCGCCGCCGAGATCCATCGCCCGAGCCGGATCATGGCGAGGCCATAGCGGGCGGAGCGGATCGCCTCCCGTGCCGCGGCTCGCGCTTCGCGCTGGCGCCCGCGGGCGCGGGAAACAAGGGCGCGCCCTGCCCGCGCATCGCCCTGCGCCGCCACGAGCGGCGGCAGCGTCTGCGTGACGAAGACATCCCAGTCCCGGCACCGGCCGAGGATCCCGGCGGCCCAGCGCAGGTCCTCGGCGAACTCCGCCACGATTCCGGGCGCAAGCGCCTCGCGGAAGAGCCGAAGCGCCGAGCGCAGCCTGCGCAGCGCCACGCGCAACTGGTGCACGAACTCGATGTCGTCGCCGGCAAGTACGCCCGCCTCGTTCGCCTGCGCATGGGCGAGGCAAGCGGCCGCGATCCGGCGCGCCGCCTCCGCGGTGTCGGGCGCCTCTTGGATCGATACGTGCGTTGCATGGGCGGGCGACGGCCGGGCGGCCGCCGCGAGTGCGAGGCCACGCGCAAGCTTCGAGGCCGGTTCCGGGCGCATCGCGAGCGCGGCGGCGAGAGTCTCGGCCACGTCGAAGGCGGCCGAGGCGGGCCCCTCGAGCACCTCTATCTCGATTTCCTCCAGGGGCAGGGCGCGGCCGCGCGCGACGATCCGGCCCTCGTCCAGCGCCACCTCCACGCGCGAGCCGGGCGTGATCGAAAGCTGCCAGCGCGTGCGCGTGAATTCCGTCGCGAGAATCGGTACGAGCCGCTCGTGCAGCGTGGCCGCCTCCGGCAGTTCGCCGAGCGGCGTGCCGGCAAAGCGCGCGAGGTCGAGGACGGGGCCCGGAGCCGGGTATTCCCATTCGGGACGCCGGTGCAGGCCGGCGCCCGAGTCGCCCGTGGCCTTCAGGGTGGCGCGCCAGCGCCGGCCCTCGCGGCGCAGGCGAAGCCCCAATCCGTGCAGCGCGAGCTCGCGCGCGGGAGTGTCGAAGTAGAGCGCCGTGAATCGGCTGCGCTGCCCGTCGCGGCCCGCGAGCGGCGCGGCGGCGGACGCCTTCGCCCCCTCGCCTGGTGCGAGCGCGAGCTTCAGTTCCGTTTCGAGGGGAGGGGCGGTCATGGAAGGGCGGGGCGCCTAGAGGGCGGTGCGCGCCCGCCAGAGTTCCGGAAAGAGTACCGCATCGAGGGCACGCCGGAGGTAGCCCACACCGGAGGTGCCGCCGGTGCCGCGCTTCCAGCCGATGATGCGCTCGACCGTCGTCGCGTGCCGGAACCGCCACTGGCGGAAGGCATCCTCCAGGTCGACCAGCTTCTCGGCGAGTTCGTAGAGGTCCCAGTGCGCGGCGGTGTCGCGGTAGACCGCCACCCATGCTTCGCACACGGAATCGTCGAATTCGCGCGCGACGGTCCAGTCGCGCTCGCACGCGGGGGCGCGGATGGGGAACCCGCGGCGCGCGAGCAGCCGCACGGCCTCGTCGTAGAGCGAGGGCTCGCGATGGAGCGCCTCGAGGGGCGCGAGCAGGTCGGGACGGTGGCGATGCGGCTCGAGCATCACGGCGTTCTTGCTGCCGAGGATGAACTCCACCATGCGGTACTGCCACGACTGGAATCCCGAGGCGCTGCCCAGGGAGCCGCGGAACGCGGAGTAGTCGGCGGGGGTGAGCGTGGAGAGCACGTCCCAGGACTGGTTCAACTGCGCCATGATCCGCGTCACGCGCGAAAGCATCTTCGCGGCCGGGGCCAATTCCCCCCTGCGCACGCGCTCGCGTGCGGCGACGAGCTCGTGGAGGGCGAGCTTCAGCCACAGCTCGCTCGCCTGGTGCTGCACGATGAAGAGCAGCTCGTTGTGGTCGCCGGAGCGCGGGTGCTGCGCGCCCAGCACCGCGTCGAGCTTCAGGTAGTCGCCATAGCTCATCTCGCCCGCGAAATCGAGGCGGGCGCCGTCGGCGAGGTTCGGATCCTTGGCCATGATCGCTTCCCGTGCGCGCAGAAGCGGTGAGTCTAGCGCCTCCGCGCGTTCACGACCGCCAGACCATGCCTTCGATGCGCTCGAGTCCCTGCGTGCTCTCGGCGACCACGGTCGCGCTGCCGCGGCCGGCGGGCTTCACGATCGCGCGAAGCCCCCGCGAGGAGGCGGTGCCGCGGCGCTCCGCCGGCAGTTCCGGCAGCAGGAGCAGCGTCGCCTTGCCCTGCGGGGTCGTCACGATCAGGTGGTGCGCGATGGTTCCGCGGAACGGGCAGGTGCCGATGTAGCGGATATCGCCCAGCTGGGGAGGAAGCTCCAGGCCGAGGGCCTGCGAGACGCGCACGAGATCCTGCGGCCGCGGCGCTTTCGCGGTGAGGATCGCGTTCGCCTCCTCCTCGATCACGAAGTCGATGCCGGCGAGCGCGGCGGGATCGTCGCGCATCGCGAAGAAAGCGCCGGAGCCGGCCACCGTCACGCCCGCGACGGATGCCGCCATGGCGAGGAAGCGCCGGCGTCCGTCGCGCCTGCCCGTGCGGTGCGCTTCCAGCACGCGCTCCTCGAGCCCCTCGGGAACCGGGACTTCGAGCAGCTCGGCGATCTCGGCGTCCAGGGCGAGCGTGCGCGCCCGAAAGTCGGCGCACGCCGCGCAGCCGAGCGCGTGCTCCTGCGCCTCTGCGCCCGTCGCGCCGGGGTTCGCCAGCAGCTCCCTCCTGAATTCAAGGCAGTTCATTGCGCCATCTCCTGTCCCATGAGCCCGCGCTCCAAGAGCCGGCGCACGGCCTGCCGCGCCCGCGTGAGCCTCGTCATGACCGCGCCCTCGGTCGTGGAAAGCATGCCGGCGATCTCGCCGCCGCTGAACCCCCCCAGCACCTGCAGGAGCAGCGGCTCGCGAAGCGATTCCGGCAGCGCCTCGAGCGCGCGGCGCACGTCGATCGCGAGATCCGGTCTCGACTCCACCGCGACATCGATGTCGCTTACGTCCCGGTCGTCGTAGTCGAGCTGCTTCTTCTCGAAGCCGCGCAGGAATTCGTTCCGGACGATCGTGTAGAGCCAGCTGCGGCGGGCTTTCGCGTCGCGCAGGTCGTCCCAGGAATTCCATGCCCGCGCGAACGCGTCCTGCACGAGGTCCTCGGCACGGCCACGGTCCCGGCACAGCCCGTTGGCGTACCGGAAGAGCTCGCGCGAATGCGCCCGCACCGCCGCCTCGAATGCCTTTTCGTTCGCGTTCATCACGCTCCAGTGTCCTCCTGTCCGGACTCGCGCGGCGGGACGATCCCGCCGGCGGGAGCCGGCTCCGGTCCATGGGACCCGACAAGCGCGCCGGACCTTACATCGGGGCGCCGGCCGGCCGGCGCCCCGCCTTCTCCGGTCGCGGCGCGGTCTGCCGCAGGGGGATTGAAGAACCACGCGCGCGGGAAGGGCGTGCCATTGCGATGTGACCGGGTTTCAAGGCGTTTCATTACAGGCGAACCGAATAAACCCGGAATCGCGGAAAGGTCCGTAAGGAACCCGAGCGCCGGCCGTTCCCATTCGCTGTGGGGCAGAGCCCTGCCGCGCCTGCGGAGAAAGCCGCCGGAGGCGAATCGAACCCTCAACTACATTGCCAAGGAGATTTCCATGAACACGACCCTCAAGCTCTCGATCGCCGCCGCTGCCGTTTCGCTCGCCGGCGCAGCTACTCCGGCCTTTGCCGGGAACACCCTGGAAGATGCCCACGCCTACCTCGAGGCCGAACGCGCGATGACCGAGGGCGAGAGCGACGGCGTTCGCTTCGCGCCGAAGCACGGGATCGGCAAGCGCACTGCGCTCGACCGGTGGTTCGCCTCGGAGCGCGCCCGCACCGAAGGCCAGGCCGACCGCGCGTTCTCCAACGCGCCCGCCGCGAAAGGAATCACTTCCGCCGTGCATTCGTGGTTCGATTCCGAGCGTGCCCGTACCGAGGGCTAGCACGAAGGGACCGGGTCAGCGCCCGCCGTGTGCTTTTCGCGCGCGGCGAGTGCCGGCGTTCTCTCCGCCCGCTTCGGGCCCGTAGTGCCGGTGGTATCGTGAACGCCATGCTCAAGGGGCTCGGCGGGCTGATCGCCCGCTATCTGAACGGGACGGTGCGCGGCTACACCGCGCCCGGCCTGGTGCCCGTCGACCTCCTGGTCGCCACGCTCAAACCCTGCGACGTGATCCTCGTCGAGGGCAATCGGCGCATCAGCGTGGCCATCAAGTACCTCACGCAGTCGACGTGGTCGCACGCGGCGCTCTATGCGGGAAGCGCGCTCGGTGATGCGCACGGCGCCGGCCTGCGCCTGATCGAGGCGGATCTCACGCGCGGTGTGCGGGCGGCGCCGGTCTCGGAGCTGGAGGGCCTGCACGTGCGCATCTGCCGCCCGGTTGGCCTCGCCGAGGCCGACCGCGCCCGGGTGATCGCCCACGCGGCCTCGCGCATCGGCCACCGGTACGACCTGAAGAACGTCCTGGATCTCGCGCGTTACCTGCTGCCCACGCCGCCGGTGCCGGTGCGGCTGCGCCGCCGCCTGATCGCGCTCGGAAGCGGCGACCCCACGCGGGCGATCTGCTCCACGATGATCGCCGAGGCGTTCCAGAGCGTGCGCTACCCGATCCTGCCGGAGATAGAGACGGTTCCCGCGAGCCGGCCGGGTTGCGACGATTGCGTGCGGGAACTGCTCCACATCCGCCATCACAGCCTGTTCGCGCCGCGGGATTTCGACCTGTCGCCGTACTTCGAGGTCGTTAAGCCCCGGATCGCGCAGGGCTTCGACCCCGCGCGCCTCGAGTGGGTCGCTCCCGGGGAGTCGGGAACGGCTCCGGAACGCGGACTCGCCTAGGGCCGCACGTAGCTCCAGCCTTCGCGCTGGCGGTTCATGATGTGCACCACACCTGCGTCGACGAACTTCGCGCCGCCGAAGATCTCGCCGCGCTCCACCTTGGTGTTGCGCATGGTGTTCTCGCAGGCCATGAGACCCACGCCCTGCTTCGCGGCGGAGTCGAGCCGCTGGGCGACCTTGGAGTCGGCCTTGAGCATCGGGAGCCCCGGCCCGTAGGCGACGATCTCGACGTCGACGTTGTCCATGCCGAGATCGACCTGGACATTGCGCGCGTTGTTGAGCGCGAGGTTCCATTTCGCGGGGTCGTTGTCGCTCACCTGGATCACGACGCGGTAGCGGCCCGCCGCGGGCGCGTTCGACTGGGCATTCGCCGCGGCCGGCGCGAGGGCGAGGAAGCTCGAGAGCAGCAGGGACGCGAAGAGCGCGCGTCGGGAAAGGGCGTCGATCATGGGGAAATCCTCCTTGGGTTTTTTTGTCCCGGGCCGGACGCCGCGGTGCGGCGCACCCCCCGAATCCGGGAGACGCTGCCCGGCGGGTCTTTATTCCCGGGCGCCGCGGGCAAGCCGGGAGGGGGAATAAACTGGGGCCGTCGCGCGTCTATTGCAGGAGATGAACCTGGGAATCGAGAACCTCTTCGGGCGCGGCCCGGCCCTGCGGCGCGAGATCGAGCGCGAGCGCGGCATGCTCTGCCGCATGGCCTATGCCTGGTGCCACGACGCGGCGCTGGCCGACGACCTTGCGCAGATGGCGGTCGAAAAGGCCCTGCGCGCGGCAGGGCAATTGCGCGACCCCGACAAGCTCAAGGCGTGGATGCTGCAGATCCTTTCCAACTGCCTCAAGGACCACCTGCGCGACAAGCGCGACCTGGTCGACTTCGAGAGCGTCGAGGAGACCCTGGCGACCGGGGAACCCACGCCGGAGGAGGCGCAGGCCGGCGCGGAACTGGTGCGCAGCGTGCGCGCGGCCGTCGCGGCCCTGCCCGTCGGCCAGCGCCAGGTCGTGACCCTGGTCGATCTCGAGGAATGCACCTATGCGGAGGCCGGCGACATCCTGGAGATTCCCGTCGGCACCGTGATGAGCCGTCTGTGCCGCGCCCGGCGGGCGCTGCGGGGCGCGCTCGAACCCGTGGCGCGCGACGCGCTGGGGACCCGTTTGCGGAGCGTGAAATGAGCGAGGAGCGGAAGGTTTCGGAGGAGATCCTGGGCGCGTTCGTCGACGGCCAGCTCGCCGCCGCGGAATGGGCCGAGGTCGCGGCACTCGTGGAGGCCGACGCCGGCCTGCGCGAGGAGGTCTGCCGCCTGCGCGCGCTGAAGGAGCGGATGCGCTTCGCCTATGCGCTGCCGGCCCGCGCCCGCGCGCCGCGCCGGGCAGCGCATCCGGGATGGGCGGGGCTCGCGGCGGCGAGCGCGCTCTTCGCCGTGGCGGGCTGGTTCGGCCACGCCGAGTGGAGCCGTCCGCCGTTGATCGATTCGGCCTCCGCGTACGCGCTGCGCGGCGACTGGCATTCCCTGCGGGGCGACTGGGGGGCGCTCGAGGGCGGCCGGGTGCTCGTGCACGTGAGTACCGCCGGCCGTGATTCCCTCTCCGGCGCGCTGGACGAGGTCGAGGACCTGCTGCGGGAGGCGGGCCGGGACCGCCGTCGCCTGGAGGTCGAGATCGTCGCCAACGGCCCCGGCCTCGATCTTTTCCGGGCGGACGACAAGGTCTTCGCGCCGCGCCTGGCGAGCCTGCGCCGCGACTATCCCGCACTGAGCCTGGTCGCCTGCCGGCAGACGATGGAGCGGCGCCGCGCCCGCGGCGAACCCGTCGAGCTGGCACCTGACGTCGCGCTCGCACCGTCCGCGCTGCACGAGGTGGTGGAAAGGCTGCGTGCCGGCTGGGTCTACGTGCGCGTCTGAGTCACCGGGGTGGGCCGGCGGGCCCGCCCTGTCCGTGTGGCCGGTTTTGCTACCATGCGCGGACCCCATGACCGGACGGTCCATACCGATCGGGTTGTAACCGAAACCCGCCGGGCACCGAACTATCGCCTGCCATGCACGCCACGCTCCCCCTCCTCGTCCGGACCGATTTCCCCGCGATTCGCCGGCATGCCGTGACGACGGTGCAGGCCAACCTGGGCTATGCCTGCAACCAGACCTGCCTGCATTGCCACGTGAACGCCGGTCCCACGCGCACCGAGTCGATGTCGGCCGAGACGATCGAGCAGTTGCTCGCGTTCGTCGCGGCGAGCGGCGCGGATACGCTCGACCTCACCGGCGGCGCGCCCGAGCTGAACCCCCATTTCCGGACCCTGGTCGCCCGGGCCCGGGACGCGGGCGTGCGGGTGATCGACCGCTGCAACCTCACCATCCTCGAGGAGCCGGGCCACGAGGATCTCGCGCAGTTCCTCGCCGGGCGCGGCGTCGAGATCGTGGCCTCGCTGCCGTGCTACACCGAGGAGCTGGTCGATCGCCAGCGCGGCAAGGGCGTCTACGACCGGAGCGTGCGCGGCATCCGGCGCCTGAACGCGCTGGGCTACGGGCGCGCGGGCACGGGCCTCGTGCTGAACCTCGTCTACAACCCGCAGGGCGCGAGCCTTCCCCCGCCGCAGGAGCAGCTCGAGGCCGATTACAAGCGCATCCTCGGCGAGCGCTTCGGGATCTCCTTCAACGGGCTCTTCACGCTCGCCAACATGCCCATCCAGCGCTTCGGCTCGACGCTCGTCTCCAAGGGGCAGTTCAACGAATACATGCTGCTGCTGCGCACGGCGCACCGCGACGAGAACGTGGCCGGCGTCATGTGCCGCAGCCTCGTGTCGGTGGACTGGCAGGGCTACCTCTACGACTGCGACTTCAACCAGATGCTGGGCCTGCCGCTGCAGGTGCCGGGGAGATCCCGGCCGCACCTGAAGGACGTGCTCGGCCGCGACTTCGACGGCAACCCGATCGTCGTGCGCGACCACTGCTATGGCTGCACCGCCGGCCAGGGTTCCTCCTGCGGCGGCGCGATCGGCTAGCTCGGGCGATGCGCGAGACGACCGCCCGGGGGTCCGGGGACCTTCCGCCCGGGCGCAGCTGCCCGACCGCCTACCGGTATTCGCCGCGCGTCTTCGACCGCGTCCCCGACCTGGAAGCCGAGACGCTCTACGTCGCCGGCGGGCTCTACGGAAACATCGAGGCGCTCGACGCGCTGCTTGCGCTTTGCGACGGGGAGCCGCACCCGGCCGCCCTCGCGTTCAACGGCGACTTTCACTGGTTCGACGTGGCGGGGGGCGACTTCCGGCGCGTCTCCGAGGAGGTGCTGCGGCACGCCGCGACCCGCGGCAACGTGGAGACGGAGCTCGCCGGCGAGGATGAGGGCGCCGGCTGCGGCTGCGCCTATCCCGCGGACGTGGCCGATGCGGACGTGGCGCGCTCAAACGAGATCCTCGGGCGGCTGCGCGAGACGGCGCGGGGATTTCCGGCGCTGCGCACGGAACTCGGGCGCCTGCCGATGCACCTCGTGGCGCGCGTCGGCCGGGCGCGGGTGGGAATCGTGCACGGCGACTGCTCCTCCCTCGCGGGATGGGGGTTTTCGCAGGACGCGCTCGACGGTCCCGGCCACCGGCGCTGGATCGAGAGCGGGTTCCGGGACGCACGGGTGGACGTCTTCGCGAGCAGCCACACCTGCCTGCCGGCCACGCGCGCATTCGACTTCGCGCACGGCCGCGGGGTAGTGGCCAACAACGGGGCCGCGGGAATGCCGAACTTCGCGGGCGAGCGCTGCGGGCTCGTCACGCGCATCTCCGTGCACCCGGCGCGCGAGGCGCTCTATGGCGTGGAGGTCGCGGGCGTCTTCGTCGATACCGTCGCCGTGCGCTACGACGCGCACGCCTGGCAGGCACGCTTCCTGGCGAGCTGGCCAGAGGGGTCCGCCGCCCACGCGTCCTATTTCCGCCGCATCGCGCAGGGGCCCGGGTTCGCGCGGGAGCGGGCGCTGCCACGCGCGGCCTGAGGCCGCCCCGGGCCGCTTCGCGGTAAGGTTCGGGTTTCCCCGAACGTCCATTCGACGATCGCCCGCGCGATTGCCGTCCGGCCGCCTGGCGTGGCGCGGGCCGGCCGCGGGCGAAAGCCCGCACGGAGAACAAGGAGAATTCCATGAAGGCAGGCAAGTTGTTGGTCGTCGCGGTCATCGTGGCGCTGGTGGTGGCGTTCTTCGCCTTCGATCTCGGGCGCTTCCTCTCGCTCGATTTCTTCAAGACGCAACAGGCCGCGATCGACGCCTATTTCCAGGCCAACCCCCTGCAGGCCGCGGCGATCTACTTCGTCGCCTATGTCGCCGTGACGGGGCTGTCGCTGCCGGGCGCGGCGATCCTCACCATCGCGGGCGGGGCGATCTTCGGGTTGCTGTGGGGCCTCGTGATCGTCTCCTTCGCCTCGACGATCGGCGCGACCTTCGCCTTCCTCGCCTCGCGCTTCCTGTTGCGCGACTGGGTGCAGGCGAGGTTCGGCGACAAGCTCGCGCGCATCAACGCGGGCGTCGCGAAGGAGGGCGCGTTCTACCTCTTCGCGCTGCGGCTGGTCCCCGCGTTCCCCTTCTTCGTGATCAACCTCGCCATGGGGCTCACGCCGATCCGCACGGCGACCTTCTACTGGGTGAGCCAGGTCGGCATGCTCGCGGGCACCGCGGTCTACGTCTACGCCGGCACCCAGCTCGCGCAGATCACATCGCTGAAGGGCATCCTCTCGCCGGGGCTCCTCGGCGCCTTCGTGCTGCTGGGGATATTCCCGTTCATCGCCAAGCGCATCGTCGCGGCCGTGAAGGCGAGGCGGGTCTACGCGAAGTGGCCGAAGCCCGCGCGCTTCGACCGCAACGTGGTGGTGATCGGCGCGGGCTCCGCGGGGCTCGTGACTTCCTACATCGCGGCGGCGGTGAAGGCGAAGGTGACGCTGGTCGAGCGCCACCGCATGGGCGGGGACTGCCTGAACACCGGCTGCGTGCCCTCGAAGGCGCTCATCCGCAGCGCCAAGTTCCTCTCCCACGTGCGCCGCGCGAAGGAGTTCGGCATCCGCTCGGCCTCGGCGGACTTCGACTTCGCCGACGTGATGGAGCGCGTGCAGGCGGTCGTGCGGCAGGTCGAGCCCCACGACTCCGTCGAGCGCTACACGGGCCTGGGCGTGGACGTGGTCACGGGCACGGCGCGGATCACTTCCCCGTGGACTGTCGAGATCACCGCGGACGGCGGCGCGAAGCAGGTGCTCGCCACGAAGAACATCGTGATCGCCGCGGGTGCGCGCCCTTTCGTCCCGCCCATCCCGGGACTGGCCGAGGCGAACCCGCTCACCTCGGACAACGTCTGGGCGCTGAGGAAGCTCCCTGCGCGCCTGGTGGTGCTGGGCGGCGGCCCCATCGGGAGCGAGCTCACGCAGGCCTTCGCGCGCTTCGGTTCGAAGGTGACGCAGGTGGAGATGCTGCCGCGCATCATGATCCGCGAGGATCCGGAGGTCTCCGAGCTGGTGAAGAAGAGCTTCGAGTCCGATGGCGTGGAAGTGCTCGTGGGGCACAAGGCGAAGCAGGTGCTCGTGGAGGCCGGGGAGAAGTTCCTCGTCGTGGAAAGCGAGGGCGTGGAAAAGCGCATCGCCTTCGACGAGATCCTGGTCGCGGTCGGGCGCGTGGCCAACACCGCGGGCTACGGGCTGGAGGAACTGGGCATCCCCGTGACGAAGGGCCGCACCGTGGAGGTGAACGAGCACCTCGAGACCCTCTACCCCAACATCTTCGCCTGCGGCGACGTGGCCGGCCCCTACCAGTTCACCCACACGGCGGCGCACATGGCGTGGTACGCGTCGGTGAACGCGCTCTTCGGGCGCTTCCGCAAGTTCGGCGTGGACTATTCCGTTATCCCCTGGGCCACCTTCACGGAGCCGGAAGTCGCGCGCGTCGGCCTGAACGAGCAGGAAGCGAAGGAAAAGGGCATCGCGCACCAGGTGGTCACCTACGGCATCGACGACCTCGACCGCGCCATCGCCGACGGCGAGGCCCACGGCTTCGTGAAGGTGCTGGTGAAGCCCGGCACGGATACCGTCCTTGGCGCCACTATCGTGGGCGAGCACGCGGGCGACCTGATCGCCGAGTTCGTGGCCGCCATGCGCCACCGCATCGGGCTGAACAAGGTCCTCGGCACGATCCACATCTATCCCACGCTCGCCGAGGCCAACAAGTTCGCCGCCGGCGTGTGGAAGCGCTCCACCGTCACCCACGGCCAGATGGACTTCCTCGCCGCCTTCCACGACTGGACGCGGGGCGAGGGGGGACTGGGCGCCGTGCTCGGCAGGATCGCGGGCCTCGTCGGCGACAAGCGCCCGTACCATGGTGCCGATGCGCACTGAACCGAATTCCCCGGAGAAACCGATGAACCTCCTCTATCGCGCCGTCCTCGCCCTTGCGCTGGCGTTCGCGCCGCTCGCCGCCTCCGCCCAGTTCGACCACTCGCACGCGGCGTGGGACGCGCTCGTGAAGAAGCACGTGAAGCCGATCGACGGCGCGCGCTCCTCCCAGGCCGACTACGCCGCCTTCGCGAAGGACCGGGAAGCGCTCAAGGCCTACCTCGCCCAGGTCTCGAAGGTGGGCGAGGCCGAGTTCGGGCGCTGGCCGAAGGCGGAGCGCATGGCCTTCCTCATCAATGCCTACAACGCCTGGACGGTCGAGCTGATCCTCACGAAGTACCCGGACCTCAAGTCGATCCGCGACCTGGGCAACCTCCTCTTCAACAGCCCCTGGAAGAAGAAGTTCTTCACGCTGTTCGGGCGCGAATCCTGGCTCGACCAGATCGAGCACGAGATGCTGCGCAAGCCCGGCGCCTACGACGAGCCGCGCGTGCACTTCGCGGTGAACTGCGCTTCCATCGGTTGCCCGATGCTGCGCGAGGAGGCCTTCGTCGCGCCCCGCCTGGACGCGCAGCTCGAGGAGCAGGCGAGGCGCTTCCTTTCCGACCGCTCGCGCAACCGCTTCGACCCCGCGAGCGGCAAGCTCCTCGTCTCCGAGATCTTCAAGTGGTTCAAGGAGGACTGGACCTCGGGCTACGCGGGCATCGGCAACGCCGGGCCGGTAATTTCGCGCGAGCGCTACTTCGCCCGCTACGCCGAACTCCTGGCCGACACGCCGGCGGACCGCAAGCTCGTTGCCGAGGGCAGGGCGCCCATCGACCACCTGGACTATGACTGGTCCCTGAACGACCTGCGAAAATAGCGGCAACGGCCTGCGGGCCGGGCGAGCCCGCCCGGCTGCCGGCGCGAGACCAAGGGGAACTGGCTTGACTGGACTTCATCACCGCCTGGGGGCGCTTGCGCCGCCCATGCTCAAGGGCCTCAATCGCGGCATCGAGAAGGAGGGCCTGCGGGTCGACTCCGACGGGATGCTCTCCGCCCGGCCGCACCCGCAGGCGCTCGGGTCCGCGCTCGCGCACCCGCGCATCACCACGGACTTCAGCGAGTCCCAGCTCGAGCTGATCACCGGCGTGCATGGCGACATCGACGGCTGCCTGCGCGAGCTCACGGAGCTGCACCAGGAAGTATTCCGGAGAATCGGCGACGAGATGCTCTGGTGCGCGAGCATGCCGTGCCGGCTGCCCGACGAGGACGACATCCCGATCGCGACCTACGGCGGCTCCAACGTGGGCCGCATGAAGACGCTCTACCGCAAGGGGCTCGCGCGCCGCTACGGCCGGCGCATGCAGACGATCTCGGGCATCCACTACAACTTCTCGCTTCCGGAGGCGGCCTGGCCGCTCCTGCAGGGCGCCGACGGGCGCACGGGCGAGCTCGGCGCGTACAAGGACGAAGGCTATTTCGCCCTGCTGCGCAATTTCCGGCGCCACTCGTGGCTGCTGCTCCTGCTGCTGGGTGCCTCGCCCGCGGTGTGCGGATCGTTCGTCGCCGGCCGCGAGCACCGGCTCATCCCGTGGGGCGCGGGGACGCTCTTCGCGCCCGGGGCGACGTCGCTGCGCATGGGGCGCATGGGCTACCAGAGCGACGCGCAGGGCTCGCTCGCGGTGAGCTTCAACGACCTCGCAGGGTACGCGGCATCGCTCAACGGCGCGCTCACGCAGCCCTACGCGGCGTACGAGGCGATCGGCGTGCGGGAGGGCGAGGACTATGCCCAGCTCGCCACGTCGCTGCTGCAGATCGAGAACGAGTTCTACGGGACGATCCGGCCCAAGCGCACCACCGCCCCCGGGGAGCGCCCGCTGCACGCGCTGGGCCGCGGCGGCGTCGAGTACGTCGAGGTGCGCTGCCTGGACATCGACCCCTTCACCCCCATCGGCATCGATGCGGAGGCGATCCGGCTTCTCGACGTCTTCCTGCTCCACTGCCTGCTGGAGGACAGCCCCCGCGACTCCCCGGAGGAGATGAAGGCGATGGCGCGCAACCAGCGGCTCGTGGCCGAGGGCGGGCGCGATCCGCAGACGCGGCTGGACCGCGCAGGCGTGCAGGAGACGCCGGCCGAATGGGGCGCGGATCTCCTGCGGCGGTTCGAGCCCATCGCGGCCGCGCTCGACGGGGCCCACGCAGGCAAGGCGTACGGCGCGGTGCTCGCGCGGTCGCGGCAGGCCCTCGCAGACCCCTCGTTGCTGCCTTCGGCGCGCGTGTTGGGCGAAATGGAGCGGGCGCACGACAGGTCCTTCGCCAAGTTCGCGCTCGAGCAGTCGCGGGGCCACGGCGAGATGTTTCGCGCGCTGCCGCAACCGGTCCAGGCGCAGGAGCGCTACGCGGCCCTCGCCACGCAGTCGCTCGCGGATCAGGTCCGGATAGAGGAGTCCGATGACGTCCCTTTCGAAACCTACCGCCGCAACTATCTCGAGCAGGATCTCCTGGCCGGCCCCCATTTCCGGCCGCGGTCCTGAGGCATCCCCGCTGCTGACGGTACTGGCGCAAGGGGCGCCGAAGCCGCACCATGGCGGGGCCGTACCGGACCCGGCCCCCGACACCCCGAAGCCATGAAGCTCTCGATCATCGTTCCCGTCCTGGATGAGGCCGCCGGCATCGCGCGCGCTCTCTCGGCGCTGGCGGATCTTCGCGCCCGTGGCGCGGAGATCCTCGTGGTCGACGGGGGCAGCGGCGACGGGACCCGGGCGATCGCCGCGCCGCTGGCCGATCGCGTCCTGGCCGCGCCGCGCGGCCGCGCCGCACAGATGAACGCGGGGGCATGGCAGGCCTCCGGGGACGTGCTCCTCTTCCTCCACGCGGACACGCGGCTGCCCGCGCAGGCCGACCGTCTCGTGGCCGACGGGCTCGCGGCCTCGGGCCGCGACTGGGGCCGCTTCGATGTCACGATCGAGGGCCGCTCGCCGCTCCTTGCCGTGGTGGCCGCGTTCATGAACGCTCGATCGCGCCTGACCGCCATCGCCACGGGAGACCAGGCGATCTTCGTGCGCCGGGGGGCCTTCGAGGCGGCCGGCGGCTTTCCGCCGATCGCTCTCATGGAGGACATCGCCTTCTCGAAGGCGATGCGCCTGCGCGGGCCGCCGCTCAACCTGCGCGCGCGGGCCGTGACCTCGGGCCGGCACTGGGAGCGCCGGGGCACGCTGCGCACGATCGTGCTCATGTGGCGCCTGCGGCTCGCCTATCACTTCGGCGCGGATCCCGCGCGCCTTGCCGAGCGCTATGGCAGCGGCCGCGCGGCGCGCTAGCACGGTGCAGGTCGCCGTGTTCGCGCGCGCCCCCGTCGCCGGCGAGGTGAAAACGCGGCTCGTGCCGCTGCTCGGGGCGGCCGACGCCGCGGAGCTGCATGCAACGCTGGTCCGGCTGGCGCTCGCCACGGCACGCGGCGCCGAGGTCGGCCCCGTCTCGCTCTGGTGCACGCCGGATACGGGCCATCCCTTCTTCGCCGCCTGCGCCGGCAAGTACGGCGCGACCCTCCACGAGCAGCGCGGCGGCCATCTCGGCGAGCGCATGACGCGAGCCTTCGAGCGGCTCCTTCCCGCGGGGCCGGTGCTGCTGGTGGGTTCCGACTGCCCGGCGCTGCGTCCGGACGACCTGCGCGCGGCCGCGGGCTCGCTTGCGACCCACGATGCGGTGATCCAGCCCGCGGAGGACGGCGGTTACGTCCTCGTCGGGCTCGCGCGCCCCGCGCCCGTGCTCTTCGAGGGCATTCGCTGGGGCGGTCCGGACGTGATGCGCGACACCCGCGCGCGGTTGCGCGCCGCCGCGATCACGTGGCGCGAGATGCCGGTTCGCTGGGACGTGGATCGCCCGGAGGACTACCGGCGCCTCGTGGCCTCGGGCCTGCTCGCGGAGACGGACCCATGATCGCGCGCCGGGCAGCCTCGGTAGCGGCGCTCCTGGCCTGCGGCATCGCCTTCGCCTCGGGTGCCGGCGTCGCCCCGTTCTCGACCGCGAAGCCGGGCCGGGACCTGCCGGCGGGCTGGCGCGCGCTTGCGCTGCCGCGCGTGCCGGCCCCGGAGTTCACGCTCGTGGAGGACTCGGGCGTGACCGTGCTGCGATCGCGCGCGGCGGCGGCGGCCGGCACCGTCACCCATGCGCTGGATGCCTTGCCCGCGCGGGATCCCGTCCTCGCGTGGCGCTGGAAGGTGGACCGCGTGATCGCGCGCGCGAATCTCGCCGAGAAATCCGGGGACGATTTCGCCGCGCGCGTGTACGTTTTCTTCGACGTGCCCGTGGAGACGCTTTCCTTCGGCGCGCGCGTGAAGTCGCTCCTCGCCCGCACCGTGTGGGGCGAGGAGCTGCCCACGGCCGCGATCTGCTACGTCTGGGACAACCGCCACGCGCCGGGGACGAGCGCCTGGAACCCTTACACGGACCGCGTGCGGACCGTGGTCCTGCGCAGCGGCTCGCCGGGCGACTGGGCGCAGGAGGCGCGCGACCTCGAAGCCGACTTCCGCGCCGCGTTCGGCGCGCAGTGGCCGGGACCGGTCCCGCGCGTGACCGGGCTCGCGGTCGGCAACGACACCGACCAGACCGGCGAGACGGCGACGGCGTGGTTCGGCGATTTCGCGCTGGGAGCGCGCAGGTGAAGCGGCTCGTGCTCCTGGGCGGGGGACACGCGCACGTGCACGTGCTCAAGGCGATCGGCGACGCGCTCGACCCCACGGTGAGCGTGACCCTCGTCACCCCCGTGGACCGGCAGGTGTACTCGGGGATGCTTCCGGGGTTCGTGGCCGGGCACTACGGGCTGGACGAGTGCGGCATCGGGCTGCTTCCTCTCGCCCACCGCGCCCGCGCGATGGTCGTGCGCTCGAGCGCCTCGCTCGTGAATCCGTCGATGCGGGAGGTGATCTGCGCCAACGGCGAGGTCGTCCCCTACGACGTGCTCTCGATCGACGTGGGCGCCCGGTCGCACACGGGAGGCGCGATCGGAGTCGACCGGCACGCCGTCGCCGTGCGCCCGCTCGAGCGCTTCGTGGAAGGCTGGGAGCGCGTGCTCGCGCAGGCGCGTATGCCGGGCATGAACGCGGTGTCGATCGTGGGCGGCGGTGCAGCCGGTATCGAGCTCGCCTTCGCGATGGATCACCGCTTCCGCATGGAAGTGGGAGATGGCGCCCCGCACGTGCGCGTGCTGACCGATGCGCGCACGATCGTGCCCGAGTACGGTGCGGCCGTGCGCGGACGGCTCCTGCGCTGGGCCGCCCGGCGCAGCATCGGCACCCACGCGGGAAGCCCCGTGGCGGAGGTGGGAGCCGGGTTCCTGCGCCTGAAGGACAACATCGAGTTCGCGACGGACGCGACCTTCTGGGTGGCGGGCGCGGCGGCTCCCGAATTCATCCGCGACTCCGGATTCCCCACCGACGAGCGCGGCTTCCTCGCCGTGAACGACTTCATGCAGGCCGTCTCCCACCCGGAGGTCTTCGGGGCGGGCGACTGCGCGACGAGCGTCCAGAACCCGCGGCCCAAGGCGGGGGTCTTCGCAGTGCGCGCGGGGCCCGCGCTCGCGGCGAACCTGTTCGCCGCGCTGCACGGCGGGCCGCAGGAGCGGCACGTGTCCTCGCGCCGCTTCCTTGCGTTGATTTCCTGCGGCGGGCGGCGCGCCGTGGGCGCGTACGGCGCGCTCTCCTTCGAGGGGGGGTGGGTGTGGCGCTGGAAGGACCGGATCGACCGCCGGTTCGTCGCGAAGTACTCCCCCGAGGCGCTCGCGCGGGCGCGCTAGCCTCGCCTCAGGCCGCCTGCGCCTCGCCTGCGGGCGCCTTGCGCGAGCGGATGCGCACGACCTTCACCATGCGGTCGTGCACCTGCAGGATCTCGACGGGGTGGCCGGCGACGATCACGGCGGTGCCGGGCTCGGGGATGTTTTCGAGCGCCTCAAGCACGAGGCCGTTGATCGTCTTCGGCCCCTCGAGCGGGAAGTGGAAGCCCGCCTTGCGGTTCAACACGCGCAGCGTGCAGGCTCCCTCGGCGATGATGGAGCCGTCGGCCTCCTTGCGCAGCAGGCCCCCCGACATCGGCTTGTGGCTGGTGAACTCCCCCACGATCTCCTCCAGGATGTCCTGGAGCGTGACCAGGCCGAGGATCTCGCCGTACTCGTCCACCACGAGCCCCATGTGGCGCATCTGGTCCTGGAAGTTCGACAGCTGCAGGAGCAGCGGCGTGCCCTCCGGGACGTAGTAGGGATCGCGCAGCGTCTCGCGGATGCCCTCCTTGTCGAGGGGTTCCCGGCGCGAGGCGTTCATGAACTTTCTCACGTGCAGGATGCCCGCCACCTTGTCGAGGCTGCCCTCGAAGACCACCAGGCGCGTGTGGTGGGCGGTGGCGATGGCCGTGCGGATGTCGTCGATGTCGTCCTCGAGGTCGATGGCCTCGATCTGGCCGCGCGGCGTCATGGTGTCGTCGACCGTCATGTCCTCCAGCTCGAAGAGGTTGAGGAAGATCGACTGGTGCTTGGCCGGGATGAACTTCCCGCCCTCGAGCACGAGCGTGCGCAGCTCCGCCATGGAGAGCTGGCCCTCGCTCTCGGCGCGCGGCCTGATGAACATGAGCTTGAGCAGCCCCTGCACGAAGAGATTCACGAACCAGACGACGGGGTAGGCAATCCGCAGGAGGGGCGTGAGCACGTAGGCCGAGGGCAGCGCGATCTCCTCCGGGAAGGTGGCGCCGATCACCTTCGGCGTGATCTCGGCGAAGACGAGGATGAAGAAGGTGACGCCCGCGGTCGCGATGGCGAGCGTCATCTCGCCCTCGCCGAAGAGCTGCACGCAGATGAGCGTGGCCACCACGGTCGAGGCGGCGTTGATCAGGTTGTTGCCGAGCAGGATCACGCCGAGCAGGCGGTCGGTGCGGTCGAGGAGATCCTGCGCGAGCCGCGCGGAGCGCCGGCCCTCGCGCACGAGGTGCTTCAGCCGGTAGCGGTTGAGCGCCATCATGCTCGTCTCGGCGAGCGAGAAGAAGCCGGCGGTCAGGAGCAGCACGACGAGTGCCACGACGAGCCAGACGAGCGGGATGACGACGGTCAAGGGGCGTGGCTCTCCGGGTCTCGCGTGCCGGCGCGCGACTCGCGCACGTCAGGCGCGCTTCAGGATGATCTCGAGGACGAACTTGCTGCCGATGTAGGCGAGCAGCAGCGCCGCGAAACCGCCGAGCGTCCAGTACACCGCGCGCCTGCCCCGCCAGCCCTGGAAGTAGCGCCCGGCCAGGAGCCAGCCGAAGATCACCCAGGAGATCATGCCGAAGACGGTCTTGTGGGTGAGCTGGAAGGGGCGCTTGAAGAGCTGCTCGGAGAAGAAGACGCCGGAGACGACGGTGAGCGTGAGCAGCACGAAGGCGGCGATCAGGATGCGGAAGAGGAGCGATTCCATCTCGAGCAGCGGCGGCAGGCTCTTCAGGAAGGGCGGCATCACGCCGCGGTGCAGCCATTTCTCCTCGGCGAGCATCACCAGGGAGTGCATCGTCGCGACGATGAAGAGGCTGTAGGCGAGCATCGCGATGGCGAAGTGCAGGGTGAAGAGCGGGTCGCCGCCGTAGCTCACGAGGTGGTTCGACGGGACGGCGAACTGCATTATCACCGCCGCGAGCGCCACGGGCGCCCACAGGCCCTGGATGCTCGCGAGACCGGGCACCGCGAGGCTCGCGAGCCAGTAGATCGCGACCGTGAGCCACACGATGAGGGAGATCGAGTTGGCCACGCCCAGGTTCAGGCCCTCGTCGGTGGCCACGCCGTTGTAGACGAGCATGCCGTGCAGCACCAGGGCCACGGGAAGCAGCACGCCCTCAATCCGGAAGGCCGCGCCGGGCGCGGAACCGGCCGCGACGGTGGCGGCGCGGGAAGCCCGCCAGGCGATCGCCGCGAGGGCGAGCCAGCAGGCGGCGGTGCTAATATAAAGGGCCGAATCGCGCATTTTCGAGGCGATTGCAGTCTACACCAATTCCCCCTCGGCCCTCCCCATGCTCGATGCCCTGACGCAGAGACTTTCCTCGGTCATCAAGACGATGCGCGGGCACGCGCGCCTCACGGAGGAGAACGTGGGCGAAGCGCTGCGCGAGGTGCGCATGGCGCTCCTGGAGGCCGACGTGGGCCTCGCGGTGGTGAAGGACTTCATCGCCCGGGTGAAGGAAAGGGCGCTCGGCCAGGAGGTGATCGCGAGCCTCACGCCTGGCCAGGCGCTGGTGGGCGTGGTGCACGCGGAGCTCGTCTCGCTCATGGGAGGCGCGAACGCGCAGTTGAACCTCGCCACCCAGCCCCCGGCGGTAATCCTGCTCGCGGGGCTCCAGGGCGCGGGCAAGACCACCAGCGCGGGCAAGCTCGCGCGCCTGCTCAAGGGCGGCAAGAAAAAGGTGCTGCTCGTCTCGGCCGACGTCTACCGTCCCGCCGCCATCGAGCAGCTGAAGACGCTGGCCGCGCAGCTCGCGATAGACGTCTTCCCGTCGGACGCGTCGCAGAAACCGGTCGACATCGCCGCCAACGCGCTCGACTGGGCGCGCAAGCACTACCACGACGTCCTCGTGGTCGACACCGCGGGGCGCCTGGGCATCGACGAGGCGATGATGGCCGAGGTGCGCGCGATCCACGCGGCCGTGCGCCCGATCGAGACGCTCTTCGTGGTCGACTCCATGCAGGGCCAGGACGCGGTCAACGTCGCAAAGGCCTTCGGCGAGGCGCTGCCGCTCACGGGCGTGATCCTCACCAAGCTGGACGGGGACGCGCGCGGCGGGGCTGCGCTCTCGGTGCGCCAGGTCACGGGAGTGCCGATCAAGTTCGCCGGCGTCTCGGAGAAGATGGACGGGCTCGAGCCCTTCCACCCGGAGCGCATGGCCTCGCGCATCCTCGGCATGGGCGACATCGTCTCTCTGGTGGAGGAGGCGAGGAAGTCCGTCGACGAAGGCGAGGCGAAGAAGCTCGCCGACAAGTTCAAGAAGGGCAAGGACTTCGACCTGGAGGACTTCAAGTCGCAGATCCAGCAGATGAAGAAGATGGGCGGGGTCTCCGCGCTCATGGACAAGCTCCCGGCGCAGCTCACCCACGCCGCGAGCCAGTCGCCGGACCTGCAGGAGAAATCGATCCGCCGCACCGAGGGCATCATCGACGCGATGACGCCGCTCGAGCGGCGCAAGCCCGAATTGATCAAGGCCTCGCGAAAGCGCCGCATCGCCGCAGGCGCGGGCGTGCCCGTGCAGGAGGTCAACCGCCTGCTGAACCAGTTCGAGCAGATGCAGAAGATGATGAAGATGATGCGCTCGGGCGGGCTGGGAAAGATGATGCGCAACATGAAGGGCATGCTTCCGGGCATGCGATGAGCGGGGCGCGCCGGTCGTGCTCACCATGAGCGCCGGCGCGACCGACGGTTCTTGAAGGCGCTGGGCGACGAAGGCTGACCGCCCGTCCGACGCTCGCGACCGTCCGTCGGCGGCGCGCGGCCGCAATTGACGCACCTCAAGGCGTGCGGGTAGAAGATGGCCTCACGATCCAAGCCACGAAGAAGGGCGCCAGCCCCCCGGCATGATTTATCTGGAGGCCACATGAAGCAACTCGCGCACATCCTCGCCGCGCTGGCGGCGGGCATTTCCATGGTGGCGTCCGCTGCCGATCCGATCCTGATCGGGCAATCGGCCCCCCTCACCGGCTCCAACGCGGAGATCGGCAAGGACATCCGGGACGGCGCGCTCGCCTGGTTCAAGCGCGTGAACGACGCCGGCGGCATCAACGGCAGGAAGGTGCAACTCGTCTCCCTCGACGACAAGAACGACCGCAAGACCGCCGGCGCCAATGCGGTGAAGCTCGTGAACGAAGCCGGCGTGGTCGCGCTCTTCGGCTTCGCCTCGGCCACCCTGTCCCTCGACGCGATGCCCGTGGTGAAGGAGAAGAAGGTGCCCTTCTTCGCCCCGTTCACCGGCGCCGACGCGATCCACAAGCAGAACAACCTCGTCTTCGTGATGCGCGCCTCCTACGAGGACGAGCTCGTGAAGATCCTGGACCACTGGAAGGCGCTCGGCGTCACCCGGGTGACGGTCGTGAACTACGACGACCAGATCGGCAACCAGAACTACGCGACGGTCGCGCGCCTCATGGAAGGCGCGGGCAAGAAGGCGGTGGGCGTGAAGGTCAAGCGCAATGCCGACGTGGAGAAGGCCCAGATCGACGCCATTATCGCGAGCGACCCGGAGGTGGTCGTGGCGACGACGCTCTACGGTACGACCTCGCAGGTCATCAAGGGCCTCAAGGCGGCCGGAAAACCCTACAACATGACCTCGCTTTCCTTCGTCGGCCCGAGCGCGCTCGCCAAGGTGGCCGGCGCCGACGCCGCGGGCGTGTCCGTGGCGGGCGTGGTTCCGCCACCTTCGAAGCAGACGGTCCCGGTCATCAAGGAATGCGCCGACGCGGTGGTCAAGGCGGGGCTCGCGGAGTTGAACTACACCAATCTCGAGGCCTGCATCGCGGCCAAGGTCCTCACCGAGGCGATTCGCAAGGCCGGCCGGGACGTCACCCGAGAGAGCCTCTACCGGGCGTTCAACGGGCTGGGGAGCCTGGATGTCGGCGGGTACGTCGTCAACTTCTCGCCCGACAACCGCCACGGCAACCGCTTCGTCGAGCTCGCGGTCATCGGCAGGAACGGCCGCTTCCGCTTCTGAAGGCCCTTGCGGGCCCGTTGCGCGGGCTTGAGCAAGCCCTTATAATGCAAGGCTTTTCCGCTTCCGGGCTTTGCGCCCGGGGGCGACCTTTCCAGCAACCGTTACCCGTTTTCAACGGGATAGGAGCCAGCATGGTGGTCATCAGAATGGCGCGCGGCGGCGCGAAGAATCGCCCCTTCTACAACGTGGTCGTCTCCGATTCGCGCATGCCGCGCGACGGGCGATTCATCGAGCGCATCGGTTTCTACAACCCCAAGGCCTCGGGCAACGAGCCGCCTTTCCGGATCGCGCTCGACCGCGTCGACCATTGGGTGTCGAAGGGCGCGCAGCCTTCGGATGCCGTCAGGAAGCTGATCAAGCGTGGCAAGGCCCAGCTCGCCGGCAAGCCGGAAGCCCCTGCCCAGTAGGCCCGCCGGTTCCCCGTACGCGGGGGACGAGTCGGCGCTGGTGGTGATGGCGCGCGTGCTGGGCCCCTTCGGCATCCAGGGCTGGGTCAGGCTCAAGACCTTCACCGAAACTCCCGACGGCCTTGCCCGCCACCCCGCGTGGTGGCTGCGGACGAAGACGGGATGGGTCTCGGCGGATCTCGAGGATTTCAAGGTCCGGCCTGCCGCGGTGAGTGCCAAGCTCGCGGGTGTGGACGACCGCAATGCCGCCGAGCTGTTGCAGGGCCAGGACATAGCCGTCGCCCGGAATGATCTCGGGGAGGCGGCGCAGGGCGAGTTCTACTGGATCGACCTGGTGGGGCTCGCGGTGGTGAACCTGCAGGGCGAGGCGCTCGGGCAGGTGGAGGAATTGCTGAGGGCCGGCGGGTCGGATGTGCTGGTCGTTCGCGGGGAGCGGGAACGCCTGATTCCCTTCATCGCGGACTTCGTGAAGTCCGTCGACCGGGCGGCGAGGCGGATCACGGTGGACTGGGAAGCGGGGTACGACGCGTGACGATGCGCTTCGACGTGGTCACGATCTTCCCGGAAATGTTCGAGGCGGTGACGCGCCATGGCATCACGCGGCGCGCGCTGGAGGAGGGCGGTTTCGACTTCCGCGCGTGGAACCCGCGCGATTTCGTGAACGACCCGCACCGCACCGTGGACGACCGGCCTTACGGCGGCGGGCCCGGGATGGTGATGCTGCCGGGGCCGCTGGAGCAGGCGATCGATGCCGCGGTGGCGAGGCAGTCGGCCGCCGGGGTGGAAAGGCCGCTGGTGGTGATGCTCTCGCCGCAGGGCGAAAGGTTCACCGACGCGGCGGCGAGGCAGTTGGCGGGTTCGCAGGGACTGGTACTGGTGGCCGGGCGCTACGAAGGGGTGGACGAGCGCCTCATCCGGCGCAAGGTGGACCGGGAGATCTCGATCGGAGACTACGTGACCTCCGGCGGGGAGTTGCCGGCGATGGTGATGATCGACGCCATCGTGAGGCTGCTTCCCGGGAGCCTGAACGATGCCGGGAGCGCGTCCCAGGACTCGTTCTCGGACGGGTTGCTGGACTGGCCGCACTACACGCGGCCGGAGGAGTGGCAGGGGGAACGGGTGCCCGAGGTGCTGTTGTCGGGCAACCACGCCGCGATCGCGCGGTGGCGCAGGAAGCAGGCGCTCGCGCGGACGTGGTCGAGGCGGCCCGATCTCCTCGGGGAGAGGACGCTTTCGAAGGAAGATGCGGATTTGCTCGCGGAATACCGCCGCGAGCAGCAGGCGCAGGAACAGCAGTAGAAAACAAACCGCACGCACCAGCCCGCGGGCTGCTCTGCGTGGAAGGCCCCCAGGGCCGGAAACCGAAAGGAAACGTGCATGGATCTGATCCGGAAACTCGAGCAGGAAGAAATCGCCCGACTCGGGCGCACGATCCCCGACTTCGCCCCCGGCGACACGGTGATCGTGAAGGTGCAGGTGGTCGAGGGCGACAAGAAGCGCGAGCAGGCCTACGAGGGCGTGGTCATCGCCCGGCGAAACAAGGGCCTCAATTCCTCGTTCATCGTGAGGAAGATCTCCAGCGGCGAAGGCGTGGAGCGCACGTTCCAGACCTATTCGCCCGCCGTGGCCTCGATCGAGGTGAAGCGAAAGGGCGCCGTGCGCCGCGCGAAGCTCTACTACCTGCGCGAGCGCTCGGGCAAGAGCGCGCGTATCCGCGAGAAGCTCAAGAAGGTCGTGGACCGTGAGGTCTTGCCGCCGGCGGAGGAGACGCCGAAGGCGTGACGCGCCGTCACCCGCGCTGACGATGAAGGGCCGCCTTGCGCGGCCCTTCGCGTTTCCGGTGCCTCAGGCGAGCCAGGCGAGCCAGGCCGGCAGGGTGGCCATGGATATCACCGTCCCCGCCGTGATCTGCGCCGCAACCGACGGGCCGTCGCCACCCATGCGCACCGCGAGGATGTAGGCGCTGGAGGCCGTGGGCAGCGCGGCCCACAGCACGAGCACGCCCGCCTCGACGCCGTGCAGCCCGAGCAGCACCACGCAGCCCCAGGCGGCCAGCGGCATCGCCGCGAGTTTGACTCCCAGCCACCATGCGTGCGCGCCGGCGCCCGCCTCGCCGCGCTCGATGCGAAGCGCGGCGCCGACGGCGAGCAGCCCCGCCGGCAGCGCCGTCTGGCCGAGGAGCCCGAGCGTCTGGTCGAGGAACCCCGGCATCCCGAGCCCGGAGAGGTTCCACGCGAAGCCCGCGAGCGTCGAGACGACGAGCGGATTGCGCGCGAGTTCGAGCCACAGGTTCGTCTTCGCGTGCGCGGCAAGCATCCCCACGGCGCCGAGATTCGCGAGCGGGATCATCGCGCCCATGAGCAGCGCCGCGGTGGCGACTCCCGGCGCGCCGAAGACGCTGCCGGCGACTGCGAGGCCGATGTAGGTGTTGAAGCGGAAGGCGCACTGGAAGCAGGAGGCGGCCACGCGCGCATCCACCCGGAAGAGCGGGCGCGCGAGCGCCGCCGCCGCCATGCCCAGGAGCATCACCGCCCAGCCGCTCGCGACCACCATGCCAAGGCTCGCGAGGTCGAGCGTCGAGACGGCGAGCGACCGAAGCAGCAGCGCCGGGAAGAGCACAAAGTAGACGAGCTTCTCGAGACCCTCCCAGAAGCCGCGCCCGTAGTCGAACGCGCGCGCGAGGACGAGTCCCACCAGGATCAGCACGAAATTGGGCAGGATGAGGAGCGCGGTCTGCATGGCCCTAGATCGCCTCGCCCTTGCCGAAGGTGTTGTGGTAGACGTGCGCGGCGGTGTTCACGCGCGAGACGCGAAGCTCCACGGGGCGGTCGCGGAAGGTGAGCGCCACGCGGCGGATCTCCAGGAGCGGCGCGCCGGCGGCCACGCCCAGGAGCGAGGCCGCGGCGCCGGCGGCGAGCGTCGCCCGCAGCCGCTCGTCCGTGCGCAGGACGTTGATCCCGTAGCGGCTCTGGTAGAGGTGATAGATGGTGTTCTCGCGCGCGGTGAAGATGCGCTCGGTGAGTCCCGGGAAGAGCGCGGCCGGCAGCGTGATGTCGTCGACGATGACGGGGCGCCCGCCCAGCGAGAGGACGTTTCGGATGCGCACCACGCGCTCGTCGGGCGGGATCGCGAGCGCGCGCGACTCGGCCGCATCGGCCCGCGCCCGCGCGAAGGACACGGCATGCACCTCCGGGTAGGCCCGCGTGCCGTCCTCGCCCACGATGTGGAAGAAGTGGAACATGAGGCGACGGCCGTCGTGCGAGGTGACGAAGGTGCCCTTGCCCTGGCGGCGAACCAGCGCGCCCTGCGCCACGAGGCTGTCGACCGCCTTGCGCAGCGTTCCGATCGCCACGCCGAAGTGGCCCGCGAGCCAGGACTCCGACGGGATCGCCTCGCCCGCCTTCCAGCGGCCCGCGGCGATGCCCTCGGTCAGGTGCGCCCGCACCTCCTCGTAGAGCGGGCGGCCGGGGGCGAGGGCGGGCGCGGCGGCGCGGCGGGCGGTGGCGGGCATGGCGCAAGCATAACATGCAACTCATCTAGTTGACTCGGCCGGCGGGCCGGGGCTAGGATCGGCCTTCCGCATGAGGAGCGACGAGCGATGATCCATTTCGTAGTGCATGACGAAGGCGATTCCGTCGGCGTGGTGGTGGTCGAGGGCGTGAAGTCTGGGGACAAGCTGACCGGCTGGATCATGGACCAGGACAAGGAAATCACGTTCAAGGCCGCCAATGACATTCCCATCGGCCACAAGCTCGCGATCAAGGCGCTCGCGAAGGACGCGACGGTGATCAAGTACGGCACCGACATCGGGCGCGTGGTCGCCCCCATCGGCGTGGGCGAGCATGCCCACGTCCACAACATCAAGACCAAGCGCTGGTAAGGAACCCACATGGACCTGAGCAAGAAGACTTTCCGGGGCTACAAGCGCGAGAACGGGCGCGTCGGCGTGAGGAACCACGTCGTCATCCTGCCCGTCGACGACCTCTCCAACGCGGCGGCCGAGGCGGTCGCGAACAACATCAAGGGAGCGCTTGCGCTGCCGCACCCGTACGGGCGGCTGCAGTTCGGCGCGGACCTGGACCTGCATTTCCGCACGCTCATCGGCACGGGCGCCAATCCGAACGTGGCGGCGGTGGTGGTGATCTGCATCGAGGAAGGGTGGGCGAAGAAGGTGGCCGACGGCATTGCCGCCACCGGCAAGCCCGTTGCCTGGTTCGGCATCGAGCAGCACGGCGACCACGACACCATCATGCGTGCCTCGAAGAAGGCCAAGGAGTTCGTGCAGTGGGCGAGCGAGCTGGCGCGCGAGGAGCGACCGCTCTCCGACCTCTGGGTCTCGACCAAGTGTGGCGAGTCCGACACGACCTCGGGCTGCGGGGCGAACCCGACCGTGGGCAACGCCTTCGACAAGCTCTACCCCCACGGCACCACGCTCGTGTTCGGCGAGACGACGGAGCTCACCGGGGGCGAGCACCTGGTCGCGGCGCGCTGCCGCACCGACGAGGTGAGGAAGAAGTTCCAGTTCATGTTCGACCGCTACCAGGCGATCATCGAGCGCCACAAGACGAGCGACCTGTCGGATTCCCAGCCCACCAAGGGCAACATCGAGGGCGGCCTCACGACCATCGAGGAGAAGGCGCTGGGCAACATCCAGAAGATCGGCCGCGAGTGCCTGGTCGACGGCGTGATCGACAAGGGCGAGGTGCCGTCCGGCCCGGGCCTGTGGTTCATGGACTCGTCTTCGGCGGCGGCGGAGATGGTGACCCTCTGCGCGGCCTCGGGATATGCGGTGCACTTCTTCCCGACGGGACAGGGCAACGTGATCGGCAACCCGATCCTGCCGGTCATCAAGCTGTCGGCCAATCCGCGCACCGTGCGCACGATGAGCGAGCATATCGACGTGGACGTCTCGGCGCTCCTGCGCAAGGAAATGAACATGGACCAGGCGGGCGACGCGCTCCTCGAGTGCATGTTCCGCACCGCCAACGGCCGGCTCACCGCCGCCGAGGCCCTCGGCCACCGGGAGTTCGTGCTCACGCGCCTCTACGAGAGCGCCTGAGGCCCGGAAGCCGCGGGCGACCCGGGGTCAGGACGGCTTTCCGGCACGGTGCCGGAATAGTCGCCTGACCCCGGGTCGTTTTTCACGGACAATGGCGCAAACGCCCGGCCACAGGGCGTCCCGGAGGAACGCATGAGCCGATCCGCAACGCCCGACGACGATCTCCTGCCCGACGACGGGCTTACCGAGGAACTGCGCCACAAGGTCGAGGAGTTCATCGAGGACGAGGAAGGCCACTTCAACCGCTACAAGGGCTGGCTCGCGGCCTTCCTCACGGCCGTGGCCGTGGGCACCTCGGCCTTCCACCTCTATTCGGCCTACGGGATCGTGCGCACGGACATCCTGCGCGGCATCCACGTGGGGCTGGTGCTCTTCCTGTCGTTCATGCTCTTCCCCGTGGCGCGGCGCTTCCGCCACCGGCTCATGTGGTTCGACGTGCTGCTGGCGCTCCTCTCGCTCGCCACCATCGCCTGGATGATCAACGGCGGCGACGCCTTCACGGACCGCAATACCGACCCCAACAACTGGGACATCGTCTTCGGCGTGGCGCTGATCCTGCTGGTGATCGAGGCGACGCGGCGCACCTCGGGCTGGATCATGCCCATCGTGATCTCGTTCTTCATCATCTATGCTTTCGCGGGTCCGTGGCTTCCCGCGCCCTGGACGCACCGCGGCTACGACCTCGGGCGGATGGTGGGCCACATGTACATGACGCTCGAGGGCATCTTCGGGACGGCCGTGGACGTGTCCGCGACGCTCATCATCCTGTTCACGATCTACGGGGCGTTCCTGCAGTACTCGGGCGCGGGCAAGTTCTTCCTCGACTTCTCCTTCTCGCTCATGGGCGGCAAGTCCTCGAGCGCGGGCCGCGCCGTGGTGATGTCTTCCTTCCTGCTCGGCGGCCCCTCCGGCTCCGGCGTGGCGACCACCGTGACCATCGGCTCGGTGGCCTATCCGATGCTCAAGCGGAGCGGCTACGAAGCGGCAGCCGCGGGCGGGCTGCTCGCCGCGGGCGGCCTGGGTGCGATTCTCTCGCCGCCGGTGCTCGGGGCGGCGGCCTTCCTCATCGCGGAGTTCCTGAAGATCTCCTACCTCGAAGTGATCAAGATGGCGGTGATCCCGACCATCCTCTACTACTTCTGCCTCTTCTTCATGGTGGAGCTGGACGCGCGCAAGTACGGCATGAGCCAGGGCGTCTTCGAGGCGGTCGAGAGCGCCTGGACGCTCGCCAAGCGCTACTGGTACCACTTCCTGTCGCTCGCCTCGATCATCGTCTTCATGCTGATGGGCTTCTCGCCCACCCTCGCCGTGTTCTGGGCGACCGTGACCGCGTTCGCCGTGAGCTTCCTGCGCCGCGAGTCGGCGATGCGGCCCAGGCGATTCGTGAAGGCGATGGAGACGGGCACGACCGGGGTGCTCAACGTCGCGGCCACCTGCGCCTCGGCCGGCATCATCGTGGGCGTGGTCACCCTCACGGGGCTGGGGCTCAAGTTCTCCTCCATCGTGATCGACTACGCGGGAGGAAGCCTCGCGCTCACGGCGCTCTACACCGCGCTCATCGTCTGGATCGTGGGTCTCGCCGTGCCGGTGACCGCCTCCTACATCATCTGCGCGGTGATCGCCGCGCCCGCGCTCATCACGCTGGGCGTGCCCGACTTCGCGGCGCACATGTTCATCTTCTACTACGCGCTCCTGTCGGAGGTCTCGCCGCCCACGGCGCTGTCGTGCTTCGCGGCGGCCGCCATCACCGGCGCCGACCCGTACAAGACCACGCTGCAGGCCTGGAAGTACACGATGCCGGCTTTCGTCGTGCCGTTCTTCTTCGTGCTCGACCCGCTCGGCACCGGAGTGCTGCTCAAGCTCCCGGCGGGTGCGACCTGGCTCGAGGTGAGCTGGGTCGTGTTCCTCGTCTTCGTGGCCATCGCCGCACTCGCTGCCGGGCTGCAGGGGTGGCTCATCAAGAAGACCATCCTGCTCGAACGCGCGATGCTCGTCGTGGCCGGCGCGCTCGTGATAGTCCCGGTCGGCGCCGGCAACCTCGACGCCGTGGGCGTCGGGCTCTTTGCCTCCGTGTTCGTGATCCAGATGCTGCGAAGATCGCCCAAGGAAGCAAGCCCATGACCGAGCGCCTCGCTCCCGCGACGCTCGCGGACCTCATGCGCCGCGCGCTCGAACGCTCCGGCGCGACCCCTGCGATGGCGGCGGCCACCGCCGCGGCGCTGGTGGCCGCCGAGCTCGACGGCATCGCTTCCCACGGGGCTTCCCGTATTCCGCAGTACTGCGGGCACGTGAAGAACGGCCGCGCGACCGGGTCGGCAGTGCCGAAGGTGGTGCACGAGCGCGGCGGCGCCTGCCTCGTGGACGCGGGGGGCGGGCTCGCCTTCGAGGCCTGCGCCCTCGCGGTGCGCGAGGCGATCGCGCGCGCGAAGGCGAACGGCGTGGCGTTCGCCTCCGTCGCCAACAGCAACCATTTCGGCGTCGCCGCGTTTCACGCCGAGCCCATCGCCGAGGCCGGCCTCGTGGGGCTCGCCTTCGGCAATTCCCCGGCCGCGATGCCCATGTGGGGCGGCAAGCGCGCGCTCTTCGGCACGAACCCGATCGCCGCGGCCTTTCCGAGGCGGGACGCCCCGCCCCTGGTCATCGACCTGAGCCTCTCGGAAGTCGCGCGCGGCAAGCTGATGGTCGCGGCGAAGGAAGGCAAGCCGATCCCAGCCGGATGGGCGCTCGACCGCGACGGCAATCCCACCACGGACCCCAAGGCCGGCCTCGAGGGCATGATGCTGCCCGCGGGAGGCGCCAAGGGCGCGATGCTCGCCCTCGTCGTGGAGCTTCTCGCCTGCGCGCTCTCCGGGGCCGCGTTCGGCTTCGAGTCGGACAGCTTCTTCACCGACGCCGGAAAGCCCACCCGCATCGGCCAGGCCTTCCTCGCGATCGACCCGGGCGCGCTCGCGGGCCGAGCGGTCTACCTCGAGCGCGTCGAGACCCTCGTGGCCGCGATGCTCGCCGACGCGGGCGTGCGCCTTCCCGGCGACCGGCGGCGTGCGAACCGCGGAAAATTCGGGCGGGAAGGCATCGCGATCGCGCCCGACCTCGCGGCGAAGATCCGCTCGCTCGCGGGGGACGGCTGAAGCGTGGCGCCCTTCCAGGCGTGCGTACGCGCGTCCTTCTGCACCATCGGCGTGTCGGCGACGGACACCCACGTCACGGGCATCCGCTATCTCTCGCCCGACGTGCCGGCGCTTGCGCCGGGGAAGAACACGATCGCCTTCCTCGCCTGCGTGCAGCTCCAGGCGTACCTCGACGACCCGGCGTTCGTCTTCGAGCTGCCGCTCAGGCTCGCGGGCACGCGCCACCAGCTCTCGGTGTGGGAGGCGATGCAGGCGATCCCGTCCGGCAGGACGCGCACCTACGGCGAGCTCGCCCGCGCGATCCGCTCCTCGGCTCGCGCGGTGGGCGGCGCCTGCGGCGCAAACCCCGTCCCGATCGTGGTGCCCTGCCACCGCGTCGTGGCCGCGGGCGGCGCCCTGGGCGGCTTCATGGGCACGCGCGCGGACGGCTTCGAGCTCGCCATCAAGCGGTGGCTCCTTGCCCATGAAGGCGCCCGCCGAAGCTGACGTGCGCGTGATCGAACGCTTCTGCGACGGGCTCTGGCTCGCCGACGGCCTCGCGCGCAACACCCTCGAGAGCTACCGGCGCGACGTGACCCAGTTCGCCGCGTGGCTCGCCGCGCAGGGCGAAGGCGGCCTGCTCGCCGCCGGCCCCGGGCACCTCCACCGGCACCTCGCGTGGCGGGTCCAGGTCACGAAGGCGAGCCCGCGCACCACCGGCCGGCTGGTCTCGGCCCTCAAGCGCTTCTATCGCTTCGCGCTGCAGGAGGGCCTTCGCCGCGACGACCCCTCGGCGGACATCGAGGCGCCGCGCATTCCCCGGTCGCTTCCGAAGTCGCTCACGGAGGCCGAGGTCGAGGCGCTCCTCGCCGCGCCGGACACGGGAACGGACCTGGGCCTTCGCGACAAGGCGATGCTCGAGACGCTCTACGCGAGCGGGTTGCGCGTCTCCGAACTGGTCGGCCTCAAGGTGCTGCAGGTGAGCCTCGACATGGGCGTGGTGCGCGTGCTCGGCAAGGGCGCGAAGGAGCGCCTCACGCCGCTGGGCGAGGAGGCGCTCGACTGGATCCAGCGCTACGGGAAGCTCGCCCGCGCGGCCATCCTCGGGGCGCGCAAGAGCGACGCGCTCTTCGTCACGGCGCGGGGCGCCCCGATGACGCGCCAGGCCTTCTGGGGGCTCGTGAAGCGCTATGGCGCGCGCGCGCAGATCCGGTCCGCCATCTCGCCCCACACGCTGCGCCACGCCTTCGCGACCCACCTCATCAACCACGGGGCGGACCTGCGCGTGGTGCAGCTGCTGCTGGGCCACGCCGACATCTCCACCACGCAGATCTACACCCACGTGGCGCGCGAGCGGCTGAAGAAGCTCCACGAGAAGCACCACCCGCGCGGATGAACGAACTCTCGCAGCTGCCGCTCGCGTTCTGGATCGTGGCGCCGCTCGCGGTCCTCTTCGCCTACACCGTGTTCGGCATGTCGGGGTTCGGCTCGACCATCATCTCGATCCCGATCCTCGCGAACTGGCTTCCGCTCACCTTTCTCGTGCCGCTCATGGCGCTGGCGGACCTCGCCGCGGCGGTATTCGTCGGCGGAGCCAATCGACGCCACGTGAGCCTGCCGGAACTCAAGCGCGTGATGCCGTTCATGGTCGTGGGCATCGTCCTCGGCGTCACCGTGCTCGTGAGCGTGCCCCAGCCGCCGCTCAAGGTGGCAGCCGCGCTCTTCTCGATCGTCGTGGGCCTGCACGCGATCCTCGATCCGTCGCCGCGCTCGACGATCTCGGCGTGGTGGTGCGTTCCGGCCGGCGTCTTCGCGGGCATCTTCGCCGCCGTCTTCGGTGCCGGAGGGCCGGTGAACGCGGCCTACCTCGCGGGGCGGCTGCGCGACAAGTCCGCGATTCGCTCCACCGTTTCGGTGATCATCTCGATCTCGGCCACGCTGCGCACGCTTTCCTACGCGCTCGCGGGCCTCGTCCTCAAGGCCGGGATCGCCAAGGGCATCCTGCTTGTCGCGCCCTTCGCCCTGGCCGGGATCGCGCTGGGCTCGCGCATCCACATCGGGCTCACGCAGGCACAGATGCGCCGGGTGGTCGGCGGCGTCATCACGGGAAGCGGCGTGGTCCTCCTGGCCCGCACGCTCCTCGCCTGAGGGGTGCTGCCGTGGCAAAGCCCGCCGCGACGCCCGCGACCCTCTTTCTCGCCAGGCACGGCATTGCATTCACCGAGCACCACTACGAATACGTCGAGCACGGCGGCACCGCCGTGTCCTCGGCATCGCTTGGCGTGCCGGAACACGAGGTCGTGAAGACGCTGGTCATGGAGACCGAGAAGGGCGAGCCCCTGGTGGTGCTCATGCACGGCGACCGGAAGGTGTCGACGAAGGAGCTCGCGCGCGTGGCGCGGGCGAAGCGGGTGTTCCCGTGCAAGCCCGAGGATGCGACGCGCCACTCGGGCTACCTGGTTGGCGGCTGCTCGCCCTTCGGCACGCGAAAGCCCATGCCGGTATACCTCGAGCGCTCGATCCTCGCGTTGCCGCGCATCTACATCAACGGCGGGCGCCGCGGCTACCTCCTGGGCATGGCGCCGGCCGATATCCTGCGCGTGCTCTCGCCTGTCCTTGTTGAGGTGGGGCGCGAGGAGTAACCTCGCCTTCGCTTCCAGCCGAAGAACGGACTGCGCATGCATCCCAACGAGCCGGGTCCTCCGCTGCAAGGGCCGGCCGCCAACGATCCCGGCCCCGCGTCGCTCGTCATGCCGGGCCGCAGGGTGCGCGCGGGCGCGGGCGTGGACTGGATAGCCGACGGCTGGCGGCTCTTCCGCAAGGCGACCCTCATGTGGATCGTCTTCCTCGTCCTCTTCTTCCTCATCCACGTCGGGCTGGGCATGGTGCCCTGGGCGGGGATGTGGCTCGGCAACCTCGTCTCGCCGGTCTTCATGGGGGGCATCGCGCTGGGGTGCCGCTCCCTGGAGATGGGAGGAGACCTCGAGCTCGAGCACCTGCTCGCCGGTTTCCGGCGCAACACCGGCCTGCTGTTCGCGATCGGCGCGATCTACGTGCTGGGGGAACTCGCGCTCGTGAGCGTCTTCGGGCTCTTCGCGGGCAGGGAATTCCTGTTCGCGGTCGTCCGGGGCGACGAGGCGGCGATCGTGAACGCCCTTCCGGAGGATCTGCTGTGGCTCGCGCTCGGCGGGCTGGTCACGCTTGCGCTCGCGGTGCCGCTGCTGGCGGCCTACTGGTTCGCGCCCGCGCTCGCGATGCTGCACGGCGTGCCCGCGCTGGAGGCGATGAAGGCGAGCCTCGTCGCGTGCCTGCGCAACTTCGTGCCGATGCTCGTCTACGGCCTGGTGATGCTCGCGCTGCTCGTGGCGGCGGTGATCCCCATCGGGCTGGGGCTCCTCGCGTGGGCGCCGCTCATGATCGCCACGGTCTACACGTCCTACCGCTCGGTGTTCACCGAGGCGGACCTCGAGCCGACCTAGAGGATCCGCCCCAGCGCGGTGAGGGCGAGCGAGATGAGCACCGTGGTGGTGATGGGCAGGTACACGAGGCGCCCGCGGAAGCGCACGGTGATGTCGCCCGGCAGCCGGCCCAGCCCCAGCTTCGAGAAGCTCGGGGCGAAGAGCGAGAGCACGACCACGGCCACCACGATCACCAGCACCCACTTCAGCATGGGGGCCTCATTTCGACGGCGCGCGCGGCCGCTCGATGGTCACGCCCACCTTGCGCACGTTGCGGATATGGCCGAGCTTCGCGACGGAAAGCCGCACCCAGGGCGCCTTGAACTCCTTCGTGACGATGCCCGCGAGGTGCTCGGCCAGCGCCTCGAGCAGGCCGAACCGGCGTTCGGCCAGCTCGGCCGCGAAGCGCTCGACGACCTGCCCGTAGTGGACGGTGTCGCCGATGTCGTCGGATTTCCCGGCGGCATCGTTCGGGATGCCGATCTCGACGTCGAGTTCCAGCGTCTGCGGGCGCAGCTTCTCCCAGTCGTAGATGCCGACCCAGGCGTCGATGCGGTATTCGCGGATGAAGATCTTGTCCATCGGGAGGGCGCGTCGCGCGCAGGCGGGAGGGGAGCGATTCCGAGGCCGTATTGTAGAGTATCGACATGATCGCGTTCCCCGCTGCCATCCTGGCGTACCTGGTCGGCTCGATTCCCTTCGCGGTGATCGTGAGCCGGGTCATGGGCCTGCCGGACCCGCGCTCCTTCGGCTCGGGCAATCCCGGCGCCACGAACGTGCTGCGTTCGGGCAGCAAGGCCGCCGCCGCGCTCACCCTGGCCGGGGATGCGCTCAAGGGCTGGGTTGCGGTCTGGGTGGCGATCCGGCTGGGGCTCGCCGAGGAGATCGTTGCGGTGGTGGCGCTCGCGGCGTTCCTCGGGCATGTCTTTCCGGTCTGGCTCGGTTTCAAGGGGGGCAAGGGCGTGGCCACGGCCGCGGGCGTGCTTCTGGCGGTGGACTGGCGCGCGGGGCTCGCGACCCTCGCGGTCTGGGCCGCGGTCGTGGCCGTCACCCGCTACTCCTCGCTCGGGGCGATCCTCGCGGCGCTGGCCGCGCCCGCGGCGCTGTACTGGTGGCGCGGCCCCGGCGCACTCCTCGTGGCCACCTGCGCCCTTTGCGCCGTGCTCGTGTGGCGCCACGAGGCCAACATCCGCAAGCTCCTGCGCGGCGAGGAAAGCCGCATCGGCGAAAGGAAGGCGGCGACATGAACCCCGGAAAACCCAGCGCCACGGACGATCTCGACTTCACCAGGCCGGCAGCGGTCCAGCCCCCGGCCCCGACGCCGCAGCAGCTCGAGACGGCCCGCAAGGAGGCGGCCGCGGGCGGCGTGGAGCTGAGCCATGCGGGCTACTACATCGCCATCGCGCGCCGCGCCGCAGCCAAGGTCCCGCCGCGCAACGGCGAGCGCCACGCGCTGCTCGTGGTGGAGGACGACCCGGATCTCTCCAACCTGCTCGCGGAGATCTTCACCGTGGCCGGCTTCGAGGTTCGCCGCGCGGCCAACCGCGCGCAGATCAACGCCGAGGTGAACAAGCCGATCCTGCCGGACCTGATCCTGCTCGACATCGTGCTGCCGGACGCCGACGGGCTGCAGATCCTCGGGCGCCTGCGCGCCCACCCCAAGTACGCGCGCATGCCGGTGATCATGATGACCGGAAAGGCCGATGTCACCGACGTGAAGGCGGGGCTCGCGGCCGGGGCCGACGGCTACGTGAGCAAGCCCTTCAAGATGAGCGCGCTGGTGGCGGCGGTGAACCTCGTGCTGGGCAAGTCCTAGCCCCGTCGCGGCGGGATGCGCCACCAGGTCCACGCGACCAGGCCCCCGAAGGCCACATAGGCGGTCGTGAACACCCAGGGCGGGGCGCTCCAGTAGAGGAGCGCGCGCACCCAGCGCTCGACGAACCCCTCGGCCGTGGCCGCACCCCGGAGCGCGTCTTCCCAGATCGTGAGGGGGCAGGTGTAGCCGAGCACCGATTCCAGCACCACGAAAGCGATGGCCGCCAGGTGCAGCCCGCGGAACCACCGGTTCCTTGCCCAGGCGCGGCCCAGGGCCTCGCCCGCCCAGGTCGCGACAAGCCCGCCCACCACGAAGAGGACGAAGGCTCCATGAACGAGAAGTACGAAGTCGGCAAGCATGGTCGGTGATCCTGTTCCGCGCGGCCCCGGCGCGGACGCAGATAATGGGGACGCTCCCTATTTCACCACCTTGAAACAGGGGAGCGTCCCCATTTTCTAGGGCTTGAGCGTGCGGCGGATGAACTCCACCGTGGCGTTGAACTGGAAGTCCGCGTTGGCCTTCTTGCGGAAGCCGTGCCCCTCGTCGGTGGCGAGCAGGTACCACGCGGGCGTGCCGCGCTGCTTGAGCGCGGCGACGATCTGCCCGGACTCGGTCCAGGGCACGCGCGGGTCGTTCTTGCCCTGCGCGATGAAGAGGGGCTTGGCGATCTTCTCCACGTGGGTGAGCGGCGAGATCGACTCCAGGAACTCCCGCATCTCCGGCACGCGCTCGTCGCCGTACTCCACGCGCCGCAGGTCGCGCCGGTAGGTCTCGGTGCGCTCGAGGAAGGTGACGAAATTGGAAATCCCCACGGTGCTCGCCGCGCCCGCGATCCGGTCGGCGTATCGCACGGAGGCGGCGAGCGCCATGTAGCCGCCGTAGCTGCCGCCCATGACCAGCACGCGTTGGGCGTCGAGCCCGGGCTGGGCGCCGATCCAGTCGAGGAGCGCGCCGAGGTCCTTCACGGAATCCTCCCGAAGCCGCCCGTTGTCCAGCTTGAGGAAGCGCTTACCGAAGCCCGACGAGCCGCGCACATTGGGGTAGATGAGCGCGATGCCCAGCTCGTTCACCAGGTAGTTGTTGCGGCCGATGAAACCCGCACGCGCCTGCGCGGCGGGCCCGCCGTGCACGTTCACGACGACCGGGCGCACGCCCTCGAAGCGTGACGGCGGGTGGTAGTAGAGGCCGGTGATCGCGCGCCCGTCGAAGCTCTTCCAGCGGATCACACGCGGCTCGGGAAAGGTCCCCGCGTTGAGCTCCGGGCTGTTGCCGTTGGTCCAGCGCGTGACGCGGTTGGCGCCGAGGTCGTAGGAGAAGACATCGCCTGGCGAACGCGACGAGGCGTGCGTGAAGGCGATCTCGGAGCCGTCCTTCCTCCAGCGCAGCGTCGAGATGACGCCGGGCACCAGCGCGGGGCGGGGCGTCTCCTTGCGCGTGGCGAGGTCGACGAAGCGCAGCACGTGGGCGCCTTCCTCGTTGGTGACGAAGGCGATCCGTCCCGCCGCGCCGGAGAGAGCGATCTCCTCCACGTCGAACTTGAGGTTCGCCGCCAGCGCCTGCTCGCGTCCCGAGACGATGTCGAAGCGTGCGAGGTGGCGGTACTCCGAGCCGCGGTCGCTCACCACGAAGAGCGCATTGCCGTCGGGGGAGAACTGCGGGCTCTCGTAGTACACGGGCGCGCCACGGACGGGCCGCGTGAGGCGCCGGCGCTTGCCCGTGGCCACGTCCATGAGCCAGAGCTGCGACTCCTCGGCCGACACGTACTCGACGAAGGCGAGGCGCCGGTCGTCGGGCGAGAAGCTGAAGTCGCGCCAGCCGCCGCCGGGCAGTTGCGCGAGCACGCGCGCTTTTTCCGGGTCGGCCGGATCGGCCAGGTGCACGGTGGTGCTCGCCACGCGGGAGGAGTCGTTGCGGTCGATCGGCACCGTCGTGAACACGATGCGATCGCCCCGGTGATTCCATTCCGGCGTGCCCGCGCGCCGCCCTGCGGGGCTCACCTGCACGCTTTCCTTCGAGGCCGGGTCGTAGCGGTGGATCGCGAACACCTCGTCGCCGCCCTGGCCGTGGGAGAGCAGCAGCCACTTTGCCGCTTCCGGCTCGTAGCGGCCGGCGGACACGGCATCGGGCAGGTCCGTGAGCGCCTCGGGCGCCCGTCCGGGTTCGGTGACGCGGTGGAGCTGCTCGGTCTCTCCCAGGCGCCGGCGCACGAGGAACTCCCGGCCTTGCGGGTGCCAGTCGAGGAGCGTGCTCGGCCGGAAGGCGGTGTAGGGCGCGGTCGCGGCGGCGGTCTCCGCGGGGATAGGCGGCACGCCCTCGAGGACGAGGCTCGCGGGCGGGGTGAGGAATTCGCCCTGCGCGTGGGCGGCGAGCGCGGCCGCGGCGAGGAGCGCGGGCGCGAGCAGGCGAAGCGTCACGGGCCGCATCGGCTCACTTGGGCCCCGTGGCCACGGGCAAGGACTGGTCCGCGCACCATTCGCTCCACGAGCCGGGAAAGAGGCGCGAACCCTTGAGGCCCGCGAGTTCCATGGCGAAGAGGTTGTGACAGGCGGTGACGCCGGAGCCGCAGGAGTGGATGGTGTTCCCGGAAGCTGCGCCGTCGAGGAGCTCGAGGAACTCGGCGTGCAGCTCCTCCGGGGAGAGGAAGCGCCCGTCGTAGCCCAGGTTGTGCTGCCAGAAGCGGTTGACGGAGCCGGGGATATGCCCGCCTACCGGGTCGAGCGTTTCGTTCTCGCCCAGGAAGCGCGTAGCCGCCCGCGCGTCGACGATCTTCACGGACGGGTCTTCGCGCATCGCGGCCACCTGCCGGCGGTCCGCGGTGATGCCCGTCTTCGGCCGAGGCTCGAAGGCGCCCTTGCGCGGCGCGGGCACGGCGTCGTCGAGCGGGCGGTTCTCGCGCTTCCAGGCCGCGAAGCCGCCGTCGAGGAGGGCGACGCGCTCGTGCCCCAGCCAGCGCAGCATCCACCACAGGCGCACCGCGAAGCTGCCGCCGCCGTCGTCGTAGACCACGACCTGCCGGTGCGGTGCGACGCCGCAGCGGTTCATGCGGGCGGCGAAATCCGCGATCTCCGGCAGCGGGTGGCGGCCGTTGGCGCCGGTCTTCGCGCCGGAAAGATCCTCGTCCATGTGCATGAAGAACGCGCCCGGGATGTGCGCGGCCTTCCACGCGTCGCGGCCCTTGTCGGTGTTCGCGAGGTCGTGGCGTGTGTCGAAGACGATCCAGTCCGGGTCGTCCAGGTGCGCGGCGAGCGTTTCGGTCTGGAAGAGCAGTTCGGCTTTCACGGGGCGGACTCCTTCGGTTTTTCCATGTTTCCCACGCGCAGGGCGATCAGCCCGCTTGCGATGATGACCACGATGCCCGACCAGCCGAGCAGCGTGAGCCGGTCATCCCAGAACGCAACCATGAAGAGCGTGGAGAAGACGATGGTCGAGTACGAGAGCGAGCCCACCACCAGCGTGTTCGCCGTGCGGTAGGCGCGCGTCATGGCCAGTTGCGCGAGGGTGCCGAGGACGCCCACGCCCAGCAGGATCCCGGCATTCTCCCAGCCCACGGGGTGGAAGGTCGAGAAGCTCACCTGCCACGTGGCGCAGCCGAGCGTGCCGAAGAGGCCGAACCAGAAGAGGATCCGCCACTCCGGCTCCCCCTGCTGGCTGAGCGTGCGCACGCCGAGGTAGGCCCACGAGGCCGCGAGCCCGGAGAAGAGGCCCACCATCGCTGCACCCTCCTTGCCCGCGGCAAAAGTGGGCTGGAGCAGCATCGCCACGCCCCCGAAGCCCAGGACGATCGCGACGATGAGCCACGGCGAGAACTTCTCCCGCAGCACCACGGTCGTGGCCACGGCGAGGAAGAGCGGCGAGGTGTAGTTGAGCGTCGTGGCGGTGGCGAGCGGCAGGTTCGAGATGCCGTAGAAGTAGGCAATGATCCCGAAGGTGCCGGCGAGGCTTCGCAGCAGGTGCGTGCCCATGTACGGGTTCCACACGCGCCGCTTGCCGGTGACCACGTACGCGGCGATGAAGAGGAAGGCCGCGAGGGAACGATAGAAGCCCAGCTCGATCGCCTCGAAGTGCGCGCTGCCCAGCTTCACGAAAAGGGCCATGGCGGCGAAGAAGAAGCCCGCCACGAGCATCCAGGAGGAGGTCATTCGGATGGGTTCGGGAGCCGGCGCGACCAATGGCGCCGTGGAGGGGAATTATACGGCCGCGGCCCGCGCCGACCGGCGCCGCGCGCGGCGTATCATGGACCGCATGGGCAACGCGCGCCGTCTGCTGCTGGTCGTGGGTCTCGCGGTCGTCGTCTTCGGCGCGTGGCGGGCGCCGCTGGACGAGAATGCCGCGGAGCACGCGCAGGCCGGCCTTACGCGGGCGCTCGCGAGCTTTGCCGCCGCGCGGGCGTTGAACGCCGTGATCTCCGTGGTGCAGGGAACGGAAGTGGCCGTGCAGCCCATCGGGGTCGGCGTGGTCCTCACCCCCGGGCAGGCCCTCGACCCCGTCAACGACCTGGTCGAGCAGTTCTCCACCCTCATGCTCACGGCGAGCGTTGCCTTCGGCGTGCAGCTCGCGCTCATCAAGTTCGGCGGCCACGAGGCGGTTTCCTTCGCGCTCACCATCCTCGCGATCGCGTGGGGATGGCGGTTCCTGCAGGGCGCGTCGCCGCCGGGGTGGTTGAATCGCCTCTTCGTGGGGGCGCTGCTCGTGCGCTTCGCGGTACCGCTCGTCGTGCTGGGCAGCGACGCGGGCTTCCGGCTCTTCCTCGAGAAGGACTACGAGGCGGGCAAGGCGAGCCTGGAGCTGTCGACGAAGCAGTTCGAGACGCTCTCCCCGACGGTTCCCCCCGTGGTCGCGAAGGCCGACCCGAAGGGCTGGTGGCCGTTCACGACCGGCACCGGAAAGATGATCGAGGACATGAAGGACGAGGTCGTGCGCGCGCTCGACGTGCGGAAGCGCTACGAGGCGATGAAGGACTCCGCGGCGCAGGCGGTGGAGCACATCGTGAAGCTGATCGTGGTGTTCCTCTTGCAGACGCTCGTGGTGCCGCTCTTGCTGCTCTGGGGGCTTCTCAGGATCGGGCGGGTGCTGGCGGGGATTCCAGCCCGCATCGCCTGAAGGCGCCGGTGGGCTGCGGCCCCCGTCAGCGCTTGCGCTTCGGGGCCCGGGACGGCGTGAGGGAACCCAGCGAGGCCGGTTTCCTTCGCGCGTAGCCCGCGGCGGGCAGGGCGGCCGTACCCGCGGCGCGATCCAGGGCCGCGCGGATCAGGAATTCCGATCGGTCCTCTCCCCGGGACCTGGCCACCCGGTCGATCAAGGCGAGGGCGGAGCGCTTCGCGGTGATGTTCACGCGCACGGTCTCGTCGGCCATGAAGTCGAGGTTCACGTCGACCAGCGCGAATACGCCGTCCGCGAAATCGGGATCGCGCGCCCAGCGGTCCAGCGGCGACGGGACCGGCGCGTCCGCCTCGCCGTGGAGGTAGGTCTCCACCGCTTCCTGGACGTTTCGCAGCGCTTCGTCGAGCGTATCGCCGGCGGTGATGCATCCCGGAAGATCGGGGACCGTGACGCCGAAGGCGCTTCGGGGTTCCTTGTGGACTACGACGGGAAACAGCATGTTCCTCAACTCCATCCTGCCTGCCGGTAGATGGCCCGCAAGGTTCCCGTGGGCAGGTCCTTGCGCGGGTGCGGGACTATCACGATGCCGATTCTTTCCGGATGCCTGAGCTTCACGTGGCTGCCCTTCCGGTGCACCCGGACCCACCCTTCCTTCCGGAGTCTTCCCAGGATGCCGGCGCTCGAGAGCGTGTGTATCATACACACTCCTGTCAGGAGGCGGTGTCTCGGCCGCCCGCCCGGTTCTCCGGGGCACCGAATTCGCCCTTGGACGCGTCGAACGCGCGCCGAAGGTCCTGCGCCACCTTGCCCGCCTGCAGCACGATGACGCGTCCCGCCGAGGCGATGGTCTCGGGGCGGTGGGCGATCAGGATGCGCGTGAGGTTCAGCCCCCGGATCGCCTCGTTCACCTGGCGCTCGCGCTGCACGTCCAGCGCGCTCGTGGCCTCGTCGAGGAAGAGGATGCGCGGCTGCTTGTAGAGCGCGCGGGCGAGGAGGATGCGCTGGCGCTGGCCGCCCGAGAGCGCGGCGCCCATGTCGCCGATGAGCGTGTGGTAGCCCATCGGCATCGCCACGATGTCGTCGTGCACGGCGGCGAGCCGGGTGCAGCGCTCGATCGCCTCCTGGCACGGGCTCGGGTCGAAGAAGCTCACGTTGTCGGCGATGGACCCGGCGAACAGGGGATCGTCCTGCATGACGGTGCCCACGAGCCGGCGGTAGGGCTCGACCCCGAGCCTCTGGAGATCGACGCCGCCGACGAGGACCTGCCCGTCGGTGGGCGCGAGGAGCCCGAGCATGATCTTCACCAGGGTCGTCTTGCCGCATCCCGAAGGCCCCACGATCGCCACCGATTCCCCGGGCTCGATGCGAAACGAGCAGTTCTGGAGCACGAAGGGCTCGGTGTCGGAGTACCGGAACGCCAGGCCGCGCACCTCGATGGAGGCCTCGTCGACACCGGGCGCGGGAATGGCGGCCTCTTCCTCGGGCGGCGTGAGCACGATGTCGGCGAGACGCTCCCCTTGCAGTTGCAGCATCTTCAACTCGATCACCTTGTCGATGAGCCCGGCCACCCGCACGGAGAACTGCTCCTTGTAGGCCATGAACGCGAAGAGCATTCCGATGGAGAACGCGGAGTCGAGCACGAGCAGCGCGCCCACCCAGACCACGGCGATGCGCTCCGCACCGAAGACGAGGCCGTTGGCGCTGCGGAATCCGAGCGAGAGTTTCTGCACGACCAGGTCGCGGTTCACGGCGTCCACGACGAGGTTCAGCCACCGGGAACGCCGTTCTTCCTGGCGGCCGAAGAGCTTGATCGACTGCACGCCGCGCACCGTCTCGAGGAAGTGACTCTGCTGGCGCGCGGCATGGACGATGTGCTCCTCCGTCGCGCGGCGAAGCGGGACATAGAACGCCGCGCGCGAGATCGCGTAGGCAGCCACGGCGAGCGCCGCGATGGCGGTGAGCGTGACGCTGTAGACGAGCATCATCGCCAGGGTGGCCACGGCCATGACGCCGTCGATCACGGCTTCGACGAAGCTCGAGGTGAGGGTGCGCTGGATCGTGGTCACCGCCCCGAACCGCGACACGACGTCGCCGAGGTGGCGCTTCTCGAACCACGCGACCGGCAGGCGCAGCAGGTGGGAGAAGACATTGGCGAGCCATTGCAGGTTGAGCGTGGTGCCCAGGTACAGGACGACCCAGGACCGCAACGCGCCCACGGCCACCTGGATCGCCGCGAGCAGGAGAAACCCCAGCCCGAGCACGGCGAGCAGGTCGCGATCGGCGGAAACCACGGCGCCGTCGACCACCCATTGCATGTAGAAAGGCGCGAGGAGCGCGAAGGACTGGAGCACGAGCGCCAGCAGCAGGACTTGCGAAAGGGCACGCGCCAGGCCGCTCACGGGCCCGGTGAGATCGCCCAGGCGCACGCGGCGACGCTCGTCCGCCTGGCGGAAGCTGGCCGTTGGAACGAGCTCCAGCGCAATGCCGGTGAAATGCTTCGAGACTTCAGCCACCGGGAGACGGCGCACGCCGAATGCGGGATCGTGGATCACCGCATCGCGGGCGCCGGCGGACTTCAGCACCACGAAGTGGTTCAGGTCCCAGTGCAGGATGCAGGGCGTCTTCAGCTTCGGCAGCTCGTCCAGCTCCAGCCGCAGCGGCCGCGGCGCGAGGTTCAGCCGCCCCGCCACCTGCATCAGGTACGCGAGGGTGGCACCCTTGAGCGACAGCGTGAAGCGCCTGCGCAATCCCGCGAGATCCATCCGGTGGCCGTGGAAGCTCGCGACCATGCCCAGGCTCGCGAGCCCGCATTCGGCGGCCTCGGTCTGCAGGAAGACGGGCAGGCGCCGCCCGCCGCCGAAGTCGAGTCGGGGCAGTGCGTTCACGTCATGCCCTTCCGGCGAGGCCCAGGAGCGGCTCGAACACCCACTCGATGAGGCGGCGGCGGTCGAGAAGCACGTCGGCCTCGACCTGCATGCCGGCCTGCAGCGGCTCGGCGCGGCCGTAGGCGGCCACGGTCTGGGATTCCAGCGCCACCTTGACGCGGTAGAGCAGTTCGCGGGAGCCGTCGAGGGGCACGAATCCCAGCTCCACGGGCGCAAGCGCGCTTCGAGAGACCGACAGCACGCGGGCGCGATGGCTGCCGAACTTCTGGAAGGGAAATGCGGGAAAGCGCAGCAGCACCTCCTGGCCCGCGCGAATGAACCCGACGGCCCGCGACGGTGCGAACAGGTGCGCCTCGAGGGGAGAACCCTCGGGCAGGAGCGTGAGCAGGTTCGCGCCGCTGCCGACGACCTGTCCGGGCTCGACGAGGAGTGCGGCCACGATTCCGGCTGCGGGCGCCGTAACGACCGCCTCGGCCCGCGCCCTGCGCTCGACCTGTTCCTGCTCCAGGGCGGCGAGCTGCGCATCGAGAGCGGAAAGCTGTGCCCGAGAGCGCGCCTGCGACTCGGCGATGGTGATGCGCAGCGTCGCGACCTCGCGCTCGATCGCCATCCTTGCCCGCACCGCGGCGTGGCGCCGGGAGCGCTGCTCCAGGGAGTCCTCCTCCTTCTGCTGCCTCTGGGCCGGCGACACGAATCCGCGGCGCTCGAGATCGTCGAAGCGGTGAAGCGATCGCTGGGCAAGCGCCTCGCGCGCGGCAATCGCGTCGAGTTCGCCATCGAGCTGCTCCCGCTCGGCGTCGAGGCCCGAGATCCGTACGCGCATCGCCTCGGTCTCGCTGAGGCTTGCAGCAAGCATCTCCTCGCGCTGTCGGCGTGTCCTGACCGCCCTTTGCCCGGCAAGCGCGACGGTGGCCGCGCCAACGGGACCGTCGTCCTGCGTGGAGCGCGCGTCGACCAGGCGCAACAGGGGCTCGCCGGCGGTCACCCGCTCGCCCTCCACGACGCGCCGCTCGCGGACAAGCCCGGCCTGTGGGGCGACGACGCGAATCGCGCCGGAGGCGGGGACGAGCGTGCCGGCAAGGGAGGCTTTCCGAGCGTAGTCGGCGAGGAACAGGTACGACACGACAGTTGCAGAAATGGCGACGGCCGATGCGGTGAGCGCGAGAAACGAAAGTGGACGAATCAGGACGATGGTGCCCAGTGAGGAGCGCGACTTCTCTGCATGAACTTCGGGGCGATAAAGGGGGTCCACTACGGTTGCCTCGCTATCGCGGTGTTGTGCCGGCGCGGACTTCGAAGTTTTCGCGGCGCGACATCCAGACATAGGCGGGAAGCGCCACCGAAACGAACGCCAGGCACCCGAGAGGAACCACCCAGGAGGTAGCGGTGGAAAGATCCCCGCTAGGGGCACGGAAGACGAGATGGCCAAGCACCGGCCAGGAAACCAGAACGTTGAACAGCATGTGCACCAGGATCGGCGCCCGGAGCGTTCCCGTGCGCCGCAACACGCATATGTAGACAACTGAACCCAGAAAGGCCGATGGCATGTGCGTGGGATGGGCCAATCCGAAGCAGGCGGATGTGAGAATCATCGAGGTGGCCCAGCCCCACTGTCGCTCCCACGCGCGGTAAAGCAGGCCCCTGAAGACCAGCTCCTCGACTATCGGGCCGACGAACCACGACACGACCAGCAACCTGAACAGGCCCGTTGGCGAGAGCGTCCTGCTCCAGGCGTCCAAGGAGTCGTCGAATCGCACTTCGTGAGCAATCCGCTCCGGCGAACCGGCGAACAGCTCCCAAGCGACAAACGCGCCCAGCAACGCTACCGGAATCGCGGCCTTTGCAAGTGCCACGAAGATCAACTCCGTCGAGTATCGGCGGGGAATGGCCTTCGAGAGGGACTCCGTGCTGAATCTGCGAAGCGACGGCACCCCCAGCAGGAGTGCTGCCGCAACCGCGAGGCTTGTCACCAAACCACCGAGCTCGAAGGCCTGACGCGTCCAGCCCATCGACTGCGAAGCGAATCGAGACAGCAGCGTCGAGAAGAACTCGACCGCGAGGATCAGGAAGGCGATCTGTAGTCCGGTGGCGCCTTGCATGAGGGATGTTCTGAAAAAGGGCTGCGGATGCGCAGCCCTTCGGATGGAATCGTCGCGTATGACAGGCTCAGGATTCTCCCGCCACTCGCCCCATCACGTGCGAGGCGAAATCGACCAGGTTCTCGTAGGACTTGATCAGCGAGGAAGTGATATTGACGATCTCTTCGGCGCTGCACAGCCCGCCTCCCGCGATGTCCTGCACCTGGGTCGCGTTCAGTTCGTTGTTCTCGAGGATCTTGGCAGCTTGGGTTTCGCTCATGGAATTCTCCTGGAAAGGTTCGGGGGTTACCGCACCGGGCCGAAAGACGCCGGGTCGTTCGGAAGGGTTATCGGTTCCGGAAAGGGCTTGACGGGATACAACGGGTCTTCGAAAGGATTGGGAAACTTCGGAAGGCAGCCGTCGTCGCCGGGCGAGTATCCGCCCGAGACTTCCGGCGCTTCCTTCTTGTCGATTTCCTTCATGGTGATCTCCTTGGGTACGGTCGCGATGGTGGAGGCGCTCGCGCGGCGCGACCGGATCCGCGCGCGGCGCCCCGGGTCAATCCGCGGAGCCCTTGGGGTGTTCCTGCGCCGCGAGTTCGGCGTACGCCATCGGATCGCGCAGCGGTTCGGCGGGCGCGCGATAGAAGACCTCGTCGAGCGCGGCGCAGGGCGGAAGTCCGCCCGCGATGGCAAGGACTTCGGCGTCGGTGAGCTCTTTCATGGGTGTCTCCGTGATCGGCCGGCCTGTGCAGCGGCGTGACCGGAATGGAGCCCATGGTAGGAATGCGGGCATGCCCATGCCCGCGAGAATCGCGAAAAAAATTTGCGCGTTTTACTCGCGCAGCGCGCGAGGCCTGCTAGTTCGCCGTCGCCGACCCATGCGCGCCGAAGAACCGCCGCGCCGACCTGACGAACCACGCCACGTGCCGCCACCCCTTCGACGCCGCGCCGCCGCCGTGATGCACGATCGCCACGAGCGGGCAATAGACCACCGTCGTCACCCTGGATAGCCTGAGCGTGAGATCGAAGTCCTCGAAGTAGAGGAAGTAGCCGGGGTCGAAGCCGTTCACCGCGTCGAGGGCGGACTTCCTGCAGAAGAGAAAGCAGCCGCTCGCAAGCGTGACGGGGGATTGCTCCCGGCCCCAGTCCACGTGCCGCTGCTCGTAGGCGTCGAGCCGACTGCGAAAGAGCCCGTGCAGGAAGCGCGGCACGAACCCCCGGATGAAGAGCACGCCGGGCGTCGGGAACGCCTTCACGAGGAATTGCAGCTCGCCGTCGGGCCCGCGCACCGTCGGCACGAGGGCGCCCACGCCGGGGTGGGCATCCAGGTAGCGAAGTGCCGCGTCGATCGCGGTGGGGGCCATTTCCACGTCCGGGTTGAGTATCAGGTGGAAGTCGCCGGAGGATTTCGCGATAGCGAGGTTGTGCCCGCGGCCGAAGCCCACGTTGCCGTGGCCCGTGATCACTTCGAGCGCCACGCCGTCGGTTCGGGAGAACGCGGCTTCGGCAAGCGTTTGCAGCATGGGCGCGAGGCCCTCGGGGCCGTTGTCGACCAGCAGCACGCGGGCGACACCCAGGGTGGCGTGCGTCCGGGCCTGAGCGATCGCGTCGGCCGTGCTCGCGAGGGTGCGCGCGAGCAGGCGCTCGTCCGGCGCGTGCGTGACGATGGAGATCGTGAGGGAGGCAGCCGCCATGGCCCGCATTATGCGCGAGCCGCGGCGGGGATCAGAACGCCTGGCGGGTGATCACCTTGGTGCCCTGCACGCCGTCCACGACCCAGGTGAAGCTGCCGTTGTTCACGTCCGTGAAGTTGAACGTGAGCGTGCCCACTTCGGTCCGGTTGACGGCATCGGGGTTGAAGGGCAGCTGGTTGTAGGCGGGGCCGCTGGTGCGGTAGAGCTTGCCGGTGAAAGTGCGGCTCGTGGTCCACTGGCCGCCGGACATCACCAGCCACAGCGGCCCGGAGTCCGCGGCGTAGGTGTACCACACGGCGAAGACCTGCCCGCTCGGGTGCTGGGTGAGGTTGATGCCCCAGCCGTTCTCCAGCGGGTTCCACCAGAGGTCGGTGGTGTCGTAGTCGGGCAGGTTGGTCGCCTCGAGCCACTGGCGCAGGATCGGGTAGGCCGCGTCGAAGCGCGAGTAGTAGTCCGGCGCCGTCTGCGCCGTGCAGCTCGCCTCCCCGCCCCACAGCCCGCCCCGCAGCAGGTACTGGCTGTTGGCGAACGTGAGAAGCCCGCCGCCGCTCGATCCGGGCTCGGCCGTGCCCTGGGTGTAGGTGACGCGCACGTAGCCCGTGGGGGCGTCGTTCGGGCTCGGCAGCGAGAAGAGGCCGCCGGTCGTGCCGGTGGTGAACTTCTTCAGGTCTCCCCACGGGTGGTGCAGCACCGTCACGACGGTGTTGGTAGCGACCGGGTTCGCGTCCCACCCGCTCAAGAACGCGCCGGCCGGCGCCCAGTCGTTCAGCCGCACGAAGAGCACGTCCTCGGAAATGCTGTGGTGCAGGTAGGTCGCGCCCCCGAAGCGCTGCACGAACGGCGGCGCCTGGAGGCTGCCGCAGGCTACCGCGTCGAAGAAGAAGAAGGTGTTGAGGGAGTTCGCCACCTGCTGCGCCTGCGTCGGGGTGTTGTAGGGCGCGGTGCTGCGGTCGAAGCAGTGGTTGGCCGAGAAAAGGTACGGCACCTGCGTGCCGGCGCTCGTGTCGTTCAGGAGCGTGCCGGTGCACAGGCCGGAGCCGCCGCTGGGCCGGGTGAAGAGCATCTGCACCACGGCGCTCGCCGCGTTCAGCAGCGCCTGCGAGGGGTTCTCGACGCACTTCACGTCGATGTTGCAGCTCCCGGCGTTGCCGATCTCGGTGACGGTCTTGCGGAAGCGCGCCGTCGGGCCGGTGACCAGGTGCGAGATCGTCATGACCTCCACGGAGGGGTCGGGCTGCGAGGCGGGCGAGGCGAGCTCGATCACCTGGGCGTCGCCCTCGGTCACCGGGGTCCAGTAGAGGTCCGACTGCCCCAGGGGGCCGGCCTGGCGCACCGGGCCGATGGCCTTCGACTCGTCGTCGCTGCCGGAAACGCGCAGCTCCCACGGCTCGCGCGTGGCGCCGATGCGCAGCCCCACGCGCAGGGCCGCGGCCCCGGGCGACTGCACGCGCAGCTTGGCGATGCGCCATTGACCCACGCGCCTCCAGGTGAGGGCCCCGCCGTTGCCCTCCTCCGCGTGCTCGGCGACTTCCCGGCCGAAGCCGATGGTGACCCGCTTTGCCGCCGAATCCGCCGCTTCGAGGGCACTGAACTCCCGTGGCGCGGGCGCGGCCAGGCGCAGGCGATGCGCGGGCATTTCGTCCTCGGTGGTGAGGAGGTAGGAGGGCGAGGAGGCCTTCGGAACGCCCACGACGGCCTCGCCCTGCACCACGGGCAGGCCCTGGGCCCACGCGGGGGCGACGGTCGCCAGCGCGACGGCGACGAGGAGGCGGGTGAATGGTTGCAGGCCGGCGGAGAAGCGAGTCATGGCGATTCCGGGTGAGGCGAGAGTGGAAATTCTAGCAGCGCGGCCCTGTCGGCCCAATGCGCCGCCCCGAAGGGTCGGACCGCCCCCGTGGGCTGCGGTTCCCGCGCATTCCGGCCTAGCCCGGGCGCCGGGCGAGGAATGCGTCCGCGGCCGCGAGCACCGCGGCCAGGCCGATCGCCTGCATGCAGCGTGGTGCCGGGCACTCGTCGCTTCCCCGCGAACAACGGCGCACCCACGAGACGTTGCGCCGGAAGAGCTTCGCCTGGTCGCGGCACGAGAACTCCAGTTCGCCCAGCGCCTTCCACGGCGCATCTCGCCAGAAGGGGCCTTCGCACAGCACCGCGGAACCGGGGCCGAAAAGCGTGACCGTGGGGGCGAAGGTGGCGCGGCCCAGGTGCGCCACGCCCGTGTCCGGGGACACGACGAGCGCCGCGCCGGAGAGCAGGTGCCAAAGTTGCGCAAGATCCAGGCGCCCTGCGGTCGACGCGTGGCGGTGCGCGGGGTCGCAGGCTTCGACGAGCGTCTCCTCGCCGGGCCCGGCGCTCCAGACCACCGCGAGGCCGCGCTCGGCGAGTGCGGCGGCGAGCGCCGTCCAGCGCTCCGTCGGCCAGAGCTTGAGTGCGGTGCTCGCACCCACGTGCAGCACGGCATAGGGCACGCGGGGGCGATCCGCGGGGGCGGAGGGCGGGTCGGGCCAGTCGGCGCGCGCATAGGGCGGGGGGTCGGCACCTTCGACCAGGTCGCACACCAGTTCGCCCCAGGACGCGGGCGTGCCGCGAAAGCGCCGCGCGTCGTCGACGAACCAGTTCTTGGTGGCGGGGATGTCGCCTGCGTGCGCGACCACGTGGCGTGCGCCCATGGCGGCGGCGAGCCACGCGTGCCGGTTGTCGCCGGGGACGATCGCCAAGTCGAAGGGCGCCTCGCGCAAGAGCGGCGGCACGGTCGAGGTGTGGCGCGGCGAGAACGCCAGCGCGCGCACGCCCCAGGGGCGGGAGGCGTAGAGCGGCAGGATCGCGGGCGCCACGGTCATCGTGATGTCCGCGTCCGGATGGTTCGCGCGCAGCTTCGCGAGCAGCGGCGAGAGCATGATCGTGTCGCCCAGGAGCAGGTGGTGCGCCACGAGGATGCGCCGCGGGTTGGTGGGTGCGCTCGCGAGCCCCGGCGCGCTCAGGCGGCGCGAAAGGGCCCGGGACACCACCGCCGCGCGCGTCGCGAAGCGCTCACCCACGCGAGGCCCTCGCCACCACGGTGAAGACGTCGAGCATGCGCTCGACCATGCGGTCCTCCCCGAAGCGCTGCAGTGCGGCGCCACGGGCGGCCGCGGCGAGGCGTGCGCGCAGGCGCCCGTCCGCGAGCAGTTCCTCGATGGCGATGCGAAGGGCCGCGCTGTCCTGTGGCTGGACGAGTCTCCCGGTCTCGCCGTCCTGCACGATCTCGCCGATGCTGCCCACGGGCGTGGTGATCACGGGCAGGGCGCAGGCCATGGCCTGCATGAGCGCCTGGGGCACGCCCTCGTTCGCGTAGGAGGGCAGGCAGAAGAGGTCGAAGGCGCGCAGCCACGGCGCCACGTCGGCGAGGTTTCCCGTGAAGCGCACGCGCGCCTCGATGCCGAGGGTTTTCGCGAGCGCCTCGAGCGCCTCGCGCTGCGGCCCGTCGCCCACCACCACGAGGCGCGCGGACTGGTCGGAGAGCCCCGCTAAGGCCTCGAAAAGATAACGGTGGCCTTTCCAGCTGCGCATCGTGGCCACGATGCCGATCACGATGCCGGCGGGGTCGAGGCCGAGGGCGGTGCGCGTCTCACCCGCGTCGCCGGGACGGAAGCGTTCGAGGTCGATGCCCGTCGGGATGGAGATCACCTGCGCCGGGGCGACACCCGCCTCCTCGATCACCTGCAGGCGCAGCCGCTCGCCGGTGGTCACGATGCGGCTGGTGGCGTGGCCATAGAGCCAGCGCGTGGCGAAGTTGCGCGGCACGGGAGCGGAAATGTGGCGCGTGCGCACGATCGGAGGCGGGCGGCGCTGGAAGCCCGAGGCGACGGCCGCGAGCCAGCTGTCGGTGGAGCTGTGGGTGTTGATCACGTCGAGGGGCCGGCCGCGCACGAGGCGCGTCATGGCGAGGAGCCCTGCGACCGACTTCCGCGCGATCGGGATCGCCACGGCCTCCACGCCGAAATCCGGCGCTGCCTGGAAGATGCGCGACTCGGCGGGCGCGGCGAGCGTCACGGAGTGGCCGCGCCGGGCGACGCCGCGCGCCTCGGTGAGCACGCGGATCTCCTGCCCGCCCCAGCCGAGGGAGGACTCCGTGTGCAGGATGCGAAGCCGCTCGCCCGCCACGGGCTAGGCGCCCGCGAACTGCAGCCGGTGCAGGCCCGCGTAGACGCCGCCCGCGGCCAGCAGCCGCGCGTGCGGGCCTTCCTCGACGATCCGCCCGTGGGCGAGGACCACGATGCGATCGGCGTTCTCCACCGTGGAGAGGCGGTGCGCGATCACGATCGTGGTGCGCCCGCGCATGAGCGTCTCCAGCGCCGCCTGCACCGCGCGCTCGCTCTCGGTGTCGAGCGCGGAGGTGGCCTCGTCGAGCAGCAGGATCGGCGCGTCCTTGAGGATGGCGCGCGCGATCGCGATCCGCTGGCGCTGCCCGCCGGAGAGCTTGGCGCCGTTCTCCCCGATCTCGGTGGCGAGCCCCTGGGGCAGCTCGCGGATGAAGTCGATCGCGTGCGCGGCCTCGGCGGCGCGCACGATGGCGGCCTCGTCGGCGCGCTCGGCCTGCCCGTAGGCGATGTTCGCGGCGACCGTGTCGTTGAAAAGCACCACGTTCTGCGAGACGAGGGCGATCTGGCGCCGCAGGCTCTCGAGCGTGAGGTCCTCGATCGGGTGCCCGTCGAGCGTGATGCGCCCGGCGCCGGGGCGGTAGAAGCGGGGCAGCAGGTGGATGAGGCTCGACTTGCCGCTGCCCGAGGCCCCCACGAGCGCCACCGTCTCGCCCGGCGCGATGTCGAGCGAGATGCCGTCGAGCGCGGGCTGCGTGGCGGTGCGGTAGGTGAGCGAGACCGCCTCGAAGCGCACGGCGCCGCGGCTGCGCTCGAGGACCACCGTGCCGCGGTCCTCTTCCGGCTCCTCGTCGATCAGGCCGAAGACGCTCTCGCACGCGGCGAGCCCGCGCTGCAGGTGCTCGTTCACGCCCGTGAGGCGCTTCAGGGGCTGCAGCAGCATCCCGGTGGCGGCTATGAACTCCACGAACCGCCCCACGTCCGTCTGCCCCGCGAAGGCCTGCTCGGCGGCGAAATAGATGATGGCCGCGACCGCGCAGGCGACGAGCAGCTGCGTCACCGGCACCGTGGCCGCCGCGGCCGTGGCCTGCTTCATGTTGAAGCGCCGGATCAGCTGCGCGGCCTTCGCGAAGCGCCCGCTCTCGTAGGCCTGGCCGCCGAAGACGCGCACCACGCGCTGGTTGGTGATCGCCTCGTCGAGGACCTCCGCCACGCCGCCCACGGCCTTCTGGCTCGCGCGGCTCGTGTCCCGCAGGCGCTTGCTGAAGTAGCGCACGGCGAGTGCCAGCGGCGGGATCACGACGAAGGTGATGAGGGTGAGGCGCCAGTTGGACCAGAGCAGGATCGCGAGGAGGGCCGCGATGGTGACGGTGTCGCGCACGAGGGTCGCCAGCACGCTGGTCGAGGCCGAGGCGATCTGCGTCACGTCGTGGGTGAAGCGCGAGACCAGGCGCGCGGTGGGGATCTCGTCGAACGCCGCGGGCGGAAGCCGCAGCACGTTGGCGAACATCGCCCCGCGCAGGTCGAGGATCACCTTGTTGTTCACCCACTGTATGAGGTAGCCGGAGGCGAAGCTCGCGAGCCCGCTCACCAGGAAGACGGCGACCACGCCCAGCGGAATCAGGATCGCCAGGTCGCGGTTCCTGTTCACGAAGAGCTCATTCACCAGTGGCCCGGTGAGTTTCACCAGCGCGGCGTCGGCGAGGCCGCCCACGACCATCGCCGCGATGGCCGCGAAGAGCGCGGCCCGGTAGGGCCACACGTGCTGGAGCAGGCGCTTGTAGAGCGCGCGGCCGTCGGGCTGCGGGGCGGTCATCGCGGCATTATCCCAGTTTGCCCGCGAGCAGCCGCCCGTAGAGCGCGAGGTACTCGCCCGCCATGGCTTCCGGGGTGAGGGCGGCCACGGCGTCGCGGGCGGCTTCGCCCAGCCGTCGGGAAACCACGGGGTCGAGCCGGTCCAGGCACTGCGCGATGCCGGACACGTCGAGCGCGTCGCGCACGAACCCCGTCTCGCCTTCGCGCACGATTTCCGCCGCGCCGCACTTCGTGCTCGTGACCACCGGCAGCCCCGCGGCCATCGCCTCGAGCGCGGCGTTGGGAAACGGGTCGTAGAGCGTCGGCAGCACGAACGCGTCGGAGGCGGCCAGGTAGGGGCGCACGTCGGAGACGCCACCCACGAAACGCACCCGTTCGGCGATGCCCAGCCGCGCGGCGAGCTTTCGGTAGCGCGCCGCGTGCTTGTCCTTGCCGACCACCAGCGCCCACGCGGGTTCGCTGCGCCGCGCGAGGGCGCGCAGGAACGGGCCCACGCCCTTGCGCTCGAAGCCCGAGCCCACGCACGCGAACACGGTCGCGTCCCTCGGGATGGAGACCTGCTGGCGCACCGCCGCGCCGAACTCGTCCCTGAGCCCGGGGTGGAAGCGCGCGCCGTCGACGGCGTTGCGGATGAGGACCAGCTTTTCCGCGGGCGTGGCGAAGCGCTCCGAGATCTCCGCGCGCACCATCTCCGAATTGCAGATCACCGCCTTCAGGCGCGGGGAGGTGAAGAGCGCCCGCTCCGCGCGCAGGAGGTAGCGGTGGTGGGGCGAGAGCGCCGTGACCAGTTGCGCGAACGGCGCCTGGACGCGCGAGCGCTCGGCGAGCCAGGCCGCGTGCACGCCGTCGCCTGCGCGGTAGACGTCGCAGCAGGCGATGCGCTCGTGGGACTGCACGAGGTCGAAATGCCGCCGGGGCAGTTCCGCGCACACGGCGCGCGCGAAGCCGCGGTCGCGCCAGAGGCTGCCCACGAAGAACGGGTCGAGCACGATGGCACTGCCGTCGCCGTCGGGCCAGCGGCGCGTGACGAGGGTGAGCGAGGCGCCTTTCGCGGAAAGCGCGGCGATGGCCGACTGCACGAACCGCTCGGCGCCCCCGAAGGCGTCGAAGCGGCTGCGCACCAGGGCCACCCGGGGGCCGCTGCCTGCCTGCCCCCGGACGGTCGGGCTCACGGCTGCGCGAGCAGTTCGTTGATCGCCGCGTGGACGCCGTCGATCCCGAGCTTCGTGAGGCATTCGCTCACCTTGCTGCCGCCGCAGCCGTCGTTGCCGCAGGGCCGGCAGGCGAAGTCGCTCGCGACGACGCGGTGCGGCACCATCCACGGGCCCCACTCGTGCTCGCCGCTCGGGCCGAAGAGCGCCACCACGGGCGTGCCCATCGCCGCGGCGATGTGCATGGGCGCGGAGTCGACGCCGAAGAAGAGCCGCGCGCGCGCGGCCAGCGCACCGAGTTCGCGAAGCGAGAGCTGGCCCGAGAGGTCGACGAGATCCACGCCGGCGCGCTCGCGGATGCGCTTGACGATCGCCTGCTCGCGGGCGTTCGGTGCGCCGGTGACCACCAGGCGATGCCCGTCGTTGGCGAGGCGGCGCAACAGCTCCGCGTTGCGCTCGTCGGTCCAGGCCTTGAAGAGCCAGCGCGAGGTCGGGTGGACGTGCAGGAAAGCCTTGTGCGCGATGCCGTGCTGCGCGAGCAGCGCGTCCACCTTCGCCACCGCGTCGTCGCCGGGAACGAGCACGAGGCGCTTCTCGTCGTCGGTCGGGTACATCCCCAGGCGGCGCAGGGCATCGAGGTTCGACTCCACCGTGTGGCGCGGCGTGCCGCGGGTGAGGGCGTAGCGGTGCGAGAAGCTCGCCTTCCAGAACCAGCCCGCGCGCTCCGGCGCCACCGACCAGCGCGGCCGCAGCAGTTGCGCGAGCCACGCGCCTCTCCAGTGGTCCGTGAGGTGCACGATCAGCTGGTAGCGGCGCTCGCGAAGCTGGGCGAGAAGTGCGGCCTCGCGCCGCGCCTGCAGGAGCAGTCCCTGGCGCTTCCATTCCCGGTCGATCAGATGGATGTCCGAGACCGCGGGATGGCCCGCCAGCATGTCGCGCGTGTCGGCGTAGACGAGCGCGTCGATCTGCGCCTGCGGCGCCCGCGCGGCCAGCACCCGGAAGACCGGCGAGCTGAGGAGCACGTCGCCGTGGTGGCGCAGCTTCACCACCAGCACGCGCCGCAGCGAGTCGACGCCTATCGGGTCGGGGACCATGGCCGCCAGATTAGCAAACGGCCATCGAAAAAGGGGGAGCGTCCCCGATTTCGGAAAGGGGGACGCTCGCCTCTTTTCAGGAGGCCTCGAAGCGCAGGTTCAGCAGGAAGGCGCGCCCCGGGGCATCGTAGCCGACGGTGTGCTCGTAGCGCTTGTCGAACAGGTTGGTGGCGACCAGCTCGACGCGCCAGCTCCGGCTTGCGACCCAGCCCACGGTGGCATCGGCGATCGCGTATCCCGGCAGCCGCGAGCCCGGCGATTCCGACGCGGAGTCGAAGCGCTCGCCGCTCGCGGTGACACCGCCGGAAAGGGACCAGGCGCCGAAGCTGCGCGAGGCCTCGAGACGTCCGAAGCGCTTGGCGCGGCCCTGGAGCAGGAAGCCGGTGTCCTCGTCCCGCGGGCGCTGCGCGGCGAAGGAGGCCCTGACCTGCGCACCCCACACCGTGCCCTCGGCGGTGGCCTCCAGCCCGCGGATGCGCGCGCGGCGCACGTTGGCCATGGTCGGGAAGACATAGGTGATGAGGTCCTCGATGCGATGGTCGAACGCGGTGAGCCGCGCCCGCCAGCCCGCCAGTTCCTCGCTTCGGAACCCCACTTCGCGGCTGCGGCTGCGCTCGGGGCGCAGGTCCGGATTGGGCACGTAGAAATCCGAGGACGGGGCGTACAGGTCGAAGAACGTCGGCGCGCGGAACCCGCGCCCGTAGGTCGCGGTGACGAGCCCCACGCCCGGCCACGGCAGGCCGATGCTCGTCGCCCCCGTCTGGCGCGAGCCGAACTGGTCGTCGTCGTCGCGCCGCGCCGAGGCTTCCAGGCGGTAGCCGCGCCAGCTCTCGTTCAGGGCCACCCAGGCGGAGTTGGTGTCGCGGCGCGTCTGCGTGAATGGGGTCGGGGAGAGCACCTTCTGGCGGAGCGTCTCGACGCCCGCCAGGAACTTGCCCGCCGGCGTCGTGAGCTCGTGCGTCCACGCGGCCTGGTCCTGGCGCGTCTCGAAGCGCGCCGGGTCGACGCCCTCGATCGAGAGCTCGTCGCGGCCCTGGCCGAGGGTCAGGCGGCTGGTCCACCACGGGGTGTAGGTCATCGAGGACGCAACGCTCAGTCCCGAAAGCGTCTGCACGTTGCGGTCCGTGGCGAAATTGCCCTGCGCGTCGGGACAGCCGTCGTAGCGCGCGCGCCCCCGGCTCGCGAAGGCGGACAGGGTGAGTGTCTCGCCGGGTGTGAGGCGCCCGAGCACCCGCAGGTTCGCGAAGCCATTGTCGTAGCGGTCGCGGTCGGGGTCGTGGCAGAAGGCGCGCGCGTTGGTCGCGCTCGCCGCGTCGACCGTGCGACCTCCCGCGGAAAAGGACACGGTGACCGGCCCTTCCACGGCAGTGAAGCCCGCCGCGAGGCGCGCCTCCGAGGCGCTGCCGGCGCCCGTATCGACGAAAAGGCGGGGCTTCGCGGAGGCGCGCGTGAAGATCTGCACGACGCCGCCGATCGCGTCGGGCCCGTACAGGCTGGAGAGCGGCCCCTTCACGACCTCGATCCGCTCGATGAGCGCGAGCGGGATGTTCTCGATGGAAGTGGTGCCCACCGTGGCCGAACTCACGCGCAGGCCGTCCACCAGCACCAGGGTGTGCCCGGCGTTGGCGCCGCGCAGGAAGAGCCCCGCGGGCTGGCCGGCTCCCCCGGTGCCACGGAACTCGACCAAGGCCCGGCGCTGGAGAATCTCGGCGAGCGAGACGGGTCCGGCACGGTCGATGTCTTCCCGGGTGATCACCTCGACGTCGCGCAGGGCATCGGCTGCCCGCTGGGGGCTGCGGATGGCGGTGACGACGACGGCGTCGAGGGGCTGGAAGGCGAGGGTGGGTGCAGGGGAGGGCGCGAACTGCTGGGCGGAGGCGCCCAATGCCATGGCGGCAGCCAGGCCGGCCAGAGGCGGGGTTTTCATGGTGGGTTGTCTTTCGTGGTCCGGGCGAGCCAGCGTCCCCGCAGGCTCTTGGGTTGCATTCCCCCTTTCGGGGCCTTTGCCGTCGGGCCGGTCTCCGGGCTCGCCAGACTTGACCACCGCCTTCCCGGGGCCCGAAGGCCCCAGTGGCTGGGGGGTGGTCCACACTGACTTACCGTTGCGGGGGCAGCGCCGGCATCTCACCGGCTTCCCGGACACCCTATTGCAGCCGCGATGATAGGCCGGGGCACGTCCAAAGGCCAAACGTTACATTCGAAATCACTTTCAAAATAGACGCTTACACATTGACCGGGAACCGTATTTCCAATAATCTGCAAGCATGGATTCCGAGCTCTCAGCCCTCGAGGCGAAGGTCGAACAGACCGTCGCGCAGCTTAGGCAGTTGCGCGAAGAGGGTCGCGAGCTTCGCCAGCAACTGGCGGCGCGCGCCGACGAGAACGTGCGGCTCACGGAAAAGCTCGCGGCGGCCAAGGTGCGCATCGAGGCCTTGCTCAAGCTCATCCCGGAGACCGAGGCATGAACGACGCCGCGCGGGACAAGGGGCTCACCATCCAGCTCCTGGGCCGCGAGTTTCGCGTCGCCTGCCCCGAGGGCGAGGAGATGCAGCTGCAGTCGTCGGTGGAATTCCTGAACCGCCGGATGAAGGAGCTGCGCGATGGCGGCAAGGTCGCCGGCAACGAGCGCATCGCGATCATGGCCGCGCTCAACATCGCCCACGAGTTCCTCGCGAAGCAGCCCGCGAAGGCCGCGCCTTCCGTTGACGATGCGGACTTTCAGCGTAGAATCGCAGCCATGCAGGAGACGCTGGATCTGGCGCTCGCCGCCGACCAGGACAAGCTCTTCTAGCGGCTTGCCGGTTTCCTGCGGTGTTCGTCCGGGCTTACATCTTCGAGCCGATAATTTGTTAAGCATGGACGCTCGCCTGATGAGTGCTATTGTGCGCGTCCCATGCGGATGTACCTGCGGCACTCGGTGAGCGACCGCCTTGGACCTGTGGGTTCGAGTGCGGCCCGGACGAACACCGCAGGAAATCCCCTCATCCCCCCGCCCACATGTCCTACTGGCTCATGAAGTCGGAGCCGGACGAGTTCTCGATCGACGATCTCGCCCGCGCGCCCGGGAAGTCCACGCCCTGGTTCGGCGTGCGCAACTACCAGTCGCGCAACTTCATGCGAGACGCAATGCGCGTGGGAGACGGCGTGCTTTTCTACCACTCGAGTTGCGCGGTGCCCGGCATCGCGGGGCTCGCGAAGGTCTCGAGCGCCGCGCACCCGGACGAGACGCAGTTCGACCGCAAGAGCCCCTACTTTGATCCCAAGGCCTCCCGCGACGATCCGCGCTGGCTGCTCGTGGACGTGAAGCTCGTGCAGAAGACGCGGCTCCTTTCGCTCGAGGAGCTGCGCGGCCGTCCGGAGCTCTCGAGCATGGTGGTGCTTCGCCGCGGCAACCGCCTGTCGATCACGCCGGTCACCCCCGGCGAATGGAAGTTCGTCACGGAGCTGCTCGCCCGCGATGCCCGGTGAGGCGCTCACCTGGCTGACCTACGCCGGGCTCGGCGTCTTCGTCGGGTTCTTCTCGGGGCTCCTGGGCATCGGCGGCGGCGCGATGACGGTCCCGATCCTGGGCCTCGTGTTCCTCGCCTTCGGCTTTCCCCCGGAACACGTGATGCCGATGGCGCTCGGCACTTCGCTCGCCGTGATCATTCCCGCCTCCGCCTCGAGCGCGCGCGAGCACCGCCGCCACGACGCCGTGCGCGCAGACCTCGTGCGCGCCGTTGCGCCGGGAATCGCGCTGGCGGGGCTCGCGGCCGGGGCGATCGCGCGGGTCACGCCGGTTGTCTTCCTCAAGTACTTTTTCCTCGCGTTCGTCTTCTACGTGACGGCGCAGATCTTCTTCGGCTTGAAGCCCTCCCGCGAACGGCCCTTGCCCGGCCGCGCGGGGCTAGCGGGCATCGGCGTGCTGATCGGCGGCGTCTCGGGCCTCGTCGGCGTCGGCGGCGCGATGATCTCGCTGCCCTTCATGACCTGGTGGGGCGTGCCCTTCCGCTCGGCGATCGGCACCTCGGCGGCGATCAGCCTCGTCGTCGCCATTGCCGGCACCCTCGGCTACGTGGCCGCCGGCATCACCGTGCCCTCGCTTCCGGAGTGGACGGCTGGCTACGTCTACCTGCCGGCGCTCCTGGGCATTTCCGTGACGAGCGTGTTCGTCGCACCCTGGGGCGCGCGGCTCGCACACCGCCTGCCCGTGGGAATCCTGAAGAAGGCCTTCGCGCTCTTCCTCCTCGCGCTGGCGGTGAAGCTCATCGCCTCCCTGTAGGGCGGGCGGGGGTCCGAGCGTAGAATTGCCGCCACCAACCGCCAAGGGAACCGCGAGAACTTGAAGATCCTCATCCTCGGCGCCGGCCAGGTCGGCGCCAGCGTGGCCGGCAGCCTCGTGTCGGAAAAGAACGACGTCACGGTGGTGGACACCAGCGCCGATCGCCTGCGCGAGCTGCAGAACCAGTTCAACCTGCGCACGGTCACGGGCAACGCCGCCCACCCCGAGGTCCTCGCCGAGGCGGGCGCGGCCGACTCCGACATGATGTTCGCCGTGACCGCGAGCGACGAGACGAACCTCGTGGCCTGCAAGGTGGGGCACGCGGTCTTCAACATCCCGAAGCGGATCGCGCGCATCCGCTCGACCTGGTTCGAGGCCCACCCGGAGCTCCTGGGCGACGGGTGCTTCTCCGTGAGCCACGCCATCTGCCCCGAGCAGATCGTGACCAACTACATCGAGCTGCTGATCGATTTTCCCGAGGCGATCCAGGTGGTGGAGTTCGCCGGCGGCAAGATCAACGTCGTGGCCGTGCGCGCCCTGGAGGGCGGCCCGATGGTCCGGCACCCGCTGCGCGACCTGGAGCGGCTGCTCCCGGACTTCGCGGTGAAGGTGGCGGCGATCTACCGGAACGACCGGCCGCTCGACATCGCCCCGGACACGATCGTGCAGGCGGGCGACGAGGTGTTCTTCGTCGCGGCCGCCGAGCACATCCGCAAGGTCATGGCGCACATGCGCCACGTCGACCGGGCCGTGGAGCGCGTGATCATCGCCGGCGGCGGCAACATAGGCCTGCGGCTCGCCCGGACCCTCGAGCCGCACCTGAACGTGAAGGTGATCGAGGCCTCGAAGCGCCGCTGCGAGTTCCTCGCCGGGCAGCTCTCCTCCGCGCTCGTGCTCAATGCGGACGTGAGCAACGAGGACCTGCTGACGGACGAGAACGTGGAGGACACGGACCTCTTCGTTTCCGTCACCAACGACGACGAGGCGAACATCATGTCGGCGTTGCTCGCCAAGCGCATGGGCGCGCGGCGCGTGATCGCGCTCATCAACCGGCGCGCCTACGGCGACCTGATGCAGGGCGGGCAGATCGACATCGCGATCTCGCCGGCGCTCGCAACACTCGGCACGCTCCTCGAGCACGTGCGCCGCGGCGACGTGGTGGCGGTACACAGCGTGCGCCGGGGCCGTGCCGAGGCGCTCGAACTCATCGCCCACGGCGACCGCAAGACGTCGCGCGTGGTGGGCAAGCGCATCCGCGAGATCGACCTGCCGCCCGGCGCCAGCATCGTGGGCCTCATCCGCGAAGGCGAGGCGATCGTCGCCGAGGAGGACGGCCACGTGATCGAATCCGACGACCATGTCGTCGTCTTCCTCACCCAGAAGCGCATGATCCCGAAGGTGGAGAAGCTCTTCGAGGTCGGCGTGGGCTTCTTCTGAAGGCCGCGAGCGGCGATCGCCCGTGAAGCGCCCCTTCAGGCCCGTCAAGCCGGTGAAGTTCAGGCGGCTCTCGCTCCTGGAGCGGGTGGCCCCGGTCGTGAACGTGCTGAGCGTCGTGCTGATGCTCTTCGGCACGAGCCTCGCCGTTCCCTACGGCGCATCGCACCTGCTCGACGACGGCGCGCACGGCCACTACATGGAGGCGCTCGCCATCACGCTCGTGTCCGGGCTGGCGCTCTACCTCCTTACGCGCGGCCGCCACCGGCGCGAGATCCAGCCCCGCGACGGGTTCCTCCTGGTGGCGCTGGTGTGGACAGTCCTGCCGGCGTTCGCAACGCTCCCGCTCATGTCCCACCTGCCGGAGCTCTCGTTCACCGACGCCTATTTCGAGTGCGTCTCCGGGCTCACGGCGACGGGGGCGACCATCCTCACGGGCCTGGACGGCCTGCCGGACTCGCTCAACATCTGGCGCACGATGATGATCTGGATGGGCGGCATGGGCATCATCGTGCTGGCGGTGGCGATCCTGCCGCTGCTCGGCGTGGGCGGCAGCCAGCTCTTCCGCGCCGAGATGGCGGGCCCGATGAAGGACGCGAAGCTCACGCCGCGCATCGAGGAGACGGCCAAGGGCCTGTGGCTCGTGTACTTCGCGCTCACCGCGGCCTGCGCCGGCGCCTACAAGCTCGCGGGCATGGACGGGCCCGATGCCCTGATGCACGCCTTCACCACGGTCGGCCTGGGCGGGTTTTCCTCCCACGACGCGAGCTTCGCGTACTTCAACTCGCCCGCGATCGAGGCGGTGGCCGTCGTCTTCATGCTGTTCTCGGCGGTCAACTTCACCGTCCATTTCCTCGCCTTCCGCGGGCGCAGCCTCGTCTCCTACGGCCGCGATCCCGAAGCGAGGCGCGTGGCCCTCTGGGCGGGGGCGGCCACCTTCATGGTCGCGGCGCACCTCTGGGGCCAGGGCACCTATCCAGACTTCACCACCGCGATGCGCTACGCGGTCTTCAACGTGGTCTCCGTCGGCACGACCACGGGATACTCTTCCACCGACTACGCGCAGTGGCCGGTGTTCGCGCCGGCGTTCATGCTCTTCCTGTCGTGCTTTCTCGCGAGCGCGGGTTCCACGGGCGGGGGCATCAAGATGATCCGCGCGGTGGTCCTCTTCAAGCAGGCGCTCCGGGAACTCGTCCGCATCGTGCACCCCAGCGCGGTGGTGCAGGTGAAGGTCGATGGCCGGGTGATCGACAACAACCTGATCTTCGCGGTGCTCGCCTACATGCTGATGTACGGGGCCACGGTGATCGTCACGATGATGCTGCTCATGGGCAGCGGGCTGGACATCGTGACTTCCGTATCCGCGGTGCTCGCCTCGATCAACAACCTCGGCCCGGGGCTGGGCATCGTGGGGCCGGCGTCGACCTACGGCTCGCTCTCGGATTTCCAGAAGTGGGTGTGCACCGCGACGATGCTCCTCGGACGCCTGGAGCTCTTCGCGATCATCGTGCTCCTCACGCCGGCGTTCTGGCGGAAGTAGCGACGCCGCCCCGCAACGCCCCGAGAACCGCGCCGGCGAGCGACCACGCGAGCAGCGCGTTGTGGCGGACGAGGAAATCGTCGGTCATGTTGCGGATCGCGAACCCGGCGACCAGCACCAGCCCGAGGGCCGCGATCAGTCGCCGCCCGCCGCCCGCGCCCAGCCCCGCCGCCATCTCGCGCACCACCGCCGCCACCATCCACGCGAAGAGCGCAAACCCGATCACCCCGCCCTGCAGGAGGACGTTCAGGGGCGTGTTGTGCGCGTGCGTGTGCCTGGGGTTGTCCACGCCCGGCGTCACGCCGGTGCGGAAGTCGAGCTCCAGGATGCCGCGGCCGTAGCCGAAGCCCGCCCACGGCGCCTCTCCGTGACGCCGCGCCGCGTAATCCCAGATCGCCGGTCTCGGGTCGTGGGCGAGATGCGCCTCCTCGGCGAACTCCGTGCCCTCCAGACGTTCGGCGCGTTGTTCGACTGCGAGGGCGAAGAGTGCCGCGAAGACGATCATCGCCGCCGCAGACGCGCCGAGGATCCAGGCTCGCAGCGGGCCCGCGAGCGCGTCGCGCAGGAGAACCACTGCGAGAGCCGTCATCGCGGCGAGCGCGATCCAGGCGATGCGGTTGTCGTTCCAGGACGTCGCGACGAGGGTGAGCAGCGCGACGGCGGCGAGAAGCCCCTTCGCCACGGGAGCGCGCGGACGGGCGCGCAGGAAAGCCCACGCCAGCAGCGGCATCGCGAGCACCACGTGGGTAGCGTAGAAGCCCACGTCGCCGTGCCAGCGTTGCGGGTCCCACCAGCCGTGGAGCGCCACTTCGGCCACGGCCGCGATGCCGAGCCCCGCGAGCCCGGCAGAAAGGCTCCAGGCCCAGCGGTCGATGGTCTCGAGGCTCGCGGTGGCCGCGAAGAAGGCGAGGAAGGCGATCAGCGGATAGAGCAGCCCCGGGCGAAGCTCGCCCCGAGAATAGGAAGGATCGACGCTCCAGGCGACGGATGCCATGCACCACGCCGAGTAGGCGAGGAGCGGCACGAGCACGCGCCACGGGGGAAGGCGGGGCCGCGCCAGTGCGCCCTTGGCCGCCGCGCAGGCAAGCGCCAGCACCGCGAGCCCGAGAAAGGTGTTCCGCAGCGCGGCGCTGGAAGAAAAAGGAAGGACGAAGAGAAATGCGGCCAGGAGCCAGAAGGCCGCCTTCAGGCACGCGGGCTGGGAGTCGGCTTCCGGCGGTTCCATGGAGCGCGCGCCTACACTCCGCACCAGCGGCGCATGATCGTCGCGAACGCGTCCACCGATTGCTCGATCCTCGCCATCGAACACCACTCGTCGGTCTGGTGCGCGAGCTTCGGCTCGCCGGGGCCGAGGATCACGGCGGGCGGGCCGCCGTAGCCCTGCTTGAGGAAGGCGCCGTCGGTCGAGAAGGTGATCGTCTTCGGCGTCGGGCGCGCGTCGAGGAATGGCGTGCAGACGTCGAACACCTCCTGCACCCACGCGGCCTCGGGCTCGGTGTAGAGCGAGGGCGTGTCCACGATCGGCTTCACCGTCGCGCCGCGCGGACCCAGGAGCGTCTCGAGGGAATGGCAGAGGTGGCCGTGGTCGACGCCGGGCACGGTGCGCATGTCCACGGTGATCTTCGCGGAATCGGGCACCGAGTTGGTGTTGAGCCCGCCGCGGATGGTGCCCACGTTGAGCGTGGGGTTTCCCATCACCGGGTGCGAATCCACGGGGAAGCGGAACTTCTCGAGATCGCCGATCACGTGCGCCATCTTGTTGATCGCGTTGTCGCCGACTTCCGGCATGGAGCCGTGCGCCGTCACACCCGTGGTCTCGATCTCGAACCACACGAGGCCCTTGTGGCCGACGTAGGGGTAGTTCGCCGTGGGCTCGGCGACCACGATGGCGCCGGCGCGGTCCAGGAGCTTCGCGTCGGTGAGGAACTTCGCGCCCTCGCAGCCGATCTCCTCGCTCGCCGTGATGACCAGGACCACCCCGGGGCTCTTCGCGAGGTGCGGCGCGAGTTCCACCGCCGCCGCCACGAAGGCGGCGATGCCGCTCTTCATGTCGGTCGAGCCGCGCCCGTAGAGGCGGTCGCCGTCGGTGGCGCCGGAGAACGCGTCCTTCGTCCACGGCTTCGCGCCCAGCGGCACCGTGTCGATGTGGCCGGTGAAGCAGATGGGCGGGCGGTCCGGGTCGCCGCCGATCTCGGCGACGAGGCTCGTGCGCGCCTCTGCGAACTCGTGGTAGGCGATGCGGAAGCCCGCGGCCTCGAGGATCGCGCCCAGGTGGCGCGCGCAGGCGCGCTCCATCCCGGGCGGGTTGATCGTGTTGAAGGCGAGGAGCTCCTTCGTGAGCGCGCGCGGATCGATGCGGGTCTTCATGCGCCCGTGCACCGTTCAGCCGGCCATTGCCCGCTTGCGCCGGCGCCGGACCCAGTGGTTGAGCGTCTCCACGGCGACGGAGAAGGCGAGCGCGAAGTAGATGTAGCCCTTGGGCACGTGCAGCCCGAAGCCGTCGGCGATGAGGAGCACGCCGATCAGCAGCAGGAACGCGAGGGCGAGCATCTTCACCGTCGGGTGCGCGGAAACGAAGTTCGCGAGCGGGTCGGAGGCGATGATCATGATGATCATCGCGACCACGACGGCGACCACCATCACCCACAGGTGGTCCGCCATGCCGACCGCGGTGATCACGGAATCGAGCGAGAAGATGATGTCGATCACCGCGACCTGCATCACCACGCCGCGGAAGGTCACCCCGGTCGCGCCCTCAGGCCTGTCGGGCTCGCCGTCGTCCTTCTCGACCATCTCGTGGATCTCCACGGTGGCCTTGTAGAGGAGGAAGAGCCCTCCCGCGATGAGGATGATGTCGCGCCAGGAAAAGCCCTTGCCCGCGATCTCGAAGACCGGTTGCGTGAGCCCCACGATCCAGGCGAGCGTGGCGAGCAGCATGAGCCGCGTGAGGAGTGCCATCGAGAGCCCCACCTTGCGGCCCAGCGAGCGCTGGTGCTCCGGCAGCCGCCCGGTGAGGATCGCGATGAAGACGAGGTTGTCGATCCCCAAGACGATCTCGAGCGCGGAAAGCGTGACCAGCGAGAGCCAGATCTGCGGGTCGGTGACCCAGGCGAAGGTGAAGAATTCCATGGCGGGCGCGGTTGAACGAAAGTCGGTATTCTCTCACGCATGCGCGCTCGACTTGCAGGGCTCCTGGTGATGGTCGCGTTCCCTGTGCTCCCGGTACTTGCCCAGGACTACGCCCGCGAAAAGCGCTGGTCCGACGAGGTCGTCCCCACGCTGGTGGTAGGCGATGCGGTATGGCTCGAGACGACCTCGGGACGCAAGTTCCTCGCGATCCACGCGCCGGCCGCGAAGCCGAAGGGCGCCGTGGTCATCGTGCACGGCATCGGCGTGCATCCCGACCATGGCGTGATCGGGGTCCTGCGCACGCGCCTCACGGATCTCGGCTGGACCACGCTCTCGATCCAGATGCCGGTGCAGGCGTCGGACGCGCGTTCCGAGGCCTACTACCCGAAGCTTTTTCCCGAGGCGATGGACCGCATCGCGAAGGCGGGCGCGTGGCTCGCCGGCAAGGGCGGGAAGAAACCGGCCCTCGTCTCGCACAGCCTGGGTTCCTGGATGGCCAACGAGTATTTCGACACCGCGGCCGAATCGCCCTTCGCGGCGTGGGCCTGCCTGGGGATCACCGGCGGCTACAGCCTCTCGACGTGGTTCAGCCCGCGGCCGATCCTCGATGTCTACGGGGAAAACGACCTCGAGCCGTCGGTGAGCGCCGCGTGGCGCCGCCGCGTCACGCTCGCCACCGCTCCGGAAGGGTCACGGCAGGCGATGATCGCCGGGGCGGACCACTTCTACGCGGGCAAGGAAGAAGAGCTCTCGCGCACCCTCGACGCGTGGCTCTCCGAGGTCCTGCGCTAGCCGATCAGGCCGGCAGCAGTCCCAGCTCGGCCAGCCGGCTTCGCGTTTCCGCGAGCCCGCGCACGAGATGGGCCTCGATCCCGCAGGCCCGCGCGCCCTCGACGTTGACGATGTTGTCGTCCAGGAAAACGGCATCGGCCGCCTCCGTTCCCGTTTCGGCGAGCGCGATCTCGAAGAAGTCGCGGTCGGGCTTGATGGCGCCTACGCGGTAGGAGGCGACCACGTGCCGTACCTTCTCGAAGAGGCCGTAGGATTCGACGACGGGCCAGTGCACCGCGCTGATGTTGGTGAGGATCGCGGTCCGGTGTCGCGCGGCGAGTTCGTCCAGGAGGTCGTGGGCGCCCTCGTAGGGCCCCACGAGCCAGCTCGAGAAGTGGTCGAGGAACGCTTCCGCGCTGACCCGAAGGCCGAACTCGCGCACCGCTTCCCGCGCGAATGCCCCGCTGTCGAGCCGCCCCGTCTCGTGGGCGCGCACGGCCGGCGAGGCGAGCCAGCGGCGCCACATCTCCTCGGCTTCGATGTCGCCACCGATCATCTCGAGGAAGTGCTGCTCGCCGCCCAGCTCCACGAGCACGCCCCCCATGTCGAGGAGCACGGCTCGTTTCATGCCGCCAGGCGCTTGAGGGCTTCCTGGTACTTCTGCGAGGTCTTCATCGCCACCTCCGCCGGCACGGGCGGCGCCGGGGGTTTCCGCGCGAAGCCGATCGAGTCGAGCCAGTTGCGGATGTACTGCTTGTCGAAGCTCTCGGGGCTCTCGCCCACCTTGTAGCTTGCGAGCGGCCAGAAGCGCGAGGAATCCGGCGTGAGCGCCTCGTCGATGAGATGAAGCTTTCCGGCCGCGTCCACGCCGAACTCGAACTTGGTGTCGGCGATGATGATGCCCTTGGTGAGCGCGAACTCAGCCGCCGCCGTGTAGAGCCGGACCGCGACGTCGCGAACCTCCTTCGCCCTCGCCTCGCCCACGATCTCCACCATGCGCTCGAAGGGGATGTTCTCGTCGTGCATCCCCGCCGCGGCCTTGGTGGCCGGCGTGAAGATGGGCTGCGGGAGCTTCGAGGCGCGCTCGAGCCCCGGCGGCAGCTTGATGCCGCACACGCTCTGCGATTCCCGGTACTCCTTCCAGCCGGAGCCCTCGAGGTAGCCGCGCACGACCGCTTCCACCGGGAGCGGCGCGAGCTTCTTCACCACGATCGAGCGCCCGCGCACCTGCTCGCGCTCCCCGGGGGCGACCACGCTTTCGGGATCGATGCCCGTGAGGTGGTTCGGCACGATGGCGGCGAGCTTCGCGAACCAGAAGTTGGCCACCTCCGTGAGGACGCGGCCCTTCTCCGGGATCGGCGTGGGCATCACCACGTCGTAGGCGGAGAGCCGGTCGCTCGCCACCAGCAGCAGCTTGTCGTCGCCTACCGCGTAGATGTCTCGCACCTTGCCGCGCGCCACGAAAGGCAGCGACTCGAGGCTCGACTCGTAGAGGTCCATGGCGGTCAGACGACGACGGCCTTGAGTTCCCCCTTCGCGTAGCGCGCCGCCATCTTCTCGAGCGTGACGGGTGCCAGCTTCGAGCCCTGCCCGGCGCAACCGAACTGCTGGTAGCGCTCCTTGCAGATTTCCTTGGCGGCGGCGCGGGCGGGCTTCAGGAAATCGCGCGGGTCGAAGGCGCTCTTGTTCGCGTTGAGGAACTTGCGCACCGCCGCGGTCATCGCGAGCCGGATGTCGGTGTCGATGTTCACCTTGCGCACCCCGTGCTTGATGCCCTCCTGGATCTCCTCGACGGGCACGCCGTAGGTCTCCTTCATTTCGCCGCCGTTGTCGCGGATGATCTTCAGGAGATCCTGGGGCACCGAGGAAGAACCGTGCATCACCAGGTGCGTGTTCGGGATCCTCGCGTGGATCGCCTTGATGCGGTCGATGGCGAGGATGTCGCCGGTGGGCTTGCGGGTGAACTTGTAGGCGCCGTGGGAGGTGCCGATGGCGATGGCGAGCGCGTCGACGCCGGTCTTCTTCACGAAGTCGGCGGCCTGCTCGGGGTCGGTCAGCAGCATCTCGCGGGTCATCTTGCCCTCGGCGCCGTGGCCATCCTCCTTGTCACCCTCCATCGTCTCGAGGGAACCCAGGCAGCCCAGCTCGCCCTCCACGGAGACGCCCAGGCGGTGCGCCATGTCGACCACCTGCTTGGTGACGTCGACGTTGTACTCGTAGCTGGCGATGGTCTTGCCGTCGGCCTGGAGCGAGCCGTCCATCATGACGCTCGAGAAGCCCAGCTTGATGGCGCCATCGCACACGGCGGGCGACTGGCCGTGGTCCTGGTGCATGGCCACGGGCGTATTGGGGAAGCTCGCGACCGCGGCCTCGATCAGGTATTTGAGGAAGGTCTCCCCGGCGTATTTCCGGGCGCCGGCGGAGGCCTGCATGATCACCGGGCTGTCGGTCTCGGCCGCGGCTTCCATGATCGCCTGCACCTGCTCGAGGTTGTTCACGTTGAACGCGGGCAAGCCGTAGCCGTGCTCGGCCGCGTGGTCCAGAAGCTGACGCATCGATACGAGTGCCATGGTTCCTCCGGGAGGCTGGCGCCCGCCGGGCGGCGGACGGGGATGGGATGGGACGGGGGAGACGTGAATTTTAGCAGTGCGGGGTACCCGGCGCGATTGCCCGGAAGGGATCACCCGGCTGCGCTGAGGGAGTACCCCTTCGAAGGGCCCTGCCCGGGTGGGTCAGCGGGCCGCGCGGGCGATCATCAGGTCTATGGCCGGCCGGTCTTCCCGGGATACCAGCAGGTGCTTTCCGTCCGGGCTCGGTGCGATGGCCAGGCCCGCGGCGGTGGGCGGGAAGTCGCGGCGCCAGGCGATGCGCCCCTGCTCCAGGTCGAACCGGGCCAGTTGCCGCCGTCCGCGCTCGCCCTCCGGAAAGTAGATCGCGTCGGCGCCGAGCACCCAGTCGTATCGGTTCGCGTCGTCGAGCGCGATGGCGAGCGGCTTGCAGGCGAGGTCCTCGAGACGGCAGTGCGTGGCGCCCGCGATTCCGGGGCGGGTGAAGACGAGGTGCGTGGCGTTCAACTGGAACTCCGCGATGGGAGGCAACGCCAGGCGTTCGAGGCCGGCAGGGTTCGCGACGGGTGCGCGCACCAGCCTTGCCGCTTCGCCCGCGAGTTCTCCCGCGTAGAGCCACCGGCCGTCGGCGCTGGGCACGACGGCGCTGACCGACGCACCCAATTGCCCGAGCACCTCGACGCGACCGTCCGCCACGGTGATCCGAACGGCGTGCTGCGGGGAGGGCCTCGCCGCCGCCGCGGGAATTCGCACCGCATACAGCGCGCGGCCGTCGTGCGCCCAGTGGGGTCGGATGTAGCGAAACTCCCGCGGCAGCGGCAGCCGCACGGGCTCGCCATCGAGGGGCGCGATGTAGATCCCCTCGAAACCTCCGCGGTTGGACACGAAGGCCACCTGGCGCCCGTCGGGCGAATAGGCCGGCATGTTCGTGTAGCGCGTCGACGGCCAGAGCTTTCGCGGCGCCTGGCCGGCGGCTGCCGCATCCACCAGCCAGAGGTTCGCCTGGAACGCGGCGTCCTCGTAGACCACGTCGCCGGCGGGGCTCACGTCGGGGAAGCGTGCGCCCCGGGCGCCGAGGAGGCGCACCTCTCCGGAACGCAGGTCGAGCAGGGTGAGCGCGCGAAAGCCCAGCCAGTCGGCGGCCACCACCAGCGGTCCCTCGGGACCGAGCCAGGCTGCGCCGTAGGTGAGGCCCTCGAGGCCGGTGGCCCGCCGGGCGCTGGCGGGTTCGTCCGTGCGCGCCACCCAGAGGCTGCGGTGCGATTCGTTGCCGCGGAAGAACGCCACTTGCCGACCGTCCGGGCTGAAGCGCGGCGAAAGGTCATCGCCGTTGCCCGAGGCCGTGCGGGTGAGCGGCGTGGTGGTCCCGGTGGCGACATCGACGAGCACGAGGCCGGCGGGATCCGCCGCCGCGGTGACGACGAGGCGCTTGCCGTCGGGCGACAGGTCGAAGCGCGAGCGCGGGCGAAGGGAGCAATCGAGCAGGATCCTCTCGGCGCCGGAATCGAGGTCGTGCTCCACGATGGCGCAGTCGCCGGCGCGCTGGCGCCAGTAGGCGATGCGGCGCCCGTCCGGGAAGAAGACGGGCGAGAGCTGCAACGCCTCCTCGTCGCCCACGGTGCGCCGGGTGCCGCCATCGGCAGGCTGGACGATGACGCGCGACTTCGCGCCTTCCCCGAGCACGAAGGCCACGCGGCCGCCTTCGGGCGAGAAGCGGGGGTTCAGTTCGAACTGCAGGTCGGCGGTGAAGGGCTGCGCGTTCGCGAGGCGATCGGCGATCGCCTCGCCGGGGTCCGTGCGCGAAATCATCGCCACGCCCGCCGCGGTGAGCAGTGCGAGGGCGATGCCGGCCGCGGCGAGCCAGGGCCGCCTTCCACGGGCCGGCGCGTCGGTTTCCGGCGATCCCGCCGCGCCGTGAACCGTTGCCACGAGCCGGTAGCCGGACTTGGGGATCGTTTCCACGTATCGCGGCTGCCGGGGATCGTCGCCCAGCGCGGTGCGAAGCTCCGCGATGGCGCGCGAGAGGACCTCGTCGTTCACCATGCGGCGCGGCCAGACGTCCTCGATCAGCGTCTCCCGGGCGACCACTTCCCCGGCGTCGGCGGCCAGGCGCAGGAGCACGTCCATGAGGAGCGGTCGCAGGCGTACCACCCCCGCGGGACCGCGAAGCTCGTTGGATGCGGGCAAGGCGTGGAACTCGCCGATGCGCATCGTCCCGGCGGATCGCCAGCGGGGTCGCGGAGGTGCGGACATGGCGCGATTCTAGTGCCTCGGCCGGCCGCGGCCGGAGCCGGGAGGTGGATCGGAAGAAAATCGGAGGTTTTTTGCCGGGTGGGCGGGTGGCAACGCGGCCATCGTGCAGGGTCGCCTGATCCTCCGGAGCCCTCGATGACCCGCCAACTGCTTTCCCTTCTTGCCGCCCTGGCCCTCGTTTCGACGACGGCCGTCGCCCAGGCGCCCTGCGCCTCGCGACTTTTCGTGAGCGGCTACTTCTCCACGGTCCACGTGTTCGACGCGTGCACCGGCGCCTACCTTCGCGACCTGGACGGCCGCGAGCGCATCGTGGGCGCGCAGTCGATCCGCCGCGGTCCCGACGGTTTCATCTACGTGATCAGCGAAGAGACCGCCACCATCCACAAGTACCGCAACGACACCCTCGAGTACGCGGGAGAGTTCGCGCGCACGGGTCCCACGGGACCCACGGGGCTCGCGTTCGATCGCGAGGGTCGCGCCTACGTGGGCGGCTACGGCAGCCACGACGTGCGTCGCTACCGTCGCGACGGAACGCTCGAAGGCACGGTCGTCCCGTTCCGGGCAGCCGGGCTGGGCGGGCCGGACAACGGCCTTGTCTTCGGCCCCGACGGCAACCTGTACGTGCCCGGCTACGATTCCAGCAGCGTGGTGAAGTGGGACCCGGGAACGGGCCTCGCGTCCGTCGCCGTGGCCCCGCGCACGGGGGGCATCCGCAACACGCGCGGGCTGCTTCCGGCGCGCGACGGGGAGCACCTGTTCATCACCGCGGAGGGCTCGGGCCAGCTCCTGCGCTGGAATCTCGCGAGCGGCGCGGTCACCGCCCTGCGCGGCGGGCTCGCGCGCCCGACGGGAATTGACTACGCGCCCGACGGCAACCTGCTGGTGGTGGACGGCAACCGCGTGGTGAAGATCGACCCCGCCACGGGGCAGACGCTCGCGACCGTGGTGGAGCCGGGCGCAGGAGGCATCTCGGGGCCGGTGTTCGTCGCCGTGATCGCGAAGGCCGACACCGTGGACGCGGCGCAAGTCGGCACGCAGTTCTGGGTGGTGGGCGATGCGGCATTCCAGGGCCGGGTCCTCGACCTCGGCACGGTGTACACGGCCTCGGGAAGCGAGTTCGGGCCCGGGCTGGACTTCAAGGACCTCGCCATTCGCCGCTGGGGCTCGGCGAGGATCGAGCTCCTCTCTTGCACGAAGGCGCGCTTCTCGTGGAACGCGACCGGCTCCGACAGCGCGAACTACGGCACGGGCGCCTACGACATCGAGCGCTTCTTCACGAACGAGGCCACGCAGCGCTGCGAGGAGCAGGGTATCGACGCCGCGGACAAGAGCTGGGTGAACGGGCAGTGGTGGGGCGGGCAGGCGCGCGCGGGCGAGGGCCTCTTCCTGCACCGCCGGTCCGACGGCACGACCTTCTTCGCCTGGTTCACCCATCGGCCCTCCGCGGAACTCACGCCGGGCGCGGTGCCGGCGCACGCGGGGACGCAGTTCTGGGTGGTGGGAGATGCCGTGATGCAAGGCCGCTCGCTGGTCCTCGGCAATGCCTATACCGCGACGGGCGCTTCCTTCGGGCCGGGCATCGCATTCGATCGACTCGCGATCAGGCGCTGGGGAAGGATCGCGATCGAGTTCACGGGATGCTCGTCGGGAACCTTCTCGTGGGATTCCACCGGAGCGGACTCGGCCGGGTTCGGCGCGGGGGCGTACGAGGTGGTCCGCTTTTTCGATGACGAAAGCGCGGCGCGCTGCCGCGAGCGGGGCGTAGAGCACGTCGACCTCAGCTGGGTGAACGGGCAGTGGTGGGGCGGCCAGGCGCGCTCCGGGGAAGGCTGGTTCGTCGACCGGCGACCCGACGGCACCGTCTTCTTCGCCTGGTTCACCCACCGTCCAATCCAGCAGGGAGACTGACCATGCGCACCATCGCCGCCATCACCGCCGTTGCCATCGCCGCGCTCGCCGGCCCAGCGCACGCCGAATCCTGCCGCGACCTGTCGGACCCGAAGTGCCGGGCGGAGCTCGAGCCGAAATGCCGGAAGGCGAGCGAGGAGATGCTCGCCACCATGCGGGCCACGCCACCCGGCACCGCCGAGAGCCATCGCAGGCGCCATGCGGAACTCCTGGAGAAGGCGGAGAAGGCGCTCGCCTACGGGCGCGAGCGCGGGAACGACTGGTGCGAGGCGTACAGGCGCATCCAGGGCATCGTCGTGAACCAGTGACCCGGCGCGGGTGGCGCCGGCTGTCGCGGGTCAGCCCTGCCGGTGCTCTCCCACACGCACGATCTTCATCGTGTTGGTGCCGCCCGACTTGCCGATGGGTTCTCCGATGGTGAGGACGATCAGGTCGCCTTCCTTCGCAGCCCCGCTCTTCACCAGCACCGACTCGGCCTCCGCGAGGAGTTCCTCCCGGTCGTGGCCGATATAGCGCACGATGAGCGGGAAGACGCCGCGGAAGAGGGTCGTGCGGTAGCGCGTCGCGGTCTGCGAGGTGAGGGCGTAGATGGGCACGCCGCAGTTGAGGCGGCTCATCCAGAGCGCGGTGGACCCCGATTCCGTGAGGGAGGCGATCGCCGTCACCTTCAAATGGAAGGCGGTGAAGAGCGCGGCCATGGCGATGGACTGGTCGACTCGCTGGAAGATGCGGTCCAGGAAGTCCTTGTCGAGGCTCACCGTCTGCGATTTCTCGGCCTCGATGCAGATGCGGCTCATGGACTCGATCGCCTCCACCGGGTACTGGCCCGAGGCGCTCTCGGCCGAGAGCATGACCGCATCCGTCCCGTCGAGGACGGCGTTGGCGACGTCGGAGACCTCCGCGCGCGTGGGCACGGGCGAGGAGATCATCGACTCCATCATCTGGGTCGCGGTGATGGTGATCTTGTTGAGCTCCCGCGCCTGCCGGATCATGCGCTTCTGCAGCGCGGGCACGGAGGCATCACCCACCTCCACCGCGAGGTCGCCGCGCGCGACCATGATCCCGTCGCAGGCGCGCATGATCTCCTCGAGGGCGGGGATCGCCTCGGCGCGCTCGATCTTCGCGATGAGGAGCGCGTGGCCGCCGCTGGCGCGCAGGAGCTCCTGGGCCATGTACATGTCGGCGGCGCTCTTCGGGAACGATACCGCGAGGTAGTCGACCTTCAGGCGCGCCGCGGTGCGGATGTCCTCGATGTCCTTCGGCGTGAGCGCGGGCGCGGTGAGGCCGCCGCCCTGGCGGTTGATGCCCTTGTTGTTGGACAGCGCGCCGCCGTGCCGCGTGACGGTGTGGATCTCGGAGCCGCGCACTTCGCGCACGTCCAGGACGATCTTGCCGTCGTCCAGGAGCAGCACATCGCCCGACTTCACGTCGCGCGGCAGCTCCTTGTAGTCGAGCCCGACGCGGCCCTCGTCCCCCATCGGGCAGGTCGCGTCGAGGATGAAGGGGTCGCCCGGGCGCAGCGCGATCTTGCCGTCCTTGAACTTGCCGACGCGGATCTTCGGGCCCTGGAGGTCGGCCATGATGCCCACGGTCCGCCCGACCCGCGCCCCGGTGTCGCGCACCAGCTCTGCCCGCGCCTCGTGGTCGGCCGACGAGCCGTGGGAGAAATTGAGCCGCACCACGTCGACGCCGGCGCGAATCATGCGCTCGAGCACGGCCGGATCGCTCGAGGCGGGCCCGAGCGTGGCCACGATCTTGGTGCTTCGCATCTTCCGGGGTCTCCTTCGTTGTTGGTTTCGGCGCTACCCCGCGGCGAAAGCCGGCGCTATCCGCCGGCCCGCGACTCGAGCATCTCCACCGCCGGCAGCACCTTGCCCTCGAGGAACTCGAGGAACGCGCCGCCACCCGTGGAAATGTACCCGATCTTCTCCGTCACCCCGTACTTCGCGATCGCCGCGAGGGTGTCGCCGCCCCCGGCGATGGAAAAAGCGGGCGAGGCGGCGATGGCTTCGGCGACGGTCTTCGTGCCGCCGCCGAACTGGTCGAACTCGAACACGCCGACAGGCCCGTTCCAGACGATGGTGCCGGCCGCCTTGAGGATCTCCGCGTAGCGCTTCGCGGTCTGCGGGCCGATGTCGAGGATAAGGTCGTCGTCGGCCACGTCCTTGGCCTCCTTCACGGAGGCCGGGGAATCCGCGGCGAACGCCTTGGCGCACACGGCATCGGTGGGGATGGGCACGCCGGCACCGCGCGCCTCCATCATGACGAGGATCTCCTTCGCCTCGGGGGCGAGGTCGGCTTCGCAGAGCGACTTGCCGATGGGCAGGCCCGCGGCCAGCAGGAAGGTGTTGGCGATGCCCCCGCCCACGATCAACTGGTCGACCTTGGCGGCGAGGCTCTTCAGGATCGTGACCTTGGTGGAGACCTTGGAGCCCGCCACGATCGCCACCAGCGGGCGCTTCGGGTTCGCGAGCGCGCGGCCCAGTGCGTCGAGTTCCGCGGCGAGCAAGGGCCCGGCGCAGGCCACCTTGGCGAACTTCGCGATCCCGTGGGTGGTGGCCTCGGCGCGATGCGCGGTGCCGAAGGCGTCGTTCGCGAAGACGTCGCAGAGCGCGGCCATCTTGCGGGCGAGCGCCTCGTCGTTCTTCTTCTCGCCCTTGTTCACGCGGCAATTCTCGAGGAGCACCACCTGCCCGGGCTCGACCTTCACGCCGTCGACCCAGTCGCGCACGAGCGGCACGTCGCGGCCCAGGAGTTCGGCCAGGCGCTTCGCCACGGGGGCGAGCGAATCGGCCTCGGTGAACGCGCCTTCCTTGGGCCGGCCGAGGTGCGAGGTCACCATCACCGCCGCGCCCTTGTCGAGCGCCATGCGGATGCCGGGCACCGAGGCGCGGATGCGCGTGTCGTCGGTGATCGCGCCGTCGCCTGCCTGCGGCACGTTGAGGTCGGCGCGGATGAAGACGCGCTTGCCCTTGAGATCCAGGTCTGCGAGCTTCAAGACATTCATGGTCTGGTTCTTCCCGAAGAAAGCGGCGGTCGGGTGGGGAGGGGATGCAATTCCAGGCGCCCGCGCCATGGCGGCGCGGGCGGGCCGGGAAGCGGGCGCTACTTCGCCGCCATGAAGGCGACGGTGGTGTCCAGCATGCGGTTGGAGAAGCCCCATTCGTTGTCGTACCAGGAGCTCACCTTCACCAGCCGCCCCGACACCTTGGTGAGCGTCGAGTCGAACGTGGAAGAGGCCGGGTCGTGGTTGAAGTCCACGGACACCAGCGGGCCCTTGTTGTAGTTGAGGATGCCCTTCAACGCCGCGGACTCGCTCGCCTCAAGCATGATCTTGTTCACCTCCTCCACGGTCGTGTCGCGCGCGGCGACGAAGGAGAGATCCACGAGGGAGACGTTGATCGTCGGCACGCGGATCGCGTAGCCGTCGAGCTTGCCGTTCAGCTCCGGCATGACCAGGCCCACGGCGGAGGCCGCACCCGTCTTGGTCGGGATCATCGACATCGTGGCCGAGCGCGCACGGCGCAGGTCCTCGTGGTAGACGTCGGTGAGCACCTGGTCGTTGGTGTAGGCGTGCACGGTGGTCATCAGGCCGTTCACCAGGCCGATCTTCTCGTGCAGGGGCTTCACCAGGGGCGCCAGGCAGTTGGTCGTGCACGAGGCGTTGGAGATCACGGTGTGGGAAGCCTTGAGCACGGCGTGGTTCACGCCGTAGACGACGGTCGCGTCGACGTCCTTGCCACCGGGGGCGGAGAGAATGACCTTCTTCGCGCCCGCCTTGAGGTGCGCGGAGGCCTTTTCCTTGGAGTTGAAGAGGCCGGTGCACTCGAGCACGACGTCGACCTTCATCTCGCCCCAGGGAAGCTGCGAGGGGTCGCGCGTGGCGAGCACGCGGATGCGGTCGCCGTTGACCACCATGTGGTCGCCGTCGACGGTCACCGTCCCGGGGAACTTACCGTGCGCCGTGTCGTAGCGCGTGAGGTGGGCGTTCGTCTCGGCGTTGCCGAGGTCGTTCACCGCGACGATCACGATGTCGTGTTTCTTTCCGTCCTCGTAATGTGCGCGGACGATGTTGCGGCCGATGCGGCCATAGCCATTGATGGCGACGCGGATGCTCATGTGGGTCTCCGGTGCGGGAAATAAGCGGGGGAACCCCTATTTTAGCCCATAGGGGTGCGACGACTTGATGCGGGACAAGTTCGCGGCGAGCGAGCTAGAGGAGCGACTTCACCGCCGCGACGACGTGGTCGGCGTCTACGCCGAAGTGCTGGTAGACGACGCCGGCCGGCGCCGATTCCCCGAAGGCGTCGACACCGATCGCCGCGCCCTCGAGTCCCACGTACTTGCGCCAGAAGTCGGTCACGCCGGCCTCCACGGAGACGCGCGGCAGGCCCTTGGGCAGGACGGAGGCCTTCCACGCGGCGTCCTGCCGGTCGAAGACGCTGGTGCTGGGCATGGAGACCACGCGCACCGCGATGCCCGCATCCGAAAGCGTCTTCTGCGCGGCGAGCGCGAGCGATACCTCGGACCCGGTGGCCAGAATCGCCGCCTTGGGGGCTCCCGCGGCCTCGGAGAGCACGTAGCCGCCGCGACGGATCGCCGCGACCTGCTCGGGCGTGCGCTTCACGAAGGGCACGTTCTGGCGCGACAGCGCAAAGGCGCTCGGCCCGTTCGCCCGCTCGATGGCTGCCGCCCAGGCGACCGCGGTCTCGACGGTGTCGCAGGGGCGCCAGAGGTCCAGATTCGGGATCAGGCGAAGGCTCGAGACGTGTTCCACGGCCTGGTGCGTGGGGCCGTCCTCGCCGAGGCCGATGGAATCGTGCGTGAAGACGAAGAGGTTGCGCGTCTTCATGAGCGCGGCCATGCGGAGCGCATTCCGCGAGTAGTCGCTGAAGGTGAGGAAGGTGCCGGAGTACGGGATGAACCCGCCGTGCAGCGCCACGCCGTTGCCGATCGCGGCCATGCCGAACTCGCGCACGCCGTAGTTCACGTAGTTGCCGGCGCCGGTTGCCGTGACCGCCTTCGAGCCCGACCAGTTGGTGAGGTTGGAGCCCGTGAGGTCCGCGGAGCCGCCGAGGAAGCCGGGCAGGTGCGGCGCGATCGCCTCGATGGCGACCTGGGAGGCCTTGCGCGTGGCGATCGACTCGCCCTTCTCGGCGGCCTTCGCGACCATGTCGGCCACGACTTCGCCCCAGTTGGGAGGCAGGTCGCCCGCCATGCGGCGGCGGAACTCCTTCGCGAGGTCGGGATGCGCCTTCGCATAGGCGCCGAAGCGCGCGTTCCACTCGTTCTCGAGCCCGGCGCCGCGCGTGCGCTGGTCCCACGCCTCGTAGACGGGCGCGGGGATCTCGAAGGGCGGGTGCGCCCAGCCGATGGCCTCGCGCGTGGCCGCCACTTCCTTCTCGCCCAGCGCCGCCCCGTGCACGCCGTCCGTGCCCTGCTTGTTGGGCGAGCCCTTGCCGATGACGGTCTTGCAGCAGATGAGCGTCGGCCGGGAGGCATCGGCGCGGGCTTCGGCGATGGCGCCCTCGACCGCCTTCGGGTCGTGCCCGTCGACGTTCGGGATCACGTGCCAGCCGTAGGCCGCGAAGCGCATCGGCGTGTTGTCGCGAAACCACCCCTCGACCTTGCCGTCGATGGAGATGCCGTTGTCGTCGTAGAGGACGATCAGCTTGCCCAGCTCGAGCGTGCCGGCGAGCGAACACGCCTCGTGCGATATGCCCTCCATCAGGCAGCCGTCGCCCACGAAGACGTAGGTGTGGTGGTCGACGACCGTGTGCCCGGCGCGGTTGAACTCCGCGGCGAGCAGCCGTTCCGAGAGCGCCATGCCCACGGCGTTGGCGAGCCCCTGGCCGAGGGGCCCGGTGGTCGTCTCCACGCCGGGCGTCACGCCGACCTCCGGGTGGCCGGGGGTCTTCGAGTGCATCTGCCGGAACGCCTTCAGATCGTCGATGGTGAGCGCGTAGCCGCTGAGGTGCAGCAACGCGTACTGGAGCATCGAGCCGTGGCCGTTGGAGAGCACGAAACGGTCGCGGTCGGCCCAGGCGGGGTTGGCCGGGTTGTGGCGCAGGAAGCGGCGCCAGAGCACCTCGGCGATCTCGGCCATGCCCATGGGCATGCCGGGGTGGCCGGAGTTGGCTTTCTGCACGGCGTCCATCGCGAGCGCGCGGATGGCGTTGGCGAGGTCTTTGGGCGTGGCGGAGGTGGAGGACATGCGCTTCGGGGAGAGGGTGGACTGCATGGGGGGATCCAATCGTCTCGTCATTATCGGGCATCGGTGCCGGGGCCGCCAGCGGCGGCGGCCCGGCGCGTCATCGCGAAACCGCCTGCTTTCGCCGCTCCATCAGGCGCCAGATCATCGGCGTGAAGATGGTCTGCATGGCGAGATCCATCTTGCCTCCGGGCACCACGATCGTGTTGGCGCGCGACATGAAGGAGTCGTGCAGCATCGACAGCAGGTAGGGGAAGTCGATGCCGCGCGGGTTCGCGAAGCGGATCACGAGGAAGCTCTCGTCGGGCGTGGGGATGTAGCGCGCGATGAAGGGGTTGGAGGTGTCCACGGTCGGCACGCGCTGGAAGTTGATGTGCGTGCGCGAGAACTGCGGGGTGATGTAGTTGATGTAGTCGGGCATGCGGCGCAGGATCGTGTCGGTCACGGCCTCCGTCGTGTAGCCGCGCATGGAGCGGTCGCGGTGCAGCTTCTGGATCCACTCGAGGTTGATCACCGGCACCACGCCGACGAGGAGGTCCGGGTGCTTCGCCACGTCGTAGCCTTCGCCCGCGACGGCGCCGTGCAGCCCCTCGTAGAAGAGGAGGTCGGTCTCTTCGGGGACGTCCTCCCACGGCGTGAAGGTTCCCGGGGGCTGCTTGTATGGGGCGGCCTCGGCGTCGTCGTGCAGGTACTTGCGGCGACGGCCGCGGCCGGTCTCGCCGTAGGTCCGGAAGAGCTCGTCCAGCTCGGAAAAGAGGTTCGCTTCCGGGCCGAAGTGGCTCATGTGCGTGTTGCCGCCGGCCAGCGCCTCGGCCATCTTCGCCTTCATCTCGACGCGGTCGTAGCGGTGCATGCTGTCGCCCTCGATGAAGGCGGCGTTCACGTTCTCGCGGCGGAAGATCTGGTCGAAGGTGCGCATGACCGAAGTCGTGCCTGCGCCCGACGACCCGGTGATGGCGATGATGGGGTGCTTCGCCGACATGGCATTTCCTCTTGAGAAAAAGAGATCAAGGGGGACGCTCCCCTGCGTTCGCGGAAAATGGGGAGCGTCCCCCTTTTTGTGCTCAGGCCTTCATGAAGAGCGAACGGTCGTGGAAGAGCGGCGGCGGCGAGGGCGGGTCGATGCCGGCGTCGTGGTCGCGATGGTAGCGCTCGATGCGCTCGACTTCCTCGCGCGAGCCCAGGATCACCGGCACGCGCTGGTGCAGCGAGTCGGGCGCGACTTCGAGGAGCCGCCCGCGCCCCGTGGAAGCGCCGCCGCCGGCCTGCTCGATCAGCATCGACATCGGGTTCGCCTCGTAGAGCAGGCGAAGCCGCCCGGGCTTGGCCGGGTCCTTCGTGTCGCGCGGGTACATGAAGAGCCCGCCGCGCACGAGGATGCGGTGGACCTCGGCCACGAGGGATGCGATCCAGCGCATGTTGAAGTCGTCCCCGCGCGGCCCCGTCCTGCCCAGCACGCATTCGGCCACGTAACGCTGCACCGGCGCCTCCCAGAAGCGCTCGTTGGAGGTGTTGATGGCGAACTCCCTCGTCGCGGCGGGAATCTTCATGTCGGGGTGCGTGAGGATGAATTCGCCGATCGAGCGGTCGAGCGTGAAGCCGTGCGTGCCGCGGCCGAGCGAGAGCACGAGCATCGTGGTGGGCCCGTAGATCGCGTACCCGGCCGCGACCTGCTGCGTGCCGGGCTGCAGGAAATCCTCCGCGCTCGGCTCGTTCACGCCCTCGGGGCAGCGCAGCACCGAGAAGATGCTTCCCACGGAGACGTTCACGTCGATGTTCGAGGAGCCGTCGAGGGGGTCGTAGACGAGCAGGTAGCGGCCGCGCGGGTAGGCCTTCGGGATCGGATAGGGGGTCTCGCGCTCCTCCGAGACGAGGCCGGCGAGGTTTCCGCCCCACTCGTTGGTGCGTACGAAGATCTCGTCGGCGAGGACATCCAGGCGCATCTGCGCCTCGCCCTGCACGTTCTCCGAGCCCGCCTTGCCGTGGGCGCCGGCTAGCGCGCCCTGGCCCACGGCGTGGGCGATGCGCTTGCAGGCGAGGCGGACGTCGTTGATGACCGCGGTGAAGACGCCGGTCGCGTTGGGCGCGCGGCGCTGCTCCGTGAGGAAGAACTCGGTGATGGTGGGGCGGGTCTCGACCCGTATCGTTTCTCGCATGGCTTCTCGCCTTCCTTGGGGGCCTTGGGGTCAGGTTCGCGAACCCGGCCCCGATTCCGGAGACTGCGTCATCCGGCGGTTGCGCCGGCGCGCTCGTGCAGGGCGGCCAGCAACTCGAGCGTGAGGTAGGCCCCGCCGAGCGGCTTCGCCAAGACGGAATCGAGCGGCGAGCCGGGATCGCCCAGGTGCGGGAGCGTCAGGTCGGCCTCGCCGAAATCCTGGCTCGCGGTCCAGCGCGTGGGCGTGACCACGGTGAAGAGCCCCGCGGCCTTGGCGGCGGCGAGCCCGTTGGCGGAATCCTCGAAGGCCACGGCCTGGGCGGGCCCGAGCCCGAGCGTGGAGAGCGCAAGGCGATAGATGTCGGGAGCGGGCTTCTTCGCCGGGACGACGTCGCCGCACGCGATGACGGCGAAGCGCCGATGCGCATTCGGGCCCAGCTCGGCGTCGAGGAGTGCCGCCACGTTGGCCGACGTGGTGGTCGAGGCGATCCCCACGCGAATCCCGGCCTCGGTCGCTTCGCGCAGCAGGCGCGCGATCCCGGGGCGCAGCGGGGAACCGCCGCTCGCGACCAGTTCCGCGTAGCGCTCGGTCTTCACGCGGTGCAGCCCGGCCACGTTGGCGAGCAGCCGGTCGCGCTCCTCGCGCGGCGCCGGCAGGCTCTCGAAGAAGTGCGCGAGCCGCTCCTTGCCCCCGGAGATGCGCAGCAGCACCTCGTACTGGTCCGGGCTCCAGTCGTAGGGCAGGCGAAACTCCAGGAACGCCGCGTTGAACGCCTGGCGGTGGGTTTCCTCGGTGTCGGCGAGCGTGCCGTCGACGTCGAAGAGCAGGGCGGAAAGCGTCATGGCGAACTCCCCTGGTTGCGGGCTCGCGGCCCGGCCGCGCTCAGGCGGTCTTGCCGCGGAAGAGCACGATCGACGTGCCCTGGGTCTGGCGAAGCTTGTCGTAGCCGACGAGGCGCACGTGGTTGTCGGGGTTCGCCTTGCGGCAGGCCTCGGCCTCCGCGAGCACGTTCTCCGCGCTCGTCTCGCCGAACATCGGCAGCTTCCACATGTACCAGTAGGACCCGCGCGTGTGCTGGGGCTCGGTGTGCTCGATGGCCGGGGCCCAGCCCTGGGCGAGGAGGTAGTCGACCTGCCTGCGCAGGTCCTGCGCCGACATCGGCGGCAGGTAGGAAAAGGTCCCGAACTTCCTGCTGGCGGGGTCCGACAGCCGTGAGTGGTAATCCTGCATCGTGCTCATCTGCTTGTCCTCCGGTCTCAGGCGTGGGCAACGTCGAGCTTGTCGACGGTGTCGAATTCGAACTTGATTTCCTTCCAGGTCTCCATGGCGATCCGGAGCTCCGGGCTCGACTTCGCGGCCGCGGTGAGGATCTCCTTGCCCTCGCGCTCGAGCTCGCGCCCGGAATTGCGCGCTTCCACGCACGCCTCCAGCGCCACGCGGTTGGCGGCCGCGCCCGCGGCATTGCCCCACGGGTGGCCGAGCGTGCCGCCGCCGAACTGCAGCACCGAGTCGTCGCCGAAGATCGAGACGAGCGCGGGCATGTGCCAGACGTGGATGCCGCCGGAAGCGACGGCGAAGGCGCCCGGCATCGAGCCCCAGTCCTGGTCGAAGAAGATGCCGCGCGAGCGGTCTTCCTTGATGTAGCGCTCGCGCAGGAGATCGATCCACCCGAGGGTCGAGGCGCGGTCGCCCTCGAGCTTGCCCACGACGGTGCCGGTGTGCAGGTGGTCGCCGCCGGAGAGCCTGAGCGCCTTGGTGAGGACGCGGAAGTGGATGCCGTGGTGGGGGTTCCTGTCGATCACGGCGTGCATGGCGCGGTGGATGTGCAGGAGCATTCCGTTGTCGCGGCACCAGTTGGCGAGCCCCGTGTTGGCGCAGAAGCCCCCGGTGAGGAAGTCGTGCATGATGATCGGCATGTCGAGTTCCTTGGCGAACTCGGCGCGCTTGTACATCTCCTCCGGCGTGGGCGCGGTCACGTTGAGATAGTGGCCCTTCCTCTCGCCCGTCTCGGCCTCGGCCTTGTGGATCGCCTCGGCGACGAAGCCGAAGCGGTCCCGCCAGCGCATGAACGGCTGGGAGTTCACGTTCTCGTCGTCCTTGGTGAAGTCCAGGCCCCCACGCAGGCACTCATAGGTCGCGCGGCCGTAGTTCTTGGCCGAGAGCCCCAGCTTGGGCTTCAGCGTGCAGCCCAGGAGCGGCCTGCCGTACTTGTCCATCTTGTCGCGCTCGACCTGGATGCCGTTCGGCGGCCCGCCGCAGGTCTTCACGTAGGCGATCGGGAAGCGCACGTCCTCCAGCCGCAGCGCGCGGATGGCCTTGAAGCCGAACACGTTGCCCACCAGCGAGGTGAACACGTTCACCACCGAGCCCTCCTCGAAGAGGTCGATGGGGTAGGCGATGAAGGCGTAGAAGCGGGAGTCGTCGCCGGGCACGTCCTCTATCCGGTAGGCGCGGCCCTTGTAGTGGTCGAGGTCGGTGAGCAGATCCGTCCACACGGTGGTCCAGGTGCCCGTGGAGGACTCGGCGGCGACCGCGGCGGCGGCCTCCTCGCGGGAGACTCCGGGCTGGGGAGTGATCTTGAAGCAGGCGAGGATGTCGGTTTCCGTGACCTGGTAGTTCGGCTCCCAGTAGGTCTGCCGGTAGTCCTTCACGCCGGCGCTGTAGGCCTTGGCGGCTGGTTTCATGCGGGGCTCCTCGGTTGGCATCGTTCGGGTTCCAATGTAGGCCTTTGCTGATATAAGTAACAGTCACGATTGTTTATGATCACCATAAGGCCAAGCGGATGTGGTCGCGTCCCGCCCGAAGGGCTATCGGGTGAGGGAGAGGTAGAGCAGCGGCAGGCGCTCCGGCAGGCGCTCGACGCGATCCACGACGGCGTGGCGATTCGCGCCGAAGATCCGCGAGACGTAGTCGTCCGCGTCCGGGTCGAGGCTGATGCAGTAGGCGCCGACGCCCGCGCGGGCGATGTCCTCCACCGCCTTGCGGGCGTCGGCGCGCAGGTACTGCGGGTCGCGCACGTCGATGTCGGCGGGTGCGCCGTCGGTGAGCACGATGAGGAGCTTTTTCTTCTGCGGCCGCCGGGCCAGCAGGGAACCCGCGTGGCGCATGGCCGTTCCCATGCGGGTCGACAGCCGCCCTTCCATGCCGGCGAGCCTCGCCCGCGCGCTCTCCGCCCAGGGCTCGTCGAAATCCTTGAAGCGCCGGTACTCCACTTCGTGGCGGCCGTCGGACGCGAAGCCGTGGATCGCGAACGGGTCGCCCAGTTTCGCCAGGGCATCGGCGAGCAATGCCGCCGCCTCGCGCGTGAGTTCCAGGACCGTTTCGTCGCGGCCGCGGACTCGCTCGTTGGTCGATTGCGAGAGGTCGAGGAGCACCAGGACGGCGAGATCGCGCGTGCGGCGAACGTTTCGGCGGTGGATGCGGGTGTCGGGCGAGACGCCGGTGCGCAGGTCGACCAGCGCCCGGATCGCGGCCTCGAGGTCCACCTCGTCGCCTTCCTCCTGCTTGCGCAGCCGCTGCACGCCCTGCGGCTGCAGCGCCTCGATCAGCCGGCGCAGCCGCGAGACGAGGGGCTTGTGGGCCGCCACGATCGCGTCGATCGCCGCCGGGTCCCCCTTCGGGGCGGGCTTGTCGAGGACGGTGCACCAGTCGGGCCGTTCGAGGCCGATCTGGTAGTCCCATTCCGGGTAATGGACGGGCTCGGCGGCCGGCGCCTTGCCCTCGCGCTCGTTGTAGCTGCGGCCCTCGTCCTCGTAGGGAAAGAGTTCCGTCGGCAGCGTCCAGATCTCCTGGGCGTCGTCGCCGGCCGTCTCGACCTCGATCTCGTTCACGAACTCCATGAGGCCCACGCGGCGGCGCACCTGGCGATCGGTGCGCGGGGCGGCCCGCGCGAAGTCGTGCGCCTCGTCGAAGCGCCAGAGGTAGCGGTTGTCGTCGCGGTAGGCGACGCCGTCGGAGTCCTCGCGGGGATGGAAGGGCAGGCGCAGGCGCGAAAGCCCATGGGCGAGCGCGAGCCCGGCCTCCACGCTTGCGCGGTTGGATTCGCGCGTCACCGCGTGCTCGTTTCGAAGGCTTAGCGCGAGCGCGACGAGCGGATGGGGATCCTCGTATCCGGGATCGGCCAGCGCGCGCGCGATGCGGCCGAACCAGTCGCCGATGCGCGCTTCCTGCGCGGGCGTGGCCGCGTGCAGGCGGCGCCAGAGCGGCGCGAGGCCGGGAAGGTCGCGCGCGGCGAGTTCCTCGACGCGGGCGTCCTCGAACACGGCGATGGTGGCCGCCTGGAGAGGCGAGAGCCCTTCGCCCGACAGGGCCTCGCGCGTGTAGACGAGGTGCGCGGCGGCGTGGGCGGCCATGGCGCGGTAGGTTTCGAGCCCGGTCGCCCGCCCGCCCGGCAGCGCGAGATCGTCCAGCGCATCGGGAAGGTGCACGACGAAATCCTCTATGAACGGCCGGCGCCCCTCGCGCCCCTCGTAGTCGCCGCTGGTGGGCCGCAGCCAGAAGTCGCGCCCCCACAACGCGCGCAGGTACATCGAGAGGCGCCGCTGCACGTCCACGAAGAGCGTCCCCTTGCGCTCCCGTTGCAGGACGGCGACGGAATCGGGGCTTTCGAGGGCGAAGTAGCGCTCCTGCGCGGGGAAGTCCGTGCGATGCGCCTGCGCGCCCCACAGCGCCCAGCGCCGCAAGCCGCCCAGCGTGAGTTCCCCGAGCAGGCGGTCGAGCCGCTCGAGCATCGGGCGCACACCCCGCGGCGCCTGCGCGAGGAGCACTTCGAGAAACCGCAGCCAGGCGACGAAGAGCTCGGGGTCGCCCAGGCGTCGCGCCGCCGTCGGGCTCGTGGCGATCACGAGCGCGATCACTGCGCCGCTCGTGCGCGAGGCCATGCCGAGAGCGGCCTGCGCGAGCTGCGCTACGCTGTCCTCGCCGAGCTCGCGCGCGACCGCCGGCGCTTCCTGGATGAAGCTCGCCACCGGGTCGGCGCCGCGTCCCAGGTCGTGAAGCGAGCGCGCCGCTCGCAGGTAATCCTCCAGCCCCCGGGGCGAGAGGGACCGCGAAGCCTCCTGCCAGGAGGCACGCAGGATCTCCGCCGCCCTCGGACCGAGATCCCCGTACAGCTCGCGGTGGTCGTCGAGGTTCAAGCCCACGGAAGCGATCCGGGCCGCTCGCTCAGAAGAACGTGGTGACGGCCGCGTCGAGCGCGTCGCGCATGTCCGGGTCGTCGGTGATCGGGCGCACGAGCGCCACGCGGCACGCGGCGACGGGATCGACGCCGCGCGCCATGAGCGCCCCCGCATGGATCAGCATGCGCGTGGAGATGCCCTCGTCCAGCCCGTGCCCCTTCAGGTTGCGGGCACGCTCGGCCACGCTCACGAGCTTTCCGGCGACGGCCGCGTCGACGCCGGACTCGTGCACGACGATCTCGGCCTCGACCTCGCGCTGCGGGTAGCCGAAGTCGAGCGCGCCGAAGCGCTGCTTCGTGGACTGCTTCAGGTCCTTCATCAGGTTCTGGTAGCCGGGGTTGTACGAGACGACGAGCTGGAAGTCGGCGTGCGCGTGGACGAGTTCTCCCTTCTTCTCGAGCGGCAGCGCGCGTCGCGTGTCCGTGAGCGGGTGGATCACCACGGTCGTGTCCTGGCGCGCCTCGACCACCTCGTCGAGGTAGCACAGGGCGCCGTGGCGCGCGGCGAGCGCGAGCGGGCCGTCCTGCCAGCGCGTCCCCTGTGCGTCCAGGAGAAAGCGCCCCACGAGATCGGACGCGGTCATGTCCTCGTTGCACGCCACCGTGACGAGCGGCATGCCGAGCTTCCACGCCATGTGCTCCACGAAGCGCGTCTTGCCGCAGCCCGTGGGCCCCTTGAGCATCATCGGCATGCGCGCGCTCCAGGCGGCCTCGAAGAGCGTCACTTCGTCCGCCACGGGGCGGTACCACGGCTCCTCGCGGATGCGGTAGGCGGAAAGGGGGTCTTCGGTTCGGGTCATCGGGCGGGCTCCTCGCGCCGAAAGCGTCGTCATGGATCGAATCTAGGCCCGTCGATTCATAAGGTAAACTCAAAAATTGTTATGGTATTCATAAGCCCGGGCATTTCCGGAGGGAGACGCCATGCCGCTTCGCCACATCACGCTCCGGCAACTGAAGGTCTTCGAGGCGGTGGCGCGCCACCTGTCCTTTTCGCGCGCCGCGGAAGAGCTGCACCTCACCCAGCCCGCGGTCTCGATGCAGGTGAAGGGCCTCGAGGGCCAGACGGGGCTGCCGCTCTACGAGCAGGTGGGCAAGCGCATCCACCTCACCGAGGCAGGCACGGAACTCGCGCGCTTCGCCCGCGAGGTGCAGAGCCGCCTGAAGGACTGCGAGGACACGCTCGCCGCGATCCGCGGCGTCTCCGGCGGGCGGCTGCACCTCGCGGTGGTGAGCACGGCCAAGTATCTCGCGCCGAAGCTGCTCGCCGAATTTTCCCGCCGGCACCCGGGCGTCACGGTGAAGCTCTCCGTCACCAACCGGGAGCAGGTGATCGGGGAGCTGCAGGCGAACCAGGTGGATCTCGCGATCATGGGCCGGCCGCCGCGCGGGCTCGACGTCGTGGCGACCGCCTTCGCCAAGCACCCGCACGGGATCATCGCCCCGCCGGAGCATCCGTTCGCCCGCAAGCGAAACCTGGAGCTCTCGCGGCTCGCCGGGGAGAATTTCCTCATCCGCGAGCCGGGCTCGGGCACGCGCATGTCCATGGAGCGCGTCTTCGCCGACCACGGCGTGAAGCTCGTGAGCAGCATGGAGCTCGCGAGCAACGAGACCATCAAGCAGGCGGTGATGGCGGGGATGGGCCTCACCTTCCTGTCGCTGCACACCGTGGGGCTCGAGCTCGCCGCCGGAAAGCTCGTCTGCCTAGACGTGCGCGGCACGCCGGTCACGCGCGAGTGGCACGTCGTGTACCGGCAGGGCAAGCGCCTGTCGCCGATCGCGGCGAGTTTTCGCGCCTTCCTCGCCGACGAGGGAGCCAAGCTGATCGCGGAGACGACCGGTGTTCGCCTGCGCGGCAAATCGCGGCCAACTGCCGGAAAATCTTGAAAAAAGCCGGGCGTCTGGTGCAGAATCGCGCTATAATTCCGCGCTTTGTCGCCACCAACAAACTGCTTGCTTAATCCTCTGCAGAAAGGCTTACACCCGCCGCCCCTGGTCTGAGGGCGCCGGACGCGTTCCGCAGAACGCGCCGGGCGCCCGAGCAGCCGAGGCTGTCGGTCCCGTCACCTGCAGGAATCTGCCAGAAGAAGGGGGGTAACGGAGTGAAGGGACTGCACATCATCGCCGACCTGTACGGCTGCCGGAATCGCGAAATGCTGGCCTCCTCCGCCAAGCTTCGCGAGATTTGCGTGGCGGCCTGCAAGGACGTGGGGCTCACGGTTCTCGGGGACCACTTCTACCAATTCGCCGGGCTCGACGCGAACCAGATCGGCGGCGCCACCGGCGCGGTCGTCTTCGCCGAATCCCACTTGGCCGTCCATACCTGGCCCGAGCGCGACGGCGCAACGCTCGACGTGTACGTCTGCAACGTCTCCTGCGACAACAGCGACAAGGCCGAGAAGCTCTACGAGACCCTCGCCTCGAGCCTCCAGCCCGAAGACGTCATGGTCGAACGCGTGTTTCGCGGCCGCGACCTGCCCCTGAAGAAAAAGCGCCTCGCCGCCGTGAGCTAGGCCCTTCGGGGCCGCGTGGCCGCCGCCGGAAGGCGGGCGCGGCCATCGATCGGGGCGCAACCTGATGCCAGAGAAAATATTCGAGCGTCTCAACGACGCGAGCGGCGTCTGGTTCGACGGCACGCTCGTCGAGCGCCGCCGGACGCCTTTCCAGCTCCTGGAAGTGTGGGACACGCCCGAACTCGGGCGCGTCTTCCGTCTCGACGGCTTCAACATGACCAGCGAGCGCGACGAGTTCTTCTACCACGAGAACCTCGTGCACCCGGCCGCCATCGCGCACCCGGCACCGCGGCGCGCGCTCGTGATCGGCGGCGGCGACGGCGGCTCTGCCGAGGAGCTGCTCAAGCACTCCACGATGGAGCGCGTGCACCTGGCCGAGCTCGATCCCGAGGTGATCGCGCTCGCGAAGGCCCAGTTCGGACGCGTGCACCGCGGCGCCTTCGACGACCCGCGACTGGAAGTGAGCGTGGGCGACGGGCTCGCCTACCTGCGGGCGACCGAAGCGCGCTACGACCTCGTGGCGATGGATCTCACCGACCCCGTCGGGCCTTCGGTCGAGCTCTATTCGCCCGCCACGTTCGCGCTCGTGCGGCGGGCGATGGCCGAGGGCGGGGCGATCGTGCTGCACATCGGCTCGCCTTTCTCGCACCCGGAGCGGGTGCGCAGCACGATCGCGAACCTGCGGGAAGTCTTCCGCGTCGTCGCGCCCTATTTCGTCCACATTCCCCTGTACGGGTCGGTCTGGGGGTTCGCGTGCGCCTCGGATTCGCTGGATCCGCGCGCCATCGATCCGGGCGAGGCCGACCGGCGCATCGCCGAGCGCGGCGTGGGCGACCTGCAGTTCTACAACGGCGAGATGCACCGCGCGGTGTTCGCCACGCCCAACTACGTTCGCCGCCTGCTCGCCTAGGCAGGTGCCTTGCCGACTGCGTCGCGAACCCAGTCGCGCCATTGCGCGAAGAGCCGCGGCGTGCGCGCGGCGATGACCGAGCGTTCCCACGCCGGGGCGGCCCAGAAGTCGTCCCGGGAGAGGGTGGCGAGGCAGGCCCCGGCCTCTTCGGCGATGAGGGCGCCCGCGGCATAGTCCCAGGCCTTCTGGCCGGCGTGGACGAAGACGTCGCGGCGCCCACCTGCGAGATAGCACCACGACAGCGCCGAGGAGCCGCTGGTGAGCCTCCTCGCGAAGGGCGGGCGGTGCTTCAACTCGTGGCGCACGTGCGAGAGCGTCCTGCGCAGGTCGACCTCCGCCACCGCGCGCTCGAGGGCGATTTCCGCGGCGGGCCGGGCGAGGGGCTTCGCGTTCAGCCATGCGCCGGCGCCGCGCACCGCGAAGAAGGCCTCGTCGGCGATGGGATCGTAGACCGCGCCGAAGAGCGGGCTGTCGCCCTGCATGTAGGCGACCGACACGGCGAAGTAGGGGATGCCCGCGCTGAAGTTGCCGGTCCCGTCGATCGGATCGACGCACCAGAAGCGCCCTCGGCCGTCCCAGATGCGGCGCTGCTCGGCCTCGGGCATTTCCTCGCCGAGGAAATCGATCGCCTCGATGCGCTCCAGCGCGACGGCGAGCGCATCCTGCGCGGCGACGTCGGCTTCCGTGACGAGGCTGCCGTCGAGCTTGCGCTGCGCGGCAACGGTGCGGAATCGCGGCAGGATCTCGGCGGCCGCGACCGCGCGAACCGCCTCGACCGTGCGCGCGGCGAACTCGAAGGTGATCGGGGCGGAATCGGCGGGACCACCGGAAGGCGCGGTGGGAGGCATGGTGCGCGGCGTCTCCGGGAGCGGTTGCGGGCCGTATGTTAGCATCGGGTCGCCTTTCGCCTCGCGCGCCTCTCCATGGCATCCCCCCGCATCTTCTGCGATGTCCGGCTCGGCCCGGGCGCCCAGTTTCCCCTTCCCCAGGACTCCGCCAACCACGTGGGCCGGGCCCTTCGCCTGCGCGTGGGCGACGACCTCGTGGTCTTCGACGGCCGCGGCGGGGAGTACGAGGCGGTGATCCTGCGCATCGACCGCGACCGAGTGGAGGTGAAGACGGGCGCCTTCCGGGATCCTGATCGCGAGCCGCCGGTGGATGTCGGGCTCGTGCAGGGCCTGCCCGAGGCGGACAAGATGGACTGGATCGTGCAGAAGTCCGTGGAGCTGGGCGTGGCGTGGATCCAGCCCGTAGTCTGCGAGCGCAGCGTCGTGCGCCTGTCGGGCGACCGCGCCGCGCGCCGCGAGTCCCACTGGCAGCGCGTGGTGATCGCGGCCTGCGAGCAGTCCGGGAGAAACCGCGTGCCGGCGATGCGTCCCACGCTCCCGTTCCGCGACTGGGCCGCGCAGCCCTCGACCGCAGCGCGGTGGATGCTGGCCCCGGGCGCGGGTGAGGCGCTCGTGTCGCAACCGCCGCCCGAGGGGCCCGTGGAGATCCTGGTGGGCCCGGAAGGCGGCCTCTCGGATCGCGAACTCGACATCGCCGCCACGGTGGGCTTTTCCGCGTTGCGCCTGGGGCCGCGCGTGCTCCGGGCCGAGACCGCCCCGCTCGCCGCGCTGGCCGCGATGCAATCGCTCTGGGGTGACTTCCGCCGGTAGAATCTGCCTCGCGAACCCCGAATCCCGCCGATGCCCAAGCCTCCCGCGCTCAAGACCGAAGCCTTCGTCAAGTGGTTCCGGTCGGCCACGCCCTACATCCACCAGTGGGGCGGGTCGACTTTCGTCATCGCCTTCGGCGGCGAGGTGCTGGCCGACGGCGAGTTCCAGCAGCTCACGCACGACATCAACGTGCTGGTGAGCCTCGAGGTGCGCGTGGTGCTGGTGCACGGCGCGCGCCCCCAGATCGAGGAGCAGATGCGCCAGCACGGCGTGAAGCCGCGCTACGTGGGCAGCCGCCGGGTGACCGACGACAAGGCCCTCGCCTGCGTGAAGGAGGCCAACGGCATCGTGCGCGTCGAGATGGAGGCGCTCCTGTCGATGGAGCTCGCCAACAGCCCGATGTGGGGCGCCGACATCCGCGTCTCCTCGGGCAACTTCGTCACCGCGAAGCCCGTGGGCGTGGTCGACGGCGTGGACTTCGGGCACACCGGCGAGGTGCGCAAGATCGATGCGGAGGGCATCCGCCGCCGCCTCGACGACCACGAGGTGGTGCTCATCTCCCCGGTGGGGTTCTCGCCCACGGGGGACGTGTTCAACTGCACGGTGGAGGACGTGGCCACGGCGACCGCGATCGCGCTGGGCGCCGACAAGCTCATCTTCCTCACCGAGACGGCCGGCGCCCCGGACCGCAAGGGCAAGCTCATCGCGGAACTCACGGTGAAGCAGGCGCAGGAGCTGGTTCTCGAAAACGGCAAGCTGCCCGAGGACGTGCGCGTCTACCTGCCGTGCGCCGTGAAGGCCTGCGCGCACGGGGTCAAGCGTGCGCACCTCATCAGCCGCCACGTCGACGGGGCGCTCCTGATCGAGCTTTTCACCCACCATGGCATCGGCACCATGGTGGTGCCCGAGTCGCCGGAGGTGATCCGCGACGCGACTCCCGACGACGTGGCGGGAATCGTGCAGATCATCGAGCCGCTCGAGCAGCAGGGCGTGCTCGTGCGGCGCGACCGCGACAAGCTCGAGGGCGAGATCGACCGCTTCTTCCTCATCGAGAGCGAGGGCAACGTCCTCGGCTGCGCGGCGCTCTACCCGTTTCCGGAGGAGTCGATCGCGGAGCTCGCCTGCCTCGCGGTCAATCCCTTCTATCGTGACGGCGGGCGCGGCCAGCGGCTCCTGGCCTCTGCCGAGGCGCGCGCGCGCAAGGCGGGCTTCAAGGCCCTTTTCGTGCTCTCTACCCGCACGACGCACTGGTTCATCGAGCGGGGCTTCGCGCAGGCCGACATATCCCGCCTGCCCGGGCGCAAGCAATCGCTCTACAATTACGAACGACGCTCCAAGATCTTCATGAAGGGACTCTAGAGATGGCTCGCACGGTCAACTGCATCAAGCTGAAGAAGGAAACCGAAGGGCTCGATTTCCCGCCCTACCCCGGGGAGCTGGGCAAGAGGCTCTGGGAGTGCGTCTCCAAGGAGGCGTGGAAGACCTGGCTCGAGCAGCAGAAGATGCTGGTGAACGAGAACCGGCTGAACCTCGCCGACCCCAAGGCGCGCAAGTACCTCGAGGAGCAGATGGTGCGCCACTTCTTCGGCGAGGGCGCCGACATGGCGCAGGGCTACGTGCCCAAGCCCTAGGAGCTCCGCCAGGGCGATCCCCGGCCTTTCTCGAACGGAAAAGCCGCCACTCGGGGCGGCTTTTTTCGCTTGCGGGGGGGGCGCGGACTCAGTCCGAGGAGGTCTCCCGGTCGAACTCCTCCGCCGTGACGTGGCGCACGTCCTTGCCCTTCACGAGGTAGACCACGTATTCCGACATGTTCTTGGCGTGGTCGCCGATGCGCTCGAGCGCCTTCGCGACGAAGAGGATCTCGATGGAAGTGGAGATGGTGCGCGGGTCCTCCATCATGAAGGTGATCAGCTGGCGCAGGATGCCGCGGAACTGGTCGTCCAGCTGGCGATCCTGCTTCACGACGGCCGCTGCCGCGGTGATGTCGACGCGCGCAAAGGCATCCAGCGCCTTCTTGAGCATGTCGAGCGCGTATCCGGCCGCGACCTTGATCTCCGCGAACCGCGGCAGGAGCAGGCGCTCCGCGGAGTAGATGAGCTTGGTCATGCGCGCGATCTTCTCCGCCTCGTCGCCGATGCGCTCGAGGTCGGTGATCATCTTCACGATCGTCATGATCATGCGCAGGTCCTGCGCGGCGGGCTGGCGCCGGGCGATGATGTGGGCGCAGTCCTCATCGATCCGGACCTCCAGCGCGTTCACGCGGTGGTCGTCGGCGACCACCTGGTCGGCGAGCTGGAGGTTGCCCGAGGTAAGCGCCTCGATGGCGGCGGTGATCTGCGTCTCCACCAGGCCGCCCATCTGCAGCACGCGCGAGCGCACCGTCTCCAGTTCCGCGTCGTAGCGCTTCGAGGTGTGTTCCTGGGTGTTCAGGGGCATCGCGGGCTTCCTTTTCCGGGGCGCGGCTGCCGCCACGGGGGCGGGACGAACCCGAAGGGTGATGCTAGGGCGCTATTGTGACCGGAACATGACGGCTACCGGGGGCGGTCGATCCTGCGCACGCCCTCCGGCGTGCCCAGGAGCAGCACGTCCGCGGGACGCCGGGCGAACAGGCCGTTGGTCACTACGCCCGGCAACTGGTTCAACGCCGATTCCAGCGCCACGGGATCCAGGATGGAGAGCCCGTGCACGTCCAGGATCGCGTTGCCGTTGTCGGTGACGGCGCCCTCGCGCAGCACGGGGCGCCCGCCCAGGCGCACGATCTCGCGCGCCACGAGGCTCCTCGCCATCGGGATCACCTCCACCGGCAGCGGGAATCGGCCGAGCACGGCAACGAGCTTCGAGTCGTCCGCGATGCAGACGAATTTCCGGCTTGCCTGGGCGACGATCTTTTCCCGCGTGAGGGCGCCGCCGCCGCCCTTGATCATGGCGAGGTGCTCCGTCACTTCGTCCGCGCCGTCGACGTATACGTCGCAGCCCCCGGTGCCGTTCAGGTCGAGCACGGGGATGCCCGCCTCGCGCAACCGCTTGGCGCTCGCCTCGGAACTGGAGACCGCCCCGGCGATGCGCGACCGGCGCCCCGCGAGTGCGGCGATGAAGTGGTTCACCGTCGATCCGGTGCCCACGCCCACCATCATGTCGTCCTCGACAAAGGCGAGCGCGGCTTCCGCGCAGAGCTTCTTCAGCGCTTCCTGATCCATGGCGGGAATCATATATTGGTATTCTTGCGGTCTGGGAGAATCATGAAAACCGACTACCTGCGCAAGATCCTTTCGGCGCGCGTCTACGACGTGGCCATCGAAAGCCCGCTGGAACCCGCCCCCGCCATCTCCAAACGCACGGGAAACCACATCCTCCTCAAGCGCGAGGACAGGCAACCGGTCTTCTCCTTCAAGCTGCGGGGCGCCTACAACAAGATGGCGCACCTGAAGCCGGAGCAGCTCGCGCGCGGCGTGATCTGCGCGAGCGCCGGCAACCACGCCCAGGGCGTGGCGCTCGGCGCCCAGAAGCTGGGGACCTCCGCCACGATCGTGATGCCCGTTACCACGCCGCGCATCAAGGTTGCCGCGGTCTCCGCGCGCGGGGCGAAGGTGGTGCTCCACGGCGACAGCTACCACGAGGCCGCGCAGCACGCGAAGGCGCTCGCCGGGAAACTGGGGCTCGCCTTCGTGCACCCCTACGACGATCCGCTCGTGATCGCGGGCCAGGGCACGATCGGCATGGAGATCCTCCGGCAGCACCAGAGGCCCATCGATGCGATCTTCGTTCCGGTGGGCGGCGGCGGGCTCATCGCGGGGATCGCCGCCTACGTGAAGACCCTGTCCCCGGCGACGCGGATCATCGGCGTGGAGCCCGAGGACTCCAACGCCATGGCGGCCTCGCTCAAGGCGGGCCGGCGCGTAACGCTTCCGCACGTGAACCTCTTTGCCGACGGCGTGGCCGTGCGCCAGGTCGGGCGCGAGACCTTCCGGATCTGCCGGGAGCTCGTCGACGAGATGGTGCTGGTCGACACCGACGAGATCTGCGCCGCGATCAAGGACATCTTCGAGGACACGCGCACGGTCGTGGAGCCCTCGGGGGCCCTCGCGCTCGCGGGGGCGAAGCGCTGGCTCGCGCGGCGCCGGCACAAGGGCAAGACCGTGGTCGCGATCGTCTGCGGCGCCAACATGAACTTCGACCGGTTGCGCTTCGTGGCCGAGCGCGCGGAGCTGGGCGAGCACCGCGAGGCGGTGCTGGCGGTGACCATTCCCGAGAAGCCGGGCAGCTTCCGGGCGCTGTGCGAGCTCCTCGGACGGCGCAGCGTCACGGAATTCAACTATCGGGTCGCGGACGCGAAGCAGGCGCACGTCTTCATAGGCGTGGCGGTGTCCGGTCGCGAGGAGACCGAGCGCCTGATCGGGCAGCTGCGGCGGGCCGGGCTCGAGGCGGTGGATTTTTCCGACAACGAGATGGCCAAGCAGCACGTCCGCCACCTGGTGGGCGGTCGCGCGGCCCACGCGGGCGAGAAGATCTACCGGTTCGAGTTTCCCGAGCGGCCGGGGGCGCTGATGAACTTCCTCGCGCGGATGGGCTCGGGGTGGAACATCTCGCTCTTCCACTACCGCAACCAGGGGTCCGACGTGGGCCGCGTGCTGGTGGGGCTGGAGGTTCCCGCCGGGGACCGGGTCGCGTTCCGCCGCTTTCTCCGGGAGCTGGGCTACGAATACGCGGAGGAGACGCGCAACCCCGCCTACCTGCTTTTCCTGAAGTGAGGCGCCGGGGACGACGGTTGCATCGGTAACGGCCGGCGCCAGGGAAGAAGTGGTGCTGTTGAGTGGATTCGAACCACCGACCTACTGATTACGAATCAGTTGCTCTACCAGCTGAGCTACAACAGCACGCGAGCCGCGCATTATAGCGTGGGAGACCGCCTTTCGCGAGGCCGCGGAGGGCGCGCGGGAGGTCGGGCAGCGGCCTTTTCCGGGCTTATTTCCGTTCGTCGGCCTTCCGGCGCCTCGCGTCGGGCCGAGTGGCGGGAGGGGCCCGGGCTTCCTAGTATTCGGACCATCTGGAGGAAATCCCATGAAAAGAGCAACAGGCTTCACTCTCATCGAGCTTCTGATCGTCGTCGCGATCGTCAGCGTCCTTGCCGCAATAGCGGTGCCGATGTACATCGACCACATCACCCGCAGCCAGCTCGTCGAGGGGCACACGGGCCTGTCGGACTTCCGCGTGCGCATGGAGCAGTTCTTCCAGGACAACCGGACCTATGACGGAGGGGGGCTCGGCAATTGCGGCGCCGCCACGCCCGCCGGCGTCACGAATTTCGGCTACGCCTGCGTATCCGGCGGGCAGACCTATGTCGCGACCGCCAACGGCGCGGCCGGCCGGGTCGTGGGCTTCACCTTCACGGTCAACGAAACGAACCTCCGCCAGACGACGGCCACGGCCGCCGGATGGGCGCCCGCAGCGATGCCCGCTCCCTGCTGGGTCACGAGGAAAGGCTCCTGCTGATGCGCCGCGCCGCGCAATCGGGCATGTCCCTGATCGAGATCCTGATCTCGATCGCGATCGTGGGGATCGTCTTCGCGCTGGGCATGCCGGCCTACGGAACGTGGATCCAGAACACGCAGATCCGCACCGCCGCCGACTCGATCCTGGCGGGCCTGCAGGTCGCCAAGAACGAGGCGATCCGCCGCAACGCGGCCACGCAGTTCAAGCTGGACGGGGGCGCGACCACCCAGTGGCGCGTGAACCCGTTCATCGATCCGGACGGCACGCCGATCCAGAGCCGTTCGGCCGACGAGGGCTCGCCCAACGCGACGATCACGCTCCTGCCGGCGAACGCCGACACGGTGACCTTCAGCGCACTGGGCCGTGTGATCCCGAACGCGGACGCTTCCCCGATTCTCGCCCAGGTCGACATCGACAACCCCAGCATTGCGGTGGTGGCCGATCGCCGCAACCTGCGCATGCTCATCCCGCCCGGGGGCGCGATCCGCCTCTGTGACCCGAAGGTCGCCGCGGGCGACCCCCGGTCCTGCTAGGAGCCCGAGACCATGGCACCTAAACCTTCCAGCCAGCAGGGTGTGGTCCTCCTCGAGGCCCTGATCGGCATCCTCATCTTCTCGCTCGGCATCCTGGCGCTGGTCGCCATGCAGGCGGTGTCGATCAGCAACGTCTCCAACGCCCGCTACCGCACCGAGGCGGCCTTCCTCGCCAACGAGATCATCAGCGCGATCTGGGTGGACCGCGGCGCGAACTACGGCCAGGTGGCGAACTACGCGATCGCTGCCGGAGCCGCCTCGTCGCCCCCGGCGCAGGCCTGGGTCGACAAGGTCTACGCGATGCTGCCCGGCAGTGCCGCCAACCCGCCAGACGTCGCGGTGGTCACCCCGGCCCTGGGCGGTCGCCAGGTGACGGTCACCGTCCGCTGGCGCGCGCCCGATGCCGTGGCCGCGAGCAACCACACCGCCGTCGCCTTCATCAGCGACCCCTGAGAACCCTGCCGGACACGCAACCATGAAAAACGGCCGTTTTCCCCGATTGTCGCGAGGCTTCACCCTCGTCGAGGTGATGGTGGGCGTGCTGATCGGCCTGATCGGCACCGTGGTGATCTTCCAGGTCTTTGCGGTCTCCGAAGGCCAGAAGCGCACCACCACCGGCGGCAGCGACGCCCAGCAGAACGGCGTCTTCGGGCTCTTCCAGATCGAGCGTGACGCGCGCATGGCCGGCTACGGCCTGAACCACATGGCGCTTCTCGGTTGCCAGATCAACGGCTGGTACGAGCCGGGCGCAGCGCCCATCTCCTTCAGGCTCGTGCCCGTCGAGATCATCAACGGGGCGGCCGGCGCGCCGGACCAGATCCGCCTCGCATTCGGCGACTCCGACCTCTTCATGGCGCCGGCCAAACTCCTGCAGACGATGCCGAGCCCGTCTTCGGTGTACAAGGTGGACAACCGCTTCGGCTTCCGGGAAGGCGACCTCGTGGTCGCCGCGGAAAACGGGCAGCCCTGCACGCTGGCGCAGACGACCGGTGTACCGGGCACGCCCGGCAACTCGGACAACGTCATTCACAACTCCGGCAACTACACGAACCAGCAGGGCGCGAACCAGCCCGCGGAGTACAACAGGCCGGGCGGGCTGCCGGCGCCGAACAACATTTCCTACAACGCGTGGAATCCGGCCACGAACACCGGCGGGCGGCTCTACAACCTGGGCGCGGCGCCGACGGTGGTGACCTATGCCATCCAGAACGGCCAGTTGGTCGCGATCAACAACCTCACGCCCGGGGCGCCAAACTCGACCTTCGCGCTGGCCGACGGCGTCGTGCAGCTCCAGGCGCAGTACGGCTACGACGGAAGCGGGGACGGCAACATCTCCTCGACCGCTGCATCCGTGGCCAACGTGGACATCGTGGCCGCCACCGACCAGTGGGCCGACAACATGCCTGCCGGGGCAACGGGCACGAACTGGTCGCGCGTCATCGCGATCCGGCTGGTGGTGACGGCGCGCAGCATCACGCCGGAGCGGCGCGACCCGGGCACCGGGCTGTGCACCGCCACGACGGCCGACCCGCGCTGGATCGCGCCCTCTCCTGCCGCGGTTCCGGCCGGCATCGTCCTCGACGTGAGGACGGCATTCGCCGATGCCACCGAGTGGCAGTGCTACCGGTACCGCAGCTTCGAAGTGGTGGTGCCCATCCGCAACATGGTGTGGTTCCCGCAGAACGCGTGACGCCCTAGAACCCGACTGGATCCCGGCCATGCTGAACAAGACCAGAATTTCCCTACACCGCGCCTGCCGCCTTCCCGCGCGCCGCGCCCAGGAAGGGCTCGTGCTCTTCATCGCCCTGATCGTCCTCGTGGCCATGACCATGGCCGGCGTGTCGCTCATGCGTGCCGTCGATACGGGCCTCGTCGTCGCGGGCAACATGGCCTTCAAGCAGTCGGCCATCATGGTCGCCGACCGCGGCACGCAGAACGCGGCGAAATGGCTCCAGGACAACAGCTCCGGCGCGACCCTGCAGTCGACGAACACCGGATTGGGCTACTTCTCCTCCCGGCCCGTGGTGGAGCCCAACTGGTTCGAGGCCGCGAGCTGGGGAGAATCCGTGGCGGTGAACGGCGGCGCCCCCGATGCGTCCGGGAACGTGGTCCGCTACGTGATCCACCGCATGTGCACGCAACCAGACACCGCCTACAACGCCTCCAACGCCGGCGTGGCGAACGAGTGCGCCCTGTACTTCGCCGTGAGCGCCGCAGCGGCAGGCGGCAGCATGGCGGTCGGCTCGCCGCAGTTCATCGGCTCGCCGCAGCTCTATTACCGCGTCACCACCCGCGTGGAAGGTCCGCGCGACACCGTAAGCGTCATCCAGACGAGCGTTCTCGTCGGCATCTGAAGAGCCTCTCTTCCAGGAGCGATCCGCATGTCATCCCATTCACGCCTTCGCAAGTTCCTCGCAGCCGCCGTCGCGGTAGCCGCCGCCGGCCTCATGACCGCACGCCATGCGGATGCGGAACTCGCCGACCTCGCGACCGTGCCGCTGGCCAACTCGCCCTCGGACGCGGTGCTGCCGAACCTCATGTACATCCTGGACGACTCGGGCTCGATGGCGTGGACCTACATGCCGGACCAGATCTTCCGCACGAGCGGCGGCTCGACCCTCTACAACTGCAAGAAGTGCACGAGTGCCAACTGCGGCACCTCGAGCACCAATACCGGGCCCGGGGGAACCTCCTCGACGACCGGCAGCTCGCCGTGCGCGAACACGGGTGAGCCGAACACCGTGTCCACCAGCAACCCGCCGGAATACGGCGAGGCGCCCTACTACGCGCCGGTCTTCAACAAGATCTGGTACAACCCGGACATCACCTACAGCCCGGGCGTGGATTCCGCGGGCACGAGCCTGGGCAACGCCAACCCGAACAACGCGAGCGACGACGCGTATCTCAACGGCCCCAAGACCAACCTGGTGAGCGCGTTCAAGGAGGTCGTCTACTGCAACACCTCGAACCCGAGCGGGGCGGATCTCAACAACCCGGCCAAGTGCCGCAAGAACGGCATCCACAACGTCACGCCTTTCACGGGAACCACGAATTACTTCCTGTACTGGGGAGCCTCCGGCAACAACGTTGGCCTCCCGACCAAGGACTACTGGAACAAGGAAGTCATCAGCAGCTCCAACGCGCACTACTTCAACATCACCCCGCACGAGTACTGCAGCGACCTTACCCTCGTGAACTGCGTGCTGGCCACGGCGGCCGGCGCCTCGCCCGGCGGGACCAACACGATCGAGGCGGAGCTTCGCTGGTGCAAGTCGGCCGCGGACGCCGTGAACACGGCGGTCGTGTCCGGCAACTCCTCCGGCACGCCGCGCTGCCAGAAGAAGTACTCCGCCGGCACCTACCGCTTCCCGCGCTACGGGCGCTACAAGCGGGTCGACATCGTCTCGAGCACCGGAAGCTACGCGCGGGGGCCCAATTCCGTGCGCACCGATTGCGCCTCGGCCGTCTCGTGCACCTACGCCGAGGAGATCCAGAACTTCGCCAACTGGTGGACGTACTACAGCAACCGCATGTCGCTCATGAAGACCGCCACCGGTCGGGCGTTCCTGCCGATCGGCGACCGCTTCCGCATCGGCTTCATCACCATCAACCCCAACAGCCCGGTCACGGCGACCAAGTACCAGGCGATCGACAAGTTCGATTCCGTCCAGAAGCTCGCTTTCTACACCAAGCTCTACGCCCAGAGCACGAACGGGAGCACGCCTAACCGAACCGCCCTGGACCGCGTCGGCCGGCACTTCGCGGGCTACACCAACGGAGTCAACTCCGGCATGCCGATCGACCCGATCCAGTATTCGTGCCAGCAGAACTTCACGCTGCTCACCACGGACGGCTACTGGAACGACAGCTTCACGGGCGTGGGCAACCAGGACAACTCGAACAGCGGCTACACCACGCGGGCCTACGGTGCGTACGACGGCGGACTCAACGGCGCGTCGAACACGCTCGCCGACGTGGCGGCCTACTACTACAAGACGGACCTGCGCACTTCCGGCCCGGTCTCCGACAACAACGTGCCCACGTCGGCTAGGGACCCGAATCCGGCCCAGCACATGACGACCTTCACCCTGGGCCTCGGCCTCGAAGGGCTCATGGATTACCAGTCCGACTACGAGACGTCGCTCACGGGCGACTTCGCCAAGATCAAGGCGGGCACCAACAACGCCTGCTCCTGGACCTCCGGGACGTGCAACTGGCCGGTGCCGTCCTCCAACGACCCGAGCACCCTGGACGACCTCTGGCACGCCGCGGTCAGCGGGCGCGGCAAGTACTTCAGCGCAGGCGATCCGAACTCGCTCACGCAAGGCCTGCAGAACGCGCTTGCGTCCCTGAATATCCAGACGGCCGCCGCCGCGGCGTCGGCCACCTCGAGCCCGAACATCACGGAGACGGACAACTTCATCTACAGCTCCACCTTCCGTACCGTGAAATGGGACGGCGAGATCGTCGCGCAGCGCATCGACACGACCTCCGGCAACGTCCTTCCCGCCATCGCCTGGTCGGCCCAGGCGCTCCTCGACGGGCGCACCACGGCGAACAGCGACTCGCGCGACATCTTCACGATCGACGAGGCCGCCGGCGGCAAGCGCAAGGCCTTCACCCACGCGAACCTCTCGAACGCCGCCGTCGGCGGCATCGCGGCGGAACGCGCCTACTTCGACAACAAGTGCACCGCGTTTTCCCAGTGCGCACTGCTCACGGCGGCCCAGAAGACGGTGGCCAACAACGGGGCGAAGCTCGTGAACTACCTGCGCGGATGGCGCGAGGACGAGAATTTCACCCTTCCCGAGTCGAGCCCCCCGTTCCGCGCCCGCGAGCACGTCCTGGGCGACCCGATCAACGCCACGCCCGCCTTCGTGAAGGCGCCGCGGTTCGGCTTCGCGGACGCGGTGACCCCGACCTACGCCGACTTCAAGCTGGCGAATGCGGGCCGCCAGGCCACGCTCTTCATCGCCGCCAACGACGGGATGCTGCACGCCCTCAACGGCGACACCGGCCAGGAATTGTGGGCCTATGTGCCGCGCATCGTCATGCCCAAGCTGCACAAGCTTGCCACCGAGAACTGGTCGGTGGTCCACGAGTTCAACGTGGACGGCTCGCCCCAGCTCATGGACGCCTACTTCGGCGGCGGCTGGAAGACCGTGCTCATCGCGGGCCTGAACAGCGGCGGCCGCGGCTACTACGCGCTCGACGTGACCGTGCCCGGAGCCGCCAAGGTTCTCTGGGAGATCTGCTCGGATTCCACGCTTTGCGCGGTCAGCGACCCGGACATCGGCTTCACGCACGCCAATCCGGTCATCACCAAGCGCGCGAGCGACGGCAAGTGGGTGGTCCTCCTCACCTCCGGCCTGAACAACGTTTCTCCCGGCACCGGGCGCGGCTACCTCTATGTGGTGGACGTCGCCACGGGCGCGATCCTGCAGAAGATCGACACCGGCGAAGGTACCGCCGCGACGCCCTCCGGCTTCAACCACCTGAGCGCCTACGCGGACAACTTCAACGTGGACAACACCGCGAAGTACGTCTATGGCGGCGACCTCTATGGAAACGTGTGGAAGTTCGACATGCAGGCCGCCACGCCGACCGTGACGAAGCTGGCCACGCTCAAGGACGCCTCCGGCAAGCCCCAGTCCATCACCTCGCGGCCGGAACTGGGACTCATCGACGGCTTCCCCGTGGTGTTCGTGGGCACGGGACGCTACCTGGGCACCGACGACCTCGTCGATCCTGCCACCCTTGTGCCGCCGAACCAGTGGGCCTACCAGCAGTCGTTCTACGCCATCAAGGACAAGGGCACGTCGTACGGAAACTTCCGCACCGGCAACGTGGTGCAGAACGTGATCGTGCCCAGCGGGCCGACCTCGCGCTCGACGACCAACAACCCGGTCGACTGGGCGGTGCAGGACGGCTGGTTCATCGACTTCAACCCGGGCGGGGATTCGCCGGGCGAGCGCGTGAACCTCGACCCGCAGCTCGTGCAGGGAACGATCATCATCGTCACCAACGTGCCCAACAACAGCGCCTGCGCGGTGGGTGGCGACAGCTGGATCTACCAGTTGAACTACAAGACCGGCACCTACGTGCAGGCCTCCGCGCTGAACCAGGCGGGACAGAAGTTCACCGGCCAGATCACGGTGGGCCTGGTGGTAGTCCGGTTGCCGAGCGGCGTCTTCAAGGGCATCGCGACGGGAGCGACGGGCACCAAGACGCCGTTCGCGGTAATCACGGGCGGTGGCGGCGGCAGTGCGCGGCGCATCTCCTGGCGCGAGCTGATGCAGCGATGAGGACCGGAAGGCTTGCGATCGCCTCGATCGCCGTCCTCGCGGCGGGCCTCGCGCCCGCCGCCGGGGCCCAGGGCCGGATGCCGACCTACGAGCCGCAACAGCGCCTTCGCACCGCGCTCGACGTCTGCGCGAAAAACGAGGTGTTGCGCGAGGCCTACTGCGTGAGGAAGTGCGCGGCGGACTTCCGGATGGATCTCTCCGCGAGGACGCCGAAATGCGTCGGGCTCAAGGCCGACGCGAAGTACACGCCGCCGCAGCCCAACTACACGCCGCCTGCATCCAACCCGAACGCGAAGCCCGTCCCGGGCGCCTAGGAGCCCGCGGAAGACTTCGCGATCGAACGGGGCAGCGGGAAGGTGACGCTCTCCGTGATGCCCTCGAGTTCGCGCACGCGGGAGGCGCCCAGCCGCTGGAGCGTGGCGATCACGTCCTTCACGAGGACTTCCGGGGCCGACGCGCCCGCGGTGACGCCGATGGTGCGCGCCTGTGCGACCCACTCCGGGCGGATCTCCTCCGCGCGATCCACCAGGTAGGCCTTGCGGCCGAGGTTCTCCGCGACTTCGCGCAGGCGGTTGGAGTTGGAGCTGTTCGGCGAGCCCACGACGATCACCACGTCGCAGCGCGGCGCCATGAACTTCACCGCGTCCTGCCGGTTCTGCGTGGCGTAGCAGATGTCGTCCTTCTTCGGGCCCTGGATCGCCGGGAAGCGCTCCCGCAGGGCGGCCACGATGCGCGAGGCGTCGTCCATCGAGAGCGTCGTCTGCGTCACGTAGGCGAGGTTTCCGGGGTTCCGCACCGCAAGGCGCTCGACATCCGCCTCGCTTTCCACCAGGTACATTCCGGCTTCCGATTGCCCCATGGTGCCCTCGGCCTCCGGATGCCCCTCGTGGCCGATCATCACGACCTCCCGGCCCTGCTGGCGCATCTTTGCGACCTCGGCGTGCACCTTGGTCACGAGCGGGCAGGTGGCGTCGAAGACGCGCAGGTCGCGCCTGGCCGCCTCGGCGCGCACGGCGAGCGACACGCCGTGGGCCGAGAAGATGACGGTGCCGCCCGCGGGCACCTCGGAGAGTTCCTCGACGAACACGGCGCCCTTGGCGCGCAGGTCCTCCACGACGAACTTGTTGTGCACGATCTCGTGGCGCACGTAGATGGGAGCGCCGTGCACCTCGAGGGCGCGCTCGACGATGGCAATGGCGCGGTCGACGCCCGCGCAGAATCCGCGGGGCTTGGCCAACACGACTTCGATCGTTTCGGGCATCGGGCGTGTCCGGTTGAGCGGGCTAGTGGTTCCCGGGGCGGGGTCCCGCCCGCCGGCTGGCGCGCGCTTCCCGGAACCCGTCCACGAGGATGAGCACCACGCCCACGGTGATCGCCGAATCGGCGACGTTGAAGGCCGGCCAATAATAGCCCGCGGCGTGAAGCTGGATGAAGTCCACCACGTGCCCGAGCATGACCCGGTCCCAGAGGTTCCCTGCCGCCCCCCCGAGGACGAGGGCGAGGGCCGTTGCGAGCAGGCGGTTGCCGTCCGTGCGCCGGAGCATCACCAGGAGCGCGGCCGAGACGACGACGGTGAGGCCGATGAACAGCCAGCGCTGCCAGCCCCCGGCCCCGGCCAGGAAGCTGAAGGCCGCGCCGGGGTTGTGCCAAAGCACGAAGTTCAGGAACGGGGCGACGACGTGCACGTCGCCGGGAGCGAAAGCGGCGCTCGCCCAGGCCTTGGTCGCGAGGTCTGCGGCGGCGACGGCCGCCGACAGCGCGAGCCACCGCATCCAGCGCGAGTCGCCGCGCTCAGGCATGGTGGCGGACCTCGCCGGGCCCCTCGATGTTGGCGATGCACCGTCCGCAGAGGCCGGGATGGCGCGAGTCGGCGCCCGTGTCCTCCCGGTAATGCCAGCAGCGCCCGCACTTGGCGTGGTCGCTGGGAGACACGCGCACGGCGAGGGCCTCGCCCGCCTCGACGGCCGCGGCGGAAGTGATCAAGACGAATCGCAGGTCGGCCCCCAGGCTTTCCAGCAGCGCCCGGTCGCCCACGGGAGCGGCGAGCACGACTTCGGCCTGCAGCGACGAGCCGATGCCGCCGGACTGGCGCAGCGATTCGAGGTTCTTCTGCACCAGGGCGCGAATCTCGCGAAGGCGCTTCCACTTGGCCAGCAGCGGCGACTCGTCCGGCTGCTGCGGGAGCACGTCGTTCCAGGTGTGGAAGAAGACGCTGTCCTCGCCTTCCGGGTGGAGCACGGCCCAGGCCTCCTCCGCGGTGAAGGAGAGGATCGGCGCCATGAGGGGCAGGAGGATCCGGGTGATGTGGTGCAGAGCGGATTGCGCCGCGCGCCTGGCCGGGGAATCGCGGCCGCAGGTGTAGAGGCGGTCCTTCAGCACGTCGAGGTAGAAGCCGCCGAGATCCTCGGAGCAGAAGGTCTGCAGGCGCTGCGCGACGAGGTGGAACTCGAAGCGCGCGTAGTCGTCGCCCGCGCCCGCGGCCATCTCCCGGGTCATCGCGAGCGCGTAGCGATCGATCTCGGGCCAGCGCTCCGGCGGCAGGAGGTCCTTGCCCGCGTCGAAGTCGGCCGTGTTGGCGAGGAGGAACCGCAGCGTGTTGCGGACCCGCCGGTAGCTCTCCACCACGCGCTTGAGGATCTCGTCGGAAATGTAGAGCTCGCCCGAGTAGTCCGCCGAGGCGACCCACAGGCGGATGATCTCCGCGCCGAGCGTGTCCGAGATCTTCTGGGGGGCGATCACGTTGCCGAGCGACTTCGACATCTTGCGCCCCTGCCCGTCGACCGCGAACCCGTGGGTGAGGAGGGCGTCGTAGGGCGCCCGGCCGTTCATCGCGCAACCGGTGAGCAGGCTCGACTGGAACCAGCCGCGGTGCTGGTCGCTGCCCTCGAGGTAGAGGTCGGCGGGCCACTTGTGCCCGTGGAGCCCGCGCAGGACGGAGAAGTGCGTGGTGCCGGAATCGAACCACACGTCGACGGTGTCGGTGATCTTCCGGTACTTCGCGGGGTCGACGCCGAAATCCTCGCAAGTGGCGGCGAACCAGGCTTCGATTCCGCCGCCGGAAACGCGCGTGGCCGCCTCTTCCAGCAGCCGCCCGGTCTCCGGGTGCAGTTCGTCGGTCTCCCGATCGAGGAAGAAGGGCAGCGGCACGCCCCAGTAGCGCTGGCGCGAAAGCGTCCAGTCGGGGCGCTTGGCGACCATTGCCTCGATTCGGGATCGGCCCCAGGACGGGTAGAACGTCGTGTCGGCGACCGCCTGAAGGGCGGATTCGCGAAGGGTTCGGGCCGCGACGCCCGGATCGCCCGCGCCGGGCGCCGGGGGCCTGTCCATGCCGATGAACCATTGCGTGGTGGCCCGGAAGATGATCGGCGTCTTGTGGCGCCAGCAATGGGGATAGCTGTGGCGAAGCGGCTCGTTCTTCAGGAGCGCGCCGTTCGAGGCCAGCAGCTCGAGTATCGATTTCTCCGCCTCGCGAACCCCGAGACCGGCGAAATGGGGCACCGTGGACTTGAAGCGGCCCCGGTCGTCCACGGGCTGGTCGAGCGGCAGGCCGTACGCCACCCCCGCCTCGAAGTCCTCCGCGCCGTGCGCGGGCGCCGTGTGCACGAGCCCGGTCCCCGCTTCCAGCGTGACGTGCTCGCCGAGGATCAGGGGAACGTCGCGAGGCTCGAGCGGGTGGCGAAAGAGCAGCCCGGAGAGCGCGCTGCCGGGGGCACGGGCGAGAACGGACTTCGCCTCGAGGCCGTAGCGCTGGAGGCACGCCTCGCGAAGCTCGCCGGCCAGGATGAACGCGCCGCGCTCGGTGGCCACCAGCTCGTATTCGTGGCCCGGGTGCGCGGCGATGGCCTGGTTGCCGGGCAGTGTCCAGGGCGTCGTGGTCCAGATCACCGCGAACGCCGGCCCCGTCACCTGCCCGAGGCCGAAAGCCCTGGCGACGGCCACGGCGTCCTTCGCCGCGAAGGCCACGTCGACGGCGGCCGAGGTCTTGTCCTCGTACTCGACTTCGGCCTCCGCGAGCGCCGAACCGCAGTCGATGCACCAGTTCACCGGTTTCAAGCCCCGATAGAGCAGGCCCTTCTTCCAGATGACCGCCAGCGCCCGGATCTCGTCGCCTTCGTGGCGAAGTTCATCGTCCGGTAGGGATGCTCCCAGTCTCCGATCACGCCGAGGCGGCGGAAGTCCTGCATCTGCCGCTCGATCTGCTCCGCGGCATAGGCGCGACAGAGCTCGCGCGCCTTGTTGCCCTCGAGGTGGCGGCCGTGCTTCTTCTCGATCATGTGCTCGATGGGCAGCCCGTGGCAGTCCCACCCGGGCGTGTAGGGCGCGTCGAAGCCGGCCACCGTCTTCGACTTCACGACGATGTCCTTCAGGATCTTGTTCACCGCGTGACCGATGTGGATGTCGCCGTTCGCGTAGGGCGGGCCGTCGTGGAGCACGAAGAGGGGGCGCCCCTTGCAGGCTTCGCGAAGGCGGCCATAGAGGCCGGTTTCCTGCCAGGCCTTCACCCACACCGGTTCCCGCTTCGCGAGGTCGCCGCGCATGGGGAACGGCGTGTCGGGCAGGTTGAGCGTCGACTTGTAGTCGGACTTTGGAGCGTTCGCCATCAGGTCCCCGATTCGCGGAAGTAGGCCCTCGCGGCTTCGCAGTCCTCGCGGATCTGCGCCACGAGCTCGTCGATCGAGACGTACTTCGCCTCGTCGCGCAGCTTCTTCAGGAACTCGATGGAAAGGCGACGCCCGTAGAGGTCGCCGGAGAAATCGAAGAGGTACGCTTCGAGTGTCGCCGGGCCGTCGATTGCGACGACCGGCTTGTATCCCAGGCTCGCCACTCCCTCGAGTCCGCGAGTTGCCGCACCGCCGCATCTTACCGCAAAGACCCCCGTCATCACGGGCCGCCCCGGGGGAAGCGCGATGTTGGCCGTGGGATAGCCGAGGCTCCTGCCGAGCTTCGCGCCGTGGACCACCCGGCCGCATATGGCGTAGGCACGCCCGAGCAGGTGCGCGGCCAGCTCCAGGTCGCCTGCGGAGAGCGCTTCGCGCACGCGCGTGCTCGACACCCGCTCCTCATGGTCGGCGACCGTGGGAAGCGTCTCCACCTCGTACCCGAGCTTCGCGCCCTCGGCGGCGAGGAGGGCGACGTTTCCCGCGCGCTTCGCGCCGAACCGGAAATCCTTGCCCACCAGCACGAGTCGCGCGCCGTGGGAAAGCCGCAGTCTTTGGGCGAACTCCTCGGGCGACTGGGCGGCGAATTCCCTCGTGAAGCGGCAGAGGTAAGCGATCTCGATTCCGGCCTCGGCGAAAGCGTGCAGCTTCGCCGAGAGCGTCGACAGCCGCGGCGGGGCGCGATCGGGAAAGAGCAGCTCCCGCGGGAGCGGCTCGAAGGTGAGCACCGCGGGGGCGACGCCCCGGCGCCCCGCCTCTTCCACCACGCGGGCGAGGAGCGCGCGATGGCCGCGATGCACGCCGTCGAAGCTTCCGATGGCGAGCACGGCGTCTGGAGCGCCGGGTTTCGGGTCGCGGATGACGGCGAGGCTCATTCGTGTCGCGAGAAATGGCTGGGTCGAAAGCCCAGCGCCCACAGGGCTGCGAAGTACGCGGCCATCGCCCCGAAGACGATCACGGCGAGCTTCAGCGCCCGCGTGCCGGCGGGAATCGCGAACCAGGACAATTCCGAGCCCATGCCGTACCAGATGACCCCTCCCATCAGGTAGAGGGCCACCATCACCTTCAGCAGGAATGCGCCCCAGTCGGGGCCGGCCCGCCATGCCCCGGAGCGCCGCATGAGCCACCAGAGCCACGCGGCATTGAAACAGGCGCCCGCCGAGATGGCGGCGGCGAGCCCGGCGTGCCGAAGCCACGGCACGAGCGCCAGGTTGGCGAGCTGCGTGACCACGAGCGTGGCCAGTGCCACCTTCACCGGGGTGCGGATGTTCTGCCTGGCGTAGAACCCGGGGGCGAGGATTTTCACCAGGATGATCCCGGTGAGCCCGAAGGCGTAGGCGATGAGCGCGCCGCGGGTCATGAGCACGTCGTGGCGGGTGAACTCGCCGTGCCAGAAAAGGGTGGCCACGAGCGGCACGGCGAGCAGCGCGAGACCGACCGCGGCCGGTAGTGCCAGCAGGAGCGTGAGCTTCAGGCCCCAGTCGAGGAGCCGCGAGTACGCCTCCGGGTCGTTGTTGCCGTGGTGCCGGACGAGGGAGGGCAGCAGCACGGTGCCCAGGGCAACGCCGAGCAGGGCCGAGGGGAACTCCATCAGCCGGTCGGCGAAGTAGAGCCAGGACACCGAGCCGTCGTCCAGCCAGGAAGCGATATGGGTGTTGATGACGAGGCTCAACTGGGCCACCGAGACGCCCAGCGCGGCCGGGGCCATGAGCTTCAACACGCGGACCACCCCCTCGTCCTTCGGGTCCCATTTCGGCATCGGCAGCATGCGGATGCGCAGGAGAAAGGGCACCTGGAACGCGAGCTGCAGCGCGCCGCCCGCGAAGACGGCCCAGGCGAGCGCGAGGATCGGGCGGTCGAAGTACGGCGCGGCCAGCAGCGCGAAGGCGATGAACGAGAGGTTCAGGAGCACCGGGGTGAACGCGGGCGCCTTGAAGTGCCCCCAGGTGTTCAGGATTCCCGCCGCGAAGCTCGTGAGCGAGATGAAGAAGATGTACGGAAAGCAGATCCGCAGCATCGTCACGGTCAGGGCGAACTTGTCGGCGTCCTTCGAAAACCCCGATGCGCTCGCATAGACGAGGAGCGGGGCCGCCACCACGCCGATGGCCGTCGCCACGAGGAGCGCGACCGACAGGGCGCCGAGGACCCGGGCCGACAGGGCTCGGGTGGCTTCGTCGCCCTTCCGGGTGCGGTATTCGCCCAGGATGGGCACGAAGGCCTGGGAGAAGGCCCCTTCGGCGAAGAGGCGCCGCAGCAGGTTCGGGAGGCGAAACGCGACCACGAAGGCGTCCATCGCGAACCCCGCCCCGAAGACGATCGCGAGGATCGCGTCCCGCGCGAAGCCGGTCACGCGCGAGACGAGCGTCATGGCGCTGACCGAGGCGGCGGTCTTCAGGAGGTTCATGGGCTCGGGCGAGCGTTGCGGGCCGCGGCGGGCGGGGAAAGCGGGGGGGGAGCTAGGGCTTTGTTTTGACAGGACAAGCGCTGTATAATATCAGGCTTCGTTTCCGAAACCCCCGACTCCAGGATCCAGACACATGGCCAATTCCAAGCAGGCAGCGAAACGTGCGAAGCAGGCGGACAAGCACCGCGTTGCCAACATGGGCCTTCGCACCACCCTTCGCACCGCGATCAAGAAGGTGAAGACCGCGATCGCCGCGGGCGACGCCAAGGCCGCGCAGGCCGCGTTCGACGAGAACGTCTCGACGATCGACCGCATCTCCGACAAGAAGATCATCCACAAGAACAAGGCCGCCCGTCACAAGAGCCGCCTCGCGCTGCAGGTCAAGGCGCTGGCCGGCCGGCCCTAGGCACGCGGGCGGCGCGCGGTTGCGCCGCAGCGCGGGACGCCGGGCCACGCGGTTGCGGCACCCGGTGAATTTGCCGATAATCGGCTGCACACATCCACGGCGGCGCGAGGCCGCCGTGATCGTTTCTGCGAGGCGTTCATGACAGCCGCCCATCTCATGAGGACCTATTCGCCCCAGCCCGTGGCATTCGTGCGCGGCGAGGGGGCGTGGCTGTGGGACGAGCAGGGAAAGCGATACCTCGACGCGCTGGCGGGAATCGCGGTGAGCGGCCTGGGCCACGGCCATCCCGCCCTGGTGAAGGCGATCGCCGAACAGGCCGCGAAGCTGATCCACACGTCGAACCTGTTCGAAGTGCGGGAGCAGGAACGCCTGGCGGAGAAGCTGTGCGGACTGGCCGGCATGGACAACGCCTTCTTCTGCAACTCCGGCGCCGAGGCGAACGAATGCGCGATCAAGATCGCGCGCCTGCACGGCCACCAGCGCGGCATCGAGGATCCCTCCATCGTGGTGATGGAAAAGGCGTGGCACGGCCGCACGCTCGCCACGCTCTCGGCCACGGGCTCGCGCAAGGCCCAGGCGGGCTTCGAGCCGCTCATGGGGGGGTTCCTCCGTGTTCCCTACAACGACCCGGGCGCCATCGAGCGGCTGAGCGAGCACCCTTCCGTCGTGGCGATCCTGATGGAGGTCCTCCAGGGCGAAGGGGGCATCCATGTCGCGGACGCCGAGTACGTGCGCAAGCTTCGCGAGATCTGCGATCGCCGCCAATGGCTCCTGATGATCGACGAGGTGCAGAGCGGGGTCGGACGCACCGGCAAGTGGTTCGCACACCAGTGGGCCGGCATCGTCCCGGACGTGATGTCGCTTGCCAAGGGCCTTGCGTCGGGCGTTCCCATCGGCGCCTGCCTCGCGCGCGGAGTCGCAGCACAGGTCTTCAAGCCCGGCAACCACGGCACCACCTTCGGCGGCGGCCCGCTGGTGTCCGTCGCGGGCCTCACGACGCTCGAGATCCTGGAACGCGAGGGCCTGCTCGCCAACGCCGCGCGCCAGGGCGAGGCCATCCGGCAGGGGCTTGCCCGGGAATTCTCCGGCGTGGCGGGCGTGAAGGAGATCCGCGGCATGGGCCTCATGATCGGCGTCGAGCTCGACCGCCCGTGCGGGGATCTCGTGCGCCGCGGGCTCGAGGCGGGCATCGTGATCAACGTGACGGCCGACAAGGTGGTGAGGCTCCTGCCGCCCCTCGTGTTCGGAGACAACGAATCGTCCGAGCTGGTTTCGCGCCTGGCGCTCCTGGTGAAGGCGTTCCTCGCCGAGGCGCCCGCGCCGGCCTCGGTCTAGCTCCGATGCGGCATTTCCTGCAGCTTCGCGACTTCTCCGCCGAGGAGTTCGAGCACCTCTTCCGGAGAACCCGGGCGATCAAGGAGCAGTTCAAGAACTACATCGCCTACCGGCCGCTGACCGACCGGATGCTCGCGATGGTGTTCGAAAAGAGCTCGACCCGCACGCGCGTCTCCTTCGAGGCGGGCATGTTCCAGCTGGGCGGCGCTTCGATCGTGCTCACCATGGGCGAGACGCAGCTCGGCCGGGGCGAGCCCATCGAGGACGTCGCGCGCGTCGTCTCGCGGATGGTCGACATCGTGATGATCAGGACTTTCGAGCAGGCGATCATCGAGCGATTCGCCGCCCACTCCCGCGTGCCGGTCATCAACGGGCTGACCGACGAATACCATCCCTGCCAGGTCCTTGCCGACATCTACACCTTCGTCGAGCATCGCGGACCCATCACCGGCAAGACCGTGGCCTGGATCGGGGACAGCAACAACATGTGCAACACCTGGCTCCAGGCGGCCACGCTCCTCGACTTCAAGCTGAATGTCTCGAGCCCGCCGGGCTACGAACTGGAGCCGGCGCGCGTGGCGGGCATCGAACGCAACCACCTCGAGCTCTTCGGAGACCCCCACGCGGCCGCCAGGGGCGCGGACCTCGTGACGACGGACGTGTGGACGAGCATGGGCTGGGAGGTCGAGGCCGACGCGAGGAAGGACGCCTTCGCGGCCTTCACCGTGGACGCCGGGATGATGGCTGCCGCCCGCAAGGACGCGCTGTTCATGCACTGCCTTCCCGCGCATCGCGGCGAGGAGGTCTCGGCCGAGGTCCTTGACGGAGCGCAGAGCGTTGTCTGGGAGGAGGCGGAAAATCGCCTGCACGCCCAGAAAGCGCTCATGGAGTACCTGCTCCTCGGGCGCGTCGAGTCCTGAAACCCGAAACCGATTTTCCGAAAGCGCGAATTCCATGAAAAAGGTAGCCAAAGTCGTCCTCGCCTATTCCGGCGGCCTGGACACGTCCGTCATCCTCAAGTGGCTGCAGGACACCTACGACTGCGAGGTCATCACCTTCACCGCCGACATCGGCCAGGGCGAGGAAGTGGAGCCCGCGCGCCGCAAGGCGAAGATGCTCGGCGTGAAGCGCATCTTCATCGAGGACCTGCGCGAGGAGTTCGTCCGCGATTTCGTCTACCCCATGTTCCGGGCCAACGCCCTCTACGAAGGCGAGTACCTGCTCGGCACCTCGATAGCCCGCCCGCTGATCGCCAAGCGCCTGGTGGAAATCGCGCAGGAGACCGGCGCCGATGCCATCTCCCACGGCGCCACGGGCAAGGGCAACGACCAGGTCCGATTCGAGCTGGGCGCCTACGCGCTCATGCCCGATGTCCGCGTGATCGCGCCCTGGCGCGAGTGGGACCTCCTCTCCAGGGACAAGCTCCTGAAGTACGCGGACAAGCACGGCATTCCCGTCGACTTCAAGAAGCGCAAGGGCGGCGGCGCGCCCTATTCGATGGACGCGAACCTGCTGCACATCTCCTACGAGGGCGGCATTCTCGAGGACCCGGCCTTCGAGCCCGAGGAGTCGATGTGGCGCATCACCGTCTCGCCCGAAAAGGCCCCTGACAAGCCCGAGGTCGTGGACCTGGACTACGTCCGGGGCGACATCGTGGCGGTGAACGGCAAGAAGCTCTCGCCGGCAAAGGTGCTCGCGGAGCTGAACCGCATCGGCGGCAAGCACGGCGTGGGCCGCCTGGACCTGGTCGAGAACCGTTCGGTCGGGATGAAGTCCCGCGGCTGCTACGAGACGCCGGGCGGCACGATCATGCTCAAGGCCCACCGCGCCATCGAGTCCCTCACGCTGGACCGCGAGGTGGTCGCGCTCAAGGACGACCTCATGCCGCGCTACGCGCGGATCGTGTACGCAGGCTACTGGTTCAGCCCCGAGCGGCGCCTGCTGCAGACGCTCATCGACGCCTCCCAGGAGCACGCGAACGGCCGCGTGAGCGTGAAGCTCTACAAGGGCACCGTGCTCGTGGTGGGACGCTCCTCGAAGAAGGATTCCCTCTTCGACACCGCCATCGCCACCTTCGACGACGATCGCGGCGCCTACAACCAGGCCGATGCGGAGGGCTTCATCAAGCTGAACGCACTGCGCCTTCGCATCGCCGCCAAACGCGGCCGAAACTGACGCCGGGAGGAGCTGCCATGCCGTCCTTCGATATCGTGTGCGAGGCGAACCTGGTCGAGGTGAAGAACGCCGTCGAGCAGGCCAACAAGGAGATCTCCAACCGGTTCGACTTCAAGGGATCGGATGCGCGCGTCGAGCAGAGCGAGTGCGAGCTGACGCTCTTCGCGGACGACGAGTTCAAGCTGGGGCAGGTGAGGGACGTGCTGAACGCGCGGTTCGCCAAGCGCGGCGTGGACCTGCGCCTCATGACGCCGGAAAAGCCGGAGAAGATCGGCGGCGACAAGGTGAAGCAGTTACTCACCGCCAAGAGCGGCGTGGAGCCGGAACTCGCGAAGAAGATCGTGAAGATGGTGAAGGACGCGAAGTTGAAGGTGACGGCCGCGATCCAGGGCGACGTGGTTCGGGTCTCCGGCGCCAAGCGCGACATCCTGCAGGAGGCGATCGCGCTGCTGCGCGCCGGGGTCACCGAGGTCCCGCTCTCGTTCCAGAACTTCCGCGACTAGGCGCTACCGCCCCGGCCTTCTCTCCCGGTCAAGGCGCGGCTAGCCGCGCGCGAGCCCCGCGATCCAGCGCGTGTAGAGACGCCGGGCGACATCGGTGAGCACCGGCAGGCGATCCGGAGCCTCGCTTTCGATGGACGCGGCCGCCTGGACGGCGGGGCTCGCCAGGCTCCGGGCGATTTCGGGGCCGCCCGTTGCACACCAGGTCTTCACGAGTTCAGGCGTCATCTCGACGTGGCACTGCATCCCGAGGTGGCGACCGGCGACCACGTAAGCTTGGTTCACGCAGAGCGCCCCGCGCAGGATGCGCGTCCCGCCGGGCGGAATGGCGAATGTCTCCCCATGCCACTGGAACGTGGTGAACGAGCGCGCCTCGCCGCCGAACCATTCGCGTGCCTGCGGCGAGTCCTCGATGTCGACGCGGTTCCAGCCGATCTCCTTCACCGGGCTCGCCGTGACCTCCGCCCCCAGCGCCTTCGCGAGCAGCTGCCCGCCGAGGCAATGGCCGATAACCGGAACGTTCAGTCGGACGGCGGCGCGAATGAGTTCGAGCACCGGCGCCGTCCAGGGCAGGGCGTCGTTCGCGCTCATCGGCCCCCCCATGAAAGCGAGTCCCGCGAAGTCGGCGGGGCTTACGGGAACGGGCTCCCCATCGTCCAGCTTCACGAGCCGCCACGCAATCCGGTTCTCGTCCAGGAAAGTGGCAAAATAGCCAGGCCCTTCCGTGAGGGCGTGGCGAAAGACGGCGACGGGCTTCATCACATGACCCTCTTCAGGACACTTCGGCATTCTATGGCGGTGGCGATGGCCGCGTCGCTCGCTGCGGGGGCCACCGAGGTGAACGTGATCGGCCTCTTCCCCGGGAAGGCGGTCGTCGTCATCGATCGCGGAGCGCCGCGGACCCTTTCGGCGGGCCAGCGCACGGCCGAGGGCGTGCTGCTGGTTTCGGCCGACTCCCGCTCGGCAACGCTGGAGATCGACGGCCAGCGCCAGGTGCTCGAGCTCGGGCAGCACGCGGAGTCGGCAGCGCTCACCGGCACGCTGCAGAGCGTGACGCTCGCGGCGGACGGCAACGGCCACTTCATGGCCGAGGGCAGCGTGAACGGTGCGCGCATGCGCTTTCTCGTCGATACCGGCGCCACCCTCGTGACGCTGCCCGCCGTCGATGCGCGACGGCTCGGCATCGACTACCGGAGCGGCCAGCAGGTGGTTTCGCAGACGGCCAACGGGCGCGTCATCGTCTACCGTGTCCGGCTCGACTCCGTGGCCCTGGGCACGATGACCCTGAATGCCGTGGACGCGGTCGTGCACGAGTCGGCCGGCCTGGAGGTTGCGCTCCTCGGCATGAGCTTCCTCAACCGCACGGAGATGCGCCGGGAGGGCGCCAACCTCACGCTCACGAAACGGTACTGAGCGGGGCCGCGGCGCTTCAGCAGGCGGGCCAGTTCTTCCGGACCATCGCGTAGGCCGAGTGGTTGTGTATGGACTCGAAGTTCTCCGATTCCACCACGTAGGCCTCGATGCGCGAATCCGCGTCGAGCATTCCGGCGATGTCGCGCACCATGTCCTCGACGAACTTCGGGTTGTCGTAGGCGAGTTCGGTCACGTACTTCTCGTCGGGACGCTTGAGCAGCCCGTAGAGCTCGCTCGAGGCCTGCTTCTCCACCAGGTCGATCAGCTCCTCGATCCAGACGAAGCTGTGCACGCGCGCCGCGATGGTCACGTGGGAGCGCTGGTTGTGCGCGCCGTAGTCGGCGATCTTCTTCGAGCACGGGCACAGGCTCGTCACCGGCACCTGGACCTTCAGCGCGAACTGCTCGCGGCCCTCGACGATCTCGCCCACGAAGGTGACCTCGTAGTCGAGCAGGCTCTCGACGCCGGAGACCGGCGCCTTCTTCGACACGAAGTAGGGGAAGCCCATCTCGATGTGGCCGGTCTCCGCCTCGAGCTTCTTCACCATCTGCCTGATCATCGCGCGGAAGGAGTCGACCGTGATCTCTCGCTCGTGGGCGTTCAGGATCTCCACGAACCGGGACATGTGGGTCCCCTTGAACTGGTGCGGCAGGCCCACGAACATGCTGAAGTTCGCGACGGTGTGCTGGATGCCGCCGGCGCGCTCCAGGATCCGCATGGGATGGCGAATGGACTTGATCCCCACCTTGTCGATGGCGATCCGGCGGACGTCCGGGGTGGCCTGGACGTCCGGGATGGGTGCCGGGCTGCGCTGGTTCACGGGTAATCCTTGTACGGAATGGCAGAAATTATAGGTCGATCGGATAGTTGAGTAAACTTCTCAACTATGGGACCTTCGCCGCATCCCGCCATTCAATAGGAACTGCGGAACGGGTCGTTGACGAAAGGAGGATCGCGGCCAACGAGGGACTCGAGGAGGATCAGCTCGTCGTCGGTGTGGTTCATGACCGGCCCCGGCTTCGCCTCCATCGTCCCGCCCCGGTCGGTGAGGATCAGGGGGCTTTCGTGGTGCGCGGTGCTCAGGCGCTTCGGCGATGCCATCCCCGGCCCGTCGAGGTCGGCCTCGCCGTAGCAGAGGCAGAAATAGACCTTCTCCGGGTCCACCTCGAGGTAAGCGCCGGTGCCGCGGATGCCGATCGTCGCATTGGCGGCCTTGATGACGAGGGGCTTCCTGCTGAACACCGACAGGACGCTTCCGGCCTGGATGAGGAGCCGGCTCAATGCCCCGCCCGATTCCGCGAACTCGAGGCTCGTGTTTTCGCGGACCAGGAACGCGTCGTCCTTGATCACGACCACCGCCATGCTGCCAGGGCCGGTGGCCAGTCGGTCCCGGGGCGTGACCGGCGTGCCCACGATGGCGGGCCGGCCGTTCACGGTGGCGGTTCCCTTGAGCTGGTTCACGCCGGGAATGGTGGGGAGATCGCCCCTCGCGAGCGCCCGGCTCATGAAGCCCGAAAGGCCGCCCGCGCCCAGTGCGCCGGCTGCCGCCAGGCGGGAGATGAACCGGCGGCGTGCCGGCGTGAAGGAAGCGGGATCGTCGGGGTTCAAGGGGTGGCTCCTGGGTGTTGCGCGGTTCCGCGGAAGATCACGTCCCACGATCCGTGGCCGAGGCGGCGCCCGCGCTGCTCGAATTTCGTCTCGGGACGGGTTTCGGGCCGCTTCGCGAATCCGTCGTGGGCGTTCTGCAGGGTATCTACGCCCGAAAGGGTCGCGAGGATGTGCTCGGCGTACTCCTGCCAGTCCGTGGCCGCATGCAGGTACCCACCCGGCGCGAGGCGGCTTGCGAGCAGCCCGGCGAACTCCGGCTGGATGAGGCGGCGCTTGTGGTGGCGCTTCTTCGGCCAGGGGTCCGGGAAGAAGACATGAATGCCGGCAAGGGAGCCAGGCGGCACCATGGTCCGCACGACCTCCACGGCGTCGTGCTGGACAATGCGAACATTGGTGAGCGCCTGCTCCTCGATGCGTTTGAGCAGTGCACCGACGCCAGGGGAATGGACTTCTATGCCGAAGTAGTCGTTTTTCGGGTTCTCGGCTGCGATTCTCGCGGTCGTTTCCCCCATTCCGAAGCCAATTTCCAGGATTACCGGCGCCTTTCTGCCGAAAATACCTTTCAAATCGATGAAATCCGGAGAAAACGGCACGCCAAACCGGGGCATGAGCAATTCGTAGGCACGCTGCTGGCCCGGCGAAAACCGTCCTTGCCGAAGCACGAAGCTGCGAATGGGCCGAATTGTTGCGTCCATGCCGCAATTTTACGCCGCCGATCCCTGCTTTCCGGCGTTTTCGTTGACGACGGAAAGCCGAGTACCCACTATCACTCCATGATGCATCTCCTTCGCACGCTGCCGTTTCTGGCGCTGGCCGCTTCAACTGTGGCGGTGGCGGGGGGCGACTATGTGGGCCTGCTCCGGCCCGTGTCGAAGCCGGCCGCGATTGCCATACCCGAGCCGGGTTTCTACTGGCCGCTCGTCGGGCCGTTCGGGGGAGGCTTGGGCGTGTCCGCGCCCGAGAGCTTCAAGATGAAGCTGGGCTACCGCTATTCGCGCTACTTCTCCGTCGAGACCGGATTTGCGGACGTGGGCCCGCTGGCATTTCGGGCGCCTATCGCGGGCAGCCAGGCGCAGGGCAGGGGATTCAGTCTCGAGACCGTCGGGACCTTGCCCCTGTGGGGCCACGCGGCGCTGTATGGACGCGTCGGTGCCTGGCGATCCGTAGGCGGGGCGTCGCTGGTTTCCGCCGGCGAGGGGATTCCCCGCCCCGGGGCCGGGATTCGCTATGGGCTTGGACTCAAGTACGACCTGACTCGCCGGATCGGCTTGCAGGCCGAGATGGAGCGCTTCTCCGCGCTCGACCGCTGGGGCCCGCGCGATTCCGACACCGACCAGGTCACCCTGGGCCTTACCTGGCGCTTCTAGCTAGGCGGTCTTCCCGATAAGCCCCGCCGCGGGCGAGCTGGCGGACGCCCGGTAGGGTTTCTTCTCCATCCGTCCCGCGAGCCAGGCTTCCCGCCCCGCCTCGACCGCGAGCCGCATCGCCCGGCCCATGCGCACGGGATCCTTCGCCGCGGCGATCGCGGTGTTCATGAGCACCCCATCGCAGCCCAGTTCCATCGCGACCGCGGCGTCGGAAGCCGTGCCGATGCCCGCGTCCACGAGCACCGGGACGCTGGCGCGGTCGATGATGATCTGCAGGTTCCAGGGATTGAGGATGCCCATGCCCGACCCGATGAGGGAAGCGAGCGGCATCACGGCCACGCAGCCCATGTCCTCCAGCTGGCGGGCGAGCAGGGGATCGTCGCTGCAATAGACCATCACCTGGAAACCCTCGGCCACCAGCGTCTTCGCCGCGGCGAGCGTCTCCGGCATGTTCGGGAAGAGCGTATCGGCATCGCCCAGCACCTCGAGCTTCACGAGCGCATGCCCGTCGAGGAGCTCCCGCGCCAGGCGCAGGGTGCGCACCGCTTCCTCGGCGCTGTAGCAGCCGGCGGTGTTGGGAAGGATCGTGTACCGGGAGGGAGGAAGCACCTCGAGCAGGCTGGGCTCGCCCGGATTCTGGCCGATGTTGACGCGGCGGATGGCCACCGTGACGATCTCCGCGCCGCTCGCCTCGATGGCGTCGCGCGTCTGCTCGAAATCGCGGTACTTGCCGGTGCCCACCAGCAGGCGCGAACGGTAGGCCTTGCCGGCGACGACGAGTGAGTCGCCCATCACCCGCCTCCCACCGCGACCACGACTTCCAGGCTGTCGCCGTTGGCCAGCTCGGTTTGCGCGTAGCGGCTGCGCGGCACGATCTCGCCATTGCGCTCGATCGCGATCCTCCTGCCCTCGACGCCCAGCTCGCCGAGGAGCTTCTCCACGGTAAGGGGCTGGGCGAAGCGCCTCTCGGCGCCGTTCACCTTCAGCAAAAGCTCCATGGGGGAATTCTATCGCGGGAGGTGCCCTGTCGCGCCTTGAGGTACGTCAGGGGACGGTGCGATCATCCCGCCCGCCCCGGGTCCTCCCGCTCACATCTGGCGGAAGAGGTGCGCGTAGGCCCGGGAAACGGCAAGCTCGGACTTCCGGTCGTCCTTCAGGCGCACGAAGACCCGGCCGCCCAGGTCGCGCCGCGTGGAGGCCACGAAGTTCAGGTTCACGACCGTGGAGCGATGCACCTGCGCGAAGGTGGCGGGGTCGAGCTGCTTCGCCAGGTCCGAGAGCGCCATGCGGATGAGGGACTCGCCGTCGCGCGAGATCACGCACGTGTACTTGTCCTGGGCCTGGAAGTAGAGGACGTCGTCGACGGCGATCTGGTGGACCTCCTCGCCCTTGAGAGCGCGCACCCAGCGCAGGTGGCCACCGGCGGCGCCCGGCAGAGAGGAGGCGATGCGGGCGAGCACCTCGCCGAACTCCGGCGGCACCTCGCGCGCGGAGAGCTTCGACTTGAGGCGCTCGATGGCGCGCAGCAGGCGCTCGTCGGAAACCGGCTTCACCAGGTAGTCGACCGCATCGCGGTCGAAGGCCTCCACGGCGTACTGGTCATAGGCCGTGACGAACACGACATGGGTGGGGCTTTCGATGCGTGCGGCGAGTTCCAGCCCGGTGAGGCCCGGCATGCGGATGTCGAGGAAGGCCGCGTCGGGCTCGTCCTCGCGTATCGCCGCAAGGGCTTCGAGGCCGTTGCGCGCGACGGGAAGCAGCGTGGCCTCGGGCCAGAGTGCGGCAAGCCGCTCGCGCAGGAACTCCGCGAGCGCGGGCTCGTCGTCCGCCAGGAGCACTTTCGGCGCCGCCTCGCTCATGGAGCCCCCCACGGCAACTCGATCGCGACGATCGTGCCCTGAGGGGCGTTTTCGCGAATGGTGAGACGGGCCCCTTCGCCGTGCTCGAGGCGCAGGCGCTCGCGGATGTTCGCCAGGCCGAGCCCGGCGCCCGTGGTCGTGTCGCGGAATCCGACGCCCGTGTCGGCCACCTCGAGAACCAGCCGGTCGCCTTCGCGGCGCGCGCGCAGCCCGATCCGGCCCCCCTCGACGTTCGGCTCGAGACCGTGGCGAATGGCGTTCTCGACCAGCGGCTGCAGGAGCATCGGCGGGACCTCGCGGGAAGCAAGCTCCGGGGGGAGGCTCACGTCGACAGCCAGGCGATCGCCCATGCGCACCTTCAGCACCTCCAGGAAATCCGACATCAGCGCGAACTCGTCGGCGAGGGTGGAGGCGCTGCGCCGCGTCGCCGCGAGCGAGGCTCTCAGGAAGCGGATGAAGGATTCGAGCATGTGCTTCGCCTTCGCGGGATCGGCGTCGATGAGGCCCGTCACGTTGGCGAGCGTGTTGAAGAGGAAGTGCGGCTCGATCTGCGCCTGCAGCGCCCGCAGGTTGGCGAACATCGATTCGCGTTCGATGTCCGCCGTCCGGCGCTGCTCGCGCTCGAGCGCCGCCTCGGCGAGCGCGCTGCGCCCGCGCCAGAAGAAGACGACCGCGAGAACGGACGAGATGACCATGCTCGTGACCGCGATCGAGATGAGCCAGCGCGGCTCGTCCAGGCTGGGCAGGAAGGTCTTGCCCAGCAGCAGCGAGGCGATCCAGAAGCCGAGGAAGACGCCGACCGTGCTGAGCAGCATGTAGTACACGGCGACTGCCACGCGCCCGCTGCGGTGGACGGCGGACAGGCCCATCCAGCCGACGACATGGAACAGGAAGTGCAGGGTGTAGCCGATGCAGTTGGCGATGACGAACGTGATCCACGCCGTCGTCGCGGACGGAAGCTGGTGGTTCAGCACGATGCCGAAGAGCAGGAAGAACGCCGTGAAGCCGAGGTTCCAGATGAAGGTGAAGGCCACGTCCCGCGCGAATCCGGGCGGCCATCGGCGGAACACCGGGAACATCTCGAGCGGGTGCGAGGACGCCTGCTGCCGCAGCAGGCGCTCGCGTTCCTCGGGTGTGAAAGCGGGGGTGAGGCGGGTCATGGGAAGCATCCTATCCCGTGCCACCCCGGCCCGGCGGCGCCTTGCGACGGATGGCGCCTGGCGCGCGCGGGCGGTCGCGCGCGGACGCCGGCGGCGCGGGCGACGGTCGCGGGGACCTCGGGTAAAATGGCGCCTCGCCGCGGGTGTAGCTCAATGGCAGAGCAGAAGCTTCCCAAGCTTACGACGAGGGTTCGATTCCCTTCACCCGCTCCACGATCCCCCGCAATGCCCGCCCGGACCCCTTCTTTCGCCTCCCGCATCGTGGCGTGGCAGCGCCGCCACGGCCGCCACGACCTTCCCTGGCAGGGCACCCGCGACCCGTACCGCATCTGGGTCTCGGAGATCATGCTGCAACAGACGCAGGTGGCGACCGCGACTCCCTACTTCGAGCGCTTCATCGCGCGGTTCCCGGACGTGGCGACCCTCGCGAGGGCGAACTCCGACGACGTGATGCGCCTGTGGAGCGGGCTGGGGTACTACGCACGGGCGCGCAACCTGCACCGCGCCGCGCAGGCGGTCGTCGAGCGCCACGAAGGGCGCGTTCCCCTGTCCCTCGAAGGACTCGTCGCGCTGCCCGGCGTAGGACGCTCCACGGCGGCGGCGATCGTGTCGCTTTCCACGGGAAGGCCGCACGCGATCCTCGACGCCAACGTGAAGCGCGTCCTCGCCCGCCAATTCGGCGTGGAAGGCGCCGTCGACGCCGCGCCGGTGTTGAAGAGGCTCTGGGACCTGGCGGACTCGCTCGTGCCCGGGAGAGCGGTCGAGCCGTACACCCAGGGGCTGATGGACCTCGGCGCCACGGTCTGCGCGCGTGCGAAGCCCGCTTGCGCCGACTGCCCGGTGCGCGGCACCTGCGTCGCCTTCCGGGAAGGGCGTATCGACTCCCTTCCCGGCCGCAAGGCGGCACGGGCGTCTCCCGAGCGCAGGATTGCCATGTTCGCGATCGTCTCGCGCGGCGCGGTGCTGGTCCGGAAGCGCCCGCCGTCGGGCATCTGGGGCGGGCTGTGGAGCCTGCCGGAAGCGTCCCACGATGCCGAGCCGCAGGCCTGGGTCGAGAAGCAGTTCGGACTTCGTGTCGACGCCGTCGATGCACTCATGCCCTTCACGCACGTCTTCACCCATTTCCGGCTGGACATCACGCCCTGGCTGGTGCGCGTTGCGCGCGGCCCGAAGCGGGCGGCGATCCCCGAGGCGGCATGGCTGCCATTGGCGCAGGTGCGGGATGCGGCCCTGCCGGCGCCGGTGAAGAAACTGCTGGTGCGCGCGCTGCCCGCGGCTACGCCACGAGATTCCGCTCGCGCAGGAACCGGTGCAGGATCTCGAGGCGGGCGGCCGGGTCGGTGAGCTCCAGCAACTTCTGCTTGGCCGCCATGCGCAGCGGCAGGATCTCCGCGACGCGGAAACCGACCCAGGTCGCGTCGTCGTACCGGGGGGGCTGCGCGAAGCGGGTCGGACCCAGTGCATCGACGACCTTGCGCACGAACGCGGCGCACGGGGCGAGATCGGGGACGTCGACCTCTCCCTCGGTGGACAAGCGCTCGATGTCTCCCAGGATCAGCCCCGAGGGCGTCGTCCGCGTGGCGACGAGGCGGAATCGCTCGAGGCCTTTCGCCGTCACCTGGAGCACGCCGAGCGTGGCCATGTCCCAGTCGTCCATGCGCGCGAGGCAACCCACGGGCTCCGGCACGGCGGGCGCGCCCACTTCCGCGCCTTCGCGGATGAGGCATACGCCGAAGGCCGAGTCGTGCTTGAGGCATGCCTTGGCCATTTCCATGTATCGCTGCTCGAAGATCCTGAGCGGAAGGCGCATTCCGGGGTAAAGCACGGTGCCGAGCGGGAAGATGGGCACCGTCTCGGCCGGCGCCGGGCCGGCGGAAAGGAGGTTCATGACCAGCACGCCGCGCGCCGGTCCTAGTCCCGCGCGAGGTCGCGGTGGCGCACGATCAGGGGATGGCGCTCGCGCAGGCGCTCCGCGAGCCGCTCCACCAGGTACACGGACCGGTGTCGACCCCCGGTGCAGCCGATCGCCACCGTGAGCGCGGCGCGGCGATCGAGCGCGAACCGGGGCAGCCAGCGTTCGAGCAGCCGGTGGATGTCTTCCAGCAGGACGAGCGCTTCCGTCTCGCGCTCGAGGAATGCGGCGACCTCGGGATCGCGCCCGGTCCTGGGCCGCAGGTCGGGGTCGTAGTGCGGGTTCGGCAGGAAGCGCGCGTCGAAGACGAAGTCGGCGTCGAGCGGCACGCCGCCCTTGAAGCCGAAGGACTCCACGCACACGACCATGCGCGACGCGTCGGTCACGATCAGGTCGCGGATCCATCCGCGAAGCTGCACCGGCGTGAGGGTGCTCGTGTCCAGGCGGTGGCCCAGTTCCGCAATGGGTGCCAAGAGGTGCCGCTCCATCGCGATCGCCTCCTCGAGGGTGTGGCCCTCGCCGGCAAGCGGGTGCGGCCGGCGCGTTTCCGAGAATCTCCGCACGAGGCTCGCGTCGCTCGCATCGAGGAAGATCAGCCGCACGTCGATGCCGTTCGCGCGCTCCTCGGCGACGACATCGGGCAGGATGCCGATCGTCTCGGCGCTGCGCGCATCCGCGCTCACCGCGACGCGAGGCTCCCCGCGCGAGGCGACGAAGGACACCAGCTCCCGGATGAGGCCGGGCGGTAGGTTGTCCACGCAGAAGTACCCCGAGTCCTCGAGCGCCTTGAGCGCCACGCTCTTGCCGGACCCGGATACGCCGCTGAGGAGCGTGAGCTGCATTCAGTCGCCCCGCGGCTCGCGGTCGGCGGGCCCTCCCGCGCGCATCTCGGCCGCCTGGCGCGAGATGAAGTCGCGCGTGGAGTCGATGCCGCGCGTCATCAGGATGTGGTTTCGCACCGCCGCCTCCACCAGCACCGCGAGGTTGCGACCGGGCGCGACCGTGAGGGTCACGGTGGGAATCTCCACCCCCAGCACGCGCCGCGTGCCGGAGCGCGTGGAAAGGCGGTCGCGTTCCTCGTAGCGCCCGTCGGCCGGGGCCTCGAGATGGACGATCAGGCGCAGGATCTTGCGGGGCCGCACCGCGGTCTCGCCGAAGATCGAGCGGATGTTGAGCACGCCCAGCCCCCGCACCTCGAGGAAGTCGCGAAGCATCGGCGGGCAGCGGCCCTGCACCGTCTCCGGCCCCGTCTGCTGCAGTTCCACCACGTCGTCGGCGACGAGGCCGTGGCCGCGCGAAATCAGCTCCAGCGCGAGCTCGCTCTTGCCGATGGAAGATTCGCCCGTGATCAGGACGCCGATCTCGAGCACGTCGAGGTAGACGCCGTGCAGCGACGTCACCTCTCCCAGTTCGCCCTGCAGGTACGGCCGCAGGACGTTGATCACCTGCTGGCTCTCCTCCGTGGAGGCGAGCACCGGGATCGCCGCCCGGGCGGCCAGGCTTTCCAGGGCGGCAGGCACGGGCTTGCCGTCGCCGACGACGATGCACAGCGTCTTGCCGCTCGCCAGGCGATCGAGCGTCTCGGCGCGCGCGGAATCGCTCAGGCGCGCGAGGTAGTCGAGCTCGCTCGAGCCGAGAACCTGCACGATGAGGGGATGGATGAGGTTCAGGTGCCCGATGAGCCCCAGCCCGGGACGCGAGAGCATCTCGTTGGTGAGCTCCCGGTGGCTGCCCGAATCGCCCGCGGCCCAGGTGAGGCCCAGGCGCTCGCGCCGGTCCTCAAAGAGCTGCTGTACGCTCAGTCGGGCCATACGGCGACCACTGCGTGAGCAACCGGTGGGCGGACTCGACGTCGCCGGCGGAAAGCAGGCTCTCGCGAAGCGAGCGGTCGCTGAACATCTGGGCGAGGTCGGACAGGAGCTCGAGGTGCTGCTCGGTCGCGTGCTCGGGCACGAGCATCGCGAGGACGAGGCGCACGGGCTGGCCGTCGGGCGACTCGAAGGGCACCGGAGACTGCGTGCGCACGAAGGCGCAGAGCGTCTCCTTGAGGTTCTTCAGCCGGCCGTGGGGAATCGCGACCCCGTAGCCCAGGCCCGTCGACCCGAGCTTCTCGCGATCGAAGAGGCTGTCGAAGACCCGGGCGCGCGGGATCTGCCGCGTGTTCTCGAACAGCAGGCCGACCTGCTCGAACAGGCGCTTCTTGCTGCCCACGTCGAGGTCGAGCGCCACGTGGGCGGCGGGAAGCAGGGGGGAGAGTCGGTTCATCGGCACGTTTCCGGAGGGCTGGAGGCGAAGCTCAGGAGGCCGCGCGCTTGGGGCTGGCGCCATGTCGGCCTTCCTGGAACTTCTCCTTGTGCTTGATGATCTGGCGGTCGAGCTTGTCGACCAAGCCGTCGATCGCCGCGTACATGTCGGCGTCGTGGCAGGCGACGTGGATGTCCTTTCCCGAGAGGTGGACGGTCGCCTCGACGGTCTGGTCGAGCTTCTGGACCGACAGGATCACGTTCACGTCGATGACCTGCTCGAAATGCCGGTTGATCCGCTCGAGCTTGGAGACGACGTACTCGCGAATCGAGGGCGTGATGTCGACCTGGTGGCCGGTGAGTTGGAGGTTCATCGCAAACTTCCTTTCCTGTTCGTTCAGATGGACTTTCTCATGTTCGCGGGCTGGATGTGCATGGCCTCGCGATACTTCGCCACCGTCCGTCGCGCGACCTGGATGCCCTGCTGCGCGAGGATGTCCGAGAGGCGGTGGTCCGAAAGCGGTTTCTTGCCGTCCTCGGCGGCCACGAGCTGCCGGATGAGCGCCCGGATCGCCGTGGAGGAACATGCTCCGCCGGTGTCGGTGGAGACGTGGCTGCCGAAGAAGTACTTCAGTTCGTACATGCCGCGCGTGGTGAGCATGTACTTCTGCGTGGTCACGCGCGAAATGGTCGATTCGTGCAGCCCGACCGCCTCGGCGATCTCGCGCAGCACGAGCGGGCGCATCGCAACCTCGCCGTGCTCGAAGAAATTCCTCTGCCGGTCCACGATCGCCTGCGTGACGCGCAGGATCGTGTCGAAGCGCTGCTGCACGTTCTTGATGAGCCAGCGCGCCTCCTGGAGCTGGCCCGAGAGGTTCCTCGCGCCGTTGTCCCGGGAGGACTGCAGGAGGTCGGCGTACATCTTGTTGATGCGAAGCCTCGGCATGGCGTCGCGGTTGAGCTGCGCGATCCATCGCCCGCCCGTCTTCTTCACGGTCACGTCGGGAACCACGTAGCGCACGTCGCCGTCTCCCCAGGCGCGGCCGGGCTTGGGATCGAGCGTGAGGATGAGCGCGCGCACTTCGCGAAGCTCGTCGTCGGAAAGCCCGAGCAGGCGGCGCAGCTTGTTGAAATCACGGGCGGCAAGGACCTCGAGATGGCGCGTGACGAGTTCCAGGGCGCGTGCGCGATGGGGCACCGCGGGATCCAGCGCCTTCAGCTGCAGCGTGAGGCACTCCGCGAGGTTGCGCGCCCCGACGCCGGTGGGATCCAGGCTCTGCACCTGCCGCAACGCGACGCAGACCTCCTCGACGTCGAGTTCGGGCATCTCGGTGGCGCCGGTCTCGCGCATCTCCTCGAGGCTGGCCGTGAGATAGCCGTCGCCGTCCAGGTTCGCGATGACGAGGAGCGCGAGACGCTTGTCGCGTTCGCTCATCGCGGTGAACTGCAGCTGCCGGATGAGCGCCTCCTGGAGGCCGGGCTCGGCCGCGGCGATCTGCGTGAAGTCGTCGCGGTCGTCGTCGTTTCGCCTCGATCCGCCGATCTGCTCCTCTCCGAACGAGAACGTGTCGTCGGGCTGGGTGGGCGGCTCCGGATCCGGTTCCCGGGTTTCCCGGGAGATGTCCGGCGCGACCGGCGCCTCGTCGCCCGCCAGGTCGGCGCGCTCGAGGAGCGGATTCTCGGCGAGGTAGCGCTCGAGCTCCTGGTTCAGCTCGACCGTCGACAGCTGGAGCAACCGGATCGATTGCTGCAGCTGCGGCGTGAGCGTGAGGTGCTGGGAGAGCTTGAGCTGGAGGCTGTGCTTCATGTCGAAAGCCGCGGGCGGAATCTGCAGTCCGCTAGAGGCGGAAATTCTCCCCGAGGTAGACCTTTCGGACGGCTTCATTATAGATGATTTCGTCGGGCTTCCCGAAGGCGAGGACCGTTCCCTGGTTGATGATGTAGGCGTGGTCGCAGATCCCCAGCGTCTCGCGCACGTTGTGGTCGGTGATGAGCACGCCGATGCCGCGCTCCTTCAGGAAGCGGATGATCTGCTGGATGTCCAGGACCGCGATGGGGTCGACGCCCGCGAAGGGCTCGTCGAGGAGGATGAAGCGCGGGTCGGTGGCGAGCGCGCGCGCGATCTCGACCCGGCGCCGCTCGCCGCCGGAAAGGGAAAGGGCCGGGCTCGCGCGCAGGTGGCCGATGTGCAGGTCGCCGAGCAGGTTCTCCAGCCGCGCCTCGATCTCCTCGCGCCCGAGGTCCTGGAGCTCCAGGACCGCCTGGATGTTCTGCTCGACGGTGAGGCGCCGGAAGATCGATGCTTCCTGCGGAAGATAGGACAAACCCAGGCGCGACCGGCGGTAGATCGGAAGGTGGGTCACGTCCCGGCCGTCGAGCCGGACCGTGCCCTGGTCGATCGGCACGAGCCCCAGGATCATGTAGAAGCACGTGGTCTTTCCCGCCCCGTTGGGGCCGAGCAGTCCCACGACTTCGCCGCTCTCGACGTCGAGGGAGACGTCGGAGACGACGGTGCGCTTCTTGTATCGCTTCATGAGCGCTTCGGCGCGCAGCACCGAGGGCTTCGGGTCGCCCTTCACGAGCTCGAGGTGCTGGACGACGGCGCTCGGTGTCACGGCCTGCCGCCCGTAGCCGGGGCCGCGTCGGGCTTGAGCGTGAGCGGCGGAGCCTGCGCGGCGGGAACGGGCTTTCCGTCCGCGCCCCGCGCCTGAGGGATGATGGTCGCCTTCACGCGCGAGCCCGCGGAAGCCGGGGCGCCGGGCGCCGCGGCGGTCACTTCGAAGAACTCCTTGCCGCGGTCGTAGGAAATGAAGTCGCCGGAGAGCTCGCCTTGCGAGCTCCTGAGCTTCGCCCCGTTGTACAGCTTGAGGAGATCGTTGCGATCGTCGAACTCCGCGCGCTCGGCGGTGCCGTCTATCCAGTCGCCCTCCTTGTCGCGCTTCTGGCGGAAGGTGACCGGGGCGCCCGTGGCGATGTAGGTGCGGTACCCCTGCGGGTCCTCGCGCACGACGATTTTCTCCGAGGTGATGCGCATCGTGCCCTGGGTGACGATGACGTTGCCCTCGTAGACGGCCTCCTTCTTCGCGTCGTCGGCCGACAGTCGGTCGGCGAGCACCTGGATCACCTTCTCGCGGTCGGCCTTCTCGGCGCGCGCGCCGGTCGCCACGGCCGCGGCGAGCAGCAGCGGCATGAGGGCGGCGAAGCGGCGGGCGGTCAGGGTGCGCATCATCTTCGGGGCGTGTAGGTGGCGCGCACGCGATCGAGCCGGAGCGTGCGCGCCTGATTGTTCATCTCGAGGCCATCTGCTTCGATGCGGGCCTGTGGATTCTCGAGCAGCACGGGACCGGTGGTGCGGGCCACGCCGGAGTCGGGAAGGACCAAGAGCCGCTCCGTGGTGAGCCGGGAAGCCTCGTAGCGCTGGTCGGCCTCGCGCACCATCACGACGTTTCCCTCGAACCAGACCTTGTCGCCGCGCTCGAGGAGCCTGCCTGCGTCGGAGGCGATCGTCACGCGCGGCTGTTGCGGTTCGCGCGCCTCGAAATCGAGCTTCTCCAGGTGCGCGGAGTCGTCGTCGGGGTAATGTACCATCTTGCGCGCCGCGAGAGTGTAGAGGGTCCGGCCGTCCTCCCCGAACTTGCGCGCGCTGAATTTCTCGACGATGAGATCGGGGTCGTGGCGCCGCGACCCGTCACCGCGGTCGCCGGAGGGCTGCACGAGCTGGTCGAGCCAGACGGTGAGCGCGACCAGCATCGCGAGAACGCCCAGCGGAAGCCACGACGAGGGCCGGACCACCGTTCAGCCCCCGCTTCCGTGGCGCGCCGCGGCGCCATCGAGCGTGCCCTGCGCGCGCATCAAGAACTCGCAGAACTCGCGCACGGCTCCCGCCCCGCCGGCGGCCTGCGTGACGAGATGGGCGATCGCCCGGATCTCCGGCACGGCGTTGGCCACCGCGACCGCGAGCCCGCAGCGCGCAAGGACCGGCGCATCCGGGAGGTCGTCGCCGACGAACGCGCACTGCGAGGCCTCCAGCCCGAGCTGCGCGCGAAGGCGCTCGAAGGGCCCGAGCTTGTCTTCCTCCCCGAGCATCACGTGGGACATCCCCAGCTCGCGCGCGCGTGCCGCGGCGGCCTCGGAGCGCCTGCCCGAGAGAAGGCCCGTGGCCACGCCCGATCGCGCGAGCATCTTCAGGCCGTGCCCGTCGAGGGTGTTGAACACCTTCATCGCCTCGCCCGCCGGGCCGTAGTAGAGGCGGCCGTCGGTGAGGACGCCGTCGACGTCGAAGAGCGCGAGCCGCACGCTGCGTGCGCGGGTGGTGGCGTCCGTCATGGCCGCGTCAGATCACGCCGGCGCGAAGGAGGTCGTCGACGTGCAGCGCGCCGACGAGGCGCCCCGCATCGTCCACGACGAGCAGCCGGCCGCTCACGTGGTGCGTCTGCATCATCTGCGCGGCCTCGGCGGCCAGGCGCGCGGGGCCGATCGATCTCGGGTTCCGGGTCATGACCTCGGAGACACCGAGGCCCCGGATGTCCTCGTGCTTTTCGAGCGTGCGGCGAAGGTCTCCGTCGGTGAAAAGCCCGGCCACGCGCCCGTCGGGTTCGACGATCGCGGTCATGCCCAGGCCCTTGCGACTCATCTCGAGGATGGCTTCCTTGAGCGTCGCGTCGGCGGACACGCGCGGGAGCCGCTCGCCGGAGTGCATCACGTCCGAGACGTGGAGCAGCAGCTTGCGGCCGAGCGTGCCGCCGGGATGGTGCAGGGCGTAGTCGTCGCTGCCGAATCCGCGCTTCTCCAGGAGGGCGACGGCGAGCGCGTCCCCGAGGGCGAGGGCCGCGGTCGTGCTCGCCGTCGGTGCGAGGTTCATCGGGCACGCCTCCTTCTCGACGGCCCCGTCGAGGTGCACGTCGCACTCCCTCGCGAGGGTGGACTGCGCGCGCCCGGTGATCGCGATCACCCGGGCGCCGCGGCGCTTGATGATCGGCAGGATGCGCAGGATCTCGTCGGACTCCCCGGAGTGCGAGATCGCGAGGACCACGTCGCCCGAGGCGATCATCCCGAGGTCGCCGTGGCTCGCTTCCCCGGGGTGCATGAAGAAAGCTGGGGTTCCCGTCGAGGCGAGCGTCGAGGCGATCTTGCCGCCGACATGCCCGGACTTGCCCATGCCGGTCACGACGACGCGGCCGGTGCATTCGAACACCAGGTCGACCGCCGCGAGGAAGCGCTCGCCGAGCCGGCCGGCAAGGGCGGCCACGGCGCTCGCCTCGATCTCGAGTACGTCCCTTGCCAGCGCGAGGATCTTCGCGGCGTCGGGATTCGAGCGGGGATGGTGTAGATTTGTCACGGGGCAAAGTATAAAGGGATTGCCCCACCCCCGCCGCCTGCGCCCACGATGCACGACGCCCTGCCCGTTGCCCTGATCCTCCTCGGTTCCGCCGTCGCGGTCGTCGTGCTTTTCCGGCGCCTGCACATGCCTCCGATCCTCGGCTACCTTCTCGTCGGCGCGGCGATCGGGCCGGGGGCGCTCGACATCGTGGCCGCCACGGAGGACAAGCGCTACCTGGCGGAATTCGGCGTCGTGTTCCTCATGTTCTCCGTGGGCCTGGAGTTCAGCCTTCCGCAGCTGATGGCGATGCGCCGGCTCGTGTTCGGATTCGGCGGGTCGCAGGTCGTTCTCACGGTGGTGCTCGCCACCGCGGTCGCGATCCTGGCCGGGCAGTCCTGGCAGGCGGGCCTCATAGTCGGCGGCGTGCTCGCGATGTCCTCCACCGCGATCATCTCCAAGACGCTCTCCGAGAAGGCGCAGCTGCACACGCCATCCGGGCGCCAGATCATGGGCGCGCTCCTCTTCCAGGATCTCGCGGTCATCCCCCTGCTGGTCCTGATTCCCGCGCTCGCGCTGCCGCCGGAAGCGCTCGCCGGGGCGATCGGAATAGCGCTCCTGAAGGCGGGCGTGGTGCTCGCGGTGGTGCTCTTCGTCGGCCAGCGGCTCATGCGCCCGCTCTTCCACCTCGTGGCCAAGCAGAAGTCCTCCGAGGTCTTCGTGCTCTTCGTGCTGCTGGTCACGCTGGGACTCGCCTGGGTGACGGAACTCGCCGGGCTGTCGCTGGCACTCGGCGCGTTTCTCGCCGGCATGCTCATCTCCGAGACCGAGTACCGCTACCAGGTGGAGGACTACATCAAGCCCTTCCGCGACGTGCTGCTGGGCTTCTTCTTCGTGACGATCGGAATGCTCCTCGAGCCGCGCGTGGTGGCGGCGCAGTGGGGGATGGTGGCGCTGGTGCTGGTCGCGCTCCTCGCGGTGAAGTTCGCGCTGGTGTTCTGGCTGGGGCGCGGCTTCGGCAACGACAAGCCCGCGGCGCTTCGTTGCGCGCTGGCACTCGCGCCGGCGGGCGAGTTCGGGTTCGTGCTGCTCTCGCTCGCGGGACGGGAGGGTGCGCTCCTTCCCGCGACCCTCCAGGTGGTGCTCGCGGGCTCGCTGCTCTCGATGCTGCTCACCCCGGTGCTGCTGGCCAACTCCGAGCGAATCGTCCTGTACTTCGTCGCGAGCGAATGGACGCAGCGCGCCATGGCGCTGCACCAGCTCGCCGTGAAGACCATGGCCACGCAGGGGCACGTCATCGTCTGCGGCTACGGCCGGAGCGGGCAGGCGCTCGTGCGCTTTCTCGAGCGTGAAGGCGTGACCTTCGTGGCGCTCGACGCCGATCCCGAGCGCGTGCGCCAGGCGGCGGCGGCTGGCGATTCCGTGGTCTACGGGGATGCCTCGCGCCGGGAGGTACTCGCGGCGGCCGCACTCGCGCGCGCCACGGCGTTGGTCGTGACCTTCGCCGACACGCCCCGGGCGCTCACGATCCTCGCGCACGCGCGCGAAATGCGCCCGGACATGCCGGTCATCGTGCGCACGCTGGACGATTCGGACGTGGAGAAGCTGCGCGAGGCCGGGGCCGCCGAGATCGTGGCGGAAGTGGTGGAGGGCTCCCTCATGCTCGCCACGCAGACCATGATGCTGCTGGGGTTCCCCCTGAACCGCGTGCTGAAGCGGCTTCGCGAGGTGCGCTCCGAGCGCTACCACCTGCTGGGCGGGTTCTTCCCGGGGGCCACGGACACGGAAGACGAGGCGGACGCGACGCAGCCGAGGCTGCGCTCCGTGATGGTGGGTTCCAGCGCCGCGTGCATCGGCATGACGCTGCGCAGCCTGAACCTCGGCGCGATGGAGGTCGAGGTCACGGCCGTGCGGCGCCATGGGGTGCGCGACACCAATCCCGCGGGCGACATGCGCCTGCTCGAGAACGACATCGTCGTCCTGCGCGGCACCCAGGAGGCGCTCGGCAAGGCCGAGATCCGCATGCTCCAGGGCTAGGGTCAGGTTGGATTTTCAACCTGTCCCCATTTTCCCGGGCCGCCCCGGGCGGGCGGGGGCGACGGGGCGCCCCAGCCGCGCGAGAAGATCAGCGCAGAAGGCTTCATTGCCCAGCGCCCGGCAGGTCCGGGCACTCGTTCGAATCCGTTGGAGGTCGTCGTCCGAAATGCCTGCCGCAACCAGGCTTCGGTAGCGATCGCCGCGAGTCCCGGCGGATTCGCCAAGCTGCTGGAAGACCGCATGGGCGACGATCGGCCGGCTCGGTTCGCCGGACGCATTGAGCCTGTAGCTCGACCAGGGGTATTGCGCGGGATGGCTCGCCATGCCGGCCCGGACGGGGTTGAGTTCGATGTAGCGCATGCATGTCAGGAGGTACGCCTCGCTGTCTACCAGGCTGGAACGGAAGCGCCCTTCGAACAGCGTTCCGGTGCGCCCCCAGCGCAGATTCGCGAGCCGCGCGTACTTGCGCCCCACGCGCTGCATGAGTTCCGAGAGCTCGCCGCCCTGGTGGCCGGTCGCGAGAAGGTGGACGTGGTTCGTCATGAGGACATAGGCATGCAGATCGCAGGCGCACTTGTCCAGGGCCTCGTCCATGAAGCCGAGGAAGATCGTGCGATCGGCATCGTCCCTGAACATCGCGCAACGGTTGTTCCCCCGCACGATGAGATGCTGGGGAAAGCCGGGAATGTCCATCCTTGCGGGCCGCGCCATGCCGGAACAACGCGCGAGAACCGGAACGGACAACAGGACCGGGAATGGGGACAGATTCGAAATTCAACCTGACCCCAGAAAGAAAACGGCCCGCGCATTGCGCGGGCCGTGGGTGATCGCAAGCCGCGATCAGAAGGTCTGGCAGACCGTGTAGCTCGTCGCGTCGTCGACCAGGGCGGTGGCAACGGCTGCCGTCCCAGGGGCCGTCCCGGCCGCGGCGACGTTCGCCGTCGCCCGCAACGAGCCCGTCGCCGTGTCGCCGTCGTCCATCTGGATGTCGAGCTGCTTCACGAACTTCCCGAGGATGCCGGTCGAGCAGATCTGGTAGGTGCCGGTCATGCCCGTGATCTGCGATGCCGCAGCCGAGGCGCTATTCATGCCGATCACGCCGCCCATCGCGTTCTGGGGCCAGTAGTTCGGGTCCGCCGCAGCGGTGGGTCCGGGCGCCAGGTTCGACAGGCGCACGTGCTGCCAGAAGAGGTAGGCCTCGTCGGTCTGCGTCGCAGTCCACCAGTTGCCCTCGATCACGCCGTTGCCAAGGGTGCCCCCGGTCGTGGCCGGCGTCGCGGTGGCGCCCAGGTGCGCGGGGATCGCGTTGTCGTCGCCCGGCAGGCTCTTGAACTTGTCCTGGTAGGCGTAGATGTACGTGGGAACCGTGCGGAAGTCGTTCGCGAGGGACTTCACCTTCGCACTGTTGATCAACTCCTGGCCCTTGAGGATGCCCCCGAGCAGCAGGCCGATGATCACGAGGACGATCGCGATCTCGACGAGGGTGAAGCCGGATTGCTGGGATTTCATGGTTTTCTCCTGGGTTCTTCCGTGTGAAAAGGGTGTGCGACTACAGGCCGAAGACCGTCGCCGTGGGCCGCAGCACGTCGAGCAGCTTGAGTGAGAGTCCCAACGCGAGCCCGATGGCTATGATGGCGATGGCGGCTTCCTGGCGATTCAGGGTGTTCAGGTTCATGTGGGACTCCTGGTCTTGTCTTGACGACCGAAATAGAGCAATACCCGGGCCAGCTGATGCAACCTGTTGTTTATGAATGAAAACACGGCTCCTGCCTGCCCCCCGCTTCCGGTCCGGCAGGGGTCCGGCGTCGAATGCGCGGACAGGCAGTGTCCGGATTTCCGGCAGTTTCCCGGGAACCCCGTGCGTTGCGAAAGACCGGGACCCGACCTGTGCCATCATGCGTCGGCAACTCCCCACCCGCGCGCCGCCGTGTCCCCAGCCCTCGACAATCCCCCGCCCACACCGGGACCGATCCTGCGCTCGATGCGCCGCTGGATGGTGCTCGCGATGCTTCTCGCCCTGCACGCCGGGCTCGTCGCCGACCCCGGATCGCATTTCCAGCGCATCTGGCTCCTCGTGCACTTCGGCTTCTTCCTGCTCTGGCAGCCGTTTCTCGCGGCGGAAACGGAACTCGGCCGGTTCGCAATCGTGCTGCTGCTCGCGATCACCGGGACGATCCTCTACTTCCTGCCGGGCTGGCTGATCATCTCGTGGCTGTGCGTGCTCCTGGGCATCCTCGGCGGAAAGGTGTTCACCCAGCAGGCCGCGAGCCGCAGCCGCTTCTACCTCGTCGCGTTCTTCTACCTGGCAACGGTCATGCTCCTGTGGTCGGTGCCCCACCTCGTCCTGCGCGACCAGCTCATTCCGGATCCGGTCGCGCTCTTCGCCCATTGGATGCTCCCGTTCTCGCTCATCCTGCTCGTGTTCCTTCCCTTCGAGGAGGAAAGGAGCGACGCGCGGCAGGTATTCGACTTCTTCTACGCGCTCCTCGTCTTCCAGCTCGTGGTGGTCCTCGTGCTGGGGTCGATCGCGCTGATGCGCTACACCGGCGACGAGTATTTCCGCTCCGCGGGGCTCACGGTCATCGGCTTCGGCTGCACGCTCTTCGTCCTGGCGGTGCTGTGGGGCCCGCGGGAGGGGTTCGGCGGGCTGCGGACCTACCTGTCCCGCTATCTCATGACCGTCGGCATGCCCTTCGAGATCTGGGTGCGGCGCGTGGCCGAGCTCGCCGAGCGCGAAACCGACCCGAGGCGATTCGTGGGCCAGGCGCTCGTGCTGGTGTCGGAGCTCCCGTGGGTCAGTGGCGCCCGCTGGAAGTTCGACGACGGCGAGGGGGAGTTCGGCTCTCCCGCCGAGCACCGGGTGGACTTCGTCTTCCACGGCCTCGCCCTCACCTTTTTCACCGAGATCAGCCTGTCCCCGGCGCTCTTCCTGCACATGCGGCTGCTGGCGCAGGTCGTGGGGGAGTTCCACGAAAGCAAGCGGCGCGAGGCCGCCATGCGCCGCAACGCCTACCTGCAGGCGGTGCACGAGACCGGAGCGCGCCTCACGCACGACATCAAGAACCTCCTCCAGTCCCTCTACGCGCTCACGTCGGCCGCACCCCGCGAGGGGTCCGTCGATCCGGCCTACGCGGCGCTCCTGCAGCGCCAGCTTCCGCAGATCACGCGCCGCCTGCAGTCGTCGCTGGACCAGCTCCGGTCCCCGCAGGTCGAGACGCGGGAGGTGTCCCGGGCGGCGGCCACCTGGTGGGAGGACGTGAAGCGCCGCCATGGCGACGGCGCGCTCGAGCTCGAGGCCCGGATCGAGGGCGATGCCACCGTGCCGACCGGGCTCTTCGACGCGTTCCTGGAGAACTGCCTCGACAACGCGCGCGAGAAGCGCAGCGCGGGCGAGCCGGTGCGGTCGAAGGCGGTCCTGAGCGTGGTGGCGGGGAGGTGCGAGTTCCTGTTCGAGGATTCGGGACCGGCCGTGCCGCAGGACATCGCGAGGAACCTCTTCCGGGAGCCGGTGCCCACGGGCGTGGACGGGCACGGCCTGGGGATCGGGCTCTTCCAGGTGGGTCGGCTCGCCGCGATGGGCGGGTATCGCGTGGAACTCGCGAACAACGTCGACGGCCGGGTCTCGTTTCGCCTGTTTCCGGCCTGAAGCCCGCTCAAGGCAGGCGCCCCGCCGCCACGAGCCGGCTCGCCAGGAGATTCGTCGCCACCCAGGTCAGCTGGTCGTCGAACGGGTTGTCCGTGGATGCGCTCGCCTCGTGCAGGACGAAGGCCGCATCGCCGTCGCGGTTTCGCGATTCGTCGGTGCCCGGGGCAGGCATCGTTGCCGCGTTCGGGCCGAGCGACAGCAGCACGAAGGCCGCGCGCCGCGTGAGCGTGTTCGTCGCGGTGCCGCAGGAATTCGCGGTAACCCCCGCGCCGGAGGCGCAGATGTGGAGATAGCCGGGCGCGGCACCGAGCCCCGCGAGGCCCGCCGCCTGCATGCCGTTCGTGCGCGTGAGCGGGTTCGCGATTCCGGTGACCGCGTGGCCCGACCCGAACACGGCATAGCGCAGCCGGTTCGCCTCCAGGCCCCACGCGTCGCGGACGAACCCGTCGTGGTCGAGCGGCGAGAATCCGAGCGTGGCGCCGGGAAGATAGCCGTCGTGAAAATTCGAGCACTGGCCGTCGCGCTGGTCCCTGCCGGGCTCGAAGCTCTCCTGGCCGCGGCTCGTGTCCGACGCCGGGCAGGGAAGGCGGCCGTTCGCGATGGCGAAGGCAAGGACGGCCTCGCGCGCCTCCTCGAGGAGCCGGCCCGTTTCTGCCTGGCGCCGCAGCGCGACCTGCGTGGCGAAGGGCACCGCGAGACCCGAGGCCACGACCGCGATCACGAGAATCACGATCGCCATTTCGAGAAGCGTGAAGGCGCGCGCACGCGCATTCAAGGCGCGCCCTCCGCCCGGCCCAGCACCACGACGTCATTGCGCTCCGGCGTGCGGGCGATCGACACGCGCAGGGCGTCGTCGCCGGCGAGGCGGGACGGCTCGGTGGCGTCGGCGGAGCACTCGGGGGCCGCCGGGTTCGGATTCAGGAACCGCAAATCGGCATTCCCGCCATCCAGCCAGTTGCGGGCATCGCCTTCGGCGCGCCCTCCGCGGACCTGAAACACGGCATTGCGGCGAAGTGGCGCGCCCGCGACCAGCACGGCAAAGGAATGCCGCTGCGCGGTTCCGGCATCTGCTGTCTCGGCACGGACCAGGCAGGACAAACGATCGCAGGCCGGAAGCGCCGGTGCGTCTGGCCGAAACGCCGGCGAGAGCGCATAGAACACATGCCGCTTCCAGGAATGCCACCACGACCGTCCGGAAGCGCCTGCCGTGGTGCCCGAGGAGTCGGCGATCCGGCAGCCTGCGGGACCCTGGACCCAGGTGGGGGAGAGCCGTTCCCCCGCGTCACGCTGCGAAGCGAGGAAGGGCGTGTCCGGCACGCGTCCGAAAAGCACGCCGGAGGCATCGGCAAAGCGCAGCGTCTCGTCGGGATGGTCGGCCCGGCACAGCGGCGTCGCCCACGGCAGCAGGCCTCCGTTCTGCGGCAGTGCGCCGAACTCGCGCAGGCAGCCCGCCACCTCGTCGGCCACGCGGCGCATCACGCGGGGCATCAGGTCGTCGTAGGTGATCACCGCGAGGCGGTCGTTCACCCACGTTCGCCCGTCCGGGCCCGTCACCGGCCCGTGGATGAAACCGTCGCGATTGGCGAGCCGGCCCGGCTGGTCGTTGCGGTCGACGAACCGCGCGTTGTCCTCGTCGGCGTAGGCCGCGCCCGGCGAGCGGTCCAGGTAGTTCACGGGGTCGCATTTCGGGGTGAGCGTCGGCGGATTCGTGAGGCAGTGGTGCGCCGCGTTGCAGCGGCCGCCTTCGCACGTGCGCACCTGCTGCGCCGGCGGCGAGCCCGGGCCGGTCCATCGCGCGAGCGCGGGTCCCGGCGCGAAGACGACGGCCACGGCGCCGCCCGCCGAGGGCTCGTAGGGATCGGCGAGCGTCCCGTCGTGGATGACGGTGCCGGCGGGGTCGCGGAGGGTGATGGTCCCGAGCGCCGCCTCCGGGCCCATGTCGAGGCAGGCCTCGCTCACGGTGCAGTTCAGCAGCCCCTTGTGCTTGCTCGACACCGCGTACCACAGGCGCTCGCCGTGGCCGTCCCGCGGATCCGGCAAGCCCAGCGTCTTCCACGGCAGCCGCCCGAGGCGCTGCCATTGGCCCGTCTCGCCCGTCATCGAGCCGCAGGTCGGCTCGGCCCAGCCGTCGTCGTCCAGATCGGGGCAGGGCAGGTAGCCGGGACCGACGATCGCGTCAATGGGCCGGCTCGTGGCATAGGCGACCAGGGATTCCCTGGCGGCGGCGAGCGCCCGGTCGCTCAGCGTGTCGCGCCGCGGGCCCGTGGCACTTCGCGCGATGGCTACGGTGAGGGATGCGACAACCGCGAGGACGAGCATCGCGGCGATGACGACGAGGACGACGCCTCCTTCGCGGGATCGGCGGGGCACGGTGAACCTCCGGTCGGTCGGGGCATGGCCGGAGTTCTACGCGCGGCGCAGCATCGCCGCGCGGATAAATTGGGGATGGGTGCGCGGGGATTACCGCGGCGGCGGCGCGCGGGTGTTCAGGGGCAGGCCGCGGTCGTGAACGCCCTGTCGCTCGCCGTCGTCGTCCCTGCCGTGTTGGTCGCCAGAACGCGGAAGTGGTAGCGCGTGTTGCAGGTGAGCCCGACAAGCGCCGCGGAGACCGGGGTGTTGCCGGTGCCGCTGCTGATGGAGCCGGGCGTTGCCGGAATGTTGAACCCGTAGCAGTTGGAAAACCCGACGTCGAAGGACACGGTCGTGTCTGCGCCGTTGTCGCCGACGACGCCGGTCAGCACGGCCGTCGTCTGGGTGATCGCCGTGGCGGGGCCGGTGCTCGCGACCGGTGTCGGGGTTCCGCAGGTGGCCGTGGTGAACATGGCGTCGTTGCCCGTGGTCGTGCCTCCCGCGCTCACGGCTTTCGTGCGGAAGTAGTAGCTGGTGTTGCAGGCGAGGCCGGTGATGTACGCCGTGACGGCCGTGTTCCCGACACCCGCGGCGATGTTGGCCGGGGAGGCCGCCGCATTGGAGGGGTACGTGCACGAGGTGCCGTAGTCGAAGGAAACGGTCGTGGGTCCACGCCGTTGTCGTGGGCGAATCCTCTTCAGGGTCGCCGTGGTCGCGGTGATGGATGTCGCAGACGTGGACGCCGCGCTCGGCGACCGGGCCGGGCAGTCGACGGCGTTCGCGATCACCGTCGTGCAGCTCGCGTCGCCGTCGCCTCGGAGCACGCCTTGACGGCCGCGACGGTGAAGGTCGTCGGCCGCGTCCCCGGTCCGGGGAATCGGCCGCATGTCCACGCGATCGAAGACCGCCGAGGAAACGAGGCTCGAACAGGCAGCGGGCAGGCTTGGATCGTTCTCCACCGTGCTCGTCACGAGTCGATGTCTGCAGCAGGTCGCCTTCCGCGCCAGAACGACACCTCCGCGCGCTCCTCGAGCCGGGTGGGGCTCGTCTGGACGACCCGGAAGCGGTTCAGGGCGATGTCCATCTTCTGGAACTCGCTGCCGCTTCCGAGCTGGAAGGTGAGGCGCTCGCCGAGCGTCGGAGTCGAGGTCGCCGCCCGCCCGCCGTTGTAGACCCCGATGCCGGTGATGCCGTCCTGGGTTCGCGACGCCGACATTGCGTAGCCCCGAGCGTCGAATCCGTGGCGACCACCAGGAACCCGCCGATGCCGAGATAGCCCTGCCCCGTGTCCCGGTTCCCGTTCGCATCTGCGGCGGTGAGCCCCGGCGCCGCCGCGGACACGGCCGGCAGGTTGTACTCGGCGGAAAGGGGGAAGTTGGACCAGGAACGCGCGGCGAGTTTCGCTCTGGACACGAGTTCCGAGGCGCCCAGGTAGGCCACCACGTCGTCGAAATGCCCGGCGTCGCTCGCGGGCGTGCCCGGCGCGCTGCGCGGGAGGATCCAGTAGGTGCCGGTGGCCTGGATGTTCGTGAACTCCCGGCCGGCATTGTTCGGTTGAACGGTCCGCCCGGTCGCCCCGTCGGACGGAAACGCGCCGCGGCCGGTGTCGCCATGGCTCACGAGAACGAAGGCGTTGCCATTGCGCGTGGTGCCCGTGTCCTCGACCACCAGCATGTTGCCGCGGATCGCGAAGAACTGGAGCGGCATGTTGGGTGGCGGCGCGCCGGCCTTGCACAGGGCGCCGGGGTCGAGCGTAAGGTCCAGGGGAAACCCGAGGGAGCTGTTGCAGTTGGTCATGTTCGCGCCGCCGGCCTGCGTGAAGCCCGTCACTCCGTCGAACACGCGATAGGAGATCTTCCGGCCCCAACCGTCGACGGCGTCCTCGCGGCGCAGCGCGAGCGACTTCCAGGGGACGACGCCGTCGGCTTCCGTGCAGGCCGTGGTCGCGGCATCCGGCGCGGCATCGCCGGTGTCGAGGGCGCCCTGGGCGGGGCAGGGCAGTCGCGCATTGAGCACCACGTAGGCGACGAGCGCGTCGGTGATCTTCTTCATGCGCGCGTCCGTGGCGCCGCGCTGGTCGAGGCCCACCTCCTCGTCCCGGAAGGCGCCGCGGCCCAGCGCCACCGCGAGCAGCGCGAGGATGACGATGATCAGCACCGCGGCGCCGGCGAGGCCCTTTTGCGGGCGGGCGGAGCGCATCCTGCGCATCCTAGTGGGCGCGAGGCCCGAGCTGCGCCTTCGTGGCCACGGTGAGGATGGAGGGGCGCAGGAGCGAGTCGTCGAAGTGACCCACGCCCTCCGTGTAGGAGGGGAAGTCGTCGATGAACGGGTTGGCGGTGCCCGAGGTCGCGTTGACGAAGGCCACGTCGGCGGCATTGTTCGCCGCTTCCAGCGTTCCAGAGACCGGAGAACCCGCCTGCAGGAGGCCTTCGTTGCTGTAGGCGCCCTGGCGGTTCTCGCCGTGGCTGATCACGACGTAGGCGGCGCCGGTGGAGGGGGCGGGCAAGACTATGTCGGGGTCCATGATGAGTGCGGCGGAAGCGATATTGCGAATCTTCAGCCCCTTTGCTTGCGTGTATTCGGAGGGCCTGGTGCACCTGCCGGGATAGTTGGCACTGCTGCAGTCGTTCGCACCGGGGCCCATCTGGTTGCAGCGCCCGGCAGGCGTGCTTCCCCCCAGTGCGAGCGCTCCTCCCGGATCGCACGCCGTGAGGTCCATCGAGTCGTTCGTGGCCAACTCCGGCGCAACGCGGTATGTGAGACGGCTTCCCCAGCCATCGGTCACGTCGGGCTCGGCGAGCCCCAGGGATCGCCACGGCACCACGCCGTGCGTCTGGCTGTTCGCCGTGCCGCCAAGCACTTCGCAAGAGCCGGCGCCCGCGGTATTCCTTACCTCGAGACCTGCGCCCGCCGCATTGCCCGCAACTCTTCCGTCCGCCGGACAGGGCAGCCGCTTGTTCTGCGAGACGAAAAGGGCAAGCGCGGTCTCTACCCCCGCCATCCGCTGGCGCGTGGCTTCCCTGCGCTGCTGGCCGACCAAGGCCGCTGCCACGCCCGCGATCATCGCGAGGAGAAGCCCCAGGATCACGATGACAACCGCGATCTCGACGAGCGTGAACCCGCCAAGCCTCGCGGCGCGTCGCTCGGCGGTCGGGCGGCCCATGGCCCTCACTCCGTCCTGCTTCCCTTGGACGGGGCCGCGGGTTCCTGCGCGGGTTTCGGGGTCTCCGGGGGGGGCTCCACCGGCTCCGGCGGAAGGGGCTCGTATCGATCGACGATCCGCGGATCGAGGCGGCCCTGGAGGCGCGCATCGCGCACCGGGTAGGGCCGCTTGTCGAGGAAGACCGTGCTCTTGCCGTCGCTTCGCTTCACGTAGCCCGTGATCACCGGCTCGCGCGCCTCGACGATGACCTGGCCGGTGGCTGTCTCGACGGACTCGCCGCGGCGGTGCCTGTCGAGCCGCTCGCGCTCGGCAGGCGTCAGGAAAAGCTTTCCGAGCTGCTGCGCGGGAACGGCGGCGGAGAAGGCCAGCAGCGCAAGGGCAATCCTATTTCGCACGGGTGGCCACCTTGTCCTTGAGGGAGATCCGCTCCAGCGCGCAACTGCCTTCCACGCGCGGGCTCGTGAAGTTCTCGCCCACGCCCTCGACGCCCTGCAGGTGGCAGCTGCTCATGGCGTTGAAGCCGCGGGCGGGCTTCGCCAGGTCCTCCAGGAAGGCGAGGGCGTCGCCTTCGTGCAGGGCCTTGAACCGCAGCTTCACGCGGGTGCCCATCACGTCGAGGGAATTGAACACGCGCCCGCCGGCGAGGGTGAGCACTCGCTGGGGCTCGATCTCGTACTCGAGGCTGTCGAGCTTGTGGTCGGACTTGAGCCGGTCGAGGCGCTCGATGAAGTCGAGGCGACGCTCTTCCTGGAGCACGCCCCGGTCGAGCAGGTCCTGGAAGATCTCGGACGAGGCCCGCATGTCCTCGATCTCCCGCCTGATCGCCTCGGTGCGCGCCTTGGCCACCTTCAGCCGCTCCGCCGCGGAGACGTTTTCCCGCTTTTCCTTCTGCAGGTACCAGTAGCTGCCCGCGGCGAGCGTGGCGCTCGCAGCCACGGCCAGCGCGAGCGCGATCCACGAGAAGCGCAGCGCGCGGAAGCCCTCCTTGGAGAAGATCGCGTTCATGGCCTCGGTTCCCTCGTGCGCGTGACCCGGAGGCTGAACCGGGCCTCGCTCTGCGCGGGGCTGCGCTCGTCGAACTTGCCCTGGAGGCCGCCCTTGGGCGACACGTCGAGGGGACTGTCGACGATGGTGGCGCCGTAGCCTTCGAGGCGCCCGATGTCCTCGGCGAGGCTCTGGACCTGCGCGAGCGCATCGCGAAAGCCGAGACCCTCGATCCGCACCGTCGCCTCGAGCATGGCCACCGCGTGGCGCCCGCTCACGAAGGGCCCGTAGCCCTGCACGGGGGCGACGCGCACGCCCGGCTCCCGGGCGGCGTCCCTGAGCGTGGCGGTCTTCACCGGCGGCTGCGAGCGTGGAGCCTTCGGCACCAGGATCGGGGTCGCCTTGTCGTCGTCCGCCGATTGCCACTGGACCTGGCTCAGCCGGATGGAGGGGTAGCGCTCCAGCACGGTGGAGACCGGCTGCAGAAAGGTTCCCACGGTGGGGTACGAGCGCATCGAGCCCGAGTAGAACGCCACGACGTCGCGCATCGTCTGGCCCGCCACGCCCTGCGATGGAATCGACTGCAGGAGCTTGTCATGCTCGGCGTCGAAAGCCGTCCCTCCTGCCCCGGCCTGCAGGCTCTTGTCGCGGCTCTGCATCGACAGCGCGAGGTTCCAGCCGCCGTAGGCGAGGCCTGCCGCGAGCACCGCCGCAGCAACCGTTCCGATCGCGATCCGGGCGCGGCGCAAAACCGCGAACCGGCGCAGTTCCGGCGAGGCGAAGTGGTTTTCCTCGCCGCGGCGCAGGAAGATGTGGGCGAGGAGCTCTTCCGTGCTGGAGGAGATCGGCGGCGGCTTCATGCCGACCTTGGCGGCGGCCTGCTCGATGTCGACCAGGCGATACTGGATCTGCTGGAAATCCCGGAGCGCCGGCTCGATCGCGGCGCGGTCCTTCGGGTGCACGATCACGCACACCTCGAGGTGGTCCTCGGCCCCGAAGAAGCGCACGCTGTCGAGGTATTGCCACGTCCTGGCCGCCTCCTCCGCGAGGAACGAGCCCAGCGTCGCGCCTTCCTCGAGGTCGACGGGCGTGAGGCGGCTGAACTTGAGTTCCTTGCCGCGGAAGTACGCCTGGCGGAGCGAGCCGCCGGGCGTGAAGGTGACGAAGAGCGTGTGCGGGAAGAGCAGTCCCAGGGCGTCCAGCAGCTTTGCGCTGAGGACCGCCGAGGAGTGGATTCCCTCCACCGGCACCTCGAGGCGCTGGAAGATCTCGACCCAGGGCCGCAGGAGCTCGTCGTTCGTGATGGCCGTGTAGATCACGCGGTCGTCGCGGCGCCCGTCCGGCTCGCGGCCTTGCCCGATCGCGTGCCGGTAGGACGAGTTGCGGAAGATCTGCGCGAGCTTGCGCGCCGTGACGGACCGGCGGTCGCTGCCGCCGAGGTGCGGGACGGTGTCGAGGCGGAAGTCCTCCTCGGCGAGGTCGGTGATGAGGTGGGTCGGGAGCTTGCGCAGCTCCGCGATGTGCGCCTCGAATGCGGTCGCACCTTCGCCCGAGACCGGGAAGACCTTGCGCCGGGAGATGCGCCCGCCCCCCGCGACCAGGCTCACGAGGACCGTGTTGGTGAGGTAGAGGATGTGCCGTGCGGCCATGGGCGTCAGATCTTCACCTTGCCGATCACGTCGTAGAGCGGCAGGAATATCGTGTACAGGATCGCGACGATGAGCACGCCCAGCACCATGGTCGTGGCCGGCCCGATGAGGGCCTGCATCTTGCTGATGCCGTCGCGCACCTCGCGGTTGTAGAAGTAGCTCACGTTGAGCAGCGCCGTGTCCAGCCCGCCCGTCGACTCGCCCACCCGCAGCATCCGGAGCACCAGCGGGGGGAAAAGCTTCGTCGCCGTGAATGCCTGGCTGATGCCCTGGCCCTCGGAGATCGAGCGGCCGACGCGCTGCAGCGCCTCCTCCATGATCCGGTTGCCCATGATCTTCTCGCAGATCTGGATGCAGTCGAGCACGCTGATGCCCGAGCGGTAGAGCATGGCGAAGAAGGTGGAGAACCGCGCGAGCACGATCTTGAAGCGGATCGGGCCCATCACCGGAAGGCGCAGCGAAAGCGTATCCATGCGGCGTTGCATCGCCTCGTTGGTTCTTGCCAGGAAGAACACGACCGCGCCGGCCGCGATCGGGACGCCGAGCATCAGGTACCAGTATTTCACGAAGAAGCCCGAGAGGGCGATGAGCAGCTCCGTTTCGCGCGGCAGCTTCGGGACGAGCGACTTGAAGGTCGCGGCGAGCTGCGGCACGAGCACCGTCATGAGCACGAAGATCACGCCGAGGATCACGACCAGCACGATCACCGGGTAGATGAGGGCGCGCTGGGCCTGGCCGGCTATCTCGTCCTGCCACTTGAGGTTCTCGGAGAGTTCGTCGAGCACCTCGTTCAGCTGCCCGCTCTGCTCGCCCGCCCGCACCAGGGCCACGAACACCGCGTCGAAAACGTAAGGGTGGTTCGACATCGCGTCGGAGAGCTTCTGGCCGCCCTCGATGTCCTCGATGATGCCGGCCACGACCTGCCGGAATCCCGGGTTGTCCACGGTGTCGCGCAGGTCCGTGAGCGCCTCGATGATGTTGACGCCGGCCTTGAGGAGCTGGGACAGGTGGAAGCAGAAGGTGATCAACTCGATGCGAGTGACCCGCCGCGTGCGCATGGCGACGATGCGGCGCACCGATTCGTAGGTGACGAGATCGAGCCCGAGGCGGCGCAGGCGCAGCTCGAGGTCGATCGCGTTCGACGCGTCCAGGCTTCCGGAGGAGATCCGGCCCTGGTCGTCGACTGCTCGGTAGGCGAAGAGCGCCACGCCGGCCCCTAGATGACGCGGTCGGTGAGGTCGACCACCCGCGAGATCTCCTCGAGGCTCGTCTGCCCCAGGAGCACGCGCCCGATGGCGTCGTCGGCCAGCGTGCGGAAGCCCTTCGCGGAGGCCGCAGTGCGGATCTCGCGCCCCGTCGCGCGGCGCGCGATCAGTTCGTCGATCTCGGCGTCGAGCTTGAAGATCTCCATGATCGCGAGGCGCCCCTTGTAGCCCTGCTTGTCGCACTTGGTGCAGCCGACGGGCCGGTACACGGGGCGGTCGTCGGCCTCGTCCATGCCGAGCAGGCTGCGCGTGGCCGGATCGGGCTCGTAGGGCGCGCGGCAGTGCGTGCAGAGCTTGCGCATGAGGCGCTGCGCGATCACGCCGATGATGTTGCCGGCCATGATGTCGGGCAGCACCCCGAGATCCATGAGGCGCGGGATAGCGCCGATGGAGGAGTTCGTGTGCAGGGTCGAGTACACCTGGTGGCCGGTCATCGCCGCGCGGAAGGCCATCTCGGCCGTCTCCTGGTCGCGGATCTCGCCCACGAGGATGATATCCGGGTCCTGGCGCATCATCGAGCGGATGCCGGAGGCGAAATCGAGCTTCACCACCTCGTTCACCGAGGTCTGGCGGATCATCGCCATCGGGTACTCGACCGGGTCCTCGAGGGTCATGATATTCACGCCCTCGGTGTTCACGTAGCTGAGCACCGAATAGAGGGTGGTCGTCTTGCCGCTGCCCGTGGGGCCGGTCACGAGGATGATGCCCTCGGGGCGCGCCAGCATGAGCTTGAGCGATTTCAGCTCGTCGGCCTGCAGGCCCAGGTCCTCGAGGGGCACGATGCCCTTTTCGCGGTCGAGGATGCGCAGCACGATGTTCTCGCCGTGCGTCGTGGGCTGGGCGGAGACGCGGAAGTCGACCTGGTGGCCGGAGAGCAGCAGCGAGATGCGGCCGTCCTGCGGTGCCCGCGTCTCGGCGATGTTCATGCCGCTCATCACCTTCAGGCGCACCACCATCGCCGCCCAGTAGTTCTTGTGCAGGCTGCGGATCTGGCGGAGCACCCCGTCGATGCGGTAGCGGATGCGCAGGAACCCCTGCTCGGGCTCGAAGTGGATGTCGGAGGCGTCGCGCTTCACCGCGTCGTTCAGGAGCGCGTCGACCAGCCGCACCACCGGCTGGCTGTACTCGTCGAACTCGGCGGCGAGGCTCTGGTAGTCGATCTCGCCCGTCTCGATCTCGTTCAGGATGCCGTCGATCGAGAGCTCGAAGCCGTAGTGGTGCTCGATCCCGATGGTGATGTCGGATTCGCGCGCGAGCACCTGCTCGATGCGCAGGTCCTCCCGGACCAGCGCCCGGATCTGGTCGAGGGCGACGACGTTCGCCGGGTCCGACACGGCGATGAGGAGCGAGCGCTTCTCGTGGTCGTAGGAGACCGGAAGGACGTGGCAGCGGCGCGCGAGGTCCTTGGGCACCAGCGCGATCGCGGCCGGGTCGACGATGGTGTTCTCGAGGTCTATGGACACCTGGCCGAGCGTCTCGGACAGCGTGTCGCGGATGGTGGCCTCGGTGACGAAGCCGAGCTGCACCAGCACCTTGCCGAGCGGCGACTTGAACCGCTTCTGCTCCGTGAGGGCGATGTTCAGCTGGTCCTGGCTGACGATTCCTTTCGTGAGGAGCGTCTGCCCCAGCGGAATCGGGGAAATGGGTGAATGGACCGTGCCCATCGTTACCGCTTGAGCTCCGCGATTCGCCGCGCGACCTGTTCCTTGTCGAACTGCGCGGGCTGCTGCCCGGCGGCCTCCATGGCGCGCTGGTAGTAGCCGGCGGCGAGATTTCCCTGGCCGAGCTGATCGAGGCTCACGGCGAGGTTGTAGGCCTGGTCGGCGTTCCCCGGGTCGAGGCGGTAGGCCTCGAAGTAGGCGGCCTGCGCCTCGTTCCACCGCCCCTGGGAGGCGAGGAGATTGCCCAGGGTGAAATGCAGGGCGGGGCTAGCGGAATGGCGGGTGATGTCGGCGCGAAGCTGCCGTTCGAGCGCATCGGGCCGGGAGAAATCCGCAATTGCGGCGAGGCCGGCGACGGCCGCGGGACTTCGCGGATCGAGCTCGAGCGCCCGCCGGTAGTGGCGCGCGGCCGTTTCCCGGTCGCCGGTCCGCGCGGCCGCCGAGGCCAGTCCGAGGTGCGCATCGACGTTCGCCGGATCGGCCGCAACGGCGGATTCGTAGTGCCCGCGCGCGGCGGCGGCGTCGCCCCCCTTCAACGCCTCGTAGCCTCGCCGGACGTCGGCGGGAACGCGCGGCGCATCGAACTTGCGCGTGAGCTCCAGGGCGGGCGCGGGCTTCGGCCCCGCGGACTCCTGGAGCACGCTCGCCACCAGCTGCTGCGATGGCGTGGGCGGCGGCTTGGGTTTCGCTGCGGCCTCCGGGGCCGCCGCAGTCCCCGTCGCCGTGGCCGCCGCGAGGTTCTCGGGCCTGGGCGCCGACACGGAGGGCGTGGCGACGGACGCCTCTCCGGCACCTGCAGCCAGCAAGGGGCGCGCGGCAGGCGTGGCCGCCGGGGCGGGGGTGACGGGTTTGGGTGAGGCGACCTGCATGTTCGTGCGCGCCAGCGGCGCGGGTGTGCGGTTGATCTCGTACCAGACGTAGGCGCCGCCGCCTGCGAACAGCAGGAGGGCCACCACGCCGATTCCGATGATGGCCTTGTTCTTGCCCGACGGTGCCGCCACGGGCTCCGCCTTCTTGGCCGCGAAGACCGCCTTGGCGCCTTCGCGGTCCGGTTCACGCGCGGCCTTGGGAGCGGGGGCCGCGACCGGGGGGCGTTCGACCTGCTCGAGCTCGAATCCTGCCCGGAGCGAGGGCTTGGCGGCTGCCTGCGACGTGTCTTCGGGGGGCGCCTCCTGGTCCAGTCGAGCAAGCTTTTCCTGCTCGGCGCGCTTGAGGGCGTCGAGCAGGAGACTCATCGGCTTCCTCCCTGGGCGGGCGACGGGGGCACCACCGGATTGGGCGTGGTTCCCGGCATCTCGCCGCGCTGCATCTGCCGCAGGCCTTCCTGGAATTCCGGCAGCGGCGCCTCGGTGTCCTTGAAGAAACTGCGGTCGGGAAGGTGGCGGCGGTACTCCGAAAGGTCGCCGTTCACGCTGGCGTTCCGGACCACCAGGGGCCGAATGAAGATCACGAGCTCGGTCTTCTGGGCCTTGTCGTCGCGGTAGCTGAAAAGGTCGCCGAAGATCGGGATCCTCGAAGCCATCGGAATGCCGTCACGCGAGCCCTTGAACCCGTCAACCATCAGGCCGCCCAGGATGGCCGTCTGGCCGCTGGCAACCCGGAGCAGGCTTTCCATTTCCCGGGTCTGCGTTTCAGGAATGATGCTTTCGATCGAAGTGCCGGGTATCGTGCCGCGCAAGGATGGGTTCGGGTCCCTGACGCCCGGGCCCAGGAGCGAAGTGATGGTTGGCCTCACGTTGAGCGTCACGACGTCGCTGTCGCTGATCTGCGCAGTGATGTTCATGATCAGGCCGATCGGAATCACGTTCGGGGTCGTGGTGAAGGTCGTCGTGGAGACGTTTGCGTTGGTGTTCGTGTCGGCCTTGATCGTGAAGTAGACGCGGTTGTCCGTCACCTTGAGGACCGCCGTCTGGTTGTTCAGGACCATGAGCAGCGGGCTCGACAGCACCCGGGTGTTGCCGAACGTGTTGAGCAGTTTGATCGTGCTCGCGATGTTGCCGCCCGCCGCCGGGTTCGGATTGCTGTAACCCAGGGAGAAGGCCTGGCCTGGAATGTTTCCGCCAATGAAACTCTGCTGAACAGTGTAGCCAAGCCCGTTCGTCGCCAGTGCGGACCAATCGACTCCGGACTGGTACCGGTCGTCGAGTTGGACTTCCACGATAGTGGCCGCGATAACCACCTGGCGCCTGGCGGCGCCGGTGACCTGTTCGAGGAATTCCGCGACCTTTTCGTGCTGCCGCGAAGTGGCTCGCACCGAAACGATCCCCGATTCCGCGTTGACGATGACGGACGCCGCCTCCCGAAAGGTCAGGCGGCTCTCAACGACGTCGTCGCTTTGCTGGGATTCAGCTTGAGTCGGGGCAGTTCTGGAAGTGCTCGCCGCCGCCGACCTTGACGCGGTCGCGGTTGTGCGCTGGACGCCGCCGCCCGAACTTCTTGCTGCGGCCTGCCTCCTGCCGGATACGAACGTCTCGCTGCTGCCTTCGGGAAGGAGCTTGTCGGTCTCCCGAAGCATGTCCTTGATGTTCCTCTCGAGCGTTTCCCAGAAGCGGTTTCTGGCAGTACTGCTTATCCTGAGCGTCGAGTTGTTTTCCCCCTGCGCCGCACCTCCGCCCGTGGCCGAGCCGAGGGATCCGGAAATCACCGTCGTCGAAATCGATGTCGTTTCCGTCGTGTCGCGCGCCATGTTCACGTAGTCGACACGGTAGCTGCGCAGGAACGGCGAGTCGGGCATGACGTGGATCGTGTCGCCTTCGACCTGGTAGCGCATGTCGATCTGCTTCGAGATCCGGTCGAGGATCTGCGTGAGGGTCTGGTCGATCGCGTTGATCGTGATGGCGCCCTCGACGCCCGGGTGCACGTCGACGTTCACCTTCGTCTCGCGGGCGACGGCGAGCAGGACATCGCGCACCGGCTGGTTCGCGACCACGATGGAGTACTTGACCTGTGCCGCGCGCGCCTCGGGAGGCGGCGGCAGCGGCGCGGGCATGACCGGTTTCGGGATCGACGGGGCGTCGGCTGCGCGCACCGGATCCTGCCGGAGGTGGGTGTCGGGCTGCGCGATCGGCTGCGTGCCGCAACCTGCCGTCAGCGCGGCCAGCACTGCGATGGCGACTAGAGCGGGTTTGCGGTTCAGGCGCATCGTCAAGATGATTCCGTAAGTGATTGTTTTAAGGGGAGAACGGAATTCGCTACGTTATAGCGTTTTCGATGCCGAAACGCAAACGAATCCCGGCGGGCCCCGCTGCGGAATACGGCTTGACGCCGCCTCCCGCGGCGGGTCACGACCGGGACCCCTTTCGCACGTCGGCGCGCACCGCCTCCACGGACCGGACGTACGGACGGAACCTGCGCAGGTTCTCGGGGAGGGATGCCAGGGCATCGTTCGCCTCAAGGCGGGTCGGGAAAGTGCCGTAGACGACGCCTGCCCTGGGAAACTCGGACGATCCGCTCGGGTAGAGATACAGCGCCTCGGCATCGAGCGTGCGCGAGGCCTGTTCCAGGAAGGACAGGAGATAGTCCCGGTCCCTCGCGTCCGTCACCATCAACTGGACGACCCAGCGACCCTCCGCTTCCCCTTCCAGCATCGACAGTCCGGCGGAAAAGCGTGATTCGAGCGGAAACCTACCGTCCATCTTCCCGGCGGCCGCGCCCGGGGACACCGGCGATGCGGCGGGAGCGGGTAGCCGTCCCGTGGCCGGTTGCGCCTCAGGCGCTGGACCGCTCGCCACCGGTGCCGCCGGCAAGGCCGCTGGGGACCCGGCCGGGTCCCCGGTGGGTGGCGGCTGCGGAGCGATTGCCGCTTCCGAAGGTGGAACCGGCGTCGGCGCGGGTGCCTGCGCGGCGGGGACAACCGCGATAGATGCCGATGCCAGGCCTGGCGGGACGGCCGGTCCCGGCTGAAGGAACGCGGCGCCGCCGTAGCCGATCGCGACGCCCGCGGCGAGGCCGGCGAGCGCCGCGACCACGACACGGCGCGGCGCCGCCCGGCGGGATACCACGATCTGCGTGTCCGAGACCGCGGCTCGCGCGTGATCGGCGCTCACGGTGTGGGTTCCTGCGGCGAAGGCGGCCAGGAGCGTCTTGTCGGCGTAGATGTTGATGCGCCGGGTGAGGCCCTCGGAAGCCTCGCCAATGATGCGAAGCGTGTCCGGGCCGAAGAGGTCGGGGCCGTGGTAGCCCGCCGCGCGCAGCCGGAAGGCGATGTAGTCCTTGATGTCGCGCGGCGGCAGGGGAGACAGGCCGAACGCGTGCGTGATGCGCTCCTTGAGCTGGCGCATGTTGGGAAGGGCCAGGTGCTCGTCGAGCTCGGGCTGGCCGAACAGCACGATCTGCAGGAGCTTCTCCTTGCCGGTCTCCAGGTTCGACAGCAGCCGGATCTCCTCGAGCGTGGCAAGCGGCATGGCGTGCGCCTCGTCGATGAGCGCCACGACCTGGCGGCCCTCCGAGTGCAGCGCGATGAGCCGGTCCTGCAGCGCGCGCAGGAGCTGGGTGGTGTTCGCGCCCTGGGTGTCGATGCCGAGTTCGCTCGCGATCGCGATGAGCATCTCGTCGCGGGTGAGGCTCGGCACCGCGAGATAGATGGTCTCCACCGATTCCGGAAGGCGCTCCATGAGCACGCGGCAGAGCATCGTCTTGCCGGTTCCCACCTCGCCCGTGACCTTCACGAGGCCTTCGCCCGCGGTGATCGCGTAGGCCAGCGCCTCCAGCGTTGCGCCACGGTTGGCGCCCGCGAAGAAGAACTCGGTGTGGGGCGTGATGCGAAACGGCGCCTCACGCAGGCCGAAGTGCTCCAGGTACATCGTCATGAGAGTGGCGGGCGGAGAGTCAATTGCGGACGCCGGAGGCAACTGGAGGATCAGCAGGGTCCGGCAGAGCGAGTTTAGCACCGGAGCGCCCCGCCGCTTCCAGCCTGCTGTAGAGCGTGCTTCGCGAAATCCCGAGGAGTTTCGCCGCCCGCGACATGTTGCCCTGCGCGACGTCTATGGCCGCATCGAGGTAGATCGACTCGACCGCCTTCAGCGCCTCGTCGAGGCTGAACGGGCGCCCGGAGGCGAGCGCTGCGCGCGCATCCGCCAGCGGATCGTGAGCCCCGGAGGAGAGCGTGGGTGCCGGAGCGAACTCGGGCTCCAGGTCCGCCTCGCCTACGGTGTAGCCCGCGAACTTGGTGGTGAGCCGGATCACGATGTTGCGCAATTCGCGCACGTTCCCGGGAAACGGATAGGCGAGCCAGTGTTCCCGGGCCTTTTCGTCGAGGGCGAAGGGCTGCGTTCCTGCCCGCTCGGAGAACAACTGCGCGAAGTGGTCGAGCAGGCGCGCTTTGTCCTCGCCGAGTTCGCGAAGGGGGGGCACGGCGATGGTGAAAACGGAAAGGCGGTGATAGAGGTCGGCACGGAAGCGCCCCTGGGCGGTCTCCAGGCGCAAGTCGCGATTGGTGGCCGCCACGATCCGGGCGCGGCTCACGCGGGTCTGGGTCTCGCCTACGCGCTGGTACTCGCCGTTCTCCAGGACGCGCAGCAGTTTCGCCTGGAGGTCGACGGGCAGCTCGCCGATCTCGTCGAGGAAGAGCGTTCCCTGGGCGGCGTCCTCGAAGTAGCCGGCCTTCGACTGGACCGCGCCCGTAAAGGCGCCCTTCGCGTAGCCGAACAGGGTCGGCTCGACGAGCGAAGGCGAGATCGCGGCGCAGTTCAGGGCGAGGAAGGGCTCGCGCGCTCTCGGGCTCAGGTGGTGGAGCGAGAAGGCCACACCCTCCTTGCCGCTGCCGGACTCCCCTTCGATCAGCGCGGGAAACGCGGAGGACGCGTACAGGTCGATCTGGCTGCGCAGCTTGTGCATGGGCGGGCTTTCGCCGATCAGGGTCCGCCTTTCCTCGGTTTCGCCGGCCACGGGCCCGAGATCTCGCGAGCGCAGGACCCGCTTCAGGAGCTCCCGCAGGTCGTCCGGTTCGCAAGGTTTCGGCACCAGGTCCGCCGCCCCCAGCGCGCGGGCGCGGCGGGCGTTCGATTCCTCGTTCTGGCCGGTGAGGACAACGATGCGCACGTCCGGCGCGTGCGCGAGGAGGTCGCCGATCAGCTTGAAGCCCTCGTTGGGCAGGTTCGGTGCCGGCGGCAGGCCCAGGTCGATGAGGGCGAGTTCGGGCGGGCTTGACAACTCCCGCAGGGCGGCGACGGCCGAGGCGCGATCCGGCGCGCAGGTGAGGTCGAAATCCGCCCCGAGCACGTAAGCGAGGCTTTCCGTGATCAGGGGATCGTCATCGACCAGCAGGAGTCGGGGTTTCATCCGGGGCGCCGGGCACGCGTGTGTGACGGGGATTATAGGGCGCCGCGCCTCCGGGCGCGCCGGTGAATGCTGCTAGAATGGCCCCCCCGATTCCCCCTGTTTCCGCCCCCGAGTGAGCGAAGAAAACCTCGTCGAGATTGACGCCGTGAGCTTTGGCTACGGCCGCAGCCCGGTCCTCGAGGGCATCTCGATGCGCATGCAGCGCGGGAAGGTGATCGCGATCATGGGCGGCAGCGGCTGCGGGAAGACCACGCTCCTGCGCCTGATCGGCGGGCAGCTGCGGCCTTCGAAGGGCGAAGTTCGCGTGGGCGGGCGCGTAGTGCACGAGCTCGACCGCGCAGGCCTCTACGAGCTTCGCCGCCGGATGAGCATGCTGTTCCAGTTCGGCGCTCTCTTCACGGACATGACTGTCTTCGACAACGTCGCCTTCCCGCTCCGGGAGCACGCGAAACTCTCCGAGGCGATGGTGCGCGACCTGGTCCTGATGAAGCTCGAGGCGGTCGGCCTTCGCGGGGCGCACAACCTCATGCCCTCGGAGCTCTCGGGCGGAATGTCGCGGCGAGTGGCGCTTGCGCGGGCGGTGGTGATGGATCCCATGCTGGTGATGTACGACGAGCCCTTCGCCGGGCTCGACCCGATCGCCATGTCCGTGGTGGGCAGCCTCATCCGGCGCCTGAACGACGCACTGGGGGCGACCTCGATCATCGTCACGCACGACGTCGTCGAGTCGCTCCAGATCGTGGACTACCTCTATTTCGTCGCCGGGGGCCGCGTGGTGGGGGAGGGCACGCCAGAGCAGATCCGCGCGACGGAGCTGCCGGTGGTCCACCAGTTCATCCACGGCGAGACGGACGGCCCCGTGCCCTTCCACTATCCGGCGCCCGGATACGACGAGGACGTCGGGCTCGCCGGCGCCCGCCAAGAGGCTGCCCATGCTGCTTGACCGGGCACGCCGCACCCTCACCCAGATCGGCCACAACTTCATCGAGAACGTGTGGCGAGCCGGGGCGATGCTGCGGTTCTTCTTCGTCCTGCTCGCGGCCTCGGGCACCAGCGTGCGGCGATTCCGGCTGGTCATGCGCGAGGTCTATTTCACGGGCGTGCTCTCGCTCATCATCATCATGGTGTCCGGGCTTTTCGTGGGCATGGTGCTGGGCCTGCAGGGTTTCGAGACGCTGCAGAAATACGGGGCGCAGGACTCGATCGGCGTCCTCGTCGCGCTTTCGCTCGTGCGCGAGCTCGGCCCGGTGGTCGCCGCCCTGCTCTTCGCCAGCCGCGCCGGATCCGCGATCACCGCGGAAATCGGGCTCATGAAGGCGACGGAGCAGCTCACCGCCATGGACATGATGGCGGTCTCGCCGATGGCGCGCGTCATTGCGCCGCGGTTCTGGGCGGGCGTCATCTCGATGCCGATGCTCGCGGCCCTGTTTTCGGCCATGGGCATCTTCGGCGGCTTCATCGTGGGCGTCGTGATGGTCGGCGTGGACCCCGGCGCGTTCTGGTCGCAAATGCAGGCGGCGGTTGACTTCCGGTATGATGTTATGAACGGCGTCGTGAAGAGTTTCGTGTTCGGCATCGCCGTCACGGTCATCGCGACTTTCGAGGGATTCGACGCGCCGCCGACCGCCGAGGGCGTCTCGGGAGCGACGACCCGCACCGTGGTGAGTTCAGCGCTCACCATTCTCGCCCTGGACCTGGTGCTCACCGCCTTCATGCTGCGCGGCGACACCTGAAGGGCAATTCGGGACAAGCACGGACACCATGGAAAGAACAACCATCGACCTCTGGTTCGGCGCCTTCGTGATGGCGGGTTTCGCCGCATTGCTCGTGCTCGCGCTCAAGGCGGGAAACCTCGGGGCGGAGCGCGCGAACTCCACCTACCGCGTCGAGGCGCGCTTCGACAATATCGGCGGGCTCAAGGTGCGCGCCCCGGTGCGCAGCTCCGGCGTGCTGGTGGGCCGCGTGGCCGACATCCGGTTCGACAACGAGCGCTTCCAGGCCTCCGTCATCCTCGCGCTGGATACGCGTTACGGGTTTCCGAAGGACACCAGCGCCTCGATCCTCACGTCCGGCCTCCTTGGCGAGCAGTACGTGGGGCTGGATGCGGGCGGCGAGGAAAAGAAGCTCGCCGACGGCGATCGCGTGACGATCACGCAATCGGCCGTGGTGCTCGAGCGCCTCATCGGGCAGCTCCTCTTCAGCAAGGCCCAGGAAGACGGCAGGAAGTAGTCGCGGCCGGGAACCCGGGCCGGCCCCGACGCTCCAATTGCCTGCAGTGCCCCCACACAGGATCTCCTCCATGACCAGAATCTCCGTCGCCCTCTCGTTGACCGCACTGGCTCTGCTCGCGTCCGCGCCCGTCGCCGCCGCGCCGGAAACGGCGCCCGATGCCCTCGTGCGCACGTCGATCGACGAGGTGCTCGCCATCATCAAGACCGACAAGGACCTGCAGGCCGGCAACCAGAGGAAGATCCTCGCGCTCGTCGAGGAAAAGGTTCTCCAGCATTTCGACTTCGCACGCATGACCCGCCTCGCCATGGGGCGGAACTGGTCCAAGGCCTCGGATGCGCAGAAGAAGGCGCTCGTCGACGAGTTCCGCACGCTTCTCGTGCGCACCTACTCCACCTCGCTTTCGCAGTACCGCAACCAGACCATCGACGTGAAGGCCGCCAAGCTCGCGGCGGGAGACCAGGACACCGTGGTGCGCACGGTCGTGAACCAGCCCGGCGGCCAGCCGATCCCGATCGACTACGGGATGGAGCGCGACGAGGGCGGCTGGAAGGTCTACGACGTGGTGGTCGACGGCGTCTCCCTGGTGACCACGTATCGCAGTTCCTTCCATGACCAGATCCAGCGATCGGGGGTGGATGGCCTCGTGAAGACCCTCGCCGACCGCAATCGCACGTCTGACGCGCCGAAGGCGCCCGGCAAGGCCGACGGGAAGAAGTGAACGCCGACACCCGCTCGGAAGTCCTGGCCCTCGAGGGAGCCCTGTCCTTCGAGACCCTGCCGCGCGTGCTCGAGGAGAGCAGGGAATACAGCTCGCACCCGGACCTACCCGACCGCCTGACGATCGACTTCTCCGCGATCACCGAAGTCGACTCCTCGGCCGTGGCCTTGCTGCTCGAGTGGCGGCGCGAGGCTGCACGGCGCGGAAAGGGCCTCTATTTCGTGAACCTCCCGGCCAACCTCCTCGCGCTGGCCGAGCTCTACGGCGTCACCGGGCTCATCCAACCCTGCCGGGCGTGAGCGTGGCCACGGCCGCGGTCGAGGTGCGAGACACCTCCAAGCGCTACGGGTCGCTGCGTGCCCTCGACGGCGTGAGCCTCACCGTGGAGCAGGGCGAGTTCTTCGCCCTGCTCGGGCCCAACGGGGCCGGCAAGACGACCCTCATTTCCGCGCTCGGCGGCCTCGTGCGGCCCGATTCCGGGCGGCTGCGGATCCTCGGCCGGGACGTGGCGGCGGAGTACGGCGAGGCCCGCAGGCTCCTCGGCATCGTGCCCCAGGAGGTCGTGTTCGACCCGTTCTTCAGCGTGCGCGAGACCCTGGAGCTCCAGTCGGGCTACTTCGGGTTGCGCGGCAACCGTGCGTGGATAGACGAGCTTCTCGAGCGGCTGGCGCTCGCCGCGAAGGCCGATGCGAACATGCGCTCGCTCTCCGGGGGCATGAAGCGGCGCGTGATGGTTGCGCAGGCGCTGGTCCACCGCCCGCCGGTGATCGTGCTCGACGAGCCCACGGCCGGGGTCGACGTGGAGCTGCGCCAGACGCTCTGGCAGTTCGTGCGCGAGTTGAACGCAGCGGGCCACACGATCGTCCTCACCACGCACTACCTCGAGGAAGCCCAGCACCTGTGCAGCCGGATCGCGATGATGAAGGCGGGGCGGATCGTCGCGCTGGACTCGACGCGTCGGCTCCTGGCCGCCTTCTCGGAGCGTGTCCTGCGCGTGAAGCTCGAGTCGGGCGACCTGCCGGAGTCGCTTGCCCGTGGCGCCACGCTCGACCCGGCCGGCTGGCACCGCATTCCGGTGGAGAACGCCTTGCAGGTCGAGCAGGCGCTCGCGCGGCTGCGCGAGGCCGGCGCGGATGTCTCCCACCTCGAGGTGGCCGAGCCGGAGCTCGAGGAGGTCTTCGTGAAGATCATGGCCCGCACCGAGGCGCCACCGCGCGAGGCCGCATGACCCTCGGCTTCCGTGCGCTCTTCGCGAAGGAGGTGATGCGCTTCTGGAAGGTGAGCTTCCAGACCGTGGCGGCGCCGGTCCTCTCTGCGCTCCTCTTTCTCGTGATCTTCTCCCACGCGCTGTCCGGCCGCGTGGAGGCCTATCCCGGCGTGCCCTACACCCAGTTCCTAGTGCCCGGCCTCGCGATGATGTCGATGCTCCAGAACGCCTTCGCGAACGCCTCGTCCTCCCTCATCCAGTCGAAGATCACCGGGAACATCGTCTTCATCCTCCTCGCCCCGCTCACCCCGGGGGACATTTTCGCCGCCTACCTGCTTGCCGCCGTGGTGCGAGCCGTGGTGGTCGGGGCGGGCGTCGTGGTCGCGGTCGCATGGTTCGTGCCCATGCCCTTTCCCAATCTGCTGTGGCTCTTCGCCTTCACCCTGACCGGCGTGGGAATCCTCGGCGCGCTCGGCATCATCGCGGGGATCTGGGTGGAGAAGTTCGACCAGCTGGCTGCCTTCCAGAACTTCTTCATCCTCCCGCTCACGTTCCTGGCGGGCGTTTTCTACTCGGTCGACTCCCTTCCCCCGTTCTGGCAGGCCGCGTCGCACTTGAATCCGTTCTTCTACGCGATCGACGGCTTCCGCTACGCCTTCTTCGGCAAGGCGGACGTCTCCCCGTGGGTGAGCCTCGCGATTGCGAGCGCCGCGTTCTGTGCCCTATCATGGCTCACCCTTCGCCTGCTGCGATCCGGCTACAAATTGAGGCACTGAGGCAGCCATGGCCGACAAGAAATCCATCGAAGAAGCGATTCGCAATCACCTCGAGTGCCAGCACGTGGAGGTCCGGGGCGACGACGGCGTGCATTTCGAGGCGCTCATCGTGAGCCCGGCCTTCGCCGGGCTCGCCCGTGTGCGCCGGCACCAGTTGGTCTACGCCGCGCTGGGCGACCGCATGCGCGAGGAGGTCCACGCGCTCTCGATGCACACCCTGTCCCCCGACGAGTGGGCCGCCGGCTGAACCGATCTTCCGGGCCGGTCCGCCCGGCACCCTGGAACGACCCATGCAGAAGCTTTCGATCCACGGCGGGATTGCGCTCTCCGGCGAAATACGCGTATCCGGCGCGAAGAACGCCGCGCTCCCCATTCTCGCGGCCACGCTGCTGGCGGACTCGCCCGTGCGCGTGACGAACCTGCCGCGACTGAACGACGTGGAGACCATGCTCGCGCTCCTTGAGCGCATGGGCGTGCGGGTATCGCGCGAGGAAGGCGGCGCGAGCCTGGACGCGGGCCGGATCACCGAGCCGTTCGCGCCCTACGAGCTGGTGAAGACCATGCGCGCCTCCATCCTCGCGCTGGGCCCGCTGCTGGCCCGGTGTGGCGAGGCGCGCGTCTCTTTGCCGGGCGGCTGCGCCATAGGGGAGCGCCCCGTCGACCTGCACTTGAAGGGTCTCGAGGCCATGGGCGCCGAGGTCGGCATAGAGGCGGGCTATATCCAGGCCAGGGCCTCGCGGCTCAAGGGTGCGCGGATCTTCATGGACACGGTCACCGTCACGGGGACCGAGAACCTCATGATGGCCGCGTGCCTCGCGCAGGGCGAGACGGTGCTGGAGAACGCCGCCCGCGAGCCCGAAGTGGTGGACCTCGCCCGGTGCCTCGTCGCGATGGGCGCGCGCATCCGCGGCCACGGTACCGACGAGATCGTGGTCGAGGGTGTGGAGCGACTCGGAGGCATCGACTATGCCGTGATGCCCGATCGCATCGAGGCGGGGACCTTCCTCGCGGCCGCGGCCGCCACGGGCGGGACGATCACGATTACCCACGCGCCCGTCGACGCCCTCGATGCCGTGCTCGAGAAGCTGCGCGAGGCGGGGGCGGACATCACGGCAAAGGGACATGCGCTCACGATGCGCATGGCCGGACGCCCGCGGTGCGTGAGCGTGCGCACCGCGCCGTACCCGGCGTTCCCGACGGATATGCAGGCGCAGTTCCTGGCACTCAACACCATTGCCGCCGGCACTGCCCTGGTCACGGAGACGATCTTCGAGAACCGGTTCATGCACGTGCAGGAACTGCGCCGCCTCGGCGCGAGGATCGACATCGAAGGCAACACCGCCGTCGTGCAGGGTGTGGAGCGCCTTGCCGGCGCGACGGTGATGGCCACCGACCTGCGCGCCTCGGCCAGCCTGGTGATAGCCGGGCTGGTCGCCGAAGGCGAGACGGTGGTGGACCGGATCTACCACCTCGATCGTGGCTACGAGCACCTCGAGGAGAAGCTCTCCCGGCTCGGCGCGCGCGTGCGACGCATGAACTGAAGGCCCCGCCATGATCACGATAGCGCTGTCCAAGGGACGCATCTACGAGGAAACGAAGCCGTTGCTCGAAGCAGCCGGCATCGTGGTCTCGGAGGACCCGGAAGTCTCCCGCAAGCTCATCCTGCCCACGGGCCGATCGGGCGTCCGCGTGATCATCGTGCGCGCATCCGACGTCCCGACCTACGTTCAATACGGTGCGGCCGACCTCGGCGTGGCCGGCCGCGACCTCCTGATCGAACACGGCGGCCGCGGCCTCTACCAGCCCCTGGACCTCGGCATAGCGCGCTGCCGGATGATGGTGGCCGTGCCGGAGGAGCTCGACTACCCCGCGGCCGTCCGCAAGGGCGCCCGCCTGCGGGTGGCCACCAAGTACATGCAGATCGCCCGCGAGCACTTTGCCGCCAAGGGTGTTCACGTGGACCTGATCAAGCTCTACGGTTCCATGGAGCTCGCGCCGCTGGTGGGCCTGGCCGATGCGATCGTGGACCTCGTGGACACCGGGGGGACCCTGCGCGCCAACCGGCTCAAGGCGGTCGAGGAGATCCTGGCGGTATCGAGCCGCCTGATCGTGAATCCGGCCTCCATGAAGGTCAAGCGCGCGGAGGTGCTGCCGTTGATCGAGGCGTTCGAGAGGGCCTGCGGTGCCTGAGCCGCGCCGCCTGTCGAGCCGCGATCCCGGCTTCGAGGCCGAACTGGAGGCGCTCCTTGCCTTTGAGGGCGCCCAGGACGAAAGCGTCGACCGCGTCGTGGCGGACATCCTGCGGGAAGTGCAGCAACGCGGGGACGAGGCGCTCGTCGAGTTCACCCGGCGTTTCGACCGATGGTCGCCCGCGTCGCCCGCCGATCTCGAGGTGCATCCGCAGGCTTGCCGGGACGCGTTGGGGCGCATAGGCCGGGAGGAGCGCTCGGCGCTGGAGGTGGCGGCGGAGCGCATCCGCGCCTTTCACGAGCATCAGCACCTGCAAAGCTGGCGGATCGAGGACGTCGACGGCACGATGCTCGGCCAGCAGGTGACGCCGCTGGATCGTGTCGGACTCTACGTGCCCGGCGGCAAGGCTGCCTATCCATCGTCCGTGCTGATGAATGCCGTGGCGGCGAAAGTGGCCGGGGTAGCGGAATTGGTGCTGGTGGTACCGACGCCCGACGGAAAGGCGAACGACCACGTGCTGGCGGCCGCCTCGCTCGCCGGCGTCGACCGCGTCTTCCGCGTGGGAGGCGCACAGGCGGTCGGCGCGCTGGCCTACGGAACGTGCTCGGTCCCTGCCGTCGACAAGATCGTGGGACCCGGCAATGCCTACGTGGCGGCGGCGAAACGGCGCGTGTTCGGCCGCGTGGGCATCGACATGGTGGCCGGGCCGTCGGAAATCCTGGTCGTCGCCGACGCAACAGCCAACCCCGAGTGGGTGGCGATGGACCTCTTTTCGCAGGCCGAGCACGACGAGATCGCGCAGTCCATTCTTCTCACGCCGGATGCGGCGTTCGCCGATCGCGTCCTCGTGGCCATGCGCAAGCGGATCGCGTCCATGCCGCGACGCGCCATCATCGAGGCCTCTCTCGCCGGTCGTGGCGCCCTCGTGGTCGTGCGCGACCTGGACGAGGCCTGCGCCATCGCCAATCGGATCGCGCCGGAGCACCTGGAGTTGGCGGTCGCCGACCCGGATGCGCTCCTGCCGAAGATCCGCCACGCGGGCGCCATCTTCCTGGGCCATTTTTCCTCGGAATCGCTGGGCGACTACTGCGCGGGACCGAATCACGTGCTCCCGACTTCCCGCACGGCGCGCTTTTCCTCACCGCTGGGCGTCTACGACTTCCAGAAGCGCTCGAGCCTCATACGCGTCTCCCGCGATGCGGCTGTCCGGCTCGGCGCTACTGCGTCGACGCTCGCCCGGGCCGAGGGGCTGGAGGCCCACGCGCGCAGCGCGGAGCTTCGGGGGGAGGATCCGGAGTGAAAGCGGCAGCGGACTGGGTGCGCGAGGAGATCCGCGCGCTCACGGCCTACCACGTCGCGCCGGCCGCGGGCCTGGTGAAGCTCGACGCGATGGAAAACCCCTATCGCCTTCCGGAGAAGGTGGCCGAGGAGCTCGGGAGGCGCCTCGCGGGAGTCGCGATGAACCGCTATCCGGACCCGCAGGCGCCGCGCCTCAAGGCGCGCCTTCGGGAGGCGATGGTGATTCCCGAAGGTCTCGACATGGTTCTGGGCAATGGCTCCGACGAGATCCTGCAGATGATTGCGGTTGCGCTCGCTCGGCCCGGGGCGACGATGCTTTCGCTGGAGCCGTCGTTCGCGATGTACCGGATCAGTGCGGTCTGCGCAGGAATGAAATACGCCGGGGTCGACTTGGCGCCCGATTTCGCGCTCGACCTGCCGGCCACACTCGCAGCGATCGCGCGGCTGCGTCCCGCGCTCACCTGGATCGCCTACCCCAACAATCCGACGGGCAACCTCTTCCCGCGGGAATCCGTTCTCGCGATCGTGGAGGCCGCGCCCGGTCTCGTGGTGGTGGACGAGGCCTATTACCCCTTCTCCGCCGGGGCTTCCCTGGTTTCGGAAGTGGGGCGCCATCCGAACCTGGTCCTCGTTCGCACCGTCTCGAAGCTCGGGCTCGCCGGCCTCCGGCTGGGACTGGCGGTCGGTCCGCGCGACTGGCTGGGCGAATTCGACAAGGTGCGCCTTCCCTACAACGTGAACGTGCTCTCTGCAGCTGCCGCGGAGTTCCTCCTGGAGCGCCGAGAAGTGCTGGAGGACCAGGCTCGCGCGATCGTGCGCGAACGCGAGCGACTCGAATCCGGGCTGGACACCCTTGCCGGCGTGCGGCGATTCCCCTCCGCGGCGAACTTCGTCCTGGCCCGGTTCCCCGACGGGCCAGCCGCGTTCGAGGGCCTCAGGGCGCGTGGTATATTGGTCCGCAACCTCCACGGCTCCCACCCCCTGCTCGACCATTGCCTTCGGCTCACGGTCGGTACCCCCGACGAGAACGCGAGGCTCCTCGCGGCGCTAGCCCAGGCCATCGGCTGAACCCATGCGCACCGCGGAAATACAGCGAGACACCAAGGAAACCCAGGTCTTCGTCGCCGTGAACCTGGACGGCACGGGCCAGGCGAACCTCGCCTCGGGAATTGCGTTCCTCGACCACATGCTCGACCAGATCGCGCGGCACGGGGCGCTGGACCTCACGGTAAGGGCGAAGGGCGATCTCGAGATCGACGCCCACCACACCGTGGAGGACATCGGCATCACGCTCGGCATGGCGGTCGCGAAGGCGCTCGCCGACAAGAAGGGAATCCGCCGGTACGGGCACGCCTACGTCCCGCTCGACGAGGCGCTCTCCCGGGCGGTGGTCGATTTCTCGGGGCGCCCCGGGCTCGAATTCCACGTTGCCTTCACCCGGGCCCGGGTGGGCGAATTCGACGTGGACCTGACCCGCGAATTCTTCCAGGGGTTCGTGAACCACGCGTTGGCGACCGTGCATGTCGACAACCTGCGCGGGGACAATTCGCACCACCAGTGCGAGACGATCTTCAAGGCGTTCGCCCGCGCCCTGCGCATGGCCGTAGAGCCGGATCCCCGCGCGGCGGGCGTCATCCCCTCGACCAAGGGAACCCTCTAGGCAACGGCACGAGACCGGGGCAACGCTCCGGTCCTTCCATGGCACAGCGCATCGCGATCGTCGATTACGGCATGGGCAATCTCCGGTCGGTGGAGAAGGCGATCCTGCACGTCGCCCCGCAGGCGTCGGTAGCGATCACCGCCGACCCCGACGCCATCCGGGCCGCCGACCGGGTCGTCTTCCCGGGGCAGGGCGCGATGCCCGATTGCATGAAATGCCTGGCCGACAGCGGCCTTGGAGAGGCGGTACGGGAGGCGGCAATGACCCGGCCTTTTCTCGGTCTTTGCATCGGCTTGCAGATGCTCTTCGAGCGCAGCGACGAGGGTGATACGCCGGGCTTGGCCATCCTGCCGGGCGAGACCCTCGCATTTGCCCGGGCGGAGCAGACCCGGGAGGCGGGCTTCAAGATCCCGCACATGGGTTGGAACGAGGTCTGGCAGGCGCGGCCCCACGCACTGTGGCGGGGAATCCCGGACGGAACCCGCTTCTATTTCGTCCACAGCTTCTATTGCGCGCCCCGCGATCCTGCGCTCACCGCGGCCTACTCGCGATATCCGCATGCCTTTACCTCGGCCATCGAGCGGGATAACATCTTCGCAACGCAATTCCATCCCGAGAAAAGCAGCACCGCGGGGCTGACGCTTCTCGAGAACTTCACTTCGTGGAATCCGTGAGGATTCGGCCCCGACTGTTCCCATGCTGATCATTCCCGCGATCGACCTCAAGGATGGCCGCTGCGTGCGCCTGGAACAGGGCGACATGGCGACCGCCACCGTGTTTTCCGACGACCCCGGAAAGACCGCCGCGCATTGGGCCGGACTCGGCGCACGCCGTCTCCACGTGGTCGACCTGAACGGCGCCTTCGCGGGAAAGCCGGTGAACGAGTCGGCGATCAAGGCGATCATCGCCGCGGTGGACTCGGACATTCCCGTGCAGGTGGGCGGGGGCATCCGCGACCTGGAGACGATCGAGCGCTACCTGGACGACGGCGTTTCGTACGTGATCATCGGGACGGCGGCAGTGAAGAACCCCGGTTTCCTCCACGAGGCGTGCGACGCCTTTCCCGGGCACATCATGGTCGGGCTCGACGCGAAGGACGGCAAGGTGGCCACGGACGGGTGGTCCAAGCTGACCGGCCACGATGTCGTCGATCTCGCCAGGCGATTCCAGGGCTACGGGGTCGAGGCGGTCATCCACACCGACATCGGCCGGGACGGCATGCTCAAGGGCGTGAACGTGGAAGCCACGGTGAAGCTCGCCCAAGCGCTCACGATTCCGGTGATCGCGAGCGGGGGCATCTCGAACCTCGACGACGTGAAGCGCCTGCGCGCCGTGGAAGGCGAGGGCGTCATGGGCGCCATCACCGGCCGGGCCATCTACGAGGGGCGCCTCGATTTCGCCGCCGCCCAGAGGCTGGCGGACGAAGAAGCCTGACCGGCGATTCGACGCCGGCACGCAGGCAATCGATCACCAGCGGACCATGGGACTCGCCAAACGCATCATTCCCTGCCTCGACGTCCATGCCGGACGCGTGGTGAAGGGAGTCAATTTCGTGAGCCTCAGGGACGCCGGGGATCCGGTCGAAGTCGCCCGGGGATACGACGAGGCCGGCGCGGACGAGATCACCTTCCTGGACATCACCGCGTCGAGCGATGCCCGCGACACGATCGTGCCGGTCATAGAACGCGTGGCCGAGCAGGTCTTCATTCCCCTCACCGTAGGCGGAGGCGTGCGCAAGGTGGAGGACGTGCGCAGGTTGCTCAACGCCGGCGCGGACAAGGTGAGCATCAACACTGCCGCGGTGGAGAATCCGGCGCTCGTTTCGGAAGCGGCGCGGCGCTTCGGCTCGCAAGCGATCGTAGTCGCCGTGGACGCGAAGTCCTCGGGATCGGGCAGGTGGGAGGTCTACACGCACGGCGGGCGCAAGCCGACGGGGCTGGACGCCGTGCAATGGGCAGTGAGCATGGCCGAACGGGGTGCCGGCGAGATCCTTCTCACGAGCATGGACCGCGACGGAACGAAGGCGGGGTTCGACTTGGAACTCACGCGCGCGGTGTCGCGGGCGGTTCCGGTGCCGGTCATCGCCAGCGGCGGTGTCGGGACGCTCGAGCACCTCGCCCAGGGAGTGGAGATCGGCGGCGCCGACGCCGTGCTCGCCGCCTCCATCTTCCACTACGGCGAATTCTCGGTGGCGCAGGCCAAGCGCTTCATGGCCGATCGCGGCATCGAAATGCGGTTCTAGGCGCTTGCGTGGACTATCTCGACGCGATTGCCTGGAATGCCGACGGTCTCGTGCCGGCCGTGGCGCAGGACGCCGCGTCGGGCGAGGTCCTCATGCTCGCCTGGATGAGCCGGGAATCCCTGGCCCTGACCGTGTCCACGGGCGAGGCGGTGTACTGGTCACGATCCCGGGCGAAGCTCTGGCGCAAGGGCGAGACCTCGGGGCACCTGCAGCGGATCGTCGAAATCCGCCTGGACTGTGACGCGGACGCGGTGCTGCTGCGGGTCGAGCAGGCGGGCGGGATCGCCTGCCACACGGGCAGGCGGCGCTGCTTCTTCAATCTCCTGGATGCAGGGAGCGGATCGCCCCGGTGGCGCTGCACAGACCCCGTGCCCGGCGGCACCGGGACCGAACGGGAGGGCAGCTGACGTGACGATTCTCGAACGTCTCGAAGTGGCGATCGCGGCGCGCCAGGGCGCGGACCCCGGGGCCTCGTATGTGGCAAGGCTCAATGCGAAGGGGCTCGACGCCATCCTCAAGAAGATCGGCGAGGAGGCGACGGAAACCGTCATAGCCGCGAAGGCCGGGGAAAGGGCGAGCGTCGTCCACGAGACGGCGGACCTCTGGTTTCACTGCCTCGTGCTGCTGGTGCGGCAGGGCATTCCGGTCGCGGAAGTCCTCGCGGAGCTCGAGCGCCGCGAAGGGCGATCGGGCATCGAGGAGAAGGCATCCCGAAAGGAGTCGCGATGAGGAAGGACGACTGCATCTTCTGCAAGATCGCCGCGGGCGAGATACCGTCCCGAAAGGTCTACGAGGACGACGAGATCTACGCCTTTCACGACATCCAGCCGGCCGCCCCGGTTCACCTCCTCGTCGTACCCAAGGCTCACGTAGACTCGCTGGCCGACTGCGGCCCGGAGCACGCCCCGGTGCTGGGCAGGATGCTCGCGATGGCCGGACGCCTCGCGCGCGAGCAGGGAGCGACCGACGGCTTTCGCACCATCGTGAACACGGGCAGGGTCGGGCGACAGGACGTGTATCATTTGCATATCCACATCGTAGGCGGTCCCGATCGCCTTCCCCGCATGATCGTGGCGGAATAGCGCCGCCGCAAGGAGCGTTCCATGGGTTCATTCAGTATTTGGCACTGGCTGGTCGTCCTCGTGATCGTGCTGCTCGTCTTCGGCACGAAGAAGCTGCGCAACATCGGCAGCGACCTGGGGGGCGCCGTCCGGGGATTCAAGGACGGCATCAAGGGCGAGGAAGAGAAGAAGCCTTCCGGGGAAATCGCCGCAACGGGCGCGACGCTCGAGGGCGAAGTCAAGGACAAGCAAAAGAGCTGATCGCACGGGCAGCGGACAAGCCGCGCCGGCCGCCAAAATGTTCGACATCGCGTTCTCCGAGTTGCTGCTGATCGGGGTGGTGGCGCTCGTCGTCATCGGCCCCGAACGCCTGCCGAAGGTCGCCCGCACCATGGGGCATCTCTTCGGCCGGATGCAGCGTTACGCCGCCCAGGTGAAAGCCGACATCAACCGCGAGATGGAGCTCTCGGAACTCTCCAAGGTGAAGACGGAGTTCGAGGGTGCGGCGCGCGAATTCCAGCGCGACGTCGAGACGAATGTCCAGGAGACGGAACGCGACATTCGCGAAGTCCAGGGCGACATCGACCGGCAACTGCGCGCCGGCGATGACGCCTCGTCGCCCGCCACCGCTGGCCCGGACCAACCCGCCCCTGTGTTGCCCGGGTCGCCGGAAGAGGGGCCGCCGGCCCCGTCACCCCAGCTGGAACTCGGCATCGACGAGCCCGACGCGCAGCGCAAGCCGGGCACGGCATGACGGAAGCTCCCCAGGAGACCTTTCTCGCGCACCTGTTCGAGTTGCGGGACCGGCTGGTGCGCTCGCTCGTCGCGCTCGCCATCGTCTTCGTGCCGACGTTCTTCTTCGCCGCCGAACTCTACGACCTGCTCGCGATGCCGATGATGCGCACGCTTCCGCAGGGCTCGAAGATGATCGCCACGGGCGTCATCACGCCGTTCTTCATCCCGATGAAGATCGCGATGATGGTGTCGTTCCTCATCGCGCTGCCCTACGTCCTCTACCAGGCCTGGGCTTTCGTGGCGCCGGGGCTCTACGCCCACGAGAAGAAGCTGGTCATTCCGCTGATCGTGTCGAGCACCCTGCTCTTCTTCCTCGGCATGGCGTTCTGCTATTTCATCGTGTTCCAGACGGTCTTCAGCTTCATCGCGCAGTTCGCGCCGAAGTCGATCACGGTGGCCCCGGACATCGAGGCCTACTTCAACTTCGTCCTCGGGATGTTCATCGCATTCGGCGTGACCTTCGAGGTGCCCGTCGTGGTGGTGGTTCTCGTGATGACGGGCGTGATCTCCGTCGAGAAGCTGCGCGAGATCCGGTCGTTCGTGATCGTCGGCGCGTTCGTGGTGGCGGCGATCGTGACGCCACCCGACGTGATCTCCCAGCTCATGCTCGCCGTGCCGCTGTGCCTGCTCTACGAGGTGGGAATATTCGTGGCGCGGTTCGTCGAGAAGCGCAAGCCCCCGGTCGATGCCGGGGCCGAGCCGTAGCGCGCCTACTCCCCTTCCGCCGGACGGGGCTTGCGACGTCCGACGGTGACGGACAGGTTCACCTCGCGGTCCTTGCGCACCAGCTTCACCAAGACGGTCTTTCCGGGCGGGACGTCGGCGATCGCATTGAGGGTTGTGGTGAGATCGGTGACAACGCGCTCGCCTACGGCCACGATCACGTCGCCCAGGCGAATGCCTGCCCGGTCGGCCGGGCTGCCGCGCTCGATGCCGCCGACGATCGCGCCGCGCGTGCCTGGAAGCCCAAGCGACTCGGCGAGTTCCGGCGTGATGTTGGCAACCTCCACGCCGAACCAGCCGCGCGTCACGGAACCCGTCTCGATGATCTGCTCCATGATCTTCCTGGCGAGCCCCACCGGAATGGCGAATCCGATGCCCTGGTAGCCGCCCGACCTCGAGTAGATGAGGGAATTGATCCCGACGAGATTGCCGCTCGCGTCCACCAGGGCGCCGCCGGAGTTGCCGGGGTTGATCGCGGCGTCGGTCTGGATGAAGCTGCCGAAGGGGTTCGACGGCCCGATGTCGCGGCCGAGAGCGCTCACGATGCCCATGGTCACCGTCTGGCCCACGCTGAACGGGTCGCCTATCGCGAGCACCACATCGCCCACGCGAAGCTGGTCGGATTGACCGAACGTGATGGGAGTCAGCCCCGTGGCCGAGATGCGAACCACCGCCAGATCCGTTTCCGGGTCCGATCCGGCGATCTTGCCCGGCACCGTTCGCCCGTCGTTCAGGGTGACCTGGATTTCCGTCACGCCTTCCACGACATGCGAGTTCGTGAGCACGAAGCCTTCACGGCTCACGATGACGCCCGAGCCGAGCGAGAGTTGCGTTTCCGGGATGTTGAACCGCTCCCCGAAGAAGCGGCGCAGGATCGGGTCCTCGAGCAGGGGGCTGCGGCGCCGGACCTGCTTCGTCGCGGAGATGTTCACGACCGAGGCGACGGCCTTGCGCGCCGCGTCGCTGAACGAAACCGGCCGGCTTGGAGTGGCAGCACTTGCCACGGGCGCGGAGGAGGATTCGCGGATCTCCACCTCCTGGCTCGCCCGCCACGGCGACCAGTCGGGCTTCACCAGGCTCACGACGAATATCGCAGCCAGAGTCGCCGTGACGACCTGCGCGAAGACGAGCCAGAGCCGGCGCGCCAAGGCGCCTACTTCCTGAGGCTGTCGCGAATCTCGCGAAGCAGCTGGACGTCCTCCGGCGTGGCGGGAGGCGCCGTCGCCGGCGCCTCGCTCTTCAGCCGGTTGATCTGTCTGATCATGATGAAGATGATGAAAGCGAGAATGGCGAAGTTGAGCGCAATGGTCGCGAAATTGCCCCACGCCAGGACGGGCACCCCGGCCTTCCGCACGGCGTCGAGCGTCATCGGCACGCCCGCCGGGACTTCGTTGAGGGCGAGGAACAGGTTCGAGAAATCCGCATTGCCAATGACCCGCCCGACCATGGGCATTACGAGATCGTTCACGACCGAATCCACGATCTTTCCGAACGCGGCCCCGATGATCACACCAACGGCCAAGTCGACGACGTTGCCCTTTAGCGCGAACTGTTTGAATTCAGAAGCAAAACTCATCTTCTCTCCGAGGCTGGCCCAGGCGGGCGATCGGTGAATCTTAGGGGGGGGAGGGGGGGGGGTCAACCCTCGCGGGTGCTTGCGGGGCTGTAAGTCCTTACGGGGAATCGGCTAAAATGGCGGGCGACACACCACCCTCCTATACCGCACATCCCCCTCCCGCAATGACCGCCATCGTCCTGGACCAAGTCGACGAGAAGAAGCGTCGCCTCCTCATTGTCGCCACCTCCGCCGCGGGAGCAGTCGCCGCGGGAGGAGTTGCCGTCCCTTTCCTGGGTAGCTGGTTTCCGAGCGCCCGCGCATTGGCCGCCGGCGGCCCCGTCGAAATCGACGTGGCCAAGATCGAGCCGGGGCAGCAGATCACCGTCGAATGGCGGGGCAAGCCGGTGTGGATCCTGAGGCGCACGCCCGAAATGCTCGCGCAGCTGGAGAAAAACGACGGACTGCTGGCGGACCCGAAATCGACCTCCGCGAAACAGCCCGACTACGTGAAGGGCGCCGCCCGGTCGATCAAGCCGGAGCTGTTCATCGCCGTGGGCGTCTGCACGCACCTGGGATGCACTCCCACGCTGAAAAAGGAAATCGGCGCCGCCTCGGACATGGGCGCCGATTGGCCCGGAGGGTACTACTGTCCGTGCCACAACTCCCGGTTCGACCTCTCCGCCCGCGTATTCAAGGGCGCACCGGCCCCGACCAACCTCGAGATTCCGCCCCACCGGTACCTGAGCGACGCCAGGATCGTGGTGGGCGAGGACCAGAAGGGTTAAGCCATGGCCGTCATGAACAAGCCTCCCGTTACCGGAGCCGGCCCCCTCAACGGCGTCCTCACCTGGTTCGACCAGCGGTTTCCGCTCATCGTGCTCTGGAAGAGCCAGCTGACGGAGTACTACGCGCCCAAGAACTTCAACGTCTGGTACTTCTTCGGGTCGCTCGCGCTGCTCGTGCTCGTGATTCAGATCGTCTCGGGGATTTTCCTCACGATGAACTACAAGCCGAGCGCGGAGCACGCGTTCGCCTCGGTCGAGTACATCATGCGAGACGTTCCCGGCGGGTGGATCATCCGCTACATCCATTCCACGGGCGCCTCCGCGTTCTTCATCGTCGTCTACCTGCACATGGCGCGCGGGCTGATGTACGGCTCGTACCGAAAGCCGCGCGAGCTCACATGGATCTTCGGCGTGCTCATCTACCTCTGCCTCATGGCAGAGGCGTTCTTCGGCTATCTCCTCCCGTGGGGGCAGATGTCGTTCTGGGGCGCGCAGGTGATCATCAACCTCTTCGCCACGATCCCGATCATCGGCGAGGACCTGTCGGTCTGGATCCGGGGCGACTACAACATCTCGGACGCCACGCTCAACCGTTTCTTCGCGATGCACGTTATCGCCATCCCTCTGGCGCTGCTGGGACTCGTGGCCGCGCACTTGATGGCCCTGCACGAGACGGGATCCAACAACCCCGACGGCATCGAGATCTACGAGAACCTCGACCCGAAGACCGGAACGCCGGTCGATGGCATTCCCTTCCACCCGTACTACTCCGTGAAGGACCTGGTGGGCGTGGCCGTCTTCCTCATCGTCTTTTCGGCGGTCGTGTTCTTCTCCCCGGAAGTCGGGGGCTACTTCCTCGAGTACAACAACTTCATTCCCGCCGATCCCTTGACGACTCCTGAGCACATCGCGCCCGTGTGGTATTTCACCCCTTTTTACGCAATGCTGCGGGCCGTCCCGTCCTTCTTCAACATGCAGGTCTGGGGCGTGATCGTGATGGGTGCGGCGGTCATGATCTTCTTCGCGCTTCCCTGGCTGGACCGTGGCAGGGTGAAATCGATCCGGTATCGCGGCCCGATCTACAAGGCCTTCTTCGCGGCGCTGATCGTGAGCTTCCTGGTCCTCGGTTATCTGGGCGTCGAACCCACGACCGTGTGGGGCGAGTTCCCGAAGGGCCTCCCCATGGTCGGAGGGGACTACGTCGCGATCTGGGTGGCTCGGGTGCTCACCACGGTCTATTTCGCTTTCTTCCTGCTCATGCCCTGGTACACCGCCGTCGACAGGGAAAAACCGGTGCCCCAGAGGCTCACGTGATGATGAAAAAGCTGATTCTCATTCTCCTGGTGGTTCCGGGATTGGCGCTGGCGGCCGGCGGTGGTGCGAAATTGGACAAGGCACCGGTGAATCTTCACGACCGGCTGTCGCTCCAGCGCGGAGCCCAGATTTTCGTCAATCACTGCCTGAATTGCCACGCGGCGTCGGTGATGCGCTATTCAAAGCTCGGGGACCTGGGGCTGAACGAAGGGCAGATCCGCGACAATCTCATGTTCGCCGCCGACAAGGTGGGCGATCCCATGACGACAACGCTGGACACGAAAGACGGCAAGTCGTGGTTCGGCGTGATGCCCCCGGACCTCTCGCTTGTAGCCAGGTCGCGAGGCGCGGACTGGCTGTATACCTACATGCGCGGCTTCTACCGTGATCCCGCCAGCCGGTCTGGATGGAACAACGTCGTTTTCCCCAATGTGGGCATGCCCCATGTGTTGTGGGAGTACCAGGGCGAGCAAGTCATGCAGCCGGGAGACAAGGCTGGCGCGAAATTCGCCCTGGGAGAACCCGGGAAGCTCCCGCCGGCTGAGTACGACAAGTACGTCGGCGACCTGGTGAACTACCTCGTCTACATGGGCGAGCCGGCGCGGGTCAAGCGCGTCCAGATCGGGATAGTGGTTCTCTTCTTCCTGGCCGTCTTCTTCGTGATTACGGTCCTGCTGAAGAAGGAGTACTGGAAGGACGTCCGCTAGCAAGGGCGGCCGGCGCCAAGATCGCCCGATGCTCCCCGAGGGACGCATCGGGCTTGTCGCTTCAGGGGCGAGGCGTCCCCGCGCAGCGAGGAAAATCCAGAAGAGGTGAACAAGACATGATGACGCTCTATTCGGGGATCACCGATCCGTTCAGCCACCGCTGCCGGATTGTTCTGTACGAGAAGGGGATGGACTTCGAGATCATCGACGTGGACCTCATGAACAAGCCCGAGGACCTTGCCGTGATGAACCCGTACAACACGACGCCGGTCCTGGTGGAGCGGGACCTCGTGCTGTACGAGTCGAACATCATCAACGAGTACATCGACGAGCGCTTTCCGCATCCGCAGCTGATGCCAGCGGATCCCGTGATGCGCGCGCGTGCGCGCCTATTCCTTTTCCGTTTCGAGCAGGAATTGTTCACCCACGTGAAAGCTCTCGAGTACGGGCCCACGAAGGGGCATGAAAAGGCCCGGCTCTACGTCCGGGAGAACCTCATCCAGATCGCGCCGATTTTCGTGAAGCAGAAGTTCATGCTCGGGGAGGAGTTCTCGATGCTCGACGTGGCGATCGCTCCCCTGCTCTGGCGGCTCGATCACTACCAGATCCAGCTGAACAAGCAATCCGCGCCGCTTCTGAAGTACGCCGAGCGGCTGTTTGCTCGCCAGGCCTTCATCGACTCGATGACCGCCTCCGAAAAGGCCATGCGCCGCTGAGGGCGCCTCGATGCCCGAAGTATCCACGAAGCCGTATTTCATCCGCGCCATTTACGAGTGGTGCTCGGACTGCGGCTTCACGACCTACCTGAGCGTGAAAGTGGACGAGAGGACGCGCGTGCCGGCCGAATACGTGAAGAACGGCGAAATCGTGCTCAACGTGAGCCTCAACGCCACGCGAAATCTCACGATCAACAATGAGCTCGTGCAGTTTTCCGCCCGCTTCAGCGGGGTTTCCCGGGAAGTGACCATTCCGGTGGATCGCGTGCAGGGCATCTTTGCGCGGGAAAACGGCCAAGGCGCATTCTTCACCGTGGAGGCGCCGACGACCCCCGAGGCGGCGGGCGCCGCCGCAGAGCCGCCCAATCCGCCTTCGCCCGGAAAGGCAAACCTGAAGCTTGTTAAGTAAGCGCTCGCTGTGCCGGCATAGCTCAGCTGGTAGAGCAACCGCCTTGTAAGCGGTAGGTCCCCCGTTCGACTCGGGGTGCCGGCACCATTTTTCATCCTTCGGCAGCCACGCACGAGGGAGCCCCGCGTCGTTTGACCTTATTCGAGGAAAGCCGGATAATTGAGAGTTTTCCGGAGGGGTGCCCGAGTGGTTAAAGGGGGCAGACTGTAAATCTGTTGGCCTTGCGCCTACGTTGGTTCGAATCCAACCTCCTCCACCAGGTTTGCGGAGCGCCTTCCGGGAAAGGCGCGCGGTCGGTCGCAGGCGGCGCGGGTGTAGCTCAATGGTAGAGCAGAAGCCTTCCAAGCTTACGACGAGGGTTCGATTCCCTTCACCCGCTCCAGGATTGCCCGTGCCGGAAGCGGCAGGGGGTAGCACCGAGCCCATGTAGCTCAGTGGTAGAGCACTCCCTTGGTAAGGGAGAGGTCATGCGTTCAATCCGCATCATGGGCACCAGGCATTGCGCAATACCAGGCACGGCCAGCGACCACGCTGGGAATTCTCATTCAAGGCTCTGTACAGAAAGACACGACCATGGCGAAGAGCAAGTTTGAGCGGACGAAGCCGCACGTGAACGTGGGGACGATCGGTCACGTGGACCACGGCAAGACGACGCTGACGGCGGCGATCACCTCGGTGCTTTCGAAGAAGTTCGGGGGCGAGGCGAGGGCCTACGACCAGATCGACAACGCGCCGGAGGAGAAGGCGCGCGGGATCACGATCAATACGGCGCACGTGGAGTACGAGACGGCCAACCGTCACTACGCGCACGTGGACTGCCCGGGCCATGCCGACTACGTGAAGAACATGATCACGGGTGCGGCGCAGATGGACGGTGCGATCCTGGTGGTGTCGGCGGCCGACGGCCCGATGCCGCAGACGCGCGAGCACATCCTGCTGGCCCGCCAGGTGGGCGTGCCCTACATCATCGTGTACATGAACAAGGCGGACATGGTCGACGACAAGGAGCTCCTGGAGCTTGTCGAGGTCGAGGTTCGCGAGCTTTTGTCGAAGTACAAGTTTCCCGGGGACAAGACCCCGATCGTGATCGGCTCGGCGCTGAAGGCGCTGGAGGGTGAGGATTCGGAGCTGGGGACGCAGTCGATCTTCAAGCTGGCCGATGCGCTCGACAGCTACATTCCGCAGCCGGAGCGCGCCATTGACGGGGCGTTCCTGATGCCGGTGGAGGACGTGTTCTCCATTTCGGGCCGCGGCACGGTGGTGACGGGCCGCGTGGAGCGCGGGATCGTGAAGGTGGGCGAGGAAATCGAGATCGTGGGCCTGCGGGCGACGGTGAAGACCGTGTGCACGGGGGTGGAGATGTTCAGGAAGCTCCTGGACCAGGGGCAGGCCGGGGACAACGTGGGGGTGCTGCTGCGGGGCACGAAGCGCGAGGAGGTCGAGCGCGGCCAGGTGCTGGCCAAGCCCGGCTCGATCACGCCGCACACGAAGTTCGAGTGCGAGGTGTACGTGCTCTCCAAGGAGGAGGGGGGGCGCCACACGCCGTTTTTCAACGGCTACCGTCCGCAGTTCTATTTCCGCACGACGGACGTGACGGGCTCGCTGGACCTGCCTTCCGGCACGGAGATGGTGATGCCTGGCGACAACATCAAGATGACGGTGTCGTTGATTGCGCCGATCGCAATGGAGGAGGGGCTTCGATTCGCCATTCGCGAGGGCGGCCGCACCGTCGGTGCCGGCGTCGTCTCGAAGGTACTGGAGTGAACGAGTTGAAAGGTTAGGCCAGTAGCTCAATTGGCAGAGCGGCGGTCTCCAAAACCGCAGGTTGGGGGTTCGAGACCCTCCTGGCCTGCCACCCGGTGGCAGAGGACATGGCAGAAAAGATAAAGATTGCGGTGGCGGCATTGATCGCGATGGCGGGCCTTTGGGGCTTCTACGCCGTCGCCGAGCAGCCCACGATCGTGCGCCTCGGGGTGCTCGTCGGCGCGTTTGCGGTTGGCGCGGCGGTCATGTGGTTCACGACGGCCGGTCGCGAGTTCCTGGTGTTTTCGAGGGAGTCCTGGGACGAGGCGAAGCGCGTCGTCTGGCCATCGCGAAAGGAATCGCTCCAGACGACGGGAATCGTCTTCGCGTTCGTCTTCGTGATGGCGATGCTCCTCTGGTTGATCGACACGGGCCTGCTCTGGGTTACGCAGCGCCTGCTTGGCCAGGGAGGATGACGTGAGCATGCGCTGGTATGTAGTTCACGCCTATTCCGGCCAGGAAAAGAGCATTCAGGCTGCCCTGATCGATCGTATCAGGCGGTCAGGCATGGCCGACAAGTTCGGCGAGGTGCTGGTTCCCGTGGAAGAGGTCGTGGAGATGAAGAGCGGGCAGAAGGCGCTCAGCGAGCGCCGCTTCTTCCCGGGTTACATCCTCGTCCAGATGGAGATGACGGACGACACATGGCATCTCGTGAAGAGCACGCCGAAAGTGACGGGCTTCATCGGCGGAACGGCGATGAAGCCCACTCCCATCTCCGATAAGGAAGTGGCGAATATCCTTCACCAGGTGCAGGAGGGGGTGGAAAAACCCAAGCCGAAGGTGCTTTTCGAGGTGGGCGAATCCGTTCGGGTTGCCGAGGGGCCGTTCACCGATTTCCACGGCAACGTCGAGGAAGTGAACTACGAGAAGAGCAAGATCCGGGTGTCCGTGCTGATCTTCGGCCGTGCCACGCCGGTGGAGCTGGATTTCGGGCAGGTCGAGAAGGCCTGAGGATTCTTCGCCGCGTCGATGACGCGGCGCGCGGTGGCCGGGCGCGTTCCCCGGCCGAATCGAGCGGGGAGGGCGCGCAGACGGCGTCCGCTTGAACCCGAGGAGTGCCATCGTGGCAAAGAAGATAATCGGCTTCATCAAGTTGCAGGTGCCCGCGGGCAAGGCGAACCCCTCGCCGCCCATCGGCCCCGCACTCGGCCAGCGCGGCCTGAACATCATGGAGTTCTGCAAGGCGTTCAACGCGCAGACGCAGAAGGTCGAGGCAGGCCTGATGCTCCCCGTGGTCATCACGGCGTTCGCGGACAAGAGCTTCACCTTCATCATCAAGACGCCTCCGGCGCCGGTGCTGATCAAGAAGGCGCTGAAGCTCGAGAAGGGAAGCAGCAAGCCGCACTCCGACAAGGTAGGCAAGCTCACGCGCGCCCAGGCGGAAGAAATCGCGAAGATCAAGATGCCCGATCTCACGGCCGCGGACCTCGATGCCGCGGTGCGTACCATTGCCGGAAGCGCCCGCAGCATGGGCGTGGAAGTGGAAGGGGTCTGATCATGGCCGACTCCAAGCGCGTGAAGAACATCTCGGCACTGGTGGACCGCTCGAAGGCCTATGCCCTCGGCGATGCCCTCGACCTGGCCAAGAAGACGGCCACGGCCAAGTTCGACGAGTCGATCGACGTGGCTGTGAACCTCGGCATCGATGCCAAGAAATCCGATCAGGTCGTGCGTGGAAGCGTTGTCCTTCCCCGGGGCACGGGCAAGAAGGTCCGTGTTGCCGTGTTCGCGCAGGGCGCGAACGCCGAGGCCGCAAAGGCGGCCGGAGCGGACGTGATCGGTTTTGACGACCTCGCGGAAAAGATCAAGGGCGGGTTCCTGGATTTCGACGTCGTCATCGCCACGCCGGACGCCATGAAGGTCGTCGGCCCGCTGGGTCAGGTGCTGGGACCCCGCGGCCTCATGCCGAACCCGAAGGTCGGCACCGTTACCCCGAACGTGACGGAGGCCGTGAAGAACGCGAAGGCAGGACAAGTGCAGTACCGGGCCGACAAGGCCGGCATCGTGCAGTGCACGATCGGTCGTGCGTCCTTCGCGCTCGAGGCCCTCGCGGAGAATTTCGAGGCCCTTATCGGCGCCATCAACAAGTCCAAGCCTTCGTCGTCCAAGGGCATCTACCTCAAGAAGGTGTCGGTCTCCAGCACCATGGGGGTCGGCATCCGCGTGGACCATTCAACGCTCGCCGGCAGTTCCGCCGGCGCAGCGCACTAGCTTTGGGCCGCCGCCGGCCCTCGTGGCCGGCGGCGGGTTATCCAAGACCGTAGGCGCCCCCGGAAGGCCCCAGCTCGCTGGGGCGATCCAAAGGGCTCAATCGAGGGGATGCGACCCCGAAGCCTACGCAGATGGCGAACCCAATATCAGGATTCTTCCGCCCGCATCGGGCGCTACCGGTCTCCTGACGAAAGGTCGCTATGGAAGGTGCGGAGTTCAGCGGGCATTCCCAAGGGCCCGCGAAGGCTGCGCATCGAATTTCTGAAGGAGTGTGACCTTGAGTCTGAATCTTGAAAGCAAGAAGGAAGTCGTGGCGGAGATCTCCGCCCGGCTGGCCAACGCGCAGGCCGTCGTGCTTGCCGAGTATCGTGGCCTGCCGGTCGAGAAGATCACGCAGCTACGTGCAAGGGCGCGCGCATCCGGCGTCTACCTTCGCGTGCTGAAGAACACCCTGGCGCGCCGCGCTGTCAAGGGAACGCCGTTCGAGAAGCTCTCTGACCTGATGGTCGGTCCGCTTGCCTACGGCATTTCCGTCGACCCCGTTGCGGCCGCGAAGGTGCTTCACGCGTACGCGAGGGAAAACGACAAGCTCGTCATCAAGGCCGGGGCAATGCCCAACCAGGTGATGAGCGCAAAGGAGGTCGGCAGTCTCGCGATGCTCCCGGGCCGCGAGGAACTCCTCGCCATGCTCCTGGGCACCATGCTGGCGCCGGTTTCCAAGTTCGTCCAGACGCTCAACGAGATCCCGGGCAAGTTCGTCCGGACCCTCGCTGCCGTGCGCGACCAGAAAGAGAAGCTGGCGGCCTGATCGCCGCGACCCTTATCCAACGACCACTGAATCAAGTACAGGAGAACGAACGATGGCTATCGCCAAGCAGGAAATCCTAGAAGCAGTCTCCAACATGACCGTCCTCGAGCTCTCGCAGCTCATCAAGGACATGGAGGAGAAGTTCGGCGTGTCCGCCGCAGCCGCCGCAGTTGCCGTTGCCGCGCCCGCTGCAGGCGGCGCTGCCGCTGTGGCCGAAGAACAGACGGAATTCAGCGTGATCCTCATCGCGGCCGGCGAGAACAAGGTGAACACCATCAAGGCCGTGCGCGAGGTGACGGGGCTGGGCCTGAAGGAGGCCAAGGATCTCGTCGATGGCGCGCCCAAGCCCGTGAAGGAAGCGGTGAACAAGGCGGAAGCCGAGACGGTGAAGAAGAAGCTGGAGGAAGCCGGCGCCAAGGTGGAAGTGAAATAACGGCGGCATGTCTGGGGCGCTGGAGCTGCACCGGTCTCCGGTGCTCGCTCCAGCGCAGTTCCAGAAGCCAAATCAAAGCCGAGACGGCTTTGATTTGCCTTCTGAAGCGACTGCAGGAGGCGAGGTTTGGTCGGGCCGCATCCCATGCGGCTGTCCGCCAGCGGCTGGTAGGGGCCAGCCACCAGGCCATGAGCACCAGTCGGGTGCACGGGCGCCCACGCGCCCGCGGGATTTCCGGAGCCATCATGACCTATACGTTCACCGAGAAGAAGCGCATTCGCAAGAGTTTCGCCAAGCGGGCGGCCGTCCTCGACGTGCCGTTCCTTCTGGCCACGCAGCTCGATTCCTACGCCGAGTTCCTGCAAGCCGAGACAGCGCCGGGCTCTCGCCGCGAAACGGGCCTGCAATCGGCATTCTCCTCGGTCTTTCCGATTTCGAGCCATTCGGGAAATGCCAGGCTCGAGTTCGTGAGCTACGCGCTCGGCGAGCCCCCGTTCGACGTGGTCGAATGCCAGCAGCGGGGCCTCACGTTCGCGAGCCCCCTTCGCGCGAAGGTCCGGCTGACGATCATGGACCGCGAGGCGACCAAGCCCACGATCAAGGAGGTGAAGGAGCAGGAGGTCTACATGGGCGAGATCCCTCTCATGACCCGCAACGGCTCCTTCGTGGTGAACGGCACGGAACGCGTCATCGTGAGCCAGCTCCACCGGTCGCCCGGCGTGTTCTTCGAGCACGACAGGGGCAAGACCCATTCTTCCGGGAAGCTACTCTTCTCGGCCCGCGTGATCCCCTACCGCGGCTCGTGGCTCGACTTCGAGTTCGACCCGAAGGACTTTCTCTACTTCCGCGTCGACCGTCGACGCAAGATGCCGGTCACGATCCTTCTCAAGTCCCTCGGGTACACGCCCGAGCGCATTCTCGCCGAGTTCTTCGTCTTCGACACGTTCCACTTCGGCAAGAAGGGAATCGAGTTCGAAGTCGTTCCTGAGCGGTTGAAGGGCGAGATCGCCCGATTCGACATCGCCACCAAGGCCGGCAAGGTCATCGTCCAGAAGGACAAGCGCATCACGGTCAAGCACATCCGCGACATGGAAACCGCGGGAATGAAGAAGCTTTCCGTCGAGGCCGACTTCCTTCTCGGTAGAACGCTCGCGAAGAATCTCGTCAACAAGGAGACCGGCGAGATCGTCGCCAGCGCCAACGAGGAGGTAACCGAGACGCTGCTCAAGAAGATCGAGGAGGCCGGCATCGAGGAGCTCCAGACGATCTATACCAACGATCTCGACCAGGGCCCGTACATCTCGCAGACGCTGCGAGTGGACGAGTCGGTGGACCAGCTGAATGCCCAGGTCGCGATCTACAGGATGATGCGGCCAGGCGAGCCGCCGACCGAAGATGCGGTGAAGACGCTCTTCAACGGGCTCTTTTTCAGCGAGGACCGATACGACCTTTCCGACGTCGGCCGCATGAAGTTCAACCGCCGCGTCGGCAAGGACGAACTGACGGGCCCGATGACGCTTTCGACGGACGACATCGTCGCCGTCATCCGCATCCTCGTCGAACTTCGAAACGGGCGCGGGGAGATCGACGACATCGATCACCTGGGCAACCGGCGCGTGCGCTCGGTTGGCGAGCTGGCCGAAAACCAGTTCCGCTCCGGCCTCGTTCGCGTTGAGCGGGCGGTGCGCGAGCGGCTCTCGCAGGCGGAGAGCGAGAATCTGATGCCGCACGACCTCATCAACGCGAAGCCCGTTTCCGCGGCGATCAAGGAGTTCTTCGGTTCGAGCCAGCTTTCGCAGTTCATGGACCAGACGAATCCGCTCTCCGAGATCACGCACAAGCGCCGCATTTCGGCACTGGGGCCCGGCGGCCTCACTCGCGAGCGCGCGGGGTTCGAGGTGCGGGACGTTCATCCCACGCATTACGGCCGCGTGTGCCCGATCGAGACGCCGGAAGGCCCGAACATCGGCCTCATCAACTCGCTCGCGCTCTTCGCCCGCACCAACGACTACGGTTTCATCGAAACACCCTATCGGAAGGTAAAGGGTTCGAAGGTGGGCAAGGAGATCGAGTTCCTGTCGGCGATCGAGGAGGGCAAGTACGTCATCGCGCAGGCGAACGCGGAACTCGACAAGTCGGGGCATTTCGTGAACGAGCTGGTCTCGTGCCGCCACCGCAACGAGTTCACGTTGTCGAGCCCCGAGAAGATCGAGTACATAGACGTTGCCCCGTCGCAGATCGTTTCCGTGGCGGCGTCCCTCATCCCCTTCCTCGAGCACGACGACGCGAACCGCGCCCTGATGGGCTCGAACATGCAGCGACAAGCCGTTCCCTGCCTTCGTGCCGAAAAGCCTCTCGTCGGTACGGGCATCGAGCGCACGGTCGCCATCGACTCCGGCACGGCGGTGCAGGCGCGGCGCGGCGGGCGAATCGACTATGTCGACGCCGGTCGGATCGTGGTGCGCGTGAACGACATCGAGACAAGCGCCGGCAAGGCGGGCGTGGACATCTACAACCTGACGAAGTACATGCGGTCCAACCAGAACACCAACATCAACCAGCGCCCGCTGGTGAAGGTCGGTGACCTGATAGCGGCCGGGGACGTGATCGCAGACGGCGCATCCACGGACATGGGTGAGCTGGCGCTCGGACAGAATCTGCTGGTCGCATTCATGCCGTGGAACGGCTACAACTTCGAGGATTCCATCCTCATTTCCGAGCGCGTGGTCGCGGATGACCGCTATACCTCGATCCACATCGAGGAACTCGTGGTCGTCGCGCGCGACACGAAGCTCGGGCCCGAGGAGATCACGCGAGACATCTCCAACCTATCCGAGAGGATGCTCGCGCGGCTGGACGAATCCGGCATCGTCTACATCGGGGCGGAGGTCGAGGCCGGAGATGTCCTGGTGGGAAAGGTCACGCCGAAGGGCGAGACCCAGCTCACGCCGGAGGAGAAGCTCCTTCGCGCGATTTTCGGCGAGAAGGCCTCCGACGTGAAGGACACGAGCCTGCGGGTTCCGTCCGGCATATCGGGTTGCGTGATCGACGTGCAGGTTTTCACGCGCGAAGGCATCCAGCGCGACAAGCGTGCCCAGCAGATCATCGACGACCAGCTCAAGGATTATCGCAAGGACCTCCACGACCAGCTGAGGATCGTGGAGGACGATCTCTTCGCCCGCCTCGAACGCATGCTCAATGGCAAGACCGCAAAGGGTGGTCCCAAGCGGCTTGCCAAGGGCACCAAGCTCACGAAGGCGTACCTCACGGAGCTCGAGCGCCACGAGTGGTTCGATATCCGACTCTCGGACGACGAATCGGCGTCCCAGCTCGAGCAGCTGCGCGAGTCCCTTGACCTCACGCGCAAGGAGTTCGACCGCGCTTTCGAGGAGAAGAAGAAGAAGCTCACGCAGGGCGACGAGCTTCCGCCCGGTGTCCAGAAGATGGTGAAGGTCTATGTCGCCGTGAAGCGGCGCCTGCAGCCGGGCGACAAGATGGCCGGACGGCACGGCAACAAAGGCGTGATCTCGAAGATCGTTCCCGTCGAGGACATGCCCTTCATGGCCGATGGAACCTCGGTGGATATCGTACTCAACCCGCTGGGCGTTCCCTCCCGGATGAACGTCGGCCAGATCCTGGAGACTCACCTCGGATGGGCCGCAAAGGGACTGGGCGTGAAGATCGGCGAGATGCTTCGCGGCCACGAGAGTGTGTCCAAGCTGCGAAAGTACCTCGACAAGATCTACAACTCGGCAGGCAAGAAGGAGGACATCGCCTCGTTCACGGACGAGGAGGTGCTCGAGCTCGGAGCGAACCTAACCGGCGGAGTTCCGTTCGCCACACCCGTATTCGACGGCGCCACCGAGGCGGAGATCAAGGACATGCTCGAGCTGGCGGGGCTTCCACGCAGCGGACAGATCTCCCTCCACGACGGACGCACCGGAGATCCTTTCGATCGCAAGGTCACGGTGGGGTACATGCACATCCTGAAGCTCCACCATCTGGTCGACGACAAGATGCACGCGCGCTCCACGGGCCCGTACTCGCTCGTCACGCAGCAGCCGCTCGGCGGCAAGGCGCAGTTCGGCGGGCAGCGATTCGGCGAGATGGAGGTTTGGGCGCTCGAGGCCTACGGCGCGGCCTACACGCTGCAGGAAATGCTCACCGTGAAGTCGGACGACACGCAGGGCCGCACCAAGGTCTACGAAAGCATCGTGAAGGGCGAGCACAAGATCGAGGCGGGCATGCCCGAGTCGTTCAACGTGCTGGTGAAGGAGATCCGCTCGCTCGCGATCGACATCGATCTCGAGCGTCACTGACCTGAACAAGTCCAGCCAGCGCGCCCAAGCAGCGAACGCCCCAGGAGAATTCGGATGAAAGCATTGCTCGATCTGTTCAAGCAGGTTACCCAGGAAGAGGAATTCGACGCGATTCGAATCGGCCTCGCCTCCCCGGACAAGATCCGGTCGTGGTCCTACGGCGAGGTGAAGAAGCCGGAGACCATCAACTACCGCACCTTCAAGCCGGAGAGAGATGGCCTCTTTTGCGCGAAGATCTTCGGCCCGACGAAGGACTACGAATGCCTCTGCGGGAAGTACAAGCGACTGAAGCACCGCGGCGTCATTTGCGAGAAGTGCGGCGTCGAAGTGACTCTCACCAAGGTGCGCCGCGAGCGCATGGGCCACATCGAGCTCGCGAGCCCGGTCGCCCACATCTGGTTCCTGAAGAGCCTGCCTTCGCGCCTCGGCATGGTCCTGGACATGACGCTGCGAGACATCGAGCGAGTCCTTTACTTCGAGGCCTACGTCGTCACCGATCCGGGCATGACCCCGCTGAACCGGTGCCAGTTGCTGTCCGAGGACGACTTCCTCGCGAAGGTGGAGGAGTACGGCGACGACTTCCACGCGACGATGGGCGCGGAGGGAATACGGGAGCTGCTGCGCAAGCTCGATGTCGTGCACGACATCGAGACGTTGAGGACGGAGCTTGCGGCCACCGGCTCGGAAACCAAGATCAAGAAGATCGCCAAGCGCCTCAAGGTGCTCGAGGGATTCAACAAGTCCGGCATCAAGCCCGACTGGATGGTGATGGAGGTCCTGCCTGTCCTGCCGCCCGATCTTCGCCCTCTTGTTCCGCTGGACGGCGGCCGCTTCGCGACCTCCGACCTGAACGATCTTTACCGGCGCGTGATCAACCGCAACAACCGGCTCAAGCGCCTGCTCGAGCTGAAGGCACCGGAAATCATCGTTCGGAACGAGAAGCGCATGCTCCAGGAGGCCGTTGATTCGTTGCTCGACAACGGTCGCCGTGGAAAGGCGATGACCGGCGCCAACAAGCGGGCCCTCAAGTCCCTTGCGGACATGATCAAGGGCAAGAGCGGCCGTTTCCGCCAGAACCTGCTCGGCAAGCGCGTCGACTACTCGGGCCGCTCCGTGATCGTGGTGGGACCGACATTGAAGCTTCACCAGTGCGGGCTGCCCAAGCTCATGGCGCTCGAGCTTTTCAAGCCGTTCATCTTCCACAAGCTGGAGGTGATGGGGCTGGCGACGACCATCAAGGCGGCCAAGCGCATGGTGGAGAGCCAGGAGCCGGTGGTGTGGGACATCCTCGAGGACGTTATCCGGGAGCACCCGGTGCTTCTAAACCGGGCACCCACGCTCCACAGGCTCGGCATCCAGGCCTTCGAGCCCGTGCTGATCGAGGGCAAGGCGATCCAGCTGCATCCGCTCGTCTGCGCGGCGTTCAACGCCGACTTCGACGGCGACCAGATGGCCGTTCACGTGCCCATCTCGCTCGAAGCGCAGATGGAAGCCCGGACGCTCATGCTTTCTTCCAACAACGTGCTCCATACCGCCCACGGGGAGCCGGTGATCGTGCCTTCGCAGGACATCGTCCTGGGCCTCTACTACGCCACGCGCGAACGCGTGAATGCGCGCGGCGAGGGGTCGCTATTTTCCAATGTTGCGGAAGTGAGTCGCGCCTACGAGTCGGGTGGCGTGGAGCTGCACGCGAAGATCACGGTGCGAATCCGCGAGTACCGCCGCGAAGAATCCGGCGAGTTCACCGAGGTGATCGCGCGCCATGTGACGACCGTGGGAAGGGCGCTGCTTTCGGAGATCCTGCCAGCGGGACTTCCCTTCTCCGTCATCAACAAGCCCCTCAAGAAGAAGGAAATCTCGAGGCTCATCAATGAGGCGTTCCGTCGCTGCGGGATCCGCGAGACGGTGATTTTCGCGGACAAGCTCATGTACACGGGCTTCGGATACGCGACGCGCGCGGGCCTTTCGATTTGCGTCGACGACCTGCTCATTCCGACCCAGAAGTCGACCATCATCAACGAGTCGGAAAAGGAAGTTAAGGAGATCGAGCGTCAGTACACGTCCGGTCTCGTGACCCAGGGCGAGAGGTACAACAAGGTCGTCGACATCTGGGGGCGGGCCGGGGATCAGATCGCAAAGGCGATGATGGACCAGCTCGGCAACGAGAAGGTCGTCGACGGCAAGGGCAAGGAGACCACGCAGGAGTCGTTCAATGCCATTTACATGATGGCCGACTCCGGCGCCCGAGGTTCCGCGGCGCAGATCCGGCAGCTGGCCGGCATGCGCGGACTGATGGCCAAGCCCGATGGCTCCATCATCGAGACGCCGATTACCGCGAACTTCCGCGAGGGACTGAATGTGCTCCAGTACTTCATCTCCACGCACGGCGCGCGAAAGGGCCTTGCGGATACGGCGCTCAAGACCGCCAACTCGGGCTATCTGACCCGCCGGCTCGTCGACGTGACACAGGATCTCGTTGTGATCGAGGAGGATTGCGGCACGACGCAGGGCATGGTCATGAAAGCCCTGGTTGAAGGCGGAGAGGTCGTCGAGGCTCTCCGTGAACGAATCCTGGGCCGCGTCACGGCAATCGACGCGCTGAATCCCGAGTCGCAGCAGGTGGTCATTGCCGCGGGAACGCTTCTGGACGAAGGCAGCGTCGAGAGGATCGAGTCACTGGGAATCGACGAGGTGAAGGTTCGCACGCCCCTGACTTGCGAAACGCGCTACGGCCTTTGCGCGAAGTGCTACGGTCGCGACCTCGGTCGCGGCGCGCTTGTGAACGTGGGCGAAGCGGTCGGCGTCATCGCCGCGCAGTCCATCGGGGAGCCGGGAACGCAGCTCACGATGAGAACGTTCCACATCGGAGGCGCGGCATCGCGTGCCGCCGTGTCGAGCTCCGTGGAGGCCAAGTCCAACGGAGTAGTGCGTTTTGCACCCACGATGCGCTACGTCACCAACGCGAGAGATGAGCAGATCGCGATCTCCCGCAATGGCGAGATCATCATCGCGGACGACAACGGACGGGAGCGCGAACGGCACAAGGTGCCATATGGCGCGACGCTTGCCGTGCGAGCCGATTCGAAGGCGAAGGCGAGCCAGACGCTCGCCACCTGGGATCCGCTCACCCGCCCGATCATCACGGAGTACGCGGGCGAAGTGCGATTCGACAACGTCGAGGAAGGCGTGACCGTTGCGAAGCAGATCGACGAGACCACGGGCCTGTCGAGTCTTGTCGTGATTGATCCGAAGCGAAAGGCGGGAGCTGCGGCCAAGGGCCTTCGCCCGGCGGTTAAGCTGGTGAACGAGAAGGGCAAGGACGTGAAGCTCGCCGGCAGCGATACGCCGGTGAATTACACGTTCCAGATCGGGGCGATCATCACTGTCAAGAACGGCCAGCAGCTCAGCGTGGGCGATGTGCTTGCGAGGATTCCGCAAGAGTCCTCGAAGACCCGGGACATCACGGGCGGCCTTCCGCGCGTGGCAGAACTCTTCGAGGCGCGCTCACCCAAGGATGCGGGCTTGCTCGCGGAAATCACCGGAACGGTTTCCTTCGGCAAGGACACGAAGGGCAAGCAGCGCCTGATCATCACGGACTTCGACGGCGCCGCCCACGAGTATCTCATCCCGAAGGACAAGCACATCTCGGTGCACGACGGGCAGGTGGTCAACAAGGGCGAGGGGATCGTCGACGGACCCTCCGAACCCCACGACATCCTGCGGCTTCAGGGGATGGAGGCCCTCGCGCGCTACATCATCGACGAGGTGCAGGACGTCTACCGACTCCAGGGCGTGAAGATCAACGACAAGCACATCGAGGTGATCGTTCGTCAGATGCTGCGGCGAGTGCAGATCGTAGATCCGGGCGAATCCCGGTTCATCTTGGGCGAGCAGGTGGAGCGGGCCGAAGTCCTGTCCGAGAACGATCGCTCCGTTGCTGCCGGAAAGAAGCCGGCGGTTTTCGAGTACATGCTCCTCGGAATCACCAAGGCATCGCTCTCCACCGACTCGTTTATCTCGGCCGCGTCGTTCCAGGAGACCACGCGAGTGCTCACGGAGGCGGCCATCATGGGCAAGAAGGACGACCTGCGAGGCCTCAAGGAGAACGTGATCGTCGGCCGCCTGATTCCGGCCGGAACCGGTCTGGCGTACCACTCGACGCGAAAGAAGGGCAAAGAGTCGGGCGCAGGGGCGGACGCCTCCTTCACCTTTTCGCTGGACGAGGCAGATGTCGGCAGCGAGCAGGTAGCTTGACTGAAATGACCTAAACCCCTAAACTTGAGAGCTTTTTTCCGCAGCCCCTTTTCCCATGGGGTTGTGGAGGCCGGCTTCCGAGAGGGGGTCCGGAACGACCCATCGGACGAAAAAAATGCCCACGATCAATCAGTTGCTTCGCAAGCCGCGCCAGAAGGCCATAACCAAGAGCAAGGTGCCGGCGCTTGGCGGTAGCCCCCAGAAACGGGGTGTTTGCACGCGCGTCTACACGACCACGCCGAAAAAGCCGAACTCCGCCCTGCGGAAGGTCGCCAAGGTGCGGCTCACCAACGGTTACGAGGTCATCAGCTACATCGGCGGTGAGGGGCACAACCTCCAGGAGCACTCCGTGGTGCTCATCCGGGGCGGTCGCGTGAAGGACCTTCCCGGCGTTCGCTACCACATGGTTCGCGGCAGCCTCGACACCGCGGGAGTCAAGGATCGCAAGCAGTCGCGCTCGAAGTACGGCGCCAAGCGGCCCAAGGCCGCGTGAGCCGGGATGGCCGGCCCGAGGCCGCCTGACAGACACTTACTGAACGGATAGAAACCTATGCCCCGCCGCAGAGAAGTCCCGAAGCGCGAGATCCTGCCGGATCCCAAGTTCAAGAGCGAAGAAGTCGCGAAGTTCATCAATGTCCTGATGACGCGCGGCAAGAAGAGCGTGGCCGAGCGGATCATGTACGGCGCGCTCGACCAGATCGCGAAGAAATCGGGCAAGGATCCGTTCGAGGTCTTTGGCGCGGCGATCAACAATGTGAGGCCCATGGTGGAGGTCAAGAGTCGCCGGGTCGGTGGTGCCAACTACCAGGTGCCCGTCGAAGTTCGCCCCATTCGCCGCACTGCACTTGCGATGCGCTGGCTGCGCGAGGCGGCCCGCAAGCGCGGCGAGAAGAGCATGGGTCAGCGCCTGGCCAACGAGCTTCTGGAGGCCGCGGAAGGCCGTGGCGGCGCCGTGAAGAAGCGTGAAGAGGTACACCGCATGGCAGAGGCGAACAAGGCCTTCGCGCACTACCGCTTCTAGACGAGACATTCAGCCACGAACCGCCCGGCAGGTTTGGCGGATTCGAGACGACAGAAAGAACACAGTGGCCCGCAAGACTCCCATCGATCGCTATCGCAACATCGGCATATCGGCGCATATCGACGCCGGTAAGACCACGACCACCGAGCGCATCCTCTTCTACACGGGCGTGTCCCACAAGATGGGAGAGGTCCACGACGGCGCGACCGTCATGGACTGGATGGAGCAGGAGCGCGAGCGCGGGATCACGATCACCTCGGCGGCGACCACCTGCTTCTGGAAGGGAATGGACGGAAACCTCCCCGAGCACCGCGTGAACATCATCGACACGCCGGGCCACGTCGATTTCACCATCGAGGTCGAGCGTTCGATGCGCGTCCTTGACGGGGCGTGCATGGTCTACTGCGCCGTGGGTGGCGTGCAGCCCCAGTCGGAGACGGTGTGGCGCCAGGCGAACAAGTACCGGGTGCCGCGCCTCGCATTCGTGAACAAGATGGACCGCACCGGCGCCAACTTCTTCAAGGTCTACGACCAGATGAAGTCGCGACTCAAGGCGAACCCCGTTCCGATCCAGATTCCGATCGGCGCGGAGGACAAGTTCGAGGGCGTGATCGACCTGGTCAGGATGAAGGCGATCTACTGGGACGAGGCTTCGCAGGGCATGAAATTCGACCTGCGCGAGGTTCCCGCCGACCTCCTCGAATCAGCCAAGGAGTGGCGCGAGAAGATGGTCGAATCCGCCGCGGAGGCGAACGAGGAACTCATGAACAAGTACCTCGAGACGGGAAGCCTGTCCGAGGCGGACATCAAGCTGGGTCTGCGCACGCGCTCGATCGCCAGCGAGATCGTGCCGATGATGTGCGGCTCGGCGTTCAAGAACAAGGGCGTGCAGGCCATGCTCGACGGCGTCATCGACTACATGCCGGCGCCGACCGACATTCCGCCGGTCAAGGGCGAGCTCGAGAACGGCGGGGCGACCGAGCGACGCGCAGCCGACGACGAGCCCTTTTCGGGTCTGGCTTTCAAGATCATGACCGACCCGTTCGTGGGCCAGCTCATTTTCTTCCGGGTCTATTCCGGGGTGGTGAACTCCGGCGACACGATCTACAACCCGATCAAGTTCAAGAAGGAGCGGATCGGGCGCATCCTGCAGATGCACGCGAACCAGCGCGAGGAAATCAAGGAAGTGCGCGCCGGCGACATTGCCGCGGCGGTAGGCCTTCGTGAGGCCACGACGGGCGACACGCTATGCAGCCCGGACAAGGTGATCATTCTCGAGCGAATGGTTTTCCCCGAGCCCGTGATCTCCCAGGCCGTCGAGCCCAAGACCAAGGCGGACCAGGAAAAGATGGGCATTGCCCTCAATCGCCTGGCGCAGGAGGACCCGTCGTTTCGGGTCCGCACGGACGAGGAAAGCGGCCAGACCATCATTGCCGGCATGGGTGAATTGCACCTCGAGATCTTGGTCGACCGCATGCGCCGGGAGTTCGGCGTCGAGGCGAGCGTAGGCAAGCCGCAGGTTGCCTACCGCGAAACGATCCGCAAGGTCGTGCCCGAGGTCGAAGGCAAGTTCATCAAGCAGTCGGGCGGAAGGGGCCAGTACGGGCACGTGGTTCTGAAGGTCGAGCCACAGGAAGCCGGCAAGGGCTTCGAGTTCGTCGACGCCATCAAGGGCGGCGCGGTTCCGCGCGAGTACATCCCGGCGGTCGAGAAGGGGTTGCGCGAAACACTCCCCAGCGGTGTGCTCGCGGGGTACCCGGTGGTGGACATCAAGGTAACCCTGCACTACGGCTCGTACCACGAGGTCGACTCCAACGAAAACGCGTTCAAGATGGCGGCCTCGATGGGCTTCAAGGAAGGCATGCGGCGGGCGAGCCCCGTGCTCCTCGAGCCGATCATGGCAGTGGAGGTTGAGACGCCGGAGGACTACGCCGGGACGGTCATGGGGGACCTCGCGTCCCGTCGCGGCCATTTGCAGGGCATGGATGATATCCCCGGCGGCGGCAAGGTGATCAAGGCTGAGGTGCCGCTCTCGGAGATGTTCGGCTACTCCACGAGCCTGCGATCAGCCACCCAGGGTCGCGCGACCTACACGATGGAATTCAAGCACTACTCCGAGGCGCCGAAGAACGTCGCCGAAGCGATCATCAACCAGAAAGCTGCAGCCTGAATATTCACGAGGAATCGAAATGGCGAAGAGCAAGTTTGAGCGGACGAAGCCGCACGTGAACGTGGGGACGATCGGTCACGTGGACCACGGCAAGACGACGCTGACGGCGGCGATCACCTCGGTGCTTTCGAAGAAGTTCGGGGGCGAGGCGAGGGCCTACGACCAGATCGACAACGCGCCGGAGGAGAAGGCGCGCGGGATCACGATCAATACGGCGCACGTGGAGTACGAGACGGCCAACCGTCACTACGCGCACGTGGACTGCCCGGGCCATGCCGACTACGTGAAGAACATGATCACGGGTGCGGCGCAGATGGACGGTGCGATCCTGGTGGTGTCGGCGGCCGACGGCCCGATGCCGCAGACGCGCGAGCACATCCTGCTGGCCCGCCAGGTGGGCGTGCCCTACATCATCGTGTACATGAACAAGGCGGACATGGTCGACGACAAGGAGCTCCTGGAGCTTGTCGAGGTCGAGGTTCGCGAGCTTTTGTCGAAGTACAAGTTTCCCGGGGACAAGACCCCGATCGTGATCGGCTCGGCGCTGAAGGCGCTGGAGGGTGAGGATTCGGAGCTGGGGACGCAGTCGATCTTCAAGCTGGCCGATGCGCTCGACAGCTACATTCCGCAGCCGGAGCGCGCCATTGACGGGGCGTTCCTGATGCCGGTGGAGGACGTGTTCTCCATTTCGGGCCGCGGCACGGTGGTGACGGGCCGCGTGGAGCGCGGGATCGTGAAGGTGGGCGAGGAAATCGAGATCGTGGGCCTGCGGGCGACGGTGAAGACCGTGTGCACGGGGGTGGAGATGTTCAGGAAGCTCCTGGACCAGGGGCAGGCCGGGGACAACGTGGGGGTGCTGCTGCGGGGCACGAAGCGCGAGGAGGTCGAGCGCGGCCAGGTGCTGGCCAAGCCCGGCTCGATCACGCCGCACACGAAGTTCGAGTGCGAGGTGTACGTGCTCTCCAAGGAGGAGGGGGGGCGCCACACGCCGTTTTTCAACGGCTACCGTCCGCAGTTCTATTTCCGCACGACGGACGTGACGGGCTCGCTGGACCTGCCTTCCGGCACGGAGATGGTGATGCCTGGCGACAACATCAAGATGACGGTGTCGTTGATTGCGCCGATCGCAATGGAGGAGGGGCTTCGATTCGCCATTCGCGAGGGCGGCCGCACCGTCGGTGCCGGCGTCGTCTCGAAGGTACTGGAGTAGGAACATGGCACAGACCCCCGGAAGCCAGAAGATCCGCATTCGCCTCAAGGCGTTCGATTACAAGTTGATCGACCAGTCGGCGCTCGAAATCGTGGAGACCGCCAAGCGCACGGGCGCTGTAGTGAAGGGCCCGGTGCCGATGCCCACGCGCATCGAGCGGTTCGATGTACTGCGATCGCCGCACAAGAACAAGACTTCCCGCGACCAGTTCGAGATTCGCACGCATCTGCGCCTGATGGACATCATCGACCCGACCGACAAGACGGTCGATGCGCTTATGAAACTGGATCTGCCGGCGGGCGTCGACGTCGAAATCAAGCTCTGACGCAGTGGATGGACCGACCGGGCGATCGCCCGGACGGAAGGTGAAGGGCCGGCCAATTGCAGCCGGCACCCGCGGAGCAATGTGCGGGCGAACATGTGAAAGGGTAGAAGATGAGTCTCGGACTCGTCGGCCGCAAGGTCGGCATGATGCGCATCTTCAACGAGGATGGATCCAGCGTCCCCGTTACGGTGCTAGATTGCGCGGGCAACCGCGTTGCACAGATCAAGACCGCGGATGGCGACGGTTACTGCGCCGTCCAGGTCGCCTACGGCAAGCGCCGCGCCTCCCGCGTCAGCAAGGCGGTGGCCGGGCACTATGCCAAGGCCGGCGTCGAGGCCGGCAGCGTACTCAGGGAGTTTCGCGTCGCCGCCGAGGCGCTCGCGCAGTTCGCCGTGGGCGCGGAGCTCAAGGTGGACATGTTCCAGGTCGGTCAGAAAGTCGACGTTACCGGGACCTCCATCGGCAAGGGCTTCGCGGGCGTCATCAAGCGCTACCACTTCTCCTCGAACCGGGCCTCGCACGGGAACTCGCTTTCGCACAACAGCCCCGGCTCGATCGGCATGGCGCAGGATCCCGGACGCGTCTTTCCGGGCAAGCGCATGTCGGGCCACCTTGGAAGCGTCCAGCGCACAGTCCAGCTGCTCGAGGTGGCGCGCGTGGATGCCGAGCGAGGGCTGGTCATGATCAAGGGATCGGTGCCGGGTTCGAAGAACGGCAGCATCGTGCTCCGTCCGAGCGTCAAGGCCAAGGCGCCGAAGGGAGGCAAGTGATGGAACTCAAGGTCATCAACGAGAATGGCGAGGCCCTCGCCCCGGTGGCCGCCTCCGAGGCGCTGTTCGGGCGTTCGTTCAACGAGGCGCTCATTCACCAGATCGTGGTCGCGTACCACGCCAATGGCCGTGCGGGAACGCGTGCCCAAAAGGACCGCGGCAACGTGAAGCACTCGACGAAGAAGCCCTGGCGCCAGAAGGGCACGGGAAGAGCACGTTCGGGCATGACCTCCAGCCCGCTGTGGCGCGGTGGCGGGAAGATCTTTCCGTCGTCTCCTGACGAGAACTTTTCCCACAAGGTCAATCGCAAGATGTACCGCGCGGGCATGGCCTCGATCCTCTCGCAGCTCGTCCGCGAAGAGCGTCTCGCCGTGATCGACGCCTTCACGATGGAGCAGCCCAAGACAAAGCTCCTCACCCAGAAACTCAAGGCGTTGGGGCTGACGGAAGTCCTCATCATCACCGACCTCCCGGACGAGAATCTCTATCTGTCTTCGCGCAATCTGCCCAATGTCCTGGTGCTCGAGGCCCGTCACGCCGACCCGGTGAGCCTGGTGCGGTTTCCGAAGGTCCTGCTCACCAAGGGAGCGGTCAAGCATCTCGAGGAGGCGCTCGCATGAATGCCGAACGTCTGATGAAGGTAATCCGCGCCCCGATCATCTCGGAGAAGGCAACCATGGTGGGCGAGAAGTACCGCCAAGTCGTCTTCGAGGTCCTCGCCGACGCGACGAAGGCCGAGATCAAGGCCGCGGTCGAGCTTCTCTTCAAGGAACAGAAGATCGAGGTCGCTGCGGTGAACGTCGTGAACCTCAAAGGCAAGCAGAAGCGCCACGGGCGCTTCGAAGGCCGTCGCCGCGACGTGAAGAAGGCCTACGTGAGCCTCAAGGGTGAAGGCGACATCAACTTCGTGGAAGGAGTCGCATAACATGGCCCTCGTCAAGACCAAGCCCACGTCTGCCGGCCGCCGGTCGATGGTGAAAGTGGTGAACGCCGAGCTCCACAAGGGCAAGCCGCACGCTCCGCTGTTGGAAAAGCAGTCCAGGCGCGCCGGGCGGAACTCCTTCGGGAACATCACCACGCGCCACCAGGGGGGAGGGCACAAGCAGCACTATCGCCTGATCGACTTCCGTCGCAACAAGGATGGCGTCCCGGCGACCGTGGAGCGGCTCGAGTACGACCCGAACCGAAGCGCGAACATCGCCCTCCTGTGCTATGCGGATGGCGAGCGTCGGTACATGATCGCCCCCAAGGGGATTGCCGTGGGCCAGAAGGTCGAAAGCGGCATCGAAGCCCCGATAAAGGCAGGCAACGCCCTGCCGTTGCGCAACATCCCCGTGGGCACCACGGTGCACTGTGTCGAGATGCTTCCCGGCAAGGGCGCGCAGATCGCGCGCGCCGCCGGGGCCGGTGTCCAGCTTCTTGCGCGCGAAGGAGAATACGCGCAATTGCGCATGCGCTCCGGTGAGATTCGTCGTGTCCACGTCGACTGTCGCGCCACGATCGGCGAGGTGGGCAACGAGGAGCACAACCTTCGCCAGATCGGCAAGGCCGGCGCGAATCGATGGCGCGGCATCCGACCGACCGTTCGGGGAGAGACGATGAATCCGGTCGATCACCCGCTGGGAGGACGTACCCGGGGCAACCGGCATCCGGTATCGCCGTGGGGTCAGCCGGCCAAGGGCAAGAAGACACGAAACAACAAGCGCACGCAGACGATGATCGTCCGCAGCCGCCACAAGAAGGCGTAAGGGGCTACCGACATGGCACGTTCAATCAAGAAGGGCCCGTTCGTGGATGGGCATCTCATGAAGAAGGTGGGGGCCGCCGTGGCCGCCAAGGACAAGCGACCGATCAAGACGTGGTCGCGCCGCTCCACCGTCCTGCCGGATTTCGTCGGCCTCACGATCGCGGTCCACAACGGCAAGCAGCATATTCCCGTCTACGTGACCGAGAACATGGTTGGCCACAAGCTGGGCGAGTTCGCGCTCACGCGCACCTTCAAGGGCCACTCGGCCGACAAGAAGGTGGCGGCGCCCTCCGGCCCGCCGAAGAAATGAAGGAGACCGCGATGCAAGTCAACGCAAAACTCTATGGCGCGAAACTCTCGGCCCAGAAGGGCCGGCTCGTGGCCGACATGGTGCGCGGGCAGAAGGTCGACCGCGCCCTCAACATCCTCGCGTTCACTCCCAAGAAGGGCGCGCAGATCATCAAGAAGGTCCTAGAGAGCGCGATTGCCAATGCCGAGCACAACAACGGCGCTGACATCGACGAGCTGAAGATCACGCGCATCATGGTCGAGAAGGGGCCGGTGCTCAAGCGCTTTCACGCGCGCGCCAAGGGTCGCGGCAACCGCGTGCTGAAGCATACCTGCCACGTGTTTCTCACCGTCGGCGACGGCAGGAACTGAGGGGAAGAACTATGGGACAGAAGATCCATCCGACCGGGTTCCGTCTTTCGGTCAATCGCAACTGGACGTCGAAGTGGTACGCGAACTCGAAGAACTTCCCCGGCATGCTTGCCGAGGACATCCGGGTCCGGGAGTACCTGAAGAAGAAGCTGTCGCACGCCGCCGTCGGAAGAGTGGTCATCGAGCGCCCGGCGAAGAACGCTCGAATCACGATCTATTCGGCCAGGCCGGGCGTGGTGATCGGAAAGAAGGGCGAGGACATCGAGGGCCTGCGCCACGTCCTGCAGAAGCTCATGGGCGTGCCGGTTCACGTGAACATAGAGGAGATCAGGAAGCCAGAACTGGACGCCCAGCTCGTCGCGGACTCGATCACCAGCCAGCTCGAGAAGCGGGTGATGTTCCGCCGCGCGATGAAACGGGCGATGCAGAATGCCATGCGTCTTGGCGCCCAGGGCATCAAGATCACCAGTGCGGGGCGCTTGAACGGAGCGGAGATCGCGCGAACCGAGTGGTACCGCGAGGGCAGGGTTCCGCTGCACACGCTGCGCGCCGATATCGAGTACGGTTTTTCCGAGGCGCACACGACCTACGGCACGATCGGAGTGCAGGTTCTCGTGTTCAAGGGCGAGGTTCTTGGCAAGGGAGAGCAGCCCGTCGTCGCGGCCCCCGAGGCCGAGCGCAAGATCAGGAAACCGGGGGTGAAACATGCTGCAGCCAGCTAGAAGGAAATACCGCAAGGAGCAGAAGGGCCGAAACAAGGGCGTTGCCACGAACGGCGCAAAGGTGTCGTTCGGGGAGTTCGGCCTCAAGGCGATCGGTCGCGGCCGGCTTACCGCCCGCCAGATCGAGGCGGCCCGTCGCGCCATGACCCGCCACATCAAGCGAGGTGGCCGGATCTGGATCCGCATCTTCCCCGACAAGCCGATTTCCAAGAAGCCGGCCGAAGTCCGCATGGGTAACGGAAAGGGTTCGCCGGAGTACTTCGTGGCGGAAATCGTCCCGGGAAAGGTGCTCTACGAGATGGACGGCGTCCAGGAATCGCTGGCCCGGGAGGCGTTCGCGCTCGCCGCGGCAAAGCTCCCGATACGCACGACTTTCGTGCACCGACTCATCGGCTGAGGGAACTGACATGAAAGCGAGCGATTTGCGTTCCAAGAACGTCGAGGAACTGCAGAAGGAGCTGCTGGAACTGCGCCGCGCGCAGTTCGGACTGCGCATGCAGCTGGCCACGCAGAGCCTCACCAAGAACAGCGAGATCCAGCGCGTGAAGCGCGAGATCGCGCGAGTGCACACCGTGCTCACCGAGAAGTCGAAAGCGAGCAAACAATGAGCGAGACAGCGAAGAACCAGCGGCAGCTCACGGGAAAAGTGGTGAGCGACAAGATGGAGAAGACGGTAACCGTCCTCATCGAGCGCCAGGTCAAGCATCCGGTGATCGGGAAAGTAGTCCGTCGCACGAAGAAATACCACGCCCACGACGAAGGAAACGAAGCGAAGACGGGTGACACCGTGACGATCGTCGAGTGTCGGCCGATCTCGAAAACCAAGGCGTGGAAGGTCGCGAAGCTGGTCGAGCGCGCTCGATCCGACTAGGCTTGCGCGCCCCGTTGTAAAGCTGCTACACTGTTAGACTTTACTGCTTCCGGCCGTGGCTTCGTCGGCCTGAAGTCCGCTCTCACCCCGGCTCGATCCGGGGGCATCCCGGGCGTCGGCCGAAGCCGACGTACACAAGCGCTCGGGCCCAGATGCATTTCACGCCAGCCGGTACGGGTTCCCGCCGAGGGTGCCAGTCCGGCGGAAGACGGATCCAAGACTGACTGGACGGGCTTCGAAATCCCGCCGGGTTAAGTTGGAGAGAAGACAAAATGATTCAGATGCAGTCGATTCTCGACGTCGCCGACAATACCGGCGCGCGATCGGTGATGTGTATCAAGGTGCTCGGAGGCTCGAAGCGCCGCTACGCCGGCATAGGCGACATCATCAAGGTGAGCATCAAGTCGGCCGCCCCGCGCGGACGCGTGAAGAAGGGCGAGGTCTACAGCGCGGTCGTGGTTCGCACCGCGAAAGGCGTTCGCCGCCCCGACGGTTCGGTCATCAAGTTCGACTCGAACGCGGCGGTGCTCCTCAATCCGAAGCTCGAGCCCATCGGCACCCGTATTTTCGGGCCGGTGACGCGTGAACTTCGCACGGAGCGTTTCATGAAGATCGTCTCCCTCGCGCCCGAAGTGCTGTAAGGGATTCCACATGAAAAAGATCCGCAAAGGCGACCAGGTGGTCGTCACCACCGGCAAGGACAAGGGAAAGCGGGGCACCGTGCTCCGCGTTCTCGACACCGGCAAGGTGGTCATAGAGGGCGTCAATCGCGTCAAGCGGCACACGCGCCCCAATCCGATGAAGGGGCAGACGGGCGGCATCGTCGACAAGGAGATGCCGGTCCAGGCCTCGAACGTGGCGCTCTTCAATCCCGCCACCGGCAAGGGCGACCGTGTGGGCTTCCGCGTCCTGGAGGACGGACGGAAGGTCCGCTTCTTCAAGTCGAACGGCGAAGTCGCCGACGCCTGAGAATCCCGGAGAGACATTCCATGGCAAAGGCCAAAGAACAGAAACCCGCCAAGGCGGAACAGAAACCCGCCAAGGCGCAGGTGCCCGCGCAGCCGCCGCGCCTTCAGACGCTCTACCGCGAGACGGTCGTGCCGGCGCTCATGAAGCAGTTCGGCTACAAGACCGTCATGCAGGTCCCGAGAATCGAGAAGATCACGCTGAATATGGGCGTGGGCGAGGCGGTCGCGGACAAGAAGATCCTCGACAACGCCGCGGGCGACCTCCAGAAGCTCGGCGGTCAGAAGCCGGTCGTCACCAAGTCGCGCAAGTCGATCGCGAGCTTCAAGGTCCGCGCGGGATACCCCGTCGGGTGCATGGTCACGCTTCGCTCGCGGCGCATGTACGAATTCCTCGATCGTCTCGTGACCATCGCGCTTCCGCGGGTCCGCGACTTCCGGGGAGTGTCCGGTAGGTCGTTCGACGGCAGGGGTGGCTACAGCATGGGAATCAAGGAACAGATCATCTTTCCCGAGATCGAGTACGACAAGGTCGACGCGCTCCGGGGGCTCAATGTGTGCATCACTACGACCGCGAAGACGGATGCGGAGGCCAAGGCCCTCCTCGCCGCCTTCCGCTTCCCGTTCAGAACTGAGAGGGCGTAATGGCCAAGCTCGCACTCATCAACCGCAACGCGAAGCGTCGCGCCACCGTCAAGAAGTACGCGGAAAAGCGCAAGCAGCTCTTCGCCATCATCAAGGACCCGAAGGCGACGGACGAGGCGCGGGACGAGGCACAGGCGAGGCTACAGGCGCTGCCCCGCGATGCCTCACCCGTTCGCCTGCGCAATCGCTGCGCGATCACGGGCCGTCCCCGCGGAACCTTCCGCAAGTTCGGTCTCGCCCGAAGCAAGCTGCGCGAGATCGCGATGCGGGGAGAAATCCCCGGCATCATCAAGGCCAGCTGGTAGGAGAACCACGATGAGCATGAGTGATCCCATCGCGGATATGCTGACCCGGATCCGCAACGCCCAGGCAACCGACAAGGTGACCGTGGCGATCCCGGCCTCCAAGGTGAAGCTCGCGATCGCAAAGGTCCTGAAGGACGAAGGCTACATCGAGGACTTCGCGCAGCGCGATGTCGAGGGCAAGAACGTTCTCGAGATCGGCCTCAAATACTATGCCGGCAAGCCCGTGATCGAGAAGATCGAGCGCGTCTCGCGCCCCGGGCTGCGCATCTATAAGGGCCGCGACGACATTCCGCGCGTGCTCAACGGCCTCGGCGTGGCCATCGTCTCCACCTCCCGCGGCGTGATGACCGACCGGCGCGCCCGTGAAACGGGCGTGGGCGGCGAAGTCCTCTGCATCGTGGTGTAAGGAGGATCGCCATGTCCCGCATCGCAAAGTACCCAGTCATCATCCCCGACAAGGTGGAAGTCGTTCTCGGGAACGCGGACCTCACGGTGAAGGGCCCGCTGGGCACGCTGAAGCAGGCGCTCTCCCGCGACGTCGTGGTGAAGGTCGAGGGCTCGCAGGTCTCGTTCGCCGCGGCGAATGGATCGATTCATGCGAACGCCATGTCGGGAACCATGCGCGCGATCGTCGCGAACATGGTCCACGGCGTGAAGCAGGGTTTCGAGAAGAAGCTCTCGCTCGTCGGCGTCGGCTACAAGGCGCAGGCGCAGGGAGCCAAGCTGAACCTCGCGCTGGGCTTTTCCCATCCGATCGTCCATTCGCTGCCCGAGGGCGTGAAGGCCGAGACGCCCACGCAGACGGAGATCGTGATCAAGGGGATCGACCGGCAGAAGGTGGGCCAGGTCGCCGCCGAGATCCGGGCATACAAGTCCCCCGAGCCCTACAAGGGCAAGGGAGTGCGCTACGCCGGTGAGGCCGTGGTGATCAAGGAAACGAAGAAGAAGTAAGCCGGCCCTGGCGCTGCTACGGAGATATCCATCATGAACGACAAGAAGACCTCGAGACTGCGCCGTGCCGCGAAGACGCGTGTGCGCATCCGCCGCCAGGAAGCCGTCCGCCTCACGGTGCACCGCACCAACCTGCATATCTACGCGCAGGTAGTGGCTGCGGACGGAGCGAAGGTCCTCGCATCGGCCTCGACTGCCGAGAAGGAAGTGCGGGCGAAGCAGCCGAAGGGAAGCAACAAGGAAGCCGCGGCCCTCGTGGGCAAGCGAATAGCGGAAAAGGCAACGGCCGCGGGCGTCACCGAGGTCGCGTTCGACCGCGCCGGCTTCAGCTACCACGGTCGAGTGAAGGCGCTCGCCGAGGCTGCCCGCGAGGGCGGGCTGAAGTTCTAGACCGCCCAGGCGAGAACACAGGAAACCGACATGGCGAAATACGAACAGCAGGGCGAGCGCAGCGATGGCCTCCGGGAGAAGATGATCTCGGTGAACCGGGTGACGAAGGTCGTCAAGGGCGGCCGCATCCTCGGCTTCGCGGCGCTCACGGTGGTGGGAGACGGCGATGGTTCGATCGGCATGGGCAAGGGCAAGTCCCGCGAAGTGCCGGTGGCTGTCCAGAAGGCGATGGAGCAGGCCCGCCGCAACATGGTCAAGGTGGCCCTGAAGTCCGGGACGATCCACCACAAGGTACTCGGCCGCCACGGTGCCACGCGCGTGCTCATGCAGCCCGCCGCGGAGGGCAACGGCATCAAGGCCGGAGGCGCCATGCGCGCGGTATTCGAAGTGATGGGCGTGACCAACATTTCGGCGAAATGCCACGGCTCCACGAACCCCTACAACGTCGTGCGCGCGACCCTCGACGGACTCCTTCAGCAGCATCGCCCCTCCGAGATCGCGGCCAAGCGCGGCAAGAAGGTCGAAGATATCGTCGGCTGATGAAAGACCACGAAATGACTTCTCCCAGGAAAATCAAGGTGACCCAGGTCAAGGGGCTTCGCGGCGCCCTGAGCGACCACAAGGCTTGCGTTCGCGGTCTCGGCCTTCGCCGGATCCGGCATACCGTCGAGCTCGCCGACACGCCGGCCATCCGCGGCATGATCAACAAGGTGAGCTATCTCGTGAAAGTCGAGGACTGAGATGGATCTCAATACACTCAAGCCCGCCGCGGGTTCGAAGAAGGCCCGGCGCCGTGTCGGGCGCGGCATCGGTTCAGGCCTTGGCAAGACCGCGGGCCGGGGACACAAGGGACAGAAATCGCGTGCCGGCGGCTATCACAAGGTCGGATTCGAGGGCGGCCAGATGCCGTTGCAGCGCCGCATGCCCAAGCGAGGCTTCGTCGCCGTGACCATCGAGCCTGCCGTGCAGGTGCGCCTGGGCGACCTGCGCAAGGTCCCCGTCGACACGATTGACCTCGCGGCGCTCAAGGCGGCCGGCCTCGTGGCCGGTTCGGCCAAGCGCGCGAAGATCATCCTCGCCGGCAAGCTCGAGAAGGCCGTGAAGGTCAATGGCGTCGGCGTCACCAAGGGTGCGAAGGCGGCCATCGAAGCCGCCGGCGGCTCGGTCGCGGCCTGACGGGAAGGAAGAGCGACTTGTCCGCCAATCCCTTCGCAACCCTCGGAAAGCTGGGCGACCTTAAGAGGCGCCTGTGGTTTCTCGTGGGCGCGCTGGTGGTCTACCGGGTCGGGACGTTCATCCCGGTTCCGGGCATTGACCCGGCGGAACTCGCGAAGCTCTTCCAGCAGACCAAGGGCGGCATCCTGGACATGTTCAACATGTTCTCGGGAGGGGCGCTGTCGCGTTTCTCGATCTTCGCGCTGGGCATCATGCCCTACATATCCGCGTCGATCATCATGCAGCTGCTGACGGTCGTTTCGCCGCAGCTCGAGGCGCTCAAGAAGGAAGGGGAAGCCGGCCGGCGCAAGATCACCCAGTACACGCGCTACGGGACCGTGGTCCTGGCCGCGTTCCAGGCGCTCGGCATTTCCGTCGCGCTCGAGGCGCAACCGGGGCTGGTGATCGACCCGGGCCTCGCGTTCCGCCTGGTGACGGTCGTCACCCTCATGACGGGCACGCTCTTCCTCATGTGGCTGGGCGAGCAGATCACCGAGCGCGGGCTGGGCAACGGCATATCGATGATCATCTTCGCGGGCATCGTGGCGGGGCTGCCGTCCGCCGTCGGTGGCACCTTGGAGCTGGTTCGTACAGGGGCGATGTCGATTCTCGTCGCGCTGATCATCTTCTCGCTTGTGGTCGCAGTGACCTACGTCGTGGTGTTCGTCGAGAAAGGCCAGCGGCGGATCCTGGTGAACTACGCCAAGCGCCAGGTCGGAAACAAGCTCTATGGCGGCCAGAGCTCCTTCCTGCCCCTCAAGCTCAACATGTCCGGCGTCATCCCGCCGATCTTCGCCTCCTCGATCATCCTGTTTCCGGCGACGCTCGCGAGCTGGTTCGGGACGAACGAGCGGATGACGTGGCTCAAGGACTTCGCCGCGGCGCTTTCGCCAGGGCAGGCGCTCTACATCCTGCTCTACGCCTCGGCGATCATCTTCTTCTGCTTCTTCTACACGGCCCTCGTCTTCAACTCGAAGGAGACCGCGGACAACCTGAAGAAGAGCGGTGCCTTCGTGCCGGGCATCCGGCCGGGCGACCAGACGGCGCGCTACATCGACAAGATCATCACGCGGCTCACCTTCGTCGGCGCGATCTACATCACCCTGGTGTGCCTGCTTCCGGAGTTCCTGCACGCGCAGTACAACGTGCCCTTCTATTTCGGCGGCACCTCGCTTCTCATAGTGGTCGTCGTGACGATGGATTTCATGGCGCAGCTCCAGGCCTACCTGATGTCGCACCAGTACGAAAGCCTGCTCAAGAAGGCGAACTTCAAGGGCTCGGGTTTCCCGGTGCGATAGGGGATAGCGGGAATGGCCAAGGAAGAGACGATTCAGATGCAGGGAGAGATCGTGGAGACTCTCCCGAACGCGATGTTCCGGGTGAAGCTCGAGAACGGCCACATCGTCCTCGGGCACATCTCGGGAAAGATGCGGATGCACTACATCCGGATCCTGCCGGGGGACAAGGTCACCGTTGAGCTGACCCCGTACGACTTGACGAAGGCCCGGATAACCTTCCGGGCGAAGTAAGGAGATAAAGATGCGAGTACAAGCTTCGGTGAAGAAGATCTGCCGCAAGTGCAAGATCGTGCGGCGCAAGCGCGTCGTGCGCGTCATCTGCTCCGATCCGCGCCACAAGCAGCGCCAGGGCTGATCGACCGGCCCGCCCAGAACGAACGCAAGGAAAAGCCATGGCCCGTATTGCCGGCATCAACATCGCGAACCACCAGCACGCATCGATCGCGCTCACGGCGATCTTCGGAATTGGCCGCGCGCGCGCGCGCCTCATCTGCGACGCGGCCGGCGTGAAACAGTCCGCCAAGATCAAGGATCTCACCGACGGCGAGATGGACAAGCTTCGGGAGCAGGTGACGCGCTTCGCCGTGGAAGGCGACCTTCGCCGCGAGAACTCCATGAACATCAAGCGCCTCATGGACCTTGGCTGCTATCGGGGCGTGCGGCACAAGAAGGGCCTGCCCGTCCGTGGCCAGCGCACGCGCACCAACGCCCGCACCCGAAAGGGCCCGCGCAAGGCCGTCCGCCTGTCCAAGGCCGCCGCCTGAACGCAATCACGAGTTGAGGAATACACAGAATGGCTAAACCCGCCGCCACGCGAGTACGCAAGAAGGCGAAGAAGAACGTGTCCGAGGGCATCGCGCACATCCACGCCTCCTTCAACAACACGATCATCACGATCACCGACCGCCAAGGCAATGCCCTGTCCTGGGCCACCTCGGGCGGAGCGGGCTTCAAGGGCTCGCGCAAGTCCACGCCGTTCGCTGCGCAGGTGGCGGCGGAGTCCGCTGGTCGCGCCGCCCAGGAGTGCGGTGTGAAGAACCTCGAGGTCCGCATCAAGGGACCGGGGCCCGGCCGCGAGTCCGCGGTTCGCGCGCTCAACGCCCTCGGCCTCAAGATCCTTTCCATCGCCGATGTGACGCCGGTGCCGCACAACGGCTGCCGCCCGCCGAAGCGCCGCCGGATGTAACGGCAGGCGAGAACGAAGAGACCACAGGAATACACCATGGCACGCTATACCGGCCCCAAGTGCAAACTCGCCCGACGCGAGGGCACCGACCTGTTCCTCAAGAGCGCCCGCCGCGGCCTCGACACCAAGTGCAAGCTCGACGTCCGTCCCGGCCAGCATGGCGCGAAGATGACGCGCGTGTCGGAGTACGGCCACCAGTTGCGCGAGAAGCAGAAGATTCGCCGCATCTACGGCGTTCTCGAGCGCCAGTTCCGCAACTACTTCGAGAAGGCGGCGCACAAGAAAGGCGCCACTGGAGAGAGGCTGCTTCAACTCCTCGAGAGCCGGCTGGACAACGTCGTCTACCGCATGGGATTCGCCTCCACGCGCGCCGAGGCCCGCCAGCTCGTCTCGCACAAGTCGATCGAGGTGAACGGCAAGTCCGTGAACATTCCCTCCTACCTGCTCCGCGCCGCCGACACCGTGGCGGTTCGCGAGAAGTCCCGTGCGCAGCTTCGCATCAAGAGCTCGCTCGACTTCGCCGAGCAGAACGGCTTTCCGAGCTGGGTCGAGGTGGATTCCAAGAATTTCAAGGGCGTTTTCAAGAGCGTGCCCGACCGGTCGGAGATCGCCTCCGACGTAAACGAACAGCTGGTGGTCGAGCTTTACTCCAAGTAATCGCTGCCCGAGCAAAACGGCAGCCGGCTCGCTCCCTCAACCGACACTGGCAGAGGCCCCACGCATGCAAAGCAACGCCACGAATTTTCTGAAGCCCCGCATCATCGACGTGCAGAACCTCTCCCCCACGCACGCCAAGGTGGTAATGGAGCCATTCGAGCGCGGCTACGGGCACACGCTCGGCAACGCCCTTCGCCGGATCCTGCTGTCCTCCATGCCGGGGTACGCGGCCACGGAGGTGAAGATCGCGGGCGTTCTCCACGAGTATTCGACCATTGAAGGCGTGCAGGAGGACGTGGTGGACGTGCTCTTGAACCTCAAGGGCATCGTGATGAAGCTGCACGGCCGCGGCGAGGTGAGCCTGAAGCTCAAGAAGGACAAGCCCGGCCCTGTCACCGCCGCCGACATAGAGACGACCCACGACCTCGAGATCATCAACCAGGACCACGTCATCGCGCATATCACGCAGGGCGGAAAGCTCGAGATGACCGTGAAGGTCGAGAAGGGGCGGGGATACGTGCCCGCGACCTCGCGCCGGACGGAGGACACGCGAGCCATCGGGGCGATCCTGCTCGATGCCTCCTTCAGCCCGGTCCGTCGCGTGAGCTACCAGGTGGAGAGCGCCCGCGTCGAGCAGCGCACCGACCTCGACCGCCTGGTGATCGACATCGAGACCAATGGCGTGATCGAGCCCGAGGAAGCGGTTCGCTATGCCGCGAGCGTGCTCGTGGACCAGCTTTCGGTGTTCGCGTCGCTGCAGTCCACGAGCGAGGAGCGCATCGAAAGCGCCCAGCCGCAGGTCGACCCCATTCTCCTGCAGCCCGTGGACGACCTGGAGCTCACCGTGCGGTCGGCCAACTGCCTGAAGGCCGAGAACATCTACTACATCGGCGACCTGATCCAGCGGACCGAAAACGAGCTGCTGAAGACCCCGAACCTGGGCCGGAAATCGCTCAACGAGATCAAGGAAGTGCTCGCATCCAAGGGCCTCACGCTCGGCATGAAGCTCGAAAACTGGCCTGTCGCGGGGCTCACGAAGTAGGACCCCGAAGCCGCCCCGGCGCGCCGGGGTTTTCAAACCCATAACGACAACAAGGCCGCACAGGCCAAGAGAACCGGAAAGGTTACCGACATGCGCCACCGTCACGGGCTTCGCAAGCTCAACAAGACCAGCAGCCATCGCCTCGCGATGCTGCGCAACATGACCGTCTCGCTCCTGAAGCACGAGGCGATCCGCACGACCCTTCCCAAGGCGAAGGAGCTGCGCAGGGTGGCCGAGCCCATCATCACGCTCGGCAAGAACCCCACGCTTGCCAACAAGCGTCTCGCCTTCAACCGCCTTCGCGACCGCGACACGGTCGTGAAGCTCTTCGACGAGCTTGGCCCCAGGTACAAGAGCCGCAACGGGGGATACCTTCGCATCCTCAAGTGGGGCTTCCGGCAGGGCGACAATGCGCCGATGGCGCTGGTCGAACTGATGGACCGTCCGGAGCCGAAGGAAACCGCGCCGAAGGAAGAGAAGGCAGCCTGAAGAGCGCTCGGGAGAGCGGAAAAGCCGGCCTGCGGGCCGGCTTTTTTCATGGTTTCCGTCCTACAGGACGAGCACGATCCGGTAGTCGTTCACGTTCGTGCGGGTCGGGCCGGTGACCACCAGGTCGCCAATCGCTGCGAAAAAGCCGAACCCGTCGTTGTTCGCAAGCATCCGCTTCGCGTCCAGCCCCTCGGACCGCGCGCGGGCGAGCGTGTCCGGCGCCACGATCGCCCCCGCGTTCGACTCGGCGCCGTCGATTCCGTCGGTATCGGCCGCGAGCGCCCACGCGTGCTCCAGGCCGTCGAGTTCGAGCGCGAGGGAGAGCAGGAATTCGCTGCATCGGCCGCCCCTTCCCGATCCGCGAACGGTCACGGTGGTTTCGCCTCCGGAGATCACCGCTACGGGGGGGCGGAACGGATGCGAATGCCGGCGCATCTGGCGCGCGATGGCGGCGTGCACCTTCGCGACCTCTCTCGACTCGCCTGTCACCGAGTCCCCCAGCACCATCGGGGTGATGCCGCGGTGCTGCACGAATGCCGCTGCCCTCATGAGGCATGCGTGCGCAGTGGCGATGACGCGGACCTCGGTACGGTCGAACGCCCGGTCGCCAGGCTTGGGCGTTTCCTCCACCTTCCCGGCCATTCCGTCGGCCAGGTGCGCGGCCACCGATGCGGGAGCCGTCACGCCATGGCGCTCGAGTATCGCGATCGCCTCCGCGTAGGTGGTGGGATCGGGGGAACACGGCCCCGATCCGATGTGGGTAGGGTCGTCCCCCGGCACGTCCGATATCACCAGCGCGAGCACCCGCGCGCGGGTGGCTGCCGCAAGGCGCCCTCCCTGGATGACGGAAAGATGCTTGCGGATCGTGTTCATCTCCTGGATCGGAGCACCGCTCGCGAGGAGTTCGCGCGTGACTTCCTTGAGGTCGGCCATCCCTACGCCATCGACCGGCAACGACAGCAGGCTGGAGCCGCCGCCCGAAACCAGCACGAGCAGCAGGTCTTCCGTGTCGAGCGCCGCAGCTCGCTCGAGCGTTTCCCTCGCCGCCGCCTCGCCGGCCTCGTCCGGCACCGGGTGCCCGGCTTCAATGACGCGGATGCGCTGCGTCGGTACGTCGTGTCCGTAGCGCGTGATGACGACGCCCTCGATCGGGCTGCCGCCGGGCCAGTTCGCCTCCACCGCCGCCGCCATGGAGGCGGCGGCCTTGCCCGCGCCCACCACGAGCGTCTTCCCCGCTGGCGGGGAGGGCAGGTGATCCGGAACGATCACGAGGGGGTCGGCCGCGGCGAGGGCGGCCTGGAAGCTGCCGAAGAGAAGCTCCCGGGGGCTCATCAGGCCGTTGCCTTGCGCCTTCCGGCCTGCGCCAGCATGTGTGCCAGGAAACGCCCGGTGAAGCTCTCCCGGGCGTTGGCGACATCCTCCGGCGTGCCCTGTGCGATGACGGTTCCGCCGCCATCGCCTCCTTCGGGCCCGAGATCGATCACCCAGTCCGCCGTCTTGATGACGTCCAGGTTGTGCTCGATCACGACGACGGTGTTGCCATGGTCGCGCAACCGGTGCAGGACCCGCAGCAGCAGGTCTATGTCGTGGAAATGCAGGCCCGTCGTCGGTTCGTCGAGGATGAAGAGCGTCCTGCCGGTATCGCGCTTGGAGAGCTCCAGGGCGAGCTTCACGCGCTGCGCCTCGCCCCCGGAAAGCGTCGTCGCGCTCTGTCCGAGCCGCACGTACCCGAGCCCTACCTCCATCAGGGTCTGCAGCTTTCTCGCTATGGCAGGGACCGCCGAAAAGAGCTCCAGCGCCGCTTCCACGGTCATGTCGAGCACCTCGCAGATGCTGCGCCCGCGGTAGCGTATCTCGAGGGTCTCCCGGTTGTAGCGCTTGCCATGGCAACCGTCGCAGGTCACGTAAACATCGGGGAGGAAGTGCATTTCCACCTTGATCACTCCGTCGCCCTGGCACGCCTCGCACCGCCCCCCCTTCACGTTGAACGAGAAACGCCCCGGGCCGTAGCCGCGCGCCCTCGACTCGGGCGTGCCTGCGAAGAGGTCGCGGATGGGGGTGAAAAGTCCCGTGTAGGTGGCCGGATTGGATCGCGGCGTTCGTCCTATGGGACTCTGATCGACGTTGATCACCTTGTCGAAGTGGTCCAGCCCCTCGATGGCCTCGTGCTCGGCGGGTTCCGTCGAGGCGCCGTAGAGATGCCTTGCCGCGGAGGCGTAAATCGTGTCGTTGATGAGCGTCGACTTGCCCGAGCCGGACACCCCCGTCACGCAGACGAAAAGCCCGACGGGAATGTCGACGCTCACGTCCTTCAGGTTGTTGCCGCGGGCACCGACGACCCGAAGGACCTTGCGCGCGTCGCGGCGGTGGCGCCGCGCCGGCAGCGCGATCATGCGGCGCCCCGAGAGGTACTGGCCGGTGAGCGAAGACGGATTGCGCTCGATTTCCGCGGGCGTGCCCTGCGCGACGACTTCGCCGCCGTGCTCGCCTGCGCCCGGTCCCATGTCGACCACGTAGTCGGCCGCGTGGATGGCCTCCTCGTCGTGCTCCACCACGATCACCGAGTTTCCCAGGTCCCGCAGGCGCTTGAGCGTGCCGATGAGCCTCGCGTTGTCGCGCTGGTGAAGGCCTATGGAGGGTTCGTCCAGGACGTACATCACGCCGGTGAGCCCGGAGCCGATCTGGCTCGCGAGGCGGATGCGCTGCGCCTCGCCGCCGGAGAGGGAATCCGCGGAACGCGTGAGGGAGAGGTATTCAAGGCCCACGTCGTTCAGGAAGCGGATGCGGTTGGCGATCTCGCGAAGAATCTTTTCCGCGATCGCCTGCCGGCTGCCGGCGAGCTCCAGCCCGTCGAAGAAGGGCTGGGCGTCCTTCAGGGGCATCGCGGAGATTTCCTCGATCGAGCGGCCCGCCACGAGGACATGCCGGGCTTCCGCGCGCAGCCGCGCGCCGCCGCAATCGGGGCAGGCGCGGTTGTTCAGGTACTTGGTGAGCTCCTCCCTTACCGCCGCCGAATCCGTCTCGCGGAAGCGGCGTTCGAGGTTCGGCAGGATTCCCTCGAAAGCGTGCTCGCGCACCGCCGACTTGCCGCGCTCGCCGGGGTAACGAAAGGCGATCTTCTCCTCGCCCGAACCCTCGAGCACGACGGCCTGGGCACGCTCGGGAAGGTTCTCGAACGGGGTTTCCACTTCGAACCGGAAGTGCTGCGCCAGCGAGGCGAGCATCGAGAAGTAGAACTGGTTTCGCCGGTCCCAGCCCCGGATGGCGCCGCCCGCGAGCGACAGGTGCGGGAAGGCCACGACGCGCTTGGGATCGAAAAAAGTCACCTGGCCCAGGCCGTCGCAGCGCGGGCACGCGCCCATCGGGTTGTTGAATGAAAAGAGCCGGGGCTCCAGCTCCCGCAAGGAATAGCTGCACATCGGGCAGGCGAACTTGGCGGAGAAGAGGTGTTCCGTTCCCGAATCCATCTCGACGGCGAGGGCGCGTCCGTCGGCATGGCGCAAGGCCGTCTCGAACGACTCCGCCAGCCGCTGCTTGGTGTCGGCCTGCACCTTGAGGCGGTCCACGACGATCTCGACCGTGTGCTTGCGGTTGCGCTCGAGGCGCGGCAGCCTGTCGATCTCGTGGACTTCGCCGTTGATGCGAAGCCGGACAAATCCCTGCGAGCGCAGTTCCTCGAAGAGCTCGGCCTGCTCGCCCTTGCGGCCAACGACGAGCGGCGCGAGGACCATGACGCGCGTTCCCTCCGGCAACGCGAGCACGTGGTCGACCATCTGCGAGACGCTTTGCGCGGACAGGGCGAGGGCATGTTCCGGGCAATGCGGCTCCCCGACGCGCGCGAACAGCAGGCGCAGGTAATCGTGGATCTCCGTCACCGTCCCCACCGTGGAGCGCGGGTTGTGGGAAGTCGCCTTCTGCTCGATGGCGATGGCGGGCGACAGGCCCTCGATCAGGTCCACGTCCGGCTTCTCCATGAGCTGGAGGAACTGCCGGGCGTAGGCCGAAAGGGACTCCACGTATCGCCGCTGCCCCTCCGCGTACAGGGTGTCGAAGGCGAGCGACGACTTCCCGGATCCGGAAAGGCCCGTTATCACCACGAGCCGCTCGCGAGGGATGTCGAGGTGCACGTTCCTGAGGTTATGCGTGCGAGCGCCGCGAATTCGGATGTGGTCCATGCCCGTAGGGGGGGTCGGGTTCCTGGGTTGACCTCTGCCGCCCGTCCCGGCCGAACGCGGTCGGGAAGGGCAATCTGCTAATATACCTGAGCGTTCTTTTCCGTTCGAATCCCCTCAGTGACCCCATCTCCGGCCCGCATGAGCGCCCGGGAGCTCCGGGCGAGCCTTTCGCTCGCCTCGATCTTCGGGTTGCGCCTCTTCGGGATGTTCATCATCCTGCCCGTCTTCGCGCTCTATGCCGAGCGGCTGCCGGGCTGGAACCTCACGCTCGTCGGCATCGCCCTGGGCTCGTACGGCCTTGCCCAGGCGATCCTGCAGGCCCCTTTCGGCTGGGCTTCCGACAGGCTGGGGCGCAAGCCAGTCATGCTGGCCGGGCTCGCGGTGTTTGCGGCCGGCAGCCTGGTCTGCGCGCTGGCGCAGTCTCCCTGGATGGTGATCCTCGGCCGAATCGTCCAGGGCGCCGGCGCGATCTCCGGGGTGGCCATCGCAATGGCCGCCGACCTCACGCGACCCTCCCAGCGCACCAAGTCGATGGCAATCATAGGGGGGACGATCGGGCTGTCCTTCGCCCTGTCGTTCGTGGCGGCGCCCTTCCTGCAGCACGCGATCGACGTGCCGGGGATTTTCGCGATGACGGCCGTCCTCGCCGTGGCCGCGATGGCGATCGTGGCCTGGGTGGTGCCGACACCGTCGGCCCGGAGGGTCGACGAGCCCCGCGTGTCGTTCGCGGCGGTGCTTCGCGACCCCGAGCTCCTGAGGCTCAACGTCGGGATATTCGGCCTGCACGCGGTTCTCATGGCGCTCTTCGTCGTGGTGCCCCTCGCCCTGGTCCGCTCCGGCCTGCCGGCCGGATCGCACTGGGGCATGTACCTCGGGGCGGTCGGAGTGGGGTTCCTGATCATGCTTCCCTTCGTCGCGATCCGGTTCCTGGCTCGCCATGAGAGGGCGGTATTCCTCGGGGCGGTCGGCGTCCTCGCTGCCGGACTGTGCGTACTGGCGGCGGCGGCGGACCGGCTGTGGCCGCTCGCGGCCGGGCTCGTCATCTTTTTCGCCGCGTTCAACGTTCTAGAGGCCAAGCTCCCCGCGCTCGTCTCCAAGGCGGCGCCACCTTCGGCGAAGGGGGCGGCGTCCGGCGTCTACTCGAGCGTGCAGTTCCTCGGTACTTTCGTCGGCGGCGCCGCCGGAGGCGCGATCGCCCAGCATTTCGGCCCCGTTGCGGTCCTTGCCTGCTGCATCGCGATCGCCGCCGCCTGGCTCGCGATCGCCTGGCCGATGGGAGAGCCGGCTGCGCACGAGCCAGAACCGCAGGAGCCTCACGAGCCTCACGAGCCCCAAGCAACCAACCCCTGACCCCGGGAGAAAACCATGGCATCCGTCAACAAAGTCATCCTCATCGGCAATCTCGGCCGCGATCCCGAGACGCGCTACATGCCCGACGGCGGCGCCGTCACCAACGTATCCATCGCGACCACCGAGACCTGGAAGGACAAGGCCGGCGAGAAGCAGGAAAAGACCGAATGGCACCGCGTCGCGTTCTTCGGCAAGCTCGCTGAAATCGCCGGCGAGTACCTGAAAAAGGGCAGCCAGGTCTATGTCGAGGGACGTCTCCAGACGCGCAAGTGGCAGGACAAGGACGGCCAGGACAAGTACTCCACGGAAATCGTCGCGGACCGCATGCAGATGCTCGGGTCCCGGCAGGGAATGGGCGGCGGCGACCGGGAGCGAGACTCCGGAGGGGAGCGCGAGGGTGGTTCCCGGCCAGCGGCCAAGCCCGCGGCGGGCAAGGCCGCGGGGTCGAAGTTCGACGACTTCGAGGATGACATTCCGTTCTAGGAGTGCCGGTAGAATGCGGTCCCCTTCACCGAAAGGTGCCTTGAATCCATGAAACGCATCGTCCTTTTCCTCGTCACGAACGTGGCGGTCATCCTGGTCCTGTCGATCGTGCTCAGGGTGCTGGGCGTCGACCAGTTCATCGCCGCCGAGGGCCTCAACGTCGGGATGCTCGTCGTCTTCTCGGCCGTGGTGGGCTTCGCCGGGTCGTTCATCTCGCTGCTGATGTCCAAGCCGATGGCCAAGTGGTCCACGGGCGCCAAGGTGATCGACACGCCGCAGAGCGGCGAGGAGCAATGGCTGGTGGGAGCCGTGCGCCGCCTGTCGGAAAAGGCCGGCATCGCCATGCCCGAGGTGGCCGTGTACGAAGGCGCGCCCAATGCCTTCGCCACCGGGGCCTTCCGGAATTCCTCCCTTGTCGCGGTCTCCACGGGCCTGCTGCAGTCGATGACGAAGGAGGAGGTCGAGGCCGTCCTCGCCCATGAGGTGGCCCACGTGGCCAACGGCGACATGGTCACGCTCACGCTCATTCAGGGCGTGGTGAACACGTTCGTGGTCTTCTTTGCGCGCGTCGTGGGCTACGTGGTCGACCGGGCGATCTTCAAGACCGAGCGCGGCACGGGCCCGGGCTACTTCGTCACCGTCATCGTGTGCCAGATCGTCTTCGGCGTCCTTGCCTCGATCGTGGTGGCGTGGTTCTCGCGCCAGCGGGAGTTCCGGGCCGACGCCGGCGCGGCGGCATTCATGGGAACGCCGCGGCCGATGGTCGCGGCGCTGCAGCGACTCGGGGGCATCGAGCCGGGAGAGCTTCCCAAGGCCTTCCAGTCGTCCGGCATCTCCGACAGGCCGGGCTTCATGGCCCTCTTCTCGACGCATCCGCCCATCGAGGCGCGAATCGCCGCGCTCGAGTCGAAAGGTTGACCGCCGGAAGCGCAGCGGGAGGGCGGCCCGTCCGGATCGCCCTTCTCATGGTGCTCACGGTCTTCGCGCACGCCGCGTTCAATGGCAGCCGCTTCACCGTCTCGCTCTATGCGTTGAGCCTCAAGTCGAGCCCGCTCACCGTCGGGGCGCTCGTCTCCCTCTACTCGCTGCTGCCCATGTTGCTGTCCGTGAGCGCGGGCCGGATGATCGACCGCGTCGGCACCGCCCGGCCGCTCCTGTGGTCCTCGGCCGTGCTGGCCTGTGGCGTGGGCCTTCCCGCTGTCCTGCCGGGCCTCGGGACCCTCTACCTGGCCTGCATGGTGATCGGGCTGGCCTTCATGGTGTTCCACATTGCCATCCAGAACGTGGTGGGTGCCCTGAGTGCGCCGGAGGACCGTGCCGTCAATTTCAGCTGGCTCGCGCTCGGATTCTCCATCTCCGGCTTTCTCGGGCCGACCACCGCGGGGCTTTCCATCGACAACGCCGGCTACCGCGTTACCTTCGCCGTGCTGGCGATGTCGGCGATCGTTCCGGCACTGGTTCTCGCGCTGGCGAAGCCGGCGTTTCCGCCCGCGCAGCCCGGCGCCAACCCGGGAGGGCGACTGGTGGACCTGCTGGGACGCGGCGAGCTGCGCCAAGTCTTCATCGTCACCGGTGTTCTCGCGATGGCGTGGGATCTCTTCTACTTCGCGGTTCCCATTTACGGGACGTCGCTCGGGCTTTCGGCCACGACGATCGGTGGCGTGATGGGCTCGTTCGCGCTGGCGACTTTCGTGGTGCGGCTCGTGCTTCCGTGGTTCGCGCGACGCTTGCCGGAATGGCAGGTCGTGGGTGCAACGCTGTTCGTCGCCTGCGCGGGTTACGCGCTCTTTCCGCTGGTGCGCTCGGTTCCTCTCATTGCAGCCACGGCGTTCCTCCTGGGGCTGGGGCTCGGCGCCTCCCAGCCCAGCCTCATGTCCCTCATCCAGCACCTGACCCCGCAGGGCCGGTTCGGCGAGGCGCTCGGCGTGCGTACCATGGTGATGAACATGAGCCATACCCTGTTGCCGCTGCTTTTCGGGGGAATCGGAACCGCGCTCGGGATGGGCCCCGTCTTCTGGTCGATGGCCCTGTTCCTCGGCGCTGCGGGCGTGTTCGCCCGGCGCAAGCGGCCCGTGTCGTGAGCGCCCGGGCCGCGGGCGCCGCGTTTCACGCCAAGTGCTTGTGTTAAAATGACTTTTTTTGCAAATTTTCGAGGCGGACATGCCGATATACGAGTATCGATGCAGCAACTGCGGCCACCAGCAGGAGTTCCTGCAGAAGGTGAGCGACACCCCGCACACGCGGTGCACGAAATGCGGACAAGACACCTTTTTGAAGATGGTCACGGCGGCCGGTTTCCAGCTGAAGGGCAGCGGCTGGTACGCGACCGATTTCAAGTCGGGCGGGTCGAAGCCTTCGGCGAAATCCGAGGGCGGCAAATCCGAGAGCGGCAAATCCGAGAGCGGCAAATCCGAGAGCGGCAAATCCGAGGGCAGTTCGGAAACGAAGGACGGCGGCAAGGGTGCCGCCCCGGCATGCGGAACGGGCGCCTGTCCCGCAATCCAATAGTGTCGTTCCCGGTTCGCCTCCGTCCCGGCCGGAGTACCGGCGCGTGATGTCCACGCTCAGGCGCTACCTCATCGCGGGGCTGCTCGTGTGGATCCCGCTCGCGATCACCCTCTGGGTGCTCTCGCTGCTGGTCGACCTGATGGACCAGTCGCTGCTGATCGTGCCCGCGCGCTACCGAAGCGATGCACTGCTGGGCTTCCACCTTCCCGGTCTTGGCGCGGTGCTCACCCTGGCCATCCTGCTGGTCACGGGCGCCATCGCCGCCAACTTCTTCGGCAAGCGCCTGCTGCTCGTCTGGGAGGCGGTCCTCGGCCGCATTCCGATATTCCGGTCCATCTACGGCGGAGTGAAGCAGATCAGCGACACGCTGTTCTCGCCGGACGGCAAGGCCTTCCGGCGCGCCGTCCTGGTTCGCTATCCCCACGCCGGGGCGTGGACCGTCGCGCTCGTCACCGGCACGCCGGAACACGAGGTCACCGACCATCTTGGACGCGAGCAGATTTCCGTCTTCGTTCCCACTACGCCCAACATCACCGCGGGGTTCTTCCTCATCGTGCCCCGCGCCGACACGATCGCGCTCCAGATGAGCGTCGACCAGGCACTCAAGTACATCATTTCCATGGGCGTGGCGGAGCCGCCGCGCCCGGGGGCAAGGCCCGAGAGCGATCCCTCCGGGACCGACCCCAATCCGGTGCCGTCGCCGAAAACGTAGGCGGCGGCCGAAGGCGGCGCCGGAGACATCCACGCCACACCACCACTGGCCTCCCGCACCTTGCCGGGAGCTGCGAACGAAATCGCCCCGCCACGCGGGGCACAGAGAGAAAATGCGAACCGAATACTGCGGACTGACCGACACGCGCTTCCTGGGGCAAACCGTGAACCTTTTCGGCTGGGCTCACCGGCGTCGCGACCACGGAGGCGTGATCTTCATCGACTTGCGCGACCGCGAAGGGCTCGTGCAGGTGGTGAGCGACCCCGACCGGAAGGACACGTTCGCCATCGCCGATCGCGTGCGAAACGAGTTCGTCCTGCGCGTAACGGGAGTAGTGCGCCGCCGCCCCGAGGGAACCGTGAACCCGGGGCTTCGCAGCGGGGAGATCGAGGTCCTCGCCCACGAGCTCGAGATCCTCAATCCCGCGGTCACGCCGCCGTTCATGGTGGACGACGAGACGCTTTCCGAGGAAGTGCGCCTGCGCTACCGCTACCTCGACCTGCGCCGGGAGCCGATGCAGAAGGCGTTGCGCATGCGCCACCGCGCGGCAAAGGCCGTGCGCGACTACCTGGACGACAACGGCTTCATCGATGTCGAGACACCGGTGCTCTACAAGTCCACGCCGGAAGGCGCGCGCGAGTTCCTCGTGCCCTCGCGCATCCACGAAGGGCAGTTCTACGCATTGCCGCAATCGCCCCAGCTCTTCAAGCAGCTGCTCATGGTCGCTGGCTACGACCGCTATTACCAGATCGTGAAATGCTTTCGTGACGAGGATCTTCGGGCCGACCGGCAGCCGGAGTTCACGCAGATCGACATCGAGACCTCGTTTCTTTCCGAGCGCGAGATCCAGGACATCATGGAAGGACTCGTGCGCCACGTCTTCAAGCGGGTGCTCGACGTGGACCTGCCTGCTTTTCCCCGCCTGGCCTACGCCGACGCGATGGCGAGGTTCGGCAGCGACAAGCCCGACCTGCGCGTGAAGCTCGAGCTCACCGATCTCACCGACCTCATGCAGGGCGTCGATTTCAAGGTCTTCCGCGCGGCAGCGGACCTCCCGGACGGCCGCGTGGCGGCGCTGCGCGTGCCCGGCGGCAACGCCGCCTTCACGAGAAAGGAACTCGACGATCTCGCGCCCTTCGTCGCGATCTACGGCGCGAAGGGGCTGGCCTACATACGCGTGAACGACCGGACGAAGCCGGGCGAGGAAGGCCTGCAGTCGCCGATCGTGAAGTTCTTCAAGCCGGCCGAACTTGCGGCGATTCTCGAGAGAACCGGGGCGCAGGACGGCGACGTGATCTTCTTCGGTGCCGACAGGCGCAAGGTCGTGAACGACGCGATGGGCGCGCTGCGCGTGAAGGTGGGCCACGAGAAGGGTCACGCGGAAGCTGGCTGGCGCCCGTGCTGGGTCCTCGATTTCCCGGCCTACGAGTACGACGAGGAGGGCAAACGCTGGTTCGCGGCGCACCACCCGTTCACGAGCCCCAAGGACGAGCACGTGGCGCTCATGGACACCGACCCGGGCAAGGTCCTCGCCAAGGCCTACGACATTGCGCTGAACGGCTGGGAGATCGGCGGCGGCTCCGTGCGGATCCATCGCGCCGAGATCCAGGCGAAGCAGTTCCAGACCCTTGGCATCGGTGACGCGGAGGCGCGCGCCAAGTTCGGCTTCCTGCTCGATGCGCTGTCGTACGGCGCGCCGCCCCATGGCGGAATCGCCTTCGGATTCGACCGCATGGTCGCGATGATGGCCGGCGTCGACCAGATTCGCGACGTGATCGCGTTCCCGAAGACGCAGCGCGGCCAGGACCTGATGGTGGAGGCGCCCAGTCCGGTGACCGAGCGGCAGCTTCGGGAGCTCCACCTCCGGCTTCGCAGCGCGGCGCCCACCCCATGACCATCGCCTTGATCGCCCACGGGGGCGCCGGCAAGTGGCGACCCGGCTCCGACGAGGACGCCGTGCGCGGGCTTCAGGCGGCGGTGGAGGCCGGGCGCGCCATCCTCGCCGGCGGAGGCCGGGCGATCGATGCGGTGTGCGCCACGGTCGTGGCGCTGGAGGACAACCCCATCTACAACGCCGGAACCGGGGCGGTGCTCAATTTCGACGGTTATTGCGAGCTCGACGCCTGCGTGATGGAAAGCGCGGAGGCGCGCGTGGGAGCCGTTTCGGGCCTGCAGCGCGTGAGGAACCCGATCCTCGTCGCCCGGAGGGTCATGGAGGACACCGACCACGTCATGCTCACCGGCGACGGCGCGCAGCGCTTCGCCCGCGTCATGGGCTTTCCGGATCACGATCCCGTGACGCCAGAGCGCCGCGCCGACTGGTTCGACAAGCGCAACCGCATGGACGAGGTGCTGGGAGAGCATGCCCACAAGATGCGCCGGTTCCTCAAGGAGCACCCCGAGTACGCCGGCGGCACCGTCGGCGCGGCGGCGGTGGACGCGAGCGGCGTGCTGGCCGCGGCCACCTCGACGGGAGGCGTGACGCTCAAGATGGTGGGGCGCGTGGGGGATTCCCCGGTCCCGGGCGCGGGCAACTACGCGTCGGCCCGGGTGGCGGCATCGGCAACCGGAACCGGGGAGTTCGTCCTGCGCTCCCTCGCGACCCGCGCAATCTCGGAACGGGTCGAGAACGGCGCGTCGCTCGCGCAGGCCGTCGCCGACGTCCTCGACCGGATGGGCAAGGACTTCGACGCGGACGTGGGGCTGATCGCGGTCGACGACCAGGGTGTTCCCGTCGCCATGCACCGCACGCGGGACATGCCGCACGCCTACTTCACGGGCGACGCGGCAGTGGTATCGCGCATGCGGGTGTAGGCGCTTGGAGAAGCGCGACAAGGTCCCGGTCTCGACGCTCGTCGTCATCTACACTCCGGCGCTCGACGTGCTTCTTCTCGAGCGCGCGGACCGCCCCGGCTACTGGCAGAGCGTCACCGGCAGCCAGGACCCGGGCGAGACGCTCGCCCAGACTGCCGAGCGCGAGGTCAGGGAGGAAACGGCCATCGACGCGCGGCGCTACGCGCTCGCCGACTGGCGCGTTTCCAATGTCTACGAGATCTACGCGATCTGGCGCCACCGCTACCCGCCGGGCGTCACGCACAACACCGAGCACGCCTTCGGCCTGCGGGTGCCGGGGCGGATCGAGGTTCGGCTCGACCCCCGGGAACACCTTCGCTACCGGTGGGCGCCCTGGCGCGAGGCGGCGCGGGAAGTGTTCTCCTGGAGCAACCGTCAGGCGATACTCATGCTTCCCGACAAGGAAGCGTCTCCCGACACCGCCGGACCCGCGCCATGAAGAACGAGGACCCTTCGCCCCTCACGGTGGTTACCTACAACATCCACAAGGGATTCTCGGCGCTCAACCGCCGCCTCGTGGTGCACGAGATCCGCGAGCGGCTCCACGACCTTTCCCCCGACGTGGTCTTCCTGCAGGAAGTGCAGGGCGCCCACCTGCGCCACTCCCGCAGCCATCTCGCGTGGCCCGTCGTGGGACAGCACGAGTTCCTCGCCCACGAAGGCGGCCATTCCGCCTACGGCATGAACGTGAGCTACCTGGATGGGCACCACGGCAACGCCATCGTGAGCCGCTACCCGATCCTGAAGGTGGAAAACGTCGACATCTCGCACCACGCCCTGGAGCGCCGCGGGCTCCTGCACTGCGAGATGGCGGTCCCGGGCTGGAACGAGCCGCTGCACTGCATCAACGTCCACCTCGGGCTCTGGGCAAGGAGCCGGCGCTTCCAGCTCGAGTGGCTCTGCCACCGGATTCGCGAGTTCGTGCCCGCCGCCGCGCCGCTCGTGGTGGCGGGAGACTTCAACGACTGGCGGGGCAAGGCCTCCGCGGTTCTTGCGCGCGAACTCGGCTTGCGCGAGGTGTTCGAGAGCTCCCTCGGCGCCCACGCAAGGAGCTTCCCCGCGCGCCTGCCGCTCTTCGCGCTGGACCGCATCTACGTGCGCGACCTGAAGATCGGCGAGACCCGGCGGCTCGCCGATGGGCCCTGGTCGAAGCTGTCCGACCACGCGGCGCTCGCCGCGCGTCTGACGCGCTGACTTCCGTCGGGGGAATGCCTTGAAACCCGTGGCCGGCAATCGCGTGACGCTGCTGCGCAACGGCGCGGAACTGTTCCCGGCACTGGTTGCCGCGATAGACGCGGCTGCCAACGATGTCCGCATCGAGACCTACATTTTCGCCGACGACAGTGCGGGACGAGCCGTCGGGGATGCCCTCAAGCGGGCGGCGGCGCGAGGTGCACAGGTGCGCCTGATGATCGACGGCTTCGGCTCGCGCGAGCTCCGGCCCGCTTTCCTGGAGGACCTGCGCGCCGCGGGCGTCATCGTCCTGCGATTCCGGCCGGAGGGGCGGTGGTTCTCGGTCAGGCGCAGCCGCCTTCGCCGTCTGCACCGAAAGATCGCCCTCGTGGACGCGAGAGTCGGGTTCGTGGGCGGCATGAACATCGTGGACGACCTCTCGGGGCACGGCGCCGACTGGCCCCGCCTCGACTACGCGGTGCGCGTGGAAGGCCCGCTCCTTGCCGAAATCTACCCGGTGGTCCATCGACTCTGGTGGCTCGTGTCCACCCTGAGCCGCAAGGAGCGCCAGTCCGGATTCCAGCCTCCCGAGGTGACGACCGCGCCCGAGGGAGACACGACCGCCGCGTTCGTCTATCGCGACAACTTCGGGCATCGGCACGACATCGAGACGATGTACCTGGATGCGATCAACCGGGCACGGCGGGAGATCCTGATTGCATGCGCCTACTTCATGCCCGGCTGGCGCGTGCGCCACGCACTCATGGAGGCCGCTTCGCGGGGCGTGCGCGTGGCGATCGTGGTCCAGGGCTGGTCCGATCACCGTATCTTCCAGCAGGCCAGTCGCGTGCTCTACGGGACGCTGCTCGATCACGGAATCGAGATATACGAGTACGAGCGCAGCGAGCTGCATGCCAAGGCGGCGGTGGTGGACGAACGCTGGTCGACCGTGGGCTCGTCGAACCTCGATCCGTTCAGTCTCTTCCTCGCGCGGGAGGCGAACGTCGCGGTGTTCGGGGAGCCGTTCGCCCGTGAGCTGCGCGACTCGATAGACCGGGAGATCCGCGATGGTGCGCGCGCCGTGCAGCGGCTCCTGTGGAGGCGCCGCCACTGGCTGAAGCGCACGGCGGGCTGGATCGCCTACGGGTACGCGCGCCTCGCCATGGGCGTGGCCGGAATCGGAAGGCGCTGGTCCTGACGCACGCCGCGTGCAGGCTAGCGGTGGTCCCCCCGCTTCGGTGGCGCGCCACGGATGAGGGTGCCGACACCCTGGCTGGTGAGCACTTCCAGGAGCAGTGCGTGGGAGACGCGGCCGTCGATGATGTGTGCGGACTTCACGCCGCCTTTCACCGCGTCCAGCGCACACGCCACCTTCGGCAGCATCCCCCCGGAGATCGTGCCGTCGTCGATCATTTCCTTCACCTTCTTCGCGGTGAGGCCCGTGACGACCTTTCCTTCCTTGTCCATGACTCCCGTCGTGTTCGTGAGCAGGATCAGCTTTTCCGCCTGGAGGGTCACCGCGAGCTTGCCCGCGGCGACATCCGCATTGATGTTGTAGGCCCGGCCCTTCTCGTCCGCGCCGATGGGGGCGATGACGGGAATGAAGTCGCGCTCGTCCAGGAGCTGGATGATTTCCGGGTCGATGCGCACGACCTCGCCCACGAGGCCGACGTCGATCTTCTTTTTCTTGTCCTCCTTGCTGGCGACCTTGAGCTTGCGCGCGTGGATGAAATGCCCGTCCTTGCCGGTGAGCCCCACCGCCTTGCCGCCGGCCTTGTTGATGAGCGTGACGATCTCCTGGTTGATGAGGCCGCCCAGCACCATTTCCACCACGTCCAGGGTCTCCTCGTCCGTGACGCGCATGCCCTGGATGAACTCGCTCTGCTTGCCGAGTTTCTGCAGGAGGGCGCCGATCTGGGGTCCGGCGCCGTGCACCACCACCGGGTTCATCCCGATCAGCTTGAGCAGCACGATGTCCTCGGCGAAATCCTCCTGCAGCGCGGCGTCGGTCATCGCATTGCCGCCGTACTTGATCACGAGAGTCTTGTTGTAGAAGCGCTGGATGTAGGGCAGCGCCTCGACCAGCATTTCGGCCTTTTGCGCGGAAGATAGCTTGGTGGGCATGTCGGGGACGCGGCTCGCGGGGGGTGGGAGAGGTGGCCGCCATTGTAGGCGGCGCCACCGCAAGTAAAAAGGGGTCGGGGACGATTGTCTCCCGCGGCCGGCGCGCGCGCGAAGCGCCGGACTCGTGCGTGCCACCTCCGGTGCTATCATTTCCCGCCTGCCGTGCGGCTCCGCTGGCGGCCGCCCCGGAGTTTCCACCCGAAAAAGGAGATTTTCATGCGTTCCAAGAGGCTTCTCATTCGCTCGGCCCTGGCGGGCATGATCGCGGCCGGTCTAAGCCAGGCCCCGTTGGCCGTCGCCGACGAAAGCAAGGAGAAGTGCTACGGCATCGCGAAGGCCGGGCAGAACGACTGCGGGACGGCGACCCACTCCTGCGCGGGGCTCGCTAAGAAGGACAATGGTGCCGACGAGTGGAAGTACGTACCCAAGGGGACGTGCACGAAGCTCGGCGGCAAGCTGAAGCCCCCGGCCGGCAAGTAACGCACGGCAAGCGTGTCCGCGCGCTTCGCCCCCCGTGCGCCGGATCCCGCGAGGGCCGGCATTGGCCTGCGCACCCCGCATTTCGAGGCGCTGGCGGAAAGGCGGCCGGCGCTTTCGTTCCTCGAGGTCCACAGCGAGAACTACTTCGCCGACGGGGGGCCCTCGCTCGCCCGGCTGGAGCGCTTCCGCGAAGACTACGCCGTGAGCCTTCACGGCGTGGGATTGTCGCTGGGTTCGGCCGACCCGCTGGACCGGGAACACCTCTTGCGTCTCTCGAGGCTCGCGGCTCGCATCGAGCCTGCGCTGGTCTCGGAGCACCTGTGCTGGTCCAGCGTCGGTGGCAGGCACCTGAACGAGCTCCTGCCGCTTCCGTATTCCGAGGAGGTGCTCGCCCATGTATGCGTGCGCGTCTCGCAGGTGCAGGACCTGCTCGGACGCGCCATCCTCGTGGAGAACGTTTCGTCCTACCTGCGGTTTGCATCGTCGACGATCCCCGAGGGCGAGTTCGTCGCGGAGCTGGCCCGCCGCACGGGATGCGGCGTGCTGCTCGACGTGAACAACGCCTGGGTGAACGCCGTCAACCACGGCACGGATGCGCGGGAGTTCCTGGCCGCGATCGATCCCGCGACGGTCGGGGAGATCCACGTCGCCGGCTGCGAGTCCACGCCCGCGGGACTCATCGACACGCACGGCGCCCCGGTGTTTCCGGAGGTGTGGACGCTCCTCGAGGAGACGCTGGCGCGACTGGGGCCGGTGCCGACGCTCGTCGAATGGGACACGAACCTTCCCGCGCTCGACGTGTTGCTCGGCGAGGCCGCACGGGCCGATGCCGTTCTCGCCGCGGCCGCGGACACCCGGCGGCTGGCGGCCGCGTGAAGCCGGTACCCGCGCTGGCAAGCCTGCAGGCGCGGTTCGCCGACGCCGTCCTCGATGGCGGCGACGAGCGCCTCGTGCCGTTGCTCGCAGGCGACCCCGGGGTCAACCGGCGGCGCCTGGCCGTCTATCACGACGCCATTCTCGCCAACCGCCGGGAGTCGCTGCGGGGGGCATACCCCGTGGTCGCGCGTCTCGTGGGCGAGGGATTTTTCGACGAGGCGACGAAGGCTTGCGGCCGGCGATCGCCGCCGGCATGCGCCGACTTGAACCGCTACGGCGAAGACTTTCCGGCCTTCCTCGCCGCCTATCCGCACGCCGCCGCAATGCCCTGGCTCGCCGATGTCGCGCGGCTCGAGTGGGCATGGCAGGAGTCGCTGATGGCAGCGGACGAGCCGGGGCTCGATTATGCCGCGCTCACGGGGATTGCCGACGCCGAGCAGGAGGGCCTGCGTTTGCGACTGCATGCGAGCGTGAGGCTCGTGCGCTCCGCCTGGCCGGTGCTGGCGATCTGGGAGGCGAACCAGCCGGACCGCGACGGGACGCCGGCTCGCGAGGAGGGCACGGACGACGTGCTGGCGTGGCGCGAAGCGCAGCGCGTTCGCCTGGCGCTGCTCACGACACCCGAAGCGGATTTCCTGGAAGGGCTCGTGCGCGGGCTCCCGCTCGGGGAGCTGTCCTCGAAGACGGACGGCTGGGACTTCACCGGGATGCTCGTGCGCCTCGCCCGGCACGGCATGCTCGGTGGCTACTCCGTCGAGCGCGCTGCCCCGGCCTAGCGCGCAGCCAGGGCGTTCACCACGTCGAGCGCGATGCGCCAGCCGCCGGCCTCGCGTCTCCAGACGCGGACGTAATGGCCCGTGGCGGCGGCGCCCGGGGCGGGGCCCAGGAAACCCGTGGCGTAGCCCAGCTCCCCGGAAGCGCTCGTCTCGTGGGTCTGCAGCGACCACCCGGTACGCGCTTCGCGCGCCGCAGGCGAGGCGAGGGCCGGGTCCCGGCCGAGAAACGGCGCATGCGCCTCCCGGTACACCCGCACCGACGGGGATACCGCATCCGCGTAGGCCGCCGCGTCGCCAGACCGGGCCGCAAGCGCCGCGAACCGCGCCTCGGCATCCGCAATCGTGCCAGTCGCAGCCGTTCCCCGGCGCGGGGTCGTAAGCGCCTGCAAGGGGGCCTCGGACAGCGCGGGACCGGAATGCGAGATCCCGAGATCGACCCGAACGCGCCAGGCCCCCCCCGCCTCCCGCTTCCAGACGGAGACGAACTGGCCGTGCCGGGGCGCGACACCCGGGTTTGTGCGGCTCACGAGCGTCCACGGCCCGGTCGAGAGCCCCAGCTCGCCCGACGAGGCGACTTCGACGTACACCGGCTTCCAGTCGAGGACAATGGGCGGATCCGGATTGGCCGCGATGAACGCGGGCCCGTTCACAGGCCCATTGCGATAGAGCGTCGCATCCGGCGCGAGCCAGGCGAGAAACGCGGCGCGCATGCCGTCGCGCACCGACTGCGCGGCGAACGCGGATTCCGCGGTGGCGAGAGAGGAGGGCGGTTCTTCAGGCGTCACGGGCCCTGGCAAGGAAGCGCAGCCGGCGAGGATGGCCGCGGTGGCGGCAAGGAAGCGGGTCATGGTTGCCGATTCTGCGCCGCGTCCGCCGCCCTTGCGTTTCCGCGCCCGGCCGGCGGGTGGCCGATGCTCCCTGTCGGGGACTAGAGCACGTAGCGCGACAAGTCTTCGCTCTTGGCCAGGTCGGCCAGGCGCGCGTCGACATAGGCCGCGTCGATCCGGGTTTCGCGCGTTCCCAGCCCCGCGTCGAAGGAGATCTCCTCCAGGAGCCGTTCCATCACCGTGTGCAGGCGGCGAGCGCCGATGTTTTCCGTCCGCTCATTCACCGAAAAGGCGATCTCCGCGATCCGGCGCACGGCTTCGGGCGTGAAGGAAAGTGCTACGTCCTCCGTGGCGAGGAGCGCCTCGTACTGGCGCGTGAGGCAGGCATCGGTGGCGGTGAGGATGCGCTCGAAGTCGTCCACGGTGAGGCTCGAGAGCTCCACGCGGATGGGCAGCCGGCCCTGGAGCTCGGGGATGAGGTCCGAGGGCCTCGCGAGGTGAAAGGCGCCGCTCGCGATGAAGAGGATGTGATCGGTGCGCAGCACGCCGTACTTGGTCGTGACCGCCGTTCCCTCGACGAGGGGAAGCAAGTCGCGCTGCACGCCCTGCCGGGACACGTCGGCACCGGCGTGCTCGCTGCGGCTCGCGACCTTGTCGATCTCGTCCAGGAAGACGATTCCGTTCTGCTCGACCGCCCGCATGGCCTGGAGGCGGATTTCCTCCTCGTTCACGAGCTTGCCGGCTTCCTCGTCGGTGATGAGGCGAAGCGCCTCGCGGATGGAGAGCTTGCGCGCGCGGCGGCGGCCGCCGCCGATGTTGGCGAACATGCCCTGGATCTGCTGCGTGAGCTCCTCCATGCCGGGCGGAGCCATGATGTCCATCGATCCCGGGCCCTGGGCGATCTCGATCTCGATCTCCTTGTCGTCGAGCTTGCCTTCGCGCAGCATCTTCCGGAAGCGCTGGCGCGTGGAGCCGGCATCCTGGCCCTCGGAAGCGGGCACTCCCGGCAGCAGGGCTTCGAGGATGCGCTCCTCCGCGGCATCCTCCGCCCGCGGCCGGACCTTGCCGACCTCCTGCTCGCGCGTGGCCTTCACCGCAACCTCCGCGAGGTCGCGGATGATCGTGTCCACGTCCCGCCCCACGTAGCCGACCTCGGTGAACTTCGTCGCCTCGACCTTCACGAAGGGCGCGTTGGCGAGCCGGGCAAGGCGCCGCGCGATCTCCGTCTTGCCCACGCCCGTGGGCCCGATCATGAGGATGTTCTTCGGTGTGATCTCGCTGCGCAGCGGCTCCGCCACCTGCGAGCGCCTCCAGCGGTTGCGAAGCGCGATGGCGACCGCCTTCTTCGCCGCATCCTGTCCCACGATGTGCTTGTCGAGCTCGTGGACGATTTCCTGCGGCGTCATCATGGAGGAGGCCGGCGGGGCGTGCGTTGCGGGGACGGGCAGGCTCATGTCGGTGGGCGACGCGGCCCTCAGAGCGTCTCGATCACGTGCGTCTGGTTGGTGTAGATGCAGATCTCGCCCGCGATCTCGAGCGATCGCTTGACGATGTCGGCCGGCGCGAGTTCGGTGTGCCCGAGAAGGGCCATCGCCGCTGCCTGGGCGAACGAGCCGCCGCTGCCCATCGCGACGATGCCGTGCTCGGGTTCGAGCACGTCCCCGTTCCCGGTGATCAGGAGCGAGACCTCGCGGTCCGCCACGGCGAGCATGGCCTCCAGCCGGCGCAGCATCCGGTCCGTGCGCCAGTCCTTCGCAAGCTCGACCGCCGAGCGAAGCAGGTTGCCCTGGTGCTTCTCGAGCTTCGCCTCGAAGCGCTCGAACAGGGTGAACGCGTCGGCCGTGGCGCCGGCGAAGCCCGCGAGAATGCGGTCGTTGTAGAGGCGGCGGACCTTGCGTGCCGACGCCTTGACCACGACGTTGCCGAGCGTGACCTGGCCGTCGCCTCCCATGGCGACCTGGGCGCCGCGGCGAACGCAGACGATGGTGGTGCCGTGGAAGGAGACTTCGGCCATGGCGAGGCTAGTTCGCCTTGCGGCGGATGAGGATCGCGTGGCGATTGAAGCCGAAAGCCTCGAGGAGCGCCGCATTCAATTCCGAGAGATTGGAAAGGATTACCCGCTTGCCGGCGAGCTGGATCGCCTTCACCACCTCGTAGAACTGGCCGGCGGCGGCAAAGTCGATGCGCAGGACCTTTCCCATGTCCACCACCAGCTCCGGTCCGGCGGCCGCGTGGGAGGCGAGATCGGCGAACTGGTTCTGGCTCGCGGTGGATATCACGCCTTTCAGGACGAATCCGGTCTCCGGCTCCTCGGCGGCCGGCGAGGCCGGCACGCGCGATGCGGCCGCCGCCACGGAGTTCACGTACACCTCCCAGATGGGAGGCGACATTTCGTAGGCGACGGCGTACTCGAGCCCGAGCTCCTCGAAGGGATCCATCTTGTCCTGCAGCACGTAGAGCTCGAAGAGCAGCAGCCAGAAGCTGCGCGTGGCCTCCGAGGCGCGCTCGTTGAAGGCGGCGCGCAGCACGCGCTCGAGGGATTCGGTGTTGTTGAACCACATCGGAAGCCCGGCGGCGCGCAGGCGCTTCAGTGCCGCTGCCAGGAGTGAGGCCTCCGAGGCGGTGATGGAGGCGACCTTGCCGAGGTCGAGCCGCACAGTTCCCATGGATTCGGCGAAAGCGACGAATTTCTCGATTTCCGGGGCGAGTTCGCCGAGAGCGTTCGGCTTGAGCGCGAAGAAATCCTTGCGATCGCGGCTCTGGGCGCGGCGGGGATCGGAGGCGGCCTCCTCCCCTCCCGCCCAGGCGGGCGGGGACTGCTCGAACTTTACCGTGTAGAGCATCGACAGGGACTCGTACTCGGCCCGGTTCTGCGTGATCTCGAGCAGGTCGAAGAGCATGAGCCAGGGCTGCTTGTTCGAGCGGCTCGCGGGGTCCCTCGTGAGCGACCGCAGGACCGCTTCGGCCGGGGCGACGAGGTTCGCGGAATAGAGCACTGCGGCCTCCTGGGCGGGCGGCAGCACGGAGGCGTGGTATTCCTCGGTGCCGAGGCGTCCCGGGGGACGGGACGCGGTCCGCGACGATCCGAGGGAAGGCGAGCCGGCGGCAGGATGAGCCACGTTCGCGTCTATCCTCGGGACGCGGTCCGGGCCGCGAAATCGCCGCATGTCGCTGCGGCAAGGGCGAAATGCTTGCGTCTGGTCGGTGCAGCGTGCGCCATGGTCGGCCGGCTTTTTCGTTTGGCGAGGAGGCTCGCGGGAAAAGCTTCAATGGGCCTCGCGCCGCCGGCACGAGCCCGGCGAACCGCCGTACGCGCCGCACCATTCCCGAGAGCCAGCGCCAGTATAACGCCCGCGGGCGATGCCGTGACGCGGGCGGCGCAAGCCGGTGTCGGGCAAGCGCTTCGCCGTCAGGCCACGCAGTACGCGAGGCCCTCCTCGAAGAGGCGGCGCGGGATCCTGCGTCCGATGAACACCATCACGCTCTCGCGCGCCTCTCCCGGAGCCCAGGGCTTGCCGGGCGTGCCGCCCATGAGCATGTGCACGCCCTGGAAGATCATGCGGCGCGGCTCGCCCTGGATGTTGAGGATGCCCTTGTAGCGCAGGAGATCCTCGCCGTAATTCTGCGTCATGAGCGACAGGAAGGTCTCGATCTTCTCCATCTGCAGCGCGCGCGGGTCCTTCCACACGAAGCTCTGCACGTCCTCGTCGTGGTGGTGGTGTCCCTCCGCCAGGAATCCCGGATCGATCTCGAGCGCCGCGTTCAGGTTGAACCCGCGGATGTCGAGGATCTCGCGGATGTCGGTTTCGCCGAAATGCACCTTCGTCTGGGGCGCCCGCGGATTCATGTCGCGCAACCGGTCCATGAGGCCCGCGACGTCAGCCTCGCCGACGAGGTCGGTCTTCGACAGCAGGATCCGGTCCGCGAAACCCACCTGGGCGCGCGCCTCGTCGTGGCGGTCGAGCTGCTGCTGCCCGTGCTTCGCGTCCACGACGGTGATCACGGCGTCGAGCAGGTAGGCGCCGTGGACGTCCTCGTCCATGAAGAAGGTCTGCGCGACCGGCCCGGGATTGGCGAGCCCGGTGGTCTCGATCACCACGCGGTCGAAACGCAGCTTCCCCTGGCGGCGCTTCTTCCCGAGTTCGCCCAGGATGCGCACGAGATCCCCGCGCACGGTGCAGCAGAGGCACCCGTTGTTCATCTCCACGATTTGTTCCTCGCGGTCTTCCACGAGGATGTCGTTGTCCACGCCCGTTTCCCCGAACTCGTTCTCGATCACCGCGATCTTCTCGCCGTGCTGCTCGGTGAGGATGCGGTTCAGGAGAGTCGTCTTTCCGGCTCCCAGGAAGCCGGTGAGGATGGTGACGGGGATGAGATCCTGCTCGGGGGTCGGGTCGGCGGCCATGCGCTACCTCTCTGCGGGGGCGGTGACGAAGGATTCGAGTGTGCGCGCGACGAACGCTTCGTCGAGGTCGCGAACGATGAAGACGAGGCGCGTGCGCCGGTCGGCGTCCGGCCATCCCGGCAGTTGCGCCGGCGGGTAGAGCGTGTGCTGCACCGCGTGCACTGCAACCGGGCCCGGTGCGCCCCGGGCGTTCACGAGCCCCTTCAGGCGCAGGATCCGGTCGCCCGCGAGATCCAGCAGGGTGGCGAGCGCATCCTCGAAGGCCGCCCAGTCGACGGGGCTGTCGGCGAACCAGGCGAATGCAGTGACGCGCGGGTCGTGCGCTGCGGCCGGAGGAGCGCCCACTCGCCGGTAGACGCCCGCGCGCAGCCAGGAGTCCGGGTCGGCCAGGCGTTCGCCGCCGCGGTGCAGGCCGGTGTCCAGGAGCCTCGCCGGGTCGGCGTCGCCGAGCACGCTGCGCAGCTGCGGCGCCCCGGGATTGAGCGCGGCGAGCCTCGCCTCCAGGGCGCCAAGCGCAGCCGGTTCCGCGAGATCGGCCTTGGTGATCACCAGGCGATCGGCCACCGCGGCCTGCTTCACGGCCTCGGGATGGCGGTCGAGCTGGCCCATCCCGTGCACGCCGTCCACGGTCGTGACGATTCCGGAAAGCGCGTAGCGGGCAGCGACCATGGGGAGTTCGATCAGCGTGCGAGCGAGCGGCGCCGGGTCGGCGAGGCCGGTGGTCTCCACGATCGCGCGCCGGAAGGCGGGGATCTCGCCCGCGGCGCGCTTGAAGTAGAGGTCGCGCATGGCCTGCACCAGGTCGCCCGCCACCTGGCAGCACACGCAGCCGCTGGGCAGGAGCACGATGTTCTCCGACGCGGTGCGCACGAGCGCGTGGTCGATCGCAACCGGGCCGAACTCGTTCACGATCACGGCGCAGTCCCCCGCCGCCGGATGCCCGAGCAGGCGGTTAAGAAGCGTGGTCTTGCCGCTGCCGAGGAAACCGGTGAGCAGCGTCACGGGTGTGACGGTGGTGGCGGTCATCGTGGCCCCTGGTCAGTGGCAGGCGGCGCAGAGGCCCTGCACCGTGAGCTCGACCTTCTGCGGCAGGAATCCCCTCGGCACGCGTACGCTCGGCGGCACCGCCACGTCCTCGAGGCAGACGGTCCTGCCGCAGCTCGAGCAAGTGAAGTGCGCGTGGGGTCCGTGCGTGGAATCGCGGTTCGCGCGAAAGCGCCAGGTGCGGTCCTCGCCCGGGATGCGGTGGGCGAGCGCCAGGCAGACGAGCCAGTCGAGCACGCGATAGACGGTCACGCGGTCCACGGGCGCGCCGGCGCGCAGCGACTCCGCCACCTCATGGTGGGTGAGGGCCGTGTCGGAGGCGAGGAGCACCGCGAGGACGGCGGCGCGGGGCGCCGTCAGGCGCTCGCCGGCGGCCCGGATGCGGCCCTGCGCCGCGGCGACCTGCGCGGCATGGTGCGATCGGGGTCTTCCCATGGCGGGATTCTAGGCCGCGCGGCGCGGCAGATGCAATTCGGTTGCGCAAAGCCTTCAGCCCTTGCGCTTCGCGCGCGGGTGGGTCGCGTCGTAGATCCTGGCGAGGTGCTGGAAGTCGAGGTGCGTGTACACCTGCGTGGAGGAGATGCTCGCGTGGCCGAGCATCTCCTGCACGGCCCGCAGGTCGCCCGAGGACTGCAGCACGTGCGAGGCGAAGGAGTGTCGCAGCATGTGCGGATGCACGTCCACCGCGAGTCCCGCGGCCGCGGCCCGGAGCTTGATGCGGCGCTGGACCTCGCGCGGGGACAGGCGGCGGCCGGAACGGCCGATGAAGAGGGCCTTTTCGCCGGCGGCCGCGAGGCGCTCGCGCACCGGCAGCCATCGCGCCAGCGCCTCCAGCGCCGGGGCGCCCACGGGGACGATGCGCGTCTTCGATCCCTTGCCCGTGACACGGGCTTCGCCGGAACGCGCGTCGACCGCGCCGATGTCCAGGCCGGTCAACTCGGACACCCGAAGCCCGCAGGAATAGGCGAGTTCGAAGAGGGCGCGGTCCCGGATGCCGGTGTCGGAGGCGTCGTCGATGGCGACGAGGCGCGAGGCCTCGTCCGGGGAGAGCGCTTCCGGCAGCGTCCGCGGGGCGCGCGGGGCCCGGATGCCCTTGCAGGGATTCGTGGCGATCTCGCGCCGCCGCACGAGCCAGTCGAAGAACCCGCGCCACGAGGAAAGCATCCGCGCGAGGCTGCGCGGCGCGAGGCCTCTCGCGTGAAGCGCGGCGACGAAGCGCCGGATGTCCGTGGACCCGAGCTCGCCCGGGTCGCGTCCTTCCGAGAGGGTCCCGAGGAGCATTCCGTCGCGGGAATAGGCGCTGAGCGTGTGGGCGGCCAGGCGCCGCTCGTTCGCGAGGAACTCGAGGTAGCGCGGCAGCGCGCTAGCCGGTGGCTTCACTGACGGGGGTGACGTGGCGCGAGAGCGCGCTGGCGAGGAGCTCGCCGATGCGCGCGAGGTAGAGGGTGCCCATTTCCGGGTAGAAGCGCCGGGCGTCCTCGGAGGCGAGTGCGAGCACGCCGATGCACAGCTCGCCCCGGCGCAGCGCGACGAGGGCGAAGGACTTCAGGTGCGGCGCGGCCTCGCCGAACCAGCCCTGGCTCTCGTAGACGGCGTGGTTTCCGCAGTAGGGCGCGCTCATCTGAGCCACGAACTCGCGCATCTCGACGGCGACCTCGCCGAACTCCCGGGTCTCGGGGTTGCGCTCCGCCACGTTCCACAGCCGCACGGCCACGTGAGGCACGGCGAAGTGGTCGAGCAGGTCCAGGTAAGCGGTATCGAGCGCCGAATCGAGTCCCGCGGCCTCCAGCAGGCGGCAGGCCAGGCGGTGGACCTTGGCGGAGACCGCGTCGTTTTCCTCTCCGTAGCCGATGAGCTCGCGAAGCTTCTCCTCGAGCAGCCGCGTCTTCTCGCGCACCGCGACGAGCTGGCGCTCGCCGATCGACACCGCGCGCCCTCCGTGCGGGTGCGGGATCTGCAGGTTCACCAGCAGGTCGACGTTCTGCTCGAAGAAGCCGGGGTTCTGGCGGAGGAAATCGGCGACTTGTTCCGGGGTCATCAAGGCAGGCTCTCCTGGGTGCCGGGCGTCGGGAGGTCGATCTCGCCCTCGAAGACGCGCACGGCATCGCCCGTCATCATAACGGGAGCGAAGGGGGGCGTCATGTCGGAAGCCGTCCCCGCCCAGCGAATCGTGAGCTCGCCGCCGCGAGTGCTCACGCGAACCTCGCCGTCGAGGAGTCCGCGGCGTATGCCCGCGACCACGGCTGCGCACGCGCCGGTGCCGCAGGAGAGGGTTTCGCCCGCGCCGCGCTCCCAGACCCTCAGCCGCACGTGGTCGCGCGCGAGCACCTGGAGGAAGCCTGCGTTCACGCGCTCGGGAAATGCGGGGTGGTGCTCGATGAGCGGGCCCTGGGCGGCGACCGGTGCGCCATCGGCGTCCGTCACCACCTGGACGGCGTGCGGGTTGCCCATGGAAAGCACGCTCACCTCGATCGTCGCGCCGCCGACCGAAAGGGCGTGTACCGGGCCCTTGTCCGGCGCAATGAACGGCACCTCGGCGGGTTCGAACCGCGGCGGACCCATGTCGACGCACACCCGCCCGCCGGCCTCGATGCGCGGACGGATGACGCCGCGGGCGGTCTCCACGCGCAGCTCGTCCTTGCCCGTGAGCCCCTCTTCGCGAACGAACCGGGCGAAGCAGCGCGCTCCGTTGCCGCATTGCTCGACCTCGCCGCCGTCGGCGTTCCAGATGCGGTAGCGGAAGTCGTTGGCGGGGTCGCGGGCGCGCTCTACCAGCAGCAACTGGTCGCAGCCCACGCCGAAGTGGCGCGCGGCGATCGCGCGGACCTGCGCGGCCGTGAGGACGATGGCCTGGCGCACCCCGTCCATCACGACGAAATCGTTGCCCTGGCCGTGCATCTTGGTGAAGCGCAGTCGCACGGCGCGATTCTAGCATCGGCTCCGGTGGCGTCCGGAACGGGAAGTCTCCTGGCCTTGGGAATCGCCGTGTGCGTGGACTACCATTGCCGCTCACCCGCTCACCCGCTCACCCGCTCACGCGACCGCCCGATGTCCGCCATTTCATCCCCGCTCTCCCCGGATGACGCCGCGTTCCTGAAGGACGCGATCTCCCGTTTCGATGCCGGCCTGATCGACGAGGCAGAGCGCGCTGCGCGCGTCCTCCTCGTGCGACTGCCGGGCAATCCCGACGTGCGCCACCTGCTTGCGCTCGTGGCACTCCGGCGAGGCCGGGCCGATGAGGCGCTGGCGCTCGTTGACGGCCTGCTGGACGAGGCGCCGAGGGATGCGTTCGCGCTCAACACGCGCGGTGCCGCCTGCCAGGCGCTCGGCAAATCGGACGAGGCGATCCGCGCCTATCGCGCGGCGCTGGACGCCGATGCAGGCTACGCCGACGCGGCGGGAAACCTGGGAATGGCGCTTCTCGCGGCGAGGAGGTTCGAGGATGCCTTCCGCCTGTGCGAGGAGGTCCTCGCGAACCTGCCGCTGTTCCTGCCGATGTGGATGGTGGGTGGCCATGCGGCGCTCGGCCTGGGGCAGGTTGGGGCGGCGCGGGAGCGTTTCGCCGGCGCCCTTCGCGTGGCGCCCGGGCACCCTGGGGTGCTTTCCGTTCTGGGAGACACGCATTTCCGGTTGGGGAGCCATGCGCAGGCCGTCGAGTGTTTCGAAGCGGTCATCGCGAAGCAACCGGATGACGCGGGCGCGCACAACAACCGTGGCACGGCGCTCCTCGCGCTTGGCCGGGTTCCCGATGCGGAGGCCGCCTTTCGGCGCGCGACGCAGATCAATCCCTCGCTCGCGCCGGCTTGGCACAACCTCGCCTGCGCCTTGCTCGAACGGGGGCAGTTCGCGGCCTGCGAGGACACTGAACGACGCGCGCTCGCCCTTTCGCCCGCGTTCGCCGAGGCCGCGATCACCCGAGCCGCTGCCCTCAATGAACTCTCGCGCGCGGGCGAGGCCGAAGTCCTGCTCCGCGAGGTGTTGCGGCGCGAGCCCGGCAAGGTGCCGGCGATGGTGAACCTGTGCAGCTCGCTCACGCTGCTGAAGCGCCACGGGGAGGCCCTGGCGCTTGCGCGCGAGGCTGCCCGGCTTGCTCCGGGCGATGCCGCCGTGCAGGGCATGGCGGCGAACCTTCTCGCCGAGGACGGGCGCCATGAGGAGGCGCTCGACCGCTTCGACGAGGCCATCCGGATGGCCCCGGGCGATGCCCGGTGGCAGGTGCTGCGGGCCCTGGCGTTTCCCATCGTGGCGCACTCGACCGAGGCGATCGGGAGAGTCCGCGACGACCTCATGCACCGCGTCGCGCAGCTCGCCGCGAGCGGCCAGGCGCTGGGCGATCCCGCGCGGAGCATAGGCGTGACGGGCTTCTACCTCGCCTATCACGGCCTGCCCGATCGTGAGCCGCAGCGCGCCATCGCGGAAATGTTCCTCGCCCTGCACCCGGCGCTCGCCTGGCAGGCGCCGCATGCGAGGCCGCGGCCTCGCGCGGGAAGGCGCCTGCGCGTGGCGTTCCTCTCCGCGTTCCTGCACGACCACACCATCGGCAAGCTCTTCCGGGGCTTCGTCGCCCGGCTCGATCGCAGTCGTTTCGAGGTGATCGTGATGCATGCGATGCAGCGCGAGGATCCCGTGCGCGCTGCGATCGACGCTTCCGCCGATGGCGTGATCGCCTTGCCACCCCGCCTCGACGGGGCGAGGCGCGCCGTCGCGGAGGCGAAACCGGATATCCTGTTCTATCCCGACGTCGGCATGCATCCCTTCTCCTACTTCCTCGCCTTCGCGCGCCTCGCGCCCGTTCAGGTCACGAGCTGGGGCCATCCCGACACCACGGGGCTCGCTTCGATAGACCACTTCGTGTCCTGCGAAACCCTGGAGCCGCCTGGGGCGGAGGCGCACTACGGCGAGCGGCTCGCGCGGCTCTCTCGCCTGCCCGCCTGCTACGCAAGACCGCGGCCGGCACCGCCACTCGGCGCGCGCGCGCGGCTCGGGTTGCCCCCGGGCGCGAAGCTCTACGCCTGCCCGCAGAGCTTGTTCAAGTTCCACCCCGCCTTCGATGCCACGCTGGGAGCGCTTCTCGAGGCCGACCCGGCGGGCTACCTGGGGCTGGTCTCGAGCGCGAAGGCGGGCTGGAACGAGGCGCTGCTCGCGCGGCTGCGGCGCGCCTTCCCGGCGAACGTCGACCGGGTGCGATTCCTGCCCTTCATGCCGGAAGCCGCGTTCCTCGACCTGCTCGCGAGCGCCGACGCGGTCCTCGACCCGGTGCACTTCGGCGGCGGGAACTCGACCTACGAGGCGCTGGGCCTGGGCGTGCCCGTGGTGACCCTGCCGGGACCGTTCATGCGCGGGCGCGTTACGCTCGCCTGCTACCGGCAGATGGGCTTCGAGGATCTGGTGGCCGCGACGACGCAGGAATATGTGGCACTTGCCGTCCGCCTGGCGAACGATGCCGCGTTCCGGGAGGCGATGCGCGGCCGGATCCGCGAGCGCTCGGGCGCCCTGTTCGACGACCAACTCGCCGTGGGGGAGCTGGAGGCGTTCCTCGAGCGCGCCTTCGACGAGGCGCTCGTGCGCGAGGGGGCGCGATGAGCGGGGCGCGCACGAAGGCCTGCCCGGCCTGCGGGCACCACGTGGCGGTGGATTTCTTCGACGGCGGCGCGCAGCCGCTCGCGACGATCGCCTGGCCCGGAAACGCGGAAGAAGCCCGCGCGATGCCGCGCCTGCCGCTGGACTTCGTGCAGTGCGTGAACTGCACGCACATCCACAACGCGGCGTTCGACTACGCCCACGTGCCCTATTCGAGCAAGCCCAACCGCATGTTCAACAGCGGCGCCGCCTGGTCCGCGTTCATGCGCGGTCTCCTGGAGCGCATCCTCGCGCGCGTTCCGGCAAGCCCGGTGGTGGTCGAGGTCGGGCACGGAGATGCGAGCCTGCTCGCCGCGCTTGCGGGGCTGCGCCCCCGGGGGCGCTACGTCGGTTTCGACCCGCACGGCGCCACCGGGGGTCACGAAGGCATCGAGCTGCGCGCGGAGCTCTTCGACCCTCCGGCCCACGTGGCCGCCCTCGCGCCCGATATCGTCGTCGCGCGGCACGTGCTCGAGCACCTCGAAAGCCCGCTCTCGTTCCTGCAATCGATCGCCTTCGCCGCCGCCGCGGCCGGGCGCGACGTCCCCGCCTACTTCGAGGTGCCCTGCGTCGACCGGCTCCAGGAGACTGGCCGCACGGCGGACCTCTACTACGAGCACAGCTCGCAGTTCACCACGCGCTCGTTCACCGCGATGCTCGAGGCGAGCGGAGCGCGGATAGACTCGCTCGCGCACGCCTACGACCGAGAGGTGGTGACGGCTTTCGTTTCCCTGCGCGCGCCCGCCGGGCACGGCGAAGCCGCGCGCGCCGCGGGCCGATACCGGGCGTCGGCGCAGGAATCGCGATCGGAGATCGCGCAACAGCTCGAGTCACTGGCCGGAGACCCCGGCGGCGTGGCGATCTGGGGCGGGACAGGGAAGTCGGCGGCGTTCATGAACCGCTACGGTTGCGACGCGGCGCGCTTTCCGGTGGTCGTCGATTCCGACCGGTCGAAGGTCGGGACCTTCGTGCCGGGCACGGGCCAGGAGATCCGCTTCCGCGACTGGCTCAAGGACCATCCCGCGCGCACGTTGATCGTCCCGCCGCAGTGGCGCGCGGCCGACATCGTCCGCGAGATCCGCCGCGAGGGCATCGACGCTTCGCGCATCCTGATCGAGCACGGCGGGGCGCTGGTCGATTTCCTCGCCGGCGAACATCCCTACCAGAGACCGGAGGAGCCGGCATGATCCACCACATCCTGGTCACGGGGGGCGCCGGCTTCGTGGGCTCTCACCTCTGCGATCGCCTCATCGCCATGGGCCACGACGTGATCTGCGTGGACAATTTCTACACCGGGGCGAAGCGCAACATCGCGCACCTGCTCGGCCACCCGCGTTTCGAGCTGATCCGCCACGACGTCATGCTGCCTCTCTTCATCGAGGTCGACGCGATCTTCAACCTCGCCTGCCCGGCCTCTCCCATCCACTACCAGCGCGACCCGGTCCAGACGGTGAAGACCAGCGTGCTCGGCGCGATCAACATGCTCGGGCTCGCCAAGCGCCGGCGCGCCATCCTGGTCCAGGCCTCCACGAGCGAGGTCTACGGGGACCCGGAAGTGCACCCGCAGTCCGAGGACTACGTGGGGCACGTGAACCCCCTGGGACCGCGCGCGTGCTACGACGAGGGCAAGCGCTGCGCGGAGACGCTGTGCGCCGACTATCGCCGGCAGCACGGCGTGGACGCGCGGATCGTGCGCATCTTCAACACCTACGGCCCGCGCATGCAGAAGGACGACGGGCGCGTGGTGTCGAACTTCATCGTGGCCGCGCTGCAGGGGAAGAATCTGGTCGTGAACGGCGACGGCTCGCAGACACGCTCCTTCTGCTTCGTGGACGACCTGATCGACGGCCTCGTGGCCGCCATGAACGCCCCGCACCCCTGGCCCGGGCCGGTGAACCTCGGAAATCCGGAGGAGCTGTCGGTGCGCGGGCTCGCGCAAGCGATCATTGCCATGACCGGCTCCGGCTCCTCGATCGAGGCGGGGCAGATGCCGCAGAACGATCCCCTGCGACGAAAGCCGGACATCGCCCTCGCCTCGAGGCTGCTCGGATTCGCACCACGCACCCCGCTCGATGCGGGGCTTGCCGCGACGATCCGGTACTTCCGGGAGCTGCTGGCGGAGAATCGCTAGCGCATCGCGCCGCGGACTAGCGGCGAAAGTAGGGCGACGGCTCGCCGGGAGGGCGCGTCTTGAAGCGCTTGTGCGCCCAGAAGTACTGTTCCGGGATCTCGCGGACGCGGTCCTCGATGAAGGCGTTCATGCGCCGCACGTCGGCCTCGAGGTCGCCGCTGGGATAGTTCTCCCAGGGGGGATAGACGACCATCTCGTAGCCGTGCTCGAGCTGGCGGGCCACGGCGGGCACCACGGTCGCGCGACCGAGGCGCGCCAGGCGCGGAAGGGCGGTGACCGTGGCGGCCGGCACGCCGAAGAACGGCACGAAGAGCGCGTCGCGCGGCCCGAAATCCATGTCGGGAAGGAAGTAGAGCAGGCGCCCCTCGCGCAAGGTCTTCACGATGGTGCGCATGCCGTCCTGCCGGGAAAGCAGGATCGGGTCGCCGAAGCGCTTGCGGCCGTGCAGGAACAGCCGGTCGAGAACCGGGTTCTTCTGGCGGCTGTAGATGCTCGCGGATCCCGGCAGGTCGTTCGCGATCCGCGCCCCGCCCATGTTGAGGCCGATGAAGTGCGGCACCAGCAGGATCACGGGCTTGCCGCGCAGGCGGTCGAGGTGCTCGCGGCCGCGGATGGAGACGAGGCCCAGCACGCGCTCGTCGGCTCCGAACCACATCACGCTCATCTCGATCGCGTTGCGGCCGAGCAGCTCGAAGTGGCGGCGCGCGAGCGCCTTGCGTTCGACCTCGGGCATCTCCGGAAAGCACAGCGCGAGATTCGTGTCCGTGACGCGCCCGCGCCCGAACCGGTAGAGCAGCCGCCCCAGGGCGCGGCCGATCGCGCCCAGCGCCGGCGTGGGGAGCCAGTGCAGGAGCCAGAGCAGCCCCAGCGCGAGCCACGAGCCGAGCCGGCGCAGGATCACCACCGCAACGCCCCCGGGGCGGGCGGCGCGCCGGCCGGCCGCTTGTAGCGGTTGTAGCCCCAGAGGTACTGCGCCGGCGCCATGCGGATGAGGTCCTCGACGCCGCGGTTCACCGCGAGGGCCGCGGCCGCCCGGTCGGGCGGAAGCGGCTCTTCGCGCGCGCGTACGTGCAGCCGGAAGCCCCGGCCCCCTGCGAGACGCTCGGCGAAGCAGAACACGATGGCCGCCTGCGAGGCTTCCTGCAGCCGGCCCGTGAGCGTCATCGTGTAGGCGGGCCGCCCGAAGAAGTCGACCCACTCGCCCTCGCCCTCTCCGGGCACCTGGTCCGGAAGGATCACCGTGCAGCCGGCCCTGCGCAGGTGGCGCAGCAGCATGCGCACGCCGGCGAGCGTGGCCGGCGCGACATTGGAGCCATCGGGAGCGGCGCCGCGGTTGCGGCCCTCGCGAATGATGTCGTCGAGCCAGCCGACCTTGTGCGGCCGGTACATCGCCAGGATCGGCAGTCGCGACCACAGGTAACGCCCGGCGATGTCGTATCCGCCGAGGTGCGGCGTGACGAAAAGGATCGCGCGCCCCTGGGCGCGCAGGCGCTCGACCATCTCCCAGCCGTCCAGCTCGCCTACCAGTCCCGCGACCTCCTCGACCGGGCGGTACAGGGCCCACGCCAGCTCCGAGGCGCCCTTGCCGATTTCCGCGGCGTTCTCCCGGGCGAGTTGCGCAAGGGCGCGGCCTTCGGCCGCGATGCCCGCGGTTCGCAGGTTCTCGAGGACGCGCAGGCGATAGCGTGGTGACAGGAAGAAGACGAGCCGGCCGGCGAACGCACCCAGTCGGTGGTTCGCGGGAAGGTCCAGCCAGGCGAGGAACCGGAGGAGGAGTCTCAAAGGCGCGGCCGCCGGCGATCGCTGGCGGGGATAGGGAAGTTTGCTAAAATCCCCGGTTCGTTAAGCGACTGTGGGGTGAACCCGATGAAATCGAACTACCTTTTCACTTCGGAATCGGTCTCCGAAGGCCACCCGGACAAGGTGGCCGACCAGATCTCCGATGCCGTGCTCGACGCCATTCTAGCGCAGGACCCCCGCTCGCGAGTCGCGGCGGAGACCCTCTGCAACACCGGGCTCGTGGTCATGGCCGGGGAGATCACCACGCACGCGATCGTGGACTACATCCAGGTCGCCCGCGAGACGATCAAGCGCATCGGCTACGACAACACCGATTTCGGCATCGACTACCGGGGATGCGCGGTCATGGTCTGCTACGACAAGCAGAGCCCCGACATCGCCGCGGCCGTCGACCACGCCTCCGACGAGTACCTGAACCAGGGCGCCGGCGACCAGGGAATGATGTTCGGCTACGCGTGCGACGAGACCCACGTGCTCATGCCGGCCCCCATCCACTTCGCCCACCGCCTGGTGGAGCGCCAGTCGCACGTGCGCAAGGACGGACGGCTGCCCTGGTTGCGCCCGGACGCAAAGAGCCAAGTGACGATGCGCTACGAGAACGGCAAGCCGGTTTCGGTGGAAACGGTGGTGCTCTCGACGCAGCATGCGCCCGAGGTTTCCCACGAGCAGATCCGGGAGGCGGTGGTCGAACTGGTGGTGAAGCCCGTGTTCCCCAAGGAGATGCTCAAGGACACGCGCTTCCTCGTGAACCCGAGCGGGCGCTTCGTGATCGGCGGGCCCCAGGGCGACTGCGGCCTCACCGGCCGCAAGATCATCGTCGACACCTACGGCGGCGCGTGCGCGCACGGAGGGGGAGCCTTTTCCGGCAAGGATCCCTCCAAGGTCGACCGCTCCGCGGCCTATGCGGCGCGCTACGTCGCGAAGAACGTGGTGGCCGCGGGACTTGCGCGCCAGTGCCAGATCCAGATCTCCTACGCCATCGGCGTGGCCAAGCCCATCAACGTGACCATCTACACCGAGGGCACGGGCGTCATTCCCGACACGAAGATCGCGAAGCTGGTCGAGGAGCACTTCGACCTGCGCCCGAAGGGCATCGTCACGATGCTCGACCTGCTGCGCCCGATCTACGAGAAGAGCGCCGCCTACGGCCATTTTGGCCGCGAGGAGCCCGAGTTCAGCTGGGAGACGACGGACAAGGCGGGGATGCTCCGGGAGGCCGCCGGGCTCAAGGGCGCGCCGACGAGGGTCGCGGCCGCGGCCGACTGAAGCGTCCCCCGCCTGCCGGAAGGCGCACTGCCGCGTCGAGCGCGCGCCGTGCGGATCAAGCGCCGAAGTGGCGCTTCAGGATCGGTCCGAGCGGAACCAGCGTGCCCGCGCGAGTCGCGATCGCGTCGAGTCTTGCCGCGTTGGTCCGGAACCATGCCCGGCCCGGGCGCCAGCGCGTCATGACGAGCAGGTACAGGTCGATCGCGCTCAGGCGCTCGCCCAGGAACCACGGGGCCATGGCGTGGACATCCATCTCGTGCCAGAGCCGCTCGCGATGCCGGTCGGTGCTGAGGCGCAGCTGCCCGGCGCCCCGCTCGTCGGCGACCCACTTCCGCGGGTCGTCGCCGTAGGTGAAGGTCGGATACACGGCCGCCACGAGGAACACGACCCAGCGGTGGAAGGCTTCGCGCGCGGCCTCGCCGGGCCCGGGAACGAGACCGGCATCGGGGGCGAGCTCATTCACGCAGTGCAGGATCGCCAGGCTTTCGGTGAGCACGCGGCCATCCGGAAGGACGAGGGCGGGAACCTGGCCCAACGGGTTCACCGCGAGAAGCCGCGCACGCGTCGGGCTGCCCGCGGAGTAGTCGGCGTCCTCGACCTCGAGCGGCAGCCCGGCCAGCGCGAAAGCGCATTCGACGATGGCCGAGCCGCATCCCGGGCATCCCAGGAGCAGGGGGGTGGCGGGGGCGGGTGGCATGGGGGCGCTTGGTAGGGGGGGCCGGGCACGGTATAATCCACCCCGTCCGAGGAGCGTTGCAACAGGATTCCCCATCCTGCCAGGCTCGGATTTCACACCGCAACGGCGCTCACCCGACTGTGCAGGACCGGGTGAGAAGTCCCCGTTCGCACGGCGGCATCCTTCACTTGAAATTGGAGAGAACGATGAACGCTGTCCTGAAATCCGACAAGACCTCCGACTTCGTGGTCGCCGACCTGAAGCTGGCCGACTGGGGCCGCAAGGAGATAGCCATCGCCGAGACCGAGATGCCCGGTCTCATGGCCATTCGCGACGAGTTCGCCGCGAGCCAGCCCCTGCGCGGGGCCCGCATCACCGGGTCGCTGCACATGACGATCCAGACCGCGGTCCTCATCGAGACGCTGAAGGCCCTCGGCGCCGACGTGCGCTGGGCCTCGTGCAACATCTACTCGACCCAGGACCACGCCGCCGCTGCCATCGCGAATGGCGGCACAGCGGTGTTCGCCAAGAAGGGCGAGTCGCTCACCGAGTACTGGGACTACACGCACCGGATCTTCGAATGGCCGGACGGCGGCCACACGAACATGATCCTGGACGACGGCGGCGACGCGACGCTGCTGCTGCACCTGGGAGCCCGCGCGGAGAAGGACCCGGGGGTCCTCGCCAAGCCCGGCAGCGAGGAGGAGACCTGCCTCTTCGCCTCCATCAAGGCGAAGCTCGCAAAGGATGCGACGTGGTACTCGACGCGCCTCGCGAAGGTGCGCGGCGTAACCGAGGAGACGACCACGGGAGTCAAGCGCCTGTACCAGATGGCGAAGGAGGGAGCGCTCGCGTTCCCGGCCATCAACGTGAACGACTCCGTCACCAAGAGCAAGTTCGACAACCTGTACGGCTGCCGCGAATCGCTGGTCGACGGCATCAAGCGCGCCACCGACGTCATGATCGCGGGCAAGGTCGCCCTGGTCGCCGGCTACGGCGACGTGGGCAAGGGTTCGGCCCAGGCGCTTCGCGCGCTCTCGGCGCAGGTCTGGGTGACGGAGATCGATCCCATCTGCGCGCTGCAGGCGGCGATGGAAGGCTACCGGGTCGTGACCATGGACTACGCCTGCGACAAGGCCGACATCTTCGTGAGCGCGACCGGCAATCTTCACGTGATCACCGCGGAGCACATGTCGCGCATGAAGGACCAGGCGATCGTGTGCAACATCGGCCACTTCGACAACGAGATCGACGTCGCGGCGCTCAAGGCCCTCAAGTGGGACAACATCAAGCCGCAGGTCGACCACGTGATCTTCCCGGACGGCAAGCGGATCATCCTGCTCGCCGAGGGCCGCCTGGTGAACCTGGGCTGCGGCACCGGGCACCCGAGCTACGTGATGAGCTCCTCGTTCGCCAACCAGACGATCGCGCAGATCGAGCTCTTCAACCACCCGGAGCGCTATCCCGTGGGCGTGTACGTGCTGCCCAAGCACCTCGACGAGAAGGTGGCGAGGCTGCAGCTGAAGAAGCTGGGCGCGCAGCTCACGGAGCTCTCCGACGAGCAGGCGCGCTACATCGGCGTCGCGCGCGAAGGCCCGTACAAGCCCGAGCACTACCGATACTAGGCCCGGCCGGGTTCGCCCCGGATCGCCGGAAGGAGGCGAAACCATGAGGACGCAACGAGACCGGCCGAAGCTCTTCAGCTTCGAGTTCTTCCCGCCCAAAACGGCGGAGGGCGAGGAAAAGCTTCGTGTCGCCCGGCGCGAGCTGGCGAAGCTGGAGCCGGCCTTCATGTCGTGCACCTTCGGGGCAGGCGGCTCGACGCAGGAGGGCACGCTGCGCACGATCCTCGAGATTCACGAGGAAGGACACGTGGCCGCCCCGCACATCTCCTGCATCGGCTCGCGGCGCGAGAGCATCGCCGAACTTCTCGATCGGTACCGGGGGGCCGGCATCCGTCGCCTGGTCTGCCTCCGGGGAGACCTCCCGTCGGGCATGGCGGTGGCCGGCGAGTTCCGCCATGCGGCGGAACTCGTGGCGTTCGTGCGCAAGCGTACGGGAGACTGGTTCCACATCGAGGTGGCGGCCTACCCCGAATATCACCCCGAGTCGCGGCGCCCCGCCGACGACCTCGCCCACTTCAAGGCGAAGGTCGAAGCGGGGGCGGACTCCGCGATCACGCAGTATTTCTTCAACGCCGACGCCTATGACCAATTCGTCGAGTCCGCGCAGGCCCTGGGAGTGGACGTGCCCATCGTTCCGGGCATCATGCCGATCAACAACTTCTACCAGCTCGCGCGCTTTTCGGACACCTGCGGTGCGGAGATCCCGCGCTGGATCCGCCTTCGCCTGGAAAGTTACGGCGACGACACGGCTTCCATCAAGGCCTTCGGCCTCGACGTCGTGACGGGGCTTTGCGAACGCCTCCTGGGCCTCGGCGCGCCCGGGCTTCACTTCTACACGCTCAACCAGGCGGGCCCGGCGACGACCATCTGGCGACGGCTGGGACTGCCGCCGTAGCCGGGGGGTAGAATCGCGGCACTTCCGTGCCCGGAGCCCGCCTTGACCCAGACGACCGTCGAATCGCGCCAGTCACTCCTCGCTCGTCTGAAGTCGCAGCCCCCGCCCGAAGCCGCCCGCATGCTCGCCGCGCTGGACCCGGCGCGCGCCATCGAAGTGCTCGGGGACATGAACCCGGGCCTCGTGCAGGACGTGCTGGCGGAACTCCCGGCCGAAGCCCTCGCCGCCATCTCGCGCGGCGCCTCTCCCGAGCTGTCCCGCCAGTGGCTGCGCAACGCCCGCTACCCGCGCGGCGTCATCGGGCGCCTCATGGAGCCGGCCTACGCCGTCTTTTCGCCGGGCATGAGCGTGGGCGAGGCGATCGAGCAGTTGCGCGCCGTGGTGCGCACAGCCTTCGTCACCTACGGGTACGTGACGGACGGGGAGCGAACGCTGCTCGGCCTGGTCACGATGCGCGACCTGCTCCTGAACGAGCACCGCACGAAACTGGGCGACGTGATGCTGAAGGGGGCGTTTTCGTTCCTCCCCGAAACGCCGCTGTCGGACGCGATGAAGCTCACGCTGAACCGCCACTACCCCGTGTATCCGGTCTGCGACGCGGCCGGCAAGCTTCTCGGCCTCGTGCGCGGCGCCGCGATCTTCGAGGAGCAGGCCTTCGAGATCACCGCCCAGCCCGGCTCGATGGTGGGTGTCGAGAAGGAAGAGCGCGTGAACACCTCGCTCGGGCTTGCCTTCCGGTTCCGCCATCCGTGGCTGCAGGTGAACCTCCTCACGGCGTTCGCCGCGGGAGGCGTCGTGGCGATGTTCCAGGGCACGGTGGACCGGCTCGTGATCCTCGCGACCTTCCTTCCCGTGCTGGCGGGGCAGTCGGGCAACACCGGCTGCCAGGCGCTCGCGGTGACGGTGCGCGGCATCACGCTCGGCGACATACGCGCCGGCAGCGGCAAGGCGCTGGTCGCGAAGGAGTTCTTCCTGGGCCTGGCCAACGGCACGGTCACCGGCGTGCTCTGCGGCCTGGCCATGTTCTTCCTGGCGGGATCCCAGGATTCTCCGCACGCGCTGCTCCTGGGGGTCGCCGTGTGCCTCGCGATGATGGGAAGCTGCGCGATCAGCGGCGTCTCGGGCGCCCTTGTCCCCCTGGTGATGAAGCGCCTGGGCGCCGATCCCGCCACCGCCTCGAGCATCATCGTCACCACGGCCACGGACGTGGCGAGCATGGGGCTGCTGCTCGGCCTCGCGACGGTCCTCGTCCGGTGAAAACCCGGCAATTGAATGTTGCGCCCGGGCGACCTATCATCGCGGCCATGTCCATCCGACTTTCCCGCCTGCTGCTCCTTGCCTGGCTCCCCCTCGCTGGCGGCGCGCTCGCCCAGGAGCAGGCGTCCACCAACCGCGCCACGGACCTCAAGGAGCGCCCGGGTTTCGATTCGCGCACGCTCGCTCCGCTCGCCTCCGGGGCCCCGGTGAAAGTGGTATCCCGCCAGGGCGGCTGGACCCAGGTCGAGTCCGGTACCCTGCGCGGCTGGATCCGGGCCTTCCACCTGCGCTTCGAGGCCACCGTCGTGACCTCGTCGTCGTCCGGCGGCTCCCTCGGCGGCCTCACGTCGATCTTCGGCTTCGGGGGGCGCAAGGCTCCCGAAACCTCCCGGGTCGCCACCCTGGGCATCCGCGGCCTCACGCCCGAGGATTTCAAGAACGCTGCGCCCGACACCGCGGCGCTTCGCAAGCTCCAGTCCTACCGGGCCGACAAGGCCTCCGCCGAGCGCTTCGCGAAGGAAGCCAAGCTCGCGCCCGTGACCGTGGCCTACGCGGCGGAAGGGGGCGGATCGTGAGGGCTGCACTGGCGGCGCTCCTCCTCGCGGCGGCGGTTCCCGCCCACGCGCAGCTCGACTTCGGGCGGATCCTCGACCTGGGCAAGAAGGCCGTGGAAGTCGGGGAACAGGTGCAGCAAGCGACGAAGGAGTACACGGTCGAGGAAGAGGTGGCGCTCGGCGAGGGCATAACCGCCGGGTTCCTTGGCGCCACCAAGCTGCACCCGGACGAGCGCCTGCAGCGCTACGTGAACCGCATCGGCCGCTGGCTCGCCCTGCACACCGAGCGCGCGGACCTGCCGTGGACCTTTGGCGTGATCGACACGGATGCGATCAACGCCTTCGCGATGCCGGGCGGCACCGTCATCGTCTCCCACGGGCTGGTGCGGCGCCTGACGAGTGAATCGGAACTGGCGGGCGTGCTCGCCCACGAGATCGCGCACGTGCTGAAGAAGCACCAGCTCTCGGCCATCAAGTCGGACGCAGGGTGGGGCGCCGCCGCCACCGGGGCGAAAGCCTACGCGGCGGACCGCATCGGCCGGAGCAGCGGGGGCGACGTGCTCGGGCTGAAGTCCCAGCTCGCCAACGCGGGCGTGGACCTCGTGAAGGACGGGCTGTTCCTGCGGCCGCTCGACCGCGGCATGGAATACGAGGCCGACCGCATTGGCGTGGTCATCGCCACGCGCGGGGGCTACGACCCGTACGGATTCGTCTCCGTGCTCACGATGCTGGCGCAAGCGAAGCCGGAGGAGGCGGGCGAGTCGATCACCTTCTCCACCCATCCGTCGCCGGCCGACCGGCTCGCGGAACTCGAGAAGGTCGTGCCCACCGCGCTCGAGAAGTACGCGTCGCAGCCCCAGGTCGCAGGTCGCTTCCGCCAGGCCCTGGGCGCCAAATAGGGCCGCGGGATACGGAAGGAACGGGGCGCCTGCGGGCGCCCCTTTTCACGCGTGCGCCGGGAAGGGCCTAGCGGATGCTGGCGACCTTTCTCTTCGCTTCCTGCGCATGCATCTGCGCATACGCGTGGTGCGCGGCCGCCTCGGCTTCGCCCACCTGGATGGGAAGCCCCATGTCGGAGAGCACGGAGCCCAGCGCGGACAGGCACAGCATCACGTTCTCCGGCTTGCACGAGTAGCCCATGATGCCGATGCGCCAGATCTTGCCGGCGAGCGGGCCCAGGCCCGCGCCGATTTCGAGATTGAATTCGGTGAGGAGCGTCTTCCTCACCTCGGCCTCGCGTTCGCGCACCGCCTCGGGGATGTGCACGGCGTTCATCTGCGGCAGGCGCGCGCCTTCCTTCACGAGGTAGCGAAGGCCCATCGCCTCCAGCCCCGCCATGAGCGCGAGGTGGTGGCGGTGATGCCTCGCCCAGCTGTTCTCGAGCCCTTCCTCCTTGAGAAGGAGGAGCGCCTCGTGCAGCGCATAGAGGCTGTTGGTGGGGGCAGTGTGGTGGTAGGTGCGCGTGGTCTCTCCCCAGTAGCCCAGGAGCAGGTTCATGTCCATGAACCAGCTGTGGATCTTGTCCTTGCGGGCCTTCACGTGCTCGACCACGCGGTCGTTGAAGGACACGGGCGACAGGCCCGGGGTGCACGACAGGCATTTCTGGCTGGCCGAGTACACGGCGTCGATACTCCATTCGTCGACCATCACCGGCGTGCCGGCGAGCGAGGTCACGGCGTCCACGATCGTGAGCGCTCCGTGCCCGTGGGCGAGGGCCACGAGGGACTTCGCGTCCGACTGCACGCCCGTGGAGGTCTCCGCGTGGACGAAGGCGACCACGCGGGCGTCGGGATTGGCCTTGAGCGCATCCTCGAGCTTGTCCGGGTCGCAGGGCTCGCCCCAGGCGTCCTCGACCACGACCGCGACGCCGCCCGCGCGCTGCACGTTCTCGATCATCCGCCCGCCGAAGACGCCATTGCGCATCACGATCACCTTGTCCCCCGGGGAGACCAGGTTCACGAAGCAGTACTCCATGCCGACGGAACCCGGGCCGGAGACGGGGAACGTGAGCGCGTTCTTGGTCTGGTAGGCATAGCGCAGCAGGAGCTTCAACTCCTCCATCATCTCCACGAAGACCGGGTCGAGGTAGCCGATCGCGGGCAGGCTCATCGCCGCCATCACCCGCGGGTTGATCTCGGAGGGGCCCGGGCCGAGGAGCGTGCGCTGCGGGGGGTGGAAGGAGTGGATCTTCTTGGTGGGCGCCACGTGCTTGATCGTCATTGCGATGTCCTCGTCGGCGGGGCGCCCGGCGGGCGCGTCCGCGAAAAAAATCGTATCGGGGTGTGGAAGCGTTGCCGGTCGACGGGCGTCAACCTCGGCCGGGCGTGAAGCGCACCAGCGTGCCCTGCGAGACGTCGGGGAGCGCCTCCTGGGGATCGAGCGCGGTGTCGCCCTCCGGCGTCGCCACGCCGTCGGCGGCGAGATTCGCGAAATCGAAGAGCGCACGGTCCATGAGGTGCGAGGGCGTCACGCGGGTGAGGGCGCTGAATATCGAGATCACGCGTCCCGGGAACTTCCGCTCCCACTCGCGCAGCATCGCCTTCACCTGCTTTCGCTGCAGGTTCTCCTGCGATCCGCACAGGTCGCACGGGATGATCGGAAAGGCGCGGTCCTCGGCGTAGGCGGAAAGGTCGCGCTCCTCCACGTAGGCGAGCGGGCGGATGACCACGTGGCGCCCGTCGTCGGAGACGAGCTTGGGCGACATCGCCTTGATCTTGCCATTGTGGAAGAGATTGAGGAAGAAGGTCTCGAGGAAGTCGTCGCGGTGGTGGCCCAGCGCGATCTTGGTCGCGCCGATTTCCTTCGCCACCCGGTAGAGCACGCCCCGGCGAAGGCGCGAGCAGAGGCTGCACATGGTCGCCCCCTCGGGTATGACCCGCTTCACGACGCTGTGGGTGTCCTGGACCACGATGCGGTGCGGTACGCCGCGGGAGGCGAGGTACTCGGGCAGCACGTGCTCGGGAAACCCGGGGTGGCGCTGGTCCAGGTTCACCGCGATCACCTCGAAGGGCACCGGCGCACGGTCGCGCAGGTGCAGCAGGACGTCCAGGAGCGCGTAGCTGTCCTTGCCGCCCGACAGGCAGGCCATCACCTTGTCGCCCGGCGCGATCATGGAGAAATCGCCGATCGCCTCGCCCACCAGGCGGCGGATGCGCTTCCTTCGCTTGGCGACCTCGAAGTCGGCCTTGCGCGTGTCGCGCAGGGGATGAGTGGCGGCGTCCATGGGGGCTAGAGGGTGATCGATCGCCCGCCGTCCACGGCGAGAACCTGGCCGGTGACGAAAGGCGCGTCGAAAAGCAGGTATTTTACCGCGCCGGCGATGTCCTCCGGCGTTCCCGTCCGGCGCAGGGGCGTCTGGCGCGTGATCCGCTCGCGTTCGGCGACCGGGAAGGAGTCGCCGTCGTCGGGCCACAGGATGGCTCCGGGCGAGACGCCGTTCACCCGCACGTCCGGGGCGAGTTCGATCGCGAGGGAGCGCGTGAGGCCCGCGAGGCCGCTCTTGGCCACGCAATAGCCGAGGTAGCCTGCGAGCGGCCGATCCGCGTGGATGTCGACGATGTTCACGATGGCGCCGCGCGCTGCGCGCAGGTGCGGCGCCGCGGCCTTCGCCAGGAATAGCGGGGCGCGCAGATTGGTGCCGGCCAGGTCCTCCCACGCATCCAGGTCGAGCTGCGCGAGCGTGGTCGGGTGGAAGGACGAGGCGTTGTTCACGAGACCGTCGAGCCGGCCGAAGCGGCTCGCGGCCTCCTCCACGATTTGCGGCAGTCGCGCCGCGTCGAGGAGGTCGCCTTCGACCATCGCAGTCGACCCGGCCCGGATCTCCTCCAGCGCGCTTGCGAGCCGGTCGCCCTCCTCGCGCGAGCGATGGCAATGCACGACGACGCGCGCGCCGGCGGCGTGCAGGGTGCGCACGATCGCCGCACCCACCCTGCGGGCGCCGCCCGTCACGAGAACCGCTGGACCGCCCATGGTGCTATATTTCCCCCGGAATCGCCCCGCCCCCGGAAGGGCGGCGACAGAGGCGAGAGTGTAGCGAAATCCGCGAGAGATCCCCGAAGGCGCCGCGAATCCCCGATGCCTCCCACGGTAGACATTGCCCTTCCGCCCCCTGCGCCCGAAGCCGCCGCGCACTCGCGCGAACTTGCCGAACGCATCGCAAACACCGCGGCCGAAGAGGGCGGGTGGATCACGTTCACGCGGTTCATGGAGCTCGCGCTCTATGCGCCCGGCTACGGGTACTACAGCGCCGGCTCGCACAAGATCGGGGCGGCGGGCGACTTCATCACCGCGCCGGAGATATCGCCCATGTTCGCGCGCTGCCTCGCCATGCAGGCGCGACAGGTGCTGGAACAGACAGGCGGCGAGGTGCTTGAGCTGGGGCCTGGAACGGGCCTGCTCGCCGTCGATCTCTTCGCGGAGCTCAAGGCGCAGGGCGCGGCCCCGTCGCGTTACCGCCTCCTCGAAGTGAGCCCGGAGCTTCGCGAGCGCCAGCAGGCACTGGTCGAGGAGCGCCACCCGGGCGACGCGGGGCGATTCGAATGGATCGACAGGCTGCCCGAACGCATCGACGGCCTGGTGCTCGCCAACGAAGTGCTCGACGTCCTGCCCTGCGCGCTCGTGCATCGCGAGGCGGGAGAAGTCCTCGAACGCGGCGTGGTGGTCACGGAGGCCGGATTCGGCTGGGAGGGCATGGCCATTCCCGAAGGCGAGCTGAAGCGCCAAGCGGCCGCGGTCCTGCCGGCGGGAGACTACCCCTACCTTACGGAGATCCACCTCGCTGCGCAGGCGCTGGTGCGTTCCGTCGCCGCGGCCCTGGGCCGGGGCCTCGCGCTCTTCATCGACTACGGTTTCGCGCAGAACGAGTACTACCACCCGCAGCGCGCGGCGGGGACGCTGCGCTGCCATTACCGGCACCGCTACCACAACGACCCCTTCTTCATGCCCGGCTTGCAGGACATCACCTCCCACGTGGACTTCACCGCCATGGCGCGCGCGGCGCAGTCGGCCGGCGCCGAGGTCATGGGCTACACGACGCAGGCCCATTTCCTGATCTCCTGCGGGCTCGCGGTGCTCGTCTCCGAAGGCGACCCGAACATGACGCTTTCGAGGCTGAAGGCGACGAGCGCGGTGCACCGGCTCATCAATCCCTCGGAGATGGGCGAGATGTTCAAGGTGCTCGGCATCGGCCGCGGGGTCGATTCGCCGCTGCTCGGCTTCCAGTCCGCACGGCCCCTGCCGCTGGGGCTCGCCGAGCAGGAAGAGCCTTTCGGCTAGAATGACCGATTCGGCCAATCGGAAACGACGGTCACGGGGGGCAGGGCCATGCTCACCCTCGACGCGCACTGCGCGAAGCACGTGATCGTCGACAGGCGCGGCAAGGGTGCGGGATTCCCCGGAATCGGGAACCTGCTCTCCTGCAGGGACGACAAGCGCAGATTCCACGGCGGCGGCCACGAGGCCGTGGCCAAGCTCGTCCAGGAACCGAATTCCCTGGACGACTGACCAACGGCGGGGGGTACCCGTCCACCAGAAGGAGTGAGGAGACATGAAAAAAATCATCGCAGTCGCAGCCGCGCTCGTCGCGGCGTTCGGACTCGGCACCGCCGGTGCCCAGGACAAGAAAGTCCGCATCTCGATCGGCACCGGCGGCACCGCCGGCGTGTACTACCCCCTGGGCGGCGGGCTTGCGGCGGTCCTGTCCAAGCACATCCCGACCCTGGAGGCCACGGCGGAGGTGACCGGCGGATCGGTGGCGAACCTCCAGCTGATCGGCGGGGGCAAGTCGGAACTCGGCTTCACCATGGCGGACATCGCGTGGGACGCCTACAACGGCCTGTCGAAGTTCAAGGACAACAAGGTCGGCGTGCGCGCGCTCGTCGTCTTCTATCCCAACCGGATGCAGGTCGTGACGGTCGAGGGCAAGGGCATCGAGAAGGTGACCGACCTCAAGGGCAAGCGGGTCGCGTCGGGCTCCCCCGGCTCTGGCACGGAGGTGATGACGATGCGCATGCTCGAGGCCTTCGGTCTCGACCCCGACAAGGACGTGATTCGCGAGCGCCTTTCGCTCTCCGAGGGCGTGAACGCCCTCAAGGACGGCAAGGTCGACGCCGTCACCTGGGTGGGCGGCGTGCCCACGCCGGGTCTCACGGACCTCGCGGCCACCCCCGGCAAGACGATCAAGCTCCTCGACCACGGTGACGCCGCCGACGGGATGCGCAAGAAGTACGGCCCGCTCTACGTGAAGAACAAGATCCTCGCCAACGCCTACCCGGGCCAGGCGACGGACTCGTCCAACGTCGACGTGTGGAACCTCATCGTGGTGCCCGAGGCCGCCGACGAGAACCTCATCTACCAGATCACCAAGACGATGTTCGAGAAGAAGGACGAGCTGGTGCGCGTGCACAAGGACGCCGCGTTCCTGTCGCTCGACAACCAGTTGACGGGCGGCTCCCCGATCCCGTTCCACCCGGGCGCGCTCAAGTACTTCAAGGAGCGTGGCCTGAAGGTGAACTGATCCTTCCCGCACCCGCCAGCGGCCCTGCACCGGGCCGCGGGCGCGGCCGGTCGAGCCAGGGGCCCGTTCGCGGGCCCCTCGCTTTTTCGGCGGGCGGTCGCAAGTCCTTGATTTCCCGGACTGCCCCGGTTATGTTGCAGCGCAATAAAAAGTTGCCGCACCCCCTTGACTTCAGGGCTGATTAGCCTAAAATTGGTTTTGTGCAGTGCAGCATAACCGCTGCCGCAGCCAACCCCCAGCGATCACCGTCCAGGAGACCACCATGATCAAGATCGACCAGTTCAGCGCCGCCAACGAAGCCGCGATCAGCCAGTTCGCGCACTTCGCCCAGCTTTCCCTCGCCAACCTCGAGAAGTTCGCCGAGATCGGCCTCGACGCCGCCCGCGATTCCGTCGAGCAGGCCACCGCGCACGCCGCGGCCCTGGCCGGCGCGAAGGACGTGCACGAAGTCATCGCCATCAACTCCGCCGCCCTCGAGCCGGTCATGAAGCGCGCCTACTCGTACTCGCGCACCGTGTATGAGACCGCCGCCGAGACCAACGCCGAAGTGAAGAAAGTGTTCGAGAAGCAGGCCACGGACGCCAACAAGTCCGCCGTCTCGGGCCTCGAGGAGGCGTTCAAGTACGCGCCCGCCGGCTCGGAAGCCTACGTGGGCAACGTGAAGTCCGCGATGGCCGCCGCGCAGAACGCCTACGCGAACCTCGCCGCGATCAACAAGCAGCTCTACGACACCGTCGAGAAGACCGTCGAGCAGAACGTCGCGACCGTCCGCTCCGCGGCCAAGGCCCCCAAGGCCCCGGTCCGCAAGGCGAAGCGCAAGTAATCCGCCGCCCCGCGAGGGGCGCCAGGCAAGCCGCGTGACGAAGGCCCCCGGTTTCGACCGGGGGCCTTTTGTTTTCCGCTTCTCGGCGAGCCCCGCGGCCCCGCTGGGGCCGCGGGGAGTCAGGCGCGGGCAAGGGCCTCGGCGATCCGTGCGGCCCGTGCGTCGTGGATTGCCGCGGGCACGGACTGCGGGTGCGCGCGGGCGATGGCCGCGGCGTCGATTCCCAGCGCGGCCGCGCGGGCGGAGACCAGCCGGTCGCGCGGCACCTTTCGCGCGAGCCCGCGGGAACGCAGGTCGGCCTCGCACACGTCCATGAGGCGCTCGAGGCGCTCGGGACGCCGGAAGGCGTCGGTCCGCTCGAGGAGCGCGAGCACGGCCTGCGCGCCGAGGGCGGCCGCGCCTTCCACGGCGGCGCGTTCCCGGGCGGCCAGGACGGCGAGGTCCCGCAAATCGCCGGGAGCGCCGATTCGCTCGCATAGCGCGGCGACCGCCTCCGGCGGGAGGCCGATCGTGAGGCAGGCGAAGCGCACGGGAAGCCCGAACGCAAGGCTCGCCCCGAGCCTCGCCGCGAGCAGCGCGCCGTCGTCCCGATCCGTGAGGGCATCGACTTCCGGCAGCGTCCGGGCAAGTGCCCCGCAGTCGCGCAGCACCGCGATCATCCGGTCCGGCCGCGGCTCCTGGAGGCCGCGCGCGATTTCCTGCCAGACGCGCTCGGGCACCAGGTGGTCGACTTCGCCCGAGCGGACCATGCCGCGCATGAGTTCCATCGTCTCCGCCGCCACGTCGAATCCGAAGCGCGCGGCGAACCGGGCTACGCGCAGGATCCGCACCGGGTCCTCGGCGAACGCCTCGCCCACGTGCCGCAGGATTCCACGGCGCAGGTCCTCCGCGCCGCCGAAAGGGTCGACCAGCGTGCCGTCCTCGTCGCGCGCGATCGCATTGATCGTGAGGTCGCGACGGCGCAGGTCCTCCTCGAGGCTCACGTCCGGCGAGGCGTGGAAGCGGAAGCCCTTGTAGCCGGGCGCGGTCTTGCGCTCGGTGCGCGCGAGCGCGTACTCCTCGTGCGTATCGGGGTGGAGGAATACGGGGAAATCGGCGCCCACCGCGCGAAAGCCCAGGGCGATCATCTGCGCCGGGTCGGCGCCGACCACCACCCAGTCGCGATCCGCCGACGGGAGGCCGAGCAACTCGTCGCGCACGCAGCCGCCCACGGCGTAGATCTTCATCGTGCCATCGCCTTTTTTCGCGCCTCAGGGGCGCGGCGGCTCCGCGTACGGCTCTTCCTCGGCCAGGAACTGCGTCTCCGCCAGCGCGCTCTCGATCCAGGCGCGCACGCCGGGAGCGGCCCGGACCGCCTCGCAATACCGGGTGGCGACAGGGCCGCAGGCCACGTCGTAGGTCGCCAGGCGCATCACCACCGGTGCGAACATCGCGTCGACGGCCGAGAACGGGCCGCAGAGGAAATCGCCGCTGGCGCCGAATCGCGATCTCCCTTCGCGCCAGAGGCGCTCTATCCGATCGATGTCGGCGCGCACCTCCGGCGTCATGCCCTTGCCCGGAAGGCTCGCGCGGATGTTCATGGGCATGCGGGTGCGCAGGTTCCGGAATCCCGCGTGCATTTCCGCCGCCGCCGATCGTGCAAAGGCGCGCGCGGCCGGATCCGCGGGCCACACGGCCTTGCCGGGAAACCACTCGGCGAGCGTCTCGAAGATGGCGAGCGAGTCCCAGATGGCGACCTCGCCCCGCCACAGCACGGGAACGAGCCCCGAGGGGGACCAGCGGTCGATTCCCGCGTCCCATTCGTCGGTATGGAATCGAAGTATCCGCTCCTCGAAGGCGATCCCGAGCTGCGTGAGCAGCACCCAGGGCCGCATCGACCACGACGAGTAGTTCTTGTTGCCAATGACGAGTGTCAGCCCTGACATGTCACCTCCCGACGCCACGCCTGAAGCCCGAGTACCGCCCGCGCGGTCCCGCCGACGCCAGGTACCCGGGAACGATCGCCTCCATTGCCGCGGGGGCGAATCCGAGGACTTCCGGAAAGGGGCAGGCGCAGACGCTGTCCACCTTCATGGAAGCGAGGTTGTCGCGGGTCATCACCGGACCCGGCAAGTGCTCGAGGACGAAGGCCTGCGCGAGCCCCGCCCATGCAGGCAACGCGACGATGCGCCTGCGCCTTCCCTGCAGGCCGGCCACGAAGCGGACGATCTCAGCGAGCGTGTACGTGCCCGGCCCGCACAGGTCGTAGGACTTCCCGAAGGTGCGCGCGTCATCCAGGCTCGAAGCGACCGCCCGCGCCACGTCCTCGACCCAGACGGGCTGGAAGCGGGTGCCCGCGCCGGCCAGCGGAACCACCGGAAGCGGTCGCACGAGGCCTGCGAACAGGTTGAGGAAGCTGTCGTCCTCCCCGAAGATGACCGAAGGCCGGAAGACCGTGACGGCAAGCCCCTTGCCTTCCTCGCGCAGGGCCGCCTCGCCTCTCCCGCGCGAGCGCAGGTACTCGCTCGGCCCGTCGGCGGAGGCGTTGAGCGCGCTCATGTGCACGAGTCGCGTGACACCTGCGGCGCGGCAGGCCCGTGCGATCCGGCGCGGCAACTCGACGTGGACCTTCTCGAAGGGCGCACCGCGGCTCTGGTGGAGGATTCCGACCAGGTTCACGACGGCATCGACGCCGTCGAGCGCGCCTGCGAGCGCCTCTTCGTCATGGGGGCTTCCGGAGAGAATCTCCAGCGCCGGCAGGACCTGGAGCGGCCTCGCCTTGACGCTGTCGCGGGTCAGCGCGCGGACCCCGGTGCCGCACGTGGCCAGGCGTGCGCAGACGGAGCGGCCGACGAAGCCGCTCGCGCCGAGCACGAGCACGCGCGCCGGTTCCGTCACGGTATGGCCGCCACGTTGCCGGCCGTCTCGACGGCGCCGCGGCCGGGAACGGTGCCCATGAGGGCGCGCAGGCTGGCCGTGCGGCCGGTGAGGCGGTGCGTGTAGAACCAGGCGTTTGCCATGACTTTCTTCACGTAGTCGCGCGTTTCGTCGAAGGGGATCGACTCGGCGTAGATCGCGCCCTCGAGCGGCTTTGCGTCGCGCCAGCGTTTCGCGCGGCCCGGGCCGGCGTTGTATCCGGCCATCGCGAGTACCGGGTCGCCCAGGTCCGCGAGCACCCGGTGGAAGTAGTAGGTGCCCATGGCGACGTTGACCTCGGGCTGCTCGAGAAGCGCCGGACGATAGGACCGGACCGGGATCTGCTTGGCGACCCATCGCGCCGTCGCGGGCATGAGCTGCATGAGGCCGGTTGCGCCCGCGCGGGATCGGATCGTCGGGTTGAAGCGGCTTTCCTGGCGAATGAGGCCGAAGAGCAGGGCCTCGTCGACATCCCACTTCCGGGAAGCCGCGACGAGCGGCTCGCGGTGGTGGGTCGGGTAGCGGCGCGCATAGTCATGCCGGGAAGCCGTCTGGCTCGCCGCGGCGATGGCGCGGTCGGCGAGGCCGGCCCTGGCGGCAACCTCCGAGGCGGCGAGGAAGCCGCGATCGTCCAGGCCGCGAAGGCCGAACACCCATTCGCGATACGCCTCCGTGTTCATGTCGAGGGCGTACAGGGCGATGGCGCGTCCGACCGCGGGGATGGACTGCACCCTTGCGACATCCTCGTCCGGGACCTGCCACGCGCTCCAGTCGGGTGGCTCCACGGCGCCGAGATCCTCCGCGGCCAGCAGGCCGTAGAAATGGCGCTCGCGGGCGAGCGGCCGCAGGATCACCTCGGCCGCGGGCTTGGCGCCCTCCTCGGCGAGTGCGCGGGCGAGCCAGTAGCGCCACGCGGGATCGCGGGCCGCCTCCGGCGCCATGAGGTTCACCGCCGCGCGCAACGCCGCCCAGTCCCCTGCGCGCAGTGCGGCCCGCGCCTTCCACTGCAGTTGCGCGTCGCTGAACGGGCCTTCGCCCGCCGCGGCATACCACTCGAGGGCAAGCGGATGGTGCTTCATCGCCGCGGCATGCGCGATCTGCGCCCAGCCGTACCGCGCGTCCTCTTCGCCCAGCTTCGCGGCGTGCGATTGCAGGTGCTTCGCCGCCTCGTCGGGGCTTTTCCGGGCGAGCCGTGAGACGGCGAAGAGCAGCAACTCGTGGACCGCGCGCCCCGGGATGGGCGTTTTCTCGGCCGCAAGGTAGCGGTCCGGATGGGCGAGGGCACGCTCCAGCGCCCGCTCGTCGATCCGCTCCTTGTTGGGCAGGAAGGCGTTGGCGCGGCGTGCTTCCTTCACGAGGCCGGCCGAGAGGAGCTTCCGGATGCGTTCCCAGGCTTCCGGGGAACCTATGAGGCGCTCGCGCGCCGCGGCCTCGAACGGCGGCGTGCACGAGGCGGGCGCATCTCGACCGGCGAGCCAGAGGGCACGGGCTTCCCGGAGCGCATCGGCATCGCCCCGCGCAAGCCGCTCCTGGAGCGCGTAGCACGCGACCTCCGTGTCGTCAGCGACGAGCGCCGGGTACTCCCGCCGGAACACGTCCCATTGCGCCGTCTCGCCGAGCGCCTTGAGCCAGTCGCGGCGAAGGGGATCGGCGAGGGGCGTGTCGCGGTGCCTGGCGAGGAAGGCGCGGATCGCGTCGGGGTCCGCCTTCTCGAGGCGCGCCGAGAGCAGCCAGTAGGACGGATAGGCTTCGAGCGGATGGCCCGCAAATCGGGCCTGCCAGTGTTCGAGCGTCCGGATGTCCCGTTTCTCCGAGGCCGCACGTGCGGCGACCAGGTCGGCGTCCGTGACGGGCGCCGGGGAGGGCGCCGCAAAGGCATGGCAGGCGGACAGGGCGAGGGCGGCGAGAAGGCGCGAAAGGCGCATCGGGCGGGGCGCGGGCACGGGGTGATTATATTCCCCGACTGACCGCACCCCGGCCGCGGGGTTCACTCACATCAGCGGCAGCACCCAGATCAGCATGCCGAATGCGTAGCAGATGACGCAGGAAATGAGCGTGAAGGGAACGCTCCAGCGCAGGAACTCCCGCAGCGAAACCCGCCGGTTTTCCTCGCGCTCGCAGATGTTGGCGGCGACGTAGAGGGCCGGCGCGCCGGCGATGGTCAAGTTGCTGCCGAGGGTTCCGGACCACAGCAGCATCCACCACAGCGGCCAGGGGTCGACGCCCTGCTGGCCCAGGTCGCGCACGGTGTAGAGGAAGGTGAGGATGTAGGCGTCGTGCTCGACGATGCCCACGATGGGAATCGTGGCCCAGTAGAGAAGCGTCGCGCCGAGCGCGTAGCTCTGCGAGAAGACCGGGACCATGGCGTGCGCGAGCTTCTCCAGAATCCCCGTCTTCTCGAGGCCTCCCACCAGCGCGAAGAGCGCTATGTAGAAGAACACGGCGCGCCAGTCGAGCTCCTGGACGACCTCCTCGAAGCTGGGCTTCTTCACGCGGTCGCCGAGCAGCTCCAGCACGAGCACGAGGACGAGCGCACCCGTCATCGCGATGAAGCCCAGCTTCACGCCGAGGTATTCGCGAAGGCTCATGGCCACGATGGTCGCGACGAACCCGCCCACGACGATGGTCGCGAAGAGCTTGTCGGGAATCCTCGCCTCTCCCATGCTGCCGCCCCCGGCCGCCACCGGCGCCGTGCCGCCGAACCGGCGGAAGAAGAGCCAGTACATGAGGCCAAGGGTGAGGGAGAAGGTCACGAGCAGGATCGGGAACGAGCTGGGCTTGCCCTGGTACCAGATGAAGTCGAAGAACTCCGCCCCCGAGACGCTGTGCATCATCTGCGGCGGAAGGTCTCCCAGCAGCATCGCCGAGCCCATGAAATTCGCGCTGAAGCCGATCATGAGCACGAGCGGCGTGAGGGGAAGCCCCAAGTGGCGCGCGAGCGGAATGGCCACGGGCGCGAACATGAGGATCACCACCACGTTGTCGACGACCATCGAGACCAGCCCGGCCAGCATCGACAGGATCACGATGAGCATGCCGCCGTTTCCGCGCGACATCTCCAGGGCCTTCACCGAAAGCCACTCGGGGATTCCCGACTTGCCGAAATAGCCCGCGATGGTCCAGATCGACACGAGGATGGCCATCACGTTCCAGTCGACCACCTTGAAGGCGTCGTCCTCGGTCAGGAGGCCCATCCAGATCATCGCCGTCACGCCAAGGAGCGCGGCCACCGTGCTGTCGATCCAGCCGGTGATGACGATCACGATCGTCACCGCGAAGATGGCGAGCGCGAGCAGGGTCATCGGTTCCATCGGGCAATTCTCCAGGCGTGTGGTATCGGTGCGCTCGGGGCGCGGGTTGCCGGGCGGGCGAACGTGCAATGTAGCAAATGATCTCCGGCGCGGCCTCCCGCGGCATTGACCTGAGCCAAGACCATCGCGGCCGCGCTCGGCTAGACTGGCGACGTGCCGAGAAGCGGCCGCGGATCGCCCGCGGTCTTCGCGAGGAGACGTCATGACCTACGGTTCCATCCTGGTTCCCATCGACGAACACCCCGAGGCCGCCGGCAGCCTTCAGGCGGCGATCCGGCTCGCGGGCGAACTGGGCGCGCACCTCGAGGGGCTCGCGGCAGTAGCACCTCTCTCGCTTCCGCAGCGGCTGCGTCCGCGCCAGAGCGCATCGAGCCTCATGAAGAAGGAGTGGGAACGCGACCGGACCGAGGCGCGCAATGCCGCGGCGCGCTTCGAGGAGCGAGCGGGTCAGGCGGGCATCGCCTCCGCGCAGGGTCTCGTGGTCGATTCCGAGGCGGACGCGGCCCTCGCCATCCGCGCGCGCACGGCCGACCTCGTGGTGCTGCCGCTGCCCGGAGACGACGACATCGGCATTCTCGGCGGCCATCGGGTCGAGGCATCCATCCTCGCGGTGGGCCGCCCCGTCCTGCTCGTCACGGCGAAGGGCCTGCCAGACGGCTTTCCGGGAAAGGTCCTGGTGGCCTGGAACGGCAGCCGGGAGGCCGCGCGCGCGCTGTCGGATTCGGTGCCGCTCCTGGCGAGAGCGAAAGCCGTCGAGATCTTCTCGGCGGGGCCGCCGGGCGACGAAGGGCCGATCCACGGCGCGAAGGCGGCGGTGCAGTACCTCGCCCGGCGCGGCGTCACGGCGCAGGCGCGCCACGCCTCGGCCAGCGACGAGAGCGTCGGCCACGCGATCCTTTCGCAGGCGCGCAAGCTCGGCGCGGACCTCGTGGTGATGGGCGCGTACGGCAGGCCGCGATTCGCCGAACTCGTCCTCGGGGGTGCGACGCGCGCCGTGCTCCGCGACGCCCGGATCCCCGTGCTCATGTCGCACTGAGGCCGCCGATTGACGCGGGTCAAGAGACGCCCGCCCCCGGCCGGCCCTAGAATGTTCCAGTCGCCGGCAAGAGCGACCTCGGTGGAAGCCGGTGCGCGGCCGGGCCGCGCGATCCGTCCTCGGGATAGAATCCGGCACTCCACTGTTCTCACAATTGCCCACCCATGAGGAGACTTTCCATGACAAACCGCAGCTTCGCGAAAGGCCTGCTGGCCGCCGTGGTCGCCAGCGCCTTTTCCGTCTTCACCCCCGCGTTCGCGTGGGAGCCCAACAAGACCGTCGAATTCATCGTGCCCGCGGGCACGGGAGGCGGGGCGGACCAGATGGCTCGCCTCGTGCAGGCGATCATCGCCAAGCACGGCCTCATGAAGGAATCGGTGGTCGTGGTGAACAAGGGCGGCGGCGCGGGCGCCGAGGGCTTCCTCGACGTGAAGGGCTCCAAGGGCGACCCGCACAAGATCATCATCACGCTCTCCAACACCTTCACGACGCCGCTCGCCACGGGGGTGCCGTTCAGCTGGAAGGACCTCACGCCGGTGCGCATGCTGGCGCTCGACCAGTTCGTCCTCTGGGTGCATGCCGAAACGCCCTACAAGACGGCCAAGGACTACATCGAGGCGACGAAGAAGGCCGGCCCGGGCAAGATGAAGATGGGCGGCACCGGCTCCAAGCAGGAGGACCAGATCATCACCGTCGCGCTCGAGAAGCAGACCGGCGCCAAGTTCACCTTCATCCCCTACAAGGGCGGCGGCACGGTGGCCACGCAGCTGGTGGGCAAGCACATCGACTCCTCCGTCAACAACCCGATCGAGGCCGTGGCCCAGTGGCGAGCCGGAAACCTGCGCCCGCTGTGCGTGTTCGACGACACGCGCATGCCCTACAAGGAAAAGGTCACCAAGGAGATGAGCTGGAACGACATCCCGACCTGCAAGGAGTCGGGCGTGGACACGGACTACCTCATGCTGCGCGGCATCTTCATGCCCGGCGGCGTGACGCCGGACCAGGTGAAGTTCTACGTCGACGTGCTGGAAAAGGTCCGCCAGACCCCGGAATGGAAGAAGTTCATGGAGGAAGGCGCCTTCAACCAGACCGCGCTCACGGGCAAGGAGTACGCCGACTGGGTCGCCAAGGCCGATCAAATACATTACGGCCTCATGAAGGAGGCGGGATTCCTCGCCCCCGGCAAGTGATCGCATAGGTTCGGGGGCCGCGCTGCGGCCCCCGTTCCCTTTCGCATTCGATTTCCAGGAGACCCGGAATGGACGTCAAGAAACCGGTGGCGACCACGCGCACCGCCGAACTGGTCATGGCGGGGATCTTCCTCGCGTTCGGCGCGCTGGTCATGTGGGATACCCGCCGCCTCGGGGCGTCGTGGGGTGCCGACGGGCCGCAGGCGGGCTATTTCCCGTTCTACATCGGCCTGATGATCGTGGTTTCGGCGGTGGTGACCATCTTTCGCGCGCTGAACCTGGGCGAGCGCGGGCGAGAAGCGTTCGTGGAATGGGGCCAGCTCAGGATGGTCCTGCAGGTGATGGTTCCCACCATCGTCTACGTGGCGCTCATCAGGAATCCCTGGCTCAGCATCGGGATCTACGCGGCCTCCGCGATCTTCATCTCGTTCTTCATGTGGCATCTCGGCAAATATCGCTGGATCCGGATCCTGCCGATCTCCCTGGGCGTGGTCGTCTTCTTCTTTCTCATGTTCGAGATCTGGTTCAAGGTGCCCCTGCCCAAGGGGCCCATAGAAACCGCTTTCGGCTTCAACTAGACAGGTACGGAAAATGGAAGAGATCCAGGCCCTGATGGGCGGCTTCGCGGTCGCCATGACCTGGGTGAACCTGGCGCTCATGCTGGCCGGCGTGAGCCTGGGCGTGCTGATCGGCGTGCTCCCGGGCCTCGGCGGCGCCAACGGCGTGGCGATCCTGCTGCCGCTCACCTTCTCCATGGCGCAATCGCCGGGCGGTGCCACCTCGGCGATCATCCTGCTCTCGTGCATCTACTGGGGCGCGCTCTTCGGCGGCGCCATCACCTCGATCCTGTTCAACATCCCCGGCGAGCCCTGGTCCGTCGCGACCACGTTCGACGGCTATCCGCTCGCCCAGAAGGGGCGTGCCGGGGCGGCGCTCACCGCGGCCTTCACGTCCTCGTTCGTGGGCGCGCTGGTGGCCGTGGTCCTGATCACCTTCATCTCGCCGATCATCGCCAAGTTCGCGTTGCGGTTCGGGCCGCCGGAGTTCTTCTCCGTGTACCTCCTCACCTTCAGCGCCTTCGTGGGCATGGCCAAGGGCTCGCCGTTCAAGACGATCACGGCGATGATGACGGGCTTTGCGCTGGCCGCCGTGGGCATCGACACGGTCACGGGCCAGTTGCGCCTCACCTTCAACATCATGGAGCTCCTCGCGGGATTCGACTTCCTCATCGCGGTGATCGGGCTCTTCGGCATCGGCGAGATACTGCTCACCATCGAGGAGGGCCTCGAATTCCGGGGGGCCAAGGCCAAGCTCAACCTGCGCGTCGTCCTCGATACGTGGAAGGAGCTGCCCCGGTACTGGAAGACCTCGATCCGCTCCTCGGCCGTGGGCTGCATGATGGGCATCGTGCCCGGCGGGGCGACTCCCGCCTCCTTCATGGCCTACGGGCTCGCCAAGAAGATGTCGCGCGATGGCGAGGAGTTCGGCACGGGGATGGTCGAGGGGGTCGTCGCACCCGAGACCGCGGCGCACGCCGCGGGAACCGCGGCGCTGCTGCCGATGCTCACGCTGGGCGTGCCCGGCTCGCCCACGGCGGCGGTGCTTCTGGGCGGTCTCCTGATCTGGGGCCTGCAGCCCGGGCCGCTCCTCTTCGTGGAGAAGCCCGATTTCGTCTGGGGCCTCATCGCGTCGATGTACCTGGGCAACATCGTGGGCCTGATCGTGGTCCTCACCTGCGTGCCGCTCTTCGCCTCGATCCTGCGCGTGCCGTTCTCGATCATCGCGCCGGTGATCCTCGTGATCTGCGCCATCGGCGCGTACACGGTGCACAACTCGATCTTCGACGTCTGGCTCATGATCGTCTTCGGCATCCTGGGCTACCTCTTCAAGAAGCTCGACTATCCGATGGCGCCGCTGGTGCTCGCCCTGGTGCTGGGCGACCGCGCGGAGGACTCCTTCCGGCAGGCGATGCTGGGCTCCCAGGGCGACATCCGCGTGTTCTTCTCCAATCCCCTGGTCGGCACCATCACCGGCCTCGCGCTCCTGCTGCTCTTCTGGCCGCTCCTCTCGAAGGCCATCGCCATCGCACGCGGCGGGAACGGGCGATAGGCGCTCCGATGGGCTTTCCGGGCAAGGAAGGGATCTGACATGGCGGTGATCGCGTTCACCCAGGAAATGGCCACGCTCGGCTCCGACGTCGCCGCAGGCGTGCGCGAGGCCCTGGGGCTCGCTATGGTCCGCCACGAGGTCGGCGACCACGTCGCCGGGAAGATGCACGTGAAGAAGAGCCTCATCCGCAGGCTGCGCGAGGGGAAGGCGGGGCCCTTCGAGCGCTGGACCGCCGACGAGAGGTCGATTTCCATATTCACCGCGGAGGAGGTCTACGATCTTGCGGTGAAGGGAAACGTGCTGGTGCGCGGCTGGGGCGCGACCATGATCCTGCGCACCGTCGCCCACGTGCCCTGCATCCGCGTGTGCGCGCCGATGGACCTGCGGGTGCAGCGCCTGATGCGGCGGCTCGAGACGGACGACGAGAAGCTCGCGCGCCACGAGATCGCGGTGGACGACCATGCGCGCGCTTCCCGCATGTCCGAGCACTTCGGCGTGCACTGGGGCGACCCGGAGCTCTTCGACTTGACGCTGAACACCGCGCGCATCCCGGTGGCCACCTGCGTCGACATGGTGGTGGGCCTGTCGAAGAGCGCATCGTTCCAGGAAACGCCGGAATCGCGCGCGCACCTCGCGGACCTGGCGCTGCGATCGAGGGCGCGATCGGCCCTCAAGGCGAATCCCGCCACGGCCGGCATCGGCGTTTCCATCGACGTGCGGGACGGGCGCCTCATCCTCCGGGGCATCGTCGCCGACGAGCGCGAGCACGCGCTCTGCCACCGGGTGGTCGAGGAGGTCGCCGGCGGCGCCGGCGTCGAGGACGAGCTGACGACGATGTCGGGCCGGATGAAGACCTTTCCGCAGCAGCCGCGCAAGTAGCCGCTAGAGGAGGTCGCGCCCTATCTTCTGGGCGAACGTGCGCCCGTACTCGGCGCCCAGGAAGCTCGTGAGGATCGTCTCCGCCTCCCGCAGCGCGACCCGCAGTTCCTCCGGCGTCTTGCAGCGCTCGACCCGGATCGCGAGCGCGTCGCCGTTGGGCCCCAGCCGGTGCGAGATCTCGCGCATGGCGCGTTGCCGGACCGCCTCGAAGTTGTCCTTCCCGATTCCCTTTCCGGACGACGCCCTGGCTTCGGCGGGCGGCTCGGGGGACACCGGGGCGAGAGCGCCGCCGGCGAGCGTGACGAGGCCCCGGTGCTGGAGCTCCGCGAGGATCGTCTCGACCTCGCCGGGCCGGAACAGGGTGCCGAGCTGCGACACGGGCTTCACGCCATCGACGAGAATGAGCGCCCGCCGCAGCTTCGGGGGGAGCCCGAGCCCGGGAGTGCTCATTTCGCGGGCGCCAGCGGCCGTCTTGTGGAAGACGAGGCCCTCGTCGAGCATGGGATGCCCTCCCTTAACTTACGTTTCGATTCGCCAAATATCCCGATAACTATAAGCCGGAGTGGGCGATTTGGCCAGCACGTGCCGGAAGGTTCAGATCTTGCCTGCGTGCTTCAGGCGCGACAGGGTCTCGGCGGACAGGTTGAGGTAGGAGGCGAGCTCCTTCTTCGGTACGCGCTCGGCGAGCTCGGGGTGCTTGCGCACGAACCGGTGCACGCGTCCCGGCGCGTCCAGGAGGTGCAGCGTGATCGTGTGGGCCATGACCTCGCTCATGAGGTGCATCACCTCGTACTCGAAGTCTTCCTTGAGGTCGGGATGGCCGTCCAGGAACTCCGCCCACTGGGGAAGGGGGAGCTTCGCCACGCGCGCCTTCGTGACGGCCCGTATCGAGTAGGGCGCGGGCGTGCGCAGGCGCCAGGCGGCATAGCTCGTGTCCATGTCGTCCTCGGCGGCGAATCGCAGGATCATCTCCTTGCCGTCCGGATTGGAAACGACGCGCTTCAACACCCCGTCGATGACGAAGTACTGCTCCATGTCGTGCGCGCCCTGCGTGAGCAGGACGTCGGCCTTGCGGAAGTCCACGATCGCGAGCAGCGGCTCGAGCTCGGCGAAGGACGCTTCCGAGAGGCGCCGCAGGACGATGTTCTTGCGCAGTTGCGCGCTGATCTCGGCGCGCTCGGGATGATTGGCCAGCAGGGTCATGGGGATCGGGACAATTGACCCGCATCAAGGCGGTGCGCTCGCGCGGTTCCCTACCATTCTAGCGCGATTCAACAGCGCTGAACCCGAGACGTCCCGCGGCCGGCCCCCGACGATGGGGCAGGCCGCCCGCGCGATCCGCCCGGCGCCCCGCGCCGGGATATCCCACGAGGAGAACAGCATGGCAACCGTCACCGATCCGGCCGTCTCCGGCCAGGCCACCGCGCAGCACCCCGGGAAGTCGCCCAGCGGCCAGGGCGTGGCCGATGCGCGTTCGCCTGAAGTGACCGACGGCTTTCACCTGGTGATCGATGCCCTGAAGCTCAACGGCATCGACACCATCTTCGGCCTGCCGGGCATCCCGATAACCGACCTCACCCGCAAGGCGCAGGCCGCAGGCATGCGCGTGATCTCGTTTCGTCACGAGCAGAACGCGGGCAACGCCGCCGCCATCGCCGGGTTCCTCACGCAGAAGCCGGGAATCTGCCTGACGGTGTCCGCCCCCGGCTTCCTCAATGGCCTGACGGCGCTCGCGAACGCCACGACCAACTGCTTCCCGATGATCCTCGTGAGCGGCTCCAGCGAGCGCGAGATCGTCGACCTGCAGCAGGGTGACTACGAGGAGATGGACCAGCTCGCCATCGCCAAGCCGCTGTGCAAGGCCGCGTTTCGCGTGCTCCACGCCGAGGACATCGGCGTGGGAATCGCGCGCGCCATCCGTGCCGCCGTCTCCGGCCGGCCGGGTGGCGTCTACCTCGACCTGCCGGCGAAGCTCTTCGCCCAGACCCTGGACGCCGAGGCCGGCAGGAAATCGCTGATCGAGGTGGTCGATCCGGCGCCCCGCCAGGTCCCGGCCGGCGACGCCGTGCAGCGCGCGCTCGGACTGCTCAGGAACGCGAGGCGCCCGCTGATCCTGCTGGGCAAGGGTGCGGCCTACGCGCAGGCGGACGCGGACATCCGCGCGCTGGTCGAGAAGACCGGAATACCCTACCTGCCCATGGCCATGGCCAAGGGCCTCATTCCCGACACGCACGAGCAGTCCGCCGCCGCGGCCCGGTCCTTCGTGCTGCCCGAAGCCGACGTCGTGATGCTCGTCGGCGCGCGCCTGAACTGGCTGCTCTCGCACGGCAAGGGCAAGACCTGGGGCGGCAGGAGCCACAAGGAATGGGGCGGGCAGAAGTTCATCCAGGTCGACATCTCGCCGCAGGAAGCGGACAGCAACGTGCGCATCGACGCGCCGCTGGTCGGCGACATCGGCTCCTGCGTGTCGGCGCTGCTCGCGGGCATCGGCTCCGACTGGGCCAGGCCCCCGGCCGAGTGGCTTGCGGCGATCGCCGAGCGCAGGAACAAGAACCTCGCCAAGATGGCCGAGACCCTCGCCGGGGATCCGCGGCCGATGAATTTCCACAGCGCCCTGAAAGTGGTGCGCGACATCGTCAAGGCCAACCCGGATGCGATGCTGGTCAACGAAGGGGCAAACGCGCTCGACTTCACCCGCAGCATCGTCGACATGTACAAGCCGAGGAAGCGACTGGACGTCGGGACCTGGGGAATCATGGGCATCGGCATGGGCTTTTCGGTGGCGGCTGCCGTGGTGAGCGGCCAGCCGGTGATCGCGATCGAGGGCGACAGCGCCTTCGGTTTCTCCGGCATGGAAGTCGAGACCATCTGCCGCTACAACCTGCCGGTCTGCGTGGTGGTGCTCAACAACAACGGCGTCTACCGAGGCACCGACGTCAACCCGACCGGCGGCCCCGATGTCGCGCCCACCGTGTTCGTGAAGGGCGCGCGCTACGAGATGCTGATGCAGGCCTTTGGCGGCGTGGGCGTGCAGGTGGCGACCCCGGCCGAGTTGCGCAAGGCCATGGAAGCGGCCATCCTCTCGCGCAAGCCCACGCTCATCAATGCCCTCATCGACGAGACGGCCGGAACCGAGAGCGGGCGCATCACGAGCCTGAATCCGCAGAGCGCGAAGAAGCAGTAGACCCAACCCCCGAACGAGGGCAGGCGGCCTTTCGCCTGCCGAAGAAATTTCCCGGAGACCAGAATGGAAGCACTCAAGGGCGTACGCATCCTCGACATGACCCACGTGCAGGCGGGCCCGACCTGCTCGCAGCTCCTCGCCTGGATGGGCGCCGACGTCATCAAGTTCGAGCCGCCGCAGGGCGACGCGACGCGGGGCCAGTTGCGCGACGTCCCGGGCGCGGACAGCCTCTACTTCACGATGCTCAACTGCAACAAGCGCTCCATCACGGTCAACATGAAGAGCGCGGAAGGCAAGTCGGTCTTCGTCGACCTCCTGATGAAGTGCGACATCATGATGGAGAACTTCGGCCCGGGCGTGCTCGAGCGCTTGGGCTTCACGTGGGAGAAGATCCACGAGTTGAACCCCCGCATCGTCGTGGGTTCGATCAAGGGCTTCGGCTCCACCGGCCCCTACGCCGACTTCAAGGCCTACGAAAACGTGGCGCAGGCGATGGGCGGAGCGATGAGCACCACCGGCATTCCCGATGGGCCGCCGTACGTGACGGGCGCGCAGATCGGCGATTCGGGCACGGGCCTGCACCTGGCGATAGGACTCCTGGCGGCGCTGCACCAGGCCAACCGCACCGGCGAGGGCCAGTACGTCGAGGTGGCGATGATGGATGGCGTGATGAACCTGTGCCGCGTGAAGTTCCGCGACCACCAGCGCCTCACGCGCCAGGAGCTTTCGGAATTCTCCGTTCCCACCTTCCAGGGCATGGGCGACGTGCCGCGGGCCGGAAACGACTCCGGCGGCGGCCAGCTCGGCAACGCCATCCACTGCAAGCCGCACGGCCCCAACGACTGGCTCTATGTGGTGGTGCAGGAGGCGGTGTGGACCGCGCTCGCCAACCGCATCGGCCCGGACGTGGGCGCGCCCGACCTCGCGAACGATTCGCGGGTGGCCACCATCGCCGAGCGGCGCAAGAACCAGAACCTGGTCTGGAGCCTGCTCAACAAGTTCGCGGAGAAGTACTCCAAGCGCGAGCTGATGGCGATCCTGAATCCCCTCGACGTGCCCTGCGGGCCCATCATGTCCACGACCGACTTGGCCACCGACGAGCACATCCGCGGCCGCGACATGTGGGTGGAGATCGACCACCCGAAGCGGGGCAAGTGGTTCAACGTCGGCATGCCCATCAAGCTCTCGGCCTCGCCCGCGAGGATCGAACGCAGCCCGCTGCTGGGCGAGCACACCGAGGAGGTGCTGAAGGAGGTGCTCGGCTACGACGCGGCGAAGGTGGACGCGCTCAAGGGCGCAGGGGCTTTTTCCACCCCTCCGAAGAAGGTCGCTTGAGCGGACCGCAAGCGGCCGCTCAGCTAGTCGCGCGTACCAACGGACTGGAGCCGTTGAACGCGCTCGGGGAAACGGCGACGAGAAGAATGGAAGCGACGACGAGAATGGAAACGGCAAAGCGAATGGAAGCGAAATGAAGATTGCGATCGTTGGACAGCAGGATTTTAGTTCCGACATCACGTCCGTCTTCGACGGACATGAGTCTCCACTGAAGTCCGCTGGAAAGGACACCTGACATGAAGATCGCGATCATCGGCCAGCAGGACTTTGGCAAGGCCGTCATGGAGGCGTTTCTCGCTCGAGGCGACACGGTGGCGGGGGTCTTCTGCGCGCCGGAGAAGGAGGGAGGAAAGCCCGACCCGATGAAGGTCGCGGCGCAGGAGAAGGGACTGCAGGTGTTTCAGTTCGCTTCCCTCAAGGCCCCGGAAGCAGCCGCCGCGATGAAGGCGCTGGGCGCCGACCTGGGCGTCATGGCCTTCGTGCTGCAGTTCGCGCCGCAGGAATTCGTGAACATCCCGAAGCACGGCACGATCCAGTACCACCCGTCGCTGCTGCCGAAGTTCCGCGGCCCCAGCTCCATCAACTGGCCGATCGCGAAGGGCGAGACGGTGACGGGTCTCACGATCTTTCGGCCCTCGGACGGGTTGGACGAGGGCCCGGTGATCCTGCAGAAGCAGACGTCCATTTCCGCGGACGACACCCTGGGCAGCGTCTACTTCGACCGGCTCTTCCCCCTGGGCGTGGCGGCGATGCTCGAGGCGGCGGACCTGGTGGTGGCCGGCAAGCACCGGGAGACCGTGCAGGACGAGTCGCAGGCCTCCTACGAAGGCTGGTTCCGTGCGGCCGAGGCGCGCATCCACTGGGCGAACCACGTGGACCGGATCCACGACACGATCCGGGGCGCCGACCCGGCGCCGGGCGCGTGGACCACGATCGGCGGGAAGAAGCTGCAGCTCTTCGGATCGAGGAAGCACGTCGTGCGCACCTTCGGCGCAGTGAAGGGCAAGATCGGCGAGATCGCCGAGGTCGGTGCCGAGACGATCCGCATCACCGCCCAGGGCGGCCAGGTGGAGATCGCGAAGGTGAAGCCGGAAGAGGGCAAGAAGGTGTCCGCCGCCGAGTGGGCGAAGGCCGCGGGCGCGGGCCCGGGCACGCTGCTCGGAAGCTAGTTCCCTGCCCGGAGCGCCGTGCCGACGCCCCGCATCGCGGGGCGTCGCGTTTGCGGCGTATGCTGTGAGACGACGAATCCACAAGGCGACGAAACGAGGAGATTGAAATGCCCCATGCCATTCGAATCCACAAGACCGGCGGCCCCGAAGTCCTGCAGTGGGAGGAAGTCGCCGTCGGCGATCCCGGCCCCAATGAAGCGCGCGTGGCGCACAAGGCCATCGGCCTCAACTACATCGACACCTACCACCGCACGGGCCTGTACCCGCTGCCGCTGCCCTCGGGCCTGGGCCTGGAGGCGGCGGGCGTGGTCGAGGCGGTCGGCGCGGGTGTCGCGGACCTGAAGGCGGGCGACCGAGTCGCCTACTGCAACGGGCCGGTCGGCGCCTATTCGGAGAAGAAGATCCATCCGGCCGACCGGCTGGTGAAGCTGCCCGAAGGCATAAGCTTCGAGCAGGGCGCGAGCATGATGCTGCAGGGGCTCACCGTGCAGTACCTGCTGCGCCGGCTGCATCTCACGCCGAAATCCGGCGACACCATCCTGTGGCATGCGGCCGCGGGCGGCGTCGGGCTCATCGCCTGCCAGTGGGCGAAGGCCATCGGCGTGAACCTGATCGGAACCGTCGGCTCCGAGGAGAAGGCGAAGCTCGCGCGCGAGCACGGCGCGGCGCACACCATCGACTACACGAAGGAGGACTTCGTCAAGAGAGTCGAGGAAATCACCGGCGGCAAGAAGGTGCCGGTGGTGTACGACTCCGTCGGCAAGGACACGTTCCTCAAGTCCCTCGACTGCCTGCAGGGCCGCGGGCTTCTCGCGCTCTTCGGCAATTCGTCGGGGCCGGTCGACGCGCTCAACACCGGGCTCCTCGCGGCCAAGGGCTCGCTCTACGTGACGCGCCCGACGCTCATGGGCTATGCCGCCAAGCGCGAGGACCTGCTGGCCTCCGCGAAGGAGCTCTTCGACCACGTGCTCGCCGGTCGCATCAAGGTGACGCCGAGGCAGTCGTACGCACTCAAGGACGCGCAGCAGGCCCACCGCGACCTCGAGGCGCGCAAGACCACGGGCTCCACGATCCTGGTGCCGTGAACGTTCGGCGGGCAGGGCGCGTCGCCGCGATCGGCCTCGCGTCCCTCGCCCTCGTGGCGCTCGCCGCCGTCGTGGTCGGACCCTCCCTGGGGCTCTTCTCGGGATCCCGTCCGGACGTGCTGGGTTTCTCCGCCGGGCGCTTTGCGAACAACGGCTCGCGCCCCAACTGGGTTTCCTCCACGGCGCCGCGCGCGGATGCCCGGCACCACGTCGCTCCGATCGCCTTCACGGGCGATGCCGCGCGGGCCTGGGGAGCGCTCGAGGCCGCCATCGTCGCGATGCCGCGCGCGACGATCGTCACCCGCACGCCCGGCTACCTGCACGTGCAGTTCGCGAGCGAGGGCCTGGGCTTCGTCGACGACGCCGAGTTCGCCCTCGACGCGCCGGCTGGCGCCATTCACGTGAAGAGCGCAGCCCGCCTCGGCATCCGGGATTTTTCTGTCAACCGCCGGCGCGTGGAGGCGATCCGCGCGGCTCTCGAGCGCGCGGAGAGCTGAGGGCCGCCACGGCTTTCGGGCGGGAGGCGGTCGTCGAGCAGGTGGCCGACGTGCCGCCAGACCGGTCGGAAGCCTCCTCCCGCGCGCGCGCCGGCGTGACCGGGCGACGCCGTTCCATGTAAGATTCCCGCTCTTGATGGGGCCGCCGCGGGCGTCGCGCCGCCCGGGCGTCGGGGACAACAAGGAGAATCCATGAAGAGCCAATTCTGGAAGGCCGACTGGTTCCTCGGCATCGTGATCGCCGTGGCCGTTCTCGTCTTCAATGCGGCTTCGAACATGATCCCGGGGCTGGAGCGCTGGGCCTACGACCTCGGCGTGCGGATGACGTCGAAGACCCCGAGCGACAGGATCGCGGTCATCGCGATCGACGAGCAATCGATCGCCAACATCGGCCGCTGGCCCTGGCCGCGCGAGGTGCACGCCACCCTCATCGACCAGCTCGCCGCCGCCAAGGCGAAGGTGATCGGCAACACCATCTTCTTCTTCGAGCCGCAGATCGACCCGGGCCTGCTCTACGTCGAGAAGATGCTGCAGATCTACGACAAGGCCTATCCGGGCGGCGCGCCCCAGGAGGCGCCCGGCGTCGGCGTCTTCGGCGGGGTCACGCCCGCCGCGCAGGTGCCGCAGCCCGCCGGGGAAGTCGCCGAGATCGGCAAGCTCCTGCGCGAGGCCTCCGTCGCACTGAACAACGACATCCGCCTCGCCGCGAGCGTGAAGAAGGCGGGCAACGTCGTGTTGCCGATGGTGTTCGCCGAAACCATGGGCGGCCCGCCGCCGGGCAAGCCCGACCAGCCCCTGCCCGCCTACGTGACGAAGAACGCCATCAGCGGCACATCGCAGCATGGCGGCACCTACATCTACGGCGCGTCCGCGATCCCGCCCATCGAGCAGATCGGCGCCTACGTGGCCGCCATCGGCCACCTCAACGCCTCGCCCGACCCGGCCGACGGCGCCATCCGCAGCGAGCCGCTCGTGATCGACTACTACGGCGAGCCGTATCCCTCGCTTGCGCTCATGATCGCCGCGAAGAGCCTGAACCTCGGCGCCAAGGACATCAAGGTGAACCTGGGCGAGAGCGTGGCGCTGGGCAACAAGGTGGTCCGCACGGACTCCCAGGCGCGGATGTTCACGTACTACTACAAGGACCGCGACGGGCGCGCCGCCTTCCCGATCGATTCCTTCTTCGACGTGATCACCGGCAAGATCCCCGCGACCAAGTACGCCGACAAGATCGTGCTCATCGGCGCGACGGCCGCCGGCATCGGCACCGCGCAGGTGACGCCGATTTCGGCGCAGATGAACCCGGTCACCACGCTCGCGCACTCCGTCTCCTCGCTGATGCAGGAGCACTTCTTCGTCTCCCCGACCTGGGGCACGTACGCGACGATCGGCATCTACGTGCTGGTGGCCGCCTACCTCGTCCTTCTGCTGCCGCACCTGGGCGCGGGCATGGGCGCGGTCCTCACCGCGCTCCTCTTCGTGGCACTCTTCGGCGCGCACCTGGGGCTCATGACCGGGGCCGGCCTGTGGCTGCAGTTGATGCTGCCGGCCACGCTGCTCGTCGTCGGGCACCTGCTCCTCACCACGAAGCGCTACCTCGTGACCGAGCGCGGCAAGGAAAGGGCCGACGAGGAGGGGGCGGAATCGAACCGGATGCTGGGGCTCGCGTTCCAGCAGCAGGGCCAGCTGGACATGGCCTTCGACAAGTTCCGCAAGTGCCCCTACGACGAGCAGGTGGGCGAGAACCTGTACGCGCTCGCCCTCGATTTCGAGCGCCGGCGCCAGTTCAACAAGGCCGAATCCGTCTTCGGGCACATCCACCGCAACGACCCGAAATTCAAGGACGTGGCCCAGCGCATGCAGCGCGCCAAGGCGATGAGCGAGACGATCATCCTGGGCGGGTCCTCGGCCGCGCGCTCCACCGCCGCGACCATGGTCATCGGCGGCGGGCAGGCGGAGAAGCCCATGCTCGGTCGCTACCAGGTCGAGAAGGAACTGGGCAAGGGCGCGATGGGCGTGGTGTACCTCGGCAAGGACCCGAAGATCGGACGCACGGTGGCGATCAAGACGCTGGCTCTCGCCTCCGAATTCGAGGGCGACGAGCTGCAGGAGGCGAAGGACCGCTTCTTCCGCGAGGCGGAGACGGCCGGCCGGCTCACCCATCCCAACATCGTGACCATCTACGACGCGGGCGAGGAGCACGACCTCGCCTTTATCGCCATGGAATTCCTGAAGGGCAAGGACCTCGTGCCGTACGTGAAGCAGCCCAACCTGCTTCCCGCCGCCCGCGTGCTCTCCATCGTGGAGCGCGTGGCGGACGCGCTGGGCTACGCGCACTCCATGGGCGTGGTGCACCGGGACATCAAGCCGGCCAACATCATGTACGAGCCGGAAAGCGACGTCGCGAAGGTGACCGACTTCGGCATCGCCCGCGTGACCGACTCGTCCAAGACGAAGACGGGCATGGTGCTGGGCACGCCTTCCTACATGTCGCCCGAGCAGCTCGCCGGCAAGAAGATCGACGGGCGAAGCGACCTCTTCTCGCTCGGCGTGACGCTCTTCCAGATGCTCTGCGGGCGCCTGCCGTTCGAGGGCGAGTCGATGACCCAGCTCATGTTCGCCATCGCGAGCAATCCGCATCCGGCGATTCGGGAGCTGAACCCGAACCTGCCGCCGTGGATCGACGCGGTCATCGACAAGGCGCTCGCCAAGGACTACAACCAGCGCTTCCAGACGGGCGCGGAATTCGCCGACGCCATCCGCCAGGCGAGCAAGGGCGGGACCGCCGGGGTCGATGTCTCTCTCTGAGCCGAAGGCGAAGCGCGAGCCCCTGCACCGCCGCACGATCGAGATCGTCGGCTACAAGCGCGAGGACGGCCTCTTCGACATCGAGGGGCGGCTCCTCGATCGCAAGGACGTGGCGTTTCCGGTGGGCGGGCGAAAGCTCACCCCGGGGGATGCGGTCCACGACATGTGGCTGCGCATCACCGTGGACCGCGAGCTTCGCATCGTGGACGCCGTCGCCTCCTCCGACGCCATGCCCTACGCGGGGGAGTGCGATCGCATTGCCCCGGACTACGCGAAGCTGATCGGCCTTTCCATCGGGCCGGGGTACCTGCGCAAGGTGAAGGAGCTCCTGGGCGGCGTGCGCGGCTGCACGCACATCACCGAACTGGCCGGCTCCCTTGCCACGGCGGCCTACCAGACCTTCGCGGGGCAGGGGATCTCGTCGCCCGAGCACAAGCCCACGCAGCTCGACCGCTGCCACGCGCTCGAGTCGCACGCACCCGCGGTCGCGCGCTTCTACCCGAAGTGGTACCGCGGCTCCGCGCCGCTCGACGACACCGGTCCCTCCGAGAATCACTGACGCGCCGTTTGCTGACGCGCATCAAGGCGGGACCGGCGAACCCGGCTGATAGAATGGCCGGGCCTTCACCCACCCCTCCCCGACGACCATGAACATCCACGAATACCAGGGCAAGGAAGTGTTCCGCAAATTCGGCGTGCCCACGCCTCGAGGCATTCCCGCGCTCTCCGTCGAGGAGGCGGTGAAGGCCGCCGAAACCCTCGGCGGCAAGGTCTGGGTGGTGAAGGCCCAGATCCACGCCGGCGGACGCGGCAAGGGAGGCGGCGTGAAGGTCGCCAAGTCGCCCGCGGAGGTGAAGGAACTCGCCTCGAAGATCCTCGGCATGACGCTGGTGACTCACCAGACGGGCCCCGAAGGCCGGAAGGTGCGCCGGCTCCTGATCGAGGAGGGGGCGGACATCGCGAAGGAGCTCTACGTGGCGCTCGTGGTCGACCGCGTCACGCAGCGCGCGACGATGATGGCGTCCAGCGAGGGCGGCATGGACATCGAGGACGTCGCGGCGAAGACGCCGGAGAAGATCCACCGGGTGGCGATCGACCCGAAGACGGGCCTTAAGGACACCGAGGCCGAAGACATCGCGAGGAAGATCGGCGTGCCGGACGGCTCCATCGCCCAGGCGAAGGACCTCCTCAAGGGCCTCTACAAGGTCTTCGACGAGTGCGACTGCTCGCTCGCGGAGGTGAACCCGCTCATCGTCACCGGCGACGGCAAGGTGGTCGCCCTCGACGCGAAACTCAACTTCGACTCGAACGCGCTCTTCCGACATCCCGACATCGTCGCCTACCGCGACCTGGACGAGGAGGACCCCGCGGAAGTCGAGGCGTCGAAGTTCGACCTGACCTACATCTCGCTCGACGGCAACATCGGCTGCCTCGTGAACGGCGCCGGGCTCGCGATGGCGACGATGGACACGATAAAGCTCTACGGCGCCACGCCCGCCAACTTCCTCGACGTGGGCGGCGGTGCCACGGAGGAGAAGGTGACCGAGGCGTTCAAGATCATGCTGGGCAACCCCAAGGTGAAGGCGATCCTCGTCAACATCTTCGGCGGCATCATGAAATGCGACACGATCGCCGCAGGCGTGGTCGCGGCGGCGAAGCAGGTCGGCATCAAGGTGCCGCTCGTCGTGCGTCTCGAAGGCACGAACGTGGACATCGGCAAGAAGATCCTCGCCGATTCCGGGCTGCCGATCATCTCGGCTTCCGACATGGGCGACGCGGCGCAGAAGGCCGTCGCCGCCACGAAGAGCTGAGAGAGAAAACGACATGAGCATCCTCATCAACAAGGACACCAAGGTCATCACGCAGGGCATCACCGGCAAGACCGGCCAGTTCCACACGAAGATGTGCCGCGACTACGCGAACGGGAAGCACTGCTTCGTGGCGGGCGTGAACCCGAAGAAGCCCGGCGAAAACTTCGAGGGCATCCCGATCTTCGGCACCGTGAAGGAAGCGAAGGCCGCCACGGGCGCCACCGTCTCGGTGATCTACGTGCCCCCGCCCTTCGCGGCGGCGGCCATCGACGAGGCCGTGGATGCCGACCTGGACCTCGTGATCTGCATCACCGAGGGCATACCGGTGCGCGACATGGTCCGCACGCGCGACCGCATGCGCGGCCGGAAGACGATCCTGCTGGGCCCCAACTGCCCCGGCACGATCACGCCGGACGAGATCAAGATCGGCATCATGCCGGGCCACATCCACAAGAAGGGCCGCATCGGCGTGGTGTCGCGCTCGGGCACGCTCACCTACGAGGCGGTCGGGCAGCTCACGGCGCTGGGCCTGGGCCAGTCCTCCGCGGTCGGCATCGGCGGCGACCCGGTCAACGGGCTGAAGCACATCGACATCCTCAAGCTCTTCAACGACGACCCGGAAACCGATGCCGTCATCATGATCGGCGAGATCGGCGGCTCCGACGAGGAGACCGCGGCCGAATGGGTGAAGGCCAACATGAAGAAGCCCGTGGTGGGCTTCATCGCCGGCGTCACCGCCCCGCCGGGCAAGCGCATGGGGCACGCGGGCGCGATCATTTCCGGCGGCAAGGGCACCGCGCAGGAAAAGCTCGCGGTGATGGAGGCCTGCGGCATCAAGGTGACGAAGAATCCCGCGGAGATGGGCAAGCTCCTCAAGTCGGTCCTGTAGCACCCTCATCCCCGACCCTTCTCCCAGGGGAGAAGGGAGAGCCTGCTCCCCTCTCGCTCGGTGAGAGGGGCGGGGGGTGAGGGCATAGGAGGTGACCGCCATGCCGCAATCCTTCCTGCAGATGCTGGCTCCCGAGGCGCGCGACCTGCTTCTCGCCGCGGCGCGCCCGGTCTCGTTCGTCGAGGGCTCCGTGCTCGTTCGCCACGGCGAGGCGGCGCGCGGCGCCTTCGTCCTGCGCAAGGGCAGCGCCGAGGCCCGCGTGTTCGCGCCGGGAGGGGAGTGCTACGTGGTGGCGCGCCTGGGCGAGGGCGACATCTTCGGCGAGATGGCCCTCGTGGAAGCCGGCACCTGCACCGCCACGGTCGTGGCGACGCAGAACGTGGACGGCTGGTTCCTCGCCTTCGAGGATTTCCGGGCCGTCGTCTCGCAGCGCCAGGGAGCCTCGCGCGACCTGCAGCACGCGGTGACGCTTGTGCTCGCGGAGCGGCTGCGCGCGCTCAACCGGCGCCTGGCTGCGCTCGCCTCTCCCGAGGACAGGCCCGCGCGCCCGCCGTCCGCGGGCCCGCTCGCGGGTATTGCGCGCAAGCATCGGGCCACGTTCGACCTCCCCGCCTTCCTGCCGCGGCTCGCCTTCTTCGACCACTTCCCCCGGGACGAGATCGACGAAGTCGTCGCGGAAGCGAACGTACTCGACCTGCCCCGGGGAACGATGCTGCACGCGCCCGGGAGCCCTGCGAACGTCGTGTTCATCGTCGCGCGCGGCGCCGTGGAGATCGTGCGGCCCGTCGATGGGCTGGAGCGGCGCGTGGCCGTCCTGGGCCCCGGCCGGCCGCTGGGTTTCATGGGCGTGCTGCTCGAATCGGCCCACGGCTCCCATGCGTATGCGCGGGAGGATTCCACCGTTCTCGAGATCCCGGCCGAGGCATTCCGCCGCCTGTATTTCGGGGAGGCGACATCGGGCTCGCGGGTGCGTGCCGCGGTGCAGCGGAGCCTGCTCGAGTCGCTGGGGCGCACGAACCGCGCGCTCATGCGGCTGGCCGCCCAGGCCCGCCTCGCGGCGCGCCCGGTCGACGCGGCGCAGTTCGAGGCGGCGGGAGCGGCGCAACTCTGGTCGGAGCGCGGCGAAGCGCCGGACCGCCTTCCCTGAGCGGCTCCCACGGGGCCATGGCGGCCGTGGCGCCGCGCGAGCGCGTCAGTCGAGGTAGTGCAGCGTGACCGCCGGCCGGCCGTCGCGGATGCAGGCGTGCAGCATCGAGTACTCCGGCACCTCCACCCAAGCGGCCACGTCGCGCGTGAGCGGTTCCGAAGCCACCAGTATCGAGTCCGCGGCCTCGGCGCCGCCGACCATCTTCCATTCGCCGTCGTGCAGCCCGTAATCGCGGCCCAGCGTGTACCACAGGCTCACGAAACGCAGGTTCGCCTCGTGCAGCTTCGCGGGGTCGTCGGTGGCGTAGCGGCCGAAGTCAAAGCAGTAGCGCGTCGCCACGATCTGCGTGCCGTCGGTGACGAAGAGATTCGCCGCGGAGGAAATGTCGATGCCGAGCGCGGCGCGCTCCCGGCGGATGATGGCGAGCGCGCGCGCGACGGCCTCGACCAGCTCCCCGCCCGAGGGCACTGCGAAGGGATCGGGCAGCCCGGAGAGGATGAGCGCGTAGATCCACTCGCTGTCCGTGGTGCCGCGCACGTGCCGGGCGAGGCTCGCCGGGACGTGGGCGGCGAGCGCGGGCCTCAGGTCGGCGAACCGGGCGAGGTCGCCGTTGTGGGCCATCACGACCGGGCAGCCCGGAAACTGGAACGGGTGGACGTTCGCGAGCGAGATGTCGACCGCGGTGCTGTAGGCCACGCCGCGCACGTGCGCGAGCACGGCGCCGGCCTCCACCTTCTCGGCGAGGCTCTTCAGGTTCCGGTCGAAGACGGGCAGGCCCGTCGAGCCGTAGGCCCAGGGCTTCGCCGGCTCCCGCGAACGCCGGTCCCAGGCGCGCATGCCGAAGCCCGCGAGGTTCAGCATGTGCAGCATCTTGGGCATGTAGCTCTGCCGCACCAGCGCGGAATCCGGCTGGTAGAGAAAGCTGTCCAGGACGACGGGCTCGCCGAGGTAGAGCAGGGCGCGGCACATGGGAGGCATTCTGGCACAGGCCCCGAAGCATCCGGGCGGGAGAGCCTTGACTCGGGTCAAGCCCAAACGCACCCTGCCTTCAGTAGTCTAATGGCCTGATTCCCGAGCCCTTGCCGCCGAGCGAGGGCGTGCTTCCCCGGGCCGCCAGCCAAGCCGGCCCCGCGCCGACAACCACGAGCACGCCATGAACGACCGCGTCGCCATTCCGATTTCGAAGATCCGCAAGGCCCGCCCGACGCCGAAGGGCCGGACGGTCGACCCCGCAGCGCGCGCGCAAGTCGAGTCGCTGCTGGGCGATGCGCCACGCGCGCCGGAGTACCTCATCGAGAACCTGCACAAGGTGCAGGACCGCTTCGGCTGCCTTTCGGCCGCGCACCTCGCGGCGCTCGCGGAGGCCATGAAGCTCTCGCAGGCGGAGGTTTTCGAGGTTGCCACGTTCTACCACCACTTCGACGTGGTGAAGGAGGGCGAGGCTGCCCCGCCCAAGGTCACCGTTCGCGTCTGCGAAACGCTCTCCTGCCGGATGGCCGGTTCAGAGGCCCTGGTCGCGCGCCTGCGCGAGACGCTCGGCACCGCCGTGCGCGTGGTCTCCGCGCCCTGCATCGGCCGGTGCGCAGAGGCGCCCGCGGTGTGCATCGGCCAGAATGCCATCGGCCACGCGACCGCGGAGCGGGTCGAGACGCTCGTGAAGGGCGGCCACGTGGCGCCGGCCGCCACGGGGCACATGGGCTACGACGAATACCTCGCCCACGGCGGCTACCGGGCCTGGCAGCAGTGCATCGGCGGCGAGCGCGACGTCGAATCGGTGATCAAGAGCATGGAGGACGCAGGCCTGCGCGGCCTGGGCGGCGCGGGCTTCCCCGCCGGCCGCAAGTGGCGCATCGTGCGGGCCGAGCCGGCGCCCCGGATCATGGCGGTGAACATCGACGAGGGCGAGCCGGGCACCTTCAAGGACCGCCATCACCTCGAGCGCAGCCCGCACCGTTTCCTCGAGGGCATGCTCATCGCCGCCTGGGCCGTGGGCATCGACGACATCTACGTCTACCTGCGCGACGAGTACCACGCCTGCCGCATCATGCTCGAGCAGGAGCTGGCGCTGCTTCGCGCGAAGCCCCCGGGGCCGCTCCCGCGAATCCACCTGCGCCGCGGCGCGGGCGCCTACATCTGCGGCGAGGAGAGCGCGATGATCGAGTCGATCGAGGGCAAGCGCGGCATGCCGCGCCTGCGCCCGCCGTACGTCGCACAGGTGGGCGTCTTCGGCCGGCCCACCCTCGAGCACAACCTGGAGACGCTCTACTGGGTGCGCGACCTGATCGAGCGCGGCGCCGGCTGGTTCACGAGCCAGGGCCGCCACGGCCGCCAGGGGCTGCGCTCCTTCTCGGTGTCCGGCCGCGTGAAGAAGCCGGGCGTGCACCTCGCGCCCGCTGGCATCACCGCGAAGGAGCTCATCGACGGGTATTGTGGCGGAATGCTGGACGGCCACGACTTCTACGCTTACCTCCCCGGCGGGGCCTCCGGCGGGATACTGCCCGCCTCGATGGGAGACATCCCGCTCGACTTCGATACGCTCCAGCCCCACGGCTGCTTCATAGGCTCGGCCGCGGTGATCGTGCTCTCGGACAAGGACCGCGCGCGCGACGCCGCGCTCAACATGATGCGTTTCTTCGAGGACGAGTCCTGCGGCCAGTGCACGCCGTGCCGCGTGGGTACCGCAAAGGCCGCCGCGCTGATGGAGTCGCCGAAGTGGGATGCAAAGCTCCTCGAGGAGCTCTCCCAGGCGATGGCGGACGCCTCCATCTGCGGACTCGGCCAGGCCGCACCCAACCCGATCCGCTGCGTGATCAAGCACTTTGCGCACGAGGTCTGACATGAAGATGAACGAACCCGTCGCGGTGCCCGAGGTCATCGACTTCAAGTTGAATGGCGAGTCCGTCTCCGCGTTCGCCGGCGAGACGATCATCCAGGCCGCGAAGCGCCACGGCGTCGAGATCCCGCACCTCTGCTACCAGGAAGGCTGGCGGCCGGACGGCAACTGCCGCGCCTGCATGGTGGAGATCGACGGCGAGCGCGTGCTGGCGCCCTCGTGCTGCCGCTCGCCCGCCAAGGGCATGGTGGTCTCGAGCGTCTCCGCGCGTGCCGTGCACTCGCAGAAACTGGTGCTGGAACTCCTCGCAGCCGACGCGCCGGCAGCGGACTTGAAGCCCGGCGGCAACGAGCTGCTGCAGTGGAAGGAGAAGCTCGGCGTGGGCAAGCCCCGCTTCGCCGCGCGGGCGCAGCCCGCCGCGGACGTCTCGCACCCGGCCATGGCGGTCAACCTCGACGCCTGCATCCAGTGCACGAGGTGCGTGAGAGCCTGCCGCGAGGAGCAGGTGAACGACGTGATCGGCTACTCCTGGCGCGGCACGCACGCGAGAATCACCTTCGACTTCGACGACGCCATGGGGGAGTCCACCTGTGTCGCCTGCGGCGAGTGCGTGCAGGCCTGCCCCACGGGGGCGCTCGCGCCCGCGAAGGGCGCCTATCTCGTGAAGGCCGACAAGACCGTCGACTCCGTCTGCCCCTACTGCGGCGTCGGCTGCCGGCTCACCTACCACGTGAAGGCGAACGCGATCGTGCGCGTGGAGGGCATCGACGGCCCGGCGAACCACGACCGCCTGTGCGTGAAGGGCCGCTTCGGCTTCGACTACGCGAGCCATCCCCACCGGCTCACGAAGCCGCTCATCCGCAAGCCCGGGGCGCCGAAGCACGCCGAGTTCACCGTCGATCCCACCCGCTGGAGCGAGGTGTTCCGCGAGGCGTCATGGGAGGAAGCGCTCGACCTCGCCGCCGGGGGGCTCGCGAAGGTGCGTGATGCGCACGGCGGAAGCGCGCTCGCCGGTTTCGGCAGCGCCAAGGGCTCCAACGAGGAGGCCTACCTCTTCCAGAAGCTCGTGCGGACGGGCTTCGGCTCGAACAACGTGGACCACTGCACGCGCCTGTGCCACGCCTCGTCGGTGGCGGCCCTCCTCGAGGGCATCGGCTCCGGCGCGGTCTCCAACCAGGTCTCGGACGTCGCGAAGGCGGACTTCATCTTCCTCATCGGCTCGAACCCGACGTCCAACCACCCGGTCGCGGCCACGTGGATCAAGAACGCGGTCAAGCGCGGCGCGAAGCTCGTGCTCGCCGATCCGCGGCGCACCGAGATCGCGCGCCACGCCTGGCGGGTGCTCCAATTCAAGCCCGACATGGACGTGGCGCTCCTCAACGCGATGATCTTCACGATCCTCGAGGAGAACCTGACGGACCCCGACTTCATCCGCATGCGCACCACGGGGTTCGAGGCCCTGAAGGAGAACGCCAAGGGCTTCAGCCCCGAGGCGATGGCGCCACTGTGCGGCATCCCCGCGGAGACGATCCGCGAGGTCGCCCGCGCCTACGCCACGGCGAAGGGCTCGATGATCCTCTGGGGCATGGGCATCTCGCAGCACGTGCACGGCACGGACAACGCGCGCTGCCTCATCGCGCTCACCCTCATGACCGGGCAGATCGGCCGGCCCGGCACGGGGCTGCATCCGCTGAGGGGCCAGAACAACGTGCAGGGTGCGTCGGATGCGGGGCTCATCCCGATGATGTTCCCCGACTACCAGCGCGTGGACGATCCGGAGGCCAACGCGCGCTTCGAGAAGTACTGGGGCACGAAGCTCGACACGAAGCCCGGGCTCACGGTGGTCGAGATCATGGACGCGGCCTGCGCGGGGCAGATCCGCGGCATGTACGTGCTGGGCGAAAACCCGGCGATGTCGGACCCGAATGCGCATCACGCGCGCGAGGGGCTCGCGAAGCTCGAGCACCTCGTCGTGCAGGACATCTTCCTCACGGAGACCGCCTACCTCGCCGACGTGGTGCTGCCGGCCTCGGCCTGGCCCGAGAAGACGGGCACGGTCACCAACACGGACCGCATCGTGCAGATGGGCCGGCGCGCGCTCGATGCGCCCGGCGAGGCGCGGCAGGATCTCTGGATCACGCAGCAGATCGCCGGGCGCCTCGGCCTCGACTGGAACTACGCCGGACCCGAGAGCGGCGTGGCCGAGGTCTACGAGGAGATGCGCGGCGCCATGAACTCCATCGGCGGCATCTCCTGGGAGCGGCTCGAGGCGCAGTCGAGCGTGACCTATCCGTGCCGCACGGAGGACGACCCCGGCCAGCCCGTGGTCTTCACCGAGAACTTCCCCACGAAGGACGGACGGGCGCGTTTCGTGCCGGCCGACCTCATTCCCGCCGACGAGCGGCCGGATGCCGAGTATCCGTTCGTGCTCATCACCGGCCGGCAGCTCGAGCACTGGCACACGGGCTCGATGACGCGGCGCGCCTCGGTGCTCGACGCGATCGAACCGCGGGCTGTCGCGTCGATCCATCCGCTGGACCTGGATGCGCTTGGTGCGCTGCCCGGCGACGTGGTCACCGTGGCGTCCCGGCGCGGCGAGATTGCGCTCGCGGCGCGTGCCGACGACGGCACCCCGCGCGGCAGCATTTTCATCCCGTTCGCCTTCTACGAGGCGGCGGCGAACCTCCTCACCAACCCGGCGCTGGACCCTTTCGGCAAGATTGCGGAGTTGAAGTACTGCGCCGTGAAGGTCTCGAAGGGCGGCGAACTCCGCGAGCTGGCGAGCTACGGCGGCGGGCAGGCGTTCGCGCCGGCCGGGTAAGCGGCGAGCCGGAAGGAGGACACCACGCATGGACATGGATGAAGCGATTCCGGACAAGGCGGCCCGCGTGGAACTGCGCGAGATCACCCGCGAGAATCTGCGCGACTACCTTCGCCTGAAGGTCGCCCCCGCCCAGGAGCGCTTCGTCGCGCCCAATGCCGTGTCGATCGCGCAGGCGCACTTCCACTCGGAGGCCTGGTTCCGCGGCATCAACGCCAACGGCACGGCCGTGGGCTTCGCGATGCTCGAGGACTGGAGCTTCGATCCGGCCCGCGCTCCCGAGGACTGGAGGCGCGAGCCGTACGTGTACCTGTGGCGCTTCATGATCGGCGAGCGCTTCCAATCACTCGGCTTTGGCGCGCAGGCGATGCGCCTGCTCGTGGACCGCGCACGGGCGGTGCCGGAGGCGAAGGCGATGTTCCTGAGCTTCGTGGAGGAGGAGGGCAGCCCCGAGCCCTTCTACGCCCGGTTCGGATTCACGCGCACGGGCGAAGTCTCTGACGGCGAGCAAGTGATGCGGCTTGCCTTCTGATAGCGTTCCGGGGTATCCCCCCGTTCGAGGTTTCCCCATGAGCAAGCGGCAATACCGGATTGCTGTCGTCCCCGGCGACGGCATCGGCAAGGAAGTGGTGCCCGAGGGGCTGCGGCTTCTCGCGGCGGTGGAGGCGAAGCTGGGCGGGTTCCATTGCGAGCCCACGCATTTTCCCTGGGGCTCGGACTACTACCGCGAGCACGGCGTGATGATGCCGGAGGACGGCAATGAGACGCTCAAGCCCTATTCCGCGATCCTCTTCGGCGCCGTGGGCGACCCGGAGCTTCCCGACCACCTCACGCTCTGGGGCCTGAGGCTCAAGATCTGCCAGGGCTTCGACCAGTACGCGAACGTGCGGCCCACGCGCATCTTCCCCGGCGTCGCCTGTCCGCTCGCGGGCCGCGGCCCCGGCGACATCGACTGGGTGATCGTGCGCGAGAACACCGAGGGCGAGTATTCCGGCGCTGGCGGTCGCGTGCACCCGGGACTGCCGATCGAGGTGGCGATGGAGACCTCCGTCTTCACCCGCGCGGGCGTCGAGCGCGTGATGCGCTTCGCCTTCCGTCTCGCACAGTCGCGCCCGCGCAAACACCTCACCGTCGTCACCAAGTCCAACGCCCAGCGCCACGGCATGGTGCTCTGGGACGAGATCGCACGCGAGGTCGCGGCGGAGTTTCCGGACGTCGCGGTGAGGAAGCTCCTGGTGGACGCGGCGACCACGGTGATGGTGCAGGACCCGCGCTCGCTCGACACGATCGTCGCGACCAACCTGCACGCCGATATTCTCTCCGACCTCGCGGGTGCCCTCGCGGGAAGCCTGGGCATCGCGCCCACGGCGAACCTGAACCCCGAGCGCGAGTTCCCGTCGATGTTCGAGCCCATCCACGGCTCGGCCTTCGACATCATGGGGAAGGGAATCGCCAACCCCATCGCCACCTTCTGGACCGTGGCGATGATGCTCGAGCACCTGGGCGAGAAGCCGGCCGCGGACGCGATCCTCGCGGCGATCGAGCGCGTGTGCCGGGAGGGCAAGACCCTCGCGCGCGACATCGGCGGGACCGCGCGCACCACGGAAGTCACCGACGCGGTGATCGCGGCGCTGGGCTAGGGCGGCGCGCGCCCGGCGCGGCCCGATGGGCGGGCCGTGCCCTGTCGAAGGCCGCACGCGAGCCGGCGGAAGGTCGCGGTTGACAATCCCCGGCGCCTGCCCCAAAGTGATATCACTTTAATAGCCCCCGCGCCGGGAGGGACCCATGGCCCAATACCGCAAGGAAGGCAACTTCGAGAAGCCCGCCACGACCTTCAACGGCATCTTCATGCTGGTGGTCCTGCTCGCGCTCATCGCGGTGGAGGTCTTCGCGATCGTGGTGGCCCATGCCCCCGTCCTCGCCGTTGCGACCGCGATCGCCATCGTCTTCGTCGCACCCGGCTACTTCATGCTCCAGCCCAACGAGGCGAGCGTGCTCACGCTCTTCGGCGACTATGCGGGGACGGAGCGCACGCCGGGGCTTCGCTGGACCTGGCCGTGGCTCATCCGCAAGAAGGTGAGCGCGCGGGCGCGCAACTACAACGTGGACACCCTCAAGGTGAACGACAAGCGCGGCAATCCCGTGGAGATCGCCGCGGTCGTGGTCTGGCGGGTCGAGGACACCGCGCAGGCCCTCTTCGACGTGGACGACTTCGAGAATTTCGTGCGGGTCCAGAGCGAGTCGGCCCTGCGCCACGTGGCCACCCGCTACAACTACGACGAGGGCGAGGAGCACGAGGCGAACGAGATCACGCTTCGCGCCGGGGCGGATTCCGTGGCCGACGCGCTGCGCGACGAGGTGCAGGTGCGCGTGCAGCTCGCGGGCGTGAAGATCGAGGAGGCGAAGCTGACCCACCTGGCCTACGCGCCCGAGATCGCCGGCGCGATGCTGCGCCGCCAGCAGGCCGAGGCCGTCATCAGCGCCCGCTACAAGATCGTCACGGGCGCGGTCTCGATGGTCGAGATGGCGCTGAAGAGCCTCTCGGAAAAGGGCGTGGTCGAGCTCGACGACGAGCGGCGCGCGGCGATGGTGTCGAACCTCATGGTGGTGCTCTGCTCGGATCGCGACGCCCAGCCCATCGTGAACACCGGCACGCTCTACCCCTGAGGCGGGCAGGACGATGACGCCCGCGGCCACCGGACCCCTCGTGCTGGGCCTCGCCGCCTTGGCGCTGCTGGTGCTCGCCTGGTTGGTCGGCGTCCTCGGCAAGGTGCGCCTCATCAACAACTACCGCGCCCATCCCGAGCGCTACCCCGACGCGCAGGGGCTCGCGCGCTGGATGGGCTTCGCGCTGGGCGCGGGCGGGCTCTCCTTCGCGCTGTGCGCGCTCGCCTGGGGCTTCGGCGGGCTCGGCGAGGAATCGGCGGGCGCCTGGTCGGGAGTGACGGCCGTGGCGGTGACGCTCCTCGCGCTGGGAGGCCTCGCGCGGTATCGCCGGATGCCGGGGACCCCAGGCCCGGCGGAAAAGCGGCGCTGACCGCCGGTGGCGAGCCCCGACAAGAAGGCCTTCCTGCTGCGCATCGACCCGGGCGTATGGGCCGGGATCGAGCGCCTCGCCCAGGCGGAGCTGCGCAGCGTGAACGGTCAGATCGAGTACCTGCTGCGCGACGCGCTCGAGCGGCGCGGGATCCGCCCGGCCGCGCGGAAGAAGCCGCGCGGGGCCTGAACGCCCTAGCGTTCCTCCGGCGGCTTCACGCGCCGGAATTCGCGCCACAGCGCGATGTCGTAGCCGATCTTCGCGACGCCGGCGAGCACGAGCGGCACGCCCAGCCCTGCGGACTGCATCAGCGCCCCGGCGAAGAGGGGCGCGAGCGCCCAGCCGCCGGATCGCACCAGGTTGGTGACGCCCGCCGCGGCGAGGCGCTCCGCGGGCTTCACCACGGCCATCACATAGGACTGGCGCGTGGGCACGTCCATCTCGTTCAGGGCCTCGCGGACGAGAAAGAAGAACGCGGCCCACCCGAAGTCGTCTGCGACCACGATCGTGAAGAGGAGGAAGCTCGACGGGATGTGGGTGAACACCATGGTGTTCACGAGTCCGATGCGCTTCGCGAGCCACGCGGCGGCGACGTGCGAGGCGGCCGAGAGCAGGCGCCCGGCGCTGAAGAGCACGGCGACCGTCGCCGCCGAGGCGCCGAAGCGCTCCGAGAAGTAGTACGCGAAGATCGCCGAGCCGATGAAGCCGCCGGCGAAGGCATCGACGAAGAAGAGCGTGGAGATCTTGCGGATGATCGGGCGGCTCTCGGGCGAGAGCTCGCGCAACCCCGCGGGCGCCGTGTCGCCCACGCGCGGCGGCAGCTGCGCGTAGAGGAAGGCGGAGGCGAGGTAGAGCGCGGCGAAGAGCGCCAGCGTCAACTTCATCGCGGCGAGCGTCTCCATCCCCGCGAAGTGCTCGAGCAGGGTGGGGATGCCCGCGAGCAAGCCCCCCGCCGCGTAGCCCACGTCCAGCAGCACGTTGTACCAGGCGAAGATGCGCGTGCGATCCGCGTCCGTCGTCGTCGCCGGGAGCATCGCCTGCTCGAGGATGGGAATCGCGCCCCGGTCGCGGCCGTTCACGTTGAACATCCCCACGAACGCCGCCGCGACGATCACCGGGAAGGCGTCGGTCGCGAGCAGCAGTGCGCAGCCCAGGACGGGTAGGCCCGTGAGCGTCACCAGGAGCGCGCGTTCGCTCACGCGCGTTCCCGCGACCATGGTGAGAAGCGTTGCCGCGGCCGCGCCCCAGAGGGCGGCGGAGAGCACCACGCCGATCTGCGTGGCGGTGAGCCCCAGCTTCGCGCAGTAGAGCCCGATCAGCACCGCCATCATCCCGATGGCGAGCGCGCGCAGCAGCGCAGCGGCGTAGAGGATGCGGCGAAGGCGCGAAGCGGCGGCGATCACCCCGCGATCATAGCCGCCTTCAGATCGTGGGCTTGCGGCGCAGGAAGTCCAGGCGGTCGATCGAGCGGATGTGCAGCTGGCGCAAGTCCGTGCCCTGCAGGACGGTGAGCGCGATCTCCACGCCCGGCTCGCCCGAGGCCCAGAGCTTGCGGTAGAAATCCCCGAGGTCGCGGATCTTCTCGCCGCCCACGGAGAGAATGATGTCGCCGGGTCGCAGGCCCGCCGTGTCCGCGGGGCCCTCGGCAGTGACCCGCAGGACCTTCAGGCGCCCGTCGTCCTCGATGGAGTTCACGCCGATCCACGGCCGCCTTCCCGCCTTCTGCCGGCCCGTGGCGACCATCTCCGCGAGGACGGGCTTCAGCAGGTCGATGGGGACGAACATGTTGCCGGGCAGGCGTTCTCCGGGCGTCATCGCGTCCATCACCAGGAGGGAACCGATGCCCACCAGCTCCCCGTTCTTGTCGATGAGCGCCGCGCCGCTGTGGTCCGTGCGCGCGGGCGAGGTGAAGATGGCGCCGTCGATGAGGTACTCCCAGTAGCCCGCGAACGGCCGCCTCGAGACGACGGTGGCCACCGACATGCCGCCTTCGCCGCCGGTGGCGACGAGGACGCGGTCGAGCTGCTCCACGGAGCCGGAAGTGCCGAGCTTCACGGGCTTGGGCGAGAGCGGCCCGATGGCGCGCAGCAGGCCGAAGCCGGTGGCGTGGTCGTAGGCCACGACGCTCGCCGGCAGCGAGCGCCCGCTCGCGTCGGAGACTTCCACGAGGTCCGCCTCGAGGATGAGATAGCCGATGGTGAGGACGAGGCCGGAGGGCGCGATGACGATGCCGGAGCCCGAGCGTTCGGCGCCGAGCGTCGCTCTCGACCGGGCGTCGCCGAGCGCCTTGGTGCGCACCGCGACGACCGCCTCCGCCGCCTCCCGCAGTTGCCGGTAGGTGGCGTCGTCTTCCTTGCCGAGGACGGGCTTCTCCGGGGCGGCGGCGCTTTCCCGGGGCACCGCCGAGAGGGCGCCAGTCGCAGCAAGCGCGAGGGCGACCAGCATCGAGGTGGCAATCGGCGGCAGGCGCTTCGGTCCCATGGTCGCCTCCGGTCGGCGGGGTGCGGGCGAATCCATCCTAGCACCGCGCGCGGGACGCGAACACGGCCGCTTCAGGCCATCCAGGCGAGCGTTTCCGGGGTGGGTTTCGAGGGGCGGTACTCGGCGGCCGTCCAGCCCGCGTAGCCCAGCGCATCCAGCCGGGCGAAGCAGTCGCCGATGGAGACTGCTCCCGTGCCCGGTTCGTGGCGTCCGGGCGCATCGGCGAACTGCACGTGGCCGATCCAGGGGGCGAAGCGCGCGAGGCCCTCGACCGGATCGTCTCCCATCATCGCCGCATGGTAGATGTCGTACTGCAGGCGCGCATTGCCGGCGCCGGTATCGTCCAGGAGCTTCGCGCCATCGGCGGGACGAGGCACCATGAAGCCCGGCACGTCGACCGTGTTGATGGGCTCGAGAAGGAGCGTGAGTCCCGCCGCCCCGAATTCCTGCGCCGCGAAGCGCAGGTTGGCGAGCAGCGTCTCGCGCAGTTGCGCGGGATCGGCGCCGGCCGGCGCCTTGCCGGCGATGCAGTTGACCTGCGTGTTCCCGAGCACGCCGGCATAGGCGAGGGCGCGCCCGACCCCGTCGCGGAACTCCGCCTCGCGCCCCGGCAGGCACGCGATGCCGAAGTCGCCGGCGGCGGCATCGCCCATGGGGAGATTGAAGTTGACCATCTCGAGCCCGTTGGCCTCGAGGAGTTCCGCGAGCTCGCGCGCTTCCCAGGCATAGGGCTGCGCGAACTCGACGGCGGCGAAGCCGGCGGCCGCGGCCGCGCCGAAGCGCCCCGGGAACGGAAGTTCGGGAAACAGGAAGCCCAAATTGGCGGCGAATCGCGGCATCGTCTCGCTGCTACTATAACGGACGAAGCGCCCCGCCCCGATGAGCACCGCCACCCTCCCCCAGGATCCCCCGAAGACGCCCGAGCCCCCCGCCACGGGAGATGCCGGCGTCATCGCGAAGCTGCTGCCCTACCTGTGGGAGTACCGCGGGCGGGTGGCGCTCGCGATCGGCTTCCTGGTGACCGCGAAGGTCGCGAACCTCGGCGTTCCGCTCATCATGAAAGGGATCGTCGACGGGCTCTCGGGGCCGAAGGCGGTGCTCGCCGTGCCCATCGCGCTGCTCGCGGCCTACGGGCTGCTGCGCATGTCCTCCACGATGTTCAACGAGCTGCGCGACGTGGTGTTCGCGAAGGTGGCGCAGCGCGCCATGCGGCGCGTGGCGCTGGAGGTCTTCGAGCACATGCACTCGCTCTCGCTCCGGTTCCACCTCGAGCGGCAGACGGGCGGGCTCACCCGCGACATCGAGCGCGGCACGCGCGGCATCTCGACCTTGCTCAACTTCATGGTCTTCAGCGTGCTGCCGACCTTCTTCGAGATCGCGCTGGTCACCGGGTTCCTGATCATCAAGTTCGACGTGTGGTTCGGGGTCATCACCGTGGGCGCGCTCGTCCTCTACATCGCGGCGACCTTCGTCATCTCCGAGCGGCGCATCCACCACCGCCGCGCGATGAACGAGACCGACTCGAAGGCGAACACCCGCGCGATCGATTCCCTCATCAACTACGAGACGGTCAAGTACTTCGGCAACGAGCGCTTCGAGGCGAAGCGCTACGACGAGAACCTCTCGAGGTACGAGCAGGCCGTGGTCCTGAGCGAGACCTCGCTCGGGTTCCTGAACACGGTGCAGGCCGGGATCATTGCGCTCACCGTCTCGCTCCTCATGTGGAGAGCCTCCGACGGCATCGTGAACGGCGCGCTCACGCTGGGCGACCTCGTGATGGTGAACGCGCTCCTGATCCAGCTCTACATCCCGCTCAACTTCCTCGGCGTGCTCTACCGCGAGATCAAGCAGTCGCTTACCGACATGGAGAAGATGTTCCGGCTCCTGTCGGTCAACCGCGAGGTCGAGGACAAGCCCGGCGCGCCGGCGCTCGCCGTGCAGGGCGGCGCCATCCGCTTCGAGAACGTGGACTTCAGCTACGACGGCCGCCGGCCCATCCTCTCGGGCGTGGACTTCGAGGTGCCCGCGGGAGCCACGGTCGCGGTGGTGGGCGCGAGCGGCTCGGGCAAGTCCACCCTGGGGCGGCTCCTCTTCCGCTTCTACGACGTGCAGGGCGGGCGCATCACCATCGACGGCCAGGACATCCGCGACGTGACGCAGCTCTCGGTGCGCTCCGCGATCGGCATCGTTCCCCAGGACACCGTCCTCTTCAACGACACGATCTACTACAACATCGCCTACGGGCGGCCGTTGGCCACGCGCGAGGAGATCGTGGAGACGGCGAAGGTGGCCCACATCCTGGAATTCATCGAGCGGCTGCCCGACGGATGGGAGACGTCGGTGGGCGAGCGCGGGTTGAAGCTATCCGGCGGCGAGAAGCAGCGTGTCTCGATTGCGAGGACGCTGCTGAAGGATCCCCCGATCATGATCTTCGACGAGGCCACCTCGGCGCTCGACTCGAAGACGGAAAAGGGAATCCAGGCGGAGCTCGCCGAGATCTCGAGGGACCGCACGACGCTCATGATCGCGCACCGGCTCTCCACCATCGTGGACGCCGACGAGATCCTGGTGATGGAAGCGGGCAGGATCGTGGAGCGCGGAGCCTTTCGCTCGCTGATGGCGCAGGACGGGCGATTCGCCGAGATGTGGCAGCTTCAACAGCAGGAAGAGGCCGAAGGCGCCGGGGACGGCGCGGGGAAAGGACGGGCATGAGCAGCAATGGAGCACTTCGTGCCGGGGGGCGTCTTGCCGCCCTGGCGATGATCATCGCTGTCGCGGGCTGCGCGGCTGCGCCGGCCGCGCCCCGCGAGGGGACCGTCCGCGTCACTCCGATCGAGCGCGCGCGCTGGGATCTTCCGCCGGAGGCGGGGCTCTTTCGCGTGGCCTTCGACGCGGCGCTGTCGGCCGAGATTCGGCGACGCACCGTGGCGACGGTATCGGCAGAGGACATCGACTACCACTACGCGGAGATCCGGGTGCTGGAGGGCGAGGCCGACCGCGAGCTGAAGGCCCGGGGCCTGTGTTCCGGGACGACGGCTTACCTCGGCCCGCTCGACGGTGGCAGCGGCGAGGGCGCGATGAGCGCGATCTTCAAGTGCCGCCCGACGATCTTCTGAACGCCGCGCGACCACGACGGCCGCGCCTGCGCGGAAAACACGCGAAGCCCGCCTGCCCGCGTATCGGCCGTGCGGAGGAAAACTTGAGTCCGGACCCCGCCGCGTCCCGGGGTCGGCGGGACTACGGACGGCCGCGCAGGTGCCCGTGCAGCGCCTGCAGGACCTCGCGAGGCGACTCGCCCGTCATGGCGTGGCCCGCGTCCAAGAGCACGAATGCGGCCCCGGGGATCTCGCGTGCGAGCGCCTCGCAGGACTTCCACGGCGTCATCACGTCGTGCCGGCCGGCGACGACCAGCGTCGGGGCCTTCACGCCGCGCAGGGCCTCGACCGCGGGCGCGTAGGCATGGCAGGCCGCGAGGTCCGTGTGCTGGACGCCCGGGCGCGCACGCGCCACGAGCCGGCGGCTTGCGCCGTGAAGCGAGATGCCGGGCACCGCGCTGGCCGCCAGCGCCACGTGGCGGGCATGCCCCCACACCGACTGCATGTCGAGAGCCGCGGGCGAGTCGTCCTTCGCCGCGGCGAGGAAGGGCTCTCCCACCGCCATCGGCACCGCGGCGCCGAGGAGTGCCAGCCTCGCCACGCATCGCGGATGGCGGATGGCGGTGTCGAGCGCGACGAGCGAGCCCATGCTGTGGCCGACGATCTGCGCCGCCTCGAGACCGGCGGCCGCGATCAGGTCCGCGACCCAGTCGGCCATGGCCCCGATGGTCGGGCGCGGCGTGCCCGGGCTGCGGCCGTGGCCCGGCAGGTCCACGGCGAGCACGGCGTAGCCGTGGTGCGCGAAGTAGCGCGACTGCCATTGCCACACGCTGTGGTCCAGCGCGGCGCCGTGGACGAAGACGATGGCCTCGAGCTTCGGGTCGAAGGGCCGCCCCCCGCCATAGGCGTAGGCCGGGTAGCCCTGCACGATGAAGTTCATTTCTGCGAAGCGCGCAGCGCCCGGGAGAGGTCCTCGAGCAAGTCGTCGGGATGCTCCAGGCCGATGGACAGGCGCACGGTGCCGGCGGTGATGCCGGCGGCTGCGAGCGCGGCGTCGTCCATGCGGAAGTGCGTCGTGGAGGCCGGGTGGATCACGAGCGACTTCGCGTCCCCGATGTTGGCGAGATGGGAGAAGAGGGTGAGCGCCTCGATGAACTTGCGGCCCGCCTCGCGTCCGCCCTTCAGCTCGAAGGCGAGGATCGCGCTGCAGCCATTCGGGTAGAGGTGCTTCGCGAGCGCGTGGTCCGGGTGCGCGGCCACATCCGGGTGGTGCACGCGCGCCACGGCCTCGTGCCGCGCGAGGAACTCGACCACCGTCGCCGTCGTGCGCACGTGCCGCGGCATGCGCAGGTGCAGGGTCTCGAGTCCCTGCAGGATCTGGAAGGCCGTCATCGCCGCCATGCACGCGCCGAAATCCCGCAGGCCCTCGCGGCGCGCGCGCAGCAGGAAGGCGGAAACCGCGGACTCCTCGCTGAACACCATGCCGTGGAAGCCGTCGTAGGGCTCCGTGAGCGTCGGGAATTTTCCGCTCGCGTCCCAGTCGAACCGGCCCCCGTCCACGAGCACGCCGCCGATCACGACCCCGTGCCCGGACAGGAACTTCGTCGCCGAGTGCACGACGAGGTGCGCGCCCATGTCGAGGGCGCGGCCGAGATAGGGCGTGGTCACCGTGGCGTCGACCAGCAGGGGGATGGCGTGCGCCTCGGCGATTTCTCCCAGCGCCGGGATGTCGAGCACTCCGACGGAAGGGTTGCCCACGCTCTCCCCGAAGAGCAGCCGCGTCTCGGGCCGGATGGCGCCGCGCCAGGCGCCGGGGTCTCCCGCGGGCACGAAGGTGGTCTCGATTCCGAAGCGGGGCAGGGTGTAGTGCAGCAGGTTGTGGGAGCCGCCGTAGAGGCTTGCCGAGGACACGATGTGCCCGCCCCGGCCCATGAGGGTCGCGATGGCCAGGTGCAGCGCGGCCTGGCCACTCGCCGTGGCGATGGCGCCCACGCCCCCCTCGAGCGCGGCCATGCGCTCCTCGAAGACGGCCACGGTCGGGTTGGACAGCCGCGAGTAGACGTGCCCGGGCAGTTCCAGGTTGAAGAGTGCGGCGGCGGTGTCCGTATCGGGCAGGACGAAGCTCGCGCTCTGGTAGATCGGCACGGCCCGGGCGCCCGTGGCCGGGTCGGGCGACTGGCCGGCATGCACCGCGAGGGTGTCGGGATGCGGCGTTTTTGGACCGGAATGGGCCATCGAATCAGGGATTTGAGGAGGCTTCGTGAGAGAAGACTTATCTTGTCACGGAAGGCACATCTTTGCTATGGTGCGGTTTCGTCTCGCAGCAGCCGGGTCTCCATGAAGCTTCTCGCGGTCCTTTTCACGCTCCTCGCCCTGGCCACCGCCTCTTTTGCGGGGGACAAGCCGTCTTCGCGCGCCAAGTCGTCCAAGGCGTCGCGCGCGGTCGCGGACGTCGACAAGGACGGCGACCCGAACCTCCTGTCCTCCGCCGCCCTGGTGCTGGATGCAAGCACAGGCGAGACGCTCTTCGCGAAGAATGCGGACCAGGTCCATCCCATCGCCTCCATCACCAAGCTGATGACGGCGATGGTGATCCTCGATTCGAAGCTGCCCCTGGACGGGGCGGTGCAGATCTCCGTCGAGGACCTCGACACGCTCAAGGGGACGAAGTCGCGACTGCCCGTGGGCGCGCATTTCCGCCGCGAGGACCTGATCCGCATCGCGCTCGTGGCCTCCGACAACCGCGCCGCCGCCGCGTTGGGCCGCACCTACCCGGGCGGCACGCCTTCCTTCGTGGACGCCATGAACGCGAAGGCGACGCTCCTCGGGCTGGAAGCCACGCAGTTCGTGGACGCGAGCGGGCTCGCCCCCGGTAACGTCTCCAGCCCCGCGGATCTCGGCCGGCTCGTCGCGGAGGCCTCGAAGTACGACGCGATCCGCGACTACTCGACCACCGTCGCGCTCGACGTGACGCTGCCCGATTCCGGCCGCAAGCTGGCCTACGTGAACACGAACGCGCTGGTGCGCGCCGGCAACTGGGACATCGGCCTGTCGAAGACGGGCTACATCAGCGAGTCCGGCAAGTGCCTCGTCATGCAGGCCATCATCGCCAATACTCCGGTCGTGATCGTGCTCCTCGATTCCTGGGGCCGTCTCACGCGCATCGGCGACGCCAACCGCATCAAGCGCTGGCTCGAGAAGAACCCCGCCAAGCTCGCCGGCGCCTTCCGCTCCGGTTGACACGGGCGAATCGCGGCCGCGTTCGGCCGGGATTCGGACATGAGCTCCGCGGTTCCCCCGCTGCACCTGCTCCTCGCGTTCGAGGCCTGCGCGCGCCACGCGAGTTTCGCGCGCGCCGCGGCCGAGCTGAGCATCACTCCCTCGGCGGTGAGCCACCGCATCGCCAATCTCGAGGAGAGCCTCGGCGAATCGCTGTTCGCACGACGCGGCCCGCGCGTGGAACTCACGATCGCGGGGACGCGCTACCTCGAGGACGTGCGGGAGGCGCTGGACAGGCTCGCGCGCCTGGCGAGGCCGCGCATCGGCGATCGCGACCGGGAGCGCCTGCGCCTGGTCTCGCCGCCGACCTTCGCGCGCCAGCTGCTCGTGCCGCGGCTGGCGGCATTCCGGGCGGCGCATCCGGCGATCGACATCGAGTTCTCGCTCTCCATTCCGTTTTCGGAAGTCAAGGGCGCGCAGGCCGATGTGGAGATCCGGTTCGGCGACGGCCGTTTCCCGGGCATGGAATCGGAGAGGCTTTTCCGCGAGAGCGTCTTTCCCGTGGCGAGCGCCGCGTTTGCGAGGGGCCTTTCGCCGAGCGGCGCGATCACCCCGGTCGACATCGCGGGCTCGACGCTGTTGCGCAATCCGCGCGACAAGTGGCGGATCTGGTTCGCGGCCGCGGGCATCGATGCCGCGGAGCCCGGTGGCGGCCCCTTGTTCAACGATCTGGGCATGCTGGTGGAAGCGGCGGCGCAGGGGCAGGGCATCGCGCTCGCCCGCTCGGTGCTGCATCGCGCGTGGCTCGATTCGCGTGCCGTGGTCCGGCTCTCGCCCATCGAGGCGGCCTCGCCCAACGCCTACTACCTCGTTGTGGGCGAAGCCGATGCGACGCGCCCGGTCGTGCGCGCATTCTGCGACTGGATCCGCGCGACCGTCTTCTAGGCTTTCAGGCGGCGAATCGCGCGACGGCCGCCTCGTCCCACTCGATGCCGCTGCCCGGGCGGTCGGCGGCCGTGGCCCGCCCGTCGGCGAGCACCAGGGGCTCGGCGAGGACCGGATTCCACCAGTCGTTGTATTCGAGCCAGTGCGCGGTGGGCGTGGCGGCGAGCGCGTGGGCGCTGGTCTCGGGGAAGAGGTGGTTGGAGACGGGAACGCCGCGCGCGGCCGCGAGCGCCGCGATCTCGATCCAGCCGGTGATGCCGAACACCTTCATGAGGTCGGGCATGAAAAGGTCCGAAGCGCCGGCCTCGAGGGCCTTGGCGAATTCCAGGGGGCCCCACCAGTTTTCCCCGGCCTGTATCGGTGTTGCCGCCGAACGTGCGACGCCCGCCATGCCCGCATAGTCCTCGGCGATCACCGGTTCCTCGACCCATTCGAGGCCCTCGGCATCGAGGTGTTCGAGCCTGCGGTGCGCTTCCCCGGCGGCGAGGCTCTGGTTGTAGTCGACGAGAATGGCCACGTCCGGTCCGACGGCCGAGCGGATCGCGCGCACGACGGCAAGATCTTCCTGGACATCGGGATAGCCGATCTTCGCCTTGACCCCCGGGAGCCCTCGCGCCGCCCACCCCTGCGCGACGCGCGCCGAATCCTTCGCGCCCACGTAGCCGACCGGGCCGTAAGCGGGGATGGCACGCGGCTTCGCCCCCATCAGGGCGCAGAGCGGCAGGCCCGCCGAACGCGCCTGCGCATCCCACAGGGCCATGTCGATGCCGGAGAGAGCCATGCCCAGGAGCCCGTGGGTGCCCAGGAGCCGGAAGCGCGCAAGGAGCTCGTTCGTGATCGCCTGCGGTGCGAGCGCGCGGCCGGCGACGAGGGGCGCGAGATTCGCCACGAGCTCCGCGACGGGGCCGAGAGCCATCGCGGTGTAGGTGAAGACGATCGCGTGGCCGCGCACGCCCTCGGCGGTGAGGAGGTCCACCAGGACCAGGGGGGATTCGGTGATGACCCCGCTTGCGGTGCGGTGGGGTTCCGCCATCGGGACCTTTACGGCTCGTGCCTCGAGCGACCGGATCACGCTGCCTGCCATGGCGACTCCCCTTCGTCGACTTCCCGCCATGATGCCCGGGCGGGGAACTCCGATGATGAAACCGCTTCAGGATGGTGGTGAGCCACGTTCACGGGCGGGGCGTGCGACTGTGGGCATAATGGACCCATGAAAGTCGGCCTCTTCGTCACCTGCCTCGTGGACCTCGCCCGGCCCGGGATCGGGTTCGCGGCGCTGAAGATCCTCGAGGGCGCGGGCTGCGAAGTCGTCGTTCCGGAGTCCCAGACCTGCTGCGGCCAGCCGGGCTACAACTCGGGCGGGCGCGAGATCGCGAAGACGCTCGCGCGCAAGGTGCTCTCCGAGTTCCGCGACTGCGACTACGTCGTGGCGCCTTCGGGCTCCTGCTCGGGGCAGATGAAGGTCGCCACGGTCCACGACCTCTTCCGGGACGAGCCCGACCTGCCGGAATTCGAGAAGCTCGCGGCGAAGTGGTTCGAGCTCTCGCAGTTCCTGGTGGAGGTCCTGAAGGTCGAAAGCGTGCCCGGGAAGTTCGCCGGGGAGATCACCTACCACGACAGCTGCGCGGGGCTTCGCGAGCTGGGCGTGAAGATGCAGCCGCGCTACCTCCTGCAGATGGCGGGCGCCCGCATCGCGGAGATGGGGGATGCGGAGCGCTGCTGCGGCTTCGGCGGCACCTTCTCCATCAAGCTGGGCGACATCTCCACGCGCATGTGCGAGAACAAGTGCGAGTCCCTGCGCGCCACGGGGGCGGGCACCGTCGTCGGCGGCGACCTCGGGTGCCTGCTGAACATCGAGGGGCGGCTGCGCCGCACGGGGGACCGCGACACGAAGGTCCTGCACTTCGCGCAAGTGCTCGCGGGCGAGGGCTGAGCGCGATGCAGATCCAGTCCATGTTCTTCAAGCAGCGCGCCTCCGAGAAGCTCGGCGACGAGCTCCTGCAGGCGAACATGCGCAAGGCCAAGGGCAAGTTCGTCGACGGCCGCGCGAAGGCCGTCGCGGAGTTCGGCGTCTGGGAGGAGGTGCGCACGCACGCCGCGAACGTCCGCGACCGCGCGCTCGCGAACCTGGACGCCTACCTGGTCGAGTTCGAGGCCAACGCCACGAAGCGCGGGGCGGTCGTGCACTGGGCGGAGACGGGCGAGGAGGCCTGCCGCATCATCGTGGACATCGCGGCGAAGAACGGCGTGAAGAAGGTCACGAAGTCCAAGTCGATGGTCTCGGAGGAGGTCAACCTCAACGAGGCCTTCGAGGCCGCCGGCATGCAGGTGGTGGAGACGGATCTTGGCGAGTACATCCTGCAACTCGCCCACGAGCCGCCCTCGCACATCGTCGCCCCCGCCGTGCACAAGTCGAAGGAGCAGGTGGCGGACCTCTTCGTGGCCGCCCACGGCAAGCCGCGGCTCACCGACATCCCGGCCATGACGCGGGAGGCGCGGGAGGCGCTGCGCGAGCACTTCCTCACGGCGGACATGGGCGTGTCCGGCTCGAACTTCGTCATCGCGGAGACGGGCACCACGCTCACGGTCACCAACGAGGGCAACGCGGACATGGTGACCACGCTTCCGCGCATCCACTGCGTGATCACCGGCGTGGAAAAGGTGATCGGCACGATGGAGGACTTCGCGACCCTGATCCGCCTGCTGCCGCGCTCGGCCATCGGGCAGACGATCGCCAACTACCTCACGCTCACCACGGGCGTGAAGATGCCGGGCGACGTCGACGGCCCGGAGCAGATGCACATCGTGCTCGTGGACGCGGGGCGCACAAAGCTCGTCGGAAGCGACCTGCAGGAAATGCTGCGCTGCATCCGCTGCGGAGCCTGCATGAACCACTGCCCCGTCTACCAGAACGTGGGCGGCCACGCCTACGGCTGGGTCTATCCCGGCCCCATGGGATCGATCCTCACCCCCGTGTACGTGGGCCTGGAGAACGCGGGCGACCTGCCCAACGCCGCCACCTTCTGCGGCGAGTGCGCGGTGGCCTGCCCGGTGAAGATCCCGCTGCCCGACCTCATGCGGAAGCTCCGCGAGCAGCAGTTCGACCGCAAGCTCAGGCCCTGGGCCGAACGGATGGCGATCGCCGCCTGGGGATTCGCGGTGACCCGGCCGGGGCTCTACGCGCTGCTCTCGGGGGCCGGCGCGCGCGTCGCGAAATGGATGGGGGGCCGCGACGGCCTCATCCATTCGCTGCCGGGGATCGACGGGTGGACGAAGGGCCGCGACATGCCGGCGCCCGAAGGCAAGACCTTTCGCGAGCTCTACCGCCGCAGGCGCGATCGTGCCGCGGACGGCGCGTCGAAGGGGGCCTGAAGCGCCATGGGAGCCCGGGAAAACATCCTCGCGAGGATTCGCAAGGCCCAGGGGCGGCCCGGCGTGGAGCCGACCGAGCAGGAACGGGCCCTCGTGCGCGAGGCCGTCGCCCGCCACGAGGTGGGGCCGCAGCCGCCGTTCGCCCATGCGCCGGATCGCCTCGCGCAGTTCCGCAAGGAGTGCGAGCGGCTGGGAACGACGCATGCGACCGTGGCTTCCGACAGCGACGTTCCGGCCGAGATCGCGCGCTACCTCGCCGAAGGCGGGCTCGAACGCCGGCTCGCGGGGTGGCACGAGTTCGCCGGGCTCGACTGGGCCGGCGCGGGCATCGTCTTCGATGACCGGCCGGCGACGCCGCAGGACAGGACGGGCCTCACGGGCTGCTTCTGCGCCATCGCGGAAACCGGCACGACGCTGCTGATCTCGTCGCCGGAAATGCCCAAGCTCACCGCGCTGCTGCCGGAGACGCACCTGTGCATCGTGCGCGCCGCGCGCCTGCTGGACACGATGGAGGATTCCTTCGCGCTCCTGCGCCGCGAGGTCGGGGAGCCGCCGAGGAGCGTGTTCTTCGTCTCCGGGCCCTCGCGCACGGCGGACATCGAGCAGACGATCGTCATCGGCGCCCACGGGCCCTACCGCGTCCACGTGGTGATCGTCGCCTGAGCGGCGGGGGAAACCGGTGGACCGCGCCTCGGCGCGGTGGTTAGAATCGGGCACCTGCCGACGCCTCACACCCCCGGGTAACGCCATGCGCAAGGTCAGCGCCGCCGTCTCGCTTTTCGTCTTCTGGATCCTGCTGTCCGGGTACTTCACGCCGTTCCTGCTCGCCGCGGGCGCGGTGAGCGCGATCGCCGTCGTCGCCTTCGCGCGGCGCCTCGACGTGGTCGACCCCGAGGGCCACCCCGTGGACTTCTCCGGTTCGGCCCTCGTCTACTGGCCCTGGCTCTTCAAGGAGATCGCGAAGAGCGCCTGGGACGTCTCGAAGATCATCGTCGATCCGAAGCTCCCCATCAGCCCCGTGCTCGTGCGCGTGAAGCCCACGCAGGTCTCCGCCGTGGGGCGCGTGACCTACGCCAACTCGATCACGCTGACCCCGGGCACGGTGACGGTCCTGGCCGGCCAGGACGATTTCCTCGTGCACGCGCTCACCGCCGAGGGCGCCGCGAGCCTCGCCGAGGGCGACATGGACCGGCGCGTGACCCGCTTCGAGGGCGCGCGGTGATCTACGCGCCCGTCATCGTGGCGCTCCTCGTCACGCTGGCGCTTGCGCTCGCTCGCGCCTTCCTGGGCCCAACGCTCTTCGACCGGGCGCTCGCGGTGAACGCGATCGGAACGGTGGCGATGCTGCTCCTCGCGGTGCTCGAGTTCCTGACGGGCCGCCCGGAGTACACGGACCTTGCCCTCGTCTACGGCCTGCTCAACATCGTGGGGACGATCGCGGTGCTCAAGTTCTTCCGCGTGGGCGACCTCGGCAAGGAAGGCACGCTGGAGGAGGGGGACACGCGATGACGCCGGTCGAGATCGTGGCGATGGTCCTGCTCACCGCCGGCGGCGTTTTCTGCGTGATCGGGGCGGTGGGGCTCGTGCGCATGCCCGACTTCTACACGCGCATGCACGCGGCCAGCGTGATCGAGACCCTGGGCGCCGGCCTCGTGCTCGTGGGGCTGATGCTGCTGGCGGGCTTCACGCTGGCATCGGCCAAGCTGGTGATACTCGGCGCGCTCATCTTCTTCGCGAGTCCCACGGCGACCCATGCACTCGCCAAGGCGGCCCACGAGTCCGGCCTGGAGCCCGCCACCGGCGACGGGCGCGAAAAGGAGGCGGAATGATCGAGACGGGCGCCATCGCCGCGCTGCTCGCCATGATGGCCGCCGTCGCCGTGGCGGTCGTTCGCCAGCGCAACCTCTTCGCGGTCGTGGTCCTCACCACTGCCTACAGCTTCCTCATGGCCACGGCGCTCGCGGCCCTCGACGCGGCCGACGTCGCCATGACCGAGGCCGCCGTGGGCGCGGGCATCTCGACGGTGCTGCTCCTGGGTGCGCTGCACCTCGTGGGCAGCCTCGAGATGAAGCCCTCGGCGAGTTCGGCCGTGCCGCTCGCGATCGTCGTGGTGACGGGCCTGCTCGTCGCCTACGGCACCTACGGCCTGCCCGCCTTCTCGGATCCCGAAGCACCCATGCATCGCCACGTGGCGCCGCGCTACCTCCAGGAGGGGCCGAAGGAAACCGGCGTGCCCAACGTCGTGACCGCGGTGCTCTCGAGCTACCGCGGCTTCGACACGCTCGGCGAGACCACGGTGGTGTTCACCGCCGGGATCGGCGTCATCGCGCTGCTGCGAAGGCGCCGGCCGGGGGAGAAGGAGGACAAGCCGTGAGAATGGACATCGTCCTGCGCGTCGTCGGGAAGATCCTCATTCCCTACGCGCTGGTCTTTGCGCTCTACGTGCAGTTCCACGGCGACTACGGCCCGGGCGGCGGGTTTCAGGCCGGCGTAGTGTTCGCCGCGGCGGTCATCTTCTACGGCATCATCTTCGGCCTCGCGGCGGCGCGCCGCGCCGTGCCGGAGCCCCTGGTCGAGTCGATGGTGGCACTCGGCGTGCTCGTCTTCGCCGGCGTGGGCGTGGCCGGGATCGTGCTCGGCGGCAACTACCTCGACTACTTCGTCCTTGCCGGCGACCCCGTGGGCGGGCAGCTCCGCGGCATCTTCTGGGTCGAAGCCGGGGTCGGCATAACCGTGAGCGGCGTCATGCTCAAGGTCTTCTACCTCTTCGCCGGCCGCGCGCGGGATCTCGAGGACGGCTCGTGAGCTTCTTCGGCCACTTCAGCTACTGGGCCACGGTCTTCATCCTGATGACGGGGCTCTACATCGTCATCGCGCGCGGCAATCTCGTGAAGAAGCTCGTCGGGCTGGGCATCTTCCAGACTTCCGTGTACCTGCTCTACGTCGCCCCCGGCAAGCTGATCGGCGGCACCGCCCCCATCGTGGCGGAGCGCTTCACGGTCTACTCCAACCCGCTGCCGCACGTGCTCATCCTCACCGCGATCGTCGTGGGAGTGGCCACGCTCGCCCTCGGGCTCGCCCTCGTCGTGCGCATCCGCGAGGCCTACGGCACCGTCGAGGAAGACGAGCTCCTCGAAGCCGACGCGAAAGACGACTGAACGCCGGCCCGCGCCTTGCTCTCCCAGCACTTTCCCATCCTCCTCGTCGTCGTCCCGCTGATCGCCTCGCCGGTGATCGTGATGACGCGCAGCGGCTTTTTCGGCTGGGCCGCCGCCCTCGCGGCTTCCGCGGCCGCGTTCGCGATGTCGGCCGCGCTGCTCCTGGCGACCACCGAGTTCGGCACGATCTCCTACGCGATCGGCAGCTGGCCGCCGCCGTGGGGCATCGAGTACCGGGTGGACGCCGCCAACGCCCTCGTGGCGCTCCTGGTGAGCGCGATCGCGCTCGTGGTCCTGCCCTACGCGCGGCGAAGCGTCTCGGCGGAAATCGGCCAGGAGCGCCTGTATCTCTTCTACGCGCTGCTGATGCTCTGCCTCGCGGGCCTCCTGGGCATCGCGGTCACGGGCGACGCCTTCAACCTGTTCGTGTTCCTCGAGGTCTCCTCGCTTGCGACCTACGTGCTGATCGCGCTGGGGCGCAACCGGCGCGCGCTCACCGCGGCGTACCAGTACCTGATCCTCGGCACCATCGGGGCGACGCTCTACGTGACCGGAGTGGGCCTGCTCTACCTCGCCACGGGGACCTTGAACCTGGCCGACATGGCCGCGCGGCTCGCCGACGTGCCGGACAAGCGCCCGCTGGTGGCGGGGCTCGCGTTCATCACCGCGGGAGTGGGGCTCAAGCTCGCCCTCTTTCCCCTGCACGCATGGCTGCCCAACGCCTACACGTTCGCGCCGTCCGCGGTCTCCGCGTTCCTCGCGGCCACCGCCACGAAGGTCGCGGTCTACGTGCTCATGCGCATCTACTTCTCGGTATACGGCGTCGATGCCGTGTTCCGCGACATGCCCCTCGGCCCGGTGCTCGCCGTGCTTTCCGTCGCCGCGCTCTTCATCGCCTCGGCGGCTGCGATCGTGCAGAAGGACCTGAAGCGGCTGCTCGCCTACTCGAGCATCGCGCAGATCGGCTACATCACGCTCGGCATTTCCCTCGGGTCGGCGCCGGGGCTCACGGCGGCCGTCGCGCACCTGGTCAACCACGGCATCACCAAGGGAGCGCTTTTCCTGCTCGCAGGCGCCATCGCCCTGCGCGCGGGCGGAACCGGCTTCGACCGCGTGGCGGGCCTCGGCCGGACCATGCCCCTTACCGCATTCGCGTTCGTGCTCGGGGGCCTGAGCCTCATCGGCGTTCCCGGCACGGCGGGTTTCGCGAGCAAGTGGGCGCTTGTCGCCGCGGCCATCGGCGCGGGGCACTGGTGGATCGCGGGCGCGGTGCTGCTGAGCTCGCTGCTGGCGGTGGCCTACGTCTGGAAGTTCGTGGAGTGCGCGTACTTCCGCGAGCCGCCCGCCGACGCGCCGGAGCCGGGCGAGGCGCCGGCCGACATGACGGTCCCGGCATTCGCGCTCACCGCCGCGGTGATCGCGGCGGGGCTCTTCGCCTGGCCGGTCCTGGAGGCGTCCGCGCGCGCCGCCGAGGCGCTGATGGGAGCGCCGCGATGACGAACGCACAGTTCGCCGCGGCTGCGCTCGCCATTCCCTTCGCGGGCGTCGTGCTGATGGTGCTCGCGAGGCGTCGTCCCGACGTGCGCGAGGCCATGGCGTTCGGCGCGGCGGCGATGCTCTTCTTCGTGGTGGTTTCGCTCGCGCCCGCGATCCTCGCCGGCGAGCGTCCCTCGATCACGCTCTTCGAGATGCTGCCGGGCCTGCCGGTGGTGCTCACCGTGGAGCCGCTCGGCTGGCTCTTCGCGGCCGTGGCCTCGACGCTGTGGGTGGTGAGCACGCCGTACTCGATCGGCTACCTTCGCGGCAACGGCGAGGCGAACCAGACGCGCTTCTACGTGTGCTTCGCCGGTTCCATCGGCGCGGCCATCGGCATCGCCTTCGCCGGAAACCTCCTCACGCTCTTCCTCTTCTACGAGGCGCTCACGCTCGTGACCTACCCGCTGGTCACGCACCACGGCACCGACGAGGCGCGGCGGGCGGGGCGCGTCTACCTGGGCGTGCTGATCGGGACTTCCATCGTCTTCCTGCTGCCCGCGATCATCGCAACCTGGGTCGTCGCGGGCACGCTGGACTTCCGGCCGGGCGGAATCCTCGGCGGGCGCGTCGGCCCCACCGCGGCGGGGGTCCTGCTCGCGCTCTTCATGTTCGGCATCGGCAAGGCCGCGCTGATGCCTTTCCACCGATGGCTTCCCGCGGCGATGGTCGCACCCACGCCGGTATCCGCGCTGCTGCACGCCGTGGCGGTCGTGAAGGCGGGCGTGTTTTGCGTGGTGAAGGTGGTCGTCTACGTCTTCGGCGTCGACACGCTCGCGGCGCTGGGCGGCGCGGCGTGGCTCACGCTCGTGGCCGGCTTCACGCTGATCGCGGCCTCCGCCGTCGCGCTGCGCGCCGACAACCTCAAGCGCCGGCTCGCCTATTCCACGGTGAGCCAGCTCGCCTACGTGACGATGGCGGTCTCGCTCCTCACGCCCGCGGCGATCATGGGGGCGGCGCTTCACCTGGTCGCGCACGCCTTCGGCAAGATCACGCTCTTCTTCGCCGCGGGCTCGATCTACACCGCCGCGCACAAGACCGAGGTGAGCCAGCTCGACGGCATCGGGCGAATGATGCCGTGGACCATGGGGGCGTTCGCCGTGGGCGCGTTCTCCATGATCGGCCTGCCCCCGCTCGCCGGTTTCGTCTCGAAGTGGTACATCCTCACCGGCGCCATGACCGCGGAGAGCTGGACCGCCGTGGGCGTGCTCGCCGCGAGCACGCTGCTCAATGCCGCGTATTTCGTGCCCATCGTGTACCGGGCCTTCTTCGTCGCGCCGCCGGCGGGCGACGCCCTTGGCCACGAGGCTCCTTTGCCCATGGTGATGGCGCAGGTCGTCACCGCGGCGGGCTGCGTGGCGCTGTTCCTGTTTCCGGGTCTCGCGATCGCGCTCGCGAAATCCCTCGCGGGAGGATGACGATGTCCGGCCAATCCGCGAAAGCACCGCGCCCCGATCCGGCCGGCGCGCCTTCGGCCGGCGGCTGGCAGCGCGCCGCCGTGGGCACGGTCCTCGCCGGGTGCGTGGCGGCGGGATTCGCGGTAGACCTGCATCCCCATTTCGAGATCGAACGGATTCCCGCGTTCCACGCAATCCTCGGGCTCCTCGCCTGCGCGGCGCTGGTGGCCGGGGCAAAGCTCGCCGGCGCGCTCCTCGGGCGGGAGGAGGGCTTCCATGACCGCTAGCGCCCTCCTGCATCCGGGCCTCTGGCTCGCGGCGGCGGGCGTGGCCGCGTTCTTCCTGCGCGGCCGCGCGCGCACCGTGCTGCTTCTCGCCGCGCCGGTCGCGGCGCTGGCGCTCGTCTGGGCCATTCCCGACGGCGTACACGGTCGCTGGTCGGTGTTCGGCTTCGAAGCGGCGATGCTGCGCATGGATCGCCTCTCACGCCTCTTCGCGACGATCTTCGCCTTTGTCGCCTTCGCGGGTGCGCTCTTCGGGCTCACGCAGCGCAGCCGCCTCGAGCTGCCGGCGGCCTTCGTGTACGCGGGCTCGGCCATCGGCGCCACGCTCGCCGGCGACCTCATCACGCTCTTCGTGTCCTGGGAGGTGATGGCGGTGGGCTCCACGCTCGTCCTCTGGTCGGCCGGCCCCGGGGCCTGGGCCGCGAGCCGGCGCTATCTCCTCATGCACCTCTTCGGCGGGATGCTGCTCATGGCGGGCATCGCCGGCCATGTGGCGTCGACGGGCTCGATCGCGTTCGAGGCCATGCGACCGGATACCGTCTCCAAGGCACTGATCCTCGCGGGGTTCCTCCTCAATGCCGGCGCCCCGCCGGTGTCGGCCTGGCTGCCCGACGCGTACCCCGAGTCGTCGTGGAGCGGGATGGTTTTCCTCGCGGCCTTCACCACCAAGACGGCGGTCTACGTGCTGCTGCGCGGCTTTCCCGGAACGGAGATCCTGGTCGCCATCGGGCTCTTCATGGTGTTCTACGGGATCGTCTACGCCATCCGGGAAAACGACCTGCGCCGGCTCTTCGCCTACTCGATCGTGAGCCAGGTGGGGTTCATGGTGGCCGGCGCGGGCATCGGCACGGAAATGGCGATCAACGGCGCGGCCGCGCACGCCTTCGCCCACATCCTCTACAAGGCGGTGCTCCTCATGGCGGCCGGCGCGGTCATCCTGCAGACGGGCAAGCGCAGGTTCTCGGAGCTCGGCGGGCTGCTGCGTCACATGCCGCTCACCGCCGCGTGCGCCATCGTGGGGGCCCTGTCGATCTCGGCGTTTCCGCTTACCTCGGGATTCGTCACCAAGTCGATGATCTCGCAGGCGGCCGCCGATGCCCACCTGCAGGGCGTCTGGATCGCCCTGGCGGCCGCTTCGGCGGGCACCTGCCTCTACGCCGGCTTCCGGTTTCCGTGGCTCGTGTTCTTCCGGGGCGACCCGGGACTTCGCGCCGAGGATCCGCCGGCGTCATTGCGTGCCGCCATGGTCCTCGTGGCGATCCTGTGCCTGGCGGTGGGCGTCTTTCCGGGGCCGCTGTACGCCCTGCTGCCGCATCCCGTGGATTACGTTCCGTACACCGCGGGGCACGTCGTCGCCATGCTGCAGCTGATCGCGTTCTCCGGCCTCGCGTTCTATCTCCTTCGTAACCACCTCGTGGGCGCGGCGACCGTCACGCTGGATACGGACTGGGTGTGGCGCCGCCTCGTTCCCGCCCTGTGGGCTCCCGCCGAGGCGGGGCTTGCGCGCCTGCGCACGAGCGCTTTCGGCGCCGCTTCCGATCTCGCGCACCGCATTGCGCGCGACGCCGCCCGATTCGGGAGCGCGCAGGGCGCCTTCGGCCGCACCTGGACCACGCGGACCATGGTGGTCTGGGTCGTGGTGCTCCTGGCCGCGCTCCTGCTCTTCTCCTACCGGTAGGGGGCGCTGATACCCCGGGTACGAGCGACTGGGGCGCGCAGGGGCCTTTCTCATATTCGGGTTGCCATGATGGGGGCAGGGGATTAGCATGGAATGAGCCGTGGTCGAGGGTCGGGCCTATCGGCCCCACACCCGCATAGCCGGTTCCGGCACAGAGCAATAACACCCGATTGACTCGAGGAGAACCCCATGACTGAAGCGCAAAAACCCGCGGTTGCGGAGCCCAAGGCCGTCACCCGTCGCAAGTTCATCACCGGCGCAGCCGGAGCCACCGGCGCGGCCATCGCCGGCTTCCCCATGATCTCGGTTGCGCAGTCCCCGATCGTGCTCAAGATGCAGGGCGCATGGGGCGCCAAGGACGTGTTCAACGAGATGGCAGAGCAGTACGTCGCGCGCGTGAACGAAATGTGCGGCGGGCGCCTGCGCATCGATTACCTCGTCGGCGGCTCGGTCGTGAAGCCCTTCGAGGTGATGGATGCCACCAGCAAGGGCGTGATCGACGGCTGCCACTCCGTGCCGGTGTACTGGTACGGCAAGAGCAAGGTCGCCTCCCTCTTCGGCTCCGGCCCGATCAACGGCTGCGACGCGCACCAGACGCTTGCGTGGATCAACCGCCAGGGCCTCCCGCTCTACAACGAGCTGCTGGCCAAGCTGGGCCTGGATGTCGTCGGCTTCTTCGCCATGCCGATGCCGACCCAGCCCCTGGGCTGGTTCAAGAAGCCCATCAAGGGCGCGGCCGACCTGAAAGGCTTCAAGTACCGCACGGTGGGCCTCGCGGCCGACCTGATGCAGGAACTGGGCATGAAGGTCACGCAGCTTCCCGGCGGCGAGATCGTTCCCGCCATGGAGCGCGGCGTGATCGACGCGTTCGAGTTCAACAACCCCACGTCCGACCGCCGCTTCGGCGCGCAGGACGTGGCGAAGAACTACTACATGGGCAGCTACCACCAGGCCATGGAGTTCTTCGAGATCGTGTTCAACAAGAAGAAGTACAACTCGCTGCCCAAGGACCTGCAGGCCATCCTGCACTACGCGGCGGAAGCGGCCTCCACCGCCAACTTCGCGCTGGCGATGGACCAGTACTCCACCGACCTGCAGGAGCTGATCACGAAGGACAAGGTAAACGTGAAGCGCACGCCCAAGGACATCTTCGCCGCGCAGATCAAGGCGTGGGACGTGGTGTCCAAGCGCCTGCAGGACGAGGATCCCTTCTTCAAGAAGGTGGTCGAGTCCCAGAAGGCGTGGGCCAAGCGCGTCGCCTACTACCACTTCCTGAACGACGCGGACTACAAGGTCGGCTACGAGCACATCTTCGGCAAGCTCGGCTTCTGACCGACACCGCAAGCAGGGACCAACACCTGCAGCCAAGCCCGGAGGCGGCGCAGCGATGCGCCGCCTCTTTGTTGTCCACGCGCATCTCTTCCAGGAGTACCCATGCTCCAACGCTTCCTGCTGATGATCGACCGGTTCAGCATGGCGGTCGGTCACGCGTTTTCGTGGTGCATCATCATCCTCACGCTGGGCACCTCCTACGAGGTGTTCGTCCGCTACGTCCTGAACGACCCGACCAGCTGGGCGTTCGACATGAGCTACATCCTCTACGGCGCGCTCTTCCTCATGTCCGGGGCCTATGCGCTCTCGCGAAACGCGCACGTGCGCGGCGACGTTTTCTACAGGCTCCTCGCCCCGCGAAAGCAGGCGGCCATCGAACTGGTGCTCTACTTCATCTTCTTCTACCCCGGGGTGACGGCGCTCGTCATCGCGGGCTACGGCTACGCCACCGACTCCTTCGGCTATACGGAGGTGAGCGTGAACAGCCCTGTCGGCGTGCCCATCTGGCAGCTGAAGGCGCTCATCCCGATCGCGGGGGCGATGCTGTTCATCCAGGGCGTCGCGCAGGTCATCCGCTGCATCCTGTGCCTGCAGACCGGGCACTGGCCCGCGCAGCTGCATGACGTCGAGGAGATGGAATCCGTCCTCGCGATGGAGCACGAGAACATGCAGAAGCGCATGGCGGCCGGAGAGTCCAAATGACAAACCCCGAACTCGCCATCCTGATGCTGGGCAGTTTCATCTTCATCATCCTGCTCGGCTTTCCGATCGCCTTCACGCTGATGGCGATGGGTGTGGGCTTCGGCTACTACGCCTACTTCACGCCCGACCAGGCGTTCTTCGACAACCGGGTGTTCTACCTCCTGTCGCAGAACACCTTCAGCATCATGAACAACGACGTGCTGACCGCCGTGCCGCTCTTCCTGTTCATGGGCTACATGATAGAAAGATCGAACATCCTCGACAGGCTCTTCTACAGCCTGCAGGTCTCGCTTCGCAACATCCCGGGCTCCATGGCGGTGGCCGCCCTCATCACCTGCGCGCTCTTCGCGACCGCCACGGGGATCGTGGGCGCGGTGGTGACGCTCATGGGGCTGCTCGCCTTTCCGGCCATGCTCAAGGCGGGCTACGACGAGAAGCTCTCGGCGGGAGTGATCTGCGCCGGCGGGACGCTGGGGATCCTCATCCCGCCCTCGATCATGCTGATCGTCTACGGCGCCACGTCCGCGGTGTCGGTCGTGAAGCTCTACGCGGCGGCGATCATTCCCGGGTTCCTGCTGGCGGGCCTGTACATGGCCTACGTCATTACCCGCGTGGCGATCAACCCGAAGCTCGCGCCGAAGCTGCCGAAGAGCGAGACGGACATTCCCTGGACGCGGGTCCTGATACTGCTCCTGCAGGCGTTCTTCCCGCTGGCGGTGCTGATCATGTCGGTGCTGGGCGCCATCCTCTTCGGCCTGGCCACGCCCAGCGAGGCCGCCGCGGTGGGCGCGCTCGGCGCGATCCTGCTCGCGGCCGTCTATCGCGCCCTGACCTGGATGCGGCTGAAGGAGGCGGTGTTCCTCACCGCGCGCACTTCCGCGATGGTGTGCTGGCTCTTCGTGGGGTCCTGGACCTTCTCGTCGATATTCTCCTACCTGGGCGGGGAGGGGCTCATCAAGGAGTTCGTGACCCACCTCGATCTCAACACGCTCACCTTCCTGCTGCTCTCCCAGCTCATCATCTTCCTGCTCGGCTGGCCGCTCGAGTGGAGCGAGATCATCATCATCTTCGTGCCCATCTTCCTGCCGCTGCTCGCGCACTTCCAGGTCGATCCGCTCTTCTTCGGCATCCTCATCGCCCTGAACCTCCAGACGTCGTTCCTGACTCCACCATTGGCGATGTCGGCGTACTACCTGAAGGGGGTGGCTCCACCCTCGGTGCAGCTCTGGACGATCTTCAAGGGCTGCTTCCCGTTCCTCGGGATGGTGTTCGTGGCCATGGCGCTCGTCTACATCTTCCCGCAGTTCGTCTACTACCTGCCGGAACTCTTCTACGGGAACTGACCGGCATCGCCAATGGCCATGAAGCACGACGACCTCGTTGATGTCACCGCACTCTCCGCCTGCGAGGCGGCCGCCGCGATCCGCGAAGGCCGCCTTTCGTCGGAGGAGCTGGTGGGGGGGTGCCTCGCGCGCATCCGCGCCGATGAGCCCCGGGTGCAGGCCTGGGCCTTTCTTGACGAGAAGCACGCGCTTCGCCAGGCGAAGGAGGCCGACCTTGCGCGCCAGGAAGGTCGCCCCACGGGGCCGCTGCACGGGGTGCCGGTCGGGCTCAAGGACATCATCGACACCGAAGACATGCCCACCGAGGACGGCACCGTGCTCCACGCGGGCCGCAAGCCGCGCTGGGACGCTACCGTGGTGTCGCGCCTGCGCGAGGCCGGCGCGGTGATCCTCGGGAAGACCGTCGCCACGGAGTTCGCGACGTTTTCTCCCGGCAAGACGCGCAATCCGCACAATCCCGAGCACACCCCGGGCGGGTCCTCGAGCGGCTCGGCCGCGGCCGTGGCGGCGCACATGGTGCCGGTGGCGCTGGGCACGCAGACCAACGGCAGCGTGATCCGGCCGGCCGCGTTCTGCGGCACCTTCGGCTACAAGCCGAGCTTCGGGCTCGTTTCGCGCTTCGGCATCCTCAAGCAGTCTCGCCCTCTCGACCAGGTGGGATTCTTCGCCCGGTCGGTGGAGGACCTGGCGCTGTTGGCCGAGACGCTGGCCGGTTACGACGAGAACGACCCCGACACGCGGCCCCGCGCGAAGCCCGACCTCCTGCGGATCGCCACAAGCGAGGTTCCCGTGCCGCCGCGCTTCGCGTTCACGAAGACGCCGAACTGGGGCGACGCGGACGAGGAAACCCGGGAAGCCTTCGACGAGCTGGCCGCGAGCCTCGGGGAGCGCGCGGAGCCCTTCAGCGTTCCGGCGCCGCTCGGGGAAGCCTGGGAGTGGCACCGGCGGATCATGGAAGCCGACCTCGCCCGCAACTTCCGGCACGACTACGAGTCGGGCAGGGATCGCATGAGCGAGACGCTCTGCGCCCAGATCGAGCGCGGGCGGCAGGTCTCCGCCATCGACTACAACGACGCCGTCGACCGGATCGAGGCGGTCAATGGCGGTTTCGACGAGGTGTTCTACCGCTACGACGCCATCCTCACGGCAGCCGCTCCCGGAACGGCGCCGCGCGGGCTCGAGTCGACCGGCAGTCCCGCCTTCTGCACGCTGTGGACCTTCGCGGGAATGCCTGCGGTGACGCTCCCGATCATGCGCGGTGGCAACGGGATGCCGATGGGGGTGCAACTGGTGGGGCCGCGCGGAGACGACGCGAGGCTGCTGCGCACCGCGCGCTGGCTCGCGAACTGGGCGGCAGCACCGGAGGGCGGCGGTGGCTGAGGCCCGGACAACAGGAGAACCGCAATGATCGCAAAGATCGTCATGGTAGTGATCGCGCTCGCGATCGCATTCGCGTTTCTGGCGGTGCCCATCGTGAAGCTGAAGAGCCCCGCGCTCATCATTGTCGTCCTGATCGGCGTGGCAATGATGGTCGTGAGCGCCATCGAGTTCATCCGGGAGAAGGACGAGGACCAGAGTTGAGCAAGCCCCGCGTCCTCATCGCCCGGCGCGTCTTTCCGGAGGTCGTCGAGGCGCTTTCCGCCCGGTTCGAAGTCGCGACCAACGAGGACGACACGCCCTGGGCGCCCGAGGAGTTTGCCCGGCGCCTGGCGGGCTGCCAGGGCGTGCTCGCGACCATCATGGACCGCGTCGACGAGGCGCTCCTCGCGAAGGTTCCCGACCTCAAGGTCGTCGCCAACATCGCCGTGGGCGTGAACAACGTCGACGTGCCCGCCTGCACGAAACGCGGGGTCAAGGTGACCAACACGCCCGGCGTGCTGAACGAGACCACGGCGGATCTCGCCTGGGCGCTGCTCATGGCGTCTGCCCGCCGGATAGCCGAGGGCGACGCCTATGTGCGCCGCGGCGACTGGAAGATCGGCTTCGAGATGGAGGCCAACCTCGGCACCGACGTCCATGGCGCAACGCTCGGCATCATCGGCATGGGGCGGATCGGCCAGGCGATCGCGAAGCGCGCGACCGGCTTCGACATGGAGATCCTCTATCACAACCGCAGCCGCATTCCCGAGGCCGACGAGAAGAGACTCAATGCGACGCGGGTCGAGCGGGACGATCTGCTGGCCCGGTCGGACTTCGTGCTCCTCATGGTTCCCTATTCGCCCGCGGTGCACCACCTGATCGGGGCGGCCGAGATCGCGAAGATGAAGCGCTCGGCGATCCTCGTGAACACCGCCCGTGGCGGCGTGGTCGACGACGCGGCGCTCATCGAGGCGCTGAAGGCCGGGCGAATCGCCGGGGCGGCCGTCGATGTCTTCGAGGGCGAGCCCAAGGTGAATCCCGGGTATATCGGCCTGCGCAATGCCGTGCTCACGCCGCACGTCGGCAGCGCCACGCGCGCGACAAGGCTCGCGATGTGCCAGACCGCGGCGGCCAACCTCACGGCGGTGCTCGAGGGCCGCGCACCGCCGAATCTGGTCAACAAGGAACTCGCCTGATCCCCGTTCCGCCCGCGGCCCCGGCCACGGACGGAACGCAAACCGCAAGGAGATTGAACATGTCCGCGAAAATCGCTTTTCTCGGCCTGGGCGTCATGGGATTTCCCATGGCCGGGCACCTCAAGGCAAAGGGCTACGACGTCACCGTCTACAACCGCACCGCCGCCAAGGCGCAGGAGTGGGTGAAGAAACACGGTGGAAGTTCCGCCGCAACGCCCGCGGAAGCGGCCAAGGGCGCCGACTTCGTGGCGATGTGCGTGGGTAACGACCGCGATCTCGCCGAAGTGGCCGCCGCGGCCCTGGAGGGCATGAAGAAGGGCGCCATCCTCATCGACCACACCACGGCCTCGGCCGACGCGGCGCGGCGCATTTCCGCGGACGCGAAGGCGCGCGGCATCGACTTCATCGATGCGCCCGTCTCTGGCGGGCAGGCGGGCGCGGAGAACGGCAAGCTCACCGTCATGTGCGGCGGCGAGGCCGGCCCCTTCGAGAAGGCGAAACCCGTCATGGACTGCTACGGCAAGGCGGTCACGCACCTGGGCGCGGCCGGCTCCGGGCAACTCACCAAGATGGTGAACCAGATCTGCATCGCGGGGCTCGTCCAGGGTCTCTCCGAGGGCATCGCGTTCGCGGAGAAGGCGGGCCTCGACCCGCTGCTCGTGCTCGACGTGATCTCGAAGGGCGCGGCGCAGAGCTGGCAGATGGAGAACCGCGGAAAAACCATGGCCGGGCGCAAGTTCGACTTCGGCTTCGCGGTCGACTGGATGCGCAAGGACCTCGGCATCTGCCTCGACGAGGCCAAGCGCAACGGCGCAAGCCTTCCGGTCACGGCACTCGTCGACCAGTTCTACGGCGACGTGCAGAAGGCCGGCGGCAGCCGCTGGGACACCAGCTCCCTCATCACGCGCCTGTAGGGCGCGGTCGCGCACGCGTTCGCCTGAGTCCCCCGGGAGGCCGTGATGATCACGCTCTACTACTCTCCCGGCGCCTGTTCGCTCGCCGCGCACATCGTCCTCGAGGAGCTGGGGCTGGCTTACGAGGCCGTGCGCATCAGCACGGCCGATGGCGCGCAGCGCTCGCCCGAGTACCTCGAGATCAATCCGCGCGGCCGCGTGCCGGCGCTGGCCGTGGACGGGAAGGTGCTCGTGGAGAACGTGGCCATCCTCGCCTGGCTCGGCGGCGGATTTCCCGACCGGGGGCTCTGGCCCGCGAAGACCTGGGAGCAGGCGCAGGCGCTCTCCTTCATGGCGTGGCTCGCGGACACCGTGCATCCCGCATTCGCGCACTTCTACCGTCCCGAGCGGTACGTGGAAGGGGCCGCATGCGGCGACGCCGTGAAGGCGGCGGGGCGGGAGTCCTTCGGCGAGTGCCTTGCGGAGGTCGATCGCCTCGTGGCCGGAAAGCGCTGGGCCCTTGGCGCGCGCTTCTCGGTGGTGGATGCCTACCTCCTCGTGTTCTACCGCTGGGGCAATCGCATGGGCTACCCGGTGGGGCGCCTCGCGAACTACACGGCGCTCGCCGATCGCGTCCTGGCGCGGCCCGCCGTGAAGCGCGTCCTGGCCGACGAAGGCATCACGATGGCATGAGCCTCGCACTCGACCATCTGGTGGTTGCGGCGAGGACGCTGGAGGAAGGGGCGCGCTGGCTCGAGGCGCGAACGGGCGCGCCCAGCGAGGCGGGCGGAAAGCACGCCGCCATGGGCACGCACAACCGCCTCATGGCGCTGGGCGCCGGAAGCTACCTGGAGATCATCGCGATCGATCCCGATGCACCCGCACCGGCGCGGCCGCGCTGGTTCGCGCTCGACGCGCCCGGGATCCGTCGGCGGCTCGAATCCGGGCCGGCGCTCATTCACTGGGTGGCGAGAACCGACGACATCGCATCGGTCGCGGCGGCGTGTCCGGACCTGGTGGGCGACGTGCTCGATCTCGAGCGGGGCGACTACCGATGGCGCATCGGCGTGCCGGCCGATGGTTCGATGCCTGCCGCGGGCGCCTTTCCGACGCTGATCCAGTGGCTGGGCGATCGGCACCCCGCGTGTGCGCTTCCCGCCTCTGGCTGCCGGCTCGAAGGGCTCACGATTCGCACGCGGGACGCGCAGCGCTGCCACGACCGCCTTCGCGCACTCGGCCTGGAAGCCCAGGCGCCGATCGGATTCGTGGAAGGCGACGGCACGGGGATATCGGCGGAGCTTCGGTCGCCCCGCGGCGTGGTGCTGCTTCCGGAGTTCGCCGGCGGGGAATGAAACGACGGAAGGCGTTGCGTTCCGCGACAGGGCCGGTCGCGCGGTTGGCACTTCTGTGACGCGGTTAACAGACGGCCGCAGGGGCGCGTGCTAGCAAGGAGCACTACAACCATTCGCGGCAAGGCTTTGCCACCGCGAGGCGCACTCGAACGATGGCCAGCACGCCAAGGGAACCGGAGACGTTCCCACCCTCCCTGTCGCGCGAAGTGGAGGCCCTCCAGGTCGCGGAGCTATTCCGAAACCTGCGCATCGCCTCGGTCTCGGCCTATTTCGGGACGCTGCTGTGCATCGCCGTATTCCTGGGCGACGGGCTGCGCGGCCCGCACATAGCCTGGCTCGCCTATGCCACGGTCGTCGCCGCCGTCCGGCTCGGCCTGTGCTGGGCACACGGCAACTACGCCGCGCTCGGCCGGGATCTCGAGCCCTGGCAGTGGGCGAGGCTCGCAGTCCTCGGCAACTTCCTCGCGGGAATCCAGTGGGGGCTGCTGGGGACGTGGCTCTTTCCGGAAGTGCCCGGATTCCGGCAGACCTTCGTGATCATGGTGATCACCTGCTTCGTCGGCGGATCCATCACCGCCCATGCCTGCGTGCGCTGGGCCCACCCTGCACTCTCGGTCCCCGCGGCCGTTCCCTCCGCCATCTACATCTTCTTCGTGGAGTCTGGCCCGCACTACATGGCGGGCTTCACCGCGCTCTTCTTCATCGGCATGGTGCTCTACTACTCGCTTCGCGAAACGGAACTGATCACCCGGCGCATTCGCGCCGACGCCCGCCTGCGCAGGCACGTAGATGCGCTCGAAGCGGCGGCTGGCGCGGACCCGGGCGCGCGCGGTGCCGAGCCCGGCCCGCGCCCCGCGGCATCTTGACGCCGGGAGGCTAGAATGGGGCACGCAGGGACCTTCCGACGGCAGTGCGGAAAGGGGGGGCCCGCCCCCGTTTCCGATGACGCCGCTCCCCGAAGACCTCCTGGCCGCGACCCTCGCGGCCGACCATCCGAAGATCGCCGCGCTGGCTGCCACGGCGGCGAAGCACGCGCGCGCGGGTAGGCCGGGCGATAGAGAGCAGGCGCTCCTGGAGGCGCTCGTGGAGCGCTCGCGGAAGGCCCGCGATGCGCGCCTCGCGAGGCTGCCGCAGCCGCGCTTTCCCGACGACCTCCCGATCGCGCAGCGGCGCGACGACATCGCCGCCCTCGTTGCGAAGCACCCCGTCACCATCGTCTGCGGCGAGACGGGTTCGGGCAAGACCACGCAGATCCCCAAGATCTGCCTGGCGCTCAAGCGCGGGGCCGCCGGCCTCATCGGCTGCACGCAGCCGCGTCGCATCGCGGCGCGAAGCCTCGCGTCGCGCCTTGCCCACGAGCTTCCCGGCACGCCGAAGGGGTTCGTCGGCCACAAGATCCGCTTCCAGGACCGCACCGGGCCCGACACCGTCATCAAGGTGATGACCGACGGCATCCTGCTGGCCGAGACCCACTCGGACCGCGAGCTTCGCGCCTACGACACGATCATCGTCGACGAGGCCCACGAGCGAAGCCTCAACATCGATTTCCTCCTGGGCTACGTGAAGCGTCTCGTCGCCGTGCGCCCGGAGCTCAAGGTGATCGTCACCTCGGCCACCATCGACACCCAGAGATTCTCCGACTTCTTCGGGGGCGCGCCGGTGATCGAGGTGTCCGGGCGCACCTGGCCCGTCGAGGTCCGCTACCGCCCCGAGTTCTTCGAGCTCGAGGACGAGGACGACGAGCCGGTGGACATGAACGAGGCCATCGCCAAGGCGGTGGACGAGATCGCGGGCGCGAGCCGCACGGGTGACATCCTCGTGTTTCTCCCGGGCGAGCGCGAGATCCGCGAGGCCGCCGAGACGCTTCGCAAGCACCATCCGAAGGGCGCGGAGATACTGCCGCTCTTCTCGCGCCTTTCGGCCGAGGAGCAGGACCGCGTCTTCGAGCCCTCCGGCCACCGGCGGATCGTGCTGGCGACAAACGTGGCCGAGACCTCGCTCACCGTGCCCGGCATCCATTACGTGATCGACACGGGGCTTGCGCGCGTCAAGCGCTTCAGCCCGCGGCAGAAGATCGACCAGCTTCGCATCGAGCCGGTTTCGCAGGCGGCAGCGAAGCAGCGCGCGGGGCGCTGCGGGCGCGTGGCGAGCGGCATCGCGATCCGCCTCTACGCCGAGGAGAACTTCGAGGAGCGCCCCGAGTTCACCACGCCCGAGATCCTGCGTACTTCCCTCGCGAGCGTGATCCTGCGCATGGCCGGGCTCGAGCTGGGCGAGATCGCGGCCTTTCCCTTCCTCGAGCCGCCCACGCCGCGGCAGATCGAGGACGGCTACCGCAGCCTCTTCGAACTGGGCGCCATCGACGAGAAGCGCGTCCTCACGCCCCTGGGCCGGGAGCTTGCGAAGCTGCCGGTGGACCCCAGGATCGGCCGGATGCTGCTCGCCGCGCGCGAGTTCAACTGCCTGTGCGAGATGGTGATCCTCGCCGCCGCGCTCTCCATCCAGGATCCGCGCGACCGACCGCAAGACAAGCGCCAGGAGTCCGACCGCGCCCACGAGGAGTTCCGCGACGACGCCTCGGACTTCGTGCAGCTCCTGAACCTGTGGAAGTTCTTCGACGAGGCCTTTCGCCACAAGGAATCCAACCGCAAGCTCTGGGCCACCTGCCGCGAGCATTTCCTCTCCTACGTGCGCATGCGCGAGTGGCGCGACCTCGCGGGGCAGCTTCGCGAGATGGCCGCGGAGCTGAAGATCCGCGAGAACGCGACCGACGCCACCTACGAGCAGGTGCACCGCGCGCTCCTCACGGGGCTTCTCTCCAACGTGGGCCTGAAGAGCCAGGAGGGCGACCACTACAACGCCCCGCGCGGCATTCCCTTCGCCGTCTGGCCCGGGTCCGGGCTGAAGAAGAACCGCCCGCGCTGGGTGATGGCGGGCGAGCTGCAGGAAACCACGCGCATCTTCGCGCGCAACGTCGCCCGCATCGAGCCCGACTGGATCGAGCGCGCCGCGGCCCACCTCGTCACGCGCACGCACGCCGAGCCGCACTGGGACCGCGAGCGCGGCGAGGTGCTCGCCTACGAGTCGGTGGCGCTCTACGGCCTGGTGATCGTCGCACGCCGCAAGGTGAGCTTCGGGCGGCTGGACCCGGTGCGCTCGCGGGAGGTCTTCATCGAGGGCGCGCTCGTGGCGGGAGAGCTCGACACGAGGCTCCCCTTCTTCGCGCACAACCGCTCGCTCGTGCGCGAGGTGGAGGATCTCGAGCACCGCGCGAGGCGCCAGGACGTGCTCGTGGACGATCGCGCGATATTCGGTTTCTACGCCGCGCGGATTCCGGAGGAAGTGCGCGACGCCCGCTCGCTCGAGGCGTGGTACGGAGAAGCCGCGAAGACCGAGCCGAAGCTCCTCTTCCTCACGAAGGCCGACCTCATGCGCCACGGCGCGGAGTCGGTGACGGAGGAGCTCTTCCCGAAGCAGCTTCGCGTGGGCGAGCACGCCTTCGCGCTCGCCTACCGGTTCGAGCCGGGGCACCCGATGGACGGGGTCACGATGAACGTGCCGCTCGCACTCCTGAACCAGGTCGACGAGGCCGCCATCGACTGGCTCGTGCCGGGCATGGTCCGGGAGAAGGTGGCCTGGACCATGAAGGCGCTGCCCAAGAAGATTCGCGTCATGCTCGTGCCGGTGCCGGAGCATGTGACGAAGTTCCTCGAGCGCACGAAACCGGGGGAGCGGTCGATCGGCGAGGAGATTCTCGCCTTTGCCTCCCGCCTGGCCGGCGAGCGCCTGGACGCGGACGTGCTGCCGAAGACCGGTGCACCGCCGCACCTCGCGATGAACCTGCGCGTGGTGGACGACGCGAAGCGCGAACTCGCCATGGGCCGCGACCTGGCGGCGCTTCGGCGGCAGCTCGGCGAGGCCGCGCAGCTCACGCTCGCGCAATCGAAACCGGGCCTCGAGCGCGAGGGCATCACCGGCTGGGATTTCGGCGACCTGCCAGCGGAGGTGACGTTTCGCAGATCGAACCAGGCGTTCACCGGCTACCCGGCGCTCGTGGACGAGGGCGCGAGTGTCGCCATCCGGCTCTTCGACACGAAGGACAAGGCGGCGGACGCCCACCGGGAGGGCGTGAAGCGCCTGCTTGCGTTCGAGCTCAAGGAGCAGGTGAAGAATCTCGAGCGCGGGCCGTCGGGTTTCAATGCGCTGGCCCTGCGGCTTCAATCCACGGTGCCGGCCGAAAAGCTCCGCGAGGACTTCGCCGCGGCGGTGATCGACCGGGCCTTCGTCGGCGAGGACGAGCCGCCGCGCTCGCCGAAGGCTTTCGAGGAGCAGAAGAAGCGCGCCAAGGCGCGCCTGCCCGCGGTGACCGAGGCCGCCACGCGCCACGCGAACGCGATCGCCGAATCGCACCAGGGGCTGGGAGCCGCGATTGCCCAGGGCGCCTCGCTCGGCAAGCTCGTGCACGAAGTGAAGGCGCAGCGCGACCGGCTCGTCTTCCCGGGGTTCCTGCGCGCCACGCCGTGGGAGCGTCTCGAGCACGTCCCGCGCTACCTCAAGGGCGCGGCATTGCGGCTCGCGAAATTCCGCGGCAATCCCGAGCGCGACCAGCGCCATGCGCCGGTCGTGGCAGGGCTGTGGGCGCAGTTCGAGGCGAAGGCGGAGGCGAACCGCAAGGCGGGCGTTCGCCAGGCGAGGCTCGAGGAGTTCCGCTGGCTCGTGGAGGAGCTTCGCATCTCGCTCTTCGCACAGGAACTGAAGACCCCGTTCCCGGTGTCCGCCAAGCGGCTGCAGAAGTTCTGGGACGAGCACCTGCGCGCGTAGAATGCCGTCCATGAACGACCGCGCCGATCGCCTGCGCCTCGCGGCCCGCATGCACGCCATCGCCCCGTTCGAGGTGATGGAGATCCAGACCCTCGCCCGGCGCCTCGAAGCCGAAGGCCGGGACGTCATACACCTGGAAATCGGCGAGCCCGACTTCACCACGCCGGCCCCGATCGTCGAGGCCGCCAAGCGCGCGCTCGACACGAAGCCCATGTTCTACACCTCCGCGCTCGGCATCGCGGAGCTTCGCGAGGCGATCTCGCGCAACTACCGCGAGCGCTACGGCGTGGGCGTTCCGCCCGAGCGCATCGTCGTCACGGCCGGGTCGAGCGCGGCGCTGCTGCTCGCCTTCGGCGTGCTGCTGGACGCGGGAGACGAAGTCCTGCTCGCCGATCCGGGCTATCCCTGCAACCGCCACTTCGTGCACGCACTCGGCGGGGTGCCGCGGCTCGTGCCGGTGGATGCGGATTCCCGCTACCAGCTCCTGCCGGAGGCGGCCGCGAAGGCCTGGACGGCGCAAACGCGCATCGCCATGGTGGCGAGCCCCTCCAATCCGACCGGCACGATGCTGGAGCCCGGCGAGATCGCGGCGCTGGCGGCCCTGGCTCGCGAGCGCGGGGCAACGCTGCTGGTCGACGAGATCTACCACGGGCTCACCTACGGGCGCGATGCGCGCACGGCGCTCGATGCCGGGGAAGACGTGTTCGTCATCAACAGCTTCTCGAAGTACTTCCAGATGACCGGCTGGCGGCTGGGCTGGCTCGTGGCGCCGCCGGGCTACGTGCGCGAGATCGAGAAGCTCGCGCAGAACCTCTACATCTCGGCGTCCACGCTCGCGCAGCATGCGGCGCTGGCGGCCTTCGAGCCCGCCACGCTCGCCATCGTCGAGGAGCGGCGGCGGGAGCTCGCCGCGCGCCGCGATTTCCTCCTGCCGGCCCTCGAAGCCCTGGGTTTCCGGATACCCGTGAAACCCGACGGCGCCTTCTACATCTACGCCGATTGCTCGCGCCTCACGCAGGACAGCTTCGCCTTCGCGCGCGAGGTCCTCGAGCAGGCGGCGGTCGCCCTCACGCCCGGCAAGGACTTCGGCTTCCACGAGCCCGGGCGGCACATCCGCATCGCCTACACGCAGCCCGTCGCCCGCCTCGAGGAAGCGGTGTCGCGCCTGGCCGCGTTTCTCGCAAAGAGGTCCTGAGCATGTGGCTCGATGCGGCGCTCGCCTACCTGCACTTCAGCGCGGTGTTCGTGTTCTTCGCGTTTCTCACGGTCGAGGTGATGCTCGCCCGCGGCGCGCTGGACGCGAACGCCGTGCGGACGCTCGTCCGGGTGGACCTCTGGTATGTCGGCGCTGCCGTGGTGGCGCTGGCCACCGGGTTGTCGCGCGCCGCGTGGGGCGTCAAGGGCTGGGCCTTCTACGCCGGGGATTGGGTCTTCTGGGCGAAGATCGCCGCCTTCGCCGCGGTGGCGGTCCTGTCGATCCCGCCGACGCTCGCGTTCGTCCGCTGGCGCCGGCGCGGGAATGCCGAGCCGGGCTTCGTGGTCCCCGAGGACGAGCGCAAGCGCATGCGCCGCTACCTGATGTGGGAATTGCACGTGGCCGCGCTGATCCCGCTCCTCGCGGTGGCGATGGCGCGCGGCCTCGGGCGGTGAGGCCGCAACCCACGATGGCTCGCGGTTCGCCTTCGAGCGTGAAGGCCGTGCAACTGCACACCAGCGACCCTTCCCGCGAAGCAAACGATGCCGAACAGGAGCGTTCCTTGAGATGAGCCCGCGTGGCTGACCGGCCCTCTCAGTTGTCGATCCTGATGGCGTTGCTCGCGATTGTGGGCATTGCGCGGCTCGTGGCGGTGGTGCTGCACGAGCCGATGCTCGCGTTCGCGAACCAGTACGACATGATTCGAACGAGCGCCTGCGTGGGCCTGTATCCGGATCTGCCGGGAGAGAAGCGATTCTCGGCTTCGCCCGCGGCGCCGCTCGAGCGCTATCGGCTGGGCCCCCGCGTCCCGGAGGCGTGCTATCCGGGAACGGAAGCGGTGATCGCGGCCCTGGTGGTGGCGAAACATCGCCTGGCGGGCAATCCCGACATCTCGTTCCCGGCATTGCGTGAAGTCGGGATCATCAAGCTCGTCATCGCGACCTTTGCGCGTCGCTGGTGGCCGCCGGAGTGCCCGCCGCGCCCTCGTGGGCGCACGGTGCACTCTGACGGCAAATCGCCCCGGCAACTTCAACATCCGTCCCGATCCCCGCCCCGACGGCCATCTCGTGACCGATGGTCCGTACGCGCGCATCCGGCACCCGATGTATCTCGCGGTGCTGCTCGTCATGGCGGGCGTCGCGATTGCCGGGGATGGCTGGCAGTGGGCGGGGTGGCTCGCCCTCGCGGCCGTGCTTGCGGCCAAGGCGAGGCGGGAGGAGCAGGGCCTCGCGCGCGTGCATCCCGGCTACGCGGCTTACCGGGCCGGGACGCGGGCGATCATTCCCTTCCTTTTCTGAGGGATATCCCGGCCAATCGCGGCGCGCCCGCGGCCTTGCTGGCCGCCCGGGACGGGACTATCGTTCGCCCACTGGCACCGCGCCCCCGCAAAACGCAGGAAAGGGCGCGCCCGCAAACAAGACCGAGGAGAACCGCGATGACCGGCAAGTTCTGGATTTCCGTGGTGGCGATGTTCGTCCTGTCGATGGCGCTGGGATTCCTGGTGCACGGCACCCTGCTCTTCAACGACTACGCCCGCCTCCCCAGCCTCATGCGATCGATGGAGGCGCAGCAGGCGACGTTTCCGTACATGCTCCTCGCGCACGTCTTTCTCGCGGTGGGCTTCACCTGGATCTACCTGAAGGGGCGGGAGGCGAAGCCGTGGCTCGCGCAGGGCATCCGCTTCGGCATCTCGATCGCGGTGCTCACCACGATCCCCACCTACCTCATCTACTTCGCGGTGATGCCGTTTCCGTCGGACCTCGTCGCCCAGCAGATCGTCTTCGACACGATCGGCATGGTGCTCATGGGGATCGCGATAGCCTGGATCAACCGCTGAGCGGCGCGCCCGGTTCGCCAGCGCCTTCCGCGAGCCAGCGCACCATCTGCTCGCCCGCCTCCCTGCTGGAGAGGAGGTCGAGGTGGCCCATGCGCACGCCCACCCACTGGCGCGCGAGGGGAATCCCCAGGTCGCGGCTACTGGCCGCGTGGCGGCCCAGGGCGCTCGCGAGCGGCACGAGCCCGTCGCCGGCCACTCGGTCGACGAGGCTTCCCGGGCGATCCCCCGTGGTGGCGGCGAGCGCGTAGCAGCGCACGCCGCGGGGAAGCGCGGGGGTGTGCTTCGGCGCGGGGCGGCGCGCGAAGCGGTCCTTCCCGGCCCAGTCCTCGTTCACGAGGGCGCCATGGCGCAGGTCGGTGATGCCGGCGCTGCGAATGCGGCCCAGCCGGGCGAAGGGCGCGCTGTAGGGGCTCGCGTCGAGGAGGAGGTCGACCCAGTTTCCGCCGCGTTCGAGCGGCGCGCCGTGGTGGGGCGTGCCGAGGAAGAAGAGCGCGCCGAGCTTTGCCGGCCAGGCGTGCCCCGCGGCCTCGCCGTAATGGCAGGCGCTGCGGGCCACCAGGCCGCCCATGCTGTGGCCGACGATCGCGAGTTCTTCCACGGGTACCGGCCATTCCCGCACGAGGGCCTCGAGTGTTGCGGCGAGCGCCTGCCCGTTGGTCGAGATGTGCCGGCCGGAATCGTAGTGCAGGTAGACCGGGGTGAACCCCGCCTCGCGGGCGAGGAAGGCGCCGTGGTCGTGGCCGTCCCGCGTCCATTGCAGGTCGTTCATGCACAGGCCGTGGACGAGGATGGCGATGCGCGGCGATGCATCCGGGAAGGCCGCACCCAATGCCGCGCGATCGGTCTCCACCGCCACGCCTGCGCGGCGAATGCGCATCGGGATTGCGAGCGGGTTGCCGGATTCGGCCAGGTAGTCGCCGAGCACGCCGTTCAGCGCCGCGAGCACCGCCTCGCGCTCCCGCGACGAGGGCCGCTCGGCCAGGGCCGGCGGCAGGAGCGCGAGGACCGCGTCGATGCCGCTGCCCACCAGGCCGGTGACGCCCCGCACGGCGCCGTAGACGAGACCGGTGACCCCCGACGTGCGACCGCGGGGAGGCTTCCCGAGGGGCGGCGAGACGCGGGCGATGGTGTGGTGCAGCGCCTCGACGAGATCCGCGACGCCGAGCGTGGCGTCGATGGCGAGGCGTCCGAGTCCCCGCAGGTCCGAGGGGCGAAGGTGCGTCGTGCCGCTCACGGCGGCGGCGGATCCGCCGGGTCGGCCGGGGCCTTCTTCAGCATCGTGAGCGCGAGGTTCGTGAGCCTCGCGATCGCCAGCGCCCGGATCGCGAAAGCGAGCCAGCGCGCCACCCGGTGGCGGCCCACGCCTTCGGCCACGAGGAGCAGCGCGGCGTCGCGGGCGGGCGCGGAGCCCGCCACGCCGGCGAACGCATGGCGCCACGTGAGGCCCTGCCGGAGCGTGCTCGCGTTATAGCGGATCTTCAGCCGGCAGAGCGAGGCGCGCGCCACCAGGATTTCCTTGCGCAAGGCGAGGTCGTCCGGGCGCTCAGGCATCGTGGCCTCGAACCATATCCAGGTCGCGCTTGAACTCGTCCAGCGTCGCGCTGAAGGGGGGCGGGCTGTCCCGCAGGATCGCGCGGAAACGCAGGAAAGCCCACGCGCCGATGGCCGTATAGAGGAGCGTCACGCCCGCGATGGCCGGAAGCCGGAGGGTGTCCCAGAACAGCACGACGAGCAGGAACGCGAGGAGCAGCAGTCCCGTGCCGAGGAACACCACGGCGACCAGCGCGAGCACGGCAAGGCGCTTGCGGCGCTCGGCCTCTTCCTTGAGTTCGATGGCCGCAAGTTCGACGCGAGTGCCCAGCAACGCAAGGAGCGAGGCTCCGAGCGCGCGCGCGGAACCGAGCGGTCCCGCTTCGCCCGGCGGCCTGTCCAAGCCGTCTCCCGCCTACTTGCGGTTCAGGAGCAGGCCGATGCTGATGCCGACGAGCACGCTCACGCCGGCGGTGATGCCGATCGACTGCCAGGGGTTCTCGTGGACGTAGACGTCGGTGGCCTTCGCGGCCGCCTTGGTCTTCTCTACCGCGGCGGCCTCGAGATGCGCGAGCTTCGTCTTCGCGGCGCGAAGGTTCTGCTCGACGCTCGCGCGAAGCGCGCTCGCCTTGTCCCCGCCCACCGCGGCCGCGGACTTCATCAGTTCCTCGGTGTCGGCGATCACGGTCCGGAAATCCTGGACCAGCTTTTCCCTCGTGACTTCATTGGTCGGTGCGTTCATGGCTTCTCCTGCGACGATGGGGACTCTTGCAGTCCGGGGAACCGTTATTTTACAGGACCGACTCCACCCGGCCGGGCTTCCCCACCTTTGAGAATGGGACTGAATCGGCCTCGGCGGGTTGACTCGCGTCAAGGCCTGTCGAATCAGCGACTTGCGAGCCGCGTGGGGATCGCGATCTCCGAGTGCAGCGTGCGGTGAACAGGGCACTTGTTGGCGATCTCGAGCAGTTTCGCGCGTTGCGGCTCGTCCAGCGCGCCTTCCAGCTCGATCACCCGCTCGATCCGGTCGACCTTGCCGTCGCGCGTTTCGCACTCCGAACAGTCCGTGGCGTGGATCTTGTCGTGGCGAAGCCGCACGGTGACGCGGTCGAGCGGCAGGTTCTTCAGGTCCGCGTACATGCGAATCGTCATCGAAGTGCAGGCCCCCAGGCCCGCGAGCAGGAAATCGTAGGGCGCCGGCGCCGAGTCCTGGCCGCCGGCGGACTCCGGCTCGTCGGCGCGCATCGCGTGCCGGCCCGCCGCGATCGATTGCGTGAACTTGCCCTCGCGCGTTTCCGACACCACGACGGTGCCCGCCTCGGCCTCGATCCGCTTCGGATCGTCGAGCGGGACGAACCGCGATGCCCACGCGGCGAGCACGCGCGCGGCATAGCGGGCATCCTCGCGGCGCGTGAGGAGATGGTCGGCCTTGTCGAGGGATACGAAGCTCTTGGGGTGCTTCGCGGCCATGAAGATCGCGGTCGCGTTGTCGATGGACACCGTGTCGTCGATCGGTGAATGCAGCACGAGGAGCGCCCGGCGAAGCTTGCCGATGGCCTCGGCGAGCGGGTGGCGCTCGAGGTCCTCGAGGAACTCGCGGCGGATGCGAAAGGTGCGGCCGGCGAGTTTCACCTCGGCCTCGCCCTTCGCCTCGATTTCCGCCGTCGCGCCGGAAAGGAGCGCCTTCACGTGCGCCGGATCGCAGGGCGCGCCGATCGTGGCGACCGCCTTCGCCTCCGGAATGCGCGCTGCGGCCAGGAGCACGGCCGTTCCGCCGAGGCTGTGTCCGACCAGGATCGCCGGCGCGGCGTGGTTCGCGCGAAGCCAGTCCGCGGCGGCGACCAGGTCGCCCACGTTCGAGGAGAAGTCCGTGTTGGCGAAATCGCCCGCGCTGCCGCCCAGCCCCGTGAAGTCGAAGCGAAGCGTCGCGATGCCGTGCGCGGCCAGCTCCGCGGACAGGAAGGCGGCGGCCTTGCTGTCCTTGGAGCAGGTGAAGCAGTGCGCGAAGATCGAGAACGCGCGTGGTGTCCCGGAAGGCATCTCGAGGCGCGCGGCCAGTGCGTGGCCCTTCGAGCCGGCGAATTCGATGGCAAGCGATTTCATGGCTTTCTCCCTGTCGGTGAGGCATGCGTGAGTGCCGGACCCTTCAAAGGCGATCTCACGCGATCGCGCCGCATCGGAAAGGCGTGTCTCCCGCAATCGCGGGATTCAGACCACGCGGATCGGGATGCGCTTTTCCTCGACGGCGTGGCAGGCCACCTGCGCGTCGCCGACGTCGATCAGCTCCGGGCGCTCCGAGCGGCACCGGTCGTTGGCGAAGGGGCAGCGCGGGTGGAAGGCGCAGCCCGTGGGCGGGTCGAGCGGGTTGGGCACCTCGCCGGCGACCGGCGTGCGCTCCTTGCCGCTCATGGTGATGTCGGGGATCGCGCTCTCGAGCATCTGCGTGTAGGGGTGCAGCGGCCGCGTGAAGAGCGTCCTCGTGGGCGCGATCTCGACGATGCGGCCCAGGTACATCACTCCCACGCGGTCCGAGATGTGCGAGACCACGGCGAGGTTGTGCGAGATGAAGAGATAGGTGAGGCCGTGCTCGCGCTGCAGGTCCTTCATGAGGTTGAGTATCTGCGCCTGCACCGATACGTCGAGCGCGCTCGTGGGCTCGTCGCACACGAGGAACTCGGGATTGGAGGAGAGCGCCCGCGCGATCGAGATGCGCTGGCGCTGCCCGCCGGAGAATTCGTGCGGGAACTTCTCCGCATCGTTCGCGGCGAGGCGCACGTCCTCGAGCAGCTCGCCCACGCGCTTCGCGATGGCGGCCTCGCCCTGGATGATCCCGTGCTGGCGGATGGGCTCCGCGATGATCTTCCCCACGCGCCAGCGCGGGTTCAGGCTCGCGTACGGATCCTGGAAGATCATCTGGAAGCGCCGGCGCATCGTGAGCATGTCCGAGCGCGAGGCGATTTCGCTCATGTCCTGGCCGTCGAAGACGATGGAGCCGCGCGTGGGCCCGTAGAGCCCGCAGATGAGGCGCGCGATGGTCGACTTCCCGCAGCCCGACTCCCCGACCAGGGAAAGCGTCTCTCCGCGCCGAATGCTGAAGGAGACGCCGTCGACGGCCTTGAGAAGCTGGCGCGGGGCGCCCTCGAGCACGCGGTTGAGCCACGGGCGCGAGACGTCGAAATCGCGCGCGAGGTCGCGCACCTCCAGGAGCGTGCGGGTCGCCGCGGCGGACTCAGGCATGGGCGGGGTCCTCCGTCCTGTCCCCGGGGGAGGACTCGCCGTCCTTGGCATGCAGCCAGCACGCCGCGCGCGTCGCACCCGCCGGCATCAGGTTCGGCCGCTCGGTGCGGCAGCGGTCGAAGACTTCCGGGCAGCGCGGGTTGTACGCGCATCCGCGCGGAATGGCGTCGAGCCGCGGCATCGAGCCCTCGATCTGCGGCAGCCGCTCGACTTCCTGCCCGATCGCCGGGATCGAACCCATCAGCCCCACGGAGTAGGGGTGTTTCGGATGGTGGATCACTTCCTGCACCGGGCCGATTTCCGCCAGGCGCCCCGCGTACATGACCGCCACGCGATCCGCCGTCTCCGCGATCACGCCCATGTCGTGCGTGACCAGCATCACCGCCGTGCCGTGGTCGCGGCAGAGCTTCTTCAGGAGCTGGATGATCTGCGCCTGGATCGAGACGTCGAGCGCGGTCGTGGGCTCGTCGGCGATGATGAGGCGCGGGTTTGCGCACAGGGCCAGCGCGATCACCACGCGCTGGCGCATTCCGCCGGAGAACTGGTGCGGATAGTGGTCGATCCTGCGCTCGGCCGCGGGGATGCCGACTTCGGCCAGCAGTTCCACCGCCCGCTCGTGCGCCTGCCTGGCGTTCATCGGCAGGTGCGTCTGGATCGTTTCCGTGATCTGGCGGCCGATGGTGTAGAGCGGATTCAACGACGTGAGCGGGTCCTGGAAGATCGCGCCGATCTGGCGGCCGCGGATCCGACGCATCTGCTCGGCGGGCAGGGTGTCGATTCTCTGGCCGTCCAGGAGGATCTCCCCGCCGGCGACGCGCCCCGGGGGCTCGAGCAGCCCGATGATCGCCGTGCCGGTGATGGATTTCCCCGCGCCCGACTCGCCCACGAGCCCGAGCACCTCGCCCGGCGCGATCGCGAAGCTCACATCGTCGATGGCGGTGAGCGTTCCGCGGCGCGTGTTGAACTCCACGCGCAGGTTGCGCACTTCGAGGAGCGGCCGGGAGGAGGCGCTCATCGCGCCGCCTTTCCCGCGTCGATGTAGGCGTCCGCCTCGATCTCCACGAGCATCTTCGGGTCCACCAGGGCCCGGACCTCCACCATCGTGCTCGCCGGGCGGATGTCGCCGAAGACTTCGCCGTGGGCCTTTCCGACCTTCTCCCACTGGGAGATGTCGGTGACGTACAGGCGGGTGCGAACGACGTTGCGCATCGTCGCGCCTGCGCGGGCGAGCGCAAAGGCGATGTTGTTCAGGGTCTGCACCGTCTGCGCGTAGACGTCGCCTTCCCCGACCAGGCGGCCGTCGGGCCCCGTGGACGTGGTGCCCGCGACCCAGACGTGGGGGCCGCAGCGCACCGCGCGCGAATAGCCCACGACCGGCTCCCACGGAGTGCCGCTCGCGAAGTTCTGTCGCTTTTCCGCGCTCATCGGGTCGTGGTCCCGCCCTTGAACTTCGCGAGGCATTCGCCGATGGTCTCCGAAGAGCGCACCACCGCCTTCCAGTGCTCGCCCGCGGACGCGTCGAGCTTCGCGGCCAGGTGGTAGCGCATGCAGGGGCTCGCATCGAGTTCGAAGGTCTCCTGCGTGCCCACGCTGAAGCCCTTGCGCGGCGGCAGGCCCACCGTGACCATCCGCTTGCCGGGCGCGACTATCGCGCGGTTGCGAATCGCGCTCTCGCCGTCGACGCGGCTCACGGTCACGGGGCGCAGGTTCGGGTCGGCCGAGGGCGCCGCATCGCTCGCGACGATCACCCAGGGCTGGTCGAAGGGCCCCGCGGCGGCGGCTGCCGGGGCGAGGGCCAGGATCGCGGCAATCAGCGGCTTCATGGAATCCTTCGCTAGCGCAGTTTCGGGTTGAGGGCGTCGCGCAGCCAGTCGCCCAGGAGGTTCATCGCGAGCACCATGATCACGAGCCAGGCGCCGGGGAAGACGGTGATCCACCATTCCCCGGAGAACAGGAAGTCGTTGCCGATGCGGATCAGGGTGCCGAGCGAGGGTTGCGTCGGCGGCACGCCCACGCCGAGGAAGGAGAGCGTCGCCTCCGTGATGATGGCGGTGGCGATGTGGAGCGTCGCGAGCACGAGCACCGGCCCGAGCACGTTGGGCAGCACGTGGGAGAACATGATCGCCACCGGGTGGCGCCCGATCACGCGCGCGGCCTGCACGTACTCCTTGTTGCGCTCCACGAGGGTGGAGCCGCGCACCGTCCGCGCGTACTGCACCCAGCCCGAGGCCGCGATGGCGAGCACCAGCACGTAGAGCGCCAGCGTGTCGTGGGATTCCTTGGGCAGCGCCGCGCGCGCCACACCGTCGATCAGCAGCGCGATGAGGATCGCCGGGAAGGAGAGCTGCACGTCGGCCACGCGCATGATGAAGGCATCGACCTTGCCGCCCACGTAACCGGAGATGAGGCCCAGTGCGATGCCGATCACCATCGCGAGGATCACCGCGAAGAAGCCGACCATGAGCGAGACCCGCGAGCCGTACATGATGGCGGAGAGGACGTCGCGGCCCTGGTCGTCGGTTCCCAGGAGGAAGGCCGGGTTGCCGCGCTCGGTCCACGCCGGGGGCGTGAAAGCGTCCAGGAGGTTCAGGGTCTTCAGGTCGAAGGGGTTGTGCGGCGCGACCCAGCCGGCGAACACCGCGGAGACCACGCACACGAGCGTGACCACGGCAGCCACGATGGTGAGCGGGGAGCGCCGGAAGCTGTAGAAGACGTCGCCGTCGAAGAAGCGCCGCAGCGCGTCCATCAGTGCCCTCCCGCCGACGTGCCGTCGATGCGAAGCCTCGGGTCGACAAAGTAGTAGAGCATGTCCACGACGAGGTTGATCACGACGAAGATGAAGCCGATGAGGCAGAGGTAGGCGGCCATCACCGGGATGTCGGCGAACTGCACGGCCTGGATGAAGAGCAGCCCCATGCCCGGCCACTGGAACACGGTCTCGGTGATGATCGCGAAGGCGATGATCGCGCCCAGCTGCAGGCCCGTGATGGTGATCACCGGCACCAGCGTGTTCTTCAGCGCGTGCCCGAAGTTCACCGCCCGGTTGGTGAGGCCGCGCGCGCGCGCGAACTTGATGTAGTCGGTGCGAAGCACCTCGAGCATCTCGCTTCGCACCAGCCGCATGATGAGGGTGAGCTGGAAGAGGCCGAGCGTGATCGAGGGCAGGATCAACGCGCGCAGCCCCGAGGTGCTGAAGAAGCCCGTGGACCACGGGCCCACCATCATCGTGTCGCCGCGCCCGAACGAGGGCAGCCACCCCAGCCACACGGCGAAGATGAGGATCAGGAAGATGCCGATGAGGAAGGTGGGCAGCGACACGCCGATGAGCGAGGCGGCGAGGAAGAAGCGCGACAGCCACGCATTGCGGTTCAGCCCCGTGTACACGCCCAGCGGGATGCCCACGAGGAGTGCGAGCGACGCGGCGACGAAGGCGAGCTCGAGGGTCGCGGGCATGCGCTCGACCAGGAGTGCGGAGACCGGGCGCCCGAGCCTGAGCGAGATGCCGAAGTTGCCCTGCACGGCGTTGCCGATGAAGGTTGCGAACTGCACGTAGAAAGGCCGGTCGAGCCCGAGGTTCTCGCGCATCGCCTGGCGGTCGGCCTGGGTCGCTTCCGGGGGCAGCATGAGGGAGACGGGGTCGCCCACGAAGTTGAAGAGCGAGAAGGCGATGAAGCCGACCACCAGCATCACGAGGACGCCCTGCACCAGCCGCCGGATGACGAAGGCGATCACCTCAGTCCACCCGGACCCGGTAGAAGTACACGGTGTTCACCGGCGAGAACCACGCCGACACGTTCTTGCGCATGGCCCAGGGGATGAGCGGCTGGTGGATGGCGACGAGGGGCAGCTCACGCCCCGCGATCAGGAGTGCTTCGCGCGCGGCCGCGGCCCGCTTCGCCGGGTCGCGCTCGGACTGCAACTGCTGGATCAGCTCGTCCATGCGCGCGTTCGTCCAGCGGCCCATGTTGAAGTCGCCCTCGCCCTTCTTGTTGGCCGTGTGCAGGAGCGCCTGCAGCGTGTAGAGCGCGTCGGCGGTGACGCCCCCGCCCCAGGAGAGCACGTAGAAGCTCGTGTCGTACTTCTCGATCTTCGGGAAGTAGTTCGACTGCGGGATGATGTTGGGGCGCGCCCGGATGCCCACCTGCGCGAGCATCACCGCGACCGCCTGGGCGATGTCGGAGGCCGGCTGGATGTTGCCCGCGTCGAGCGTCACCTCGAAGCCGTCCGGGTAGCCCGCTTCGGCGAGCAGGCGCTTCGCCTTCTCCCGGTCGTAGGGCAAGGGCTTGTCGGCATCGGGCGAGTAGCCCTGGACGCCGGGCGTGAGGATCGTTCCCGCGGGCCGCGAGAAGCCGCGCATCACCTTGGCACGGATCGCCTCCGCGTCGATCGCGTGTGCGACGGCCTGGCGCACGCGCAGGTCCTTGAACGGGTTCTTGCCGCCGGCCTTCCCGTAAAGGAGATCGTCGCGGAAGACGTCGAAGGCGATGTACTGCACGCGAAGCTCACCGCCCTCGAGCACCTTCAGGTTCGGGTCGGCGCGCAGCCGCGCCACGTCCTGCGTGGGCGGGTCGAGCACGAAGTCGACTTCCCCCGAGAGGAGCGCGGCGAGCCGCGTCGCGTTGGACTTGATCGGCAGCATCACGATCTCTGTCAAGTTGCCCTCGTTCATGCCCGCGGCGTGGCCCCACCAGTCCTTGTGGGCGACGAGCACCGTCTTCACGTCGGTTTGCCGCTCCTTCACCTGGAAGGCGCCCGTGCCGTTGGCGTGGCGGGCGGCGTAGGTGTCCTCCTTGGCCGTGTAGTCCTGCGGGCGGGCCGCGCCGTTCTTCTCCGACCAGGCCTTGCTCATGATCCGGAAGTTGGTCATGTGCGAGAGCAGCACCGGGTTGGGCTTGGCCATCACGAGGTCCACGGTGCGCGCGTCGATCTTCACGGCCTTCTCCACGCCTTGGAGAGAGACCTTGAGCTGCGAGGTGGGCGACAGGGCCCGCGCCACGGAGAAGACCACGTCGTCGGCGGTGAGGATGCTTCCGTCGTGGAAGCGCACACCCTCGCGCAGCTTGAAGCGCCAGACCTTTTCGCTCGGCTGGGTCCACGAGGTCGCGAGCCACGGGATCACCTTCCATTCCTTGTCGCGCCACACCAGGGGCTCGTAGACGTTTCCCGTGAGCCGGGAGGTCGCGAGCAGGTTGGCCGAGTGCGGGTCGAGGGTCTGGGGGTCGTCCTGGCTCGCGTAGCGCAGCGTCTTCGCGGCGGGCGCGAAAGGCAGGCAGGCGAGGAGAGCGAGGAGGAGGAGGGCGCGCGGGAAGTGCATGGAGGGCAGCATAACGCAGCCGGCCCCGCGCGAGGCGGGGCCGGAGGGGCATCGGCTTTCAGGCGCTCAGTTGATCTTCACCCACTTCACCGAAAGGCGGTTGTCCGCCCGGTGCACGACGCTCACGCCGGAGCGCATGGCCCACGGGATCACCTGGTGGTGCAGCGGGATGTGGCCCACGTCCGCCTTGTGGATCGAGAGCGCCTCCTTGGTGAGCGCGACGCGCTTCTTCAGGTCGGTCTCGGTCTTGAGCGCGTCGATGGCCGCATCGACCTTCGCGTTCGAGTACTTGCCGAGGTTGAAGTTGCCGTCCCCGCCCTGGCCCACGGTGTGCAGCAGGCTCTGCAGCGCGTAGAGGGAATCGAAGGTCGGCACGCCCCAGCCCAGCATGTAGAGGCTGGTGTCGAACTTCTGGATCTTCGGGAAGTAGGTGGCGCGCGGCATGGTGTTCAGGCGCACCTTCACGTCGATCTGCGCGAGCATGGCGGCGATCGCCTGGCAGAGCTTCTCGTCGTTGATGTAGCGGTTGTTGGGGCAGTCGAGGGTGACCTCGAAGCCCTTCGGGTAGCCGGCCTCGGCCATGAGCTTCTTCGCGCGCGCGCGGTCGGGCTTCACCACCGTGTCGAGCGCCTTGTCGTAGCCGGCGACCTGCGGGGCGAACATCACGGCGGTGGGGTTCGAGAGCCCGCGCATCACCTGGGTCTTCAACGCGTTCACGTCGATGGCGAGCTGGAAGGCCTCGCGCACGCGCTGGTCCTTGAAGGGGTTCTTGCCCTTGACGGTGGAGTACAGCAGCTCGTCGCGCCACTGGTCGAGGCCCAGGAAGATGGTGCGGTTCTCGTTGCCCTCGACCACCTTGATCTTCGTGTCCTGCTTCAGGCGCGGGATGTCCTGCGGAGGGGGGTCGAGCACGAAATCCACCTCGCCGGACAACAATGCCGCGAGCCGCGTGCCGTCCTGCTTGATCGGCTGGTAGACGATCTCGTTCACGTTGCCCTCGAGCTTTCCCCACCAGTTGGAGTTCGCGACCAGCACGGTCTTCACGTCGGCCTCGCGGCTCTTCAGCACGAAGGGGCCCGTGCCGTTGGCGTTGCGGGCGGCGAAGGTCTCCTCCTTGTTCTTGAAGTCCTGGGGGCGCTGCACGCTGTGCTTGTTGGCCCAGGCCCGGCTCATCATGCGCACTTCGGTGAGCTGCGGCAGCAGCACCGGGTTCGGCCCCTTTGTCGCAATCTCGACCGTCTGGTCGTCCACCTTCCTCGCGCCCGTGATGCCCTGCATGTACGGGGAGAAGTTGGAGGTGGGGGCGAGCGCCCGCTCGATGGAGAACACGACGTCGTCCGCGGTGAAGGGCGTCCCGTCGTGGAACTTCACGTTCGGGCGCAGCGTGAACTGCATCGTGGTCGGGCTCGTCGCCTTCCACGCCGTGGCGAGGCAGGCCTCGATCTTCAGGTCCTTGCCGCGCGTGACGAGGGGCTCGTAGATGTGGTCCGAGACGGTGTTGTTCAGGCCCTCGTTCTGCGCGTGCGGATCCATCGTGAGGATGTCGCCCTGGCTGGACCAGCGCAGGGTCTTGGCGTCGGCGGCGGTGCCGAAGGCGAGCGCGACGGCGACGGTCGCCGCGCGAACGACGGTGGAAGCGTGCATGGCGGATTTCTCCAGGGGATTGACGGTTTGACGAGGGGGCCGCGGTCGCGGAAACCGGTACGCCGGCCTGAAAAAACAAGAACTTGGCGCGGCAGCGGGGTTGGAAAGGATGATGCCGCAAGCCTTTCGGGGCGTCAACGCGAAACCGGGCCCCGGGACCCCGCTGCGCGCCCGCAGAAGGTAATCTGCCATCGTGACGCCCCGACCACGAAAGGCCCCCCGCATGAATCCGCGCAGCGTTTCCCTGCTCGCCGCCCTGGCGCTCGCCGCCTGCGGCCGGGAGGTGCCCCCGAAGCCCGTCGATCCGGCAACCAAGGTGGAGCAGGCCGCCCGGAACATGGGCGAGGCCGCACGGCAGGGCGACGTGGGCCAGGTGGGCGAGGCGATGAAGCAGATGGGCGCGGCGCTCTCGAGCTCCGTCCACGTCGAGCCCGTGGACTTCCGGGCGCTGAAGGAGCTGCTTCCCGAGTCGATCGCGGGGCTGAAGCGCACGAGCGCCGAAGGCACCCGCACCAGCGTCGTGGGCATCTCCTCGTCGAAGGCCCAGGCGACCTACGAGGACGGCAGGGGCGGGCGCATCGCGCTCGAGATCATCGACGTGGGCTCGCTCTCGGGCGTGACGGCGATGGCCTTCGCGTGGGTGAACGTCGAGATCGACAAGGAGGGCGACGCGGGCTACGAGCGCACGACCATGGTGGGCGGGCGCAAGGCCTACGAGCGCTACGACAAGGGCACGCGCATCGGCGAGCTGGACGTGCTCGTCGCCGGGCGGTTCGTCGTCGGCGCCAAGGCGACGGGAGTGGAGATGAAGGTCTTCAAGGAGGCGGTGACGAAGCTCGACCTGGACAAGCTCGAGGCGCTGAAGCTCAAGGGGTTGCCGCCCGCGCCTGCGCCCCCCGCGTCCGTCCCGGCGAAGTAGCACGCCCGTGCCTGCGCCTCCGCCACCGCTCGTCTCCCCGCAGGGTGCCGCCTACGAGCTGCGGGAGGTGCCCGCCTTCTCGGCTTTCGCGTGGCTCGTGCGGGGCTGGGACGACTTTCGCGCCGCACCCTTCGCGAGCGGCTTCTACGGGGCGGCCTTCGCGGCGATGGGCTGGGGGCTGCTCGCCCTCTACGACTTCGCCTACCAGTACGTCTCCACGCTCGCCGGCGCGTTCCTCCTCGCGGCACCCTTCCTCGCCACGGGCCTCTACGCGCTTTCGCGCGACCGGGAGGCGGGACGCAAGCCCGGCTTCCTCGCCTCCCTCGTCGCCTGGCGCGAGAACCTGGGCGGGCTCGGGATCTACGTCCTCGTGATCACGGTGATCTTCCTCGTCTGGGCGCGGGCCTCGCTCGTCACGTTCGCCCTCTTCAGCACCGGCCCGATGCCGGATCTCAAGAACTTCCTCGCCAAGGCGTTCTCGCTGGGCAACATCGAGTTCGTGCTCGTCTACCTCGCGGCGGGGGCCATGTTCGCGACCATCGTCTTCGCGGTGAGCGTGGTGTCGGTGCCGATGATGCTCGACCGGAACAACGACGCGGTGAGCGCCGCGATCCTCTCGGTGCAGGTGCTCGCGCGGAACCCGGGGACGATGGCCTTGTGGGCCTTCCTCATCGTGCTCCTGACCGGACTGGGATTCGCGACGGCGTTCGTGGGGCTGGTGGTCACGATGCCCGTGATCGGGCATGCGACCTGGCACGCCTACCGCGACTGCGTGGCGTGGGGTGAATCCGGCTCCTAGGCTTCCCGCCTCACAGGAAGATCCCCTCCGGCAGCGGCACCTGCAGCACGAACCGGAAAACGGAATAGAGTCCGCCGAGCACCGCCGCGCCCGCCAGGGCGTAGACCAGCGCCCTGCGCGGGGTCCACTGGTCGTAGTTGGCGATGACGAGTATCGCCGCGTAGGCCGCGACGCTGCTGGTGAGGAAACCCAGTTTTTCGAGGAAGACCGACCACAGCGCGAGCACCACGATGAGTGCCACCCGCCGCCAAGTCGACCCGGCCGGCTGCGGCGGCTGCTCCCCGGGGCGCAGCAGGGCGGTGGCGATGTAGACGGCCGCGAAGATCATCATCGCCGCGGCGATCGTGCGCGGGAAGACCGAGCCCAGGGGCGTGAACTCCTTGGCGTGGTAGAACGCGAGCGCCCCGCCGGCGATGGCGAGCACGCTGCCGACGATGCCGCGGACATCGCGCTTCGCGCGCTCACTCACTGGTGCCTCCTTTCAGCCGCCTGCGCGACATGAGCAGCGGATAGAAGAGGCTCAGCACGATGAAGGCCATGATCGCCATCGACAGCGGCCGGTTGAAGAACTCCGCGATCGGTGCCCCGCGCGCCTGCCCGATGAGGTAGCCGCGCACGAAGCCGGATTCGGCGATGGTCCCGAGGATGAGGCCCAGCACGATGGGAGAGGCCGTGAACCCCAGCCGCGCTGCGATCCATCCGAACACGCCGAGGGCCACCATCTGCTGCACTTCGTGCAGGTTGTTGTGCACGGCGTAGGCGCCCACGATCGTGAGGAAGGCGACCGAGGGCACCAGCACCGCCTTCGGAATCGTCACGATCGACTTGAAGGCGTAGCGGCCGATGATCAGCCCGATCGGCAGCATCAGGATCGTGGCGATGAAGAGGCCGTAGATGAAGGTGTAGACGATCTGGCTCTGCTCGCCGAAAAGCGAAGGCCCCGTGCGGATGCCCTGCACGAGAAGCGCGCCCAGGATCACCGCGTCGGGGGGCGTGCCGGGAATGCCCAGCACGAGCGTCGGGATGAAGCCGCCGCCGACGGTGGCGTTGTTCGAGGATTCGGTCGCGAGGATGCCGTCCGGCTCTCCCGTGCCGAACTTCTCGGGACGCTTCGCCACGCGCCGCGCCTCGGAATAGGCCACGAGGGAGGCGATGGAGCCGCCGGCCCCCGGCAGGATCCCCACGACGGTGCCGATGACGGAGCTTCGCGCGAGGTTGAACTTCGAGCGCCAGGCGATCCGCGTGGCCTCCTTCAGGCGAAAGCCCGCCACCTGGTGCGTGAGCTTCAGGTGCGGATCCGGCGTGGCCACGAGGTCGATCAGCACCGGCACGCAATACAGGCCGATCAAGGCGGCCACCACGTCGATGCCGCCCAGGAGCGCCTTGAAGTCGCTCACGTAGCGGATGTCGCCGCCGATTTCGGCGACTCCGATGGTGCCCAGCAGCAGCCCGATGCACCCGCCCATCATTCCGCGCAGGAGGCTTCCTTCGGACAGGCTCGCGATGAGCGTGAGGCCGAAGATCGCCAGCCAGAAGTACTCGACCGGTCCGAACTCGAGGGCGAAACGGGCCAGGGGCGGCGCGAGGAACAGCAGGAACGCGGCGCCGACCAGGCCGCCGATCACCGAGGCGAGGCAGGCGAGCGTGATGGCCAAGTCGCCGTCGCCGCGCTTGGCCATGGGGTAGCCGTCGAAGGTCGTGGCGATGGCCGAAGGCGTGCCCGGCGTGTTGAGCAGCACCGCGGAGTAGGCCCCGCCGTAGATCGCGCCCGTATAGATGGCGCCCAGCGCGATGAGCGCCGAGTCGGGCCGCATGCCGAAGGTGAAGGGAACCAGCACGGCGACGGCCATGGTGGCCGTGAGGCCCGGAAGCGCCCCGATCACCGTGCCGCAGACGACGCCGGCCACGGCGAGCAGGATGTTGAGCGGCGTCAGCGCGTCGACCAGGAACTCGATGCCCGGCATCGGGAAACCCTCGTAGGGGAGCGTGCGCCCCGGCGTGAATCGATAAAACGCGCCCGGCACCATGCGCCCGCGCCGTGGTGGCGCGGGCGCATGCCCGGGAAGATCCCTACTTGATGATGCCCATCGCGCGGGCGATTTCCTCGTACTCCTTCTGGCGCTCGGCCATGAAGGCGGGCATGTCCGCGAGGCCCACGTCGATCATCGCGAAGCCCTTGTCCTCCATCGACTTGATGAAGGCCGGGTCCTTGTTGACCTTGCCGATGAGGTCCGAGACCGCCTGCTGCGTCGCCTTGGGCGTGGTGTTGGGCACCGCGAGGCCGCGGTAGGCGCCGCTCACGAGGTTGAAACCGCGCTCCTTGAAAGTCGGGCAATCGGGCAGCGCGGGGTGGCGCTTGTCCATCGCGATCGCGATGCAGCGCACCTGCTTGCCGAGCTGCGTTCCGACCGTCGAGTAGCTGAAGGCCGCCGAGACGTGCTTGCCGAGGAGCGCCGTGTTCGACTCGCCCGTTCCCTTCGAGGGGATGTAGGTCGACTTCATGCCGGCGATCTTGTCGAAGCGCTGCTGCGCGAGGTGGTTGGCGGAGTTCGTGCCCGACCCCGTGAAGGTCACCGTCCCCGGCGCCTTTTTCGCGGCCGCGATGAGTTCCTCGACCGTCTTGTACGGGCTGTCGGCGGTCACGATGATCGCGTCCGGCGTGTAGTGGAACCAGTAGACGTTATTCAGGTCGGCCGTCTTGTAGCCCTGGTCCTTCTGCAGCGGTTGCAGCACGATGTGCGGCAGGTTCGTGCCGATGATCGTGTAGCCGTCGCCGGGCGCGGCGTTGATCTGCGACCACGCCGCGGCGCCGCCGGCGCCTGCCTTGTACTGGATGGCGACGGTCTGCCCGGTCAGCTTCTTGAAGAAGGGCTCCTGCAGGCGCGCGGAAACGTCGGACTCCCCGCCGGGGCCGAACGCGATGATGTAGTTGATGGTCTTCTCGGGGTAGGCGGCGAACGCGATTCCCGCGACGGCTGCCGCACCGATGAGGCCGGCGGCGACGAACTTGCTGGTGCGCTTCATGGTGAACTCTCCTCGTGGCGATGCTCGGAATGGGTGTCCATGGCTTCGCTCGGCGGCCATGGCAGGGATGCGCGGTTTCCGCGTCGTTTGCGCATTTTACCGCATGGCCGCGCGCCTCAAGCGCCGCGCGGGTCAATGCGGCCCTGTGCCGGATGGCCGGAATGGCGCCCGGCCGGTCCGCGGTGCCGGGGCGCGGCGTACAATGCGCCGCATCCGTTCGCCCGAGGAGAAGAAGCCATGACCGAGCCGGACCGCCTCGACAACCCCATGGGCACCGACGGCTTCGAGTTCATCGAGTACACGGCCCCGAACCCCGAGCTCCTGGGTTCGCTCTTCGAGCAGCTGGGCTTCACGCTCGTGGCCCGCCACCGCTCGAAGGACGTCGCGCTCTACCGGCAGGGGCGCGTGAACTTCATCGTGAACCGCGAGCCCGACAGCTTCGCGCAGTCCTTCGCGCGCGTGCACGGACCGTCGGCGTGCGCCTTCGCCATCCGCGTGAAGAACGCGGCCAAGGCCTGGCAGCGCGCCATCGACCTGGGTGCCAAGCCCCACCACGGCCCCGTGGGCCCCATGGAGCTGAACATCCCGGCCATCAAGGGGATCGGCGACAGCCTGATCTACCTGGTGGACCGCTACCCGGGCAACGGCGGCGATCTCACCATCTACGACGTGGACTTCGTGCCCGTGGAGGGCGTGCCGCAGCACCCCGCCGGAGCCGGGCTGCTGGAGGTCGACCACCTCACGCACAACGTCTACGCCGGGCGCATGGACGTGTGGGCGGGCTTCTACGAGAAGCTCTTCAACTTCCGCGAGATCCGCTACTTCGACATCAAGGGCAAGAAGACGGGGCTCACCTCGCGCGCGCTCACCAGCCCCTGCGGCAAGATCCGCATCCCGATCAACGAGCCGAGCGACAGGAAGAGCCAGATCCAGGAATACCTCGACGCCTACCACGGCGAGGGCATCCAGCACATCGCGCTCTCCACGGCCGACATCTTCGCGACAGTGGAGGGGTTGCGCGGCCGCGACGTGCGCTTCCTGGACACGCCAGACACTTACTACGAGCGCGTCGACGAGCGCGTGCCCAACCACGGCGAGGACCTCGCGAGGCTTCAGGCGAACCGCATCCTCATCGACGGCGAGGGCATCGACAAGGACCGTCACGAGGACAAGCTCCTGCAGATCTTCACCGAGACCGTGATCGGCCCGATCTTCTTCGAGATCATCCAGCGGAAGGGCAACGAGGGCTTCGGCGAGGGCAACTTCCGGGCGCTCTTCGAGTCGATCGAGGCGGACCAGATCGCGCGCGGGATCGTCTGAGCGTGCCCGCGCAAATGCGCTACCTGCCGGGGTTCGGCGCGCACCACGAAAGCGAGGCCGTCGCGGGCGCGTTGCCGGTGGGGCAGAACTCGCCGCAGAAGGCGCCCTTCGGACTCTATGCCGAGCAGTTCTCCACGACCGCCTTCACGGCGCCGCGCGCGCAGAACCGGCGCTCCTGGCTCTACCGGCTCCGGCCGAGCGCCATGCACCCGGCGTACACGCGCATCGACGACGCCCGCCTGCGCACCGGCCCGTGCCGCGAAGCCGACGCGGGGCCGAACCGGCTGCGCTGGGCGCCGATGGCGATGCCGCGAAAGCCCACGGATTTCGTGGCGGGGCTCGCCACGATCGCCACCAACGGCGATGCGCGCCTGCAGGCCGGGATCGGCGTGCACCTCTATGCGGCCAACCGCTCGATGGAACGCGTCTTCGCCTGCTTCGACGGCGAACTGCTCCTCGTGCCGCAGGAGGGTGCGCTCGCGATAGCCACCGAGTTCGGGCACCTCGCGGTCGCGCCCGGGGAGATCGCGGTCGTTCCGCGCGGCGTTCGCTTCCGGGTCGCCCTGGACGGGCCGAGTCGCGGCTATGCCTGCGAGAACTACGGGGCCGCGCTCGCGTTGCCGGAGCTGGGGCCCATCGGCGCCAACGGTCTCGCCAACGCGCGCGATTTCCTGGCGCCGGTGGCTGCCTTCGAGGACCGCACAACGAAAACCGAGGTCGTCGTGAAATCCGGCGGCCACCTCTGGAGCGCCGCGCACGGCCACTCGCCGCTCGACGTGGTCGCGTGGCACGGCAATTCGTATCCCTACAAGTACGACCTCGCGCGCTTCAACGCCATCAACACCGTGAGCTTCGACCATCCGGACCCGTCGATCTTCACGGTGCTCACCTCGCCATCGGACACGCCGGGCACGGCGAACGTGGATTTCGTGATCTTCCCGCCGCGCTGGATGGTGGCCGAGCACACCTTCCGCCCGCCGTGGTTCCACCGCAACGTCATGAGCGAGTTCATGGGGCTCGTGCGCGGCGAGTACGACGCGAAGCGCGGCGGCTTCGTGCCCGGGGGTGCCAGCCTGCACAACGCCATGAGCGCGCACGGCCCCGACCGCGCCTCCCACGACGCGGCCGTCGCGGCGCGCCTCGAGCCGGCCCGGCAGGACGGCACGCTCGCCTTCATGTTCGAGAGCCGCTACGCCTTCGAGCCCACCGACTACGCCCTGGCCAGCCCCGCGCTCGAGAAGGACTACGACGCGGTATGGAAGGGATTTGCGAAAGCGAAGCCGCCGAAATGAAACTCGCCTCCCTGAAGGGCCCCACCCGCGACGGCTCGCTCGTCCTCGTCAACCGCGATCTCACCCGGGCCGTGGCCGTCGCGGGCATCGCGCCCACGATGCAGCACGCGCTCGAGCACTGGGACGAGATCCACCGCAAGCTCCTCGACGCCTACGAGAGCCTCGCCTGCGGCGGCGAGCGGCACGCTTTCGATTTCCAGGCGGCGCTCGCGAGCGGGAAGGTCGCGGCACCCCTGCCGCGCGCCTATGAGTGGCTGGACGGCTCGGCCTACCTGTCGCACGTGGAGCGCGTGCGGCGCGCGCGCAACGACCACGTGCCCGAGAGCTTCTACCGCGACCCGCTCATGTACCAGGGCGGGGCGGGCGACATGATGGGGCCGCGCGATCCCGTCCGCGCGCTCTCCGAGGACTGGGGGATCGACCTCGAGGCCGAGGTCGGCGCGATCACCGGGGACGTGCCCATGGGGGCGACGCCCGCGCAGGCGGCCGGCGCCATACGCCTGCTCACGCTCGTGAACGACGTTTCCTTCCGGCGCCTCATTCCCGCGGAGCTCGCCAAGGGCTTCGGGTTCGTGAACGGCAAGGGCGCGAACGCGCTCGCACCGGTGGCGGTCACGCCCGACGAGCTGGGCAATGCCTGGGACGGCGGCAAGATCCACCTGCGCATGGTCTGCCACGTGAACGGCAAGTGGTTCGGCAACCCGAACGCGGGCGTGGGTGCGACGTTCGACCTGCACCAGCTCGTGGCGCACGCGGCGAAGACCCGCGAGCTGCGCGCGGGCACGCTCGTGGGCACGGGTACGATCTCCAACCCGGACCCCGATTCGGGCTACGCCTGCATCATGGAGGCGAGGCTCGTGGAGCAGGTGGAGTTCGGGGAGGCGAGGACGCCCTTCCTGGCCTTCGGCGACACGGTGAGAATCGAGATGCTCGACCGCCATGGCGCCACGATCTTCGGCGCGATCGAGCAGAAGGTGGAGCAGTACGGGGGGTGAGGGAAGCAACCTTCGCGTATCCATGACCGGCGAAACCACCCACGACCTGCGCGGCGACTATTCCGGGATGCGGCCGGACTACACGGTCGACCAGGACTGGCCCGCGTACTCGCAGGACGAGCACGCGCTCTGGCGGCGGCTGTACGCGCGCCAGGCGGCTCTCGTGCCGAAGTACGCGTGCCGCGAGTTCATCGAGTCTCTCTCGGCGCTGGACTTCAGCGCGGCTATCCCGCGCTTCGACGCCGTGAACCCCAGGCTTGCCGCGGCCACGCGCTGGCAGGTGGTGGCGGTGCCGGGGCTGCTTCCCGACGCGGTCTTCTTCGAGCACCTCGCCAACCGGCGCTTCCCGGTGACCGTGTGGCTGAGGAAACCCGAGGAGTTCGACTACATCGTCGAGCCCGACGTCTTCCACGACTTCTTCGGGCACGTGCCGCTGCTCTTCGACCCGGTCTTCGCCGACTACCTCCAGGCGTACGGCCGGGGCGGGCTCAAGGCGGACGCGCTGGGCGCCATCGAGATGCTCTCGCGCCTGTACTGGTACACGGTGGAGTTCGGCCTGATCGAGACGTCCGGAGGCATCCGCACCTACGGCGCGGGCATCCTTTCCTCGGGCGGAGAACTGCCCCACTGCATCGAGAACGCAGATCCCAACCGCATCGGCTTCGACCTGCTGCGCATCATGCGCACGGGCTACAAGATCGACAGCTTCCAGGAAACCTACTTCGTGATCCGGGACTTCCGCGAGCTCTTCGAGGCGACGGCGCCGGATTTCACGCCGCACTACGCGAAGCTCGCGGGGCTGGAGCCGCACGCGGCGGGTGACGTGCTCGCAACGGACCGCGTGCTCCAGCGCGGGCGGGTGGGATCACCCGCGACGGGGGAACCGCCGGCCGCCTAGGGCCGGCGAAGCGCGTGCTTGCCGTGGCGCGCCGGGGGAACTTTCCCCCGGCGAGCTTTCGGCCTGCCTCAGGCGAGCTTCACGTCGACGCGCCGGGGCTGCGCGTGCGCGGCCTTCGGGATGCGCAGCTTCAGCACGCCGTTGGCGAACTCCGCGCTCACCTTGTCGGCGTCGAGTTCCTTGGAAAGCGTGAAGGCCCGGCGGTATCGCGGACGCCCCACTTCGACGTGGGTGCCCTCCATGGCCCCGGGCGTGGGCAGCACGATCTCGCCCTCGACGGTGAGGGTGTCGGCCTCGACGTGCACGTGCAGGCGGTCCCTGGGAACGCCCGGAAGGTCGGCGAGGAGCGTGATGCCGCCGCTGTCCTCGATCACGTCCGTGGGGGGCAGGAGGGCGGCTTCGGCCGGGGCCTGGCGGGTCTCGCGGGCGACGGGGGTGCTCTGGTCGTTCATGGCTTTTTCTCCTTACTGGATGGCGATGCGCCGGGGCTGCGCGTCTTCCTTGCGGGGGACGCTGATGTGCAGCACGCCGTCGCGGTAGCGGGCTTCGACGCCTGTCGCGTCGACGTCGTCGGGCAGCGTCACCACGCGGCGGAACCGCCCGGCGAAACGCTCGTCGATGTGCATCGTGGCCTTGTCGGGAAGCGGGTCGGCCTTGCGCTCGCCGGCGACGGTGAGCACGCCCTTTTCGACCTGCACGTCAAGGCTGGCCGGGTCGATCCCCGGGGCGAAGGCATAGAGCTCGACGGACTTGGGCGTGGCGCCGACGTTGATCGCCGGGAAGCCGCCCCAGGAGAGCCCGCGGATGCTCGGGGAGATGTCGAATGCCTGCTGCATGCCGCGCTGCAGGCGGCCGAGTTCCGCGAGGAGATCGAGGGGGAACGGGGATTGGTACGCCATGTGCATTGCTCCTTTCGGGTCAGGTGCCGACCCATCCGGGCGGCCATGATCCCGAAACTGGAGGCGAGGCGTGCCGGTTTCAATGCTTGATTTCCCGTCTTCCAGCCTCCATGTGGGGTGGCGCAGCCTGACCATTCGGCCGGCCCGGCGCCGCGGGCGCCCTTCAGTCGACGACCACCCAGGTCATCTCGAGGTAATTGTCGGGGCGGTGGAACACGCGCACGCCCTTGCGCACCGCCCAGGGGATCACCTGGCGGTGCAGCGGGATCGTGAGGACGTTCGTGCGCACGCGCTGCAGGGCCTGCTCCATGAGCGTTGCGCGCCTGGCCGCGTTCATCTCCACGTCGCTCGCCTCGATCAGGCGGTCGAGCTCGGCGTCGCGGAACTTGCCGGAGTTGAAGTCGCCCTTGCCCTTGCCGTCGAAGGAGTGCAGCACCGGGCCCAGCACGAGTCCCGGGTCCGTGGGGGCGCCGCCCCAGCCGTAGAGGTGGATCGCGAAGTCGGTCAGGTCCACCTTCTGGAAGAATTGCGCGCGCGGCAGGAGAGAGAGCGACATCTTCACGCCCACCTTGGCGAACATCGCGGAGAGCGCCGTGCAGATCCGCTCGTCGTTCACGTAGCGGTTGTTGGGGCAGAGAAGCTGCGTCTCGAACCCGTCCGGGTAGCCGGCCTCGGCGAGGAGCTTCCGGGCGCGCGCGGGATCGTGGGGCAGCAGGCGCGGCTCGACGGAGGCGGGGCTCGACACGCGCGCCGGCACCATCGATCCCGTCGGCGCCGATTGCCCGCGCATCACCCGCGAGCGGATCGCCTCCACGTCGATGGCGGCATAGAGCGCCTGGCGCACGCGCGGGTCCTTGAAGGGGTTCTTCCCCTTCACGCTCGAGTACGCGAGCTCGTCGCGGGTCTGGTCCATGACGAGGAAGATGACCCGGTTCTCCGGACCCTCGAGGATGCTCACCTGCGGGCTGGACTTGAGCCGCGCGATGTCCTGCAGCGGCGGATCGAGCACGAAGTCGATCTCGCCGGAGACGAGCGCGGCCATGCGCGTGGCGTCGGACTTGATCGGCCGGTAGACGACCTCGGTCACGTTGCCCTCGAAGCGGCCCGCCGCGATGCCCCACCAGTCCGGGTTCTTCACGAGCCGGGTCTTCACCTCCGGCTCCCAGGAGACGAAGCGGAAGGGCCCCGTGCCGTTGGCGTTGCGCGAGGCGAAGGTGTCCTCCGCGTTCTTGAACTCCTGGGGCTTCTGCGCGCCGTTCTTCAGCGCCCACGCGCGGCTCATGATCATGATCGTGTTCACGTACTCGAGCAGGATCGGCGTGGGGCCGGGCGTGGCGATCTCCACGGTGTGGTCGTCGATGCGGCGGGGCTTTCCGATCGCCACCGCGAAGGTCTTGTAGTTGGAACTCGGAAGCTGCGCGCGCTCGATGGAGAAGACCACGTCGTCGGCGGTGAAGGGCGTGCCGTCGTGGAACTTCACGCCTTTCCTCAGGCGGAAGCGCCAGGTCGTGGCGTCGACCTGCTCCCAGGACGTGGCGAGCGAGGGGATGAGCGCGAGCTTCCGGTCGCGCGCCGTGAGACGCTCGTAGAAGTGGTAGGAGAGGAGGGTGTTGATGCCCTCGTTCTGTGCGTGCGGGTCGGCGGTGAGGAAGTCGCCCTGCGAGGACCAGCTGAAGGGCTTCGATTCCGCGTGCGCGGCCGCGAGCAGCAGGGCCAACGCGAGGCCCGCGGCGAAATTGCCCGCAAGGAAAGGGGCCGGTACCGGCCCCTGGTTCGCCCGGTTGCGGACTACTTGATCTTCACCCACGTGGCCTGGAGCCAGTTGTCGGGCCGGTGGATCACGAAGACGCTGGCGCGCGAAGCCCACGGGATCACCTGCAGGTGCAGCGGGATGTGGAAGACCATGTCGTGGTGGCGCTTCATCGCCTTGATGATGGTCTCCTGGCGCCGCTTCGGGTCCGTGTCGCCCTTGGCGTCGTCGACGAGCGCGTCGAATTCCGGGTCCGAGTAGTTGCCCCAGTTGTAGTCGCCGTCGCCCTTGTCGTTCCTGCTGTGCAGCACGGGTTGCAACGTGAAGATCGCATCCGTCGTCGCCCCTCCCCAGCCCAGCATGTACATCGAGACGTCCATCTTCTGCGCCTTCGGGAAGAACTGGGCGCGCGGGATCGCGTTCACCTTCATGGTGATTCCGATCTTCGCCACCATGCCCGCCACCGCCACGCAGATCTTCTCGTCGTTGATGTAGCGGTTGTTCGGGCAGTCGATGGTGAGCTCGAACCCGTTCGGGTAGCCGGCGTCCGCGAGCAACTTCTTCGCCGCCGCCACGTCGTAGGGGTAGCGCTTGTCCATCTCCTTCGGGATCCCGGCGCGCGTGGGGTTCGGGAGGTTGATCGCCGTGGGCACGGAGAGCCCGCGCATCACCGCCTTGTTGATCGCGTCCACGTCGATCGCCTGGTAGAAGGCCTGGCGCACGCGCTTGTCCTTGAAGGGGTTCTTGCCCTTCACGTTCGAATAGAGGAGCTCCTCGCGGGCCTGGTCCATGCCGAGGAAGATGATGCGGTTCTCGCGGCCCTCGTAGACCTTGATCGACTTGTCCTGCTTCAGCTTCTCGATGTCCTGCACCGGCGGGTCGAGGATGAAGTCGAGGTCACCGGAGAGGAGTGCGGCCATGCGGGTGCTCTCCGACTTCACCGGCGAATAGACGATCTCGGTCACGTTGCCGTCGAAGTAGCCCTTTTCCTTCAGCCCCCACCAGTTCGGGTTCTTCTTGAACACGCTCTTCACGTCGGGCTGGCGCGAGACGAGGGTGAACGGCCCCGTGCCCATGGCGTTGCGCGAGGAGTAGCTTTCCTCCTTGTTCTTGAAATCCTGCGCCTTCAGGAGGTTGTGCTTCTCGCACCAGGCCTTGTTCATGATGTAGAGGCTGTTGGCGAGCATCTCGAGCATCACGGGGTTGGGCACGGGTGTCGTGAGCTCCACCGTGAAGTCGTCGATCTTGCGGGGCTCGCCCACGGCGTTGCCGTAGACGCGGAAGTTGGACGTCTCGCCCTGCAGGCGCTTGATCGAGAAGACGACGTCGTCCGCGTTGAAGTCGGACCCGTCATGCCACTTGACGCCCTTCCTCAGGGTGAACACCCAGGTCACGGGGCCGGTCTGCTTCCAGCTCGCGGCGAGGCCCGGCAGGATCTCCAACTGCTTGCCGCGCACGACGAGCGGCTCGTACACGTGCCCGTTGATCGAGTTGGTGAGCAGCTCGTTCTGCGCGTGGGGGTCGGCGGTGAGGTAGTCGCCCTGGCTCGACCAGCGAAGGGTCTTCGCTTCGGCGAGGGCGGCGGCGGAAAGGACGGCGGCGGAAAGTGCGACGGCCAGGAATCGACGCATGGAAATCTCCTCGTGGAAGAGCCGCCCATGATACGCGAAGGCCCTGCCCGCCGCGCTATACTTTCCCTCTTCTGCCGAGGAGGAATCCCCATGAGCGCCGTCGTCGACCGCAAGCTGTCCCCGCCCCCCCTCAAGGACCCCGCGCTCTTCCGCGACCGGTGCTACGTGGACGGCGCCTGGGCCGACGCCGACTCCGGCAAGCGCTTCGACGTGGACAATCCCGCCGACGGATCCATCGTCGGATCCGTGCCCGACATGGGCGCGGCGGAGGCGAAGCGCGCCATCGCCGCCGCCGAGCGTGCGCTGCCCGCCTGGCGCGCGCTTTCCGCGAAGGAGCGCTCGAAGATCGTGCGCCGCTGGTACGAGTTGATCGTCGCCAACGCCGACGACCTCGCGCTCATCCTCACCACCGAGATGGGCAAGCCCCTTCCCGAGGCGAAGGGCGAGATCCTCTACGGCGCATCTTTTGTCGAGTGGTTCGCCGAGGAGGCGAAGCGCATCTACGGCGACACGATTCCCGCCCCCACGACCGACCGGCGCCTCATCGTGCTGAAGCAGCCCATCGGCGTGTGTGCGGCCATCACGCCGTGGAACTTCCCCAACGCGATGATCACCCGCAAGATGGCGCCGGGGCTCGCCGTGGGCTGCACCTTCGTGTTGAAGCCCGCGGAGCAGACGCCGTTTTCGGCGCTTGCCCTCGCCGAGCTCGCCGAGCGCGCCGGCTTCCCGAAAGGCGTGATCAACATCGTGACGGGTGATGCGCCCGCCATCGGCAAGGAGTTCTGCGCGAGCCCCGTGGTGCGCAAGCTCACCTTCACCGGCTCGACCGAGGTGGGCCGCATCCTCATGCGCCAGTGCGCCGACACCGTGAAGAAGATGTCGCTGGAACTTGGCGGAAACGCCCCCTTCATCGTCTTCGACGACGCCGACCTCGACGCCGCGGCCGAGGGCGCGCTCGCCTCGAAGTACCGCAACGCGGGGCAGACCTGCGTGTGCGCCAACCGCATCTACGTGCAGGACGCGGTCTACGACACCTTCGCGGCGAAGCTCGCGGAGAAGGTCAAGGCGCTCAAGGTGGGCAAGGGCACGGAGGCGGGTGTGACCATCGGCCCGCTCATCGACGCCCAGGGACTCGCCAAGGTCGAGGAACACGTCGCCGACGCGGTGGCCAAGGGTGCGAAGGTGATCCTCGGCGGCAAGCGCTCCGAGCAGGGCCCGCGCTTCTACGAGCCGACGCTCCTCACGGGGGTCACGCCGGAGATGAAGGTCTCGCGCGAGGAGACCTTCGGGCCCGTGGCACCGCTCTTCCGCTTCAAGGACGAGGCCGAGGCCCTGGCGCTCGCCAACGCGACGGAATTCGGGCTCGCCTCCTACTTCTACTCGCGCGACATCGGTCGGGTGTTCCGCGTGGCCGAGGGGCTCGAGACGGGGCTCGTCGGCGTGAACGCCGGCGTCATCGCCAACGAGATGTCGCCCTTCGGCGGCGTGAAGCAGTCGGGCCTGGGCCGCGAGGGCTCGAAGTACGGCGTCGAGGATTTCCTCGAGATCAAGTACGTCTGCCTGGGCGGCATCCAGTGAGGGGCACGGTGAAGACGGCGCGCCTGCTGCTCGCGCTCGTCGTCGCCGCGGCCTCGCTCGGCACGGCGGCGCAACTGCGGCCGTCGCAACCGGAGCCGCCGAGCGGCTGGACGAAGAAGGAACTCGTCGCCGCGCGCCGGCACGTCGTGGTCGCCGCCCATCCCCTCGCGACCGGGGCGGGCTTCGCGATGCTGGAGAGGGGCGGCAGCGCCGTGGACGCGGCCATCGCCACGCAGCTCGTGCTGGGCCTCGTGGAGCCGCACGCCTCCGGGCTGGGCGGCGGGGCTTTCCTGCTCGTGCACGACGCGAAGGCAGGGCGAACCCTGGCCTACGATGGCCGGGAGACGGCGCCCACGGGGGCGCAGCCGCAGCTCTTCCTCGGCGCCGACGGCAAGTCGATGCCCTTCCAGGCCGCGGTGGTCGGGGGCCGGTCCGTTGGCGTGCCCGGCACGCTGCGACTGCTCGAAGTGGCCCATGCGCGCCACGGCAGGCTCGACTGGGCCGCGCTCTTCCAGCCGGCCATCGAGATCGCCGAGAAGGGCTTCGCGATGTCGCCTCGCCTCTTCGAGTTGGTGGGCAAGGACAAGAGCCTCGCGGATCAGCCCGCGACACGGGCCTACTTCTTCGGCGCGGACGGAAAGCCGCTGCCGGTGGGCACCCTCGTGAAGAACCCGGAATACGCGAAGACGCTCCGGGCGATCGCCGGCAAGGGCTCGGACGCCTTCTACACGGGCGAGATCGCCGCAGACATCGTGGCCGCCGTGCGCAGCCACAAGAACCCCGGTTCCATGACGCTGGAGGATCTTTCGGGCTACCGAGTCCGCGATGTCGAGCCGCTGTGCGGCCGTTACCGGGACTGGAATCTCTGCGGGATGCCTCCCTCTTCGTCGGGCGGCATCGCCGTCCTGCAGATGCTGGGAATGCTCGAGGGCCGTGACCTCGCAAAGCTGCGGCCGGGCTCGGCAGAGGCCGTGCATCTCATTTCGGAAGCCGGCCGCCTCGCTTTCGCCGACCGCAACCGCTACGTGGGCGACGACCGCTTCGTCGACGTGCCGGTGGCCGGCCTCGTGGACCGCGGCTACCTCGCCGAACGCGCGAAGCTGATCGCCGCGGAGAAGTCCATGGGCCGCGCGCAGCCGGGAACGCCGCCGGGGCTCAAGGTCGCGATGGCGGACGATCCCGTGGACGAGGTCGCGGGGACCAGCCATATCGCGATCGTCGACGGGCAGGGCAATGCAGTTTCGATGACCTCCACCATCGAGGGCTTCTTCGGCTCGAAGCAGATGGTGCGCGGATTCCTCCTCAACAACGAGCTCACCGACTTCAACTTCCAGCCCCTGGAGGGTGGCCGCGTCGTCGCCAATTCCGTGGCACCGGGAAAGCGCCCGCGAAGCTCGATGGGGCCCTTCGTGGTCTACGACGCGAAGTCGGGCCGGCTGGAGCAGGTGGTCGGCAGCCCCGGCGGAAGCCTCATCATCAACTACGTCGCGAAGGCCCTCGTGGCGACCCTCGACTGGAAGATGGACATGCAGTCGGCCATCGACCTGCCCAACTTCGGCAGCCGCGGCGGGCCCACGGAAATCGAGAAGGGCACGGAACTCGAGGCCGTCTCCGCCGCTCTGAAGGCGATGGGTCACGAGGTGCGCGCCATCGACATGACGAGCGGGCTCGCAGGCATCCGGCGCACCGCGAAGGGCTGGGAAGCCGGCGTGGACCCGAGGCGCGAGGGCGTGGCCCGCGGCCGCTAGCACCAATCCATCCGCATCATTTTCCGAAACCGCATCGAAAGGAATCATCTTGAAGATCGCAGTCACCGCAGCCGCCATCGCCCTGTTTTCCGTCACCGCCTGCGCCCAGACCGGCATGGCGCCCGCCGCCGCCGCTCCCGCCGAGGTGAAGCAACTCGTCAAGAAGGACACCAAGGTGGGCACCGGCAAGGTCGTCGAGAAGGGCAAGGCCGTGCTGGTGAGCTACACCGGCTGGCTCTACGACCCGAAGGCGCCCGAGCAGAAGGGCGCGCAGTTCGATTCCTCCGAGGGGCGCAAGACCCCGTTCGGCTTCGTCGTCGGCGCGGCCCGCGTCATCAAGGGCTGGGACGAGGGCATCCCCGGCATGATGGAAGGCGGCAAGCGCACCCTCATCATCCCGCCGGCGATGGGCTACGGCGAAAAGGGCGCGGGCGACAAGATCCCGCCGAACGCGACGCTGCTCTTCGAAGTGGAACTCATCAAGATAATCAACTGATCGACGGGAGGGCCTCGCCATGCTGGTCACGAGCACGAGCTTCAAGGACGGCGGGGCGATCCCCGCCGAGTTCGCGTTCTGCGCAATCGACGCGAAGACCCACGCCACGCTTTCGCGCAACCGCAACCCGCAGCTCTCCTGGACCGGCGCGCTCCAGGGCACGAAGTCGTTCGCGATCATCTGCCACGACCCCGACGTGCCCAGCAAGGGCGACGACGTGAACCGGGAGGGCCGCACGGTCCCGGCTTCCCTTCCCCGCGTCGACTTCTTCCACTGGGCGCTGGTGGACCTGCCGCCGTCCGTGAGCTCGATCGAGGCCGGCGAGTTCTCCGACGGCGTGAAGCCCAGGGGCAAGCCCGGCCCCGCAGCGGCGTACGGCGCGCGCCAGGGCATCAACGACTACACGGGCTGGTTCTCCTCCGACAAGGACATGTCCGGCGACTACTTCGGCTACGACGGGCCGTGCCCGCCGTGGAACGACGAGATTGCGCACCACTACGTCTTCACGGTCTACGCGCTCGACGTGCCCCGGCTCGCGTTCGAGGGCAAGTTCACCGCCGCCCAGGCCCGCGACGCGGTCAAGGGCCACGTCCTCGCCCAGGCCGTGATCACCGGCAGCTACACGCTCAATCCCGCCGTGCGCCTCTAGTGGCGATCGGCATTCTCGTCATCGGCGACGAGATACTCTCGGGAAAGCGCCAGGACAAGCATTTCGCGAAGGCGATCGAGATCCTGGGCAAGCGCGGGCTCGAGCTCGGCTGGGCCGAGTACCTCGGCGACGACCCTGCGCGCATCACCGCGACGCTTGCGCGCACGTTCGCGACCGGCGACGTGGTGTTTTCCTTCGGCGGCATAGGCGCTACCCCCGACGACCACACGCGCCAGTGCGCCGCGGCGGCGTTGGGCAGGCCGCTCGCTCGGCACCCCGACGCGGTGCGCGAGCTGGAAGCCCGCTTCGGCAAGGACGCCTACCCGCGGCGCGTGCTGCTCGCGGAGTTTCCCGAGGGGGCGGAGGTCGTGCCCAACCCGGTCAACCGCGTCGCCGGTTTCAGCGTCGGCACGCACTACTTCCTGCCGGGATTCCCCGAGATGGCGTGGGCGATGATGGAATGGGCGCTCGACACCAAGCACCGCGCGCTCTTCTGCGACTGCCTTCCCTTCGAGGAGGCGATCATCGTCGACGGCGCGGGCGAGTCCGACCTGCTGGAGATCATGAACGCCGTGGTGCGCGACTATCCCGAGCTCAAGCTCTCCAGCCTGCCTTCGTTCTCCGTCGGCGGCTCGCGGCTGATCGAGCTGGCGGTGCGCGGCGATCCCGTGCGCGTGCCGGTGGCGATGGCGTGGGTTCGCGAGGCCATTGCAGGCGCGGGATACGCTTTCCGGGAAAGGCCTGCGAAACCGGCGAGCGCTGCGCCATGAGCCACGGAGCGCGCGGCATGGTGCGCGCTTTCGCACTCGCCTTGCTTGCCTGTGCAGCGGCGCCCGCATTCGCGGACGAGGCCGCGGCCTGGGCCGCGCTGCGCGCCGGCGGCCACGTGGCCTTGATCCGCCACGCCTCCACGGAGCCGGGCCTGGGCGACCCGAAGGGCTACCGCCTGGACGACTGCGCCTCGCAGCGCAACCTCTCCGAGACGGGCCGCGCGGAATCGCGCAGGATGGGCGACCGCTTCCGCGCGGAAGGCATCCGCATCGAGCGCGTCTACACCAGCCCGTGGTGCCGCTGCCGCGATACCGCGACGGAGGCCTTCGGCAAGGCCATGGACTGGACGGCGCTCGGGAGCTTCTTCGACGAGCCCCACCGCGAGCCCGGCATGACCGAGCGCGTGAAGCAGAAAATCGGCCGCTTTTCCACGCTGAAACCCAAGGGCACGGTCGTCATGGTCACGCACAATGTGAACATCGCCGCGCTCACCAAGCTCTCGGTCGGCACGGGCGAGATCGTGGTGGTGCGCCCGGACGGATGCTGCGGCCTGAAGGTGGTCGGGCGGCTTTCGATTCGCGAGTGAGGCTGCGCACCATGGACCAGGGCGACGAGGCACTTCCCCTTTCCCGCGCGACGCCCGAGGGCGAGGCGGCGCTCCGGCTCCTGCTCACGCGCTTTTCCGTAAGCCCCAAGCACCTGGGCGAGCCCGGCCCCACGGAGGACGAGCTCTGGACCATGGCGATGGCGGCGCTGCGCGCGCCCGACCACAACAAGCGCATCCCGTACCGCTTCGTGGTGGCGCGCGGCGAGGGTCTCGAGCGCCTCGCCGTCCTCTTCGAGGACTACGGCCGACGCCGCGGGAAGGTTGGCGCCGACCTCGTGCGGGAGCGCGAGCGGGCCATGCAGGCGCCCGTGGTGATTGCGATCATCGCGCGGATCGACCCGCAGGACGACGAGGTGCCGCCCCACGAGCAATGGGCGAGCGTGGGCGGGGCGATCAGCAACGCCCTCACGGCGCTGCACTTCATGGGCTACGCGGGGAAGATGGTCTCGGGCGTGCGCGCCTCGGACGCGGCGATCGTCGCCGCCTACTGTGCCGAGGGCGAGACGCTGGTTGGCTGGATCTCGACGGGCACGCCGAAGGGGCTGGCGAAGCCGCGCGGCGAAGTCGATGCCGACGGGATCCTCGGGACGTTCTGAACCGCACCCATCCATGAACGCCTCGGACGGTCATCGGGAAACGGTCCTCGTTACCGGCGCGGACGGTTTCATAGGCCGCGCGATCGTCGAGTCGCTCCTGCTGGCGGGCCACGAGGTCGTGGCCTGCACCCATCGACCGTCCCCGCGCCCGGATGCGCCCGGCGTGCGGCGCGTGGCGATCGACTTCCGCGAGGCCTGTGCGGAAGCCGCCTGGCGGCCGCTGCTCGAAGGGATCGGCGCGGTGGTGAACGTCGCCGGAATCCTGCGCGAGACGCAAAGCGGGGACTTCGAGCGCATTCACCACCGGGCGCCGCTTGCGCTCGCCCGGGCGTGCGGCGAGCGCGGCGGCGTGAAGTTCGTGCAGGTCTCCGCACTCGGCGTGGAAGCCGACGGGCCGTTCATCGCCTCCAAGCACCGGTTCGACGCGGAGCTTCTCGCCTCGGGCATTCCCGCGACGGTGATCCGCCCGTCCGTCGTCCTGTCGACGCGCGGCTCCTACGGTGGAACTTCCCTGCTGCGCGCGCTTGCCGCACTTCCCTTCGTCGTGTTCCTGCCGGGCACGGGCGAGCAGCGGATCCAGCCCGTGCTGCTGGAAGATCTCGCGGCGATGGTGGTGCGCTGCGCGCAGCCCGCAGTGGCGACCGGACGCGTGCTGCACGCGGTCGGTCCGGCCGTGATGACCTTGCGGCAATACCTCGGGCTCGTGCGCGAGTGGCTCGCGATGCCGGCCCCGACCTTCGTCCAGGTGCCGAAGCCCGTGGTAGCGGCCGCCGCGTGGGTGGGGGAGATCGCCGGCGCCGGGCCCCTCGGCCGGACGATCGCGGGGATGCTCGACCGGGGAAACGTGGCGCCGCCGGGCGCGTGGGAAGCGGCGCGCGATGCCAGCGGGGTTTCGACCCGGTCGGTGGCGGATGTCCTGCTCGCCGCGCCGAGCTTCGTGCAGGATCGCTGGCACGCGCGGCTGTACCTGCTGCGGCCCGTGATCCGCGCGAGCCTCGCCGCGATCTGGGTCGCGTCCGGCATCGTGGGAATGCTCGCCACGCCGCGCGAGGCCGCGCCGTTCGTCGATCCGCTGGGCGTGCCGGCCGGCCTGCAGGCGCCCCTCGTCGTGGCCGCGAGCCTCGTGGACATCGCGCTGGGCATCGCGCTCCTCACGCGCCGCGGGGAGGGCGTGGCCATCGGCCTGATGTTCCTGTCGGTCGTGGTGTACACGCTGGCACTCGGGATCGCGTCGCCAGCGCTGTGGCTCGATCCCCTGGGCGGGATGCTGAAGAACCTCGCCCTGCTCGCCCTTCTGCCGGCCTATGCCGCGGTGCGGGATGCGCGATGAGCGAGCCCTATCTCTGGGTCAAGCTGCTGCACATCCTGTCCTCCACTCTTCTGCTGGGTGCGGGGCTCGGGACGGCGTTCTCCCTGTGGCGCGCCGATCGCACCGGCGACATGGCGGTGATGGCGGCGGTGGCGCGAAACGTCGTCGTCGCGGATTGGCTCTTCACGGCGCCGGCGGTCATCGTCCAGCCTGCGACGGGCTTCTTCATGATGCATCTCGCGGCCATCCCGATGGACACGCCGTGGGTGCTCGCGAGCCTCGCGCTCTACGGGGTGATCGGGGCCTGCTGGCTGCCGGTGGTGTGGATCCAGATCCGCGTCGCACGCCTCGCGGCGGTTGCGGCGAGGGATCGCGCGGAGACACCGGTGGAGCTTCGACGGTTGATGGCCTGGTGGTACGCCCTCGGCTGGCCGGCCTTTGCCGGCGTAATCGCGATCTTCGCGCTGATGGTGTTCAAGCCGGCGCTCGGGTAAGCGCGGCTCAACTCCCCGCGGGCAGCACGCACTTCGGGCTGCGCCGCGCCAGCGCCGACTTGAAATCCCGCACCGAGCCGCGCATCGGAGAGGAGCGCTCGTCGTGGCAGGTGAGGCAGGCACCGACGAGCAGGATCCGGCGCTGCTCCTCCACGGTGAAGGGACGCACGTCGTCGCGCGTGGAGACCATGCCATCGCGCGTGCCGAGAAACGGGATCCACGCATCGGCGGGCAGGCCGTCGGCGGGGAGCGGCGGCTCGGCCGGCGTGAAGCGCCAGCGGCCCGAGACGCCCCGGATTTCGTAGCGCAGCCGGCCCTTTCCATAGCCCAGCGCGACCGGGTCGTTGTGGCAGGACTTGCAGGAGCGAACTTCCTTGCGAGTGGTGTGCGGCTCCAGGTGCGCATAGAGGCGACGGAACACCGAGTGCGCAGGCTTCCCGTCCGCCGCCGGCACGTCGACCGTGAGGATCATGCCGGGCACGAAGGTGTCGACGGACTCGCGCGGCGCGGCGCCCGCCGCCTCGACGCGGCGAACGCCGAGGGTCGGGAGATCCGCGACGAAGGGCCCGGATTGCTCGACCCATTCGCCCTTCACGTCGGCACCGGTGAGGAAGTCGAACCCCGTTCCCTCCGGATCGTATGCCGTGTGGCAGGTGTTGCAGCGCGGCGCCCAGGCGGTGTGGCAGCTGCCGCAGGAAAGCCGCTCGTGCCCGCGCCCTTCCACGCAGATCTTCGCGGTCGCCTTGAGTTCGCGCCGCTCTCCCGTGCGCTTGCGAACCATCGCGGGCAGCCCCGCGGCATCGACCAGCACGTTCACCAGCGCCTCTCCCGATGCCGTGCGCCCGTAGGACTGCGCGGCGGGGCCGGGCCACTTGCGCGAGGCGAGGATGCGCTTCGACTCGGGGTCGAGGCCGGAAGCGGGCAGGGTGGGCAGGGGCTTGCCCGCGGGCGCGTGGCAGTCGATGCAGGCCACGCGCATCTGCCCGCGTTTGCGCGCATGCACCATCCCGTCGCCCATGACCTCGGTGGAGGTGTGGCAGTCGATGCAGTCGAGGCCGCGCTCGTGGTGGATGTCGGGAAGCTGGCGCTCGAAGTAGCGATCCTCCTCGACGATCCGGTAGCGCGAGGCCGGGAGCTTCTCCGGGCCCTTCGGCTGCGCGGGAGCCTCGTGCAGCTCGTGCCAGCCCTCGTAGCTCGTCGCGATGCGCCCCGAGCGGCTGTGGCAGCTGAAGCACTGCCCGTTGCCGATGTCGAGCGACAGCGCCGGGTGCGCCGTCGGCGCCTGCGTTGCCGCGCCCCGCGCCTTTTCGCCTTCGTAGCGGCGAAGCTCCCGGAGCGCCGCGGCGTCGTAGACGAGGTGGCAGGCATTGCAGCCGCCGCCGCGCGTGCCCTCGTCGTTCGGCCCGAGCTTGGTCTTCACCGCGCCGAGGTGGCACAAGGCGCAGAGCTGGCGCAGGTGCGTGTCCGCCGGCGACTGGCCTATGTCGGCGATGTGCGCAGGCTTCGCCGCCTCCTCGGGCGTCTGTTCGCCCAGCACCATGCGGTTCACGCCCACGATGCCGCTCATCGTGGTCATCACCGAGCGTTCCATGCGCGGAATCACGGCGGCATGGCAGGCGCCCTGGCCGCAGCCCGCTTTCGCCGTCGCGAGGTTGCCGGGGATCGTCGCCATGCGCGCGTGCGCCCGCGCCTTGTCGAGCGTGAGCGTGTCGCCGCCGTGGCACGAGGCGCAGCCGACGGCCTCCGGCCGGTGGGCGTCGCCCAGCCCCGTGACGCCGCGGTGGCATACGAGGCAGCCTTCGGGCCGCCCCAGGGCGACCGGCACGGGCACGGGCACCTCGGGCCGGGAAGCGAAGACGAAGCCCGCGACCGGGTTTCCCGCGCTGGTGGGAAGCCCGGGCGCGAACGCCCAATTCTCCCCGCGAAGAAAGGCGCCCGCGGCGCACAGGCCGCCGTAGAACGCGGCGAGCACGAGCAGCACGGCCTTCACCCGCATTGCGCGGGCGGGGCGCATCGCGCGCAGGGCGTAGAACACCGCGACGGCGGCAACGCCCGCGGCCACGGCCGCGAGGGGCCAGGGCGTCCAGTGCAGGATCTCCTGCAGGCCGAGGAAGTACCACGGCCCCTTGACGACGGGATCGACGCCGTCGTGCAAGCCAGGGGAGAGAAAGAGCGAGACCGCGCCGGTGGCGAGCAGCACCGCCACGAAGGCGGAACGGCGCGGCCACACGCGCCGCGCGTGCTCGACGATGAAGAGCCAGACGATGATCGTCGCCGTCGCGGCGTGCTGCACGTAAACGAGTTCGAGGCGCTCGGTCGCGCCGAAGAGGAACGTGGAGAGCACCGGGCCGGCGAGGGGAACCTGCGTCGTCGCCTCCGTCACGATGCGAAGCGCCTGGCGCGCGTCCGCGTCGCCGCGCAGCAGGAAGCCCGAGAGCATGATGAAGAAGAGCAGCGGCAGCGTGAGCGCGAGCCGCAGCCAGACGCCCTTGTCCACGCGCCGCTCCCCCGGCGTGCGCAGGCGGTCCCATACGTGCGCGAGCGTGAGGACCAGGCACGCCTGGGCGGACCAGTAGTGGAGGTTCCGGAAGAAGACGGCCGCGGGGTTCGCGAGGAGGATCGTCGCGAGGGAGCCGAAGCCATCGGCGGGGTCGTAGGGCACCGCGAGCGCGACGCCCGTGATCGCCGCGATCATGAACGCGGCGGTGGCGAGGTCGCCCAGGGTGCCCCAGCGTGTCATCGCGAACACGGGCCGGGCGCCGGGCGGCGACAGCGGGTTACGGGGAAGCACGGGCGATCCACCCGCCGGTGGCCGGGTCGCGCTCGACACGCATCGGCTCGAGTGGGCGCGTCGCCGGGCCGTTCACGACGGACCCGTCGGCGCGGAAGCGCGAGCCGTGGCAGGGGCAGACGACCTCGTCGCCGGCCACGCGGTCGATGCGGCAGCCCAGGTGCGTGCAGCGCGCCGAGTACGCGCGGATCGCGCCGTCGCCTTCGCGGTGGACGATGGCGCCCTCGACGACGCTCAGCCCCGCCGCCACGTCGGGCGGGATCGCCACCGGCGGGGCAACCTGCTGGGTGCGCACGCGCCGGAGCATGTCCACCAGCAGGACGGCGAGCGGTACGCCCGCCACGTAGGCGAGGGCCTGGCGGAAGAAATGGCGCCGCGAAGCGGGGTGCGGAAGTTCGAGACCCATGGGATGTCGGGGCGTTGCGCGGGCCCGGAGCGGGCCAGGGCAAATCCTATCCCCGGGAGAGCGCCCGCCCGGTGATCGAGATCAATCCCCGCCCCTGCGGCCCGCTACTTCGGGTGTGCCTTGAAGAACTCCCAGATGACGGCGGTCGCATCGAGCGTGCTGCCCGGCGCGTCGCCCCGGCGGCTGCCGGCCACGCCGCCCGGCCACGCGTGACCCATGTCGCCCACGAGGAAGAGCTCCACCGCGCGCCCGGCAGGGCAGCGGTAGCGCCAGTGCGCGAGCGCTCCGCGATCGCTTCTCTCCGGCTCGCCCTCGCAGTCGTTCGCCGCGGCCCAGAAGGCGCCCTGCTCGAGCGCGGGCCTCGCGGGGGTGCCGTCCCATGCGCCGGGGAAGCGCCCTCCGGGCGGGCCGCCCAGGTGCGGCACGGCCTTGTCGAGTGCGCCGTTGATCATGAGGGTGGACACGGGTTGCGCCGGCTTCGCCTCGTCGCCGAAGACCGTGGCCACCACGGGTGCGACCGCCGCGAAGCGCTGCGGCAGCTCGCGGCCGAGGCGGTGCGCCATCATCCCGCCGTTGGACATGCCCGTTGCATAGACGCGCCGCGGATCGATCGGGTAGTCCTTTGCGAGCCGGTCGAGCAGCGCGCCGATGAAGCCCACGTCGTCCGCGCCGTTCGCCATGGCCGCACCGCAGCAGTGGCCCGCGTTCCAGGTGAGGAGCCGGTCCTTGAAACGGCCCGTTCCTTCGGGGTAGGCGACGACGAAGCCTTCCCGGTGCGCCTTCCGGGTGAACCCCGTCATGCGTTCGGCGTTCGCGGCATTGCCGCCACCGCCGTGCAGCACGAGGACGAGCGGCAGGCGCGCACCCGGCTTCGTCGCGGCCGCGGGAGCCACGACTACGTAGCTGCGCTCGATGCCGTCGTGGACCAGCGTGCGCCGCCGGTCCGCGTCGCCGCGTTCCGGTGCGGCGGCAAGGCAGGCGAGGGCCGGCAGCAACCCCAGGGCCGCGGCGAGGACGTGCCTTGCGGTGACCCGCGGGGCGCGATCCCTCGCGGCCCTCAACGGGAATCGCCGAACAGGAACCACAGCAGCGCGCCCGCCACCGCGACCAGCACGCTCAGCCCGGCGGCGACCTTCACGCTTCCCGCGTTGGCCTCGTTCATCTTTCCCTGGGCGGCCGGATGACCCTCGAGGTACTCCTCGACCATCTCCTTGGCTTCCTTGAGGCCGACGCTGCGGGCGAAGCGCACCTCGCGGATGGCGTCGATCTTGCTGCCGCGGGCCAATGCGGCCATGGCTTCGGGGGGGAGTTCCTGCCCGGCATTCATCATGGAATCAGCACCTCCAGGTTCGTTCGCGGTCGACGCCTCATTGCGGCGATGGACAGCCTTTCATCGCGTCGAGCGCCGGGATGCGGCGCTTCGTCTGCGTTGCCCGGCAGTCGGAAAATACCATGGGCCGCATGGACCCTCCTGCCGCCTGGTCGTCGGCCGAAAAAATGGGGTCAGGTTGGATTTTCAACCTGACCCCATTTTCTTTGACCCCATTTCCCCCTGCGGGCGGCGGCGGTCGCGGCTTCAGCGGGGCCCGGCGAGGAAGTACCAGGCCAGGTAGCCGGCAACCGCGGCGAGCAAGAACCAGCGCAGGGCCCCCCGGGCGCTCTCCGCGTTGGCCTGCGCCATGCGGCTCTTCACGGCCGGGTGGCGGTTGATGTAGTCCTCCACGACCTCCTTCGCCTCCTTGAGGCTGATCGCGCGCGATAAGCGCACGGCCTTGATCGCCTCGATCTTGCTGCCGCGCGCGAGGGCGGCGACGGCTTCGGCGGGGATGTCCTTCGGGGCGTCGATCATGGGTTCCTTCCGGTCGCGGGCCTGGCCGCTGCATCGGCGTTGCGGACGAGCTCCAGCGTCTTCTCGTCCCGGCGCCCGCCGAAGTACTTTCCCAGCGCGGCCGCGAATTCCGAGCGCGCCCCGGCGACGAGCTCGAAGAGCGTCATCGAGGAGCACAGCTTCATGACGTCGGGCGAGCCGAAGATCTCGTGCGCGCTGCGGCCGGAATGCGCATTCACCGCCCTCGTGCATTCGAGGAGACGCGCACCGAGCACCGGGTGGCGAAGGTACGCGCGCGCCTCGTCGAGGCTGCGGATCGCATAACGGCGGGAGGTGAGGCTCAGGCCCAGGCCCGCGAACTGCGGGAAGACGAACCACATCCAGTGCGAGCGCTTGCGCCCGGCTCGAAGCTCCTCGAGGGCCTGCCCGTGGATGCCGGCCTGGGCATCCACGAAGCGCGCGAGGTCGAAGGGGTCCATCGCCGGCTGCGCCGTCTCGGTGCCGCGGCTAGCTGGTGTGGTCGTGGACGACCCGCCATCCCGCGGCGGTGCGCACCCACACGAGGCTGAACCAGCCCGATTGCTCGGCAAGGCCGCCGCCGGAGAGCAGGAAGCTGCCCGTCATCAGCGCGGATTCCGACGACAGCGGGCGGATCGACACCTGCGAGAAGCCCAGCGCCTGCTTCGGCTTGTCACCCACGAAGTACGCCTCCCGGAAGGCCCGCTCGATCGCGTCGATGCCGGGCCGCGGGCCTCTCTTCGTCATGGTGGTGACGGAGGCGTCGTAGATCGCGAGATGGCCCTTCAGGTCCCCCCGGTTCCAGCCGTCGGCGGAGGCGGTGAGGGCGGCGAGGATCTGCTCGCGCTCTCCGGTGGGAAGCGTGGCCGCTTCGCGGGGCGAGGTGGCGCACGCCGCGAGTAGGAGGGTGCAGGCGAGGGTCGGAAGGAGAGCGAGGCGCGGCATGGGGAGAGAGGGTACACGCTCCGCATCCGGCGCTAGAGCTTTCGTCCCTTGCGGGCTGCCATTTGACACCTCCGGTTGTTAGCCCGAAGTGTCTACATTACCGGGTCAAGATTCCGGCCCGCTCGAACGCGGTGTTAGGGGGCTCCTCGTACTTCACTTGCGTACCTCAATACCTAGTTAGTAGGCGCCCAAAAGATCTGCCGCGTGATTGGCTTGGTCTGTGTCACGCCGTTGACGGTGTACGAGAATGTTCCATTGTTCGCATCGCTAAATGCCAAGGCACCCGAGCCCACTGGCGTAGTTGCAACGACCGACGGATTCCATGGCACGGAATCGAACTGTGGTCCGGTGGTCCGATAGAGTGTTCCGGAATAGATTCCGTCACTGTTCTTTTCGGCATCCGACATGAACAGCCAGTCGGCGCTGCCATCCGCGCGATATGTGTACCAGACACAGAACAATATGTCGCCTTGGTGATCGATGCTCAATCCCCAGCCCGACTCAGATCCGGCGGGGGATTTCCACCATAGGCCAGTAAAGTTGACGGGCGGCGCCGAGATGACCGCAAACTTGACGAATTCCTGATATGCAATCGGATTCATGCTTGGCTGCCGCAGTTCGTAAGCAAGGGTATAGACGCCCTCGGGAAGGGTCGGCAACGGGAGCCAGACGGCCTTCTTTACCACTGGATCGCCCGCGGAGAAGCACAAGAAGCTAATCGTATTCACGACGAGTGACACGACGCTTCCGGTAACTTGAGTGGACGAACTGGCTATCGTCGATGTGGGATCGGCGTGCCAGCAAGCGTTTACCGGAACGGATGCCTGAATCGGCGTCGTGGGAGTAATTACAGAAGGAAACAAGATCACATGATCCGGACCAAATTGCGCTTGTGCTGGGTAGCACGAGAGCCACAGCAAAAGCGCAAGAGTTGGACGGGCGATGGCGGTCATGAGAGCCCCCTAACGATCGAGTTGAGCGGCCGCACACCGACCGCATTGCCGCGCGAGACGCGGCCCACGATGTTTCACGGCCCGCTCGAACGCGTTGTTAGACGTCATTTCCATTCCTTCGCGTAGCACCCCTGACAGTTCACTGGCGGCGATGTCACTGACATGTACTCGGACATTCGGACCGACAGGTCGTTCTCGATGCCGTGAAGCTCGATTGTTCTCGAACCGCACCACGTCGCCCTCGGCAAATAGTAGCGTCTGCCCATTCTCGAGAAGAAGCCGCCCGTTTGCCGCGAAGCGCACAGCCCAGATCTGTCCGATGATGCGTGCCTCGGCGATTATTGGCACCAGCGATTGCCACGCTGACTCGAGTGATAGTGACGCGCTCAGACCGCGAGTTCGCCGGAAAGAGCAATTGCCGCGACGTAACTCCGCAGTTGGTCAGGATGCAGCTCGCAGATGACGATCCAGTTTCGCACGGTGCGTCTCCTGGAATGACGGCTAACTAGTATTGGGCGGCAAAAACGACAGATAAACCCGCCGTCTAACACCACCAATTTGATTGATAACGCGTGCAATTCTCTTCCCACCCAGCCGGTTGGTCAATGCAAGTGGCTGGTCGGAATCAAAAGGTTTACGGACGCCCTGCGCAGGCCGCGTTATCCGGGAGCGTTACCCATCAGCGTTGGTCGGGCAGGCGAGCGCCCACCGCGAAAGCGAAGCCGAGAGCCAAAACCTACTCCGGCCGCTCCACCACCCCATCCGGCTTTCGCGCGAACCTTCCCTCCCGCCCGTTCACCGGATCGGTTGAAGGCCACGGCCACCCGCCGAACTGCGTGCGCTGGTAGTCGTCGAATGCCTGCTGCAGCTCCGCGCGGGTGTTCATGACGAAGGGGCCGTGCTGCGCGACGGGCTCCGCGATCGGCTTGCCTTGCAGGAGCAGCAGCTCGATGTCGCCTTCGCCAGCCTTCAGGTCAAGCGGCGCCTGCCCATCGACGGCGACCAGCGAGGGATCCGCGATTGCCTGTCCGGCGATGGCGAGTCCCCGCCCGTCGAAGCAATAGAGGAAGCGGCTCGATCCAGCCGCGGCCGCCGGCAGCGTCCAGGACGAACCCTTCGCAAGGCGCACGAGCCAGATCGCGACGTCGCTGCCCGAACGCGCGGCGTAGGAATGCGGCGGTGGAGGAGGGGGCTTCACCTCTCCCAGGTCCCCCGCGACCACGGTCACCGAGACGCCTGCCGCCGGCGAGACTATCGGCACCTGGTCCGCCCAGAACATCGCGAAGTAGGGCGGCGCCATCTTGTCCGCGGCGGGGAGGTTCAGCCAGAGCTGGAAGAGTTCCAGCGGGTTGTCGCGGTCGCGGTGCACGAGCGGGAACATCTCCGCGTGCTGGATGCCGGCCCCGGCCGTGAGCCACTGCACGTCGCCCTCGCCGTAGCGTGCCGCCGCACCCATCGAGTCGGAATGGTCCACGAGCCCGCGCCGCACGATCGTCACCGTCTCGAAGCCGCGATGCGGGTGCTGCGGGAATCCCGGCACGCGTGCTCCGTGGTACATGCGCCAGCCGTCCTTGCCCGCGAAGTCCTGGCCGATGGCGCGCCCCTCCAGCGAGGCCACTGGGCCGAGCGCGTCGTTCCCGGCCGGATAGTGGTCCACGTGGTGCACGCAGAAGAGGAAGGGATTCGGCGTTTCCCAGGGCGGCGCGCCGAGAGGGGCGATGTGAAGGATCGGGGAATCGGCCATGCGTGTCTCCGCTATTGAAAGGGACGCTGCCCTTCGTTTGCCGTGGCGATGCCGCGAGCCGACCCGCTACGTCCGCGCACAGGTTCTCCAAAGCTTGTACAACGGCTCGTCGTTCACGCGCCGCCGGATTTCGCGATGGGCATCCGGCTCGCTCAGCTGCTTCAGGTCGTCGTCCTTCACCACCGACAGTAGCAGCGTCGACGGGTTGGGCGTCAGGGTCCGCAGGAACACCCATTTCGTGGCGCGGGAATCGTCCTTCAGCTCGCGGACGTTGTGGAGCAGCACGCCGCCGACCACCGAGGAGTGTGCCGCCCACCGGGTGGTTTCCTCCTTGTCGCGGTATTCCAGGTAGTAACGCGAGGAATCGAAGGCCACCACGAGGAGCGTCCCTGCGCCTTCCTCCTTGGTGGTGCCTCGGCAAGTCCAGTTTCCGAGGAGTTCGGGGTTCACGACTCCCTGCTCCGCGGGTCCGAGTGGCGCCGACGACTCGTGGCACCCGCTCAGGAATAGCAGCGACAGCAGGACGATCGTGGCGATACTTCGCGAATTCATCGTTTCAAGCCTCTTCATGGGAGAAGACAGCGCCGATCCGCGGCCGCTTCCGGTCGCGGATGAGGATACACGCACGGGAAATGGGGACAGATTCAAAATTGAATCTGACCCCATTTCTTCCATTTCTTCAGACGTAGGCGAGGAAGCGGCCGCAGGTGATGATCGCGAGCCAGATCGCGATCGAGGCCGCGGCCGATGCCTGAGCCGCGATCGGCGCGCGAACGCCGTGTTCCAGTTGTCCACGCCCTGGTACGGAAGGGTGTGGAAGATCACCGCGTTGATTCCCGCGGCCATCAGGAGCCCCATCTTGAGCACGAAGGCGCGGTTCACGAGGAAGTCGCCCGCGTGCGCGGTGAACATGAGGAAGCCCGTGGGGACGATGAGCGCGAGCGCGCCCCAGCTCCACGGCAGCAGGTGGCGCGAGAGCGCGCGCACCGGGATCTGCTTCGAGAGCCCGAGCACGCGCAGGTCGAACATGAGGACGGAGCCCACGAGGATCACGAAGCCCACGATGTGCACGGTCTCGACGATCGGGTACATCCACAGCGACTCGCGCATCGCGCGCGCGATCGCCAGCGCCTCGATGGGGTTCGCGGGCGTCACGGGGCGCTAGCGCAGCTCGACGGTCTTGCCGGCCGCGGTGATGCGCTCTGCGCGCGCCTCGTCGGTCTTCTCGCGGTTGCCGTAGGCCACCACGGTCACGGTCGTGCCGAGCTTGATGTCCTCGCGCGGCAGCCCGCGCGATTGCATGCGCGAGGGCGGCGCGAGCACCACGAGCCAGGTCTTGCCCGGCGTCTCCAGCCGGATGTGCCCGTGCGGGTGCTCGTAGCCGGAGGCGACCACCTTGCCGGTGAGCGTCAGGGGTTTCTCCTGGTCGTACTCGCTCCAGCCGTGGTGGGCGAAGGCAGGCAGGGCAAATAGGGCGGCCGCGATGATGATCGTTTTCATTTCAGTCCTCGTCCTGTCGTCGGTTGAACCGCTCGAGCGTGCGCCGGTCCTTCTTCGTCGGACGCCCCTTGAAGACCGGGGGCGGCATCGATTTCAACTCCGCGGCCAGGGCCTCGCGCTTTGCGCGGCTCTCCACCGACTCCTCGTAGAGCGCCTGCGCCACGGCGGCCGATCCGCGCTTGTCCGAAAGCGCGCGCACGGTCACGTGGTGCTCCCAGGGCGGGCGCCGGATCGCGAGCGCGTCTCCCGGCTTCACGGTCTTCGACGCCTTCGCCCGCTCCCCGTTCACGCTCACGCGCCCGGCCTCGATCGCCTCCGCCGCGAGGCTTCGCGTCTTGAAGAAGCGCGCGGCCCACAGGAACTTGTCCAGCCGGAGCGCCCCGGCGCCCGCGCTCATCCGGCGAGGGTCACCGTGTGCATGGCCATGGGCAGCGACGTGCCGGTGTCGTACTCCGCGCCGGCCTCCACGCCGATCTTCGCCACCTGCTCCGGGTTCTTCGCGCGCGGGTAGGCCACGTACATGGCGCCGAGGGCGAAGTCGCGCCCGGAGCCGATGGCCCAGAAGCGCTCGAACTCGAACACCTCGCGCATCGAGTACACCGCGAAGATGCCCGTGGGGTTGGCGATCATCACCGTCATCTGCGAGGACTCGTAGGGGTCGTCCTCCTCTTCCTTCGTGTTGAGGAAGGCCTCGTCCTTCAGCAGCGGGTGCAGGCGCCGGAAGGATTCGTAGATCGCATCCTTGCCGTGGAGCACCAGGTCGGGATGCTTGGTGAGGAGGTTCTCGAGGACGAGCTGGTGCGCGGCACTCCCGGCCACGCCGATGAAGGAGTCGCCGAAAGTGATGATCTTGTGCGGGTTGCGGTCGTAGGCGGGTGCCAGCCGCGTGGACCCGAAGGTGGTGAGGGAATCCGCCGCGATGGCGACGTGCTTGCCCTTGCGGACGACGACGATGGTGGTCATGGTTTCTCCATTCTAGCGCCCCGCGTGACGAGGGCCACGCCCGCGGCGGAGACTGCGAGCCCGGCGAGCGCGACCGGCGGCAGGCGCTCCCCGAACAGGAAGTACGCCATCACTGCGGTCACGGGCGGGGTGAGGAAGAAGAGGCTCGAGACGCGCGAAGCCTCCCCGTGCCGGATCATGGTGTAGAGGAGCCCGATCGCGCCCAGCGAGAGCACCAGCACCAGCCAGCCCAGCGCGAAGAGGAACTGCGGCGTCCACTGCACCACGCGGGTCTCGGTGGCGAGCGCGATGGCGAAGGTGACGATTCCCGCCGCGCCGTACTGCACGATGTTTCCGGTGACCATCGGGATCGCGCCGCAGTGGCGCTTCTGGTAGAGCGTGCCCGCGGTGATGCCGGCGAGCGCCAGCAGCCCCGACGCGTAACCGATCGCATCTCCCGCCGGGCCGCCCCACTTGCCGCTTACCACCAGCACCACGCCGCCGAAGCCGAGCGCGATGCCGAGCCACTGCACGCGCGTGAGCCGCTCGCCCAGCAGGGGCCCCGCCGCGAGCGCCGTGATCACGGGCTGGATCCCCACGAGGAGCGCGATGGCGGCGAGCGGCACGCCGCGCGCGATGGCGCAAAAGACGCCGCCCAGGTAGCAGCCGTGCACGAGGAGCCCCGCCGCGGCCGCGTGCATCGCTTCGCGCGCGTTGCGCGGCCACGCCGCCCCCGTGGCGAGCGCGAAGACGCCGAGGATCGCCACGAGCGCCAGGTAGCGCCACGACAGGAAGGTGAGCGGCTCGGCGAAGGGCGTTCCCAGGCGGCTGCCGATGAAGCCGGTGCTCCACAGGAAGACGAAGAGGAAGGGCGCCCAGCGAAGCCAGGCGGGGGGAGCGGCGTGCAAGGCGAGGGGCGGCTTCGGGGAGGGTAGAGCGCGATTCTACCTACTGGCGCAACTCCGCGAGGAAGGCGCGGCGCTCGGCCTCGTCGTCGATGTGCGCGGCGAGGTGCGAGTAGAGCTCGCGCAGGTTGCCCGAGCGCCCGGCCGCGTCCTTGATGAGCACACGGGCGAGCGGGCCCACGTAGTTCGCGAGCCGTTTCTCCGCGGCCGCGAGGTGCTCGGGCGTGAAGGCCTGCTTCGCCGCGCGCAGGTTCGTGCGCATCGTGGCGTCCGCGGCGCCGGCGGCGGGCTGCGGGGCCGTGTCTCCCACGCGCGCGAACTTCGCGAGGAAGGCCGTGCGCTCCGCCTCGTCCTCGATGTTGCCGGCGAGCGTGGCGAGGAAGGCATGGGAGTCGGTAGACGTGGCGCTCGCCTGGCGGATGAGCACTTTCGCGAGCGGACCCAGGTAGCGCGAGAGCGATTTCTCCACCTCGTTCACCGCCTCGGGCGGCAGGGTGAAGGTGGCCTCCGCCGGCGCGGGCTTGGCGCGCGGTGCCTGCGTTTGCGCGAGCGCGTGCTCGGCGTCGGTCATGCCGCGCGGCGCCATGATCGCCTTGCCCCGGAAGGCCTGCAGCAGCGCGGCGTGGAACTCGAGCGCGGTCTGGAAGCGGTCCTCCGGCTTCTTCGCGAGCGCGAGGGCGATCACCGTGTCGAAGGCCGGGGGCAGCGAGGCCTGCAGGCTCGAGGGCGGGTCGGGCTGCACCGAGAGCACCTTGTGCATCACCGTCGCGGGCGTCTCGGCGAGAAACGGGCTGCAGCCCGTGAGGAGTTCGTAGAGCACCACGCCGGCCGACCAGAGGTCCGCTCGCCCGTCGGCCGCGAGGCCCGTGAGCTGCTCGGGCGCCATGTGCGTGGGCGTGCCCACCACGGTGCCCACCTGGGTGAGGCTCGAGGAGGCGATGCGGGCGATGCCGAAGTCCATCACCTTCAACTTCATGCCCGGCAGCACCATGAGGTTCGCGGGCTTGATGTCGCGGTGCACGACGCCCTGGCGGTGCGAGTGGTCGAGCGCGGAGAGCAGTTGCTTCATCAGCTCGAAGACGTCGATCAGGTCGAAACGGCTGCCGCTGCGGAAAAACTGCTTGAGCTCCTTGCCTTCCACGTACTCCATCACGATGAAGGCGCCGCGCTCGTCCTCGCCAAATTCGTAAACGGCGACGATGCCGGGGTGGTTCAGGCGCCCGCCGGCCTGGGCCTCGCGCCGGAAGCGCGCCACGCTCTCCTCGGTCTCGGCGGCCTCGAGCACCTCGCGCAGGATCGTCTTGATGGCCACGCGGCGCTCGATCACCGGGTCGAAGCCTTCGTAGACCATGCCCATCGCGCCCTTGCCGATCTCCCGGGCTATGCGGTACTTGCCGATGGTCTCCGGGTGCGTGGGCATGGGCGGGGCCGGCGGCGGCCTAGCGCTCGATCAGCTTCAGCGCCTTCTGGAGGCTGCGGCGCATGCGGTTGAAGGAGGTGCCCAGCGCCGCGATCTCGTCCTTGCCCTTCGCGGTGAACTCCGCCACGTCGAAGTCGCCCGTGGAGATGCGGTCGGCGTCTGCGGCCAGGCGCGAGATGGGCCGGATGATCATGTGCGAGAGCATCAGGTTCAGCACGATGAAGGCGGTCGCGAAGATGGCCGTGAGCGAGATGATGAAGGTGTGGAAGGCCTTGTCGGCGTTCTGCACCGCGAGCGCCATGGGCACCGAGACCACCTGCGCGCCGATCACCTCCTGGTGCTTCCAGCCGAAGCCGTTGGAATCGCCGTAGAGCTTCACCATGGAGGCGGGTGCCGCCGCCGGGACGCTGTGGCAGGCGAGGCAGGCCGGGTCCTTGATCTGGATGGGGCGCGCGAGGTAGAGCATCCGCCCCGAGGGTGTTGCGCGCTCGCCCATGATGTCGCCCTGGGCCGCATTGGCGCGGAACGTGTTCACGATGTCCGCCTCCCACTCCACGGCGCGGTCGCGCGGGTTGGTGGGGTTCAACGTCGCTTCCTTGTACGTGAAGTCGGGGTACTTCACGCGCATCGCGTTGAAGATCTCGGTGGCGGAATAGGCCGGCACCGACTGCGGCAGGAAGACCTGCTGGAGCTTGTCCTCCAGGTGCGGCTTCACCTGCTTCACGGTGTAGCCGCGGATCGAGAGCGCGGCCTCCATCATGAGGCCGGCGTTGCGGAGCACCTCGTCCTTGGCGTTGTCCTGCAGCAGCCGGTGGGAGACGGCGGCCGAGACCGCGATGCCCGCCGCGAAGACGAGCACGAGCACGATGTTGAACTTGAGCCTGAGACCCATGGCTTCTTCCCCTTCGTTGTTGTTCGCCCGCCCCGGCCACCGGCCACAGCGGATACCCCCCAGTACGCGGCATACTACTCGCCGGATGCAATCGATGCCGCCCTCGCCGTGAACCTCGCCACTTTCCTGGAGCGACTCGTCCGTGCCGACCCCGGGCGAACGGGGGTTTTCCTCGGGGCCGCGCCCTGGAAGGACTGGGGGCGCCTCGCTGCCGACGCCGCCGGCCTCGCCCGGGGTTTTCGCGAGCGCCTGGGCCTGGCACCCGGCGACCGGGTGGCGCTCGTCATGGCGAACGCCCCGGAGTATGCCGAGATCCTCTTCGCGGCCTGGTGGGCGGGGCTCGCCGCGGTGCCGGTGAACGCGAAGCTGCATCCTCGCGAGGTGGCCTACATCCTCGGGCACTCCGGGGCGAGGGCCGTGTTCGCGACGCCGGACCGGGTGGAGGCAATCGGGAAGGCCGTGGCGGACCTCGCGCCTGCGCCCGTCGTCGTGGAAGCCGGAAGCGCCGACTACCGCGCGCTCGTCGCGGAGCCCATGCCCGTCACCGAGGTGGACGAGGACGCGCTCGCCTGGCTCTTCTACACCAGCGGCACCACGGGCCGGCCCAAGGGCGCGATGCTCTCCCACGCGAACCTGCGCGCCATGGGGCAGGGCTACCTGGACGACGTGGACACGGTCACGCCCGCGCACTGCCTCCTGCACGCCGCGCCCATGTCGCACGGCTCCGGCCTCTACCTCGTCCCCTATCTCATGGCGGGCGCGGCGCAGGTGATTCCGGAGTCCGGCGGCTTCGATGCGGCGGAGGTGTTTTCGCTTGTCGCGCAACACCGGGGCATCGGGATGTTCGCCGCGCCCACCATCGTGCGACGTCTGGTGGAGCACGCGGCGGCGGCCTCACCCCCGCTGGAAGGCCTTCGCACCATCGTCTACGGCGGCGGGCCGATGTACGTGGCGGACCTCCTGCGGGCGCTGGAGGTGATGGGCCCGCGCTTCGCGCAGATCTACGGCCAGGGCGAGAGCCCGATGACGATCACTTCGCTGCCGCGCTGCATCGTGAACGAGCGAGACCACCCGCGCTTCCTCGAGCGCGTCGCCTCCGTGGGCCTGCCGCAGCATTGCGTGCAGGTGGTGGTCCGCGACGAATCGGGCCGCGACCTGCCGGCGGGCGAGGTGGGCGAGATCTGCGTGCGCGGCAAGGTGGTCACCGCGGGCTACTGGAACGACCCGGCCGCGACCGCGAAGGCGCTTCGCGACGGCTGGCTGTGGACCGGCGACCTGGGGTCCTTCGACGAGGAGGGCTACTTGACGCTCAAGGACCGCAGCAGGGATCTCATCATCAGCGGAGGCTCGAACATCTACCCGCGCGAGGTGGAGGAGGCGCTCCTCGCGCATCCGGGCGTGGCGGAGGTCTCCGTGGTGGGCCGGAAGGACGCGGAGTGGGGCGAGGCGGTGATCGCCTTCGTAGTGGCAAGGGGCGCGCCGCCCGCTGTTGCGGATCTGGACGCGCACTGCCTCGGAGCGATCGCGCGTTTCAAGCGTCCGAAGGAATACCGCTTCGTGGCGGAACTGCCGAAGAACAACTACGGCAAGGTGTTGAAGACCGAGCTGCGCGCGCTGCTCGACCTCACCTGAGAAACGGGCAGCCGCCGTCGGCGAGCGGCCGGAACGCCCGGTCGGCGGGAATCGTGGCGCGGATCCGGTAGTAGTCCCACGGCCCCTTCGACTCTTCGGGCTTCTTCACCTCGACGAGATACGCCGGGTGGATCTTGCGGCCGTCTGCGCGGATCGTGCCCTTGCCGAAGAGCGGATCGTCGGTCGGCATGTCCTTCATCTTCGCAATCACCCGCGTGCCGTCGTCGCTGCCGAGGGCCTCGACCGCCTTGAGGTAATGCAGGACCGACGCGTAGACGCCCGCGTGGATCATCGTCGGGTGGATGCCCCGGTTTTTCGCGGCGAAGCGCTTCGCGAAGGCGCGGGTGGCGTCGTTCAGGTCCCAGTAGAAGGCGTCGGTGGCGACGAGGCCCTGCGCCGACTTCAGGCCGAGCGCATGGACGTCCGTGATGGAAAAGAGCAGGGCCGCGAGCTGCTGGCCGCCCGCGACGATGCCGAACTCGGCGGCCTGCTTGATCGCGTTGCTGGTGTCGCCACCGGCATTGGCGAGACCCACGATCTTCGCCTTCGATGCCTGCGCCTGCAGCAGGAAGGAGCTGAAGTCCTGCGTGTTGAGCGGGTGGCGGACCTTGCCGAGCACCTTCCCGCCGGCCTTCGTCACCACCGCCTCCGTGTCGCGCTCGAGGGCGTGGCCGAAGGCGTAGTCCGCGGAAAGGATGAACCAGGTGCCCCCGCCCGTCGCGACGATGGCCGCGCCCGTGCCGTTTGCGAGCATCCAGGTGTCGTAGGCCCAGTGGACCGTGTTGGGCGAGCAAGCCTTGCCGGTCAGGTCGGCCGATGCCGCGCCGGAGACGAGGAAGGCCTTGCCTTGATCGCGGGTCGTCTGGCTCACGGCGAGGGCCACGGCGGAATTGGGCACGTCGGCTATCGCATCGACGCCCTCGACCTCGTACCACCGTCTGGCGATCTGCGAGCCCGTGTCGGCCCGGTTCTGGTGGTCGGCGGAGATGATCTCCACGCGCAGGCCCTTGCGCGCCGGCCCGAAGTCTTCGACGGCCAGTTGCGCCGCCACGACGGACCCGGCGCCGGACGCGTCCGAGTACAGGCTCGACATGTCGGAGAGCACTCCGATGCGGACGATGCCGTCGGATACCTTCGCCAGGCAGTCGCCCGTCGCCATCGCTGCGAACAGCGCCGTTCCCGCGAAGACCGCGCGCCCTGCCTGCATGGGAGTTCCCCGCGCGCTCAGCCCGAGCGCACCGCCCCGCGCGGCAGGATGCTGACCCGCTCCAGGATCTCCTTCGCCCCGGGGACGCTTTCAGCGGCCACGCACATCGCGTTCTTCTCGTCCTCGGTGTAGGCGACGCCCCACAGGTGGACGACGCCGCCGGAAACCACCACGTTCACGTAGAGCGTGCGCGCGCCCGTGGCCTTGAGCGCGTCCTGGACGGCCTTGCGCAGCTTGAGGTCGTCGGCTTCGGGGGCGGCGGGTTGCGGTTGCGCGACCAGCGCCTGCAGGAGGTTCGCCCGGCTCACGATGCCCACCACCTTGCCGTCGCGCACCACCGGCACGCGCTTGATGCGGTTCTTCTCGAGCAGGGCGGCGATTTCCTGCAGCGGCGCCGTCTCCGCGACCGTGACCACGTGGCGGCTCATCACGTCCTTGGCGTGCAGCCCGTGGGACTTCACGTACTTGCGCGCCGAGTCCTGGGGGTCGGAGATCAGGGTGAGCCACCAGGAGGAGTGCCGCTCCGTCCCCGATTCCGGGCGCCGCATCAGGTCGCCCTCGCTCACGATGCCGAGGAGCTTCCCGGACTCGTCCACCACGGGGGCGGCGCTGATGTGGCGCTCGAGGAGCAGGCGGGCGACTTCCATCACCGACGCCTCCGGCGCGACGGTGAGCACGGGGCTGGTCATGACGTCCTTGGCTTGCATGGTGGCTTACCTCCCGGTTCAGGTTACGGGGCGCGGCCTGCGGCCGCGTCCTCGAGGATCAGGTCGCTCGCGCGCTCGGCGATCATCGCCACGGGCGCGTTGGTGTTGCCGGAAACCAGTGTCGGCATTATGGAGCAGTCCACGACGCGCAGCGCCGCCGTCCCGTTCACGCGCAGCCGCGGGTCGACGACCGCCTGGGCGTCCGGGCCCATGCGGCAGGTGCCCGACGGGTGGAAGATGGTCGCACCGCTCGCGCGGCACCAGCCGAGGATCTCGTCGTCGCCCTGCACGCCCGCGCCCGGCTTGTACTCCCCGCGCACGTAGGGCGCGACGGCCGGCGAGGCCGCGAGACGGCGCGCGAACTTCACCGCTGCCACGTTGCATCGGCGGTCGTCCTCGGTCGAGAGGTAGTTCGCGGTCATCGCCGGCGCTTCGAACGCGTCCGCCGAGCGGATGCGCACGTGGCCGCGCGACGAAGGCCGGAGCTGGCACACGCTCAGCGTGAATCCGGAGAAGGGATGGGGCTTGGCGCCCGCGAGATCCGCCGAGAGGGTGGCGATGTGGAACTGGATGTCGGGCCGCTTCGACTCCGGCAGGACGCGCGTGAAGAGCCCGCCCTGGTTGATGCCGATGGCAAGCGGCCCGCGCCGGAAGAGCAGCCACTCGCAGCCCGATCTTCGCCGAGCGCCACCACGACGCGAGATCGTCGTTCGTGGTGATGGGCTTGGTGCACTGGTAGACGAGGCGCATCTGGAGATGATCCTGCAGATTTCCGCCTACGCCTTGACTATCCGCAACGATCGCGATGCCGTGCTCGCGCAGCAGCTCCGCGGGGCCGACGCCGGAGAGCTGCAGGAGCTGCGGGCTCTGGATCGCGCCAGCGGCGAGGATCACCTCGCGTGCGGTCTTTGCGACCAGTGTCCGGCCGCCCTGCCGGTACTGGATTCCCGTGGCCCGCGTGCCCTCGAAGAGGACGCGCTCGGCGTGGGCGCCGGTTTCCACCCGCAGGTTCGCCCGGCCGCGCGCGGGCTTCAGGTACGCCACCGCGCAGCTCGAGCGCCAGCCGTTTCGCGTGAAGAGCTGGAAGTAGCCCACGCCCTCCTGGCTCGCCCCGTTGAAGTCGTCGTTGCCCGGCACGCCCAGTTCACCCGCGCCGGCGACGATCGCGTCGATCAGCTCGTGGCGACCGGGAATGTCGGAGCAGGCGATGGGGCCGTCGGCGCCGTGATATTCGGACGCGCCGCGCGAATTGGACTCGAGCTTGCGGAAGTAGGGGAGCACGTCCTTCCACGCCCAACCGGCATTGCCGAGCGCTGCCCAGTGATCGTAGTCCTCGTGCTGGCCGCGGATGTAGATGAGCCCGTTGATCGAGGAGGAGCCGCCGAGGCAGCGCCCGCGCGGCCAGTAGATCTTCCGACCGTCCATCCCGGGATCGGGCTCGGTCTCGAACTGCCAGTTGTAGACCGGGTGGAACATGGTCTTGCCGTAGCCGATCGGGATATGGATCCAGGGGTAGTTGTCCTTCGGACCCGCTTCCAGCAACAGCACGGAGTAGCGCCCGTTCTCCGACAGGCGCGCGGCCAGCACGCAGCCGGCGGTGCCGGCGCCGACGACGACGAAATCGTGGGTAGGCGCATCGCTCATGGCGGCTAGCGGTAGTTCGGCTCGGTCACGGGGACTTCGGGTTCGCCCGGGTCCTCGCGCGGCGCGGGGCGATCCGGCTCGGTCACGGGAACTTCGGGTCCGCCCGGGGGCAGGCGTTCCGGTTCGGTCACGGGAGCTTCGGGTTCGCCCGGCGGGAGAGGCTCCGGATCGGTCGCGGGAATGTGCGATTCGCTCAGTGCCTCTCGCGGCGGGCGGCGGTTCGGTTCGGTCATGGTCGGGGAGGATTGGCGAGGGTTGACGGCGGCGGCGCGCCTCATGGCCGAAGAAGGATCTTGGCCGCGGCGCTGCGACCGTGGTGCAGGTCGTCGAAGGCGCGCGCGCCCTCGGCGAGCGGGCGCTCCTCGACCCAGCCGAGCTTGCCGAAGGCGCCTTCGTGGAGAGCCACGGCGGCAGCGCGAAGGTCCGCCGTGGCGTAGGTGTAGGCGCCGATGAGCGTCACCTCGGCGAGGGTGAGCTTTCGCATGTCGATCTCGGAGGCCCAGTCCTGCAGGCCCACGTGCAGCATCACGCCGCCGGGCTTCACCGCCGCGAGCGCGGCCTTGCGCGTGGGCGCGGCACCCACGGCGTCGATCACCAGTTCCACCGAGTTCTCGCCCGGGCCGCCGCCGGCGAGCGGGTCGTAGGCCTCGACGTCGGCCTCGCGCTTCGCCGCCTCGCGCCTGAGCGCGTTGGTCTCGGCGAGGAAGATGCGCCGCGCGCCCCAGTGCCGCAGCAGCAGCGCCGTGAGGAGCCCGATGGCGCCGCCGCCGATCACCAGCACCTTGCATTCCGGCACCGGCCGCTGGAGCGCACGCGAGGCGAGTGCGAGTGCATGCAGCGCGGTGGCGGCGGGCTCCGTGAGCGCGGCGGCGCGCGTGTCCATGCCCTCGGGAAGCTCGATCACCGCGCTCGCGGCCGTGGCCACGCGCTCGGCGAAGCCGCCCGGGCGCTGCATGCCGATCATCGTGCGGTTGGCGCAGAGGTTGTTGCGCCCCTGCACGCAGTACTCGCAGTGCCCGCAACTGATGATGGGGTTCACGGTGACGCGCCGCCCCTTGCCGGGCCCGGAGAGAATCTCGCCGGCGAGTTCGTGGCCGAGGATGAGCGGTGGCACGCGCCGCGGGTCGTGGCCGTGGTAGGCGTGCATGTCGGAGCCGCAGATGCCCACGGCATCGACCCGGATGACGACATCGCCTGCGCCGGGCGCAGGCTCGGGTTCGTCGCGCAGGACCACCTCGCGCGGAGCGGTGTAGACGAGTGCCTTCATGGTTTCATCCCGCGGAAAAGCCGCCGTCGACGAAGATCGTCTGGCCGGTCACGTAGTCGGAGGCGCGGCTCGCGAGGAAGACCGCGGTGCCGCGCAGGTCGCGCAGCTCGCCGTTGCGCCTGGCGAAGGTGCTCGCCGCCATCTTCTCCCAGCGCGCCGGGTCGTTCACCACCGGGGCGGTGAGCGCGGTCGGGAAGAAGCCCGGCGCGATCGCGTTCGCGGTGACGCCGTCCTTCGAGAACGCCTCCGCGAGCGCGCGCGTAAGTTGCATGACGCCGCCCTTGGAGGCGCCGTAGGGCGCGCTCATCGGGAAGGCGCGCAGCGACTGCAGCGAGGCGATGTTGATGATCCGCCCCCAGCCGCGGCGCTGCATCGCGGGGGCGAGGGCCTGGGAGAGGAAGAAGGGCACGGCGAGGTTGATGGCGAGAGTCGCGTCCCAGTCCTCCTCGGTGATGTCGGGTAGCGGCCCGCGTCGGTTGATGCCTGCCGCGTTCACGAGGATGTCGGGGTCGCCGAAGAAGGCGGAGCAGCGCTTCGCGGCATCGCGAAGCGCGACCCGGTCGGCCAGGTCGGCCGGAAGGGCCGCGGCCTTGCCGCCTTCGGACTCGACCTCGCGCTTCGCGTCATCGAGTTCCGCCGCGCGCCTAGCCACGAGCACCACGGCTGCCCCCGCCTCGGAAAGCGCCAAGGCGATCTCCCGGCCGATGCCGGAATTGGCGCCCGTCACCAGCGCCGTCTTTCCGGCGAGGTCGAAGAGGGCGGGTGCGGCCACGGGATCAGCGCTCCACGGGCGCGCCCAGCGTGAAGCGCTCGCCGGGGAAGTACTTCGCCAGGCGGTCATCGGCCGTGCGCGCGTGCGCTTCCATGCCTTCGAGGCGCGAGATGCGGGCGGTAACCTGCGCGATTTCGTGGTTGGCCTGTCTCGTCATGCGCTGCCACGTGACGGTCTTCACGAACTTGTGCACCGACAGGCCCCCGGAGTAGCGCGCCGCGCCGCGCGTGGGCAGCACATGATTGGGGCCGGAAGCCTTGTCGCCGAAAGCGACCGTCGTCTCTTCGCCCAGGAAGAGCGAGCCGTAGCAGGTGAGGCGCGCGAGCCACCAGTCGAGGTCGGCCGCGTGCACCTCGAGGTGCTCGGAGGCGTACTTGTCGGAAACCTGCGCCACTTCCTCTCGCGTGTCGCACAGGATCACTTCGCCGTAGTCGCGCCAGGCGGCACCGGCCGCATCGCGCGCGGTGGGTGGAAGTGCCGCCACGAGCGCGGGCACGCGCCGCATCACGTCCTCGGCAAGCTTTCGTGAAGTGGTGAAGAGCCACGCAGGCGACTCGTGCCCGTGCTCGGCCTGGCCCACGAGATCGGAAGCGACGATGGCCGCATCCGCCGTTTCGTCCGCGATCACCGCCACTTCCGAAGGCCCGGCGAAGACGTCGATGCCGACCTTCCCGAAGAGCAGGCGCTTGGCTTCGGCCACGAACTTGTTGCCGGGGCCGACGATGATGTCGGCGGGTTTCTCCGTGAAGAGCCCGTAGGCGAGTGTGGCGATCGCCTGCACGCCGCCCAGCGTCATGATCGTGTCCGCGCCCGCCACCTTCATCGCGTAGAGCACCTGCGGATGGATGCCCTCCCCCTGGTAGGGCGTGGAGCAGGCGATCACCGTGGGCACGCCCGCGGCCTTGGCGGTGGCGATCGCCATGTAGGCCGAGGCGATGTGCGCGTAGCGCCCCGTGGGCACGTAACAGCCCGCGACGTTCACCGGGATCAGGCGCTGGCCGGCGGTGAGGCCCGGGTGGATTTCCATCGAGAACTCCCGGGCAGAGGCGTGCTGGGCCTCGGCGAAGCGGCGCACCTGGCCCGCGGCGAACTCGATGTCGCGCTTCACATCCGCGTCGATGGCGTGGGTGCGCCGCTCGATTTCGTCGGGCGTAACGACGATTTCTCCCGTCCACTTGTCGAGCTTCTCGGCGTACTCGCGCACCGCCGCCTCGCCCCTGCGCTCGATTTCCCGCAACATCTCCTCGGCGACCTTGCGCGCGTTTCCGCTCTCCGTCTCCGGCGTCTTCGCCGCCTTCTTCAGGTATTGGGTCGTCATGTCGCTATTTCCCGTAGATGTATTCCGGCAGCCACAGCGCGATCTGCGGGAAGATGATGATCATCACCAGGCCGAAGAGCTGCAGGCCCATGAACTGCAGCATGCCCTTGTAGATGTCGGTGAGTTCCCACTGCGGGACCACGCCCTTGAGAAAATAGGCCGACAGCGCGACCGGTGGAGATAGCCACGCGGTCTGCAGGTTCACCGCCACGAGGATCCCGAACCACGCGAGGTCGAAGCCGAGGCTTCGCACCAGCGGCAGCAGGAAGGGCACCACGATCAGCACGATCGGGACCCACTCGAGCGGCCAGCCCAGCAGGAAGATGAGCGCCATGATGACGAAGAGCGTCATGTAGGGGTTCATGTCCATCGCGAGCAGGAAGTCGGTGAGCATGGTGGGCGTGCCCAGCCGCGCGAAGACCGCGCCGAAGAAATTCGACGCCGCCACGAGGAAGAGGATCAGCACCGAGATCTCGAGCGTGCGGATGAGCGCATCCCGCAGGTTCGTGCCCGAGAGCTTGCCGTACGCCGCGGTGAGCAGGAGCGCGCCCGCGGCACCACAGGCCGCTCCCTCGGTGGGTGTTGCGAACCCGAAGACGATGCTGCCGAGTGCGGCGAGCACCAGGGTCGCCGGCGGGACGAGGCCCAGGAAGAACTGCGCCCACACCTCGCGCATGTTCTCGGGGTGCTCCTCGAGGGGCAGCGCCGGGCCGAGCGCCGGGTTGATGATGCAGCGGATCATCGCGTAGCCGGTGAAGAGGAGTGCGAGCAGGATCCCGGGCACGATGGCCGCGGCGAAGAGCGTGGTCACCGGCACTTCCAGCACCGGCCCCATCACCACCAGCATGATGGAGGGCGGGATCAGGATGCCGAGCGTGCCGCCCGCGGCGATGAGGCCCGAGGAGAGCTGCACGTCGTAGCCGGAGCGCGTCATCGACTTGCCGGCCATGATCCCGAGGATCGTGACGGAGGCGCCCACGATCCCCGTGGCCGCAGCGAAGATGGTCGCCACGAACATCACCGCGAGGTAGAGCGAGCCGCGCACGCGCGCGAGCATCTTCTGCACCGCGTCGAAGAGCTTCTCCATCAGGTTCGCCTGCTCCATCATGATGCCCATGAAGACGAAGAGCGGCACCGCGGAGAGGGTCTGCTCCATCATCGAAGCATTGAACTGCAGCGTCATCAGGTAGAAGACGAGTTCGCCGAAGCCCCAGTAGCCGAACACGAGGCCCAGGAAAATCAGCGTGAAGGAGATCGGGAAGCCGATGAAGATGCCGGCGAGCATTGCCCCGATCATTACGAGGCCGATCATCTCCGGGCTCATTGCGGCCACTTTCCGGCACGCGCCGCGTGCACGCTTTTCAGGAGTTCGGAAACCCCCTGGATCAGGAGGAACGCGATGCCGATGGGCAGGCAGCTCTTCACCGGCCCCAGCAGCGGCATCCACGCGGTGTCCATGCCGCGCTCGGCGCCCTCGACGGCCTTCCAGGCCCACTTGGACGCCACCCACAGGAAGACGATCATCGAGGGGAAGTAGAAGACGAGGTAGAGGCCGGTATCGACCCTGCCTTGCGTCTGCACCGACCACTTGCGATAGAGAAAGTCCGAACGGATGTGCACGCCCTTGGAGAGCGCGTAGGCAGCGCCGAGGATGAAGAGCGCGCCGTAGATCATGCGGCTCATGTCGTAAGCCCACATGGTGGGCGCGGTGAACGCGTAGCGCGCGACCACCTCGTAGACCATCGCGAGCATGAGGGGGAGGGTGAGCCAGCTCACCACGCGGCCTGTCCACTGGCTGAAGGTGTCGATGACGATGATCGTGCGCGACATCCACGGCGGCATGTCGTCGGGCAGCCCGTGGCCGACGTCGGCGCGCCGGCCGGCGATCATTTCATCGTCGAGAATCGGGATTTCAGCCATGGTGGTGCGCTCTCCTCAGGGTAGGGGCGGCGCGCCCGCGAGGCGCGTGCGTCGCCCGGGAGCGCGACCCGGGGTCGCGCCCGCCCGCATTCATGCGTCGGGAATCACGGCCGCGTGCGGGAGGGACTTCCCCGCACCGCGGCCGCTGCAGGCCTACTTCTTGGCCTTGGCCAGGTCGTCCGCGTAGGCCGAACCGAGGCTCGCGTTCGACTTCTGCGCGCCGGCCCAGTAGGGAATCGCCGTCTCGGCGAACGCCTTCTGGCTTTCCCACACGGTCTTGAAGAACGCGTTTTCCGCCGAGTGCTTCTCGAAGCTCTTCTTGGCGGCCGCGCCGTACTCCTTGAAGTACTCCGCGGGCGTGTCGTGCAGGATCACGCCGTGCTTCTCGGTGAGTTCCTTCAGCGCCTTGCCGTTCTCGTGGATGCGGTAGGCCACCGTCTTCATGAGGGAGGCGTTGGCGGAAACCTCGATCGCCTTCTGCTGGCCGGGCGTCATCTTCTTCCACACGTCGCCGTTGATGTAGAGGTCGGCGTTCACCACCACCTGGTGCAGGCCCTGCAGGTAATAGTGCTTCAGCACCTTCTGGAAGCCGAAGGTCATGTCGGGCTTCGGGCAGCACCACTCGGCCGCGTCGATCACGCCCTTTTCCAGCGCGGGCAGGATGTCGCCGCCGCCCATGGCCACGGAGGCCACGCCGATGTCCTTGTAGATCTGGCCGGGGATGCCGGGCGGCGTACGGAAGCGGAGCTTGCGGAAGTCGGCCATGCTGTTGATGGGCGTCTTGAACCAGCCGAGCGCCTCGGGGCCGACGGGCTGCAGCATGAAGCCCTTCACGTTGACCTTCATTTCCTTCCAGAGCTGGTCATAGAGCTTCTGGCCGCCACCGTAGAGGAACCACGAAACCCAGGCGAAATTGTCCATGCCGAGGCCGGAGCCCGCGGCGGGCGAGCCGAAGAGCGTTGCGGCGGGGTGCTTGCCGGACCAGTAGTGCGTCCACGCGAAGCCGCCTTCGATCAGGCCCTTGTCGACCGCATCCAGCGTGTCGTTCACCGCGACCACGGCGCCTGCCGGGAGGATCTCGAACGTGACGCTGTTGCCGGTGAGGCTTGCCACGTCCGCGGCAAACTCCTTGAGCATCGTCACCTCGTCGGCCGAGGTCGGGATCACGGACTGCACGCGGATCTTCACGGGCTTGTCCGCGGACAGCGCCAGCGCGGGCGCGAGCGCCAGCGCCGCAGCCGCCACGGCCGCGTGGGCAATACTCCATCGGGATTGAACCATCGGGATCTCCTCCATTGTTATGGGCGGCCTGGGACGACCGCCGGTTTCCATGAGCCCGCCGCGGTGGGCGGACAGCGCTCCGGAACTTCCCTCCCGGCAATGAAATGAAAGCGCTTGCAGGCAGGGTAGAGGGGGTATGCCTCGCTCGTCAATGTGCGGTGCAACATGGCCGTTTTCACAAGCGTTTTCATCGCGGTGGTAGAGTCACGCCCATGCCGCGAACCCCAAGCCCCCGACTCGCCGACGTGGCGCGTGCTGCCGGCGTTTCGCTCGCCACCGCTTCCCGCGCGCTCTCGGAACCGGACATGGTCCGCGAGGACACGCGCGGCCGGGTGCAGGAGGCGGTCGCGATGCTGGGCTACGTGCCCCACGGCACGGCGCGGGCGCTCGCCACGCGGCGCACGCGCACCATCGGCGCGGTCTTCCCGCCGGTGGACAACCCGATCTTCGCCGGCGCGACCCATGCCCTCGCGCAGGAGCTCTCCGCGGCCGGCTACACGCTGCTGCTCGCGAGCCACGACTACGACCTCGACGCCGAGCTGGCCGCCACGCGCGCGCTGGTGGAACGCGGCGCCGACGGCATGGTGCTGGTGGGGCTTGATCATCGTCCCGAGACCTTGGCCGTGCTCGAGCGCGCGGGCGTGCCTTACGAAATCACCTGGTCGCTCGACGGCGCCGGGAATCACCACTGCGTGGGGCTATCGCACCGAGGTGCCTCCATCAAGGTGGCGCAACATCTGCTCGACCTGGGCCATCGCGAGATCGCGGTGATCGCGGGTATCACGAACAACAATGACCGGGCGCGTGAGCGGCTATCGGGCGTTCGTGATGCGCTGGCTTCACGCGGATTCAAGCTTCCCGCGAAACGCGTGATCGAGGCGCCGTTCTCCGTGGCCCGCGGGCGCGAGGCCTTCGTGAAGCTGCTCGAACGCGCGCCCGGTTTCACGGCGGTCATTGGCGGCAACGATCCGCTCGCCATCGGGGCTTTGCTGGAGGCGCGCGCGCGCGGGATCGACGTGCCGGGGGAGATGTCGGTCGCGGGCTTCGACGACATCGAACTGGCGGGGGAACTCCCACCCGGGCTCACCACCATTCGCGTGCCGTCGGCGGAGATCGGGCGCGAGGCGGGGAGGCGGTTGCTGGCGCGGCTGGAAGGCAAGACGGTTCCGCGGGTGAAGGAGATGCCGGCGCCGCTGATCGTGCGGGGGACGACGGGGCCGGCTCCGAAAGGGAAGGCATGGCCGCGTTGAAGCCGCTCGACATCGAGGCGCTCTGGAAACTGGAGCGCGTGGGAAGCCTCGCGCTTTCCCCCGACGCCGCCGCCGCCGTGTGCGCGCTCACCACGCCTTCCATGAAGGAGAACAGGTCGGCGACGGCCCTGTGGTTGCTTCCCACCGCGAGCTGCGCGCCGCGAAGGCTCACGCGCTGCGGCGACAAGGACGGCCAACCCGCGTGGTCGCCGAAGGGTGACCGCATCGCCTTCCTCGCCAAGCGCGACCAGGAAGGGAAGAAGGACGGCGAACGCCAGCTCTTCGTGATCCGCGCCGACGGCGGCGAGGCCGAGCGCAAGAGCGACTTCGGCCCCGGCATCGACGACTTCAAGTGGATGCCCGACGGTCGGCGCGTCATGTTCGTCTCGTGGGTCTGGCCTGAGCTGCGCGGTGCGAAGGCGCAGGCCAGGCGCCACAAGGCATTCGCCGAGCGCAAGGAAAGCGCCTACGTAACCGCCGAGGCGGAGTACCGGTACTTCGACCGCAACCTCCCCATGGGGCGCGTGCCGCACCTGCTCGTCCTCGACCTCGCGAGCGGGCGCGTCACCGATCTTTTCGAGGCAACCGGCTATGAGTTGCCGAGGGCGGAGCCGGGCGCGGCGCACTTCGACATCTCGGCCGACGGCTGTCGCATTGCCTTCACTTACGATCCCGCGCCACGCAAAGTGGCCGGAAACCCGCTGGCGCTCGCCGAGATCGATGTCGCCACCGGGCGCATCGCCGCGATCACCGACGACTCCGCCTGGAACTACGAAGCGCCGCGCTATGGCCCCGACGGTCAACTCGCCTGCATCGCCGCCAACATCGGAAGGCGCCACACGATGCCGGGACGCATTGCGCTGTGGCAGGGCGGCAAGCGATGGAAGATCCACGGCGAGCGCTGGAAGGGCGATCCGGAGGCGCCGCTTCGCTGGGCCGCAGATGGCGGCGCCATCTTTTTCGCGGCCGAGGAGCGCGGTCGACGGCACCTGTGGCGCTTCGACCTCGCAACCGGAAAGTTCACGATCGCCGTGCCCGGCGGCTGGGTGCAGGGATTCGACATCGCCGGCTCCGCGGGCGACGAGACGATCGTCGTTGCCGTCGACTGCGCCGCGCACCCGGCGCGGGTGCACGCGATTCGCTCAGGCCGCCCACCGTGCCGCCTCGAGCGCTTCAATGACGCCACCCTCGCGCGTGTGGCGCTGGGTGAAACGCGTGAAGTCAGCTTCAAGGGCGCGCTCGGCGACACGGTCCAGATGTTCCTCACCTTCCCGCCGCGCTTTGATCCGAGGAAGAAGCATCCGGTCCTGCAGGTGATCCACGGTGGCCCCTATGCCGCGACGGGAGACACCTTCGTCTACCGCTGGAACATGCACCTGTTCGCCTCGCGCGGATTCGTGGTCGCAGCCGTCAACTATCACGGCTCGAGCGGGTTCGGCTTCGCCTTCCGCGACAGCATCATGGGCCGCCAGGGAAAGCTCGAGACCGAGGACATCGAGGCCGCCACCGATTGGCTGGTGAAGCAGCCCTGGGCCGACAAGCGGCGCGTCTTCGCCTCCGGCGGCAGCTACGGCGGTTTCCTCGTCGCGTGGATGAACGGCAACGTGCCTGCCGGGCGCTACCGGGCCTACGTCTGCCATGCCGGCGTCTTCGACCGGGTGGCCACCTTCAGCGCCGATTCGTACGCACTGCGCCCCAAGGATCTGCACGCGCGCTACTGGGAGAACCCGGCGAAGGTGCGCGCGCAAAGCCCCGTCACCTTCGCGCACCGCATGGCCACGCCCACGCTCGTCACCCACGGCACCAATGACTACCGAGTGCCCGACCACAACGGGCTCGCGTACTACAACACGCTTGTGGCTCGCGGCATCCCTGCGAGGCTCGTCTGGTTCCCCGACGAGAATCACTGGGTGTTGAAGCCGCGCAACTCGAAGCTCTGGTACTCGGAGTTCTTCGATTGGCTCGCGGGGAACGATCCTGCAAGGGGAGGCGGGAAGCCGCGCTGACCCCGATTCCTACCGGTCCAGCTCCGCGTAGTGGCGGAAGATGCCTTGCTGGTTGAAGGGCAGCCTTCGCTCCGAGGCGAGGTAGGCGGCGATCCGCGGGCGCCTGGCCACGCGGTCGTGCAGCGCGATGACCGTCGGGCATTTCCTCGCCGCCCGTGCCATGGCCTTCGGGAAGGCGTGGCGTAGCCCCGCCACGACCTGGAAGAGCGAGAGGTCGGCGTAGCTGGTCCGCGCGCCCGCGAGATGCGCGGCCTTGCCCGGCTTGGCCGCCAGCACGCGCTCGAAGTAGCCGAGGTATTTCGGCAGCCGGTTCGCGGTGAAATCGGCGGCGCGGCGCTTCGCTTCCGGGCGCTGGTCCTCGTAGTACAGGCCGCCCGCGACCGGGTGGTGCGTGTCGTGGATCTCGGCGACGAAATCGGCGAGCGTGAGCTGGAGTTGGTGCACGAAGTACCGCCCCGCGTCGCCCGCGGGCGCGAGCCCGTGGCGATCGCCGAGGAAAAGCAGGATATTCGCGGTCTGCGCGATCACGAGCCTGCCCGCCTTGAGGAACGGCGGCGCGAAGGGCGGCGTGGAAAGCGAAGCGTCCCCCAGAGCCGCGAGCATGCGCGCCTCGCCGCCCTTGGCGCGCGCGACGTCGAGGTAGGGGACGGCCGCCTCCTCGAGCGCGAGGCGCACGAATTCGCCGCGCCCGGGAATCGAGGACCAGTAGTGCAGTTCGTAGCGCATGGAAATCCTCGTTCGGGTGGCGTGATCGGGGACGGCCCTCGTTGCGCCCACCATTATGGTTAAGGGCGCCATGGATTGCTTCGACGACGCGATCGCCTTCGCGCAAGCCCGCGAGATCGGCGCGCGCGACCTGGCGCCCATCCAAAGGCCCGATTGCCGGGGGGCCGGATCGGGGTTGGATCAAATCCACTCAGCGAGTAGGGGCTTTCCAGCCTGCCTCAATTCCCTGGTGTAGGATCGCGCCGCGTGCATGGAGGTTTTCAATAACTTTCAGGGGGAATGTCATCATGAAATTGCGTCCAATGGGCAAGGCTCTCCTGCTGGCTTTCTCTTCCGGTTTGGCGATCGGCACGGCGAGTGTTGCCAGTGCCCAGCAGGCGCAGCAGCCCGCCAAGGCGGGCACCGAGCCGTCCGCGAAGTCGGGCACCGAAGTGCTCGATCGCGTCGTCGTCACGGCGACGAAACGGGAAGCCGCCTTGCTGGATGTGCCGTTCTCGATCAACGCGCAGACCGAGGAGGACATCCGGCGGTCCGGCGCGGTCACGCTGGAAGACCTGTCGCGCAATGTCGCGGGGCTCGCCATCCAGAATCTCGGGCCGGGGCAGAGCCAGGTGTCGATCCGCGGCGTGTCCTCGGGGCAGATCGTCCGCGACCAGCCCGGCGTCAAGGAACAGGTGGGCGTCTACCTCGACGAAACGGCGATTTCGATGTCGCTGTTCACACCCGACATCGACTTGTTCGACCTGAAGCGCGTGGAAACGCTGCGCGGCCCGCAAGGCACGCTCTACGGCTCCGGAAACATCGGCGGCACGATCCGCTACATCACCAACGAGGCGAAGATTGGTGTCAGCGAAGGCGCCATCGAAGCCAACCTGAACAAGATCTCCGACGGCAGCATGGGCGGCGGCCTGAAGGCGGCGCTGAACGTCCCCATGAACGATTCCGTGGCCATGCGCGTGGTCGGTTACCACACGAAATTCGGCGGCTGGATCGACGCCCTGGGCCCAGGCGGAGGCGAGGACGTCAACGAGGGCGAACGCACGGGCGGCCGGCTGAGCTTCACCATCCAGCCGACCAGGGACGTGACGATCACGCCGCGGATCCTGTCGCAGAAGGTGACCGCCGACGGCTTCAACCGCCAGGACGCGTTCAATCTGTATGCCAACCCGTTCACCACCACGGTGGCGCCGGTGACGCTCCGGGATCGCCAGCAGTACCTGCTGCAGCGCGAAAGGTTCGAGGACAAGACGACGATCGCCGATGCGACGATCAAGGTCGACTTCGGCACCTGGGAACTGACCTCGGTGACCACCCATACGGACCGCGATATCCTGGTCAGCCGCGATGCCAGCGCGTTGAGCGGTTCGGTGTCGGTCGATCTCGGTTACCCGACTGCCGGTGTGCTGCTGCCCTCGCGCCTGAACGACACCACCGACTTCAAGGGCTTCACGCAGGAATTGCGCTTGAGTTCCACGGGCAAGGGCCCGCTGCAATGGCTGGTCGGCGCCTTCTTCGCCGACACCGACCGCAAGTACGCCCAGCGCCTGCCCACCCCCGGCTACGATGCCTTTACCGACGCGACGCTGGGCGCCGGCACGGCGGCGGCCGTGGCCAACGGCTTCCCGATGGAGTCGCCCTACAACGCGGACATTCCGTACAACCTGAAGCAGACCGCGATCTTCGGCGAAGTGAGCTATGAAATGACCCAGCAGCTCACGGCGACCGTCGGTGGGCGCTTCTACGACTACGAGGAAGAGCGCACGTTCAAGTCGGGCGGCCTGTTCTCCGACGGCAACAACAATTTCGACACGACAAAGTCGGACGGCTTCAACCCGCGCGTGTTGTTCGCGTACAAGGCCTCGGACAACGTTACCTGGAACGCCCAGGCGTCGAAGGGATTCCGCCTTGGCGGCGTCAATGATCCGCTGAACGTGCCGCTGTGCACGGCCCAGGACCGCGCGATCTTCGGCGGCTACCAGCGCTTCAGCGACGAATCGCTGTGGAACTACGAGGTCGGCGTCAAGATGCAGCAGCGGGGCCTCACCTTCAACGCGGCGGCGTTCCACACCCGGATGAAGGATCTGCAGGTGACGCTGGATGCGGGCTCCTGCTCGTCGCGCGTGGTGTTCAACGTTTCGAAGGCGCACTCGACGGGCATCGAACTGGAGATGACGGCAAGGCCGACCGACAGCCTCGAGTTGTCGTTCTCGGGCGCTGCGGTGAACGCGGAGTTCGATTCCACCGTCAATGATGGCACCGGGGCCGTGCTCGGCGGCATTCGCGACGGCAACCGCCTGCCCTCCGTGCCGAAGCTGCAGTTGACCGCGAGCGCCACCTACAATTTCAGCCTAGCCGGACGCCAGTCCTATGTCACTGCCTCGGTGCAGCACGTGGGCAGCCGCTTCACGCAGCCCTCGGACCAGGAGAACAACCCGCGTACCTTCACGCACAACCTGCCCTTCCTGGGCGCCCCGGCAAGTGCTTCGACCACGCTCGATCTCGAGCTGCCCAAGTACAACGTGGTCAACCTCAGTGCCGGGATGGACTTCGGGCGCGGGCTCTCGGCAGTCGTGTACGTCAACAACGTGACCGACGAGAAGGCGCTGCTCTCCTTCGACCGGGAACGGGGTGGCCGCGCACGGCTCGGATTCGCGACCAACCAGCCGCGCACCATCGGCGTGACGATTCGCAAGACGTTCTGAGCCGGGTTCGCTCGAGAAATGGCGGTCGCTGCTTGCAAGAAATGGGGTCAGGTTGAATTTCTAACCTGTCCCCATTTCAGAAATCGGGGACAGGTTCAAAAAGCTATTCTGACTCCAAGTCCTTTCAAGCCCCTTGCGGAAACGGGGACGGGTTCGAAATTCAACCTGACCCCATTTGGGGTTCCATTGGGGTTATGACCCCGAATTCCTAGACGAACTTCTTGTACTTCGCGAGATGCCGCACGGGCTTCGAGAGCGCGTCGCGGCGGAACGGGTCGCCGAGTTCCTTCGTGACCATCATCTCGATCACCGTGGTCTTGCCCTCGGCCTGCCGCTTCACCGAATCCTGCAAGGCAGCGCCCACGTCGCCCACCTTGTCCACCACCACGCCGTCGCAACCGAAGGACTTGGCGACAGCTACCCAGCTCGGGTTCACCAGCTCCACGCCCTGGTAGCGGCGCGAGTAGAAGTCCACGTGGTTCTTCTTCTCCGCGCCCCACTGGCCGTTGTTGAAGACGACGACCGTCACGCCGATCTTTTCGCGCGCACAGGTGAGCAACTCGTTCAGCGAGATGCCCCACGCGCCGTCGCCCACGTAGGCGATGGCCGGGCGATCCGGCCGCGCGACCTTGGCGCCGCACGCCACCGGGAAGGCGTAGCCGCAGTTGCCGAAACTCATGGCGGCGAGCATCGAGCGCGGCTCGTCGAAGCGCAGGTACGAGTTCGACACCGAGCAGATGTTGCCGATGTCGGTGGAGACCATCGCGCTCCTGGGCATGGCGCGCTCGAGGGCCCGAAGCATCTGGCGCGGGTGCATGGCGCTCGATGCCTTCGAGATCTCGACCGAATAGGGGTCCGTCTCGTGCGTCCACTTGTCGAGCTCGGCTTCCCACGCGGCCTTCTCGGCCTTGATCGCGGCGTCTCTCTCGGCCTTGTTGGCCTGGCAGGCGAGCGTCTTCCCCGACAGGCGCGCGACGAGCGCCGCAGCCGCGGCCTTCGCGTCTCCATTGATGCCCACGCCGATAGGCTTCACGAGGCCCAGCATCTTCGCGTCCGCGTCGATCTGGATGATCTTCGCGTTCGCGGGCCAGTATTCCATTCCGTACTGCGGAAGCGTCCCGAACGGGCCCAGTCGCGTGCCGAGGGCCAGCACCACGTCGGCCTTGGCGATCAGCTTCATCGCGGCTTTCGAGCCCTGGTAGCCGAGCGCGCCGGCCCACAGCGGGTGGGAAGCGGGGAAGGCGTCGTTGTGCAGGTAGCTCACCGCCACGGGCGCGTGCAGCAGCTCGGCGAGCTTCACGGCCTCCGCCATGCCCTCGCCCATGATCACGCCGCCGCCGGAGAGGATGACCGGGAACTTTGCGGAGGCGAGCAGCTTCGCCGCCTCGTCCAGCGCGCCTTCGTCGCCGGCGCCGCGGCCGATGCGAATCGGCGCGGGGATCTCGCACTCGATGTCGCCGTAGAAATAGTCGCGCGGGATGTTGAGTTGCGTCGGGCCCATGTCGAGCATCGCGCGGTCGAAGCAGCGCGCGGTGATCTCGGCCATGCGCTTCGCGTTCATCACGTGGCCCTGGTACTTGGTGATCTTGGAGAAGATCGGCAGCTGCTCCGTCTCCTGGAAGCCGCCCAGGCCCATGGTCATGGAGCCCGTCTCGGGCGTGATGAGGACGACGGGCGAGTGCGCCCAGTAGGCGGCCGCCGCGCCGGTGACGAAGTTGGTGATGCCGGGGCCGTTCTGGCCGATGCACACGCCGTGGCGCCCGGAGACGCGCGAGTAGCCGTCGGCCATGTGCACCGCGCCCTGCTCGTGGGCCACGGGAATGAAGCGGATGCCGGCGGCCGGGAAGATGTCGAGCGCATCCATGTAGGCCGAGCCCACGATGCCGAAGACGTCGGTCACGCCGTTCGAGACGAGCGTCTCCACGAAAGCCTCCGACGGCGTCATCTTCACCTTGCCCTTCACCACTTCGCGGTTGGCCTGGGTCATGTCGTTCACGGGTCGTCCTTTCGGTGCTGAAAATGGAATGATCGGTCTCGAAGGGTGAAACGATACGCCACGAATGCGGCGAGATCAAGGCATAATTCCGGTGAGCGGAACATATTGGTTGCGTAACCGGAATAACCGGCCTATTCTGCGGCCATGACCGACTTGGCCGAAATCCCCACCGAGCGCGCCGGCCGCGAGGCCGCCCAGGAAAACTCCTCCACGCTCAAGGGCTTGGCGGTGCTCGAGGCCCTGGTCCGCGCGCCCCGGCCGCCCACGCTCACCGAACTCATGCAGGTGACGGGCCTGCCCAAGCCCACGCTCTTTCGCACGCTGGCACTTTTCGAGGACGCGGGATTCGTGCAGCGCGAACCCGCCGGGCGCGCCTACGCCGTGGGCCCGCGACTCGCCAACCTCGGGCTCGCGATCCTGTCCAACGACTCGGTGGCCACGCTTCGCCGCGCGATCCTTCGCCAGCTCGTGGCCGACGTGGGCGAGACCTGCAATCTCTCGATGCTGCGCAAGGGCGAGGTCGTTTACCTGGACCGCGTCGAGGCCGACTGGCCGCTGCGCCTGCATCTCCCCGTGGGCAGCACCGTGCCGCCGCATTGCAGCGCGAGCGGCAAGCTCCTTCTTGCTTCGCTCCCGGCGCAGGAACGCGAGGCGCTCGTGGCGGAACTTCCGTTGCCGCGCTTCACCGAGCACACCATCACCGACCGCGCGCTGCTCGTCCGCGAGATCGACCGCATCATCGCGGCCGGCTACGCGGTCGATGACGAGGAATACGTGATGGGGGTCGCCTGCGTGGCGGTGCCGGTTCGCCTGGCGAACGGCGAGACCATCGCGGCGGTGGCGGTGCATGCGGCCACCGCGCGCCTTCCGCTGCAGCGCGCGATCGAACTCGCGCCGCGCCTGCACGAAGCCGCCGGACGGCTCGCCGCCACTTTCGGATGAGTTCGAGTCCGGGGCGCGCGAATCCCCAGGGTCCGGCGCGTGGGATGCATCCGGGGCCGAAATGCGCCCGGCCCGCGTCGCGGTGAATCGTGGATCCCTTCGCGCCTGAGACGCTCGCGATCGCGGCAGCGGTCGCCATCGCGGCTGGCGTGATCCGCGGCATCACCGGATTCGGCGGCGCGATGGTGATGTCGCCGCCGTTGGCCCTCCTGCTCGGCCCTCTCGCCGCGATCCCGATCGTGCTCCTGCTGGAGGCGCTCGGCGCGACTCCCATGCTCATCCAGACGCGCGCGCTGGTGAAGTGGCGGGTCATCGGCCCGATCATCGCCGCGGCCTGCGTGACCATCCCGCTCGGCGCGCTCGTGCTCGTGAGCACGGATCCGCTGGTGATGCGCCGCGCGATCGCCGCCACGGTCATCGTCTTCTCGCTCCTGCTCCTGGCGGGCTGGCGCTATGCCGGTTCCCACGGGCTGCCGGTCGCCCTCGGGCTGGGCGCCGTGTCGGGAACGCTCGTGGGAGCGACGAGCATGGGCGGCCCGCCCGTGATCATCTATCTCCTCGCTGGGCCGGACCGCATCGAGATCACGCGCGCGAATCTCACCTTTTTCGTGGGCGCGGTCTCGACCGCGGGGCTCGCCGGTCTCTGGTTGAACGACGCGCTTACCTGGCGCGCTGTCGGGGTCGCGGCGCTGCTCGCCCCCGGCTACTACGGCGGCATGGTCCTCGGCACGCGCCTCTTTCCGCGCTTCAACGACAAGCGCTTCCGCCAGTTCACGCTCGCGCTGATGGCGGCGGTGTCGCTCGGCATCCTGCTCGCCTGAATCAGGCCCGGGTCGCGCCGAGGGTCTTCGCGACCCGCGCGGCGGCCGCCTGCAGCTTCGGCACGTGCGCCATGAGGTCCTCGAGCGTGGCGCGGCCCTCGGGCGCTTGAAGAGCCACTGCCGCGCAGGCACGGCGCCGGTCGAGCATCACCGGGACCGCGATGCCGAACATGCCGCGCAGGTGCTCGGCGCGGTTGATGCCGATCCGGCGCGAGCGCGTCTCGTCGAGTTCGCGCTCCAGCGCGCGGCGCTCGACGATCGTGCTCTCGGTGAAGCCGCGCAGCGAAATCTCGCCCACGAGCCGGTCGCGCTGGGCGCGGGGCAGGAGGCTCAACAGCAGTTTGCCGCTCGCGGTCGCGTGCAGCGGCACGTGGGAGCCGGGGGCCAGCAGCATGCGCAGCGGCCAGGTGGTCTCCACGCGGTCGAGGTAGACGATGTCGGTGCCGGCGAGGGCCGCGATGTTGCAGGTCTCGCCGATCTCGTCCACGAGCGCGGCGAGGATGGCGTGGCGCTCGGCGCGGGCCGGGCCGTTCATGAGCGCGCCCAGCGCGAAGCGCTCCACGCGCCCGGCGAGCTGCACGCGCCGGCTGCCGGGCTCGCGCACGAGCAGGCCCGCGAGCTGCAGTTGCCCGACGAGGCGGTGCACGGTCTGCTTGGGCAGCTCCACCGCCTCGACGATGTCGGCGAGCGCGCAGCCGTCGCGTTGCAGGGCCACGACTTCGAGCACGCGGAAGGCGCGCACCGCGGCGGCGTTCGACTGGTTGCTTTCCATGGCGGTCGGGGCCTTGTGCTCGGAATTCCCGGAAAACGGGACTTTTGTGCACCGCAATCTGCTCGATAGTGTACGCCGCAGCCGCACCGCACGGGCACCAAGACCCGCCCACCCTGACGCACAACGAGGAGGAGACCCCATGAAAGACTTCAAGACGAACCCGCTGCGCCGGTCGTTGCTCATCGCCGGCGCGGGCCTGGCACTCGCACCCCGGCTGGCCTTTTCGCAGGGCAAGTACCCGTCGCGCCCGGTGGACTTCGTGGTGCCCTGGGGCGCCGGAGGCGGCGCGGACCAGCTCGCCCGGAGGCTCGGCACGCTCCTCGAGAAGGATCTCGGCACTTCCTTCCCGATCCTCAACATCCCCGGCGCCACGGGCAACACGGGGATGGCGAAGCTGCTCTCCTCGGATCCCGACGGGCATTCGATCTGCGTCTTCATCGCCGACACGCTCGGCACGCTCGCCGGCGGCAAGGGCCGCTACAAGCTTGCGGATCTCGCGCCCCTGGGCGTGATGATCCGCCAGCCCAGCGGACTCTTCGTGAAGACGGACGCGAAGTGGAAGAACTTCGGCGAGCTGCTCGCCGACGCGAAGAAGGGCGAGCTGAAGGTGGGCATCACCGGTTTCGGCGGCCCGGACGAGATGCACGTGGTGAAGTTCAACGAGCAGGGTGCGAAGTTCCGCCCGGTGCCCTTCGCCAAGCCGGGCGAGCGCTACGCCTCCGTCCTGGGCGGGCATGCCGACATCGTGATCGAGCAGGCGGGCGACGTGCGCTCCTTCCTCGATTCGAAGCAGATGCGCCCCATCGTCTTCTTCGCCGACCAGCCCCAGGTGGGCTACGAAAGCATCGAGCTCGCGAAGAACTTCGGCGTGTCGCTCGCCATCAGCCAGTTCCGCGCGATCGTGATGCGCGCGGGCACGGACCCGAAGCAGGTCGCGGCGATGTCCGCCGCTATGGACAAGGCCGCTTCGAGCGCGGAGTTCAAGAAGTACCTCGCCGACGAACTCGCCTTTGCCGACAGCTACATCCCGGCGGCGAAGGCGGGCGCCTTCATGGCCGAGCAGCTCGCCCTCATCGAAGCGAACATGCCGAAGAAGTCCTGACGCGACGCGGCGGGCGTGTGCAGGCCCCTCGGGGCCTGTGCACGCTTCGCGCCGATCGAGGAAACCGGAAATGCCCAAGACCCTCCGGCTCGTGCTGCCGCACGGCCTGATGCTCGTCGCCTCCGTCCTGCTCTACTGGGCCGCGACGCGCATCGACGTGGACACCGGAGGCGGACACCGGATAGGCCCCGACGCCTGGCCCAGGGCGATCATCGTCTTCATGGGCCTGCTGTGCGCCTGGGAGATCGCCAAGCGCCTCGCGCTCGGGTCCCGGGGCGCGGCGGGCGGTGAAGCGGCGGCCGGCGCCCAGGCCGCGCCGATCGCCCACCGCGGCAGGCTCGCCGCGGGCATCGCGATCGTCTTCGCCTACGTGCTTACCGTTCCCTGGATCGGGTTCTTCGTCGCGACGCTGCTCTTCCTCGCGGCCTTCACCTGGTTCGGCGGGCTGCGCCGTCCCGTCCTGGTGGCGATCGCGAGTGTCGCCGGCAGCCTCGTGCTGGTGGTGATGTTCATGCGCGTGGCCTACATCTCGCTGCCGCTGGGCGAAGGCCCCTTCAAGGCGCTCTCGATCGCGCTCCTCGCCGCCATCGGCGTGACCTGAGGCGGCCCCTTGGAAATCCTCAACCACCTCCTGCTCGGCTTCAGCCTCGTCTTCACGCCGGTCAATTTCACCATCCTCGTGGTGGGGCTCGTGCTGGGCATGCTGGTCGCGGTGCTGCCCGGCCTCACGCTCGTGATGGGCGTGGTGCTGGCCCTTCCCTTCACCTACAAGATGGGCGTGGGCCCGGCGCTGATTCTCCTCACGGCGATGTACGTCTCCGGCACCTACGGCGGCGCCATCACCTCGATCCTCTTCCGCATTCCCGGCGAGCCCATGGATGTGCCGCTGCTGTGGGACGGATACGAGATGACCAAGCGCGGCGAGGCGGCGCTGGCGCTCGGGTGGTCCCTCGTGGCGGCACTCGTGGGCGGGCTCGTCTCGGCGGTCGTCATGGTCGCACTCGCGAAACCCGTGGCGGGCCTCGCCCTCGCGTTTTCCTCGCCGGAATACTTCGCCATCGTCTTCTTCGGGCTGGCGAGCGTGGTGACGCTCTCCGGCGCTTCCCTGGTGAACTCCCTGGTGAGCCTGTGCCTGGGCCTCTTGATCGCGACTGTCGGCGTGGATTCGATCTACGGCGCCGAGCGCTTCGCCTTCGGCCAGGCCTTCCTGCTGGACGGAATCGAGTTCCTGCTGGTGATGGTGGGCGCCTACGGCATCGGGGAAGTGCTCACGCGCATGAGCACTGGGTTCGCGAGCGAAGCCGGCGAGGCATCCGCGGCGCCGGGGCGATTCCGCACGGCGTTCCCGCGCCTGTCGCAGGTGCTCGGGATGAAGGCGACCTTTGCGCGCGGCACCGCCACCGGCATCATCGTGGGCATCGTGCCCGGCGCCGGGGCGACGGTGTCGGCATTCGTCGCCTACGGCCTCGAGAGCCAGTACGGGAAGAACCGCGCCAACCTCGGCAAGGGCGCGCCCGAGGGCATAGTCGCCGCGAAGTCGGCCGCGACCGCTTCCGTGGGAGGCGCGCTCGTGCCGCTCCTCGCCATGGGCATTCCGGGGAGCGGCGCCACCGCGATCATCCTCGCCGCGTTTCTCCTGCACGGCATCCAACCCGGGCCGCAGGTCTTCGTCTCCAGCCCCGACCTCGTCTACACCGTCTTCGCGACCGTCTTCCTGGGCGTGGTGGGCATGTGCATCCTCGGCTTCTTCGCGATCCGGCCCCTGTGCAAGGTGCTCGACGCGCCCGAGGCCATGGTCTCCGCCTTCGTGGTCGTCTTCTGCTTCGTGGGCGCCTTCGCCGCGCGCAACAATCTCTCCGACCTGTACGTGATCGCGACCTTCGGCGTGCTGGGCTTTCTCTTCGAGCGCTACGGCTTTCCCATCGCGCCGCTCGTCCTCGGTACCATCCTGGGGCCGCTCGCGGAAACCAACTTCATGACGACCATGGTGAGCTTCGACAACGACTGGACGGTCTTCTTCACCCGGCCCATCAGCGGCGCGATTCTCGCGCTGGCCGCGGCGGGACTCGCCTGGCCGCTGGCCAAGGCCGCGCTCGAACGCTTCCGCGCCACAAGGAGCCCCCGTGCCGGGCCCGGCTGAAGCGGCGAACCGGTCGCCCGCAGCCGAGGTCGTGGCGGGACTCGTCGCGCGCGCTCGCGCGGCGCAGGCTATCGCCGACGGCTACGACCAGGCGCGCATCGACGAGCTGGTCGCGGCGGCGGCCTGGGCCATCCTCGAACCGGGCCGCAACCGCGCGCTCTCCGAACTCGCCGTGGCCGACACCGGAATCGGGGATGTCGAGGACAAGGTGCGCAAGAACCACCGCAAGACGCTCGGCCTGCTGCGCGACCTGCACGGCATGAAGACGGTGGGCGTCGTGGGCGAGGATGCCGCCAAGGGTCTCGTGGAGATCGCACGCCCCGTGGGCGTGGTCTGCGCGGTCACGCCGTCGACCAACCCGGCTGCGACCCCGGCCAACAAGATCATCAATGCGCTGAAGGCGCGCAACGCCGTGATCGTGGCACCTTCGCCCAAGGGCGCCTCCACCTGCGCACGTCTCATCGGCTACGTGCACGCCGAGTTCGACCGCATCGGCGCTCCGCGCGACCTCGTGCAGATGCTGCCGGCGCCGATCACCAAGGACGCGACCGCCGAGCTCATGCGCCGCTGCGACCTGGTCGTCGCCACCGGCTCCCAGGCCAACGTGCGCGCGGCCTACGCGAGCGGCACGCCCGCCTTCGGCGTGGGCGCGGGCAACGTCGCCGCGATCGTCGACGAGACCGCGGACCTCGAATCGGCCGCGGCGAAGATCGTGCTTTCCAAGTGCTTCGACAACGCCACGAGCTGCTCCTCGGAAAACAGCCTGGTCGTCGTGGAGGTGGTCGCCGATGCGCTGCTCGCCGCACTCGCGCGCAAGGGCTGCGTGCGCCTGGGTGACGAGGACCGCGCGCGGCTTCGGCAGGCGATGTGGCCCGACGGAAAGCTTTCGGCGAAGGTCATCGGGCAGTCCGCCGCGGCGATCGCGCATCTCGCTGGCCTTGCCGATCCCGCCGCGCGGGAAGCGCGGGTGCTCCTCGTGGACGCCCAAGGCATCGGCCCGGACGACCCCTTCTCCGGCGAGAAGCTCTCGCCGGTGCTGACGGTCTACCACGCGCGCGATTTCGCCGCGGCGAAGGACATCGTGCGGCGCATCTACGCCTTCCAGGGCGCCGGGCACTCGGTATCGCTGCACAGCACGGATGGCGAACGCGCCCTCGATCTCGGTCTCACCCTGCCCGTGGCGCGCGTGATCGTGAACCAGGCCCATTGCATCGCCAACGGCGGCAGCTTCTCCAACGGGCTTCCCGTGTCGCTCTCCATGGGCTGCGGCACCTGGGGTCGCAACAACTTCTCCGACAACCTGAATGTGCGCCACTACATGAACGTGACGCGCATCTCGCGCCCGCTGCCCGAGCGCGAGCCGGCCGTGGACGACTTGCTCGGCGCCTACTTCGCGCGCTGGGGGCGCTGAGATGGCGGGCACGGCGGCCGCGACCGTCGCGGACCTGATCGAACACCAGGCAGACGTTCGCCCCGAAGCCACCTACTTGGTTGCGACGGGGACACGGCGCACGCTTTCCTTCGGGGAACTACGCTCGGCGGCGCGGCGCGTGCCGGCGCTCCTCGCGCGCGAGGGGCTCGCCTCCGGCGCTCACGTCTCCGTCGTCATGCCCAATGGACTGGCGACGCTGCGCCTGCTGCTGGGCGCCATGGCCGGCGGCTACTGCGTGAACCCGGTGAACCTCCTCGCCCAGCCCGAGCAGATGCGCTACGTCCTCGACCATTCGGAGTGCGCGCTCGTCTTCGCTTCCCCCGAATGGGCGCCCCGCGTGCGCGAACTGGTCGCGGGGCTCTCGCGCCCGATCCGCGTGATCGAGACCGACCCCGATTCCGCCGTGCTGCCCGGCGAGCGCGAGGAGGACGCGTCTTCCCCGCCCGCGCGCCTCGATCCCGGGGCGCTCGCGCTCCTCATGTACACCTCGGGCACGACGGGGAAGCCCAAGGGCGTCATGCTCACGCACGCCAACCTCGTGGCCAACGCGCACGCCATCAGCGAGGAGCACGCGCTGGGTCCGGGGGACCGCGTCGCCGCCGTGCTGCCGCTCTACCACATCAACGCCTTCGCGGTGACCATGCTCGCCCCGCTCGCCCACGGCGGTTCGCTCGCGATGCCGCCGAAATTCTCCGCGGGCGGGTTCTGGGAGATGGCCACGGCTTTTGGCTGCACCTGGATCAACGTGGTGCCCACGATCGTGAGCTACCTCCTCGAGGGGGAGGCCCCGCCGCGGGAGTCGCTCGCCGGCATCCGCTTCTGCCGCTCGGCCTCGGCGGCCCTGCCCCCCGAGCACCACCGCGCGTTCGAGGCGAAGTTCGGCATCGGCATCATCGAGACCATGGGGCTCACCGAGACCATGGCGCCGGCGTTCTCCAATCCGCTCGAACCCGACCGGCGCAAGGTGGGTTCCGTCGGCCGCGCCTCGGGCTGCGAGGCTCGCGTGGTCGGCGCGAGCGCGGAGCCGGTGGCCGACGGCGTGCCGGGCGAGATCTGCGTCCGCGGCCCGCAGGTGACGCCGGGCTACTTCCGCAACTCCGAGGCCACGGCGGGTGCGTTCTTTCCAGAAGGGTGGCTGCGCACGGGCGACATCGGCGTGCGTGACGCCGACGGATTCTTCTTCATCACCGGGCGCATCAAGGAGCTCATCATCAAGGGCGGCGAGAACATCGCGCCGCGCGAGATCGACGAGGTGCTCTTGCGCCACCCCGCGGTGCTCGACGCCGCAGCCGTGGGAATTCCCGACCGGCACTATGGGCAGGAGATCGCCGCCTGCGTGGTGCGCCGCGACGGCGCGGCCTGCGGCGAGGACGAGCTGCGCGCCTTCTGCGCCGAGCACCTCGGGCGCTACAAGACGCCCAAGGCGATCCATTTCGTGACGGAGTTGCCGCGCGGGCCCTCGGGCAAGGTGCAGCGCATGAAGCTCCTCGACATCCTGCCGGGCGTGGCGTGAGGCGGAGGCGATCCCGATGACGGCGGCCGGACACGTCCTCACGCTCAACGCCGGCTCCTCGTCGATCAAGTTCGCGCTTTTCGATTGCGCGGAAGGTGCTGCGCGGCTGCGCCTGGGCGGGATCGCAGACGGCCTCGGCGCGAGTGCGCGCTTCCGCGTGCGCGATGCCCAGGGGCGCACGGTGACCGACGGCGCGCTCGCGGGAAAAGGCGGCGCCGCACCCACGCACACGGATGCGCTTGTCGCGATCCTCGCCGCCCTGGACGAGCGCGCCGCGGACGCGCGCTTGGCGGTGGTGGGCCACCGCATCGTGCACGGCGGCACCGGCTTCGATCACCCGGTCCTCGTCGACGAAGCGGTGCTCGCGGCGATCGCCGCGCTCGAGCCCCTGGCGCCGCTGCACCAGCCGCACAACCGCGCCGGCGTGCTCGCCGCCATGGCCGCGTTTCCGGGCGTGCCGCAGGTGGCGTGCTTCGACACCGCCTTCCACCGCGCGCAGCCGGAGCTGAACCAGCGCTTCGCGATTCCGCGCGCGCTCCACGACGAGGGCGTGCGGCGCTACGGCTTCCACGGGCTTTGCTTCGAATCGATCTGCGCGCGGCTCGCGCGGGAGGAGGGGGGCGTGCGCGGGCGCACGGTCGTAGCCCACCTGGGCAACGGCGTGTCGATCTGCGCGATCCGCGACGGGCGCTCGGTCGCGACCACCATGAGCTTCTCGCCGCTCGACGGGATGCCCATGGGCACGCGCTGCGGGCGCCTGGATGCGGCGGTCGTGCTCTACCTCCTCGAGAGGAAGGCGATGGAGCCGGCGGCGATCGCGAATCTCCTCTACCGCGAAAGCGGGCTGAAGGGCCTGTCCGGGATTTCCGCCGACATGCGCGAGCTCGAGGCCTCACCGGAAACCGCCGCGCGCGAGACCATCGATTATTTCGTGGAGCACGCCTGCCGTGAGGTGGCAGCCATGGGTGCGGCGCTCGACGGGTTCGATCGCCTCGTGTTCACCGGCGGAATCGGGGAGAACGGCGCGGAGATCCGCGCGCGCATCGCCTCGCGCCTCGCGTGGACGGGCCTCGCGCTCGACGCGGCCGCCAATGCGCGGGGAGCGGGCACGATCTCCACGAAGGCGAGCGCGGTGGAAGCGCGCGTCATGCACGCCGACGAGGAAGGGGTGATCGCCCGCCACGCGGCGCGGGTGGCCGGCATCGCGCTGCGCGACTGAGTCGCGGGAAGCGGAGTTCGCGCTGCGCGAACGAGTCGCGAACAGCTGGCCGCGCCCGCTCAGGCGGCGACCGGGACCTCGAGCCAGGCACTCAGCGATTCGGCGGTGGCGTGCGCGTTGGCGATGCAATCGCCTACCGATACTCCGCCGCGGTAGTTGGCGCAGAACTTCAGGCCCGGCGTCTCCAGTTCGGCCTGCGCGAGCTTGGCGATGCGGCCGAGGTGACCGGGCCCGTACTGCGGAATCGCGCGCGGCCAGCGCGTGACGGCGTTCCAGAGCGCAGGGGCGCGGACTCCCAGCAGCGAGCGGTGCTCGGCCTCGACCTTCGCGACGATCGCCCCGTCGCCGGCGAGCGCGAGTTCGGGATTGCGCCGCCCGCCCAGGAAACTGGTGAGGAGCACCTGCCCGTCGGGCGCGCGTCCCGGGAACATGGAGCTGGAAAAGAGAGTGCCCAGCACCGCACGGTGCTCGACCCGCGGCGCGAGGAAACCGAAGCCGTCCAGCGGGTGCGTCACGTCCTCGCGTCGGTAAACGGTCGCGACCGACAGCACCGCCGGGTACTCGATCTCCTGCAGCGCGAGTGTTGCCTCGGGCACGAGGGGATAGGCCAGGCGCGCGGCCTCGCCCGCGGGCACGGCGAGCACGACGGCTCTCGCGTGGCGGGTGAGGGTCTCGCCGTCCTTGTCGAAGACCACCACGAACGAGCCGTCCGACAGGCGCGAGACGGAGACGACCCTAGCCTCGAGCGTGACCCGGCCGACGGCGCGCGCGAGCGCGTCGGTGAGCGTCTGCATGCCGCCGCGGAACGAGAAGCTCTTGGCGGTGTTCTTGGCCGTTTCGGCGCGCTTGCGTCGCTCCCGGGCGCCGAGGATGGCGCCGACGATGAGGCTGCCGTAGCGCTGCTCGAGCGCGTGCAGCTTCGGAAACGCGGCGGGGACCGAAAGCCGCTCCGGATCGCCCGCGTAGATGCCGGCGACGAAGGGCTCGATCGCGTAGTCGAGAAACTCGCGGCCCAGGCGGCGGCGCACGAAATGCGCGATGGTTTCCTCCTCGTCCGCGGGCTGGCGCCGGATGAGCGGCTCGAGCGCGAGCCGCGCCTTGGCGAGCGGCGAGAAGAGGGATGTGGCGAGAAACGCACCCGGCGACATGGGCAGCGCCACGGGTCGGCCGCCCTTCACCACGAAGCGCGTGTCGGCGACCTGGCTCGCGGGGATGCGCTCGGCGGCGATTCCCGTGGCCTCGATCAGTTCGCCGATGCGGGGCGTGGTGTCGAGCGCGCTGTTGGGGCCGGTCTCGTAGAGCGCGCCCTCGTGCGCGATGGTGCCGATCACGCCGCCGGGCCGCGCGCCGGAGTCGAGGACCTCGACGGCGAGCCCGCGCCGCATGAGGCCGAAGGCGGTGGAAAGGCCCGAGATGCCGGCGCCCACGACGAGCACGTCGAGGGCGGCAGGAGAGGTGTCCATGGGATTGCGCTCGCGTTGCATGATTCCGATCCAACCTTTTTAAGCCAATGGCGGTTCTAGCCGTTGATTCGCATCAAGCGCTCCGGGGCAGCGCGGGGCGGCATAATGGCACCATGGTCCCATTGGAGAGGCTCTTTCCCGGCTTTCGCGCCGTGGATCTCGATGCCGGGGGAGTCAGGGTCCACGCCGTCACGGGCGGCTCCGGCCCCGCGCTCCTGCTCCTGCACGGCTATCCCCAGACCCACGCCCTGTGGCACAAGGTCGCGCCCCGGCTCGCGAAGCGCTTCACCGTCGTGGCCGCGGACCTGCGAGGCTACGGCCAATCGGGAAAGCCCGCCACCGACGCCCGCCACGCACCGTACTCCAAGCGGGAGATGGCGAAGGATCCCGTGGCGGCCATGGGGGCGCTCGGGCACGAGCGGTTCTTCCTCGCGGGCCACGACCGCGGCGGGCGCGTGGCGCATCGCCTTGCCGTCGATCACCCGGGCGCGGTCGAGAAGCTCGCCGTGCTCGACATCTCGCCCACCCTCGCCATGTACGAGCGCACGGACATCGCGTTCGCGCGCGCCTACTGGCACTGGTTCTTCCTCATCCAGGACGCGCCCTTTCCCGAGGCGCTGATCGGCGCGGACCCGAAGTTCTTCCTGCGCGCGAAAATGCGCGGGTGCAGCGCCGGCGACGATCCCTTCGACCCGCTCGCCTGGGCCGAGTACGAGCGCGCGTTCACGCCGGAAGTGATCCACGCGAGCTGCGAGGACTACCGCGCCGCGGCGGCGATCGACCTCGAGCACGACCGCGCCGATCGCGAGGCCGGCCGCCGCATCGAGTGCCCGGTGCTTGCGCTCTGGGGCGCGCACGGCGTCGTGGAGCGCTGCTTCACCCCGCTCGCCGACTGGCGCGCCGTGGCCCGCGACGTGCGCGGCCGCGCGCTCCCCGCCGGACATTACCTGCCCGAGGAAGTGCCCGACCTCGTGGCCGACGAATTCGAATCGTTCTTCGGAGGCTAGCCGGACCATGAAGACCTACCGCATCGCGACCATCCCCGGCGACGGGATCGGCACGGAAGTCGTGCCCGAGGGCATCCGCGTGCTCGAAGCCGCGGGACGCAAGTTCGGCATCGGCTTCACCTGGGACGAGAAGCCGTGGAGCTGCGCGTACCACGCGAAGCACGGGCGGATGATGCCCGAGGACGGCCTCGCGCAGATCCGCGGCCACGATGCGATCTTCCTCGGCGCCGTGGGATTCCCGGGCGTGCCGGATCACGTCTCGCTCTGGGGCCTGCTCGTGCCCATCCGCCGGGAGTTCCGGCAGTACGTGAACCTGCGGCCGGTGCGGCTCATGCCTGGGGTCAAGAGCCCGCTCGCGGGTCGCAAGCCCGGGGACATCGACTTCTGGGTAGTGCGCGAGAACAACGAGGGCGAGTATTCCTCCATGGGCGGGCGCATGTACGGCGGCACGGAAGAGGAGTTTGTCACGCAACTCTCGGTGTTCTCGAAGCGCGGCACGGACCGGATCCTGCGCTACGCCTTCGAGCTCGCGAAGACGCGCAAGAAGAAGCACGTGACCTCGGCCACCAAGTCCAACGGCATCGCGATCACGATGCCCTACTGGGACGAGCGCTTCGAGGCGATCTCGGCCGAATACCCGGAGGTGAAGACCTCGCAGTACCACATCGACATCCTCACCGCGCACTTCGTGCAGCACCCCGACTGGTTCGACGTGGTGGTGGGCTCCAACCTCTTCGGCGACATCCTCTCCGACCTGGGGCCGGCCTGCACCGGCACCATCGGCATCGCGCCGGGCGGCAACATCAATCCCGAGCGCGAGTATCCCGTCGATGTTCGAGCCGGTGCACGGCAGCGCGCCCGACATCGCGGGCAAGGGCATCGCCAATCCCATCGGCCAGATCTGGTCGGGGGCGATGATGCTCGAGCACCTCGGCCACCGGGATGCCGCGGACGCCATCGTCGGCGCGATCGAACGGGTGCTCGCCGACGGGCCGCGTACGCGCGACCTGGGCGGAACGGCGAACACCGTCGAAGTCGGCAAGGCCATCGCGGCGGCGCTCTAGGCGCGCGGCCCGGGAGAACGCGTGAAATCGCGCATCAGGAACTCGCGGGATTTCTGGGCGGGCGTGCTCTTTCTCGCGCTCGGCGCGGGGTTCGCCGGCATCGCGCTCACCTACAAGCTCGGGGTGGCCGCGCGCATGGGTCCGGGGTACTTCCCTTTCTACCTGGGGCTCCTGCTCGCGGCCCTCGGAATCCTCATCTCGGCCTCGGCGCTGAGGACGAAGAACGCCGGACCGGTGATGGACCGCTTCCACTGGAGGCCGACGCTCTGGGTGCTGGGCTCGGTCGTGATGTTCGGCCTGCTGCTCAAGGTCGTGGGCATGGTGGCGGCGGGAATCCTCCTGGTGGTCGGCTCGAGCCTCGGCAGCGAAGAATTCAAGCTCCGGGACGTGCTGCTCCTCGCGGTCGGCCTGGTGGTCTTCTGCTCTCTCGCGTTCGTCTGGGGACTGAAGCTTCCCATCCCCCTCTGCCCGGACCTGGAAGTCCTCCAGTCGCTGCGGCTCTGCCGCATCTGAGGCGGCCATGGAACTGCTCGCGAACCTCGGGCTCGGTTTCTCCGTAGCACTCGCCGGAACGAACATCCTCTATTGCTTCATCGGCGTGCTGCTCGGCACCCTGATCGGCGTGCTTCCGGGCATCGGGCCGGTGGCCACCATCGCGATGCTGCTGCCGGCCACCTTCGCCCTGCCGCCGGTTTCCGCGCTCATCATGCTCGCCGGCATCTACTACGGGGCGCAGTATGGCGGCTCCACCACGGCGATCCTCGTGAACCTTCCGGGCGAGGTGAGTTCCGTGGTCACCTGCCTCGACGGCTACCAGATGGCGCGCCGGGGCCACGCCGGCAAGGCGCTCGGCATCGCGGCACTCGGCTCGTTCTTCGCGGGCACCGTGGCCACGCTCCTCATCGCCGCCTTCGCGCCGCCGCTGGCGGAACTCGCACTCCAGTTCGGCCCGGCGGACTACTTCTCGCTCATGGTGCTCGGCCTCATCGCGGCGGTGGTGCTCGCGCACGGCTCGCTCGTGAAGGCCGTGGCTATGATCGTGTTGGGGCTCCTGTTCGGGCTCGTGGGCACCGACGTGAACTCCGGCGTGGCGCGCTTCAACTTCGGCCTTCCGGAGCTCATCGACGGCGTGGGCATCGGCCCCATCGCCATGGGCGTCTTCGGCTTCGGCGAGATCATCCGCAACCTCGAGCACGGGCAGAAGCGCGAGGTGTTCACGCGGCGGGTGACGGGGCTGCTGCCCGACTGGCAGGACATCCGGCGCTCCTTCCTGCCCACGGTCCGGGGCACCGCCCTGGGCTCGATGCTCGGCATCCTTCCCGGCGGCGGGCCGGTGCTGGGCGCGTTCTCGGCCTACACGCTCGAGAAGAAGCTCTCGGCCACACCGGAGAAGTTCGGCACGGGAATGATCGAAGGCGTGGCCGCCCCGGAATCGGCCAACAACGCGGCCGCCCAGACCTCCTTCATACCGCTGCTCACCCTGGGCATCCCGTCGAACCCGGTGATGGCGCTCATGATCGGCGCGATGATCATCCACGGCATCCAGCCGGGCCCGCAGATCATGACGGCCAATCCCGAGCTCTTCTGGGGAATGATCGCGAGCATGTGGATCGGCAACCTCCTGCTGGTGGTGCTGAACCTGCCGCTCATCGGCATGTGGGTGAGGCTGCTGTCGGTGCAGTACCGCTTCCTCTATCCGGCGATCCTTATCTTCTGCTGCATCGGGGTCTACTCCATCAACAACGCGTGGATGGACGTGCTCCTCGCCGCCGGGTTCGGCTTCGTGGGCTATGTCTTCGGGAAGTTGAATTGCGAGGCCGCGCCCATGCTGCTCGGCTTCGTGCTGGGGCCGATGATGGAGGAGCACCTTCGGCGCGCGCTGCTGCTCTCGCGCGGCGACCCGGCCGTGTTCGTGACGCGACCGATCAGTGCCACGCTGCTGGTGCTCTCCGTCGCCCTCGTCGCAATCGTGCTCGCGCCCGCCGTGCGCAGGAAGCGCGAGGAAGCCTTCGTCGAGGAAGGCTAGGCGGGCAGCAGGGCCGCAACACCGGCGAGGTCGTCGGCGACCCCGTCCGGTGGCGAACCCAGGCGTTCCACGGGCGCCTTCCCGCGGTTCACCCAGAAGGCGTTGAAGCCGAAGGACTTCGCCCCCGCGGCGTCCCAGCCGTTGGAGGACACGAAGCCTATGGAGCCCGCCGCGAGCTCGAGCCTCGCCGTGACGATGGCGTAGACGCGCGGGTCCGGCTTGAAGACGCCCGCCTCGTGCACGCTGTAGACGCGCTCGCCGAAGAAGACGCGCAACTCGTTGTGGTCGACCACGGCGTCGAGCATGTCGGGGTGCCCGTTGGAGAGGATCGCGAGCGGCCGGCGCTCGCCCAGCCGGGAGAGCGCGCCGCGCACCTCCGGAAAGAGGCCGAGCGTGCGGTAGGCGGCCATGAGCGCGGTGCGCGCCTCCCCGGTCGCGGCGAGCTTGAGCGACTCCAGCGCCCAGTCGAGCGCCTCGGCGGTGACGGCGTTGAAATCGTCGTAGCGGCCCATGAGGCTTCGCTGCCAGGTGTACTCGAGCTGCTTGGTACGCCACGCCTGGGAGAGGGCCGCACCCTTTCCGGGGTGGAGCGAGTCGGCCAGGCGCGTCACGGAGTGCACGTCGAAGAGCGTTCCGTAGGCGTCGAACACCAGGGCTTTCGGATCCTGCATGGCGGTTCCTCCTCGCGGCGAGAATACGCCCCGCGCGGCGACGGTGCTACCATCGTGGCTGCAGGCAAACCGCCCCCGACCCGTCCATGTTCACCTGGGATTTCCCGTACCCGTCGCAGCGCATGCCGTTGCTCGCGAAGAACATCGTCGCGACGTCGCAACCGCTGGCCGCCCAGGCGGGGCTCCAGGCGCTCGCGAGGGGCGGCAATGCGGTCGATGCGGCGCTCGCCGCGGCGATCACGCTCACCGTCGTCGAACCCACCTCCAACGGCATCGGCTCCGACGCTTTCGCAATCCTCTGGGACGGCGAGAAGCTCGTGGGACTCAACGCCTCGGGGCGCGCGCCGGCCAAGTGGACGCCGACCCGCTTCAAGGGTGCGAACGCGATGCCGGTGCAGGGTTGGGATTCCGTCACGGTGCCGGGCTGCGTCTCGGCCTGGGTGGCGCTCTCCCAGCGCTACGGCAAGCTCGCCTTCGCCGACCTCTTCCAGGCGGCCATCCGCTACGCGCGCGACGGCTTCATGGTCTCGCCGATCACCTCCCTCAGCTGGGCGCGGCAGGCGCCGAGCTTCCGGGGTTTCTCCGAATTCGCGTGGACGTTCCTGCCCAAGGACCGCGCGCCGCGCCCCGGCGAGCGCTTCTACTGCCCGCAGCAGGCCGAGACGCTCGAGGAGATCGCCGCCACGAAGGGCGAGAGCTTCTACCGCGGCAAGCTCGCCGAGCGGATCACGCTCGCCTCCCAGGCCGACGAGGGTGCGCACACGCTTGCCGACTTCTCCGCGCACCGCTGCGACTGGGTCGAACCGATCTCGATCGAGTACCGCGGCTACCGGCTGCACGAGATGCCGCCCAACGGGCAGGGCATCGTCGCCCTCATGGCGCTGGGGATGCTCCGGCACTTCGATCTCGCGGCACTTCCCGCGGACGGGGCCGACAGCCTGCACCTGCAGATCGAGGCGATGAAGCTGGCCTTCGCCGACGCGTACCGTTTCGTCGCCGACCCGGCCACGATGGAGTTCGACGCGGAGAAACTCCTCGCCGACGATTACCTGGAGCATCGCTCCCGCGCGATCGACAGGAAGCGCGCCTCCGATCCGCCGCCCGGGGACCCGCGCGAAGGCGGCACGGTCTACCTCACCACGGCGGATGCGAACGGGATGATGGTGTCCTTCATCCAGTCGAACTACATGGGGTTCGGCTCCGGCATGGTGGTGTCGGGCACCGGCATCTCCATGCAGAACCGCGGTGCGGGGTTCTCGCTCAAGCCCGGGCACCCCAACCTCGTGGGCCCGGGCAAGCGCCCGTTCCAGACCATCATTCCCGGCTTCCTTACCAAGGACGGCAAGCCGGTGATGAGCTTCGGGGTGATGGGAGGGCAGATGCAGCCCCAGGGCCACGCGCAGATGGTCACGCGCATCGTGGACTACCACCAGAACCCGCAGGCCGCGAGCGACGGGCCGCGCTGGATCGTGAACAACGACTTCAGCGTGAGCTTCGAGTCGGCAGGCCTCGCCCCCGGCGTGCTCGATGACCTCAAGGGCCGCGGGCACCGCATCGTGGACCCGGAGGCCGCCCAGTTCGGCTTCGGCGGCGCGCAGCTCATCTGGCGCCTGGACGACGGCTACTGCGCCGGGTCGGATCACCGCAAGGACGGCGGCGCCGTCGGCTACTAGGGACGCCGGCCCTTGCGAGACAAGGACAGCGTCGCCTTCCTTTCATGAATCTCCCAATCGCGAAGAACGCAGGGCTGCCGCCTGCCGCGCAGGACGATGCGCACCGGGCGAAGCTCTGGGAATTCGTGCCCGTCGCCGGCTACGAGGTGCCCCGCGTGCCAGCGCGGAGCGCGCTGGCCAATGCCTGGTCGTCCGCGAGGCGGACCTTCCTGGGCGCCGGCGAGGAGGCGAAGGCGCCCGTGAAGGACGAGGCACAATTGCGCGCCCTCCAGGAGGTCCGGCTGGAGCACCTCGTGCCTGCGCTGGATTGGCGTGCCGCAGCGGCGGCGCTCGATGAGCAGCTGGAGACCTGGGTCCGGACTCCGGACCGTCCCGTGAAGTTCGTCATCGGCCAGCCCCACGGCGGCCACGCCGCGATCCTGCGCCAGTGGGGGGCGATGCGCGGGACGGCGATCATCGAGGCGCCGGACCGCGGAGCAGTCCTGGCGGGCGAAGCGCGCGTGCCCGACATGAGGCCCGTGCCCGGCCGGCCCTGGGTGCTGCCGAACCTGGAGCACTTCTATTTGCGCCACGCGCGCGGCCTTTCGCTGGTGCGCGAGGTGCTCGAGGCCTCCGAAAGCGGCCGCCTGGGACCCGGCGTGATCGGCTGCGACAGCTGGGCCTGGGCGTACCTGCAGCACGTCTGGGCCGTGCCCCGCCCGGACGCGTTGACGCTCCAGGCCTTCGACGGGCCCCGCCTCGCGCAGCTCCTGGCCTCGGGCGTGACTTCGCCCGCGCGCCAGCGGATCCGCTTTCGCAATGCGAGGACCGGCAACGACATTCTCTCCGTGCCGGTCGCTGTCGAAGGGGTCGGCGCGGAGATCGCCCAGCTCGCCGCGCATTGCCGGGGCAATGTCGGAACGGCGATCCGCTACTGGCGCGAGCGGCTTCGCGCCGAGCCCGAGCGGGACGAAGCCGGCCCGGACGAAGACGGCAGTGCGAAGGGGGCCGTCGATGACGGCGAGGAGAGCATCTGGGTTTCCGCCGGGATGCAGGAACCCGCCGCGTTCGCCGAACTGGACGAGGAGATCGCACTCGTCCTGCACGCGCTCCTGCTGCACGGCGGCCTGCCCGCCGCGCAGCTGCCCGAGTTGCTGCCGCTTTCGCACCACCAGTGCATGGCGATCCTGCTGCGGCTGCGCAACGCCGGCCTGGCGCAGTGCCGGGACGAGCGCTGGAGCGTCGAGGCGCTGGCCTACGCGACGGTTCGCGAGCTGCTTCGCAGCCGCGACTACCTCGTCGACGGATTCTGAGGACGACCATGCAGGAAACCCGGCCGGTGGCGCAGATCTTCCAGACGCTGGACTCCGGAACGATGCTGGCGCTCGCGGTGATCGTCGCGGCGGCGGCGTTCCTGGTCGTCGTCACGCAGCGGGCACTGCCCTGGATCGCGGGGCGGCTGCACGGCAGGAAGCGGCTGCACCTGCTGGCCACGATCCCGTTGATCCGGCTGCTCGTCATACTGGCGGCATTCGCGCTGATCGTGCCGCTCGTGATCGAGCCGTCCATCCAGAACATGGTGGCGCTCCTCGGCACCGCCGGCTTCGCGCTGGGTTTCGCCCTCAAGGACTACGCGAGCAGCCTCATCGCCGGCGTCGTGGCGATCGGCGAGCGCCCGTACCGCAACGGCGACTGGATCAGCGTGGGCGGCGTGTACGGCGAAGTGCGCCACGTCGGCGTGCGCGCAGTCGAGGTGCTCACGCCGGACGACACGGTGGTCGCCATCCCCCACGCCCGCCTGTGGACCGAGCCGGTCCACAACGCGAACGACGGCCTTCCGCGCCTGCAGTGCGCCGCGGAGTTCTTCCTCCATCCGCAGCACGACGGGGCACGCGCCCGGCAGGCCCTCCGGGACGTGGCGCTCACGAGCCCCTACCTGTGCGTCGGCCAGCCCATCGCGGTCGTCGTCCAGGAAAAGCCCTGGGGCACGCACTACCGGTTGAAGGCCTACCCCGTCTCATCTTCCCAGCAGTTCCGCTTCACCTCCGACCTGGCCGTTCGCGGCAAGGCCGCGCTGTGCGACGCCGGTGCGACCTTTGCCATCGCACCGGCAACGCCCGCGTAACGGACGCCGTCCTTCGCAGGCCGGGCGAGGCGTTCCGGTCCGCGGCGCCTGCAAGCCCGGTCAGGAGCCGTCGGCCGGCCTGGACGGAGTGGACTGCGCCGCGGCGCCGCCCCCGTGGCCCGCGTGTGTTCCCCGGGTAAACCACACGGAAGCCCTGCGCCCCCAGGCATCCAGGTAGGTGTAGAGGACGGGCACCACCACCAGGGTCAGCAGCGTCGAGGTGATGAGCCCGCCGATCACCGCGCGCCCCATGGGCGAATTCTGCTCGCCGCCGTCGGCCGAGCCGATCGCGAGCGGGAGCATCCCGAAAATCATCGCCATGGTGGTCATGAGGATCGGGCGCAACCGCACCTGGCCCGCGGCGAGGATCGCGTCGTGACGCGACTTTCCCTCGCGAATCCCCTGGTTCGTGAAGTCCACGAGCAGGATCGCGTTCTTGGTCACCAGCCCCATCAGCATGATGACCCCGATGATCGAGAACATGTTGAGCGTGCTGCCGGTGATGAGGAGTGCCAGGAACACGCCGATGAGCGTGAAGGGGAGCGACGCCATGATCGCCAGCGGTTGCAGGAAGCTGCCGAACTGGGACGCGAGGATGATGTAGATGAAGATCACCGCCATCCCGATGGCCGCGACCGCCGCCGTGAAGGACTCCTGCATTTCCTGCGTCTGGCCGGCGACGTCGAAGCGGTAGCCCGGCGGCAGCTCGATGGTCTTGAGCATCTCCTGGACCTCGCTGCCCACGTCGCCCGAGGGCCGGCCCTCGACGTTCGCGTAGATGCCCACGCGCCGCTGCAGGGCCTGGCGCTTGATGATCTGCGGGCTGGTGGAATTCTGGAACTCGACGACCTGGCGCAGCGGGACCAGGACCGGCGAGCCGTCCGCCCCGAGCCTGCTGCTCGCGATGTGCAGCTCCCCCAGGTCGGCGGTGATGCGCCGGCCCGACATCGGCAGCTGCACGTTCACCTCGTAGTTCTGCCCGTCGGGGGCGAGCCAGTGGCCGATCACGTCGCCGGCCACGAGCGGGCGCACCGCGGCGCCGATCTGCGACACGGTGAGACCCAGGTCGCTCGCGAGCTCGTTGTTCACCTTGATGGTGATGGCCGGGTTCTGCGCCTTGAGGCTGCTTTCGAGGTCCACGATGCCCTTGATCCGGCCGATCTTCTCCATCACCTCGTCGGTCACCCGCTCGAGCCCGTCGTTGGAGGGCCCGAGGAGGTTGATCCAGATCGGCCGGTTCCAGCCCACGGCGAGCTCGATGCCGGGAATCGCGCGGATCTGGTCGCGCACCTTCGCCTCGAAGGCCTTGATGGTGAGGTTCGGGCGCTCCTTGCGGTCCACGAGGCCGACGTGGACTCGCGCCACGTTGCGTCCTTCGCCGGTGCCGACGTTGGCGTTCATCACCCGGACCTCGGGATACTGGCGAAGGATCGCCTCGACCTGGCGGGTCTTCGCGTCGGTGTACTCGAGGCTCGAGCCCACGGGCGTGGTGAGCCGGAAGGACGTTCTTCCCTCGTCCGACTCCGGAAAGAACTCGGTACCGACGAGCGGCAGCACGAGAAAACTCGAGGCGAACACCGCCACGGCGATCCCGAGCACCTTCTTGCGGTTGGCGAGCGCCCATTCAAGGAGTTCTCCGTAACGGTGGTGGGCCCATTCCACCCCGTTCTCGATGCGGGCCATCATGCGCCCCAGCCAGGGCACGTACTTGAAGCGCGTCTCGGGCGGGTCGCGCCAGATGGCCGAGAGCATCGGGTCGAGCGTGAAGCTCACGAAGAGCGACACGAGCACCGCCACCGCGACCGTGACGCCGAACTGGAAGAAGACCCTGCCGATGATCCCCGACATGAACGCGATGGGGATGAAGACCGCGACGATCGCGAAGGTCGTCGCCATCACCGCGAGCCCGATCTCGTCGGTGCCCTCCCGCGCGGCGCGGTAGTGGTCCTTGCCCATCCCGAGGTGGCGCACGATGTTCTCGCGCACCACGATCGCGTCGTCGATCAGCAGTCCTATGCAAAGCGACAGCGCCATCAGGGTGAGGAAGTTGAGCGTGAACCCGAAGAGGTACACCGCGACGAAGGTGGCGATCACCGAGATGGGAAGGGTGAGCCCCGTGATGACCGTGCTTCGCCACGAATGCAGGAAGAGGAAGACGACGAAGACGGTGAGGAGCGCCCCTTCCACGATCGTCGTCTTCACGCCGTCCAGCGCCTTCTCGATGAAGTCCACGTCGGCGTAGACGAGCTTCAGCTCCACGTCGGGGGGCAGCTCCTTGCGCAGATCGGCCGCGGTCGCCTTGGCGCCCCTGCCCACCTCGACGATGTTGGCGTCCTGCACCTTGAGGACCTCGATCGACAGGCCCGGCCGGCCGCTGATCCGGGAAAGCGAATCGGCCTCGCGCTCGCCGTCGACCACGTCCGCGACCTGGTCGAGGTAGACGGGGCCCTTGGCGCGGCGCGCGACGATGATCTTGCCGAATCCGGCGGGCTCCTTGATCCGGCCCTCGATCCGCACCAGCTGCTCGGTGGGGCCGTGGACGATCTTCCCGGCGGGCACGTCCAGGTTGGCGGCGCGGATGGCGGCGATGATCTCGTCAACGCCCACCGCTTGCGAAAGCATCTGCCCGGGACGCAGGTTCACCAGCACCTGGCGGTTCACGCTGCCGGAAACCCGCACCTGTCCGACGCCGGGGACGTTCTGGAAGCGCTTGACGATCACCTGGTCGGTGAGCGTGGAAAGCTCGCGCAGGCTCCTCGTCGGCGAGGTGACGGACAGCGAGACCACGGGCTCGGCATTGTCGAAGTCGCCGCGAAGCACGAGGGCGTCCCTCGCCTCCCGCGGGAACCCGGGGCGGATCAGCGCGATCTTGTCGCGCACGTCCTGCACCGCGCGCTCCATGTTCGTGTCGAGCCGGAACTCGATGTAGGTTTCGCTGCGGCCCTCGAAGGAATTGGAGCGGATGATCTTCACGCCGTTGACGGTATTCACCACCTCCTCGACCGGCTTGGTGATGTCGTTCTCGACGGCCTCGGGCGCGGCCCCCGGATACTGGACCTGGATGAAGATGAAGGGGATGCTGATGTCGGGCATGCGCTCGACGCGCAGCTTGTTGTAGGAGAAGAGCCCGAGCACGCAAAGTGCGACCATGACCATGGTGGCGAACACCGGCTGGTTGATGCTGGTTCGGGTGATCCACATGGCGCGGGCCTACCCGGCCTTCGGCTCGGCAGCGGGGGCCGACTTCAGCACGGCCGGCGCGCCCGCCTTGAGCCCGGAGACACGGGCGCTCACCACCGTGATTCCCTTCTCGAGGCCGCCCGTGACCTCCACCAGCCCCTGGCGCTCCTCGACGAATCCGAGCTTCACGGGGCGGCGCGCGATCTTCCCGCCCTCGATGGTGAACACGAAGTTCCGGCCCGCTTCCTCGCGGACGGCGGTGGCGGGGATCACGGTCACCGCCGCGGTGCGATCGAGGACGATGCGGCCCTTGGCGAACATGCCGCCCTTGAGGGCCCGGTCGCGGTTGGCCACCGAGATGTAGACCGTGATGGAGCGCGACCCCGGTTCCGCGGTCGGGTTGATTCTCTCCACGCGACCTTCGAAGGCGCGGCCCTCGAACCCGTCCACGCGGAATGTCGTCGCCTGTCCCGCGCGGATGGAGGGGATTTCGGAAGCCGGCGCGGGCGCCTCGATTTCCATGCGCTCGAGGTCCACGAGCGCGAAGAGCGGGCTGTCGATGCCGACCTTCTCGCCGCGATTGGCCATCCGGCGCGCGACGATGCCCGCAAAGGGCGCGCGCACGGCCGCGTCCTCCATGGCCCGGCGCGCGATCATGACCTGCGCCTCCTCGGACCTGACCGAGGCCTGGCTCGCCTCGTGGGTGCTCTGCGCCGTGTCGTATGCGATCTGGGAAATGAACTTCTGGCGAAGGAGCTTCAGGTTGTTTTCGCGGTTCTTCTCCGCAATGTCGAGCCTCGCCTTGGCCTCCTCGAGGGCCGCGACGCGGGCGTCGAGCCGCGACTGGAGGTCGGCGGTGTCGATCTGCGCCAGGAGCGCTCCCGCGGCCACCGACTCTCCCTCGCGGACCAGCACGCGGTTCAGTTCGCCCGGCACCTTCGAGCGGACGGTCGTCTGCACCAGGGGCGCGAGCGAACCGGAAAAGGCGATCGAGCGCTCGAGCTCTCGGACTTCCACGACGGCCACGTCGGCGGGCGTGAACTGGAGCACCACCGGGGCGTCGGGCTTCTTCCCGTCGTTCTTGCTCGCCTGGGTCGCCCGGTAGCCCACGAGGGATCCGACGATCGCGACGGCCGCGACGATGGCGAGCACGGGCTTCAGGAAGCGCCGGTGCGTGCCGTCCGCGGAATCGTCGAGGGAGGTCTTGCGCTTGAAGAGTGGCATGGGCGGATTCCGGGTGGCTGTGCGCGGCCCCTGGTGGGGATCGCGCCGATGCTCCATTGGATGCCGGAGCCGGTCGCCGCGGATTCATCCGGCGGCGGGAAATAGGTAGGGCGGTGCGGAAGGATTATAGGCCCGAGTCCCCGGGAGGGGCGGTCAGCGACTTTCGCCCCCATCCATCGGGGCGGGGTCCGGGGCCTCGACGCCGGCCCGGCGCGGAATGCGCCGCCAGTCCCAGCGTGATGCCGCCTGCGCGAGCATCGGTGCAGCGGCATCGCCGTCGACGCCCGGCTGGCCGAGAAAGGCGAGTGCCGCGCAAATCCAGGCCGGGCCGTGCGCGGTGTCGATCGCCGGGGCGAGGGTCTGCTTGGAGAGCTTCTCGCCGCCGTGGGTCGCCACGGGGACGTGCAGGTAGCGCGGCGCGGGCAGGCCCAGCGCTCGCTGCAGCGCGATCTGGCGCGGCGTGGAGCCGAGGAGATCGGCTCCACGCACCACGTCCGTCACGCCCAGGTCCGCGTCGTCGATGACCACGGCGAGCTGGTAGGCGAAAAGTCCGTCGCGCCGGTGGAGGACGAAATCGCCGATGTCCTCCGCGAGCTGCTGCGAGACGCGGCCCTGCACGCGGTCCTCGAAAGCCACTGTCTCGTCGGGAACCCGGAAGCGCTCCGCGCCGGGTTCGGCGGCGGGCACGGCGGCGTGGCGGCAGGTGCCGGGATAGACGATGCCATCCGCGCCGGGCAGCCCGGAGTCGGCGATCTCCCGGCGCGAGCACCGGCAGCGGTAGGTAAGGCCGCGCAGCCGCAGCGTCTCGAGCGCCTCCGCGTAGCGGGAAGTGCGGTCGCGCTGGCGCACCACCGGGCCGTCCCAGGCGAGGCCGAGGGCATCGAGGGCGCGCAGGATCTCGTCCTCGGCGCCGGGCACCGTGCGGGTCGCGTCCACGTCCTCGATGCGCACATGCCACTCGCCGCCGGCGGCGCGCGCGTCCAGCCAGCTCGCCACGGCGGCCACGAGCGAGCCGAAGTGCAGCGGCCCCGTGGGCGAGGGGGCGAAACGCCCGACGTATCCCGGGGTTCGCGTCATGAAAGAAGCGATGCGGCCACGAGCGGATCCTCGAGGCGCTTCACGAACCATTTGAGCGCCTTGCCCGCCGTCGACGGCCGCCACGCCGCCACGATCTCGCCCGAGGGGCGACCGGCCTCGGCTTCCAGGATCGCGAGCCGCCCGGCCCAGGCCTCGCGCTCGGCTATCCAGCGCGGCAGCCAGCCCACGCCGAGCCCGGCCCCGTGGGCGGCCACCTTGGCTTCGAGCGTGGCGACGGTGAGCACGTCCTGCCCGGAAAGAAGCCCCACGGTGCGCGGCGGCAGAAGGCGGGAGCTGTCGGCCACGCTCACCGCGCGGTGCCGGAGAAGCATGGCCTCGGTGACCGGGGGCGACTCCTTCGCGAGCGGGTGGAAGGGGGCTGCGACCAGCACCATCTCGAGGCGGCCGATGGGCATCGCGGCATAGGCACCTCCCGACGGGGCGTCGCCCGAGGCGCCGATGGCCAAGTCGGCCCGGCCCGAGGCCAGTGCGTCCCAGGTGCCGCCCAGCACCTCGTGCAGGAAGCGAAGCCTCGTTCCCGTCCCGGCTTCATAGAACTCGGCGACCAGGCCCACGAGCTTCTCCATGCCGATGATCGCGTCCACGGCGACTCGCAACTCCGCCTCCCAGCCCTTGGCGACCTGTCGCACCCGGCACTCGAGTTCCGCCGCTGCCCGCAGCAGGTGGCGGCCTTCCTCGAGCAGTTCCCGGCCCGCCTCGGTCAGTTTCGCGCGGTGGCCACGCCGGTCAAACAGCTGGACGTCGAGGGCTTCCTCGATCTGCTGGACGGAGTAAGTGATTGCTGACGGAACCCGGTGCAGCTCGTCCGCGGCCGACGCAAACGACCCCCGGCGATCGATCGCGTCCAGTACTTCCAAGGCATCTAGAGTCAGCTTCATGTTCAAAAAATGCGAACGATACGGTGAGAATTATTCGCTTACTTGAATAAAACATCAACTCTATCATTCACATAACAGTTCAAGCCGATTGGTGGAAAGGAGTTCAGATGATGACGCTACGCCGCAGCGAAGACCGGGGACACGCCGACCACGGCTGGCTAAGGTCCTTCCACTCGTTCTCTTTCGCGGACTACCAGGACCCCGCCCACATGGGTTTCGGGGCGCTCCGGGTCATCAACGAGGACCGCGTCCAGCCCAGCACCGGCTTCGGCACCCATGGGCACCGGGACATGGAGATCATCAGCTACGTCCTCGAAGGCGAGCTCGAGCACCAGGACAGCCTGGGAAACGGTTCGGTGATCCGGCCCGGCAATGTGCAGCGCATGAGCGCGGGCACGGGCGTGCGCCACAGCGAGCGCAACCCCTCGGCGAGCAAGGGCGTGCATTTCCTGCAGATCTGGATCGAGCCTGCCGTGAGCGGCATCGCACCGGGCTACGAGGAGAAGCACTTCGACACCGCCGCCAAGCGCGGCCGGCTTCGCCTCGTCGCCTCGCCGGACGGCCGCGACGGCTCCGTGACCATTCATCAGGACGCGCTCGTCCATGCCGCGCTCCTCGATGGCGCCGAGTCCGCCGTCCACGCGCTTTCCGCCGGTCGCCGGGCCTACGTGCACGTGGCGCGCGGCGAGGTCATGGCCAACGGCCAGGTCCTTCGCCCGGGCGATGCGCTCAAGGTCACCGGCGAGCGCGAGATTCGCCTCGACCACGGCAGGGGCGCCGAAGTGCTGCTCTTCGACCTCGCCTGATTTCTCCATTCACTCCACGAAAGGCGTCGCCATGAATACCCCGCTCCAGAACGCCGCGGCAGCCGCGGGCCGAGTACTTCTCGGACTCCTCTTCGTGATCTCCGGCTTCGGCAAGATCACGGGATTCGCCGGCACCGCCGGCTACATGGCCTCCAAGGGCATGCCCATGGCCGAGGTGCTGTTGGTCGGCGCCATCGCGGTGGAACTCGTCGGTGGCCTCATGCTCGTCGCCGGCTTCAAGGCGCGCTGGGCAGCCCTCGCCATCGCCGCCTTCCTCGTGCCGACGTCCTTCATCTTCCACAACCCGGTCGGGCCGGACGGCGCCGCGCAGATGACGCAGTTCCTGAAGAACTTCTCGATCATGGGCGGCATGCTGGTCGTCGCGGCCTTCGGCCCCGGCGCGTGGAGCTTCGACCGCCGCTAGGAGAACGCCATGACCGTCACCGCCTCCCGCCCTGTCGAACGCGTCATCGCCTCGCACCCCGCTTCCGCCGGAACCCTCTCGGTACGACGCGCGCTGCCGGAGGCGGGGCGGCGCTCCGTGGGCCCGTGGGTCTTCCTCGACCATTTCGGCCCGGCCCGGATCCTCGCGGGCGACGAGGGCGTGGGGCCGCATCCCCACGCGGGGATCGAGACGGTCACCTACCTGCTCGCGGGCCGCAACGAGCACCGCGATTCCGCCGGGCACGAAGGAATCGTCACGGCCGGCGGCGCGCAGTGGATGACGGCCGGCCGCGGCATCGTGCATGCCGAAAGACCGCTCGCGGACGAATCCGGCGAAGTGACGCAGCACGGCCTGCAGCTCTGGACCTCGCTGCCGCGGGCCCTGAAGATGATGCCGCCGCGCTACCGCGCGATCGACGCCGCGTCTATTCCCGTGGCGGAGCTTGCGGGCGCGACGGTGCGCGTGATCGCGGGCGAGTTCGCCGGCGCGAAGGGCCCGGCGGATACGCTGATGCCCCTCTTCCTGGCCCATGTGTCCGTGGCGCCCGGCGCTTCGGTCTCGCTCGAGGTCGCGGTCTGCCACGAAGCCGCGGCCTACGTGATCGCGGGCGAGGGCGGCTTCGGTCCCGAGGCAGGCGCCCGCGCGGCCACTGGGGAGCTGGTCGCCTTCGCGGATGCGGGGGACGCGATCGCCGCGAGGAACGCCGGGGAGAAGCCCCTGGAACTCCTGATTCTCGGCGGCGCTCCCGCTGAGGGACCGCTCGTCTTCCACGGCCCCTTCGTGATGAACAGCGTCGAGCAGGCGCGGGCCGCCGATGTCGCATTCCGGTCCGGACGCATGGGCACGCTCGCGCCGGCCCCTTGAACCGAAGGCACCCGATTCCCGCCGCGACCGGCATGCCGGTCCGGTCTTCACCACCGCAACAGGAGAGACCAGTCCATGACCCAGGCCCTATTCACCCCGATCCAGCTCGGCGAACTGAAGCTCGCGAACCGCATCGTGATGGCGCCGATGACGCGCAGCCGCGCCATCGGCAACGTTCCCAATGAACTGATGGAGCGTTACTATGCGGCCCGCGCCGACGCGGGGCTCATCATCACCGAGGGCACTTCGCCCTCTCCCGACGGGCTCGGGTATGCGCGCATTCCCGGCGTGTTCGGCGACGCGCAGGTGGCGGGCTGGAAGCGCGTGACCGACGGCGTGCACCGCGCCGGCGGGCGGATCTTCGTGCAGCTCATGCACACCGGGCGCATCGGCCACGGGGAGAACCTGCCCGCGGAAGCGCGGATCCTCGCGCCCTCGGCCATCGCTGCGCCCGGCGAGATGTGGACGGACGCGAAGGGGCAACAGCCGCACCCCGTGCCGGTCGCGATGGAGGAAGCCGAAATCGCCCGCGCCATCGGGGAGTTCGGTGCGGGCGCCCGGCGGGCGGTCGAGGCGGGCTTCGACGGCGTCGAGCTGCACGCGGCGAACGGCTACCTGATCGACCAGTTCCTCAACACCGCCTCCAATGCGCGCACCGACCGCTGGGGCGGGAGCATCGAGAATCGGATCCGCTTCGCGGTCGAGGTCGCGAAGGCCGCCGCCGCGGCCATCGGCGCGAACCGGCTGGGCATCCGCGTCTCGCCGCACGGCATTTTCAACGGCATGGCGACCGATGTGGAAATGGACGTGATGTACCTGCGCCTGGTGCAGGAGCTCGATGCCATGGGACTCGCCTACCTGCACGTAGTCGACCACAGCTCCATGGGAGCGCCGGAGCCGGGGGCCGCCCTCCAGGCGGCGCTGCGCGCGGCGTTCAGGGGCCGCTACATCCTGTCCGGCGGATACGACGTGGCTCGCGCCAACGCCGACCTGGATGCGAAGCGGGGAGACCTGGTCGCCTTCGGGCGCCCGTTCATCGCCAACCCCGACCTGGTGCGGAAGCAGCGCGAAGGCAGGGTGCTCGCCGCGCCAGACGCCGGCACCTTCTACACGCCGGGAGAGCGCGGATACACCGACTACCCCGTTTCCCTGGCCGCCTGAATCGGAAGCCGAAGCACGGAAAGGAGCACCGAAATGACGCGCGTTCTCGTCTTCGCCGGCAGCGCCCGGCGCGATTCCCTGAACAAGAAGCTCGCACGCGCCGCCGCGCAATTCGCGCGGGAGGCGGGCGCCGAAGCAAGCTTCGTCGACCTGGACAACTATTCCATCCCGCTCTACCACGGGGACCTGGAGGCTGCTTCCGGCATGCCGGAGAACGCGGTGAAGCTTCGCGGGTTGTTCCTCGCCCACGACGCGCTCCTCATCGCTTCGCCGGAAAACAACTCCTCGATGACGGCGCTCCTGAAGAACACCATCGACTGGCTGTCGCGCGACCTGGGCGACGGCAAGGGCGACGCCTCGGGCCTCGCGCCGTGGCGCGGAAAGGTGGCGGGCCTCATGGCTGCCTCGCCCGGCGGGTTCGGCGGCGTCCGCGCGCTGCCGCACCTGCGCCAGGTGCTCTCGACGCTGGGCGTGACGGTCCTGGGAGCCCAGGTGGCGGTGCCCAGGGCCCGCGAAGCCTTCGCCCCAGACGGGTCGCTCACCGACGAACGCGTGGCCAAATCGGTGCGCGCGCTCGCCGAATCCGTCGCGCAGGCGGCCGGCAGGCTCAAGGATCCGGATTGAACGGCGCAGGTCGCGTCCCCATGTAGGGGAGGTCGCGGGCGGCTTCCGTATTGCGCCCGCCAATGGCGCGGATTGGGATTTCCGATTTGCGCGCGTGGCGCAATCGTCGGAAAATGATGTCCACTGCTATACCGAAGGAGGCACAACGTGGCAAAGAAGAACACAGGCGCGGGATTCATCGACATCGGCATTCCCGAGCGCGATCGCGAGAAGATCGCCGAAGGGCTCTCCCGGCTGCTCGCGGACACCTACACGCTCTATCTCAAGACCCACAATTTCCACTGGAACGTGAAGGGCCCGATGTTCCAGACGCTGCACCTCATGTTCGAGACGCAGTACAACGAGCTCGCACTCGCCGTGGACCTGATCGCCGAGCGCATCCGCGCGCTGGGATACCCCGCGCCGGGCACCTACAAGGCCTACGCGAAGCTCTCCTCGATCCCTGAAACGGAAGGCGTTCCCGAGGCGCGCGACATGATCGCGCTGTTGGTCGAGGGCCAGGAGGCGGTGGTGAGAACCGCGCGCAAGGTCTTCCCGCTGGTGGAGAAGGCCGCCGACGAGTCGAGCGCCGACCTCCTCACGCAACGCATGCAGATCCACGAGAAGACCGCCTGGATGCTGCGGTCGCTGCTGGAGGAATAAATGGCCGTCGTCGAACTCACGAAGGAGAATTTCGAGCAGGTGGTGACCTCGAGCCCCACCGTCATCGTCGACTACTGGGCGCCGTGGTGCGGGCCGTGCCGCGGTTTCGCGCCGGTCTTCGAGAAGGTCTCGGAGATGCACCCCGACGTGGTGTTCGCCAAGGTGAACACCGAGGTCGAGCAGGAGATCGCGGCGCACTTCCAGATCCGCTCGATCCCGACGCTCATGGTGTTTCGCGAGCAGATCATCGTCTTCTCCCAGCCCGGCGCGCTGCCGCAGGGCGCCTTCGAGCAGGTCGTCGAGAAATCCAAGTCGCTCGACATGGAGATGGTGCGCAAGCAGATGGCGGAGCAGGAAGGCGCGGCAGCCGCCGCGAAGTAGTCTTGCCGCCTTTCGGAGCCCGGCGGCCGCGGCCGTCCGCGCGCCCCGGCGCGACCCCGTGAAGTTCCCCGCGCCGCTGGTGGAGGGGTCGCTCATTCGCCGCTACAAGCGCTTTCTCGCCGACGTGGAGCTGCGCTCCGGCGGCACGGTCAAGGCGGCGTGTCCCAACACCGGCTCGATGCTCGGTTGCTGCGAGCCCGGCAGCCGGGTGTGGCTCTCCGAGAGCGACTCGCCCACGCGCAAGTACCGGCACACCTGGGAGATGGTGGCGGTGAAGCCCTTGGCCTCCGGGCGCGCGGTCATGGTCGGCATCAACACGGGGCTGCCGAACCGCCTCGTGGCGGAGGCCATCGAGGCGGGCGTCGTGGAGGAACTCACGGGGTATGCGTCGATTCGCCGCGAGGTCGCGTTCGGCGAGGAGAGAAGCCGCGTGGACCTGCTGCTCGAGTCCCCGGGTCGGCCGGACTGTTATGTCGAGGTGAAGAACGTGACCGCGGCGGTAACGGCGGGCGTGGCGATCTTCCCCGACGCGGTGAGCGAGCGCGGCGCGAAGCACCTGCGCGAACTCGCGCGGCTCAAGGCGCGGGGCCTGCGGGCGGTGCAGCTCTACTGCGTCCAGCGCGGCGACGTGGACGAGGTGCGCCCCGCCGACGCCATCGATCCCGTCTACGGGCGCACGCTGCGCGAGGCGATGGGCGCCGGGGTCGAGGTGCTCGCCTACCGGGCGAAGGTGACGACCGGGGCCATCGCGCTCGAGCGCCGGATCGCGGTGGTGTGCCCCTGAGGCGGGGCGGGCGCTAGGGTTCTTCCTTCAGCTTCGCCACGCCCTTGGGCGCCTTGGCGCCGGAGAGCAGCACCACCATCGGCGTGCCGTCCTCCTTCCACGATCCGACCGCGTCCCGGCAGATCTCGACGAAGGTGGCGAACTGGTCGGGGTGTGCCGCGAGCAGCGCGTCGATGTGGTCGTAGTAGATCACGTAGCCCGGGGCGTCTACCCACTCCATGTCCGTGAGGCACTCCTCGAGCGCGTCCCAGTTGCCGCCGAAGTAGTCGGGGAAGCGCAGCGCCGTGGCGACGTGGTTCAGGAGCTGCTCCTTGCGCGAGATGTTCTTTCCCTCGATGTGGAAGAAGGCGAAAGTCGCTGCGCGGGCGGCGGCCTGCACCTCGCGGGGGGTGGCGTGGCGCGGCAGGAAGAAGACGCCGCCTCTTTCGTCGCCGAGCAGGTCCTTGAGCGCCTCAATGGGCATGGCCGTGTCTCATTCCCGTATCCGCCGGAACGTGGCGTAGTGGTCGTCGGTGTACCAGAACTCGCCTGCGCGGCCGGAGACGATCCGCCTCGCGCCCCGGGTGCGTTCTCCGGGCGTGCGCACCGTGTACTCGCGATAGTAGCCCCGCTTGCGTTTCGGCAGAAGGGCCTCGCGATTGCCGAACACGCTTGCGTCCTTCGCGTACGGGAAGGGGCCGCCCTTGCGGATGCGCGCAAGGGTTTCGATGGCCTCCTTCGGCAGCTCGAGGGCGCGGATTTCCGGATTCTCTCCGGGAGATGCGCGCTGGGCGTGGCCATCGGGTGCGGCGAGCGCGGCGAAGGCGGCGATCGCGAGCGCGGCCAGGGCGCGCAGGCCGGTCCTCATTCGCTCTTCTGGCGGTCGGGGCAGTCCGCCCTCAGGCAGTCCGCGTAGAGGTAGAGCGAGTGGTCGTGGATCGCGAAGCCGCGATCGCGTGCGATCTTCGCCTGGCGCTTCTCGATCTCGGGATCGAAGAATTCCTCGACCTTTCCACACTGCAGGCAGACGAGGTGGTCGTGGTGCTTGCCCTCGTTCAGCTCGAAGACGGCCTTGCCGCCCTCGAAATGGTGGCGTACCAGCAGCCCCGCCTGCTCGAACTGGGTGAGCACGCGGTAGACCGTGGCGAGCCCGATGTCGGCGTGCTCGTCCAGCAGGCGCCGGTAGACGTCCTCGGCGGTCAGGTGCCGCTCGGGGCTCGTCTGGAAGAGATCCAGCACGCGCAGGCGCGGCGCGGTGACCTTCAGGCCGGTGCTGCGAAGTTCCTTGGGGTCGCTCATGGCGGGCTCGGTTCCGGATGTGCCATGTCGATCATAACCGCGATCCCCTCCCCGGGGGACGGGAACGGGACCACCCCCCGCGCTATAATCCCCGGCACTTTCCGGACTCCATTCCCATGCGCCTCCTCGCCTCGCTCGCCCTTTCGCTCGTCCTCGCCGGATGCGGCCCGATCGTCCACCGCATCGACATCCAGCAGGGCAACCTCGTGGCACCCGAGACCTTCGCGCAGCTGAAGGTGGGGATGACGAAGTCCGAAGTACGCCGGCTCCTGGGCACGCCGCTGATCACGGACGCGTTCCATGCCGAACGCTGGGATTACTACTTCCGCAACGAGAAGCGCGGGCGACTCGTCGAGCAGAACAAGTTCGCCGTGCACTTCGAGAAGGAGCGGCTGGTCCGCGTGGACGGCGGGCCGACGCTCTCCGCCGCGGGCGGGGCGCCGGTGAAGTGAGCGCGCTGCGACTCGCCATCGCGGGTGCCGGCGGCCGCATGGGCCGCGCGCTCCTCGAGGCGGGCAGCGCGGATGCGGACACCACGATCGGCGCGGCGCTCGACGTCGCCGAGTCGCCCTTCGCCGGGCGGGATGCCGGCGGCCTTGCATCCGGCGCGACAGGCGTGATGGTCGGCTCGGACGTTTCCGCCGCGGTCGCCGCCTCCGACGTCCTGGTCGACTTCACCCGTCCCGCGGGCACCCTTGCCCACCTGGCCGCGTGCCGCGCCGCCCGGAAGGCGATCGTCATCGGCACCACGGGCTTCGAGCCGGGCCAGGTGGAAGCGATTCGCGAGGCGGCGCGCGAGATCGCCGTCGTTTTCGCGCCGAATTTCGCGATCGGCATGCTTGTCACTTTCAAGCTGGTCGACCTGGCTTCGCGGGCCCTGGGCCCCGATTACGACGTCGAGGTGTTCGAAGCGCACCACAAGCTCAAGGTCGACGCGCCCTCGGGCACGGCGCTCAAACTGGGCGAGGTGGCCGCCGCCGCGCGGGGCACCACGCTCGCGAAGGACGGTGTCTTCGCGCGTCACGGGGCGACAGGGGAGCGCAAGGCGGGATCGATCGGTTTTTCCGTGGCGCGCGGCGGCGACATCGTCGGCGACCACACGGTGTATTTCGCCGGCACGGGCGAGCGGATCGAGATCACGCACCGGTCCTCGAGCCGCGCGACCTACGCGCAGGGCGCGATCCGTGCGGCGAAATGGCTCGCGGGACGCGCACCGGGGCTCTACGACATGGACGACGTGCTCGGCTTTCGCCGCTGAGCGCGCGCGTTGCGGCCGGAACGCGCCGCCGGCTGGACTCCTAGAGGAAAAGCCCCGCCACGGCCGCCGTGAGGCACGTGGCGAGCGTCCCCGCGACGATCGACTTCATCCCCAGCGCCACGATCTCGCCCCTGCGCTCCGGCACCATCGCGCCCATCCCGCCGATGAGGATGCCCAGGCTCCCGAAGTTCGCGAACCCGCACAGGGCATAGGTCATGAGCAGGCGCGAGCGCGCGCCGATCGTCTCGTCGGGAAGCTTCGCGAGATCCAGGTAGGCCACGAACTCGTTCAGGATCGTCTTCGTCCCGAGGAGCGCGCCGCCGGCCTGGGCCTCTGACCACGGCACGCCAGCGGCCCACGCGAGGGGGGCGAAGATCCATCCCAGCATCCGCTGCAGCGTGAGGGGCGCGCCGGAGGCCTCGGGCAGCAGGGCGAGCAGCGCGTTGGCCAGGTGGACCAAGGCGATGAGGACGATGAGCAACGCCACGATCTGGATGAGGAGCTGCGCGCCCTCCACGGTACCGCGCGTGATGGCGTCCATCGCACTCGCGTCCTGGCGCGGGATCTCCACCGCGTCGGCCTGGGACATGGCGCCGGGCACCATGAGGGCCGCGATCACGATCGCCGCCGGGGTGGCGACGAAGGAGGCGACGATGATGTGGCCGATCGCGTCCGGCACCACGGGAGCGAGGATCGCCCCGTAGAGCGCCATCACGGTCCCCGCGATGGTCGCCATGCCGCAGACCATCACCATGAAGAGTTCCGAGCGCGACAGCCGCGCGAGGTAGGGTTTCACCACGAGGGGCGCTTCCACCATGCCCACGAACACGTTGACCGCGGAGGAGACGCCCACCGCGCCGCCCAGGCCGATGGACTTGTTGAGGATCCACGCGAAGGCCCTCACCACGGCGGGAAGCACGCGCCAGTGGAAGAGGAGCGCGGAGAGGGCACTCACCACGAGCACCAGCGGCAGCGCGCGGAAGGCGAGGATGAAGGAGGCCGGGGCATGAGTCACGGCGTAAGGGGCCTCGCCTCCGGCGAGAAATCCGAAGACGAACGACGCGCCGGCCTGGGTCGATCGCTCGAGGGCCTGGAGGCCCGCATTGAGCGAGAAGACCGCCTCCCGCAGCCACGGTACCGCCAGCAGCAGGCCCGCCAGCGCCACCGTGAGCGCCATCCCCGAGGCCACGATGCGCCAGCGCACGGCACGGCGATCCTCGGAGAGGATCCAGGCGACGGCGAGGAGGAGGGCGGCGCCGGCGAGGGCATGGAGGGCTTGCATGGCCCGGGGATTATCCTCCGGCGCGGCGCCCTTCGTTGAAGAAAGGCGGCGAATTTGCTATCATTTCCGACCAATGAAAGCGGGATGAGCCTCGCGGCATACACGAGCTCCTCCCGTTTTTTTGCGCCCGTCGCTATCCCCCGCTTTTGGAGCCGTCCTTGTCGCAGAAGACCCCCGCCCTCCTGGTACTTGCCGACGGGTCCGTCTTTCGCGGCACCGCGATCGGCGCGCCGGGCCGCACCGTGGGCGAGGTGGTCTTCAATACCGCCATGACGGGCTACCAGGAGATCCTCACCGACCCCTCCTACGCCGGGCAGGTGGTCACCTTCACCTATCCGCACATCGGCAATACCGGCACCAACCTCGAGGATGCCGAGTCGCGCCGGGTCTTCGCCGCGGGCCTCGTGATCCGCGACCTGCCGCTGCTCGAGTCGAATTGGCGCAGTTCCGAGTCCCTGCCGGCCTTCCTCGCGCGGCATGGCCTCGTGGCCATCGCCGACATCGACACGCGCCGCCTCACCCGCATCCTGCGCACCGCGGGCGCGCAGAACGGCTGCATTGCTTCCGCGGAGAACGGGCTCCTGGACGACGAGGCGGTGAAGGCAGCCCTCGAGGCTGCCCGTGCCGCCCCGGCCATGGCAGGCCAGGATCTTGCGAAGACCGTGACGTGCAGCGAACGCTACGACTGGACGGGCGCGCTCTGGTCGCTGGGCGCCGGATACGGGGCAGGCGCCACGCCGCGCTTCCATGTCGTCGCATACGACTTCGGGGTCAAGCACAACATCCTTCGCCACCTGGCCGAGCGCGGTTGCCGCGTCACCGTGGTTCCCGCGCAGACGACGGCCGCGGAGGCCTTGGCACTCAAGCCCGACGGCGTGTTCCTCTCCAACGGGCCGGGCGACCCGGAACCGTGCACCTACGCGATCGAGGCGATCGGCGCGATCGTGGACTCGGGCATGCCCACCTTCGGCATCTGCCTCGGGCACCAGCTGCTGGGGCTCGCGAGCGGTGCGCGGACGGTGAAGATGAAGTTCGGCCACCACGGCGCCAACCATCCGGTGCAGGATCTCGACACGAAGCGCGTCTACATCACCAGCCAGAACCACGGCTTCGCCGTGGACGAGGCGACGCTCCCGGAGAACGCGCGCGCCACCCACCGCTCGCTCTTCGACGGCTCGCTCCAGGGCATCGAGCGAACCGACCGGCCGGCGTTCAGCTTCCAGGGCCACCCGGAGGCGAGCCCCGGGCCTCGCGAGATGTCCTACCTCTTCGACCGGTTCGTGGCGATGATGGAAAAGCGGCATGCCTAAGCGCACCGACATCAAGAGCATCCTGATCATCGGCGCGGGCCCCATCGTGATCGGCCAGGCGTGCGAGTTCGACTATTCCGGCGCCCAGGCCTGCAAGGCGCTGCGCGACGAGGGCTACCGGGTGATCCTGGTGAACTCGAACCCGGCCACGATCATGACCGACCCGGACATGGCCGACGTCACCTACATCGAGCCCATCACCTGGCGCATGGTGGAAAAGATCATCGAGCGCGAGCGACCCGAGGCGCTGCTGCCCACGATGGGCGGGCAGACGGCGCTCAACTGCGCCCTCGACCTCGCGAGGCACGGCGTGCTGGAGAAGTACGGCGTCGAGATGATCGGGGCCAAGAAGGAGGCCATCGACAAGGCCGAGGACCGCGAGAAGTTCAAGCTCGCGATGGCGAAGATCGGGCTCGAGAGCGCGCGCTCGGCGCTGGCGCACTCGCTCGAGGAGGCGCTGCAGGTGCAGGCGAGCGTGGGCTTCCCGACGATCGTGCGGCCTTCCTTCACGCTGGGCGGCGCGGGCGGTGGCATCGCCTACAACAAGGAGGAGTTCACCGCCATCTGCGAGCGCGGCCTGGAGGCTTCCCCCACGAAGGAGCTCCTGATCGAGGAAAGCGTCATCGGCTGGAAGGAGTTCGAGATGGAGGTGGTCCGCGACAAGGCGGACAACTGCATCATCATCTGCTCCATCGAGAACCTGGATCCCATGGGCGTGCACACGGGAGATTCCATCACGGTCGCGCCGGCGCAGACGCTCACGGACAAGGAATACCAGATCATGCGCGACGCCTCGATCGCGTGCCTGCGCGAGATCGGCGTGGAGACGGGCGGCTCGAACGTGCAATTCGCGATCAACCCGGCCGACGGGCGCATGCTCATCATCGAGATGAACCCGCGGGTGTCGCGCTCCTCGGCGCTCGCCTCGAAGGCCACGGGCTTCCCGATAGCCAAGATCGCCGCCAAGCTCTCCGTGGGCTACACGCTGGACGAACTGGCCAACGAGATCACCGGCGGGGCGACGCCTGCGTCCTTCGAGCCCACGATCGACTACGTCGTGACCAAGGTGCCGCGCTTCGCCTTCGAGAAGTTCCCGCTCGCCGACGACCGCCTCACCACGCAGATGAAGAGCGTGGGCGAGGTCATGGCCATCGGGCGCAACTTCCAGGAGTCGCTGCAGAAGGCGCTGCGCGGGCTGGAAGTCGGCGTCGATGGCTTCAACCTCAAGTCCGTGGACATGGAGACGATCGAGGACGAGCTCGCCTACCCGCGCGCCGAGCGCCTCTGGTACGTGGCGGATGCCTTCGGCATCGGGATGAGCTTCGAGGAGGTGCAGCGGTTCACGAAGATCGATCCCTGGTTCCTCGCCCAGATCAAGGATCTCGTCGACACCGAGCTCGCCATCGAGAAGCGCACCCTTGCGGACTTCGACGCGCTGGAGCTGCGCGCGCTCAAGCGCAAGGGTTTCTCGGACCGGCGCCTGGCCCACCTCTGGAAGACGACGGAGCAGGAGGTCCGCGCGCGCCGCCACGCCATGGGCATCCGGCCGGTCTACAAGCGCGTCGATACCTGCGCGGCGGAGTTCGCGACGAACACGGCGTACCTGTACTCCACCTACGACGAGGAGGACGAGTCCGAGCCGACTGCGCGCCGCAAGATCATGGTGCTGGGCGGCGGGCCCAACCGCATCGGCCAGGGAATCGAGTTCGACTACTGCTGCGTGCACGCCGCACTCGCGCTTCGCGAGGACGGATTCGAGACGATCATGGTCAACTGCAACCCGGAGACCGTCTCCACCGACTACGACACCTCCGACCGCCTGTACTTCGAGCCGCTCACCCTCGAGGACGTCCTCGAGATCGTCGACCGCGAGAAGCCCGAGGGCGTGATCGTGCAGTTCGGCGGGCAGACGCCGCTCAAGCTCGCGCGCGACCTGGAGGCGGCAGGAGTCCCGATCATCGGCACGACGCCAGACTCGATCGACAAGGCCGAGGACCGCGAGCGCTTCCAGCAGATGCTGCACGAGCTGAAACTGCGCCAGCCGCCCAATCGCACGGCACGCACGCCCGAGGCCGCGCTCGAGGCCGCGAAGGAGATCGGCTATCCCGTGGTCGTGCGCCCCTCCTACGTCCTGGGCGGGCGCGCGATGGAGATCGTGCACGCCGAGATCGACCTGGTGCGTTACATGAAGGAGGCCGTGAAGGTCTCCAACGACTCCCCGGTGCTCATCGACCGGTTCCTGAACGATGCGATCGAAGTCGACGTCGACGCGGTGAGCGACGGCGAGCAGGTCATCATCGGCGGCATCATGGAGCACGTCGAGCAGGCGGGCGTGCACTCGGGCGATTCGGCCTGCTCGCTGCCGCCGTTCAGCCTTTCCGCGGACCTCATGGACGAGATTCGCCGCCAGACCGTGGCGATGGCCCGGGGACTGAACGTGGTGGGCCTGATGAACGTGCAGTTCGCCATCCAGGACGGGACGGTCTTCGTGCTGGAGGTCAATCCCCGGGCCTCGCGGACCGTGCCCTTCGTCTCGAAGGCGATCCGCACCCCGCTCGCCAAAGTGGCGGCGCGCTGCATGGCGGGGCGCTCGCTCGCCTCCCAAGGCGTGACGAAGGAAGTGGTCCCGCCGTACTACTCGGTGAAGGAAGCAGTCTTCCCCTTCATCAAGTTTCCCGGCGTGGACACGATCCTGGGCCCGGAGATGAAGTCCACGGGCGAGGTAATGGGGGTCGGCCAGACCTTCGCGGAGGCCTTCGTGAAGAGCCAGCTTGCCGCGGGCGTGCGCCTGCCCAAGTCGGGCAAGGCGTTTCTCTCCGTGCGCGACGAAGACAAGCCGAAGCTGGTGGAGGTGGGCCGCACCCTCGCCGGGCTGGGTTTCGCGCTCGTGGCCACCAAGGGCACGGCCGCGGCGCTGGAGGCCGCGGGACTCGTGGTGCAGCGGGTGAACAAGGTGATGGAGGGCCGCCCCAACGTGGTCGACATGATCCGCAACCGCGAGATCAGCCTCATCATCAACACCGTCGAGGAGGACCGGCGCTCGGTGCGCGATTCCTGGTCGATCCGCCATTCCGCGCTGCAGGGCCGGATCACCTACTATACGACCGTGTCCGGCGCGCGCGCGGCCTGCGTCGGCATGCAGCACATCGAGGAACTGCGGCCCTACGACCTGCAGGGCCTGCACGCCACCCTTCACTGAGGCACAATCCGGGCATGGGAAAATTTCCGATCACACGCGTCGGCGTGGACCTGCTGAAGACGGAGCTGCACCGCCTGAAGACGGCGGAGCGCCCCGCGGTCATCACCGCCATCGCCGAGGCGAGGGCGCACGGCGACATCTCCGAGAACGCGGAGTACGACGCGGCGCGCGAGAAGCAGGGTTTCATCGAGGGGCGCATCCTGGAGCTCGAGGCGAAGCTCGCCAACGCCCAGGTGATCGACCCGGCGCTCCTCGAGGACGACGGCCGCGTGGTGTTCGGCACGACCGTGGAGCTGAAGGACACCGACGGCGACGAAAGCATGACCTACCAGATCGTCGGCGAGGACGAGGCCGACATCAAGGCCGGCAAGATCTCCTATTCCTCGCCGATCGCCAAGGCCCTCATCGGGAAGTACGCGGGCGACGTCGTCGAGGTTCGGACGCCGGGCGGGGAGAAGGCGGTGGAGATCGTGGACGTGCGATACGAATGAGCTCCTCGACCGTGCGGTGCTTCTTCTTCGCCTGACGGGCCGAGGGGCGCGGCTTCTTCTTCGGGGCAGCCTTCTTCGCGGGCGGGGCGACCGGCACGCGCTTCTCCGGGTTCTCCCGCCAGAGCACAAGCACCTTCCCGATCGCCTGCACGGGCTGCGCGCCGAGCCTCGCGCACAGCTCCTCCAGCCACGCCGCGCGCGCCTGGCGATCGTCCGTGGCGGCGCGCACCTTGACCAGCTCGTGGGCGAGCAGGGCGCGCTCCACTTCGGCGACCACGGTGTCGGAGAGCCCCTTGTCGCCGATCATCACGACGGGGGAGAGGCCATGGGCCTGTGCGCGCAACTCGCTGCGGCGGGCGGGGGTCAGGGCGGGCATGCGGGGATTATGACGCGAATTGCGCGCGGAGAATCGCGATGAAGCGCTCGGCATCGAGCAAGCAGTGGCTGCGCCGCCACGTGAACGACCCGTGGGTCCAGCGCGCCCGGCGCGAGGGGCTGCGTTCGCGCTCCGCGTACAAGCTCTCGGAAATCGACGACCGCGACCGCATCCTCCCCGTCGGAGGCGTGGTCGTCGACCTGGGCAGCGCCCCCGGCGGGTGGACGCAGGTGGCGGCGAAGCGCGCGGGCCCCAAGGGGCGCGTGGTCGCGATCGACTTGCTGGACATGGAGGCCGTCCCGGGATCGGTCTTCCTGCGCGGCGACTTTTCCACCGGCGCAGGTCTCGCGCAGGTGGAATCCGCGCTCGGGGGGAGCTTCGCCGACGCGGTGCTCTCGGACCTGTCGCCCAACATCTCGGGGATCTCGATCTCCGACCAGGCGCGCTCCATGGCGCTCGCGGAGCTGGCCCGGGATTTCGCGTGCTCCCGCCTGAAACCCGGCGGCGCTTTCCTGGTCAAAGTGTTCCAGGGCGCGGGCTACGAGGAGTTCTTCAAGTCCCTGCGCGCCCGGTTCGACAAGGTCGTGGTCCGCAAGCCCGAAGCCTCCCGGGGCGAGAGCGCCGAACTCTATCTCCTCGCCCGGGGATTGAAAGCATAGGCAAATGAGGTAAATGGGGAGTGTCCCCATTTTGCCGGGCCCCTTGAAATGGGGGCCGGGCACCCGAACTTTGCTATAGTAGTCATCCTCCTATCCCCCTGATTCTCCGGAGTCTTTTCCCAAGGAACCGTTCGTGAACAACACCGTTCGCACCATCATGGTCTGGCTGGTCATCGGGATCGTCCTCACCATGGTCTTCATGCAGGTCGGCAACCGTGCCACGAGCGCCAACGTGCTCGATTATTCCGCCTTCATGGAGGAGACGCGGCAGGGCCGCATAGCCAAGGTGAAGATGGACGGCAACCGCACGCTCAAGGCCACCTCGAAGGACGGCAAGAGCTACACCGTGTACACGCCGGGCATCATGGATCCGTGGATGGTCTCCGATCTCCTCAAGAGCGGCGTCGCGGTCGAGGCGAAGGCCGAGGAGGAGCCTTCCCTCCTCATGAACATCTTCGTCTCCTGGTTCCCGATGCTGCTCCTGATCGGCGTGTGGATCTTCTTCATGCGCCAGATGCAGGGCGGCGGCAGGGGCGGCGCATTCTCCTTCGGGAAGTCGCGTGCCCGGATGCTCGACGAGAACCAGAACCAGGTCACCTTCGCCGACGTGGCGGGCGTGGACGAGGCGAAGGAGGAAGTGGCTGAGCTGGTGGAATTCCTGCGCGACCCATCGAAATTCCAGAAGCTCGGCGGGCGCATCCCGAGAGGCGTCCTGATGGTGGGCGCGCCCGGCACGGGCAAGACGCTCCTTGCGCGCGCCATCGCGGGCGAGGCGAAGGTTCCCTTCTTCTCGATCTCGGGCTCCGACTTCGTCGAGATGTTCGTCGGCGTGGGTGCTGCGCGCGTGCGCGACATGTTCGAGCAGGCCAAGAAGAACGCGCCCTGCATCGTGTTCATCGACGAGATCGACGCGGTCGGCCGCCAGCGCGGCGCGGGCCTGGGCGGCGGCAACGACGAGCGCGAGCAGACCCTGAACCAGCTCCTGGTGGAAATGGACGGCTTCGAGGGCAATTCGGGCGTGATCGTGATCGCCGCGACCAACCGCCCCGACGTGCTCGACCCCGCGCTCATGCGCCCGGGCCGCTTCGACCGCCAGGTCGTGGTGCCGCTGCCCGACATCCGCGGTCGCGAGCAGATCCTGCTGGTGCACATGCGCAAGGTCCCGATCGCCCCCGACGTGGACGCCTCCATCATTGCGCGCGGCTGCCCCGGATTTTCCGGGGCGGACCTCGCCAACCTCGTGAACGAGGCGGCGCTCTTCGCCGCGCGCGGCTCCAAGCGCCTGGTGGACATGGTCGATTTCGAGCGCGCCAAGGACAAGATCATCATGGGGGCGGAACGCCGGTCCATGGTGATGCCCGAGGAGGAGCGCCGCAACACCGCCTACCACGAGTCCGGCCACGCGATCGTCGCGAGGCTCCTGCCGGGCACGGACCCGGTGCACAAGGTCACCATCATCCCGCGCGGCCGCGCACTCGGCGTCACCGTGCAGCTCCCCGAGCAGGACCGCTACAGCTTCAACCGCGATTACCTCTTGAACAACATCGCGGTGCTCTTCGGCGGGCGGATCGCCGAGGAACTCTTCATGGGCCAGATGACCACCGGCGCCTCGAACGACTTCAAGCGCGCGACCGACATGGCGCGCCGGATGGTCACCGAGTGGGGCATGTCCGATGCGATGGGCCCCATGACCTACAGCGAGAACGAGGGGGAAGTCTTCCTCGGCCGCTCCGTCACTACGCACCAGGCGATCTCCGACGAGACCATGCAGAAGGTCGACAAGGAGATCCGGCGCATCATCGACGAGCAGTACCACCTCGCGAGGAAACTCCTCGAGGACAACCGCGACAAGGTCGAGGCGATGTCGAAGGCGCTCCTGGAGTTCGAGACGATCGACGCCGAGCAGATCGCCGACATCATGGCCGGCAAGCCGCCACGCGCGCCCAAGCCCGTGGCCGCCAAGCCCGCCGCCGAGGCGCCGCCGCCCGATGGCGGCGCGAAGGGCGCGGAGCCGCCCGCGGACCCGTCCCCGGCGGAAAGCGCGTGAGACTTCCGGGCAACCGGACGGCGGGGCGGCTTCGGCCGCCCCGTTTCACTTGACGGCTCCGGTGCTGCGCTGCGGCGCCTTCACCCTCGCCCTGGACCGCGCGAGGGTGATGGGCATCGTGAACGTGACGGCGGACTCGTTCTCCGACGGCGGGCGCTTCCTTGCCGAGAAGAGCGCCATCGAGCAGGGGCTGGCGCTCGCCGCGGCCGGCGCGGACCTCGTGGACGTGGGCGGCGAATCCACGCGCCCCGGCGCCGAGCCCGTGCCGGAGGCGATCGAGCTCGAGCGCGTGCTGCCGGTGGTGCGGGCCCTGGTGCGGGAGGGAGTCGCGGTGTCGGTGGACACGATGAAGCCCGAGGTGATGCGCCGCGCGATCGACGCGGGCTGCGCGATGGTGAACGACGTGAACGCCTTCCGCGCCCCCGGCGCCGTGGAGGCGGTGGCGCTTTCGGGCGTGGGCTTGTGCGCGATGCACATGCCGGGCACCCCTGCGACGATGCAGGCCGATCCCCGCTACGACGACGTGGTGGCCGAGGTGCGCGCCTATCTCGCGCAGCGGGCGGGCGCGCTGGAAGCCGCCGGCGTGGAGCGCGAGCGCATCGCCATCGATCCGGGCTTCGGGTTCGGGAAGCTCTTCGAGCACAACGCCGCGCTCCTCGCGGGGCTCGGAAAGCTCGCCGGGATGGGCTACCCGGTCATCGCGGGGCTCTCGCGCAAGCGCATGATCGGCGAGATCACCGGCCGGCCCGTCGGCGAGCGCGTGGCGGGGAGCGTTGCCGCGGCCCTGCTCGCGGTTCAGAATGGCGCTCGTGTCGTGCGCGTGCACGACGTGGGGGAGACGGTGGACGCGTTGAAAGTCCTGCAGGCACTCGGGAAATGACCCGGAAATACTTCGGCACCGACGGCATCCGCGGCCGCGTGGGCGAGGCGCCCATCACGCCGGATTTCGTGCTTCGCCTGGGCTACGCCGCGGGCCAGGTGCTCTCGCGCGCGGACGTCGCTCCGCCGCACCGCGACCGGCCCGCGGTCCTCATCGGCAAGGACACGCGCATCTCGGGCTACATGTTCGAGTCGGCGCTCGAGTCGGGGCTCCTCGCCGCGGGCGTGGACACGCTGCTCGTGGGCCCCATGCCCACGCCGGGCGTGGCCTTCCTCACGCGCGCGCTCCGGCTCTCGGCGGGCATCATGGTGTCGGCCTCGCACAATCCGTTCGAGGACAACGGCATCAAGTTCTTCTCGGCGGAGGGCGCGAAGCTTCCCGACGCGGTCGAGCACGAGATCGAGGCGGTGCTCGCCCAGCCGCTCGTCACGCGCGAGTCGTCCCAGCTCGGCAAGGCCGAGCGGCTGCACGACGCGGAGGGGCGCTACATCGAGTTCTGCAAGGGCACGTTCGCCAAGCACCGCACCCTGCGCGGGTTGAAGCTCGTCGTCGACTGCGCGCACGGCGCCTGCCATCGCCTGGGTCCGCGCGTCTTCCAGGAGCTGGGCGCAGAGGTGGTGGCGATCGGCGTGAGCCCGGACGGCATGAACATCAACGCCGGCTGCGGCGCCACGCATCCCGCCGCGCTCGCCGCGGCGGTCGTTGAGCACGGTGCGGACTTCGGCATCGCCTTCGACGGCGACGGCGACCGCCTCGCCATGGCCGACCACGACGGGCGGCTCTTCGACGGCGACCAGATCCTCTACGCGATCGCGAAGCACCGCCACGAGATCGGCCGGTTGCGCGGGGGCGTGGCGGGCACGCTCATGACCAACTTCGCCCTGGAGAGGCGCTTCGGCGAGCTGGGAATCGATTTCGCCCGCGCGAAGGTCGGCGACCGCTACGTGCTGGAGCTGCTGCACGACAAGGGCTGGGAGTGCGGCGGGGAGAATTCCGGCCATCTCCTGCTGCTCGACTGCCATTCGACGGGCGACGCCATCATTTCCGCGCTGCAGGTTCTCGAGGCGCTGGTGGCGGCCGGGCAGACGCTGGGAGACTTCACGCGCGACCTCACGCTCCTGCCGCAGGTGCTCACGAACGTCCGGCTCGCGAGCCGAGGCGACGTTACGGCGACCTCCGCCGTGCGCGAGGCCGTGGCGGCGGCGGAAGCCGCGCTCGCCGGTCGCGGCCGCGTGCTCCTTCGCCCTTCGGGCACGGAGCCCGTCATCCGCGTGATGGTGGAAGGCGAGGATCCGGCTCGCGTGCGCTCGCTCGCCGAGTCGATCGCGGAAGCGGTGCGGGGCGCGGCCTGACCCCCCCTGGCGCGCAGGCCTAGGCCGGCGGCGCGTCGAACCATCCCTGGACCTTCTCCCGCGACGGAACGCCGCCCGCGTGAACCACGCGGCCGTCGATGACCACGCCGGGCGTCGACATCACGCCGAGGGCTGCGATGTCCTTCAGGTCCTCGACCTTCGTGAGCCGGATCGCAACCCCGCGGGCGGCCGCAACCTGTTCGACCAGGGCAACCGTGTTGCGGCAGTTCGCGCATCCCGAACCGAGCACTTTCACTTCCATGTTTCTCTCTCCTAGAGCAAGGCGTTGAAGGCGAAACCCACCAGCAGGATTCCCGTGGCGACGACCCCGACGAACGTGGCGATGAGACGCATCTTGAGGACCTTGCGCAGGATCACCATCTCGGGAAGCGAGAGCGCGATCACGCTCATCATGAAGGCGAGCACCGTGCCCAGCGCCGCGCCCTTGGCGAGGAGCGCTTCCACGATCGGGATGATCCCGGCCGCGTTGGTGTACATGGGCACGCCGATGAGCACCGCGAGCGGCACCGACCACCAGGCCTCGCGCCCCATGAAGCTCGCCATGAATTCCTCCGGCACGTAGCCATGTATGCCGGCGCCGATCGCGATGCCGGCGACGACATAGGGCCAGACCTTTCCGACGATTTCGCGCACGCTGGCGAAGCCGGCCTCGATGCGCTCCGAAAGGCTCAATCCATCCTCGTCGATCCCGGCCTTCGCGTGCGGCATGTCCCGGACCCAGTCCTCGAGGTGGCGTTCCATCTTGAGGCGGCCGATGATCCAGCCGGCCACGATGGCCACCGCGAGCCCGAGGCCGAGGTAGAGTAGCGCCACCTTCCAGCCGAACAGGGCGAAAAGGAGCGTGAGCGCCACCTCGTTCACCATCGGCGCGGAGATGAGGAAGGAGAAGGTGACGCCGAGCGGCACGCCCGCCTGGACGAAGCCGATGAAGAGCGGCACGGCGGAGCATGAGCAGAAGGGCGTGACGATTCCCAGGCAGGCGGCCATGACGTTCGCCGCGCCTTCGGTCCGGCCGGCGAGCAGGGCGCGCGTGCGCTCCGGGGTGAAGTAGGAGTTCACCATGCCCATGACGAACACGATGCCGGCCAGGAGCAGCAGGACCTTGGGGGTGTCGTAGAGGAAGAACTGCAGGGCGCCGCCCAGGTGGCTCGCCCGGTCGACGGGCAGGGCGGCGACGATGGCCTCCGATGCCGGCGCGAGCATCCGGTACAGCCCGAACCACGCGAGCGCCCCCAGCAGCAGGAAGGCGCGCGGATTGCGTTCCGGCCAGCGCATGACCGCGGCGTTCATCGCGAATGACGGGCCAAGCACGCCCGTCCCTCGGCAGTCATTGCCCGGCAAAAAAACCTGGCTTCGGCGTTTTCCATGCCCTGAAGACGAGCGGGCCCGGAAAAGGATTCAGGTCATGCCGGCCGCGACGGCCTCAAGGGGAACTGCGGGGAACGAAGCAGCAGACGTTGCCGGATTCGTCCAGGGTCACCTGGCAGTTGGTAGTCATGACCTCGCGAAGCCGGGCCCGGGCGCGAAGCAGGCGCGACTTGGCGGCAGGCAGGGTGAGGCCGGCAGCATCGGCGAAATCCTTCTGCTTCATGCCTTCCAGGTCGCATTTGCGGACGATTTCCGCATCATCGGCGGGGATTTCGGTCAATACCCGACCGAGGCACTCGGTCATCCGGTCGATCGGCGCCAGGGCCTCCACTTCGGCCGACGGAAGATCGTCGGGCAACGGGACCTGCGCCTTCGCGAGCCGGGCGTGATCGATCACCGCATTGCGCGCAACCTGGAACAGCCAGGCGCGGGGATTGTCGATTTCGCAGAAGCCGAGCCCCTGGCGGATCGCCTTCAGGAACACCTCCTGGAGCAGGTCGTCGGCAAGGTGGCCGTCGGCCACGCGGCGCACGAGGAAACCGCGCAACTCCGACTCGTGACTCTTCCACGCGTCGAGCAGGCAGGGCAGGGCGGGTTCGGCGGGGGGCATGGCTGTCAATGATGCCGCAACGCATCTTCGACCGCCGCCACCACGCCTGCGGCGATGCGTCCGGGGCGCTCGCCGATCCCGAAGGCGGCCGAGGGGTCTCCCCGCGGATCGACCTCGACGATCTTTGTGCCTCGCGAGACGATGGCGCCGTCGTGGGTCAACCCGCGGAGGATGCCGGCCAATGGGGCGAGGATCGGCTGGTCGCCGACGCGCGCGACCGGCTCGCCTTCGTGGACGAGACCGCCGATCGCGCTCGTCGTCTCGAAGATGCCGTCGACCGGGGCACGGGCGTAGCGTTCGCGGCTCATGCCGCCGAGGGGTCGTGGCTCACCCGAGTAGTCGCTCGCGCGCCCATCCCGGATGATGGCGCCGAGGGCGTCGCCCCAAGCGGTCTCGATCGCGATGTCGGCGTTCTCGCCTGCGAGAAAACCAGGCCCGAGCCCGATGGCGAGGCGGGTGCGGCCGCGCTGCGATTCGGGCACGTCGTGCTTTCGCATGCGCGCATCGACGATGCCGTCGGGTTCCAGCGCGCCGAGGACCTCCTCGAAATCGGCGTCGGACACGGGCAATGCATGCCCGCAGGAGAGCATCCTTCCAAGGCTTGCCGTGGAGGTGGCGCGCTTGGCCAGCACGCCCGCAAGCGTGCACACGCCCTCGAAGTACGCGTCCGTGAACGCCATGCCCCGGCGGTGATGGGAGGGGCGCGCCCGGTCATGCAGGACGACCGCGTGCCCCGCCGCGCGCAAACGCCACGCGACCGCTGACCCGACATCGCCTGCGCCTCGAACGACCAGCCGGGCCACGAGCCTCTCCCCTGTGCGTCAGCCTGCGACGGCCCGCTGCGCCTCCGCGGCGACGAAACGGCCGGTCAGGTCGGCCAGCTCACGATAGAAGTGGCATTGCGCCCCTTCGCGCACGGCTTCACAGAAGGGCCCTGCCCAGCGCCCGAGATGCACACCGAGGAACCGGCGCTTGAGGTCCGCTGCTTCCGAAAGCGCCTGGGACTGCGCGTCCAGGCGGGCGCGGTTCTCGCGGAAGAGAAGCAGGTAGAGGAACTCGAGCTCGGCGGCGATGTGGTCGGGCAGCTCGCGGAAGTCCTCCGCGATATCGAAGCCACCCTCCTCGTAGAGCGCGAGGACGTCCATCGTGGAGTCCTGCATGAGCGTCTTCTCCTTCCCCAGCCACACCGAGCCATAGGGCTTGGCGAGCGTGTCCACCGGGCCCAGGAAGAGCCGCGTGTAGTCGAGAAGCAGGTCGTCGAGCGTGTCGGAGGCGAACGCCTCGCCCAGGCGCCGGGCGGCCTCCGCGAGGCCCGGATCCACCCGGCCGGCGGCCTCGGCCATGGACTCGAAGAGCCGCTCCTCGGCGAACCGCGCATCCGGCTCGTAGTAGCAGGCGGCCAGGAACCGGCACAGGTCTGCGCGGGCGGCACCGCTTCTCGCTTCATCGTCGGCCATGGGGCTCCTCGAAAAAAAGGGGGCGGGAGAATCCCGCCCCCAGTCTATCGCGCGTGCGTTCAGGTGCGCGCGCTGTACTGGTTGATGTAGTGGACGTTCGGCTTCGTGCCCTTGTCCTCCTGCAGGCGGAAGGACTTCTGCGCCTTCAGGACCTTCGCGATCTCGGCGTTCGGGTCGTCCTGGTCGCCGAAGATGCGCGCCTGGGACGGGCAGACCTCGACACAGGCCGGCTGCAGCCCGTTGCTCGTGCGGTGGTAGCAGAAGGTGCACTTCTCCACGCAGCCTTCCGAGCGGATGGCCTTCACGTCGCCCTCGGCGAACGCGTTCAGCATGGGAATCGCCGCGCCGGCAGCCTTCGCGACGTCGGCCGCCGAGGCGGTGCACCCGGGAATCGCCGCCGCCTTGTCGGCCCAGAAGGGCTGCGTCGGCTTGTTCTCGGGATTGAAGCTGATCACGCTGTAGGTCTCGCCTTCGAGGCTTTCCAGGCCCAGTTCCCGGCTGCTGTACGGGCAGGCGCGCTGGCAGCGCCGGCAGCCGATGCACTGTTCCGTGTCGTGCATGGTGACGCCCTCGGGCGTCTTGAACATCGCCTTGGGCTCCGTCGGGCAGACCTCGACGCAGGGAGCGTTGGAGCAGTGGTTGCACAGCACCGGCATCACCCAGTGCCTCGCGTCGGGAAAGGTCCCCTCGGTCTTCATCACGAAGTCGGCCCAGTTGTAGGCCTGGCCGTCGCCGCGCGTGCGGGTGTTGTTCTCCGCCTTGCAGGCGATGGCGCATGCTCCGCATCCCACGCAGCGCTGGAGGTCGATCACCATTCCGAATCTCATTGTCTTCTCCTGTGGCTCGCGTGTCGGGGGTCAGGCCTTCTGGATGCGCACGCCGGTGAACCCGCCGTTGCGGGCCGTGGCGCCGCTCAAGCGGTCGTAGTCGTCGACGAGGATCTCGTTGTTGTTGCCGCCCAGGGGCAATGCCCGCGCGTAGTCCCGGGTGGCCACGCGCCCGTAGGCCCAGTGGCCCTGGCCGTAGGCCTTCGTCACGGTTCCGGGGCGCACGCCTTCCCAGAGCTTCAACTTCACGACGATCGAGCCCACGGACGAACTCACCTTGACCATGTCGCCGGTCTTCAGCGCGAGCTTCGCGCCGTCGGCCGGGTTCATCTTGATCACGTCCTCCCAGGACACGTCGCCCGGATCGACCTTCTTGAACTCCTGGTACCACGGCAGGTTCTGCGAGCGGCCCTCGCGGTTCAGGCGCGACTTGTAGTCGATGAAGTCGAACGGGTAGTCGTGGAGGCTGCCGTGGCGCTTCGGTGGCTCGTAGTGCGGGACGAACGCGAGATCGCCGCGCGCGACGTAGCCCGTCGCGGCCAGGATGTCGTCGGTCGTGGTCTCGTACTTCTTCGCGTGCTCCGTGAGGCCTTTCTTGAGCGTTTCGCTGAAGAACTCGAACTTCTTGGTGGCGGTATTGAACTTCCCGCCCCAGCCCTTCTTGAACGAGTACTTCGCGCCGCTGAACATTCCCTTCCTGCGGAAGTCCGCCCACCCGTCGATCTTGTCGCCCTTGATGGGCTCCTTGGGCATCCACATCGGCGCGCTCGAGATCTTCGCGGCGATCTCCCCGAACTCCATTTCGTTGCTCGGGAGCTTGCCCGTTTCCGGATCCTTGAATTCCTTCGAGTAGTAGTCGAAGAGGTTCGGCACGCCCTTGTCGCGCAGCTTCGCGGCCAGGAGCCACATGACCTCCGTCTCCTCCTGCTTCACGTCCCACAGGCGCTTGGCCGCCGGCTGCTGGATCGAGGCGTAGCCGTGGAGGTTGCCCGAGTTCGTGATGACGGACAGCCCTTCGCTGGAATTGAAGGTCGACGGAAGAACGACGTCGGCGAACTGCGTCATCTCCGACGGGTTGGTGACCAGGTGCACGAAGAAGGGCACGGCGGCGAGCGCCTTGTCCCAGCGCGCGGGCTCGGTGCACGAGTGGTTGAAGTTGGTCCACGAGCTCATCAGGACCTTCACCGCGCCGGGGTCCTTGAGCATCCCGTTGGCGATGTTGTTGGTCACCACGCCGCTGCCGGGCTTCGCACCCATCATGGCGGGCATGTCCTTGGCGCCGCGGCCGTCGAGCTTCTTGCCCTTGCTGGCGGCCTTGGCCTGGTCGCTCACGTATTTGTCGGCGCTCGGGAACTTGCCCAGGGGCACGCTGGAACTCTGCAGCGTCCCGCCTTCGACGTCGATCGAGCCCGCGAGGCCGTTCAGCGCGTGCACGGCCATGGCGGCGTAGGTGCCGCGCGGGTTCATCGCCACGCCCGGGCCCATCCACACGGCGACCTTCGGCGCGGCCTTGCCGATGGCGCGGGCCACGCGGATCGTTTGCGCCGCCGGTATGAGCGTTTCCTTCTCCGCCCAGGCCGCGGTCTTGTCCTTGAGCTCCAGGTTCCACCACTTCACCAGGCCGTGGGTTTCCTTCTCGGCGAAGGCGGCCTCGTCGACCGTTGCCCCGGCGGCGAACAGGTTCCTGCCATCCTTGAAGTCGCCCACGAACTCCCGGTTCCACAGCCCTTCGGTGAGCATCACGTGGGCGATGGCGCTGGCGAGCGCGCCGTCGGTTCCCGGCTTGATCGGGAGCCACTCCTGGGCCTTGGAGGCGACGTTGGACAGGCGCGGGTCGACCGCGACGACGGTGCCGCGGGCGAGGATCTCGCCGAAGCGGCGGATGGTGTTGGGCACCATCCGGTTGGAGGAGAGCGGGTCGTTGCCCCAGGCGACGAGGCAGTTGGTGTGCTCGAGATCGTAGTCGCGGTAGCCGAAGAACCCCTGCGTGAGGCCCGGCCCCATCTTCTCGGCCTCGGCGCAGATGGCGCTGTGCGAGAAGTAGTTCGGGGTGCCGAAGACCTTCGGCAGCGTGCCGTAGAGCAGGCCCGTGGAGGTCGAGGAATAGCGGCCGCGGATGTAGCAGAACTTGTCCGTTTCCTTGTTGTTGTGCAGCTCGACCATCTTGCCCGCGACGATGTCGAGGGCCTCGTCCCAGCTGATCGGCACCCACTTCGGATCGACGCCGCGGCCCTTCTTCGGGTTGGTGCGCTTCATCGGTACCTTGATCCGGTCCGGGTCGTAGGTCTGCTGCGGTATCAGGTGGCCGCGCGGGCAGACGTAGCCGTGGTTGGACTTGCTGTTCGGGTTGCCGCGCACGCGAACGGCGCGGCCGTTCTCCACGAAGATCTGGATCGCGCACCACTGGGTGCAGCCCTGGCAGGCGGTCGATACCCACGCGCCCTTCGCGGGCCCGGCGGCCTTCGCCTTGCGAAGGGCCATGGCGTTCGTGACGGGGATCCCCGGCTGCATGGCGCAGCCCGTGGCGATGAAGCCGGCAACGGTGGCGGATGCCTTGATGAATTCCCTTCGGTTCAGTTTCATGACGTGTCCCCGTTGCCGTTGGCCGCGATATCGCCATTTCATACCCGGGTCTTCCGCCCGGCTTGACGTGGGTCAAGAAAGCGCCGGGGTATGGGGCGCCCCGCTGAGGAAGCGCAAGGGGCGAGCCCCGGGGGGTATGGTCGGCCGCGCCGCTGTCACGCAACCGTCACGGGGGGCACCTAGAATCGGTGGCGAGAAGACCTGAGCCATCCATCCACCGGGAGTACCCATGATCCGCAATATTCGAAAGCACCTCGCCGCGGCCGCCGTCTGCGCGTTCGCGACCGCGCCCGCCCTCGCCGCCGACATCACCGGCGCCGGCGCGACCTTTCCCTATCCCATCTATGCCAAATGGGCCGACGCATACAACAAGCAGACGGGCACGAGGATGAACTACCAGTCCATCGGCTCCGGCGGCGGCATCAAGCAGATCGGCGCGAAGACCGTGGACTTCGGCGCCTCCGACAAGCCGCTGGGCGCGGAGGACCTCGCGAAAGACGGCCTCATGCAGTTCCCGGCGATCATGGGCGGCGTGGTGCCGGTCTTCCACCTGAAGGGCCTGAAGTCGGGGGAGCTCAAGTTCACCGGCGCGCTGCTCGCCGACATCTTTCTCGGCAAGGTGAAGAAGTGGAACGACGCGGCGATCGCGGCGGTGAACCCGGGCGTGAAGCTGCCTTCCTCGACCATCACGGTCGTGCACCGCTCCGACGGCTCCGGCACGACTTTCCTCTGGACGAACTACCTCTCCAAGGTGAGCGCCGGATGGAAGGACACGGTGGGCGAGGGCACGTCGGTCAAGTGGCCCGCCGGCGTGGGCGGGAAGGGCAACGAGGGCGTGGCCTCCTACGTGCAGAAGATCAACGGCGCGATCGGCTACGTGGAGTACGCCTACGCGAAACAGAACAAGCTCGCCGCGGGCCAGATGCGAAATCTCGCGGGCAAGTTCGTCGCTCCTGACGACAAGTCGTTCAAGGCCGCGGCGGCGGGCGCGGAATGGACGAAGACGCCGGGCATGGGCGTGATCCTGACCGAGCAGCCCGGCGAGGGAAGCTGGCCGGTCACGGGCGCGTCGTTCATCCTCGTCCACAAGGTCCAGGACAAGCCCGAGGTGGCCCGGGAAGTGCTCAAGTTCTTCGAGTGGGCGTTCGCCAACGGGCAGAAGATGGCCGACGAGCTCGACTACGTCCCCATGCCCGAGGCGGTCGTGAAGGTGATCCGCTCCGAGTGGAAGCAGGTGAAGGACGCGTCCGGAAAACCGGTCTACTGATCGGGCATACTAGGGGCCCTGCGACGAGCGACATTTCCCGGGCCCGCGCGCCCGGGAAGGCACGCCTGCGATGACCCGCAACAACGCCCTCATGGACGCGATCTTCCGCAACGTCACGCGGTTCTTCGCGTTCGGGGTCTTCAGCCTGCTCGCGGCGATCCTCGTCTCGCTGCTCATCGGCAGCTCGCTCTCGATCGAGAAGTTCGGCGCGGCATTCCTCTGGAACGACAACTGGGATCCGGTGCAGGAGGATTTCGGCGCCCTCGTGCCGATCTTCGGCACGCTGGTCACCTCCGCCATCGCGATGGCGATCGCGATTCCGGTGAGCTTCGGCATCGCGCTCTTCCTCACCGAGCTCTCGCCGCCGTGGCTGCGCCGCCCCCTGGGCACCGCCATCGAGATGCTGGCGGCCATTCCCAGCATCATCTACGGCATGTGGGGCCTCTTCGTCTTCGCGCCCCTCTTCCAGGAGCACGTCCAGCCGCTCCTCATCGACTCGCTGGGCGAACTCCCCGGCATCGGGGCGCTGTTCCAGGGCCCGCCCATGGGCATCGGCATGCTGACCGCGGGCATCATCCTCGCGGTGATGGTGATCCCCTTCATCACCGCGGTCATGCGCGACGTCTTCGACCTCGTGCCGCCGCTGCTCAAGGAATCGGCCTACGGACTGGGGGCGACGACCTGGGAGGTGACCTGGCGCGTGGTGCTGCCCTACACGAAGGTCGGCGTCATCGGCGGCGTCATGCTGGGGCTGGGCCGCGCGCTGGGCGAGACGATGGCCATCACCTTCGTGATCGGCAACGCGCACCGCCTGAGCGCCTCGCTCCTCGCGCCCGGCAACAGCATCGCCTCGGCGCTCGCCAACGAGTTCACCGAGGCCGTGGGCGATCTCTACACCTCGGCGCTGATCGAGCTGGGGCTGATCCTCTTCCTCATCACCACCATCGTGCTCGCGTGCTCGAAGCTGCTGCTCATGCAGCTCGCCAAGCAGGAAGGGGCGCGCACGTGAACGCGAAGCTCGACGCCGCGAACCGCGTCTACCGGTTCCGCCGCCGCGTGAATGCGGTGATGATGGCGCTCTCGGCCGCAGCACTCGCCTTCGGGCTCTTCTGGCTCGCCTGGATCATCGCCACGCTTCTCTGGGAGGGTGCGGCGGCCCTGCGTCCCTCGCTCTTCACGCAGCCCACGCCGCCGCCCGGAGGCGACGGCGGGCTCTCCAATGCGATCCTCGGCAGCGTCATGATGGCCGGCGTCGGCACGCTGATCGGCACGCCCGTAGGCATCCTCGCGGGAACCTACCTCGCCGAGTACGGGCGGCGCGGCTGGCTGGCACCCGTGACGCGCTTCGTGAACGACGTGCTGCTCTCCGCGCCCTCCATCGTGATCGGCCTCTTCATCTACGCGGTCTGGGTCGCGCAGGTGGGCCACTTCTCCGGGTGGGCCGGGGCGCTCGCACTGTCGGTGATCGTGATTCCCGTGGTGGTGCGCACGACCGACGACATGCTGCGGCTCGTGCCCAACAGCCTCCGGGAGGCCGCGGTGGCGCTCGGCTGCCCGACCTGGAAGATGATCACCCTGGTGAGCTACCGCGCCGCGCGCGCCGGCATCCTCACCGGCGTGCTGCTGGCGGTGGCGCGCATATCGGGGGAGACCGCGCCGCTGCTCTTCACGGCGCTCAACAACCAGTTCACCTCGACCGACATGAATGCGCCGATGGCGAACCTGCCGGTGGTGATCTTCCAGTTCGCGATGAGCCCGTACGAGGACTGGCAGCGCCTCGCCTGGGGAGGGGCGGCACTCATCACGCTGCTGGTGCTCGCGATCAACATCGCGGCCCGGATGCTGTTTTCGAAGAAGCACTGAACCCGAAAGGCGAGACCGATGGGCACCGTGCAGGAACTCGACAAGCCGAAGCTCAGGGTGCGCGACCTGGACTTCTACTACGGCAGCTTCCAGGCCCTGAAGAAGGTCTCGCTCGACGTGGCCGAGAACCAGGTGACCGCGTTCATCGGTCCCTCGGGCTGCGGGAAGTCCACGCTCTTGAGGACCTTCAACCGCATGTTCGAGCTCTACCCCGAGCAGCGCGCCACGGGCGAGGTCGTGATGGACGGCGAGAACCTCCTCACTTCCAAGCGCGACGTCTCGCTCATCCGCGCGAAGATCGGCATGGTGTTCCAGAAGGCCACGCCCTTCCCGATGTCGATCTACGACAACATCGCCTTCGGCGTGCGCCTCTTCGAGCGGCTGCCGAAGGGGCAGATGGAGGAACGGGTCGAATGGGCGCTGCAGAAGGCCGCGCTCTGGGAGGAGGTGAAGGACAAGCTGAACCAGAGTGGTGCCAGCCTCTCGGGCGGCCAGCAGCAGCGCCTGTGCATCGCGCGCGGCGTGGCGGTGAAGCCCCAGGTGCTGCTCCTCGACGAGCCGTGCTCGGCGCTCGACCCGATCTCGACGGCCAAGATCGAGGAGCTGATCGAGGAACTGAAGAACGAGTACACGGTGGTGATCGTCACCCACAACATGCAGCAGGCCGCGCGGATCTCCGACTACACCGCCTACATGTACCTGGGCGACCTCGTGGAGTTCGGCGAGACCGACCAGATCTTCCTGAAGCCGAAGGAGCAGGCGACGGAGGACTACATCACGGGCCGCTTCGGATAGGCCGGCGCGGGCCCGCCTCGTACCACCCCTTCGTCGAGTTCACGACGGCCACCACGGCGAGCATCGCCGGCACCTCGACCAGCACGCCCACCACCGTCGCGAGCGCGGCACCGGACTGCAGCCCGAAGAGCGTGATCGCGGCGGCCACGGCCAGCTCGAAGAAGTTGCTCGCGCCGATGAGGCACGAGGGCCCCGCGACCTCGTGCGCCACGCCCAGCCGGCGGTTGAGGAGGTAGGCGAGCCCGGAGTTGAAGAACACCTGGATCAGGATCGGCACGGCGAGCAGCGCGATGACCAGGGGCTGGCGCAGGATCGCCTCGCCCTGGAAGCCGAAGAGCAGGACGATCGTCGCGAGAAGTGCGGCGATCGAAAAAGGCCCGATGCGCGCGAGCGTGGCGCGGTAGCTCGCCTCGCCGCGGGCGAGCAGCCACCGGCGCCAGAGCTGCGCCAAAGCCACGGGAATCGCCACGTAGAGCACCACCGACGCGATGAGCGTGTCCCACGGCACCGTGATGCTGGAAAGGCCCAGGAGGAGGGCCACGATGGGCGCGAAGAGCAGGATCATCAGCGTGTCGTTCAGCGCCACCTGGGACAGCGTGAAATAGGGATTTCCGCGGCACAGCTCGCTCCAGACGAAGACCATGGCGGTGCAGGGCGCGGCAGCCAGCAGGATGAGGCCGGCCACGTAGCTGTCCAGTTGCGCGGCGGGAAGCCAGGGCGAGAAGAGGTGGCGCACGAAGACCCAGGCGAGGAGCGCCATCGAGAAGGGCTTCACCGCCCAGTTCACGAAGAGCGTGACTCCGATGCCCCTCCAGTGCTCCCGCACCTGGTGGAGCGCGCCGAAGTCGATCTTCAGCAGCATCGGCACGATCATCACCCAGATGAGCGCGCCCACGGGCAGGTTCACCTTCGCCACCTCGAGGCGCCCGATCGCCTCGAAGGCGCCCGGCATCGCCTGCCCGAGCGCGATTCCCGTGCCGATGCAGGCGATCACCCACCAGGAGAGATAGCGCTCGAAGGTTCCCATGGCCTCAGCGCCCGCCGATGTCCCGCAGGTGCGACGCGAGCGCGAGCTTGTCGAGTCTCGCGAGTGGCAGGCTCGCGAAGAGCTCGATGCGGCGCTTCAGGACCACGAAGGCTTCGAGAAAGGCGCGTCGCTTCCCGTCATCCGCGCCCTCCACGGCTGCCGGGTCCGCGATGCCCCAGTGCGCGGTCACCGGTCGCCCCGGCCAGACGGGGCAGGCCTCCCCGGCGGCGTTGTCGCAAACCGTGAAGACGAAATCGATCCGCGGAGCGCCGGGAGCCGCGAATTCCTCCCAGTTCTTGCTGCGCAGGCCCTCGACGGGGAACCGGTTCTTCGCGAGGAGCTCGAGGGCGAACGGATGCACGCGTCCCGCCGGGTGGCTCCCCGCGCTGTGGCCCCTGAACCGCACCGGGTCGATCGCGTTGAGGATCGACTCGGCCAGTATCGAGCGCGCCGAGTTGCCCGTGCACAGGAAGAGCACGTGGAGGGGGTCGGACGCCACGGCGCGGGCTTTCAGGCGCAGCAGGCGCGCGGCGCCGTGGACGGCGCTTCCGCCACGGTGGCGCAGCAGGCGCCGGTGCCGGCGCCTTCCGCGGGCTCGCCGAAGGTCGGGATGTCGCCCAGCGTGTGGTAGGTCTCCCAGGCGATGCCCTGCGGGTCGGTGACCCAGTACTTGTCCGACTTCGCGTAGCAGCACGAGGCGCCGCGATTGTCCTTCACCGGCAGCTCGGCACGGGCCACCGCCTCGCGAAGCCCGGCCAGCTCGGCGTCGGAATCCACCTGGAGCCCCAGGTGGTTGAGCCCCGGCGCGTGGCCGCGCTGCGAGATGGCGAAGTTCAGGCGCGGGTCCTCCACCATCCACTTGGCATAGTCGGGCTTCTCGACGGTGGGCGGCTCGCCGAACACCGTGGAGTAGAAGCGGATGCTGTCGGCGAGATTCGCGACCGAGACGTGCACGTGGAAGCGTTTCATGGCGCGTTTCCTTTCTTGGCGGGGGGACAGGGGGAGGAAGGCGGGCAGCCCGACAGGGCGGTCTCCGCCAGGGAGAGACGCTCGGCCGCCTGGCCGCGGCAGCAGTTCTGCGAAAGATAGGTCATGAGCGCGGCCATTCGCTCGAAGTCCGCGGAGTAGATGTGGAAGCGGGAAGCCGAGCGCGAGGCGACGAGGCCCGCGTTGGCGAGCTCCTTCAGGTGGAAGGAGAGCGTCGAGGGCGCGATCCCGAGGCTTGCGGCGATGTTCCCGGGCGTGTCGCCCGCGGGTCCCGCCTCCACGAGGTGGCGGAATACCGCGAGGCGCGATTCCTGGGCGAGGGCAGACAAGGCTTCCACGGCGTCTTTGATTTGCATATTTTTAGAATTATCGAAATGATCGAGCTTGTCAACCCCCCCGCAGCAGGGAGACGCGCTCCCGTCGGGGCCGAAAATTGACCCGTATTACCCCGAGCCTGTAAAATCCGACGGTTTTGAGGGGCGCGCATGCGGCAGAAATACGTGGTCGGGAACTGGAAGTTGAACGGCAGCCTTCCCGGCAATGAAGCACTGCTGAAGGCGATCCTCCCGGAAGCGTCGCCGAAGGCCGGTCGCCTCCTCGCGGTATGCGTGCCGGCGCCCTACCTGGCCCAGGTTCGCGGGCTCCTGGAGGGCACGCCGGTGGCCTGGGGAGGGCAGGACCTGAGCCGCTTCGAGAAGGGTGCGTACACGGGGGACGTCTCCGGCGCGATGCTCCGGGAATTCGGGGCCACCCTCGCGATCGTCGGCCACTCCGAGCGCCGGACCCTGTTCGGGGACACCGACGCGATCGTCGCGGAGAAGGTCGCCGCGGCCCGCAAGGCCGGGCTCACGCCGATCTTCTGCGTGGGCGAGACGCTGGCGGAGCGGGAGCGGAGCGAGACCGAGGCCGTGCTCGCGCGGCAGCTGGACGCGGTGCTGGAGAAATCCGGGGCCGCGGCGCTCGACGGCGCGCTGCTGGCCTACGAGCCGGTGTGGGCCATCGGGACGGGCAAGACCGCCACCTCGGCGCAGGCGCAGGAGACCCATGCGTTCCTGCGCGCAAGGGTGGCGAAGCAGGATGCGGCCGTCGCCGCGCGGCTGCCGATGCTCTACGGCGGCAGCGTGAAGGGTGCCAACGCGGCGGAATTGTTCGCGATGCCGGATGTCGATGGAGGACTCATCGGCGGGGCGTCGCTGGTGGCGGAAGATTTCCTGGCGATATGGCGCGCAGCCGTCGCCGCAGGTTGAAAGGTTCGAAATGCATACCCTGGTGATCGTGCTTCACATGCTCGCGGCGGTGGCCATCGTCGTGCTCGTGCTCCTGCAGCACGGCAAGGGCGCCGACATGGGCGCGGCGTTCGGCAGCGGCTCGGCGGGGAGCCTCTTCGGTTCTTCCGGCGCGGCCAACTTCCTGTCCCGCGCCACCGGGGTGCTCGCGGCCGTCTTCTTCGCCACGAGCCTCGGCCTCACCTTCCTTTCGGCCTCGCCCTCGAAGTCCGGCGGCGTGACGGAGTCGATCAAGCCCGACGCGGGGCAGTCCGCGACGCAACCGGCCGTGCCCGCCCCGTCAGCGCCGGCGCCGTCGGGCGATCCCCTGTCGAAATCGTCGGAAATCCCGAAATAGTCCTCGCAGTACCTGCTGTGCGCAGTGCGGTCGTGGTGGAATTGGTAGACACGCTGTCTTGAGGGGGCAGTGCCGAAAGGTGTGAGAGTTCGAGTCTCTCCGACCGCACCAGTTGCGAAGAAGCCGCCGGGCTTCCGGTTTCCCCCGGCACGGGTTCCGCGTTCCCATCAGGCGCCATGCTGGAAAACTACTTTCCCGTCCTGCTGTTCCTCGCCATCGGGTGCGCAATCGGCATCGGGGCGATCGTCGTGAGCGGCGCGCTGGGGCGGCTCACCGGCGCCCACCAGCCCGACGCCGAGAAGCTCTCCCCGTACGAGTGCGGGTTCGAGGCCTTCGAGGACGCGCGCATGAAGTTCGACGTGCGCTACTACCTGGTGGCCATCCTCTTCATCCTCTTCGACCTGGAGATCGCCTTCCTCTTCCCCTGGGCGATCGTGCTGCAGGAAATCGGCTGGTTCGGTTTCTGGGCCATGATGCTGTTCCTCGCGATCCTGGTCGTGGGCTTCGTCTACGAGTGGAAGAAAGGGGCGCTCGAATGGGAGTAAAGACCCGGTCCGCCAGGCAGGGGCCCCACCGTTCTTGCGGGGATGCGCCGGACGGGCGGGCCGCGCCGTTCATGGGAGTCATCGATGACTGACATGTCGCAGGGCGTCTCCGGCCAGGGCTTCGTCGTGACCCAGGTCGACAACGTGCTCAACTGGGCGCGCACGGGTTCGCTCTGGCCCATGACCTTCGGCCTCGCCTGCTGCGCGGTGGAGATGATGCACGCCGGCGCCGCGCGCTACGACCTGGACCGCTTCGGGATCGTCTTCCGGCCGAGTCCGCGCCAGTCCGACCTGATGATCGTGGCCGGCACGCTCTGCAACAAGATGGCGCCGGCGCTGCGCAAGGTCTACGACCAGATGGCCGAGCCGCGCTGGGTGGTCTCCATGGGCTCGTGCGCCAACGGCGGCGGCTACTACCACTACTCCTACTCCGTCGTGCGCGGCTGCGACCGCATCGTGCCCGTGGACATCTACGTCCCCGGCTGCCCCCCCACGGCGGAGGCGCTGATCTACGGGCTGCTGCAGCTGCAGAACAAGATCAAGCGCACCCAGACGATCCGGCGCAGCTAGGCGATGGGCGACGCGATCCGGTCCCTCGAGAGGGACGTGGCCGCCGCGCTCGGGGAGAGGATCGTGCGCGCCGTGGCCGACCGCGGCGAGCTCACGATCGAAGTGGCGGCGGCAGATCTCGTCGAGGCCGCGCGGGTGCTGCGCGACGACGAGACGCTCGCCTTTTCCACCCTGGTCGACCTGTGCGCGAACGACTACGAGGGCTTCGGCGACGCCCCGCCCGCCGGCCCGCGCTTCGCGGTGCTGCTGCACCTGCTGTCGCTGCGCCACAACCGGCGCCTGCGCGTGAAGGTGTTCTGCCCGGACGACGGCTTTCCCGGGGTCGATTCCGTGATCGACGTCTGGCCCGCCGCCAACTGGTACGAGCGCGAGGCGTTCGACCTCTTCGGCGTGGTCTTCCGCGGCCACCCGGACCTGCGCCGCATCCTCACCGACTACGGCTTCATGGGGCACCCTTTCCGGAAGGATTTCCCCATCTCCGGTCATGTCGAGATGCGCTACGACCCGGTGCAGAAGCGCGTGATCTACCAGCCGGTCACGATCGAGCCGCGCGAGATCGTCCCGCGCGTCATCCGCGAGGACAGCTACGGGACAGGCAAGAGCTGACCATGGCCGAGATCAAGAACTACACCATGAATTTCGGACCACAGCACCCGGCGGCGCACGGGGTGCTGCGGCTGGTGCTGGAGCTGGACGGCGAGGTCGTGCAGCGGGCCGACCCCCACATCGGGCTGCTGCACCGCGGCACCGAGAAGCTCGCCGAGACGCGCACCTACCTGCAGAGCGTGCCCTACATGGACCGCCTCGACTACGTGTCGATGATGGCCAACGAGCACGCCTACGTGATGGCGATAGAGCGTCTCCTGGGCGTGGCGGTCCCAGAGCGCGCGCAGTACATCCGCGTGATGTTCGACGAGATCACGCGGATCCTGAACCACCTCCTGTGGATCGGCTCGCACGCGCTCGACGTGGGCGCCATGACGGTGTTCCTGTACGCCTTCCGGGAGCGCGAGGACCTCTTCGACATGTACGAGGCGGTCTCCGGCGCGCGCATGCACGCGGCCTACTACCGCCCCGGCGGCGTCTACCGGGATCTGCCCGAGCGCATGCCGCAGTACGAGTCCACCCGCAGCCGCAGCGCGGCGGAGATCACGCGCCTGAACGCCAACCGCCAGGGCTCGCTCCTCGACTTCATCGAGGACTTCACGCGCCGCTTCCCGGCGTACGTGGACGACTACGAGACGCTCCTCACCGAGAACCGCATCTGGAAGCAGCGCACCGTGGGCATCGGCGTGGTGAGCCCGGAACGCGCGCAGGCCCTGGGCTTCACGGGCCCGATGCTGCGTGGCTCCGGCATCGCCTGGGACCTGCGGAAGAAGCAGCCCTACGAGGTCTACGACCGGATGGACTTCGACATCCCCGTGGGCACGGAGGGCGACTGCTACGACCGCTACCTCGTGCGCGTGCAGGAGATGCGCGAATCGAACCGCATCATCGGCCAGTGCATCGCGTGGCTGCGCGCCAACCCCGGCCCGGTGATCACCGACGACCACAAGGTCGCACCCCCCTCGCGCGTGGAGATGAAGGCCTCCATGGAGGAGTTGATCCACCATTTCAAGCTCTTCACCGAGGGCATGCACGTTCCGCCGGGCGAGGTCTACGCGGCGGTCGAGCACCCGAAGGGGGAATTCGGCATCTACCTCGTCTCCGACGGGGCCAACAAGCCGTGGCGCCTGAAGATCCGCGCGCCGGGCTTCCCGCACCTCGCGGCCATGGACGAGATGGTGAAGGGCCACATGATCGCCGACGTGGTCGCCATCATCGGCACCATGGACATCGTCTTCGGGGAGATCGACCGATGAGCAAGCATGACGAGGCCGCGCCGAAGCGGGCGATCGACTCGCGGGTGGTCAACCTGGACGAACTCGCGCTCGAACACTTCTCCGCCGTGGGCGGGAACTTCGAGGCTGACGCGGTGCGCATCGGGCCGCTCGTGGGCGCGAAGGACCTGGGGTATTCCTACGACGTGGTCCCGCCGGGGAAGACCTCCTGCCCGTTTCACAGCCATCGCGCCGAAGAGGAGATGTTCTTCATCGTGCGCGGCGAGGGGACGCTGCGCTACGGTGCCGAGCGCCGCAAGGTGCGCGCGGGCGACTTCATCTGCTGCCCGGTGGGCGGCCCCGAGACCGCGCACCAGATCGTGAACGATTCCGATGCCGAGCTCGCCTACCTCTCCGTGAGCACCATGATGCCGGCGGAAGTCTGCGAGTACCCGGACTCCGGCAAGATCGGCGCGTTCGGCGGCTCGGGCGAAGCGCGCCTGCGCCACATGGCGATGGCCGACGCGAGCGTCGACTACTGGAAGGGCGAGTGATGGGCGTGCTCTCGGAGCAGGCGCTGGCGAAGATCGGCCGGGAGGTCGCCAAGTACCCGGCGGACCAGAAGCAGTCCGCGGTGATGGCTGCGCTCGCGATCGCCCAGGACGAGCACGGGTGGCTGCCCGACGAGGTGATGGAGGCGGTCGCAAAGGTGCTCGGCATGGCACCGGTCGCGGTCTACGAGGTGGCGACCTTCTACAGCATGTACCGCCTCGAGCCCGGCGGGCGGCACAAGGTCACGGTGTGCACGAACCTGCCGTGCGCGCTCTCCGGCGGCGTGGACGCGGCCGAGCGCCTGAAGGCGAGGCTCGGCGTGGGGTTCGGCGAGACGAGCGCCGACGGCGCGGTGACGCTGCGCGAGGGCGAATGCCTGGGCGCCTGCGGGGACGCGCCCGTGCTGCTCGTGGACAACAAGCGCATGTGCAGCCACATGTCCGCCGACAAGCTCGACGCGCTGGTCGAGGAGCTTCGCAAGTGAGCCGCCTCGGGGTTTTCCCATGACGGCGCTTCGCGACTACGGCCCCGACGCCGTCATCCTGAAGGGCCTGGACGGGTCCAACTGGCGCCTCGCGGACTACGAGGCGCGCGGCGGCTACCGGGCGCTGCGCAAGATCGTCGAGGAGAAGATCGCGCCCGAGGCGGTGATCGCGGAAGTGAAGAAATCGGCGCTGCGCGGCCGTGGCGGCGCGGGCTTCCCCACGGGCCTCAAGTGGTCGTTCATGCCGCGCGGGTACACGGGCCAGAAGTACATCGTGTGCAATTCCGACGAGGGCGAGCCCGGCACCTTCAAGGACCGCGACATCCTGCGCTACAACCCGCACGCGCTGATCGAGGGCATGATCATCGGCGGCTACGCCATCGGCGCGACGGTGGGCTACAACTACATCCACGGCGAGATCTGGGCCGAGTACGAGCGCTTCGAGGAGGCGCTCGAGGAGGCGCGGGCCGCGGGATACCTCGGCGCGAACATCCTCGACGCGGGCTTCGACTTCCAGCTCCACGCCCACCACGGCTTCGGCGCCTACATCTGCGGCGAGGAGACGGCGCTGCTCGAATCCCTCGAGGGCAAGAAGGGCCAGCCGCGCTACAAGCCGCCTTTCCCGGCGAGCTTCGGCCTCTACGGCAAGCCCACCACCATCAACAACACCGAGACTTTCGCGGCGGTGCCCGCGATCATCGTGAACGGCGCCGACTGGTTCCTGGAGCTGGGCAAGCCCAACAACGGCGGCACCAAGATCTTCTCCGTCTCCGGCCACGTGAACCGCCCCGGGAACTACGAGGTTCGCCTGGGCACGCCCTTCGCGAAGCTCCTCGAGATGGCCGGCGGCATGCGCGGGGGCAAGAAGCTGAAGGCGGTGATTCCCGGCGGCTCGTCGATGCCGGTGCTGCCCGCCGACGTGATGATGTCGCTCGACATGGACTACGACTCGATCCAGAAGGCGGGATCCTTCCTGGGCTCCGGCGCGGTCATCGTCATGGACGAGGACACCTGCATGGTGAAGGCGGCCGAACGGCTCGCCTATTTCTACTTCGAGGAGTCCTGCGGGCAGTGCACGCCGTGCCGCGAGGGCACCGGCTGGCTCTGGCGGATCATCCACCGGATCGAGACCGGCCTCGGCCGGCCCGAGGACCTGGATCTCCTCCTGAACCTCGCCGACAACATCCAGGGCCGCACCATTTGCGCGCTGGGGGATGCCGCGGCGATGCCCGTGCGCGCCTTCGTGAAGCAGTTCCGCGCCGAGTTCGAGCACCACATCGCGCACAAGCGCTGCCTCGTGAAGGCCGGTGGCTATTCGAGCCCGGCTGCGGGGTCAGGTTACGCTTCTGCAGGAGCCGGGAAGGGTCCAGCCGTCGCTGCCGTCGCCCATGAGTAACCTGACCCCAAGATGATCAACCTCGAGATAGACGGCAAGCCCGTCCAGGTCGAAAGCGGCGCCACGGTGATGCACGCCGCGGAGAAGCTCGGCACTTTCGTGCCGCACTTCTGCTGGCACAGGAAGCTCTCCATCGCCGCCAACTGCCGCATGTGCCTCGTGCAGGTGGAGAAGGCGCCCAAGCCGCTGCCGGCATGCGCCACGCCCGCCACCGAGGGCATGAAGGTGTGGACCCAGTCCGAGACCGCCATCAACGCCCAGAAGGGCGTGATGGAGTTCCTGCTCATCAACCACCCGCTCGACTGCCCCATCTGCGACCAGGGCGGCGAATGCCAGCTGCAGGACCTCTCCGTGGGCTACGGCGGGTCGAGCTCGCGCTACGAAGAAGACAAGCGCGTGGTGGTCAACAAGTACCTGGGCCCGCTCATCACCACCGACATGACGCGCTGCATCCACTGCACGAGATGCGTGCGCTTCGGCCAGGAGATCGGCGGGGTGATGGAGCTCGGCATGGCCGGGCGCGGCGAGCACGCGGAGATCCTCTCCTTCGTGGGCCGCACGGTGGACTCCGAGCTCTCCGGCAACATGATCGACCTGTGCCCCGTGGGCGCGCTCACCTCCAAGCCGTTCCGCTATTCGGCCCGGACCTGGGAGCTCGCCCGGCGCAAGTCGGTCTCGCCCCACGACGGGCTGGGCTCGAACCTCGTGATGCAGGTGAAGGACGAGCGCGTGATGCGCGTGGTCCCCTTCGACAACGAGGCCGTCAACGAATGCTGGCTCTCGGACCGCGACCGCTTCGCCTACGAGGGGCTGAACACCGAGGACCGCCTCACGCGCCCGATGGTGTGCCGGGACGGCGCGTGGACCGAGGTCGACTGGCCCGAGGCGCTGGAGGCGGTGGCCACGGGACTCAAGGAGGTCGCGGCGAAGCACGGCCCGGCCGCGCTGGGGATGCTCGCCTCGCCCACGCTCACCCTCGAGGAGCTGCACCTCGCGGCCGCCCTTGCGCGCGGTTTCGGCACGGGCAACCTCGACTACCACTTCCGGGCGCTGGATTCGCGCGCCCGCTTCGCCGGCGCCCCGTGGCTCGGCATGCAGGTGTCCGAGCTGGGACGCCAGCAGGCGGTGCTGCTCGTGGGTGCGACGATCCGCAAGGAGCAGCCGCTCCTCGCCAACCGCCTGCGCCAGGGCGCAAAGCACGGCCTCGCGGTGAACGTGGTGCACGTGGCCGACGACGACCTCCTGATGCCGGTGGCCAACCGCCTCGTCGCGCGGCCCTCGGGACTCGCGACGGCCCTCGCCTCGGTCGCGAAGGCCGTGGCCGAGGCCGTCGGCAAGCCCCTCGAGGGCGAGGTCGCCAAGGCGGCCGCGGCCGTCGCGGTGGGAGAAGAGGCGCGCGCCATCGCGGCAAGCCTCGCCAACCGCGAGCGTGCCGCGATCCTCCTGGGCAGCTACGCGCAGCAGCACCCGGACTATGCGGTCCTCGCGGCGATCGCCCACGAGATCGCGCGCCTGACCGGCGCCACGCTCGGCGTGCCGGCGCAGAACGCGAACAGCGTCGGCGCGAAGCTCGCCGGCGCCAGTCCCGCGGAAGGAGGCATGGACACGCGCGCGATGATCGCCGACCCGCGCAAGGCCTTCGTCGTAGCCGGGTTCGAGCCGGAGCGCGACGCGGCGCTCGCGCCGGCGGCAATCGCCGCGCTCGGCAAGGCCGAGTTCGTGGTGGCGCTCACCTCCTGGCGCTGCTGGGCGCCGGAGTACGCCCACGTGATCCTGCCCATCGCGCCGTCCGCGGAGACCGCCGGCACTTTCGTGAACATGGAAGGCCGCGTGCAGTCGTTCCACGCGGTCACGAAACCCCGCGGCGAAACGCGCCCGGGCTGGAAGGTGCTGCGCGTGCTGGGCGCAATGCTGGGGCTGCCCGGCTTCGAGGCGCAGACGCTGGAAGAGGTGCGCGCATCCATCGCGCCGGACCTCCAGGCCTGGGCCGACGCCGGGCTCTCCAACGATCTCGCGCCGTTCCCGTTCGCGCTGGGCGCGCCCTTGGAAGGGCTGGAACGCGTGGCCGAATGGCCCGTCTACGCGACGGACGCCCAGGTGCGGCGCGCGCCGGCCCTGCAGAGGACCGCGGACGCGAAGGCGGCGGCGACCGCGCGCATGAACGCCGCCACCGCGCTCGCCGCCGGCCTCTCGCCGGGCGACCGGGTGCGCGTGACCCAGGGCGGCGGCGAGGCCGAGCTCCCGCTCGCGATCGACCCGGCGCTTCCCGACGGGTGCGTGCGCGTGGCCCGCGGCATCGCCGCGACGGTGGCACTGGGCGAGGGCGCGCTCGCGATCGCTAAGGCCACCTCGGAAGCCGCGGCATGATGGAATTCGCCGGCACCGTCCAGGAAGCCTTCCGGGGCTGGTTCGGCCCGGTCTGGGGGTCCCACGCCTGGGTGTTCGCGAGATCCCTCGCGGGCATCGTCGCCGTGCTCGTGCCGCTCCTGCTCACGGTCCTCTACTACCAGCTCGTCGAGCGCTGGGTGATCGGTTGGATCCAGGTCCGTCGCGGCCCCAACCGCGTCGGCTGGATGGGCGTGCTGCAGCCCATCGCGGACGCGATCAAGCTCCTCATGAAGGAGCGCATCGTCCCGTCGAGCGCCTCGAAGGGGCTGTTCTTCCTCGCGCCCATCGTCGCGGTGGCCCCGGCGCTCGCGGTCTGGGCCGTGGTGCCGTTCTCGCCGGGCTGGGTGATCGCGAACGTGGACGCGGGCCTCCTCGTGGTGCTCGCGATGGCCTCCATGGGCGTCTACGGGATCATCATCGCCGGCTGGGCCTCGAATTCGAAGTACGCGTTCCTGGGCGCGATGCGCTCGGCCGCGCAGGTGGTCGCCTACGAGATCGCCATGGGTTTTGCGCTGGTGGGCGCGCTCATGGCCGGGCAGAGCCTGAACCTGACCGAGATCGTCATGCGCCAGGGCGGCGACTGGGGCTTCCTCGAGTGGTTCTGGCTGCCGCTGGCGCCGCTCCTCGTCGTCTACTTCATCGCCGGGCTCGCCGAGACCAACCGCGCCCCCTTCGACATGGCCGAGGGCGAGAGCGAGCTGGTCGCGGGATTCCACGTCGAGTACTCGGGGATGAGCTTCGCGGTCTTCTTCCTCGCCGAGTACGCGAACATGATCCTGGTCTCCACGCTCACGAGCCTCTTGTTCTTCGGCGGCTGGCTCTCGCCGCTGGACTTCGCCTTCCTGCGCGAGGTTCCGGTCGCGGGGCTCCTCGCCGCGCCCGGCATCCACTGGCTGCTCGTGAAGATCGCGTTCTTCATGTTCCTCTTCCTGTGGGTGCGCGCATCCTTTCCGCGCTACCGCTACGACCAGGTCATGCGCCTGGGCTGGAAGGTGTTCATTCCGGTCACGCTCGTGTGGATCGCCGTGACCGGCGTGATGATGCTCGAGCCCCTGGCGAGCACGCCCCCCTTCTCGCTGTGGTTCGGGAAGTGACCGCCATGTGGAGCCGCGCGAAGGAAATCGCCTCGAGCCTCCTGCTCGTGGAGCTCCTGAAGGGCCTGGGCCTCACGGGCCGCCACCTCTTCGCGCGCAAGGTCACCGTCTACTTTCCCGAGGAGAAGACGCCGCAGAGCGCGCGCTTCCGGGGCCTGCACGCGCTCAGGCGCTACCCCAACGGGGAGGAGCGCTGCATCGCCTGCAAGCTCTGCGAGGCGGTGTGCCCCGCGCTCGCGATCACCATCGAGAGCGAGGAGCGCCAGGACGGCACGCGGCGCACGACCCGCTACGACATCGACCTCACCAAGTGCATCTTCTGCGGGTTCTGCGAGGAAAGCTGCCCGGTGGACTCCATCGTGGAGACGCGCATCCTCGAGTACCACGGGGAAGCCCGGGGCGATCTCTACTACACCAAGCCGGTGCTCCTGGCGATCGGCGACCGGTACGAGGCGAAGATCGCCGCCGACCGCGCCGAAGACGCGAGGTTCCGCTGACATGAGCCTCGCGCTTGTCGCCTTCTACGTGAGTGCGGCCATCCTGCTGCTCGCCGCGCTGCGCGTGATCACCGCGAGGAACCCCGTGCACGCGGCGCTGTGGCTCGTGCTCGCCTTCTTTTCCGCCGCGGCCCTGTGGCTGCTCCTCTACGCCGAGTTCCTTGCCGTGGTGCTGGTCCTGGTCTACGTCGGCGCGGTGATGGTGCTCTTCCTCTTCGTGGTGATGATGCTCGACATCAACTTCGACAAGCTTCGCGAGGGATTCTGGCGCCACGTGCCGCTCGCCGGCGGCGTGGGCCTGCTGATGGCGATCGAGATGACCCTCGTGCTCGCCTCCCGCGAGGCGCCTTCGCCGGGCGCGCCGCCGGCCGGGTACTCGAACACCAAGGAACTCGGGCGCATTCTCTACACCGATTACGTCTTCCCGTTCGAGCTGGCCGCCGTGGTGCTCCTCGTGGCGATCGTGGCCGCCATCGCGCTCACGCTGCGCCGGCGCAAGGAGACGCGCTACCAGGACGCGGCCACGCAGCTCTCCGCGACCAAGGCGGGGCGCCTGAAGATCGTGAAGGACCAAGGTGCCGACGGCACGGGAGGCGGGCGATGATCCCGCTCAGCCACTACCTCGTCCTCGGCGCGCTGCTCTTTTCCATCGCGGTGGCGGGCATCTTCCTCAACCGCAAGAACCTCATCGTGATCCTCATGGCCATCGAGCTGATGCTGCTCGCGGTGAACCTGAACTTCATCGCCTTCTCGCACTTCCTGGGCGATCCCGCGGGGCAGGTGTTCGTGTTCTTCATCCTCACGGTGGCCGCGGCCGAGTCCGCTATCGGGCTCGCGATCCTCGTCACCCTCTTCCGGAACCTGAAGTCGATCAACGTCGACGACATGAGCTCCCTGAAAGGATGAGGCGCCGATGGAACTGATGACGGTCGCCACCATCGCCGCCTTCGCCCCGCTCGCGGGGGCGGTGCTCGCGGGTTTCCTCGGCTGGAAGCTGGGCCGCGCCTTCTCGCACACGGTGACGATCGCCTCCGTGGCGATCTCGCTCGTGGCCTCGCTCGTGCTCCTGCGCGAGGTGGCCGTGGGGAACTCGTTCGCCGGGGCGCTCTACACGTGGCTCTCGGGCGAGGGGTACTCGATCCACGTGGGCTTCCTGGTCGACCGGCTGACCGCCGTGATGATGGTGGTGGTCACCTTCGTGTCGCTCATGGTGCACGTCTACACCATCGGCTACATGGCCGACGACCCCGGCTACCAGCGCTTCTTCGCGTACATCTCGCTCTTCACCTTCGCGATGCTGATGCTGGTGATGGCGGACAACTTCCTGCAGCTCTTCTTCGGCTGGGAAGCGGTGGGGCTCGTCTCCTACCTCCTCATCGGCTTCTGGTTCAAGCGCCCCACCGCCATCTACGCGAACCTGAAGGCCTTCCTCGTGAACCGCGTGGGCGACTTCGGGTTCCTGCTCGCCATCGGCTTCGTGTTCGCGTACTTCGGCACGCTCGACTACGCGACGGTGTTCGTCAAGGCGCCGACGCTGGCCCACGTCGCGATCGAGCTCTTGCCCGGCAGCCCGGTGGCGCTGGGCACGATCGTGTGCATCGGGCTCTTCGTGGGCGCCATGGGCAAGAGCGCGCAGTTCCCGCTGCACGTGTGGCTGCCGGACTCCATGGAAGGCCCGACGCCGATCTCCGCGCTGATCCACGCCGCGACCATGGTGACCGCCGGCATCTTCATGGTGGCGCGCATGTCGCCGCTCTTCGAGCTGTCGCAGCCGGCGCTTTCCTTCGTGATCGTGATCGGGGCCATCACCGCCTTCTTCATGGCGCTCGTGGCCATCGTCCAGACGGACATCAAGCGGGTGGTCGCCTACTCGACGCTCTCGCAGCTGGGCTACATGACGATGGCGCTGGGGGCGGCGGCCTACCCGGTGGCGATCTTCCACCTGATGACGCACGCCTTCTTCAAGGCGGTGCTCTTCCTGGGCGCGGGCTCGGTCATCATCGCGCTGCACCACGAGCAGGACATGCGCAGGATGGGCGGGCTGCGCAAGTACATGCCCGTCACCTACCTCACGGTGCTCGCGGGCGCGCTCGCCAACGCGGGCCTGCCGCCCTTCGCCGGGTTCTTCTCCAAGGACTCGATCATCGAGGCGCTGCACCTTTCCCAGACGCCCGGCGCGGGGTTCGCCTGGGCGCTGGCGCTCGCGGGCGTCTTCGTGGGCGCCTTCTATTCCTTCCGGCTGGTCTTCTTCGCCTTCCACGGCCAGGAGCGCTTCGATGCCGGTGACGCCCATGGGCACGACGGCCACGGCCACGGGGGCAAGCCGCACGAGAGCCCGTGGGTGATCACGGTGCCGCTGGTGCTGCTCGCCGTTCCCTCGGCCCTTGTCGGCTGGGTCGCGATCGAGCCGATGCTCTACGGCGGCTGGTTCGGCCAGTCGATCGCGCCGAGCGCGACCATGGCGGAAATGGCGAAGCACTTCCACGGCGCGGGCGCCATGGTGCTCAACGCCTTCGGGACGGCGCCCTTCTGGCTGGCGCTCGCCGGCGCGGGGCTCGCGGGCTACCTGTACCTCGTGCGCCCCGACCTCCCGGCGGTGATCAAGGCGAAATCCGGCGTCCTCGCCACCATCCTCGAGCGCAAGTACGGCTTCGACGACTTCAACGACTGGTTCTTCGCCGGCGGCGCGCGCGCGCTCGGCGGCGGACTGTGGCAGTGGGGCGACCGCACGATCATCGACGGCATCATGGTGAACGGCACCGCGAAGCTCGTCGGCTGGTTCGCGGGATTCGCCCGCAGGGTCCAGACGGGATTCGTCTACCACTACGCGTTCACGATGCTCTTCGGCGTGTTCGCGCTCCTCACCATCTGGCTCTGGAACGCGAGGATCTAGAAGAAGAACATGGTCGAGGGCCTTCCCATCCTCTCCGTCGTCACATGGCTGCCGATCGCCTTCGGCGCGGCCGTGCTCGCGCTCGGCTCCGACCGCAGGCCGGCCGCGGCGCGCTGGACGGCGCTCGCGGGCGCGGTGCTCGGCTTCCTCGCCTGCATTCCCCTGTGGACGGGCTTCAGCGCCGCCGCGGGAGGGGCGATGCAGTTCCAGGAGCTCGCGCCCTGGATCCCGTTCCTCAACGTGAACTACCACCTCGGGGTGGACGGCATCTCCATGCCGCTCATCCTCCTGAACAGCTTCATGACCGTGCTGGTCGTGATCGCGCACTGGGAGGTGATCACCGACCGCGTGGGACAGTACCTCGCGGCCTTCCTCATCATGTCCGGGCTCATCAACGGCACCTTCGCCGCGCTGGACGCAATCGTCTTCTACGTCTTCTTCGAGGCGATGCTGATCCCGATGTTCCTCATCATCGGCGTGTGGGGCGGACCGAACCGGGTATACGCAGCGGTGAAGTTCTTCCTCTACACGCTGCTCGGCTCGCTCCTGATGCTCGCGGCCTTCATCTACCTCTACCTGCAGACCAACGGCAGCTTCGAGATCCTGGACTTCCACAGGCTGCCGCTTTCCATGACGGCACAGGTGCTGGTGTTCCTCGCGATGCTCATGAGCTTCGCGGTGAAGGTGCCCATGTGGCCGGTGCACACGTGGCTGCCGGACGCCCACGTGGAGGCGCCGACCGGAGGCTCCGTGATACTGGCGGCGATCACGCTCAAGATCGGCGCCTACGGGCTCCTGCGCTTCAACCTCCCCATCGCCCCCGACGCCTCGCACGCGCTCGCGGGCTTCATGGTGACGCTCTCGCTCATCGCCGTGGTCTACATCGGCCTGGTCGCACTCGCCCAGTCGGACATGAAGAAGCTGATCGCCTACTCGTCGATCTCGCACATGGGGTTCGTCACGCTCGGCTTCTTCCTCTTCAACGCCGATGGCATGCTGGGCGGGCTGGTGCAGATGGTCTCCCACGGCTTCATCTCCGCGGCCATGTTCCTGTGCGTGGGAGTGCTCTACGACCGCATGCACTCGCGCAACATCGCCGACTACGGCGGGGTGGCCAACACGATGCCCGTGTTCGCGGCCTTCTTCGTCCTCTTCGCCATGGCCAACTCGGGGCTTCCGGCCACGAGCGGCTTCGTGGGCGAATTCCTCGTGATCATGGGCGCGGTGAAGGTGAACTTCTGGTACGCGTTCCTCGCCGCCACCACGCTCGTCTTCGGCGCGGCCTACACGCTGTGGATGGTCAAGCGCGTGGTCTACGGCGAGGTTGGCAGCGACCGGGTGGCCGCCCTGCGCGACGTGGGCGCGCGCGAGATCGTCTTTCTCGCCCTGCTCGCCGCCTGCGTCCTGGCGCTGGGGGTGTGGCCCAAGCCCCTGGCCGACGTGATGAACCCCACGGTACTCGAGCTGCTGCGGCACGTGACGGTGACCAAGCTGTGAACACCGCGACCTTCTCGCTCGCCACGCTCGGCCCGGCGATCCCGGAGATCGCGCTGCTGGGCCTCGTGTGCGCGCTGCTGGTGATCGACCTCTTCATCCCGGAGCGCGACCGCCACGTCACCTTCTGGTTCGCGATCGCCTCGCTCCTTGCCTGCGCGACGCTCTCGGGTTCGATCGCGGGCAACGCTTCCTCGGTCACCTTCCAGGGCATGTTCGTCGCGGACCCGATGTCGCAGGTGCTCAAGGTGGCCACGCTGCTGGCGGTGGCGGTGACGCTCGTCTACGGACGCGCCTACCTCCAGGCCCGGGAAATGCTGCGCGGGGAGTTCCTGTCGCTCGCGCTCTTCGCCACCCTCGGGATGATGGTGATGATCTCGGCGCACCACTTCCTCACCCTCTACCTGGGGCTCGAGCTCCTCGCGCTCTCGCTCTACGCGATGGTCGCCCTGCAGCGCGATTCCGTGCGCGCGACGGAAGCGGCGATGAAGTACTTCGTGCTGGGCGCGCTCGCCTCGGGGATGCTTCTCTACGGCATGTCGATGGTCTACGGCGCCACGGGGTCCCTCGACATCGCCCGCGTCGCGGCTTCGCTGGGCGGCGCCGGGGCGAGCCAGTCCCTCGCGGCCTTCGGGCTCGTCTTCGTGGTGGCGGGCGTGGCCTTCAAGCTGGGCGCGGTGCCCTTCCACATGTGGATCCCCGACGTCTACCACGGGGCGGCCACGCCCACGACGCTCTTCATCGGCGCCGCCCCCAAGATCGCGGCGTTCGCTTTCGTGATGCGTCTCCTCGCCCAGGGGCTGGGGGGGCTGGGCGGGGACTGGCAGCTGATGCTCGCCATACTGGCCGCGGCATCCATCGGCCTGGGCAACGTGGTCGCGATCGCGCAGACGAACCTGAAGCGCATGCTCGCCTACTCGACCATCTCGCACATGGGCTTCCTGCTGCTCGGCATCCTCGCGGGGACCGACAACGGCTACAGCTCGGCCATGTTCTACGTGATCACCTACGTGCTGATGACGCTGGGGGCGTTCGGCATGATCCTCCTCCTGTCGCGCGCCGGCTTCGAGGCCGAGGAGCTGGAAGACTTCCGGGGGCTGAACCGGCGCTCGAAGTGGTTCGCCTTCGTGATGCTGGTCATCGCCTTCTCGCTCGCGGGCATCCCGCCGGCGGTGGGCTTCCTCGCCAAGCTCGCGGTGCTCCAGGCCGCTTTCGAGGCGGGCTTCGGGGCGCTGGTGGTCTTCGCCGTGGTGATGAGCGTGGTGGGGGCGTTCTACTACCTGCGGCTGGTGAAGCTCATGTACATGGACGAGCCCGCCGGCGAGATCAGCATCGCGGCGCGCGTCGACATGCGCGTGCTCCTGTCGGTGAACGCGATCGCGGTCCTGGCCCTCGGCGTCGTGCCCGGGCCCCTCCTGGACCTGTGCGCGCGCGCCATCACGGCGAGCCTCTAGGCCGGATGCCGTGAAGCGCCCCCCCGATCCCACCGGCGACTTCACCGAATCGACGCTTTCCACCCGGCTCGCCTACGACGGCGGGTTCCTGAAGCTGCGCCGCGACGAGGTGCGGCTGCCCGGCGGTGCGGCCGCGTGGCGGGAGTACGTCGAGCACCCCGGCGCGGTGATGATGATGGCCTTCCTGGACGAGGAGACGCTCCTCCTCGAGCGCCAGTACCGCTACCCGATGCACCGGCACTTCATCGAGTTGCCCGCGGGGAAGATGGAGAAGGGCGAGCAGCCCCTGGCCACCGCGAAGCGCGAGCTGGTGGAGGAGTGCGGCTACGAGGCCTCCGACTGGTGGCTCGTCACGACGCTGCATCCGTCCATCGGCTACTCGAACGAGGTTATCGAGATCTACGGCGCGCGAAACCTCACCCACGTGGGCGCACGGCTCGATCCGGGCGAGCATCTCGAGGTGTTCCCGGCGCGCATCGAAGACGCGCTCGACTGGGTCCGCGAGGGCCTCATCACGGACACGAAGACGATCATTGGACTTTTGTGGTGGTCGCGTTTCGGCCGGTCGGAGTTAAAGTAGAGGGTATCCGGGCCGGGTTCCGGAAGAAAGGCAGAACAAAAATGTCGGCCCAGTCGGCAAGCGCGGGGCAGTACGACCTCCTGGTCATCGGCGGCGGAGTCAACGGCACGGGCATCGCGCGCGATGCCGCGGGGCGCGGCCTCAAGGTCCTCCTGGTGGAGATGGCGGATCTCGCCTCGGCCACGAGCGGATGGAGCTCGAAGCTGATCCACGGCGGGCTGCGCTACCTGGAGCACTACGAGTTCCGCCTGGTGCGCGAGGCGCTCGCGGAGCGGGAGGTCCTGCTCAATGCCGCACCCCACATCGTGCGCCCCATGCGCTTCGTGCTTCCCCACGACCGCAGCATGCGCCCGGTGTGGATGATCCGGATCGGCCTGTGGATGTACGACCACCTGGGCAAGCGCGTGTCGCTGCCCGGATCCCAGGCGGTGAAGTTCCCGCACGTGGAGTTCAGCGCCGGCTTGAAGCCCGAGATCCGTTCCGGCATCGTCTATTCCGACTGCCGCGTCGACGACGCGCGGCTCACGGTGCTCACGGCGATGTCGGCGCGCGACAAGGGCGCGGAAATCCTCACGCGCACGAAGTTCATGGGCGCGAGGCGCGATGGCCGCACCTGGCAGGCCGACCTCCGGGACATGCGCAACGGCGCCACGCGCACCGTCGCAGCGACCGCGCTGGTGAACGCGGCCGGACCGTGGGTCACGGGCGTGCTCGAAGGCGTTCCGCACAAGCCGACGGGCGCCAAGGTGCGCCTGGTGAAGGGCAGCCACATCGTGGTCCCGAAGGTGCACTCGCTGGGACATGCGTGCCTCCTGCAGAACCCCGACAAGCGCGTGGTCTTCGTGATCCCGTTCGAGGGCAAGTACAGCCTCATCGGGACTACCGACGTGCCGGTGGACACGCCGGAGGAGGCGGTCGACATCACTGCGCAGGAGACGGACTACCTGATCGAGGCCGCCAACCGCTTCCTCGCGAAGCCCCTCGCGAAGGCCGACGTGGTCTGGACTTTCGCCGGCGTGCGCCCGCTCTACGACGACGGCAAGTCGGACCCGTCCTCCATCACGCGCGACTACGTGCTGGAGCTGGACGACGAGGAGGGCAAGGCGCCCGTCCTCTCGCTCTTCGGCGGCAAGATCACCACCTACCGCTGCCTCGCGGAGACGGCCCTGGAGAAGCTCGCCCCGTACCTGCCGCCGATGGGGTCCGCGTGGACCCGCGACGCGCACCTTCCGGGAGGCGACGTGGCGAACTACAACGCGTTCCGCGACGAGATGTTCGACCGCTACAAGGGCTTCCCGCGGGACCTCCTCGACGGCGTCGTCCGCCGCCACGGCAACCGCACGACCACCGTCCTGGGCGACGTCCACGCGCCGGATGCGCTCGGCAGGAACTTCGGCGCCGGCCTCACGGCGCGGGAGATAGACTTCCTGATCTCCGACGAGTGGGCCGAGACGGCCGACGACATCCTGTGGCGGCGCACCAAGTGCGGGCTGCACATGGACGCCGCACAGCGTGCCGCGGTCGAGGCCTACCTCGCCGGCCGGAAGTCCTAGCGTGCCGGGCCTGCCCGTGGCCGGCAAGCCGGCGCGGGGCCGGGCTGCGCGGGCCGCGGGCCCTGATGCGGGCGGACGGGTTTCATCCTTTTGCCCATGAAGCCACTCGCGGAGTTTCCGCCGGAGGCGCGCCGCGCCCTTCGCGGCGTGCTCGCCGACATCGACGACACGCTGACCACCCACGGGCGGCTGCACGCCGCGGCCTACTCCGCGCTGGAGAGCCTGCGCGCGTCGGGGCTCCTGGTGATTCCCGTCACCGGGCGCCCCGCCGGCTGGTGCGACCACATCGCGCGCATGTGGCCCGTGGATGCGGTCGTGGGCGAGAACGGCGCCTTCTGGTTTCGCCACGACGCGAAGCAGGGCAGGCTCGTGAAGCGCTACGTGGTGGGGGATGCCGAGCGGACGCGGCGCGCCGGGCGGATGGAGGCGATCGCCGCGCGCATCCTCGCGGAGGTGCCCGGCTGTGCCGTCTCCTCCGACCAGGCCTACCGCGAGGCCGACCTCGCGATCGATTTCCGCGAGGACGTGCCGCCGCTCGACCGTGCCGCCGTGGCGAGGATCGTCTCCGTGATGGAGTCGGAAGGCCTCACGGCCAGGGTGAGCTCCATCCACGTGAACGGCTGGTTCGGGGGCTACGACAAGCTCTCGACCACGCGCCTCATGCTCGCGGAGGACTTCGCGATCGACGTGGAGCGCGAGCGCGAGCGCTTCGTCTTCGCCGGCGACTCCCCCAACGACCAGCCGATGTTCGCGTACTTTCCCAACGCGGTGGGCGTGGCCAACGTGCGCGAGATGGCCGACCTCATGGCGAGCCTGCCCCGGTACGTGACGCCGTCCGCGGGTTCGGCGGGATTCGCCGAGCTCGCGGACGCGATACTCGCGGCGCGCCCGCGCGGGTAGCGTCGACTTGCAGCCCTAGTCCTGGGGGTCGGGAAGCCTGCCGATCGCGGCGAGGATCGCGAACAGGTTGTCGCGGCGGAAGGGCTTGGCGAGCGTGCCGTCGAAACCCTCGGCGAGTTTCTGCTTCGTGAATGCGGGCGAGTGGTCCAGGCTGGTCGCGTAGATGCCGGTCGCCTGCGGGTCGCGCGGGATGCGGGATCGCAGCAGCTTCGCGGCATCCGGGCCGTCGAGCCCTTCCATCCCGGGGTCGGCGAACACGAGGTCGTAGAGGTCCTGGTCGAGGGAGGCGAAGGCCTCCGCGAGGTCGGACGCCACCACGAGGCTGCAATCGCGCTTGCGCAGGATGTGGGCGGCGAGCATGTGGCTGTCGCGATGGGAATCCACGAGGAGGATCGTCGCGCCCTTGCGCTGCTCGCGCAGCGAGTGGCGCGTGACCAGGGTGGGGGTCTCGTCGGCGTCGAGCGAGGCGCCGGTGACCGCGACGAGCGCGTCGTTCAGCTGCTTGTCCGCGAGGGGATAGCGCAGGTACGCGGCGATGCCGTTCTCGCGGCACGCGATGGCGTCGCCGGGCCTGCCCTCCGTGGCGAGCATCATGACCAGCGTGGAGGAGAGCTCCGGGTGGTGCTTCACGCGGAAGGCGAGGAGGAACCCGTCCTGCGCAGCCATCCGGTTCGACACCAGCGCCAGCGGCACGGGGCTGCCTTCCTCGTGCAGGCGCTCGAGGAGTGCGAGCGCCATGGCGGCGTTGTCCGCTTCGAGCGGCGCCATGCGCCATCCGCGCAGCAGGGTCGACAACTCGTGGCGCTGTTCCGGGTCCTCGCTCACCACCAGCACCGGCATGCTCACCAGCGTCACGTAGGTGGGGCGGGGCGGTGGCGGCGGAGCGGGGCGGACCGGGAACTCGATCGTGAACGCGTAGAGCGGGTCGGCCAGCCTCGCGCCGATCGCGAGCTTGCCGCCCATCGCGGCCACCATGAATCGCGCAACGGCCACGCCCATGCCCGCCTCGGCCGAGGAACGCGGGGCGGCCTTCTCCGCGGCCCCGGGGCCCGCGGCGACTGCGAAGGAGAGCTGGATGCCCGATTCCGTCGTGTATTCCGGCGCGATGGCGAGCGTCACGTCCGCGCCCTGCTGGGCGGAGAAGGCGCTCTCGAGGAGGTTGCGAAGCAGGAGCTGCAGGCGCTCGACGTCACCTTCGAGGTGATCGGGCACGTCCTGCTCGACCTTCACGCGCAGCTGGCAGCCGTGCTCCTGCGCGGGATGGGTGATGCGCTTGACGAGCTCGGCCACGACGGCTCGCAGCGAGAACACCGTGCGCCTGAGCTCGATCCCGCCCTCGACCTTCGAGAAGTCCACGAGGTCGCCGATCGCGGCGAGCGCCGTCTCGGTCGAGCCGCGGATGCGCTGGAAGTGCTCCACGAGCGCCGGGTCGAACTCCATCTGCTGGGCGCGGATGGAGATCGCGGAGATCCCCTCCAGCGCCACGGAAAGTTCCGCGCCGATCTTCTCGATCAACGCGATCTCGGAGGCGCCGGGATCGGCCTCCGCCTCGCCGCCGCCGGACACCGAGCGCGAGGTCCAGAGGGCGCCGGCGGGCGATTCGTCGACGAGCAGCGGCTGGCGCTCCAGCGTGACTTCCGTGCCCTCGGGCCGGCGCACCGGGATGCTCGCGGGGATGCCGGGCTTGCGCCGGATGCCCTTCAGGGCGGCCGCGTCGACGAATTTCGATCGCCCCACGACCTCGGCGGCCGGCAGCCCCAGGAGCGACTGGGGCGCGCTTTCCAGGCCGAGAAGGCTCGCGAACGCCTCGTTCACCAGTTCGACCTCGCCCGCGGCGTTTTCGATCAGCTTCGGGTTGCGCGAGGCCTCGACCATCGCCATCAGCCGCGCGGTGGTGAGGTTCAGCGCGTTCTCGGTGTCGCGCTGCCCGTCGATGTCCTGCAGCACGACGACCACGCCGCCGGGCTTCTCCCGCGCGTCGAGCGCGGGCTGGAGCGCGACCTGCACCCAGCTGCCGCCGGCATCCACGCGGGCGTCGAGCAGCGCCGAAGCGGTCTTGCCTTCGGCGATGCGGGCGATGTTCTGGGTCAGGCGCTTCGCGTCGTCGCGGTGGAAGAACGACGGCAGGGAGCGGCCGGCCACGCCTTGGTCGGGATCCCCGGCGAGCTGCACGAACGCGGTGTTGGCGTACGCGACCATGCCCTTGGCGTCCGCGATCGCCACGGCGGCGCGGAGGTTCTCGACGATGCGCTTGAAGTCCTCGGTGGGCATGTCTGCGAGCGAGCGAGGCGCTAGCGGGGCGGACTGCCCTGCGCGGCCTTGCGGATGACGCCCAGGAGGTGGCTCGTCGCGGGATGCAGCGGCGCCTGCGGCGCCGAGAACGCCGCGAGGATCCGCCCGGCGATCGCCTTGCCCAGCTCGACGCCGAACTGGTCGAAGGAGTTCACTCCCCAGAGCACGCCCTGCGCATAGACCTTGTGCTCGTAGAGTGCGACGAGCGCGCCCAGCGCGGCGGGCTCCAGCGACGGCAGCACGATCGTCGTGCTCGGCCGGTTGCCGGGGCAGTCGCGGTGCGCGTCTCCGGTCGAGCTCCCGGTCATGAGCGCCTCCGACTGGGCGAGCGCGTTGGCGAGCAGCACCGCGTGTTCGGCCTCGCGCGAACCCATGGCGCGCGCCACCACGATGAAGTCGCAGGACGCCTCCTGCGTGCCCTGGTGCAGCCACTGGTAGAACGAATGCTGTCCCAGCGTGCCGGCCTCGCCGAACAGGGCCGGGCAGGTGGGTTGCTCCACGGGAGAGCCGTCCGCCTTCACGCGCTTGCCGTTGGATTCCATCTCGAGTTGCTGCAGGTAGCCCGGCAGGCTCGCGAGTCGCTGGGCATAGGGCAGCACCGCGTGCACGGGGATGCCGAGCAGGTCGCGGTTCCACAGGCCCGCGAGCGCGAGGAGCAGGGGGGCGTTGCGCTCCAAGGGCGCGGAGCGGAACTCGAGGTCGACCGCGTGCGCCCCGCCCAGGAAACGCTCGAAGGCCGGCATGCCGACCGCGATCGCCGCGGGAAGCCCCACGCTCGACCAGACGGAGAAGCGCCCGCCCACCCCGTCGGCGAAGGCGAACACGTTGCACTCGGGCAGCCCGAACCGCGCGGCCTCGGCGATGTTGGCGGTGGCGGCGACGAAGTGCCGGGCGACCGCGCCTTCTCCCAGCTTCGCGGTGATCCAGGCGCGGGCGGCCAGGGCGTTTGCGAGCGTCTCCTGCGTGGTGAAGGTCTTGGAACCCACGACGACCAGGGTCGTGGCCGGGTCGAGGCCCACGAGCGCATCGTCGAGGGCGGCAGGATCCACGTTGGCGAGAAAGCGCACGGCGGGGCCGTCGGCCTGGGCCCGGAGTGCTTCCGCGACCAGTTTGGGACCGAGGTAGGAGCCGCCGATGCCCAGCGAGAGGACGTGGCGGATCGGCTCTCCGGTGGCGCCCTTCCAGGCGCCCTCGCGGACCGCGGTCGAGAAGCTGCGCATGCGTTCGCGACCGCGCTGCATGGCGGGCACCACGTCCTCGCCGTCCACCAGCACGCGCTCGTCGCCGCGCAAGGCGGCGTGCAGCGCCGGCCGGTCCTCGGTGACGTTCACGCGACTCCCGGTGAAGAGCCGCTCGATCGCCGCGCCCATGTTTCGCTCTCTAGCCAGCGCGAGGAGCGCCGCGAGGGTCTGCGCCGTCATCCTCTGCTTGGAAAGATCGACGGCGAGGGGGCCGCAGGCGAAGGTGAGGGAGGCGCCGCGGCCGGGGTCGGCGGTGAAGAGTTCGTCGACGCGCAGCGCCGCGATCTGGTCGCGGTGCGCCTCGAGGGCCTTCCACGCGGGACTGGGGGTTGTCTGGGAGGACACAGGTCGCCGGATTGCGGCGTAAGGCCGCACAAGCCGGGGATTATAACTGCCGCTCGGGGCCCCTAGCCGAGCGTGAGGCCCGCCACGCCGAGGGCCATGCCCGCGGCCGCGAGGAGGCGGCGCTTGAAGTCGCCCTCCTTGAGGAAGTGCGCTCCCATGAGTGCGGCGAAGAGGATCGACACTTCGCGCGCCGGGGCCACGAGGCTCACCGGCGTGAAGACCATGGCGGTGAGCACGAAGATGTAGGAAAGCGGGGAGAGGAGCGCGATGGCGATCACCGTGCGTCGCCTCGTCCGCCACGCCTCGGCGATCGCTCCCGGCGCGCGGTGCTGGATGAAGGGCACGAGCACCACCGAGCGGAAGAAGTTGCAGCCCCAGTCGAAGACGAGCGGCGGGATGAGCCACGAGGCCACCGAGGCCTTGTCGCAGATGGTGTAGACCGAGATCGTGAACCCGGTGAGGAGCGCGAAGCCCACCGCGTGGCGGGCCTCGCCCTTGTGCCAGTGGAAGGGATTGCCGGTGAGCACGAGCGCGGACACGCCGATGAGCACCGCGCCGGCGAGCGCGGTGGGCCCCGGGCGCTCGCCCAGGAAGAGCACCGCCACCACGATGGTGAGGAGCGGGCCCGTGGCGCGGGCGAGCGGGTAGACGATCGAGAGGTCGCCGCCGCTGCGGTAGGCGCGATCCAGCAGCAGGAAGTACACGGTGTGGATCATCCCGCTCGCGAACATGAGCGCGAGGTGGATCGGCAGGAACCGGTAGCCCTGGATGTAGGCGGCGGCGGCGACCACGGGCGCGTAAGCGACGAGCGAGACGAGGCAGGCGGCGGTGATGAGGCCAGAGCCGCCGCCGCTCTTCTTCAGGAGGAAGTTCCAGCTCGCGTGGATGAGGGCGGAGGCGAGCACGAGCAGGAGGGCGAGCCCGGTCATCGAGGCGCCATTCTAGCCAACGGCGCCCTGGGGCGGCGCGCGATCGCGCCACAGCAGCCAGAACCCGCAGAGCACGGGCGGCACCGCGGCGGCCACGAAGGCCGCGGGATATCCCGCGCCGGCGGCCACCAGGAAGGTGAAGACGGGCGGGCCGAAGAGCGCGCCGCCGTAGGTGAAGACGAGGGAGCCCCCCGTGGCCTCGCCGGCCTTGCCCGGCGGTGCAAGGCGAGCCACCTGGGCGAGGTAGACGCCGTTCCAGCCGATCGCCGTGGCGCCGAACGCCGCGCACACCACGGCGATGGCCGCCGCGGGCCAGCGCGGCGTGAAGCCCGCGGTCGCGAGGGCGGCGAGCCCCATGGCCAGGGCGACGATGCCGAGGAGCCGCATCGGGCGTCCACGCCGGTCCGCGATCGCGCCCCAGGCGATCCGCGCCACCACGCCGCCGGCCTGCGCGGCGCTCAGCATGAGCCCCGCCTCGACGAGCGTGTAGCCCAGGTTCAGCGTGAGGTGCGTCACCAGGAACGTGATGAGGCAGAGCTGCAGCGAGGCGAAGAAGAACGAGCAGATGGCGAGCCGCCGCAGCGCGGGGTCCGCGAGGGTGTGGCTGAGGGGGCGCGCGATGGCCCGCGGCGCGAAACGGGAGGTCGGGTCGCGGTCCGCGTCGAGCGCGGCGCGCAGGGGCTGGGCGAGTGCCACGGTCGCGAGGCACGCCGCGCCCACCGCGAGCGAGGCCGCGCGCCAGTCCACCCACGCCACGAGTGCCGGGACGATCGCCCCCGCCAGGACGCCGCCGAGGGGCACGCCCGTCTGCTTGAGCGAGAACACGAGGGACATCATGGCGGGAGGCGTGGTCTTCGCGAGCACGTGCGAGCTGGCCGGCGTGACCGGGCCGTAGCCCGCGCCGAGCAGGATCGCGCTCGCGGCGATCGTGAGCGGAGTGCCCACCGCGAGGCATGCAAGCCCCGCCGCGCAGGCGACGAGGCAGAGCTGGCTCAGCCGGATGGCGCCGTGGCGCCGCACGAACGCGCCCGAGACGAGGCTCGCGGCCATGCCCACGCCGTAGACGAGGGCGATGAAGAGGCCGATGAAGCCGGGCTGCATGCCGGTGTCGCGGGCGAGCGCGGGCGCGAGCACCGGCACCGTGACGACCGCCATGGACACGAGGAGCTGCACCGCGAGTGTGGCGGCGAGCGGGAAGAGCGTGCCGCGCTTCACGGCCTGAGCAGGCGCACCAGTTCGAGGTACTGCGGATCCTCGGGCGCGAGGACGCCGCTGCGCGCGAGCGCGTCCACCGTGACGGCACCCGCGTCGAGGGTGAACTCGCCGGCGAGGATCGCCTCGATCGCCTCGGGAATGCCGAGGCAGTAGAGGCGGGCCACCTCGCCATCCTGGTTCTGCGGACGGAAGTCCTCGGGAAGCCAGAGGTCGTGGACGAAGAGCGTCTCGCGGTGCAGGCCCTCCGGCACCGAGTACTCGACGCGCACCACGCTCGCGCAGGCGAGCCCCGCCATCAGCGGCGCGGGAATTCCCGCCTCCTCCCACGCCTCCTTGCGGATCGTCTCTCCGACGGTGTAGCCGCAGGAGACGCGCCCGCCGACGAGATTGTCGAGCCGGTCGGGATCGACGCTCTTGGAAGCCGAGCGCCGCGCGATCCACAGGTGCGGCTCGCCCTGCCGCCTCGTGAAGCCGTTCAGGTGCGCGCCATAGGCCATCATGCCGAAGTGGCGCGTGGCGGCGCGCTCGATCCGCAGCAGTTCCGGCGCGGCGTAGTTGTGGGAGATGCTCACCGGCTCGTCGCGCCAGCCGCGGATCACGCCGTCGGCCGCGAGCGCGCGCGTCACCTCCGCCATCGCGGAGGTCCGGCCGTGGACCGTGTCCGGTGCGGCGCGCATCGAGACGAATGCGTTCGTCGCCTCGAAGACGTGCGGCCAGCGGCGCAGCACGTCCGCGAACGAGGGCCGGATCCACCCGACCGGGTGCTCGCGCACGTAGAAGGGCAGCAGCGGCACCTCGCGGTCCAGGTGCGAGGAGTGCGTGCACGCGGCCCGGACGAATGCGGTGAGGTCTGCGTAGAGGCGCGTCTTCATGCGTTGACAAGTCTAGGCCATTTCCCTATATTCCGCGCCAACTCCGGGGAGGAGAAGCGGGCAAGGGGAGAAGCGCGACAATGGCGTTTCTCCCCTTGTCCGTTTTCGGGATCGCGAAACACGCATGAAAGTCATCGTTCTCGGCGCCGGCGTGATCGGCACCACGTGCGCCTGGTACCTCGCGCAGGCGGGACACGAGGTGGTGGTGGTCGAGCGCCGCGAAGGCCCGGGGCTCGAGACTTCGTTCGCCAACGGCGGGCAGGTCTCGGTGTGCCACGCCGAACCCTGGGCCAACCCGGGCGCGCCGGCGAAGATCCTCCGGTGGCTCTCCCGGGAGGACGCACCGCTGCACTTCCGCCCGCGCATGGATCCTGCGCAATGGTCCTGGGGACTTCGCTTCCTCTACGAGTGCCTCGCGTGGCGCACGCGCGAGAACATCGCGCAGATCCTCGCCCTGGGCTTCTACTCGAGGACGATGCTGCAGGAGCTTCGCGCGCAGACCGGGATCGCCTACGACGAGTCGACGCGGGGCATCCTGCACTACTACACGGAACGCCCGGAGTTCGAGGCCGCGCGGGAAGCGACCGCGCTCATGCGGCGCTTCGGCCTGGACCGCGCGGAGAAGTCGGTGGAGGAGGCGATCGCGATCGAGCCGGCGCTCGCGCCGGCGGCCGCGAGGATCGTGGGGGCGACCTACACGCCCTCGGACGAGTCGGGGGACGCCTATCTTTTCACCGCAAACCTCGCGAAGCTCGCCGAGGCGCGCGGCGTGGTCTTCCGCACGCGATGCGACATCCGGGGGCTTCGCGCCACGGCGAAGGGCGTGACCGGCGTCGTGGTCTCGTGCGAGGGCGCAGATGAGACGATCGCGGGCGACGCGTTCGTGGTGGCGCTCGGCGCCTACAGCGCGCTCCTCACGCGACCGCTCGGCGTCGTGCTGCCGATCTACCCCGCCAAGGGCTACTCGGCCACGGTGGACGTGGCCGACCCCGGCAAGGCGCCCGCGGTGAGCCTGACCGACGACGAGGCGAAGATCGTCATCGCGCGCCTGGGCGGGCGCATCCGAGTTGCGGGCACGGCGGAACTTTCCGGCTGGTCCACTGAACTCAATCCCGTGCGCTGCGAGGCGCTGGTCCGGCGCGCGGCGTCTTTCTTCCCCGGCGCGGGCGAGTGGTCCCGGCCGCAGTACTGGGCCGGGCTTCGTCCGGCCACCCCGTCGAACGTGCCCCTGGTGGGTGCGACGCGCATTCCGAAGCTCTGGCTCAACACCGGCCATGGCACGCTCGGCTGGACCATGGCCTGCGGTTCCGGCGCGGCCCTGGCCGACCTGGTGAGCGGCCGTCGACCGGCCGTGGATTTCGCGTTCACCACGGGCTGATCGCCGCGTGCTCCTGATGCGGGACCGAAAATGTCGGACAATGGCTCCATGACGGACTTCCACGCAGCATTGCGCGCGGCGCGCGGCCTCATCGCCACGGCCTGCGTGTCGGTGGCGGCCGGCTTCACGGTGCCTGCCGCGGCCGGCGAAGCGGACGTGCTCGCCGTGAAGGCCGCGCGCGAGGCGGGCGGAACCTGGCGCTTCGACGTGACGATCCGCAGCAGGGATCGCGGCTGGGACTACTACTGCGACCGTTTCGAGGTCGTCGCACCCGACGGCCGGGTGCTCGGCACGAGGGTGCTCGCGCATCCCCATGCGGACGAGCAGCCTTTCACGCGAGAGCTCGCGGGCGTGAAGTTGCCCTCCGGCCTTCGCCGCGTCGTCGTGCGTGCGGCGATGAAACCCGGGGGCGCCGGCGGCGAGACGCGCGAAGCCGTCCTCGAGCCCTGAACCGACTTGATTTCCAGGAGAGCGCAGCAATGACGATCCAGCGATTCCACGTGGCGAAGCGGCTTTCGGAGATGGTCGTGCACGGCGGCACGATCTACCTCGCGGGCCAGGTGGCTTCCGACATGACCCGGGACATCATCGGCCAGACCGAGGAGGTGCTCGCCTCCATCGACCGCCTGCTGGGCGAGGCAGGCAGCGACAAGTCGAAGCTCCTGTCCGCGCAGATCTTCCTGCCGGACATGGGGGACTTCGCGGCGATGAACGCGGTCTGGGAGCGCTGGGTCGTGCCCGGGCACACGCCGGCACGGGCGACGGTGGAAGCGAAGCTCGCCAACCCCGCGTACCGGGTCGAGATCCTGGCCGTCGCCGCGGCCTGAAGCCCCGCCAGGCCGGGTTCGCACGATGGATCGGGCGCAATTCCTCGTCCTCACGCTCCTGTGCGTGCACGCATTGCTGGGAGCGCTGTGCCTCGCGATCTCGCGTGGCGAGCGGGACTCGCCGGCGCTTCGCTACTGGGGTTGGGGCCTGCTCGCGTATTCCACGGGCCTCGCGATCACGCTGATGCGGTTCATGCCGGTACCGGTCGCGGGCTTCGCGGGCAATGCGCTCATTTCGGCCTCGTCGGCGATCACCATTCACGGCGTGCTGCACTACACCGGAAGGCGCCTCGCGCGCAGCGCCGTGGCCGGCGGCATCGCGGTGACCTTCGCGGTGCTCGCGATCGGCAACTTCGCGCTGCCCGCGCCCCACGTCGCGGTGAACGTCGTCGCGCCCACGGTGCTCGCGACCGCCTTCTTCGCCTGGGGCGCGGCGATGCTGCTGCTCCACCCGACGCCCGACGCGGTGCGCGCGTCCCGCTTCCTCGCGATGACGCTTGCGTCGGCGATCCTCGTCTGGTGGGCGCGGGTGGCGGCGATGCCCTCGCTCCTCGCGGAGCCCCTCGACCGCGAGCGGCTGGACATCGTGGTCTCGTACTTCGCCATCGCCCAGATCCTGGTCGGCGTGGGCGCGGCCTTCGGGCTCTTCTGGGTCGAGGTGCGCCTCGTCCAGGCCGCCATGGGGCGCATGGCCTACACGGATTCGCTCACGGGGCTCGCCAACCGCCGCGCCATCGTGGCCCGCTTCGAGGAGGAGGTCGCGCGATCGTCCCGGACGGGAGTCGGCTTCGCCCTCGCGGTCTTCGACATCGACCGCTTCAAGGACGTGAACGACACCCACGGCCACCTGGCGGGCGACGCCCTGCTCCGCCACGTGGGTCAGCTGCTCGCGGACGCCAAGCGCACGGAGGACGTGCTCGGCAGGCTGGGCGGGGAGGAGTTCGTGGTGATCATGTGCGGTCACCAGTCGGGCGGCGCGGAGAAGGCGGCCAACCGGTTTCGCGAGCTGGTGGAGGCCACGCCGCTCGTGCGCGACGGCACGGCGATTTCCGTCACCCTGAGCGGCGGTCTCGCGCTGCACCCCGGGGACGGGACCACCTGGGACAAGCTCTTCGCCGTCGCCGACGCGCGCCTCTACGAGGCCAAGGACGCGGGCCGAAACCGCGTCGTGCAATGACCGGCGGGATCCCGCGGTCCCGCAACGCGAAGGAGTTCGTCATGAACCAGCCGATCCGTCTAGCCGTCCCTTCCCTCCTGCTGGCAGCCGCGGGCATCGCCCAGGCGGCCGATCCCGCCGATTGCGGCGGCTTCGCCGCAACGGATGCGGCGCCTTTCCTCGGCACGAGCGCCGCGCAGGTCGTGCGCAAGGTCGGAAAGGTGACGCCGACGCTCTGGACGTGTTCCTTTGCCGAAGGCAAGCGCGACCCCGCCGTCGTCTTCCATGTCGAAGCCTCGCCGAGTGCCAAGCAGGCGGCCGCGGACCTGGAGCGCTACCGCGAGAACCTCGCCGCCACGGGCGGAACCGCAGCGTTCAGGGACCGGCTCCCCCAGGGCGCCTACAGCGACATCATGGGTGTGGGAGACGAGGCAGTGTGGACGGACGTGAACGGGGCGCTCACCGTCCGCAAGGGCCGCTTCACGATCCAGGTGACCGCACCCCAGGGAAAGCTCGCGCAGTTGAAGCTCGCGAAGGCGGTGGCCGCGAAGTTCTGATGTCCCGGCCGCTCGCGGTGGCCGGCGGCCGCGCTCAGGGCGAGACGAGCCGCCCGGTCAGGGGATAGGCCGGGTCGTTGTAACCCGGCGTGGACGGGTGCCCGGTGCGCACCAGCGAGTCGACCATCGCCTCGTCGTCGGCATCGAGCGGCCGCCCCAGCGCGCCGAGATAGCCCTCCCACTGCTCGAGCGTGCGCGGGCCCGCGATGACGCTCGCGACGATCCGGTTGGCCAGCACCCAGCCGAAAGCGAACTGCGTGGCGGTCATGCCCTTCTTCAGCGCGTGCGCCTTGAGCGCCTGTGCCATCACCAGGGATTCGGCGCGGAATTCGGTCTCCATCATGCGCTTGTCGCTGCGCCCGGCGCGCGTGTCGGCGGGCGGCGTCTCGCCGGGCAGGTACTTGCCCACCAGCACCCCGCGCGCGAGCGGGCTGTAGGAGGCCACGCCGATGCCGTGGTGGTGGCAGGCGGGCAGGATCTCCGCCTCCGGCTGGCGGTTCATCGCGTTGTAGTAGGGCTGGCAGACCACGGGCTTCGCCACGCCCAGTTCCGCGCACACGCGCACCACCTCGGCGATGCGCCAGCCGCGGAAGTTCGACACCCCGAAGTAGCGCGCCTTGCCCGAGGCGAGGATGTCGCCCATCGTCCCTATCGTCTCCTCGAGCGGGATGTCCGCGAAGTCCTTGTGCAGGTAGTAGATGTCGACGTAATCGGTGCCCAGCCGCCCCAGGCTCTCGTCGATGCCCTGGATCAGGTGCTTCCTGCCCGTGCCGCGCTGGTGGGGGCCCTCGCCCACGGGGTTGCCGACCTTGGTGGCGAGCACCCAGCGGTCCCGATCCTCGGCGATCAGCTTGCCCACGATGCGCTCGGATTCGCTCTTCGCGTACATGTCGGCGGTGTCGATGAAGTTCACGCCCGCGTCGCGCGCGGAGGCCACGATGCGCGCCGCCTCGGCGTAATCGGTGCGGTCGCCGAACATCATGGTTCCCAGGCAGACCGGGGAGACTTTCAGGCCGCTGCGGCCGAGGTTGCGATATTCCATGGCGGTATCCAGTGGGAAAGACGGGGTGTGGCCTGCCCCCGCCCGGGCACGAAACGGTATCACGGCGCCAGGGGCCGGTCGCAGTCGCGGGCCGGCCGGGAAAACGGCGGCCGGCCGGGGCAAGTGTGGTTACAATACCCCGGCGCGGTGGCAGGCAGGGGCAGGCGGGCCGGCGTGAGCAGATTGCGGGTTTCCACAATTTCCCCGTTGCGGGCTTTTCGCGACAATCCGCGGGGTCAACCGGAAAATCCGTTCCGGGTGGGCTTTTCGACGATCTGTATCAACAGGAGGACATTCATGAAACTGCGAACTCTTCTGGTGGGCCTCGTGGCCGCCGGTTTCTCGATGGTTGCCGCCGCCCAGCAGCCGATGATCATCAAGTTCAGCCACGTCGTGGCGGAAAACACGCCGAAAGGCCAGGGCGCCCTCAAGTTCAAGGAACTCGCGGAGAAGAAGCTGCCCGGCAAGGTCACGGTGCAGGTCTTCCCGAGCTCCCAGCTCTTCGGCGATGCCAAGGAGATGGAAGCGGTCCTGCTCGGTGACGTGCAGTTCATCGCGCCGTCGCTGTCGAAGTTCGACCGCTACACCAAGAAGATCCAGATCTTCGACCTGCCGTTCCTCTTCTCCAATCCGGAGGCCGTCGACCGCTTCCAGGACAGCCCGGAGGGTCTCGCTCTCCTGGACAGCATGACCAAGCAGGGCATCAAGGGCCTGGGCTACTGGCACAACGGCATGAAGCAGATGTCCTCCAACAAGGACGTCCTCAAGCGCCCGGATGACGTGAAGGGGCTCAAGTTCCGCATCCAGGCCTCCGACGTGCTCGAGGCGCAGTTCCGCGCGGTGGGCGCCAACCCGCAGAAGATGGCCTTCAGCGAGGTCTACCAGGCCCTGCAGACGGGCGTGGTCGACGGGCAGGAGAACACCTGGTCCAACATCTACTCGCAGAAGTTCTTCGAGGTCCAGAAAACCATCGCCGAGACCAACCACGGCGTGCTCGACTACATGGTGATCACCAACGCCAAGTGGTGGGACGGGCTGCCCGCGGACGTCCGCGCGGGGCTCACGTCGGCCATGAACGAGGCGACGAAGTACTCGAACGGGCTGGCGAGCGAGTTCAGCAAGCGCGACCGCCAGAAGATCGCCGAGGCCGGCAAGGCGAAGATCCAGGAGCTTTCCAAGGAGGACCTGGCCGCCTGGCAGAAGGTCATGGAGCCGGTGTGGAAGAAGTTCGAGGCGGGCATCGGCGCCGATCTCATCAAGGCGGCGGTCAAGTCCAACAAGTAGGCACCTGAGCCCAAGTGGCGCGCGACCACAGGAGACGTCCGTGAAGATGGTCTACCTGCATCGATTGGAGGAGGGGCTGATTGCGCTCCTCCTCGCCGTGATGACGACGATCACCTTCTCCCAGGTGATCGCGCGCTACGTCTTCAACTACAGCTTCGTCTGGGCCCTCGAGCTGGTCACCTACCTCTTCGCGTGGCTCATCTTCATCGGGATGGCGTACGGCGTTCGCGTCGGCACCCACATCGGCGTCGACGCGCTGGTGAAAGGCCTGGGCCGGAAGACGGCGCGGATCGTCGGCGGCATCGCCGCGGCGCTCAGCATCGTCTATTCCGTGATCCTTTTCTACGGCAGCTGGGTGTACGTGAAGAAGATGTACGACATCGGCATCCTCGCCCAGGACCTGCCGATCGAGCAGTGGATCCCGCGCCTGGTGCTGCCGATCGGCTTCGGCATCCTGATCCTGCGCTTCTCCCACATGCTCTTCCTGATCGTCACGGGCAAGGAGTCCGGGATGCACCTGGCCGACGAGGCCGCGGACGCGCTGAAACTCAGGCAGGACGGCGCGCCGGATGCGGTGCCGGGGAGCGAACGCAAATGACCACCGCCATCCTGTTCGTCATGCTGTTCGCGTTCATGCTGATGGGCATGCCGATCGCGATCGCGCTCGGCCTGTCGTCGGTGCTCACGATCCTCTTTTTCGGGCAGGATTCCCTGCCCTCGCTCTCGCTCAAGCTCTTCGAGACCTCCGAGCACTTCACGCTGCTCGCGATCCCGTACTTCATCCTCTCCGGCGCCTTCATGACGACCGGGGGGGTGGCCAAGCGCATGATCCGGTTCGCCATCGCCTGCATCGGCCACCTGCGGGGCGGCCTCGCGATGGCCTCCGTGCTCGCCTGCATGCTCTTCGCCGCGGTGTCGGGCTCTTCTCCCGCCACGGTCGTGGCGGTGGGCTCCATCGTGATCGCCGGCATGGTGAAGGCCGGCTACTCCCAGAACTTCGCGGCGGGCGTGATCTGCAACGCCGGCACGCTCGGCATCCTGATACCGCCCTCGATCGTGATGGTGGTCTACGGCGCGGCGACCGAGACCTCGGTCGGCAAGCTCTTCATGGCGGGCGTGATCCCCGGCATCCTGCTCGGCCTCATGCTGATGGTGGCGATCTACTTCCGGGCGCGCTACCTGAAGCTGCCGCGCCAGCCGCGGGCCTCGATGGGCGAGATCCTGCAGGCGGGCCGCGAGTCCATCTGGGGGCTGTTGCTGCTGGTCATCATCCTGGGCGGGATCTACGGCGGCATCTTCACGCCCACGGAGGCGGCGGCCGTCGCCGCGGTGTACGCCTTCTTCGTCGCCGTCTTCGTCTACCGGGACATCGGCATGAAGAAGGTGCCGCACGTGCTGGTGGACGCGGCGCGGGTCACCGTCATGCTCATGTTCATCGTGGCCAACGCGCTGCTCTTCGCGCACGTCCTCACGACCGAGCGCATCCCGCAGGCGATCACGGAGCAGATCGTCTCCTGGGGGATGGAGCCCTGGCAGTTCCTGATCGTGGTGAACATCCTGCTGCTCATCGCGGGCAATTTCATGGAACCCACGGGGATCATCCTGATCCTGGCGCCCATCCTCTTCCCGATCGCCGAGCAGCTGGGCATCGACCCGGTTCACCTGGGCATCATCATGGTGGTGAACCTGGAGATCGGCATGGTGACGCCGCCCGTGGGGTTGAACCTGTTCGTGACCGCGGGCATCACCGGCATGTCGATCATGCAGGTGGTGCGCGCCGCGCTGCCGTGGCTGAGCGTGCTCGTGGTCTTCCTCGTGATCGTCACCTACGTGCCGATCATCAGCCTCTGGCTGCCCGGCATCCTGTTCTGATCTCCCCGCGGAACGCGCCCGCCCCTGCTTCCGGGGCGGCCGCGGGCCGCCCGCGCGCGCCCAGCGCCTCGATGAGGCGCATCCCCGTCCGGATCCCCGCGAGGTAGAGCGACACCTTGGTCGACTCGTTCGGCGCGTGGTTGTTCTCGTCGTAGGGCGCGAGCGGCACCACGATCGAGGGCAGGCCAAGGATCCTGGTGAAGACGAAGTCGGGCGTGGTCCCGCCGAGGCTCGGCACCACGAGGGGCTCGCGGCCGAAGCCCTGCGCGACCGCCTGCTTCACCAGGGGCACGAACGGGTCGTCGAGGGAGGTGCGCGAGGCGGGCGTGGCCTTCAGCTCCCGGATCTCGATGTTCCCGTAGCCCCGCCCCGCGGCGAACGCGCGCACGGCGGCGAGCACCTGCGCCGGGTCCTGCCCGCCCACGAGCCGGATGTCGGCCTTTGCGATCGCTTCCCGGAAGATGATGGTCTTGTGGCCCGCGCCCGTGTAGCCGGAAACGAACCCGGAGACGTTGAACGCGGGCCGGAGCATGAGGCGCTCGTAGAACTGGTCGTCCGGCACCGAGGGAGCAACGCCCATGCTCGCCATCACGCCCTCGCGGTCGAGCGGCAGCGCGGCCACCGCCGCGGCCTCCGAGGGCGTCACGGTCACGTCCGCGTGGCCCGCGCCCGGCACCAGGAGCCTGCCGTCTCGGTCCGCCATCTCGGCGAGCAGGTGGATCAAATCCAGCGTCGGGTTGGGTGCGACGCCGCCGAAGTTCCCGGAGTGGAGGTTTCGCTTCGCACCCGTGGCCGCGAACTCCAGCCCCAGGACGCCGCGCACGCCCATGAGCAGCACCGGCTGGTCGTTGGGGAACATCGGCCCGTCGGAGTAGCAGCAGAGGTCCGCACGCAGCCGCTCCCGGTGCGCTCGCACGAATTCCGGCAGGGGACGGCTGCCCGTCTCCTCGTCGCCCTCGAGGATCACCTTGATGCGGATCGGAAGCTCCCCGTGCAGCTCGCGGTAGAGCGCGATGGCGTTCAGGAGCGCCAGGTGCTGGCCCTTGTTGTCGCCCGTGCCGCGGCCCCAGATGCGGTCGCCGTCGATCACCGGCTGCCACGGATCGGTCTTCCAGCCCTCCGCTTTCGCGTCCGCGGGATAGACGTCGTAGTGGCCGTAGGTGAGCCAGGTGAAGGGCGCGTCCTCGGGGCCGATCTCGCCGTAGACGATGGGCTGGCTCGCGGTGGGGAAGACCTCGACCGCGAAGCCCCAGGCCTTCATGCGCGTGGCGAGAAAATCGACCGCCGCCTCGATGCCCTCGCCGGTGAGGCTCACGGAGGGGATGCGGACGGATTCGAGGAGCGTTGCGACGAGCGCGTCGGCGCGACTCCCCACGGCCTCGTCGATGGCCTTGCTCATTCGTCCACGGCCGCGGTGACTTCGATCTCGATGGCGTAGCCGTGGTGCAGCTCGTTCACCGGGACCACGGAGCGCGCAGGCCGGTGCTCGCCGAAGAACTCGCCGTAGACCTTGTTCACCGCCGGCCAGTGCGCGATGTCGGAGATGTACACCGTGCAGCGCAGCACCCGGTCGCGCCGCGAGCCGCAGGCGGAAAGCACGCGGTCGACGTTCGCGAGCACTTGTCGCGTCTGCTCCTCGATCGACCCCGGCTTGCGCCCGGGCTCGCCGGGCACGTGCGGGAGCTGCCCGGCGAGGTACGCGAAACCGTCGTGCACCACGGCGTGGGAGTAGTGGCCGGCGGGCTTGTCGAGACCCGGGGCGTTCAGGCATTCGAGCGTTCTCATGGCGGTGGTCTCCGCTACCAGCCGCCGAAGCGCGGCCACCGGGCAAGGACCTCGGGGCCGCCCCTCACGACGTGGTAGGCATCGTGCTGTGCGCCGGTGGCGCAGGCGTGGTTGGGAAGGATGCGCAGTCTCGTGCCGACAGGATAGCGCGAGACATCGAGGGGGCCCGCGTCGCGGCGGCTCACGATGCCGTGCTCCTGGTTGGCATCGGTCACGACGAGATCCCCGATCACGCGGCCGGCCTCGTCGCAGACGAGGCCGTAGCCCTGGTCCACGGCCTGCCCCCGGGTGCCGCGGTCCCGCGACATCGCCATCCATCCCGCGTCGGTGACGATCCAGCCCTTTTCTCGCTGGTGGCCGATGACGGTGGCGAGCACCGAGAGCGCGATGTCGTCCACGGCGCACACGCCGAGCCCGGCCATCACGAGGTCGTGGAAGACGAAGACGCCCGCGCGCACTTCCGACACGCCCTCGAGGTTCGCGGCGAACGTGGCGGTGGGCGTCGAGCCCACGCTCACCACGGGCGAGGCGAAGCCCGCGGCGCGCAGCACGGCCGCACTTTCCACGACGGCCGCGCGCTCCCGCTCCGCCAGGGCGGCGATGGCCCCGGTCGAGCGGCAGTCGTAGGACCCCCCCGCGTGCGTCATCACGCCGCGTGGCTGCGCGCCCCGGTCGAGCGCCTTCGCGATGTCGACGAGGATCGCGTCCCCGGGTTTCACGCCGGCGCGGTGGCCGTCGCAGTCGATCTCGATCAGCGCAGGGATGCCGGCGCCGCGCGCCGCCACGGCCTGTGCGGCCTCCACGCTGTCTACCACCACGGCGAGATCCGCACCGCGGCCGCGAAGCGTCACCACGTGGTCGAGCTTGCCCGGCGCGATGCCGACCGCGTACAGGATGTCGGTGACGCCGTGCTCCAGGAACTGCTCGGCTTCCTTGAGGGTGGATACCGTGATGGGGCCCGCGGGCGATTCCATCAGGGGGCGGGCGACCTCGAAGGACTTGCAGGTCTTCACGTGGGGACGCAGGCGCACGCCCAGCGCGGCGAGGCGGGCCTTGAGGCGCGCGACGTTGGCCTCCATGCGGCCGGCCTCGAGCACGAGGCGCGGCGTCTCGAGTTCCGAGAGCTTCACGGCGGCGACGACGTCCTGGCCGCGGGAGATCAGCCCAGCGTCTTGCTGAGCGCCTCGAAGCGCTGCCGGATCACGCCCGGAAGGCGCTCGCCCAGCTTGTCGAAGAGCTCGCGGTGCAGCGGGAGTTCCTGCGTCCACATCGGCTTGTCGATGGACGAGATGGCGAGGTACTTGTCGGCGCCGAAGGAATCGAGCCCCTGCCAGTCGATGTCCTTGTGCCGCGGCACGTAGCCCACGGCGGTGCGCTCGGCGTCGGCGATGCCCTCGACGCGTTCGACGATCCACTTGAGCACGCGCATGTTCTCGCCGAAGCCGGGCCAGATGTACTTTCCCTCGTCGTTCTTGCGGAACCAGTTCACCAGGAAGATCTTCGGCGGGTACGGGATCTTGCGGCCCATCTCGACCCAGTGCGCGAAGTAGTCGCTCATGTTGTAGCCGCAGAAGGCGAGCATCGCGAACGGGTCGCGGCGCACGACGCCCACTTTCCCCGTGATCGCGGCGGTGGTCTCGGAACCGAGGGTCGCGGCCATGTACACGCCTTCGTCCCAGGTGGCTGCCTCCGTCACCAGCGGCACCGTCGAGGAGCGCCGCCCGCCGAAGACGAAGGCGGAGATCGGCACGCCCTTGGGGTCGTCCCACGCCGGATCGATGGAGGGCGACTGCGCGGCGGACACGGTGAAGCGCGCGTTGGGATGCGCCGCGGGCCTCCCGCAGCCGGGCGCCCACTCCTGGCCCTTCCAGTCGGTGAGCTTCGGCGGGACTTCCTTCGACATCCCCTCCCACCACACGTCGCCTTCCGGCGTGAGCGCCACGTTGGTGAAGATGGTGTTGGTCTTGATGGCCTCCATGCAGTTCGGGTTGGTGCCGTAGCCCGTGCCGGGCGCGACGCCGAAGAAGCCCGCCTCCGGGTTGATGGCGTGCAGGCGCCCGTCCTTTCCCGGCTTGATCCAGGCGATGTCGTCGCCGATCGTCGTCACCTTCCAGCCCTTGAAGGCGGCAGGCGGGATGAGCATCGCGAAATTCGTCTTCCCGCAGGCGCTCGGGAAGGCGGCGGTCACGTAGTGCTTCACGCCTTCGGGGGATTCGACGCCCAGGATCAGCATGTGCTCGGCGAGCCAGCCCTCCTCGCGGCCCATCACCGAGGCGATGCGCAGCGCGAAGCACTTCTTGCCCAGCAGCGCGTTGCCGCCGTAGCCGGAGCCGAAGGACCAGATCTCGCGGTCCTCGGGGAAGTGGACGATGTACTTGTGGTCCTTGTTGCAGGGCCAGGGGACGTCCTTCGCCCCCGGTTCCAGTGGCGCGCCCACCGAGTGCACGGCGGGCACGAAGAAGCCGTCGTCGCCGAGCGTGGCGAGCACGCTCGCGCCCATGCGGGTCATCAGCTTCATGTTCACGGCGACGTAGGCGCTGTCGGAGATCTCGATCCCGATGTGCGCGATGTGCGAGCCGATGGGGCCCATGCTGAAGGGCACCACGTACATGGTCCGCCCGCGCATGCAGCCCTTGAAGAGGCCCTTGAGCGTGGCGCGCATCTCGGCGGGCTCCACCCAGTTGTTGGTGGGGCCGGCGTCGTCCTTGTTTTTCGCGCAGATGAAGGTGCGGTCCTCGACCCGCGCGACGTCCGAGGGGTCGGACCACGCCAGGTACGAGTTGGGCCGCAGCTTGTCGTCCAGGCGCCGGAAGGTGCCGGACTCGACGAGCTGGCCGCAGAGGCGGTCGTATTCCTCCTCGGTTCCGTCGCACCAGTAGATCCTGTCGGGTTGCGCGAGTTCGGCGATGTCGGCGACCCACTTGAGCAGTCTTGCGTGGCGCGTATGAGCGGCGCCCGGCACCGGGGCGGCATGGGCTTGCATGGGCCTTCCTCCAGGAGAGCGCCGGCTGCCACAGGCGTGGCGCCAGCACGAGATGTGTCGCCAATTATCGCATAGCGACTCGCCCGTCCGGCGCGTCATCGCCAGTTACGGACCCTGTTACTTGCGCTGGAAAAACGGAAACGGGGACGCTCCCCGTTTTCCGTTGCCGTACCGGAAAAAAGAGGAGCGTCCCCGTTTCCATTGCCTCAGGTGAGGAAGGCGTTGCTCTTGCGGTCGCGCGGAAAGAGCGCGAGGAGTGCGGTCTCCTTCGCGGCGAACACCCCCTTCTCGGTGATGAGGCCGGTCACCAGCGAGGCGGGCGTGATGTCGAAAGCGGGATTGGCCGCGGCCGTCGTGCCCGGCGCGATCGCGATGGAGGACGGCCGCCCGGAATCGTCCAGGCCGCGGACCACGCGGATCTCGTCCGCGCCGCGCTCCTCGATGGGAATGCCCGCGAGCGCATCGTCGACCTCCCAGTCGATGCTGGGCGTGGGCACCGCGGCGTAGAAGGGCACGTCGTTGTCGCGCGCGGCGAGCGCCTTGAGGTAGGTGCCTATCTTGTTGGCCACGTCGCCGCGCCGCGTCGCGCGGTCCACGCCCACGAAGACCAGGTCCACGCGGCCGCGCTGCATGAGGTGGCCGCCGGCGTTGTCCGCGATCAGCGTGTGGGCCACCCCGTGGGCGGCGAGTTCCCACGCCGTGAGGAGCCCCTGGTTCCTGGGGCGCGTCTCGTCCACCCACACGTGCACGGGGATGCCCTTGTCGTGGGCGAGGTAGATGGGCGCGAGCGCGGTGCCCCAGTCCACCGTGGCGAGCCAGCCGGCGTTGCAGTGGGTGAGGATGTCGACGGTGTCGCCCGAGGCGGCGTGTTCGCGCTCGATGAGGGAGAGCCCGTGGCGGCCGATGGCCTCGTTGAGGGCGACGTCCTGGTCGGCGATCGCCTGCGCCTCGAACCACGCCGCCGCCGGCCGCTCGCGCGGGGCAAGGCCTTCGAGTGCGGCGCGCATCCGTCCGAGGGACCAGGCGAGGTTCACGGCCGTGGGACGGGTCGCGCCGAGCCGCGCAGCACTTCCCGCGAGGGAGGCGTCGGACGGGTCCCGGGTCATGGCAAGCGCCAGCCCGAAGGCCGCCGCGACGCCGATCAGCGGCGCGCCGCGCACGCGCATGGTCTCGATCGCCTCGGCCACCGCCTCGGGCGAATCGAGCACTCGGGTCTCGAACGCGTGTGGCAGGTGCGTCTGGTCAATGATGTGCACGGGTCCGCCGGGCTGCTCGGCCCAGAGGCTGCGGTAATGGCGGTCGCCGACTTTCACGGGAAGCTCCGGGGGGTTTCGCGCATTATCGCCGAAGCGCCGGCCGGGCAGGATGCGTGCCCGCCTACCAGGCGATCTCCCGCCGGTCGTGAAAGAACTTTCCGGTCGCGCCCTTCGGCGCATCGAGCGCGAGCCAGACGATGCCCGCCGCGCCTTCCTGCACCGTCCCCGGCGCCTCGCGGCCGCCCATGTCGGTCCTCACCCAGCCGGGGCAGACGCTGTTCACGCGCAGGGCGCGCGTGCGCCCTGCCATCGCGAGCTGCACCGTGAGCGCGTTGAGCGCCGCCTTCGACAGGCTGTAGCCGGGCGACCACGCGTCCATCGCGGAGAGCGAGCCCGACACGCTCGAGACGTTCACCACGAAGCCGCCCTTCGCGAAGAGGGGCCAGAACGCCTGGGCCACCCGCAGCGCGCCCACGACGTTGGTCTCCATCGTCTCGCGCAGCGTCTCGCGCGAGAGCTCGAGGATCGTGCGGCCCTTGTCGAGCGCCAAGGCGGCGTTGTTCACGAGCCCGTCGATTCGCCCGTGCACGCCGGTCACCTGTTTCGCGGCCCGCTCGACGCTCGCCTCGTCGGCCACGTCGAGGGCGAGCGCCTCGCCGTGGGGATGGGGCGCGCCCCGGCGCGTGGAGGCGATCACCCGAGCCCCCCGTGCCGCGAGCTGCCTGCACACCTCGAACCCGATGCCCCGGCTGGCGCCGGTGACCACGATGACGGGGCCGTCCATGGCATTGCCTCCCTGTGACGAGGCACTCTAGCGGCTTTCGCGCGCGATGGCCCGGACTGCCTTCCCGGACTTCGGGTAAAATCCAAATTTCCAGCCGGGGAATCGCAATGACCAAGTACGTGTTCGTGACCGGCGGCGTGGTCTCCTCCCTCGGCAAGGGCATCGCCGCCGCCTCCCTCGCCGCGATCCTCGAATCGCGCAAGATCCGCGTCTCCCTCGTGAAGCTCGATCCCTACATCAACGTGGATCCGGGCACGATGTCGCCGTTCCAGCACGGCGAGGTGTTCGTCACCGAGGACGGGGCCGAGACCGACCTGGACCTCGGCCACTACGAGCGCTTCATCTCCGCGCGGATGAGGAAGCTCAACAACTTCACCACCGGCCAGATCTACGAGCGCGTCATCATCAAGGAGCGCCGCGGCGACTACCTCGGCGGCACGGTGCAGGTGATCCCGCACATCACGGACGAGATCAAGGCGAGCGTGAAGGCCGCCTGCAAGGACGTGGAGGTGGGCATCATCGAGATCGGCGGGACCGTGGGCGACATCGAGTCGCTGCCGTTCCTCGAGGCCATCCGGCAGATGGGCATCGAGGAGGGGCGCACCAACACCTGCTACATGCACTTGACGCTCGTTCCGCACCTGGCGAGCGTGGGCGAGATCAAGACCAAGCCCACCCAGCACTCGGTGAAGGAGCTGCGCGGCATCGGCATCCAGCCCGACATCGTGATGTGCCGCTCCGAGCAGCCCATCCCCGAGGACGACCGCAGGAAGATCGCGCTCTTCACCAACGTGGACGTGCGCTCGGTGATCTCCTGCTACGACGTGAGCTCCATCTACAAGATCCCGACGATGCTTCACAAGCAGGGGCTCGACGAGATCGTGTGCCGCAAGCTCGACCTCGCCGCCTACCCGGCCGACCTTTCGATGTGGGACCGGATCGTGGACGCGCTCGAACATCCCGACAACGAGGTCGACATCGCCATGGTCGGCAAGTACGTGGACCTCCATGATTCCTACAAGAGCCTGTCGGAGGCGCTCGTGCACGCCGGCATCCACACGCGCACGCGCGTGCGGATCCACTACGTGGACTCCGAGCAGATCGAGGCCAAGGGCACGCAGACGCTCGAGAACATGGACGCGATCCTCGTCCCCGGCGGCTTCGGCAAGCGCGGCATCGAGGGCAAGATCGCCGCGGTGCGCCACGCGCGCGAGAAGAAGGTGCCCTACCTCGGCATCTGCCTGGGCATGCAGATCGCGGTCATCGAGGCGGCGCGCGACCTCTGCGGGCTCGAGGGTGCCAACTCCACGGAGTTCGACCCCGACACGCCGCACCCGGTGGTCGCGCTCATCACCGAGTGGCAGGACCGCGACGGCAAGGTCGAGCGCCGGGACGCCGGCTCCAATCTCGGCGGGACGATGCGCCTGGGCTCGCAGCCGTGCGACGTGAAGAAGGGCTCGCTCGCCAACCGGATCTACGGCGCCACCGTGGTTTCCGAGCGCCACCGCCACCGCTACGAGGTGAACGACCAGTACGTGGAGCGGCTGGAGGCGGCGGGGCTCGCCATCAGCGCGCGCACGCAGACGGAAAACCTCGTGGAGATGGCCGAACGGGCCGACCACCCCTGGTTCTTCGGCTGCCAGTACCACCCGGAGTTCACCTCGACGCCCCGTGCGGGACATCCGCTCTTCATCTCCTACGTGAAGGCGGCGCTCGAGCAGCGCAGGAAGCGCGTGCCGGAGCCGGGGCTGAAGGTCGTGGGCGGCGGGGCATAGACATACTTCCTCTCCAGCCGGGGAGGGCCGGTTCGGGAATTCTGCCTCTCCGTTCGGGAGAGGGTCGGGGTGAGGGAAAACAATCGTGAAACTCTGCGGATTCGAAGTCGGGCTGGACCGGCCGTTCTTCCTGATCGCGGGTCCCTGCGTGATCGAGAGCGAGCAGCTGCAGATGGACGTGGCGGGGGAGCTGAAGGAGATCACCGCGGCGCTGCGCATCCCGTTCATCTTCAAGTCCTCCTACGACAAGGCCAACCGTTCCAGCGGCAGGTCCTACCGCGGGCCGGGCAGGGAGAAGGGCCTGGAGATCCTCGCGAAGGTCGGGGCCACGCTCGCCGTGCCGGTGCTCACCGACGTGCACACGGAAGGCGAGATCGCCGAGGTCGCGAAGCACGTCGACGTGCTGCAGACGCCCGCGTTCCTGTGCCGGCAGACGGACTTCATCCGCGCCGTGGCCTGCGCCGGCAAGCCCGTGAACATCAAGAAGGGCCAGTTCCTCGCGCCCCACGACATGAAGAACGTGGTCGACAAGGCCCGCGAGGCGAGCGGCGAGGACAACATCCTGGTCTGCGAGCGCGGCGCCTCCTTCGGCTACAACAACCTGGTGTCCGACATGCGCTCGCTCGCGATCATGCGCGAGACCGGCTGCCCGGTGGTGATGGACGCGACGCACTCCGTGCAGCTGCCCGGGGGGCAGGGCACCTCCTCGGGCGGGCAGCGCGAGTTCGTCCCCGTGCTCGCGCGCGCAGCCGTCGCCACGGGCGTGGCGGGCGTGTTCATGGAAACGCACCCCGATCCCGAGCGCGCGCTCTCCGACGGGCCCAACGCCTGGCCGCTGGCGCGCATGCGCGAGCTCCTCGAAACGCTCCGGGAGATCGACACGCTGGTGAAGCGCCGCGGCTTCGCCGAATCCACGAAATAGGGGACAGTCCCCATTTTCTCCAAGACGAAACAGGGGAACGTCCCCATCAATTCATGAAAATACTCGTGCTCGGCGCCGGCGGCATCGGCGGCTACTTCGGGGGCCGGCTCGTCCAGGCCGGTGTGGACACGAGCTTCCTCGTGCGCCCGAGGCGCCGCGAGCAGATCGCCCGCGACGGGCTGGTGATCGAAAGCCCGCTCGGCGACGCGCGCGTCGCCGCGAAGACGGTGGTCGCGGAGGAGCTCGGCGCCGGCTACGACCTGGTGCTCTTCACCTGCAAGGCCTACGACCTCGACTCGGCGATCGAGGCCATCGCGCCGGCCATGCAGGGCGACTGCGCCGTACTCCCGCTCCTCAACGGCCTCGCGCACTTCGCGCGGCTGGACGAGCGCTTCGGCGCGAAGCGGGTGATGGGCGGCACCTGCCAGATCAACGTGGCGCTGGCGCCCGACGGCACGGTGAAGCACATGGAGCCCCTGAACCGCCTCCTCTTCGGCGAGCGCGACCGCTCGAAGACAGCGCGTGCGCAGGCCTTCGCCGATGCGCTGGCGAAATCCACGATCGACTGGACCTGGTCCGAGGACATCCTGCAGGACCTGTGGGAGAAGGTCGCCTTTCTCGCCGCGCTCGCGGCGACGACGTGCCTCTTTCGCGGCAACGTGGCCGAGATCATGGCCACGCCCGAGGGCAGGTCGATCGCCGAGCGCTGCTTCAATGCCAACGTCGCCATCGCGCGCGCCGAGGGCCACGCGCCGCGCGAGCCCATGCTCCAGTGGGGCATCGAGCGGCTCACCACCCCGGGGCCGCAAAGCGCGTCGATGCTGCGCGACCTGGAGGCCGGCAAGCCCGTCGAGGCGGACCACATCGTGGGCCACATGCTCTCGCTCGCGCGCAAGCACGGCATCGACGACACCGTGCTCGCCCTGGCGCACACGCACCTGAAGACCTATGAAGCCCGCCGCGCGGGCAAGCGGCTGCCCTGAGGACATCGTCCGGCGAACGCCTTGCCCGGCCCCGAGCCCATGCCCTCCACCCGTGAATTCGACTACGTGATCGTCGGCGCCGGAAGCGCCGGCTGCGTGCTGGCCAACCGCCTCACCGCGGACGGACGCTCGAACGTCCTGCTGCTGGAGGCCGGCGGCAAGGACGACGGATTCTGGATTCCCATCCCCGTGGGCTACCTCTACACCATCGGCGACCCGCGCACGGACTGGTGCTTCAAGAGCGCGCCGGACCCGGGATTGAACGGCCGGCAGCTGGGCTATTCCCGGGGCCGCGTGCTGGGCGGCTGCTCCACGATCAACGCCATGGTCTACATGCGCGGCCAGAAGGAAGACTACGACCACTGGGCGTCGCTCGGCAACGACGGGTGGTCGTGGGACGACGTGCTGCCCGTGTTCCGCAGCCACGAGGATTTCTTCGCGGGCGCGGGCGAGTTCCACGGCGCGGGAGGAGAGCTGCGCGTGGAGGAGCCGCGCGTGCACTGGGAGATCCTCGACGCCTGGCGCGACGCGGCCCAGGAATGCGGCATCCCGAAGATCGACGAGTTCAACCGCGGCGACAACTTCGGCAACGCCTACTTCCACATGAACCAGAAGCGCGGGCGGCGGTGGAGCGCGACCAACGCCTGGCTGCGGCCGGCGGAGAACCGTCCCAACCTCTCCATCGTCACGAACGCCCATGCGACGAAGCTCACGCTCGAGCAGCGGGACGGCCGCCGCCGCGCCACGGGCCTCAGCTTCCTGGCCGACGGGCGGGGCGAGGCCCAGGTGTCGGCGCGCAAGGCCGTCGTCCTCGCCGCGGGCGCGATCGGCACGCCGCAACTCCTGCAGCTCTCCGGCGTGGGGCCCGGGGAGCTCCTCGCGAAGCACGGCATCCCGGTCTTCCACGAGATGGCGGGCGTGGGCGAGGAGCTGCACGACCACCTGCAGGTCCGCATGGTCTACAAGGTGAGCGGCGTCACGACGCTGAACGAACGGGTGGGGAGCCTCTGGGGAAAGGCGGCGATGGGGCTCGAATACCTCTTCTTCAGGACGGGCCCCCTCACCATGCCGCCGTCGCAGCTCGGCGCCTTCGCGAAGAGCGATCCGGCGCAGCCAACGCCCAACATCGAGTGGCACGTGCAGCCGCTCTCGCTCGACAAGTTCGGCGACCCGCTGCATCCCTTCCCGGCCATCACGCCTTCGGTGTGCAACCTGCGGCCCACGTCTCGCGGCTGGGTGCGCATCACCTCCCCGGACCCGCTCGCGCACCCCGAGATCCGGCTGAACTACCTGTCCACGGACGAGGACCGCCGGGTCGCCGCCGACGGCATGCGCTTCACGCGCCGCGTCATGGCGTCGCCGGCGCTCGCGAAGTATTCCCCGCAGGAGTGGCGTCCCGGCCCCGGGGCGGAAACGGACGAGGCGCTGGTCCGGGCCGCCGGGGACCTGGGGACCACGATCTTCCACCCCGTCTCCACCTGCCGCATGGGTCGCGACGCCGGCGCGGTGGTGGATTCGCGCCTTCGCGTGCACGGCATCGAGGGCCTGCGCGTTGTGGATGCATCGATCATGCCGCGCATCACCTCGGGCAACACCAACGCGCCCTGCTACATGATCGCCGAGAAAGGCGCCCGCATGATCCTCGAGGACGACCGGTGAAGCGAGAGCACCTGCTGGCCATCGTCGCGCTCGTGGCCGTGGGCGTCCTCGCGTGGGATCTCTTTCGTCCCGATGCCCCGCCGGCGCCGCAAGCGCCCGCGGCAGCGAAGGCCGCTCCCGCCCGCGCGGCGGCAAGTGTTGCGCCCGCGGCGGCGCGCGATCCGGCGCAGGTCGGCTCCGGCCTCAATTTCCTGCGCCCCGCATCGGTCAACCACGACACCGCCTCGCCGCTTTCCCGCGAGTTCGGCGTGGCCCTCGCCTACAAGGCCCTCTACGATCGCCTCAAGGGCAGCGCCGAGGCCGATACCCCGGAAGGACAGTATTTCCTCTACCGGATCCTGCGCGCCTGCGCGACCGTGGCCGACCGCAAGGGCGGCCCGGCCACGCGCCCGCAGAACGCCGCGCAGCTGGAGGAGCGCCGCCAGCGGATCGCGGAGAGCCTGCCCGATGGCGATCCGCGCCGCGCACAGCGCCTGGAGGCCTTCGACAAGGCGACGGCGGACCACTGCGCGGGGCTCGCCGGCCTCACCGTGACTGAAGCCGAACTCTCCCAGCTCCTGAAGAACGCGGTGGCCGGCGGGGACCCCAAGGCGCGCGCCTGGCAGGTCGAGCAGGAGATGTGGCAGGAGCGCCGCTCGGGCACCGCGCCGGGCCGGGGAGGCCCCACCCTGAACGACACGCAGCTCGATGCCGTGCGGGAGGCGTTCTCCTCGCGCGATCCGGAGGCCATCGCGATCGCCGGGCGCGTGCTCGCCAACGGGTTCCGCGACCTGACCGTGCGCATCGGGCCCGACCGGGAAGTGATCGAGAACCGCGCCTTCATGAACGCGGCCCTCCTGCTCGCCTGCGAGTACGGCTACGGCTGCGGCGAGAACAACTCGCGGGTGCTCAACGCCTGCGCCTTCCAGGGCCACTGCGGCGTGGCGAGCCTGCCCGATTACCTCTTCTACTACGGGGCCACGCCCTACGATGCGCAGCTCCTCGACCGCTACCGCACGATCCTGAGGCAGGCCGCCGAAACCGGGGACTGGTCCGCGATCCTGGTCGACCGCGGGAACCGTTCTCCCAACGCCCCGTCCTACAGCTATCCCGGCGCGCCCATCGGCCGCTAGCCCGTCCCCGATCCCCCAGGTGGAGTCCCCATGATCAAGCTCACCGTGAACGGCCGCCCCGTTTCCGTAGACGTCGAACCCGAGATGCCGCTCCTGTGGGTGCTCCGGGACCACCTGGGCCTGCCCGGCGCCAAGTACGGCTGCGGCATCTCGCAGTGCGGCGCGTGCACCGTGCACGTGGACGGGCTGCCCGAACGCTCCTGCATGGTGACCGCGGCGCAGGTCGCCGGGAAGAAGGTCGTCACCATCGAGGGTCTCGGGAAACCGGGGCTCCACCGGATCCAGAAGGCGTGGATCGAGCACGAAGTCCCGCAGTGCGGCTACTGCCAGACGGGAATGATCATGTCGGCCGCGGCACTCCTCGCGAAGAAGCCCAGGCCCACCGACGCCGACATCGACGAGGCGATGACGAACCTCTGCCGCTGCGGCACCTACGCGCGCGTGCGGAAGGCCATCCACGCCGCGGCGGCGCCCACGGCGACCGTCACGCCCGTGAAGCGGTCCTGAGGAGAGCCGCCATGACAATCCGTTCTCCAGCACGCCGCGATTTCTTCCGGGCCTCCGCCGCCGTCGGCGGCGGCTTCGCGCTCGAATTCTCGTTTCCCCTGCTCGCCCATGCCGCGAAAGGCGCGCCCGTCACCGAAGTGAACGCCTGGGTGGTGATCCATCCGGACGACCGCGTCGTGATCCGCATCGCGCGCTCCGAGATGGGGCAGGGCACCTACACCGCGCTCGCGCAACTCGTCGCCGAGGAGCTCGACTGCGACTGGATGAAGGTCTCCGCGGAGTTCGCCTCCCCCAACGAGCACGTCCGCCGCAAGCGCGTCTGGGGCTCGATGTCCACGGGCGGCAGCCAGGGCGTGCGCGGCTCCCAGGACTACGTGCGCAAGGCCGGTGCCGCCGCGCGCGAGATGCTGGTGGCCGCCGCGGCCGCGCAGTGGAAGGTCGCCGCCGCCGAGTGCAGCGTGGACCAGGGCGTCATCACCCACGGCCCCACGAAGAGGCGGCTGCGCTACGGGCAGGTTGCCGCGCAGGCCGCGAAGCTCGCGCCGCCGAAGGACGTGGCGCTGCGCGACCCGAAGGACTGGAAGATCGCCGGCAAGCCCCTGCACCGCCTGGACATCCCCGACAAGGTGCTCGGCAAGCCGGTGTTCGCCACCGACGTGATGCTGCCGGGAATGCTGCACGCCTCGATCGCGCAGTGCCCGGTGTTCGGGGGCAAGGTGAAGCGCGTGGATTCGGCGCAAGCCGAGAAGATGCGCGGCGTGAAGCAGGTCGTGCGTGCGGCCGATTTCGTGGCCGTCGTGGCGGACAGCTGGTGGCGCGCCCACGAGGCGGTGAAGCAGCTGAAGGTGGAGTGGGACACGGGCGGCAACGGGGAGGCGTCCGACGCGACGATCATGGCGATGCTGCGCGAGGGGCTCGCCGACCCGAAAGCAGTGCCCGCGAAGCGATCGGGCGATGCGGCGGCCGCCTTCGCCACGGCGACGAAGGTCGTCGAGGCCGAGTATTTCTCCCCGTACCTCAACCACGCGACGATGGAGCCGCAGGTCTGCACCGCCTGGGTGAAGCCCGACGGCTTCGTGGAGGTGTGGACGTCCACCCAGAACGGCGAGGCGTCCATGGCGGCGGCGGCGGAGACGGCCGGCGTGCCCCAGGAAAAAGTGGAAGTCCACAAGATGATGCTGGGCGGCGGCTTCGGCCGGCGCGGCGCGCCCCAGGATTTCGTGCGCCAGGGCGTGACCATCGCGAAGGCCGTTCCGGGCAAGCCGGTGAAGATGATGTGGTCGCGCGAGGAGGACATGCAGCACGGCTTCTACCGCCCGGCGAGCCTTGTGAAGCTGCGCGCGGGGCTCGACGCCGCGGGAAGCGTGGTCGCCTTCGAGGCGAAGATCGCCTGCCCCTCGATCCTCGCGTTCCTCATTCCCGGGGCGGTGCGCGACGGCATCGACTTCACGGCGGTGCGCACGCTCCACGACATGCCCTACGGGATAGCGAACCAGCAGGTCGACTACGCGATGCGCAACGGTCACGTTCCCGTCGGGTTCTGGCGGGCGCCGGGGCAGCAGAACGGCGTCTACCGCGAGTGCTTCGTCGACGAGCTGGCCCAGGCCGCGGGAAAGGATCCGCTGGAGTTCCGCCTGGCGATGCTTCCGGCGGGCGACAAGAACCGGCTGGTGCTCGAGGCGGCCGCGAAGGCCGCAGGATGGGGCACGCGGCTAGCGGAAGGCGTGGGCCGCGGTCTCGCGGTGGTGAACGGCTTCGGCAGCTACGCCGCGGGCGTGGCGGAGGTCTCGGTGGACGCGGCCGGCGCGCTCAAGGTGCTGCGCTACGTGGTCGCCATCGATTCGGGCTACGTGGTGAACCCCGACAGCTGCGCGGCGCAGGCCGAGAGCAATGCGGTCTACGGGCTCGGCGCGCTCTTCGAGGCCAACACCGTGAAGGACGGGCGCATCCAGGAATCGAATTTCCACGACTTCCCGCTGCCGATGATCGGCGACATGCCCCAGGTGGAGCTGGTGCTCGTTCCCACGGGCGGCTTCTGGGGCGGGCACGGGGAGCCGGGCATCCTGCCCTTCCAGGCCGCGGTGCTGAATGCGGTCTTCGCCGCGACGGGCAAGCGCATCCGCAGCCTGCCGATCAAGCCCGGCGACCTGCGCAAGGCCTGAAGCGGGACCACCAGTGTTTTTCGTATCAACCCAGCAGAGGAAAATGGCAATGAAGAGGCTTCTGAAGTCGTGGTGCGTGGCGGGCTTCGCCTTCGTCGCGGTGCAGGCCTGGGCCGAGGTGACGGTCACGCAGGCGTGGGTGCGCGGCACCGTGCCCGCCCAGAAGGCCACGGGGGCCTTCATGAACCTGAAGAGCAGCGAGGACGTGAAGCTGGTGGGCGCCGCTTCTCCGGCCGCGAAGATCGTCGAGGTGCACGAGATGACGATGAGCGGCAACGTGATGGCCATGCGCGCAGTCGACGACGTCGAACTGCCCGCCGGGAAGACGGTCGAGTTCAAGCCCGGCGGCTACCACGTGATGTTGATCGATCTCCTGAAGCCGCTCGCCAAGGGCGACAAGGTGCCGATCACGCTCAGCTTCGTGGACAAGGACGGGAAGAAGTCGAAGCTGGAGATCAAGGCCGAAGTGCGCGCGATGGGCGGGCCGCACTAGCCTGCCTTCGGCGCTCAGGCTGCCACCAGCTCCCGCACGTGCGCGGCCACGCTGCGCGCGAGCGCGTGCAGGTGGTAGCCGCCCTCGAGCATCGAGATGACGCGCCCGCCGCAGTGGCGGTGCGCCACCTGGACCATCTCCGCGGTGACCCACGCGTAGTCGCTCTCCTGCCAGCGAAGCCCCGCCATGTCGTCGGCCTGGTGGGCGTCGAAGCCGGCGGAGATGTAGACCAGTTGCGGGCGGAAGGCCTCGAGCGCCGGAAGCCAGTATTCCCGCACGGCGGCGCGCAGCTCCTCGCCCGTGGCGCCGGAAGGCAGGCCCACGTTCACCATGTTGAGCCCCTTGGGCTCGTCGCCCTGGAACGGATAGAGGCCGCGCTGGAAGGTCGATGCCATGAGCACCCGCGGGTCGGACGCGAGGATATCCTCGCTGCCATTGCCGTGGTGCACGTCGAAGTCGATGAGGGCCACGCGTTCGAGCCCGTGGACGTCGAGCGCGTGGCGGATGCCCACGGCGACGTTGTTGAAGAAGCAGAAGCCCATCGGCGCATCGCGCGTGGCGTGGTGGCCGGGCGGGCGCACGGCGCAGAAGGCGCTTCGCACTTCGCCCTTGAGCACGAGGTCGGTCGCGAGCACCGCTGCGCCCGCCGAGCGCAGCGCGGCGTCGATGGTGTGCGGGTTCATCGCCGTGTCCGGGTCGACGTGCACGTAGCCCTTCGCGGGCGAGGCGGCCAGCATTTCGAGGACGTGGTGCGCCGTATGCGCCCGCTCGAGTTGCTCGACGGTCGCCGGCGGGGCGTCGTAGGGGATCAGCAGCCCCATGATCCCCTGCGCAAGCAGGTGGTCCGAGATCGCGTCCAGTCGCTCGGGGCATTCCGGGTGTCCCTGCCCCATCTCGTGGAGCAGGCAGTCCCGGTGGGTTATCCAGGCGCAGGGCATTGTTGTATTCCTCCGCATCCATCCTAGGCGCGCGGTATCCCGATTGCCTTGCGCGGCATCAAGGGCGGAAAGATCGCGTTTCCGGCCCGGCGCCGACTGCTGCGACAATGCCACGAGTCCTCCGGGAGAACGCCCATGCCATCCGCCCTTCGCTTCGCCGCCTTGATCGCGGCCGTCGTCCCCCTCCTCGCGCAAGCCCAGGCGCAACCGGCCTACGGGTGCGACTCTCCGGAATCGAAGCGCTTCGACTTCTGGGTCGGCGACTGGGAGCTCGAGTTCGCCGGCGGGAAGGGCCGCAACCGCATCGAGAAGACCCTCGACGGCTGCGTGATCGTCGAGCACTTCCGCGGCGCGCCCGGCACGAAGCTCGACGGCACCAGCGTCTCCACTTTCGATCGCGTGACGAATCGCTGGCGGCAGGCGTGGGTGGACAACACCGGCACCTATCTCGATTTCGTGGGCGGCGAGGACGGCGGCGACCCGACCTTCGAGCGCGCGTACGAGAAGGACGGCAAGACGATCCGGCTGCGCATGGTCTTTCGCGAGGTGAAGAAGGACTCGCTCAAGTGGCTGTGGCAGCGCTCCGACGACGCAGGCAAGTCCTGGAAGACCGCGTGGGAAATCGACTACCGGAGGGTGAAGTCCGGAGGATAGGAGTGAGGTGTCGGTTGCAGTAGGGAGAGGCGCCGGTGGAATGCGATCGCCAACCTGGGCACGCGAAGCGTGACCGTCGGATGGGTGCCCGGAAATTCGAGGCCAGGCAACCCACGCCAGGCCTCGAATTTCCACCCATCTACAGAAGAGTGCGCTTGCGCTGCCTCTTCCGCGACGGTCGCGTGCCAAGGTTGGCGATCGCATTCCACCGGCGCCTCCCAGCGCTCCGTGGATCCGGCGTCGAGTATTCGAGCGGGTATTCCGTGCGTGGTTCTCCGGCGCCCGATCCGGCGTGGCGTTTCCGCAGCGAAACCGGGAAGCCAGGATGCGAATTGCGGTGATCGCACCGGCACGACGCGTCCACGGGACGGCCGGGGATGGGGAGAGCGATTCCGGTTCCTTTGGCATGCGACCGTCGGGATGGGACAGCGAAGCGGTCCCATTTCTCAATGGGTAGGAATTCGGGGGCTGACGTGTGTTGTCTGCCCCCGAATTCTTGGGACCCATCCGACGGTCACGCCTGCATGCCCAGGAACCGGAATCGCTCTCCCCATCCCCGGCCCATTCCTGAAACTCCGGCCCATTCCTGAAAACCCGGCCCTCTCCCCATCCCCGGCCTCGGCCCCGCAACCCGGTAAAATCGCGCCTTCACGAACCGAAGAACGCCCCCATGACCGTCATCACCGACAAGAAGGCCTTCTCGAAGGCCGCCACGCCGATCCTCGCGACCGACGGGAAGCGCCTGCCGAAGCTCCTGGAGAAGCTCACTCCCGCGCAGCGACGCTGGGTGGCATCGAGCGATTTCGAAGGCCGCCCGAACACGCACTGCGCGGTTCCCGGAACGAAAGGCGAGATCGACCTCGTGCTCGCCGGCGTGCGCGATGCCGGCGACCCGTGGGCGCTCGCGAGCCTGCCGCTCAAGCTCCCGCCAGGGCGCTACGGGCTGGGCAAGGGAGCCGTGGCGCTCGGCGAGGACACGGCCGCGTTCGGCTGGGCGCTCGGCAGCTACCAGTTCACGCGCTACAAGAAGGCGCGGCGCAAGCCCGCGGACCTGCAACTGGGCGCCTCGGCGAAGATCGCGCAGGCGCTGGGGCTCGCCGAGGCGGTGAAGCTGGTTCGCGACCTCGTGAACACGCCGGCGGAGGACATGGGGCCGGCGGAACTCTCCGACATCGTGCGCGAGCAGGCCGAGCTCTTCGGCGCCGAGTTCGACGAATGGGTGGGCGAAGAGCTCCTCGCGCAGAACTTCCCGGCGATCCACGCCGTGGGCCGCGCCGCGGCGCGCGAGCCGCGCCTGCTGGAGTTGAACTGGGGCAACGCGAAGCACCCTCGGCTTGCCATCGTGGGCAAGGGCGTGTGCTTCGACACCGGCGGCCTCGACATCAAGGGCGCCGAGGGCATGCGCCTCATGAAGAAGGACATGGGCGGTGCGGCGCACGCGATCGCGCTCGCGCGCCTGGTGATGCAGAGGAAGCTCCCGTACCGGCTCCAGCTCCTGGTGCCCGCGGTGGAGAACGCGATCAGCGGCAACGCCTACCGTCCCGGCGACGTGGTGCGCACGCGCAAGGGCCTGCACGTCGAGATCGGCAACACGGACGCGGAAGGGCGCGTGGTGCTCGCGGACGCGCTCGCCTACGCGGCCGAGGACGAACCGAAGGTGATGATCGACTTCGCCACGCTCACGGGGGCGGCGCGCGTAGCCCTCGGCCCGGAACTCCCGGCGCTCTTCGCCAACGACGAGAAGCTCGCCGCGAAGCTCCTCGCCGCCGCGGTGAAGGTGGAGGACCCGGTCTGGCGCATGCCGCTGTGGAAAAGCTACCGGCGCCTCTTCGAGAGCGAAGTCGCGGACATCAACAATTCCGGCAAGGGCGGTTTCGCCGGCGCCATCGTCGCGGCACTCTTTCTCGAGCGCTTCGTGCCGGAGGCGACGCCGTGGGCACACTTCGACACCTTCGCGTGGAACGACATCTCGCGCCCGGGGCGGCCGGCGGGCGGCGATGCCATGGGGCTGCGCGCGGCGCTGGCGGCGCTGGAATGAGGGAACCCGCGCGATGAAGCGCTGGGCCTTCGGCATCCTGGCGGTCCTCGCCCTCGCGGGCGGCGGCGTGTACTGGTTCGTCACCTCGCTCGACTTCATCGTGAAGACGGCGATCGAGCGCTTCGGGCCGGACATGCTGGGGACGACCGTGAGCGTGGAGCAGGTAAACATCTCCACCGCCGACGGCCGCGGGACGATCCGCGGGATCGCGATCGGCAACCCGCCGGGCTTCTCCGCGCGGAGCGCGCTGCGCGCGGCCACGATTACGGTGGGGCTGGAGCCCGCCTCCCTCGGCCGGGACGTGGTGGTGATCCGCGACATCCTTGTCGACGGCCCCGAGATCTCCTACGAGCTGCAAGGCGGCACCAACAATATCGAGGCGATCCGGCGAAACATCGCAGCCCACCTCGAGCGCTCAGGGGCCGAGCCGGCGAACCCGGGCGGGAGCGAGAAGCGCCCATCCGGCCGGCGCTACGCGATAGGGCGCATCACGATCCGCGGCGCACAGGTGACGATGACCAACCCGCTCCTGAAGGGCGGCGGGCTCACCTTCCGCCTGCCGGACGTGGACCTGCGTGACGTCGGCAAGCGCAGCGGCGGCGTCACGGCCGCCGAGGCCGCGTCCCTCGTGACCGGCGCGATCCTCTCGAAGATCGCGCAGAGCGTGCTCACGAACATGGACGCGTTGCGCAGGGGCGGCGTGGAAGGCGCGATCGACGCGCTGCGCGGCCTGGTCCGCTAGGCACGGCGTGATTTACAAGGGCGGGGGCTTTCCGTAGAGTCGCCGGCGAGGCCGCCAGGGGCCCGTCAGCGAGGAGAGGCACTTGGGAAGCCTGATCGACCGGATCGTCCCGCAGCGCTATTGGGCCTGGGCGGCCTGCGCGCTCGTCGCGGCGGCGTGCTTCGCGGCCGTGCCGCTGTCGGTGCTGTGGCTGTGGCCCGCGGGGGCATTCGCCTTCCTCGCGCTCGTGGGCCTCGTGGACTTCGCGCAGCCCCGGCAGGCCATCCGCCGCAACTACCCGGTCATCGCGCACTTCCGCTTCTTCTTCGAGTACATCCGGCCCGAGATCCGGCAGTACTTCATCGAGTCCGACGCCGACCAGACGCCGTTCTCGCGCCAGCAGCGATCCATCATCTACCAGAGAGCCAAGGGGGTAATCGACAAGCGCCCCTTCGGCACGCAGATGGATTTCTACGAGCCGCGCTACGAGTGGATGAACCACTCCATCGCGCCGGTGGAGATCGCGAGCCACGACTTCCGCATTGCCGTGGGCGAGGGGCGGGTGGCGAAGCCCTACTCGGCGAGCGTCTTCAACATCTCGGCCATGAGCTTCGGGGCGCTCTCGGCCAACGCGATCCTCGCGCTTAACGAGGGGGCGAAGCGCGGCAACTTCTACCACGACACGGGCGAGGGCTCGATCTCGCGCTACCACCGCGAGCGCGGCGGCGACCTGGTGTGGGAGGTCGGCAGCGGCTACTTCGGCTGCCGCGACGAGGCCGGCCGCTTCGACGAGGCGCGCTTCGCGGCCAACGCCACGGCCGACCAGGTGCGCATGATCGAGCTGAAGCTCTCCCAGGGCGCGAAGCCCGGCCACGGCGGCGTGCTGCCGGGTGCGAAGGTCACGCCCGAGATCGCGGAGGCGCGCCACGTGCCGGTGGGCGTGGACTGCATCTCGCCCTCGCGGCATTCCGCTTTCTCCACGCCCATCGAGCTGCTGCAGTTCATCGAGCGCCTGCGCAAGCTCTCGGGCGGCAAGCCCACCGGGTTCAAGCTCGCCATCGGCCACCCCTGGGAGTGGTTCGGCATCGTGAAAGCGATGGTCGAGACGGGGATCACGCCGGACTTCGTGGTGGTGGACGGCGGCGAGGGCGGCACCGGCGCGGCACCGCTCGAGTTCACCGACCACGTGGGCGCGCCGCTGCGGGAGGCGCTGATGCTCGTGCACAACTCGCTCGTCGGCGTGAACCTGCGCGAGCGGGTGCGGATCGGCGCGGCGGGCAAGATCGTCACCGCCTTCGACATCGCGCGCACCCTGGCGATCGGTGCCGACTGGTGCAACTCCGCGCGCGGCTTCATGTTCGCGCTGGGCTGCCTGCAGGCCCAGACCTGCCACACCGGGCACTGCCCCACGGGCGTGACCACCCAGGACCCGCGGCGCATGCGCGCGCTCGCGGTGCCGGACAAGGCCGAGCGCGTCTTCAATTTCCAGCAGAGCACGCTGAAGGCCCTGAAGGAGTTGCTCGGCGCGGCCGGGCTCTCGCATCCGAGCGAGCTGGGCCCCGAGCACGTGATCCGGCGCGTCTCCTCCAACGAGGTGCGCTCGCTCTCGACGCTGCACCCCTGGCTCGAGCCCGGCGAGCTGCTGGCGAGTGTTCCGCAGCACCCCGTCTACCAGGTGTTCTGGCAGAGCGCCCGGCCCGACACCTTCGCCGAGCCCCCGAGCATGCTGTCGGTGCGCACGAGCAAGTCGCGATGAAGGCCGTGCGATCGCTCGCGGCGGCCCTGGCACTTGCCGCGCCCGTGGCCGCGCCGGCCGCCTGGGAGGGGCCGGTCTTCGACGCGCACCTGCACTACAACGTCGAAGCGGTCGAGCGCTTTCCCGTGGGCACCGTGATGGAGCTTTTCTCGAAGAACGGCGTGAAGGCGATTCTCGCCAACAGCCGTCCCAACGACGGCACGCGCGCGCTCTTCGAGGCGGCCCGCAAGGCGCCGCGCTCGGGCTTCGCAGTCGTGCCCTTCATCCGCGTCTATCGCGACCGCGCCGACTACGGCACCTGGCACGCGAACCCCGACATCGCCGCGATGATCGAGGACGAGCACCGGCGCGGCTACTACCGCGGCGTGGGCGAGTTCCACCTCTTCGGGCGCGACGCCGCCCACCCGGTAGTCAAGCGGATCGTCGATTTCGCGGTCGCGAAGGGGCTCGTGCTGCACGCGCACTGCGACGAGGAGGCCCTCGAGATCCTCTTCTCCCACAACCCGAAGGCGCGCGTGATCTGGGCGCACACGGGCTTTTCGACGCCGCTCGCGCGCCTGGAGGAGCTCCTCGCCCGGTACCCGCTGCTGTGGGGCGAGCTTTCGTACCGCGGGGACGTGGCCGTCGACGGCGGGCTCTCGCCCGGGTGGAAGGCCTTCTTCACGAAGCATCCGCGCCGCTTTCTCGTGGGCTCCGACACCTGGGTGAACGAGCGCTGGCAGTCCTACCCGGCGACGATGGGCGGGTACCGGAAGTGGCTGGGAGAGCTGCCGCCCGAGGTGGCCGCGCGCATCGCCTGGAAGAACGGCGCGGAGCTCTTCGGGCTCGAGTGAGGCGGGGGCGGGTAGAATGCCTCCATCCCAAGAACGCCTCGACGGCGCAAGCGCGGCGCACATTCACGAATCTCGACGAAATGGGGATGGCGACATGCGGACGATACTGATGATGACCTCGGCAGCGCTGGCCGCCGCGGGCATGGCAAGCGCCTCGGCGCAGGACGGCTTCGACGCCTGCGAAGTGTTCACGCAGGCCGAGGCGCAGAAGGCGCTCGGCGGGCCGGCGGAGCCCGAACCCGTGAACCCCAAGGCCCGCAAGCCCAAGGTGGTCTCGACCTGCACCTGGCTCGGCACGAAGGAAGGCAAGCCCGTCTCCGCGGCCGTCACGTTCCGCTTCGGCCGCACGGAAGCGGAACTGCAGCGCGCCTTCGACGACGAGAAGCTCAAGTTCCAGACCAAGCCGATGCTGATCGGCGACGGCATGGCCTTCTGGAGCGCCAAGCAGGGCGTGCTCCAGCTCCTCAAGGGACGCACCTGGATCGTGGTCGCGGTGGGCGGGGCGAAGCCCTCGGAGCGCGACGCGGAAGCCTCGAAGAAGCTCGCCGAGGCGCTCGAGAAGAAGCTCTGAGCGACCCCCGCCCGGGGGCGGCGGGCGCTTCGTTGGACTAGAATATCGCCCACGCGCCGCGCCGCCGCGTGGGTCTCGCGGCGCCGCCAACAGGAAAAGGGATTCCGCATGACCGCCATCGTCGAAGTCATTGCCCGCGAGATTCTCGATTCGCGCGGCAATCCCACGGTCGAAGCCGACGTGTTGCTCGAATCCGGCGTGATGGGACGCGCGGCCGTGCCCTCCGGGGCGTCCACCGGCTCGCGGGAAGCCATCGAGCTGCGCGACGGCGACGCCCAGCGTTACTTCGGCAAGGGGGTGCTCAAGGCGGTCGAGCACGTGAACACCGAGATCTGCGAGGCCATCATAGGGCTGGACGTCTCCGAGCAGGCGCACCTCGACGGCGTGCTGATCGAGCTGGACGGCACCGAGAACAAGTCGCGCCTCGGCGCGAACGCGATCCTCTCGGTGTCGGTCGCCTGCGCGAAGGCGGCCGCCGAGGAATGCGGGCTGCCGCTCTACCGCTATTTCGGCGGCAGCGCGCCGCGCAAGATGCCGGTGCCGATGATGAACGTGATCAACGGCGGCGCGCACGCGAACAACTCGCTCGACATCCAGGAGTTCATGGTGATCCCGGCGGGGCTGCCGAGCTTCCGCGACGCGCTGCGCTGCGGCGCCGAGATCTTCCACACGCTCAAGAAAATGCTCGACAAGGAAGGCATGTCGACGACCGTCGGCGACGAGGGTGGTTTCGCGCCCAACCTGCCCAGCAACGAGGCGGCGATCCAGTGGATCCTCCGGGCCGTCGAGGAAGCGGGCTACCTAGCGGGCAGCGACGTCCTGATTGGCCTGGACTGCGCCGCGAGCGAATTCTACAAGGACGGCAAGTACCGTTTCGAGAGCGAGCATCTTTCCTACAGCTCGCAGCAGCTCACCGACCTCCTGGACACCTGGTGCGACAAGTACCCGATCGTCTCCATCGAGGACGGCATGGCCGAGGGCGACTGGGAGGGCTGGGAGATCCTCACGAAGCGCCTGGGCGAGGGCGTGCAGATCGTGGGAGATGACCTCTTCGTCACCAACACGCGCATCCTCGAGGAGGGCATCCGCCGCGGCGTGGCCAATTCCATCCTCATCAAGATCAACCAGATCGGGACGCTCTCGGAGACCTTCGAGGCGATCGAGATGGCCCGCCGCGCGGGCTACACCTCCGTGATCTCGCACCGCTCCGGCGAGACGGAGGATTCCACCATCGCCGACATCGCGGTCGGCATGAACGCCATGCAGATCAAGACGGGATCGCTCTCGCGTTCCGACCGCATGGCCAAGTACAACCAGCTCCTGCGGATCGAGGAGGAGCTGGGCGAGGGCGCCTCCTACGCCGGGCGCGGGGCGTTCTACCAGCTCAAATGAAGATCCTCGCCGCCGTCCTTGCTGCCCTCATCGTGGTGCTCCAGTACCCGTTGTGGTTCGGCAAGGGCGGCTGGCTCAAGGTGCGCGCCCTCGACCGGCAGGTGGCGGCGCAGCAGGTGGCGAACGCGGGGCTCAAGGCGCGCAATGACGCCCTCGACGCCGAGGTGCGCGACCTGAAGCAGGGGCTGGAGGCGATCGAGGAACGCGCGCGCACCGACCTCGGCATGATCCGCAAGGACGAGGTCTTCTACCAGGTCGTGACGCCGCAGGCGCCACCGGCAGCGACGAAGTGATGTCGCCGGGCGGTCGCGGGCGCCTCGCGCCTGCAGCGGGCCCGCATCCGCTTCCTCCAAGGTAGCCCCTCTCGGTTCCAGCTGTCGATGCCGCCACAGGCTTTTCCGTCCGAACTGCGCGAGCGCTCGAGCCTCGCCATCCGCTTCGCGGTCGGCTACTCCGTGCTCCTGCACGTGATTCTCGTCCTGGTGCCCCTTCGCGAGCGTCCGCCGTTGCCACCTGCCGGGGGCGTGCCGGGTCCGCTCACGGTGCGCCTCGAGCCGCTGGCGCCGCCGACCGCGGAGGTCGAGCCGCAGCCGCGGACTCCGCCGGTGTCGAGACCGACCCCGCCGCGGGAGATCCTCGCGATGCCGCCGAGACCGCATCCGCCGCAGGCCGCCCTCGCGCCGCCACCCGAGCCCGTCCCCGCCGCGGAGCCCCGGCGCGAACCCGAGTTCGACATGTCACGGCTCATCGCGGCGAACCGGGCGCGGCGCCGCGCATGGGAAGAGAGTCTCGCGGGCAATCCCGCCGCGGCCAATGGAGGTGCAGGAAGCGCCGTTGCCGGGGGCCTCGCGCGAAATCTCGCCTCGCTCTCCGACAGCGACGGCACCGGAGGCGTGTTCCGGGTCCTGCGCGTCGGCGCGCGCACCGCGGAGTTCACGTTCAACGGCTGGCGGACGGAATCGCGCCGGAAGTGGCGGGAGGTGATCGAAGTCGATGCCGGGCCGGGCGGCGACGTCGAGCGTGCCATCGTGCGGCGCATGATCGCGCTCATCCGCACGCACTACACGGGCAACTTCAACTGGGAGTCCCGGCGCGCGGGCCACGTGGTCGTGCTCTCTGCCGCTCTCGCCGACAACGAGGAACTCGAGGACTACCTGATGCGGGAATTCTTCGGCACGCCACTGGTGAAGCGCGGGCGCTGAGGAGTATTCAGCTCCCCCGCTTCGCGAGCCAGATCCCGGCGAGCACCACGGCGCCGCCCACGAACTGCGCCGCCCCGATCGCCTCGCCAAAGAGCGCCCACGCGAAGAGCGCGGCCATCACGGGCTGGATCAAGAGGCTCACCGAGGAGAGCGACGCCGGCAGGTGCGCGAAGGCGTAGGCGATAAGCCCCTGCCCCAGCACCTGGGAGACGAGCGCGAGACCGGCTAACACCAGCCACCCGGTCGCGCCCTGCGGCAGCATCGGCTGCGGCGAGAAATACGCCACCGGCAGCAACGCGACCGCGGTGATGGTGGTGCTCCACGCCATCAGCCGCGCGGTCGAGGTGCCCGCGTCCCGCGCGGCCTTGATGGTGAGCATGTAGCCCGCGTAGAAGACGGCGGTCAGCGCGCCCAGCGCGTCGCCCGCGAGCCGCGTGCCGCCGATGGAGAAGTTCGGGCCCACGAGGATGAACATCCCGGCGATCGAGGCCACCATGCCCACGAGGAAGGTGCGCGTGACGCGCTTGCGAAAGAGCACCCAGCCGGCGAGGGTGACGAAGATGGGTGCCAGGTTCGCGAGCAAGGTCGAGTTGGCGACCGAGGTGTAGGTGATCGACCAGTGCCACACGCCGAGATCGCAGGCGAAGAAGAGGCCTGCGCCCGCGAGGGGGCCGAGGGGAATCGGCGCGGGCTTCGGGTCCGCCCGCAGCGCCCACAGCCACAGCAGTGGAGCGGCCAGCGCCGTGCGCCAGAACGCGCTCCCCACGGGCCCGGCGTCCGAGAGGCGCACGAAGATGGGCGCAAAGGCGATGGCGCAGCCGCCCGCGAGCAGCCCCAGGAAGGCGAGCGTTTCGACGCGGGTGGGGGCGGGCGCGGCCGGTGCGTTCACGGCGGCATTTTCGCACGCGGGGCGGTGACGCCCCCTGAAGCGTAAAATAGCGGGTTCCCGAACGCGCATGCGATGAACAACGAATTTCTCTCGGCAGTCGTCCTCCTCACCCTGGTCGCCGACCCTTTCGGCAACATGCCGCTGGTGAACGTCATGCTCGGTGGCGTTCCCGAACCCCGCCGCCGCTTCGTGGTCGTGCGCGAATGCCTCATCGCCTACGGGCTCCTCATCGCCTTCATGTTCGGCGGGCAGTCGCTCCTCACCCTCATGCACCTGTCGCAGACTTCGCTCTCGATCGCCGGCGGCGTGATCCTCTTCATGATCGCGATCCGCATGGTGTTCGCGAAGACCTCCGGCACCTTCGGCGGCCAAGCCGCGGGGGAGCCCTTCATCGTGCCGCTCGCGATCCCGCTCATCGCCGGCCCGTCCGCGCTCGCCACCGTCATGCTCATGGCCACGCGCGACCCCGACAAGGTCGGCATGTGGGCGGCGGCGATCACCGTGACCATGGTCCTCACCACCGGCGTGCTGCTGGCGGGGACGAAGCTCCACCGCTGGCTGGGCGGGCACCTCATGCAGGCAATCGAGCGGTTGATGGGCCTCATCCTCACGGCGATCGCCGTGGAAATGCTCCTCGCGGGCATACGGGATTTCGTGAAAGGACTTCCATGAGCAAGGCGTTCACCAAGGAAAGCGAAGCGGCCGAGGACCTGGAGGACGCCGACGAGGCGATGCCGATCCCGGAGGGCAGCAAGAACTACATGACGCCCCACGGCTGGCGCCGCATGCGCGACGAGCTCTCCCATCTCGTGAAGGTGGAGCGCCCGGAGGTCACCGGCATCGTCTCCTGGGCCGCCTCCAACGGCGACCGCTCCGAGAACGGCGACTACCAGTACGGCAAGAAGCGCCTGCGCGAAATCGACCGGAGGATCCGCTACCTCACCAAGCGCCTCGAGAACGCCGAGGTGGTGGACCCGGCCACGCGGGAGGAATCCGACCAGATCTTCTTCGCCGCGACCGTGGTCTACGCCAACGCGGCCGGCGAGGAGACGATGGTGCGCATCGTCGGGCTGGACGAGACCGACCTCGGGCAGGGCTACGTGAGCTGGATCTCGCCCGTGGCGCGCGCCCTCATCAAGGCGAGCGACGGCGACACCGTCACGCTCGCCACACCCGGCGGGCGCGAAGTCCTGGATATCCTCGAGGTGCGCTACGAGGAGATCCCGATGGCGCCCTTCACGCCTCCGGAGAACGGCTGGTCGCCCAACGCGAAATGACCCCGCTTCCCGCACAGGTTCCTCCCATGTCCATTCGATTCCTGGCCCGGCTCCTCCTTGCCGCCACCTTCCTTGCCTCTCCCTGGATCGCCCTGGCGCAACCCGCCACCGGGGCCGCGGCCGCGCCGAGCGCGCGCAACTTCCTCTGGGAAGTGTCCTCGCTCACCAACCGCGTCTATCTCTTCGGAACCGTGCACGCGGGCAAGGCGGACTTCTATCCCTTGCCGGAACCCGTGCGGAAGGCGTTCGCCGATGCGACCGTCCTTGCGGTCGAGGCGGACATCACCGATGCGCAGGCCATGGAGGCGGGGGCCGCGTCGATGCTCCTCACGCCGCCGGCCACGCTGGCGACGATGGTGCCCGCGCCGCTCTACGGGAGGTTTCGCCGGCAGCTCGACCGGTTCGGCATCCCGGAGCCGCAGGTGGCGAAGCTGAAGCCCTTCATCGCCTCCTCGATGATCGCCTTCGCCGAATGGGGAAGGCAGGGCTACCTGCCGCAGTACGGCGTGGACGTCTACCTGATCAGCCGGGCGCGCGAGCAGAAGAAGAACATCGTCGAGCTCGAGGGGGCCAAGGTGCAGACGGAGCTCATGAATTCGCTCACCGACAAGGAGCAGCTGCAGGCCTTCGAGGGAACCGTCTCCGCGCTGGAGAGCGGCGTGGCGCGGGACCAGATCACGGGCCTGGTGAACGCCTGGCAGTCGGGCGACGCGGCGTTGCTCCTGGAGGTGATGCGCGCGTTCAACGAGAATGTGCCGGGCGCGAAGGCGATGGAGGAGAAGTTCATCTGGTCCCGGCACGACGCGATGGCGGGGAAGATCGAGGCCTGGCTGCTCAACGGCCGCGACCGCGTCTTCGTGGCCGTGGGGGCGCTCCACCTGGCCGGCCCGCGCGGGCTGGTGGAGATGCTGCGCGCGCGCGGCTACGTGGTGAGGCAGCTATGAACATCGAGCGCGAAGGCGGGCGCATCCTCGTCGACCAGTTGCTGGTGCACGGGGCCGACACGGCCTTCTGCGTCCCCGGGGAGAGCTTCCTGCCGGTGCTCGATGCGATGCACGAGCACCGCGCGCGAATGAAGCTCGTGGTCTGCCGCCACGAGTCCGCCGCGGCGAACATGGCGGAGGCGCACGCCAAGCTCACCGGGCGGCCGGGGATCTGCTTCGTCACCCGCGGGCCGGGTGCGACCCAGGCGAGCGTGGGCGTCCATACCGCCTTCCAGGATTCGACGCCGATGATCCTCTTCGTGGGCGACGTGGGCTCGGATTTCCGCGACCGGGAGGCGTTCCAGGAGGTCGACTTCGCCGCGATGTTCGCACCGCTCGCCAAGTGGGCGGCGCGCATCGACTCCGTCGAGCGCATTCCCGAGTACCTGAACCGCGCCTTCACCGTGGCGATGTCCGGGCGGCGGGGTCCCGTGGTGCTGGCGCTTCCCGAGGACATGCTCTCGGCGGTCGCCACGGTGGCGGACGCGCGGATGTACACGCCGGCCTTCGCCGCGCCCGGCGCGGGCGAGCTGGAGCGCCTGCGGGAACTGCTGGCCGCCGCCAAGCGCCCGATCGTGGTGCTGGGCGGCAGCGGCTGGACCACCGACGCGTGCGACGACATGCGCCGCTTCGTCGAGGCGAACCACCTGCCGGTCGCCTGCGCCTTCCGCTTCCAGGATCTCTTCGACAACCGCCACGAGAGCTACGCGGGCGACGTGGGCATCGGCATCAACCCGATACTCGCCGAGCGCGTGCGCACCGCCGACGTGCTGCTCGTCGTGGGCGCGCGCATGGGCGAGATGACGACCTCGGGCTACACGCTCCTCGACTCCCCGGTGCCGCGGCAGAAGCTCGTGCACGTGATGAGCGGCGCGGAGGAACTCGGCCGCGTCTACCAGGCGGAGCTTCCGATCCTCTCCTCCATGGGCCGCTTCGCACGCGCCGCCGCCGCGATGGAGCCCGTGGACGCCTCGGCCTGGAAGGCGGGCGTCGCGGAGGCGAGGGCGGACTACGTCGCGTGGACCGCGCGCCGCGAGATCCCCGGCAAGGTGCAGATGTGGGACATCGTCGACTGGCTGGGCAGGAACCTACCGGAGGACGCGATACTGTGCAACGGCGCCGGCAACTACGCGACGTGGCTGCACCGCTTCCACCGCTACACGGGCCTGCGCACGCAGCTCGCGCCGACTTCCGGCGCCATGGGCTACGGCGTGCCCGCGGCCATCGCGGCGAAGATCGCGCAGCCCGAGCGCACCGTGGTCGCCTTCGCCGGCGACGGCTGCTTCCTCATGGCGGGGCAGGAGCTCGCCACCGCCGTGCAGTACGAGGCCGCGGTGATCATCGTCATCGTGAACAACGGCATGTACGGCACCATCCGCATGCACCAGGAGAAGCATTATCCCGGGCGCGTTTGCGGCACCGATCTCGTGAACCCGCACTTTGCGGCCTACGCGCGCGCCTTCGGCGCCGCGGGCGAGATCGTGGAGGAGACGGCCCAGTTCGGCCCGGCCTTCGAGCGCTGCGTGGCGAGCGGCAAGCCCGCGGTGATCGAGATCCGGATCGACCCGCAGGCGATCACGCCGGCGACGACGCTGGATGCGATTCGCGCGGTGGGCTCAGCGGCGAAGAAGCAGTAGCCGCACGCGGCACGCCGTCAGCTTCCGTCGCGCACGACGCGGCACGATTCGATGTCGAAGGAGGCTGCGCCGATCGCGAGCGTCTCCTGGTCGCGAAAGCCCGCGGCGAAGCGCAGGAAGCGCTCGGCATCCGCGAAGTTGCTCGCCAGCCCGAAGGACACGCGGATCGCGCCGACGCTCTTGCCGCCGCGGCCCTGCACCACCTGGAGGAAGCGCGGCAGCGTGATCTCCGCGCCGAGTGCCGCCCCGGCGCGCATGTCCTCGTCGGTGAGCCCCTCGGCGGTCTCGCCGGCGCCGGGATTGCAGAAGCAGCCGGTCCGAAGCGAGATGCGCTCCTCGCCCGCGAGTTCCTCGATCCGCCGGTAGTCGAGCAGCCGCCCCTTGGGGTCGTAGAGGTTCATCGTCACCGTTCCGCCGCGCCCGGCCGTCGTCGCCGGCCCGTAGAGCCGCACCATGGGCTGGCCGTTGCCGTGGCGCAGCGCGAGCAGTTGCGCGATGAGCCAGCCGGTGAGGCAGCGCACGCGCTCGCCGATCGTCTCCATGCCGACCCGTTCGAGGTGCGCGAGGCCCGTCTCCACCGCGGGGATCCCGAGGTAGTCGAGCGTGCCGTCCTCGAACCCCGCCTCGCGCGGCGACAGCACGTGCATCCGCCCCTGCACGGTGACGAAGTTCACGGTGCCGCCGGCGAACCACGGCCGGCGCAGCCTGCCCAGCGCGGCGTTGCGCACCAGGAGGCAGCCCACCCCCGTGGGATAGCCGAACATCTTGTAGAAGGAAACCGACACGAAATCGGGCGTGACCTTTCGCAGGTCGAGGCGGTTGGTCGGCACGAACGCCGCGGCGTCGAGGAGCACGTCCCAGCCGCGCGCGCGCGCGGAGTCGACCAGTTCGAGCGGGTGCTTCACGCCGGAGAAGTTCGACTGCGCGGGAAAGGCGAGGAGGTTCGCGCGCGACGGATCGGCCTTCGCGAGGAGCGCCTCCAGGGCGGCGTCGTCGAGGCGCAGGTCCGCCGCCGCGAGCGGCGCATAGTCGACCAGCGCGCCCTTCGCGCGCGCGAACTCGCGGATGCCGTTGACGGAATTGTGGTTGTCGGCCGAGAGGAGCAGGCGCCCGCCGGGCTCGAAGGGATAGGACTCGCCCACGAGCTTGAGCGCCCCGGAGGCGTTCAGGGTGAATACGGCGGTGTACTCCCCCGTGCCGTGGAAATACGCGAGCACCGCCGCGCGCGCCCGCTCCACGAGCCGCGTGGTGTCCAGCGAGCTCGGGTTCGCGGAGTGCGGGTTTCCGAACACGTGCCCCGCGAGGAGCTGCGCGTGATCGCGAACCTGGGAATCGGCGTAGAGGCCGCCGCCCGTGTAGTCCAGGTACACCTGTCCCTGCGCGTCGAGGCGGGCGTACTCGCGCGCGCGCAGCTCGTCGAGCGAGCCGGTGGCGGCGTAGGCGGGATGCTCGGCGAGAAACCGCTCGAAGGTGGTCATGGCCTCAGTCGCCGGTCTTCGTGGCGACGGCGCGCATCGGCGCTTCGTTCACGCTCAGCTGGAACACGTCCGGCCGGCTGTAGTGGCCCGCCACGTCGAAGTCGAACTTGCCCCGCCCGATGTCGCCCAGGTCCAGCGTTGCCGTGAGGATGGTCTCGCCCTCGAAGTTCGGCCCCGCGAGCACCTTGCCCGAGGGGCTCACGATGGCGCTGCCGCCGCGCATCAGGACCGAATCCGGCGAGTCGCCGAGGGAAACGCGCACGGAATCCGGGAAGTCCCTGCGGCGGATGAACTGGCACGCGGTCAGCACGAAGCAGCGGCCCTCGAGCGCCACGTGCTGCATGGTGGGTATCCAGGTGTCGCGGTCGTCCGCGGTCGGGGCGCAGTAGAGGGCGACGTTCTTCGCGTACATCGCCATGCGCAGCATCGGCATGTAGTTCTCCCAGCAGATCACCGAGCCGATCCGGCCCCAGGGGCTGTCGACGGCGGTCAGCGTCGAGCCGTCGCCGAATCCCCAGATCATCCGCTCGAGCGCGGTCGGCATGAGCTTTCGGTGCTTGCCGAGCAGTTGCCCGTCCGGGCCGAAGAAGAGCACGGTGCAGTAGCAGGTGCCCAGCTCGCGCTCGATCACGCCCATCACCACGAAGCACCCGTGGGTGGCCGCGGCCTCGCCGAGTCGCTGCGTCTGCGGGCCCGGCACGGCGATCGCGGCGTCGAGATAGATCCGGAACTCCTCGCGACCGACCGGGTCGCGCGCGCCCACCACCAGCCCGTAGTTGAGCCCCTTCGGATAGCCGACGATGAAGGCCTCGGGAAAGACGATCAGCTTCGCCCCCTTGCCCGCCGCCTCCCCGATGAGGCGCACGGCCTTGTCCACGCACGCCTCGGTGTCGAACGGCACGGATGCCGCCTGGACGACGGCTACCTGCACGGCGGATGGTCTTTCGGTCGGGGTCATGGCGTGGCTCTCCTGGACAGAGGGGTCGTACTGTGCCCGCGGACGGAGTGCTGCGGTCGATCGCTGCGGGTCATTCCGCCGCGATCCCCCGCGTTTCCGGAACAAACCGGCGCGCGCCGCCTACCCGGGCTTGCCCGGCTTCGCGGGCTTCGCCTTCTCCGGCTTGCGTGGCCCCTCGAGTTCGTCCCGGAGAAACCGGTAGCGGCCGTGCAGGATGCAGCCGCGCATGCCGGGATCGCAGCGGGCGCCCCGGACCAGCTGGCAAACGCCTTCGGAATCGTGCGGGCAGGACCAGGAGCTCATGACGGCATCTTGCCCGGGCAGGTGGGCTGTCGCAAGGCAAGCGGCGCGGCCGGCTCGTTCACCCGGCGCGGGTACGGTGCCGGAGGGCGTGCTTGCGGCAGGGAGATTCCCGGGACGGGCACTACCGCACCGATTTGCGTTCCCTGCGGGCTTTCTCGAGGGTCTTGCGGCGGTCCGAGATGTGCGCGTAGTCCACCCAGGCGCCCCACGCGCCCAGGGCGGCGAGGAAGGCGGACCCCCAGAAAGACACGTCGAGCGGAAGAAGGATGTTGTACTGGCTCAGCACGAGGCACAGGACGCTCAGCGCGGCGACCAACGGCGGGCCGCCGGAAATGAGGCTGCCGTTGTTCTCTCCCATCGAGATCATCACGAGCCAGGCCGTCCCCAGGTTCGCCAGCACGACGGCGATGACGACGAGGAACGCGTAGGTCGGGAGCGTATAGGCTTCCATGATTCTCCGGGAAATCGTGCCAGTGCCCCGGACGGTGCCAGCCCCGCCGCAGGGCAGGACGATTAAATCACAAAAGGCATCCCCTTCGAGTCCGTTCGATCGGCCATCCCGGGGGAGGCTGTCGGATAGGACACCCTGACGGCGACGGGGCCGAGATCGTCATAGGCCTCGACGCGGGCCTCGCCCCAGGCAGCCCCCGCATCCCCGAGCAGCCGGTGAAACGCTTCGGTCATGAGGACGTATTCATGGGCCGCGACGGAATTCTTCAGCAGGCGATGCACGAGGATCACGTCCTCGCCGGCCAGTTCCTCGAACTGGCGGATCCTGCGAAACGACGCTTCCCCCACGTGCAGGACGGCCTTCAACTGGAGGTCGCGGATTCGCTGGCAGGCGTCGCAGGCGCAGCCGGCCCTGCCGGCCGACAGGTCCCGGGCCCGGCCGTGGAAGGCGGCGAAGAACCCGGCGACCTGGCCGGCGATGTCGCGGGCGGCCGCGGCCGGATCGTCTCCCAGCGCGGCGTACAGGAACGCCGCATCGCCCTCGAGCTTGTTCAGTACCAGCGGGTGCGAGGCCTTGTCGATGACGCTTTCCAGGAGCTGGGACGTGACTTCCTGCGCGTGGGGCAGCGTCGTCCGGTGAAAGCGGATGAATTGGGTGTAGCCGCTGATGTCGACGATGACGAGCGCGACGGCTTCGGGATCCATGTTCATGTTCTCGGTGGGGAACTGCGGCGGGTTGCCTGCCGTGGTCCCGGGGCCTAGCGGATCCCCAGGGCGTGATCGGCCGAGGCGCGGCCCGCCCCGCGACCGACGAGGTAGAGCGCGATCGCCGCCCACGAAAGATGCGTGGCCCAGGCATCGGGATAGACGAAGACCTGGATCACCGCAGTCATGCCCAGGAGCCCGAGGGCCGACAGCCGGGTGAGGAGACCGATCGCGAGAAGCACCGGAAAGAGGTGCTCGGCGTAGGTGGCCATGTGCGCTGCGAATTCCGGCGGCAGGACGGGCACCTTGAACTCCTCGCGAAAGAGGGTGTAGGTGCCTTCCGTGACGGTAAGGAAGCCGTCGACCTTGGTCCGGCCCGACAGGAAGAAGATCGCCGCCAGCGCGAATCGGGACACGAGGGCGAGGAGGTCATGGCTCAGGAATGCGGAGAACGCGTCGGCGATCCGGTTCCAGGTGGCGAGGAGGCCGGTCGCGGCTGGTGCGCCGATGGCGGTGGCGTCGTTCATGGCAGGTTCCTTTCGGGCGTGTCGTTCGGGGGCAGCGTGATCCGGCCGAAGGCGCCGGCGTCCAGGAGTTCGGTGATCAATCGAAGGGGGTTCGCGTCGCGGTCGGCATCGAATGCCGCGTCGAGGGCCCGGGCGACCGGCAGGCCCTGCGCGCAGGCTTCGAGGAAGTGGAAGCCGGCGGCGTCCAGGTCGATCCATCGCACGGCGTCGCCGGGGCGGGTGAGGAGCGCGCCTTCGCCCCGCCAGTCGAAATCGGACGCGTCGTCGCTCTGCTCGCGGTTGCGGCGCCAGATCGTGCAGATCGGCGCCTCGTCGAACCACGCCCAGCGGGCCGCGGCATGGGGATGCAGGATCGCGCCCGCGAGCCGATCGGGGTCCACCCCCGCGATCGCGGCGAGGCTGGCCGCCGGCTCGTCGCTGGCGGCGTGCGCTTCGGTCCACAGCCGATCGAGCCGCGCCACGCCGGCGAGGTAGGGCAGCTCCGCCGCCGGCGCGAAGCCCGCGAGGAAGTCCGGAAACGAGGCGCCGTAGCGCAGGAGCGAAGGCTCGGCCGGCAGCGCGGTCGAGGCGTGCACGCCGGCGGCGGCGCGAAACCATTCCTCGCCGACCAGCCGCACCACGCTCGGGAAGTTCGCCTGGAGGGCGTCGATGCAGCCCTTCATCACGGTATTGCGGTAGACCGCGAAGGCGGGCTGTACCACGAGGCCGGCGACGGCTTCGTCGGATGCCCCGTCCGGCGCGAGCAAGGCGCGGGAGAACGCGTCCTGGAAGCGCGCCAGCGCGATGGGTGACGGGACGGTATTCATGCGGCGATCGCCTCGCGACCGGCGAGCACGGCGTGGGCGCGGTCGCGCTCGGCGAGCAGCCTCTCGAAGGCAGGCAGCTTGTCGTCGCGCTCGATCAGCGTCGGGCGCGCTCCGATGCGCCTGACCAGCCGCTCGTGGAGCGCCCACACCTCGGCGCAGACGGGCGCGTCGTGGGAATCGATGAGCAGGCGCTCGCCGAGGGCTGCGTCGCGGGAATGGCCCGCCAGGTGGATTTCCATGACGGGCGGGCCGGGGAAGGCGTCCAGGTAATCCGCGGCGGAAAAGCCGAGATTGGCGGCGGAGACGAACACGTTGTTCACGTCGAGCAGCAGCCCGCAGCCCGTGCGCCGCGTGATCTCGGCGAGGAAGTCGATCTCGTCCCACGCGTGGTTTTCGATGCGCAGGTAGTGTGACGGGTTTTCGATGGCGATCCGCCGGCGCAGGCTGTCCTGGGCGATGGAAATGTTGGCGCAGATCCGCGCGAGCGCCTCTCCGGTTCGCGGAAAGGGCAGGAGGTCGGGGTGATAGGCGCCGCGCCAGGTGGACCAGGCGAGGTGCTCGGAAACCAGCGCCGGCTCGATGCGATCGGCGAGCGCGGCCAGTTGCCGCAGGTGCGCGGCATCGGGCGGCGCATCGGCCGCGAGCGACAGCGCCACGCCGTGCAGGCTTATCGCGTGGCTTTTCCGGATGGCGGAAAGCCATCGCAGGCGCGGCCCGCCGTCGACCAGGTAATTCTCGGGGTGCACCTCGAACCACAGCCCCGCCGCCGGGCAGGCCTCGGCCTGCTCGTAGTGCTCAGGCTTCAGGCCGAGCCCGGCGGTGAGGTCCATGGTCGTGGTTTCCAGTGGAGGTCCGAAAGCCTAGCCCTTCATTTCCGTGAGGGCGCCCATGCCCTTCGGGGTCTTCATGGTCGTGCAGGTCCCCTTCGGCACGTGCTTCCAGGCGTTGGCCTGGTAGTCGACCTTCGAAGTCCCGGCGCAGCTCGTGCCGGGGCCGGCCTTGCAGTCGTTCTTCCCGGCGAGCGAGACGCCGTAGCACTTCTCGACGGCGCCCTTGTTCATTTCCTTCTTGTCCTGTGCGAGCGCGGCGCCGGAGGCGAGCGCGGCAAGGGCGACGGCGGTTACGGCAAGGTTGCGGGTATTCATCGGCCAATCTCCTGATGGTGGGTGGGAGGTACCGTGCCCCGGGCGGATGCGGCTCTGCGGCGGGGCTCTCCGGTCCTGCCTGTAATTCGAAGGGATTTGGCGCGCGGTTACGAGGTCGGGCAAAATTCACCGTTCGCCCGGAAAATGCCGCAACCCCCGTAACCAAAGCCGCCGGACCTTCGAATAAGGAACAGGGAGCGCGTGAGCGCACAGGAAGCACTGCTGAAGGACCTCCTGGTTCGCGGGCTCTCCGGCGATGGCGCGGCCTACCATGCGTTCCTGAAGGCGTTGAGCGCGTTCCTGCGCGCGTTCCTCAGGGCGAGGCTCGCCAGGGTGCCCGACGAAGTGGAGGATCTCGTGCAGGAAACGCTTCTGGCGATCCACAACCAGCGACACACCTACGATGCGGCGCAGCCGCTGACGGCGTGGGCCCACGCGATCGCCCGCTACAAGATGATCGATTTCCTGCGCCGTCGCGCCGGCCGCGAGGCCCTCGACGATCCATTGGAGAGCGTCGAGGAATTGCTCGGCGCTTCGGAAACCGAAGCCCGGGAAGCCCGCCGCGACATCGCCACGCTGCTCGCCCGGCTTCCGGACCGCTACCGGCTGCCGATCCAGCACATGAAGCTCGAGGGCCTGTCCGTCGCCGAGACCGCGAAGGTGACGGGCATGAGCGAATCGGCCGTGAAGGTGGGCGTGCACCGCGGGCTCAAGGTCCTCGCCGCATTCGTCCGGGAATAGACCCATGAGAACCGACCAGTTGATCGACATGCTCGCGCGGGACCCTGAACCGGTCCCGCCCGGCGCCGTGCGCCGCCGCCACGCGCTGGCCCTGGGTTGGGGTCTCGCGGGATCGGCGCTCCTCATGGCGGTCTTCCTCGGCGTGAGGCCGGATCTCCGCGAGGCTTCGCAGCAATCGATGTTCTGGATGAAGCTCGCGCTGCCGCTTGCCCTGCTCGCGGCCTCTGTCGTAGGGGCGACGCGACTGTCGCGCCCCGGCATCGCGCTCGGGCGGGTTGCCGCGGCGATTCCGTTGCCGATCCTCGCCGTCTGGGCGCTGGCCGCCGTTGTCCTCTTCGGGGCCGCGCCGGCCGAGCGCGTCGTCCTGCTCTTCGGCCGGACCTGGAGTTCCTGCCCGTTCAACATCGCGCTCCTGTCCGCGCCTTTCTTCGTCGGCGCGTTCTGGGCGATGAAGGGCCTGGCGCCCACGCGGCCCGCGGTCGCGGGGGGCTTCGCGGGACTCATGGCCGGCGCGGCGGGCGCGCTCGTCTACTGCCTGCATTGCCCGGAGATGTCGCCCGCGTTCCTCGGAACCTGGTACCTGCTGGGCATGGCGATACCTGCGACCGCAGGGGCCACCCTCGGGCCGCGACTGCTGCGCTGGTAGCGATTCCCCGCCCGTTGACCGGGCCATCGGCGGGCCGTATCCTGCCTCGAGTTGTCTAGACAGGATGCCCCATGCCAGACCTCGTGCTCGTCCCGGGGCGCCTCACGCTCCCGCAGCTGCGCGCCATCGCCCGCGGAAGCCTTCGCCTCTCGCTCGATCCCGCCGCGAAGCCGGTCCTCGAGGTGGGCGCCCGCGCCGTGCAGGCCATCGTCGCCCGCGGCGAGCCGGCCTACGGCATCAACACCGGGTTCGGGCGGCTCGCGACCCAGCACATCCCCGGCGACCAGATCGACCTCCTGCAGCGAAACCTGGTGCTCTCCCACGCGGTGGGAGTAGGGCGGCCGATGCCGCCGGGCGTGGTGCGGCTCATGCTGGCCACGAAGATCTCGAGCCTCGCGCGCGGGTTTTCCGGCGTGCGGCCCTCCCTCGTCGACGCGCTCGTCGCGCTTTTCAACGCCGACGTCCTCCCGGTGATTCCGGAGAAGGGCTCGGTGGGCGCCTCCGGCGACCTGGCGCCGCTCGCGCACCTGAGCACGGTCCTGCTCGGCATCGGCGAGGCGTTCGTGCGTGGCGAGCGCCGCAGCGCCGCCGAGGGCCTCGCGGCCGCGGGGCTCGCGCAGCTGACGCTCACCGCGAAGGAGGGGCTCGCGCTCCTGAACGGCACGCAAGCCTCCACCGCGATGGCGCTCGCGAACCTCTTCGCGATCGAGGATCTCTTCCGCACCGCGCTCGTCTCCGGCGCGCTGTCGGTGGATGCCGCGGCGGGCTCGGTGAAGCCCTTCGACCGCCGCATCCACGAGCTGCGGGGCCAACCCGGGCAGGTCGACGCGGCCGATGCCTACCGCCGGCTCCTCGACGGCTCCGGCATCAACCTGTCGCACCGCGACTGCGGCAAGGTGCAGGACCCGTACTCGCTTCGCTGCCAGCCGCAGGTGATGGGCGCGTGCCTGGACCAGATGCGCCACGCGGCCGGCGTGCTGCACCGGGAGGCGAACGCGGTCTCCGACAACCCGCTCGTGTTTCCGGACACGCTCGAGGTGCTCTCGGGTGGCAATTTCCACGGCGAGCCGGTGGCCTTTGCCGCCGACAACCTCGCCCTCGCCGTCGCCGAGATCGGCGCGCTCGCCGAGCGCCGGATCGCGCTCTTGATCGACGCGACGCTCTCGGGCCTGCCGCCCTTCCTCGTGCGCGACGGCGGCGTGAATTCCGGCTTCATGATCGCGCACGTGACCGCGGCCGCACTCGCCTCCGAGAACAAGACCCTCGCCCACCCGGCCTCGGTCGATTCGCTCCCCACGTCCGCGAACCAGGAGGACCACGTGTCCATGTCCGCCTTCGCCGCCCGCAAGCTGGGCGACCTGGCGGAGAACACCGCCGCGATACTGGCCATCGAGCTCCTCGCGGCGGCACAGGGCGTGGACCTGCGCGCGCCGCTGCGCACGAGCCCCGCGCTCCTCCAGGTCATGGCGGCGGTCCGTGCGGCCGTTCCCCACTACGACCTCGACCGCCACTTCGCCCCGGATATCGAGACCGTCACCGCGCAGGTGCGCGCGGGCGCCTACGCGGCGCACTCGCCGCTGCGCTTCGACTCCGAGGCCGCGGACGCCCCGTGACCGCCCCGGCCTGGAAGAAGATCCACGACCACGTGCTCGCGAAGATCCGCGCGGGCCGCTGGGTCGAGGGCGACCGGGTTCCGTCGGAAGCGGAGCTTTGCGAACGCTTCGGTGTGGCGCGCATGACCGTGGGCCGCGCGCTGCGCGAGCTCGTCGCCGCGCAGGTCGTCGTGCGCGTCAAGGGCGCCGGCACCTTCGTCGCCCCTCCGCGCCACCATGCGACGGTGGTCGAGATCCGCAGCATCGCCGACGAGATCGCCGCCAGCGGGCGTCGCCATGAGACCGAGGTCCTGCTGCTCGAGAGGTCCGCGGCCGATGCGGCACTTGCCGTGCTGATGGGCGTGAAGCGCGGCGCCCGGCTTTTCCATTCCCGGCTCCTGCACCGCGACGACGGCGTGCCGCGCCAGCTCGAGGAGCGCTGGGTGAACCCCGCGCTCGCCCCCGATTTCCTCGCACAGGACTTCACGCGCACGACGCCCAACGAGTACCTCACGCGCGCGGCACCGCTGGAGCAGGTGGAATACGGCATCGAGGCGCGCCAGCCCGACGCGGAGACGCGCCGGCGCCTCGCCATGGGCCGCGACGAGCCCTGCCTGCTGCTTCGCCGGCGCACCTGGTCCCGCGGGCGCGTGGCCTCGGCCGCGCGGCTGTGGCATCCCGGCAACCGGCACCAGTTCACGGGGCGGTTCTGATATGCGTGTCCATGTCGCGGGGATAGCGGGCCAATGCGCAGATGCGACGCTGCGCGCTGCGGGAAGCGACGAAGGGGAGGCGGTCGGGGATGTCAGAAGCGTTTCCAACTCCTGGGCTCGCAAGCGTGACCGTCGAATGGGTGCCCAAGAAATCGGGGCCAGGCAACACACGCCAGGCCCCGATTTCTTACCCATTGGCGGATGGCGCCGCTTCGCTGTGCCATCCCGACGGTCGCGAGCCAAGGAGTTGGAAACGCTTCTGCCATCCCCGGCCCCTGCTGCTGGGCGGCGTGGCGCATCGGGCTGCGGACGCGCACGTTGCGGTGTCTCGGTGATCGGCGCCCTGACCACCTCGGCATCGAACGTGCATGGTCCGCCGTTCGACCACTCGACGCCGTTTCCACGGAGCGCGAAGGGGAGGCGGCGGGAGAAGTCGATGCGGATCCTTGGCACGCGACCGTCGCGGACGGGGCAGCAAAGCGCCCCCGTCTGTAGATGGGTGGAAATCCGGGGCCTGGCGTGTGTTGCCTGGCCCCGGATTTCCGGGCACCCATCCGACGGTCACGCTTGCGTGCCCAGGATCCGCATCGACTTCTCCCGCCGCCTCCCGGCATCAACGGTCCGACCAATGCGATCGACGACTCGGTACCAAGGAGCGAATCGAACATGAACGACCTGAACGCGACCCCGGCCACCGACCCCCGCGTCGACACGACGCGCCGCATCCGCGCGCCGCGAGGCACCGAGATAACGTGCAGGAGCTGGCTCACCGAGGCCGCCTACCGGATGATCCAGAACAACCTCGATCCCGAAGTGGCGGAGCACCCGGAGTCGCTCGTCGTCTACGGCGGCATCGGGCGGGCGGCGCGCAACTGGGCGTGCTTCGACGCGATCCTCGCCACGCTGCGTACGCTGGGCGACGACGAGACGCTCCTCGTCCAGAGCGGCAAGCCCGTGGGCGTCTTCCGCACCCACGCCGACGCGCCGCGGGTTCTCATCGCCAATTCCAATCTCGTGCCGCACTGGGCGACGTGGGAGCACTTCAACGAGCTCGACCGCAAGGGGCTCATGATGTTCGGCCAGATGACCGCGGGCTCGTGGATCTACATCGCGAGCCAGGGCATCGTGCAGGGCACCTACGAGACCTTCGTGGCGGTCGCGAAGCAGCACTTCGGCGGCAAGGCCGCGGGGCGCTGGATCCTCACTGGTGGGCTGGGGGGCATGGGCGGCGCGCAGCCGCTCGCGGCGACGATGGCGGGGTACTCGATGCTCGCGGTGGAATGCGACGAGACGCGCATCGCCATGCGGCTGAAGACCCGCTATCTCGACCGCGAGGCCGCGACGCTGGACGAGGCGCTCGGCCTTGTCGAGGCGGCGCGAAAGGGCGGCAAGCCCGTGTCCGTGGGGCTTCTCGGCAACGCGGCGGACGTCTTCGCGGAACTCGTGCGCCGCGGCATCACGCCCGACGTGGTCACCGACCAGACCTCTGCCCACGACCCGGTGCACGGATACCTGCCCCAGGGCTGGACCGTGGCCCGGTGGCGCGAACTCCAGCAAAGCGACCCGCAGGCCATCGTGCAGCCGGCCAAGCAATCCATGGCGCACCAGGTGGAGGCGATGCTGGCACTGCAGGCGCGCGGTGCGGCGACCCTCGATTACGGCAACAACATCCGCCAGATGGCGCTCGAGATGGGTGTGGCGAACGCCTTCGACTTCCCCGGATTCGTTCCCGCCTATGTCCGGCCGCTCTTCTGCGAGGGCAAGGGGCCGTTCCGCTGGGTGGCGCTCTCCGGCGACCCGGAGGACATCTACCGCACCGACGCGAAAGTGAAGGAGTTGCTGCCCGACGATGCGGACCTGCACCACTGGCTGGACATGGCGCGCGAACGGATCGCGTTCCAGGGCTTGCCGGCGCGCATCTGCTGGGTGGGCGTGAACGACCGGTTTCGCCTGGGCCTCGCCTTCAACGAGATGGTGCGCACGGGGGAGCTCAAGGCGCCCATCGTGATCGGGCGCGATCACCTGGACACCGGCTCGGTCGCGAGCCCGAACCGCGAGACCGAGGCGATGCGCGACGGCTCCGATGCGGTGTCCGACTGGGCTTTCCTCAATGCGCTCCTCAACACCGCAAGTGGTGCCACCTGGGTGTCGATCCACCACGGCGGCGGCGTGGGCATGGGCTTCGCGCAGCACGCCGGGCTCGTGATCGTCGCCGACGGCAGCGAGGCCGCGGACCGGCGACTGGCGCGCGTGCTCTTCAACGACCCGGCGAGCGGCGTCATGCGCCACGCCGATGCGGGCTACCCGCTCGCGATCGAGACCGCGAAGGCGGCGGGCCTCAAGCTCCCGATGCTGGGCGGCTGAAACCGATGACGCGCGTGACGGCCCGACTCGATGCCGACCTGCTGCTGCGCAACGCGCGGCTCGTCACGCTCGCGGGCGAAACCGGTTGGAGGCTGGTGGAGCAGGGCGCACTCGCGGCACGCGACGGCGTCATTGCCTGGGTGGGCCCGGAGTCCGCGCTGCCCGCCGGGGACGTGCTGCGCGAAGTGGACCTCGCGGGCGCGCTGGTGACGCCGGGCCTGGTCGATTGCCACACGCATCTCGTTTACGCGGGAAACCGCTACGGGGAGTTCGAGCGCCGCCTGGAGGGCGCGAGTTACGAGGAGATCGCGCGCGCGGGTGGCGGCATCGCTTCCACCGTGCGGGCCACGCGGGCGGCGAGCGAGTCGCAACTCCTGTCCCAGAGCCGCCCGCGCTTCGCGAGCCTCTGCGCCGATGGCGTGACCACGGTGGAAATCAAGTCCGGCTACGGGCTCGACCGGGAGAGCGAGGCGAAGATGCTGCGTGTGGCCCGCGCACTCGGCCGGGAGTCCGGCCGCACGGTGCGCACCGCTTTTCTCGGCGCGCACGCCCTGCCGCCGGAGTACGCAGGCCGTGCCGATGCCTACATCGACCATCTCGTCGCCGACATGCTGCCGGCCCTCGCGGCCGAGGGGTTGGTCGATGCGGTGGACGCCTTCTGCGAGACGATCGGCTTCACGCCCGCGCAGGTCACGCGCCTCTTCGAAGCAGCCGCCGCACTCGGCCTGCCGGTAAAGCTCCACGCCGAGCAGCTCTCGGACCAGGGAGGTGCCGCGCTCGCCGCGCGCTACCGGGGGCTCTCCGCGGATCATCTCGAGTGGCTCTCGCCTGAGGGCATCGGCGCGATGGCGCGCTCGGGCACCGTGGCGGTGCTGCTGCCCGGCGCGTTTCATTTCCTGCGCGAGACGCGCGCGCCGCCCATCGAGCAGCTCCGCGCGGCGGGCGTGCCGATGGCGGTCGCGACCGATCTCAATCCCGGAACCTCCCCCGTGGCCTCGCTCCTCGCGGCGATGAGCCTCGCCTGCACGCACTTCCGGCTTACGCCCGCCGAGGCGCTGCGCGGCGCGACCCACGTGGGCGCGCGCGCCCTCGGCCTCGCCGACCGCGGAAGACTCGCCGTGGGCCAACGCGCCGATCTCGCCGCCTGGGCGCTCGACCATCCCGCCGGGCTCGCCGCACACCTCGGGTTCAATGCGCTCGTGCACACCTTCGTCGCCGGGGAGGAAAGCCATGTCCTTCGAACTGCAACCCACTGATCCGGCCCTCTGGCGCGGCCGCGTGGATGCCGGGGAGGCAGGTGATGCCACGCGCTGGCACCAGCACGTGAAGCCGTGGCTGCGCGGCTCGACCCGCGGCGTGGCACTCGTCGGATTCGCCTGCGACCTGGGCGTGCGCAGGAACCACGGGCGTCCCGGCGCGGCCGAGGGGCCGGTGGCCATCCGGCGCGTCCTCGCGAACCTCGCGTGGCACCAGGAGCTGCCCGTGTGGGACGCGGGCGACGTGCGCGTGGACGAGGCCGGCGAAGACCTCGAGGGCGGGCAGGCGTTCCTCGCCGGCACGGTCGCGGACCTGCTCGACGAAGGCCATCGCGTGATCGTGCTGGGCGGCGGGCACGAGCTCGCCTTCGGGAGCTTCTCCGGGCTCGCGCGGCACGTGACCTCCTCGGGCGGGACGATCGGCGTGGTGAACGTCGATGCGCACTTCGACCTGCGGGCCGGGGAACGCGCGACCTCGGGCACGCCCTTTCGCGAGATCGCCGAGCATTGCGCGGCAGCCGGCCGCCCGTTCCGCTACCTGTGCCTCGGCGTAAGCGAGGATTCCAACACGCGCGCGCTCTTCGACACGGCGCGGCGCCTGGGCGCCGAGTTGCGCCTGGACACCGAAATGGGAGCCGAGAGCCATGGCGAAACGCGCGCGCAACTCGCCGCGTTCGTGCAGGGCGTCGATCGCGTGCACCTGTCCATCGACCTGGACGCACTGCCCGCGGCCGTGGCCCCGGGCGTCTCGGCGCCGGCGGCGCGCGGCGTGGCGCTGGAGCTCGTCGAGGCGATCGTGGGCGACGTGGTGGAGAGCGGCAAGTTCGCGCTGGCGGACATCGCGGAACTGAACCCCGCCTTCGACCTCGACGGCCGGACGGCGCGGGTCGCGGCGAGGCTTGTGGCGCGGCTCTCGCGCTAGGACACGGCGGACCGGTCGGCGCCGGGACCGGAGGGCTTCAGCGCGCCGCGACCGCCATCGCGTCGATCTGGTCGATCTGCGCGAGATTCGCGGGCGAGCGCAGCGAAGCCGTGATCGTCCGGAACATCCCGACCGGGTCTTCACGGTCTGCTTCGCTGAACTTGACGATGACCGTGCGCGACTCCGGGTCCACGTAGACGTACTGGCCCTGGTGGCCATAGGCGTAGAAGTCGCCCTGGCTCGCCGGCGGCGTCCACCAGAGGTGCTGGTGGCGGTAGCCGTCCTTCGTGCGGATGCCGTGCAGCACGCGGCGAGCCGCCCAGGGCTCGGGAACGACCTGGGCTCCATTCCATCGTCCGGCGTCGAGATACAGGCGGCCGAAGCGGGCGAAATCGCGGGCGCGGGCGCTGATGCAGCAGAAGGCCTTTTCCGAGCCTCCTTCCCGGTCGAGCGCCCAGAGCGCCCCGGATTCCATGCCGAGCGGCTTCCAGAGCTTCTCGGCCAGGTAGGCGGAGGGCGTCATCCCGGTCGCGGCCTCGAGCACGAACGCGAGCACCTGCACGTCGGCTTCGCTGTAGCGCCAGTCATCCTCGTGCCCCGGCGCGGGAACCGATCGCGCGATCACGTCATTCAGGTCGTCGCCGTAGTAGAACTGCGCGCGGCCGGGCAGCAACGACGGCGCGTCCCCGACGCCGGAAGTCATGGTGAGGAGCTTTCGCAGCGTGACCGCGCCGTAGGCGGTTTCCGCCAGGTCGGGCCGGTAGGTCCCGACCGTGGCGTCCAGCGCGAGGACGCCGTCGCCCAGCGCGATGCCGACGAGTGTCGCGACGATCGCCTTGGCGATGGAGAAGGAATTGAGGAGCGAGCGCTCGTCGTAGCCGCGGGAGTAGCGTTCGTAGATGATGCGGTCTTCGCGCATCACCACGAAGGCGACGGTCCGCGTTTCTTCCAGGTGCCGGCCCAGCTCGTGGAGGGCGCCGCGCTCGTCGGGAACCTGGAGGTTCGCGAGGAAGGGGGGGGTCCGCGCAAGCGTTCCCAGCCGGGACGGCGCTTCGGCGGTGGCGACGGAGCGGTTGGGAAAGATCTTGTAGTCGTCCAGGTCGGCGGTATTGTGGACGACGGTTTTCAGGAGCGTGCAGCCCTGGACGAGGGCGAGGGCGGCGGCGGCAAGGGGTCTGGCGAGGTTCACGGCGGTCTCCCGGCGATGCGTGTAGGCGCATCAGAGGAGACCGCCGGCAGAAGGTACTGACGAAAAGCTCAAGGATCGACGAACAAATAATTGCGCTTATAAAACAGGGAATTACGACTTTTCTGGCGGTGCTTTCGACATGGAAAACCAGAAGCCGGAGACGAGAGGCCAGGCCAGGCGCGAGCTTCGGGTCGGGGATTGGCTCGTGGATTCGGCCTTGAACGAGGTGCGGCGCGGCGACGAGGCGATTCGCCTGGAGCCGAAGGCGATCGAAGTGCTGGTCTACCTCGCGGGGAAGGCGGGGGACGTGGTCGGACGGGAAGCGCTGCTTTCGGCCGTGTGGCCCGGCGTGGTGGTCGGGGATGATGCGCTGACCCAGGCGATCGCGAAGTTGCGCAAGGCGCTGGGCGACGAGGCCCACAGCCCCCGGTACATCGAGACGATCTCGAAACGGGGCTACCGCCTGCTCGCTCCGGTCGGCGGCGGGGAAGCGGGTCCCGCGGAAACCGCGAAGGACGCGAAGCCCCGAGCCCCGTCGAGACGCCGCGCCCTCTGGCTCGCCGCCGCGGTCGCCATCCTCCTCGCCACCGCAGGCGTGATCCGCGGCTTCCCGGAGATCGGCGGGGCGCTCGGCCTGTCCTGGCCGCTGGTCGCGAACGATGGAGGGCCGGCGCACGCGAGGCCGGTGATCGCGGTCCTTCCGCTCGCCAACCTGAGCGGCGACGCGGCCCGCGACTACTTCAGCGACGGCGTGACGGAGGACATCATCGCCGCGCTCGGGCGCTATTCCGCCCTGAGGGTCATGTCGCGCGCTGCCGTCCAGCCTTTCCGGATCCGGCCGGCCACCCCGAAGGACGTTCGCGGCGAACTGGGCGCGCGCTACGTCCTGCAGGGCAGCGTGCGGGAGTCCGGCGGAAGGCTCAGGGTCGCGGTCGAGCTGAGCGACACGGAAAAGGGGACGGTGATCTGGTCCGACCGCTACGAGGGCGAGGGAAAGGACGTGTTCGACATCCAGGACCGCATCGCGACGAACATCGTCGGGGCCCTGGCGGTCAAGGTGAGCCGGGTGGAGCGGGAGCGCGCTTCCTCACGGCCCGTGGAAAACCTCGAGGCCCACGATCTCGTGCTGCGGGCGCGCGCGCTGATCTATCGCGTGACCCGGGACACCAACCGCCAGGCGCGCGAGCTGCTCGCCCGGGCGGTTCAACTCGAGCCCGATTACGCCGAAGCCTACGTGGCACTTGCCCACGCCGAGTTTCGGCGCGCGGACCAGGGTTGGGTGGAGTTTCCCGAAGAGGCCATGCGTCGCGTCGAGGGCTTCGCGCGCAAGGCACTGAGCCTCGACGGCACGGGCGCCCACGCCCGCGCCCACGCCCAGCTCTCGCGGATGTATGCCCAGAAGGGCGATCTCGACCAGGCGCTTGCCGAATCCGACCGCGCCATCGCGCTCAACCCGAGCGACACCGTGGCGCTCTATTCACGGGCCGCAGCGCTGGTCTGGCTTGGCAGGACGCAGGAGGGGATCGACGTTCTCGAGACGGTGCTCCGTTTCGACCCCAGCCTGGATGACATCATTCTTCCGCTTGCCTACTACCTCGCGGGAAGATATCGCGATGCCTTTGCCAGGGCGGAAGCGGCGGTCGCGCGCAATCCGGAAGTGGCCATGCCGTACGCGGTGCGCGCGGCGGCACTCGAGAGAATGGGCATGAAGGACCAGGCGAGGGAGGCGGTCGCGCAGCTTCGCCGCGTGGCCCCGTTTGCCCGGGCGGAGCTCTTCGCGTCCCAGCTGCGCGACCGCGCGCAGGCCGCGGATTTCCACGACAACCTGAGGAACGCCGGGCTGCGCGAGACGCTACCGCCGTAGCGATTCCCAGTTCTTCTGCGCGAGCGCCTGGACGCCGGCGGGGTCGGCGCGCAGCCTTTCCCTGGCTGCGAGCCCCACTTCCCGGCCTTTTCCGGACCCGAACAGGAAGAGCTTGCCGTCGACGATGGTCCAGATCTCAGGATCGCCTTCGTTGCGGACACCCCGCGACATCGAACCCGTGCAGTAGCCTGAGTATCGCGGCGCGTAGCGGTCCGGATCGCCGGCGAAGAGGTCGCGGTTGCCGGCGCTCGCGAACTGGTAGCGCCCTCCATCCCAGTCATGGGAGAAGCGCGCCGATCCGACCACGGGCTTGCCCTGCGTGAAATAGGCCACCGGGTCGAAGCCCTTCATGACGAGGCGAGGCTCCGATCCGGTGGCCTGGGCGAAGGCCGAAAGACAGGCGATGCAGGCAATCGCCGTTACCGCCGCTACGTGGAGCGCTCTCGCGATTCTCATGGTTTTCCTCCGTGTGCGAGCCGAAACGCCGCGCCAGCATACGCCTTTCCCCGGCCGCCTATTGCCGGTCGAACTTCACGGAAAGCACGAGCGAGCTCTGGGTCTTGCCCACGCCGGGGAGTGTGCCGATGGCGTCAAGCACCCCGTCGATCTCCTCCGTCGTCTCGCCTTCGACGAAGACCAGGCTGTCGAAGGCGCCGCTGATCGCGTAGACGCCGTGAACCTGCGGAATCGCCCGCAGGGCCTCGACGACGGCTTCGCCCTGCCGAGGGTCGACGCTCAGGAGCACGTGCACGCGCAGCATCCGGCCCTGCACCTTCGCGTGGAGCCGCACGGTGTACCCGGCCACGATGCCGTCGCGCTCCAGGCGCTTCATCCGCTCGAGGACGGTGGTGCGCGCCACGCCCAGCTTTCGCGCGAGCGCGGCCGTGCTCATCCGCGCATCCTCGCGCAGCAGGGCGAGGAGCCTGCGGTCTGCATCGTCTATCTGGTCGTTTCGTCGCATAATGTCGTCACATTGTATCAATACTTGCGCTAAACCGTCAATATGCTGGCTTCACTCTGACATAGCCTGTTGATACAGTGGGCCATCAAGAATCGAGGGGAGCGGTCATGGGCAAGTCGAAGGTGGTACTGGCGGGCGCCGGCAAGATCGGCGAGGCGATCGTGGCGCTGCTCACGCAGGCCGGCGACTTCGAGATCACGGTTCTCGAGCAGGATGTGCAGCGGCTTCGCGAGTTCGAGGGGGCGGGTGTTCGCACGGTCGCGGGCGCCCTGGGCGACGAGGGCGAACTCGTGAAGGTGCTGAAGGGCCAGGACGCCGTCATCTCCGCGTGCCCCTATTTCCTCACGCCGCTGGTCGCGAGTGCCGCGCGCGAGGCCCGCGTGCACTACTTCGACCTGACCGAGGACGTGGCCTCCACGCGCGTGGTGAAGAAGCTCGCCGACGGGGCGCCGACCGCGTTCGTGCCGCAATGCGGGCTCGCGCCCGGCTTCATCTCGATCGCCGCGCACGATGCCACCCTCGGTTTCGAGAGCCTTCGCGACGTGCGCATGCGCGTGGGCGCCCTTCCCATCTACCCGAGCAACGCCCTCAAGTACAACCTCACCTGGAGCACCGACGGACTCATCAACGAGTACTGCAACCCCTGCGAGGCGATCGTGGACGGGTCCGTGCGCGAGGTGCCGGCGCTCGAGGAGATCGAGGAATTCTCCCTCGACGGCGTGGGCTACGAGGCGTTCAACACCTCCGGCGGGCTGGGCACGCTCTGCGAGACGTTGGGCGGGCGGGTCGAGAACCTCAACTACAAGACGGTGCGCTATCCGGGCCACCGCGACATCGTGAAGATGCTCATCCGCGACCTGCGCCTCGGCATGAGGCGCGACGTGCTGAAGGACGTCTTCGAGTCCGCCATCCCGATGACCAAGCAGGACCTGGTCCTGGTGTTCGTCACCGTCACGGGCCACAAGGAGGGCCGCCTCACGCAGGAGACTTTCGTGAGAAAGGTCTACGCGAAGCGCGTGAACGGGCACCTCCTCTCGGCCATCCAGCTCACCACCGCGGCCGGGATCTGCGCCATGGTGGATCTGCACCGCGAGGGCCGGCTTCCGCAGCGCGGTTTCGTGCGCCAGGAGCAGGCGTCCCTCGAGGATTTCCTCGCCAACCGCTTCGGCCGCCACTATGCGGGCGATGCGAACCATCCGCCGGAGAAACACCATGACCATGCCGAAACCCTCCGCGCTGCCTGAGCGCGCGCGCGCGATAGCGCTCGCGCTCGGCGTCGACCTGCGCGCCCTGGCGGGCGAGGGCGTGCGCGCCCGCACGCCCATCACCGGCGAGACGCTCGCCGAGCTTCGCGCGCACACTGCCGCCGAGGCCGCCGCCGCCGTCGAGACTGCGCACCGCGCCTTCCTCGACTGGCGCCCTATCCCCGCGCCACGGCGCGGCGAGGTCGTGCGCGCCTTCGGCGAACGCCTGCGCACCCACAAGGACCAACTCGGCGAGATGGTTTCTATCGAGACCGGGAAGGTTCTCTCCGAAGGCCGCGGCGAGGTCCAGGAGATCATCGACATCTGCGACTTCGCAGTGGGGCTGTCGCGGCAACTGCACGGCCTGACCATCGCCACCGAGCGCCCGGGCCACCGCATGATGGAAACCTGGCACCCGCTCGGAGTGTGCGCGGTGATCACCGCGTTCAACTTCCCCGCGGCGGTGTGGGGGTGGAACGCGGCGCTCGCGTTCGTCTGCGGCGATGCCGTGGTGTGGAAGCCCTCGGAGAAGGCCACGCTCACCGCGCTCGCCTGCCACGCGCTGTGGAAGCGCACGCTGGCGGCCTTCCCCGACCTCCCGCAGGAGATAGGCGGGATCGTGATCGGCGACGCCACCGCGGCGGCGGCCCTGGTCGACGGCGCCCGGGTGCCGCTCGTGAGTGCGACCGGCAGCACGCGCATGGGCGCGGCCGTGGCCCCGCGGGTGGCGGCGCGCTTCGGGCGCACGATCCTGGAGCTGGGCGGCAACAACGCCGCGATCGTGGCCCCGAGCGCGGACCTCGACCTCGCCGTGCGCGCGATCGCGTTCTCCGCGGTCGGCACCGCCGGGCAGCGCTGCACGTCGCTGCGGCGCCTGATCGTCCACGAGTCGATTCGCGACGATCTCGTCGCCCGGTTGAAGCGCGCCTACGCGAGCCTCACGATCGGCAACCCGCTCGAAGCCGGCGTGCTGGTCGGCCCGCTCATCGACCGCGCAGCCTTCGACGCGATGCAGGCCGCGCTCGCGGCCGCGCGGGCCGAGGGCGCGGTCGTCTCGGGCGGTGCGCGGCGGGAAATGCCCGGCGCTCCCGACGCCTGGTACGCGGAGCCCGCGATCTGCGAGGCGGCCATCCAGGGCGAAGTGGCGCGGCAGGAGACTTTCGCGCCCATCCTGCACGTGCTGCCCTGGCGCGACCTGGACGAAGCCATCGCCATCCAGAACGACGTGCCGCAGGGGCTCGCTTCCAGCATCTTCACGAGGGACCTCGGGGAGGCGGAGGTCTTCCTTTCCGCAGTGGGCAGCGACTGCGGCATCGCCAACGTGAACATCGGCCCGAGCGGCGCGGAGATCGGCGGCGCCTTCGGCGGCGAGAAGCAGACCGGGGGCGGGCGCGAGTCCGGCAGCGACGCGTGGAAGGCCTACATGCGCCGGGCCACCAACACGGTGAACTACTCGCGGGACCTGCCGCTCGCCCAGGGCGTCACTTTCGACATCGGGTAAGCCGGGGGCGCGGGCCTTCGGCCTGCCCGGCTTCAGTCGCGCCGGGCCTTCAGGATCTCGAGCACTTCCCGGAAGCGCGCGTTTTCGCAGCCGCGCAGCCACTCGAAGACGATCATCTCGACCGTCGCCAGCACCGCGCCCGACTGGCGCAACCGGGCGAGCGCGATCTCGTGGTCGACCGCGTTGCGCGTGCCGCAGGCGTTCGCGGCGACCCACACACCGAACCCCGCGCGCAGGAGCCCGTGCGCGGTCTGCAGCAGGCACACGTGCGTCTCGCAGCCGGCGATCACGATGTCCGTGGGCGCGGGCCGGCCGTGCACGCGCAGCGCCTCGGCGAGCCCGTCCTCGCAGCCGTCGAAATGCATCTTCGCGTGGGTGATCTCGCAACGCTTGCGGATGCCGGAGGCATTCGGCCCGAGCCCGTCCGGGTTCTGCTCCGTGCCGATCACGCGAATGCCCAGTGCGCGCGCGCAATCGGCGAGGCGCTCGGCCTCGGAGACCACCGCCGATCCCCCGCGGATCGCCGGCAGCAGCCGCTGCTGGTAGTCCACCAGCACCACCGCGCAGCGGCCGGGATCGATCGTGACGTTCACGCCGCGCTCACAGCAGCACGTTCACGATGGCGTTGCCGATCCCCACGAGCGCCGCCCCGGAGATGAGGCCCGCGCAGATGGGCTCGCAGCCTTCCACCCAGAACGTGTGCCCCTTCGTTCCCGGCGCGCGGTGGCGGCGCCCCGCGATCCAGAAGATCATCGCGCCCACCCACATGGCGAAGGTCGCCTCCGGCGGCAGCACCACGCCGAGCCCCACGGAGACCGACGACAGGGGAAAGCGCGATTTCGTCGCCAGGCGCGCGAGCTCGATGGCGGCGGCGGAGACCGCGGCCACGACCATGGAGACGATGGCCGAATCCGGCAGGCTCGTGAGGCCCTTGGTGATGATGTCGGCCACCCCCTTCCACTGGATTGCGGCGGGCATCGCGAACTGCTCGGATACGATCGTCGCGGTCGTGCGCACGCCGTTCGCGTCCGCGGGCAGGAAGAGCAGGAAGTAGAGCGGCACGCAGGCGAGCGCGCCGGCGAAGAGACCGATCACGTGGCCCATGGCCTGCTGGCGCGGCTTGGCTCCCAGCATGTAGCCGGGCTTGATGTCGGAGAGGAGATTCGCCGCGTTCGAGGCGATCTCCGCGGTCATGCCGGCGGGTATAAGGTTGCTCGCCGGGTTCGTGCGGTCGATCGCACCCATGGTGAACTGGGTGATCTTGGAGAGCGCTCCCGTGGGCGTCCAGGACGTGAGGGCCATGGAGTTGGTGCAGATGATCGTGAGCACGAAGATGAGCGGCAGCGACACGAAGGCCAGGAGCCACGGCACGCCGAAGAACGCGTGCGTGACCCACGCGCCGAGCACGCTGAAGAGCGGGATGCCCGCCGCCGAAATCCAGATCGGGAACTCGATGTGGGAGAGCACGTCGGCTCCGGCGTCCTTCCTGCCGCGCAGCGACTTGAACACGCTGCGGAAGAGCTCCGGCCGGCCGAAGAGGCTCACGAGAGAACCCACCACCATCATGGTCACGCCCCACCACAGCGACCACTGGTTCACGATCTCGGCGCGCGAGATCGGGATCGGCACGCCCGTGGCCGAGACGCGCTGCACGATGTCGCCCGCCTGGATCATGAGCGGGGCGAGGATCACGAAGTTCACGAACGCGCCCAGCAGGCAGCTCGTGGCCACCACGATGCCCATGAGTCCGCCCACGCCGAGCATCGCCGCGTCCAGCGTGAGGCGCAGCCCCAACTGGCGGATGTCGGTGCCGAGGATCTTCGGGATCCACAGGTTCGCCTGGGTGGCCGCGGCGTAGTAGTAGGCGTCCAGGCGGTCGTGGAAGACCCACGCCTCCTTCATCCCCGCCCAGAGGTCCATGCGCAGGAGCTTCAGCTGCACGAGCTTCATCCAGCCGTCGCTCACGATCATCTGGTAGAGGCCCGTGAAGAGCGCGGTGTAGCCCAGGAGCCGCGCCTTGTACATCCCCGCTGCGGCCGCACCCGTGTAGAGGGCATCGAGCACGACGCCGCAGGCGCGGCCCTCGGGGAAGGGCAACTGCTCCTCGTTGATGAAGCGGCGCTTCATGGGGAAGGCGAGCAGCACGCCGATCATGGAGACGACCACCATCCACACGATCATCTGCCACCACGGGATGATCCGGCCCGTCACCAGCATGTAGGCCGCGAGGCTCGAGGTGAGGGGTGCGACCACGTAGCCCGCGGCCGTGGCGATGGACTGCGTGCAGTTGTTCTCGAGGATCGTGAAGTCGGTGGCGAGCCCCGCGCCGTGCATGGCGCGAAAGAGCGCAAACGCGAGGATCACCGAGGTGAGGCCGACGCCGATGGTGATGCCGGTCTTGCCGGAGATGTAGAGCCCGGTCGCCGCGAGCACGCCGCCCAGCAGGAACCCGGTCGCGGCCGAGCGGATCGTGAGCTGCGGCATGTCGCCGCGGAACACGTTCGCGAGCCACCACTGGTCCTTCTGCGCCCGCGTCCAGGTGCGGACCTGCCCTTCGTCGAGTTGCAGCAGCGCCATGGGTGGTCGTTTCCGGGTGCGGGGGCAGGTGGGAGCCGGCCCCGCCCGGGGCCCGCTGCCGGCGAGAATACCCTAGCGCAGGCTCAGCCGGCGCTGGGTCTCGGAGACGAACTCCTCCATTTCCGGGTCGAGCGCGCTGCGCGACGAGACGATGCCGATCGGCTCGCCGTTCTCGACCACGGGAACGTGCCGGAAGCCGTTGTCGTGCATGAGCAGCAGCGCACGCCCGAAGATCTCGTCGGGGTCGACCGCGATCGGGTCCCTCGTCATCACGTCCCCGATCAGCGTCGTGGCGACATCGAGGCCCTCCGCGACCACGCGAAACACGGCGTCGCGTTCGGTGAAGATCCCGACGAGCCGCTTCTTCTCCACCACCATGATCGCGCCGACGTTCTTCCCGGCCATGAGCTTCGCGGCCTTGGCCACGGTGGTCCCCGGCGGCGCCACGAGGCGGCGCTTGCGATCCATGACGCTCCTCACCCGCAGGCTGTACATGGCGTGCTCCTCCTACGCGTCGAGGCTAGGGGGGGGCGGCGCGCGAAGGGTTGACGAGGATCAACTACCGGGGAACTTGCGCCAGGCGATCCGGTATATCGCGTTCGCGTGGTCGTCGGAGACGAGCAGCGCCCCGTCGGGCATCACCTGGACGTCCACCGGCCGGCCCCAGGCCGTGTCGCTCCCGGCATCGAGGAAACCCTCGGCGAAGACGGCGTGCTCGACCACCTTCCCGCCCTCGATCCGCGCGCGCATCACGCGGTAGCCGCTCTTGTGCGAACGGTTCCAGGAGCCGTGCTCGGCGATGAAGGCCTGCCCGCGGTACTCGGGCGGGAACATCGCGCCGGTGTAGAAGCGCATCCCGAGGGAAGCCACGTGGGCGCCGAAGCGCAGCGCGGGCGGCGTGAATTCCGCGCAGCGGCGCGCGCGCCCGAAGTCGGGGTCGGCGACGTCGCCGCCGTGGCAGAACGGGAAGCCGAAGTGCATGCCGGGCCGGGGCGCGTGGTTCAGCTCGTCGGGCGGCACGTCGTCGCCCATCATGTCGCGGCCGTTGTCGGTGAACCACAGCTCCTTCGTCTGCGGGTGCCAGTCGAAGCCGACGGTGTTCCTCACGCCCCTCGCCACGACCTCCATGGCCGAGCCGTCGGGCTTCAGGCGCGTGATGGTCGAGTAAGGGTCCTCGCGCTCGCACACGTTGCACGGCGCGCCCACGGGCACGTAGAGCCAGCCGTCGGGCCCGAAGCGGATGAATTTCCACCCGTGGTGGCGATCCGTGGGGTACTTGTCGTAGACCAGCACGGGCGCCGGGGCCTTCGGCAGGCTCGCCTCTATCGCGTCGTAGCGCCAGACGCGGTTCACCTCGGCCACGAAGAGCGCGCCGCCCTGCATCGCCACGCCGTTGGGCATGTTCAGGCCCGTGGCGATGGTCACGGTTTCCAGCGCCTTCACGCCGTCGTGGCGTATGGCGTAGACGTTGCCCGCGGTGCGCGTCGAGACGAAGAGCCAGCCCTTTTCGCCGAGCGCCATCGAACGCGCGTTCTTCACGTCGGAAGCGAAGACGGTGATCTCGAACCCGGGCGGCAGCTTCACGCGCTCGATCGGCGGGGAGGCGAGCACCGGCGCGGCGGCCAGGGCAAACGCGAGGAGGAGGCGTGTGGTCATCGGGATATCTCCGGGGGAGCGCGGGTCGGCCGGCGGCGGCTTGCCGCGATCCTACGCGCTCACGAAGCGAAGTTCGGCGGCAGGCACGGAAAGGGCCACCGCCGTGCCCGGGGCGATGGGCGCGCGCCCACGCGCGTGGGGAATGTCCGCGGTCACCATCGCCGCGCCCACGCGGATCTCGTAGCGCAGGAATTCTCCCAGGAATTCCGCGCCTTCCACGGCGCCGTCGAGCGCGAGCCCGGGGGGCGCGGTGTCGCCTTCCACGAAATGCACGGCGTGGGGGCGGAAGGCCAGGTCGAAGTCCCCGGAAGGGGGTTCGACGATGCCTGCCGGCAGCGTCACCTCGCCCAGCTTCGGCGACGAGAAGCGCAGCGCGCCGCCCTCCCGGCGGAAGGCGCCCGCGAAGAGGTTCACGGACCCCACGAACTGGGCGACGAAGCGGTTCACCGGGAAGTCGAAGAGCTCGATCGGCGTGCCCACCTGCTGGATCACGCCCTCGTCCATCACCGCGATGCGGTGGCAGGTGGTGAGCGCCTCCTCCTGGTCGTGGGTGACGAAGATCGTGGTGATGCCCAGGCGCCGCTGCAGCTTCACCAGCTCCTGGCGCGTCTGCACGCGCAACTTCGCGTCGAGGTTGGAGAGCGGCTCGTCCAGGAGCAGCACCTGCGGCTCGATGGCGAGCGTGCGCGCGATGGCCACGCGCTGCTGCTGGCCGCCGGAGAGCTGCCCCGGGCGGCGCCCCTCCAAGCCGGTGAGCCCCACGAGGTCGAGGGCCGCGGCCACTTTCGCGCGGATCTCGTCGCGCGGGAACTTGCGCTCCTCGAGCCCGAAGGCCACGTTCTGCCGCACCGTCATGTGCGGCCACAGCGCGTAGTTCTGGAACACCATGCCGACGTTGCGCTTCCACGGGGGGATGCCGGTGACGTCTCGTCCGTCGATGAGCACCTCGCCGTGCTGGTGCTGGTTGAAGCCCGCGATCAGGCGAAGCAGCGTCGACTTGCCGGAACCGGAGGGCCCGAGGAGCGCGAAGAACTCGCCGGGTTCCACGGAGACGGTGATGTCCTTGAGCACCTGCGTGGCGCCGAAGGAGAGCGCGATGTTGCGGATGTCTACGCCGACCGGTTTCATGCGTGGCCTCCGGAGGACTGGTGTGGCGAGCTGGCCGCCACGAGGCGGTGGGAGAGATAGGTGCCCAGCGCCACGAGCGAGACGGCGATGACGCCCAGGGCCGCGCCGGGTCCGCGCCCGAGCACCGACTGGAAGTAGAGGTAGATGCCGTAGGACATGGGTGCCAGGCTTTCGCGGCTGGTGAGCAGGATCGTCTCCGAGATCTCCGCCGCGGCGGTGATGAAGCTGGTCACGAACCCGGCGAGGATGCCCCCCATCATGAGCGGGACGACCACGCGCCGGATGGTGCTCCAGCGGCCGGCGCCCACGTTCTGCGCCGCCTCCTCGAGGGCCGGGTGCACCTGGGTGAGCGCCGCCATGCACGAGCGCAGCGCGTAGGGCAGGCGCCGCACCGAATACGCCAGCACGAAGATCACCCAGCTCGCCGTGAGCGCCCCCCCGCCGAAGGGCAGCTCCACGCCCTTGAAGGTGCGCAGGTACCCGATGCCGAGCACGAGGCCGGGCATGGCGAGCGCCACCGTCACGAGGTGGTCGAGGAGCTGGCGGCCGGGCAGCGCCGTGCGCAGCACGATGTAGGCGATGGCGGTGCCGATGGCCACGTCGATCAGGGCCGCGAGGCCGCAGTAGAGGAAGGTGTTCCAGATCATCTGCTTCGCGTCGGTGAACACCGTCGCGAAGTGGGCGAGCGTGAACTGCTCCGGCAGCACCGTGAAGCTCCATACCTTGGAGAGCGACATGAGCAGGATGCCGATGTGCGGGGAGAGCACGAGGAAGAGCATTCCCGCGATCCAGCCGTAGGCGAGCACCGATTGCCACGGGGTGAGGCGGCGCTTCGGCGCCTGCACGCCGCCGCGGGAGACGAGCGCGTAGTCGCGCCGCTTCACGAACCACCAGGAGCCGCCCATGGCGCCCACGGAGAAGGCGACCAGGATCACGCAGATCACGTAGCCGATGGGGTCCTCCAGGCCGATGGAGGTCACTCTCAGGTACGCCTGCGGGGCGAGCATGTTGGTGACGTTGAGCACGAGCGGCGTGCCCAGGTCGTCGAAGACCTTGATGAAGACGAGCGATGCGCCGGCGATGTAGCCCGGCATCGCGAGCGGGAAGACCACCTTGCGGAAGAGCCGCCACCCGGAGGCGCCCAGGTTCTGCGCCGCCTCCTCCATCGACGAATCGATGTTGGCGAGCGACGCGGAGAGGTTCAGCAGGATGAACGGGAAGTAGTGCAGCGTCTCCACGAAGATCACGCCGTTCAACCCCTCCATGAGGGGGAGCGTGACTCCGAACGCGTCCTTGAGGAGCAGGTTCACCGAGCCCGAGCGCCCGAACAGGAGCTGCATCGCCGCCGCGCCCACGAAGGCAGGCATCACCAGCGGCAGCACGCCCAGCGTCTGGATGAGGATCGCGCCGCGAAACTGGAAGCGCACCGTGAGGTAGGCGAGCGGCACGGCGATGAGTGTTGCGAGCCCCACGGTCGTCACGGCCACGAATAGGCTGTTGGCGAAGGATTCCCGCATGAGGGAGATCCCCGCGAATGCCGCGAAGTGCGCGAACGTGAAGCCGCCCTGGCCGTCGGAGAAGGCGGTGTACACCACCGTCACCACGGGGATGACGAGGAAGGCGGTGAGGAAGGCGACGATCGCGAGTGCGACCGCCGCTATCGAGGGGCTGGTTCGCACCGGGTGCCGGCCCTCACCCCGGCCCGTGCCTCACTTCGCGCCGTTCGCGAGCTCGACCGCCTTTGCGTAGTTGGCCTTGGCCTTCGTAGCCCACTCCTCCTCGACCTTCGCCTTCGCCTTGGAGGCGTCGACGTCCGTCTTCTTCGCCTTGAAGAGCGCGAGGAGCTGCTTGTCGCCGGCCATCTTCTCGTCGACCACGGGCGTCAGCACGAGCTTCCTCGCCTCCTCGAGCTGCGCGCTCTTCCTGCCCGCGAGGCGCTTGTCCGCGTCGATGACCGCCTTCATGGCGGCCGCGAGTTCCTTGTGGCGGAAGGTGACCATCTGGTCGAAGAGCGAGACCACGACGTAGTAGCGCGATTCCGACAGGTTGGAGTCGAAGTTCACCTTCGCCTGGATCGAGCCGCCGAAGGGGTTGGGGTAGCCCGCGGGCGCCTTCGCGTAGATCGACGGCAGCACGGGCAGGCGGCTGATCTTCGGGTCGAGAAGGAGCGTCTGGCCCTCCTCGGAAAGCGTGAACTCGATGAAGCGCTTGCCCCCCTCGCTCGATTTCGCGCCGTCGATGAGCGCGATGTTGGCCGGCACGATGGCCGTCTGGGAGGGATAGACGAATTCCACGGGCATGCCGGAGTTCTTCGCCGCGAGGCCGAAAAAGTCGATCACCAGGCCGATGCCGAACTGGCCGTTGGAGACGCCGTCGGGTACGCCGAAGCTCCTCTCCGTGATCGCGGCGCTGTTGGCGCAGATGGCGAGGAGGTGCTCCCAGCCCGTGTTCCAGCCCTCGCCCTGCAGGATCGTCTCCACGGTGAGGTGGGTGGTCCCGGAGCGCGACGGGCTCGATATCGCGAGGTGCCCGAAGTAGACGGGCTTCACGAGATCCGCCCATTCCTTCGGCTCGGGCAGGTTGTTGGCCTTCAGGTAGCGCGTGTTCCACATGAGGCCGTAGCCCGCGAGCGCCTGGCCACGGTAGAAGCCTTCCGGGTCGTTCACCGGGTAGTTGCCGACCTTCGCGGGAATGGCGGGGTTGCCGGGGCCGATCTTCTGCAAAAGCTTCCCGCCCGAGAGCACCTCGAAGGCGTCGGGTGCGGAGGCCCAGAAGACCTCGGGTCGCGAGCCCGCGGCCTGCTCGCGCACGTACGCGATGCCGGCGGCGGTGTTCTTGTTCAGGATCTCGAGCTTGTCGTTCGGGTACTTCGCCTCGTAGGCCTTCTTGTAGGCGGCGGTGAGCTCCTTCGGGAAGGAGGTCACGACGGTCACGGTATCGGCGAGGGCGGCGAACGGCAGGCAGGCGAAGGCCAGCGCGAGCGCGCGGGCGACGGGGGTCTTCATGGTGTTCCTCCTGGAGTGGACTTCGACGGCTTTTGCAGGGATTCTAGCAGCCGAATCGCCACCACCGGACGCGACCATGACCGAACTCGTTTTCCGCGATGACTCCTATGCCCGGGACTGCCGGGCGCGCGTCGTGGCCGTGTCCGAGGCCGGGATCGAGCTCGACCGGACCGTGTTCTATCCGACCGGCGGCGGGCAGCCGGGCGACAGCGGCACGCTCTCCCGCGCGGACGGCTCCCTTGTCCGCATCGCCGGCGCGGTGAAGGGGGCAGGGGCCGATGCCGTGCTGCACGTTCCCGCGCCGGGCGAGCAGCCCCCGGCGCCCGGCGAGGAAGTCGAGGCGGCGATCGACTGGGAGCGCCGCTACCGCCACATGCGCTTCCACACCGCGCTGCACCTGTTGTGCGCCGTCGTGCCTGCGCCGGTCACCGGCGGGCAGGTCGCCCACGACAAGGCGCGGCTCGACTTCGACATCGAGATGGACCGGCTCGTGAAGGAGACGATCGAAGCGGAATTGAACCGTCTGGCCGGCGAAGCCCGCACGGTGCGGGCGCGATGGATCTCCGACGCCGAGTTGGACGCGCAGCCGGAACTGGTGCGCACGATGTCGGTGCAGCCGCCGCGCGGGCAGGGTGGGGTGCGCGTGCTGGAGATCGAGGGCGTGGACCTGCAGCCCTGCGGCGGCACCCATGTAGCCAATACCCGGGAGGTCGGGCCGCTCGCCGTGGTGAAGATCCGCAGCGAAGGCGCCCGCAATCGCCGCATAGTCCTCGGTTTCGCCTGAAACATCGCGTGTGCGCGGCGCCACATCGGGGGAGCGGGTCGCCGCGCTAGCCTTGGATCGGGACATACGAGGTCATTCACCCGCATCCATGGCAGTCACGACGAACGAAATCCGCAAGCGCCACATCGCCGAGGTTCTCGACGATCCTGTGGCGCACGCCGCATTCCTCAATGCCTTCCCGAACCTGGTCTGGTGCGCGGACGGCGAGGGCGGGTGCAGCTTCGTGAACCAGGCCTGGGCGGACTTCACCGGCCGAAGCCTCGTGCAGGAGCGCGGGACGGGGTGGCTGGAGTCGGTCCATGCCGAGGACCGCGAACGGCTCGTGCGGGAGTGGTCGCAGGCCCTCGGGCTGAGGAGGCGCTTCGAGTCGGAGTACCGCCTGCGCCGCGCCGATGGCGAGCATGGCTGGGTGCACCATGCCGCCGATCCCGTCTCCGACGATACGGGGCGCCTCGCGGGCTACCTCGGCGCCTGCCACGACGTGAGCGAACGGCGCACCGCGGAGATTTCCGCCCGGGCGCGGGCCCAGGAAGTGCGCATCCTCGCCGACCACGTGCCGGTGCTGATCTCGCACTTCGACCGGGACCAGCGCTGCCTCTTCGCGAACAAGGCCTACGCCGAGATGTGGGGGCTTACCGTGGATTCGGTCCTCGGGCGCACCGTCGAGGAGATCATCGGCAAGCCGGGGTACGCGGAAATCGAGCCGCGCATCCGCACCGTCCTGCGCGGCGAGACCGTCACCTACGAGCGCGCGCTCCCGGATTCCGGCGGCGGCCCGCGCGTGATCGAGGTGAACCTGGTGCCGCGGTTCGGGGACGACGGGTCGGTGCTCTCCGCCTTCGTGCTGATCTCGGACATCACGCGCCACCGGCTCGCCGAGCAGGCGGTGCGGGACAGCGAGGAGCGGCTGCGCAAGTTCGCCGACGCCACCCACGAAGGAATAGTCTTCCACGAGGAAGGATTGATCAGCGACTGCAACGACGCCGCGCTGCGACTCATCGGGCATCGCTACGAGGATCTCGTCGGCCGACCGGTGATCGATTTCGTGGCGCCCGACTCCCGGGACGCGGTCCTCTACAACATCCGCATGGGCTACGAGCGACCCTACGAGGGCGCGATCCAGCACAGGGACGGAGGCCGCATCGACGTGGAGTTCACCGGGAAGGTGATGCCCCACAAGGGCAGGAACCACCGCATGACGGTGATCCGCGACATCCGCGACCGCAAGGAGGCCCAGGCGCGCATCCAGTTCCTCGCCCACCACGACACGCTGACCGGGTTGCCCAACCGCGTGCTCCTCATGGACCGGCTGGAATTCATCCTCGCCTCCGCCCAGCGGCGGGGGTCCCGCGTGGGCGTCCTGTTCCTCGACCTGGACCGCTTCAAGACGGTGAACGACTCGTTCGGCCACGCCGCGGGCGATGCCCTCCTGCGGCTCGTGGCCGGGCGCATCGAGTCGACCATCCGCTCCGTGGACGTCGTGGCGCGGATCGGCGGCGACGAGTTTCTGGTGATCCTGCCGGACCTGGAGAGCGAGTCCTCGCCGGTGGCGGTGGCCGGAAAGTTGATCGACGCCGTGCGCGAGCCCGCCGTCCTCGAGGGGCGCGGCATCTCCCCGAGCGCCTCCATCGGCATCGCGGTCTACCCCCGGGACGGCACGAGCGCCGACACGCTCATCAAGAACGCGGACGCGGCGATGTATCTCGCCAAGGACGGCGGCCGCGGCAACTTCCGGTTCTTCGGCGAACAGCCCTAGCGGACGCTCGGCGCGCCGCGGCCTTCCGTGGCGCGACAAAAGTTAAGTCGGCAGGCAGACTGGGCCTCGCCCCGGCCAGCGAATTCCCGTCGCTTCGGTTACGATAAACGTTAAGACCAATGAGGGGGAGCCGCATGCCGGAAGCCGATGCCGAAGAGAAGAAGCCGCCCCTCGAGGAAGCGCCGCCGAAGGACAACCTGGTGGTGACCCGCCATCGCGCGCGCATCGGCGGCCGCGATCTCGACTACACCGTCACCTGCGGCACGATCGTCCTGAAGGAGCCCTCCGAGAAGGACGGCAAGGCTCGAGAGCGACAAGGCGCGCGCGAGCGTCTTCTTCGTGGCCTACGCGCTCGACGGCGCGGAACCCGAATCGCGCCCGGTGACCTTCTCGTTCAACGGGGGGCCGGGCTCCAGTTCGGTCTGGCTGCACCTGGGCCTCCTGGGCCCGCGGCGCGTCGCGCTCGACGACGACGGCCGCGCGCCTCCGCCGCCGGGCCGGCTCGTCGACAACGGGCACTCGCTGCTCGACCGCTCCGATCTCGTGTTCATCGACCCCGTGGGCACCGGCTACAGCCGCATGGTGGCCGGCGAGAAGGTCGCGGAGTTCCACGACTACAAGCGCGACCTGGAAAGCGTCGGCGAGTTCATCCGCCTCTACTGCTCCCGCTACGCACGCTGGGCGAGCCCCAAGTACCTGATCGGCGAGTCCTACGGCACCACGCGGGCCGCGGGCCTGTCGGGGCACCTGCTCGAGCGCTACGGGATGTACCTGAACGGCCTGATGCTCATTTCGTGCGCGCTCGATTTCACGGTCCTGCGGTTCGAGGCCAACAACGACCTGCCCCCGGTGCTCTTCCTGCCGACCTACGCGGCGACCGCCTGGTACCACGGGAAGCTGCCCGGCCGACCTCCAGGCGAAGGCGCTGCGCGCCGTGCTGGACGAGGTCGAGGCCTTCGCGGGCGGCGAGTACGCCGCCGCACTCTTCCGGGGCGACACGCTCGCGGCGCAGGAGCGCACGGCGATCGCCGCGAAGGTCGCCCGCTACACGGGGCTCGCGCCCGCCTACGTCGAGCGCGCGGGGCTTCGCGTCGAGATCTTCCGCTTCTGCAAGGAGCTTCTCCGCGACGAGGGGCGCACGGTGGGGCGCCTCGACAGCCGCTTCACCGGCGTCGATCGCGACTCGGCGGGCGAGCGCTTCGAGTTCGACCCGGGCTTCGCGGAGATCTTCGGCGCCTACGCGTCGACGATGAACGACTACGTGCGCCGCACGCTCCGGTTCGAGGCCGACGCGCCCTACGAGGTGCTGAAGGGCCTCTACCTCAACTGGGGCTGGAAGGACTTCTCCAACCGCTACGCCTCGGTCGGCGAGACGCTTCGCAGGGCGCTCGCCATGAACCCGCACATGCGGGTGCTGGTGGCGAACGGCTACTACGACTTCGCGACGCCGTACTTCGCGAGCGACTACACGTTCGACCACCTGGGCGTCGAGGCGAAGGCGCGTGGCAACTTCGTCGTGGGGTACCACGAGGCGGGGCACATGATGTACGTGCACAAGCCGTCGCTCGAGCGGCTGGCGGCGCAGTTGCGCGAATTCGTGTCCGGCGGCGGGCCCTAGCGCGATTCCAGGCGCGGTGCGGCCGGGGCCGGCGGTGCGCCGGGCCGGTGCCGCGCACCGCCAGGCGTGCGTTGCGGCCCTGGAAATGTGCGTTTTCGCACAATGAAAGTGCCGAAATTTCCTGCAGTCCGGTCGGTCATACGCGGTGTCTCCGGATCGAGCGCGCCGACTACACTGGGGCTCGTCCATTCCCCTGCTCCAAGGGTGGTTACTTTTGACTCACCGGGTGGGTGTCCGTAGTATCGGTCGCCTCACCTGCGCACCCGCCGAGACCCGCGCAAGCAGGAAAAACCTGCGCGAGTACCGGAGAAAAAATAGATGAACACGAAACTGGACGAGTACCAATTCAAGAACCCGCGTTTCCTGCTGATGTACTCGGCGCTGCAGTTCGGCCCGGAGGAAATGGCGAAGCCGGACGGCTCCCTGAGCCTTCCCTACCTTGCGGGCGCGATCCGCGAGGCGGGCTACGACGTGAAGATCCTCGACGTCTCCGTCGGCGACAAGGACGAGCCACTGAAGGAGAGCTTCTTCAACACGAAGGTGCTGCCCAGCGGCCTGATCCGCTGCGGCATGACGCCGGAGCAGATCGTGGAGAAGATGGCCGACTTCGACGTGATCGGCGTCTCCTCGATCTTCACCACCCAGACCACGATGGTGCTGGACCTCATCCGGCTCGCGAAGCGCACCGACCCGGGCAAGCTCGTGATCGCCGGCGGCGTCAACGCGCGCAACATGCGCGATCGCTTCTTCAAGGCAGGCGTCGACCTCATCGTGCTGTCGGAGGCCGAGCGGATCATCGTGCAGATCGCCGAGGCGCTTCGCGGCAAGCGGCGCCTGTCGGAAGTCGCCGGCATCGCCTTCCTCGACGCGACCGGCAAGGAAGTCGTCAACCGCAGCGCGCCGCCGATCGAGAACCTCGACGAGCTGCCGATGCCCGCCTGGGACCTGCTGCCCCTGCAGAAGTACTGGGACCTGTCGCGGCCCCACGGCGGGCAGTTCCCCGAGGGCGCGCGCATCCAGTACGCCTCGTTGCAGACGTCCCGGGGCTGCCCGTTCCAGTGCCTGTACTGCCACATCTCCAAGGAGGTCGACGGCGAGGTCGCGGGCCCCGTGGGCAACTTCCGCATGAAGAGCATCGACCGCGTGCTGCGGGAGCTGCAGACGATGAAGGACCTCGGTGCCCAGTACATCTTCTTCGAGGACGACAGCCTCTTCGCCAAGAAGAAGCGCGCCTACACCCTCTTCGAGAAGGTCGCGGAGATGGGCCTTCACCTCTCGGACGTGAACGGCATCAACATCGTCCACCTGCTGAAGAACTACGGCGGGCGCCTGGACATCGACACGGAGTTCCTCGAGATCCTGTCGGGGGCGGGCTTCCACATGCTCCACCTGCCGTTCGAGTCGGCCAACCAGCGGCTGGTCGACAAGTACTCGTCGGGCAAGTGGAACATGAAGAACACCGACACCACGAAGCTCATCAAGGAATGCGAGAAGATCGGGATCATGACGGCCGGCAACTACATGATCGGCTACCCCGACGAGACGCTCGGCGAGATCCACAACACGATCCTCATGGCCAAGATGCACGTCGAGGCGGGGATGAACCACGCGGCGCTCTTCGCCGTGGTGCCGTTCCCGGGCACGAAGATCTACGACATGGTCGTGAAGAGCGGCCAGCTCGATCCGGATTTCGACACCGACACGATGAAGTGGACCAAGTCGATCATGAAGGGCCTCGCGGTGCCCGCGGACACGCTGGAGCACCTTCGCCAGCTCGCCTGGCTCACGGTCAACTCCACCGACTTCGTGAGCTACAAGATCGGCATGCGGGTCAAGCAGCCGGAGCTCGACGTGGGTACCGAAAGGCCAATGGTTTCCCCCACGCAGCTGGCCGTACTGTAGGACGAGGTCCGGTCGGTCTGGCAGTGCGCGATTGACGGCGGACCGTTCCGCCACCAGTGCGCCCGCCTTCCCGGCCGCCTTCCACCACTTGAGAAAAGAACCGGGAACGCCATGAAGGGAATCATTCTCGCGGGAGGGTCGGGTTCGAGGTTGCATCCGGCGACCCATGCCGTCTCGAAGCAGCTGCTTCCGGTCTACGACAAGCCGATGATCTACTACCCGCTGTCCACGCTGATGCTGGCGGGGATACGCGAGATCCTGATCATCTCCACGCCCATGGACACGCCGCGCTTCCAGCAGTTGCTGGGTGACGGGCGCCGCTGGGGCCTGGATATTCAGTATGCCGTCCAGCCCTCGCCGGACGGCCTCGCGCAGGCTTTCCTCATCGGAGAGCGGTTCCTCGACGGCAAGCCCTCGGCGCTGATCCTGGGCGACAACATCTTCCACGGCCACGAGCTCGCGGCCGATGTGCAGAAGGCTGCCTCGATCAAGCGCGGCGCCAGGGTCTTCGCTTACCCGGTGAACGACCCCGAGCGCTACGGCGTCGTGGAGTTCGACGCGGTCGGCCGCGCGATCAGCATCGAGGAGAAGCCCGCGAAGCCGCGATCGCGTTATGCCGTGACCGGCCTCTACTTCTACGACGACCGGGTGGTCGAGATTGCACGCTCGCTCAGGCCCTCCGCGCGCGGGGAGCTGGAGATCACGGACGTGAACCGGCGCTATCTCGAGTGGAACGAACTGGAGGTCTCGGTGATCGGCCGCGGCCACGCCTGGCTCGACACCGGTACCCACGAATCCCTCATCGAGGCGGCGGTCTTCGTGAGCACGATAGAGAAGCGCCAGGGGCTCAAGATCGCCTGCCCCGAGGAAGTCGCCTACCGGATGGGTTACATCAGCGCCGCGGAGCTGGCCCAGCTCGCAGCGCCGCTCGCCAGGAACGACTACGGCAAGTACCTGCTGGACCTCGCGGAGGAGGATCTCGCCGAGGAGAACCTCGCCGAGGACCTGGCGGCGGTCGCCTAGCCGCGCCCGGTATTCGCGCCCCGACCCTCGAGCGCGAGGAAGGCGCGCAGGATGTCGGCCTGTTCCGGGAAGGCGAGGAGTTCGGGTTTCGCCAGCACCTCGGCCGCCTCGAGGTAGGCGATCTCGGAGGCTTCCGGCGTTTCGGGCATGGCGACCGGCAAAGGGCCGGCGGGCCGTGCGAGGAAGGCGATCTCGACGATGCAGAGCCTGCGGCCGCGATACAGGTAGTCGACCAGCCCCGCGCGCAGGACCGGCCCTATTTGCGCCTCGATCCCCACTTCCTCGCGCGCCTCGCGGGCGGCCGCGATTTCCGGTACCTCCCCGTAGCGGATGAAGCCCCCGGGAACGCACCACAGGCCGATCCCGGGGGGAGTGCGGCGCTTGAGGAACACCAGCGCGTCGGGCCGCTCGGGGTGCGTGAGCGCCAGTACGGCCGCCGGCAGCGGGTTCTGGTAGAAGTCGAACGTGCAGTTCGAGCACAGGAACATGCACTCCGCCTCGTGGAAGTCCTCCGGGCGGAACGGCGTGCCGCAGCGGGGGCAGTGGCGGAACTCGCCGTAGCGCGGCCCCTCCCGTACCGGCTCAGTCGGCTGCAAAGGGCACCTTGGGGGAATGCCCGCGGGACATAGTGGAGGTCGCCCGAGCCTTCTCGCCGGCCTGCAGGCCGGACATCATCGCCTCGTGGCTCCAGAAGTAGTTCCACAGGCCGTATCGCCCGGTCGCGATGACGTCGCGCTCGAGCAGCCAGTTGCGCACGGTGCGTACCGCCGCCTTGCGGTGGAAATCATGGATGCAGTAGCCGTAGGGGATGTCGCGGATCGCCGAGAACGCGACCCGGTCTTCCGGCCGGAGCACGCGCACGCGGCGAAGGTCCTCCACCACCCGCTCGACGATGCCGGCCTTGTCGATGGGCCGCTCCGGGGAATAGGCAACCTCCGCGGAGATCGAGGACATGCCGGCCGGGGCCACGTTTTCGGCGAAGTTGTTGGGAAAGCTGATGCGGAAGAAGCTCTCCCCCGGCTCGGGAAAATGCACCCAGTGCCAGTCGTTGAGGCGGGGCCGCGCTATGCCGAGATTGACCACGACGATGCTGTTGGTGCGCAGCAGCGCGGCGGCCTTCCGCACCTCTTCGGGCGCCTCCGGGCAGATGCGCACCAGCTCGGGGAGCGGGATGGTGCTGATGAGTTGCCCGTAGGAAACCACGGCGCCGTTCTCGAAATGCAACCGGTGCCCGGCCGCGTCCAGCCGGCTCGCGCGATGGCCGCAATGGACCGTTTCCGCCCGCGAGCGCAGGGCCTCGGCGATCGATCCGTAGCCCGGGGCGTGGCTCGGGTACTCGAACTCGGAATTGGTTCCGATGCGGGTCTGGCGGCTCCACAGCGCGCCGCGGATCACCTGCAGCGTGGAGGGCTGCGGTACCCGGTTTCCCGTCCATTCGTGGGTCATTTCGCGAGGGTGGACCGTCCAGAACTTCTCGCTGTAGGGAATCAGGAACTTCTCGGCGAACCCGCGCCCTACGCTCTGGTAGATCCACTCCTCGTAGTTTTCTGGCCGCGAGCCGCGCGGTCGCGTGAGGAAGTCCATGACGCATCGGGCGCGCACGCCGAAGGGCATCCCCGCGGTGTTCACCTGGAAAGGGTAGGGCGTGAAGGTGCCGTGAGAATGGATGAAAGCCCGCCGGCTGCGCACGTTCAGCCGCACGCCGGCGTCGTCCAGGAGCTTGCGGATCCTTGCCGGCATCCCCTGCATGACGTGGATGCCGCGGTCGAAGGCGAAGCCCTCGCAGTGGTCCGAAGAGGCAATGCCCCCCACCGCCCCTTCGGCCTCGTAGATCTCGGCACCGGAGGCGATCGACGCGGCAAGGCCGGTCAATCCGCCGCCCAGGATGACTACGGGCCCGTTCCGGGCCAGGTGCGCCTGCTCCTGCATCCTTCTCCTTAAGCGCGCCTACGGGCGCATGTCGGACGACCTTTCGTGCCGTGGTCGTATTTTCCATCCCGTCGAGCCGCTCACGCGGCGCGATCCTGCTCTCCGGATGTGCGGAATATTCGGCATACGCGGGGGGCCGACCGAAAGGATAATCATCGATGACCCCGGACTGCGTCGATCCCCGACACGGCGGGCGAACGGCTTTGCCGAAATCCACATGGCGTCGGGCGCAATTTTACCCTCGACCTTTTAGCCCTCTCACGCTAGCGCTTATAATAGCGCAACAGCGGCCCGAGCCTTCGAGCCACGAACGCAAAAGGTTCGTCCGCGGGCGGGGGCCATTGGTGAAATCGGGATCCAAGCATCCGGGGCCCGCGGCCAGGTGAGTCCTTTCTTAGAGAACAAGCGATGAATACAGATCGTGTCCTGATAACGGGTTCCGGCGGCATGCTCGGCAATGCCGTGTTCCCGTACTTTTCCTCCAGATACCAGTCGATCCTCGCCACCGACAAGGATCAGAACGAATCGTGGATCGAGTTGCTCGACATCCGCGATGGCGCGGCGCTGCGCAAGGCGTTCGCCGAGGTGAAGCCGAATCTCGTGCTCCACCTGGCGGCGTGCACGGACCTCGAGTTCTGCGAGGTGCACCCGGACGTGGCGACCGAGACCAACGAAGCCGCCACGCGCGACATCGCCGCGCTGTGCGAGGAACATGGTTCCACCCTGGTCTACATCAGCACCGCCGGCGTGTTCGACGGGACCAAGGAGGGGTTCTACACGGAAGAGGACCAGCCGCGGCCCATCATGGTCTACGGCCAGACGAAGTACGACGGGGAGCTCCACGTCGCCCGTCTGTGCAGCCGCCATTTCATCGTGCGTGCGGGCTGGATGGTGGGCGGGGGCGCGGCCAAGGACCACAAGTTCGTGCAGAGCGTGCTCGGCCAGATCGTCTCCGGAGCGAGCGTGATCCACGCGGTCAACGATCGCTGGGGGACGCCCACGTACACGCACGATTTCGCGCTGAACCTCTTCCGCCTCCTGGACAGCCGGCGCTACGGCACCTACCACATGGTGTGCGAGGGCTCGGGCACGCGCTACGACGTGGCGAAGGCGATCCTGGAGATCTGCGGCCAGGAGAGCATCGACCTGGTGCCCGTCGAATCCTCGTACTTCGCCAGCAACTATTTCGCGCCGCGCCCCGTCTCCGAGATGATGACCAACGCCAACCTGCGTGCGCTCGAAATGAACCACATGCGCCCGTGGCGGGATGCGCTGCGGGACTATGTCGGGCGGGAATTTCCCCACGCGATCGCCGGCCAGCAGAAGGCCGCGTCCGACCGGCGCATGCGCGCCGAGCGCCGCAAGCAGGCCATCGCATGGAACGGCCCCGAGCGACGCAAGTCCCTGGGCCGGCGCGGCGAAGACCAGGAATCGAAAGGCTGAAACCGGCATGCGGATGACGCTGGCACGGGCATTGGCCTTGTCGTTCGCCGTCGCGGCGGGATGCGCCACGGTCGAGTACCCCGCGCCGCCGATCCCGCCTCCGGCGCAGGCGCCCGCCTACTACGCCCCGCCGCTCGAGCGGGCCTACCGGCTGCAGGTCGGCGACACGCTCGCCATCCGGTCCTATTTCGATTCGCAGCTGAACCAGGAAGTGGTCGTCCGGCCCGACGGCCGGATCACCGTGCTGCTGATCGGCGAGCTCGAGGTGGCGGGCCTCGCGCCCGAGGCGGTCGCGGAGAGGATCCGGGAGCCCTACAAGCGGCTCGTGGGAAACACCGACCTCACCGTTGCCCTGGTGAGGAGCGCGGGGATGAGCGTCTACGTGAGCGGGGAGATCCGGACGCCCTCGCTGCTGGAGATGGACGGCAACCTCACGCTGCTCCAGGCGCTCGCGCGCGCCGGGGGCGTCCTCGCCTCGGCCAACCAGGCGAGCGTGCTGCTGGTGCGCGGCGAAGACGACGGCAGGCTCACGGTCAGCAAGGTGGACCTCGAGCGCATCCTGCGCGGCGAGTCTCCCGACGTCTTCCTCAGGCGGCGCGACGTCGTCTACGTCCCGAAGAGCGAGATCGCGCAGGCCGGGCAGTTCGTCGACCAGTACATCAATGCGATCGTGCCTCGCTTCATCCAGTTACAGCTTGGCTGGTTCAATCCACGCGACGACCAACAAGAATCCCGTGGTCGAACTGGCGCCATGAGCGCAACGCCCGGGATGCCGTGGCGCGGAGCCGGCTGAAGAGGAGGCGCGCACGTCGGTGCCTCATCCGGTCATCGCCCTCGAGGCGGGTGCGGAAGTCGCTCGCGATGGAGCGATCGCCATCGGTCTGTCACCGGGTCCTCGAGATCATCGTCGCGTCGATGGCGATTGTGGCGAGCCTGCCGATCATCCTGCTGGAGGCGATCATCATCAAGCTCGACTCGCCCGGGCCGGCGCTCTTTCTGCAGGCCCGGGCCGGGAAGCAGCAGGATCGTGCGCGGTTCGGCCTTGATCGGCCGCCAGGACATCGCGCCCGTTTCCGGCGACTTCCACCCCGACAAGCTCTACTACGTGCCCACGATATTCACGTTCGTGAAGTTCCGGACAATGTACGTCGATGCGCCCTCCCGCTGGCCGGAGCTCTACGGCCATCGCTACGATTCGCACGAGTCTTTTCGCGCCTCCCTCTACAAGACGGCGGATGATCCCGCGCGTGACCCGGGTCGGTCGATGGCTGCGCAAGACCACGATGGACGAATTGCCCAACCTCTGGAGCGTCGTCGTCGGCAAGGTCGCCCTGGTGGGACCCGCGGCCCGAGGGGCCCGATTTCCTGCCCTACTATTCGGCCGACGAGATGCGCAAGTTCACGGTTCGTTCGGGGATCACGGGCCTTGCCGTGGTCAAGGGTCGCGGCAACCTCAACATTGGCGGTCAGATCGACTGTGATCTCGACCTACGTGCAGGACGAGGTCCGTGATGCTCGATCTGAAGATCCTCTTCACGACCGTCTGGCAGGTAATTTTCGGGCGAGGCGCATTTTGAACCCCGTCCGCGGCGACGGCATGACGGGATCCCGGCCCGATTTCCGACGCGGTCGCCCCGGGCGTAGCCAGGACTACCTGGGCTTCTCGTCCGGCAGCGGTGGTTCGTCATCGTCTTCGTCGCTCTCCGCCTCCCTCTATGCCCTTGCACTGACCTACCTGTTCGCGGAGAAGTACGAGTCGTACACGGCCATCTCCTATCGCGTCCAGGAAGTCACGCGCTTCAAGTCCGCAGCAGAACGAGGCCATGGGCTCTCCCGCTCCCCAGGCGCCCTTCAAGGTGATCAGCCAGACGCTTCAGGAAGTGCTCAAGAGCGACACGATACTCCTCGACGTCGTGAGGACCCAGCGCCTGGACCAGAACGTCGCAGTGAGCGAGCGGCCCCTGGTACAAGGTCTGGTACCAGAAAACGCAAGGGATGGGTGCGCGAGGTGGCGGGTGAGGCCTGGTCGCTGCTCAAGTTCGGTCGCACTTGTCGAGCAGGATGCCACGCGCTCCGCCGTCGCAGGAGCTGCGCAAAACGTGAAGATCGTCAATCGCGATTCCTACATCTTCCACCTCGCGTGCGCGACCGGTATCCCGACCGTGCCGCGCGCGTCGCCGACCAGCTTGGCCGCGTCCTGGCCGAACTGGCTGCTCGAGTACGACCGCGATCCCGGGCGCGCACGCGCACGTCAGCTCGCGTGCGCTCCTCGAGCAGCGGCGTCGCGACATGGAGCAGCGGCGCCGGGACATCGAATCCCTGCTCGGGGAGAACCAGGTGGCATCGGTGCGGCTGGAGACCGAGCGCCTGACAGAAAACGTCGCGGCCCTGCAGCTCGAGGAATCGCGCCTGGCCGGCGAGATCGCCCGTGCGGCGGAGCGTCAGGCGTTCGTCCGGGCGAAGTTGCAGGTGAAGCAGCGCATCCTCGGCTCGGGAGGGGCGGATGAGGAATTCGCGGAGCACATCCCGCCGGAGGACTTCAAGAAGCTCGCCTCGCAGCAGGTGTTCGATGGGCTGGAACTCAAGGGCCTTCTTGCCAAGCAGGCCGCCCTCCGCCAGTCGATCGAGGCGTATTCCGCGCGCCTGCGCAAGCTTCCTGGCGTCCAGAACCGACTCGATACGCTCAAGCTGTCACTGTCGGCGCTAGAGCGCGAGTTCACGCTGCTGAACGACGGCTTGCAGGAAGCCGCGGTTCGCGCAACTTCCGCTGTAAGCGAGGTACGCGTCCTGCATCCGGCGGTCGTGCCCACCGGGCCGGTCGCGCCGATCAAGATCTATCATGTCCTCATGGCCGGCGCCCTCGGACTGCTTGTCGCGATCGGCCTGGTCTACGTGCTCGACTTCCTCGGCCTCCAGCTCTTCTTCGCTGCCCGACGCCCGTCGATGGGCGCCCGGATCGTGGCAGGCGCGGCGGCGACGTGCCCGCAATCCGGGAAAGGACCGGCGCGATGGCTGAGTCGGGCACCGATCGCATGACGTCCCGGCCGGGAACGGCGATGCCGGCGCAACGCGAACCGGCGTTGGCTGCCGGCGGTTGCGCTTCCGATCATCATCCTGTTGGGCGCGGCCTTGGCGGCGTCTCACTTCCTACCTGCTGCGAACGATCGGATTCTGAAGAGTTCGCCGTGGACCCACCGCCACCTCGGCCGAAACGATGGGCGCGACCGGCAAGTCGGCTCGATGCCGGAAATCAGCGTCGTCCTGGCGACCTATCGGCGCGCAGACAGTTGCGCCGCACGCTCGAGCATCTCGTGGCCCAGGACCTGTCCGCCGGAACGCTTCGAGGTCATCGTCGTCGACGACGGCTCGCCCGACGACACGGCCGCAGATGGTCGCCGAGTCGCGAACAAAGTCCCGTTTGCCCTGAGCTACCTTCGCCACGAAAATCGCGGCCCGGGATACACGCAGAATCGCGGAATCGAGCGCGCGCGTGCGCCGGTCCTGCTGCTGATGGCCGACGACATCTTCCTCGAGCCGCATGCACGTGCGCGTCCCACCTCGAGCACCATCTGGCGAATCCCGATCCGAAAGTGGCCGTGCTCGGCAGGGTGGAGCAGTCGCCGGAGCTCACGCAGACCGTTTTCCTCGGCAAATGGGATCCCTTCCGGTTCGCGAGACCTCGAGGGGCTCACGGAACTGCCCCCCTACCGCTTCTGGGCGATGAACCTCTCCGCCAAGCGCGAGTTCCTCGTCGGCAATGGCATGTACCTGGAACACAAGGGCCGTGGCGGGGCGTCCTGCCTGGAGGATCTCGAACTCGGATGTCGCCTCCACGAGCGCGGGCTCAGGCTGCACTATTGCCCCGATGCGCTCGGACGGCACTACCATGTGGTGAGCCTCGACCAGGCGATCACCCGCTGGTACGAGCGGGGGCTCAACTACGGCGAATTCCGCCGCCATGCTCCGCTGCCGGATCTCACCGTGTGGTTCCACATTCTCGACCGCCATACCGTGGGCGAGTACTACCGCGTCCTGCGCGGGCCGAACTGGTTCAAGGGCACCGAGCGCCATTTCGCCTGGCATGTCGCACGGGAACTGGTGCGCAGGGTGACGATCAATGGCCTCACCACGCGCTGGATCTGGCGGCCGCTCTTCGATCTCGCGGAGCGCTCCCCGCGCGTGGCCTCGCTGGTGACCCCGAAGATGTACCGCGCGGTCCTGTATTTCCACTTCCTTCGCGGCGTGCGCGACGCGAGGCGAATCTACGGCGATTGATCGCGCCGCCCGGGCTGCATCGCGTGCGGGGCCGGGCGTTGAACCTGCCGTTTGCGGCCTCGTTCGAGCCTCGGCCCGCAGGCGATCTCCGGGCGCGCAAAATCTTCTCCAGTAGCGGATAATCAGCGGCTGCGCCGCGCGTCCGCGGCCGAGGGAGACGATCGATGGCGGTGGGTGCGGAGAAGCCGGTCCAGCTGGGCGATGGCGAGGGGAGCGCGGCTGGAGGGCAGAGGCCCGCAAGCGCGGGCGCGAATTCGAGGAATACCGGGCCCACATCGGCCATCTCGAGCACTACGATGTCCTGAGCGCCATCCAGTTCAACCTGCTCACCGCCCTGGGGCTTCGCGAAGGGCACGCGCTGCTCGACGTGGGCTGCGGTTCGCTGCGCGCGGGCCGGCTGTTCATCCCGTACCTGCGCCCCGGCCGCTACTTCGGGATAGAGCCGCTCCAGTGGCTGGTGCAGGAAGGCATCGACAAGGAAGTCGGCGCGGCGATGGTGGCGATCAAGCGCCCGAGCTTCGTCCACGACGAGAACTTCACGCTGAGCGCCTTCGGCAAGGAGTTCGATTTCATCATCGCCCAGTCGATCTTCTCCCACACTTCGCAGTCGCAGATCCGGCGGTGCCTGTCGGAAGCGAAGAAGGTGCTCAAGCCCGAGGGCATCTTTGCGGCCACCTTTTTCGAATCCCCGGCCAACTACGAGGGAAACAACTGGGTGGCGAAGGCGACCTACTCGAGGGACCGGATGCGCGAACTCGTCGAGGAGCAGGGCCTTGCCATGTCGCCGATCGAGTGGCGGCACCCCGATCCGCAGCAGTGGATCCTGATCCACCATCCCGGCGTGCGCATCCCCCTGGCCGAGGCGACCGATGCCAGGCGCATCGTCATGCTCGAGGAGCAGCTCGCCACCAACCGCCAGCAGCTCATGCAGATCATGAGCCATCCTTACGTGCGTTTTGGGCTGAGACTCAAGCCCTTCCTCATCTGGCTCGCGTTCACGCGCCGCCGCATCGTGCGTTCGCTCAAGCGACTGTTCGGCGGCTCGCGGGGCTGAACGCGGCGCCCCCGCGACGGGTGGTCAGCGCGTAGGCTGCACCGGCGCGCGAGCGGGGGAATCCCCCTTCAGCTCGTTCAGCACCATCATCACGACCGCCCGGATCGCGAGCGCGACGGCGGCGACGATCGCACGGGGGTCGAGCACGCCGAGCGTGCAGTGCTTGCGGTAGAAGCGATAGGCGCCGATGTGGAAGTGACGGATGCGCCAGGGGCTCTTTTTCTTGTGCGCCCGGTTGTTCTCGTAATGGACGATGCTGGCCGCGGGGAAGCAGTAGATGGCCTTTCCCGTCCGATGGACCTGCGCGCACCAGTCGCTGTCCACCCAGTAGCACCGGTAGCCTTCGTCCCAGGGGCCCGCCTCATCGACGAGACCGCGGCGCATGAACATGCAGGCGGCGGAAACCTGCCCCACCGCGAACGGATCCGTCCGGCCGAGGTTCTGGGGCAGGAGGTAGCGCCGCGTGTAGGGGTTGCCGGGAAAGAGGCGCGTGAGCAGCGACTGGCGGCCGAAGAGGCCGCTCATCATCGAGGGCAGGTTGCGCGCGGTCTGCTCGACCTCGCCCTCCGGCGTGAAGATCCGGGGGGCGACGAGCGCGACCTCGGGGTGCGCTCGCAGGAACTCCAGGAGAAGCCCGGGCGTCCCGGGCCTTACCTCGGTATCGACGTCGAGCAGCATCACGAAATCGCCGCGGACCTCGCGCAGCCCGCGGTTGACCGCCGCCGGCAGCCCCAGGTTCGTGGCGTTGCGCTCCAGGCGGACTTCCGGGAACTCCCCGTGCAACTTCTCCGGCGTTCCGTCCTCGGAGCCGTTGTCGAACACGAGGATCTCGCCGCGGGCACGGAGGCCTTCCGGATGGACTCCAGGCAGCGCTTCAGGTCCGCCCAGGAGTTCCAGGTGACGATCAGGATCGTGAGTTCCGGGTTCATGCATGTCCCCGATGTGCGCCGCGCCCGGTCGCCCTGCCCCACGGGGCCGGGTATAATGCCGCGAGCCCTCCGCGACCGGGCGGACGTTGACCGGCGAGAGCCAGGCCCGTCGCCCGGAGCGCCGATCCCGGGACGCGCGACCGCCCCTTGTGGGGCGACATACTGGAGTCATGGAAAAGCTCGTCGCGGTCATCTTGGCGCCGGAAAGGGAACGCGGATGCATCCGTTCAGCAAGTACTTACCCGAAGCCAATCGTGCCGATCTGCAACAAGCCGTTGATCCAGTATCAATCGAGAATGTGCCGGCCGTGGGCATCGACGAGGTCTTCATCGTGATCGGCCATCTTGGCCACGAGCTCGCCCAGACGCTCGGCGACGGCAGCCGTTCGGGGTGAAGCATCCGCTACGTCGAACAGACGCAGCGCCTGGGCATCGCCCATGCGGTGGGCCAACTCGAGCGTCATGTTACGCACCCGTTCCTGCTGGTGCTCGGCGACATCTTTTTCGAGACCGAACCTGGGACGATGACCGCGGAGATGGAAAGCCAAGGCCGCCGCGGTCCTCGCGGTAAAACACGAGACCGACGCGGAGGCGATGAGGCGCAATTTTGCGGTGCACTAGCGAGAGGACGGCCCGGTGCGCCGCGTCATCGAGAAGCCGCGCCACGTCCCGAACTGTGAAGGGTTGCGGGCTGTACCTGTTCGACATGCCGATCTTCGACGCGATACGCCGCACGCCGCGCACGGCCATGCGCGACGAGAACGAGATCACCGACACGATCCAGATCATGGTCGACGACGGCCTGCCGGTGTACACCGCGGACGTCGTCCGGTGGGACGTGAATCTCACGGCGCCGGCGGACGTGCTGACGTGCAACCTGCTCGAGCTGCGGCGCCGCGACCTGGACCGCCTGATGGGCAGGATACCCGCATCCATCCGGGTGCGCGCCTCACCAACGTCGTGGTCGGCGACCGTGCGAGGATCGAGTACCCGATCGCGATCAGCGACAGCGTGATCTTCCCGCATACCGTAGTCAGGTCGCAGTCCGACGTCGACCGATTCATCGTGACGCCGGAAGTCCAGATCGACTGCCGCGCCTTCCGGTCGGCCGAAGCCCCATGATGCCCCGCAAGGCGCTGGTCACCGGTGGCGCGGGCTTCATCGGGTCGCGTCTCGCGCGAGCGCTGCTCGCGGAGGGGATCGAGGTGCGTGGTGCTGGACGACCTCTCGATGGGCCCCGGGCAAAGTGTGCCCGATGGCGCCACTTTGGTGGGGGGCGACGTCTGCTCGGGCACGACCTCGTCCGCGCTCGAGGATGTCGAGATCGTGTTCCACGAGGCGGCACGCGTAGCATCCGTGCATCGGTGACGGAGTTCTACCAGGACGCCGACACGAATTTCATGGGACCCTCAACCTCCTGCGGTGCCTGTCGGAGAGCGCGTGCGAAAGCTGGTGTTCGCCTCGTCGATGGCGGTCTACGCGGAGGGCGATGCGCCCGACCCCGTAGCCGAGGACGATCCGACCGAGCCCATCTCGCCCTATGGGATCGCCAAGCTCGCAGCGGAGAAGTACTGCCTGCAGATCTGCCGGGAGATGGGCATCGACTGTCATGTGTTGCGCTATTTCAATACCTTCGGGCCTGGTCAGACGTTCACGCCCGTACGTGGGTGTCATCACGATCTTCATCCGCAGACTCCTGGAGGGAGAGCCCCGATCATCCTGGGCGACGGAGAGCAGCGACGCGACTTCGTGCATGTCGACGACATGGTGGTGGCGAACCTCCGAAGCATGAGGTCGCCTACCGATGATGGGGTCTTCAACGTCGGAACCGGCAGGGCGACCTCCGTGAACGAGATCGCCGCGCTCCTGTGCACCAGGCTCTCTCCCGGGTGCCGCCCCGATTACCGGGAGGCCCATGCCGGGGAATTGCGGTACTCTATCGCTGACATCAGACGGATTTCGGCCGATTTGGCTATCGTCCTGCCTCTACGCTTGCCGGACGAGAATCGACGAGGTGATCGAGCAGATCACCGGAGCGGCCAGAAGGTTCACCAGTCGACCGCCCGCGAATTCCGAACGAATCAGAAGAGCCCAGCCCCATGGTCGCCAACCGCGTTCGCCGTGCCTCGCCTGCCGCGTACGGCCCTGGCGAAGGGCGCGGTAGCCATGCTCCTCGCGCTTTCCGCGACCGGTAGCCCTGGCGGCGAACACCCCGTTCGGCATGGAGTTCATTCCCCCGCACTTCCCCGACAGCACCACCCAGGACGCGATCGACACCCTCGACCTGTCCGCACAGGTCGGCGGCCATTCCTCGTTCGTCTGGCATTGGTCCGACCGGGCGGCGTTCGCCGCGATTGTCGATGGTTTCGGCCATGCGCGATTTCGGGCTGAAGAGTTTCATCCAGGTCGGAGCCATCTTCATCAATGCCCCGGGTCCGCCGGATGGATACGTGAGGAGCTTCGGAAATACGCAGGTGCGAATCCTCTACCTGAACGACGTGGCGGCGATTGCCCGGACCAAGCCCGACTACATGGTCTTCGCCACGGAGATAAACCTCCTGCACCGCTTCAATCCGGCGGAGTTCGAGAAATTCCGGTCGCTGTACAGCCTTGCCGCCTCGACGGTGAAGTCCATCTCGCCCCAAACCAAGGTCGGCCTTCTCCTTCCTCTACTCGCTCTGGTACTTCAACTACGAAATCGAGAAGGTGGATGTCCCGTCGATGTTCTGGCCGCTGGACTTCATCGCATTCACGACATATCCGGAGTGGCTGGATTCGCGAAGGGCACTACGCGAGCATCGCGGACATCCCGCCGGAGTTTCCAGCGCCGCGCGAACCGCGTACCCCAATGCGCGCATCGTGTTCTCCGAAGTCGGCTGGGCGAGCAAGGTCCAGGGCACTCCCGAGGAACAGGCGGAATTCGTGCGCAATATCCCCCGCATGTTCTCGACCGCGCGCCCTGAACTTGTCACCTGGGCGGTCATGCGACCACATGGAGTTCTACAACCGCAGCCTGCTGAACGAGGAATCGACCCGGTTCCTCGAGGGCCTGGGCGTGGACATCGACGCGCTGTTCGGGCACTTCAACGCGATGGGACTTCGCGACGGGTACGGCAATCCCAAGCCGGCGTGGTTCGATGCGCTGGGGATGGAGTTTCCTCCGCCTTGAAAGGGCGGATGAAGTGACGGCCTTCGCGTTCCCCAGGGCGGCGTTGCCGGCCCTTCTCGGCGCGTTCTTCGCGGCTTGCCTTTACGCCGTCTGGGAACTGGAGGGCCGCTGGTTCATCGTCACGATCGCGGGGATCTGTCTCGTTTCCCTGTCCATGGCCTTTGCGGGACGGTTCTCCGAACTGCTGCTGATCCTGCTGCTGCTGTGCGTGCCGCTGGCAGGATTCGCCAAGTGGTCGTTCCTGGACGAGGGCTACTATTCGGAAGGCGTCCGCAGCGCATCGCTCTATACCGGCACCCTCGGCATCGGCGTCCTCGACTTCCTCATCGCCGGGTTGTATTTCGCCTGGGCGTTCAAGATCTTCGTCCTGCGTTCCGCCCCCCTGCCCGGGCCGCGCAAGGCCGACGCGTGGGTGATGCTGTACGTGCTGGCCTGCGCCGTTTCGCTGTGGGGAGCGCAGTTCCTCCAGCTCGGGGCCTACTCCCTGCAAAACCTCCTCAAGCACGTCCTGGTGTACTTCTACGTTTCCCGGCATTTCCGGCGCGATCACCTCCCGTGGTACGTGGCTTCCGTCGCCGTGGCCATCCTGGCCGAGGCCGCCACCGGCCTCCTGCAGTACCAGGGCTCCGTGCCGCCCGGACTGATCCTCGACAAGGGCGCGGGCGGCGACCTGCTGGAAAAGCAGTATCGCGTTCCCGGCATCGAGGACGTGAGCCGTGCCACCGGCCTTACGTACGACTCCCATTCCCTCGGCATATATCTCGCGATGCTCATGCCGACCCCGCTGGTGTTCCTGTTCCACCGCGCGCTTTCCGTGCGCATGCGGCTACTCAACGGCGCGATTCTTCTCCTGGGGCTGGCCACCATGCTCGTCACGTTCTCGCGCTCGGCCTGGCTCGGCTCGATGATCTCGCTCGGCATCGTCGTGGGGGCGATGCTCGCATGGAGGGAGCGTTATGTGGTCCAGGGGCTGATCGGCATGGCCATTGCCGGGGTCGTCGGTGCGCCATGGATCTTCAGCAGGTTTCTGGCGCGACTGGTCGATGCGCCGAGGGAGTTGCTCACGGCGCGCTTCGACCAGTTCCCCGTCGCCTGGAGCATCTGGCGCGAGAACTTCCTCTTCGGTTCCGGCGCGGGAAACTACATGGAACGGATGTACCGGCTCAACGTGAACTGGTCGCTGCCGGAGCCCGTGCACAACGTGCCGCTTTTCATCGGCGCCGAGATGGGCCTGTTCGGGGTCGTCGCGTACTATGGATTGGTCCTGACGGCCCTGGTTCGCCTGTGGCAGCTGGCGCGGGGGCAGGATCCGCTCGTCCGCCGCGTCGCGATGGCCGCATTTGCGGGATTGCTGGCCTATGTGTTCGACGGCATGAGCAACCCCCTCTTTCGCGAGCCGACCGTCTACATGTGCTTCTGGATCATCGTGGCGATCGGCGTGGCGCTCACGGCCGAGACCCGGCCGGCCGCGCCGCGCCGGATGACCGCCCCCTGAGAATCGGGACGAACGCGAAATGGAACGCATGCCGGACTTGAGCGTGGTCGTGGCGACCTACAACCGGGCCGACACGCTTCGCGAAACCCTCGCGCACCTCATGGCGCAGAGTCTCGATGCGCAGCGCTTCGAGGTCATCGTGGTCGACGACGGATCGACCGACGATACGCGTTCGGTCGTGGAGGCGGCGCAGCAGCACTGCCGCAGCGACCTGCGATACCTGCACCACGCCAACCGCGGCCCGGGATACACGCAGAACCAGGGCCTTCGGGCGGCCCGCGCGCCCATCGCGCTGCTGATCGCGGACGACATCTTCCTGGACGCGGGCGCCCTCGAGGCGCACCTGGAAGGGCACCGCAAGCATCCTGAAGAAGGCGCCGCCATACTGGGGCGCGTCGTGCAGTCTCCCGGGCTCACACACTCCGTCTTCCTGTCCAAGTGGGACCCGTGGCGCCTGGGCGATCTTGAGGATGACAAGCCGCTGCCTTATCTCCTGTTCTGGGCCTGCAATATCTCATTCAAGCGGGGTTTCATGCTCCGGCACGGGATGTTCCAGGACGAAATGGGCCGCGCCGGCGCCGCCGCGCACGAGGACGTCGAACTCGGGTACCGCCTTCACCAGCACGGCCTGCAGATCCACTACGGCCGGCGCGCGTTCGGATACCATCATCATGTCGAAACCCTGGAGGGCACGCTCAGGCGCAGCCGCGAGCGCGGGTTGAACTGGCACGATTTCCGGCTCCGGGTTCCGCACCCGGAAATCGACATCGCCTACCGCGTCTACGACCTCGGGACGCTGTGGGCCCTGAGAGGGGAGCTTTCCGGCCCGCGCCGACCCTATCTCCTGGATGATGACGGGAGCATTCCGAGACTCGCGATGCGCCACGTGCTGCGCCGGGTTTTCTTCAACCGGTGGATGGTGAGGGCGGCATGGATGCCGCTGTTCGCGTCCGCCGAGCGCCACAGGTGGATCGCGGCGCTCGTGCGCTCGGGGATGTACCGTGGGGTCGTCACGCACCATTTCCTGAGGGGGCGCGAGGAAGGAGCGCGTCGTGTGGGGAAGGTTCCGCGGTCGCTTCCGGTCGAGGAACGCTAGGAATACGGCGGCCAGGTGCACCGGGCTCCGGTGAAGCTGGCCGAATCGACAACGAACACCGTCGCGATCGGCGGGCGGTGTTTCAGCAGGAGGAATCAGTAGAAGACTGATCCAGTCCGTCGCGGGCATTGCGGCCTGCCTCGCCTTTGCGGGGGCGACGGCCGCGACCACAACCTCTTCGTGGCTCACGGGGGCGGTGGTAACGCCGCGAAACTTCCCGGACCATGGCGCCGCGGAACTCACCGACATGTTCCGGCTCGATGCGGAGCTGGGAACTCTCGCGGTCATTCGCATCGACTGGAAGGATTCCAACCGGCTGGAGGCCGTCCGGGCCCTCATGGCGCTGGCGGCGCAGCGAAACCTGAAGGCGGTCGTGGAACTCAATCCGCTCAAGGCCGACGGCATCAAGGGCGCCGAGATCGATCCACCGAAAGAAGCCTCCGCTCGCCGGATGTCGTTTGCGAATCCGGAAGTCTCCGGGCCCTTCGAGCGCGCCGCCCTGGAGCTCGCCGAGTTGAAGCCGGCCTTTCTGGCGGTGGCCACCGACGTGAACCTCCTCGCCTTGTCGTCGCCCGGGGAGTACTCCGCGTTCACCGCGCTCTATCGAAGACTCTACGAGAAGATCAAGCGGACTTCGCCGGGCACCAAGGTGTTCGTGACCTTCCAGTGGGAGGCGATGCAGGGGCAGGGAGAAAGGGAGAACCGGAGGCTGGTCGACGCGGTTCGCTCGCACATGGACATCCTGGCTTTCACCTCGGATCCCCGGAAGCTTTACGAAAGCCAAGGTCCTTCGGGAATTCCGGGGGATTACTACGAACGGATGGCGAAGTACCGGGCGACCCGCGAGGAACTCCTCGTCGAGGTGACGTGGCCCACGGACGGGAGCTCGGGCGAGGCGGATCAACTGGCTTTCGTGCGCGACCTTCCGCAGTTGATGGGCGGACTCAGGCCCTCGATGCTGGTGTGGAATTTCCTGCACGACGTGAAGGTCCTGATCTTCACGTTTCGCTCGGGCCTCCTCGACGCCGAGGGCAGGCCCAAGCCGGCTTTCAGGGCCTTCCGGGACCTGGGCGGGACGGTGCCGGCTCCGGTCGCGGCCGCGGCCGCAACTTCCGCGGCCTCATCGGCGCCGCGATCCCGGCTCGCCAAGGCGAGCCGGGAGCCCGCCCACTTCGGGATCTATACCGCGAGGCTGGACGGGAGCGAGATGACGCCGGTCATGACGAGCGACGACCAGGAGATGACCCATCCGAGGGTCTCTCCCGATGGCACGCGGATCGCCCTCACGCGCTACAACCGCAAGGGCAAGGACGGAAAGGCCACCGAGGAGAAGGGCTACGAGGACACGGAGATCATGGTCGTGAATCTCGATGGCACGGGACTGGAGACGATCCTTCCGGGAAAGCCGGGTGTCATCACCGCCAATGGACTCTGGTCTCCCGACGGAAAATCCCTGATCTATCTCTCCACCGACAATGCCGAGCGCGATCCCATGATCCGCGAGATCGACCTCGCGACGCGGCGGATCACGCGCGTGCCGACGCCGAGAGGGCTGAAGACGACGGATCCGCATTGGCTCGGAAACCAGATGGTGTTTCCCGCCAAGGGCAAGGACGTGGACGCCCTGTGGGTCATGAACGCCGATGGAAGCCAGGCGCGGCAGGTCACCAACCCCCCCGAGAAGCGAGGTCTCTTCTCGCCCGGTCTCTACGGTGACTTCGATCCCAAGCTCTCGCCCGACGGGTCCAAGGTGGCCTTCATGCGCATTGCCGGCGGCGCGAGCTGGCGGGTCGTGGTGCTCGATCTGAAGACCGGCGAGGAGAGGCTCCTCACGCCGCCCGGACTCACGAAGAAAGGGGTCATGGAGTGGCTTCCGACCTGGTCAGGGGACGGAAGACTCCTGCTGTACATGCACGTGGACTTGAAGAACCTCGGGGAAACGGGCCTCTACACGATGACGCCCGACGGCAGGAACCGGAAGCGGGTTCCGCTGCCGCGCGGCTACATGTTCGGCCATGCCACGTTTTTCCCGGGAGAAGGCGCTTCCCCGACGGCGCGGATCATTTTCACGGCGACCAGGAACCCGGCGTTCTGACGTCCATCGGCCGCCGGGCATTGTGGCCGGCGGTCAGTCGGAACTGGTCGCCTGTTCCTTTTCTTCGCCGCGTTTGCGGGGCGACACGACGATCGTCGCGACACTGGGCGACGGACGCCACGCCGCTTCCTGCGCCTTGCCGACCGGATCGGGGCGGCCGGAATAGGAAGGGCACTGGTGGCAGGCATGCGGCAGAACGCCGTCCTTCATGTTCTTGCGCAGCGTCGAGAGGCCCGCCGCCTTCCAGATTTCCGCGATCGGCGACTCGATGAGGTTGCCGAGGCTGCGCCGGTTCTGCGCCTGGCGATCGCCGGTCTGCGTGGTGAGGCAGCAAGGGTGGACATAGCCATCGCGCGTCACGAACGCCCGGTTCCAGGGGCTCGTGCAATGCTCCACCGGCACGTTCTTCTCGAAGAACGTCCACTTGACGACGACGCCGAGCTGCCTGGCGCGCTCGAAGGCCTTCTCGAGGCTCGCGTTGAAGCGCTCGTCGAAGAACTCGGCCTCCAGCCCCTCGGTCTTCTCGAACGTCTTCACGCAGTCGAACTGGACCAGGCCGATCCCGATGTCGTGGGCGAGCTCGATGATCGCGGTGGCCTCGACGTAGCTGTTGGAGGTGACCACGAAATTGGCGAGGAGCTCCGGCTTGAGCTTGCCGGACTCCCTTCGCATCTGGACAAGCCGGCGCGCGTTGCGCGTGACGACATCGAAGTTGGCTCCGACCCGAACCTTCTCGAAAGTCTCCTTGGTCGCGCCGTCAAGGGAGATCGCGATGCGATCGACGTCGAGGTCGATGATGCGTCGCACCGCCTTCTCCGTCATCATCGTGAAGTTGTCCGTCATCGAGATGCGGATTCCGCGGGATTTGATCAGCGCGAGGTTCCTGTAGAAGTCCCGGTTCATGATCGGCTCGCCGATCCCCGTGAGTTCGACGCGCTTGAGCTTCGGAAGGTGGTCCAGGACTTTCTCGAAATCCGATACCCGAAGGTCCGCGGCGGGCTCGGTCCAATAGGACAGCTCGCAATGCGTGCACTTGAGATTGCACCGCGTCGTGGACTCGATCTGGATCGAGCGGGGCGAGAAATTGAGGGACGGAAACGCCTGACTCGCCCGGATGAGCGCCATTTCCATGACATTCAGGAAGGCGATGTTGACCAGCTCCCGCAGCCCGACGTGGCGGAGCTTGTAGGCGATGACGTCACGATAACTGTTCTTGTATGCCATGCAGAGGTCCCAGTATGCGGGGAGCGGGGCCGTTGCCGATCCCGCGGCGCCCGGGTGTGAACAGGCGGGGCTGACGTTCCGGGCAATCGCGAGCCACCAGCATACTATGCAAATATCCCTATGGTCGTCATGGCCTCTTGCTGCGCGCCGCGCCCCTTTGCGCGAGCGAGCGCAATAGCGATCCCAGCACGCCCTTGTCCTGGGCGTTCAGGCCGAGCGTCCACAGCGCTGCCGCATGCACGGCGAGCGCCGCAGCAATGCGAAAGGCCACCGAAAACACATCCCCGCCCTGCGCGATGTCGGCCAGTTCCAGGCCGTAGAAGGTGGCCGTGCCGCTGCCGGCGCTGATTGCGATGATCCTGAGGAAATAAGGCCGGAAGGTGCGAAGGCCCATCAGATGGCGCGCCTCGACGATTCGCGCCACGTTGAGCAGGATGAACGAGAATGTGGCGGCGGCCGCGGCACCAGCCAGCCCGAAGCGGGGAATGAGGACGATCGCCAGCACGATGTTGGAGGTCGTCGTGAGCGCCGCGTTCCAGGTCTCGACCGTCTTGCGCCCGCTCAGCATGAGGATGTAGGCGATCGTTCCGAAACAGGTGCACAGGGAATAGCCGACGGACATGATCATCAGGGCTTGCGCGCCGGACGCGAATGCGGGGCCGGCCAGCGCGAGGAGGTCGCCGCGGTTCCAGGCGATGGCAATCCCGATCGGAAGCTGGAGCATCACCATCCATCGAATCGCGGTGCCGTAGGCTTCCTCGAGTTCCGCGATCCGGTTTTCCCTCGACAGTATCGGGTAGACGGGCCCCATCGCGGCATGGAAAGCGAGCAGGATCATGTCGAGGGGCAGGACGATCTGCAGGCAGAACCGGTAGATGCCCACGGCCTCGCTGCCCAGGAAGAAGGCCACGGCGAACAGGCCCGTCAATGCAAAGACGATGTAGAAGACGGAATTCGCCATGATTCCGGCCGCATACCCGTAGAGGGCGCGGAATCCGTACTCGGGGCTCGTGCGCCACAGGGCAGGACCCGCGATGCGCACGATCGCGACGATTCCCACCGCACACGCGAGGAGGCTTGCGGCGGCCACCGCGCCGGCGATCCATATCGCCTGGGCGCGGAAATGCGCCATCGCGCCGAGTGCGGCCAGGAAGACCAGCGGCGGCGTGAGGTTCTTCACGATCACGTAGTACTTGGCGTGCCCGAACCCCCGCGTGATCGCGCCCAGGATCTCCGAACCGGCCATGAACGGAACCGCGAAGGCGAGCAGGCGGATGAAGTCCACGACCTGCGCATCGTGAAACAGATTGAGCGCGAGCCATGGCGCGAGGAACCAGGCCGCGATCGCGAACGCGCTGCCGACGACCAGGGGCAGCAACGCGGCGGCATAGACCGTCCCGATCACGCGCTCGGTCTGCGAGTTCTGGCGATACGCGGGAATGAAGTGGAATATGGCGACCGGCATGCCGAAGACGGACACGGCTTCGCCGATGCTCGCGACCGCCTTTCCGGACGCATACAACCCGTAGGACTGGACCTGCAGCAGTCGCGCCGCCAGGAATTCCGCGAGGATCACCAGCGCCCCGCCGAGCGCGCTTCCCGCAAGAGTTATCCCGGCGCTGCGGATGACCGGAGCCTGTCCCGGCTGCTGCGGCGGTTCCCGGCCGGACTGGTCGCGGTTCTCGCTCTCCAACTTCACCGGCTCCGCCCGGGCAAATCCATGACAGCTCCCTTTGCCGCCTGCGGGCAGGTCCCGGGGGCTTCGATGGTCAGGAGTCTACCCTGCGGGGAGCGTCCGGAGGCGGCGTCGATGGACGCGGCGCGGGCTCGCGGCCGCGCTATCCATGACGGGAAAGCGCCCAGGCCACGTGTTCGCGGACCAGCGGCTCGGAATCGTCCGCGCGTGCGCGCAACGCGTCCCGGACCGCCGCGGAGGACGGCGCGTTGCCCAGGGCCACGGCGATGTTGCGCAGCCACCGCGTGTGGCCGATGCGGCGAATGGCCGAGCCCTCCAGCCGCGATTCGAATTCCTCGCGCGTCCAGGAAAAGAGCGTCACGAGCGACGCGGAATCGAGCCCGTTTCGCACGGCGAAATCCGGCGCCACCGCCAGGTGCGCGAACTTGTTCCACGGGCAGGCGAGCTGGCAATCGTCGCAGCCGTAGATGCGGTTGCCCATCGCGACGCGGAACTCCTCGGGAATGGGGCCGGGATGCTCGATGGTGAGGTAGGAGATGCAGCGGCGCGCGTCGAGCTGGTAGGGCGCCACGATCGCCCGCGTCGGGCACGCCGCGATGCAGCGCTCGCAGGTGCCGCAGTGGCCGGGCACGGGCTCGTCCTTCGCGAGGTCGAGACCCACGAAAAGCTCCCCGAGGAAGTAATACGAGCCCGCGTCGCGGGACAGGAGCAGCGTGTGCTTGCCCTGCCAGCCCAGACCCGCGCGGGCCGCCAGGGCGACTTCCATCACCGGGGCACTGTCAGTGAACACGCGGTAGGGGAATTCGCCCAGCTCGCCGACCATGCGCTCCGCGAGGCCCTGCAGGCGCGCGCGCATCACCTTGTGATAGTCGCGCCCGACCGCGTAACGCGAGACATAGGCCAGAGACGCATCGGCAAGGACCTCGTCGGTCCCGCGCGCCTTGCCCGGCCAGTAGTCCATGCGCACGGTCACGACGCTCGCGGTGCCGGGCACCAGTTCGGCCGGCCGCGCGCGGCGCACGCCGTGGCGTGCCATATAATCCATCGCGCCGTGCCAGCCGCGGCCGAGCCACTCGAGGAGACGCGCTTCCTCCCGGGCGAGGTCGATTCCCGACACCGCCACGGCATCGAATCCCGCCTCGCGGCCCCAGCGCTTGATGCGTTCCGCCAAGGCGGCGCGTGATCGGCCCGTGTCCATCCCGCCGATGGTAATCCGAAGCGAAACCTCGCCCCCGTGACCACCTCCTTCCTTCCCGACGAAAACGCCACGCTCGCGCTGGGCGCTGCCCTGGCGCCGGCGATGGCGCCGGGCGCTGGTGATCACGCTGCGGGGCGAGCTGGGCGCCGGGAAGACCACCCTGGTGCGGGGCCTGGTCCGGGCGCTGGGTCACTCCGGGGCGGGTGAAAAGCCCCACCTATACGCTGGTTGAACTTTATGAGGTTTCGAGGTTAAACTTGTATCACTTTGATTTTTATCGGTTCCACGACCCCTCGGAATGGAACTACACCGGTTTCCGGGACATCTTCAACGGGCAGAACGTGTGCCTGATCGAATGGCCGGAGCGGGCTGCGGGCCGGCTGCCGCCTGCGGACCTGGATATCGCGCTGGAGACGGCCGATGCGGGCCGCCGTGCCACGATCACCGCCCGCACGCCCGCGGGGGAGCGCTTGCTCGCCGCCTTGCCGCCTGCCTCGTCCTGACGCTCGCCGCGTCCGCAGCACTCGCCGGGCAGGCGATCCTCGCCTCCCGCGTCTGGCCGGCGCAGGAATACACGCGCGTCACCTTCGAGACGGCCAAGCCCGTGCGCCACCAGTTCTTCTCCGTGCAGGATCCCGAGCGTTTCGTGCTCGATCTCGAGGGCGTGGACATCGACGACGAGCTGAAGAGCATCGTCGCCAAGGTGCGCGAGGACGATCCCTATATCCGGCAGGTGCGCGTTGCGATCAACCGCCCGAACGTCGTGCGCGTGGTCTTCGACCTGAAAAGCGCGGTGAAGCCCTCGGTGTTCCCGCTGGCGCCTGCGGGCGCATACCGGCACCGGTTGGTGCTGGACCTCTATCCCGAGACGCCGCGCGACCCGTTGCTCGCGCTCCTGAAGCCCGGCCCGGACCCGATCGGGGAGATCGCGAAGGCGCCCGTGCTGGAACTCCCGCCCGCCCTGCCAGCCGGGGCCGTCGCGGGAATCCTGACGCCGGAACTCTCCGTCCCGACGCAGGCGGGCCTGCCGGTGGTGAAGCTCGAACCCGGCAGGAACACCGCGGTGAAGGCCGCGGACGCCGCGCCGAAGGTGATGCGCATGGTGACGATCGTCATCGACGCGGGCCATGGCGGCGAGGATCCCGGAGCGCGCGGGCGCAGGGGCACGCTGGAGAAGGACGTGACGCTCGCCATCGCCCGTCGCCTGAAGGAGCGCATCGACCGGGAGCCCGGCATGCGCGCGGTGCTCACGCGCGACGGCGACTACTTCATCGGCCTCGCGCAGCGCGTGCAGAAGGCGAGGCGCGTGCAGGCAGACCTCTTCGTGTCGGTGCACGCCGACGCCTTCGTGGAGTCGCACGCGCACGGCTCCTCCGTGTTCGCGCTCTCGGAACGCGGCGCGACCTCCGCTGCGGCGCGCTGGCTCGCCAATCGCGAGAACCAGTCGGACCTGATAGGCGGGGTGAACCTGGACGTGAAGGACCCGGTGCTCGCGAAGACGCTGCTGGACCTGTCGCAGACCGCGCAGATCAACGATTCCCTGAAGCTCGGCAAGGCCGTGCTGGGCGAGCTGGGCGACATCAACCGGCTGCACAAGAGCGCGGTCGAGCAGGCCGGCTTCGCGGTGCTGAAGGCCCCCGACGTGCCCTCGATCCTGGTGGAGACGGCGTTCATCTCCAACCCGCAGGAGGAGAAGCGCCTGAAGGACGGGGCCTACCAGGACAAGATGGCCAACGCGATCTTCCAGGGAATCCGCACCTATCTCGCGCAGAATCCGCCGCTCGCCAGGACGCGGCTTGCGCAGGGCAGCTGATCAGCCGGTGGCCGTCGCGCGCGAACTCGCCTGCGCCCGCAGCATGGCGGAGGCCTCCAGCGCCGTGAGGGGCCTGGAGAAAAGATAGCCCTGGAATGCGTCGCAGTGCTTCGCGCGCAGGAAGTCGAGCTGCGCGCGGGTCTCCACGCCCTCGGCCACGACCTGCAGCTTGAGGCTCCTCGCCATGGCGATGATCGTCTCGGTGATCGAGCCGCTCGAGGCGTCCTCCGGTATGTTGGCGATGAAGGACCTGTCGATCTTCAGTCCCGAGGCCGGCAGGCGCTTCAACTGCGCGAGGGACGAGTAGCCCACGCCGAAGTCGTCAATCGAGACGCCGATGCCGACGGAGCGAAGCTGGGCGAGAATCTCGATCGACTGCTCCATGCTCCGCATCACCATCGACTCGGTGATCTCGACGGCGACGCGGCGCGGATCCACGCCGGATTCGCGCACGATCGCGAGGAGCGAGGCCGAGAGCCTTCTCGACATGAACTGGCGCGGCGAGAGGTTGACCGAAACGACCACGTCGCCGATCCCCTCGACTTCCCAGGCCTTGAGTTGCCGGCAGGCGGTTCGAAACACCCACTCGCCCAGCTCGACGATGAGACCCAGTTCCTCGGCCACGGGGATGAAGTCCGACGGGAGCACCTCGCCCTTCGACGGGTCGTTCCAGCGCACGAGCGCCTCCAGCCCCGCGATGCGGCCCGTCGCGATGTCGACCTGCGGCTGGTAGCGCAGGAAGAACTCCTCGAGCTCGATGCCCTTGCGCAGCCGCCCCTCCATCTCGAGCCGGCGCGACAGCAGGTAGTTCAGGTCGCTCGTGTAGAAACGGGCCGTGTTGCGGCCCGAGTCCTTGGCCTGGTACATGGCGCCGTCGGCGTGCTTCAGGAGCTGGTTCACGTCCGTGGCATCGTTGGGGTAGTGGCTGATCCCGATCGAGGTCGTGATGTGGACTTCCTGGGAGCCGATCTCCACGGGCCTGGCGAACTCGCGCAGGATCTTCTCGGCGACGATCCGTGCGTTCTCCGGGCGCTCGAGGTCCGGCAGGATCACCACGAACTCGTCGCCTCCCTCGCGGGATACCGTGTCGATCTCACGCACGCAGGCGGTCAGGCGCCTGGCGACGTCCTTGAGAATCAGGTCGCCGGTGTCGTGGCCGAGCGTGTCGTTCACCAGCTTGAAGCGGTCGAGGTCGAGGAAGAGGACCGCCACGTGACACTGCTTGCGCCGGGCCTGCATGATCGCCTGGTTCAGGCGGTCCTGCATCAGGCGCCGGTTCGGCAGCCCCGTGAGCGCATCGTGGTGCGCCATGTAATGGATGGTGCGCTCGGTGTTCAGGCGCTCGGTGACGTCCTGCACCAGCGAGGCGAAGCCGACGATCCGCCCGCCCGGGTCCACGAGGGGCGTGTTGTACCACTCGCACTGGATCGAGCGGCCCGAGCGCGTCACGTTCTCCAGTCCCACCTTCGTGCCGTCGCGCGTGAGGCCGAGTTCCTCCCACATGGCTTCCACGGACTCCGAACCGGAGGCCGGAACGATGAACTCGGTCGCCGTCCTGCCCAACGCCTCGTGTTCCGGGAAGCCGAAGATCGCCTCGGCCGCGGGATTCCACGCGGTCACGCGGTGCTGGCGGTCCCACTCGACCACGCCGAGCGGCGTGCGCTCGACGTGCATGCGCAGCTTCTGCGCGGCGAGCAGCTCGGCCTGCTGGGCCTTCAGGCGTCCGACCATCTCCTCGGCCAGCGCGTCGTTGGCGTGTTGCAGGCGTTCGCGCTCGGTCGCGAGCTCGCTCGAGATCGTCACCATGTCCTCGCGTTCCGTGAGCGACTCGACGAGCGCGCGGTGGAGCCGCTCGTGGACGTACGGCAGGACGACCGCGAGCACGAGGATGGCGCCGGAGAGGAACAACTGGATGCGGTCTCCGGAGACGCCGAGCGACACCGAGAGCGGCACCAGGGCGACGAAGGCCGTGATCTTGAAGGCGTAGGGATGGGGCGCGTCGTAGCCGACCGCGCCCGTGACGAGCAGCGCCACGAGCATGACGACCGTCAGGCGCTGCGCCAGATGCCCGGTGTCGGGAAAGAGCCCGCTCGCGATCGCCGCCCAGCACAGCGCGGCGAGGAACGAGCCGGCAAGGAAGCGGCGCTCCCACCGGGGAAGCTCGGCGCCCGGCGGCTCCCGGTTGACGAAGACCTTGTAGAGCGCATAGCGGCCCAGGGTGACGGCCGAGATCGCGCCGAACCAGGCGAAGAGCGCCGGCTGCGCAAGCTCCTCCCAGAGGATCGCGCCGAGCACGAACACGACGAGCAGGGTGGTGAGGTAGCCGATCAGGGAGAACCGGTAGAGCAGCCGGACCTGCTCCTCGCGAACGGCCCCGGGAGGTGCTGCGCCCCGACCGGCGGCCTCGTGGGACTGTGCAGGCAGTTCTTTTGCGCTCATGCCGCTCCGCGGTCTTTCGGGCAGGGGCGTGGGCGCCCTCAATCCCCTGCGTTGAGTGTAACATTCGCCTTGCTTTCGAGGCCGATTCCTCCCCTGCCGCGGACCGGCTCCGGACCGCGATTCCACGATGGGCCACATCCGCGCGCTACCCGAACTGCTGGTGAACCAGATCGCTGCCGGCGAGGTGGTGGAACGCCCGGCGTCCGCGCTGAAGGAGCTGGTCGAGAACAGCCTCGACGCGGGCGCGCAGTCGGTCTCGGTCGATCTCGCCGAGGGCGGGATGCGCCGGATCCGGGTGGCCGACGACGGTTCCGGGATCGACGCGGCCGACCTGCCGCTCGCGCTCGCGCGCTTCGCAACCAGCAAGATCGCCACGCTCGAGGATCTCGAGCGCGCGGCGACCCTGGGCTTCCGCGGGGAGGCGCTCGCCTCCATCGGGGCGGTCTCGCGGCTCGCGCTGACCAGCCGGCGTGCGCAGGAGCGGCACGCGTGGCGCATCGCCTGCGACGGCGGCGCGCTCTCGCCGGCCGAACCCGCCGCACTCGCGGCCGGTACCACCGTGGAGGTGGAGGAGCTCTACTACAACACGCCCGCGCGGAGGAAGTTCCTGAAGAGCGAGGCGACGGAATTCGCCCGCTGCGAGGAATCCTTCTCGCGCATGGCGCTTTCGCGGCCGGCCGTCGCCTTCTCGCTCGCGCACAACGGCAGGCGCGTGGCCCATCTTTCGCCAGGCACCGCGAGGCAGCGGTGCGCCGGCGTGGTGGGCGAGGAGTTCGCCGGGTCCGCGGTCGAGGTCGACGTGGCGGGCGCGTCAGTCCGGCTTTCCGGTTTCGTGGCGGCCCCCGGTTTCACGCGGGCGACCCGCGACGCGCAGTATCTCTTCGTGAACGGCCGATTCGTACGCGACAAGGTCGTCTCCCACGCCATCCGCGAGGCCTACGCGGACGTGCTGCACCACGATCGGCACCCGGCCTACGTGCTCTTCCTGGACGCGGACCCGCGCCTGGTCGACGTGAACGTGCATCCGGCCAAGATCGAGGTGCGGTTCCGCGACGCCGGCGCCGTGCACCAGTTCGTCTTCCACGCGCTGTCGCGCTCGCTCGCCTCCCCTCTCGCGGGCGCCGGGCGCGCCGTGCCGCCGCCGGTTGCGGCGCCTGCGGGCTTCTCCCAGGCTTCCCTCGGCGTTTCGCAGCCTGCAGAGCGCTACCAGGCGTTCTTCTCCGCGGCGGTGAGCGATGCGGCAGCGAGCGGCGCGGCGGCGGCCGCGCAGGCCGACCCCGGCGCCCCAGCCACGCTCGGCTACGCGCTCGCGCAGCTGCACGGCGTCTTCGTGCTCGCGCAGAACGCGGCCGGGCTCGTGCTGGTGGACATGCACGCGGCCCACGAGCGCATCGTCTACGAGAAGCTCAAGGGAGCACTGGACGTCTCGCGCCTGCCCGCGCAGCCACTGCTCGTACCCATCGCGATGCCGGCGACGGCCGAGGAGATCGAGGAGGCCGAGCGTTCCGCCGAGGCGATCGCGAGCCTGGGATTCGAGGCGGGCGCCGCGGGTCCGCGCGAGCTGGTGATTCGCGCGGTGCCGGCGATGCTCGCCGATCTCGATGCGCCGGCCATGCTGCGCTCGGTCCTCTCCGAGATGCGCGAGTTCGGGGCGAGCCGCGCCCTCGTCGAGCGGCGAAACGAGATTCTCTCCACGATGGCATGCCACGCCGCCGTGCGCGCCAATCGCAGCCTCACCGTGCCGGAGATGAACGCGCTGCTGCGCGAGATGGAAGAGACCGAGCGGGCCGGCAGCTGCAACCACGGCCGGCCGACCTGGGTGCAGTTCTCGATGGCCGATCTCGACCGCCTGTTCCTGCGCGGCCGCTAGGCAACCCATGCCGGGGCAAGCTCCCGCCGTCTTCGTCCTGGGGCCTACCGCGAGCGGCAAGACCGCGGTGTCCCTCGCACTCGCCGCCCGCTTTCCCGTGGAGATCGTGAGCGTCGATTCGGCGCTCGTCTACCGCGGCATGGACATCGGCACGGCCAAGCCCGACGCGGCGGCGCGGGCTTCGGCGGCGCACCACCTGATCGACATCGTCGAGCCCACTGAGGCTTACTCGGCAGGGCGATTTTGCGCCGATGCGCTGCGCATCGCCGGAGAGATCGCCTCGCGCGGGCGCTTGCCGCTCTTCGTGGGCGGCACGATGCTCTACGAACGGGCACTCATGCGCGGGATGGCGCAACTCCCGGCGGCCGATCCCGCGATTCGCGCGGAACTGGAGGAGCTCGCCCGCGAGCAGGGATGGCCGGCGCTGCACGCGCAGCTCGCGCGCGTCGATCCGGTCGCGGCGGCCCGGCTCGATCCCCGCGACGCCCAGCGCATCCAGCGGGCCCTGGAGGTGTATCGCCTCGCGGGACGGACCCTCACCGCGATCATCGCGGGCGAAGGACGCCCGCCGCCGCCGTTTTCCGCGCTGGCCATCGCGCTCGAGCCGTCGGACCGCGCCGTGCTGCACCGCCGGATCGAGGAACGCTTCCTGGCGATGCTCGCCGCGGGATTGGTGGAGGAGGTCGTCTCGCTGCGCGCCCGGCACGCGCTCGCGGCGGGCCTGCCGTCGATGCGGGCGGTGGGCTACCGCCAGGTGTGGGAAACGCTCGAGGCCGCCGCGCCGGCATCGACGTTGCCCGCGCGCGGCATCGCGGCCACGCGGCAACTGGCCAAGCGCCAGCTCACGTGGCTGCGGGCGATGCGGGAGGTGGAACGGGTGGACTGCCTGCGCCCCGACCTCGCGACGGAGGTGGCGGGGCGCGTGGAGCGATTCCTGGGCCAGCGGGGGATCAGTCGTCCCCGTGGTACTTGAAGCTCACCTGCATCCTGGCGCGGTAGAGGAGCTTGCCGTTCTCGATCTTCACGTCGAGCTGGGTCACTTCGGCTACCCGCAGGTCGCGCAGGCTCTTCGAGGCCGCCTTGATGCCGTTGGCTGCCGCATCGGCGAACGAGGAGGGACTCGTGCCGACTATCTCGGTGATCTTGTAGACGGCGGGCGTGGACGCCCGCGCTTTCTTCGCCTTCTTGGCCATGCTGTTTTCCTCCTGGGGTTGGGTGGCCGATCCACTATACCCCCGGCGCAGGCCGCGAGGAATCAGCGCGGAGCGTCCACCGTGACCTTTGCGCCGCCCTCGGAGAACGTGATGTCGAGCCCGTCGCCCCGTGCGACCGCAGCGCCGGAACGGATCACCGTGCCGTCGTCGGCCCGCACGATGGCGTAGCCGCGCGAAAGCACCTGCGCGGGATCGAGGTGCGACACGGAGGCCGCTGCGGCCGCGAGCCGCGCGCGGCGGTCGCGCTGCACGCGCGAGGCTGCGGCGGCGAGACGGCGCTGCAGCCTGTCCAGGTCGCGCGAGGCTTCGCGCAGCCCGGGCGCGGCGGCGCGAAGCCTCGGCGCGAGGCCACGAATCGCGGCGGCGCGCAGGCCCACGGCCTGGCGCACCTGCAGGCCCAGGCGCTTCGCCAGGGCCGCCACCTGCTCGCGGCCACGTGACAGGCGTTCCGCGGGCGTGAGGAGCCTTCGCGCCGAAAGATCCAGGCGCTGGGCGGCCTCGTCGATGGCGCGGATCGCCGCGCGCGCGAGGCGTGTTCGGGCGCGGCGCAGCTGCAAGGCAAGCGCTTCCCGGTCCGGACTCGCCGCGGCGGCGGCCGCCGTCGGCGTGGGCGCGCGCAGGTCGGCCACGAAATCGGCGATCGTGAAGTCGGTCTCGTGGCCCACGCCACTCACCACCGGGATCGCCGACGCGGCGATGGCGCGCGCGACGATCTCCTCGTTGAAGGCCCACAGGTCCTCGAGGCTGCCGCCGCCTCTTGCCACGATGAGCACGTCGCACTCGCGCCGGGCGTTGGCCCTTTCTATCGCGCGGGCGAGCTGCGCGGCCGCGCCTTCGCCCTGCACGAGCGTGGGATAGAGGATCACCGGGATCATGGGAGCGCGCCGTGCGAGCGTGGCCAGGATGTCGCGCAGCGCCGCGGCCGCGGGGGAGGTGACGATGCCGATCGTCCCCGGATGGGCGGGAAGGGGTTTGCGGCGCGCTTCGTCGAAGAGGCCTTCGCGGGCGAGCCGCGTCTTCAGCTTCTCGAAGGCCTCGAAGAGCGCGCCCAGGCCCGCGTGGCGCATCTGCTCCACGGCGAGCTGGTAGGCACCGCGGGGCTCGTACACCGTCACCCGCGCGCGCACCTCCACCTTCAGCCCGTTCTCGGGCCGGAAGTCCAGATGCTGGGCGCGGCCCTTGAACATCGCGCAGTCGACCGCCGCCGCCTCGTCCTTCAGGACGAAGTACCAGTGGCCGGAGCTCGCGAGCGTGGCGCGGGAAATCTCGCCCGTCACCCACACGAGGCCGATCTGGTTCTCGAGGAGCTGGCGCGAGCGCCGGTTCAGCTCGCTCACGGTGAGGGGGGGTGCGGCGGGGATGGACGCCATGGGGCCGAATCCTAGGCCCTTTCGGACCAAACGGGAGGGAAATCCGGCCCGTTTCAGAGGGAAAGCCCGGTGCGCGGGAGGGCCGTCTATCCACCGTCCTGCGGGCGTCACCGCAGGGACTGCGCGCACTCTCGATTCGAACGCCGCTTGACATCCGAAAAAAACTCTAAGTGTTTGATTAATGGGCTTTAAGCGATTGCGCTCAAAAAATGAGCGGCGGAAAAAAAAGCCTTATGAGAAGGCCACTTGCCGAAGCCCCCCGCGAGGAATCCACAGGCTTATCCACAGGCTCTGTGGATGATTCGCCACACCGCCTGCCTGCACCTGTCGCGGGCCGGAGACACGCGAGAATCGACGCGACTTTCCGGGGGATTTCGGCCGCAAAGTCGCGCCGGGCCTCGATTCGGGGCCGGCGGGTCCGCCCCGGATTAAAGTGATTTGTGAGCGCTCTTGTGTCCGCGGGCGCCTCGCGGCACTAGGGCTTGTGGAACGCGTGTCGGCAGGCGAAAATGCCGTGCGATTTCTCGCAGAGGAACTCCACGCGTGCTGTCGATCATCGAAGCGGCCGGCTGGCCGATCTGGTTCATCATCGCGACTTCCATCGTCGCCCTGGCCATCATCATCGAGCGATTCTGGTCGCTGCGCACGCCGCTCATCGCGCCGCGCGAACTGCTTCCGGCCACCATCCGCGAGTACCAGGCGAAGGGCGTGACCCCGGACCTGCTCAACCGCCTGCTGCAGGGACCCCTCATCGGCCGCATCTTCGCCGCGGCGCTGGTCAACGAGAAGAGCCCGCGCGAGGTGATCAAGGACGCGATCGAGGACGCGGGCCGCGCCGTCTCCCTCGAACTCGAGCGTTTCCTCAACACGCTCGGCACGGTCGCCACCGTGTCCACGCTGCTCGGGCTCTTCGGCACCATCGTCGGGATGATCGAGATCTTCGGCTCCCAGACTCCGGCCGGCGGCAACCCCGGGCAACTCGCGCACGGAGTCTCGGTGGCCCTCTACAACACGCTCTTCGGGATCGGCGTGGCCATTCCGGCGGTGATCTTCTACCGCCATTTCCGCAACCGCGTGGACGTGCTGGTCGTCGAGATGGAAAGCCAGGCGGTCAAGCTGGTCGAGATACTCCGGGGCGAACGGCGCGCATGAATTTTCGCCGCGGGCGCGCGCGCGAGGAGCCGGAGATCAACCTGATCCCGCTGATCGACATCCTCATCGTCATCCTGATCTTCCTCTTCCTCACCACGACCTACAGCCGCTTCGCCGAGTTGCAGATCAACCTGCCGGAATCGGCGGCGGAGAAATCCCCCGACCGCCCGCAGGTGCTCTCCGTCGCCGTGGACGCGAACGGCCGCTACGCGATCAACGGGACGGCCGTCGCGTTCGACAACCCGGCCGGGCTCGCCAGCCGCCTGCAGGACGCCGCCAAGGGGGCGAAGGAGCCGGTCGTTGCGATCAGCGCCGACGCCGTGGCCACGCACCAGTCCGTGGTGAACGTGATGGAGGCCGCGCGGCTCGCGGGCTACAACCACATCTCCTTCACCACCCAGTCCCGCAAGTAGGGGCGGGCTGCCGAGCGCGGATTTGCCCATGCGCGCCTGGTTCGAGCGGGAATGGCAGCGCCTCGGCGGCGGCGCCCTCGTCTTCCTGCCGCTCGCGCTGGCGTTCCGCCTGCTGACCAGCCTGCGCGCCGCGCTCTATCGCGCCCGCATCCTGCCGTCGTGGAGGGCCCCGGTTCCGGTGATCGTGGTGGGCAACATCACGGCCGGCGGCACGGGCAAGACCCCGCTGGTCATCGCGATCGTCGACTCGCTGCGCCGTGCGGGACACAAGCCGGGCGTCGTCTCGCGGGGCTACGGGCGCGTGCCTCCCACCGACGCCGATCCGCACGGCGTGGTGCGCGTCCTGCCCGGCGTGGCCACCCCGGAATACTTCGGCGACGAACCCGTCCTCATCGCGCGCCGCACGCGCGTGCCCGTCTACCTCTCGCCGGACCGTCCGGCGGCGGCGCGCGCGCTCCTGGCGGCGCACCCTGAGACCGACGTCCTGGTGAGCGACGACGGCCTGCAGCATTACGCGCTCGCGCGCGACGTGGAGATCGCCGTCGTCGACGGCGAGCGCGGTTTCGGCAACGGCCTGCCCCTGCCCTCGGGGCCGCTTCGCGAACCTGTCTCGCGCCTGAGGAGCGTCGACGCGGCGGTGGTGAACGGCGGGTACTCCGACCGGGTCCCGGCTCCGCGACAGTTCGCGATGACGCTCGCAGGCGAGCGCTTCGTCTCCTTTTCCGGCGAGGACCTCGCGCCCGAGGAGTTCGTTCCGGCAGCACGGGGGCGTCGCATCGCGGCCGTGGCGGGCATCGGCAACCCGCAGCGCTTCTTCGCCCACCTCGGGCGTCTGGGCGTGGTGGCCGATCGCCATCCCTTTCCCGACCACCACCAGTTCCAGCCGGCCGAGCTGCGCCTGCCGGGCGCGGAACTCGTCGTCATGACCGAGAAGGATGCCGTAAAATGCGCGGCATTCGCCGATGCGCGGATGTGGTTCCTACGCGTCGAAGCGGCGCTGCCGCCGGATTTCGACGCCTTTCTCCTCGAACGCCTCGCCGCCCGGACACGCCCCTGATGGACCCCAAGCTCCTCGAGATCCTCGTCTGCCCGATCTGCAAGGGCCCGCTCGTGCATCGCCGCGAGCCCCATGAGCTCATCTGCAGCGCCGACCGCCTCGCCTTCCCCGTCCGCGACGACATCCCGGTCATGCTCGAGGAGGAGGCCAGGAAGCTCGCGCCCGACGAGGAGGCCTGAATCGTGGCGGGGCAGGTGAGCTGCGGCAGGCACGGGCTCGCGGGGCCGTGAAGGCGTTCACCTTCAAGGTCATCATCCCCGCGCGGCTTCGCTCGACGCGACTGCCCGGGAAGATGCTCGCCGACATCGCAGGCAAGCCCATGGTCGCGTGGGTGGCGGAGCGAGCCGCGGAAAGCGGCGCGGAGGACGTGGTGATCGCCACCGACCATGCGGACATCGCCGACGCGATGGCCGCGCTCGACTGGCGGGTGTGCACCACCTCGTCGGCGCACCCGACGGGAACGGACCGCCTCGCCGAGGCGGTCGACCTCCTCGGCCTGGGCGACGCAGAGATCGTCGTGAACGTGCAGGGCGACGAGCCGCTGATCGACCCGCTCCTCATCCGCGCGGTGGCGAAGGAACTCGCCCTGCGTCCGAAGGCCTCGGTGGCCACCGCCGTGCACCCGATCACCACCGCGAAGGCCTTCTTCGACCCGAACGTCGTGAAGGTCGTCCACGACACCGACGGGTACGCGACGTACTTCTCGCGGGCGCCCATCCCCTACGCGCGCGACGCTTTCGCCGCCACGAAGGGCAAGCTTCCGCCCGGGTTTCCGGCGCTTCGCCACGTCGGCATCTATGCCTACCGCGTGGGATTCCTTCGCAAATACCCGGGGCTTTCGCAGACGCCCGCCGAGCGCTTCGAGGCGCTGGAACAGCTTCGCGCCCTGGGCCACGGCCACCGCATCGCGATCGTCTTCTGGAACGGCCCGGTGGAGCCGGGCGTGGACACGCCAGAGGACCTGAAGCGCGTGCGACGCGTTCTCGGAAGGGCAGGGGGCTGAATACCCCCCCTCCGGGTTTCCCCGGGTTTGACCCGATTCCCCCCGGGCGGCGATAATCGAGCGCTTTTGTCGCAAAGAAACCCCCTTGAGGGAGGCAGGCCCATGCGCCTGATACTGCTGGGCGGACCGGGCGCCGGAAAGGGCACCCAGGCCGGCTTCATCGTGCAGAAGTTCGGGATTCCGCAGGTTTCCACGGGCGACATGCTGCGCGCGGCCGTCAAGGAAGGGAACCCCGCGGGCCTCGCGGCCAAGGTCGTCATGGACCGGGGCGAGCTGGTTTCCGACGACACCATCGTGGCGCTCGTGAAGAAGCGCATCCTGGCGCCCGATTGCGCCAGCGGCTTCCTCTTCGACGGCTTTCCGCGCACGATTCCGCAGGCCGTGGCGATGCGCGACTCCGGCATCGACTTCGACCACGTGGTGGAGATCGCGGTGGAAGACGCGGCCATCATCGCCCGCATGTCCGGGCGGCGCGTGCATCCCGCCTCGGGGCGCACCTACCACGTGAAGCACAACCCGCCCAAGGTGGAGGGCAAGGACGACCTCACCGGCGAGCCCCTCATCCAGCGCGACGACGACCTGGAGGAAACCGTGAGAAAGCGACTCGGCATCTATCACCGGCAGACCGTGCCGCTCGTCGAGTACTACAGCCGGTGGGAGGCCACGGGCGACGCGCGCGCGCCGCACTGCCACCGCATACCCGGCGACGGGTCGGTCGAGGAAGTCCGCGACCGGCTCCTGGCCGCGCTGGAATAGCCGCCATGCCCCGCAACGCCTTCTACGCGCAGTCCGGCGGCGTGACCGCAGTGATCAACGCGAGTGCCGCCGGCGTCATCGAGACCGCCCGCAAGCACCGCACGAAGATCGGCAAGGTCTACGCGGGCAGGAACGGCATCATCGGCGCGCTCACCGAGGACCTCATCGACACCAGCAAGGAGCCGGCGGCCGCGATCCGCGCGCTCATGCACACGCCCGGCGGCGCCTTCGGCTCCTGCCGCTACAAGCTGAAAGGCCCTGAGAAGGGCGGCCACGAGTACGAGCGGCTGATCGAGGTCTTCCGCGCCCACGACATCGGCTATTTCTTCTACAACGGCGGCAACGACTCGGCCGACACCTGCCTCAAGGTCTCGCGCATGGCGGTCGAGCTGGGCTACCCGCTGGTCGCCGTGCACGTGCCCAAGACGATCGACAACGACCTTCCGGTCACGGACAACTGCCCCGGCTTCGGCTCGGTCGCCAAGTACGTGGCGACCAGCATGCGCGAGGCGGGCATCGACGTGGCCTCGATGGCCAAGACCTCCACGAAGGTGTTCGTGTTCGAGGTCATGGGGCGCCACGCGGGCTGGATCACGGCCGCGGTCGGGCTCGCCCGGTCGCGCCCGGACGAGGCGCCGCACATCCTGCTCTTTCCCGAGATCGCCTTCGACGAGGCTGCCTTTCTCGCCAAGGTTGACGACTGCGTGAAGCGTTTCGGCTACTGCGCCGTCGGCGTGTCGGAGGGGCTGCAGGACAAGGACGGGAAGTTCCTGTCGGAATCGGGCCTGAAGGACGCCTTCGGGCATTCGCAGCTCGGGGGCGTGGCGCCGATGGTCGCGAACCTGGTGAAGGAAAAGCTCGGGCACAAGTTCCACTGGGCCGTGGCCGACTACCTGCAGCGCTCGGCGCGCCACATCGCCTCGAAGACCGACCTCGAGCAGTCCTACGCCGTCGGCAAGGCTGCGGTGGAACTCGCGCTCAAGGGCATGTCAGGCGTGATGCCTACCATCATCCGGGCCTCGAGCCGGCCCTACCGCTGGAAGATCGGCGTGGCGAAGCTCGAGGACGTGGCCAACGTGGAGAAGAAGCTCCCGCGGGACTTCATCACGCCCGACGGCTTCCACATCACCGCGAAGTGCCGGCGCTACCTCGAGCCCCTGATCGCGGGCGAGGCCTTCCCGCCTTTCGAGAAGGGGTTGCCGCGCTACGTGAGGCTCAGGAACGCGCCGGTCCGCAAGAAGACGAAGAACGCCACCGCGCCATGAGCGCGCGCGGCGCCCCGCAACCAACCCGCACTCACGAAGCAAGGAGAAGCAGATGTTGAACTCGGCAATCATCCTGGCGCTGGCCTGCGCCGCCATCGCATTGCTCTACGGCGCCTGGACGGCCCGGTGGATCCTCTCGCAGCCGGACGGCAACGACCGCATGCGCGAGATCGCCGCGGCCATCCAGTCCGGTGCAAAGGCCTACCTGAACCGCCAGTACGCGACCATCGGCATGGTGGGCGTCGTGCTCTTCGTGGTGATCTGGCTCGTGCTCGGATGGCTGACGGCCCTGGGCTTCGCGATCGGCGCGATCGCTTCCGGTGCGGCGGGCTACATCGGCATGAACGTGTCGGTGCGCGCCAACGTGCGCACGGCCGAGGCTGCCCGCGGCGGCATCGCGCCGGCGCTCGACATCGCCTTCAAGGGGGGTGCCGTCACGGGCCTGCTGGTGGTCGGCCTGGGGCTGCTTTCCGTCACCGCCTTCTTCATGCTGCTGCAGGGCTCCTCGGGAGCGGAGACGAAGATGAGCGACGTGGTGAAGCCGCTCATCGGCCTCGCTTTCGGCTCCTCCCTGATCTCCATCTTCGCGAGGCTGGGCGGCGGCATCTTCACCAAGGGCGCGGACGTGGGCGCCGATCTCGTGGGCAAGGTCGAAGCCGGCATCCCCGAGGACGACCCGCGCAACCCCGCGGTGATCGCCGACAACGTGGGCGACAACGTCGGCGACTGCGCCGGCATGGCGGCGGACCTCTTCGAGACCTACGCGGTGACGATCATCGCCACCATGGTGCTGGGCGCGCTCCTCATGCCCAGCCCGGGTTTCGTCGGCAACGTGGTCACCTACCCGCTGGTGCTGGGCGGGGTGTCGATCATCGCCTCCATCATCGGCGTCTACTTCGTGAAGACGACCGAGGGCGGCAAGATCATGAGCGCGCTCTACCGCGGGCTCGTCGTCGCAGGCGCGATATCGCTCGTGGCGTTCTACTTCGTCACCGGCTGGATGATGAAGGACGTCGTGGCCGCCTACCCGAACCTGTCGGTGATCAACCTCTGGGGCGCCTCCGTCGTGGGCCTCGTCCTCACCGCGCTCATGGTGATCATCACGGAGTACTACACCGGCACCGACTTCGCGCCCGTCCGGCACGTCGCCGAGGCCTCCACCAAGGGCCACGCCACCAACATCATCGCCGGCATCGGCGTATCCATGCGCTCGACCGCCTGGCCCGTGCTCTCGGTGTGCCTCGCGATTTGGGCGGCCTACGCGCTCTCGGGCCTGTACGGCATCGCGATCGCGGCCACCTCCATGCTCTCCATGGCCGGCATCATCGTCGCGCTCGACGCCTACGGGCCGATCACGGACAACGCGGGCGGCATCGCGGAGATGGCCGAGCTGCCCAAGGAAGTGCGCAACGTGACCGACCCCCTCGACGCCGTGGGCAACACCACCAAGGCCGTGACCAAGGGCTACGCCATCGGCTCCGCGGGCCTTGCCGCCCTCGTGCTCTTCGCCGACTACACCCACAAGCTCGAGGAAGCCGGCCGTCACATCACCTTCGACCTCTCCAATCCCGCGGTCATCATCGGCCTCTTCATCGGCGGACTGATCCCCTACCTCTTCGGCGCCATGGCGATGGAGGCGGTGGGGCGGTGCGCGGGCTCCGTGGTGGAGGAAGTGCGCCGCCAGTTCCGCGAGATCAAGGGAATCATGGAAGGCACCGCCAAGCCCGACTACTCGCGCGCGGTCGACATGCTCACCAAGGGCGCGATCAAGGAGATGATGATCCCGTCGCTGCTGCCGGTGCTCTCACCGGTCGCGGTCGCCCTCGTCGTGGGCTTCCTCATGGGCAAGGACGCCGGCGTGCAGGCGCTCGGCGGCATGCTCATGGGCACCATCGTGACCGGCCTCTTCGTGGCCATCTCGATGTGCACCGGGGGCGGCGCCTGGGACAACGCCAAGAAATACATCGAGGACGGCAACCACGGCGGCAAGGGCTCGGAGGCCCACAAGGCGGCGGTCACGGGCGACACCGTCGGCGACCCCTACAAGGACACCGCCGGGCCCGCGGTCAACCCGCTCATCAAGATCATCAACATCGTGGCGCTGCTCATCGTCCCGCTGCTCTAGGCGGTTCGACGTAGACTACGGGCCGGCGGGGGATTCCCGCCGGCCTTTTTCTTGGCGCTCGCCTGCGGAGAGTTCCCATGCCCCTCGACTTCTACCACGGCCACGGCTCGCCCTATTCCTGGCGCGTCTGGCTCGCGCTCGAGCACCTCGGCGTCCCCTACGAACTGAAGGTGCTGTCGTTCTCCGAGAAGGACCACCTGAAGCCCGGCTTCGTTGCGCTCAACCCCCGGCACCGCGTGCCGACGATCGTGGACGGCGATTTCGTCCTCTGGGAATCGCTCGCCATCCTCGAGTACCTGGACGAGCGCTTCGGCGGCCCGAAGGCGAGGCTCTATCCCGGCACGGCGCAGGATCGCGCACGCATCCGGCGCCTCATCCGCGAGGACGAGGCGGACCTGGACGAGAAGGGCCTCTCGCCCATCTACGAGGAGCTCTATCGCAAGCCCGAGGGCGAGGCGCCCGACGAGGCCCGCCTCGAGAACGCGCGCGCGAAGCTTGCCGAGGAGCTCGATCTCTTCGGCCGCGAGCTGCGCGGGGCGTTCCTCGCGGGCGAAGCGCCCTCGGCGGCGGACTTCGTCCTCTACCCGGAGGTCGCCTACGTGAAGCGCATCGGCGCGAAGAAGCCTGCGTCCGGGCTCGAGGGCATCCTGCCGGCGCCGATCGCCGGGTGGGCCGCGCGCATCGAGGCGTTGCCGTACTTCGACAAGACCTTCCCGCCGCACTGGCGCACGTGAAGTTCGCGGTCCACGCCACCGACGGCGCCGCACGCCGCGGCACGCTCACGCTGGCGCATGGCGAAGTGCGCACGCCCGCCTTCATGCCGGTGGGCACCTACGGCACCGTGAAGGCGATGACCCCGGCGGAACTCGTCGAGGTCGGCGCGGACATCGTGCTCGGCAATACCTTCCACCTGTGGCTGCGGCCGGGGCTCGAGGTGGTCGCGGCGCACGGCGGGCTGCACCGGTTCATGGGCTGGGAGAAGCCCATCCTCACCGATTCCGGCGGCTTCCAGGTCTACAGCCTCGGGGCGCTTCGCAAGGTGAGCGAGGAGGGTGTGGCCTTCCAGTCGCCGGTCAACGGCGACAAGCTCTTCCTCACGCCGGAGGAGTCGATGCGCATCCAGCGCGTGCTCGACGCCGACATCGTGATGATTTTCGACGAGTGCACGGGATACCCCGCCACGCGCGACGAGGCGGCCGCCTCGATGCGGTTGTCGCTGCGCTGGGCCGCCCGCTCGAGGCAGGCGCACGAAGGCAATCCGAACGCCCTCTTCGGCATCGTCCAGGGCGGAATGCACGAAGACCTGCGCGACGAGTCGCTCGCGGGCCTCGAGGAGATCGGCTTCGACGGCTACGCGATCGGGGGGCTCTCCGTGGGCGAGCCGAAGCGGGACATGGCGCGCGTCCTCGCCCACACCGCGCCGAGGCTCCCCGCGGGCAGTCCGCGCTACCTCATGGGCGTGGGCACCCCCGAGGATCTCGTGCAGGCCGTCGCGTCCGGCATCGACATGTTCGATTGCGTGATGCCCACGCGCAACGCGAGGAACGGCTGGCTCTTCACGCGTTTCGGCGACGTGAAGATCAAGAACGCCCGCCACCGCGCCGACACGCGCCCGCTCGACGAGACCTGCGGCTGCCACGCCTGCCGCCGGTTCACGCGGGCGTACCTGCACCACCTGCACCGTGCCAACGAGATCCTGGGGGCGCGGCTGAACACGATCCACAACCTCTTCTACTACCAGGCGCTGATGGGCGAGATGCGCGATGCGATCGCCTCGGGCGCCTTCGCCGCGTTCCGCGACCGCTTTCACCGCGACCGCGCGAACCTGCCCCCGGACCCCTGAGCGGGCCTTGCGCTCCCGGTTTTCGACCCCATGTCGGGTCGAATCCTGCCCTCGCGCGTGCTAGAATCACGTGTTTTTCCGGCAGGCTAAACCCTTGCCGCATCAAGACATTCCGCCCGGAGACCCCCCAATGATCGGAACCGCATACGCCCAGGCCGCCGGCTCGCCCGCGCAGGGCGACACATTGATGAGCCTGCTGCCCATCATCCTGATGTTCGTGATCCTGTACTTCCTCATGATCCGGCCGCAGATGAAGAAGGCGAAGGAGCACAAGACGATGCTCGAAGGGCTGCAGAAGGGCGACGAGGTGGTCGCCGTCGGCATCGTCGGCCGCATCACGAAATTCAACGACAACTACGTGAGCCTCGAAGTGGCCGACAACGTCGTGATCCAGGTCCAGAAGCAGGCGGTGAACCAGCTGCTTCCCAAGGGAACCCTCAAGGAGACGCTGTAGCGGAGCGCCTCGCATGAACAAGTACCCGATCTGGAAGTACGCCATCATCGCGGTCGCGCTGCTGGTGAGCATCGTCTACGCGACGCCGAACCTCTTTGGCGAGGCGCCCGTGGTGCAGGTCTCCGGGGCGCGCGCCTCCGTGAAGGTGGACGACGCCCTGCGCGCGCAACTCGAGGCCGCCGTCAAGGCGGCGGGCATCGCGCTCGCCGGCGTCGATGTCGCGGAGGGCCAGGCGACCTTCCACTTTGCCGATACCGACACGCAGATCAAGGCGCGCGAGATCATCCAGGCCAAGGTCGGGCCGGGCTACGTGGTGGCGCTGAACCTCCAGTCGTCCACGCCCGCGTGGCTGCAGGCGCTCGGGGCGAAGCCCATGTACCTGGGGCTGGATCTCCGGGGCGGCGTGCACTTCCTGCTCCAGGTCGACATGCGCGCGGCCGCGAACAAGTCGGTGGAGCGTTACCTGGGCGACGTGAGAAGCCTGCTTCGCGACAAGAAGATCTACTACTCCGGCCTCGCCCGCGAGGGCGATCGCGTGACGATGCGCTTTCGCGAGCGCGACCAGCGCGACGCGGCGCAGAAGTTGATCGTGAAGGAAATGCCGGATCTCACGCTTCGCGAGCAGGACGGCGGCGAGGAGTCGGTCATCGTCGCCACCATCCGGCCGGAGGTGGTTAAGAAGGAGCAGGAACTCGCCCTCCAGCAGAACATCCAGACGCTTCGCAACCGCGTGAACGAACTGGGCGTGGCCGAGCCCATCATCCAGCAGCAGGGGGCCGACCGCATCGTGGTGCAGCTCGCGGGCGTGCAGGATCCGGGCCGTGCCAAGGAGATCCTCGGCCGCACCGCCACGCTCGAGGTGCGAATGGTCTCGGAAGAGCACGCCTCGGGCCCCGGGCAGAACGCGTTCGCCGCCTACCAGGACCAGCCCGCGCCCTTCGGCACGGACAAGTACCTCGATGCCGAGGGCGCCACGGTGCTCGTGAAGAAGACGGTCGTCATCACGGGCGATCGCATCAAGGACGCGCAGCCCGGATTCGACCAGCGCGACAACCGGCCCGTGGTGTCCATGCAGCTCGACGACACGGGCGGGCGCATCATGCGCCAGACCACGCGCGAGAACCTGAAGAAGCGCATGGGGATGATGCTGGTGGAGCGCAATTCCGTCGTCGTGCTCACCTGGCCCGTGATCCAGGAGGAGTTCGGCAACCGCTTCCAGATCTCGGGCATCGGCGACGTGCAGGAGGCCCGCAACCTTGCGCTCCTGCTGCGCGCCGGCGCGCTCGCCGCCCCCATGGACATCATCGAGGAGCGCACGGTCGGCCCCTCGCTCGGCGCGGAGAACATCACCAAGGGCTTCCGCTCGGTGGTCTACGGCTTCATCGCGATCGGCCTCTTCATGATCGCCTACTACGCCCTCTTCGGCGTGATCTCGGTGGTGGCGCTGGCGGCGAACCTGCTCTTCCTGATAGCGCTGCTCTCGATGCTCCAGGCGACACTCACCCTGCCCGGCATCGCGGCCATCGCGCTCGCGATCGGCATGGCGATCGACGCGAACGTGCTCATCAACGAGCGGGTCCGCGAGGAGTTGCGGGCGGGCATGAGCCCGCAGATGGCGATCCAGGCCGGCTACGAGCGCGCCTTCGACACCATTTTCGACTCCAACATCACGACGCTCATCGCGGGCCTCGCGCTCCTCGCCTTCGGCTCCGGCCCCGTGCGCGGCTTCGCGGTCGTGCACTGCCTGGGCATCCTCACCTCGATCTTCAGCGCGGTGATGGTCTCGCGCGGCATCGTGAACCTGGTCTACGGCGGCCGCAGGAAAGTCGCGAAGGTGTCCATCGGCAATACCGAGTGGCACAAGAAGGCCGCGGCCTAGGGCCCGGCACCGAGACGCCCCGAAAAGGACCCGCAGATGGAATTCTTCAAGATCCGGCGCACGATCCCCTTCATGCGCCACGCGCTGGTGTTCAACGTGATCTCGCTCGTCACGTTCCTGGTGTCGGTGGGGTTTCTCGCCACGCTGGGGCTGCATTTCTCCATCGAGTTCACCGGCGGGACGGTGATGGAGGTCACGCACGACAAGCCCGCGCAACCCGAGAAGATCCGGGATGCGCTGGGTGCTGCGGGTTTCAAGGACATCAACGTGCTCAAGTTCGGCTCGTCGCAGGACGTGCTGATCCGCCTGCCGCTGAAGGCGGGCCCGGACCCCAAGGTGCAGAACGAGGAGATGCAGAAGCAGAGCAACGCCGCCGTCGAGGTGTTGAAGGGCGTGGACGCCTCTGCGAAGCTCGTGCGCACCGAGTTCGTGGGCGGGCAGGTGGGCAAGGAGCTCGCCACCGACGGGGCGCTTGCGCTCCTCATGGTGTGCGTGGGCATCATGATCTACCTCGCCTTCCGGTTCGAATGGCGCTTCGCGGTGGCCACCATCGTCGCCAACCTGCACGACGTGGTGATCATCCTGGGCGTCTTCTCCGCGTTCCAGCTGGAGTTCTCGCTTCCGGTGCTCGCGGCGGTGCTGGCGGTGCTGGGCTACTCGGTGAACGAGTCCGTGGTGGTCTTCGACCGGGTGCGGGAGAACTTCCGCAAGATGCGCCGCGCCTCCGTGGACGAGATCATGGACGCCTCCATCACGGGGACGATCTCGCGCACCATCATCACCCACGGCTCCACGCAGATGATGGTGCTGTCGATCCTCTTCTTCGGGGGGGCGAGCCTGTACTACTTCGCGCTCGCGCTCACCATCGGCATCTGCTTCGGGATCTACTCCTCGGTGCTGGTGGCCGCCCCGCTCGCCAAGTACCTCGGCGCCTCGCGCGAGGACTTCGTGAAGCCCGAGAAGAAGACCGTCGAGCCCGTGGTGCCGTGACGGCGTGGAGCTGATCGCGGGGCTCGTGGACATCGTCCTTCGCCTGGACGTCCACCTCGGGGCGCTGGTAGGCGAATACGGGGCGTGGGTGTACGCGATCCTCTTCGCGGTGATCTTCGCGGAGACGGGCCTCGTGGTCACGCCTTTCCTGCCCGGCGACTCGCTGCTCTTCGTGGCCGGGGCGCTGGCCGCCCTGGGCGGCCTGGACGTGCACATCCTCGTCGCCTCGCTCACCGCGGCGGCCATTCTCGGCAACACCACGAACTACGCGATCGGGCGCTGGTTCGGGCGGCGCTACTTCGACGCGGGTGCATCGCGCTGGTTGCGGCGCGAGTACCTCGATCGCACCCACGCCTTCTACGAGCGCCACGGCGGCGTCGCCGTGGTGATCTCGCGCTTCGTGCCGATCATCCGCACCTACGTGCCCTTCGTGGCGGGACTGGCCCGGATGGGTTCGGGCCGGTTCACCGCATACAACGTGGGCGGCGCCGTGCTCTGGGTGGCCTCGCTCGCGTACGCGGGCTATTTCTTCGGAAACCTTCCCTGGGTGCGGGCGAACCTCTCGCTCCTGATCGTGGCGATCATCATTGCGAGCCTCGTTCCCCTCGCCCTGGCCGCGTGGAAGTCGCGCCGCGCGGCCGGGCCGTGACATACTCGGCCAACTGCGCCCGGAGACCTCCCATGCCGGTTCTCGACTCCCACGTCTTCGATATCACGCGCGCGATCCAGCTCGCGGTCGCCCCCGTGTTCCTGCTCACCGCGATCGGCACACTCATCAACGCGCTCACGGGCCGGCTGGGCCGCGCCGTGGACCGTCGCCGCACCCTGGAAGAGCTGCTGTCCGCCTTCGAGGGCGAGACGCGGGCATCGATGGTGCGCGAACTCGCTATCCTGGCCACGCGCATCAAGCTCGTGCTCTGGGCCATGGCTTCCGCCGTGCTTTCGGCGCTGCTGGTGTGCCTGCTCATCGGGACGGCGTTTCTCGGCGCGTTCGTGGCGCTCGATCTTTCCCGTCCCGTGGCGATCCTCTTCGTGCTGGCCATCGGCGTGCTGACGCTCTGCCTCCTCGCGTTCCTGCGCGAAGTCTTCCTCGCCGCCGCCACGGATCGCGCCCGCTTCGTCGCGTGAGGCTGGGCTAGCGGGCCCGCAGGAAGGCCACGGCGGCCGCGAAGAACGCGGCGCAGAGCGCGATCTCGACGATCGCAAGCCGGGCGGATACGCCCGGATCGGACATCGCGCGCGCCGCACCCTCGGCCACGTAGGCCCAGACCAGGAGCGAGCTCCACTGGAAGGTGTAGCGCCGGGCGCGCAGCAGGCCCATGAGCGGCAGGAGCAGCGGCAGGACTTTCAGCACCAGCCAGGAGCCGCCGGGGCGCAGCGGGGCGAGGAAGAGCTCCCACGCCAGGCCAAGAAGGATCAGGCCGATCCACGCCGCGCAGGCGACGAGCCATGCGGCGCGTGCGCTCACGCCGCGAGCTTGGCCGCGGTGCTCGCGAGGCGCTTGCCGAGGGCGAGGGCGAGACGCCTCTCCTCGTCGCTCACGGGCAGGTCGCCGAGCGCTCCGGCGACGTGCGAAGCCCCGTAGGGCGTACCGCCGCCGCGGGTCGTGTTCAGGTCGGGCTCCGTGTAGGGAATGCCCACGAGCACCATGCCGTGGTGCAGGAGCGGCACCATCATCGTGAGGAGCGTGGCCTCCTGGCCGCCGTGCATGGACGAGGTGGACGTGAACACGGCGGCGGGCTTGCCCGCGAGGGTGCCGCGTTTCCACTCGCTGCCCAGGGTGTCCAGGAAGTGCTTCACGGGGGCGGCCATGTTCCCGAACCGGGTCGGCGAACCGAGTGCGAGGCCCACGCATTCCTCAAGGTCGCGCGCTTCCACGTAGGGGGGGCCCGAGGGAGGTACGGCGGGGGCGGCCACTTCCGTCACGGGCGCGACGCGCGGCACGGTGCGCACGCGCGCGCGCATGCCCTTCACGGATTCGATGCCGCGCGCAACACTTTCGGCAAGGGTCCGGACCGAACCGTTGCTGCTGTAGAAAAGCACGAGGATTTCCGCCACGGGGCTCCTTTCACGGCAGAGCGCCGACGGGCGCCGCATTTCGCGGTGCTATCATACCTTCCGCTTGAAGCCGCTCCCCGCCTTGATACGGGACCCCGCAGGGTTCCTCGCTTTCGTCTTCCGTCGATGGCGCGAGGACCGCTGCCTGCAGATCGCCGGCAGCCTCACCTTCGCCACGCTCCTCGCCCTCGTGCCGCTCTTCACCGTCGTCGTGGTGGTGCTTTCGGCGCTGCCGTTCTTCGAGGACGCGATGGTGCAGGTGAAGGTCTTCCTGCTGCTCAATCTCGTTCCCGAGATCGCCGGGAAGATCATCACCGTCTACATGGGTCAGTTCGCCGAGGCGGCCGGGCGCCTCACCTCGGTGTCCCTCGCGGCCCTGTTCGTGACGGCGCTCGCGATGCTCTTCACCGTCGACCGGTCGCTCAACGTGATCTGGCGCGTCGAGCGCCACCGGCCCCTGTGGCTTTCGGTGACGGGCTACGTGGCGCTCCTCGCGTTGGGGCCCGTGCTCATGGGCCTGTCGCTCTGGGCGAGCTCGTGGGTGGTGGCCGCCTCGCTCGACCGGCTCGTCATGCCTTCCCAGCTGGAATCGTTCGTGCTGCGGATCGTTCCCGTTGCCGGTGCCGCGCTCGCCTTCTTCCTCGTCTACCGCATCATTCCCAACCGCCATGTGCCGGCCCGTCATGCGCTGGCGGGTGGAATCCTCGCGGCCGTGGCGTTCGAATTCATGAAATCGGCGTTCGCGAGCTACCTGCGCGCGGTGCCGGCCTACCGGCTGGTGTACGGCGCCTTCGCGGCGCTGCCGATCTTCATGCTGTGGGTCTACCTTTCCTGGCTGGTCGTGCTGTTCGGGGCGGAATTCACCGCGTCCCTCGCCTGGTGGCGCGGGCGCCTGTGGCGCGGCGGGGATGCGCCGCAACCGGGACTGGAAGGGGCGTTCGAGATCGGGCGCGCGCTGGCCGCCGCGGGCGGCGAGCCCGTGGCGCTCGCGACACTGCGGGAGACCGTGGACCTGCCCGACGAAACGCTCGAGGACATCCTGCGCGACCTCGCGCAGACAGGCGCGGTGCGCCGTTCCCGCAAGGGCTGGGCCCTCGCGGGGCGCAACGGGAACCGGGAGAGGCCGCCCTGATCAGGACGGCGCGATGTGGAAGAGGTCGAAGCGGCCCGTGCGCTCGATGAGGCTGGTGGCGCGCACGCGCGTGATGAACCCGTCGTCGTCGATCTCGAACTCGCGAAGGTCGCTGTAGGTCGCGGGCGACGTGAGCAGCATGTCGGCCGCGTCGACGCCTTCGTCCTCCGAGAGCAGGAGCCCCGGGCGCACCTGCCCCGCCGCACTGATGGTCGGCTGCACGGCCACGAACCGCGCGGCCGGGGCGAGGAACTGGATGCCGAACTCCATCCCGCCCTCGTCGACCATCGTGAGCCAGCGCACCGCGCCTACGGTCCAGTTCGCCTTCCCGATGAACTTGATGCCGACCACTTCGCCCACCGTCACCGTGTGGGCCGAGGTTCCGGTCCGTCGCACCTTGAGCCCGCCCGCGCTCTGGTTCACCACGTCCCACTCGCTCACGTTCATGCCCTTCGAAACCTCGTCGTCGGGAACCGAGACGAGCGGAATCGTGATGCCGCTCTCGATGGCCTCGGCCTCCCTGCGCGAGTCGACCTTCGGCGCGACGGAGATGAAGTGCGTGATCGCGCGCATCCCCGCGCAGATCGCCACGCTCGTGTCCATGGGGTCGCGGCGCGAAGTGCGCTTCGGCGGGTCTCCCCACAGCGTCGTGAGCTTGGCGATCAGGATGAGCATCTCGGGGCCCACCGCCTTGCTCGTGGTCGCGGAGACGTTTCCGGTTTCCACGGCCTGGCGGCGCGCACGCAGCCGCTCCACGATGGGGTTGGCGTCGAGGAGCCGCCAGTTGGGCCCGCCCGGATCGTCGTTCGCCGACAGCAGCGGCTTGGGCGGCTTGTCCTGGTCGCAGGGCACGAGGAAGTGGGCGCCGGGCCGCGTCGCGGGCCGCGCTTGCCCCAGCGTGTAGGCCCCGCGCTGGCCGCGAATCACCATTTCGATCCGCTCGAGGTCGCCGGGAATGAGGCGGTAGGGATCGGTCAGCGCGACGAGCAGCGTTTCCGCGTAGAGGTCGGCGATGCTCGCCTTCGACTCCGGGTCGGCGGGGTCGCCCACGAACCCCTCCTTTTCCGCGTGCAGGTAGAGGAGGTGGATCTCCTGCCACGCGCCCTGCGGGATGGGCGAATAGGACCGGTAGCTCGCGCTCAGCAACTGCACGAGCGCATCCATGGCGCGATGGACGAGCATCGGCATCTGCTTCTTCGCGCCGAACGCGAGGAGCTTGCCGGTCTTCTCCAGGATCAGGATCTTGTAGCCGTAGGCGAGCTCCGTCGCGAGCTCGCGCGCGAGCGCAAGGGCCTCGCGGGCCTTGGGCGGCAGTGGCAGGAGCGCCTTGCCGAACACCGCGTCGAGCTCGTCGAAGATCACGAGCACGACGGGCCGGTAGGCCTCCAGGATCTGCTGCCGGTCGTCGAACTCCACCTTGGCGCGATTGATGGAGCAAAGGTTCGCGAGGATCGCCCGGCCGGCTTCGGCGCTCTGGCTGAGCGGCAATGATTCCACCCACGCCTTGGCCTGCTTGGGCCGCAACTCGAGGTCCCGGGGTGGTGCGACGCGCTCGGTGGGAATGCGGAGTTCGAGAGCCACTATTATGTTAATCTTTGATTTTGAAGGGAATTAATCTTACCTGCACCCGGGTGTAACCGGGTCCGCCGGGCAGGAAAACAGGATAGACGACACCGATGTTTTTGAAAACAAAAGCTTTCCTCTTCGGGGCTGCGATCCGGCGACCGGCACCGGCCCTGGCTCTCGCGCTGGCCCTTGCCGCGCCGGCCGCGCACGCGTTCGACGTCACCGACACCTCGGGCAAGCGCCATCGCCTGGCGGACTATCGCGGCAAGTGGGTGGTCGTGAATTTCTGGGCGACCTGGTGCGCGCCGTGCATCAAGGAGATTCCCGAGATCGCGGAATTCCAGCGCGTCCACGCGCCCGACCGCGCGGTGGTCCTGGGCATCGCACTGGACGTTGACGACGAGGACAAGACGCGGCAGTTCGCGAAGAAGGTGGGGCACGCCTACCCGCTGGTGCTCGAGGACGAGCGTACGGAAAAGCAGTTCGGCAAGGTGAAGGGCCTGCCCACCACCGTGATCTTCGATCCCGCGGGCCGGCGCGCCTGGGACCGCACCGGCACCGTGACGCGCAAGTCGCTCGAGGAAGCGACGGGCCTTACGGCCCGGCCGAAAGCCTAGGCGCCGGGAGACCAGCGCTCCCGCAGCGCCCGCAGCACCCGTTCGGGGTACTCGGGCCGGCCCAGGCTCCCGTTGTACCGGCCAAGGGCGTTGTGCAGGTTGCCATCCTCGATGCGCAGGTAGTGGCGCAGGATGACGCAGCCGTAGCGCAGGTTCGTGCGCGGGTGGAAGAGGTTCTGACCGGGCATGCCGATCTCGCGAACCCAGAAGGGCATCACCTGCATGTAGCCGCGCGCGCCGGCGGAGGACACGGCGTACTTCCGGAATCCGCTCTCGACGTCTATCACCGCGAGCACCAGGCGCGGGTCCAGGCCCGCGCGCAGCGCCTCGTAGCGAACCATTTCCAGGAGATCCCGCGCGATCCGCTCGTCGCGCACGCGCTGGTGCACGCGGTCGTACATGACCCGCATCCAGGCCCGCGCCTCGTGGTCGTCGGGAAGCGTGCGCTCGCGATCGGTCACCGCCTTGGCGAGCGTGGCCTGGATGGCCGCCGAGAGGGGTTCGCGCTTCTGAGCGCCGGCCCAGGCCGCGCAAGTGCCCGCCAGCGCCACGAAGGCGATGGCGGCTGCCGCGAGGAAGCGCCCCTCAGGTCGCGAGGCGCTCACGCACGTGGGCGGCGGCGCCGGCGAGCGGCACGCGGGTCGCCTGCGCATCGCGGCGGTGCTGGTACTCGGCCTCGCCGTCCTTCAGCCCGCGCTCGCCGATGACGAGGCGATGCGGAATGCCGACCAGCTCCTGGTCGGCGAGAAGGACGCCGGGGCGCTCGTTGCGATCGTCGAGGAACGCCTCGACGCCGGCCGCGGCGAATTCGGCGTAGAGCCTGTCCGCGGCCGCCTTCACCGCCTCGCTCTTGTGGTATCCGAGCGGAATCACCGCCACCGCGAAGGGCGCCATCGGGTCGGGCCAGATGATGCCGCGCTCGTCGTGGTTCTGCTCGATGGCCGCGCCCACGATGCGGGTGATGCCGATGCCGTAGCAGCCCATCTCGAAGGCGCGTTGCGTGCCGTCCTCGGCGGCGAAGGTCGCGCCCATGGCCTCCGAGTAGACCCGGCCCAGGGCGAATACGTGGCCCACCTCGATGCCGCGCACCAGGGCGAGGCTGCCCTTGCCGTCGGGGGAGGGATCGCCGGCGACGACGTTTCTCACGTCTGCGACGAGGTCGGGCTCGGGGCAGTCGCGCCCCCAGTTCGCGCCGCGCAGGTGGAAGTCCTTCTCGTTCGCGCCGCAGATGAAATCCGCCATCGCCGCCACCGTCCGGTCGGCCACCACGGTGATCTTCGCGCGGTCGAGTCCGATGGGCCCGAGGTAGCCGGCCGGACCGCCGGCGGCGGCGAGAATCTCCTCGTCGGTGGACCAGCGCCAGCCCTTGAGTCCGGGGACCTTTCCCACCTTGATCTCGTTCACGCTGTGGTCGCCGCGGATCAGCAGCATGTGCACGCGATCGTTCGCGGTGAGGAGGATCGCTTTCACCGTGCGCGCGAGCGGCTCGTTCCAGAGCCTCGCCACGCCTTCGCACGTGGCGGTGCCGGGCGTGGGGTCCTTCTTCAGGGGCTCGGCGGGCGCGGCGCGCGGTGCGGCGGGTGCGAGCGCCTCGGCCCGCTCGATGTTGGCCGCGTATTCCGAGCCGTCGGAGTGGGCAATCTGGTCCTCGCCGGAGTCGGCCAGCACCTGGAACTCGTGCGAGGCGCTGCCGCCGATCTCGCCGCTGTCGGCCGCGACCGGGCGGAACTTCAGGCCCAGCCGCGTGAAGATGCGCACGTAAGCGTCGAACATCTTCTGGTACGAGGCGAGCATGCCGGCCTCGTCCGCGTCGAAGGAATAGGCGTCCTTCATCGAGAATTCGCGGGCGCGCATCACCCCGAAGCGCGGCCGGATCTCGTCGCGGAACTTGGTCTGGATCTGGTAGAAGTTCACCGGCAGCTGGCGATAGCTCTTGATCTCCTTGCGGGCGATGTCGGTGATGACTTCCTCGGCCGTCGGCGCGTAGCAGAATTCGCGCTCGGCCCGGTCCTTGATGCGCAGCATCATCGGGCCGTAGAGCTCCCAGCGGCCGGTTTCCTGCCAGAGCTCCGCGGGCTGCACGGGCGGCATGATGACCTCCAGGGCGCCGGCGCGGTCCATTTCCTCGCGAACGATCCGCTCTACCTTGTGCAGGACCCGCATGCCTGTCGGAAGCCAGGAATAGAGCCCGCTGCCGAGCTTGCGGATGAGCCCCGCCCGCAACATGAGCTTGTGGCTGGGAAGCTCCGCTTCCTGGGGGGCTTCCTTGAGGGTGGCGAGGAAGAACTGGCTGGCGCGCATGCAATCTCCGGGTTCTGGCGGGGCTGGGGAGCGGTTTTTTGGAATCAAATCATTGGCTTGCGAGCCCGTATTCTACACGGCCCGCGAGGGTTCCGATGCTGGCGGGCGCTCGCAAACTGTGGAAAAATGGCTCCAACTCAACGGATTGGATGGTGACTGCCATGATCGATCGGGACGGTTATCGCCCGAACGTCGCCATCGTGCTCGTCAACCTCAGGAACCAGGTCTTCTGGGGCAAGCGGATCAAGGAGCACGCTTGGCAGTTCCCCCAGGGCGGCATCAAGCCGGGGGAATCCCCCGAGCAAGCGATGTATCGCGAGCTCGAGGAGGAAACGGGATTGAAACCCGCGCACGTGGAGATCCTCGGGCGCACGCGCGACTGGCTGCATTACCACGTGCCGACGCACTGGGTGAAGCGCGAGTGGCGCGGCACCTACAAGGGCCAGAAGCAGATCTGGTTCCTGCTGCGCCTCACCGGCCGGGACACGGACGTTTCCCTTCGCGCGAGCGGCCATCCGGAGTTCGACGCCTGGCGCTGGCACGACTACTGGGTGCCCCTGGAGACGGTGATCGACTTCAAGCGCGACGTCTATCGCATGGCGCTCGAGCAGCTCGCCATTCACCTCGACGTGAGTGCCCGGCGGCCCGTCGGGTTCTCTCCCTACGGGCGGCGACGCAAGCCCCGTCCGCGTCCGGGACCGGTTGCGGGGCTTGCCTCGGACTGAATCCCCCCGGTCAGAATGCGCCGGCGCGTCCCGGCAGCAGGAGGGCGGAGACGACCCCGACCAGGATCGAGATCACGATGCCCACGACGATCACCACGGCCGTGTAGGGCATTGCCTTTTCCGCGGGCGTCTTCATGAGGCGGGGCAGGCCCACGTACAGCAGGTAGACGCTGTAGAGCCCGAGAATCGCGAGGATGGAGAGCGCGGGAAGGAGGTGGAACACGCCCGCGAGCCACGACGCCACGGGGGCGAACGCCGCCACCTTGAAGGCCTGCAGGAAGTTCTTCTCGCCCCCGAACGTGGGCGACAGCGCGTCGATCACCAGGGCGAACACGTAGACGCTGCCGAGCGCGAGCAGGTACGAGGCGATCGCATGCGCGATGCCGCTCATCACGGGGACGCGGTACGAGAGGCCGAAGGCGCCCACGCCGACGAGGGAGAACCCTACGAAGGTGGCGAGTGCCGGGATGGCGGCGAGGATCATGATCCAGCCGGTGTACAGGTCCTGCACGGTGTGCGTCTCGGCGGAAATCTTGTCCCATTCCGCGGCCGGCGTGAGGATCAGGTTCTTGGTGCGTTCGACGAGGTTCACGGTTGCCTCCCAGGCTGTTGTAGTTGGGGGGGAGTGTACCGATTGTGGCTCCGGCCCGCTCCCTTCGGTCGCTTAACTTTCCGGAAGCGGCAAGTTTGCCTCCACCGCAATCAGTTCGTCCTAGAGGACGACCAGATTGTCCCGGTGAATGAGTTCCGGCTCTGCCAGGTAGCCCAGGATGGACTCGATCTCGCTCGTGGGCTTGCGCAGGATGCGCGCGGTCTCCGCCGAACCATAGTTCACGAGTCCGCGCGCGATCTCGCGCCCGTCGGGGCCGTGCACGCTGACCACCTCCCCGCGCTCGAAGTCTCCCGCGACCGCCGTCGCGCCGATGGCGAGGAGGCTCTTCCGGTCGGCGACGAGCGCCTTGACCGCGCCCGCATCGAGCGTGATGTGGCCGGCGGGTTTAAGGTGGTCCGCAAGCCACTGTTTTCGAGCGGCCACCGGCGGCATGTCCGCGACGAGGAGCGAGCCGATCGACTCGCCGGAAAAGAGGCGCGTGAGCAGGTCGGGCTCCCGTCCCCAGGCGATGACCGTGTGCGCCCCGCTGCGGGCCGCGCGCCTGGCGGCCAGCACCTTGGTGATCATGCCTCCGCTTCCGATCTCGCTGCCTGCGCCACCGGCCATGGCCTCCAGCGCGGCATCCCCCGCCGTGGCCCGCTCGACCAGGCGCGCCGAGGCGTCCTTGCGCGGATCGGTGGAGAAGAGCCCCTTCTGGTCCGTGAGGATCGCCAGCGCGTCGGCCTCGATCAGGTTGGTCACGAGCGAGGCGAGCGTGTCGTTGTCCCCGAAACGGATCTCGTCGACCACCACCGTGTCGTTCTCGTTGATGACGGGGACCACGCCCAGCGAGACGAGCGTCTTCAGGGTGGTGCGCGCATTGAGGTAGCGGCGACGGTCGCCGAGATCCTCGTGGGTGAGGAGCACCTGCGCCGTGTGCAGCCCGCGCTCGGCGAAGCACGACTCCCACATCTGCACGAGCCCCATCTGGCCCACCGCTGCGGCGGCCTGGAGCTGGTTCACCGCGCGCGGGCGCTTCGTCCACGCGAGGCGCTTCATGCCCTCGGCGATCGCGCCGGAGGAGACGACCAGCACCTCGACGCCGCGCGCCCGGAGCGCGGCGATCTGGCCTGCCCAGTCGGCGACGGCTTCGCGGTCGAGGCCGGCGCCCGCATTGGTGAGCAGGCTCGAGCCGATCTTCACGACCACGCGCCTGCAGGCGGCGAGTTCGCTACGCACGGCGCTTCGCCTCGAGGAACTCCATGATCGCGAAGCACAGCTCGCGCGTGCCATCGCCCTTCACGGCGGAGACCAGGAACCACGGTCCTTTCCAGGCGAGCTTCTTCACGAATGCGCGGGCGCGCTTGTCGCGCTCCGCGGGGTCGAGAAGGTCGGCCTTGTTGAGCACCAGCCAGCGCGGCTTCCGGTGCAGGCCCGGGTCGTACTTCTTCAGCTCGTTCGCGATGGCCTTCACTTCGGCCGCGGGATCCGCGCCTTCGTCGAAGGGGGCGAAGTCCACGACCTGGAGAATGAGCTGGGTGCGCTGCAGGTGGCGCAGGAACTGGTGCCCGAGGCCCGCGCCCTCGGCCGCACCTTCGATGAGGCCCGGGATGTCGGCGATCACGAACGAGCGGTTCATGTCGACGCGAACCACGCCGAGGCTCGGGTTCAGGGTCGTGAAGGGGTAGTCCGCCACCTTCGGACGCGCGGCGGAGACGGCACGCACCAGGGTCGACTTTCCCGCATTGGGCATGCCCGCGAGGCCCACGTCGGCCAGCACGCGAAGTTCCATCTCGAGATTGCGGCGTTCGCCTGGCGCGCCGGGCGTGAACTGGCGCGGCGCGCGGTTGGTGCTCGACTTGAAGTTGATGTTTCCAAGGCCGCCCTTGCCGCCGGCGGCGAGCGTGGCCTGGTCGCCCTCTTTCGCCAGGTCGGCGATGGTCTCGCCCGTGTCGGCGTCGCGGATCACGGTGCCGACCGGCACGCGCAGGATCACGTCCTCAGCCCCGCGCCCGTTGCGGTCCCGTCCGCTGCCCGCATCGCCGTGCTTCGCGCGGAAGATCCGCGTGTAGCGGTAGTCGATGAGCGTGTTCAGGTTGGTGTCCGCCACCACGAGTATGGAGCCGCCGCGTCCGCCGTCGCCGCCGTCGGGCCCACCTCGCGGCACGAACTTCTCGCGCCGGAAGTGCGCCGAGCCGTCGCCGCCGTCGCCCGCGATCACCTCGATCCTCGCCTCGTCGAAGAACTTCACGGCCGCCCCATGTCGGGCATCGCCACACGCACGCCCAGCGCGATGAAGGTGAGCCCTGCGAAGAGGCCCAGGCGCTCGCCGATCGCCGGGTGCGCGCGAAGGCGCTGGCCGATCCAGCCCGAGAAGAGCGCCACGGCGCCGAAGATGAGCGCGGTCTGCGCCATGAACAGCGCACCCAGCAAGGCCATCTGCCAGGCCACGCCCCCGGCGGAGGCGTCCACGAACTGCGGCAGGAAGGACAGGAAGAAGAGCGTCACCTTGGGGTTGAGCGCATTGCCGATCACGCTCTGCCGGTAGATCGCGACGAGCGCCTTCGTCCCGCCGCCGTTCGGGAGCGAAAACGAAGCCCGGTTCCGAATCGCCTGGACGCCGATCCACACGAGGTAGGCCGCACCCGCCCAGCGCACGGCATTGAACGCGAGTTCGGAGGAGCGGATGAGTGCGGCCACGCCGAGCGCGGCGAGCAGCGTGTGGAAGAGGCAGCCCGTGGCGAACCCGAGGGCCGCCGCGAGCCCCGCCCGGCGCCCCTGGCCCACGCCGCGCGTGAGCACGTAGACGATGTCCGGGCCCGGCGCTACGGTGAGCAGCGCGCTGGCGATGAGGAAGAGGGCGATGTCGGGCATGCGGGGTGGCGAATCACGTCGGGTGTCGAGGGGAATCCGTCACGCGGAAACAAAAAAGCCCCGCGCGAGGACGGGGCTCTTTCCGGGAGAAAGGAGCCTCTAGGCCTGGGCCGGCTCGATGCTCACGGTGCTCTTCTTCTTGGGGCCGTGCTGGCCGAACTTCACCTTGCCCGAGACCAGCGCGAAGAGGGTGTGGTCCTTGCCGATCCCGACGTGCTGGCCGGGATGGAACTGCGTGCCGCGCTGGCGGACGATGATGGAGCCCGCGTTCACGCTCTCGCCGCCGTAGGCCTTGACGCCCAGGCGCTTCGATTCGGAATCGCGGCCGTTGCGGGACGAGCCGCCTGCTTTCTTGTGTGCCATGTTCGATACCCGTTAGTCGTTGATGGCGTCCACACGGATCTCCGTGTAGTTCTGCCGGTGGCCCTGCGTCTTCTGGTAGTGCTTGCGGCGGCGCATCTTGAAGATGCGGATCTTCGGGCCCCGCCCGTGGGAGACCACGGTGGCGGAAACCTTCGCGCCGGCGAGCGTGGGGGTGCCGACCTTCACGGCTTCCCCGTCCGCCACCATCAGCACCTGGTCGAGCACGATGGTGGCGCCGACGTCGGCCTGCACCTGCTCGATCTTGATGCTCTCGCCCGGGGAAACCCGGTACTGCTTGCCGCCGGTCTTGATGACCGCATACATGTTGATACTCCTGTTTTGGTTTGACAAATCACGGCCTTTTGCACCGCGAACCCGCTATAATACGTGAAATATCAAGCAACGTCAAAGACTTGTCTTCGCACCGGGCCGGGCGCGAAGGCCCCCGGAACCGACTTGAACCAGTCCCACATTCCCGTGAGCCTCGAATCGATCCGGGCGCCCATCGCGGCCGACATGCAGGCCGTGGACGAGGTCATCCGAAAGCGGCTCTCCTCCGAGGTGGTGCTCGTCCGGACCATCGCGGACTACATCATCGCCTCCGGCGGCAAGCGTCTGCGCCCCGCACTCCTGATGCTCTCGGCGAACGCGGTGGGCGCAACCGGTCCCGTCCGCCACGAGTTCGCGACCGTCATCGAGTTCATCCACACGGCCACACTCCTCCACGACGACGTGGTGGACGAGTCGAGCCTGCGGCGCGGCCGGCGCACGGCCAATGCCGAGTTCGGCAATGCCGCCTCGGTCCTGGTGGGAGACTTCCTCTATTCGCGCGCCTTCCAGATGATGGTGTCGGCCGGGAACCTGCGGGTCATGCAGGTGCTCTCGGACGCGACCAACGTCATTGCCGAGGGCGAGGTGCTGCAGCTCCTGAACGTCCACGACCCCGACACCGACGAGGAAAGCTACCTGCGCGTGATCCGCTACAAGACCGCGAAGCTCTTCGAGGCCGCCACACAGGTCGGCGCGATCCTCGGCAACGCTCCTGCGGACATCGAGCAGGCGCTTGCGGAATTCGGCATGCACCTGGGCACCGCCTTCCAGGTCATCGACGACGTCCTCGATTATTCGGGCGACCTGGCCGAGACGGGAAAGAACCTGGGCGACGACCTCGCCGAAGGCAAGCCCACGCTGCCGCTCATCCGCGCCATCCAGGTGGGAAACGCCGAGGAAAGGGCGCTCGTGCGCCGCGCGATCGTGGAGGGCGGGAAAGCCGATCTCGGGGCGGTCGTCGCGGCCATCAACCGCACGGGAGCCCTCGACTACGCGCGGGATTGCGCCCGGCGGGAAGCAGCCCTTGCGACCGCCCGGCTGGAGCTCCTTCCCCGTTCCGCGTGCAAGGACAGTCTGCTACAATTGGCGCACTTTTCCGTCGAAAGGAAGTACTAGGCGACGGAATTCCGACGGGCGCGAAAGCGCCCGTCGCGGCCTCGGGGTGTAGCTTAGCCTGGTAGAGCGCTACGTTCGGGACGTAGAGGCCGGAGGTTCGAATCCTCTCACCCCGACCATTCCTTCCCCGCAAGGCGCCGGCCTCACTCGAGGCCGTAGCGCTTTATCTTCCGCCACAGGGTGGACTTGTCGATGCCGAGGATCTCGGCGGCGCTCGCCCGGTTGCCCTGCGTCTCCCTCAGCGTCTTCGCGATGAAGTAGGCCTCGATCTCCTCGAGGCTCTGCGGCTCGATCAGCTCCACGGCCCGGCCCGGCCCGGTGCCCTCCTGCGCCATTCCCGGCGGCAGCACGTCGGTATCGAGCATGTCGGTTTCGGTGAGGACGATCATCGACTGGATGGCGTTCTCGAGTTCCCGCGCGTTGCCGGGCCAGTCGTGGCGCATGAGGGTCGCGAGCGCCCGCGTGGTGATCCCCTTCACTGGCTTGCCCAGGCGCACCGAGTGGCGCGCCAGGAAATAGTTGGCCAGCAGCGGGATGTCGCTGCGCCGGTCGCGAAGCGGAGGCATCACGATCTCCACGATGCGCAGGCGGTAGTAGAGATCCATCCGGAAAGCGCCGCTTTCCACGAGCGCGGGCAGGGGACGGTTGGTCGCGGCGATGAGGCGAACGTCGGCTCGCCTCGGCTCGGTGTCGCCCATCCGGTAGAACGTTCCGTCCTGGAGCACGCGCAGGAGCTTCGCCTGGAAGGCGGGCGAGGCGTTGTTGACCTCGTCGAGGAAGAGGGTCCCGTGGTGGGCGGACTCGAAGAGCCCGGCCTTCGCGCGGTCGGCCCCGGTGAAGGCGCCGCGCTGGTAACCGAAGAGCTCGCTCTCGATCACGTTCTCGGGAATGGCCGCGCAGTTGAGCGCCACGAACCGCCCGTCCCGCCGGCCGCTCAGCATGTGCACCTGGTGCGCGACCACCTCCTTGCCGGTTCCCGACTCCCCGGTGATGAGCACGCAGCAGTCGTAGCCTGCCGACGCCCGCACCATGCGGCGCACCTGCTCGACGGCCGCGTTCTTGCCGACCAGGCCGTCGAGGTCGGCGTAGGCGCGGTTCGTCTCGCGCAAGCGGACATTCTCGCAATTGAGCTGGTGGAACTCGAGCGCCCGGTCGACTATGCGGCGCAGGTCGTCGGGCTCGAAGGGCTTGCGCAGGTAGTCGTAGGCACCGCCCTTGAGCGCTTCCACCGCCGACTCGACCGTGGCGTGCCCCGTGAGCAGGATCACCTGGGTCATCGCGTCGCGCGCCTTCGCGAAACGCAGCACCTCCAGGCCGCTGATGCGCGGCATGCGCAGGTCCGTGACCACCACCGCGACTTCGTGGTCCTCGAGGTAGCCGAGCGCGTCCTGGGAGCTGTCGACCTCCACCACTTCCGCTGCGGCCGTCGAGAGGACCTCGCGGATCATGCGGCGCATGGCGGGATCGTCCTCGACCAGCAGCACGGTCGCGCGGGCGGCGGCCGGGTGCGCCTTGGCGATGCTCTCGTTCACGGTCCTAGGCCGCGAGGGGAAGCGTAATCACGAATCGCGCGCCGCCCTGGTAGGCGGCGTCGCAGTGGATGCTGCCGCCCATGCGCGAGACGATGGAATGGCTGATCGCGAGGCCAAGCCCCGTGCCGGCGCTCTCGGTCTTGGTGGTGAAGAACGGGTCGAAGAGCTTGCCGCGGTTCTCCGGGGCGACGCCCGGCCCGTTGTCCGTGACGGATACCACCGCGAAGCCGCCCTCGACCGCGGAGGAGACGTCCACGCGCGGGCTGGACGCCGCCGCGGCTGCCTGAACCGCGTTCACCATCACGTTCACGAGCACGATGTCGAGCTGGCCCGGGCCGCCGCGCACGAGGAGCTCTCCCTGCACGTCCGTTTCGACCGCGGCGCTGTGGCGCCGTCCCTGGCAGTTGGCGACCGCTTCCACGGACTCCCGGATCAACGCGTTGATCTCGCACGTCTCCGCGTGGCACACGTCCCGCCGCGCATAGGCGAGGAGGTCGTCGACGATGCGCGCGCAGCGCCGCGTCTCCCCATGGATGACGCTCGCGTACTCGGCGCGCTTCGCCGCGTCGGCGTTGCCTTCATTGAGGAGCTTCGCGTAGCCGAGGATCGTGCCGAGCGGCGTGTTGAGCTCGTGGGCGACGCCGGCGGCGAGCTGGCCCATGGCGACCAGCTTCTCGGCCTGCTGCGAGATCTCCTCGAGCCGGCGCCAGTCGGTGATGTCCTGCAGGATGATCGCCGCGCTCGCCTGTGCGGAACGCGGATTCGGGCGGAAGAAGGTGAGATTGAGCGATACCTGCCGCACCCGCGCGCCGATGTTGAGCGCGAGCACCTTGTTGCTCACCTGCTGCTCGTAGAGGAACGCCTCGCGCAGCACCTCGCGGCCCGGCTCGTCGGATTCCAGGAGGTCGAAGAGGTTGGCGCCGGCCAGCGCTTCGCCGGAAGCCTCGAAGAGCGCCTCGGCCTGGCGGTTGGAGAGCGTGACGCGGAAATCGCCGTCCACGGCGAGCAGCGCGCCCGGCAGCCCCTGCAGGATGGCCTCGTGGCGGTTGCGTTCGGCGATGATGGACAGTTGCGCCTGCTCCATCTCGCCGAAAAGCGAGCCCAGGTTGCCCGCGAGGGTGTTGTATTCGGCCTCGAGGGGCCCGAGGAGCGGGCGCGCGATGCCCCGCAGGCGGATCGGCTCGAGCGATCCTTCGTTGGCGTGGTGGACGGCTTCGCGCAGCGCGGCAAAGCCCCGGGCGTATCCGCGGAGAACACCCGCCGCACCGGCCAGGACGATGCCGGCGACCACGAGGGCGGCGAGCAAGGCATCGTTCGGCGTGCCCAGCCCGTGGAATGCGGCGAGGAGAGCCGCAATCGACAGGGAAGCGAGGGCGCCAAGGGCGACTCCCGCGAAGACGTGCGACCCGGCTCCGGCATGCGCGCGCACGCGCGGCCCGTCGTCGTGTTCGCTTTCCGCCGGATTCGCCGTGATCACCACGCTGCCTGTTCCTTCCCCATTCGCGCTCCCGCCGAAACACCCCGGCGCGAGGCGCATCACTTCCCTCGGGGATGATGCCACGGACCTGGCCGGGGCCCTTGATCCCGGTCAGGTCCGCGCCTTCGGCGCTTCAGAAGATGAACTGCAGGCCGAGCGAATACTGCTTGTAGTCGCGCTGCGAGGGGTTGACGGGGTTCTGCACGTCGAAGCGGACGTCGGCGTACTCGAAGCTCAGCTTGAGCAGCTGGCCGTCGATGAGGTAGTGAAAGCCGACGCCGTCCCACTTCTGGTCGCGATACCCGAGGGGGAGGTTGTACTCGGAGCGCTCGTGCCGCCCGAACACCTGGACCCGCCCGGGGCCGATCTTGCTGGGCAGCAGGTAGCCGGCCTTCACGTACCAGCCCTCGAGGTCCGTGGTCGTCGGCAGGTTCGGGTCGGGCGAGAGCCCGAAATGCGCCTTGCCCGTGTCGCGCCGGATCACGGCGGCCGATGCGGTGATCGTGCCGGCCGCGGTCGGTTGCTCGTAGAAGATGTCGGCGGTCCACGACTTGGTGTCCTTCGCGTCGTCCTTGCCGACGAAGTCGCCGTAGGCCACCTTCTGCTGGTAGTCGTAGGCCGCGCCGATGGTGAGCACGCGCCTCGTGCCGAGGTAGGTGCCGCGGTAGCCGAAGTCGTACTCCGGGTCGAGCAGGCTCACGTGGACGCGCGCGGTCAGGCGAGGCGAGTCCTTCACCACCTCGTTGCCCTCGCGGCCGTCGGAAGCCATGACGCGGTACTGGAACTTCGCATCGGCCAGGTTGCCCCACATCGCCACGCCCGTGTCGCGGCTGCCGCCCCACGGCGTGTAGGAAATCACCTCCGCGCGGTCCATGGTGAGGGCGTCGAAGCACGCCTCGAGGTTCTCGCGCGTGAACGTGTTCTTGAACCGCCCGACGATGAAGCGCATCGCGTCGCTGTGGTCGACCGTGATGTACGCGTCGCGGAAGAAGATGCTCTTGTCGTCGTCGCCTCCCCGGCTGTCGGCGGGGGCGTCCAGGTTGGCGTAGAAGCCCACGAGGTCGTTGTACTGCCCCGAGAAGGTGAGCCGGTTGCGGCGCAGGAAGAAGTCCGTGGAGCGGCCCGAGTCCGTCGAGGAAGTGTAGCCGCGGTCCTGCGCCCAGCCCTGCACGGAATAGTTGAACGTGAGACTGCCTTCCTTGCCGAAGGTGAGCGTCGGCCCCGCGGCCGCGGCCCCGGCGAAGCCCGCGAGCGCGAACGCGCAGGCCGTCGCGAGGCGGGCGGTGCGGCGCTTGCCGCGGTTCGATTCGATGGTGGCACGCTTCATGGTGTTCCCCTCCTCCTAAGGATCACTTCTTGTACGCGTTCGCGAGCTGCGCCGCGCTTTCGGACTTGTGGCAGTTCGCACACAGCTCGGAGGACCGGGGTCGCGGGTCCTTCACCATCTCGGTGTGCGCCAGTTCCTTCTTGATGAGCCGCGCGTTGCCCTTGTGGCAGCCGGCGCAGGAGTTGTCGACGCTCTTGTGGTCGGTGTGCCACTTCTGCGTGCTCGGGGCCGCGGCGCGGGTGCCGTTGTGGCACTTGAAGCAGGACGAGGCGCCCATGCCGCAGGCGTTCGCCTCGGCGATCGGGGAGTAGGTGCGAAGCGCATCGCGAACGTCCGCGATGGCCTCCGCTCCCCATCCCGCGGGTTGCGCGCGGCTCGCCTCGGGGACGTCGAACCGCTCGGGGCCCGATGCCGCGAGCGACCACGCGAGCGCCACGGCCGCGCATGCGGCGGTTCCCGCAGCGGTGCGCAGGATGCCACGCGCGAGTCCGCGAAGCCTGTCGACCAGGGTCGTCTTGCGTTCCTTCATTTCTCGTTCCTCCGGGGTGGTGGCTCGGCTGCCGCCTTTTGCTCGGCGGCGGACTGGATATCGCTTTCGCTCAATGCGCTCACGCAGGTGCAGGTGGGCCTGTCGCCCTTGAATTTCAGGCGCCGCTTCTTCACGGCCGGGCTGGCCGCCGCGTCGCCCTCCCGGGTCGCCCCGGCTTCGCGCTTGGGCGCCTCCTCGGCGTGGACCGCCGGCGCGAGCATCGCGACGAGCAGCAGCCAGCTGGAAATTCTCATGGGGCCTCCGGGGAACAGGGTCCGACCCGCGATCATCAGCAGATTGCGTGCCACTCGCGCGGACCGTTTTATAAACAGGGAGTTAATGCGCGCCGCCGCCATCGAGGCATTGCATTACCCCCTCCAGCGTCCGGGGGCTTTCAATTTGCAACCGCGCGCGCATCGCTTCCCGTAGCGGCGGGCGCAGCGACTTCCACGTCCTCCAGGTAATAGCGCGCGTTCACGGCCCGGGCGAGCGCTTCGTCGAGAGCCGCGCGCGTTGCGTCGTCGAGCCCGGGATTGCGTCGCCGCATGTCGGCAAACATCCGCTCGTAGTGTTCGCCGGGAGCGACTTCCGTTCGCAGCCGCAGGCGCCATTGGCCGGGCGCGACCTGGACATCGAAGCGCATCTCGTGGCGGGCGTCGGGCGCGAGGCGCGTGTCGGCGATCTCCTTGTCGAGCCCCACAGTGAGCTGCCGGCCGATCGTGTGGTCCCCGACGAGGACGTGCGTTCCCCGGCCGAGCAGGTAGACGCGAACGAGGATCCGGGGAACGACATAGGTGGGCAGGTAATGCCCGGCGTCCCGGTTGGCGAGGACGACGGTGACGCGAAGCCGGCCCTCGTCCACGCGCGAGACGGAGATCTCGCGGCCGAGCGCGCCGCGCACCATCTGCGCGTCATGAATGCCGCGCCAGAGATGGCGCTTTCCGGGCATGTGGCACGACTGGCAGTGGCGGCCTTCGCGCGCGTGGCGGCTGGCGCGCCATTCCTCGTAGGTGTTCTCGAGGAGCTTGCCGTTGACCTGGCGGCCGTCGGGGGCGAACTGGTGGCAGGTCGAGCAGAACCGGCTGTCGGAGAACGCGGCCTCGGCCACGAATCCGCCATGGGGTTGGCGTTCGCTTCCGGCACCGGTGGTCGCCGCACTGGGAGGCCCGAAACGCTCGTGCCGGCGAACGTGGCAGGCCGCGCACACCAGGCCCCGCAAGTGCAGGTCGCCGGGAATCCACGGCGGCGGCGCGGATGCGGGCGCGTTGGGCCAGCCGCGCTCCATCGCGAGGAGCGCCTTCTGCTCGGCGAGCGGCGCGTGACAGCGCAGGCAGTCGTTGCCGTGCTGCTGGTCCATGGTGCGCAACTGCCAGAGGATGCCGGGGCCCATGGCCCGGCTGTGCAGGCTCGTCTTCCAGTCGGCGAGCTGCTTGGCGTGGCACACGCCGCAGGCTTCCGGCGAGAGGGCCGCTTCTTCGGGGGTGTGCGTGGCGGGAGGATCGCCCTGCGGCGCGAGGGGCTGCGCCCAGTGGCGCGCGAGAAACGCTGCGATGGCCTGGTCGGCCCGGTGCTCCTGGAAAATCCCGATCCCGGCCCACAAGGCAAGGCCGGCGAGGGTGGCAAGCGCCGCCCCGCCGGCCCGGCGAAGACTCAGCCGCAGGGGTTGCCTCCGGGACCGGATCCGCCGCCGCCGTCGCTCGCGCCGGTGCCGCCGCGCTTGTACGACTTGTCCTCGAGGATGATCTGGTTGGCGTGGATCGCGTAGGGATTGACGATCGTGCGCCTGGCCACGTTCGCGGGATTGGCGGCCGGGCGGAAGAACGACTTCACGTCCGTGCGCCACGGGGAATCGGCCGGCAGGATCGGGTTGCCGGTCACGTCGGGCAGGCTGGAAAGCGAATGCCACTCGACCATGGCGCCGTCATAGAAGCGCACGGGGTAGCCCATGATGCCCGCGGAGGCGAATCCCGTGATCATCGCGCGGAAGGTCGTCTCGCAGTAGGAATAGACCACGTCCCCGGCCTGGTAGCCCGCACCGTCGCCGACGCCGCCGTAGGTGGCGTCGACGAAGCGGTAGCCGCCCGCGTCCGCGCCGCCGCTCATGTACGTCGCAATCGTCGCCTTCGGCTTGTACGAATAACCCTTCGTCGGATCGAGCAGGTTGGTGTACTGGAGTTGCAGCGTGCCGCGGGGATGGCCCTGGCGCGCGCCGCTGTTCTGGAACGTGCGCATGTAGTCGTAGCCCGCGGGCGGCGCGCAGACCGCCGCGCCGCAGGCGGTGTACCCGGAGTCGCCCGCCTCGAGGCGCTCGCCGGCGCTGAACTGGCCGACGCTGCGCGCATCCCAGATGAACACGCCGTCGTCTCGCACGTTGACGTCCGTGGCGGGAAGCACCGCGAGCAGGTCCTCGAAGGTCGCCTGCAGGGCGGTGTTGTCGACGGGGATGTCCTTCACGCTCGCGGTCCCGTTGTTGGGCGGCGTGCTCGCCGTCGCCGTGAAGTCCGCGGCCGCCATGCCGTTGGTGTTGATCCACTGGTTGCCGCCGTTCAGGACGGAGACGTTGCGCTTGTCGACGCCCCAGTAGCGCAGCGCGTACCAGCAGCGGCCCTGCGCCATGGCGTTGCCGTTGTTGCCCGCACCCATCGCGCAGACGACCATGTCGTTGGCGGGATCGATGCCGTACTTCTTCAGGAGCGCGTCCATCGACGCCCCGTCCGGCACCATGCTCACGGTCTCGATCACGCCGTTGGAGCGCGTCTGGACCCATTCGGAGGAGGGCGAGAGGTAGGTGAAGACCGTGGAGTTGTTCGGCTTCACGTACTCCGCCCCGGCGGGCCCCGTCGAGGCCTGGAAGATGACGAGCTTGCCGCTGATGCCGGCCGGGCGGTTGGCCGTCCAGTTCGAGATCCAGCGCTTGAGCGTGGCGGCGGTGACGAGGCCGTTCACGTTTTCCTCGTAGTTGTCTGCCGAGGCCTGCGCGATCGTGTGCGGCGTGTTCACGGTGATCTTGACCACGTTGCCGGCGGACGTGTCCTCGCGGCCGCCGCCTCCGCCGCAAGCCGCCAGTGCGAGGCAGGTCGCGGCGGCAAGGGCCATGCGCGGATTCACGATTTCACCCAGGGTGCTGCCGTGATATTGCCTCGTCATTTTCTGGCCTCCTTCACTGTGCATTCCGGTTGTCGCGGGTCTCGCCCGTCGGTCCCAAGCGCTAGCACATTGCGTGCCGAACCGGATTCCCGAAGGAAAACAAGCCCTTGGGCTATCGCCCTGCGGCCGGGCCCGTTGCACATTTCATCGGCCCGCGCCGCCAGCCGACATTTTGCAAGTTTCGGGTTCGCGCCTCCCGCGCGCGGCGTGGCCGATTGCATTATCCAACTCCGCGCATGACGTGATGTGCTCCGATTGCGACATGCACGCGGGCCGCCTTCCTCCTGCCGGCATGCAGCGCTGTGAAACCGCGCTCCGGGGCCGGCGGCACGCAACTTGCTAACCTGCATCACGGGTAGACTGCACGCAGGTGGGCAAGGGTGCTTGACAGAATGATCAGTCCGTTTGGCTGGTTCCTGCCGTTCTTTCGCGGTCGCAGCGACGCACGCTTCGGCACTGCGAAGACCGTGGAGATCCCCGGGCACGGCGCGATGGTCGCCGACACCTCGGTCGATCTCACGGGAGCGACGTGCCTGCGAACCAATCTCGTCACGAAGCGGGCGCTCGACGCAGCGTTGCCCGGTTCGGTGATCGAGATCGTCTCGGACAACCTGAGTTCGGTGGAGACGATCCCCTTCATGCTGGCGGGGCACAACTGCATCCACCTGGGAACGCTCCACCTGGCGAGCGGCTGGAAGATCTATGCGCGCAAGGGCGCCGGCGAGGGCGCGTGCGACGGACCTGACGACGAGGGAGGCAAGGCAAGATGACTGGAGGCGTGGTCGACACCACCGAAGGGGTGGGTTCGGCGGTGGGCCGGGCGAATGCCCTGCGGGCTTCCGCAGTGGTGGGCTTCTTCGTATTGGTCACGGCGTGGACGTTCGCCGTCGATACCCGCTACCTGTATTTCTCCGCCTACCTGTGGTTCGGGTTCGTCTACGGCATGAGCCTGCAGTACGGCCGCTTCTGCATGGCCTCGGCGATCCGCGACCTCTTCGCGGTGGGCGTGCCGCGCATGGCGGTGGGCATCATGATCGCCGTCGTGCTCTTCAGCCTCGTGTCCGCCGCCGTCACCGTCGCCGGCAAGAGCACCTTCCACGCTTCTCCCATCGGCCTGTACTCGGTGGTCGGCGGCGCGATCTTCGGGTTCGGCATGGTGTTCACCGGCGGCTGCGCCACCGGGTCCCTCTACAAGACGGGCGAGGGCAGCGTCTCGGCGCTGCTCGTGGTGCTCTCGCTCAGCTTCGCGCAGGCGTACTTCGTGGACATCGGTGGCGCGCTCGACGCGCTGGTTCCCGCCTCGTGGGCCGCCTCGGCCGCCGCGAAGGGGATGCCGGCCGCGGTGTCGGTCACCCACGGCTGGTACGACCAGTTCCTCGCCGGCTACGTGTGGGACCTGAAGAGCCTCACCGTGGGCGAGGCGCTCGGCTTCACGAGCCCGATGGCGAAAGCCTTCATCGGCAACTCCCTCCTCAACGCGATCCTGCCGGCCATCGTGATCCTCGCGGTGATCTACGCCATCTGGTATCGGAAGGGCTACCTGCGCAAGCGCAAGGACGGCGCGCGCGGTGCCTCGGTGGAACTGGCCGGCTGGTGGAGCATGGTCACCGCCTCGAAGCGCACGGCGATCGCGGGCCTGATCCTCGGCGTGGCCGCCGGCCTGCAGATGTGGGTGGTGCAGACCCTGCAGCAGAAGTTCGGCATCTCGAACGCGGGCGAGCTGCTCCTGGCGCTCGGCCATACCGAGGGGCTGAGCCTGCAGGACACGGTCTTCGACCCCGGCTATTTCTACGTGACGACCCAGGAGGCGCAGGGCGCGGCCTGGGTGCTCGCGAAGCTGGGCATCGACATCACGGACAACATCTTCTTCGGGCTGGAAAACGGCATCCCCAACCCGCTCTTCAACCCGGTGCTGTGGATGTCGTTCTCGGTGATCGGCGGGGCGATGGTGATGGCGCTGCTCAACAACGAGTTCAAGCTGAAGATGCCCACGCGCGAGATCGCCTTCTGGGCCATCTCCGGCGGCATCCTCATGGGCATCGGCGCGCGCGTCGGCCTGGGCTGCAACATCGGCGCTTTTTTCGCGACGGTCACCAACGGCGACCCCTCGGGCTGGCTCTTCGGGCTGGGCATGACGGGCGGCGGCTACATCGGGGTGAAGTTCTTCAACTGGTGGATCGAACGCAAGATGGCAAAGGACACGCCGCTCGGGTTCTAGTTTCACCGGGCGGAATCGAAATCACGGCAACGGAGGCAAGAAGGCATGGCGGCCAAGTTCGAGAAGCTGGAAGAGGGCAACTACCAACTGGATGTCCAGGGCTATGTCTGCCCGCATCCGCAGATCTACGCGAAGAAGGCGCTGGAGAAGCTCAAGTCGGGCGATACGCTGCAGCTGCTGTTCGACAACCCGTCCTCGGGCGAGTCGATCCACGCGATGTGCGAGACGGAGGGAAACGACATCGTCGAGCGGGTGCAGGACGCCGGCAAGACGATGCGCTGGACCATCCGCAAGCACTGAGACCGGCGCGAACGCACCCATGCGCCTCGGCATCGTCGCCACGCACGAATCGTCGGGCCCGCAGTTGGCCGGGCTCGCCGCCGCCGCGGCAGCCCGCGGCTGGCCCCTGCGCTGCTTCCTCACCGATTCCGGCGTGAAGCTCGCCGCAAACGGCGCGCTCCTCGCACTCGCGAAATCCGGCAAGCTCCGGCTCGACGTCTGCGAGCACAGCTGGCAGCACCTGGGGCTGGGGGCCGCGCCCGAGGGCGCCACCCTCGGCAGCCAGTTCCAGAACGCGGAACTGGTGCGCGAGTGCGACCGCGTCCTCGTGCTTCCGGGCGGCGCATGAAGCGCATCCTCGTGATCGCGCGCCACAACCAGGCCGAGGCGCTGCGGGTCGCGGCGGGCCTCACGCTGCTGAGCGACCCGGTGCGCGTTGCGGTGCTGGGCGCTTTCGAGGACACGCCCGCCGTCGCCGAGCACCGCGAGCTCCTGGAGTTCGCGGAGGTGCCCTGCGAGGTGGTCGACGATTTGGCGGCCCTGGGCGAGCGGCTCGCGGGCGCCATCCACGAGGCCGACGTGGTCTACCTGATATGAGCGCGGGCCGGAAGATACTTCTCCTCCACGATGCGGGCGACGCCCCCGAGGGGCTGGACGCCATCGCGCAGGCGATGCGCGCCCTGGGCGACGAGGTCGTGGTGCGCCCCTGCGCGGAGCCCTACGACGCGGTGCTCGACGCGCTGGAGTCGGCCGATTCCGTCGCCTACTGGCGCTAGCCGGGAATTTTCTTGAACTGATTCAAGGCAGGCGATCCCGCCGCTGCGCGATCATCGCGGGATGGTCATTCCCATTTCCCGCGCCAGTCCCTCGCCCACTGGCCCGCAGTCGGCCTGGGCCGTCTGGACCTCGAGCCCGCACCGCGTGATGTTCCTGCCGGGCGCGCTCCAGCTCATCGCCACGATCGCGCTCGTCGCCTGGGAAGTCGGCGGGCGAAGCCTGGGGCTCTGGGCGACGCCGGCCTGGAGCGTGCCTCCCGCCTGGAGCCACGCGTACCTGATGCTCTTCGGCCTGTTCCCGTGGTTCGTGTTCGGCTTCGCGATGACCGCGATCCCGAACTGGACGAACCAGCGCATCGCGCGCGGGGCGTGGCTCGCCTGCGCGCTGCCGATGATTGCCGGGCTCGTGCTCTTTGGCGCGGGGCTCGTCACGCATCGCGAACTCGTGGTGGCCGGCGGCGCCTTGCAGCTCGCGGGCTGGCTTGCGGGTTGCGTTGCGCTGGCGCGGATCGTGTTCGCGGGCACGGGGCGCGACGCCCAGGCGATATCGATCGTGGTGCTGCTCTTCGTCGGCGGCCTCTCGGCGGCGTTCTTCCTCGCGGCCATCGCGCGCCTGGACGCGGACTGCGTAGCCCTTTCCGCGAACGCCGGCCTGTGGCTCTTCCTGCTTCCGCTCTTCCTGGTCGTGGGTCACCGGATGATCCCGTTCTTCTCGAGCCGCGTGCTGTCCGGCTACGCGATGTACCGGCCGTCGTTCTCGCTGCCGTTCCTCGGCGCGGCCTGCGTCACCCACTACCTCCTCGAGAGCGCCTCGGCGACGGGCTGGACGTGGATCGCGGACGCGCCCATGGCCGCGTGGGTGGGCTGGCTCGCGTGGAAGTGGGGACTCGCGCAGAGCTTTCGCGCGCGGCTCCTCGCGATGCTGCACGTCTCGCTCACCGTGCTCGCAGCGGCGCTCGCGTTCTCGGCCGTCGCGAGCCTCGCGACACTCGCGGGATACCCCGGCCTCTTCGGGCGCGGCCCGCTGCACCTGCTCGCCGTGGGCTACATCGCGGCCATGACGCTGGGCATGGTCTCGCGCGTCTCCCTCGGGCACGCGGGGCGCGCGCTCGAGGCGGACGCGATGACCTGGTACGGGTTCCTCGCGTTGATCGGCGTGGGCGTGGTCCGCGCCGCCGCGGATTTCGCGCCGCTGGCCGGCGCGCCACGGGCGGCGCTGCTCGGCGTCTCCGCGCTCGCCTGGATCGTCGTCGTGACGAGCTGGGCGGTGCGCTTCGTGCCCTTGTACCTCCAGCCGCGCCGCGACGGCCGGCCCGGCTAGCCCGCGCCGCAATCCGCCCGAAGCGCTACGCGGGAAACGCGACGCCGCGCCGCGCCGCCATCGAGCGCCCCAGGGCCTCCAGGTCGGCGGCGGAGCAGTAGCGCCTCACGAGACCGGGAATCGCGCCTTCCTCCGCCGGAATGTGCGTGTCGTAGATCGCCTGCAGCGCGGCGATGTCGGCCGCGTCCAGGGAGCGGGCCATGCCGTCCGCGATGGCCTGCAAGGGCTTTCGGATCTTCGCCCACGCCGGCGCCATTCGGCCGTGGTCCTCCTCGAGCCGCGCGCGCAGTTCGCGGAACTGCACGAGCTCGGCGCCCGGGGGAATCCGGCTCTCGAGGAGCGGGAAGAGGTCGAGATCCTCGTCCTCGTGGTGGTGCGGCGCCGCCTTCTCGAAATAGCGAAGCACCGCGAGCGCGGCATTGCTTGCGTCCGCGTCCACGCCCTTGTCCGCGAGGTGCGCGGGGAGCTTGGCGAGCGTCTTCAACTGCTTCTCGATTCTGCGGTGGCATCCCATCCACATGCCGATGGGGTCGTCGAATCCCGCGGGGGTGTCGAAGAGGTTCATGGGCACGATTTTACGCGCCGGCATCGGGCCGGAGTGCTGCGCTGCAATACGCGATGCGCGATCCTGCCGCGGGGCCCGGTGCGCTTCCCGTGGCGGGAGCGCGCGATTTCCGCACTCAGCCCCGCGTCCGGTCGGCGATCACCACATAGCGCTGGTCGGTACCCGGCCGCACGGCGTCGAAGGGCCAGCAGGTGATGAGCGTGAGTTGCGGCGAGTCGGCGGGATCGAGGGGCCGCGTGTCGTGCTTGTCCACGATCGCCACCTCGCGCACGAGGTAGCGGCTCACGTGCCCGCGCGCGTCCTCGACCAGGATCTCCTCGTTTTCGTGCAGGTCGCGCAGGAACGCGAAGTGCGTGTCGCGGTGGGCGACGATCACGCTGTTGCCTGCCGAACCCGGGGCGGCGGTGCCGTCCACGTGGCCCGGGCCGAAGGCGAGGGAGCGCCCGCTCGTTCCAGAGAGCACGAAGAGCTCGACGTGGCGTGACGGCACCGTGAGCCGCGCCACCGGATGGGTGTCGGCCCACGGCCACGGGCGCTTCGCGCCGTTCTCCTGCATGCCGGACCACGACGAGGCGATGAGGTGTTGCGCGAGCGCGGCCTTGGCCTGGATCCACAAGGCGCCGCCCAGTTGCCAGCCGGCGAGTGCCACGAGGAGCAGGACGAGCGCGACGATGGGCCCGCGGCGGGTGTTGCGCGCGGGCCGTCCCGCTGGCGCGGGCGGCTCGGAGTCGTAGGCGCGACCGCGCACGGCGTAGCTCGAAGGGCCGTTCACATACCAGGCGCTCATCGCGCGCCCTCCGCAGGTTGCGCGGCGTGTTCGCCACCTCCTGCCGGGATGGATCGCCCGATAAGGGCGACCACCCCGGCGGCTGCCAGCGCAAGGAAACCCAGCAGGATCTGCAGGGTGAAGGTGGTGTCGGTCTGCGGAAGCTCGCCCGCGATCAACGAACGCGGCGCGGAGGTCTTCACGAGCGCGCTGCGCTTTTCGCCGCCGGGCGCGGTGGGCGTCACGTCCACGGCGACGAGGCTCGTGTAGCGCGAGACCAGGTGATGCTCCAGGGCGACCTTCACCACGGCCGGGCGGATCTGCGCCTCGTCGCCTCCCAGGCGTAGCTCGTCCATCAGGGTCGCGATCCTCGCCCTGGCCCAGAGGGCGCCCACGCCGGTCGGCTCGGTGCTGGCCGAAGGCGTGAGCGCCACGCTCCAGGGTTGGTTTCCGCGCATCCCGGAGACGACGATCGTCCCCTTGAGCGAGGCATGGGCGGCGGCGACCACGACCGGCTCGCCGAGGTAGAGGTCGGGCACGCGGGCCGGATAGGTCTCCACGGGCGTGCCGTCGGGCCAGCGGATCGAGACGTCCTTCAGCACCGGCGACTCGATCTTCGCGAAGAGCTTCGACATCTTTTCCTCCACCTCGCGCAGGTCGCCGATGTAGGTGAAGCTGCCGCGGCCGAAGAGCGCGGCCTTGGTCATGAAGTGGCTGTTGGGGGCCGAGCCGATGCCCACGGTGAAGAGCCGCGTGGAGCCCAGGCGCTGCGCGATCAGCTTGAAGAGATGGTCCTCGTTGCCCACGGCGCCGTCGGTCATGAAGATCACCTGGCGCAGGTATCCGGCGGTGTCGCGCCCGTTCAGCGCGAAGGCGAGTGCGCCCGCCATCTCCGTGCCGCCGTTGGCCTGGAGCTTCGACACCCAGGCCCTCGCGTACTGCAGGTTTTCGGCGGTGGCGGGAAGCGCGTCGGGCCACATCGGGCGCGTGGAGGAGTTGAACTCGACCACGTTGAAGCGGTCGCGCGCGGTGAGCGTGCCGAGCCCCGCGAGGAGCGAGAGCCGCGCCTGCTCGATGGAGGTGCCCTGCATGGAGCCGGAGGTGTCGATCACGAACACGGTCTCGCGCGGCAGCGGCGCGATGGCGGCCTTCTCCTGCGCCGTGGGCTGCGGCGGCATCACCAGGAGCAGCGCGTAGTCGGTGCCGTTGCGCGTCTCCAGGAACGCTGCCGCCAGAGGGGCGGAGCCGCCCGCCGGCGACCACACGAGCTCGAAGTCGCGGTCGGCTTCCTCCTGCTCCTTCTTGAGGTAAAGCACGGTGCGCGAGCCCGAATCCTTCTCGATCCACGCGTCGTGGTAGGAGCTGGTCACCTTCGCGAGCGGGACGCCGAAGTCGATCACCACGCCGATCGCCACCGGGTTCACCGCGCCCGCGCCGGCGGGCGCGTAATCCGGGTGAAGGACGGGGTCGGGCCCGGTCGCCGGGGGTGCGCCCAGGGAGTCCACGGTCGCCTGATACGCCTCGATCGCCTTCGGCTCATCGGGGATCGCGGCGCCGGCCGGCTCGTAGCGCGGCGTGATCGCGAGCGGGAAGCGCAACCGGTACTCGCCGTTGTCGATGGCAAGCGTCTGCTGGTACTCGATCATCACGCGCACGTACTCGTGCGGGCCGATGTTCGCGACGGCGTTGGTGAAGAGGTTGGGGCGCTGCTGCTCGACGAGCGCGGCCTTCTTCCCCTCGCGCTTCGCCTCGGCGTAGATGCGCCGGGCCGCCTCCTTTTCCTTCACCTGCCCCTCGATCACGCGCTCGCCGATGCGCAGCCGCAGCCGGTCGACCGCGGCGTTCTCCGGGAGCGGAAAGACGTAGACGCCCTCGACCCAGTCCTCGCCCGGGTTGTGGAAGGTCTGGGACACGCGGGTGCGGGCGACGATGCCGGTCACGTGGATCGTGACTTCGGTCTCCACCTTGGGCGCCGGCGCGAAGGCCCCCGCCTCGCCGGTGCGAAAGAGGAGCGTGCCGGTCCGCGCGTCGTTGGGCTTCGACTGCGCCCGCGCCGAGGTCGCGAGCCCCAGGGCCACGAGGCCGAACACCACGCTCGCGGCGATGCCCGAGACGATCGCCTTGCCCAGCAGTTCGATGAAGTCGGCCCGCAACGACCGGAACCCGCCCTGGTATCCGCCTGACTTGCCCGCCATGTTCTTTCCCCTGGTGTGCCGACCCATTCGGCAGGCCCATTACGCGCGGGCGGGAGGGCGCCGTGCTTGGGGAAAGCGGGAAGGGCGCCGACCAATTCGGGCAGAAAAATGACGCGGAAGCGGGGACGCTCCCCCATTGCCGGGAAACAGGGGGCCGTCCCCTATAATTCGCGCATGCCGCGCCGCATCGCGCTCGTCGAGGACGACGCCACCATCCGCCAGAACTACGCCGAGGCGCTCGCCCGCGCGGGCTACGAGGTGCAGGCCTTCGCCGACCGGCCCCAGGCGATGCGCTCGCTCGCCACGCGGCTGCCGGATCTCGCGATCATCGACATCGGCCTGGGCGCGGAGATCGACGGCGGCTTCACCCTGTGCCGCGAGCTGCGCGCCCTGTCGGCGACGCTGCCGATCATCTTCCTGTCGGCGCGCGATTCGGACTTCGACATCGTCTCGGGCCTGCGCCTGGGCGCCGACGACTACCTCACCAAGGACGCGAGCCTGCCGCACCTCCTCGCCCGCATCGCCGCGCTCTTCCGGCGCGTGGAGGCGGGGCGGGAGCCGGCGAAGGACGACGAGCGGCTGGTGCGCGGGCCGCTCGAGCTCGACGCCGCGCGCATGACGGCGCTCTGGCACGGCCGGCCCGTGGACCTCACGGTGACGGAGTTCTGGATGGTGCGCTCGCTCGCGCGCCACCTCGGCCACGTGAAGGACCGCGAAACGCTCATGCGCGACGCCGAGATGGTGGTCGACGACGGCACCATCACCTCGCACGTGAAGCGCATCCGCCGCAAGTTCCAGGCCGTCGACCCGGCGTTCGACGCGATCGAGACGGTCTACGGGATGGGCTACCGCTGGACGGAAAGGGCGTGAGGCGCGCCGCACTGGCGCTCGCGGCACTGGCCGCGGGAAGCGCGGCGGGCGCGCCGGGAAGCCTCTGGCACGCGCAGGTCGACAACGACGTCGCCTTCCACACCGACCGCTGGTACACGAGCGGGGTGCGCATCTACCGCTCCACGGTTCCCGAGGGCGATCCGCCGTTCGCCGCGTTCCTGCGATTGCCCGCCGCGCGGCCCTACCGGATCGACGTGGGCCTCGTGCACGAGGTGCACACGGGCGACGGTCGCGCCGATCCCGCGCGTGTCGACCGCCCCAACGCGGCGCGCCTGCTCCTTTCGGTGGCGCGCCACGACCTCGTGCCCGACTTGCTGGCCACCTGGGAAGTGGACGCCGGCGTCTCCGGCCCCGCGGCCCTGGGCAGGCAGACGCAGGACGCGATTCACCGCATCGCGCCCGCGCCGGCCACCGACTGGTCGCATCAAGTGGCCAACCGCGCCGACCTGCAGGTGGCGGGCGCATGGTCGCGCCGCTTCGGTCCCAAGGCGCTGCCCGGTTCGCTGGTGGTCCATGGCGGCGCGGTCGCGGGCACGCTCGTCGCCTTCGGCCACGCCGGGATCGAATGGCGAAGCGAGTCGCCGGCCCAGGCGCCCAATGCGCTCCTTCGCTACGCCGCCACGCCGCCGCTGCCGCGAACCACCCACGGGTGGTCGTTCTTCGGCGGCGCCGGAGTGCGCGCCGTGGCCCGCAATCGCCTCCTCGAGCGGCGCGACGACGATCCGCGCACAGAGGCGGCCCACCGGCGCGGTGTTGCCCGCCTGGCCGTGGGGCTCGCGTGGTCCGGCCCCTGGGGCGAGGTCGCGCTGGGCCTCGCGCAGGACTCGCGCGAGTTCGAGGGCCAGCAGGCGCCGCACCGCTTCGGCTCCCTCACCGTCTCCCTCCCCGTCGATTGAGCGCGGCCATGGGCGCGTCCTTTCCACACGGCATACGCTTCCGGCTGCTGCTCGCCTCGCTGGTGCTCCTGGCGATTCCCGCGCTCGCCGCGCAGTTCATCAACCGCATGGAAGCCTTCCTGCGCGCCGCACAGGAGCAGGACATCGCGGTCACCGCGCGCGCCGTGGCCTCGGCGCTTTCCGACCGCAACGCGCTCTTTCCCCCGGGCGGCACGGTCGCACTCGATCCCGAGGACGAGGAACGCCGCCGCATCGTCGGTCTCTTCGCCGCCGCCGACCCGGAGGCCGCCGCGAGCCTGGGCACGGCCTACGCGCCGTCGGAGGAGATCGAGCGCTTCCTGGACATCATGGGCCGCAGGGCCTCGCGGCTGTGGGTGGTGGACACGCGCTCGCGCGTGCGCGGGCTGTCCGGGTCGCTGCGGGAGCCGCCGGCGCAGCGCGCGGAGTCCTCGCGCGCGGCGATCGCGTCGTGGCTGAAGCCCGTCGTCTCCCTCGTCGTGTCCTCGCCCGAGGTACCCGCGGGGGACGAGTCGAAGCCGGTGCGCTCGCAGATCGACCGCGCGCTGATCGGCGTGTCGTCGACCCACTGGCGCGGCACGCGCGACCGCGAGGCCGCGATCCTCTCGGCGGCGCAGCCGATCTTCGTGGGCGACGACATCGTGGGCGCGGTGGTGGTGGAGGAGACGACCGCGTCGATCCTGCTGCTGCGCCAGTCGGCGCTCGAGAACCTCATCGCCTTGACGCTCGCGGTGTGCCTCGCCGCGTTCGCGATCCTGCTCTTCTTCGCAACCCGGCTCGCCACGCGCATCCGGCGCCTGCACGCCGAGGCCGAGGCGGCCATCGACGGCCAGGGGCGCATCCGCGGCGCCATCGCGCCCACGGGCGCCCGCGACGAGATCGGCGACCTGGAGCGCACGATGGCCGCGATGCTCGCCCGGCTTCGCGACTACAACGCCTGGCTCGAGCAGATGGCCTCGCGGCTCTCCCACGAACTGCGCACCCCCGTGGCCGTGGTGCGCTCCTCGCTCGACAACCTGCGCAGCCAGTCGCCGGACGGCGAGGCGCGCGTCTACCTCGACCGGGCGGAGGAAGGCGTCGAGCGGCTCTCGCGCCTCATCTCGCGGCTCTCGGAGGGCACGCGGCTGGAGAAGATGCTCGAGAGCGCCGAGCGCGAGCCCTTCGACCTCGCGGCGGTCGTGGGCGGCTGCGTCGAGGGCTACCGCGGCGCCTACCCCGGGCGCGCGTTCGATTTCGAACCGCCCGGCGGGCCCGTCCCGATGCACGGCGTGCCCGACGCGATAGCGCAACTGCTCGACAAGCTGGTGGAAAACGCACTCGACTTCGCGCCCGCGGGCAGCGCGATCCGCATCGGCCTCGCCGCCGACGGCCGCGCCGCGAGGCTCTCGGTGGCCAACGACGGGCCGCCCATCCAGGCCGAGATGCTGCCGCGCCTCTTCGACGCGATGGTCACCGCGCGCGCCGAGGGCGTGGGACGCGGCGGCCACCTGGGCCTCGGGCTCGCGATCGTGCGTCTCGTGGCCGAGTACCACGGCGGGTCCGCCCGGGCGATCAACCTGCCCGGCGGCAGCGGTGCGCATTTCGAGGTGACGCTGCCTTCCGGAGGTTCGAGGCACCCCGGCTGAGCTAAACTTGCAGGCTGGGAAACCTCTTCAGGAATCACGTCCTTGGCCCGAATCCTCCTCCTGCTGGCGATCGGCTTCGTCATCTGGCTCGTCTTCCGCGGCTTCTTCAAGGCCCAGGTGAAGGACGCGGAAGCCTCCGAGCCCCGTGACATCGAGGACATGGTCGCCTGCGCCCACTGCGGCGTGAACCTGCCGCGCAGCGATTCCCGGGAGGAAGGCGGGCGCATCACCTGCCGCGACCCGGCCAACTGCAAGCACGCGCAATGACACCCGCCGCGATCGCAGGAGCCCCCCTGGCCGAAGGCCCGCGCCCGGGCGGTCGCGCGCGCATTGCCGCGGTGGGCGACGACACCGCCTGGCGCACGCTCGTCGTCTTCTCGGCCTATCGCGTCGTCCTGGCCCTGGGCCTTTCGGCCGCCTACGCATTCCTCAATTCGTTCTTCCAGCTGGGCATCCAGCAGCCCGGGCTCGCGGTGACGGCGCTGGTGGCCTACGGGGTGGCCTCCGTGCTGCTCGTGGTGCCGGCGCTGCTGCGCGAGCCGGGCATATCGATGCAGGTGACGGCGGCCGTCTTCATCGACGTGCTCGCGATCGTGGTCCTCGTGCACACGAGCGGGGGCATCCGCTCCGGGATCGGGGTCTCGCTCCTCATCTCGCTCGCCGCGGCGGGCCTCATCACGCGCGGCAGGCTCGCGTTCTTCCACGCCGCGGTGGCGGCCATCGCGGTCCTGGTGGAGCAGGTCTTCCAGGTGTGGCGCTTCGACGCGCCCGCGAGCGACTTCCTGCAGTCGGGACTGACCAGCATCGCGCTCTTCGCCACCGCAGGGCTCGGCTGGACGCTCGCCCGCTACGCGCGAACCAGCGAGACGATCGCCCGCCAGCGCACCATCGACCTCGCGAACCTCTCGCAGATCAACGAGCTCGTGATCCGGGACATGCAGGACGGCATGCTGGTCGTCGACCCCGAAGGCACGATCCGCCAGAGCAACCCGCGCGCGATCGAGCTCCTGGGCACGCTGCCGACCGGGAGGCGCCCCCTTCTTGCCGAGTACTCCCCGGAGGTCGCGAGCATGATCGCGGCGTGGCGGCGTTCCCCGGGCGTCGCGATGCGCCCCTTCCGCTCGCCTCGCTCCGCCGCCGAGCTTTCCGTGCACTTCGTGGCCATCGGGACCGACGACCCGCCGCCGACCGTGGTGTTCATCGAGGACGTGGGCAGGCTTCGCGAGCAGGCGCAGCAGATGAAGCTGGTCGCGCTCGGCCGCCTCACCGCTTCCATCGCCCACGAGATCAGGAATCCGCTCTCGTCGATCAACCACGCCGCGGAGCTGCTGGCGGAGAGCGAGCACGCGCAGGCGGGCGACGACCGGCTCGTCCACATCATCCGCGACAATGTCCACCGGCTCGACCGCATCGTGGAGGAGGTGTTGTACCTGAACCGCCGCGACCGCGCCCAGCCCGAGGCGATCGGCTCGCGCGCCTTCCTCGAGCAGTTCGCCGCCGACTTCTGCGCCACGGAAAAGGTGCCTTCCGAGTGCGTCGCGATCGAGGTGCGCACCACGCTTCGCATCGCCTTCGACCGCCAGCACCTGCACCAGATCCTGTGGAACCTGCTGCGCAATGCCTGGCGCCACGGCCACCGGCAGCCGGGGTCGGTGCGCGTGTCGCTCTCGCCCGCCGAACTGCCGGGCATGCTCCTGCTCGAGGTGGCCGACGACGGCCCGGGGGTGGCAGTCGAGCTGCAGGGCCACCTCTTCGAGCCGTTCTTCACCACCGAGGCGCAGGGCACGGGTCTCGGCCTCTACATCGCGCGCGAGCTTTGCGAGGGCAACGGCGCCCACATCGAATACCGGGAGGGCGGCCCCGGCTGCCGCTTCCGCATCACCCTGAAAGGCACCTGATGAGCGCGAAGGCCGTCCTGATCGTCGACGACGAAGCAGACATCCGCGAGCTGCTCGTGGTCACCCTCTCGCGCATGGGAGTCGACGCCGACAGCGCCTCGAGCGTGGCGGAGGCGAAGGAGTTCCTCGAGAAGCGGGCCTACGACCTCGCCCTCACCGACATGCGCCTGCCCGACGGCGAAGGCCTGGACGTGCTGCGCCACATCGCCGAGCACTACGGCAACACGCCGGTCGCGGTGATCACGGCCTACGGATCGACGGAGAACGCGGTGGCAGCACTCAAGGCCGGCGCCTTCGACTACCTCGCCAAGCCCATCAAGCTGGAGGAACTGCGCCCCCTGGTGATGAGCGCGTTGAAGCTCACCCGCCACCCGCAGGCGCGCCGCGCCGCGATCGGCGAGGTGGCGCAGCCCGGCGTGCCGCGGCTGATCGGGGAATCCGCGCCCATCCAGCGGGCGCGCGAGATGATCGGGCGCCTGGCCAGATCCCAGGCGCCGGTCTACATCACCGGCGAATCGGGTTCCGGAAAGGAAGTGGCCGCGCGCCTGATACACGCGGGCTCGGCGCGCGCCGACGCGCCCTTCGTGGCGGTGAACTGCGGCGCGATCCCCGAGAACCTGATGGAGAGCGAGTTCTTCGGCTACCGCAAGGGCGCCTTCACCGGGGCCGAGAACGACCGCGCAGGCTACCTGCACGCGGCGCAGAAGGGCACGCTCTTCCTCGACGAGGTGGGTGACCTCCCGCTCGCGATGCAGGTGAAGCTGCTGCGCGTGATCCAGGAGAAGACCTTCCGCCGCCTGGGAGACACGGTGGAGGAAGCCACCGACATGCGCATCATCTCCGCCACGCACCGCACGCTCGCGGAACAGGTGGTGGCAGGGCAATTCCGGCAGGACCTCTTCTACCGCCTGAACGTGATCGAGATGAAGATGCCGAGCCTGCGCGAGATCCCCGAGGACATCCCGCTCATGGTCGCGCAGGTGGTCGAGCGCCTGGCGCGGCAGAACAAGGTGGGCCCGCCGACCGTGTCCGAGGAGGCGCTGCTTGCGCTGCGGCGCTACGATTTCCCGGGCAACGTGCGCGAGCTGGAGAACATCCTCGAGCGCGCGCTCGCGCTCTGCAGCGACGCCACGGTGCGCGAAAGCGACCTCTACCTCACGCAGGCCGCGCCCAAGGAGAAGGCGGCCGCCCTCGAGGGCGCGCTCGGCACGCGCGGGCTTCCCTTGCACGATTTCCTGGACCAAGTGGAGCGCGAGGCGATCCAGAAGGCCCTGGAGGCGACGCGCTTCAACAAGACCGCGGCCGCGAAGCTGCTCGGCATCACCTTCCGCAGCCTTCGCTACCGCCTCGACCGGCTGGGCATCGACTAGCCCGCCGCATGGAGACCACGAAGGAGGCACCATGCCCATATTCGACATCGAGATCGCGACCCGCCACGGCGAGACGCTTGCGCCGCGGCTCGCAAGCGACATTGCCGACGCCCTTGGCACCGTACTGGGCGCCGGCCCGGGCAAGGTCTGGGTGCGGCTGCGCGCGCTCGCACCCGGGGCCTACGCCGAGAATCTCGAGGGCGCCGACCGCCCGTATCCCGTCTTCGTGGAACTGACCGCGTCCGCGCCGCCGGAAGGCGAGCACCTCGACCACGTCGCGCAGCAGGTGAGCGAAGCCGTGGCGCACCTCGCCGACCGCTCGCCCGAGAACGTCCATGTCATCGTGCAGCCCGCCGCGAAGGGGCGCATCGCCTTCGGCGGAAAGGTCGTGCGATGACGGCACGCATCCGCAAGGTGAACCTCGACCAGTTCGCCGAGTGCCTTCCGCGGCTCGCGGACCTCCTCGTCGACGCGGTCGAATCCGGGGGCTCGCTCGGTTTCTGGGCGCCGCTGCCGCAGTCGGAGGCGCTCCTGTACTGGCGCGAGGTGATGCAGGGCATGGTGGAGGAAAACCTCCTGCTCCTGGTCGCCGAGGACGGGCGGGAAGTCGTGGGCAGCGTGCAGCTCCTGCTCTCCGACCGGCAGAACGGCCGCCACCGCGCCGAGATCCGGAAGCTCATGGTCCACACGTCCCGGCGCGGCTGGGGGCTGGGGCGCGCGCTCCTGTCCGCCGCGCACGTCGAGGCGAGCTTCCTCGGCCGCAAGCTCCTCATCCTCGACACGCGCACGGGCGACACGGGCGAGAAGCTCTACGAGTCCATGGGCTACACCCGCGCGGCCCAGATCCCCGGCTACACGATCGAGCGCGACGGGACGCTCAACGGCACCACCTTCTTCTACCACCTGCTGCCGTGACCGCGGATCGCCATCGGTTGGACGTTGGTGGTGCGGAACGAAGAGGCAGTGGTGGAGTGCGGTCAGGTCGGACCGATGCCACCATGGGGTCAGGTGGGTTGGATTTCTTTTTGGTTTTTGGCCAAGTCAAATTGCGTCGGGCGTCACGGCTCTGACCTCCATCGCGATCTCCCCGAAGTCGATCCTCGTGGCAATTTCATTTGGCCAAAAACCAAAAAAACCCCAACCCACCTGACCCCCTGTCGATAGGAATCACAGCTCCATGCACGACGACCGGCAAAGCCCCTTTCTTGAACTCTGATCTGGATCTACCTTCTCCCCGCTTCGCCGTGGACCCTGCCGGCATGTGTTCCGGCGCCCGCTGGATCGCCTCGCCCAATCACGACGAACGGCCCGCGGACACGAAGGTGGAACTGCTCGTGATCCACAACATCTCCCTGCCACCGGGGGAGTTCGGTGGCGAGTGGATCACGGACCTCTTCCTCGACCGGCTCCACCCCGGCGCGCATCCCTGGTTCGCGAGGCTCGCGGGCGTGCACGTCTCCGCGCACTTCCTCATCAACCGCGACGGCGAGGTGATCCAGTACGTGCCCTGCGGGCTGCGCGCCTGGCACGCGGGCGCCTCGAGCTGGAACGGCCGCAGCGGCTGCAACGATTACTCGGTCGGCATCGAGCTCGAGGGCACGGACGAACTGCCCTTCACGGAGGCGCAGTACGGGGCGCTCGTGCCCCTCACCAGGGCGCTCTTCGCGCGCTACGGCATGCTGGAGCTCGCGGGCCATTCCGACATCGCGCCGGGCAGGAAGACCGATCCCGGCGCGCACTTCGACTGGAAGCGATACCGCGCCGCCGTCGGCGCCTGAACACGAACCGGACCACGCACATGGACTTCGCACACTCTCCCAAGGCAGTCGAACTCATCGCCCGCATGTCCGCCTTCATGCGCGACCACGTGCTGCCCGCCGAGGAGGGCTACCGGGACGAACTCGTCGGCGGGGCCGACTGGCGCCGCTGGAAGCAGCCGGCGATCATGGAGTCTCTCAAGGAGCGCGCCCGCCGCGAGGGCCTGTGGAACCTGTTCCTGCCGCACGCGGGCCTCGGCGCGGGCCTCACGAACGCGGACTACGCGCCGCTCGCCGAACTCACGGGCCACTCGCTCATCGCGCCGGAGGTGTTCAACTGCAACGCGCCCGACAGCGGCAACATGGAAGTGCTGGCGATGTACGGCTCCGCGGAACAGCAGGAGCGGTGGCTGAAGCCCCTGCTCGCGGGCGAGATCCGCTCCGTGTTCTGCATGACGGAGCCCGAGGTCGCCTCGAGCGACGCGACCAACATGCGCGCCACCGCCGTGGCCGACGGCAACGACGTGGTCCTGAACGGGCGCAAGTGGTGGAGCTCCGGGCTCGGCCATCCGGCCTGCCGCGTGGCGATCTTCATGGGGCTCTCCGATCCCGCGGCGGACAAGCACCACCGCCACTCGATGGTGCTCGTGCCGCTCGACGCGCCCGGTGTGACGATAGAGCGCATGGTGCCGAGCTTCGGCGTGTACGACGAGCCCTACGGACACGGCGAGGTGAGCTTCAAGAACGTGCGCGTGCCGAAGGAGAACGTGATCGCCGGCATCGGCCGCGGCTTCGAGATCGCCCAGGGGCGGCTGGGGCCCGGGCGCATCCACCACTGCATGCGCGTGATCGGCGCGGCCGAACGCGCACTGGAACTGCTGTGCGCGCGTGCCGAGGACCGTGTCGCCTTCGGCAAGCCCCTCGCGCAGCTCGGCGGCAACGCCGACGTGATCGCCAACGCCCGCATGGGCATCGAGCAGGCGCGGCTCCTCACGCTCAAGGCAGCGTGGCTGATGGACACCGTGGGCGCGAAGGGCGCCATGAGCGAGATCTCGCAGATCAAGGTGGTCGCGCCCAACATGGCGCAGCAGGTGATCGACGCGGCGATCCAGGTGCACGGCGGCGCGGGCGTCTCGGAGGACTTCCCGCTCACCGCGCTCATGGGATACGCGCGGATCCTGCGCATCGCCGACGGGCCCGATGAGGTGCACCGCGCGCTCGTGGCGAAGCTCGAGTTGCGCAGGCAGCGCGCGCGGCGCGAGGCCGCCGGCGGCATGCCTTGAGCGGCGCGGATTCACTCGTCGACCGCGCGGGCCAGTGTCGCGCGGGCGAGGAACTCGACGCGGCGCGGGTGGACGCCTTCCTCAAGTCGCGCATTCCGGGGCTCGAGGGAGAGCCGGAGATCGGCCAGTTCGCGCGCGGCGCCTCGAACCTCACTTACCTGGTGCGCTACCCCGGGCGCGAACTGGTGCTGCGCCGCCCGCCCTTCGGCCACAAGGCGAAGGGCGCGCACGACATGTTGCGCGAGGCGCGCGTGATGGCGGCGCTGAAGCCCTCCTACCCGGTGGTCCCCGCGGTGCTCGCCGCCTGCGACGACCCGGCCGTGCTGGGCTGCGACTTCTACGTGATGGAGCGCATCGCCGGCATCATCCCGCGCCAGGACCTGCCGGCGGGGCTGGGTTTCGGCGAAGCCGAGACGCGAAGGCTCTGCGTGAGTGTGGTGGACAAGCTGGTGGAGCTGCATTCCATTGCGCTTTCTCCCGAGGGGAACGGACGGGATGAAGGGCTTCTCTCGCTCGGCAAGGGCGAGGGCTACGTCCAGCGCCAGGTGGAAGGCTGGAGCCGGCGCTTTCGCGACGCGCGCACCGACGACGTCGCCGATTTCGAGGCGGTGATGGCCTGGCTCGCCGCGAAGCGCCCCGCGCGCGAGGTCGCCATCCGCGTGATCCACGGCGACTTCCGCTTCGACAATGTGGTGCTCGACCCCGCCGACCCGTTCACGGTGATCGGCGTGCTCGACTGGGAGATGGCCACGCTCGGAGACCCGCTGATGGACCTGGGCAACGCGCTCGCCTACTGGGTGCAGGCCGACGACGACGAGTACTTCCGCATGACGAGGCGCCAGCCCACCGACGCGCCGGGCATGCTCACGCGCGCGGAGGTCGTCGCGCACTACGCGGCGCGCACGGGGCTCTCGGTCGGGAACTTCGAGTTCTACGAGGTGTTCGGCCTTTTCCGCGTGGCCGTGATCGTGCAGCAGATCTGGCGCCGCTACCGGGAGGGGCACACGAAGGATGCGCAGTTCGCCGCCTTCGGCCCGCTCGTCAACTACCTCGACGGGCGCTGCCGGCGCCTCGTCGCCGCTTCGCAACCCGGCGCCTGACACCGTGCAGGTGCAGCGCGCCATGTTCCACCGGGAAACGCCATGAAGGAATTCGAAGGCAAGGTTGCCGTGATCACCGGGGCGGCCGAGGGCATCGGCAGGGCGATCGCCGAGGAGGCCGCCGCGCGCGGCATGAAGCTCGTGCTCGCCGACATCGACGCGGTGAAGCTCGACGCGGCGACCGCGGAGCTGCGCGCGAAGGGCGCCGACGCCGACGGCCTGCGCACGGACGTGGCGAAGCCGAGCCAGGTGGACGACCTGGCGGATCTCGCCTTCGCGCGCTTCGGTCGCGTGCACCTGGTAGTGGCCAATGCGGGGGTCGCCTGCGCGAAGCCCGTGTGGGAGACCACGCCCGGCGACTGGGAGTGGGTGATGGGCGTGAACCTCTACGGTGTCACGAACGCGCTGCGGGCCTTCCTGCCGCGCATGCTCTCCGGCGGCGAGGAGGGCCACGTGGTGGCCACCGCGTCGATGGCCGGGCTCCTCTCCCTGCCCAGCATGGCCGCCTACAACGCGAGCAAGCACGCGGTGGTGACGGTGATGGAGGGGCTGCATCACGACCTGGTACTGAGGAAGGCCGCGATCGGCGCCTCGGTGCTGTGCCCGAGCTGGGTGAAGACGCGCATCTCGCTCTCCGAGCGCAACCGCACCGCGGGCGAGGCGACGCGCGTCGAATCCCTCGACCCGGTCGCCGCGAAGCTGGTGGGTGCGGTGCACGAGGCCGTGGCCGGCGGCATCGAGCCCGCCGAGGCCGCGCGCGCCGTCATCGAGGCCGTGGCCGCGAACCGCTTCTACATACTCACCCACGGCGACTCGAAGACGGGCGTGAAGGCGCGCCTCGAAGACATCCTGCGGGACCGCCTCCCGACCCTCGTTCGCCTCTGAAGCGGCGCCTCCCCGGCGCCCGCAATCCCTCACGAAAAAAATGTCTTCGCCGGCGCTTGCGCCTGCCCCCTTCCTTTACTAGACTTTGTGGCCACGCCTGCAAGCAAGCACTAGATCTTGTGGACAGGCTGGTGAACAAGCTGTGCATAACCGGGGGGATACTTCCCGGTTATTCACAAAACAATCAGGGCCTTGGACGAGCTTCCGGGGCCCCGGCCGGAAAAGACGGCAGACCCAACCAGGAGCGGACCCATGCGGCTTTCTTCCGATATCGATCCCAAGGCCCCCCTTGCCAACCCGGGACGCAACGAAGAGGGCGGCGCCTCGCCGGAACGGTTCTCGGACTACAAGGTCATCCGCCGCAACGGCTCCGTGGTGGGCTTCGAGCCCGACAAGATCGCGGTCGCCGTGACCAAGGCCTTCCTCGCGGTGGGCGGCGGCGGCGCTGCGGCGAGCGCGGGCGTGCGCGAGAAGGTGCAGTTCGTCACCCAGTCCGTGGTCGGCGCCCTCGTGCGCCGTCACCCGACGGGCGGCACCTACCATATCGAGGACATCCAGGACCAGGTGGAACTCGCGCTCATGCGCGCCGGCGAGCACCAGGTCGCGCGCTCCTACGTGCTCTACCGCGAGGAGCGCGCCCGCGAGCGCGCCACCCGCGCGCTGGAAGCCGCGGAATCCCGCGAGCCGCGCCTGAACGTGCTGGTGAACGGCGCGAAGGTGCCGCTGGAACTCGCCACGCTCGAGGCCCTGGTCGTCTCGGCCTGCCGGGACCTGGGCGACGCCGTGGAGCCAAAGAAGATCGTGGACGCGACGCTCCGCGACCTCTACGACGGCGTGCCCATCGAGGAGGTGCACAAGTGCGCGATCCTCGCCGCGCGCATGCTGATCGAGCAGGACCCGGCCTACACCTACGTCTCCGCGCGGCTGCTGCTGCACACGATCCGCCGCGAGGTGCTGGGCGAGGAGGTCGCGCACGAGCAGATGGCCGGCCGCTACGCAGAGTACTTCCCCACCTTCATCCAGCAGGGCATCAAGGCGCAGCTCCTGGACGAGCGCATGGGTACTTTCGACCTGGCGCGCCTGGGCGCGGCGCTGGACGCCGACCGAGACCTGAAATGCGACTACCTCGGCCTGCAGACGCTCTACGACCGCTACTTCCTGCACATCCGCGACCACAAGATCGAGCTGCCGCAGGCCTTCTTCATGCGCGTGGCGATGGGGCTTTCCATCAACGAGGTGAACCGCGAGGACCGCGCGATCGAGTTCTACGGCGTGCTCTCCTCCTTCGACTTCATGTCGTCCACGCCGACGCTCTTCAATTCCGGGTCGCTGCGCTCGCAGCTCTCTTCCTGCTACCTCACGACGGTCGCCGACGACCTCGACGGCATCTACGAGGCCATCAAGGAAAACGCGCTGCTGTCGAAGTTCGCCGGCGGCCTGGGCAACGACTGGACGCCGGTGCGCGCGCTCGGCGCCTACATCAAGGGCACCAACGGCAAGAGCCAGGGGGTGGTGCCGTTCCTCAAGGTGGTGAACGACACCGCGGTAGCGGTGAACCAGGGCGGGAAGAGGAAAGGCGCGGTGTGCTGCTACCTCGAGACCTGGCACCTGGACATCGAGGAGTTCCTGGAGCTTCGCAAGAACACCGGCGACGACCGCCGCCGCACCCACGACATGAACACCGCGAACTGGGTGCCGGATCTCTTCATGAAGCGCGTGATGGAAGGCGGCGAGTGGACGCTCTTCTCGCCCTCGGATTGCCCGGATCTCCACGACAAGTTCGGCAGGGCCTTCGAGGAGGCCTACACGCGCTACGAGGACATGGCCGCGCGCGGGGAGCTGAAGCTCTTCCGCAAGATCCCGGCCCTCACGCTCTGGCGCAAGATGCTCTCGATGCTCTTCGAGACGGGGCATCCGTGGATCACGTTCAAGGATCCGTCGAACCTGCGTTCGCCGCAGCAGCACGTGGGCGTGGTGCACTCGTCCAATCTTTGTACCGAGATCACGCTCAATACCAACGCGCAGGAGATCGCCGTCTGCAACCTGGGCAGCGTGAACCTGGTCGCGCACCTGAAGGACGACGGGCAGGGCGGCAAGACCCTCGACCACGAGAAGTTGAAGCGCACCATCGCCACGGCGATGCGCATGCTGGACAACGTGATCGACATCAACTACTACGCGGTGAAGAAGGCGCGCGATTCCAACCTCCGCCACCGCCCCGTGGGCCTGGGGATCATGGGCTTCCAGGACGCGCTGCACGATCTTCGCGTGCCCTACGCCTCGCACGCCGCGATCGACTTCGCCGACCGTTCCATGGAGGCGGTGTGCTACTACGCCTACTGGGCCTCGACCGAACTCGCCGAAGAGCGCGGGCGCTACAGCTCCTACGCGGGCTCGCTCTGGGAGCGCGGGATCCTTCCGCAGGACACGCTGAAGCTCCTGCTGGAGGAGCGCGGCGGCTACGTGGAAATCGACATGTCGGAATCCATGGACTGGTCGAGCCTTCGCGCGCGGATCGCCACCCACGGCATGCGCAACTCCAACTGCGTGGCCATCGCGCCGACCGCGACGATCTCCAACATCATCGGCGTGTCGGCCTCCATCGAGCCCAACTACCAGAACCTGTACGTGAAGTCGAACCTCTCGGGGGAATTCACGGTGGTGAGCGAGCACCTGGTGCGCGATCTCAAGAAACTGGGCCTGTGGGATTCCGTGATGGTCTCGGATCTCAAGCACTTCGACGGCTCCGTGGGCAAGATCGACCGCATCCCCGTGGAGCTGCGAAGCCTCTATGCCACCGCCTTCGAGGTCGAGCCGCACTGGATCGTGGAGGCCGCCGCGCGCCGCCAGAAATGGATCGACCAGGCGCAGTCGCTCAACATCTACATGGGGGGTGCGTCGGGCAAGAAGCTCGACGAGACCTACAAGCTCGCGTGGCTGCGGGGTCTCAAGACCACCTACTACCTGCGAACGCTCGCCGCGACCTCCGCGGAAAAATCCACGGGCAAGGGCGGGGAGCTGAATTCCGTTCCCTCCCACGGCGGCATGGGCGAGGGCGCCGGCGACGGTGCGGCCGAGGCCACGGGGAAGTTCTGCTCGATCGACAGCCCCGACTGCGAGGCTTGCCAGTAAGGCGTTTCGATTCCCATCGGGATTGCGGCGCAGGCTGACCTGCGAGGCCTGTCAGTGTGGCGCGGCCGGTAGCCAGCGCCGCAGCATCTCCTGGAGTTCGTTCAGGCGGAACGGCTTGGACAGGTAGTCGTCCATCCCGGCTTCGAGGCAACGCTCGCGGTCGCCGCGGATCGCATTCGCCGTGAGGGCGACGATGGGCACGCGCGACGATCCCGAGGCCTTCTCGTGCCTGCGGATCTGCCCCGTGGCCTGGTAGCCGTCCAGCTTCGGCAACTGGCAGTCCATCAGGATCAGGTCGAAGCGCGTGGCGGCAGCGTGCTCGACCGCCTCGAGGCCGTCCTCCGCGCAGTCCACCGTGACGTTGCCCCGGGCGAGCATCGCTCGTGCGATCTCGCGATTGACGGCGTTGTCTTCCACCAGCAGGACGCGGCCCGAGAGTGGCGACCCCGGCGTCGATTCCGCGGGTGCAAATTCGCAAGGCGCCTCCACCGGAGCCAACGCGATGGTGAAGCGGAACGTCGAACCTCGGCCCGGCACGCTGTCGATGCCGATCGAGCCGCCCATCAGTTGCACCAGCTGGCGGGAAATGGCGAGCCCGAGGCCCGTGCCGCCGTGCGTTCGCGTCGCCGAGGCGTCCACCTGCCGGAACGGCTCGAAGAGGTCTTCCTGGTCCGCCGCCGCGATGCCGATGCCGGTGTCGGCCACCTCGAAGCGCAGGCGGGCCGGGTCCTGCGCCACGCCCACGCGCACCGTGATGCCGCCGTGCTCCGTGAACTTGATCGCATTGCCGACCAGGTTGTTCAGCACCTGCTTCACGCGCCCCGAATCGCCGAGCACCCACTGCGGCACGCCGTCCGCGATCTCGGCGGCGAGCGTGAGGCCGCGCTCCCGGGCGTGCGTGGCGAGGAGATCCGTCACCTCGAGCACCGCCCGGCGCGGCTCGAAGGGCCGGTCGTCCACGTCCAGCTTGCCGGCCTCGATCTTGGAGAAGTCGAGCACGTCGTTGATGAGCCCGAGCAGGAGTTCCCCGGAAGCGAGCACGGCGTCCAGCCGCTGCCGCTGGACCGCGTCCGCGGGCGCCTCGAGCAGCAACTGCGTCATGCCCAGGATGCCGTTGAGCGGCGTGCGGATCTCGTGGCTCATGTTGGCGAGGAACTGCACCCTCGCCCGGCCCGCGGTTTCCGCGGCGAGGAGCGCCGCCTCGCGCTCCTGGGCGATCTTCGCGTTCACGAAGCGAAGCGTGAGCAGCTCCTCGATGTTCTTCACGTTGGCCCGCGAGCTGCCGATGACCACCAGCAGGAAGAACCCGATCAGGGCGCCGAAGGGCAGGCCCAGCGCCCCGCCGGTGAAGGGCATGAGAAGCGCGGCTGGCAGGAGCACCGGAACCGCCATGGCGAGGAACGCGAACCAGCTGCTGTTCAGCGTGAAGAGGCCCACGGCGACGATGCCGACCAGGAAGACGGTGCAGACGGCCTGGTACTGCGGAAGGTCCGGCGGGAAGAGCAGCGTGCCCATCAGGCCCCAGGTCACGCCGGCCGCCAGCGCGAGCGAGCCGAAGCGCAGGTGCCAGGTACGAGCCTCGCGGGCCACGGGCTTCGTGCGCCGGTAGGCGGCGACGTCCAGCAGCCTCACCACCGTGATGAGATTGTTGGCGACGAGCCAGGTCAGCAGCAGGGGCATCGGCGTCACCGGTCGAAGCGTGAAGAACACGACGAGGGAAAAGAAGATCGCGGTCGCGAGCGTCCTCGGCACCATGCGATAGAGCATCGCCACCCGCTCGGCCTCGACGAGCTGGGCGACGTCGGCATTCGAGAAGGGTTGTGCGGGGTTCATGCGGCTGGGCGGGCCATGGGGCGAAGGGGCCGATTCCTGCGGACGCGAGCGTGGAACAGGCCAATAGTACGCGGCAGCGTCACGGTATGACTTCTCGACGCCGCTGCCCGCCCGATTTTCTTTTTGACGCGGGTCAACCATGGACCCCCTTCCGGGCGTACTTTGGAGTGGCCGGGAGGCGGTTTCCGCCGCCGCCGGGCACCTGCCACCGATGGAGGGACCGTGAGACACACCCGAACCTCGCCCGCGCCCAAGCGCCCCCCGCCTACCGCGCCCGAAGTGGCCGCGGAACTCGAGGACATGCGTGTCATAGAGCGGGCGGACGGCTTCTGGGCGCAGCCCCGCCATGGCGGCCCGGACCGCGGCCCCTACGCGAGCCTGGTCGAGGCCATCGACGACCAGCGCGGCGGCGACGAAGAGGAATTCGAGCCGGGCAATGCGCTGGCCGAGGTCGAGGCGGAGCTGGGAGTGAGCGACTGGATCGACCCCGAGACCTCCGAGCCCGCCGAGGACAACGTGCCGCACCTCGAGGAGCACTAGGGGAGGCGAGTGACCATGCCGGACGGGAGCAAGTCCGCGGCCAGCGCGGGTTTCGTCGAAAAGCTCCGCAACCCGGCCTGCTACCCGCACCCGGCGGGCGCGATCGAGCTCCTCGAGACGCACATCTCCTGGGTGCTGCTCGCCGGCGACTTCGCCTACAAGCTGAAAAAGCCCGTGAGCCTGGGCTTCGTGGATTTCTCCACGCGCGCGGCGCGCCTTCACTTCTGCGAGGAGGAACTGCGGCTCAACCGCCGCACCGCGCCGGACCTCTATCTCGAGGTGGTGCCCATCACCGGAACGCCTGACGCACCCCGCATGGGCGGCACCGGCGTGGCCTTCGACCACGCCGTGAAGATGCACCGCTTTCCCCAGGAGGCGCTGCTCGACCGCGTGGCGAAGGCGGGCGCGCTGACCGAAGCGCACATCGATGCCTTCGCGCGTTCGGTCGCCGCATTCCACGGCCGAATCGCGCGTGCGGGCGCGGACGCGGCCTTTGGCGCCCCCCGCGAGATCCTCGCCGATGCGGTGGACAACTTCACCCAGCTCGAGAGCCTGGACGATGCGGGCGTCACGCGCGAGGCAAGGCAGGCGCTGTGCTCCTGGACGCTTCGGGAGTTCAACCGCCTGGAAGCCGACTTCGCCCGCCGCCGCCACGACGGCTTCGTGCGCGAGTGCCATGGCGACCTGCACCTGGGCAACGTGGCCCTCCTCGAAGGCGAGCCCGTGGCCTTCGACGCGATCGAGTTCAACGACGCCTTCCGCTGGGTGGACGTGATGAACGAGGTGGCCTTCCCGGTGATGGATCTCTTCCACCACGGGCTGCCGCGCCTGGCGCACCGCTTCATCGACGCCTATCTCGACGAGACGGGCGACTACGCGGGGCTCCGGGTGCTGCGCTTCTACCTCGTCTACCGCGCGATGGTGCGCGCGAAGGTGAGCTGCATCCGCACCCACCAGGCGGGCGTCAGTGCCGACGATCGCGAGCGCTCGTCCCGTGCGTACCGCGGCCACTTGGAGCTTGCAGGCCGGCTTTCCCGCGAAGCCACGCCCGCGCTGGTCGCGATGCATGGCCTTTCCGGATCCGGCAAGACCACGGTGTCGCAGGCGATCGTGGAAGCGCTGGGTGCGGTGCGGCTGCGCTCGGACGTGGAGCGCAAGCGCCTGCACGGAATCGAGAAGGACGCGCGCACCCACGCCGAACCCGGCGGCGGCATCTACACGCCGGAAGCCGATCGCATCACCTACGCCCGGCTCGCATCACTCTCGGGCGAGATACTCGCGGCGGGATACCCGGCGGTCGTGGACGCGGCATTCCTCAAGCGCGACTGGCGCGTGCTCTTCCGGGAGTTTGCCCGTGAGCGGGGCGTGCCCTTTGTCCTCGTGGCCTGCGCCGCGCCGGAGGCCGTGCTGCGCGAGCGGATCCTGCGCCGCGAGCGCGAAGGCAGCGACGCATCGGAGGCCGGCATCGCCGTGCTCGAGCGCCAGCTCGCCGAACGTGGAGCCGCTTACCGGGGAGGAACTGGATTCCGCCGTGATCGTCGATGCGGCCGTCGCAAAGGAAGCGACCGCGCGCTTGGTGCAAAGCCTCGCCGAGCGCATGGGGATCGCCGCGGTGTAGGGCGCGCGGGGAGAGCGTTACTTCCGCGCGAGGATCGCCGCCACCTCTTCGTCTTCCACCTGCGGGAACATGCGGTAGAACTGGCTCACGGCGCCGAAGCCGGGCGGGGAACTCAGGCACACGACCTCGTCGGCGTGTTCGCGAACGCGCTCCAGGCTGTCGGGGGAACCCACGGGCACCGCGCACACCAGCCGCTTCGGGTGGCGCGCGCGCACCGAATGGAGTGCGGCGATCATCGTCGCCCCCGTGGCGAGGCCATCGTCGACCACGATCGCGATGCGCCCGGACGGATCGATGGGCGGGCGGGCCGGCGTGTAGTGCGCGCGGCGCTTGCGCATGGTGGCGAGCTGGGTCGCGGTCTCGTCGGCCAGGTAGGAGCGCGAGGCGCCCACATCGCTCGCATAGTCCGCGATGTAGGCCCAGCCGGCCTCATCCACGGCCCCTACCGCGAACTCGGGGTTGCCCGGGGAGCCGAGCTTCCTCACCAGCACCACGTCGAACTGGCCCTCCAGCTCGTCGGCGAGCGCGCGCCCCATCGGCACCGCCCCGCGCGGGATGGCCAGCACCAGGGGCTTCTTCCCGCGGTACTTGCCGAGCGCACGCGCGAGCTGCCTCGCGGCGTCGATGCGATCCTCGAAAATCATGGTCCATCGTGGCCCCCGTACTCCCCGCCCCGTTGACCCCCGTCAACAAGCTTATTCCCCCCTTATCCACAACTTATCCACCTTTTCCACAATAGGTCCGGTCCGGCGGTCAAGGGGCTACCAGATGTAGTGCTTTTTACTTGACGCCGCCCCCGGCCGGGTGCATCCTTCCGCACGGTTCAGGCGCCTGCCCGGGATGCGGTTTCCGGGGTCGGGATGGCTGGATTACAAGAACAAAATCAACAGGTTGCGGCTTGGCGGCCAATCACGGGGGAAGCGCCATGGCGAAGCACGAACACATGATCCTGCTCGAGGACCTGAAGCGCGCAGCCTGGTCGCGCACCTCCCCGGTAGGCACCCACGCCAACTCCTGGGAATTCCGCAAGGACCGGCTGGGCAACATGGTTCGCTATGCCGATTTCGGCAACCGCAAGTCGCCGTTCGGCTGGGAGCTGGATTTCATCGAGCCCCGGGCGCTGGGCGGCTCCACGGACCCGGCGAACCTCCAGGCCCTGCACTGGCGCGCCACCGCCGCCCGCAGCGCCAACGTGCCGGCCGCACTCGTCGCGAGCCCCGCATCGCCGAGGCTGGCGGCCTAGAGATTTCCCGCTCCCCTTGGGAGAGGGTCGGGGTGAGGGATGACTCACTCCATGACTGCGTTAGAGGTGAAGTGATCGCCACCCACCGCCCCCGGGGCCTACTCCCCCCGGGGCGCGGCACGGGGGGTCGAAGGCCCAAACAAAAAGTGGTGCCGCATGGCGCCAGGGAAACGAGGAGCGCAAGCCCGATGCTGAGTTTCGACGATCTGCCCCCCGCCATCCCCCCCCTCGGCTACCGGCGCGCCGAGCCCCCGCCGAAGCAGTCCGCCGACTCCGATTCCGACCACGCCCCGACGCCCGCCCCCGAGATGGGCGCGAACGGCCTCTTCACGCGCGTGCGGGCCGAGGACAAGCGCGTCATCAACGCGAAGACGGACGTGAACCAGCTCGTGCCCTTCAAGTACAAGTGGGCGTGGGAGAAGTACATCGCGGGCTGCGCCAACCACTGGATGCCGCAGGAAGTGAACATGAACCGCGACATCGCCCTGTGGAAGAACCCGAACGGGTTGACGGACGACGAGCGGCTGATCGTGAAGCGAAACCTGGGCTTCTTCGTCACCGCCGATTCGCTCGCCGCCAACAACATCGTGCTGGGCACCTACCGCCACATCACCGCGCCCGAGTGCCGCCAGTACCTGCTGCGCCAGGCGTTCGAGGAGGCGATCCACACGCACGCCTACCAGTACATCGCCGAATCGCTGGGCCTGGACGAGGGCGAGATCTTCGCCGCGTACAAGGAAGTGAAATGCATCCGGGACAAGGACGACTTCCTGATCCCGTTCATCGAGACGCTTTGCGATCCGAACTTCAAGACGGGCACGCCGGAGAACGACCAGCGGCTGCTGAAGAGCCTGATCGTCTTCGCCTGCATCATGGAGGGGCTGTTCTTCTACGTGGGCTTCGTGCAGATCCTCTCGCTCGGCCGGCAGAACAAGATGACGGGGGCGGCGGAGCAGTACCAGTACATCCTTCGGGACGAGTCGATGCACTGCAACTTCGGCATCGATCTCGTCAACACGATCAAGATGGAGAACCCGCACCTGTGGACGCCGGAGTTCCGGCGGGAGCTCACGGAGCTCATGCAGAAGGCGGTGGAGCTGGAGTACGCCTATGCGGAGGACACGATGCCTCGGGGGGTGCTGGGGTTGAATGCTTCGATGTTCAAGGAGTACCTGCGGTTCATTGCGAACCGGCGGTGCCAGCAGATCGGGCTGGACCAGCTATATCCGGGGGCGAGTAACCCGTTTCCGTGGATGAGCGAGCTCATCGATCTCAAGAAGGAGAAGAACTTCTTCGAGACGCGGGTGATCGAGTATCAGACGGGGGGGGCGCTGAGCTGGGATTAGGGCAGAGGTGCTTGCGGGGAGAACGGCCACCTTCGGGTGGCCGTTTTTTCTTGGGGCATCACGGGCCGCTTTCAGACGTAGGCGGACTCTAATCCTATCGCGTACTAAAGGCGGGTGTCAGGTCGGGCCCACCAAAAAACAAAGACGTGCGTGCAACTTTCGAGTTGCGCGTTTTTCCTAGTGCGCCATGTAAGCGTCGGTGTAAAGCGAACCTCCCGTGTGTCAAATTCGCCACAAGAAAAAGCCCCGCTCGGGGCGGGGCTGGGTCAGGCGGGACGCGCGGTGCAGCGCATGCAGCTTGAGGGGTGGGTAACGGGCACTCGGGCTACGCGACGACTAGCGCAACTCTACACCTAGAGCGAGACAGTTTAGGTCCGCCTTGTTCTGCAGCTTCACGCCTGTGCCAGATCCGTACGGACGCGCCCAAGCGAACATTCCCATCTTCTGCCCGGTTCTCATGTTTACTACAACGTCAGCGCCCATCTTTCGAGCCTCATCGGCCATGAGTGGGATGAGTTGATCGGAGCCACCATAGAACTGTTTGCTGGCGTCTATATTTCCCACGACCGTGTGAAGAATGCTCGAGGGCAAGGGGGATTTCAGCATGCACACGGGCTCGACGTGCGGCATGACCGGCTTTGTCCGGTCGGCGGCCGAGTTTACCGCCCTGGCAGCGCAGCCCGCGAGCACCATGCAAACAGCAGACACCAATATTGTCTTCAAATGCGCATTCCGTTCGGTGCTGTTCATGGTGTCTCCTCGGCAACGCAGCGAAGTATGGCAGCCGATGGTAGCGCAACTACATCGCCCGCACGTTGGGGAACAGGGTATTCCACCCCCGGACTAATTCGCGCTCACGCCCTTGCGACGCAAGGGACATGGCCTTGCCACATCCTGTGGTGGCCACCCTCTCCGGCCCAAGAAAAAGCCCCCTGCCGGGGCGGGGCTCGGGTGCTCTCTCGAATGGCAGCCCGCAATTCGTCTTGGTCGAATGGACCGATGAAGGTTACAACGCCGGTGCCCCGTTGAGGGGTAGGCGGTTGAGGCGGTTCCCGGGGCGGGCAGCAAAGTGCTCGCCCTGGGGCCAGGTGGGCGCAGGTGTGGCCGGGTGGGGGAGGGGATGGCCACCCCTGTTTCCCCGGCGGGTGCGTTGCCCCTGGGGCCAGGTTTGTGGCCGCTCGGGGCGTGTCGCCAGCCGGCTGTTACGGTGGCAGGGGAAACGGCCGAGTACGGCCATGAACAGCCACAGGTAAATCTTCCTGTTAGCGGACATTCGTGGCGCCCACCGGCCCGGCGGCTCGATATCTTTCAAGCAGCTTGATTCTCGAACAGGAACCGTCTTTTTTGGCAGAGCTAAAGGGTAGTTCGGTTTGCGCCCATACCAGTGTTTGGATCAAGGACAATTGGATGCTGCGAAGGGTAACATTCCGGGGAAAAAGCGGCGCTTGCGTGAGTTACAACATGTTTGACGATGAACCGGCGGGGCCCCAACTTCCGTTGGGGGAGAATAATGTTCAAGTCTCCTATTCGCAGCCAGTCGGAAATTGCGGCAGCTCTTCTCAGCGATCCTGAAAGATGACCGTTAGAATATCGCTGTGTCTGATGTCTATTTGCTTTTTGTTTTTAGTTCCTTCTGTGCGCGCTGCGGACTGTGTGACGTATTTCCCTGATCCGATTACTTTCCCTTTCTTTTCGGATCTCGGTGGCGCGCAGTACACCTCCAATATCTATCGGACGTTCCCAGACGGAACGACAAGTGCTCAAGATACAAACACGTCACCTCTTCCCATCAGCGGGCCCGGTTCCGTTCAATGGTACAACCCTAGGGATTTTGCAGTTGGCGCATTCGGGAATGTAGGTAACAGCCTCTTTCAGGCTTGTGATGGACAATTCATTTCCGCTGGCTCTTCAACGTACTACTATTCATATCCGCCTTGGAATACTGGGGTGACGGTTGTTAGTACTCCCGGCACAATAAAGATACATGTTGCCTCGGTAGCCCCTCCGCCACTGGGGGTTGGAGGCTGCCCGGATAATTGCGTTGAGGATCATTCATTTGTCACCTTCGACTATCTTTATGCCGTCGGATCGGGTGCTTATGTCATAGACCATTCTTCTTATCGAACTACCATTTGGGTTGACGGCAACGGAGTTCTGAATAATCAATATGCAATTCTTAGTGGAAGCGCATCAGGCCTATGGCCGTTGATAGGCTGTCCAGTTAAGAAAAGTGACGTAAAGCTGAATACAGGTTGGCCATTTAGCCAAGATGGCAAGCCGATAACCATGAACGCTTGGTTCCAACCAAGTTATTCTGATGGAATATCGATTGGACTAGACGCCGCCGCGGCCGCGTGCGGTTTCACTGGCTATAATTGGCAGCAATTGATTACTGAAATGCCCGCTCCCTCCGGAGTGTTCCCCCAAGAAGTTAGGAAAGTACCTCCAGAGAACTTGGGCATTGATGGATCCCTTCAGGCACCCCCTGAGTTTTATGATCCTCCGGATGGAGGATACACATATCTTAGTGGAAACTCCTACCCATTCTACTATTCTGCCTCCGAGCTTAATAATGCCGTGACGCCATGTACGAAGCAGTTGTCCCTACCTATAAAGGATTCGGAAAGAATATTATTTCAGGATTGTCCAAACAACTTTCCCGGCACCGCAACGAAGTTTAGGACAAGATTAGTTGGTGTATGCGGAGTGGGCGCAACGTCTCCTCTTTGCAGCGGCGTTCCTTTGGAGAAGCCAAGCCCGCCTCTTTATGAATTTACTTGGGAAAGCACGTTCGATGGCGACATTGAGACCGGTTCCGGTTACGGAGGTGCCCGACAAACGAAGAGCATCTTCCCGATTGATCCGAGTAGTGGGGCGGGCGGCGTAAAGATAACCAGCGTAAATGGCGTTCCGCAGACGCTACCCAGTGTCAGCTGTTCGGTGACTCCGGACACCCTCTGGCCACCTAATGGCAAATCGGTCTCGGTGACGGTCTCGGGAATCATCAGCCTTGGTACATCGGCCATTGCTTCTAGCGCGTATGAGATTATTGATGAATATGGCCAAGTACAGCCAAATGGCAGCGTCGTTTTAGGTCCAGGAGGTGGCTACTCATTCGGAGTCTCATTGATTGCAGCGCGAAAGGGGAAAGACCGGAACGGTCGTAGGTACACCATTGCGGTCAGGAGCGCAGATGAAGTGGGCAATATTGGTTCTTGCCTGGTTGTGGTTACTGCTCCGCACGATCAAAGATAGTACCTTCCGTTTTCTTTAGATTTGCTCAACTCACCAAGGCCGCTCTTCGGGGCGGCCTTCCCATTTTCCGCAGCAAAGCGGCATGGCAATTCGATTAGTCCAACTTCGTCAGGCTTTCTTTCGGTCATCGAATGAGGCGAACGCCTTCTTGGATTTGCCTCGTGACCTTGACACCATGAAACGCCAAGTTCAAATCATTCGCCGGGCTCTATGGTTCGGCAAGCTGCGTGCCAGTATTGAATAGCGTTAGGCAGCAGCGTAGCGCAACGGTGACCGTCCGAAGTGGGGCGACACCGGTCTTCCGATCTCAGACGGGCCTTCACGCAGCACAGTTCGGAACCAGTTCGGTGGCAGTCGTAGCAGGCCGCTGATTTAGTTCGAAAAGTTCCACTCGGCCGAAGAGGGAAGGGATTTCAGGTTCGGGTTAGGTTCGGTTGCGAGGGCACTTGATCTGACCTGCCTGGGGATCTTCGGGCCATTCATAACTTGGAAATGGCCCCCGCGGTGGTTGAATCGTAGCGCAGCTTGAATTCGACAGGTGTTTGGTAAGCGAGGCTCGAATGCGGACGAACGTGGTTGTAGTGACGGCGCCACTGCTCGATGACGACGCGGGCCTCCTCGCGGCTGCGGAACCACTCGACGCTCAGGCATTCGTCCCGGAACTTGCCGTTGAAGCTCTCGTCGGTGCCGTTCTGCCAGGGCTTGCCGGGGTCGATGTGGGCCGTGTGGATGCCGGAGCGGACGAGCCACTCCAGGATGGCCTTGCTGATGAATTCCGGCCCGTTGTCGGATCGCAGGGCCGCCGGCGCCCCGTGCAGACTCACCAGGCGCGAGAGTACGTCGATTACCCTGCTCGACCGGATGCTTCCGGCCACGTCGATCGCGAGACATTCCCGGGTGAACTCATCGACCACCGTCAGGCACTTGATCTGCTGACCGTTGGCGCTGGCGTCGAAGATGAAGTCGTAGGCCCAGACGTGATTCGGTGCCATCGGCGGCAAGGGACGCGGCCGGCTCGTTGCAATGCGTCGCCGCGGTCGCCGTTTCGGCAGCTGCAGCCCCGCCGACTTCCAGAGGCGATGGGCTCGCTCCGGGCTCATCGCATGGCCCTCGCGTCCCAGGAAGATCCGGATTCGCCGATAGCCGTAGCGCGGGTACTGCGCCGGAGAGCCGGCGCATCGCCGACAATCGCCGGCGCGTCCCTTTCGGCCCGGACCGACCTGTAGCCGATCATCGACCGGGCCACATCCGATCAGCCCGCACGCACGTCTGGTCGAGTGGCCCGCTCCATGGCCAACGCAACCTGCTCACGACGCGCCTGCGGGCTCACCACTTTCGCCGGTTGATTTCCTTCAACGTGTCGATCGCCATTTCCCGCTCGGCGAGCATGCGCTTGAACTTCGCGTTCTCGGCTTCCAGGGCACGTAGCCGCTTCACGTCGGCGGGCTGGAGCTGCCCGAACCGCTTGCGCCAGCTGTACAGCGTCTGGTCGCTGACCTTGTACTTGCGCGACACGTCGGCAACGGAAGTTCGGTCGGCCTCGCGCAGCATCGCGACCATCTGTTCTTCGGTAAAGCGGCTCTTCTTCATGGGCTCCTCTCGGCAGAGCAGGAGCCATTCTCTCAAGTTACAACTGGTCCGAAAAACCCAGGCAGGTCAGCCCCGTGCAGACTCACCAGGCGGGAGAGTACCTCGATTACCCTGCTCGACCGAATGCTTCCGGCTACGTCGATCGCGAGGCATTCCCGGGTGAACTCATCGACGACCGTCAGGCACTTGATCTGCTGTCCGCTGGCGCTGGCATCGAAGATGAAGTCATAGGCCCAGACGTGATTCGGTGCCATCGGCGGCAAGGGACGTGGCCGGCTCGTTGCAATGCGGCGCCGCGGCCTCCGTTTCGGCAGCTGCAGCCCCGCCAATCTCCAGAGGCGATGGGCTCGCTCCGGGCTCATCGTATGGCCCTCGCGTCTCAGGAAGATCCGGATTCGCCGGTAGCCATAGCGCGGGTACAGCGCCGAGAGCCTGCTCATGGCAGACAGTGCCGGCGCGTCTCTTTCGGCGCGGATCAACTTGTAGCCCATCATCGATCGGGCCACTCCGATCAGCCCGCACGCACGTCTGGTCGAGTGGCCCAACTCCATGGCCAACGCTACCTGCTCACGACGCGCTTGCGGGCTCACCACTTTCGCCGGTTGATCTCCTTCAACGTATCGATCGCCATTTCCCGCTCGGCGAGCATGCGCTTGAGCTTCGCGTTCTCGGCTTCCAGGGCACGTAGCCGCTTCACGTCGGCGGGCTGGAGCTGTCCGAACCGCTTGCGCCAGCTGTACAGCGTCTGGTCGCTGACCTTGTGCTTGCGCGACACGTCGGCAACGGAAGTTCGGTCGGCCTCGCGCAGCATCGCGACCATTTGTTCTTCGGTAAAGCGGCTCTTCTTCATGGGCTCCTCTCGGCAGAGCAAGAGCCATTCTCTCAAGTTACAACTGGTCCGAAAATCCCAGGCAGGTCACCGCCTTGGCTACGTCATTCTCGGAAGCAACTCTTCTTGAGTTTGCGGTGACGAGGTATTTCTTGTCTCTATCCAATCGACTACCGCCGAAGCCACCCTCGGGTCGTCGTATGAACTATGTGATAGGCCCCAGGGCGAAGCGGCTACCGCGCCAAAATCAATGGTCCAACTCAGTCGTTCTGGAAATGATTCCGCTCCCAACGTGACTACTAGCGAGGATCCAACAGGTGCTGCCTCGGCCCCAAATATCAACGTTGCTTGGGTTGTCAGCGAATCAATCCCAACCGCAATCGTCGAGAGAAACATTATCGGAAGATATAGTGGCGCAAAGAAAGCATTAGCAATGACGAGCATGACCTTCCCGCCATGCTTACTCCCGCTGCTATGGGCCCCAACGACAAGTCCGAGCGCAAGAAGGCCCACGCCGATAGCGGTCTCCCCTAATATTTGATTGCAATAGCGAGCCCCGAACAAATTATCAGTCAGAGATCCGGCATGAAGAAGTACAAGGCCGCCGGCAAAAAGGGAAGTCAATCCGACGGCAAGTGCTAGGTTCTGGAACCAACCGCGGGGTATTGATCTTCCGGCACCTGAAATTATCGCTGCGATACTCTTTGCAAGGTCATTAAGAAACTTTAGGCTCGTAGCAAAAACGGAGGGAATCGAAATGAAGATACTTGCTTCATCGATAGTCCGCCTTACAACTAGCAGGCGGTCACCCAGCACGTTTGGGGTTCCAAGCTGCTTCGACGACACCCTGAACGACTCTGTAGAAAGTACGGCCAAGAACCAAGCCAAAAGAAAAGCAAAAGGCGCCCCGAACGAAAGCAGCACCACATTCACACTGGACGAGTCCCACCACAATCGCGCGAGAAGGACAAGCACCGCAACTAGCAGCAACGTGATCAAAGCGATGGTCCCACCTGGCTGAGGCCGTCCCGAGAGGAAAGGCGTCGAGAGGCAGACCAATGAGTGCACTCGCGAACCCAAAGTTGTGTCTTGCAAGGTCTGGAGCGCAATTGTTCCTCCATGGCTATGGCCAACTAGGATGTGCCGAGCCGTTGGACATCGCTGAAACCAAACCTGCAAATGCGACGACAAATTGCGAGCTGCGGCGTCCCTGGCGCTGAACGAATTCACGCCACTCCATCCGGGGGCCGTGAATTGGCAGTTGGGTCCAAGTGCTGTCTGGAGGGCTGTAACGAGCGCGCACCCCCGAGGCGACGCCCAAGGCGCGTTCGGCGCCCAAGTCCCGTGGATGAGATGAACCACAAAAATGGGGGATTTGACAGGAGGAAATGATGGAAGGCCTCGCAAACGCAAGCAAGCACACACTACCCTTTGTCCAACGTCAAAGACTAAGACCATCAATAGAGTTGACGCGAAAGCGAACAGATAGCCTTCGGCCACGGTGCTCAGTAGACCGTTCTGGTCAATGCAAGTGACGACATCTGGGCCACTCATCATGCAACACTCGAGGTTACAAACTTTGAAAACTGAATCCATCCAGTACTCGGGTCGCCCGTTGCGAAAGAATCGTCGGAAAGGATTGATCGCTGTTGGTGCGGCGACGCTATACAGGCCCAGATACGCCCATCTACCCACCTTTTGGGACGCAAAACGTTACTTTACTTTAGGCGGCATCCTGCGCCTGGTAGCTAGCAGTTGTCCATCCACGCTGGGCAAGAGAAATCTGCGGCAAGAACTGACACACAGTCGGCATGAGTTTCCCTCTGGTAGGGACTTGGTATTTGATCCCATCCCGGCTTTTCGAACGGGCCAGAGGTAGAGTTTCCGGCATGATGACGTCCCCACCGTTTGCGGACAGTTTGGAATTGGGGATTCGTCACAAATCCATGGGATGGGACTGTAGGCCCACAAAACAAAAGGCCGGCGTGTCAGGCCGGCCTTCTGAGTCCCTACGCGGTCGCGGTAGGGCGGGATTCGCCGCTCAGGCGATCGTAGCCTTCGCTGCGTGATCCATCACCACTGCAACGGCGTTATTCAGGGGCTTTTTCACGATCACCTCCTTTCATGCGGTTGAAGAAGGTGCTCATGATATCAAGGTCGCGGCCGGGGGTGGCTGCCCTTTTCGCGTCACCGCACTGACGATCATGCCCACGCCCACCACCAGCGCGGCGAACTTCACGAACCCGCCGACCAAGGGCACGCGCACGGCGATCGCCAGGATGATCATCGCGAGGGCCGCCGCGCCGACGCGCCATGCGGTCACCGCGGCCGTCTCGGCGTTGAAGCGATCGAGGAGCAGGCCCCCCAGCACCACGGCGAGCCACACGTAGCCGATCATCAGCAACGCCGCGTACAAGACAAAGACCAGCACGGCAATCGGGATGCCGATGATGGTGATCATCAGCATCACCGCGGCCACGGGAATGGCGGTGAGCGCGAGGAATCCCACCAGCGTCGTCATCCCCGGCCGCTCGCGCAGCTCCTGCGCCAGGCGTTGCGAAGGGCCGGGCAGGGCGCCCGCGAGAAGTGCTGCGAGCACCACCAGCCCCAGGCTCCAGAACCACCCGCGGGTCATTCGCTCGCCCGCCGTCCGTTCGTGCCGGTGCGCGCGGGGAGGCGCCTGGACCAGGCCGCCCACCACCTGCGCGCCGGGATCGCGATTCAGTTCACCGCCGCGGAACTTGAGCTTGCCTTCGATGCGGGCGTTGGGTCCGAGGCTCAGCGATCCGGCCCCGACGTATGCATCGCCGGCCACGGGACCATCGAGGGTGACGTCGCCGGCGCCGACGTGAAGGTTGCCCTGGATCGGACCCTTCACCACGACGTTGCCGCCGGCGAGCGAGGCGCTGCCCGCGATCCGCGCGCCGGGGCCGACCTCCACGTTGCCACCGACCACGCGTAGCGAGCCCTGCACGGGGGCTTCCACCTGCACCTCGCCGCCCGCCGCGTAGAGGAAGCCGGCCGTGGGTTCCGAGACCTCGACGTGACCCCCGAATCGAATCGTTCCCCCCGACCAGTCGTCGTCGGCGAGCGCACCACCGGCGAGCAGCAGGAAGGACAGGAAAACCGCGATGCGGCGGATCATGGGTGCTTCGTCTACCCGAAGGCGCGCGAGTTGGAGACCGTGCCGACGACCTGGGCGGCGATGGCGGCGAAGAAGGCGACGGTCACGAAGGCGAAGAAGAAGGTGATCATTTGGGGCTCCCGGTGGGTTGCGTCGTTGCGATGGAGCCACTCTAGGGACGCTGCCCCCCCGCCGCGAGCGGAAAGCGACGAAATGCAGGAAAAGGGGGGTGAATGCCCTGTAGCGCCGACGCGCGCCGTACCGCGCTACTCGTGCCGAAGCGCCTCGATCGGGTCGAGCCGCGCGGCACGCCGCGCCGGGAAGTAGCCGAACAGCACCCCGATGCAGGCCGAGAACAGGAAGCTCAGCACGTTGACGCCGGGGTTGAAGACATACGGCACGCTCATCATGGCCGACGAGCCAGATGGAGGCGCCCGTGGCCAGCACGACGCCGACGAGCCCCCCGAGGGCGGCCAGCACCACCGCCTCGATCAGGAACTGCAGCAGCACCTCGCGCTCCAGCGCGCCGATGGCCAGGCGCAAGCCGATCTCCTTGGTTCGCTCGGTCACGCTCACCAGCATGATGTTCATGATGCCGATGCCGCCCACCAGCAGGCTCACCGCGGCCACGGCACCCAGCAGCGTGGTCATCACCTGGGTGGTGCCCGAGAGCGTGTCGGCGAGCTGCTTGGTGTCGAGCACGCTGAAGTTGTCCTCGTCGGTGTCGGCGAGCTTGCGGCGCTCGCGCAGCAGCTGCGTCATGCTGGCCTTGACGCGGGTGCTGTCGCTGCCATCGGCCATGGACACGAGCAGGTCGTTGACCTGGGTATTGCCGGTGATGCGGCGCTGAAGCGTCTTGATCGGGATGAAGACGAGGTCGTCCTGGTCGTTGCCGAACGATCCCTGGCCCTTGGAGCCGAGCACCGGCGATGACCTCGCAGCTGATCTGCTTCACGCGCAGCGACTCGCCCAGCGCGGGGCTGCTGCCGAAGAGCTCGCGCCGCACGGTCGCGCCGATCATGCAGACGGCCGCGCCGGCCCGCTCCTCGGCGTCGGAGAACTCGCGCCCCTGGGCCAGGGTCCAGTTGCCGATGGTCGCCACGCGTTCGTGCTGCCGGTGATGGTGCTGCTCCAGTTGCGGCCATTGGCCACCAGCGTTCCCGACGTGCGCGACTCGGGGGGCGGCGGCCGCCACGCCTCCGATCTGGGTGGCGATGGCCTCGGCGTCGGTGTCCTTGAAGAAGGGCGCGCTGGAGCCGCCGCTGCCCGGACCATACGCTGGCCCGGACGCACCTGCAGCAGGTTGGTGCCGAGCCCCAGATCTGGGCCTGCACGGC